>NZ_CP121119.1:0-3754222 GCF_029581375.1 Halomonas sp. M1
CCAAGACGGCAGCGAATCCGTAAAGTACGCATCCGCTGCCGGGGACGCCAAGCGTTACCAGCGGTGAATGAAGGTGAAAACCTTCGGTTTGTCAGTAGGTTAGAGCGGTTATGTGGCTCGCCTCGTTCGCTGAATTCAGTCACTGAAAACAGCGGTTGACAATCAACAGGAAATGCGTAGAATACGCATTCCTCGCTGAGGCAAGCCAGTTCAACGGCAAGCCGGTTATTAGCGGAACGCTCTTTAACAATTTGATCAGGTAATTCATGTGGGCGCTTGCCGATGAGGGTGATAAATCACCAAATATCAAGGCAAGCGGTCATGAAAACGTAAGTTTGAATGAATTCGTTTGAACCTTGAGCCAAGTTTGATGCGCTTTTGTTGCTTTCGGCTAGTCCTTAAGTAACGAGTAAGCATCACAATGATTTTAAACTGAAGAGTTTGATCATGGCTCAGATTGAACGCTGGCGGCAGGCCTAACACATGCAAGTCGAGCGGTAACAGATCTAGCTTGCTAGATGCTGACGAGCGGCGGACGGGTGAGTAATGCATAGGAATCTGCCCGATAGTGGGGGATAACCTGGGGAAACCCAGGCTAATACCGCATACGTCCTACGGGAGAAAGGGGGCTCCGGCTCCCGCTATTGGATGAGCCTATGTCGGATTAGCTAGTTGGTGAGGTAATGGCTCACCAAGGCAACGATCCGTAGCTGGTCTGAGAGGATGATCAGCCACATCGGGACTGAGACACGGCCCGAACTCCTACGGGAGGCAGCAGTGGGGAATATTGGACAATGGGGGAAACCCTGATCCAGCCATGCCGCGTGTGTGAAGAAGGCCCTCGGGTTGTAAAGCACTTTCAGCGAGGAAGAACGCCTAAGGGTTAATACCCCCTAGGAAAGACATCACTCGCAGAAGAAGCACCGGCTAACTCCGTGCCAGCAGCCGCGGTAATACGGAGGGTGCAAGCGTTAATCGGAATTACTGGGCGTAAAGCGCGCGTAGGTGGCTTGATAAGCCGGTTGTGAAAGCCCCGGGCTCAACCTGGGAACGGCATCCGGAACTGTCAAGCTAGAGTGCAGGAGAGGAAGGTAGAATTCCCGGTGTAGCGGTGAAATGCGTAGAGATCGGGAGGAATACCAGTGGCGAAGGCGGCCTTCTGGACTGACACTGACACTGAGGTGCGAAAGCGTGGGTAGCAAACAGGATTAGATACCCTGGTAGTCCACGCCGTAAACGATGTCGACCAGCCGTTGGGTGCCTAGCGCACTTTGTGGCGAAGTTAACGCGATAAGTCGACCGCCTGGGGAGTACGGCCGCAAGGTTAAAACTCAAATGAATTGACGGGGGCCCGCACAAGCGGTGGAGCATGTGGTTTAATTCGATGCAACGCGAAGAACCTTACCTACTCTTGACATCCTGCGAACTTGTGAGAGATCACTTGGTGCCTTCGGGAACGCAGAGACAGGTGCTGCATGGCTGTCGTCAGCTCGTGTTGTGAAATGTTGGGTTAAGTCCCGTAACGAGCGCAACCCTTGTCCTTATTTGCCAGCGCGTAATGGTGGGAACTCTAAGGAGACTGCCGGTGACAAACCGGAGGAAGGTGGGGACGACGTCAAGTCATCATGGCCCTTACGAGTAGGGCTACACACGTGCTACAATGGCCGGTACAAAGGGTTGCCAACTCGCGAGAGTGCGCTAATCCCGAAAAGCCGGTCTCAGTCCGGATCGGAGTCTGCAACTCGACTCCGTGAAGTCGGAATCGCTAGTAATCGTGAATCAGAATGTCACGGTGAATACGTTCCCGGGCCTTGTACACACCGCCCGTCACACCATGGGAGTGGACTGCACCAGAAGTGGTTAGCCTAACGCAAGAGGGCGATCACCACGGTGTGGTTCATGACTGGGGTGAAGTCGTAACAAGGTAGCCGTAGGGGAACCTGCGGCTGGATCACCTCCTTAAACGATGCATTATCCTCGCGGTAAGCGCTCACAATGAATTACCTGATCAGAATGCTGTTGATGAGCAGTGATAAACGCTCTTTCACACTAAAAAAAGAAGAAAAGACCTTTCTTTTTCTTTTGATGTTGAAAATACGATTCGTTTATCACTGCTTATAGCAGTCGCTCTTTAACAATGTATATCATGCTGACATAAACGCTTCGTAGAAGTGTTTATACGTAATTGTTTTGTGATACGTCTCAAGCGTATCCGGCAATCGTTATTATTGCGAACCCCAGACTCCTTCGGGTTATAGGGTCAAGCAATTAAGCGCACACGGTGGATGCCTAGGCAGCCAGAGGCGATGAAAGACGTGGTAGCCTGCGATAAGGCTCGGCGAGGTGGCAAACAACCTGTGACCCGGGCATTTCTGAATGGGGAAACCCACTCAGCATAAGCTGAGTATCTTACGCTGAATATATAGGCGTAAGAGGCGAACCAGGGGAACTGAAACATCTAAGTACCCTGAGGAAAAGAAATCAACCGAGATTCCCCTAGTAGCGGCGAGCGAACGGGGACCAGCCCTTAAGCATGTGACTGATTAGACGAACGCGCTGGGAAGCGCGGCCGTAGCGGGTGATAGCCCCGTAGTCGAAAATCTGATCATGTGAAATCGAGTAGGTCGGGGCACGAGAAACCTTGACTGAAGACGGGGGGACCATCCTCCAAGGCTAAATACTCCTGGCTGACCGATAGTGAACCAGTACCGTGAGGGAAAGGCGAAAAGAACCCCGGAGAGGGGAGTGAAATAGATCCTGAAACCGTGTGCGTACAAGCAGTAGGAGCAGACTTGTTCTGTGACTGCGTACCTTTTGTATAATGGGTCAGCGACTTATATTCAGTGGCGAGGTTAACCGTTTAGGGGAGCCGTAGGGAAACCGAGTCTTAACTGGGCGACACAGTCGCTGGATATAGACCCGAAACCGAGCGATCTATCCATGAGCAGGGTGAAGGTTGAGTAACATCAACTGGAGGCCCGAACCAGGATCTGTTGAAAAAGATTTGGATGACTTGTGGATCGGAGTGAAAGGCTAATCAAGCTCGGAGATAGCTGGTTCTCCTCGAAAGCTATTTAGGTAGCGCCTCACGTATTACCGCCGGGGGTAGAGCACTGTTTCGGCTAGGGGGTCATCCCGACTTACCAACCCGAGGCAAACTCCGAATACCGGTGAGTACAGCGTGGGAGACACACGGCGGGTGCTAACGTCCGTCGTGAAAAGGGAAACAACCCAGACCGTCAGCTAAGGTCCCCAAATCCTGGTTAAGTGGGAAACGATGTGGGAAGGCTCAGACAGCTAGGAGGTTGGCTTAGAAGCAGCCATCCTTTAAAGAAAGCGTAATAGCTCACTAGTCGAGTCGGCCTGCGCGGAAGATGTAACGGGGCTAAACCAGGTACCGAAGCTACGGGTTCATTCTTAGGAATGAGCGGTAGAGGAGCGTCGTGTAAGCCGATGAAGGTGAATTGAGAAGTTCGCTGGAGGTATCACGAGTGCGAATGCTGACATGAGTAACGATAAAGGGAGTGAAAAAACTCCCTCGCCGGAAGACCAAGGGTTTCTGTTCGACGCTAATCGGAGCAGAGTGAGTCGGCCCCTAAGGCGAGGCCGAAAGGCGTAGTCGATGGGAAACGGGTCAATATTCCCGTACCGGACATGATTGCGATGGGGGGGACGGAGAAGGCTAGGTGAGCCAGGCGTTGGTTGTCCTGGTGAAAGTGAGTAGGCCGAGGTGCTAGGAAAATCCGGCACCTTAAAGCCGAGACACGAGATGAACTGACCACGGTCAGGAAGTCACTGATGCCACGCTTCCAGGAAAAGCCTCTAAGCTTCAGATCATGTGCGACCGTACCCCAAACCGACACAGGTGGTCAGGGTGAGAATCCCAAGGCGCTTGAGAGAACTCGGGTGAAGGAACTAGGCAAAATGGTGCCGTAACTTCGGGAGAAGGCACGCCGGCGTAGGGTGATGAGACTTGCTCTCTAAGCCCGAACCGGTCGAAGATACCAGGTGGCTGCAACTGTTTAGTAAAAACACAGCACTCTGCTAACTCGTAAGAGGACGTATAGGGTGTGACGCCTGCCCGGTGCCGGAAGGTTAAATGATGGTGTTAGCCCTCGGGCGAAGCTCTTGATTGAAGCCCCGGTAAACGGCGGCCGTAACTATAACGGTCCTAAGGTAGCGAAATTCCTTGTCGGGTAAGTTCCGACCTGCACGAATGGCGTAATGATGGCCACGCTGTCTCCACCCGAGACTCAGTGAAATTGAAATCGCCGTGAAGATGCGGTGTACCCGCGGCTAGACGGAAAGACCCCGTGAACCTTTACTATAGCTTCACACTGGACGCTGATGTTGCCTGTGTAGGATAGCTGGGAGGCTTTGAAACTCGGACGCCAGTTCGGGTGGAGCCAACCTTGAAATACCAGCCTGGCATCATTGGCGTTCTCACTCAGGTCCGTTATCCGGATCGAGGACAGTGTGTGGTGGGTAGTTTGACTGGGGCGGTCTCCTCCCAAAGAGTAACGGAGGAGCACGAAGGTACCCTCAGCACGGTCGGACATCGTGCAGTGAGTGCAAGAGCATAAGGGTGCTTGACTGCGAGACAGACACGTCGAGCAGGTGCGAAAGCAGGTTCTAGTGATCCGGTGGTTCTGTATGGAAGGGCCATCGCTCAACGGATAAAAGGTACTCCGGGGATAACAGGCTGATACCGCCCAAGAGTTCACATCGACGGCGGTGTTTGGCACCTCGATGTCGGCTCATCACATCCTGGGGCTGAAGTCGGTCCCAAGGGTATGGCTGTTCGCCATTTAAAGTGGTACGCGAGCTGGGTTTAGAACGTCGTGAGACAGTTCGGTCCCTATCTGCCGTGGGCGTTGGATGTTTGAGAAGAGCTGCTCCTAGTACGAGAGGACCGGAGTGGACGACCCTCTGGTGTTCCGGTTGTCACGCCAGTGGCATTGCCGGGTAGCTATGGTCGGACAGGATAACCGCTGAAAGCATCTAAGCGGGAAGCCCCCTTCAAGATGAGACATCCCCGAGGACTTGATCCTCCTAAAGGGCCCAGCGAGACTAGCTGGTTGATAGGCACGGTGTGGAAGCGCTGCAAGGCGTTGAGCTAACGTGTACTAATGGCCCGTGAGGCTTGACCCTATAACACCCAAGGGGTCTGGTCGTAGTAGTAACGAGAACCGGATACGCGCATCAAGCCCAGGGCTTGATAGAGACGCACACAAACACGTCAGCATGATATACATCGCCAGTTACGCCTGACGACCATAGCGAGCGTGAACCACCTGATCCCTTGCCGAACTCAGCAGTGAAACCGCTTAGCGCCGATGGTAGTGTGGGGTCTCCCCATGCGAGAGTAGGTCATCGTCAGGCACTTATTAAGAAAAGCCCCGAGCACACTGTGTTCGGGGCTTTTTGCTATGCGCTAAACAAAATAACCCCTGCTAGATAAGTGCTATGATGCGCTTTAATAATCAGTTAGATAACTATTTCAGTTTTATTAGGCAAACGTTGAGGTGAATAGGTGAGTGAAACGGTACCCACGTCGTGGCTGGTTTACTGCCGACCAGGTTTTGAAGGCGATGCGCTGTCAGAAATGCAGCACCACGCTAAACAGCAAGGTGTCTCCTGCGAGCCTGCGCAGGGGGAGGGGTGGGTGAGTTTGACACGTTTAGATGGAGAGCCGATCAATGACGTGCACCGCCAGGCTGCATTTAAGCGGCTTATTTTTGCACGCCAAAGCTTAGCTGCACTTCCGGCACTGGCTCTCTCAAGGGAGGACCGCTTGACGGCTATTCTGGATCAAGTGAAGGCAAGTCGGTGGAGTTTTGAAGAAATTTGGCATGAAACGCCCGATACCAATGATGGAAAAGCATTGGCAGGCTTGATTAAAGCGCTGACTAAACCGCTGCAAAGCATGCTAAAAAAACGTGGTGCTCTGCGCGGTAAAGCCGGGGGGCGTCGGTTGCATATTTTTTGGACCGATGGCGATCGCGTTCAACTGGGCATAAGCTTCCCCGATAATCGGAGTGAACTGATTAACGGCATCCGTCGCTTGCGCTTCCCTTCTCGAGCGCCTAGCCGCTCAACGCTTAAGCTAGAAGAGGCGTGGCATGAGTTTATTCCTCGTGAGCAGTGGGATGACCGGCTCTCGGCACATATGCAGGCAGCAGATTTAGGGGCAGCCCCAGGTGGTTGGACCTGGCAGCTGGTTCAGCGGGGTATGTATGTTTACGCCATCGATAATGGGCCGATGGATAAATCGCTAATGGCGACTGGGCAGATTGATCATCTTAAAGAGGATGGCTTTAGCTGGGAGCCCCCTCAGAGGCTTGATTGGCTGGTATGCGATATTGTTGATAAACCAGTACGCGTGCTGGCAATGGTGGAGCGGTGGCTAACGCGTAAGTGGTGTCGCGAGGCGATTTTTAATCTTAAGTTACCCATGAAAAAGCGCTGGGATGAGGTGACTCGCTGCTTAACATCGTTGGAAGAGACGTTGGCGGAAGCGGGGGTGCGGGCTAACATTTCCTGTCGTCACCTCTACCATGATCGGGAAGAGGTGACGGTTCACGTAAGGTTAATTAATTAATGACCGGTCAAGCGAGCCGAGGGCTTTAGTAGCCCGGCTCGTATACCCGAATGGTTTCATCTTCGGTTAATAGCGGTAAAATACGCTGCATGGCGTCTGCGCGGGCTTCGCTTGCATGCCACTCTTTCCAAGCGCGTAGATCACGCCATTTGGTAATCATTAGGCGCCGATCAGTATGGCCAAGCTCTACCAGCGTTTCTCCACCGACAAACCCTCTTACCCCAAGGGAAACGCGCATGGCTTCGCGTGCAGCTTGCTCAAATTCTTCTTCCAGGCCGGGCATAATACGCCTTTCAATGATTACTTTTATCATACTGTGGATTCCTAACCGAGAATATAAATGACTGTTAATACCGACGACACGCAAGCGTTTGACGCATCGCTGGATACCACCGGGCTTTACTGCCCTGAGCCTATTATGCTGATGCATAACCAAGTGCGCGACATGGCGTCAGGACAAGTGCTTAAAGTGATAGCAACCGATCCCGCTACAACTCGAGATGTCCCTAAATTTTGTCAGTTTCTAGGGCACGAGCTGTTATCGCAGCGCGAGGAAACTGGCCACTATTTCTACTTTATCCGTTTAGCTTAAGTCTGTGGAGTTTAGCGAGGCCAGTGCCGACTAATGGTGGATAGCCTCGCCAAGCCGTTGATTTAATCGGCTTCCCCGTGAGGAACAACCATCATGGCTAATGCATCTAGTGTGGCGGGATCCTCTTCCATAATTTGGTTGGCGATATGCCGCTGGAAGAAGTACACCTTTTGATGGCGCAAATGCGCTTCATACAGGCACCTATCGCCAAGTAAGATTGGCGTCATGGTGGCCTTCTGCTCATCGGCCAGTAAAGCTTCTACGTTGCCATCGCTGTAGAGGCGCCATCCGTAAACGGCTTTCATGTGCCAAGGGGCATTAGAGTGGTTCATGCATAAAGCATGGGTGCCTAAGGTGTCAGGGAGTTGCTGAATAAGTGAAACCTCTTCTGAAGCTTCGTATTCAAAATAGCTTGCCGCCGCCGTTAGCTCGTCATATTTATGGTCGGGAGGGAGTTCGAATATCTCTTCGGTTTCGGGATCACGATAACCGATAAATAGGCCACTTTCATGGCTGTCTAAATCGTGGCAAGCCGCCAGTGATTCCATCCAGGGCACTAGTCCAACCACGCTACCGTCTTTGCGGAGGCCCCATGCCAATATAGGCAGGCCATAGTAGGTGTCGGGACTCGCAGCGAGCTGGTAAACCATCTCTAACCCATCTAGCTCTGGTGCTAGACGAATCAAACATTTTTGCGCCTGGTGATGCTGACGCACGGTATCCAGGTCGATGACCTGGGCAGAGCGGGGTGACTGGGATGCGCCCATGGTGTCCCTCCTTGTGCTGCGTGGTCTCGACATTGGTGAGTTTTTTGCTCACCACGTAGTTCACCAATAGCACAGGTTTACCATAAGGTTAAGAGGGGAGCGTATTTTTTACGTGATACTGCATACTGGAAAGCGGCTTCTGAGCTGATTATGGGTGGTTTTCGTGGTTTGAAATTGCTGCCAGGGAGCGCTGGGGTTGCTCAATGAAAGCCACGTATTTTGATACTCCACAACGGCCTCAGGTGGGGAGACGTCATGCGTATCGATCAGTTGATTGACCGCTATAAGCCACTGCTCAGCCTGTTGCTCAAGGGTGGTAAGCCAAGTAGCCTCCCAGGAGCTTAAACAGGTATCAGTAGATAGCGCTTGTTCTGAAAGCACGATATTAGCCTCACTCAAACGCTGCTCGGCGAGAAGCAGTGTACGTAATAGCTCTCCCGTTAAGGGGCGTTCTTGAAGTGTTTTAAGGTGGTGTTCGAGGGTGGAGGAGTCCTGTTGCCACTCAAGACTAAACTGATTCACTACCATTTGGTGCAAGTACTCAATGGAAGCTAGGTGTTGAGAAAGGTCTGCTACACCTCCTGAACTTAAGGGTTGGCTGGCTCTTGAAAAGCTCTTTTCCCATTCGGAGGATTCGAAGATGGCATTCCAGCTCACCGCAGGTAGCTGAGCGGTTTTCTGTAAAGTGAGCGTTTCCAGGCGTGCTCGGTTTTCATCGCTTAATTCACTAACTGCCTCACTTTTCCAGCAACCGCTAAGGCGCTGCCAGAGGGTACGTTCGTAAAGCCACTGCTGGCTTGGGGGCGCAACTCGTCCTAACTGATTATTGCGTGCGGCAACGAGCGAGGTGATTTGACACTCCCTCAGGGCATAGATATTAAGCATGCTTTCACGCATTTCAGGCACATCAATTTGCCTGTTTTGGCGATCAGGAAAGGCACCAATGTTACGTGGAGAGGAGCGCTCAATAGATGAAATGTTGAGATCAGTGGCCAACTTCTCATGGTAAGCAACCCAGGGTTGCTCGGCATCATTGTTGCCGCACCCTGCTAGCAGGGTGGTTACCGATAGTGCGGCTAGAAAGTTTTTGGCACCAAAGGGTGTCATAGGGGTTACTCCTTTTGGCTGATCCACTTTAATCGCCACCCAAGTAAAACAGCGGCAGTGCTGAGCCCCGCGATTAAGCCTATCCAGTAACCATGTACACCCAGTGGTTCAGACACTCCCCCCATACCGTGAGTTCCTAGCCAGTGGCCGCCTCCTAGGCCGACAATCCAGTAGGAAAGTACCGTAATAATCATCACGATCCGAGTATCTTTATAGCCCCTAAGCGCGCCCGCTAAGTTAACCTGTAGTGAATCTGAAAGTTGGAAAATGACCGCTAGTGCGATAATGGTAAGGGCCAGTGCCTTAACGTCGGGATTTGAGGTGTAGAGTGAAATTACCGGTTCCGCCGTAATCCATATCAGGGAGCTGTTGATAATCGCTACGATTACGCTGATTACGATGCCATTCCAGGCGACTTTACGGGCTAGTGCTAAGCGCTGCCGACCAAGTGTATTACCTACGCGAACTGTGAGAGCCATGCTGAGTGACATCGGGAGCATAAAGAGAATGGTGGTATAGCTCAGGGCGATTTGGTGGGCTCCCACGGTGACTTCGCCAAAACTGGCAATGAAGAGCGCGATAAGAGTGAAAAGCGTTACTTCGACAAAAATAGCGACCCCAATGGGCACGCCCACAACGACCAGCTCACGAATACCTGACAGGTTAGGCGGCGTTAACTGCTTCCATAATGAGACACTGCGGTAGGTGCGGCCACGGCGCGTGTAATAGGCCATCGCGAGCGCCATTGTCCACATCGAAAGGGCTGTGGCGATGCCACAGCCAAAAGCGCCGAGGGCTGGTAATTGCTGAACGGTGCTAGGAAGCCAATCACCTAAGAGATTTGTTAGGCCATCGCCGCCATAGATCAATACGTAGTTACTGGGAATATTAACCGTAAGCCCTACCAAGCTGATCCATAGGGCTGGCCGGGTATGGTTCATGCCGTCTGAGAAGGCCCTAAGTGCTTGGAAGAGCGCAATGCCAGGCATGCCAAAGGCCACCGCAGAAAGATACGCAGCGGATTCTTTAGCCACTGCGCTAGGTACATCCATCGCTTCGAAAATGGGCATTACCGAAAACCAGAGTAACAGAGCGGCAATGATGCCTAATACGAGCGCCACCCAAAGCGCTTGATGCACGGCAGGGCGAATGTCGTCATTGCGCTGGCCACCTAAAAGATGCGCCACAATCGGTGTTAGCCCCATCAGCGTGCCGGTCATAAATAGCATGAGTGGCATCCATAGGCTTGAACCTACTGATACTGCCGCCAGGGAAGTGGCGTTGTAACGCCCAGTCATCATCACATCGACCACGCTCATGCCCGCTTGGGCTAGCTGGGCGCCGCAAATGGGTAGCGCTAGCGCTACCAGAATGCGGGTTTCTGGCCAATAGGTTGATTTGATCTGTTTAGCAAAGCCGCCCAAGGTCAGGCTCCTAGTAAGTTAAGTGGCCCAGGAAAAGCCGATAGATTAGCAGGAGTTGCTAATCTTTTCCGTCTTCACTTGGGCCAGCACACTACTTTAGTGTGCGGGTTACGCTGGGATATACTGCTCAAAATCGATAGCTAAAGTGACACCATGACAACTCATAACGAAGGGCGTTGGACGCTGAACGATATAGTGGCGCTATTTGATGGCGTTTTTGCAGAGAGCTATATGACACGGCTTGTAAAAGGCGGTGACGAGCCGCTTTACCTGCCAGCAACGCCTGATACGCCATTCCACCAGGTTATTTTTGCCCGCGGCTATTTTGCCAGTGCTCTGCATGAAATAAGCCATTGGTGTATTGCAGGCAATCGGCGGCGGCAATTGGAAGATTACGGCTACTGGTATTTGCCTGATGGGCGAAATGCCGAGCAGCAGCAGGCATTCGAGCAAGCCGAAATTGCGCCCCAAGCGCTTGAGCGGCTGTTTACCCATGCCTGCGGCCGCACCTTTCATGTCAGCGTCGATAATCTCGGGGGGGAGGTAGCCGTGGACCGTGAGCAGTTTTCCCATAAGGTAGCTGCTCGGGCTCGGCGCTATCAGGACGAGGGGCTTCCCACTCGCGCCAACGCTTTTTATGTTGCGTTGACGCGCTACTATCAATGTTCAGACACGCTCAGCATGGCTGTTGCGCAGGGGCGAAAAGCATTAAGTACTAACGCGGCCTGCCCGGTTTAATCTTGCTCAGTAAGCCGCTGATGTAAGGAAAGCATGACGGCTATTTCATCTTCTGGTCGCATGGGCTCAAGGCCTAGATCATTAAATGTTTCATTGCGTAGCCGATGCCACTCATTAGCACTGATCGAGTCATAAAGCACTTTAGCGGGCGCAAGCTCGACAAAGGGGTCAAGGCCGTATGTATCAAATAGCCGGGCTATGGCTGCTTCATCGTCACCGTTGTCGCTGGTATACAACGTCTGCGAGAAGTAGTCGGTTTCTAGTTCACGAATCACATCCAATGGGCTGACACCCAAGCTCTCAAGCTCTTCAATACTATATGCGCCCATTACATTGGTATCTTCTGTGATCCAGCTGTCATCAGGTTGAATCAGCGTTTGCTTGATACGACCATCGGGCAGTGACCAGGCAATAACCAGTGGCAAGCCATCTTCGTCGCCCGTCTCAATGGCAATAAATCCTGGATAATCAGCCACGCTATCACTCCTATTAAGATGCTGCGTCAATGCGGAAAAAACGCTGAGCCGTGCGGGTGGTTGCCTCGCCTAGCGCTGCTTCGCTTACGTTATGCCAAAGGGCAATTTCTTTTACAATCCAGGGTAGCAGGGCTGGCTCGTGTCGGCGCCCTTTCAATTTGGCAGGAAGGTTGCGGGGCAGCAGATAAGGGCAGTCGGTTTCCACCATCAAACGCTCAAGGGGAATATCGTTAACCAGCGAGCGCAGAGAATGGCCTCTACGCTCGTCGCAAATCCAGCCAGTTAAGCCAATGTGCAGGTCAAGGTCAAGGTAGCCATGTAGCGTTGCGCGGTCAGCGGTAAAGCAGTGAATAACCGCCTCGCTGATGTCATCTCGCCAGCTGCGCAGCATCTCTTTCATGCGTTGGCCAGCATCGCGCTCATGCAAGAAAAGTGGCAAACCGCTTTCAACGGCTAAACCTAACTGAGCTTCAAAAGCTCGCTCTTGCGCCTGAGGTGTCGAAAAGTTGCGGTTAAAGTCTAGCCCGCACTCACCAACAGCGACAACCTCAGGCTGCCCGTGAAGCGCTTTTAGTTGGTTCGCTACATCGCTGTTCCAGCCTTTGGCGTCATGAGGGTGAACCCCTGCGGTTGCGTATACGCCTTTAAACTGTTGCGCCATAGCAACTGCTTGTTCGGCATGTTCGATATCCGTGCCGGTAACAATCAGCGCAGTCACATTGGCTGCTTTCGCTCTGGCAATGACATCACCAAGGTCACGCTGAAAGCTCTCGTGGGTCAGGTTTGCGCCAATATCCACCAGCGGCGTATCGGGACGAAATTGCAGCGCGTCGGGTAAAAATTCATCCGTATAGGGTGTGCCCACACCTAGCTCCTACTCAACGGCAAAACCCTATTGTAACGCTGGTAAGCGGTATCGACTAATGGATCATGACAGTAGATTGCGGCTACGAATGGCACGAATTGCAAAAAAACTGGCTTGATAGGTAAACAGATAAGCGATTTTTACTCTTACTATGAATAAGAGCCATGGCCTAAAGCGCCATTAAGGCCTACCCAATAACAACAATAGACAGGTTAATTAATATGCAACTATCGCAAAGCTTCACTGTGTCTGCACTATCTGCTGCCTTGCTTGCTGCTAGCGTTGCCCCAAGCGCTTTTGCCAGTAACGGTATTTCGGATAATGAAATCCGAATTGGCTACCTAGCTGATATGTCAGGTGTTTATCGAGATCCCATTGGCCCTCTAGGGCAAGATGCCATTGAGATGGCGATTGAAGATGTAGGTGGCAGCGTGCACGGCGCCAACATTGTGGTTTTCAGTGCCGATGATCGTAATAGCCCCGATGTGGGGTCAAGCGTTGTGCGCGAATGGATTGATGAGCGCAATGTCGATATGGTCACAGGCTTAGTGGCATCATCGGTCACATTGGCGGCTGTTAGGCTTTTAGAAGACGCGGACAAACTGGGCCTTGTTAATGGCGCGGTATCTTCTGGGGTGACTAACGAGCACTGCTCTCCTAACCATATCCACTGGGTCTATGATACCTGGGCTATGTCCAACGGTACGGCAAAAGCCATTACCGACGAGGGTTACAAGAACTGGTATCTGTTAAGTGCCGACTACTCGTTTGGCCACGCCCTTGAGGCAGATGTGGAGCGTGTGGTTACCGAAAATGGTGGCACGGTAGTGGGCCGCGCGCGACACCCTTTCCCAAACAATGATTTCTCCTCTTTTATGCTCCAGGCCCAAGCGTCTGGCGCTGACGTTATTGCCCTCAATAATGCTGGCGGCGATACCATTAATGCCGTTCAAACAGCTGGGGAGTTTGGTATTACTCAAGCTGGCCAAATTTTAGCGGGCATGGTGCTGTTCAGCACTGATATACGCAGTATCGGCCTTGAAAATGCCCAGGGGCTGCAGTTCACAAAAGCCTGGTACTACGATTTAAACGAAGAAACGCGTGCCTGGGCAGAGCGCTTCCGCGAGCGTACTGGCAGTATGCCAACGATGGTTCACGCGGGCCTCTACTCTAGTACCCTCCACTATTTAGAAGCGATTGAAGCCACGGGAACAGACGATACCCAAACGGTTCGCCAACAGATGGCGGATACCCCAATTAACGATATTTTCGCCACCAACGGCTATATCCGCGAAGACGGCCGCATGGTGCACGACATGTATCTGGTTGAGGTGAAATCGCCGGATGAGTCTGCAGACGAAGACGACCTTTTCCGAGTGGTACGCACTATTCCCGCCGAAGAAGCGTTTCGGCCGCTATCTGAAAGCGTTTGCCCGCTCGTTAATAGCTAATGCCCTGCCAATCAAGCACAACACTAACAAGGACTTGGCATGTCGAACACGCATTTAATCCACCGTAATACCATCGGCGCTGCGTTAAATCGCAGCGCTCGCAAGTACGCACAGCGGCCAGCGCTTACCTTTGGTGAGCGGGCATGGAATTATCAAGCGCTAAACAGTGCCGCTAACCATGTTGCTAATGGGCTGTTGGAGGCGGGGCTTTCGCCAGGGGATCGGTTGGCGGTATACGGCAAGAACTCAGATGCTTACGTGATTGCTTGGCTGGCAGCCACAAAGGCCGGGCTTGTGCATGTCCCCATTAACTTTGCGCTTAGCAGCGAAGAACTGCGTTATATCCTGGAGCAGTCGGGGGCGAAAGGGCTGCTCAGCGATACTGTGCTAGCCGATAAAGTCGCTGAAGCGACACAAGGTTTGGGTTTAACTCTAGAGGGTACCCTGTACGCCGCTGACGAAGGCGACCCAACAGACTTTGACGTGCTGACCTGTGCACGAACTTCTCAAGCATCCCATGAGCCCGATATAGCGCTAGAAGGAAGTAGCTTAGCCCAGCTGCTTTACACCTCGGGAACCACCGCGGCACCCAAAGCCGCGATGATGAGTCATCAGGCATTAATGGCTGAATACATGGCCTGCATGGTTGAGCTGGATATAAACAGTAACGACGCGATGTTGGCTGCCTTGCCGCTTTACCATTCGGCGCAGATGCATGTTTTTTTAATGCCCGCCTTGCTGCTGGGTGCCCCCGTTTATCTACTTGAAGCACCGCTTCCAGAGAGCTGTCTCGCTGCGATTTCAGAGCATAACATCGCCTCGTTTTTTGCACCGCCAACCGTCTGGATCAGCCTGCTGCGTCACGCGACATTTGACCAGTTTGATTTAACCAGCCTTAAAAAAGCGTATTACGGGGCCTCAATTATGCCAGTGCCTGTGTTGGAAGAGATGCAGCAGCGCTTTCATGGAGTAGGGCTTTATAACTGTTATGGGCAGAGTGAGATTGCCCCTTTAGCAACGGTGTTGCGCCCAGAAGAGCATGCCGAGCGCCCAGCCTCAGCAGGGCGGCCCATACTCACCGTAGAAACCCGCATCGTCGATTTAGATATGAACGACGTGCCTCCTGGCGAACATGGGGAGATTGTTCACCGCTCGCCCCAGTTAATGACGGGGTACTGGGATAAGCCTGATATGACCGCCGAGGCTTTTCAGGGCGGTTGGTTCCACTCTGGTGACGTGGGCTATTTCGACGAAGCAGGCTACCTGTATGTGGTTGATCGCATTAAAGACGTTATCAATACCGGCGGCGTACTGGTAGCGAGTCGCGAAGTGGAAGAAGCCCTTTTCAAGCATACGGCTATTTCTGAGGTGGCGGTGGTTGGCCTGCCCGATGAAAAATGGATAGAGGCCATTACTGCGGTCGTTGTGGTGAAAGAGGGTCAAAGGGTTAGCGAAGATGAGCTTATTCACCATGCGAAAAGCTTAATCGCCCCCTATAAAGTGCCTAAACGCGTGGTGTTTGCCGACACACTGCCTAAAAGCACGGCAGGTAAAATCCTCAAACGTCACCTTCGTCAAGACCTTAAGGAGTAAGCATGGACGCCCAAACCAACGAGCTGTTTCATGCCATGATTTCGCGCTGTTTAGCGCAAGAAGTCGCCCCTTTTTACCCGCAGTGGGAGGAAGCTGGAGAGATACCCCGTTCACTGTGGAGAGCGCTAGGGGCTGCAGGGTTATTAGGGATTGATCTTGATGACACCTGGGGCGGCGCTGGCGCTGATATTGCCATTACCCAGCTGGCACTTGAGGAAATATCCCGGCAAGGCTTCGGCGGGTTAGCCAGCGCTTATAACATCCATGCCAATATTGTAATGCCCTATCTTCAAAACCTAGGCACCAACGAGCAGCGTGAAACATGGCTGCCCGCGATGGCCCTGGGAGAGTGCCTGGGCGCCATCGCCATGAGCGAGCCACACGCCGGAAGCGACTTAGCGGCGATGAAAACTCGCGCAAGTAAAACCACTGAGGGCTGGGAGCTTAACGGCAGTAAATTGTTTATTACTAACGGTCAAGTGGCCGATCTAGTGATCGTATGTGCGAAAACCGACCCCAGTGCAGGGGCGAAAGGGGTATCGCTATTTTTGGTAGACACGACGTTACCTGGTTTTTCGCGGGGTAAGCCGATCAAGAAAATTGGCCAGCATGCCAGCGACACGGCAGAACTGGCGTTTGACCAATTGTTGTTGCCACACAGCGCCTTATTGGGCGAAGAAGGCGCGGGTTTTCGTTACTTGATGCAAGAACTGCCCCGGGAGCGGTTAGGGGTGGGCGCCCAAGCGTTGGGTGCCGTTGAAGGGGCGCTCGCGTTGACGCTTGATTACGTAACCCAGCGCCACGCTTTCGGCCAGCGGGTGGCTGATTTCCAAAATACCCGCTTTACGCTGGCTGAAATAAAAGCGCAGCTAGACATGGCGCGGGCGTATTTTGACCAATGTGTCGATAAGTACCGCCATGGCACGATGACCAGCACGGATGCAGCTATCCTAAAACTACAGCTTAGCGAGCTCCAGTGCCGTGCTGTTGATCGTTGTCTTCAGCTGTTTGGTGGTTATGGCTATACCCATGAATACCCCATTTCACGCTTTTACTTGGACGCCCGCGTACAAACTATTTATGCAGGCAGTTCGGAAATTATGAAAGAAGTTGTCGCGCGTTCGCTGCTGGGAAAAGTCGCATAACCCCTCAGCCGGGCGCCATGATTAAGGAGTTCACATGCAGCTGGATAGCGTTGTCATTTTGGGCGGTGCACGCACTGCCATTGGAGGATTTGGGGGGACACTCTCATCGCTGGCGCCTTTTGAGCTAGGGACGATTACTGCTCAGGAAGCGCTGCGTCGGGCGGGAGTGGCGGGCGAGGATATTGACCACTCGGTGTATGGGCACATTATTACCACCGGCCCTCAGGATGCGTATCTTGCGCGTCACATTGCATTGAATGCTGGTGCTCCCAAAGAAGCGGGCGCCTTTAACGTGAACCGGCTGTGTGGTTCCGGTGTGCAAGCCGTGGTGTCGGCTGCCCAGCAAATTGCACTGGGCGATAGTCGTCTGGCGCTAGCGGGTGGGGCTGAGTCCATGTCGCGAGGTGCCTATGTGCTGCCACCCCAGGCGCGTAATGGAATACGCATGGGGGATGCCAATATTCAGGATCTTACCCTAGGTATTCTCAGCGACCCGTTTGGCAGCGGGCACATGGGGATGACAGCAGAAAATATCGCTAAGCAGTATGGCTTAACCCGCGAGCAGCTGGATCAGTTTGCCGTCGATAGCCACCACAAGGCGGCCCGAGCGATTGCCGAAGGGCGCTTTGATGAGCAAATCGTGGCGGTTGAGGTTGCCCAAGGCAAACAGACGATCTCCTTTAAACGCGACGAGCATGTACGTGAAGGCGTCGAACTTAGCGATTTAGCCCGTCTAAAGCCGGCGTTCAAGAAAGATGGGATCGTGACGGCGGGTAACGCCTCCGGTATTAATGATGGTGCGGCGTCGTTAGTGCTGGCCCACGCAGAGGAAGCCAAGGCGCGTGGCTTAACCCCGCGTGCACGGCTGCGGGTGGCTACAACGGCCGGTGTAGAGCCTTCGCTGATGGGGCTGGGGCCAATACCCGCCGTTAAGCGCTGCCTTCAGCAAGCGGGGCTGCACATCAACGATATCGATGTCATCGAGTCTAATGAAGCCTTTGCGGCTCAAGCAATGGCCGTTGCCGACACGCTCGGTTTCCCACTAGAAAAATTGAATCCTAACGGCGGTGCGGTGGCGCTGGGTCATCCGGTAGGTGCTACCGGCGCTATCTTAATCTTAAAAGCCTTGCATGAATTAGAGCGTACCGGGGGCCGTTTTGGTCTAGTGACGCTGTGTATCGGCGGTGGGCAGGGCATTGCACTGCTGATTGAGCGCTGGTGATTCTGGGCTCAGGCGTAAAGGTTACTTCTTGAACGCATAGGTTAATTTTGCCAACACAATCAAAAAGGTGAGTATTTATGTCGACGATAACGCCCAAGATTATTCCTCCAACGCCTTCCGCCACTAATTCGCCACTGTTAATCGGCGACTTGCTTGAGTCAGGCGTGCGTATGGCGGGTAACAACCAAATTGTTTATCGCGACCAGTGCCGCCACGATTACCGACGTTTTCGTGAACGGGTGCATCAGCTTGCCCATACGCTAACGGCAAAGGGCGTAAAAGCAGGTGATGTGGTGGCCGTTCTGGATTGGGACAGCCACCGCTACCTTGAATGCTTCTTCGCCATTCCCATGATTGGCGCTGTGCTACACACGGTGAACGTGCGCTTAGCGCCCGAGCAGATTCTGTACACCATGGAGCACGCCGAAGATGTGTTCGTACTGGTGCACGAAGACTTTGTGCCACTGCTTGAGCCTCTAGCGGATAAGTTACCCAATATTCACGGTTACATGCTGTGCCAGGAGGAGGCGAGAGACGTCAACACGTCGTTACCTCTGGTGGGGGAGTTTGAGGCGTTATTAAGTGAGCAACCCAGTCATTACGATTTCCCTATCTTTGATGAAAATGCCGTGGCCACGCTGTTTTACACCACAGGCACTACCGGTAATCCCAAAGGGGTGTTTTTTACGCATCGACAGTTAGTGCTGCATACCTTGGGTGAAGCCAGTACCTTCCAGGCGCCGGGCTTTGAGCTGCTCAATCGTGACAAGGTCTACATGCCCATCACGCCGATGTTCCATGTGCATGCATGGGGCGTGCCCTATACCGCCACACTGATGGGGGCCACCCAGGTGTACCCGGGCAAATACGAGCCCGAGATGCTGGTCAAGCTGCTGGTCAGTGAAAAGGTCGATTTTTCTCACTGCGTTCCCACGCTGCTGAATATGGTGGTCAGTGCGGATGCGATTGCGTCGAAAAAAGTAGACCTAAGTGGCTGGAAAGTGCTGGTAGGCGGCAGTGCTCTCACTCAAGCGCTGGCCAGCCGTGCTTGGTCGCTGGGTATTGATACGCGCAGCGCCTATGGCATGTCGGAAACCTGCCCGCTGCTCACGGCGGATATTCTGCCCCGTGAGGTGGGTGAGGCGAACTTCGATACCCAGCTTCCTTGGCGCTGCAAGGCTGGCCTACCAGTGCCCTTGGTGAAGTTGCAAGTGGTCGATACCGACGGCAAACCGCTACCCCATGATGGCCAAAGTGTCGGCGAAGTACGTGCCCAAGCACCCTGGCTCACTCAGGCCTACTATAAAGAAGAAAAGCGCAGCGAAGAGTTATGGCGTGATGGTTGGCTACATACGGGCGATGTGGGCTCCATTGACGAGCACGGCTTCTTAGCCATTAGTGACCGCATTAAAGATGTTATTAAGACCGGCGGGGAGTGGCTCTCATCGCTTGAGCTGGAAAGCTATATCAGCCAGTGCCCAGGCGTTGCTGAGGTGGCTGTGATTGGCGTTGCCGATGATAAATGGGGTGAGCGCCCGGCTGCGTTAGTGGTGCCCAGCGATCTGAAGAACCCGCCCACGGCAGAGGAGGTGCAAGCCTTTATGGAGCAGTTCGTCGAGCAGGGCGCTATCAACCGCTGGGGCATTCCATCGCTTATTCGTATGGTCGATGAAATCCCTAAAACCAGCGTCGGCAAACTGGATAAAAAGCGCATTCGAACAGAAATATAAGGGAAAAATATAAGGAATTACTGTTTGACGCTCGCTGCACGCGCTTTTCGGTAGGCGGCGGGCGAATTACCGGTCCACTGCTTAAATGCGCGGCTAAAACAGGCTAAGTCTTCAAACCCGAGCGTATCGGCAATAGAGGTAAGCGGCTGAGCACTGCGGGTTAAAGCCTGAACCGCATAATCGCGGCGAAATTCATCTTTTACCGCTTGGAAATGCGTGCCTTCCAATTTTAGTCGGCGTGACAACGTGCGCACCGACATATGCAGCGCGTCGGCAACATGGGCAACGTTGGCCGCCGCAGGTAAATGTCGCCTTAGATGTTCGCGCACCCGGTGAGTTAACAGCTGCTCTTCAAACGAGACATAAAACCAGTCGGCCGGGGCGCGCTGTAAAAACGCGCCTAAGTGCTGTTTGGTTTGTCGGATAGGGTGATTCAATAGCGATTGATCAAACGACATGGCAGTTTGGGGTTGATTAAAACGCACCTTACCAGGATAGAAATAAAGGTAGTCGGCGTTATAGGAGGGCGGCGCGTAATTACACTCCATTAATACAGGGGGGATTTTGCGGGCGATCATCCACGAAGCAATGCCGTGGAACAGCTTCAGCATTAGCTCATGAACTAGAATGCGGCTACCCGAAAGGGGGGTATGTTCAACTAACGCCATGCGCGCCACGCCATTGTTAACAGAAAAAGCATAACTAAAATCGTCCAGCATGATTCTGAAAAACTGTGTATAGCGGTGCAAGGCGACGTGCAGCGTGGGGGCATCTAACAAGCTTAAACAGAGTAGTTTCAGGGTGCCGCAGCGCAGCGGGCGTGAAAAAAAACGCGGTGTCTCGTCGTCTAGCTCAAGGGCAATAAGTCGATAAAGCTCAGCAAATTGTTCAACCGTCACCCGCCCGTTAGGCGCGCTTAACAAAAAAGGAGAAATACCCGCCTGTTCTAAATAACGGCTTTGAGACTGCACACTGTCTGGTAAGCCATACAGCAGTTCGTTAACGAAGTGCATCGAAACAGTCACTGTCACTGCACACCTGCCCCAATAACGTCCCAGACGCTACGTAATGATTGTCGAATATTCACATGACGTTATCACGATGTCATCTTCGCCTCTACAAGGTTGCCCCTCTTATGCAGTGCATGCGTTACACTGTGCGCCTCACGACGAAGGAGGATACTGCGTGACCTTGTTACGACTCGAACAGCTGCAACTCGCTTATGGCACCCAAGTACTACTTAACCGCGCCGACCTAACGGTTGAAAAAGGCGAGCGGCTGGCGCTGGTCGGGCGCAACGGCACCGGTAAGTCAACGTTGTTGAAATTGGTGGCGGGCGATATTCAAGCCGATGATGGCTCGATTTGGCGCGCGCCGGGTTTGAAAATCGGCGTGCTGGCCCAGGAGCTGCCAGAGTCTTCCGGTATGACTATTTTTGATATGGTCGCCCAAGGGTTGCCTGAGGCAGGGGAGCTGCTGTCTGAATATCAGCACTTAATCAATGACCCCGACCCTGATATGAATCGTATGGCCAAGCTGCAAACCCGCATTGAGGCTATTGACGGCTGGTCGTTTCATCAGAGTATTGATGTCGTTCTCACCCGCTTAGGGCTGCCGCCCGAAGCCGAAATGAGCGCGCTTTCCGGCGGTTGGCGCCGCCGCGTTGCGTTGGCGCGTGCGCTGGTTTCAGAGCCTGACCTGCTGCTTCTGGATGAGCCTACCAACCACCTGGACCTAGACACTATCGCGTGGCTGGAAGAGCAACTGTTAGCCTTTAACGGCGCGGTATTGCTGATTACCCACGACCGGGCTTTTTTATCTAAATTGGCGACCAATATCCTTGAGCTAGACCGAGGAAAGTTGGGTCGTTACCCGGGTACCTACGCTGGGTATCAAGAGCGTAAGCAGCACGAGCTGGAAGTAGAAGCCCGCGAGCACGCCCTATTTGACAAGAAATTGGCCCAGGAAGAAGTTTGGATTCGTCAAGGTGTCAAGGCGCGGCGAACCCGTAACGAAGGCCGAGTGCGCGAGCTTGAGCAAATGCGCGTAGAGCGCAGCCAGCGCCGAGAGCGTCAAGGCACGGCCAATCTCAACGTAGATAGCGGCGAGCGCACCGGCAAGCGGGTAGTCGAGCTGAAAGGCGTCACGCAGCGATTTGGAGATGAAGTCATTCTGCGTGATGTGAACCTTGAAGTAATGCGCGGTGACCGTATCGGCTTCCTTGGTCGCAACGGCGCCGGAAAAACCACGCTGCTGAAAATCTTGCTAGGCGAGCTTGCGCCAACCGAAGGTAGCGTCCAGTTGGGCACCAATTTGCAGGTGGCCTACTTCGATCAGCTGCGTGCCGGCCTGGAGCTGGAAAAAACCGTTTACGATAACGTTGCCCAAGGCAGCGATCGGGTCAGCGTTGGCGGGAAAGATCGCCACGTGATGAGCTACCTTCAGGACTTCCTGTTCACACCGGACCGTGTGCGCCAACCGGTGAAAGCACTTTCCGGCGGTGAATCCAATCGGCTCCTGCTGGCCAAGTTGTTTACGCAGCCTGCCAACGTGCTGGTGCTGGATGAGCCGACCAACGACTTGGATATGGAAACATTGGAGCTGCTTGAAGAGCTGCTGCTCGATTTCGACGGCACGCTGCTCCTGGTTTCCCACGACCGGACGTTTATGGATAACGTTGTCACCAGCATGCTGGCCTTCGAAGGCGAGGGCTGTGTGCGGGAGTACGTCGGTGGCTACACGGATTGGATTCGTCAAGGGGGCAAGTTACCACCGGCGCCCTGGGATGGCGCAGCGCGCCAGAATACCGAACCGACCAGCAAAGCGGTGGAAAAAACGCCTGAGCCGCCCGTTCCTGAGCCTGCTAAGAAAGCCGTTAAACTCTCCTACAAACTGCAGCGGGAACTAGATACGTTGCCTGGTGAAATAGAGCGGCTGGAAAGTGAGGTTGAGGCATTAGAGCAAGAAATAGGCAATCCTGATTTTTACCAGCAGGACGCCAGTAGGGTGACCGCCAAGCTGCAACAGCTGGAAGGCGTGCAGCAAGCGCTGGAAGTGGCTATGGAACGCTGGATGGAGCTAGAGGCCATGGCTAACGGCGAGTAGTGCCGCACAACAAACAAGGCGCCCATAATGGGCGCCTTGTAACTGGCTGTTAAGCGCTAACAGTTTATTCGTCGCTCTTTTCGCCTTTTTTACCCACACGCACCGCAAGTACATCGCACTGAGCACCGTGCAGAACGCCAGTGGATGTGGAGCCAAGTAGCAGGGCAAACCCATGCCGACCGTGTGAACCTACCACGATTAAATCAACATCGTGCTCTTCGGCAAAGCGGTGGATTTCAGTGTCTGGCATGCCGACCACGACATGCTGATTGGCTTGAGAAATATGCGGCGATGCAATTTCAGCAAGGCGTTTTTTAGCGTGCTCGTCTAACTGGTCTTGAATGCTGGTAAGGTCCATGGGGATATCGCCGCCGTAAGCGAAGCCCAGGGGCTCAAGCGTATGCATGATGGAAATTTTAGCGTCTTGGTTACGCTCGGCGATAGCCACAGCACGCTCTAAAATCTTGTGCGAGTCTTTGGTTAAATCAACGGCTACTAGAATGTGGCGATAGCTCATGGCTGTTCTCCTTTAGCGATAAGTAACAAAGAAGAAACTTTGTTAGATGCTCTTTACTTTAGGCTTCAAAGGCTCTCTTAACAACGACCTGTATCATGGTTTTTTCAGATAGCTAACGCATTTTGTCCGAAAAGGGTGGGGTTAGAATGGAATGGTTAATCATCGTTTTGATATTGATGTTCGTGATCGCGCCGGTGATGTGGCTTAAGCCAAGCCCTAAGCAGAAGCGCCAGATGGCCCTGCGTGATAGCGCCAGAAAACAAGGGGTGACCATTAAAATGGATAAGCCCCCGTTGCATCATTTTCGCGGCACCATGCCGGCATACCGCTGGTACTATCCGCAGGATGCGCCTGGGCCGACATTTGTTTTGCTAAGGGAGGGAAGTGCCAGCGAAGCACTTGAGCTTTATCACGCTGGGTGGCGGTGGCGCATCGCGCCGTTACGAACGCTACCCGATAACGCCACCGAACCCTTCAAGGCACTGTTGGAACGTCTGCCCCAAGATGCGCTAGTTATCGAATCTACTCCGCGCTCGCTTACCCTATGGTGGTGGGAGTCTCAAAACGCCGAGCGATTTAGCACCTACTTAGATGACTTTAACCAGCTGAAAAGTGCACTCGGCGGGCTATCTGACAAACCCGTTAGTAAGCCATTAGGCACTCAACACCCAGAGCGCCGCTTTTAGTACGTAGCGGCTAGTCGCGGCGCTATTCATCGTTTATTCGCTGGGGGTGCCTTGGTCTCGTGCTTGTATGGCAAGCCCGTTAGACTCAATTAGCCCAAGCCACCCATCTAGTTTTTCCAGCTCATTTTCACCCAGCCCTGCCAGCATCTCTTTGCGTGCTTCTTGAACGACGCTGTCTATTTGCTCAAGCAGCGGCATGGCAGCCGGGGTCAGGTAGATGCGTTTACTGCGGCGATCATTATCGCAGGCGCGGCGCTCTACCAAGCCTTGCTCTTCCAACTGGCCAAGGGTGCGCACTAATGAAGGGGCTTCAACCCCAATCGCACGGGCAAGATCGCACTGAGGGTTGCCTTCCCCAAGTTTCCAAAGATGGTAAAGCGTGACCCAGCGGGTTTGTGTTAGCCCCAGTGGGGCTAGCCTGCGGTCGATGATAGAGCGCCACAAGTGCGGCAAGCGGGCGAGACGAAAACCAATGGATGACGGCATAGCAATTGGCTACCAGTAAGTGTAAGTAGAGGAATTGTCATTAGCTGAACCGCTGAATGCAAGGTGTTCTGTCATTCAGTTCCCGTTTGACGCCTCGACGTCGCTACTTCTTCCAGGAATAAAACGGCGTAAATTGAGGCCGCTTAAACCGCTGGGGTTAATATGGCCGTCAGCAATAGAGGCCTCGCCCGGGGCATCTGATACGTTAAAGCGAAGTAAGCCTAATCGCTGTCCGCCATCGGTCATGATATCGATGCGCCAGTTACCCGAGGGGTCTGCGGGGAAATTGAGTTTTTGGCTCCAGGCCCGGTAGCCCTGTTCACGCCCCCCATTAATTGAAAGCTCCACCAGATCGATAAGCGTTCCGTTGTGGTGCCACGCATGGTAGATCGTTTCGCTTAAGCCCCGGGGCGCCCTTATGGCGGTATAAACGTATAGGCCGTTGGCTTGTAATGCCTGTGGTGTAAGCGCAATAGAGCCTTGCGGCTGGCGCTGTTGAACGTTAAAGGCCGGCGACAGCGCGCTACTGGTCATCCATAGGCTTGCAGGCGGCACCCAAATACGACCAAACCATGCGGCATACGCTAGCACCATCGTTAGCCCAAAAAATAGGCACCAGTCCTTTAGCGAGCGCTTGTTCAGTAAATGCCAAAAGCTAGGCAGTGCCACGAGTACGGTTATTACAAGCGCCAATAGCAGGCTTTGGCGGGTCGTGAGGTGAAGCATGATCGGCAAAATCACTAGGACGACCAAAAAGACGCACTGGGCATGAAAAATAAAGTAGAGGCTACGCCAGCGACCCGCTAGCTTGTAGTAGAGCGGATCAATGATCGATAACGCCGCCATGCCAACTACCAGTGCGGCAAATAACGTTTGACCGCTATTCCACACGGTAGTGATTAAAATGAACGGTAGGGTAAAGAAGAGCGTTTCTTGGTGAATCATTTGGGCGATAAACGTAGTGACGCCCTGGGGCAACGTGGGGTGCCCGCGCTTTGCAAGCCAACGGCTAATTAAGCCTTCTGAAAGTAGCAGCAGCCAAGCGAAGAGAAGCCCTAGCGCCAATACCACCCCCAGCCACTGCTGGCGGTCAACAAGGAAAAAACTGCCCAGGCCTGCCGCAAAAGCCATTGGCGGCCACAGCCAGCTCCATGGTTTAAAGCGCTCGACCAAGCGCTCAACGCGATTTTGTAGAGAGGTAATACGCGAAGGGGTAAGCAGGGCGCTCATAGCAGGGTGACTCACAGTAAAACAGCATGATGGTGTTAGGTTTAGAGCGAACATCGCATGGTGTCAGGTTATCTAGCGTTAAGGCGAGGCTTTTCTACTGAACGTCGCACGCCACGCTAAGTCATAGCCGCTAACCATGTTAATAGCCGCTAAGCATGTTAGCCGAAAGTCAGGGCTTGACGTTCTTGAGTAACTCAACCAAGCTTATGCAATCAAACGACCGTATGAAATGCGAGGCAGGCCCGAAATAAGGCGCCGGCCCGAACTTGTGGAGAGAGCGCGGATGATCTATCAAGGCAATGCCATCACGGTGGAGCGTCGTGATACCCAAGGTGGCAATGACATCGCAAAACTCACTTTCGATTTGAAAGGTGAGTCCGTCAATAAACTTTCTAGCGGTGTAGTCGCCGAGCTGGGGGAAGCCGTTAAAGCGCTTCAAGGCGAAAGCGGTTTACAGGGCTTAGTCATCAGTAGTGGCAAAGAGGCGTTCATCGTCGGTGCCGATATTACTGAGTTCCATAGCCTATTTGATAAAGGCGAAGAGTACCTGGTTGAGATGAACCTCAAGGTACACGATATCTTCAACGCCATTGAAGACCTGCCTTTCCCCACCGTCACGGCGATCAATGGGTTAGCGTTAGGTGGCGGTTGTGAAGTGCTGCTGACCACCGACTTCCGGGTAATGAGTGAAAAAGCCAAAATTGGCTTGCCTGAGACCAAACTTGGCATCTTGCCTGGCTGGGGTGGCTGTGTTCGCTTACCTCGCCTGATTGGTGCTGATAACGCTATCGAATGGATTGCGGGTGGTACGGAAAACCGTGCTAACGCTGCGCTTAAGGTTGGCGCAGTGGATGCGGTTGTGGCCCACGAGCTTCTCGAAGAAGCCGCGCTAGACATACTTGACCGTGCCAATGCCGGTGAGCTTGATTACCAAGCGCGCCGTGATGAAAAGAAAGCGCCGCTCAACCTCAACGCAATTGAGCAAATGATGGCGTTTGAAACCGCCAAAGGGTTTGTAGCCGGTAAGGCTGGCCCCCACTACCCAGCGCCGGTAGAGTCAATCAAAGTTATCCAAAAAGGCGCAGGTGAAACCCGTGCCCGTGCTCAAGCTATTGAGGCAAAAGCCTTTGCCAAGCTAGCGCTGAGCAGCGTTGCCTTTAACTTGGTGGGTCTGTTCCTTAACGACCAAGTGGTTAAGAAGAAAGGCAGCAAATACGAGAAACAGTCGCAGCCGGTTAAGCAAACGGCAGTGCTTGGTGCGGGTATTATGGGCGGTGGTATTGCCTACCAAAGCGCCAGTAAAGGCACACCCATTGTAATGAAAGACATCAATGAGGAAGCGATTGAGCTGGGCCTGAAAGAAGCGCGTAAACTGTTCTCCAAGCAGGTTGAGCGTAAAAAGATGACGGTCGAGCAGATGGCCGAGAAGCTGACCAATATTCGTCCTACGCTCTCTTACGGTGATTTCGACAGCGTCGACCTAGTGGTTGAAGCCGTGGTTGAAAACCCCAAAGTCAAAGACGCTGTACTGACCGAAGTGGAAGGCCTAGTCAGCGAAAATACCATTCTGACGTCTAACACCTCGACGATTTCCATCAATCGTCTGGCGAAAAACCTTAAGCGTCCTGAAAACTTCTGCGGCATGCACTTCTTCAACCCGGTACACCGTATGCCGCTGGTTGAAGTTATCCGCGGCGAGAAGACCTCAGACGCTGCTGTGGCGGCAACGGTTGCTTATGCGCGTGCCATGGGCAAAACCCCCATCGTAGTTAACGACTGCCCTGGCTTCCTGGTTAACCGCGTACTGTTCCCTTACTTCGGTGGTTTCAGCTTCCTGGTGGAGCAGGGGGCTGACTTCCAGCGTGTTGATAAGGTAATGGAGAAGTTCGGTTGGCCCATGGGCCCCGCCTATCTGCTGGACGTCGTAGGTTTAGATACTGCTGTTCACGCTAACGAAGTGATGGCCGAGGGCTTCCCCGATCGTATGGCACGGGATGGCAAAACTGCTATTCAGGTGATGTACGACAACAAACGCCTGGGCCAGAAAAACGATAAAGGCTTCTACGCCTACGAGGAAGACAAGAAAGGCAAACCGAAGAAAGTCACCGACGAGCAGGCCTACGCGCTGGTCAAAGACGTCGTCAAAGAGCAGAAAGAGTTTACTGATGAAGACATCATTGCTCGCATGATGGTACCGCTTTGCCTGGAAACCGTTCGCTGCTTGGAAGATGGCATTGTTGAGACGCCTGCTGAAGCTGATATGGCGTTGATCTACGGTATTGGTTTCCCTCCCTTCCGCGGCGGCGCGCTACGCTACATCGATGCGATGGGCGTTGCTGAGTTTGTGAAGCTGGCTGAAAACCTTGCGGATGAGTTAGGCCCGCTGTATGCGCCGACTGAGAAGTTGCGCCAGATGGCTCAAAATAATGAGCAATTTTACGCTGGCAACCAGGCCTAACCACCACGCATAGGAGATAGATGATGAGTTTGAACCCAAGAGATATCGTGGTGGTTGACGGTGTACGTACCGCCATGGCGAAAGCTAAAAACGGCGCGTTCCGTAATGTACGCGCTGAGAACCTGTCCGCTGCGGTGATGCAGGCACTGTTTGCTCGCAACGCCAACCTAGACCCGTCCGAAGTGGATGATGTGATTTGGGGCTGCGTTAACCAGACCCTTGAGCAGTCCATGAACATCGCTCGTAATGCCGCGATTATGACCGGCATTCCGCGTTCGGTGCCTGCGCAGACCGTAAACCGTTTGTGCGGCTCCTCAATGACCGCGCTGCACATCGCCGCTGCCAATATTAAAGCAGGCATGGGCGACTTTTACGTGATTGGTGGGGTAGAGCACATGGAGCACGTGCCCATGGCTCACGGCGTTGATGTTAACCCTGCCGCCAGTAAGCACGCTGCAAAAGCCGCGATGATGATGGGCCTGACCGCTGAGCTGCTGGGTAAGATGCATGGCATTTCGCGTGAAGATCAGGATAAGTTTGGCGTGCGTTCTCACCAGCGTGCCCAGGCAGCGATGGAGAAGGGTTACTTCGATAACGAAATTATTGGCGTCGAAGGTCATGACCAACGCGGCTTTAAAGTACTGGTTAAAAACGACGAAGTGATTCGTCCTGAGGCGAGCCTGGAGTCTATGGCAAATCTCAAACCAGTATTTGACCCGCGCAACGGTACCGTTACCGCTGGCACGTCATCGGCGCTGTCGGTAGGGGCGTCAGCCATGGCAGTAATGAGCTACGAGCGTGCCCAAGCCCTGGGGCTTGAGCCGATTGCGAAAGTGCTCTCAACGGGTGTGGCTGGTTGTGATGCTTCCATCATGGGTTACGGCCCAGTGCCTGCGTCTAAGAAAGCGCTGAAAGCGGCAGGGTTATCGGCTGCGGATATTCAAACCGTTGAGCTTAACGAAGCGTTTGCGGCTCAAGGCTTACCGGTCCTGAAAGACCTGGGCTTCCTTGATGCCATGGACGAAAAAGTTAACCTGCATGGTGGTGCCATTGCTCTGGGCCACCCGCTGGGCTGTTCAGGCTCGCGCATTTGCACCACGCTGCTTAATGTTATGCAGCAGCGCGACACTACTCTTGGCCTTGCCACTATGTGTATCGGTATGGGGCAAGGGGTAGCGACCGTGTTTGAACGTTTGAAATAAACACAGCGTTTTCCAACCAAAACGGCACCTAAGTAAGGGTGCCGTTTTTTATTGCCGCTCGGTTATTTCGTTTGAAACGCATTACGATGAAAGTCAGCGGCCGCTTGGACTTCCGCAATACCGCAGGTATCGGGGACAGGCACGGCATTACCCGCTAAGACGGCAAGTACTGCTCGGGTGCCGTTGGCCAGCGATTCCAGGTTATAGCCACCCTCCAGTACAAACACCAAGCGGCCATCACAGTGCTGGTCGGCTAACTGTTGTAGGGCCCCCGTTAGGGCGCCAAACCCCTCGTAGGAAACATTCAGTGCTAAATCGTGCCAGTGCGGGTCAAAGCCCGCTGAGACTAAAATAATATCGGGTTTAAACCACGCGGCCGCTGGCGCCAGAATATCGCGAAACGCTTTGAGGTAAGCCTCATCCCCGGCCCCGGCGGGTAGCGGCACATTGATGGTCGTGCCTTCCCCTAGACCAGCACCGACCTCTTCCAGGTGGCCTGAGCCTGGATAGAAGGGGGCAGCGCGGTGTATATCGAAAAACATCACGTCAGGGTCGGCCCAAAAGATATCCTGTGTACCGTTACCGTGATGGGCATCCCAATCAATAATCAGCACTCTCTCACAGCCTAAAGCGCTGCGTGCATGGGCCGCAGCAACAGCAACGTTATTAAATAAGCAAAACCCCCGGGCACGTACGGGCTCGGCATGATGGCCGGGCGGGCGAATGAGGGCGAACGCACTCTGGGTGCGTTTCTCCATAACGGCTTCTACGGCGGCAATCGCGGTTCCTGCGGCGACCTCGGCGGCATCAACACTGCCGGGTGACACCGCCGTGGTATCCACATCCAGCCAAGCATTTTTGCCCCTTAAGCTAAAAATGTCGCTTAAATAGGAGGTAGTGTGGACACGGGCTAATTGTTCAGCAGTGGCGGCTTTTCCGCCTTCGATTTTCAGGCCCTTAATGGGTGCTTTCTCAAGCAGCAGTTGTATGGCCTTTAAGCGGCCAGGGTGCTCGGGATATTTCCATGGAATAGGCAGTCCTGCCAGGAGGTGACGAATGCGCTTATCAATCCGCTCCGGTAAAAAATCTGCGTCAATGTTAGGCTCGTGAGCCAGTACGCGATCGTCATAAAAAGCGATGACTTTATGCATAATAGCTACCTGAAATACATGCGTTGGATATTAGCAATGGCGTTGGCCGTATCGTCAGTTGCTGCTGCAACGAGCGCGCCATGCTTTTTTACAGTAAGGCAGGCTTATCAGCGTTATACAATGTGGTTATCGACACTAAACGTTAAATTTAGACGTATGTTTCCATTTTTCTCAGATAATGCCGGCTTCGAGGCTGGCAGCCATCGACATTCCTAGCTCTTCACACTGGTCAAGAAAAGCTGCTTGAAAGTCACCCTTACAGATAAGAGGGTCTTGCACTAATCGCCAGCGCATTCCCGTGGTAATACCCTCAATCGCGCGGCGGGTTCCCGTGCCATCATGACCGGCTCGCACATAAAAGGCGAACGGTAGCCCTTCGTTTTTCTCCAAGCATGGGTAGTAGCATCGATCGAACACATCCTTCATCAAGCCTGCCATATACCCCAGGTTTTCGGTTGTCCCCAGTATGATGGCGTGGGCTGAGTTAATATGCTCTGGCTGTGTTTCAAGCGGACTAAGAGAGACCACTTCCACATTTTCTATTCTGGAATCAGACGCGCCACTGATAACAGCTTGATACATTTTTTGGGTGTTATCTGAAGGCGCATGGGCAATGATTAATAGACGTTTCATGGTCAAACCTGCTGAGTTGCGTCGCGTGGCGGAAGTGCCACACTATTAGGCACAGCCTTAACGAGAGCCTATATGCCTAATCATGCGTTTATCAACGTCTACTACGATGGTATTTGCCCCGGCTGCCGTAAAGACCGCGCCCGATTTGAGCGCTGGGCAGGCAAGCGTGCCAAGGATATAAAGTGGTGCGATGTGACTGAGCATCAGCAGGCGTTACGTGAAAAAGGGGTGGCGCCAGAGGCGGCGCTGCGTTCGTTGCATGTTGAAAAAGCCGATGGCTGTATCATCGAAGGAATAGAGGCCTATCAACTGCTGATGGCGCGTATTCCCCTTTTTCGCCCCATCGCCTGGCTCATAGGTTTGCCTGGCATTAAAGCGGGGCTGCGCTGGTATTATGATCGATGGGTGCAGCGGCGCTTAAAGCGGGAAGGGCGCTGGTCTGAATAAGTGTAGAGACTTAACAGGGAATTGAACGATGAAGCAACAGGCTAAATGGATGAGGCTTACGGGGGCATGCATGTTGGTGGCTGGGTTAGCGGGGTGTGCAGGGCAGTCCGCTACCTCCGAGCAACAGCCTTCTGAGCCGATAGCCGAACCCGTGTCGCCGGAAACACCACGCTCTGCGCTGAGCCAGCCAAGCCATTCAGGCACGGGTTCAGCCACAGATTGGGTACCGCCTCTGTTTATAAGCCCCGAAGAAGAAGCGGCTTACTATGTTAGCAGATTGGCAGACAGGCGTTTTGTTTCCAGTTACGGAGACCGTGATAACCCCCGCACGTGGTACATCGCCGCTGAGCGGCTAGGGGAAATTGGCAAGCCAGCCGTTCCATTGTTGTTTGCACGACTCAATACACAGGATGAGTATGAGCTAATGCTGGCGCTTTATGCACTTCAGTTAGCGACTCAAGACACGCTGTTGATGGCCAGGACTCGGGGTGACTATGTCCAATTGACAACCACCTTAGACCCTGCTGGAAATGCCGAAAATACTCAGATTGCCCGGCAGTGGTGGCAGCGGCACGCCGCCCAACTGGATTCCCCCTAGTACCTTGGCTACATTCAATAGCGCTAACGACGGTCACGACATTGGCAATAAAGGAGAGCAACATGGCATTTGCACTATCCTCAATGCAGGTCACTAGCGGTTCGTTTGGGAATCATCAGGCGATTCCCGCTCAATATACTGGCGCCGGAGACGATATCTCACCAGCGCTGGCTTGGCAGGGCGCGCCAGAAGGTACCAAAGGATTTGCGGTGATCTGCCATGACCCAGATGCACCATTAGTTAAAGAGGGTAGCTACGGCTTTGTTCATTGGGTGTTGTATAACTTGCCGGGCGACTTGGTTGAGCTAACTGAGAAAACGGCGGTGGGCACAGCGGGTACCAACGATTTTGGTAATCAGGGTTATGGTGGCCCCATGCCACCCGAAGGCCATGGTCCCCACCTGTACTACTTCTGGGTGCTGGCATTGGATCACCAAACAAACTTGCCAGAAGGGTTAACGTTGGCTGAACTGCTTAAAGAAGTTGAGCCGAACCTGCTAGGCATGAACCGTTTGGTCGGTACTTTTCATAGGGAGTGATTGAAGCTCTTGGCTGGAGCATTTTGCTTAAGCCGTGTAGGCTCCATCGCTTTCTTTGCGCTGGAGCCTTACATGAGTGATTTACCTAACTGTCCTGCTTGTGCCTCAGAGTTTACCTACGACGATGGCCTGCAGTACGTTTGCCCAGAGTGTGGCAACGAGTGGTCGAAAGTAGCAGAAGAAGGTGCAGAAGACATAGATACTGGTGTTCGCGATGCCAACGGTAACTTACTTACCGATGGTGACAGTGTGACGGTGATTAAAGATCTAAAGGTGAAGGGTAGTTCGCTGGTCGTTAAAGTGGGTACTAAGGTGAAAAGCATCAGGTTAGTCGATGGAGATCACGATATTGACTGTAAAGTTGATGGCATAGGCCCAATGAAGCTGAAGTCAGAGTTTGTTAAAAAAGCTTAATACTAAAATATTCGATTGGCACGTTGAGAGCCTGAAAATATAGTGTATAGGTACATAAAAATAGCCCCTTAACGTAAGGGGCTATTTTGTGTTTATCAACCAGATTCAACTGCCAAAAAACTGCTTAAGCAGTGGTGTTAATGAGCGTGCCCACGCTGCCGCTTGTTGCTAACTGGGGCTCCAACGAAATAGTGTCCATTAGCGCTGTGATATGCGCTGCCTGACCATCAAGCGCATCTTTAAAAACGCTGAGCTGAGCCTGCTGTGCGACCTGTACCTGCTGCAACGCCATTGATGCGCTTACCATATTGTTAACCGCCGAATCCATAATGCCTCCTCTTCATCTCTCAATGCCCAACGCAATTACGACATTTATCATACATGACGCTATCAGGCGTTGTGCATCGGTGTAAACCGAAGACGTCAGTAATAGCTTTTTTAAATGATAATGATTGTTGTTTTTGATGCGATTAGGGTCGAACGTGCTGTTATTTTGTACAAATTGATAACGATTTTGCTCTAGGGCTTCACATCAAATTTATACAGGACTAAAATGGTACCCAATTAATGGCTAAGCCAAATATGACGGCGAACGGGAGTCCACATGCTTAAGCTTTCTCGGCTGACAGATTATGCAGCGGTGGTAATGGCGCAAATTGCCCGCTATCCCCATGATTCGCATACAGCGGCTGGTTTGGCAGAGGCGGTGCAGCTTCCTCACCCAACGGTTAGCAAAACGCTCAAAATGCTGGTGAAAGCTGGTTTGTTGGAGTCCCAGCGCGGTGCCCAAGGCGGTTACCGGTTGGCACGCCCGGCATCGCACATCACGGCAGCTGAAATCATTTCAGCTATTGAAGGGCCGGTGGCGATGACCGAGTGCAGCCAAGCAGAAGGCGAGTGCGAGCTAGCGGCTACCTGCGGGGTGGCAGATAACTGGCAGCGTGTCTCGCTCGCTATTCGAACGCTGCTTGAGAGCGTAACACTGGCGCACTTGGCGGACACTACGCCCATAAAATTACCCGTTCAGCTACCTATTCAAACTATCAATCTGTCAGCTGCTTCTGCTTAGTAAGCGCAGCAAGCATACTTTATTACTCATTGACGGTGAGCTAGCCTCGCCACCCAACTGCCCCGGAGGGTATCACCATGGCAAGCGAAGAAATGGAACAGTTGGTTCGTCGCGAATACAAAGATGGTTTTGTAACCGATATTGAAAGCGACACCCTGCCACCTGGCCTGGATGAAAACACCATCGCCTTTATTTCGAATAAGAAAGGTGAACCGGAGTGGATGCTGGAGTGGCGCCTGGACGCGTATCGTCAGTGGTTAAAGATGGAGTCGCCTTCCTGGGCACACCTGGATTATCCGCCCATCGACTACCAGTCAATTTCCTATTTCAGTGCGCCCAAACGCCCTGAAGACCGTCCCCAAAGTTTGGACGAGGTTGATCCCAAGCTGCTTGAAACCTATGAGAAGCTGGGTATCCCGCTCCATGAGCGTGCGGCGCTGGCGGGGGTTGCAGTAGATGCGGTTTTTGACTCGGTTTCAGTAACCACTACGTTCAAAAAAGAGCTGGCTGAAGCGGGCGTTATTTTCTGTTCTATTTCAGAAGCGATCCGTGATTACCCTGAGCTGATTAAACAGTACCTGGGTACGGTTGTGCCGGTGGCTGATAACTACTTCGCTGCGCTGAACTCTGCGGTATTCACCGATGGCTCATTTGTATTCGTGCCTGAAGGCGTGAAATGCCCAATGGAGCTATCGACCTACTTCCGTATCAATGCTGCCAACACCGGTCAATTTGAGCGCACGCTGATTATTTGCGAAAGCCGCGCGCAGGTCTCTTACCTGGAAGGCTGTACTGCGCCGATGCGCGATGAAAACCAACTCCACGCCGCAGTGGTAGAGCTCGTGGCGCTGGATGATGCTTACATCAAGTACTCCACGGTTCAGAACTGGTACCCCGGTGATGAAAACGGTAAGGGCGGTATCTATAATTTCGTGACCAAGCGTGGCGACTGCCGCGGCGATCGCTCACGTATTAGCTGGACTCAAGTAGAAACCGGTTCGGCGATTACGTGGAAATACCCCTCCTGCGTACTGCGCGGTAAAGACAGCATTGGTGAGTTTTACTCCGTCGCGGTGACGAATGGTCGCCAGCAGGCGGATACGGGCACCAAAATGATTCATATTGGTGAAGGCACCCGTTCTTACATTGTTTCCAAAGGTATTTCAGCGGGCAGAAGCAATCAGTCCTACCGTGGCCTGGTTAAAATTGGTCCTCGTGCCAAGGGTGCTCGAAATTTCACCCAGTGTGATTCGCTGCTGATCGGCGACAAATGCGGCGCACACACCTTCCCCTACCAGGAAATTGCCAACAGTACCGCGACCATCGAGCACGAAGCGACCACTTCAAAAATCGGTGAAGACCAGCTTTTCTACTGCCAGAGTCGCGGTATCTCTGAGGAAGATGCGGTCAGCATGATTGTTAACGGTTTCTGTAAAGATGTATTCCAAGAGTTGCCGATGGAGTTCGCGGTTGAAGCTGAAGCTTTACTCAGCGTGACGCTGGAAGGCGCAGTGGGATAACCGATTCCGTTCAATGCAAATTATTTAAGCGCGTCGCGACAGCGACCCGAAAGAATTTATAAGGCGATTACTATGTTGCAAGTTAATGATTTACACGTCACCGTCGATGGTAAAGAAATCCTCAAAGGCCTTACGCTCACCATCAATGCAGGTGAAGTGCACGCCATTATGGGCCCTAACGGCGCCGGTAAATCCACGCTGTCGGCGGTGATTGCCGGTAAAGACGGCTACGAAGTGACCCAGGGCACCATTACCTTTGACGGTAAAGATGTGCTGGAAATGGAAATTGAAGAGCGCGCCCAGGCGGGGTTGTTGCTTGGCTTTCAGTACCCGGTGGAAATCCCAGGGGTGAAAAATATCTACCTACTGAAGTCTGCCCTCAATGCTCAGCGCGTGGCCCGCGGCGAAGGCGAAATGCCTGCCCCCGAGTTTATGAAGCTGGTAAAAGAGAAGCTTGGCTACATGAAAATGGATGCCAGCTTTCTACAGCGTGCCGTGAATGAAGGCTTCTCTGGCGGCGAGAAAAAGCGCAACGAAATTCTGCAAATGCTGGTGCTTCAGCCCAAGCTAGCCATGCTGGACGAGATTGACTCAGGCCTTGATATCGATGCCATGAAAGTTGTCGCAGACGGCGTAAATAGCCTGCGCGGCGCAGAGCGAGCCATTCTTTTGGTGACCCACTACCAGCGCCTGCTTGATTACATCGTGCCTGACAAAGTGCATGTCCTGGTCGATGGGCGCATTGTTAAAACCGGTGACGCTGAGCTTGCCAAGCAGCTGGAATCTAACGGTTACGAAGGTATTGAGGAGTCTGTGGCATGAGCGATACGCAAACGTTTTTGGACACGCTAAAAGTGCGTAGCCAACAGCGCGGCGCGGAGCCCACTTGGATCGCTGCGCGCCGTCAAGCCGGTGCCGCGCGCTTTGAAGCCTTGGGTTTTCCTACCCGTCGCGATGAAGAGTGGAAATATACTGACGTTCGCACTATCGCCCAGGGTAACTTTGCCTTAGCAGATAACGCAGAGTTCTCCCAGGCGACTGCCGCCACGCTAACACTCCCGCTAGATGCCTATCGGCTGACCTTTGTGGATGGCGTATTTTCGTCGGCACTATCGGATTTGGAAGCGCTGCCGAGTAGCGTTCAGGTAATGCCACTTTCCAAAGCGCTGAGCGAGAACCACGAAGCCGTTGGTGGGCCGCTGGGCCGTTTGACTGGGGTTGATTTCTCCGCGTTCGCAGCGCTTAACACGGCGTTTACGGAAGAGGGTGCCGTGGTTCGTATTGCCCCGGGCACCGTGGTAGAAAAACCTATCTTGCTCCAGTTTCTATCTCGCGCTGGCTCGCCCGTTATGTGCCACCCGCGCATTTTGGTAGAAGCGGCAGGGCGCAGCGAAGCAACGATCATTGAGCACTACGCCGGTGAAGCCGATGCGGCTAATTTCACCAACGTAGTAGCCGAGCTGATGCTTGATCGCGGCGCGATTCTGAACCACTACAAGCTGCAGGAAGCACCCCTGGGTGATATGCACGTGGCAAGTATCCATGTGGAGCAAAACCGCGATACTCGCTACAGCTCATACAATCTGAACCTGGGTGGTGCATTAGTTCGCAATGACCTTATCAGTGATCTGAACGGTCAGGGGGCGGAAACCAATTTTTATGGGCTGTTTTTCGGCCAGGGCCGCCAGCACGTGGATAACCACACCAAGGTGAACCACAATGCGCCGCTAACGTTCTCCAATGAGAACTATAAAGGCATTCTCGATGACCGTGCTCACGGCGTCTTTAACGGCAAAGTTTACGTGAAGCGCGATAGCCAGAAGATTGAAGGTTTCCAGAGCAATCAGAACCTGTTGCTTTCTGACCGTGCACGGATCGATGCCAAGCCCGAGCTTGAAATCTACGCTGACGACGTGAAGTGCTCCCACGGCACTACCACAGGTCAGCTAGACGAAGAGGCGATCTATGCGCTGCGGACCCGTGGTATTGATGAGGCAACTGCCAGAGGCCTGTTGACCTTAGCGTTTGCCGGGGAAGTGCTTGAGCAAGTAGCGCTTGACATAATTGCCGAGCGGGTTGAACTGGCTGTGGCGGGTAAATTGCCAGAGCGCTTTAACTTAGCAGGCTTGGTGGAAGCGGCCGTTTCGCTCAACGATTAATTAAGGAGCTATCGATGCCCCATTCCGTGATTGAGAAACCGTTAGCTCGTACAAGCGCCCCCTTTGATGTAACAGCGTTGCGTGAAGACTTTCCAATATTGAACCGGGAAGTGCATGGCAAGCCGCTGATTTATTTCGATAACGCAGCGACTAGCCAAACGCCTCGACAAGTTATTGAGGTGTTTAACGACTACTATTCGCGTTACAACGCTAATATTCACCGTGGCCTGCACACCCTGGCGGATGAAGCCACGGCGGCGTTTGAGGGTACTCGCCACCGGGTGAAGGCTTTTCTCAATGCGGAAGACGCGCGTCAAATTATCTTCACTCGGGGCACCACCGAAGCGATCAATCTAGTGGCGCAAAGCTGGGGGCGCACTGCGTTGGCCGCAGGTGACGAGGTGCTGATTTCGCTGCTAGAGCATCACTCCAACATCGTACCCTGGCAACTTCTAGCGGCTGAGCGGGGTTTCACTATTAAAGTGATTCCTGTTGATGCCCAGGGCGCGTTGGATATGGCGGCTTACCGCGCGCTGCTTAGCGAGCGCACTAAGCTGGTGGCGGTGAATCACGTCTCCAATGCGCTGGGTACGATTAACCCGGTGAAAGAGATGGCAGCGCTTGCCCATCAGCACGGTGCGCTGATCCTGGTCGACGGCGCCCAGGCAACGCCCCACCAGCAGGTAGACGTGCAAGATATCGATGCTGATTTCTACGCGTTCTCGGGTCATAAGGTTTACGGCCCCACCGGTGTTGGCGTGCTCTATGGCAAAAAAGCACTCTTAGACGCTATGCCTCCCTGGCAGGGCGGCGGAGAGATGATTAAAACGGTCTCCTTCGATGTCGGTACAACGTTCGCTGAGATCCCTCATAAGTTTGAAGCAGGCACGCCCGCCATCGCCGAAGTGATTGCCTTAGGCCGTGCGCTTGAGTGGATGGAAAGCGTGGGCGTTGCGGCGATTAGTGCCTGGGAAGGCGTATTGTTAGATCATGCTACCCAAGCAGTTGGCGAGGTGGAGGGGCTGCGTATTTTAGGCACTGCTCCGCATAAAGCAGGGGTGCTCTCCTTTGTGGTCGAGGGTGCCCATTCTCAGGATATAGGTCTGCTAATTGATCAGTTAGGCGTGGCTATTCGCACTGGTCACCACTGCGCCCAACCGCTTTTGCATCATTTTGGCGTGGATGCCACGTGTCGTGCGTCGTTTGCTGCGTATAATACCCTCGAAGAGGTGGATATATTTGTCGCAGCGCTTAATCGTGTCATTGGCATGGTACGTTAAGGGCGGTCACTAAAGGACATTTATGGATATCGAGCAAGTTGCCAGTCTCGAACGAGGCCAGAAATTGCCGCTCCAGCGTGATGTTGAGGCCATTGCTATTCCGTTTGGTAAAACGGATACCTTGGCTGAAGACAGTATAGTGAGCGTCATGCAAGCCAAGGGCAGTACGGTGAGCGTGGGTTTTGAAGGTCGGCTCTACCTGATTGAGGGGCGAAACTTAGATGCGTTGGGACTAGAGCCGTTACCGCGGCCCACGCTGCCGGACAGTGCCAGTGACGACGAAATTGAGGCATTTGTGTGGGAACAGCTTCGCACCTGTTTCGACCCTGAGATACCGGTTAATATTGTTGACCTGGGGCTCGTGTATGGCTGCCGCCTTGAGCGATTAATCAGCGGTGAGCGTATGGTCACCATCCGAATGACGCTGACCGCCCCAGGCTGTGGTATGGGGGATGTGATAGCCGCTGATGCACGCAATAAAATTTTAGGCGCACCGCAAATCAATAAGGTGCACACTGAGATTGTCTTCAGTCCTCCCTGGAGCCGTGACATGATGAGCGATGAGGCCAAGCTTGAGCTCGGCATGTTCTAACCCCGGCTGGGGAGCGGGATGTACAGCACCTTATTAGTATTTATCAAGCGTTTGTTTATGTCGCTGGCTGCTTTGTTGCTGCTGGCGACATTGCTATTTATAGCTGGCAATCTCTGGGTTGTTGCCAGCACCGCCCGTTACATCGATAGTCACCTCGAAGAGTGCCGACCCAATAATCTCGCGATTGTATTTGGCACTTCGCACTGGACACGCAGCGGCTTAAGAAATCCGCATTTCTATGCCCGTATGCGCACCTCAGCGCGCTTAATCGAAGAGCAGCGGGTGAGTCATCTACTGCTCTCGGGGGATAACCGCACGCAGGCGTATAATGAGCCTCGCGCTATGTGGCGCGAGCTTTATCGGCGTGGCGTGCCTGCCTCTCAGATGACGATGGATTTTGCTGGCTTTAGTACCTATGACACCTTAGTGCGCTCTCGAGATGTGTTCCAGCTTAACGAAGCGCTGCTGGTGACCCAGAGTTGGCACTTGCCACGCGCAATTTTTATTGCCCGCGCGCTGGGTATGGAGGTCACAGGATGTGTCGCTGAAGAGGAGCGGGTGGCGGGGGAGTGGCGGTTAATCGTACGCGAATGGGTGGCGAGGGTGGCCACCCTTGGGGATCTTTATATCTGGGGTAGAGAGCCTTACTTTCTTGGCCCGCCAGAGCCTATCGAGCTGTATCTTGCAGATGATAAGCCAGGGGCAGATACATACGAGGACAGCCGATCAGAACATGCTCAGCCAAACAATGGCAGCGAACGTTCAAAGGCCGCGGCTGACCTTATTCGTCGTTATTACCCGCCTATCATCGGTGGTCGTTAGCGTTACTAACGACGCGTCTTACGTTTCTGCAAGCTATACAGTTCGCGTATCAATTTGCGGCAGCCCTGCATGCACTCTTCCACAATCGGCTCGATTGGATCGGGCAGTGGGTGGGTAAATAGCGTTGAAAGGGCTTGCATAAGGACACGCTCTTGTTCCAACAGCTCATTGATTAAAACTTGGCTATCGTTACCAACGAAGCTTTTAAGACGGCTCCAGAGCCATAAAAAGTCATCGCGCTCCACGTCGGCATCCCTGGGCAGCATTTTCAGATGCGCACGGGCGAGTTCCTGGAGCGTCCGCATCTGCTTTAACCGCTCAGTATAGTGCGGTTTCAGCGCGTCACGTAGCGACGGGCGCAGGCGTTCAATATTGTCCTGGAAATAATCAATACTATCGGCCAGCGCTTCCAGCACGCTGTCCATCGCCACTTGGCGATTGTCGAGAAACATGAGCGTCTACCTCCTTCGGTGACGCAGATTGTGGGGGTGGGCGCTCTGATTTGCCACCCCCAAAGGCGATTATTTTTTCGTTTTGTCCTTAACCTTTAGGCTTGGGCGGTGCTTTACGCACAGGAGTGGCATTTTTTTCAATGTGCTCAATGATCATACCCGCAATATCCTTGCCGGTAGCGCTCTCAATACCTTGTAGGCCGGGGGATGAGTTGACTTCCATAATCACTGGGCCGTGATTAGAGCGCAATAAATCAACCCCCGCGACACGCAGTCCCATGGCTTTAGCCGCGCGAATAGCGGTTGAGCGCTCTTCGGGGGTAATGCGAATCACGCTAGCGGTGCCGCCTCGATGGAGGTTAGAACGGAATTCACCATCCGCTGCTTGGCGCTTCATCGAAGCGACAACCTTATCGCCAATCACGAAACAGCGAATGTCAGCGCCGCGCGCTTCTTTAATGTATTCCTGCACCATGATGTTGGCTTTCATGCCCATAAAGGCTTGAACCACCGATTCAGCCGCCTGATTGGTCTCCGCCAGTACTACGCCAATTCCCTGCGTACCTTCTAGCAGTTTAATCACCAGCGGTGCGCCTTTTACCATGGTGATCAAATCAGGGATATCGTCGGGGGAGTGGGCAAAGCCAGTAATCGGTAGACCTAAGCCTTTACGGGAAAGTAGCTGCAGCGAGCGCAGCTTATCCCGTGAGCGGGTAATCGAGACGTTATCATTAAGAACGTAGGTGCCCATCATTTCAAACTGACGCAGGAGGGCACAGCCGTAAAACGTGACTGATGCGCCTATGCGGGGAATAACGGCATCAAAATGCTCGATCTCTTCACCTTTATAGTGAATCGATGGGTGATGCGAAGTAATGCTCATGTAGCAACGCAGTGTGTCTACTACGCGAGCGGTATGACCACGCTGCTCTGCCGCTTCGACTAGGCGGCGGGTAGAGTACAAATTGCGATTGCGTGATAGCAAAGCGATATGCATGAAGGGGGCTCCAAGCCTAGCAAAAGGCGAATATAAAAAGTTACGGTTCACCGTGTAAAAATGCGGCACCGGGTGCAACGAGCAGGCGGCGCATGGCGCGGCGACCCAGCAGCATCGCGTGGCGCATATTGCTACGGTCAGTCAGTGTCAGTTCAACAGGAAAATTTAAATCGCCCATCTGCATTGGGGTGCGAATAACATAGCGCCATTCGCTGTGGCCATTAGAGCTGGTTATCCGGCGCCGGTCGTGCAAGTGAAGGCGATAGCGGTGAGCCGGCGTTTCCGGGCCTCCACTGTGGGTAATAAAGCTCACCCATAGTTGGCCTTCAGCATCTTCGTGGGTTTCAATCTCTTCGGCATGGAGCGCAGACGTGCGCGCGCCGGTGTCGGCTTTGCAGCAGAGGTGAAGCCCTAGCTCAGGTAACGTCACCATCTCGCGACGGCCGATGACTGCCTTGGCCTGATAGGGTAATTCCTTCACGGCTCACTCCTTGCGGGTAATCCATTAAAACGTCGCCCGCGGGTTAAGTGCGGGGCAACATGTTGGCTAATCGCTGTTGTATAGCTGATCCCGGTGACGCATCGCGCAGCGCCATCATCACCGGTAAGCGTAGACGAGGTATTAAGGCGATGTCTCTTACCACAGCAGCAAAGTCGGTGCGTTTATCCTCCGCTAAGCGCTGTAGAAAAAGCGGTAAACGCTGACCATCTTCAAGATATTGCCAGCCGCGGCCTGCAATGGCGGCTAATACATCCGGCCCACTGGCTGCTTTGTCTTCTAATAAGCTGCTGTACCACTCGCCAGCGTGTGTTTCATTGGCACTACCTACTGCGCGTATACAGGCGCTTAGCGTCTCTATATCGCCTTCTTGTGCGGCTATTTCACCGCGGCTAACAAGCGCCGATACTAACGCCTCAGAGAACGTCTGATGTTCTAAACAGTAACATAACGAATGAACAACGCCGGTGGGCAGGGTGGTCAGCCGAAGCGCCAGTGCGTCAGCCTCGGTGGTTTCCATGCGCACCACATAGTCGGCAACCCCCTGCAGTCCTAATGCCTGCCAGTCAATAGCCTGCTGATTGCTGAAGTAAGCTTCAACCGGTTCTAGGTGCTGGCTGGCGGGTAACCCTAAGGCAAACGTTGCACGAGCGTTTAGCATCGCCTGAAAGGTTATGTCAGGCGTAAAAGCGAGAGGATTATCCTTCATTAAATGATCCACGTCTGCCGTTTGTTTACGCTCAAGCGCCTTAGTGCCAACAGTCGCTACATTACGGCCTAAGGTTTCCAGCAGGCGGTTTATAAACCCATCTCGCTGCGCTGGCGAGAGCATGCCTTGCTCATCCAACGGTAGAGCTAAAAACCAAATAGCAGGCTCTGGCATATCGCCTAAACGAAAAACGATGCCCAAGCGCGCCTGGTGCTGCCAAGGCTCTGGCCAAGCCTGGTCACCGCTTTCGAAAGCGCGAAGCGTTTCCCGGGGGCAGGGTGTGACCCGCCGTCCCATGTGGAATAGCGAAACGTCAGCACCGCTGCGGGTAAAAAAATCATCAAGGGATTGAATTGGTTGCATAACATCCTTCCACATTACAAGCGTGCACTCTACCTTGCTGTTCTAGCAGTGTCAGCCGTCAGGACAGAAAAATCGCCGCAATTTGCCTCAAGTGGTTAAAGTTTGAGCAACTTTGCTAAAGCCCCATGGGAGTAGCGGCTGCGACACCTTTCCATAGTTTATCCACAGCCTCTTGCAGGTTTTCTGTGAGTCTGTGAATAAACTCTTTTTACCGGTAAGCGAGTGGCAAGTTACTCACAGAGTTGGGATAATAGTGAGTAGAGTGTTCTATATTCACGATGATTCCTAAGGTATTTATGAGCGTCCATCAACAGCTTCAAACCGCGCTTCTCGAGCTTGAAGCCTCCATGAAGGCCGCCAACTTATGGCGTATGCCTACTCCTGCAGCAGATGCATTTGCTAGCCAGGAACCCTTTTGTATCGACACGATGTCGTTGCCCCAGTGGGTTCGCTTTGTGTTCATTGCCCGGCTCAACGCACTGATTGAAGCCAAGGCCGCCATGCCGGCTAAATGTGAGATAGCGCCGGCGATGGCCGCGTATTTAATCCAAGAGAAGGTGCGTGCCAGTGACCAGATATTGGTAGTGCGTGCGGTTGAAAAGGTTGACCGCTTAGTCACTGAAAATTAACTTGCCCTTTGCTTATTGAACCCAATGAAAAAACCCAGTTCACGCTAGCGCGAGCTGGGCTTTTTTTACAGCAGTTAGGTGTCAACGATGTTACCACTAGCGTATTAAACGCTAGTGGCGCACTCGTTAAAAACGGTAGCTAATGCCTGCCATGACGACGACCGGGTCGATCTCTACGGTGCCAGCAGCCTCGCCATTAATTGTTGCGTCTGTATCAATATCGATGTACCAAGCCGCAGCGTTGAGCGCCCAGTTATCATCGATTAACAGATCAATGCCCAACTGGCCTGCTGCCCCCCAGGAGCTGCTTAAATCCAGATCGCCAATCGCGAGGCTCTCATCAGAGAAGTGCGTATAGTTGATCCCAACACCCGCATAAGGCTGTACTCGTGCATTGGTTCCACCCAACGGGTAGTACTGAAGCGTTAAGGTGGGTGGTAAGTGTTTCGTTGAGGCTAGGTTGTCGCCATTCAGCTCGATGTCGTGCTTAAACGGCAGTGCCGCGAGAAGCTCCACGCCGATTTTATCGTGGAAGCGATAGCCCAGAGTAAAAGCAAAATCAGTTTTGTCCTGGACGTCGACCGAGAAGGCGCCCCCTGCTAGTGAGCCGTTATCACTTTTCGGAGTCACCTGCGCCACGCCCACACGGGTAAAGAAATCACCGGCGCCATAGGCGAAGGCTTGGCTGCTGGTAGCCAGTGTAGCTGCCGCGAGGCCAGCGGCAAGTAGGGTAGGTACAGTACGGTGGCGCATAGCGTTGCTCCTAGCGGATTAAGTCACTTCATTAATGGGTCACATCCTAATAGGAAGTTTATCGACTCGTAGCAGAGCAGTTATTGACCTAGGGCAAAGAGCGCTAAGAAGTATTACAAAAGCTACCTAAATAGTTCTGTGAGCAGGCTTGAATAGCCTGTGGGGAGTCTTTGCTGAAGCTGTTAATTAGGCTGGTGGTCGTTGTTTGGAAAGCCTGGAGAGGTCGTTACAAGTAAACGGGCGTCACTGACATCAATGAGACCCTCCCGCAACAGACGGGAAGGCCTCAGGATCAATCGATCGTTTAGCTAATTTAAGTGCGGAGTCCGCGCTCGTTTAGCGAACAATATGTTGATGTTCACCCGCAGCTCAGCTGCAAAAATGAAAGCTGACGGGCCTATTCGGCCGTTGCCAGCAGGCTAGCGTTGCCGCCCGCTGCGGTCGTGTCGATGCACAGATGACGCTCCACCACAAAACGATCCGGTGCGATGGTCTGGGTCTCAAGCGGTATGATGGCTCCTTCGCGTTTCGCCAGCGCAACCCGCAGCTCACGCGTCCAATCGCTGGCGCCAGCGGCAGCGACCGCCGCAATGCCTTTGATCTCGCTCAGCGTTGCGGCGGAGACGCTCCCATCAAGCCCGGACACGGGTGCGCCCGCATCAATCAGCGGCTGAACTACTTGAGCCGCGCCTGGCGCGACGACGATGGCTGCACAGCCTGTGCCGAGGGCTTGAGCAGCCTGGGCAATGGCGATATCCAGAGTCGGCCCTAGGCACAGAATCACTCCCTTTGGATACATCGCCAAACGGTTGCTTTCCCCCGTCGGCCCCGGCAGTGTCTGCGGCGTCATATCCAATGCTGCCGTTTCAGCCAGCGCCTTGCGGATCACGCCACCTTTGCCAGCGAGCGCTTTGCGCAGCACCTCAATTCGATTGGGGCGCACCGCCCAGTTGCGTGAATCTAACCCGTCGAAGGCGGCCTGCAGCGCTTGAAGCGTCACGGCATTTCCCTGGGGCGCGTCGCTGTGCTCAGCGGCGGCAGTGCGGCGGAAACGCGTGATATAGAGCGGCCCGCCTGCTTTGGGGCCAGTGCCGGAAAGGCCTTCGCCGCCAAACGGCTGAGAGCCAACGATGGCACCAATCTGGTTGCGGTTGACGTAGACGTTGCCAACATGGATGCGCTCGACGATCTGTTGCACGCGGTCATCAATGCGGGTGTGCAGGCCGAAGGTGAGCCCGTAGCCCTTGCCATTGATATCGTCGACGACCTTGTCGATATCCCGCGCCTTGAAGGTGGCTACGTGCAGCACCGGGCCGAAGATTTCACGCTCAAGATCTTCAATGCCCCCAACCTCGATTACCGCCGGTGTAACGAAGGTGCCGGTGGTTGGCGCGGAGAGCTTCTTCAGCACCTTGCCCGCTTTCTCATGGGCGGCTACGTAGTCGCTTATCTCGGCCTGGGCGTCGGCGTCGATCACGGGTGATACGTCGGTGTCGGTATTCCATGGGTCGCCAATGGTAAGTGAGTCCATGGCGCCATAGAGCATGTTGAGCAACCGGTCGCGGGCCTCTTCCTGAACATACAGCATACGTAGCGCCGAACAGCGCTGACCAGCCGACTGGAAGGAGGAGATCAGGATGTCGCGCACCGCCTGCTCGGTCAGCGCCGTGGAGTCCACAATCATGGAGTTGAGGCCACCGGTCTCAGCGATCAACACCGCGTCGGGGCCTGCATTCTCCGCCAGGGCTTTGTGGATGATCTGTGCCACTGGAGTCGAGCCGGTGAAACAGACACCCGCAATACGCGGATCGCTGGTCAGCGGGCCGCCCACCGTTGGGCCGTCGCCTGGCAGCAACTGCAGTGCTGCTTCCGGCAGACCCGCTTCACGCATTAGCTCTACCGCACGGGCGGCGATTAGCGGCGTTTGCTCGGCGGGCTTGGCGAGTACCGCGTTGCCAGCCACTAAGGCTGCTGCGATCTGGCCAGTCGTAATTGCCAGCGGGAAGTTCCACGGGCTGATACACACGAAGATGCCACGCGCGCTGCCGGGCTCTTCTGCTTCCAGGCGCTCGCCTTCGTTGGCGTAGTAGCGTAGGAAATCCACGGCCTCACGCACTTCGGCGATGCCGTCGAACATCATTTTGCCAGCTTCTCGCGTAGTGATCACGGTGAGCTCGGCGATATGCTCCTCGTAGAGGTCGGCGGTACGGCGCAGTATCTCCGCACGCTCGGCCACGGGGCGCGCCGACCATTCGCGGAAGCCTTCCTCGGCGGCGTCAAGCGCAGTGGCGACCTCTTCTGGGGTGGCCTCATGCACCTTGCCAATCACACGCTTGCCGTCGGCAGGGGAGTGGGCATCTCGCGCCGGGCCTTGAGGGGCGGGATTGCCCACCAGCATAGGGCCAGCTGTCCAGGTGGTATCTGCAAACGCTTCGCGGGCGTTGAGCAGTGGCAGGATCGAGGCGGGTTCGTTGATACGATAGCCCTTTGAGTTCTTGCGGTCCGGCGCGAACAGCTCGCCGGGCTGGCGAATCAGCGGGCTTGAAACATCGTTGCCGAGCTGCTTAAACCCTTCAATCGGATCTTTTGAGACGTCACTGGGCGGAATTGAGCTATCTACCACCTGGTTAACGAACGAGGAGTTTGCCCCGTTCTCTAGCAGGCGGCGCACTAAGTAGGCCAGCAGGTCGCGGTGCGCGCCGACCGGGGCGTATATGCGGCAGTGCGTGCCTTCTGTTTCTTTAACGATGTGGTGCAGCGATTCGCCCATGCCATGCAGGCGCTGAAACTCGTAGCTGTCTTTGTCGCTGCCTGCCATCTCCGCTATAGCGGCACAGGTATGGGCGTTGTGCGTAGCGAACTGCGGGTAGATGCGGTCGCGACGGTCGAGCAGCATTTGGGCGCAGGCCATGTAGCTGACGTCGGTATTGACCTTGCGCGTGAAGACCGGGAAGGTCTTCACCCCCATCTCTTGGGACAACTTAATCTCAGTATCCCAGTAAGCGCCTTTCACCAGGCGTACCATAATCTTGCGGTTAAAGCGTTCGGACAGTTCGTAAAGTGCTTCAATCACGGGTGCGGCGCGGCGGCCATAGGCCTGCACCACGACGCCGAAGCCATCCCATCCATCTAGGCTTGGGTCTGACATCAGTGCCTCAATCACATCGAGAGAGAGGTCCAGACGGTCTTGTTCTTCGGCGTCGATATTGAAGCCGATATTGGCCTTGGCGGCCTGCTGCACCAACTCTTTGGCGCGCGGCACCAGTTCCGCCATTACCGTATCGCGGTGGGTGTATTCGTAGCGTGGATGCAGCGCAGAGAGCTTTACCGAGATGCCGGGGCTGCCGCGCACATCGCCCTTGGCTTGCTCTGCAATGGCGGTGATCGCTTTGGCATAGGCCTGGTGATAGCGGATGGCGTCCTCATCGGTACGCGCTGCTTCACCTAGCATGTCGTAGGAGTAGGTGTAGCCCTGTTTCTCCAGTTCGCGGGCGTTCTTCATACCTTCTTCGATGGTCTGGCCGAGCACGAACTGGCGGCCAAGAATCTTCATCGACTGGCCAACCGCCTTACGCACCACCGGTTCGCCCATGCGGCGTACCAGCCCGCGTAGTGCCCGCGTAGGACCTTTGGGGTCTTCACTCAGCACCTTGCCGGTTAACAGCAGTGCCCAGGTTGAAGCATTGACCATTGATGAGGAGGATTTGCCCAGGTGGGCGCCCCAGTCAGAGGGCTCGATCTTGTCGTGGATCAGGTCGTCAATGGTTTCCGCATCGGGCACACGCAGCAGCGCTTCTGCCAGACACATCAGGCCGACGCCCTCGGTGGTTGAGAGTCCGTACTCGGCCAGGAATGCCTCCATCATTGAAGGAGATCTTTCCTTACGCACACGCTCTACGTACTTGGCACCAATGGCGGCGACCTTTTTGCGGTCGTCCTCCGAGAGCTTGATACGCTCAATAAGCCCGTGCAGCACATCTGCCTCATTGGCGTCGTAGTTGCTGCGAATGCGGGAGCGTAGTTCACTCACGTCGCTCTGCAGGTGATGATTGGCTTCGTTCATACAGGGTCTCTCCTTGCTACACGAGAGGGCTCCCGCGGGAGCCCTCTCGATACGTTGAATGCGCTCTACGCTCTGCGCCTCACGGCGTGTTACTAGCGATCAATATGCTGATATTCACCAGCGTCGTCAGTCATGTTGCTCACCACTAGGATGGCGATGAAGGACGCGATGAAGCCTGGAATGATCTCGTATACACCCGGGCCACCCATGAACTCACCGTTCCAACCCAAGGCAATCCAGAGCATGACGGTGACAGCACCCACCACCATGCCTGCAAGGGCGCCAGCACCGTTTGTACGTGACCACATGAGCGACAGAATGATCAGAGGCCCAAACGCCGCGCCAAAGCCTGCCCAGGCGTTACTGACCAGCCCCAGTACTTGAGAGTCTTCGTCAGAGGCGATAATAGCGGCAACCACGCCCACAAGAACCACGCAAACACGGCCGACGGCCACACACTGCTGCTCAGTCGCTTTTTTGTGCAGGAACAAGCGATAGAAGTCCTCTGTCAGCGATGACGATGATACAAGCAGCTGGCTAGAGATCGTGCTCATCACAGCAGCCAGCAGAGCGGCATAGAGGAAGCCGGTGATTAATGGATGGAACAGCATATCCGCTAAAATAATGAAGATCGTTTCTGGGTCCTGAACATCTAATCCATTACGAATGGCGTAGGCCCGGCCAAAGATACCCAGAGAAACCGCACCAATTAGCGAGACAAGCATCCAGGCCATACCAATATTACGGGCAACAGGCACGTCTTTTTGCGAGCGAATAGCCATGAAGCGCACGATGATATGCGGCTGCCCAAAATAGCCAAGCCCCCAGGTAACGGCAGACAGCCACCCTATGAAGGTCAGCCCTGATGTCCAAGATAGCAGCGTGGGATCTACGCTATTGAGTGTTTCTGACGCTTGAGAGAAACCGCCGCCACCTTCGCCAAATAGAACTACTGCAGGCATGATCACCAATGCCAGCATCATGATGCAGCCCTGCACGAAATCCGTCATGCTCACGGCTAGGAAGCCGCCAACAACGGTGTAAATAAGCACCACGCCGAGTGTAATCATGACACCCATACCGTAGTTGCTCATATCACCGAAGTTGTATATGCCGGAAAACGCGCTTTCAAACAGCTTGCCGCCTGCCACTAAGCCTGACGCGGTATACACTGCGAAAAAGATCACAATAACAATAGCTGATACCGTGCGCAGAGACAGCGCGCGCGTTGGGAAGCGGTTCGCTAGAAAAGCAGGAATGGTAATCGCATTACCGTAGTGAATCGTCTGTTCACGCAGGCGCGGTGCGACCAATATCCAGTTGAAGAGTGCACCTACCAGCAGGCCGATACCAATCCAGGCCGACCCCAAGCCAGAGACAAACATTGCGCCGGGTAAGCCTAGGAGCAACCAGCCACTCATGTCCGAAGCGCCGGCCGAGAGGGCCGCCACTTGGGGGCTGAGGGTTCGGCCACCCAGCATGTAATCTTCAGAGGAAGACGTAGATTTGCGCATAGCGTAAACGCCTATGGCGATCATTAGCGCAAAGTAACCCAATAAGCTAATCCAAACACCAGTAGCCATGAAACTTCTCCAGTTCGTCAGAACGGACCTAGGCTTTGTCGAAAAATACCCGCGTTAGCCGACTTTTCGTACAACCCTAGCTCCGACAGGTTTGGCGTGTTTACCGGGTATCGCCCGGTAAGAACGCCGTCTTTTTTTGTTAACCCTTTATCTTTTTCACGTTACTGGCCCCGAAGAGCGCCTGCTAAGAAAGTGGTCAAAAAGGTTGTGGCTTTGCTTGTGTGCAATGTTCCCTGTGCCTAGTACACGGCCTGGGTAGGCCGTGAATGTGAAGGCAATCGCTCTATTATTTTCAACCATGAGACGGTTCCTTTTCAGGAGTTCAGGTTAGAAGTATTGATGAGCCGATCACTCATCGCCTAGCGCCAGCAGCGACGCGTTGCCACCTAGGGCGGCGGTGTTGTTCGTAATGGTTTTTTCGGTAATAAAGCGCTGCAGATAGTGTGGGCCACCGGCTTTTGGGCCGGTGCCGGAAAGCCCTTGACCACCGAAGGGTTGAACGCCAACCACTGCGCCGATGATATTACGGTTGATGTACACATTGCCTACACGAATTTTCTGCGCTATTTCAGCGGCAAAGGATTCGTTACGGCTATGTACCCCAAACGTTAGTCCATAACCCCGGCCATTAATGTCGTCAATCACACGTTTAAGCTCGCTGGCCTTGTACCGCACAATGTGCAGCACTGGGCCAAACTGTTCCTGAGTAAGGGCATTGATGCTGTCAATCGTAAACGCAACCGGCGCGATAAAAGTACCGTGTTGGGTGTGCTCTGCCGCCATGGGTGTTTCAGCGACTAAGCGATTCTCACCTTTTAATTTTTCGATATGGGCGAGCAGGCTTTTACGGGCATCTTCATCAATCACTGGCCCCACGTCGGTGCCCAAGTCGCGAGGGTCGCCTATGTGCAGTTCGTTCATGGCGCCTTTTAAGATGTCTATAACGCGGTCGGCAACGTCATCCTGCAGGTAAAGGACGCGAAGGGCTGAGCAGCGCTGCCCGGCACTTTGAAACGCCGACTGAATCACGTCGACGACCACCTGCTCGGGTAGGGCGGTGGAATCGACAATCATGGCATTCATGCCGCCGGTTTCAGCAATCAGCGTTGGCAGTGGTGCGTTTTCACGTGCAGCGAGGGCGCGATTGATAATTTGTGCTGTGTCGGTGCCACCCGTAAATACTACGCCGGTGATACGCGGGTCGGAGGTCAACACGCTACCGACGGTGGGGCCGTCGCCAGGCAGTAGCTGCACCACGTCGCGGGGCATACCCGCTTCGTAAAGCAGCTCAATCACGCGGTGGGCCACGATAGAGGTTTGTTCAGCGGGTTTTGCTAAAACAGTGTTGCCAGCAACCGCTGCAGCAACGATCTGTCCGCAGAAAATGGCTATTGGGAAGTTCCAAGGGCTAATAGCGGCAAATACCCCTTTACCGCCCATCATTAAGCGGTTGGATTCACCGGTGGGGCCGGGTAGCTCAATGGGTTCGCCAAACGACGCTTCGGCACGCATGGCGTAGTAGCGGCAAAAATCGACAGCCTCTTTGATTTCGTCAACGCCATCGGTCAGTAATTTGCCGCCTTCCCGGGAGCAGAGCGTCATCAGCTCTGGCATGTGTTCTTCCATTAAGTCGCCCAGGCGGCGAAGAATCGCGGCGCGCTCGGCGACGGGTGTGGCATCCCAGCGGGGAAAAGCTTCCCATGCCGCATCAAGGGCTTTAGCCGCCATCTCTTTGCTGGTCCACTGAACGCTACCCACGGTTTGGCGGCGGTCAAACGGTACCGTTACGTTGTGAGTATTGGCAGCATCGTCCGCAACATCAAAGGCAAGCAGCGGTTTGGCTGAATACTGCTTCTCCATAAACTCTGCCATTTTCTCCATTAATGGATAGTAGTGGCTGCGGATGTTGAGGTTTACACCGCGCGAATTGCGTCGCTTTGGGCCATAAATATCTTTGGGCAGGGGGATCCGCTTGTTGTAGAGCGTTTTTTGCTGGCGCAGTGTCTCAATGGGGTGCTGACAAAGCGACTCTACCGGCACATCCGGGTCCACAATTTGGTGGACGAAGGAGGAGTTCGCGCCGTTTTCAAGTAGGCGCCGTACTAAGTAGGGAAGTAGGTCTTTATGGGCGCCTACCGGGGCGTAAATGCGGCAGTAAGTGCCTTTCGGCGCACGCTCAAGGGCGGCGTCATAGAGCGCTTCACCCATGCCGTGCAGGCGTTGGAATTCAAATGGACGGCTGTCGTGGTTCGCTAACTCAAGAATGGTCGTAACGGTATGGGCGTTATGTGTAGCAAACTGAGGAAAAATACGCCCCTGGGTGTCGCTCGACAGCAGGAACTGAGCACATGCTAGATACGCCACGTCCGTACATGCTTTACGGGTAAATACCGGGTAACCGTCAACGCCAAGCTGTTGAGACTCTTTTATTTCGCTATCCCAGTAGGCGCCTTTCACCAAGCGCAGTGGGATCTCGTCGCCCTGCTCATCCGCTAAGCGATTAATATAGTGAAGAACTGGCAGGGCCCGCTTGGAGTAAGCTTGGACAACCAGACCAAAGTGGCCCCAGCCTTTTACAGCACTGCTTGAATACACCGCGCGGAAAACCTCAAGGGATAGCTCTAGGCGATCCACTTCTTCGGCATCAATGGTGACCGCAACATCCAACTCACGCGCTTTGGTAACCAGCGTGATGACGGTATCAACCAGCTCTGCCAGCACCTGCTCGCGACGGCCAAACTCATAGCGTGGATGTAGGGCGGAAAGCTTAATAGAAACCGACGGCGCTGGGGTCTTATCACTTAATGATTTACAGGTTTTACCGACTTGCTCGATAGCGCGCGCGTAGTCATCAAAATAGCGTTTGGCATCATCGCGGGTGCGGGCCGCTTCACCCAGCATATCGTAGGAGTAGGTGTAGCCTTTATTAAATAAAGGTTTGGAGCGCTTCAGGGCTTCATTAATGTCGCGCCCCAGGACAAACTGCTTGCCCATGATTTTCATTGCTTCGTACATAGCCCGACGAATAACGGGTTCGCCCAGACGGTTGACCATGCGATTAATAAAGTGAGCCGGTTGGCCCTCTTTAGGGTGGTCAAGCTTAAGCACGCGGCCGGTCATTAGTAAGCCCCAGGTAGAGGCATTGACCATCCAAGATTCGCTTTTACCTACATGCGACTGCCAATCCGCCGGGCCAAGCTTATCTTCAATCAGCGCATCAGCGGTGGCTTTGTCAGGAATACGCAGCATGGCTTCCGCAAGACACATCAACATCAGGCCTTCGTGGGTATCCAGGCTGTACTGCTGCAATAGTTCGTCGATCGTGTCGACGGCGGTATCCATCTTGCGCACATCGCGCACCAGCGCTGCGGTATTAGTCTCAATGCGTGCGAAATCTTCGCGATCGGCATCCAGTACCTTGATCAGTTCGCCAACAAACGCGTCTTCATCCACGATGTAGTGGTCGCTAACACGCTGCATCAACATATCAAGGTCGGTTTGCCAGATGGCAGGATCACGCATTTTTTTGGCATTGAGCATTGAGGCCCCCTTGATTCTGAACTAGATCAGTAGATGGCAGGGCATAGTGCCCAAGCTAACGCCCGAATGTAGAACGCCCCGTCCTTGGGTGTATGTCGTTTTCATGGCAAAACGTGTCAATTTCACGGCAAGATGGATGTTGTTTAGACTTTAGTTTAGTTTCTTAGGGCTTTCCAACGACTCTTCAACGGCTATGCTTCACGGCTGTAAGGGAGTAGGCAAAATAGTAGAGAATGATGATGAAGGGTGAGAGGCAATCGGCGTAGCAGCCCCCTGGCGCAATTTACGGGGCGATAAGCCATAGCTGCGCCGAAACGCGTGAGAGAGCGCGCTTTGGTTGGCAAAACCGGTTTGAATGGCAATATCGGTCAGCGGGAGCCGGCTTTGAACAATAAGTTGCCTAGCGGCATTTAAGCGCTGTCTTTTTACGTACTGCCAGGGTGAAAGGCCCGTTTGGGCGCGAAAGCGTTCTGAAAAATGTGCTTCGCTCAAGCAGGCAAGTTTGGCTAAATCGGCCACGCGTAGCTCGTCGGCCAAATGTTGGCGAATAAAACGATCGATTAGGTCAAGATCAAGGCGGCGCTGGGCAGCGCTAGGAGTTGAGCCCAGGCGGGCTTTTAATGAGCCTAATAACGTGGCAGCAAGGCGGTCTTGTTGGAAAGAGGTGGATGGCGTGTCAAAGCCATGGGTAAGCTCGCTCTCGACAAATGCTAAATAGTGGCGAAGTGGATTATCCAGGGCGAAAAAACGCGGGGCATCAAAAAGGGCGACCAGTTCACGATGCTCACCGGTGAGTGCGGGGGCATCTTCTGGCAAATCGAGAATAAGCTGGCGGTTATGGCCATGGCCCGAGTAGTAGTGCTCATGGTTAGCAGGCACGATACAGCCTGAAAAAGCGTTCACGCGCCCGCCTAGCCCCTCAATTTCAAATTCCGAAGAGCCACACAGCGTAATCACGATTTGATGGAAATCATGGGAGTGGTGCTTAGTGGCACTTTCCAACGGGATGTGCCGAATAGTGCTGCCAGGCATAATGATCTCCTCGTGACTATTACGGGCTATGGCGTAAACCAGCGTTTAACGTTGCTGAGACTCTCGCAGTGCTGTATGAGCGGCTAGATGATCGCGCAGCACGGTAAGCTCCGCATGGCCTTCTTGGTTAAGCAACGATTTCCCTTGGGCAATTTGCCAACGCCGCCCATGGGTATCCATTAAATGCATGGCCCGGCGACGTATGCTGTCTAGGTACTCATCGTGCCTAATGGGGTAGCCGATAATGGTATTCCACTCAGTTTCACTGACTTGGCTCTCTAGTGCTTTATCAAACAGTGCTATTAAATCTTTGGGCTCGGTGCGGTAACGAGGCGTTCCCACCGATATTAGCGCTAGAAAAACGCAGCCTATAACCAGTAAGCAGACCCCTAGCACCAGCAAATAAAGCGCCATGTTTAGCTCCCTATAATTTCCGGTGATAGTGGCGGCTAGTATACGCCTGCACTTGGAGAGACGAAAATTTTGCGGTTTTGCGAACTTTTCCTGAGCAAAGTGTCTGAGAGTGTACAGGCAACATAGTGATAGCAGTCGCTAATAGTGTTGTTCTGGCTATTGTTTTCGATCCCTTGCTTCCGCTGCTTATTAAATTAAGCAGCGGTTTTTTTTGGTTAACGTTTAACTTGATAAGCGCTTATTGAGTCATAAAAGGTCAGGTTGTGTTCAATGGCGACGAATCGTCAGTAAGGCGATTAAAATATCCCGGCGGGTGACCGTGCCCACTAACCGCCGTTGCTCAACGACGGGATAAATCTTTGGTTTGGCCCCCATCATTTCCTGGGCTAGATCAGTGATACTCTTATTCGGTGTCGTGGTAAGCACTTCCTGGCGCATTAATTCGCGAACCAGAGGCGCTTCATCATCATGGTAAATACTGTCTAATACGCGACCGAGCACGTCTTGCTCTGAAATAAAGCCAATTAACTGGTCAGAGGCGTCCACGACGGGCGCACCGGGCAAGCGGTGAAGGGCTAATCCCTGTGCGAGCGTGGTAATCGAGGTCTCGGGCGAGACACGATAGCAGTCACGAGACATAATATCGCGAACAGTATCGGGGGTCTTCTTATTCATGGCGGCACTCCTTACGACATGCTATTCAACCCATGATGGGAAGGTGCATCGCCTGCCAGTTTGTTTAAGAGAGTGAATCACTTTTCGGAAACAAAACGGGCCAACGCTTTTCATACTGTAGGAGATTTAACGGGTTCTGCGTTGCTCCTCCTAAGCTGTTTTTCAACGCTTTTGTTCTTTTTAACGGGTGTAAGGAGTCTGAAATGGACGCACGTGAGTATCTTAATCGCCAAGGCGTTGGTCTTGATCGCGACCAAGAGCGGCCTAACACCTTGGAGGAGAAAGCCTGGGAGCGTGCCCGTGGGGCGGGGAGTCAACGCCCTAAGTCTGGCACTCCTCACGACTGGCAGGATTGGGAGCGCCATCATGATGACCTGGCAGAAGGGGCTGATACCTTAGAGCAGAAAATCGATAAGGAAGCCCACCGTAAAGCGCTGGCGCTGGCGCGGGAGAGGGAGCAAGCGGAACTTGCTCAATCGTCCGTAGAACACTTTATCCCACCCACACCCCCCTCATCGACAACGCCAGTCTCTCAGCAAAGGGCGGCTGTTAAGCCCGAAGCGTCAGTGAATCCCCAGCCTGTCTCAGAACCTGCCTCGCTGCAGATTGCCTATAGTGCGCTGGCGGTATTGCTGCCACCTCTTGCGGTTGGATTGACCGGGGGAGGGGGAAAGCGTGTGACGATGGCACTTTTATTAACACTATTGGCGTGGGTGCCTGGGGTTATTTATGCCCTTGGCTGGTTAAAACAGCGATAAAAGAAGGGTTGAAAGGGTATTAAGCCAGATTTGCCCATTGGCAGCGTGGTTGATAGGCGTATAATCACTGTCAACTTTTATGCGCAAAGAGGTTTACGATGGGCTACCTTGTCGGAGTGACGGCGCTTTGGGCGTTCTCATTCTCGTTAATTGGTGTTTACCTGGCGGGCCAGGTAGATAGTTATTTCGCTGTTTTGATGAGGGTTACCCTGGCTATGCTGGTGTTCCTTCCCTTTTTGCGCCCCAGCTTGCTTCGTGGCAAGCAGCGCTTGGCGCTCATGGCCCTAGGCGCTGTGCAGTTGGGTGTTATGTATGTGTTCTTTTATCAGTCATTTTTGCTGCTATCAGTGCCTGAGGTACTGCTATTTACCATCTTTACGCCTGTCTATATAGCGCTGCTGGATGATCTTATGTTTGGCCGCTTCACTCCTATCTATCTCGTTACCGCCGTGCTGGCCGTGCTGGGTGCTGGTGTGATCCGCTACGACGGTGTGGACAGCGGTTTTTGGGTAGGATTTTTGGTAGTACAGGGCGCTAACCTCTGTTTTGCCATTGGGCAGGTTGGGTATCGGCGCTTGGCCGCCGACCTTCCGCCAACGCTGCCTTGGCATAGCGTGTTTGGCTGGTTCTTTGTCGGCGCTATGGTGATTGCCCTGCCTGCCTTCCTGCTGTTTGGTAATACCGCTGCCTTACCAACGACATCCGTTCAGTGGGGGGTATTGGCTTGGCTAGGCCTCGTAGCCTCAGGCGTTGGTTATTTCGCTTGGAACCAAGGAGCCACTAAGGTGGATGCCGGTACGCTGGCAGTGATGAACAACGCGCTGGTGCCAGCAGGTTTGGTGGTTAATCTCGTGATCTGGAATCGCGATGCCGATATTGCCAAGCTTATTTTAGGCGCGGTGATCATGATGGCTTCGCTTTGGCTCAATCAATGGTGGCTAAAGCGTAGAACCCCAGCCGCAGCATAATGACCCTATTACTTCAGAAAGCCGGCAGGCGACTTATTTGCTCGATACCGCCCGACTCTACATAATGTCGGCTGATGCTAGCGAGAGTCGCCCATGCCTGATACTCCGTCGATACATATTGCACCATTGGATTTTGCGCGAAAGGGTAAGCCGTTCAAAACGATTGGTTTAATCGGCCGCCTTGGCAGTAATGAGGTGGTTGACTCGCTAACGCGCCTGGTTACTTACTTAGTTTCTCACGGCTACAAAGTGCTGGTTGAAGATCGTACCGCCACGGTTGTTCCAGACCACGGTCAGCCAGAAGCCAGCCGCCGCATGCTGGGAGAGCTGTGTGACTTAGTGATTGTGGTCGGTGGAGACGGCAGTTTATTAGGCGCTGCTCGTACTCTCTGCCGCAGCGGTACGCTGATTTTAGGCGTGAACCGTGGGCGTTTAGGCTTTCTGACCGATATTTCACCGGCTGAGCTTGAAACCCGGGTAGGAGAAGTACTGGCGGGGGAGTTTGAGGTTGAAGAGCGCTTCTTGTTGGACGCGGTGCTCTACCGTAACGGTGTTGCGGTAGGTAATGGCGATGCGCTTAATGAAGTAGTGGTGCATCCTGGCAAAGCAGTGCGCATGATTGAGTTTGAGCTGTTTATTGACGGTCAGTTTGTTTATAGCCAGCGTAGTGACGGCCTGATTATCGCCACGCCTACCGGTTCTACCGCTTATGCACTTTCTGGCGGTGGGCCGATTATGCACCCCAAGCTGGATGTGGTAACGCTAGTGCCGATGTTTCCCCATACGCTTTCAAGCCGCCCCATCGTGATTGATGCTGCCAGTGAAATACGCATACATATTGGTGAAACTAATCACTCCTACCCCCATATTAGCTGCGACGGACAAACCCGAGCAGTGGCTAAGCCTGATGACGTATTGGTGATTAAGCGTAAGCCTGAGCGTGTTCAGCTGGTGCATCCCATTGGACACAACTTTTATGAAGTGCTGCGCAGCAAGCTTGGCTGGAGCCATCGGTTAGGGGATTGAGTATGGAGGGTTACGATTTAATTGGTGATGTGCACGGCTGTGGCGCCACCCTGGCGGCCTTGCTGGAAAAGCTAGGCTATCACCAGCGCGGTGGGGTATACCGCCACCCGCGCAGAAAGGTTATTTTCCTGGGTGATTTGATTGATCGCGGCCCGCGTATTCGCCTAGCGGTGACTATTGCTCGGCGGATGGTGGAGGAGGGCGAAGCACACATCGTGATGGGTAATCACGAATATAACGCTCTGGCCTACACACATCCGGCTCCTCCGGGGAGTAACCGGCGCTGGCTGCGGGAGCATACGCCACGGCATAACCGAATTATTGAAGACACCCTGGCCCAATATAGGGACTACACCAACGAGTGGGAAGACACGCTGGCGTGGTTCAAAACGATCCCTCTATTTTTAGAGCTAGACGGTATTCGAGTTGTGCATGCCTGCTGGGATGACGAGCTAATTAGCCAGCTAACAGCGCGTGCTCCGGATGCCCGAATGGACAGCCGCTTCTTAGTTGAATCCACCGACCCCTCCACCCAAGCATTTCGGATACTGGATCGCTTGACCCGCGGCACTCATATACCGCTACCCCCGGGCGTGGCCATTCACTCAGGGGATGGGTTCACACGGCAGAGTTTTCGTGCGCACTTTTGGTCAGCTAACCCTCAGCAGTGGGGGGACGTGGTTTTTCAACCCGATAACCTACCTGGAAACTTGGAGTCTCGAAGCTTAACGCCCCAGGAGCGGAAGCGGCTGAGCTACTACGGGCCTGAAAAGCCGCCACTGTTTATTGGCCACTACTGGTGCGAGGGAATTCCAGCGCTGCCCACTAATAATATCGCCTGCCTGGATTATAGTGCAGTAAAATACGGGCGATTAGTGGCTTATCGTTGGAGTGGTGAAGAAACGTTGAACGCCGATCATTTCGTTTGGATTCAAGTGCCTAAAGAGGAGCGGGCGCTGCCTAAGCCGTGGGAAATCGATTTTGATTAAGTAAAGATAACAAAGCATACATACGGTTACATATTTTTTGCAAAACTGCTGAACTAACCCTGTTGCCGGCTATCAGAGTAAGTGTTCCCTTGAATGATCCCTTGCTTTTTACCCGGCGGCCCCCTCCGCCGGTTTTTTTTGTTTGTACGCTGGCTAAACCGATTGCAGACGCTGGGAATACCTAAATGCAAATAAGGAAGTCGCCATGCATCCAGTAACGCTTTTACCCCTAGGTGCAGATACCAGCGAGCTGCGTAAGGCATTGTGGCACTACCGCATTGGGCACCGCATTACTGATGAAGCCGATGGACAGCTGCTCTGGGTCGCTGACCCACGCCAGCACACGGAGTTAACGAGCCTCGTAGCGCGTTGGGAGCGGGGAGAAACGCTAATTGTTGATGCCCCCAAAGCCCGTCCACCTGCGTCACGCAATATTTTTGCGATAATCCGCCAGTTACCCGTCACCGCCTTGATGATCGGTATAAGCGTGCTCATCTTTGCGTTAACCGGCGTTTTTGGTGACCTACTGATCGTGGCGCTTACCATCGTGCCGGTGGGCGTATCGGGTGGGCAACTAGTGTACGGCTCGCTTGGCGACACGCTTGCTTCTGGGCAGGTATGGCGGTTGTTGTCGCCAGCGTTTTTGCATTTTGGCTGGATGCACCTGATATTCAACCTGATGTGGGTGTGGTACTTCGGCCGCCAAATTGAGCAGCTTCAAGGTAGCCGCACCATGTTACTGCTGCTTCTGGTGGCTGGTATTGGAGCCAATTTAGCCCAATATGTTACCGGCACCGTTCTGTTTGGCGGTATGTCTGGCGTTGTTTACGCACTGCTTGCCCATGTATGGCTGATGTCCCGGCGTGTGCCACGTAGCGGCTTTTTTGTGCCGCAAATGCTTGTGGTATTTATGCTGGGTTGGATGGTGTTCACCATGATGGATGTCGCGGGAAGCGTAGGTTTTGGCAATGTGGCCAATGAAGCGCACTTGGGTGGACTGCTCGTGGGGCTGGCGTCAGGCTGGTATTATTCATCCAAACGAAGAAAACGCTGAGCGAGGAGCTTGCGATGAGCGATATGACTTTTGATCGTATGATCAACCAAATGACCCCCGCAATTTATGAGAGCCTTAAACAGGCGGTTTCGCTGCGTAAATGGCCTGATGGCCGTCGCCTAACGCCAGAACAGACAGAGCTTTGCCTGGAAGCAGTAATGCGTTTTGAGGTTGAAAATAATGTGCCTGAAGAGAACCGTGTGGGCTACCTTGAGCACCGCACCTGCGGGGCGGGTGCGACGGGCGCTGGCGTTACCCCTGAAATGGCAGGACTAGCCCGGGATGCCACGCGTGACTGACAGTCTGTTCTCTTCCCAGTCACTGAATGCTCAACCACCCACTGCCCAGGGTTGCTTAACTAAAATGGCAGCGGCACTGCCTGCTAGTCCAGACGATTCAGTGGTTTACCACTTGCGGGCAGGCGAGCAGCGTCTTTTGCTCAATACGTTGATTGGGGAGCGGCTCAGCCTTACCTGGAGCGGCGCGATTGCTTGCACTCACTGTGGACGGGCGACTAAAAAAAGCTTTGCCCAAGGCCACTGTTACCCCTGCTTTAAACGCTTGGCGCAGTGCGATACGTGCATTATGAAGCCGGAAACCTGCCACTATCACCTAGGCACTTGTCGTGAGCCTGAGTGGGGTGAAAAGCACTGCTTCCAGCCGCATATTGTCTATTTGGCAAACTCATCAGGGCTGAAGGTGGGTATTACCCGCAAAACTCAAATGCCCACCCGTTGGTTAGATCAGGGGGCCATTCAAGCGCTACCCATACTGGAAGTGGATACGCGTCAACAGTCTGGCCTTGTCGAAATGCTGTTTAAAGAGCGGGTGGCTGATCGCACTAATTGGCGCGCGATGCTCAAGGGTGAGGTGGAAACGCTAGATTTAGCCGCAGAGCGCGACCAGCTTTTTCAACAGCTGGCTGATGGGTTAGCCCAGCTGCGTGAGATTCACGGAGCCGGAGCTATTCGCACGTTGGATGAAAAGCCGCTGCACTTTCATTACCCCGTCGACACTTTCCCTCGCAAGGTAGTCTCGCATAATTTTGATAAGAAGCCCCTGGTTGAAGGGGTGCTACAGGGGGTGAAAGGGCAGTATTTGATGTTTGATACGGGCGTTATTAATCTACGGAAATTCACAGGTTACGAAATTACGGTGCGTTAAACGGCTAGCCAGAGTGGCTTGGGTTGACTAAGGTTAATGGTGTAAAAATACCCCTGCCCAATGCAACGCAAGGAAGCCGCAATGCCCTGGCTAAAACTGCTCCACATTGCCGCGCTGGTTATCTGGTGCGGCTCACTTCTGTATTTGCCGGCGCTGCTTAGCCAGGCACTTCAGCTTCGTAAAGATGCTGGTTTTGCCCAAGGCGCTCCGCCGATGCCGCGGTTTTTCTACAATTCGGTGGCGACGCCAGCAGCGCTTGCAGCGATTGCTTCGGGCACGCTGCTATTTCTGTTGCATGGGTTGTTAGGCGGCTGGTTAATTCTAAAACTTGGCGCTGTGGTGGCGATGGTGGCTGCCCACGGCTGCTTTGGCTGGCTAATTTTACGCTTGGAGCTGGGAATCCACAAAGGTGTGAAATCCGCCACGCTGCTTGCATTGTTGCTAGCGGTGGCGGGTATTTTAGCAGTACTGGGGTTTGTGTTGGCCAAGCCCTTGGACTGGAGTTAAGTGTTTATGAAAAGTCTTAGTGCGCCTTCTTGGCTGCTAATCAACATCCACGCCCACTGCGTGCTCGTACACCAGTTGGCCTCCCAACCAGCCAGCCAGCGCAATAAGTGCGCCAGTGAGCAGCGATACAGCCAGGCCCCAGGGCAGAATGGCACTGGGTTCATTAAGCCGCAGCAGCCAGTTGAACGACGCCAGCGAGAGCATTACAACGGCCACAATCGCATGGCTCCAGCCGGTGATAAGTCGGCGGATACGGGCAACGGTTACCAGATCAATGATCCCTGCGATAGACGCTATCCAGCCACCAAAAGCGCCTACGCCCGCCAGCCAAAGGCCGCTACGCAGCCAAAAGGGGTCGTTGGTGTACCAGTAAGCCAGGTCGCTTGCTACCAGTGCCATCAAGGCGGCTACAGGAAAGTGGATCATTACAGGATGCAATGGGTGGCCAGCCAGAGAAGCTCGGCTTTTTATCGATCGCTGGGGAGTTGGTGCCATGGTCACTTCCTGTGGGCAGACAAAGGGAAATAGCAAATGAGGGAACGCAACTGCTACACGGCCTCACGGAATATTCAACGCGTATCGCGCCAACGGGTCAACCAAATAGCGTTAGTGACAGTGCTCGCCGCTGCTGGCTTAACCGCTGGTTGTGCAGGCGATAAATCTATTCTAGACCCCGCTGGACAAGCTGCACGTGATGTGGCGCTGATTTGGTGGATCATGCTGAGTTTCGGAACGGTTGTGCTTGTCGCCGTGACGGCGCTATGGCTGTACGCTTTTAAGCCCCGGGAGGTAACGCGTACCCCGGTTCAGGAGCGGCGCATTGCTCGCCGCTGGATTCTAGGCGGTGGTATCGTGCTGCCCGTGACCAGCATTATCGCATTGTTGGCGTTTGGCGTACCTGCCGGGCAGCGCATGCTGGCGATCGACGATTCAGCGGAAGTTATTGAAGTGATTGGGCACCAGTGGTGGTTCGAAGTGCGCTATCCCAACGCTGAAGGGGGGCAGGTGGTAACCGCGAACCATCTGGTCATGCCCGTAGGTGAGCCGGTTGATTTCCATGTGACCGGTGCGGACGTGATTCACGCCTTCTGGATACCGCGCCTGGGCGGCAAGGTGGACATGATCCCCGGTAGGGTGAATAGAATCCGTCTAGAAGCCGATATCCCCGCTGTTTTTGGCGCTCAGTGTGCGGAGTTTTGTGGTGTTGGCCACGCGCATATGCACCTTTTCGTTGAGGCGCTTCCTAGAGAGGAGTACGACGCCTGGTTAGCAGAGCGCCAAGAAGAGCAGCTGAGTGCGGTGGCCGCCGCCGACGCCAGCCACGATGACGCGCGCGATGCTTTCATGACCCATTGTGCCAGTTGCCATCAGGTAGCTGGCATTAGTAGTGGTACCACCGGGCCGAACTTGTCGGATATGGGTAGCCGCGCGACGGTGGGGGCGGGCGTTATGGCTATGGAGGAGGGCGCTGTGAGTCGGTGGCTAAAGTATCACCAATCGCTAAAGCCTGGGAATAGGATGCCATCTCATGATGATATAGAAACGGACACCTTGGATGCCCTTGGTGCTTGGTTGGAGACCTTGAGCCCATGAGCACAGTCAACGATAAAGCCATTGAGCATGACCCCCAGCAGCTACACGATGACCTACACGACATTTGGGGCAATCCAAAAGGGCTTAAAGCACTAACGATTGTGAATCACACCACCTTGGGCCTACGTTTCATGGTCACGGGGATGGTGTTTTTCTTGATTGGTGGCATTCTTGCCATGCTTATACGCACCCAGCTTGCGATGCCTGATCAAGACTTCATGTCGCCGGACATCTATAACCAAGTTACCACCATGCATGGCACGGTGATGATGTTCCTGTTCGCTATCCCTATGTTGGAAGGGCTAGCGATTTATATGATTCCCAAGATGATCGGCGCGCGAGATTTGGTCTGCCCAAGGCTGACCTCGTTAGGCTATTGGTGCTACCTATTCGGCGGCATCATCCTTATGTCTAGCCTCGTTTTGGAGATGGCGCCGTCCAGCGGCTGGTTTATGTACACCCCGTTGAGTAGCAGCGAATTTTCCCCAGGCTTAGGCTCAGACTTCTGGCTGTTGGGCATCACCTTTGTAGAGATTTCTGCGCTGTCGGCAGGGGTTGAAATTGTCGTTTCTATCTTGCGTACCCGAACCCAGGGGATGGCGCTGCATAAAATGCCGCTATTTGCTTGGTATATCCTCGCTATGGCGTTAATGATTGTGGTGGGCTTTCCACCGTTAATCTTAGCCAGTGTGTTGCTTGAACTTGAGCGTGCCGTGGGCATGCCATTTTTTGAAGTGGCGGCCGGCGGTGATCCTATCTTATGGCAACACCTGTTCTGGCTTTTTGGCCACCCTGAGGTCTACATCATCTTCCTGCCGGCGGCGGGCATTGTTTCCACGCTCATCCCGGTATTTGCCGGGCGGCCGATTGTTGGCTATGGCTGGGTGGTATTCGCGATTATCGTGACGGGGTTTATTAGCTTCGGGTTATGGGTGCACCACATGTTCACTGTGGGCATACCCCAGCTTGCACAGGCATTTTTCTCGGCCGCCAGTATGTTGGTGGCGGTGCCCACCGCCATTCAAGTATTTGTTTGGCTGGCAACGCTGTGGTTAGGCAAGCCCAAAATGAAACTGCCAATGCTTTGGGTAATGGGCTTCTTGATTATCTTTGTCTGTGGCGGTTTGACGGGCGTTATGCTGGCGTTGGTTCCGTTTAACTGGCAAGTGCACGATACCCACTTTGTGGTGGCCCACATGCACTACGTTCTTGTGGGGGGCATGTTCTTCCCGTTAATTGCTGGGCTTTATTATTGGCTGCCGCTCTTTTCTGGGCGTATGCCATCAGAAAATTTAGGCCGCTGGGGGTTCTGGCTCACTTTCCTGGGTTTCAACGGTACTTTCCTGATTATGCACTGGACAGGGCTATTGGGCATGCCGCGCCGTATTTATACCTACGATACGGGAATGGGATGGGATATTTATAACCTGCTCTCATCGGTTAGTAGCTTTGTGATGTCAGCTGGTATTGCCATGGTGCTGCTGGATATCGCGCTGCACTTCCGTTTTGGTAAACCTGCCAAGCATAATCCATGGAATGCCGACACGCTTGAGTGGGCTAATACAATGCCGCCAAGTGCCTATAATTTTGTCAGCCTGCCCAACATCGAAACGCGTCACCCCCTTTGGGATGACCCTAACCTTCCCTACACCATGGCCGAAGGTAAACACTCTCTGGCGGTTGCTTCCCATGGTCGGCGGGAAATGTGGGGTACCGACCCCATTACGGGTAAAGTGCGTGAAATTATTCACCTGCCGGGCAACTCTTGGTGGCCGCTATTCGCAGCAGCAGCGCTGGCAGTGGTATGTATTAGCCTCTTAGTCCGCGTGTACGCAATAGCAGGTATCTTTGTATTGATTGCCGGTGTATTCCTGCTGCGTTGGTCATGGGAAAACGGCGCGCACCCCAAAGCCGCACCAGAAGCGGGTGTGGTGCCAGGAGACCCGCCGCTTCACTCTCGTACCATGGATAGGCCTGGGGTCTGGGCGATGGCCACCTTTTTGATTGCCAACGGCTCCTTTTTCCTCTCCTATTTATTTGGCTGGTTTTATCTCTGGACAGTGTCGCCCGAGTGGAGCATGCCTCCGGTGCCGCCGCTCTCATTAAGTATTTTGGCTGGCGCTGGTATTGCAGTGCTGGCGGGCTATGGCGTGATGGTAAAACTAATACGCGGGCTTCGGCAGCAGCGTGATGCTGGTTTGGGTTCAGGCTTTTACTTGGCAGGCGCACTAGGTGCCTTGCAGGTAGCCTTAACGGGTTGGGCGCTGTATGGCGCCGATCTATCGCCAACCCAAACCACCCACGATGCGATCATGCTGGTCGGTCTTATCTACGCCCTGTTTCACGGCGGCTTAGCGGTTATTCTTACCGTGATGCAAGGGTTACGCGTGGGTTATGGCTATGTGGGTGTTCATGCGCCTTTTGAGCCTGCGGTGGTGATACAGCTATGGCGCTATAACGTGGTTACCTTCTGGGTGTTAGTAGGGGCGCTTGCTGTTCTGCCCCGTGTGATAGGGGGCTAAGCACTATGACAACTCTAATGGAGCGTTTGCGTTTAACCCATCCCCTTCACTTTGTGATTGGCTTGACGCTGTGGTGTATCTGGTTTGTCGCGGTTTATGGAGGGCACGCAGTAGCCTGTGAAGCCGCGCCGCCCGCGCCGGACCAGGGTGTATTTACCCTGCTGAATGGAGGGCTGCTGCTGATCAGCCTATTGACCACTGCCGTGCTGGTGGCCCTCACCTGGGGGTGTTGCCAAGCCGTGAAGCAACACCATGGGCGAGCGCGATTTAATGCGGCAGTTTCTGCGGGGCTATACCTGTTTTCAGCACTTAGCGTTGTGTTTGTCGCGCTGCCTATCATTGGGGTGCCCCCTTGTCTCTAGGGATTTGGCTGCGCCATGCATAAAGAGCAGCCTCGGTGCGAAGAGGTCATTGAAGCGCCACTCTATACCCTCCACGGCATGTGGTGTACCAGCTGTGCACTGGCTGTAGAGGGGGTGCTAAAACGCCTGGTGGGTGTTTCAGAGGTTAGCGTTCACTACCCAACCGCCACGGTGTGGATTAAAGGAGTGCCCGACGCCATTCGGCTAGCGGTGCTTGCGCCTCACGTGGCAAAAATTGGCTATCGGTTAACCGCGCTTGAGGCGGTTGGTGATGCCCATGCGCGCCTTGAGCAAGAGAGCCGCTACCTGTCGCTTCGTTTAATCGTTGGCTCCGTGTTTGGCATGTGGACCATGCTGGCGTCGCTGCTGATATACGCCGGTGCGCTGCCCAGCGTTCAGATAGAGAGCGTCGTTGCGTGGATCTCTGGTGCGTTTGCGCTACCCGTAGTGCTTTACGCTGGCCTGCCCTTCTACCGAGCCGGTTGGCGCACGCTACTCGCCAAGCGCCCAGGTATGGATGTGCTGGTTAGTTTAGGGGTTATCGGGGCGCTAGTGGTGTCAGCGGGGCTTTTATGGCGGGGCTCAGTAGAGGTCTATTTTGATACCGCCGTGATGCTGATTGTGCTGCTTTTGGTTGGTCGCCTCGTCGAAACTTTTTGCCGGCAACGGGGCTTAAGAGCTTTTGATTCGCTAGCGCTACCTAGCGTGGAGGTGACTGTCTGGCAGCATCGTCAGCCGGTAACCTTACCCGTTGAAGAGATTGCCCTGGGCGCACAAATAGACGTGGCCCCAGGTGAGACAATTCCTCTGGACGGTACGCTGGAAACATCTGGCTGGATAGATACGGCGACACTCTCCGGCGAAAGTGTGCCGCGCTTCTTTGCTAAGGGGCAGCAGGTGTATGCGGGCTGCCGTTACTTAGGTGGGGAAGCTCCCCTTAGGCTTCGGGTCACGGCGCCGGTTGGGCAGCGGCGGGTGGATAAGCTGTGCGAACAAATGCGCCGTTTTCAGGCCCAAAAGGGCGAACTACAAACCTTAGCTGAACGGTTTGCCGCATGGTTGAGCCCTGCAGCGCTCGTGCTTGGGGTTTTGACGCTGCCTGCTGCGTTGCTATTTGGGGTGGGGTGGGAAGAGGCCACCGTGCGTGCGCTTTCTGTATTAGTGGTGGCCTGTCCCTGCGCGGTAGGCCTTGCGGTGCCGCTGGCAAGCCTAGCAGGCAGCGGCCAAGCGATGCAGCAAGGTGTTGCCCTACGCGACCCCGCTGCACTGGAAATTCTCGCTAACGTGCGTGCCATCGCTTTTGATAAAACCGGCACGCTCACCCGTGGTCAGCATAGCGTGCTGCATGCTGTCCTGCGTCACCCCAAAGACCAAGCCGACTTTCAGCAGATGTTATGTTCCGCCGTTAGGCAAAGTGAGCATCCACTCGCTTACGGCCTGCTGCGTTGGGCAACTAACCCTGAAAACTATGCAAACGATAAGGTTGCGCAGTTAGAGCAGCTAGAAGAGTACCCTGGTAAAGGTCAGCGAATGACGTTTACTAACGGTGAGCAGTGGTCTTTAGGCAGCGCCGCTTTGGTAGGGGCTCAACTTGAACAGCAAGGCCAAGACTTGCCTGAATGCGCCCAAGACCCCACTTACGACTTTGCCTCTCAAGTGGTAGTGGCTGACAGTCAAGGCTGGCTTGCCACGCTATACCTAGCTGATCAGCCGGTATCTGATGCCCAAGCAACCATACAGCAGTTACAAACTTCAGGTTATGGGCTGGCGATGATCAGCGGTGACCGCCAGGGTCCCGTGACTTGGCTGGGTCAGCAGGTAGGGCTACCCAAAGAAGCGTGCTACGCGCAGCGCTCACCGGAAGCTAAAGCAAAGCTCCTAACTGCGCTACCATCCCCCACGCTCTACGTGGGAGATGGTGTTAACGATACACTCAGTTTGGCTGCCGCAGGAGTTGGTGTTGCCCCTATGCAGGCAAGCGAGGCTGCTCGGGAGGGGGCCGCTGCGCAGTTGCTAACGCCAGGGGTGGGTGGCGTGGTGCGGCTACTAAGCATTGCCAAGCGTACACGTCGGGCAATGGTGCAAAATCTTGCGTTTTCAGCGCTTTACAACACTTTAGCCCTGGGGTTAGTGGTGGTGATGGCGATACCACCGTTGGTGGCCGTGCTGGCCATGGCAGCCAGCTCGCTTAGCGTTACACTCAATGCGGCAAGGCTAGCGTGGGCGGAAACTGACGAGGTTAACGATAGCCCAGCGCTTGCCCCAAACGCTCCGCATTAACGGCTACCCAATGCGAGTCAATGGCGCCCCAGTGTTTTATGGTGTAGTGGCCAATATTATGCCGTTCGCCTTCGCCTTTCTCGAACACACACTCGATATCCAGTTCTGCCAGGGAGGTGATGGTATCTTGCGCGGTACGCCTTGGCATGCCGGTGGCTTCAATAAGGGCGGGCACGTTCGCGACACCTTGCGCAATTAAATGTGCCACATATAAACGGCGGTAAAAACTCGACTTGGTTTTGCTGAGCGGGGGCATTCGGTTTCCTTGGCGGCAACTAATCAGTGTGCTGTCTAGCTTAAATGAATAAATCCCCCTGTGCCCGTGGTGGGCAAAAATCCCGAGTATTTAAGCCCTGTTCGGTGCGGTTTTGCATGTTCCACTGGCGACTTGCGCGGCTAAAGCGCTGGGCGATCAAGTCGGCAAATACCCCTTCACCGCGAAAGCGCTTACCAAATTGTGCGTCATAGTTTTGCCCGCCTCGGCACTGGCGAATGAGGCTCATCACTTTAGCCGCTCGCTCGGGGTAGTGGGCTTCCAGCCAAGCTTCAAATAGGGGGGCGACTTCATTGGGGAGTCGCAGCAGCATCCACGTGGCGGTGCGTGCCCCGGCACGGCTGGCGGCTTCCAAGAGGCGTTCAATTTCGTGGTCGGTAAGCCCCGGAATAATCGGTGACACCAGTGTGCCCACCGGTATGCCCGCCGTGTTTAGTTCTCGGATCACCTTCAAACGCGCCTGAGGCGATGCCGCGCGGGGTTCTAACGTGCGTTTAAGGTTGGCATCCAGGCTGGTTAAACTGACAAATACCCGCACTAAGCGATGCTCGGCCATTTCTGCCAAGAGATCCAAATCCCGCAGCACCAGTGTGCTTTTTGTCACAAGCGTGACTGGGTGGCGGCAAGCCAGCAGTAATTCCAGCAAACGGCGGGTGGTTTGGTAGGTGGCTTCTAGCGGCTGGTAACAGTCGGTATTGCCGGATAGGTTTATCGGGCGGCAAACGTAGTGAGGGTGGCAAAGCTCCTCTTTTAAGTGTTCCACCAGCCCGCTGCGGGCGATCAATTTGGTTTCAAAATCTAGCCCTGGCGACAAATCCCAATAAGCGTGGGAGGGGCGCGCATAGCAGTAGACACAGCCATGTTCACAACCACGGTAAGGATTAAGCGAACGGTCAAAAGGTAAATCCGGCGAGTTGTTCCAAGAGAGCGCGCTTTTGCTGGCTTCCTCGCGTACTTCTGTTGCCAGCGAGCTAGAGGCTTCTTCCTGCCACCAGCCGTCATCCTCTGCCACGCTGCGGGTAGGGGCAAAGCGGTTGTGCGGGTCGTAGGTTGCACCGCGCCCTTTATGCACGGTCGCGCGAGAGGGATCCAGTGATGTCATCTGCCACCTCGTACGTAGTATCAACATATATGTTCATAAATACAGTATATGAGGTTTTCGCAGCACCGCAACCAAGCGGTCAGTACAGCCACTTTCACGTTTGCAAAGCGAGATTACGCCGGCACCTATCGCACTGCCGACGAGGTGCATGCGATGTCGCTGGCGAATTTAGACGGGGGGTATGCGGAGGTTGTGAGTACGCAAGAGGCGCTGGCCCTTCTTTAAACTGTTTTACCACTTTCCGCTCTTGATCAACGACGTTGCATCAACCGTTGGGTTGTAGATATAGCACCATGCATCGCCATACTGTGTTGTTAACACCGTCCGGTCGTACATCCCTTTTGCGGGAGAGTGATGCAGGTAATCTTCTAGCTCATCGAGCCGCGCTAGCTGATCAGCGTTAATGGCATACACCTCCACCACAACGCCTGTGGATGGCGTAAGCTGGGCACCTGGGTAGGGGCCAAGGTCGTAAAGCGTGATCTCTGTTAAATGGTCTTGGCCCAGCATTTCAGCGCCGTTTAACCAATGATGATTGCGATGGCCGTGCTTTAACGTGCCGTATACCGCTACTCGCGGGCAGCGTTGGATAGCTTGGTGAAGATGATGCATGACGTTCACCTCGTACAATGTGATAAGAGCGATTGCAGAAGCGCCTGGGCAGTTTGCCGAGGCGCTTTACTTACCTATCCATGAATTTAACGCTTCTTGCGGGCGGGCTTTTTGTCACCGGCCTCTGGTTCTGCTCGGTGTGTGGTACCCGGGAAGTGGGCGCGGACTAATTCTAGCAGCCCCTGGGTAGAAGCATCGAAGTCGGCGGCGTTGGCGTCGATGCGCTCGCTGATCTCTCCGGCGATGCGCTTGCCCAGCTGCACGCCCCATTGGTCGAACGAATTGATGTTCCAAATCACGCCCTGGACGAACACCTTGTGTTCGTAGAGCGCAATCAGCGCGCCGAGGTTTTTCGGCGTTAGCTCGTCGAGTAGCAGCGTGCTGGAAGGGCGGTTGCCTGGGCAGCTATAGGGGTCGAGCTGGCTGAGCTCTTTGCTGTCGCCTTGGCTGCCTTCCATAAAGGCGTTGGCTTGCGCCAGCATATTGGTGAGCAGCGCGAAGTGGTGGTCTTCCACGCCGGGTTCCGGCTTGAGCGAGGCGATAAAGTCGATGGGCACATAGCGGGTGCCCTGGTGTAGCAGCTGGAAGAACGCGTGCTGGCCGTTGGAGCCGGTTTGGCCCCACACAATCGGGCCGGTTTTGTAATTGACCGGATGACCGAAAATATCCACCGACTTGCCGTTAGACTCCATATCCAACTGCTGCAGGAAAGAGGGCAATTGGTTCAGCGCCTGGTCGTAGGGCACGATGGCCTGAGTTTCTGAGCCGATAAAGTTGATGTACCAAATGCCAATCAGCGCCATCAGTACCGGCATGTTCTGGGCGAACGGCGCTTCGATAAAGTGCCGGTCCATCTCGTGAGCGCCTTCCAGCAGCTCAATAAAGCCTTCAAAGCCAATAGAGAGCGCAATGGGCAAGCCGATGGATGACCACATGGAGTAGCGGCCGCCTACCCAGGCCCAGAACTCGAACACGTTCTCTTCACGAATGCCGAACTCCATCGCCGCTTTGCGGTTGGTGGAGGCGGCAATAAAGTGCGCGCCGACGTCGGCGTCTTCTCCGGCGTTTTCCAGGAACCAGCGCCGTGCGGTCTTGGCGTTTAGCAGGGTTTCCTGGGTGGAGAAGGTCTTAGTAGAAACAATAAAGAGCGTGGTGGCGGGATTGAGTCGTGATAGCACCTTCTGAATATGAGTGCCGTCCACGTTGGAAACAAAGTGGAAGTGCAGCTCCGGGTGGCGGTATTTCAACAGGGCACGGACCGCCATATTGGGGCCTAGATCAGAGCCGCCAATACCGATATTCACTACGTCTTTAATGCGCTGGCCGTCATAGCCTTTCCACTCGCCGTTACGCACCGCTTCGGAGAACACTTTGATCTGCTCGCGGGTGCGGGTAATTTCGGGCATCACGTCTTCGCCATCCACATACACGGGCTCATCGCCTAAATGGCGAAGAGCCGTGTGAAGTACGGGACGGTTTTCGGTGACGTTAATAATGTCCCCCGAGAACATCTGGGCACGTCGCTGTACCAGTGCAGAGTGGTCAGCTAGCTCAATCAGCTTAGCGAGCACCTCGTCAGAAACGTGGTGCTTTGAGTAATCGAGAAACAGGCCGCCGACGCGCAGGCTCATTTTTTCAAAGCGCTGTGGGTCGTTGGTGAAATAATCTCGGATACGGTCTTGAGTCGTTTTGTCGCGCAGGCGCTCAAGAGCCTGCCAAGTGACACTGCGAGTGAGTTGAAACATAACGGGCGATCCTATTGTTTTTACATCGTTATCACTGACGAGGGTGAGGGGGCTGCCCCTTTCGTCGCTTTTATTTATGTAAAAATACTACATATTGCGTGATATGAAAGCCAAATATGGGCTTAATTGGCTTAAAGTAGGTAATAAAACAAGTTGTTGTGCGGTGTGAGCGGTATGAGCGGCATGTCGGCAAAAAAGGCGGGTTCAGGCCCGCCCTTGGCAATGCCAGTCTGCAATCGTTAACTAGCGACAGCGACCTGCGCGGCACCGCGTTTGATAAAGGCATAGCCTAAGCCGGTGATCAAAGAGCCCACAATGATCGCGCCAAGATAGAGCAGCACAGGCGTAATGGCATTCGGGATCAGTAGCACAAAGATGCCGCCATGAGGTGCCATGAGCTGGGCACCAATCAGCATAGAGAGCGCGCCGGTCACGGCACCCCCAGCAATACACGCAGGAATCACGCGTAGCGGGTCTTTCGCTGCAAAGGGAATCGCCCCTTCACTGATAAAGCACAGGCCAAGCACAAACGAGGCTTTGCCTGCTTCCTGCTCTGGGGCAGAAAACTTGTGGCGGGCGACAAAGCTGGCAATGCCCATGCCAATGGCTGGTACCATGCCCGCTGCCATAATGGCTGCCATGGGCGCATAGGTTTGTGATGCGAGCAGGCCCACGCCAAAGGTGTAGGCCGCTTTGTTCACTGGGCCACCTAGGTCAAAGCACATCATGGCACCCAGTAAAATCCCCAGTAGCACCGCATTGGTAGACCCCATAGAGGAGAGGAAGCCGGTTAGGGCGGCCATAATGGCGGCCACGGGTTCCCCAATCACGTAGATCATGGTCAGGCCTGTGACGAGGCTGGCCACAAAGGGAATAATCAGAATGGGCTTGAGGGATTCGATGCTCGCGGGTAGCTTAACGTATCGAGTCACGGCCAGTGCCACGTAGCCTGCCAAGAAGCCAGCCAAAATACCGCCGATAAAACCAGCATCAATATTGGCGGCCAGCATGCCACCAATCATACCGGGAGCGATACCGGGGCGGTCGGCAATGGAGTAGGCGATATAACCTGCCAGCACGGGAATCATCAGGGCAAACGCGGTACCACCACCAATTTGCATCAGTGCGGCAGCCAGCGTTCCCTCTTCTTGGAACGCTTCGATACCAAACACGAACGAGAGGGCAATTAACAAGCCGCCCGCCACCACCATGGGTAGCATAAAGGAAACACCGGTTAGCAGGTGTTTATAGACGCCTTTCTCTTTCATGCCTTTCTTGGCCGATGCGCCATTGGCGGCACTGGTGCCGTCCTCCACCGCAGCGTCGGTAAAGGCGGCTTCAAGCGTCGGGCGCGGCTTTTTTAGGGCGTTACTGGTAGACGTACGATAAATACGCTTACCCGCAAAACGAGTGGGGTCCACTTCGATATCGCAGGCCAATACGACCACGTCAGCGGCGGCGATCTCATCTTCGGTGAGTTTGTTTTGTGCGCCCACCGAGCCTTGGGTTTCCACACGAATCTGGTGGCCCATGGCTTTGCCCGCTTCGGCCAGCGCTTCTGCGGCCATAAAGGTGTGGGCAACGCCGGTGGGGCAGGCGGTGACGGCAACAATCCTTTTGACGCCTGCGCTGCTTGCCGGGGTAGCCGCCGTGGCCGCCGGAGCGCTGAAAATAGGCGCTTCCCGCTTGGCTTGGGTCAAAAATGACGAGGGGTCGGGTAAGGCGCTGGCAATAGGGGCCTTAAATAGCCGCTTACCCTCAAAGCGCTCTGGGGCGGGTACATGGTCGGCGGCTACGACAATTAAGTCGGCGCTAGCGATTTGCTCGGCGCTGGCGGCTTGCAGCGGCGCAATCTCGCCGTGCATCTCCACATGAACGTTCCAACCTAGCCGAGTGGCGGCTTGTTCTAGGCGCTTGGCGGCCAGGAAAGTGGTCGCCATGCCGCTGGGGCAGGCGGTAATCAGAATAAGGTTCATCGCGTGGCTCCCTCGGTGTGGGTGTCGTCAAGACGCCGTACCCGGGTCTGTTGTTGGAGTGAGTCAAAATCATCGGCGTGGGAAGTGCCCACACCGACATGGCGTACCGCGTCGGCAGACAGCGCCGTCGCGAAGCGAAGCGTGTCTTCAGGCGAGTGGTGGCTTAGCAGCCCGTGGAGCATGCCCGCCACAAAGGTGTCACCCGCGCAAACGGTATTGGTGGCGGTGACGGTGGGTGGCGTGGATTGCCAAGTGCCGTGCTGGCTCACCCATAGAACGCCTTCGGCACCTGCTGAAATCAGCGCGTGTTCGATACCGCTGGCGTGCAGCCGCTCGGCGGCCGCTTGGCGCTGCTGGTCGCTATCAAGCGCGCTGCCCGCCCAGTCGGCCAGCTCGGTTTCGTTCGGCTTCACGGCAGCAGGCTGCGTGGCAATCGCCGTGAGCAGCGCCGGGCCGCTGGTGTCTACCCAAAGCGGCACTCTGAAACCTTTGAGGAAGGTGAGCAGCTCGCCAAACGTGGGCTGGTCGATGCCGGGAGGCAGGCTGCCTGCGACCACCACGGCTTGAGGCGGCGCACTACTTTCAAACAGGCCGCTGAGCGTGGTACGTAAAGCATCCAGATGGGCAGCTTCGATGGGCATGCCGGGGCCGTTGATATCGGTCACGCGGCCGCTCTGCTCGGCCAGTTTTGCGTTGATGCGCGTATTGCCCGGCACCCGTACAAAGGCATCTTCAACGCCGTAACGGGGGAAGGCGAGGCTAAACGGGGTATCGTTCTCTGCGCCCAAAAAGCCGCTCACGATCACCTCGTGACCCAGGCTTGCCAATACCCGCGCGACGTTCACCCCTTTACCTGCGGCCTCCAGCTGCGCGCCGGTGGGGCGGTTCACGTGCCCCAGCGTTAGTGCATCCAGGTTGAAGGCGAGATCCAGCGCCGGGTTCAGCGTAATGCAGACCACACGTGCCATTAGCTGGCCTCCAGAGCGTCGCGGACTTCGTCGCTGGTGGCTTTGCTCAGCGCTAGCTGGGCGCTGGCCTGGGCTTGGGCAAGATCAAACTCGCGAAGGCGGGCTTTGACCAGCGGGATTTGGCGTGCGCTGACGGAGAGTTCATCGACACCCAAGCCCACCAGAACCGGTACGGCCATCGCATCAGAAGCCAGTTCGCCACACACGCCAACCCATTTGCCCTGTGCGTGGGCGGCTTCGACGGTCATTTGAATCAACCGCAGTACCGCCGGGTGCAGGCCATCGGCTTGGGCAGAAAGCTCCGGGTGGCCGCGGTCAATCGCCAGGGTGTACTGCGTTAAGTCGTTGGTACCCACGGAGAAGAAGTCGACTTCGGCGGCGAGTGTTGGCGCTAATAGGGCGCTGGAAGGCACCTCAATCATCACGCCAAGCTGTACGTCGGTGGCGCGCTGCTGGGGGGCGATCTCTTTGAGCAGGCGGTCATAGATCGCCTTCGCCGCGCGGAACTCGGCCACGTCTTTAACCATCGGCAGCATGATGCGTAACGGTTTGCCAACGGCGGCCATCAGCAGTGCGCGAATCTGGGTTTCCAGTACTTCCGGCTGGGTCAGCGCTAGGCGAATACCGCGCAGGCCAAGGAAGGGGTTGTCTTCCTGGGGCACCGGCCAGTAGGGCAGTGGCTTGTCGCCGCCGACGTCGAGGGTGCGGGCGACGAGCGGGCGGCCATTCAGCGCGTCGGTGGCTTCGCGGTACTCGGCGATTTGCGTGGCGAGATCCGGAGCGCTGGAGTAGGCCATGAACAGGAACTCGGTGCGCAATAAGCCGACGCCTTCCGCACCGCGTTCTACCGCATCGGCGGCGTGGGCAGTGTTGCCCAGGTTGGCAGCCACCTCCACTTTATGACCGTCGCGGGTTTGCGCTTGCTCAAAGCGCAGCTCCCAGGCGTCCGCTTCTCGCTGCTGCTGGTCGAGCAGCTGCTGTTCGGCGCGGCGCAGGCGCTCCTCGGAAGGTTGCGAGGTTACGCGGCCGCGCTCGCCATCCAGAATCATCATGCCGCCGTTATGCAGCGCCATCACCGCTTCACCGGCACCGACCACGGCAGGAATGCCGAGCGCACGTGCCAAGATGGCGCTGTGGGCGGTCGCACCGCCGCGAACGGTCAGCAGGCCGCGCACGCGGGAGGTGTCTAGGCGGGCCACATCAGAGGGGCCGATATCGTCCATCACCAGAATATAGGGGTGGTCGGGCGGCTCGGGCAGGGTAACGTCGCAAAGCACGCCGAGCACGCGGCGGCCTACATCGCGCAGGTCGGCAGCGCGTTCCGCCAGCAGGCGGTCGGCCAGCATCTCTTGGGCGTGGGCGGCGGTGTCGATGGCTTCCCACCAGCCCGCTTGTGCCGAGCGGCCTTCGCGGATGGCGTCAATCGCCGCCTGGTGCAGTTCGGGGTCGTCGAGCATCTCTTCGTGCATGGAGAGAATGTCGGCTACTTCGCCGCCGGGGGCGTTGTGTACCAGCGCCTGCAGCTGGGCAGCGCCCTCTTTGAGAGCGGCCTCTAAGCGTGCGATCTCTTGGGTGGGGTCGCTGGCATGCTCAGGGTAATCAAACTGCATCGGGCGAATAACAAATACTGGGGCAATTGCTAACCCTGGGGAGGCTGCCACGCCGGTGTGCGGTTTATCGGCGGCCAGCGGCTCCACGGCAGGCTTGCTGGCGTTGGCGGCTGGCGTGGCATCGCGGCCCCCGTCGAACGGCGTGACTTTTTCACCCAGGCCCTCTTCCACGGCAGCAGCAATGGCATCTAGCGCAGCGCTTGCCTGTTCGCCCTCGGCAGAGAAAATCAGCCATTGGCCGCGGCGCGCACCCAAACCAATCACTTTGGTCAGGCTGGCGGCGGAGACGGTGGTGGCGCTGCCTTCTTCCAGGCGCACGTTGATCGGCATGGGCTGGGCACGGGCGATCTGAACCAGTTGTTTAGCCGGGCGAGCGTGCAGACCGTGGGGGTTCAATACGCGCACGCGGCGGGTTTGGGTGCTGGCGGTTTCACCGGCCAGTGCCGCAAGTAGCTGGGCGCTGTTTTTGCCCACAAAGCTCTCGCTTTCGCCGTTCTCTAGTACCGCCATCAGCTGCTCAAGCAGCGGGCGGTGGGCATCGCCGCTGGCGGCGAGGCAGAACAGCGCATGAACTGGGTAGCCGCTATGCTCAAGCGTGGTGTCGGCGGGCGTCGCCACACCTAGTGCAGGATGGTTCACCCCTTGGGCGTGGCTTGAAAGCCACAGGCCTTTGCCTAGCCACTGTGGCTGGGCGTTCGCCACCGCGCTGATAAAGCCGTTATCCACGCAGCCGCTTTGGCGCAGCCGTGCCGCGGCCGCCAGAGCTAGTTCTTGTGGGTCGCGGGCGGGAAAGTTAACGCATAGGGTATCGGCATCCAGGCGAGGTGCCAGTGTTGGCTTGGATAGCAGTCGAGCCACATCAGCGGCGGAGCTGGCGCTGGCCAACTCAGTGGCTACGCCGTCACGGTCAAGAACATGGGTTAGCTGGCGCAGAATGTCCAGATGCTCATCATTTTGTGCCGCAATAGTGACCAGCACATACACCGTATTGCCATCGTGCCACTGTACTCCCTTGGGGAATTGCAGCACGCGTACGCCAGTGCGCTTTACATGGCGGCGGCTGTCAGGCGTGCCATGCGGAATCGCAATCGCGTTACCGAGGTAGGTAGAGGACTGCGCTTCACGGTCATGGAGGCCGTCGCGGTACTCGGCCGCCACCAAGCCAGCATCCGCTAGCGCGTTGGCGGCGCTGTCGAGCGCAGCTTGCCAGTGGTCCGCATGGCGGTCGAGCAAGATGTCATCGGGGCCGAGTGTCAACATAGGGATCTCCTGTAAACGCGGTCAGGCAACAGCAACGTCTGCGATTGGCGGCGAAGGTGCGCGCATAAGATGTTAGTCGTAGATCGTTAAGGTTAGCTGGATGAATCGTGTCACCTGTGGTTAGTTGGCTATGCTGAATCGATTCACTTTTAGGCACAAGGGTTGTTTCTTTAGACTTTTGTCTGAAGAGGGTAAAACGGCTGCTAAACTGCCGTCTTCATTTAGGGAGAAACCAGCATGACACTTGCCGATATTGCCCGGCTCGCCGGGGTTTCGCGCACCACGGCAAGCTATGTAATCAACGGCCAGGCTGAACAGCGGCGCATTAGTTCAGCCACCATCGACAAAGTTATGGCCGTGGTGCGTCAGCACCGCTATCACATTGACCCTCAGGCCGCTGCGCTGCGCCGTGGCGCTAGCCGTTTGATTGGCCTGATCGTGCCGGATTTGGAAAACATCAGCTATGCGCGCCTCGCTAAACGCTTGGAGCGCGGCGCCCGCGAGCGCGGCTATCAGCTGCTGGTGGTGAGTTCTGACGACTGCGCAGACAGCGAGCGAACGCTGGCCCTAGCGCTGCGCGCCCAGCGCTGTGAAGTGCTGATTACTGCGAGCTGCCTGCCCGAAAACGACACCTTTTACGCGGATTTAGCCGATGAAGGGTGGAGCGTGGTAGGCATGGACCGTGGCCTGACGCCTGAACGTTTTGCCAGTGTGGTGAGCAATGATCATGAAGCGGCTTATGCGCTAACACGTTCGGTGATGACGAGTTCAACGCGGCGCATTGCCTGGCTAGATGCCATGCCAGAGCTGTCGGTGAGCCGCGAGCGTCGCGCCGGTTTCCTGGCGGCGTTAGAAGGTCAGGGAGTTGAGGCAGTCACCTTTAGCGGCGAGCGTTACGAGCGTGATCTGGGCGTTGAGCTGGCTAAGCAAGCCTTGGCGGTAGGTGAGGTTGATGCGCTGGTGACGGCCTCCTACGCGCTTATGGAGGGTGTATTTGATGAGCTGCTTGCCCAGGGTGGGCTGCCAGAGACGCTGCGGTTAGCCACGTTTGGTGACCACCGCCTGCTAGATTTCCTGCCCCAACCGGTTAATTCTGCGTTGCAGGATTACGATCGAATTGCGGAGCTAACGCTGCAGTGCGTGCTGGGTGCGATGAATGGAACCTACCAGTGCGGGCAGCAGGTGGTATCGCGCCACCTGCGTACCCGATAGAGTTTCAGGGAGGCTATACCGTGCGTGCCTTGGCCCAGGCGTTCGCATCGGGAATCGACATGTCGTAGCGCTCGCTAAGATAGGGCGAGGAGAGCAGGAAGTCGGCGCTGGCGGCGTTACACGCCACCGGTACGTTCCATAGCGCCGCCAAGCGCAGCAGGGCTTTCACATCCGGGTCGTGGGGTTGCGGGGCAAAGGGGTCCCAGAAGAAAATCAGCACGTCGAGCTGCTGCTCGGCAATACGCGCGCCAATCTGCTGGTCGCCGCCCAGCGGGCCGCTCATTAAGCCTTCTACTTCTAGCCCCAGGGCGGTTTTAAGCCGCTCGGCGGTAGTGCCCGTACCAATCAACGTATGCTGGCTCAGCGTATCTTGCCAGCGCGTCGCCCACTCCAGCATCTCGGTTTTTTTGCCATCGTGGGCAATCAGCGCAATACGCTTGCGCGGTTGCAGCGTGCGCACGGCTTGGCGGGGTGGGCGGGCGTCAGTCATGGTGGGGTCTCCTGAAGAAAAATTATTCGGCGTCAACGGCCAGTACTTTCATGGTGTTGGTGCCGCCGTGGGCATTCATATGGTCGCCGCGAGTAAGAATGACATGCTCGCCGGGGTGTGCCAATCCATGTGCCTTCAGCAGCTTAATGGCTTCTTTATTGACGTCGGCGGCTTCCATGTGAGTGGTATCAAATGGGATCGAGACGACACCGCGATAAAGCGCCATGCGCCGCTGGGCGATGGGGCTGTGGGCTAAGCCGACAATCGGTAAGCCAGAGCGAATGCGCGAGGCAATCAGAGGCGTGTAGCCGGTGGAGGTCATGCAGGCAATAGCGCGTACACCAGTTAAGTGGTTAGCAGCGTACATGGCGGATAGTGCGATGGTTTCATCAATGCGCTCAAAGCCTTCATGAATGCGGTGTCCGGAGGCTTGAGCAACCCGCTCACGCTCAGCGCCTAAGCAAACGCGATCCATGGCTTCCACGGTTTCCACCGGGAAGTTGCCCGCTGCCGTTTCTGCAGAGAGCATGACCGCATCGGTGGCGTCGAGTACGGCGTTAGCCACGTCGAACACTTCTGCACGCGTGGGAAGTGGCGATTCGATCATCGACTCCATCATCTGTGTGGCGGTAATCACAGCGCGATTAAGGGTGCGTGCGTGCTTGATGATGCGTTTTTGCGTGCCGATCAGCGCTTCATCACCAATTTCAACGCCCAAGTCGCCACGCGCCACCATCACTGCTTCTGAGGATTCAATAATGGCATCAAGCGTCTCATCATTAGCCACAGCTTCTGCGCGTTCCAGCTTGGCTACTAGGCCAATCTCTTTGCCTTCCTCACCCAGCAGCGCGCGGGCTTCTTGCATATCGGCGGCGTGACGCGGAAAAGAGACGGCTAAATAATCCACGCCAATGTCGATTGCTGTTTTCAGGTCTTGCTTATCTTTATCGGTGAGTGCCGGTGCTGACAGGCCGCCGCCCTGCTTATTAATACCTTTATTGTTGGACAGTTTGCCGCCCACGTGAACGCGTGTGTGAACTTCCTGCCCAACAATAGTGGTGACGTCCAATACGACGCGACCATCGTCCAGCAGCAGCCGGTCACCGGGGTCAACGTCATCCACCAGCGCTTTATAGTCACAGCCAACCCGCTCAGCGGTGCCGCTGTTGGCATCCATGGCCATATCGAGCACAAACGCTTGACCGATGTCTAAGTGGATAGCGCCTTCCTTAAAGCGGGAAATGCGAATTTTAGGGCCTTGCAGGTCGCCGAGTGCCGCGACACTGCGGCCAAGGCGCTGAGCGATCTCGCGGACATCGTTCAGGCGACGGCGATGATCATCAGCAGAGCCGTGGGAGAAGTTCAGTCGCACCACATCCACGCCTGCTTTAAGCATGGCTTCCAACACCCCGGGGAGGTCACTAGCGGGGCCAAGCGTGGCAACAATTTTGGTACGACGAAGGGGAGTGGGGGGCGTTGTGCGTGTCATAACGGTGACTCCTTAAGCAGCGTTGGCTGAACCTTTTGTGTTGCAGGACGCAAGGTACCGTAGGCCGACGAATCGTTGATTAAGTATTGGACTACGGTAGTCTTTATATAGTAATTTTACTACATATTGGATGATTTTTAGCCTCTTTAGGCGGTTATAGCAGGTTTAAATCGGCCTAAAGGTGATTAAATACGTATTTTTAGTAATTTTTTTACAGAATACGCCATCTACGACCACTGCTTGATTGAGGTGCTACCATGACAATAAGAGTTGCCATTAACGGTTTTGGACGGATTGGTCGCAATGTGCTGCGTGCGCTGTACGAGAACGGCTACCGTGATCGCGTTCAGGTCGTTGCGATTAATGATCTGGGCGACCCCTCCCTCAATTCGCATCTGCTGCGCCACGACACCGTTCATGGGCACTTTCCGTTTGCGGTTGAGCATGATGCAGAAAGCATCAGCGTGGATGGCGACCGCATTGCGATTTCGTCAGAGCGCGATCCGGCTAATTTGCCTTGGGCCTCCATGCATATTGATTTGGTCATGGAGTGTACCGGCCTGTTTACCAAGCGCGAGGCAGCGGCCAAGCATATTGCTGCCGGTGCCAAGCGCGTGCTGATTTCTGCGCCCAGCCCGGATGCGGATGCCACCATTGTGTACGGAGTGAATGACGAAATTCTCACCGCTGACCATAAAGTGGTGTCGAATGCGTCCTGCACCACCAACTGCTTAGCCCCCGTTGCCAAAGCGCTAAACGATGTGGTGGGTATCGAAAACGGCCTGATGACCACCGTTCATGCCTACACCAACGACCAGAACCTGTCGGATGTGTATCACTCCGACCCGTACCGTGCCCGTAGCGCTACCCACTCCATTATTCCGACCAAAACCGGCGCAGCTGCCGCCGTAGGTTTGGTGTTGCCGGAACTGGCGGGCAAGTTTGATGGTTTAGCGGTGCGCGTACCGGTGATTAACGTCTCACTGGTGGATCTAACGTTCAACGCGGGTCGTGACACTACCAAAGAAGAGATCAATGCGATTGTTGAGAAAGCTGCCGCTAACTCTCCGGTGTTGGCCGTTAACGCTCAGCCGCTGGTGTCTATCGACTTTAACCATGATGCACACTCATCGACGTTTGACGCGAACCACACCCGTGTGAACGGTCGGCTGGTGAAAATCATGGCGTGGTACGACAACGAGTGGGGCTTCTCCAACCGTATGTTGGATACTGCCATCGCGATGCAAAAAAACGCGCGATAGCCCCTACCGCTTAAGGACTGCTCTCTAAGGGCAGGTATCCCCCAGCAGCAGCTCTGTTTTGAGTAGCTGCTGGGTTTTGGGTATTCGCCCTAGGATCATGTTGGCCGCCACGCGCCCTTTACCTGCGCTGTCCTGGCGCACGGTGGTTAACCGCGGGGCGCGGTATTGCCCTTCCGCAATGCCATCAAACCCCGTAATCCGCAGCTCTCCTGGTACCTGAATGCCCCGCTGCTCTGCCAGCGTCAGCGCGGTGAGCGCAATTCGATCCGACATGCACAGCAGTAAGTCAGGCCGCTGTTCGGCGGGTAGGTCGATGATCTCGGTAATCACCGGTGAGCACACGTCAAACACGTTCTCTTCAATGTTCCACAGCGGGATCTCGCCAGTATCGAAGCCATGTTCTTTAAGCGCTGCGTGAAACCCGTCTAAACGCGCACGGCTAATGGTGCTGCTGTCCGGCAGCATCGTGTGCTCTTTGGTTACCCGGCCATTGCAGTGCTCTTTGGTTAAACGCAGGTTGATAATGGCGGGCCGAAGAGGGCGCTGTTTAAGCGCATGGGTTGCCATCGCGTAGCTGGCGTCGCGGTCATCGATATGCACCGTGGGGCAGTCGTCAATATCAAAATCCACCGATACCAGCGGGCGCTGTGAAGGAAGCTCATTCAACAGCTTATTGTTGGGCATGAGCCCGTAAACAATAAAGCCATCGGCAATATTGGCTGAGCCGGGTGGCTGGGAGGCGTGCCCTCGACCGGGTAACAGCAGCATGGTGTGCCCGTGGGCATCGAGTACTTCGGCCACGCCAGAGAGAAACTCGCTGGCCACGGCATCGTTCAAGCTGTAGGTCAGGCTTTCGGCCAGTATCACCGCCACAATGCTGGAGCGGCCGGTGCGCAGGCTGCGGGCTTTGGCATCCGGGCCGCTATACCCCAGCCGCTTGGCTTCTTTGAGAATACGGTCGCGCAGCAGCGGGGAGAGCTGGTCGGGGCGGTTGAAAGCGTTGGAAATCGTCGCGGTAGAGACGCCGAGTTCGAGCGCAAGGTCCTTTAGGGTCATTCGGCGAGGGGCAGTCACGGTGCTTCCTAAACAGGTGAAGAACGTTGGCAGAGTGCGTGCCTGCCTTATTTTATAGCGCAGGCTAATTATTTAATTGTCGCGCACAAGAATAACGGCCTAGGTGGTATGCCGACTACCCTCATCTGAAAGGTTGTCTTAACCGCCAAGGCCGTGATAGGTCGTGCTTTGATTAATTAAGCTGCTGAACGAGCGCCTGAGAGCACCAGGGCAGCACCGCTCTCGTCAAAGAGGTGCACATGCTCGGTATCCGGCACAAGCGATACCTGCTGACCCTCTTTCCACTGGCTGGGCGCTTCGCTGCGGTGAATCAGTAGCGTTTTGCCCTCTTTAGGCTCTAGGTAAACGTATACTTCGTTGCCCAGATACTCGACGTTAACGATATCAAAGCAGTTATCTCCCTGCGGCGCTTCCAAACGCAGGTGCTCAGGGCGCACGCCAAGCGTCAGCGCACTGCCTTGCGCGTAGCCGTCGCCCGCTTGGGGCAGGGTTACGTCACCTAATCCTGCAACGTTAACCCGGCAGCCGTCAGTGGTACCGTTAAGCAGTTTGGCAGGCAGGAAGTTCATGGTTGGCGAGCCAATAAAGCCTGCCACGAACTTAGTGGCCGGGCGTTGATAGAGCTCATGAGGGCTGCCTACTTGCTCAACATGGCCACGGTTAAGCACCACGATTTTATCTGCCAGCGTCATGGCCTCTACCTGATCGTGGGTCACGTAAATCATGGTAGAGCCAAGGCGGTTATGCAGACGGGCAATTTCGTTGCGCATCTGCACGCGCAGTGACGCGTCCAGGTTAGAGAGCGGCTCATCAAACAGTAAAATGCGTGGCTCACGCGCCATGGCACGGCCCATGGCTACCCGCTGGCGCTGACCACCTGAAAGCGCTTTGGGCTTACGGTGTAAGAGCTCTTCTAGCTGAAGGATCTTCGCTGTGCTCATTACTCGTTCATGCACCGTTTCTTTGTTGGTTTTAGCCAGTTTCAAGCCAAACGCCATATTGTCATAAACGGTCATGTGCGGGTAAAGCGCGTAGGACTGAAATACCATCCCTACACCGCGTTCGCGGGGTGGTAAATCGTTGACTACGGTGCCGCCAATGTTCAAATCGCCGTCGCTGATGGACTCTAACCCGGCAATCAGGCGCAGCAGGGTCGATTTACCGCAGCCGGAAGGGCCGACAAATACTACAAACTCGCCGTCGCCAATGGAGAGATCGACGTCTTTAATAATGTGATCTCGGCCAAATACCTTGTTGACCTTTTCAAGCGTAACACTTGCCATGGTAACTCCTTGCCGGCCTCAAGAGCGTCGCGGGCCGGCTATCGTTATTAACTGTTGTAGGCGGCTTTAGGCAACCTGCATAAAGGCGGCTTGATAAGCAGGCAGCGTGAGTGTGCTGCCATCTCGCGTAGCGGTAAAGTTGGCCACTGAGTGGTCACTGGCAATCTCAACGGGCAGCGTAGTGTGCTGCTCTTGCCCTGTCAGGTTGAAGACGCACAGTAGCGTTTCGTCGCCTTGTTGACGGGTGAAACCAAGCAGATCTTCACCTACATCCACCAGGGTTAAGTCACCATCAAACAGCGCTGGGTGGCTGCTGCGAAACGCCAGCAGAGCACGTACGCTATTGAGCGTAGCATTCGGGTCATCTTGCTGGCGGCTAACGGCCAAATCTAGATGGCGGGTTTCCATCGGCAGCCAAGGCTCTACCGGGGAGAAGCCGCCTCGCACGCCGTCGGTCCACGGCATGGGCGTACGGCAGCCGTCGCGGCCCTTAAATTCCGGCCATAGTACTTTGCCGTAGGGGTCTTGAATGCGCTCGAAAGGTACGTCAGCTTCCGGCAGGCCCAGCTCTTCACCCTGATAAAGGCACACGCTACCGCGTAGCGAGAACAGCATAGCGAGCATGACTTTGGGGTAGGCCTTGGGGTCTTCATCGACTCCCCAGCGGGTCGCGCTGCGCACCACGTCGTGGTTAGAGGTTGCCCAGCAGGGCCAAGCGTCACCTGCCAAACGCTGGAAGCGCTCAATCACTTCGCGCAGGTAGCTGGCTGAGTGAGGCATGTTGAGCAAATCAAAGGTATACGCCATGTGCAGCTTATCGCCACCGGCGGTGTACTCCGCCATGCGCTCTAGCGGGTTGTCGTCTCCAATTTCGCCCACCGTCGTGGTGCCGGGGTACTCATCCATCAATGCGCGTAGGTCTTTCAGGAAGTCCAGGTTCTCTGGGCGGCTGAGGTCGTAGACATGGCGCTGCCAGGTATAGGGGTTTGCTTCCGGAGCGCCCAGGGTTTTGGCTTCGCCTTTCGGTACCGGCGGGTTGTCCCGCAGCTCGGCATCGTGGAAGTAGAAGTTGACCGTATCCAAGCGGAAACCGTCGACGCCCAAATCCAGCCAGAAACGCATGTTGTCGAGCTGCGCCTGACGCGCTTCCGGATTGTGGAAGTTCACGTCCGGTTGGCTGGTCAGGAAGTTGTGCAGGTAGTACTGCTGGCGGCGCGAGTCGAAGGTCCACGCTGAGCCACCAAAAATCGACAGCCAGTTATTAGGCGGCGTGCCGTCGGGCTTGGGGTCGGCCCATACGAACCAGTCGGCTTTCGGGTTGGTGCGATTCTGGCGGCTCTCTTTAAACCAGGGGTGCTGATCGGAGGTGTGGCTAATCACCTGATCAATCATCACCTTCAGGTCCAGCGAATGGGCTTTTTCCAGCAGCGCTTTGAAATCCGCCAGCGTGCCAAACATCGGGTCCACGTCGCAGTAATTGCTAACGTCGTAGCCAAAGTCGAGCATCGGCGAGGTGAAGAAGGGCGATAGCCAAATACCGTCCACATTCAACGACGCGACGTAATCCAGTTTCTCGGTGATGCCGTTCAGATCACCCACACCGTCGCCACGGCTATCTAAAAAGCTGCGCGGATAAATTTGATAAATCACGCCGCCGCGCCACCACATCGTATTGTCTTGCATTACTCAATTCCTTAAAACAGTGGCTGACGGATAAACATCAGCCCATCAATATAGTTGCTGCGTGGGTTAGCCTTTGACGGCACCCGCGGTCAGGCCCGACACAATGCGGCGCTGGAAAATGATCACCAAAATTACCAGTGGAACGGTGACCACCACGGAGGCGGCCATGATCGGCCCCCAGGGCAGCTCGTAGGCACTACCGCCAGACAGCAGCGCGATGGCAACCGGCACCGTACGCTGGGCATCGGTCAACGTGAACGTCAGGGCAAACAGAAACTCGTTCCAGGCAGCGATAAACGCCAGCAGCCCGGTCGTGGCCATGGCGGGCCACATGAGCGGTAAAAAGACCTTGGTAATAGTGACCCAGGGAGTGGCACCGTCCATGATGGCGGCTTCTTCCAGTTCCATAGGCAGCTGCTTCATAAAGGTAGTGAGCACCCACACAGTGAAGGGCAGGGTGAAAATGGTGTAGCTAAGAATCAGGCCTGCTGGGTTGTTGTAAAGGTTCAGCGCGCGAATAACTTCAAACAGCCCTGAAAGCACAGCGACTTGGGGGAACATGGAAACGCCAAGAATCACCAGCAGAACCGTGGAGCGCCCACGAAAACGCACGCGACCAAGCGCGTAGGAGGCGGTAATACCCAGCAACAAGGCAATGAATACTACGCTGAACGCGACGATGATGGAGTTGAAAATGGCTCGGATAAAGCTGGTTTGGCTAAAGATATGGACGTAGTTGTTCAAGTTCCAGTTGGAGGGCCATAGCTCCACGCGAAACAGGTCGCTAGAAGGCTTTAACGACGTGATGACCGCGTAGTAAAACGGGAATACCGCATACACCATAATGATGGCAATCAGAGCCCAGAATCCAACGCGTTTCGCTATTTTGGCTAGCTGACGAGTGGTCATCAGTCACCTCCTAGTTGAATCTGTTTGCGGCCGAGGTAGAGGTACGCAATGGTGGCTAGCGCAATAATTAAGAACAGCAGCGTGGATGCCGCACTGCCGTAACCTACGTCCTGAAATTCAACCAGCTGCTGGCGGGCGTAAACCGACATCGACATCGTGCTGGTGGAGTTTGAGGTGAGTACGTAAATGACGTCGAAGACTCGCAGCGCATCCAGCAGCCGGAAGATAACGGCGACCATCAGGGCTGGCGTAATCAAAGGCAGGGTGACTTTGAAAAATACCCGCAGTGGGTGAATGCCATCCACCTCGGCAGCTTCGTAGCAGTCTTTGGGGAGCATCTGTAGGGCGGCCAGCACCAGCAAGGCAACGAAGGGGATGGTTTTCCACACGTCGACCATGATGACTGCCCACATGGAGTAGGTGGCGCTAGCGGTCCATGCAATGGGGTTGTCGATAATACCCACTGCCATCAGCATGTGGTTAATGATGCCGAACTGATCGTTGAGCATCCACGCCCACATCTGGGCAGAAACAATCGTAGGGATCGCCCAGGGTATAAGTACCGCTGCCCGAACGATCACACGTCCTTTAAACTCAGCGTTCAAAATTAGTGCGACGATAACGCCAAACACGACTTCCAGCGATACCGACACCACCGAAAAATAGACCGTGTTCCACACCGAGCGCCACCAAATAGGATCGGCAAGTACGCCGTACCAGCGGCCATCGTCGTACACGAGATAGTTCTCAAAACCGATGAGATTGGCGGCACCCAGATCTGAAAGCGAGGCGTCGGTAAAGCTCAAGAAAAACGTACGCATTAACGGCCAACCAGCCACTAGGGTTAATGCAATGAGCATCGGCGCCAGAAAGAGCCAGGCGGCTTTGACGCGTTGGCGGCGTACTTTGGTGCCTCGATGACGCCGCGCAGGTGGCGCGATGGAGTGCGCCCCGAGGGGCGCATCGTTTTGCGAGGAGTGTGAAGAGCTCGGCATGGGGGTCTCCGCGATTACCAGTTGCGACGCTTAAGACGCAGCAGCTCGCCTTCTAGGTCTGCAACGGCCTGAGCGCCATCTTTGGTGCCAGAAAGCACGTCGTGGGAAGTGCTAAAAAACGCGTTGCTGACACGTCCATAGGCATCACCCGTGGGTGCTGAAGGGCGGGCAACGGCGTTCGTGAACGTGTCGTAAAGCGTGCCAAAGAAGGGGGCGGCATCCAGTACTTCTTGATCTTGGTAGAGTGCATCGATGGTCGGGTTATAAGAGGCCTGAATGGCACGCCGCTTCTGCTCCTCTTCCCCCGTTAGGAAAGCGACCAGATCGGCGGCAAGCTCTGGGTGCTCGCTGTAGCGGGAGACGGCTAAATTCCAGCCACCCAGTCCCGCCGCGCTCTGGCCCTCGTCACCGCCTGCTGGCAGTTGAATGACGCCCACTTTACCGCGCACATCGCTGTCATCGCTTTGTGCCAGTGACCAAGCATAGGGCCAGTTACGCATAAAAACGGCGTTGCCGCCCTGGAACACGCCGCGGGCTTCCTCTTCGGTGTAGTTCAAAACGCCCTCAGGAGCGATGTCACCAACCCAGGAAGCGGCGAGGTCAAGTGCTTGCGCGGCGCGCTCGTTGTTAATGGTCACTTCACCGTCGTTATCCACAACGGTGCCGCCGCCAAAGCTTGCGACCCATTCAAGGGCATTCACGGTTAAGCCTTCATAAGCGCGGCCCTGAAACACAAAGCCCTGCATGCGGTTATTGCCTTCAGACCGCTCAGCGCTTTGAATATCACGAGCAGTCTCGGTTAATGCTTGCCAAGTGGTGGGTACGTCATGGCCATGTTTTTCAAGCAGGTCTTCGCGGTAATACAGCACACCTGCATCAGTGAACCAGGGCATAGCCACCAAGCGGTCATTAATGGTGTTGTTGGTCACAATCGTGTCGAAGTGGCCCGCAGCGGCCTCTTCACCTAGCACCTCGCGTAGGTCCAACAGGTGATTGGCCAACAAACCAGGCCACACCACATCAATTTGCATGACATCAATGTCGCTAGAGTTAGCAGACAAAATTTGCTGATACAGCGATAAACGCTCGGTTGATGAGTTAGGCGTTGACACCACATCCACGCGATGGCCGGTTTTTTCTTCCCAAGCGCGTACGCCTTCTTGGCAAAGGGTCAGTTCCGCGCCAACGGCCCCACAAGAAATGGTTATTTCGGCCGCCTGGGCAGACCCAGTGGCACTGGCAATACTGGCCAAAGCAATGGCTGACGTGAGAAGTGTCTTTTTCATAACGGCGTTCCTCGGCGTTTATTGTTGTGGGTGATGATGTTGTGGATGATAAGTATCAAAGCGCTTGGTGCGCCTACTTAAACGATTAAGTAAGTTGCCAGTTAGCCGTCTGTTGGCGTGAAGTTCAATAGCGACTTTTGTCTAAAGCAATAAATGAATTTTATCTAACATAAACGAGTGGTTAGACATTGGTCGATAATTAGCAACAGCATGTTGGTTTACTGATACTTAATCGATTAAGTTTCAGGGGCTGCGACTCCTGAAGCCAATCTAGTGGTTGCTTTGCAACATCGAAGGAAAATTGGTGCGAGGGCAGGCATAACGAGTAAAGCAATAGCGGTTTAAAAACACTCGTTTTTTTAAGAAGAACAGATGTTTTTCAGAGCAGATGTTTTCCAGAACAATAGGATCTATAACAATGCATAAAACAGCGTTTAAAACTCCGCTGACTATTGCGGTGGCGGCTGCCAGCTTAGGCATGAGCGGGTTAGCCAGTGCCAACATGACCCTCGAAGAGCGTTTTGCCGAGCTTGAAGCGCGTATTGCCGCCGCTGAGCAGCGTGCTGATGCTGCCGAACGCCGCGCTGAAGTGGCCGAGCAGGGCACCTCCGTTCCTGCTACCAGTGCTCCTGCTGCTGCCACCACTGATGCTGATATTGAAGAGCGCCTAGCCCGAGTAGAACGCCGCTCTAACGGCGAGGAAGGTTTTGCATTCAATGTCTATGCGCGTTCAGGCCTGTTACTAGGCGAAGACCGTAAAAGTATCGATGGTGGCCCTTATGTTACGCCTGCCGGCAATCTTGGCGGCGCCGTGGGTCGTTTGGGGAACGAGCCTGATACCTACACAGAAGCCGTCCTCAACTACCGCATGCAGTTTGATAATGGCGCACGGGCACGCTATACCACCATGCTGGCGGCAGGCACTAACTCCAGTAACGATTGGGTTGGGGATGATACTAACCTAAACGTACGCCAAGCCTATGCGGAATTCAGCGACTTACCGAGTTTCACAGGGGTGTTTGAAAACGCCTCTATTTGGGCGGGTAAGCGTTTTGACCGCGACAATTTTGATATTCACTGGTTGGATAGCGACGTGGTGTTCCTGGCCGGCACCGGCGGCGGTATTTATGATATTCAGCTGGCGGATAATTGGAAATCAAACGTCTCGCTGTATGGCCGCAGTTTTAGCGAGTTTGACGTTATCAACCGTGAGAACCCCGGTCTAGACGGCGACGGTAGCAACACCGACAACCTGATCCTGACCTCCAACAACTACTTCGGTAACTGGCAGGTGATGGCCAACGTGATGTCCGCCGCGGATAATGATGAGCGCGATATTGGTGTGGGCCAAACCGCCGCCGATAGCGGCTGGCACACCATGGTGGCCTACCACGGTGACAGCTTTTTTGGCCTGGGCGAAGGGAACTTCAAAGCTGCCGTGCTGCATGGCCAAGGCTTGGGTGCGGAAGTGAAAGGGCTGGGTAGCAACGGTGACCTGACCGACGACGCCACTGCCACGCGCTTAGCTGTTTATGGCACCACTTACATTGCTCCGCAGTGGCGCATTGCGCCCTCGATTCTGGCAGAGGTCAGCGATGACCGCTTTGCTGATGGCGACAGCTACACCTGGGCAACACTGAATGTTCGTTTAGCTAACGAGATTACCCAGAACTTCGAGATGCAGTACGAAGGCAGCTATCAGTACATGGACCTTGACCCCAACGGTTTCAGTAGTCGCAATGCGGTTAGTGGCAACTTCGGCAAGTTTACCATTGCGCCTACCTTTAAGCCGGAAGTGGGTGGTTTCTGGAAACGTCCCGAAATTCGGCTGTTCGCCTCCTACACAGATTGGGACGCTGAGTTGAACGGCTACACTACCGAAGACTCTTTTGGTAACGATGGCTTTGCGGGCGGACAGTGGAGCTTCGGTGTGCAAAGCGAAATTTGGTTCTAGGGTGGGCAGGTAGCTTATCTAGCAACCGCTTGACGTCTAACGAATCTGTCAGGCAGGAACGGTCTTACCCATGCTGATTGCCCGCGACACGTCGCGGGCTTTTTATAGGTAAGTGCTGATTATAGGTAAGTGCTGATGATGAGTATTCACCAAATGACAGTAGTTAACCCTGCTTGCTGTTAACGTGATACAGCGTATGAAAAAGGCAAGTTCATTGTTAATGGAGTGCGCATTTTGTGATATGCCACTGTGTAAATATGCGATGACATAAAAATTTTGTAGTAAAATTACATTTAATATTGCGCTTAATGACTCGATTCAGATAGATTTTAGGTAATCTAACTACATTATAGCGCCTAATGATAAACAGGAGTTGAGATGAGCCAGTCACATGCACCGCTGGGCGACCCCAGTCATGCGATTGATTTAGCGCTGTTCGGGGCGTTAGGCGACCTTGCCATGCGCAAGCTGTTCCCTGCGCTGTATCATCTTGACCGCGAGGGCTTAATGCCCGAAAACACGCGGATCATGGGGCTGGCGCGTCAGGAGCACGACATTGCTGCGTTTCGTCAACTGGTCAGTGGTGCACTGCAAAAGCGCCTGAAAAAAGACGAGCAGGATAAAGAGAGCCTGGAGCGGTTCTTAAACCGCTTAGAGTATCTGACGCTCGATTTCGCAACGGTAGATGGCTACGACGCCATTCGCCAGTGGCGCGAAGGCTCCAAGCTTCCCATGGTGGTGTATCTATCCGTCGCGGCGCGCATCTATGGCGATATCTGCCACAACCTGCAGGCAAGCAATAGCCTGGATGACGACACCCGCGTGATTGTTGAAAAGCCGATTGGTTATGACTTGGCCTCTTCCGAGCAGATCAACGACGCTATTGGCGCTGTTTTCCCTGAATCGCGCATCTATCGTATTGACCACTACCTGGGTAAAGAGACGGTTCAGAACCTGATCGCCCTGCGCTTTGCCAATCCGCTGTTTGGCACGCAGTGGAACCAGAACCATATCTCCCACGTCGAGATTACCGTAGCCGAAAAGGTCGGCATCGAAGGCCGTTGGGGCTACTTCGACGATGCGGGCCAGCTGCGCGATATGGTACAGAATCATCTACTACAGCTGCTGTGCCTTATTGCCATGGACCCACCTTCGAATCTAGATGCCGACGCTATCCGCGATGAGAAGGTAAAAGTGCTTAAGGCGCTCAAACCGTTTACCGGCGAAGCGCTTGGCCGCGACGTGGTACGTGGCCAGTACATTGCGGGCACCAGCGATGGTCAGCCCGTGCCAGGCTACTTGGATGAAGAGGGTGCCAACACCCAAAGCCAAACCGAAACCTTCGTGGCCATGAAAACCGAAGTGGCCAACTGGCGCTGGGCAGGCGTGCCGTTTTACCTGCGTACCGGTAAGCGTATGCCGGAGAAGCTGTCGCAAATTGTGATTCACTTCCGTCAGCAGCCTCACTATATCTTCGATCCTGATCAGCGCAATATTGCCGCTAACAAGCTGATTATTCGCCTGCAGCCGGAAGAGGGCATTGCCCTTCAAGTGCTCACCAAGGATAGCGGCCTGGATAAAGGCATGCGCCTGCGCCCAGGGCCGCTGCACCTGGATTTCAACAACGCCTTCCCCAAATCGCGGATCCCAGATGCCTACGAGCGTTTGCTGCTGGAAGTAATGAAGGGGCAGCAGTACCTGTTTGTGCGCCGGGACGAAGTGGAGCACGCGTGGCGCTGGTGCGACCAGCTGATTGGTGGCTGGAAAACACGCGAAACCCCGCCGCGCCGCTACCCGGCGGGCTCGTGGGGGCCGGTTGCCTCCATTGCCATGATTACCCAGGATGGCCGTAGCTGGTACGAGGACTATTAAAATGAGCAACACACGACAAGCGCTCGCTGAGCAGCTAGCAGAAGCTGTTTACCAAGCCCTGGCCGACGACCTTAGCCACCAAGCGCGTGCGCTGCTGGTGGTGTCGGGTGGTTCAACGCCTGTGCCGTTTTTCAAGGCGCTGGCGCAAAAGCCACTGGCGTGGGCGCGGGTAGAGATTACCTTGGCCGACGAGCGCTGGGTGGATGAGCAGAGCAGCGACAGCAACGCCAAGCTAGTGCGCGACAACCTGCTACAAGGCCCTGCGGCAGCGGCTACGTTTGTACCGTTGACCTCTGATGCCGGTACGCCGGAAGAGGGCGTAGCAGCCGTGGCAGAAGCTACCGCAGGACTTGCCTGGCCTGCGAGCGTGGTAATTTTAGGTATGGGCGGCGATGGTCACACGGCTTCGCTGTTCCCAGATAGCCAAGAGCTGGGCCTGGCGCTCTCCACCGATGAGCCGCTGGTCGCCGTGCGCACCCCCAGCCAGCCGCAGCCGCGCATTACGTTTTCGGCGGCCCGCCTGCATCAGGCGAAGCGCCATATTCTACATATCACCGGCGACAATAAGCGTGCCGTATTGGCGAACGCCATGAGTGGCGACGATGTACGTACACTGCCCATTCGCGCCTTTCTATCTTGCCCGTTGGCGATCTATTGGGCGCCCTAATGCGTCGCCTTCGCCAATAATAAATTGCTTGGAGACTCACTCATGACCATCGATAAACAGCTACCCTCAACGCGCACCGCCGAGCTAGACAGCATCTGCTTAAAGGCAGAAGTGATTCCGGTGATTACCATCGAGCGCCTTGAAGACGCGGTACCGCTAGGCCGTGCTCTGGTGGAGGGTGGTCTGACCGTTTTGGAAATTACTCTGCGCACTGATTGTGCTCTGGAAGCCATCAAGCGTATGAAAGGAGCGCTGCCGGGCGCCAGCATTGGGGTGGGCACGGTACTCACGCCTGCGCAGTACCGCCAGGCCGAGCAGGTAGGCGCTGATTTCGTAGTGACGCCGGGTGCCACTGAAGCGCTTTACCGCTACGGCGTTGAGAGCCCGGTGCCGATGTTGCCGGGAGTATCGACTATTTCTGAGCTGATGACCGGTTGGCAGTTTGGCTACCGTCGTTTTAAGTTTTTCCCCGCTGAATCCAGCGGCGGTGCCAAAGCGCTTAAAGCGTTTGGCGCACCGATTCCTGAAGCACGTTTCTGCCCCACGGGAGGTATTACCTTAGACAACGCTGAAACCTACCTCTCACTGCCCAACGTAATGTGTGTAGGCGGCTCCTGGCTAACGCCGAAAGCGATGGTCGATGCCGAAGATTGGGACGGCATCCGCGAACTGGCCCGCCAGGCTGCCGAGCGTTTCCACCACTAATTTGTAACACCGTATAGAGAACTCTCGTCACTTGCCTCACTGATATCGGGTCGTGTGAGCAAGACGTTTGCCCGAGCATGTTGCCATGCTCGGGCTTTTTTGTGTTTACGCCTAAAGGGGGTGCTTCCGTTTGCTAACAGTCGTGATACGCTAACTTAAACGATTAAGTTAAGGTTTAAGCATGACGTTAGCGGATTTTGAGCCCCAACGCCCGGCGGTGCACTTCGCGCCGCCGATGGGGTGGATGAACGACCCCAACGGGCTGGTGTTTTTTGACGGCGAGTACCATCTGTTTTATCAATTTCACCCGTTCAGCACCGTCTGGGGGCCAATGCACTGGGGGCATGCGGTTAGCCGCGACCTGTGCCACTGGCAGCATTTGCCCATTGCGCTGGCACCCAACGAAGAGGGCGCCAGCTTTTCGGGTAGCGCCGTGGTGGATGAGCACGATGTAACGGGGCTGTTTGACGGCCAGCCGGGGCTGCTGGCGTTTTACACCTGCCACCGGGTGCTCTCTGATGACCCGGAAGATTACCAGCAGTCCCAGTTCCTGGCTTACAGCCGCGATAAGGGCCGCACTTGGCAGCGCTACGAGCGTAACCCCATTCTGCCGCCGCCAGGATTTAAGGACTTCCGCGACCCTAAAGTGGTTTGGCATGGCCCCAGCCAGCGCTGGGTGATGGCGCTGGCCTGTGGGCAAGAGATTCACTTCTATACCTCCCACAACCTGCTGGAGTGGCAGTTTGCCAGCGCCTTTGGTGACGGCGAGGGCGCGCATACTCAGCACCCCTGGGAGTGCCCGGATCTGTTTGAGCTAGCGGTAGAAGACGCTGGCCCTAATGAGCCCGCTACGCGGTGGGTGTTGGTGGTCGGCATTGGCGCCACGCCGGATAACCCGTTTGGCTCGTTTACCCAGTACTTTGTAGGCGAGTTTGATGGCCAGCGATTCACCAATGACAACGCCCCAGGCGCTGTGCTGATGATGGATGAAGGGCGAGATTTTTACGCCGTGCAGAGCTGGTCGAATACGCCTGGGCGGCAGCTGGCGCTGGCATGGTTGAACAACTGGCAGTACGCCAACCATGCCCCTGAAACGGGCTGGCGGGGCACGATGAGCCTGCCACGAGAACTTACGCTGCACGCGACTTCTCGTGGGGTGCGGTTACATCAGCGTTTTGCGCGCGAAGCAGGTCAAGCGCTGAGTGCCCCAAGCCACATATCGCCTCGCTCGGTGCAAACAGCGAGTGAGCACTGCATCGCCTTGCCAGAGGGTGAGGCGGTTTACGGCCAGCTGACGCTGGTACTTAAAGCAGGAACGAAGCTGGCGTTATCGCTACAGCAGGGCAATCAGCAGCGGTTATGGCTGACGGCGGGGGAAGCAATAACCTCGCTCCGCTACGAGCGGCAGGGAAGTAACGGGCAGGCTGCATTCGACGAGCACTTTGCTTGCGATCATGCTGCTGACAGCGTCGATGGGCTAACGGTCACGGTGGAGTGGTGGTGCGATCACGGCACGCTGGAAATGCTGATCGGAGGAGCCACCGAGCAGCGCAGCATCACTCAGGTGAGCTTTGTCGATCATCGCCGTCAACCAGTTACGTTGGAAGTGATCAGCGGGCAGGTAGATGTCATGGAAGGGGCTATTCAAAGCGTCGTCGAGTAGCGTGCTCGACGATGCTGAGTGCTAGCCTGCCGAGCTGCGCAGGGCTTCAATATCGGCGTGGGTGGGCAGGGCGGCATAAGCGCCGGGGCGGGTGACCGCGTGGGCGCCGCAGCGGCAGGCGATATCTACAGCGCTGGCGAGAAATTCGCTATCTTGATGCCAGTTGTCTGTTAGGCCGTAGCGGGAGAGCTCCGCCAGCAGACCGCCAATAAAGGCATCGCCACCGGCGGTGGTATCCACTGCCGTTACGCTGGGCGGCGTCACGGTTTGGTCAATGCCGATGCCTTTGAGCACCACATTATTCGGGCCGTCGGTAATCACCACCACTTTGACGCCTGCGGCGAGCCGCTGAGCAATCCACGCGTCTTGCGGGTGGTCGCCCCGCAGGTAGTCCAGCTCTTCAAGAGAGACTTTCAGCAGCTCCGCACTATCAATCAGCTCGGTCACCCGCCACACATCCGCTGAGCCATCCGCCCACAGGTTGTGGCGCAGGTTAGCATCCACACTCACTAGGCAGCCCGCCCGCTTGGCCATGGCGGCAATCGCCAGGGTGGTGTCTGCGATCTCTGGGTCGGTTAGGCTGTTGCTGCACAGGTGAACAATAGCAGGCTGCTCAAACACGCCGTGGGGCAAGTGCTCCAGGCGGTAGAGCAGGTCGGCCGCGGGTGGGCGGTAGAAATCAAAGGTGCGCTCGCCGCTGCTGTCGCGGGAAACAAACGCCAGCGCCGTGCGGGCCTCTTTGGTAAGCACGACCCCGTGAGTATCTACGCCGTGGCTTTTCAGCTCATTAATCAAAAAGTGCCCAAAGGTATCGTCACCCACCATGCCCAAGAACTGGCTAGGTACGTTCAGCCGTGCGCAGGCCACCGCCACATTGGCCGGTGCGCCGCCTGCGTAGGGGGTGAACGTCTCTGGCCCTTTGGTATCACCCAGGCGGCTAGAGAGCATATCAATCAAAGCTTCACCGAACGCAATCACCGGCGTCATGGGTTACTCCTTTTAGTTAGGGCGGATTTTCATCAAGAGGGTCAGAAAACTTCTTCGTTATGCAGCGCTTCGGCGGCACCCAGCAGGCCGGTCCAGGGGTGGGTCACAATCCACACCGGAATATCGGCGTTGTACGCGCCCATGCGCCCTTTATTAACAAAGCTTGAGCGCAGTTCGCACTTAGGCAGCCACTCTAATAAGCGGGGCAGAATGCCGCCGCACAGATACACGCCGCCGCGTGCGCCCATGGTCAGGGTCGCATCGCCGCACACGTCACCAAGAATTTTCAAAAAGCGCAGCAGGGTGGCGGTGGCTATGGCATCGCCCTCGTTAGCTGCTTGGGTCACCTCGGCGGGTGTCTCGCAGCGCGGCGATTGGCCTTCTAGGGTGCAGTGCGCTTGGTAAAGCTCTAACAACCCCTGGCCGCACAGAATGCGTTCCACACTCACACGCTGGTGGCGCTGTAAAAACACGTCCAACAGCGCGCGTTCGGTGGTGTCGGTAGGCGCAAAGGTGACGTGGCCGCCCTCGGTGGGCAGTGGAATCCAGGCGTGCTGGCCGGGGAATACCCCGGCAACGCCCAGGCCCGTACCTGGGCCAATGACCAAGCGGGTCGAGTGCGACTGGGCTTCCCCAGGCTGCACTTCCACCAGGTTATCTTCCCCCACGTGGGGCACGCCCAGCGCCTGGGCGGTGAAGTCATTGATGACTTTAAACAGCGATAGATTCAGCGCCTGCTGAACGTCGCTTTTCATAAAGTCCCAATGGTTGTTGGTCATCTTTACCCGCTCGGCGTGCACCGGGCAGGCGAAGGCCAGGCAGGCTTCTTGCGGGGCGTTATCGCCCGTTGCGCCTACACGGGCGAGATAGTCCTGAATCGCTTCAATGACGCCGGGGTAGTCGGCGCAGGGCAGATTAAGAATGTCGTGGGGCGTGACCTCGCCCGGCGTGACCAACGCCAGGCGAGCATTCGTGCCGCCGATATCGCCGATGAGTGCTGGTCGCATCAGGCGTCCTCTTGTAAGATTTGCCCCTGCTGACGAGCGAGATCGTCTGCTTCAAAGCCGCCCAACGAGCCAGCGCCCTCTTCACCGCGCATCGCCAAGTGGCGGAAGCCCGAAAACAGCTCGCGGCCCAGGCCAACGTGGTAGTGGTCAAGGTTCGCCACCACGCGCTCGCGGTCGGCCCAGGTGGCCGCATCCACTTTGGCTTCCAGGGTGCCGGTGTTGGCATCCAGGCGCACCACGTCGCCATCGCGCAGTTTGGCAAGCCCGCCGCCGTCCAGCGCTTCCGGGCTCATGTGGATAGAGGCGGGCACTTTGCCCGACGCACCGGACATGCGGCCATCGGTAACCAGCGCGACCTTGAAGCCACGGTCCTGGAGTACGCCGAGGAAGGGGGTGAGTTTGTGCAGTTCGGGCATGCCGTTGGCTTTGGGGCCTTGGAAGCGAACCACCACAATCACGTCGCGATCCAAGTCGCCGGACTCAAACGCCGCTTTCATGTCGTTTTGATCTTCGAAGATCTTCACCGGCGCTTCTACCACGCGGTGCTCTTCAGCCACTGCCGAGACTTTGATGACGCCACGGCCCAGGTTGCCTTTCATCACAGTCAGGCCGCCGGTGGCAGCGAAGGGTGTGGCGACCGGGCGTAGCACTTCTTCGTCCAGGCTGTTTTCCGGGCCTTCGCGCCATACCACTTTGCCATCTTCCAGGAAGGGCTCTTGGGTGTAAGCGGTGAGGTTGGTGCCAAACACGGTAGGAATGTCGCCGTGGAGCAGGCCCGCGCCCAGCAGTTCGCGGAACAGGTAGCTCATGCCGCCCGCTGCCTGGAAGTGGTTAATATCCGCCTGACCGTTAGGGTAGACCTTCATGATGCTGGGCGTTACCGCTGAAAGGTCGGTGAAGTCGTCCCAGTTGAGCGTAATACCCGCCGCTGCCGCCATGGCGATCAGGTGCAGGGTGTGGTTGGTAGAACCGCCAGATGCCAGCAGGCCAACCACGGCGTTCACAATGGCGCGCTCATCGATCTGCTTGTAGAACGGGCGATACTCGCCGCCGGGTTCGGTGTTGCGGATGGTTTGCTCGGTGGCGTAGCGGGTCAGCGCTTCGCGCATCTCGGTGCCTGGGTTCACAAACGAGGTGCCCGGCAGGTGCAGGCCCATCACTTCCATCATCAGCTGGTTAGAGTTGGCGGTGCCGTAGAAGGTGCAGGTGCCGGGGCTGTGGTAGGAGTCGGACTCCGCTTGCAGCAGCTCTTCGCGGCCCACTTTGCCTTCGGCGTATAGCTGGCGAATGCGCGCTTTCTCCTTGTTCGGCAGGCCGCTGGGCATGGGGCCGGCGGGTACGAACATGGCGGGCAAGTGGCCAAAGCGCGCGGCACCGATAAACAGGCCCGGTACGATTTTGTCGCACACGCCCAGGTAAATAGCAGCATCGAACATGTTATGTGAAAGACCCACGGCGGTGGCCATGGCGATCAAGTCCCGAGAAAACAGCGAGAGTTCCATGCCCGGTTGGCCTTGAGTTACGCCGTCGCACATGGCGGGCACGCCACCGGCAAACTGCGCGGTAGAGCCCATGGCGCGGGCGGCCGCTTTGATGGTTTCTGGGAAGGTTTCAAACGGCTGGTGGGCCGACAACATGTCGTTGTATGAAGAAATAATCCCCAGGTTGGCGCTGTTCATCAGCTTCAGGGAGTCTTTCTCCTGGGCGCTACAGGCAGCAAAACCATGGGCCAGATTGCCGCAGGAGAGCTCAGAGCGGTGAACACCGCGCTTGTGCTGGTCGGCCATGCGGCGCTCGTAGAGGGCACGCCGCTCGGCAGAGCGCTCACGAATGCGTTGGGCAACCTCGGCAACGGTCTCATTTAAGGTGGCGGGTGCTGAGCTAAGTGGTGTTGAACCAGGCATATTGACCTCTGCGCTGTGGGGGCGACAAACTGGATTTGTAGTTATCTTACGTATTTAATAGCCTTTAAGAGATATTTTACGGTAAAAAAAGCCAGCATTGTAGTTTTATTACCATATTGTTGACAGGAGTAGCAAAAGGCCAGCCTAGCCACTTACGTCGCTTAGGCGGGCCATCTTAGTGGTTTAGCTCTCTACTTCGTCGCTTTTTATGCTGAATAGCATGGCATAAAGAGTAGGAACCGCCACTAGGGTAAGTAACGAGGCGAACGCCAAGCCCCCCATAATAGTGACAGCCATGTTATTGAAGAACGCATCTACCAATAGGGGCAGCATGCCTAAAATAGTGGTGCCTGCGGCAAGGAACACGGGGCGTAGACGGCTGATACTGGCATCTATCAGCGCAGTAAAGCGCGCTTTGCCTTCATTGATCTGCCCATCTATTTCGTCCACTAACACAATGGCGTTCTTCATCAGCATGCCCGAGAGGCTAAGCATCCCCAAAAGCGCGGTGAAAGAGAAGGGGAGCCCTGATAACAGCAGCCCAATCACTACGCCGCATACTGACATGGGCACCACTAGCCACACGATAAGCGGCTGTTTGAGTTTGCCAAAAAGCAGTATGGAGATAAGTAGCATTACCAGCAGGCTGATGGGTAGCTGTTGGGCTAACCCCGCCTGTGCTTCGCTGGAGTCTTCATGCTCGCCACCCCACTCCAACCGATAGCCGGGTGGCAGGGCAATGGACTCGATTTCCCCTCGAATGGCATCGAAGGCTTGTGCTGCTGTGTAGCCTTCAGCGGGGTCTGCGCCAACGGTTAAAGTACGCAAGCGATTACGTCGCTGTATTAACGACTCTTCGCTTTGTAACTCAAACGCTGTCACCACTTGACTGATAGGGACAAAGCGCTGCTGGGCGGCGCTCCATACGTTACGATCTTGAAGTAGTGCCACATCGTCACGTTCTGGAGAGGTTGGTCGCACCACAATGGGGAGTAAATGCTCTCCTTCACGGTAGGTACCCGCACGAACACCCGATGAGGCAAACTGCAGCGTTTGGGCAATATCTTCCCTGGATACGCCGGCAATACGAGCGCGCTCGTCGTTAATGTGCGGTACGACTATCATCTCTTGTTGGCGCCAATTATTCCTCGGGTCGATCAAGTAGGGGTTAGCCGCTATACGGCGTTCCGCTTCCGCCGCTAGTTCGCGTAATACCGTGGGAGAAGGCCCTTGAAAGCGCGCCTCTATATCCGCGCCATCGCCAGGGCCAAACTGTAGCCGCTGCGTGCGCACCTGGGCATCAGGAAACGTCTCGTTAAGGTCACGGTAAAGCTGGCGATCAAGATCCGGTATAACGTCTATATCTTCGGTACGCACCATCAACTGTATATATGCGGAATTTGGCTGTTCTGGGGCATACGTAAGCATAAAGCGGGTTGCGCCCTGGCCAATAAAGCTAGCCACTGAAGAAACGCCTTCCTGCTCTAATATATAGGCTTCGATTTCTTCGGCGTGATGGGCCGTCGCGCGAATGTCGCTGCCCTGGGGCAGCTCCACATTAACCAAAAATAGCGGCGTTGTGGATTGTGGAAAGAATGATTGAGGTAGATGCGTAAAGGCCCATATACAAACAGCCGTTACCACTACCAATATAGAGACCGTGATAATGCGTAAACGCAGCGCGAGTATGAGCAACCTTCGGTATGTCCGATAAAAAAAGCCGCCGTAAAGCTCTCGTTTACTGAGATCTTCCTCGCTGCTTTCGGGTTGGTCGGTAGCGTTGTCTGAGTCCGTTTCCTCTTTACGCAGCAGGTAGTAACCAAATAATGGCGTCACCGTAATAGCCAGTAGCCAGCTTAATAGCAGTGACACCAGAATGACGATGAACAGTGAGAAAAGGAATTCACCAGTAACATCGTCTGAGAGCCCGATGCCGGCAAACGCCATAATGCCAATAACCGTCGCCCCCAAAAGCGGTAGCTGGGTGCGGTTGGCAGCTTTGCTGGCGGCTTCCTTGGCGCGCTCACCTCGCTTGATGTTGCTGACCATGCCCTCAGCAACCACGATGGAGTTATCGACCAGCATCCCCATGGCAATAATTAACGCGCCGAGTGACACCCGCTCCATATCAATGCCCAGTAGGCCCATAAACAGCAGCGTACCTAGCACGGTAAGCAGTAGGGTACTGCCGACCACCACGCCAACCCGCCACCCCATGACGAGACACAGCACGCCAATGACAATGGCCACCGACATCAACAGGTTGAGCAAGAAATCGTTAATGGCATCGTTAACCACATGGTGCTGTTCGTAAAGGGGATGAAGCTCTACGCCAAGCGGGATTCTGCTCTTAAGCTCCTCCATGCGAGCTTCAACTGCTTCACCTACTTCAATAATGTTTTCGTTGGCCAGACCTGCAATGCCGATAGTGAACGCGCTTTGGCCATTGTAGCGAATGAGGTGCCTGGGCAGTTCGCTTGGTTGGCGATAAATATCGGCAATATCGACTAACGAGATTTGCTCTGTTGTGCCAGGGCGGCCTATGCGGATGGCTTCCATTAACGCCGTGCTATCAATATCACTGCGCGCCACCAAGCGCACTTGGCGGTCGCCAATGCGAAGGCTGCCTGCATTTTCCACGGTGTTTTCCGTTTGAATCGTATTGATGACCTGCTCAATGGGAATGCCAAGCGTGGTTAGCCGTTCGTTCGATATATCGATGTAAATTGTTTCTTCGCGCTCACCGGCGGTGATTACCCTGGCAACGCCGGGCACGGCAAGCAGCTCTCGCTGTAAAAAAGTAGAAATGTCGCGAATTTCACGGGTGGTAAAACCATCCGCGGTCACCGCATAAAAAAGCCCGTAAACCTCACCAAAATCGTCGTTGATTTGCGAGCCAAGCACGCCGGTGGGGAGGTCGCTTTGCGCATCATGGATCTTGTTACGCAGCTCATCCCAAATTTGCGGCAGCTGATTACTGTGGTAGCTAGGGTGCACTTCTACTTTGATTTCTGAGCGTCCAGGCAGCGACTTCGACTCGATAACGTCGATCTGCTCCATTTCCTGGATAGCGCGCTCAAGGCGTTCGGTGACCTCATTTTCTACTTCTGTCGCGGTGGCGCCAGGATAGGGCGTATTAATAATAGCGTTAGGGATGGTGAAGGATGGGTCTTCGAGTTTGCCGACGGCGTTATATCCCCACAAACCACCAAATAAGCAAATTAAGACGATTAGCCACGTGTTTAAAGGCCGTTCTATGGACAGCTTTGCGATATTCATAAGGCCTCCTAAAGCGCGGCGTCGAGCGGTTTAACGCGCATGCCGTCGCGCAGTAGCTGGACGCCAGTGGCTGCAATGGGCACGCCCGGCGCAAGGCCTGCAACAATAATGACGAGGTCTTGGGTAACTTCCCCCACGGTGACTTGCTGGGGTGAAACCGTGCCGGTCTCTGAGTGATATACCCAAACGCGAAAATCGCCGTCTTCGGTGTGATCCAGCGCACTACTAGGCACTGTGACCACCGAGGTCGTTAGCGCATTTTCTAACTTAATAATGACCGTCGCAGTAGTGCCGGGGAGTGCGATAGGCGAAACACCATCAGCGGGGGCAAATTCAACTTGGTACGTTTGTGCCACTAGGTCAGGTTCAGTGACATGCTCGCGGTAAACTAACGGAATGCGCTCGCCGGGCAGGGTGGCAATTTCTGCTTCGATGTTGAAGACGCTGCCACTCTCCAGGTGCTGCATGAGCGCTTCAGGCACATTAATGCGAATACGCAGCTCAGAGATATCCTGAATACGCACTACCTCCGCATTGGGCGGCACGGTGGTGTGGTTTTCCACAAGGCGCCGTGTCACGAGTGCATCAAAAGGCGCATTTAGGGTGGTATATGCCAACTGTTGTTTAGCATTTTCCAACTGCGTTTCGGCTAACTCCGCATCGGCACGTGCTGCGTCCAGCACGGTTTCAGACACCGCATTGTGCGAATACAGGTTGCGCTGTCGATTAAAATGCCTACGCGCTTGTTCTACTTCTGCTTCAGCGCTGCGTACTTGCAATGCGTAGTCGGTAGGGTCTAGCTGAGCAATGAGTTCACCGCGGGGAATTGTCGTCCCTTGGACGGCAGGAAAGGTTTCTATCCGGCCGCCGACCCGAAAGGCAAGGTTAACGGTACTTTTAGCATCTACGCGCCCAATAAAGCGCCGGCTGGGAAAAAGATCCTGCTGATCTGTTTCAAACAGCTTAATGACTTGCACGGGAGGCTCTGGAGGCGCTTCATCGTTGGAGCAGCCGACAAGCAGTACCGCTGCTATTAATACTATCCATAATACGTTGGGCCTCATTCAATGCCTCCCTGCAGGCGATTAATCATTGGTATGTCGTAATGTGGGTTAATGATATCTGGGTCTTCAGCCCATGGCGTGTTTAAACTGCCCACTATAATAGGTACTCTTAACACATTCGAACAGGCGTTTGGTTTTTTGCTGTACGTGACCACAAATAATGGCACACGTTAAACGCGCCCAATGCAAAAAACGATGATTAACACTAAGGATGGCGAGCGTGCAGCGGAGTATGCAAAAACGTATCTCAAAAGCGATACCCAGCAAGGGTAGCCAAAAGCGCAGTTGGTTAGGGGTGGCATTAGCACTGGTTTTAAGCGGCTGCGCACTTGGGCCTGAGTACCAAGCGCCTGAGGTTGTGCTACCCGATATCTGGCCTGAGCACATCACCTTAAGCCAAACGGAGCGGGATGATTGGCGCAACTGGTGGCGCCAGTTTAACGACCCGGCGCTGAACCAATTAGTGTCGCGGGCCACACACGATAATCTAGAGCTCACCATCCAATTGGCGCGCATTCAAGAAGCCCGCGCCCAGTTAGGGTTTGCAGATGCCGATCAGTTTCCGACCGTAGGCTTTCAAGCGGAAGCCACACGAGAGCGCACACCAGGGGCAGCGTTCCCCATCGATTTTGAACCTATTCAAGATTTAATTACCTCCACTAACAATCAATACTCGCTAGCCGCTAGCCTAGGGTACGAGATTGATTTGTGGGGGCGTTTAGCTAACGAGCGAGAGGCGGCCACCGCAGCCCTTCAACAAAGCGAGTTTGCCCGAGATGCGGCAGAAATAGGTGTCATAGGCGATGTCGTGACGACGTATTTCAATCTAAAGAGCGCTGAGGCGCAGCGCCAGCTACTCGATGAAACCATTGCCTCTTATGAAGAGACCTATCGTTTGCAGCGCCTGCGTTTTGAGCATGGCGACATTAGCGAGCTGGACGTTCGACGCGCAGAAGCCGAGCTGCAGGGGTTGCGTGTAGAGCGGCCTGCATTAGCCAGGCAAGTGGAGGCGTTGCGCGGGGCGTTAGGCGTGTTAGTGGGTATGTCGCCCCAAGAGCTAATCAGCGCGCTGGATACTGGTGATACCCAGCTTGCGGAGATCGCTCAGCCGCAAAGAATTCCTCAAGTGATGCCCTCTGAGCTACTTCAGCGTCGGCCCGATATTCGCTCGGCTGAAGCCTCGCTCATTGCAGCAACGGCGCAGGTAGGTGTTGCGGAAGCGAACCGTTTACCCTCGCTCAATTTAACCTCTTTTATTGGCACAAGTGCCGTAAGTAGCGGCGATCTCTTTAGCGATGCAGCGCGAACTTGGGGGCTTGGTGCGTCGGTAATGGGCCCGCTGTTTGATTTTGGCCGAACCCGTGCGGGTGTTGAAGGCGCTGAAGCTCGGGTTGAGCAGGCTGAAGGGCAGTATCGTCTAACCGTATTGTCAGCTTTTAATGAAGTGCGTGACGCCCTTTACAGCTACGAGTTTACCTCCCAGCGGGCCGCAGCGGTGGAAGAACAAATAGGTGCAGTGCAGCGCGCCCGAGACCTTACGGTATTGATGTATGAGCAGGGCCAGGTTAGCCAGCTTGAGCGCTTAGATGCCGAGCGTAATTTGCTTGCCGCCCGGATGGAGCAAGCCGATGTAAGGCGTGAGGAGCTAGCCGCAGCAGCCACACTATTTAAAACGCTAGGGGGTGGATGGCAGGCCGACCAGTAAAGGCTCAACAATCAAGCCACCAAAATGGTTCAGTTTTGTTACTATTCGGCGTCCTTAAACAGCTGATCTTTTACTCTTTTCTAACTGAGGCCGTTTTGTTGTTCTGGAGCCGCTATGCACCCCATCGTTAAGCAAATAGAACCCATTAACCGTGATGCTGCTGAACACACGCGCGCATACCTAAATACGCTGACCAAGCCGCCCGGCAGCTTAGGTGAGCTAGAAGCCTTGGCGATTCAACTGAGCGCCATCACCGGCATGGCTAAACCCAGCGTGACGCCGCCGCGCATAGTGGTGTTTGCCGCCGACCACGGGGTAGCTAGCGAAGGTGTTTCCGCGTTTCCCCAGGAAGTCACTGCGCAAATGGTGGCCAACTTTACCCAGGGGGGCGCTGCCATTAATGTATTTGCGCGACAAATTGGCGCTGATGTGGAAATCGTCGATGTGGGCGTCGCATCTACGTTAACGCTTTCTGGCATTACCCTGGCGAAAGTGCGTGCGGGCACGGCTAACATGGTGGTGGAAGATGCCATGCACGCCGATGAGGCCTTAGCGGCGATTGAGCAAGGCATAGCGGCAGTTGAGCGCGCAAAAAAGGCAGGGGCACGCTGCATGATTGTGGGCGAAATGGGGATTGCCAATACCACTGCCAGTAGTGCCATGCTAGCGGCCCTGACTGGCGTGTCAGTTGCCCACGTGGTCGGGGCCGGTAGCGGCATTAATAGCGCTCAGTTAGCGCATAAAGTCGCGGTGATTGAGCGCGCGCTAAGCGCCCGCCAAGCCAACGCCGACGACCCTCTAGACGTACTCGCCAAATTGGGCGGCCTTGAGATTGCCGCAATGACAGGCGCTTACCTAGCCTCAGCAGCGCATCGCACCCCCGCGATTGTGGATGGCTTTATTGCCACGGTGGCAGCACTCACGGCCTGCCGCCTCTGCCCATTAGTGCGCGATTACCTGATCTTTGGTCACCGTTCACACGAGCCAGGCCACGCCACAGCGCTAGAAGCACTTGACTCTAAACCACTGCTCTCACTAGGCATGCGCCTTGGTGAAGGGAGCGGCGCGGCGCTGGCCTTTCCGCTACTGCAGGCAGCCGCCGCCATGCTCAGCGAAATGGCCTCTTTTGCCGATGCGGGCGTTAGCAACAAAGCGGCGCAGTGAGCCGTTTGGAAACGCTGCCGTTTAGCCAGCCTTTATTGCTTGCCCGCAGCGAGCAGTGCCTAGCGATCACCTCTGCTATGCCGCTGCGTGTCCTTAGCAGTGCGTTAGTAGGTGAGGGCTTTGGCAGGGTGCGTCATTTTGCGAATTTCCACGTTGATAAGCACTACGATGGCCACTCGCCAAACGAAGATTTAGCGCAGTGGTTATTGGCCCAAGGCTTACCGCTAACATCGGTAGCCATGATGACCGCCGTTCATTTAAACAGCGCCTGTGTGGTTAGCAGGCCGCTGGGTGAACTACCCCATGGCGTGATGGCGCTGGTTACTGCGGGGGTGGGCAACGCCGTTGATATTAGCGTTCCAAGCCAAGACGACCCCCGCTTGGCGCTACGCGCCGCGCCCAAGGTTGGCACCATCAATATATTTGCGTTCTTAGATGCTCAGCTAACCGATGGCGCGTTAGTCAACGCTTGTTTGTCGGTAACGGAAGCAAAAGTGCAGGCGCTCCGGCATGTCGGGGTAACAGATCCTTACAGCGGTACGCCCGCTACCGGCACCTCTACCGATAGCATCTCCATTGCGGCAACCCAGCGTGGCGACGCCACTCCTTATGCTGGATCTGGCACCCCGCTTGGGCGAGCACTGGGCCAGGCGGTTTACCAAGCAACGCTTGGGTCGCTGTCACTTTCACAAATGAGGACGCCAACGTGCTAACGCTGCTGCTAACTTCAACCGTTGGGCTGGTTGCCATTGCGATTGTCATCGACTTGATCGTTGGCGACCCGCGCACGTTGCCGCACCCGGTGGTGCTGATGGGGCGGGCGATTAGCAATTATGAGCGGCTTTGGAACCGAGGCACGGCGCAGCAGCGCAGGTTAAGCGGCGCCTTCTTAACCGTTTCGATGGTCGGCGGTGTATGGTTTTCTAGCTGGTTACTTCTCGTATTGTTAGCCAGGCTGCACCCTGGGTTGGCGTTGCTTGCCGAGCTTTGGCTGCTTTCCACGACGCTTGCGATTAAAGGCCTGGGCGATGCGGCCCGCGCAGTGGTAGAGCCGCTTAGCAAAGGCGACTTGCCCGCTGCACGCCAAGCACTGGGAATGATTGTTGGGCGTGATACCCAAGCCTTAGATGAGGCAGAAATCACCCGGGGAACAGTGGAAACCGTGGCGGAAAATACCGTCGATGGCATCACCGCGCCGCTGTTTTTTGCGCTTATCGGTGGGGCACCGCTGGCGCTGGCGTACAAGGCGGTGAATACCCTAGATTCAATGGTCGGCTACAAAAATCAACGCTATGGCGATTTTGGTTTTGCCTCTGCCAAATTGGATGATGTGGCTAACTGGATACCCGCGCGCTTAACCGCTCTGTGCCTATGGGTCGCTGGCCTGCTATTGAGTATTTCGGGTGTTTTATCCCTACGCTGGAAGGGCGCGCTGCAGGGCACCTGCCGCGATGCGCCGCGCCACCCCAGCCCCAATGCCGGTTGGCCGGAGGCCATGGTGGCCCGTTTGCTTGGCGTGCGATTAGGCGGCACCAATTTCTACCAGGGCGTGGCGTCCCACCGCGCCACGCTAGGCGACCCCCTTGAGCCGCTGCGCTTAGCGCATATCACTGCCACCGTGCGTTTAATGCACGGCGCTTGGATGCTGTTTATGCTGCTAGCGGTTGGGGTCGCTGTGTTGGTGCTTACTCTTCGGGGGCTGTTATGAGTGCGCCTAATCTTGCATGCACCAGCGCTACATGGCCCGCGCATGGCGGTCAGGCTGAAACATTGCTAGCGCATTTTGGTTTGCCCGCAGACCACCCAGTGGAAGACTTTAGCGCCAACCTCAATCCACTAGGCCCACCCCCCTGGGTGCGAGGCTGGCTAACAAAGCAGCTGGACGGCCTTGAGCGCTACCCCGCGCCAGACTACGCCACTGCCCGGCAGGCTATCGCCGCCCATCATCAGCTTCAGCCTGACCAGGTATTGCTAACCAACGGCGGTGCAGAGGCCATTTTTCTTGCCGCCGCGCTGCATGCGGGCAAACATGCTGCGATTGTTACTCCAAGCTTTGGCGAATATGCCCGCGCCTGCCGCGCCCATCGGCTGACTGTCAGCGACATCGCGCTGCGCCCGCCGCACTTTATACTTGAGTTAGACGCGCTAATGGCAGGGCTTGACGGCATCGACGTGCTGTTTTTATGCCGCCCGAACAACCCTACCGCCACGCTTATTGAGAGTTCGGTAATGGAAGCCTTACTGGAGCGCACGGTGTCAATGGGGTGTCATGTAGTGGTCGATGAGGCGTTTGTCGATATGGCAGGCGACAGCCCACAACAGGCTTCCCTGGCACCCTTGCTGGCGCGCTATCCGCATCTGATGCTGCTGCACTCCATGACTAAGTTTTATACCTTGCCGGGCCTGCGGCTGGGCTACTTGTTGGGAAGTGAGGCGACGATTCAAACGGCAGCGATTCACCAGCCGCCCTGGAGCGTTAATCACCTTGCGGCTGAATTGGTGGCGCCGCTGCTGGCGGACAAAGCGTTCGCCAACGCCACCTCGCAGTGGCTAACCAGCGAGCGCCCGGCCATGGAGCAGGCGCTGAAACAGCTAGGTTTGGACGTAGTGCCTAGCCACGCCTGCTTTTTTTGTATTCGCCCCGGTAGTAAGCAGCGCAGGACGGGCATTACCAGCGATGCGCTGTTTGAGCGTTTGCTACGCCACGGGGTGCTGGTGCGTCATACCCATAATTTTTCAGGGTTGAACGGTGAATGGCTGCGAATAGCGCTGCGCGATGCCCCTGCAAATCAGCGGTTGATCAGCGTGTTGAGAAAGGTGCTCAATGATTGTGTTCGTTAGCGGCGGGGCGCGCTCCGGCAAAAGTGAGATTGCTGAGCAGCAGGTAGCCAGTGCTGCAGGCCATTCGCCCTGTTACTACGTAGCCACCGCCGATGTGTACGATGACGAGATGGCTGAGCGAGTGGCCCGTCACCGTCAATCTAGGCAAGCGCAGTGGCAGGGCGTGCAGTGGAAAACCCTAGAGGCGCCGCTACGGGTTGATCAAGCAATTGCCAACGTGCCAGACGGTGGCGCGGTACTGCTGGACTGCTTAACGCTATGGGCTAGCCAAGTGTTGTATGCAAGCGGGCTAAGCGAAGAGGAGGGTTTAGCGCTGCTGGCAGAGACACTTGCTGATGCCCGAGCACGCCGCGTGCATTTAGTGATTGTTTCTAACGATATCAACGAAGCGCTGCCGCCCACCGATGCTGAAACCTGGCGCTATCTGGCTTTTCTTCAGCGGGCTCACCGCTGTGTGGCGGCTGAAGCGGATTCCGTACTTGAGGTCATCGCGGGCTGCGCACTGGAATGGAAGCGAAAGAAGGAGCTGCCACGGTGAAAAATGCTTTATTAGGTCTCTTGCTGGCGCTGCAGTTTCTTACCCGCATTCCGATTCCGGTCGCCTGCCCCTGGACACCCGACACCCGACGCTGGGCCGTGCGCGCCTACCCGCTAGTCGGGTTAATGATAGGCAGCGTGCTGGCGCTAATAGCGTTCGCTATGCAAAACGTGCCTGCACCTATCACTGCGCTAGCCATATTAAGTGTGTGGGTGGCACTTTCGGGGGGGCTGCATTTAGACGGCGTCATGGACATCGCCGATGCGCTAGGCAGTAATCAACCGTTGGCGCGTCGCTGGGAGATCATGAAAGACTCCCAAATCGGCAGCTTTGGAATGCTGGCGCTGGTATTTCTGCTCGCCTGGAAGGGTGTGCTGCTGTGGGCGTTGGTGGCCTATCAGGCGCCTTTGTGGTGGCTGTTGATAGTGCCCGGGCTAGGGCGTTGGGCAGGCGTTGCGTTACTGGTGTTAACACCCTGCGCACAGCAAAAAGGCTTGGCGTGGAGCTGGCAGCAGTCGCTTAGCCGCAAAGACGTAGCGCTTGCGCTATTGCCACTGGCGTTGCTTGCGCTGTTGGCACCTGCCGTCGTGTTGATGTGGCTAATGGCCATCGCTTTTGTGGTACTAATGCGCTGGCTTATGCTGCGACTGTTTAACGGGATTAACGGCGATATGGTTGGCGCCACCATTGAAGGAGGAGAGCTTTGGCTATTGATCTTAGTGTGGAGCTGGTGGCAGTTCGCCACGGTATCACCGCCTGGAATTTAGAGCGCCGCTACCAAGGCCAGCAAGATATTCCGCTGCTGTTTCCAGATGCCGAAGCAGGGCTGTTGGCGCTGCGGGATACGCTGGCCGATGAGCGCTTTGACGCTATCTACTCAAGCGATTTACAGCGTTGCCAACAAACCCTTGCGTGGTCTCGGGCGGCAAAGCCGGGCACGACGGTGAGTTTGGAGCCGCGCCTGCGCGAGCTGGATTTTGGCGATTACGAAGGTAAGGTGTACGACGAATTAAAAGCGCTGCCGCACTACCGCGCCTGGATTGATAGCGTAGGCGAGCTGCAAATTCCTGGCGGTGAGTCCTCCGGCCAGCTACGCGCGCGCCTGGATGCCTGGCTCGACGACCTTGCCGCCAATGCCCTCGCGGGTAATCACCGAAAAATTCTCGCTGTCACCCATGGCGGTGTGATTCGGGAGCTGCGCCGGCGTTTTGAAACCATTGGTTTTTGGGATGGCATTGTGCATCAAGCCCAAGGCCGACGCTGGCAGCTTATTTATCAGCAAAACGCACAGGGAACAGGGGAATGGCAATGCAGCTCTTCATCGGCGGTGCCTGCGCAGGAAAGCGAGACACGGTAACTGCTCGTTTTCCTGCAGCGCGCTGGTGGCGGCTCAATGATGATCACCCCTTGAGCGATTGCCATCAAGCGCTGGAAGCTGAACAGCCGCTGGTTATCACCGGCGTGCTTGAGTGGCTAGCCTCCGCTCTCGACGCTACTGAACACGATGTTTTACGCTCGCAATGGCTGCGCGAGTTAGCCACGCTAGGCCAGCGTGCCGACGAGCTAGGCGCGCCGCTGATTGTCATTACCACGGAAGTGGGGCGAGGTATTGTGCCTATGCAGCCCGAACAGCGCCGCCTGCGCGATGTAAACGGCTGGTTTAATCAAGATGCAGCCGCCCAAGCCGAGCAGGTGTGGTATGTGAGACACGGCTTGGTGGTGGCAGTTAAGTAGCCTGTTTACCGCAGGCGCCGCCAGCGCTGCCAGCCGATCATTAAAAGATGCACAGGCAGGTAAACCACCAGCGGCCAAACCAGTGTCAGCAGGAAGAGGTAGAGCAGAGGATCGAGGGTATCCTGAGGCTGGCCAAAGGGCCCTTGAACCCAGTTAATATTACGCTCGGCTTCGGTGAACAGGTAGGTCATTGGCAGCATGATCCAAGTCAGCACCGTTTGCCACAGCAGGGCACGGCGCGAGTAGCCCAGCTTGGCGACGCCCATGCCCGCCACCAGTGGCAGAACCACATGGTAGAGCGACATGGCCCGCGCCATGGGCGGGTGCTCAGGGTCGAACATATACTCGGTGCCGCCGATAAGGTGTGTGCCAGTAAGCGCCGCCGTGGCAACGTCCAGGCTCCACAAACTGCCGACCAGTGCCACCGCCAGCCACTGCATCGACATCAGCGTGCGCTGCTCGCTCCACAGTGCCGCCAACAGCAGAAAACTCGCCACGTTGCATAGCCAGAAAAAGTTTTGTGCCCCCAGCAACACGACGTAGCTCGGCGCCCATATCAGGATCCATAGCGTAAAGGCCAGCTTTAGCCAACGCGGCACAGTGGCTGCCGAAGAGTGGGCCATGTTCGTCTCCTTGTCGGTGCGCTGCCCTCACTCTAACAATTCACGGTTAATTGACCACCCTCCAACAACTTGCTAGCTTACGCGCACTCTCAGGTGCTGGTGGCGCTCCCGCCATCAGTTAAACGGGAAGTTGGTGAACACGGCTTTGTAAACTAGTGGTTTGAGATAGCTGTGTGAATCCAACGCTGCCCCCGCAACGGTGATCGAGATAAGAACGGCCAAAAACGCCACTGTGCTACGGCATGGGAAGGTGGTCGTTCGGAAAGACACGGCGCTTATGTAAAGCTGCCCCTTTCGCTTGTCAGCCCGGAGACCGGCCTAAGAGTGATGGTTCTAAAGAACCACTCCATACCGAGACGCGGAGGGCGGCTCAGGGTGATGCTGGCGGCTTTCAAGCTGCCGATTTCCCCTTGGTGTTCCTCTGCTCGGTCAAAAAAATACGCTGTGCGGGTGAGCACAGCGAGCAAGGGACCTTTCATGAACCACCGTTTCCACACTACCGCCACCCTGGCTTCGTTTGCTATGGCGGCACTGCCGTTAGCTGTTCAAGCCCAGACGAACGCCCAACCTGCTGCTAATACATTAAATCCGGTGGTGGTGACCGCCGCGCTTGCCCCCCGTACTGCTAACGAAAGCCTGTCGTCGGTTACCGTGTTAGATGAAGCCACGTTGCGCCGCCAAGATCCCGTAAGCATAACCGACCTGCTGCGCGGCCAGCCGGGGGTTGATGTCTCCAGTAACGGCAGCTTTGGCAAAAATAGCAGTGTGTTTATTCGCGGCACCGGCAGTAGCCAAAATGTGCTGTTGATCGATGGCATTCGCCTACGTTCAGCCACCACAGGCGGTGCTGCATGGCAGCACCTTGACCCCCGCATGTTTGATCGCGCCGAAATTGTGCGTGGCCCGCGCGGCAGCCTGTACGGCGCTGACGCCATGGGTGGGGTTATTCAGCTTTTTACGCCCGAAGGAGAGGAGGAGGGGCCACAGCCGCGTATTTCCGTAGGTGGTGGCTCGTTTAACACTCAGCGGGTAGGTGCAGGGATTAGTGGTAAAACAGGTGGTACTCGCTATAGCTTCGCGGGCAACCATTTCACCACGGATGGTCAGCCGATACGCCGCGATGGTGAGGACAAAGGTTACGACAATACCTCAGCCTTGGCGCGGGTTTCTCATACTTTTGAAAATGGCGCAGAAGCGGGCGTTCTGGCCCTTCGTGCCCGTGGCCACAACGAATACGATGGTGGCGAAAACGACTTTGTTCAGCAGGTGGCGGGCGTTTATGGTGAGCTGCCGATGACTGAAAGCTGGCGTAGCCGCTTAACCCTTAGCGAAGCCCGTGATGAAAGCGATAACTTTGCGTCCTTTGGTGATTCAGTCTTTGACACTAAAGTGAGTACCGCTCGCTGGGAAAATACCTTTATTGCCGGTGCCCACGAATTGATCGCTGGCGCTGAGTACAGTGAAGATCGCGTTAACAGCACGACCGCCTATGAAGAAACCAGCCGCAGTAATGCAGCGGTATTTTCCCAAGCGTTACTCGACTTTTCACCGTTTACGTTACAAGCCAGCCTGCGCTTTGACGATAATGAATCTTACGGTGAAGAAGTGACCGGGAGTATTGGCGTTGGCTACGATGTAGATGGTCGCCACACCCTGCGAGCCAACTATGGCACGGCATTTAATGCACCTACTTACAATCAGCTCTATTTTCCCGGCTTTGGTAATCCCGATTTAGAAGCTGAAACGTCCCAAAGCGTTGAAGTTGGCGTGCGTGGCCAGTTCGACAGTTGGTTCTGGGATGCGGCGCTTTACCAAACAGACATCGATAATTTGATAACCGGCCAGGGGCTTCAGTTTAACGTGCCTGAAACCCGCATTCGTGGAGCAGAGCTGGCCGCTGGTGTGGAAGTCAGCGATTGGACACTGGCAGCTGCGCTGACTTACACCGACCCTGAAAACCGGCTGACTGGTAAGCGTTTGCAGAACCGTGCCTCTCAAAGCATTCGCTTAGACGCGGATCGTGAACTAGGCGAGTGGTCGGTAGGCGGCTCTTGGGTAGCTCAAAATCACCGGTACCGTGATGCGCAAAACCAAGACCGTTTGAGCGGCTATGGTCTGGTGAACCTTCGCGCAGGGTGGCAATTTGCTCCGCTATGGAGCGCCCGTGTCACGCTGGAAAACGCGCTTGATCAAGACTATGTGACAACGCGCTCGTTTGATGGCGCTGACTACATCAACGCAGGCCGAGCAGGATTTCTAAGTGTTCACTTTGGCCAGTAGCCAACGTGGGTTAATGCGCGGGGCCTTGGGCCTCGCGTTTTCGCTCATGACCATACAGGCACAGGGCCACGACCATTCACGCTGCGTGGTGGATGATCGTGACCGCGAAGTATGCCTGCACAACGCTGCACGGCGTATTGCCACGCTTTCCCCTGGGGCTACGGAACTCACCTATGCCGCAGGCGCAGGCGACCAAGTCGTTGCCGTGGTGAGCTACAGCGACTACCCCCCAGAAGCTAAAGAGGTTGCGTCGGTGGGGAGCCATACGCGCATCGATTTAGAAGCCCTCGTCGGGTTAGCGCCAGATTTAGTCATCGGTTGGGTGACCGGTAACCCCGCCGAACAGTTAGAGACACTGGAAGCATTAGGTATGCCGGTGTTTTACATTGAACCGCGCACGGTGGAAGACGTCGCCTACACCATTGAGCGTTTAGCGCGGCTAGCGGGCACAGAGCCAGCGGGGCAACGGGTAGCCGAATCATTTAGAACAGGCATGGCTGATCTGGCCTCACGCTATGGCGAACGTGCGCCAGTACGCACGTTCTACCAGGTGTGGGATGAGCCTTTGATGAGCGTTAATAACGATCACCTGATTGGCCAAGTGGTGCAACTGTGCGGGGGTGTCAACGTGTTTGGCGATCAGCGGCGATTAGTGCCACGGCTGGACGATGAGGCCGTGCTGGCCGCCAACCCGGAAGCCATCATTGCCGGGGGGATGGGCGAAGAGAATCGCCACTGGCTGACCCACTGGGAGCAGTACTCGAACCTCACGGCCGTTGCGGCAGAGAGTCTCTATTTTGTACCGCCCTCCCTCATTCAGCGCCCTACGCCGCGCTTGCTGGAAGGCGCGCAGATTCTGTGTGACAAACTCGAACAATCCCGCCAGAAGCGCAGGGCCTCATAGTGGCCGCGCGCCTGTGGCAACCCCTTGGCCTACTGGTGCTGATTGCCATGGCCGCTATGCTGTTCGCCTTAGCGGTGGGCAGTGCGCAGCTTTCCATTGGTCAACTTTGGGCGGTGGTACAAGGGCAGGGCGACGCACTGGCGCGCACCATGGTGATTGATTTACGCCTTCCCAGAGCGCTTTCCGCCTTTGCGGTGGGGGGGCTTCTGGCAGTGGCGGGGGCGTTGATGCAGGTGCTGCTGCGTAACCCGCTTGCGGACCCTTACGTGCTGGGGCTTTCCGGCGGGGCATCCATTGGTGCGCTGGCGGCCATGCTGGCAGGCGCGGGCGGCGTGTTGATTTCAGGCTCGGCGTTTGCCGGTGCGCTGTTTTCGACCTTTTTAGTGTTTGGCCTTGCCCACGGCAGCGGTGGCTGGACGCCTTCACGACTGCTGCTGACGGGGGTGGTGGTGGCTGCAGGCTGGGGCGCGGTGATTACCCTGATGCTTGCGCTAAGCCCTGCCGAGCGGCTGCCGGGCATGCTGTATTGGCTAATGGGCGATCTCTCCTACGCCCGCACCCCGTGGCCACCGTTGCTGCTTTTATTAACGATTTGCATTGTGCTTATACCGCTTGGGCGAAGCTTGAATGTGCTGGCCCGCGGCCCACAGCAGGCGGCAGCGCTGGGGGTGGATGTGCGCCCGCTGGAGTGGGGTATCTATATCGTTGCCAGCCTACTCACGGCGGCAGCGGTCACCACCGCAGGTAGCATTGGCTTTGTTGGCTTGGTGGTGCCGCATCTGCTGCGCCTACTGCTAGGCAACGACCAGCGCTTAATTTTACCGGCCTGTGCCCTGGCAGGGGGCACTTTGCTGGTGCTGGCGGATACGCTCGCCCGCACCATGATTGCACCGGAACAGCTGCCCGTGGGCGTGATTACCGCGCTATTAGGCGTACCCACTTTCTTGTTTTTGCTCTACCGGAGCCGCTGATGAGCGACCTTTCTACCAGCGACCTCATCATCGACGTGCCCGGTCGCGAAAGTGGCACGGCGCTGAACCTTGCCCTTGAGCCGGGTCAAGTGTGGGGCGTGTTAGGCCCTAACGGCGCGGGTAAAACCACATTGCTGCACACGCTGGCAGGGCTGAATGCCCCACGGGCTGGGCAGGTGCTGCTCAATCAATCACCGCTTACTCAACTGCGCCGCCGCCATATCGCCCGTGAGCTTGGCTTAGTGTTTCAAGAGCGCCTGGATGGCTTTCCTGCCACGGTGCTAGAAACCGCGCTGATTGGTCGTCACCCTTACCTTTCTTTGTGGCAGATGGAGGGGGGCGATGACTACGCGCAGGCTGAAGCGGCACTGGAAAGGTTAGATGTAGCGCACCTCCGCGACCGTTTGGTGAGCACACTCTCCGGCGGTGAACGCCAGCGGGTGGCGATGGCCACGGTGCTCACCCAAGCGCCGAAGATTTGGCTGGCAGACGAACCCACCAATCACCTCGATTTACACCACCAAAGCGCGGTGATGGCGCTAATGGCGGAGCAGGCCGCACAGGGGAGTGCGGTAATGATGTGCCTGCATGATTTAAATCTAGCCGCCCGCTGGTGCGATCACATACTGCTGCTATATCCCAACGGTGAAGCCTGCTGGGGGCGGCGAGACACCATGCTGGTGCCCAGTGCACTGGAAAGGCTCTACCAGCAGCGCTTAGCCACGGTACAGGTTGAGGGTGCGCCGGTATTTGTACCTATTCAGTAATACCTGACGTCACGATAAATTCAAAAAGCTTGTAGTCGACAAGCGTGTGTAAAAGAGGAAAGGTCATGTTGCAAGGTGAAGCGCACGCGGCGTTAATCAGCGCCCCCGGTTCCGGCCAGGGAAAATCCATGGTAACGGCCGCTTTGGCAAGGCTGCACCGTAATGCGGGCCGCACTGTGCGGGTGTTCAAACACGGCCCCGACTACCTAGACCCCATGGTGCAAGAGATCGCCTCTGGCCAGCCGGTTTATCAATTGCACCCCTGGATGACCGGCGAGCACGAGTGCCGCTGGCGCTTGGCGAAAGCCGCCCAAGAGGCCGATGTGATTTTGGTGGAAGGCTCCATGGGATTGTTCGATGGCTCGCCCTCCAGCGCTGATTTAGCCATCTTGGCAGGCATTCCCGCTTTGCCGGTCATTGACGCCTGGGGCATGGCGCAAACCTTTGGTGCGGTGGCCCAAGGCCTTGCCAATTACCACCCGGATCTCGCTATTCACGAAGTGATTGCCAACCGAATCGGCAGCCCCGGCCACGGCAAACTGTTGGGTGAGAGCATGCCGGAAGGCATTGCGCTGCTGGGCGCGATTCCTCGCCACGATGCCATGAAAATCCCCGACCGCCACTTAGGCTTGGTTCAAGCCAGCGAACTCAGCGGCCTGGACGCCCAGTTAGATGCCGCCGCTAAGGTACTGGAAGAAGCTGGGCTAGGCCGCCTGCCCAAACGGGTAACACTGAGCGCCGACGCCCCCACGCCCGCACCCCAATACTTGAACGGCGTGCGTATCGCCATCGCCAAAGACGACGCCTTTGCATTTATCTACCGCGCGAATCTTGATGTATTAGAAGAGATGGGCGCGACGCTGCACTTCTTCTCGCCGCTTAACGACGCAGCACTGCCAGAATGCGATGCCCTTTGGCTGCCCGGCGGCTACCCAGAACTGCACGCCGCCCGTTTTAGCGCCAACCAGCCAATGCGCGACGCGATAAGCACCCACCACCGCGCAGGCAAACCGATACTGGCCGAGTGCGGCGGGCTAATGAGCTGCGTAGAGCAGTTGATGGATGGCGAAGGCACAAGCCACACGATGATGGGGCTACTGTCCGGCACTGCCAAAATGGCCGGTAAACTCACCGCGCTGGGGCTACAAAGCCTGCACACCCAAAATGGCGAACTACGTGGCCACACTTACCATCATTCACTACTGGAAACGCCTATGCAGCCGCTGGCCCGAACCCGCAAGCTGGCAGGCAGCGAAGCCGAACCTATCTACCGTGAAGGCGCGCTGGTAGCCAGCTATTTCCATGGCTACTTCCCCTCTGCTCCCAAGCTGGTGGCAGATATCTTTACCGGGCAAGCGCTGGAAATCGCAGCTTAGTAATTTTTTTGGAATGTTTTTTCATAAAGCGTATGTGGGCTATGATAGGGCGTCTAAAAATCCACATTTACCATGATTAGGAGCCACCATGAGCTTTTACGTATACCTTTCCGGCGAGATTCACACCGACTGGCGTGAAGAGATCCAGCGCGGCGCAGAAGCGGCAGGGCTGGATGTAGTCTTCACTGCACCCGTGACTGACCATGACGCCTCCGATGCCGCAGGCGACCACCTGGGCAAACCCGAGAACGGCTTCTGGCGCGACCACCAGTCTTCCAAAGTGAACGCAATCCGCACCCGCACGATGATTGAACAGGCGGATTTGGTGGTGGTGCGCTTTGGCGACAAGTACAAACAGTGGAACGCCGCCTTTGACGCAGGCTACTGCGCCGCGTTGGCTAAGCCCTACATCACGCTGCACAGCGAAGAGATTGTTCACCCGCTGAAAGAAGTCGACGCTCAAGCGCAAGCCTGGTGCACCACTACCGATCAAGTCGTGGAAACCCTGCGCTACGTGCTGAAAGCGTAGCTCGTAAAACGTAAAACACCCCAAGGAGACCCCATGCGCGAAAATGCCAAAACCCCGGAACGTCATGCCCAGCGCATGGCGGCCAAGCAGAAAATCATGAACGAGCGCATCGCCCGCGCCGATAAAGAGCAGGGCATCTTGCTGGTGCTTACCGGCCCCGGCAAAGGCAAAAGCAGCTCCGGTTTTGGCATGCTCGCCCGCGCCCTAGGCCACGGCATGAAGGTTGGCGTGGTGCAGTTTATTAAGGGCGCGTTCAGCACCGGTGAAGAAGCCTTCTTCCGTAACCTGCCCAACGTGGACTACCACGTAATGGGCGAAGGCTACACCTGGGACACCCAAGACCGCGAACGCGACGTCGCCGCCGCCAACGCCGCCTGGGAACAAGCCAAGCGCATGCTCCAAGACGACAGCTACCACATGGTACTGCTCGACGAACTCAACATCGCCCTGCGCTACGAGTACCTCGACCTAGACCAAGTCCTCGACGACCTACAAGCCCGCCCCGAGATGCAGCACGCCATCGTCACCGGCCGCTACGCCCCCCAACAGCTCATCGACCTCGCCGACACCGTCACCGAAATGAAAGTGATCAAACACGCCTTCAAAGACCAAGGCATCAAAGCCCAGAAAGGGATTGAGCTGTAAGGGGCAGGGGAGAAGCGTAAGTGGTGAATGGTGAGGGGGCGCTAATCGAACCCTCATTACCCTGCGCTATGGCTATGGCTATGGCTGATGGTGGTCTGAAGTGGTAGGAGGGAGCTTTAGCCCGCGACGATAAAGCCACAACCCTTAATACTCCCACTTGATCAATATACCCACCCAGTGGGAGGTTGCTTCAGTGCGAGCCCTCCCCAATTCCCCACCGCTGCCAAAAACTGCGCTAGCTCAATATTTTTTGCAGCATCACGTGACCTAAGCCAAATTTATCAATAAAGTATGATTAAATCGTAAAAACGAGCCGGCACGCGAATTTTGGGTATGCTGCCCAGCGAGATGAAAAGTGCTATAAAAACAGTGGTTTATTTTTTTAAAGCGGCTAGATAACACCAATAAACGCGCAGTCACGTTCATCAATGTTATGCGGCAGGCTGTATAATCACTGTTAGGCATACAGAGAGCATTATGCAGACTCTTAGGATTACCAATAGTCAGGAGCTTGAGGACTTTATTAGAGGCTCTGAGGAAAGTTGGCTATTTCGGGGGCAAACACGCCACTACACCGATGACAGAGGTGAGGTGAGTATTCCGACCTCGTTCCAGCGACATGGCTGTATTCCGCCTGTCATGATTGCTTGGACGCATTACTCTAGAGCGCTCATTAGAGCGTTTTCAGGTATGAATTACCATGAAATAGATTTGGGAACCTCTCAGGCGATATTGCAGCATTATGGTTGGCGCTCCTTCTTCGTGGATCTGACTAAATCCTTCAGTGTGGCTGGATGGTTTGCTGCCAACCGATACTCTGAGTCAAAAGCAATTGAGATGTGCGAAAACTTCGAGGAAGAGCCTGTGTGGCTTGTTGTGCGGAATGCTTCATATGAAGAGGCGGAGGAACCAGGCAGCATCTATGTTATAGATCGAGCGCGTCTGGAAAGTCATGAGCTTTCCATACATGATCTTACCGAATTCGAAATTCAAGAAGGCACATTACGGTTCGATTCTCAAAAGGCATGTCTCGTAGAAGGGAAAAATGGCAAGCTGCCGCCTGATGCTGTTATTTATCATCTAGTCGTTGAACACAGTGTGCTGGTTGAATATTGCTCCCAATCGGGCATAACCAACGTTGAAGATGTTTTTCCAAATCGGGAACACGACTTTTTGCTCCAAGCTCTATTAGATATCCCTTGGGAATTAATTCGGACTGAAGAACAGTTTCCGATCCCTGCGTATCGAAGAGGCTTAGAGTTGCCCGAGTACGATCACAAGTTTGTAAAACATTTAGGGTCATATCCAACCTTGTTTTCTGGCTTTTGGGTTGCAGACAACCGAGGAGAAATGACCTCTCCATTTGTTGATCTGCCATTTTTCCGACTACCAAAATTCGTATACTTTGCTAACACCAACGATAATTTTGAAATTAATCATGTTACTGCGCTGGTGAATAGATATGGGAAGTTCGTTGTTGAGCTGGATGGGCTGATTAATGTACCGGAAGTAGCTGTTGCGTCGGAGTTTGAGAAAGGGATCTATGTTGAAAGGTTGAGTGACGGAAATGTTGCAGTTTCCGCGCTAGTGGTTCAGCACCCTGGCCATGTGGTGAGTGGAGTTGGTGTTAATGTGGGGTGGGTCTACAAGTTGGGACAGCGTGAGTGGTTGAAGCAAGATCATCCAGAACAATGCCCTTGTAATAATGACCTTCGTCATATACTCCAGTTTGCTATTCTGAGGCATCTAAATGAAGCTCTTAAGCATGAGAAAATGATCCAAAGAAGCGCTTTGGATTTTGTGCATAATGAAGTGGAGTATGCCTAACAAATCGCGTCACGCGGACGCACTGAAGTGCGCCGGTGCGCTCTGCCGTTATACGGCAGCCAAGCTTAGGGTAGATCTAGGCTACATCTTCAATGAATTTGGGTGAATCTATAAAGAGACTGGATTGACTGAGACAGGAATCCAAGATTCAATAGATAAACTTATGTTTTATGCAAATTGGGGCTTTCTAAAATGAACAGTGCAATTCAGTCTGACCTAATTAAAGTGCCCCAAACCGAGACTTCAGGCTCTCGCTCCCCTGCAAGGTTTGCGTATCAGAGAAACTGGGCTCTAGCAGAGCTGATCGAATATCATTTGGAAGGAAAGGATTACGTCTTCGCCTTTGAATTCCACGATGACATATTGATACTTGATTCTGAAGATAATCCATCTAGCCTCCAATTTGTTCAGGTGAAAACCAAAACAACTGGGCTAAAGTGGACTGTTCATGAGCTCACAAAGTCAGAAAAAGGCAAGAAAGGGAACCCAGACAAGCTCTCAATAATCGGTAAGCTATACGAAAATAGGAATAACTTCTCTAGTCACAGCAGCCAACTGCGTTTTGTCACCAATGCATATTTTTCCTTCATTGCCCCCGCACCTTTAACAACTACAGATAAGTTAGAAAAGAGTGATCAAGATAAGATAACTAATGCAATCCAAGCACAGCTCGGAACTGCCGCTGTTGATTTAAGTACTCTCCAACTAGAACAAAGCTCTCTGAGTGTTGATGATCACGAAAAGCACATACGGGGCATTCTGCATAACTTTTTTGAGCAGCTGTTTGGTAGTGATCATAATATCCCGGTGTCACCATGGTATCAGTCTATATCCGACCAGATTAAGGTTAAAAATAACTATCCATCAAAGCAAATAAAATCTTTCGATGATTTAATTCGTAACAAATGCATTACGAAATCTGAAATTGAGGATTTTGTTCAGCGAGTAAGCCAATCTCATAATGGCAGCGATAACTGGGATCTCATTAAATCCAAGCTACAAATGGAAGGCCTTGGTCTTCAGGAATTAATAAAGCTTCAGCGTAGCTGGAAGAAGTACACTTCTGACAGACTGGATTACGACAATGATGCGCTAAAGAGTCTCGAAAGTGACATTGCAAATGCAGTAAGTTCAGCCTCTCTTGGAGTTGATCCAACATTAAAAGATGTGATTGAGATAATTAGAAAAGATATATCTAAAAAGCTGTCAAAAGTGACAAGCATATTTGACAAGCACTACATAGACACCATCATCCTATGGCAATACTGTGAACAACTATAATTTTAAAAAACTTGTAAGGCATTTGCGAAAAAATGGAACGAAAACAGCTACTACTCAAGCAACTAATAATCCTGTCGATACCGGAGAAGTCCGCAAAAAAAGTGACGTTCCATCCACAAAGAAACCTGATAACGGGCGAGAATGACGTAGGCAAATCTTCCATTATAAAGTCAATCTACCACTCTCTTGGTGCTGACGTACACTTTGACAATGTTTGGAAGAAAGCTGACGCAATTAGCCTGTTAACATTTTCATACAGCAATGAAGATTACATGATCTTGCGTTCCAGAGATCATTTTGGCTTATTCGATATACAAGGTAATCTGATCCAGTCTTTTGATAGCATTATCAAAGGCCTTTCACCTTACTTCGCTAAGCTGTTTAACAACAAGCTGCAGCTAAAGCAATCACAAACAAATCAAAGAATACCTGCTTCACCAGCCATTCAGTTTTTACCGTTTTATATTGATCAAGATAAAAGCTGGACAAAGCCGTGGGACTCATTTGAAGGGCTTGGCGTTTTTGGTGGTTTCAAACGAGACTTGATAAACTTCGTTACCGGTATACGTCCGAATGAATATTTCCTGCTGTCTGAACAAATAGACCAACTTTCGGCTAAATTGATAATACTTAAGAATGAGTCGGGAGCTCTTATCTCAGCAAAAAAAGCTGTAGAAAAGCATATGCCAAAAGCCACTTTTGATATTGACATTAGAGCTTTTAAAAAAGATATAGACAGGTTGCTTGTGAAGCTAGAGGCGCTAAAAAATAAGGAAAACAAATACCGCAAAAACCTCATCAAGCAAAAGAACAAAGAGGTTTTTATCGACAATGAAATTAACCTGGTCAGCAAAACCATTCGTGAAATCAATAAAGACTATGATCATTCGCTAAATGAACTTGATTGTGAAATAACCTGCCCAACCTGTAATGCAACCTATGAAAACTCGATGGTTTCCAGGTTTGGACTATTGAAAGACATCGACACTTGCCGCAGCCTTCTCTCTGACTACTTGGAAGACAAGAAGAAAATCGCAAAGGAAGTCGTCAAGCTGGAGAGCCAGCTTAACCTGCAGATTGCTAAGGTTCGTGAGATCACTTCTCTCCTTGATGAGAAGAAAGGCAAAGTTCGTCTCAAAGACCTTATCCAAAATGAAAGCTCCAAGCAGGTCAAAGAAATATTTAACCGGAGTCACAGCAACTACAGTATTCAAATTGATGAAGTTGAGGAGAAGAAGTCAGGCCTTGAAGCAGACCGTTCAAAATTGAACAACAAGGAACGTAAAGACTCTATCATTAGTAGTTTTAATGCATTTATTGACCTGTTTTTAATAAAGCTGAATGTTCACACTCTTAACTCTGATGGGTTCAGTGACATTCCATTATCAGTGAGATCCCAAGGTAGTGATACTCCGCGAGCCTTGTTGGCTTATTACTACGCCATTCTATTCACATCAAAAGAGTTTACATCTTTACCGCTGTTTCCTCTGGTTATTGACTCACCAAATCAACAGGATCAGGATGCTACAAACAGGAATAAAATAATCAAGTTTATATTTGAAAATACACCTGATGACTACCAGCTTATTCTAGGTACTGTAGACTTACACGGTGTTGAGTACGATGGCCATAATATTTCACCTGCGACCAAGCTTAAACTATTAGATAATGATGAATTTGAGGAAAGTTACAATATGGTGTCGCCTCTTTTAGACCGTCTTCAAGCGAGCTTAGTGGCTGGCAAGTGACTAGAGTAGTGATTTTATAGGTCAGGCATCGTCGAAGCAGCGTATAACAAGCTCATGTTGTCGAACTGGTTTTCCGCTTCGCTCCAAACCAGCCGCAAATGCGGGCGTTAGACTTGCTACAAAAAAAGAGGAAATTTTGTGTCACAAATTATTGAGAACTGAATCGCCTCAGGTTTCATAGACACCTCCAGGCTACACTTCCAATTTGTCGGTGAGCCGGGCGTTAAATTTTAGTAGAAGTAATAATGATGCACTCGACGTCACCTCCTGTCGTATCCAAGGACATGGTTAACCACACGGAATCCGACAAACACCCAAATTTAAAAGGCAATCCACCCTACCATGACCCGCAAAACTCTAAGCCTAAAAACCAAAAGGCCAACAGAGCCAAAACCCATTAACGAAGTCGAAGAACAACTCTCCAACGACCCCATAACACGCTTCCTCAACGGCACCGCCATCCATCCCTCCCCACGCCTGTATCTAGCGCCCAGTGATCAGCCGCGCACCGTGCGGGCGATGGATTTGATTACGCCCATCGGGATGGGGCAGCGGGGGTTGATTGTGGCACCGCCGGGTTCTGGCAAAACGACGCTGTTAAAGCATATCTGCCAAGCGGTGGCGGAGGCTTACCCGGAGATAAAGCTGTATGCCTTGCTGATCGATGAGCGCCCGGAAGAGGTCACCGATTTTAAGCGCAGCGTGTCGGCAGAGGTGCATGCCTCGTCGTCCGATGAAAGCTACGCGAACCATGTGCGGATGGCCGATCAATTGCTGGACACGGCGCGTAAGCAGGCAGGCGAGGGGCAGGATGTGATGATCGTGATCGATTCACTCACAAGGCTTTCGCGGGTTCACAATGCCGAGCAGCGGGGCAATGGGCGCACGATGTCGGGTGGTCTAGATTCCCGGGCGATGGAAATCCCTCGCAAACTGTTTGGCGCGGCGCGAAAAATCGAAAATGGCGGCTCGCTGACCATTCTGGCCACCGTGCTGGTGGATACGGGAAGCCGTATGGATCAGGTGATTTTCGAGGAGTTCAAAGGCACGGGCAATATGGAGCTAGTGCTATCACGGGACGTGGCTAATCAACGGATTTTCCCGGCGATCGATATTGCCAAAAGCAGTACCCGTCGCGAAGAGCTGTTGATGGATGCAAAAGAGCTTGAAAAAGCACGCACCTTGCGCAGAGCGTTAACACCGCTTAAGCCCATAGAAGGCGCGCAGAAGTTTCTTGCGCTGTTGGAGAAATACCCCACGAATGCGGCGCTGTTGGATGCCTTTTCACCGGCTGAGTAGAGGAGAAGCTCACCTCTGAAACGAATACAAGAGTGAGCTTCTTTGTTAACGCTTAACGGCTGCTTTTTTTGACATGGTTTAAGTTAGACGCGGGCACGGTTTTTTTAACCGGGAAGCCTTCAATTTCTTTGCGCTCAATTGTATTTTTCAAACGCTTTTCAATTGCGCACAGGTTTTTAAAGTCACTGATATCGACCAGCGAGATGGCTTCACCGGAGGCACCCGCACGGCCTGTGCGGCCAATGCGGTGAATGTACTCTTCTGGCTGGAAAGGTAAGTCGTAGTTCACCACACGGCTTAGTTCGCCAATATCCAACCCCCGAGCGGCGACACCCGTAGCCACCAAGTACTTCAGTTCGCCCGATTTGAACTGATCCAACACTTTTTCACGCATGGCCTGGCTTCTGCCGCCATGGATGGAATCCGCTTGAATACCGCGCTTTTCCAGCTGGGCGACCAGCTTGGCGGCACTGTGTTTTTTCTCGACAAAAATCAGCGCCTGATCCCACGCTTGCTCGTTGATCAAGTGGCTTAACAGGGCGGACTTGGTGTCTTTGTCGACCGTGATCAGCCACTGTTTGATCGTGGCGGCGGCGCGGACATTGGGCGTAATGGAGATGTCAGCCGCCAGGTCGGTCATTTTGCTGTCTGAAAACGCGTGGGCGATGGCACGCACGTCGTTGGTCATGGTGGCCGTGAACAATAGGTTCTGCCGGTTCTCCGGCAGGCGCACGATGATTTTATGGATGTCATCGACAAAGCCCATGTCGACCATTCTGTCCGCTTCGTCCAGCACCATGACTTGCAGTTCATCAAAGTGCAGCGCGCGCTGATGCGCCAAATCCAGCAGTCTGCCCGGTGTGGCGACCAGAATGTCCACGCCTTCGATTAAGCGCTCTTTTTGCGGCGCGGTATCCACGCCGCCATACGCGGCCATTGAGGTGAGCTGGGTATGCTTGGCGTATTGCGCCACACTGGCTTCAACCTGAACTGCCAGCTCGCGGGTCGGCACCAGGATCAGCGCACGAATGCGTTTGCCGCGCAGCGGTTCGGCTGTTTTACTGAATTTTTCCAGCAGTGGCAGCACAAAGGCAGCGGTTTTACCTGTGCCGGTTTGTGCGGTGGCGATTAAGTCTTTACCCGAAAGAATGACAGGAATCGCTTGTTCCTGGATGGGCGTGGGCGTTTTGTAACCGAGTTCAGTAATTGCTTGAACGAGTGGGCTGGATAAGCCTAGTTTTGAAAAGGGCATTAGACGCTCTGACAAAGGGTCGTAAGGGGTGTCGAAAATAAAAAGTGGTGCAGTATAGCGTAAAAGCACCCCTAGGACGGGCCTCATTAACACCTCACTATAAAGCCATAAATGACCGCCCCGGGGGCCATCCCTAAGGGGTATAATGTTGCCGGTTGCGGTGAGGTGACTGTGTTACAAACGTTGGCGTTCAGCAGATTTGTTTTACTTGTTACTGTTTTTTAAATAGAGAAAGGTAGTGGTTAATGATTAATACCAAAATATACAAGGCAGTTTACGAACTTGCTGAAAAGCTGATGAAGGCCGCCGCCAAAGATGATCGCGCCACCTTTGAAGCGCTGTATGCCGAGCTACAGGCGATTTGCAGCGAGCATGAAAACACCGATAAAGATCACCCAGAGCAGTGGGAAACCTTGGCGGACTTCACCGAAGAGCTGGAAGATGCGCTGGCCCTCTACGAAAAAGCGTTAGCAAAAGCCAGTGCGATAGATTCGAAAGACCATCTGTCATCCATCGGTTTTTCCATGGCAATGTTGCAAGTGGAGCTGGGCCAAACAGACGCGGCAATCAAAAACCTCCAAGAGGCAAAAGAGAGCGCACGTCGAATTGAAGACAACGAATTGAAAGCAGAAATAGATGAACTGCTTGAAACGTTAACTGCAGGCTAAACTGCGTTCTTGATGTACCAACCACTGATGACAGACACAGGTTCAGCTAACAGCTGATGGTGTTGAACATACCTAAGACTAGGGGCTCGCTCTTGACCAATAACGATATTTTTCGCCGTATTCGCTATACCTTTGATTTAAAAGATAACACCATCGTGAATATCTTCGCTCTGGCTGAGGTTGAGGTGACACAAGAGCAGGTAACCGCTTGGCTGAAAAAGGATGACGATGACGCCTTTGTCACAATGAAGAACAGGGAGCTGGCGTCCTTTCTGAATGGCTTTATCAGCTTTAAGCGGGGTAAGCGCGAAGGCCCGCAGCCCGCGCCGGAAGCGCAGTTAAACAATAATATGGTGTTCCAGAAGCTGCGTATTGCGCTGAATTTAAAAGCGGATGACATTTTAGAGATTTTTGAGCTGGTGGGCTTGCCCTTAAGCAGCCACGAGCTAAGCGCTTTTTTCCGGAAGCCCAGCCATAAGAACTATCGCGAGTGCAAAGACCAAATGCTGCGTAACTTCCTGCTTGGCGTTCAGCGTCAGCTACGGCCCAACGCTGAGAGTTAAAGTGCTAAAAGGCTAGCGCCTCACGCAAGCGAAAATCGCATTGCCAGAGGCGTTATCCCACGGCGAGATGGTGTCGTAGTTGTGCTCAAACACATGCACCTCGAAGTAAGGCGCCAATAGGGCGCTTAACTCTGCAAAACTCACCGCCACCATGGGGTGCTCGTCATTCCAAACCTGCGTCTCTTCAGCGTTCGTTTTTTCGATACTCAGCCTGAGTGACTGTCTTTCTCCGTGCCCGCAGTAATGCCAGCCAGAGCGAAAGGTAAAGGTATTGTTTGCCTGCTTGGCGGTGTGTTTAACGCATAAACCGTTGTCGATTTTGTCTTTATCGACGGCATTAAAATAGAACACGCCGCCTGCTTTTAACGCGCGGTGGGCGCTGGCAATGCACGCCGTTAGCTTTTCAATACCATCGTTATAATGGATTGAGTACAAAAAGCAGGTGATGAGATCGAGGGGTTCGTTAATCTCAAAGGTGCTCATATCTTGCAGCGAGAAGTGCGCTTCTGGGCAGCGCTTGGCGGCGATATCCAGCATCGGTTGGTTAATGTCTAGCCCACTACTGGTGTAGCCCGCGTCGATAAAATGGCGCACATGGGGGCCGGTACCACAGGCTAAATCCAAGTGGGTGGTGCCACCGTTGCCAAATATCTGATGCAGCCTGCGGATGGCGTTACTTTGGGCTTGATAGTCGATGTCTACGCACATCAAATCGTAGTAGCCAGAAAGATCAGTATAAAGTGCGTTGACGGACATGGTCGCCTAGTGGTGGAAGCTGGAATAAAAGGGATGGCGCATAGTAAACGAGCGGGTAGGAATTGAGAAGCGAGGGCGGGACGACGGCTAAAGAAATCCGGCTACTTCCCGATAACACCTCACAGGTAGGAAATCTTAACGTCACCACAAGAGCCCGCTATGCGCAAACTACTTGCCCTTTGTTTTACAACGCTATTACTCACTCTTCCGGCCCATGCCAAGGCTTCTGTGCAGGCGGCCGAAGCGGCGGCGCTGGCGTGGTTAGCGGCGGTAGATAGAGGGGAATACCAGCAGGCGTGGGATGAGGCATCGCCGCTGCTACAAGCGCCACTTTCTGCGGCTATGCTTCAGCGCACTATTTCGCTGTCGCGGCGGGACTTTGGTGCAGCGGAAACGCGACGCCGTGTAAGGGTATCGCAATATACGTCTATGCCCGGTGCACCACGAGGGGACTATAAGGAGTTCACGTTTCAAACACGTTTTGAAAATAATCCCAGGGTTATGGAGGTGGTAACGCCCCACCTTGAAAACGGCACTTGGCGCGTTAGTGGCTATTATATCGAATAAGGACAGGGCAGACGTGGCGGAAGATACAACAGCGCCGCTAATCCAGCGGCGCCAGCTCAACCAGTAGTGGAAACAGCTGAGTATAAAGATTGAAATAAAACTGCTTAGACAGCGCTATTGAGAGAGCTGATCCGCAAAATCATGATTAGTGTCGCGGTGGTCTGCTTCATCCGCCCTTACTGCAACCACCACCTCACGCAGCCGAGCATCCTGAGGCAAGTTCCAGTAGTCGATAGCAATTTGCGGAGCGGGAATGTTTTCGTATTCGCCGCGATCAATCCCTTCTAGGTACTCGGTGTAGCTATAAACGGCTTCCTCTTCTAAGTAACCCACTACACGGTGGGCAGTTTTGCTAGAGCAGAGGTAGAGCAAGAAAAACAGGTTAAAGAAAATACCTTGCGCCAACATAATAATGAAACGCTCAAAGCGGTTAGGTTTGGCCACTTCGATAAACGTCATCAAGTGCATACGCTCATTTTCAGCTTCATCCAGCAGCGTACGAATCCAGCCGTCGTCATCTTTAATTCGCCGCAGGGCATGTAGGTGTTGAATGGCACCTCCTACCATGCCGGGCACTGCGGCCACGGTTTCTAAAATGACCGCCCGATGGCCGTAGCGGCCTGCAAAAAAAACATCTGCAAAAAAGCGCATAAAGCGTACTAACCGATATGCAATGCGGTCAGAAAATCCGCGTGGTTGATAGTGGGTCTGCTTCGTGTCGCTTTCGGTTGAACGGTCGTTGGTGGTGCGCATCATTATGTTCCTTATCTGAATTTATCTGGTAGTACGACTTCTGTATAAGAGTCTGGTTCACTCGAAAAGGATAAACAGCGTAAGAATTAGTGCTTACTTTTACTTAATTTATGGCGAGTCCACCCAGAGGTGCTACGTTAAAAAGAGGTTCTGATATTAACAGCTGCTTTCCGGTTTCTACATGCTGTATAGGTTTTGTGAAACTAAGCGGTGTGGTAGTGGTCACTGTTGTAAGATTTAGGTGATGGCGCGAAGCGCGAGGAGCGATCATGCAAGCCTTTTCTCTCAAATCGCACTGGCTCTGGATGCTTCTCGCTGGCGTCATCATGGCCACATCGTCTTTTACATGGCAGGCGATGGCGCAAAATAGTGGTGGTAAGGCACTGGTGCTCAACATTGAGGGTGCCATTGGGCCTGCAACGAAGGATTACTTTGGGCGTGGCCTTCGTCGGGCTCAAGAGCAGAACAGTGATCTGGTTATTGTTGAGTTAAACACGCCTGGCGGGCTGGTTGAAACTACCCGTGACATGATCCAAGCCATGCTCAATTCCGAAACCCCCGTGGTTATGTATGTGTCGCCAAGCGGCGCACGCGCGGCAAGTGCTGGCACCTATTTGTTATATGGCAGCCATGTGGCGGCCATGGCACCTGCCACCCATTTAGGGTCGGCAACGCCAGTGCAAATGGGTGGCTCTGGCGTCGCTAGCGGTGAGGAAGACACAGACGAAGGTGATACAAAAGAGTCTGAGCGTGAAGGCAGTGCGATGGATCGAAAGGTACTGGAGGACGCCGTTAGCTTTATTCGGGGCCTGGCCGAGCGCCACGGACGCAACGCAGATTGGGCGGAAGAAGCGGTACGCAACGCGGTAAATCTCACTGCCAATCAAGCACTAGAGCAGAATGTAATTGATGTCGTCGCAAAAGATATCGACGACCTGCTCGCACAGTTGGATGGTATGACGGTGGTGATGAAGCGGGGAGATGTCACATTGGCGACGGAAAACCTGATCGTTGAGCGCTTTGACCCTGATTGGCGTACCCAACTGCTGTCATTGATCACCAATCCTAATATTGCCTACTTCTTAATGATTATCGGTTTTTACGGGCTGATTTTCGAACTCTCAAGCCCTGGTAGCTTATTTCCCGGCACCATAGGCGTTATTTCGCTGCTATTAGCGCTTTTTGCCTTTCAGGTACTGCCCATCAATTATGCGGGCCTTGCACTGGTCTTGGTGGGGCTAATACTGATGGTGGGAGAAGCGCTACTACCCAGTTTTGGCATATTAGGGGCAGGCGGTATTGTGGCCTTTGTGCTTGGCTCGGTAATGCTGATGGATGCTGAATACTTGGCTATTTCGCTACCACTAATCGGTGGAGTGGCGCTACTTTCAGCAAGTTTGATGCTATGGACACTCACTCGGTTTGCCACACTGCGTAGAAGGCCTGTGCACAGTGGGGCAGAACAGCTGATTGGGGCGCACGCGGTGGCGTTAGATGACTTTCATATTCAGGGCCATGTGCGCCTGCACGGCGAGCGCTGGAATGCGGTGTGTGATGTGCCCGTTAAGCAAGGCGATACCTTAAAGGTAGTAAGGCTTGATGGGCTAACCGTGCATGTAACGCCCTCTTAATCAAAACCAACGGCGAGACGAGGTGTGCAATGATGCTTTCATATTTGGTTCCCGTAGTGTTGGTAGTGATGCTATTCGCTGCCTCTATTCGTATTTTACCGGAGTATAAACGTGGGGTTGTGTTTTTCCTTGGGCGGTTTCAAACGGTGAAAGGACCAGGGCTTGTCATCGTGATTCCTGGGGTTCAGAAAATGGAAGTCGTGGATTTGCGCGTTATTACCATGGATGTTCCAGAGCAGGACGTTATTTCCCAGGATAACGTGACGGTTAAAGTGAATGCAGTGCTCTACTTCCGTGTAGTAGACCCTGAAAAAGCGATTATTCAGGTGGAGAACTTCACTCAGGCTACTAGCCAGCTGGCGCAAACGACCCTTCGCTCAGTGCTGGGTAAGCATGACCTTGATGAGATGCTTTCAGAGCGGGATAAGCTTAACGATGACATTCAAGAGATCATCGACACCCAGACCGAAGCATGGGGCATTAAGGTCGCGAACGTTGAGATCAAACACGTCGATCTAGATGAGAGCATGATTCGCGCCATTGCTCGCCAAGCAGAAGCTGAGCGGGAGCGTCGCGCCAAAGTAATTCACGCAGAGGGCGAGCTGCAAGCGTCTAAGAAGCTAGTGGAAGCCGCCAATGTGATGCAGGAAAACTCTGCCGCACTACAGTTACGTTACCTGCAAACCATGAGCGACATGAGCAATAAAAATGCTTCAACCATTATTTTCCCGCTACCCATGGATATCATGGAAGCGTTTAAAGATATGAAGGCACATAAAGCGACAAGGTCGAATAATACACAAGACGATACATAATGCTTGCCGCCAGCGCTGACCCTTCAACAGCAGGTCTGCTAAGAGGCTAAGCGCAATGCGAAGCCAATTAGCAGCGTGCCAAATACCCAGTTCTGTATTTTTTGCTTTTTTTGATTGCCTGCAACCCAGCGCTGCATTTTTGCCCCAATGCAGGCATAAAACGCGTCATATATTAGCCCTATGCCCACCAGCATGGCCCCTAGCAGCGTGAATTGAAGTGCAACCGCACCTTGTTCTGCATGCACAAACTGGGGCAATAACACCGAGCAGAAAAGCAGTGACTTTGGGTTCAGTAGATTGGTCAGCAGTCCGCGCCGGAAGGCCATGTAATAGCTTCCTTTAAGCGGTGTTGCGTGCTGTTTGGTACGGGGGCTAGGCCGTGCGCGGATAAGCTGCAAAGCTAGCCAAACCAAGTAGGCGGCACCGGCGTAGCGAACCACATCAAATAGCCACGGAGCCGCAATAAAAAGTGCTGCTAATCCTAACCCTGCCAAGGCGACATGCGCGCCTCTGGCAATTGCCAGCCCGAGCGCAGTAGCCAGCCCGTGGCCACGGCCAAGGGTGCTGCTGGTATGCAGAACGAGCAGCATATCAGGGCCGGGAATTAGATAAACAATGGCTAAAGCGCCGATAAAAAGCCCGAGCTCCATGGCTGCGTCCTGTGAGTGCTAAATCGTCTTGAGAAGAGACTCATGGTAACGTTAAAGTGCTAAGCGTTTTCTTGCCATTTACACCCATGAAAATTAATTTTTTAGTATTTTGTGCCAATTTTAATAATGGAAATACTCACATATGCCAAATTGCAAGTTGGATGCTACCGACCGCCGACTGCTTGCGTTACTCCAAGGCGATGCGCGTTTAACAAATGTAGAGCTAGCAGAAAGGGTGAACTTGTCACCGTCTCCTTGTTTACGCCGTGTGCGGCGCTTGGAAGAGAGTGGCATTATTCGCGGCTACCATGCAGAGCTTGATCGCCGAAGCGTTGGCTTAGAGTTAACCGTGTTTGTTGGTATTAAGGTGGAGCGACACCATGAAGAGCAGGCAAACGCCTTCCGCGACGCCGTGGTAAAGCTGCCTGAAGTAGTCACCGCTCACCTGGTATCCGGTGAATCAGACTTTTTGTTACAAGTGGTCGTGCCGAGCCTGACGGCTTACGACGCGTTTTTAACCAATACGCTGCTACGCTTGCCTGGAGTGAGCGATATTCGCAGCAACTTTGCGATTCAACCGGTGAAGGAGTACGGCATTTTGCCGCTGAAACATTAAGCGATGCTCTTTTGCGCAAGATTCGGGTAGGACAAGCGGGCGTGGCTGGTTAAGCTTGGCGCATGCTCTGCGTTTAGGTGGGGACTCACTGTGACAGACTATGCCCGTATCGAGAAAGCCATGGCCTTTATGGTGGCGAATGCCACCCAGCAGCCCAGTTTGGAAACAGTGGCGGCGCAGGTACATTTGAGCGCGTTCCATTTCCAACGGCTGTTTTGCCGCTACGCAGGCGTGAGCCCTAAGCGCTTTTTGCAGGCGCTGACGCTGGCGCGGGGTAAGCAGCTGATTGCATCTGCCCAGAGCCTTACCGATACTGCCCAGGCATTGGGGTTAAGCGGCGGCTCGCGGCTTTACGATCATTTTGTCACGCTGGAGGCGGTGACACCCGGGGAGTTTAAGCGTCAAGGGCAGGGCGTCGAGATTGCTTATGGCGTGCACCCTACGCCGTTTGGCGAGGTGTTGGTGGCGGCGACTCCCAGAGGTATTTGCCGCATGGGCTTTCTTGCTGCGACACCAAAAGAGGAGATGCTTGCCCAACTAGCCGCCGATTGGCCCCGCAGCTCGCTTAACCACCAGCCAGACGCCACGCGCCACGTGGTGGATGCGCTGTTTGAGCCTCAACAAAGCGCCGCGTCGGGGGCGCTACGGCTGCACGTCAGCGGTACAAACTTCCAGATTAATGTTTGGCGAGCGCTGCTTACCATTCCCGAAGGCCAGCTGGCCAGCTATTCCCATATTGCCCAGGCGCTTGGGGCACCTAAATCTTCCCGTGCGGTGGGCAATGCCGTGGGCGCTAACCCTATTGCGTTGTGGATTCCCTGCCACCGGGTGATTCAACAAAGCGGTGCTCTCGGTGGCTACCGTTGGGGCGTTGAAACCAAGCTGCAGGTGCAGGCGTGGGAAGCGGCCCGGCACTCCCCTTTACTTGAACCGCACTAACCCTGAATCAGTGGCCAAACACCGACCAACCAGTGTGTTGGACAAACATTTCCAGGGCGCGCGTGCCCAGCAGGCTATTGCCAAATTTATCCAGCCCCGGTGACCATACGGCCAACGAGCCGCGACCAGGGGCAACCGCTAAAATGCCGCCGCCTACGCCGCTTTTGCCAGGTAAGCCGACACGGAAAGCAAACTCCCCTGACGCATCGTAGTGGCCGCACATCATCATAAGTGAATTAATCCGTCGCGCCCGCTGGGGTGATACCACGCGCAGATTGCTGGGGCGATTGACGCCATCTGAGGCCAAAAACAGCCCCGCATGGGCAAGCTGCTCGCAGCTCATGGCGATGGCGCACTGGTGGAAGTAGGTGCCCAGCACTTTATCGACATCGTGGCGCAGATGGCCAAAGGCTTTCATAAAGTGGGCAAGCGATGCATTGCGGTCTTTGTGCTGCATTTCCGAAGCGGCGACTTGATGGTCAAAGCAGATACTGTTGTCGTCAGCAATGTAACGCACAAAGCTCAATATTTCCGCCAGGGTCTCTTTAGGTTCGTGGCCCATCATAATGGCATCCACTACTGCAATGGCCCCGGCGTTGATAAACGGGTTACGCGGTTTACCGCCTTCATGTTCAAGCTGCACAATGGAATTGAACGGGTCGCCAGATGGCTCGCGGCCAACCTTAGACCACAGCCCATCGCCCCATTTGCCCAGTGCGATGGTGAGTGTGAAAACTTTGGAAATACTCTGGATTGAGAACGGCGTGTTGGCGCAGCCCGCAGAGAAGCGCTGGCCATCTACTGTTGCCAAGCTAATGGCAAATTGGTTTGGGTCGACATGGGCTAATTGTGGGATGTAGTCCGCTACTTTGCCCCGCTCGGTTTCCAGGGCAAGCTGGGTGGCAATGTCGTTAAGCAACTCTTGCATGAAATCCATCGTCGTTTGGTAGCGTGGGGGCCGCTACCCTAGCGGAAAATGCTGAATCTGTCTGCTGATGTGTGCCCATTCAACACGGTATAACGCCCGTTTAGAGTGACCTTGGTGTTGGCAAGTGCCGAAGAGGACTCCTAAGACGTAACCCTAAGTTACTTAAGCGCTATATGGCATTTTGGGTGGCATTCTTTCTTATCGTTTTAAGAAGTGGTTCGTCACTATCGGACAAGTAATAGTTAAAATAAACGATAGCTTAATTAGGCGCTCTATTTATAAATACAACATTAATCAGCTACTTTTAATTTTACTAAGTGTACTGTTTGATGAGTTTTTTAATACTTTTATTAACTTGATTCGCTATTTTTATCAGTATTTAATGCTTCAGCATCTCATCCCCTGCATTGAAACTGGTAACGAATCTCATGTTTTCTTTCATTGAATACCTAAGTGGCCCTCATGCTTGAGCGCCGCCCTCTCTTCCTGGCGGTAGGGATCGCGCTCGGCACTCTGTCATTATCAGGATGTGGTTCAAGCGGCGGCGGTGGCTATAGCAGCCAGGGTGTGCATACCCCTGGCGGCTCTTCTCCTAACCTGAGTGCCGGCCAACTCCCCATACCGCTTGGGCCTGGTTTGGTAAGAGTGGCGGTGGCAGATAGTGCGTTCGATGTCGCCTCTATCACTAATAGCGAGCGAGTGATCGACAGCTTAGATGTCTATAGCGGCACATCAGATGTTAGCGGTTTTGATGAATGGCACGGCAATGCCGTTTCTTCCGCAATTACTAGCGGAAATTTGGGTAATGCCCGCTTAGACCTGCTGAAAGTAGAGGATAGCCTAGGTAACACCTTCAGCAACGCACTCGATTACGCTATTGGTGAAGCGGCCAGTCGCGGTGCCAGGGTAATTAACGCCAGCTTTTCCCGCCGCTTAGAGGCCAGCGACCCCAGGCTTTCTTTTAATGGGGTGACCTCGGCTACCTCGTACCAGCGTGTTGTCAATGCTAACGGCGGCAAAGGCGCCATTTACGTTGTTAGCGCAGGCAATACTGGCCGCGCCATTGACACCCGAGGTAACCCCATTTACACAAGCCAGCCTGGGCTTTACGAGATGATGCTTATCGCAGTAGGCACTACGTCGGATGGCAGAATTCACCCTTCAAGTAGCTATCCAGGAGATGATGCTCGGTTGCAGGCACGCTCCATTGGAACGGGGTTCGTCAACCGAAGGGTGGGTGCCCAGGGCACGTCGATTTCAGCGGCACAAATTTCTGAGTATGCTGCGGGTATTGTGGGCCAATGGCCACATTTAACGGCTCAGCAGGCTAGCCAGCGCCTGTTGGATACGGCGAGCCAGGAGAGCGCGTTGTTTCAGCAGAATAACTGCGGCGCTAGCGGCACGCTGAACTGCGGTGCCTTCTATTTAGGCCAAGGCATTGCTGATATCGACGCTGCCCTTGCGCCTGAAGGCGATCTACTGGTCAGCCAAAGCCAGCGTGTGGCAGAGGGCGGGGCGCTGGCCGATGCGTCTTTCTTGCAGCTTTCCGAGGCCTATGGCAATTCTATAGCCACTTCTGGTGTGCTGGAGAATGTGGTTGCGTTTGACGCGCTGGGCCGGGATTACGCCATTGATTTGGGGCGCAATACGCAGCCGCGCACCGCACAGGCCACGCAGCGGCGCGGGCAGATGCAGCAGATGGCAAAAGCCACATCGGCTGCGACTGAGACGCATACCGCTATCGACGGCAATTACCGCTTCACCGCCCGCAGTAATGTTGCTGGTGATTTACTGGCTAGCCGCTTTGACGGGTCTTTTGGCAATACTCAATTGAGTGCGTTTAGCTTTGCAGGTAACCAGCCTAGCCCTATGGGCAATGTCGCAGAGCTGGGTGTGATGCCAATGATCTCTTTTCAAACGGGGTCGGCGCTTACCCAAGCATTCGATACGGTGGAGGGTATCGAATCCCGCTATGCGCTGGGCCAACGGCTCAGTATGACGGCATCCCACTGGGCGGGGGATTCTGGCGACGATGCTGTCAGCGACTACCAAGCACGGCGCTCGGACCTGGGGCTTACTTGGCAAATAATGCCTGGACTGAGCGTCAATAGCTATGTTGGCCAGCTGACAGAGCAGCAGGGACTGCTGGGGGCTAGCGGTAGTGGCGCACTTGGCCTTGGCGACGATAATCAAATGGATTTTGCTGGGCTAAGCGTTCAAGCTCAGTTTGATAACATTAGCGGCTTTGCTGAATTTGAGCAGGGCCGTGGTAGTGCCTCAGGACGTGGCTTATTGTCCAGCGTTGATGACATTAGTGCGCAGCAAATGGCACTGGGCATTCAGTGGCAAGGGCAGTGCGCACGTTCTGAACGCTGGGCGTTAACGCTACGCCAACCGCTTCGCATCGATAGCGCGAATGCCACTTTCGATGTGCCTGTGGGTCGTCGTTTGGATGGCAGCGTTGTGCGTGAAACGCGAAGCGCTTCTCTGGAGCCGTCAGGTCGCCAGCTCGATATCGAATTAGGGTATGGGTTTTCGACCAGTGAGCACAGCCAGTGGCAGGTTAACGTGCTGCATACCCGAGACCCTGGTCACGATGCTGGCGCACCGAGCGATTCAGCGGCCATGGTGAACTACATTTACGCTTGGTAATAGGCGCGCTATGACCACACTAATGATTCAAGGCACCACCTCGGATGCAGGAAAAAGCACCGTGGTGGCGGGGCTTTGCCGCGTTTTAAAACGTCGCGGTGTCTCCGTGGCCCCGTTTAAGCCCCAGAACATGGCCCTGAATAGCGCGGTGACCAGCGATGGCGGCGAGATTGGCCGCTCCACCGCGCTACAGGCTCAAGCGGCGGGGGTGGTTCCGCATAGTGATATGAATCCGGTGCTGTTGAAGCCGGAAACCGATCGCGGCGCCCAGGTGATTCTGCGCGGCAAGGTGCATGGCCATATGGATGCACTGGATTACCATGCGTTTAAGCGCACAGCGAAAGAGAGCGTCATGGCAGCGTGGCAGGCCTTGGAAAGCCGTTTTGATGTGATTATTGCCGAAGGCGCGGGTAGCCCTGCGGAAATCAATCTACGTAAAGGCGATATCGCCAATATGGGCTTTGCTGAAGCTGCCGACTGCCCGGTACTGCTGGTGGGCGATATTGACCGTGGCGGCGTCTTTGCTCAGCTCGTAGGCACGCTGGCGCTATTAAGTGACAGCGAGCAGGCGCGCACCAAAGGTTTTATCGTGAACCGTTTTCGGGGAGATATTGCGCTGCTGGAGCCTGGGCTTGAGTGGCTAGAGGCGCGCACTGTCAAGCCGGTACTGGGTACGCTGCCCTATGTGCAGGGGCTACTGTTGGATGCGGAAGATAGTATTGGCTTAACTCAGGCCCCGCAGGCAAGCCAGCCCCTCAACGTTATCGTTCCCGCGCTACCGCGCATGAGTAACCACACGGATTTCGACCCACTGCGCCTGCACCCGCAGGTATCGCTGACGTTTGTAGGACCTGACCGGCAGATCCCCCCAACGGATGTGATTCTCCTGCCCGGCAGCAAAAGTACGGCCAGCGACTTGGCATGGCTTAAGCGCCAAGGCTGGGAGGCAGCGATTACTCGCCACCTGCGCTATGGTGGCAAAGTGATGGGTATTTGCGGTGGCTTCCAAATGCTGGGTGAATGGGTAGATGATCCAGAAGGGCTAGAAGGCACACCAGGAAAAGTTGCTGGGCTTGGACTGCTACCGATGACCACGCGAATGGTGGCTGGCAAGCAGTTACGCAATGTTAGTGGCACGATGGTGGGGCAGGACGCGGCAGTGATCGGCTACGAGATTCACAATGGGATTAGTGAAGGAGCCGCTCTAAACCAGCCACTGCTTGACCTAGGCAGCCATCGGGATGGGGCAATAAGTAGCGACGGCCAGATATTAGGTACCTATGTGCACGGCGTGTTTGACCACCCGGAAGCCTGCCGAGCGTTGCTCACGCACTTAGGATTAAAAAATACGGTGGAGGTCGATTACCGCGCCCACCGTGAGAAAGAGTTGGATCGTTTGGCGGACACGCTAGAAGCACACTTGGATATAGGCGCGATACTCAAAATGCTCAATGTGAGCTAAACGAACCACAGAGCTGGATGCTGGTTAATCGCGCTGGCGCGTGGCCATTAGGGTGATTTCGACAGCGCTGCCACCACAGAGGTGTGGCGACTCCGTGCAGGTGCGCGCGGGGTAACGACCAGGCTCAAAAAATTCAGCATAGATACTGTCTAGCGCGTTGATCTGTTTTAAATCTGCTAAATGTATATCCACTCGTAAAACATCCGCTAAGCTACCGCCCTCTTGCTGCAGCATGCGCTTAAGTTCGTGCATCACTAACTGTGTTTCCTCTTTAACATTGCCGCGGACAGCTTGACCATTAGAAATATCGGCAACGGTAAGTCCCGAAATAAACACATAATGGTCGTCAATGACCATGTGGCTTCCTGGAAAGCTGGGCTTAGGCAGCGTCGGGTCGTTATTAAACTGTGGCATTCGTTCTCCTTAACGACAAAATAGCCGTTTTGCCTTTAGTGCGACTGTGGTTGTTGAATGTGGTTCCCTTCTATTAAGAGGGTGGTGCTGGCGGTGGCTTTGCTCTACGCTGGCGGGCTTTTAAAACGCGCCAGAGTCGTTTTGGCGTCATGATCAAGCGCAAAGAGAGAGCGTAATGAAGGTAGTTCATATTAGTCAGAGCGCCCCGCGCGATGCGAGTTTGGCAACCCTATGTGCCGAAGTTTACGGTCAGCAGGCAGGGCTAACGCCGTTGGTGGTATTTACAGGCACAAAAAACGTGCTGTTTGCCCAAGAGGCTGCACGTTTATTGGCGGGCGTTGACGGTGAAGGGAAGCCTCTAGCACTTGCACTGCTGGTGCTGGATGAAAAAGGTCAGGGTATGACCGTGACCCATGCCTGCGAATTTAAACAAGGCGCTAAAGCGCGCTTAATCAGTGAGCTCAGCTTAAAAGCACCGCTGCGTGTTGAGGTGGCTAGCGACAAAGAAGAAGCATTTTACCAGCAGTGCGGTATTAAACGCTGGTTTGATAGTGAAGGTAAGCGGATCGGTTTAGGCGCGCGTCATCCTGCTAAAAGCAGTGATGAGCTGGTGCCCACCCTCCATCTGGACGAAGCGCTAATTTTGCGCCGTTTTAAGCATGACCCCAGCGCATTTTCTGACGCTAAAGAGGCTTTTCTGTCGGGCTTAAATAACTTTCCCAGCACGTTTTGAATTTAATGCCGCCGCGTTAAGAGGGCGGCCTTGCCTATAAGACTAAAAGATGACGTTTACGTTGACGTCATTTTGCGGTGGGCTATTGTCTGCATGTAAGCGTTATCTTAACAAGTTTTAGCCGATTTTAGTGGTTTTTGCTGCCTTATTAGCGGTTTGCGCTTTTGCAGTTACTGCAATATTAGGTGCGTTTTAGCTGGGCCATGCACGAAAGGTCGAATGTTATCTTGATTAATAGCTGAGTAAAAAGCACTCAACTAACAACAACAATACTCAAGGATATTAATAATGAATAACCAGACACCGTGAGGAAACGCTGTGCTGCTCAAACGTAAATACGGGGAAGAACATCCCTACTGGCCCGTTGGCCCCTTCAAAGTTCGTTTGCCTTTTATCCATTTCCGCTGGGAAATACCCGAGACCATTCAGGCGCTGGTCATGTTTGTTATCGGGCTGGGGATGATTCCGCTTTTGGAGCAGTATCTAGGGCTGCCCTATGAAGTGGCACTAGCGTATGTCGTGGTGTGTGGTATCGGTTTTATTCTTCCCCCGTTGCTTGGGGTGCCTTTTGTGGCGGGGTGGATTACGCCCGCTATTCCCGTGGTACTGCTGTTTATTGGTCAGTTTGAGCCAGGGCCGGAAGCTATCCGCGCGATGGTGGCACTGCAGCTAATGGTCACGGCGATTTTCCTGTTTATGGCGGTGACGCGTTTAGGTACGAAGCTGGTTAACAGCGTGCCGGACTCCATCAAGGCGGGCATTTTATTGGGCGCTGGCATCGCCGCGATCAGTGGCGAAATTAGTGTTGGCGGGAGGCTTTACGAAACGCCTATTTCACTGGGTATTGGTGGTTTAATTACCCTGTATGTCCTGTTTTCACTTTCGTTTCGCGACCTGACTGAAAAATTCCGTTGGGCGCGTAATATCGCCGCCTATGGCATGGTGCCCGGTATGTTAATCACCATGGCGATTGGCTGGGGGGTAGCGGAGTACCCGATGCCTACGGTGGAGTGGGGCATTGCCGTGCCGGACTTTGGCGGTATCTGGGCCTACCTGCCGTTTACCATTGGTGCGCCGGGTATTGATCTACTGGTCGCCGCTATACCTACCGCTATCATCGCTTACATTATTGCCTTTGGTGACATCATTGTGGGTCAGAGCTTGATCAAACGCGTGGATCATTTGCGGCCGGATGAGAAAATCGAAGTGAATGTTGATCGTGTTCACCTGATCACGGGCTTGCGAAACCTAATGCACTCTATGTTTGCTCCTTACCCAGGCCTTGCCGGGCCGCTCTTTACCGGGGCAATGGCCACTATTGCTGAGCGCTACCGGTATGGCCGCGGTGCCATGGATACTATTTATTCGGGGGCGTCGGTATTCTGGATAGTGGGCTTTTTGGCGCTATTCTTACTGCCGCTGGTAACGCTATTCCGCCCGGTACTGCCCATTGCGCTCTCGATTACTTTGCTGATTACCGGTTATTTGTGTATTGCGGTTGCGGTAGAGCAGATCAAAAACGCAACGGCCATGGGGGTCGCTGGCATTATGGGTGTGGTGCTGGCTACACACGGCGCAGCGTGGGGGCTGGGAATTGGGGTGATTCTCTACTTTATGATTGAACACCGCGCGCGAAGCCATGCGGAAGATGAGGCCGATGAGCCTATCCACGTGGAAGAAGATGCGGTGGTCGAGGTGGAAGAAAAACCGGTTAGTTAGGTAAGACGCTGCGCTAATACAAGCTGTTAAAAAACCGGCAGTCTTTATAGACCTGCCGGTTTTTTTTGCAACAACACGTTCGAGTTTACGCAACAAAAATACTGAGTGTTGTCATGATGTTGCTTGTTTAGCCCGGTAAAATATAGGTGTGTTAACTGTTACTTAAGAGGTAAAGGCGTATGGCGTTAGCGATAAGGGATACCCACTCCCGCTATGGTTTGGTGAGTAGGGCGCTGCATTGGGCGATGGCACTGCTTTTTTTATGGCAGTTTAGCGGTGCCACGGCGCGAGTGTTTTTGGAAGATACCGCACTGGAATCTTTCTTATGGGGCACGCACCGTACTGTGGGCGTAATGCTTATGGCGCTTATTTTGTTACGCATTGTATGGGCGCTCATCAATGCATCGCGCCGTCCGCCTTCAGTGAGCGTGATGGCAAAACTAGGTCATTTGGCGCTGTACGGCTTAATGGTTGCTGTGCCCACGATTGCCTTAATACGCCAATATGGCTCGGGCCGGGCATTGGATGTTTTTGGCGTCAATCTAATGCCGGGTTTTGAGGGTGAGCGCATTGATTGGATGGTAGACCTAGGCGGCTCGCTACACGGCGAGCTAGGCTGGGCGATGTTAGCGCTGATCGTCGGCCATATCGTAATGGCGGTTATGCACCGCAGGCTAACTAATCATAATGTGCTAAAGCGTATGGCGTAATTGGTCAGCGTTACTGACCTGGCTATTCTAACCCAGCGTATTGAAGGCGCGCCTCGCTCTACCAGCGGGGCGCGCTTTTTTAGCCCTCTACTTAGCCAACTGACGCATGGCGGTTTCTAAACCTTCCATCGTCATCGGATACATGCGGTCTTCGATGATTTCGCGGATTAGCTGAGTCGAGTAGGTGTACTCCCAGGCCCGGGGCGGCATAGGGTTTAGCCACGCCAAGCGCGGAAACGTGTCGCAAAGGCGTTTAAGCCACACACCACCCGCCTCTTCATTAAAGTGCTCCACGCTGCCGCCTGAGTGAGTAACCTCATAGGGCGACATAGCGGCGTCGCCGACAATCACTACCTGGTAATCTGCGCCGTAGGTGTGCAGCACATCCATGGTGGGAATGCGCTCGTTGCCCCGGCGCAGGTTGTTTCTCCACACGCCTTCATACAGGCAGTTATGGAAGTAGTAGTGCTCCAGATGCTTGAACTCTGAACGCGCGGCTGAGAACAGCTCTTCGCAGACGCGTATATGGTCATCCATGGAGCCGCCAACGTCCAAAAACAGCAGCACTTTAACCGCGTTGTGGCGCTCTGGACGCATTTGGACATTTAACAAGCCGCCATCGCGAGCGGTTTCACGAATGGTGCTGTCCACGTCAAACTCGTCAAGCGCCCCTTGGCGGGCAAACTTGCGTAGCCGTCGCAGGGCCATTTTGATATTGCGAGTGCCGAGTTCAAGTGAATCATCGTAATCGCGAAAGCGCCGTTCGTCCCATACCTTGGTGGCGCGGCGGTGGCGCGAGCCATCCTGACCAATACGAATGCCTTCCGGATTGTAGCCGTAGGCGCCAAAAGGGCTGGTGCCACCGGTGCCAATCCACTTGTTGCCGCCGGCGTGGCGCTCTTTCTGCTCTTCGAGCCGTTTTTTGAAGGTTTCGATCAGTTCTTCAAGTCCGCCTAGGGATTCAATTTTGGCTTTCTCTTCGTCGCTGAGCTGTTTCTCAAACTCCCGGCGTAGCCACTCATCGGGGATCAGCGCCTCAATGGCGGCGTCCATATCCTCAATGCCTTTAAACCAGGCGGCAAAGGCGCGGTCGAAGCGGTCGAAGTAGCGCTCATCTTTGACCATTACGGTGCGGGCGACTTGATAAAACGCTTCCATATCGGCAAACACGACGCCACGTTCAACCACCGCATGGAGGTCAAGTAGTTCGCGGAGTGAGACGGGCACACCAGCGCGTTTTAGCGTGTCGAACAGGCTGATAAACATCGTTTAACGGCCTGAGCCTTTCTGGCGACGCAGCATAAAGGCCAAGCGCTCCAGTAATTGTGTATCCTGCTCGTTTTTGACCAGCGCACCGGCCATCGGTGGCAGGGCTTTGGCTGGGTCGCGGTTATAGAGCGCTGCTTGGGCAAGCTCATCACTCATCAGTAGCTTTAACCAATCCACCAGCTCCGAGGTGGAAGGTTTTTTCTTGAGCCCTGGGGCGTTGCGTAGATCAAAAAAGACTTCCAAGGCTTCGCCGACCAACCTGGGGGCGATATCCGGGAAGTGGACATCCACAATTGCTTGCATGGTCGCGCGGTCAGGGAATTCGATGTAATGGAAAAAGCAGCGGCGTAGGAAGGCGTCGGGCAGCTCTTTTTCGTTATTCGAGGTGATCACGATAATTGGGCGTTGTTCGGCACGAATGGTCTCGCCGGTTTCATAAACATGAAACTCCATACGATCCAGCTCTTGCAGCAGGTCGTTGGGAAACTCGATATCCGCTTTGTCAATTTCATCAATCAGCAGTACGACACGCTCGCCTGCGGTGAAAGCTTCCCATAGCTTGCCTGGCTTAATGTAGTTACCTACGTTTTCCACGCCTTCAACGCCCAGTTGGGAATCGCGCAGGCGGCTGACCGCATCGTACTCATAAAGCCCCTGGGCGGCTTTGGTACTGGACTTGATGTGCCAAGTAATCAGCTTAGTGCCAAGGGATTCAGCGAGCTCCTCGGCCAGCAGTGTTTTACCGGTACCGGGTTCGCCTTTAATGAGCAGCGGACGCTGCAGCACAACAGCGGCATTGACCGCCTGTTTGAGTGCATCAGTTGCGATGTAAGAAGAGGTAGAATCAAACGCCATGGGGGAGTGCCTCGGCTTGTCGAAACGAGTTTTAAAAATAGATTCAAACAAGTGTACGTGAGGGTAAACCTCAAGGCCAACTAGTGGATAAAGAGACTTGCTATCCGCCCTGCCAGTTGGGTGGCACAATGCCATGGCGCTGCATTTGCCGGTAGACCGTGGGGCGCGAAACGCCTAGCTCACGGGCGACCGCGCTAATATTCCAGTGGTGTTGCTTGAGCAGTTGGGTAAGTGAGCCTGTCTGAGATTCACTGGCATCGGCTACAAGCTGCGGCGCTTCGTGGCGAGTAATTCGTTGGCTAAGGCACTGTTCTGGCAGGTCGTGAACGGTTATTTCGTCACTTTCTGAGGTTGCCAGGGCAAAAGCGAGAGCGTTTTTAAGTTGACGGATATTGCCGGGCCAGGAATAGGCGAGTAGTGCACTGATGGCATCTGCGCGCAGGCGCGGCGATATTTGCGCGGCGCGTTCGGCGGCGACATCTTCAAACACGCGGCGAATAACATACAGTTTATCGGCGCGTTCACGTAATGCGGGTAAGCGCAGCTGCGCGCCGTTAAGCCGGTAATAGAGGTCTTCGCGGAATTCCCCTTGCTGAATCATTTCTTCGATATGGCGATGGGTTGCTGTAATAACGCGAATGTCGATTTTTACTGGCGTGTTAGCGCCTAGCGGCATGACTTCTCGTTCGGCCAGCACGCGTAACAGCCTAGTTTGTAGTGCTAATGGCATATCGCCAATTTCGTCTAGAAACAGCGTGCCTCCATGGGCCTGAGGAATAAGCCCACGCATCCCTTTTGAGCGGCCACCGGTAAAGGCGCCAGGTTCGTAGCCAAACAGTTCGCTTTCAATCAGTGACTCGGGAATGGCCGCACAATTAACCGCAATAAACGGTTGTTTGGCGCGATTGCCGCTTTCGTGCAGTGCGCGTGCCACCACCTCTTTACCGGTGCCGGTTTCGCCGCAAATCAGTACGTTCACGTTAGCTTCATTACGCAAGCGGTCGGCTAGTTTTTGCACTTTGCGCATCGCAGGGTCGTCGGCACCTAGCCGGGCTAAGGGTTCCGGCAGTTCAGTAGTAAGCGGTGTTGCCCGTTGCGCCATGCGGGGACGGCGGGGTTCCAGCAGGCTTATAAAGTGGATGGTGTTGCTGGCGCGAGCGCGAAAAGCACGCAATTGATCATCAGTACCGCTGTTAATACTGAGTATATCGGCGATCTCACACTCGAATAGTTCACCTAGCATTGGAATGTGATTTGCAGACCAAGGGGGCCAGCGGTGCTGGTGTTCGGCGATTAGCTCGCGGCCAACGCCGTTGGCAGCGATTACCTGTCCATTTTCCTCAATGGCAATTAAACCACGCCCATTGACGTGGACAAATTCCCGCGAGATATCTAGACGCACCATCAGGCAGTCGCGGTAGCGCTGCAGAAAATAAGCATCCTCAATCATGCGCGCATAAAGCGTTACCAGCGATAGGCTGAAATTCTGGCTTTCGTGCTGGGTAGGCGACTGCAGCGCGGAGATATCTAACACGGCCATCACGTTACCCTGAGGGTCAGCAATAGGCGCGGCGGTGCAGGTCAGAGAAATATGGGAAGCATCGAAGTGTTCTTGGCGGTGGCAGATAATCGCCTGGCGATCATGCAAGCAGGTGCCAACAGCGCAGGTGCCAGCAAAGCGTTCATCCCAGTCAGCGCCCAAGTAGAGGCCTGCTTTGCGTAATTGCTGGTCCTGGTTGGGGTCGCCGCGAAACTCAACGGTAATGCCGCGGTGGTCGGTGACCAGTAGCACGTAGCCAAGCTGGGCTATTTGTCCATAGAGTTGATCGACCCCAGCGCGGGCGACATGCAGTAGCTCGTCAACAGACTCGCGGTGCTCAATCAGGGTTTGCTGAGGCACCACCCGTGCTGGGCGTGGGTGAGTGGGGTCTAGCTGATAGTCATTTAGGCAGCGCAGCCAGGAACGACGAATGGTGGCCTGCGCAGGCAAGCAGGGGGCATCTAACCCTTCACCAAGCTGAAAAATATGCTCTATATGTCGACGCTGTTCAGACTGAAGCTGTGAAGTTGTCTGAAACTGTTTAATGGCGTGCGTTTGATGCAGCATGGCGTTACTCATTGGGCGCTGTTGTTATTGTTCTTTTAGCCTATGCGCTTTGCCCCCAGAGTCAACGTGGGCTGCTTACGCCGTTAGTCGTGCGTTACACCTGTAACGTTTAGCTGTAAACAGCGTGACAGGTGTACGGCACTTTCGCTGTCTTATCTGCTTGTCTGCATGTGAATAAATTATATATTTATCAATTGCTTATTTTTTATATGGTTGGTTTGGCACGGCGGCTGCTATGTATTAGGTGCATCACATTTAATTCAACAATAACAACTGCATATGGGGTACCCGCTATGTCAACGATAAAGGCACAAGGCCCGCAAGCCGCCACGGCAACTGTTCAAGGTTGGCTTCGCAATTTTGATGCTGCCCTTCAAGGCCAGGATGTTGAGCGCGTGCTGTCTCTGTTTGGAGACGAGTGCTACTGGCGCGACTTTCTTACCTTCACCTGGAATTTAAAAACCTGCGAAGGCAAAGATGAAATTCAGGCCATGCTCAATGCCACGCTCAATAACGCACAGCCTATGGGTTGGCAGTTAGACGGCGAAGCCACTGAAAACGGTGACACCTATGATGCATGGTTTACTTTCAAAACAGCGGTTGCCAGTGGCAAAGGCTATTTGCGTCTTAAAGAAGGCAAGTGCTGGACGTTGTTAACCACCATGCAAGCACTGAACGACTACCCTGAGCAGTGCAATCAGCATCGTCCAAAAGGGGCCGAACACGGTGCCAATAAGCAGCGTGAAACGTGGTTGGAGTCACGGGAGCGTGAAGAGGCGGAGCTGGGCTACACTCGGCAGCCTTACTGCGTGATTATTGGCGGTGGCCAGGGTGGTATTGGTTTAGGCGCACGGCTCAGGCAATTGGGGGTGCCGACGATCATCATTGAGCGCAACGAGCGCGCGGGAGACTCCTGGCGTAACCGCTATAAGTCACTCTGCCTGCACGATCCAGTGTGGTACGACCACCTTCCCTATATCCCTTTCCCAGATAACTGGCCGGTATTCGCCCCGAAAGACAAAGTGGGTGATTGGCTGGAAATGTACACGAAAGTGATGGAGCTCAATTATTGGAGTTCCACCGAGTGTCAGAATGCTAGCTACGACGAAGCCGCAGGTGAGTGGGTGGTTAAGGTTAAGCGCAACGGCGAGGAGATCACGTTACGACCCAAACAGTTAGTGATGGCTACCGGTATGTCTGGGATGCCCAATGTGCCGACATTTCCAGGGGCGGAAAGCTTTGAAGGTGAGCAGCAGCACTCTAGCCAGCACCCCGGGCCGGATGCCTATAAAGGCAAGAAATGCGTCATCTTGGGCTCTAATAACTCGGCCCACGATATTGCTGCAGCGCTGTGGGAGCACGATGCTGATGTCACTATGCTGCAGCGTTCATCGACCCATATTGTGAAGTCGGATTCACTGATGGAAGAGGTGCTAGGGCCGCTTTATTCGGAAGAGGCGGTGGCAAGCGGGTTAACTCATGAAAAAGCCGATCTGGTGTTTGCCTCCATCCCTTACAAGGTGCTGCCAGATTTTCAGCGCCCCGCCTTTGAGGCGATTAAAAAGCGCGATGCCGAGTTTTATCAGAAGCTTGAGAACGCAGGGTTTATGCTCGATTTCGGTGACGATGAATCGGGGCTGTTTTTGAAATACCTACGCCGCGGTTCGGGTTATTACATCGATGTAGGCGCTTGCGATTTGGTCGCCAGTGGCGACATCAAACTGCGCAGCGGTGTGGGCATCGAACGCATTAACCCGCACTCTATCACGCTGACGGATGGCAGCGAGCTTGAGGCTGACTTGATCGTCTACGCCACCGGTTATGGCTCGATGAATGGCTGGGCGGCACGGCTTATTTCTCAAGAAGTGGCCGATAAAGTTGGTAAGTGTTGGGGATTAGGGTCTGATACCACCAAAGACCCCGGCCCGTGGGAAGGTGAGCTGCGCAATATGTGGAAGCCCACTCAGCAAGAGGCACTGTGGTTCCATGGCGGCAACCTACACCAGTCGCGGCACTACTCACGTTATTTGGCGCTGCAGTTAAAAGCACGTATGGAGGGGCTAGATACCCCTGTCTATGGCCTGCAGCCAGTTCATCACAGAGCATAAGAGAAGGAGTAGCAAATGAGTCATTCAACCATGCAGGCAGCGGTTTGGTACGCAGCGAAAGACCTTCGTGTTGAGCAAATGCCAATACCGACGATTAACGACCCTCATGAGGTAAAGGTCAAAGTAGCGGCGTGTGGTATTTGTGGTAGCGATTTGCATGAGTACGCTGCTGGGCCGATTTTTATTCCAGTCGATAAACCACACCCCATTAGCGGTGAACAAGCACCGATTATCATGGGGCATGAATTCGCCGGTGAAGTGGTTGAGGTAGGTGACAAAGTAACACGGGTGAAAGTGGGGGATCGCGTTGCCATCGAGCCGATTCTTTCGCCCAATAAGGATGGGGCTTATCAAATGGAGCGCTATAACCTCACGCCGCTATTGGGTTTCCATGGCCTTTCCGGCGGCGGCGGTGGCTTCTCGGAGTTCACCGTGATGGGGGAACACATGGTGCATAAGCTGCCGGATGACCTCAGCTACGAGCAAGGGGCATTGGTAGAACCAGCGGCGGTTGCTTTGCATGCTGTTCGTCAAAGTAGTTTGAAAGCGGGCGATAGCGCGGCCGTATTTGGCGCAGGCCCAATCGGATTAATGACCATTGAAGCCCTGAAAGCGGCCGGCGCCGCTCACATCTACGCCGTTGAGGTCGCGCCTTCACGCAAAGCCAAAGCTGAAGCGCTGGGCGCTATCGTAGTGGACCCGCAGCAAGAAGACGCCGTGGCGAAGCTGCAAACGTTAAGCAAGGGTGGTGTTGACGTAGCGTTCGAGGTGACGGGGATTCCGGCCGTACTCAATCAGTCTCTTCATAGCACTCATGAAGGCGGTGAGGTGATTGTGGTGAGTATTTGGGAAGGGGAGGCGAGCTTCCAACCTAATGACCTCGTCATTAAAGAGCGCACCATGAAAGGGATTATTGCCTACCGTCATGTCTACCCGGCGGTGATGGCGCTCATGCAGCGTGGCTACTTCCGCGCTGAAGACATGGTGACTCAGCGTATTCCGCTTGCAGATATTGTGGAAGAGGGATTTGAAGCGCTGTTAAGTGATAAAGCACAGGTGAAGATTATTGTAACGCCTTAGCGCTTACTGCTTTAACAACGCTAGGTTGATGCATTGTGAAGCAAGGCCACCTTGAAATGCGCAGCGCTGGTGCATTTTGCTTGCTGCAATGCGTTATAAATAATTTAACGAAAACCAAATATTGTATAAGTTATTGTTTTTAATGATTTATTAAAAATATGGCACACGGCTCGCAATATATTAAGCAAGAAGCAAATGAATAGAGTAGACAGATGCAAGATGCCTCTCTCCCTTCTTTGCTACATCGCCCCAGCCTTTGCTGGTAAGCGACACACCGAGTGAGCTGGCGTGCTCCACCTGGGTCCCCTTCGGGGGACTCTTTTTTTTGTCTATTGCTTTGAGCTATCGCTCTATCGCTCAACAGTTTGTTTGAAAACAAAAACCTATATTAAAATTACACTAAAAATTTTGAAACGCTGTTCGACTGGTATATCTTGTATAATAAGCTAGTATTAATAGTAGCTATTCATAAGCTAGCCTAAAAAAATCCACCCCCTGAGTTGAACGCAAGAGGATTGCCCTGATGAGCAAAATTAAACTGATGACAGCTGCCGTTATTTCCGCTGGCACACTAATGGCAAGTCAAGCAGCGCTTGCTTATGGAGCAGGAGATACGTTTGTACGTATCGGTGTGGCCCAAACCGATACGGGCTCTGGTAACGGAGATGTTCTCGGTGCAGATCTAAATGTCCAAAGTGCCCGTGGCTTCACTTTTGGTGCAGGCTACCTGTTTGCAGACAAGGTTGGCGTAGAGTTGAATAGCTCTGAGAAATTCGAACACGACCTCAACATTACCCCTGGCGGTGACATTGGCAGTGTCGACCGCATGCCCGTTAACTTGTTGGTTAACTACTACCCAATGGGTGGACTGGACTCTAAAGTACAGCCTTATGTGGGGGCTGGCTTAAACTACACGCGTTTTTCTGGAGAAAGCACCACGCCAGATGTTAGTGTCGACAGCAGCTATGGTGTCATTGGTCAAGCAGGTGTAGATCTAGCTGTGACGCAGAACATTATGCTGAACGGCTATGTAAGCTACGCTGATGTTAGTGCGGATATTAATGCTGGTGGCAATACGGTTGGTAAAGTAGACATTGATCCGGTCACTATCGGTGGCGGCGTTACCTATCGCTTCTAATCAATGCCGCAAACGCTATTACAGCACGTATGAAGGTAGCAAGTTTGTAAATAACGCCCGGCTTTGCCGGGCGTTTTTTTTAGGCAATTACTGTGAGGGCGTTAGGTTTTCGTAGCCGCTTTCGGTAATCAGTACATTGTCTTCAATTCGAATGCCGCCACAAGGCGCCAATGCATCTATTAATTCCCAATTAACCGGTAGCGATGTTTTACGCAGCGGTGCCAGCAGCATCGGAATAAAATAGAGGCCTGGTTCAATGGTGACCACCATGCCTGCGCGCAGTGTCCGTGTCAGGCGTAGCGCGGGGTGCAAAGCAGGCGCAGGTGATGGGGTGCCATCTGGGTGACGAAGCCCTGCCACGTCATGTACTTGGAGCCCCAAAGAGTGACCCAGCCCGTGAGGGCAAAAGGCCCGCGTTACCCCTTCATTAACAGCTTCTTCTAGGCTGCCTTTGAAAAGATCGTGGGCAATTAAAATCTCGCCTAAGTGCTGGTGCATTTGCTCATGCAGTGCAACAAACTCGACCCCAGGTGCTGTGCTCTGTACGAGGGTGTCTTTTAGGCCGTGCATCGCCGTGATTAAATCGCTAAACACGCCGGGTGCGTCAGGGCCTGCGTGGGTGCGGGTTATGTCGGCACAGTAACCGCGAAAGCGTCGGCCTGCGTCTACCAACAGGCTGTGCCGCTGCTTAGGGCTATGCAGGTCATAGTGTTGATAGTGCAGCACACCCGCATGGCTATTTAGACCAATAATATTTTGATACGGCACGTCAGATTCACGCTGACGACTGGCGCCTAGATAAGCCAGCTGGATGTCCAGCTCCCCTGAGGCACCGACGAACGCAGCCTGAGCGGCTTGGTGCCCAGCGATAGCCAAACGGTTTGCTTCACGCAGGCAAGCGATCTCATAAGCCGTTTTAAACAGTCGTAGCTCATCAAGCGCTTGGATCAGCGCAGTGGGCTCATGCTCTGCTTGAATGGCTTGTTGCGTGCTTGCTTCTAGGCAGTGGATGTCGCCAATCACCGCTGCACGACCCGTGAGGGGAGGCGTTATTTTGTCGCTGCACAGATGCACATCAAGTTCAGCTACCCAAGGCTCTTCAGGAAGACGCGTAGGTAAATGCCAGAAATCAGCCGGCGCATATAAATAAAGCTGCGGACGTTTGCCTGGTTGAATGACAAGCCAGCTATGCTGCACATTGGCAAGCCCTATCCAGTGCATGAAGTGACCATAAGCTTGAAACGTAGGTGTTTGGTCGTCGGCGAAATGGACGTTGGCATGGCCGCTGTAAATAGCCAGGCTATCTATCTCTTGGGCTATCAAAATATCGCTATAGACGCGCTGTAAATGCGCTAAGTGGTCTCGCTGTAAATTAAATAGGGTGGCTGACATACTTAGGTGTCCTTTCAATGTCGTGGTGGAGTGATTTCACTCCATAGCCCATCCAGTTCAACATGATGCTGGCTTTGATGGCGGTATAAGCGGAGTTCCATGGGCACATCCCAGTGGCTATCGCCTGCCCGTACCAAGGTGCCTTTAGCAAGCTCAGCGGTTACGTTGCGTTCAGGTAGCCAGCTCATGCCATAGCCAAGCAGCACTAACTCTTTAATACCAGCGGCATAGAGGTTTTCACTCTGTGCCGTCAGGTAGGTGCTTTGGGGCATGCGGGCAAGGTGTGCTTTTACCGCCGAACCCAGCAATCCGCGTTTTGGATAGGCAAGCCAGGGAGCTGGCTGTTGCCGAGTACCCGGCAAAAGGGCGCAGGGTGAACCTTGGCTATTTAGCCCAGTAACTGGGATCAGACGCTCATGACCTATCACGCGGTAGGTGCATGCGCTGGTATCGATATCTAAATCACAGCGTCCTATGGGCCAATAACACATGGCTAGATCGCATTCCGCTCTAGCAAGCGCTTGAAAATAGTCACTGGCTACCCAGCCGGTGGCGCGCAGGTAAGGTTGTACGCGCTCCTGCCAGCCCATTTTGGCTAGCCATTCGGGTAAGAACTGCGGCAGTAAGCTTTGGGGGGCGGCCACCATAATACGTCGCTGCTGCCCAGCGCTGATCTCTCGCACACGGTCGCGGGTGAGACGTACACGGTCGGTAACTTGCTCGCATAGTGTCAAAAATTCTTCTCCCGCAGGCGTGAGCGAGAGCGGCAGCGTTTGCCGATTTATCAGCGTGACGCCCATCTCCTCTTCCAGCAGCTTAATTCGCCGGGAGAAGGTGGGCTGTGTCACGTGTTGCTCGTCGGCGGCGCGGGAGAAGTGTCGCGTTCTGGCCAGGGCAATAAAGTCTTCTAGCCAGCGAATTTCCATGCCATACCTCGTAGTGCTCTCAGGCGCGATGCTTTGTTGAAGATGACCTTCATAGGCGACCTTCTTCTACAGCGTGGCATGCGACGCGTGTGCCGTCGTCCTGCGTTCGCAGCGTAGGAATTTCCTGCTTGCAGCGGGCGTTGGCGTAGGGGCAGCGCCCGTGGAAGACACAGCCGCTGGGTAAGTTGACCGGCGTAGGCACTTCGCCGGTTAGGCGGATATGCTGTGGTCTGTCATCTTTCAGCCGTGGGATCGCCGAGAGCAGCGCCTGAGTGTAAGGGTGGCGTGGCTTCTCAAACAGCGTGGCCGTTGTAGCAATCTCGCATACTGTCCCTAAATACATCACAGCTACCCGGGTGCCGAAATGCTCTACCACGGCTAAGTCATGGGTAATAAATAGGTAAGTTAGATTACGATCACGCTGTGCATCCATTAGTAGGTTGAGCACTTGGGCCTGAATGGAAACGTCTAGCGCTGAAATGGGCTCATCTGCGACGATAAACTCGGGGTCAACCGCTAAGGCGCGTGCAATCGCGATGCGCTGACGCTGGCCACCGGAAAATTCATGCCCAAAGCGCTTGCCCCAGTCAGGGTCAATGCCCACAGAGCGCATTACCTCGCCAACTTTGTCGAGAATTTGCTGCCGATTCCAGTTCGGGTGATGCAAGCGCAGCGGTTCTTCCAGGGTTTGCTGGATGGTCATGCGTGGGTTGAGCGATGCATAAGGATTCTGGAAAATCATCTGCATGCGCTTGCGATAGGGCAGCAGCTGACGCGAACTCAGGTTGTCGATACGCTGGCCATCGTAGCTAATCTCGCCTTCGCTAGGCGTAATCAGCCCCATTACCGTGCGAGCGACCGTTGATTTGCCACAGCCGGACTCGCCCACTACACAGAGTGCTTCACCGCGTTTGATGTCTAAATTAACGCCGTTAATGGCATGCACATGCTCTTGATGGCGAACCAGCTTGCCGCCTTTAAATCGCAGCTGATCTAGGAAATCGCCTGATAGCGAAAAGCGCTTCTTTAGCCCACGAATTTGCAACAGTGACGCGCTGCTCTCTTCGTTTTGTGTCGGCTGGGTGATGAGCGTTTCTGCCTGCGCACTCATGAGGTTTCCTCCTTCAGGCGACGGTCTTCTAGCATCTCAGCCACCATGTGGCAGGCCACTTGGCAATTGCCTGAGGTGACGAAGCCAGGGACTTGCTGGGTACATGCCGGGCGGGGCTGGCCATCGGCACGATTGATAAAGTCGCAGCGGGGATGGAAGGCGCAGCCATTAGGTAAATTGGACAACGAGGGCATACTGCCGCGGATTTGGTTGAGCCTTTCTCCTGGGGTCGCCATTTGCGGCAGGGCGTTAATGAGCCCCTGGGTGTAGGGGTGCTGTGGGTCGTTGATAATTTCCCTGGTGGGGCCTTGCTCAATCACTCGGCCAGCATACATAACCAGCATGTGCTGGGTAACTTGGCTAACAACACCCAGGTCGTGGGTGATCAATATAAGCCCGACATTGTGCTGCTCGCATAGCTCTAGCAGTAGCGCCATGATTTCCGCTTGAATAGTCACATCCAAAGCGGTGGTGGGCTCATCGGCAATGATGATGTCGGGGTCAAGCAGCAGTGCGATGGCGATAATGATCCGCTGGCGCATACCCCCGGAAAGCTCGTGGGGGTACTGATCCAGACGCGTTTCCGGCGATGGGATCTGCACTTGGCGCAGCTTGTCCAGTGCGATACTGCGCGCCTCTTTTGATGAAATACGCCGGTGCGCCTTGAGGCACTCCAGCATTTGCTCACCAATGGAGAGCACCGGGTTTAGCGTCATCATCGGATCTTGGAAAATCATCGAGATGCGGTTGCCACGCACCTTACGCAGGCCGCGCTCAGACATCGTATTAAGCGTTTGGCCTTCAAATTTAATGCTTCCCCCAGCGATAAAGCCGGGCTTGGCGATCAAATTCAGTAGTGAGAAAGCGGCCACCGATTTACCGGCGCCGGACTCTCCAACAATGCCTAAACGTTCGCCGCGCTCAAGGGTGAAATTAACATCGCGTAGGGCGCGCACTTCGCCCTGGCGTAGGGCAAAGCGAACATCGAGTTGAGAAACTTCAAGTAGTGCCATGGTGCCCTCAGCCTTTATAAAGTCGTGGGTTCATGACATCGCGAAGCCAGTCACCCAATAGATTGATAGACAGCACCAGCACTACTAGCACCGCACCAGGAATCAACGTAATCCACCAAGAGCCCGACTGTATGTAATCAAAGCCTGCTTTGATCAACGACCCCAGCGATGGGTGAGTTTCTGGCATCCCCAGGCCCAAGAACGACAACGCCGCCTCGGAAATTATTGCGTTGGCAATTTGTACCGTAGAGATAACAAAAATAGGTGAGAGCGTGTTGGGCAGTACATGACGGAACATAATGCGCTTGCTGCGCAGGCCCATCACGCGGGCGGCGTCCACGTACTCTTTGCTTTTCTCGGCCAGCACCGAGGCGCGCACCGTTCTTGCATACTGCGGCCACTCAGCCAAGCCGATAATCAAAATCAGCATGAGTACCGCGTATTGGCTGTAAAAGGCGCTGCCCATGGTGGCCTTAACTACAGCGCCTACCACAATGGCCACCATTAGAGTGGAGAACGATAGCTGGATATCTGCCAGGCGCATCAAGAAAGCATCAACGCGGCCACCCAAATAGCCGGCCATTAAGCCGAAGGTGACGCCAAGCAGTGCCTGAAGGAATACGGCACCAAAGCCAATCAGTAGCGATACCCGGGTGCCGTAAAGCACAATCGACCATAAATCGCGGCCCTGGGCATCGGTGCCTAGTACGTAGCGGTCGTCGGCGCCGTCAATCCAGAAAGGCGGCAGTTCAGAGTCGAGAATATCAATTTGGCGCAGGTCATAAGGGTCAGTGGGGGCCAATAGCGGTGAAGCAAAGGCGGCAATGACCATGCAAAGGAATACCGCCAAACACAACTGAGCGGTGCGGTCGCGCTTAAAGCTGTACCACAAAAAGGAATCGCGTAGGCGTTCCCAGCGGCTGGGTGAAGCATTCGTTGTCATTGTCATGCGGGCTTCCCGGTCAGTTTAACGGTGGGGTTCACCAGTCCGTAGATCAAGTCCACAATCGTATTAGTGACCACAAAAATAACGCCGACAATCATCAGGTAAGAGACAATCAACGGAATATCGGCATGGTTTATTGCATCTAAGAACATCAAGCCCATGCCCGGCCATTGGAAAACGGTCTCGGTTAAAATGGTGTAAGCCACCATGGTGCCGATTTGAACACCACCGACAGTAATCACGGGTAGCATGGTGTTCTTAAGCGCGTGAACAAAGTAAACGCGGCGCATCGAAATGCCTTTGGCACGGGCATACTTCACATATTCAGATTGCAGTACTTCCATCATTTCGGCGCGGATCAGTCGAATGAAAAGCGGCAGCATAATAGAGGCAAGTGCAACCGAAGGCAGTACCAAGTGCTTTATGCCATCCCAGGTCGCGAGATTGGTATCCCAGTTACCCGTCACGTTGACTAAGTCATAGCCACGTCCAAAGGAAGGCATATTACCTTGCGTGGAGAAGACGCTATTCAGCCACGCTCCCCAGCCGGTGGTTTCAGGGAAGAGCGTGACAGTCACGCCGATGGAAAAAATTTGGATAAGCAAGATGGCGGTAAGAAAGACCGGAATTGAAATACCAATAATGGAAACGCCCATAAAAAGGCGTGAAATCGGTGATCGTGGCTTAATCGCGCTATAAACACCAATGGGGACAGAAAAAACGACGATGATCAGCGTTGCAGCAAATACCAGCTCTAAGGTTGCCGGTAAGTGTCTGGCGATCACTGATAGAGCAGGCTCGCGATAAAAGTACGAATAGCCAAAATCGCCTTGAACCGCGTTTGTAGCAAAACGTACATACTGTACCAAGAACGGGTCGTTAAGGCCCAGACGCTCACGAATAGCTTCCCGCTCGCTTTCAGGTACTGACTGTCCGACCATCTGTTGTACAGGGTCACCCAGGTTATCCTGGATGGCGAAGGCCAGTACACTGATGATAAACATCACCAATATAGCGTGCATCAGCCGCTTGATTAGAAAAGCAATCATGGCGTACGCCACCTATGCAATAGGTTTAATTAAGGAGTAGGGCGGATCTCGTTGCTGGTCATCAACAAATAAACTACTTCGCCCCCCAGTTACCTGGAGAGCGAAGCATCCTTGCTTATTAATGCGGCAAAGCGAGAGAACTTAGCGGTTGATTACTAAGTCACCCAGGTATGGGAAGTCGGTTGCGTTAACGACCGGCTCAATTTCGACACCGTCTGCTGCGGCATAGGCCAGATTTTGCCAATGCAGCATGATGAAGCCAACATCTTCGTAAAGCATGGCTTCAGCTTCACGTAGCATTTCATTACGTTTTTCGAGATCTGTTTCGCTGTCTGCTTGGGTAACTAGCGTATCGATCTCTTCGTTGCAGTAGCTGCCGTAGTTGTACTGGCCCGCCCCCGTCTCTTCGTCAATACAGAAAGAGAGATACTGGAAGAAGTTAGCGCTGTCTTCGGTATCAGAGTGCCAGCCAATCATCGCGATATCAGAACCACGCTCATCATATTCGGGCCAGTACTGGGCGAGCGGCATGGTACGTAGGCTGACATTAATATTAATACGCGCCAACATGTTAGCAACCGCCTGGGCGATTTGCGCATCGTTAACGTAGCGGTTGTTCGGCGCAATCATTTCCACGCTAAAGCCGTCTTCAAAGCCTGCTTCCGCCATAAGCTCCTGGGCGCGTTCCAGATCGTAACGCGGAACCAGGTCAGGGTTGTGGCCCGAATAGCCTTCAGGAGAGAACTGGCCTGCAGGCGTTGCGAAACCGCGCATTAAGCGGTCGGCAATGCCCTCTTGGTTAATGGCAAGGTCAACCGCTTGGCGGACGCGAGCATCCTGGAAGGCTTCAACCCGCTCTTCATTAAGCTGGAAGCCGATGATGCGCGTGCCGGGAATTTCATAAAGGTTTGCACCTTGGGCATCGCGAACACGGTCTAAATCGTTAGGCGGTACGGCATCAATAAAATCAACGCCGCCAGAGAGAAGCGCCGCAACGCGGGAGGCGTTTTCTGCAATAGGCGTCAGTACAATGCGTGAAACATTGCCTTCGGTTTCGGTATCCCAGTAATCTTCGAAACGCTCAAAATCAACCCGCACACCCTGACGACGGTCGGTGACGATGAACGGGCCGGTACCGGAAACGTTGCGCGATGCAAAGGAGTTGCCCGCTTTAACGATTTCTGATTTGTCGTTTCCGTCGTCGGTTTCACCGGTGTAGAACTCGCTATCCATGGGGAAGATGTAGGTAGCAAGGTTGAGCAGCAGCGGGTAGGGCTCAGTGGTAGTGATTTCTACGGTGTAGTCATCAACCGCTTCAACGCTGGCTATCGGCTCAAAAATAGCGCGATAGTCTGGGCTATCTTTTAAACGCTCAATGGTCCATACCACGTCTTTGGCAGTGAATTCGTTACCGGAGTGGAAGGTAACGCCTTCACGCAGCGTCATGCGCATGTGGGTGTCGTCTACTTGCTCCCACTCAGTGGCCAACCGCGCTTCAAATTGAAAGTCTTTGGTCCAGCGAACCAGCGGGTCAAAGGCTAAGTGTGAAAAGCGTAATACGCCGCCAGAAAGCTGCTCATGGAGGTCGAGAGTTTCAGGGTCAGCAGAGTAGCCAATACGCAGTGTTTCAGCGCTTGCCGCCATCGGTAGCATTGCAGTGCCCGCAACAGCGGCGCCAATAATGGAGGCTAGTAGCGTTTTCTTGAGCGTCATAATCGTTCCCATGAATGATTGTTTATTGTTCGTTCTACACGTTGGTCACGGTGCTGTTGTTCATAGGTGACCCGTAAAACAGACACGGCCAGCTCGTAAGCTATCTAGCTAACATAGAGAGAGCCTGTTGCGTCATACAATCGAAATAATGACACGTATCATTCATCTGCCGAATGAGATGGCTAAAAGCGGCAGGGCGGCGCCAGGTGTTTAGACGAAAGTTGATACTGTTGGCAGTAAACTAGCAGGCCAAATGGCCTGCCTTAAGCAAGTTTTTTAGCCAAAGCGCTTATGCAGCAAGCGATTAATGGCATCCGACTCGTAAAGCCATTCGTGCCGCCCATCTTCATGGGTGATTTTCAGGCAGGGGACTTTAACTTTGCCGCCGCCTTCTTGTAGCGCCTTTTTATGCTCGGGATCTAACTGAGCGTCCCGTGTTTCAATTTTCAGCCCCAGCCGGGCAATTTCTTTGCGTACTTTGATACAAAAAGGGCAGGTGCGAAATTGATAAAGCGCTAGGCTTTTGCACGCTTGATCTACCTCGGCCTGCTCTTCAGGGGTGCGCTCTACCGATTTTGGTGTAGAAAGCTTTTCTGAGATCAGCATGACCGGTGCGAGTACAAGACGTAGGCCGCGGAAAAAATAACGAATCAGAATGCGCATGGATAGTTCCTCTGACCAACACCGTGGCTAGGCGATGTGGTTAAGTGGTTTATTAAATGGATGGGCGCATCCTGCAACAATACGCCGAATTTGTCACTTTCTAGCCCCGTGACGTGAAGCCGCAATGATGATGGGATGAGCAGCGTGGCTTAGCGTGCTAATCTCAGCGGCTATTTTCAATATGTTATGTCGGCTTTTACGGCAAAGGGAAAGGAGCTACCCCATGCATCTCCATATTATCGGTATTTGTGGCACCTTTATGGGTAGTTTGGCGTTGTTGGCTCGGGAGTTAGGGCACCAGGTTAGTGGCTCCGACGCCAATGTTTATCCCCCCATGAGCACCCAGCTTGAACAAGCAGGCATTACGTTAATGGAGGGCTACCGTGCGGAAAATTTGTCAGCGGCAATCGACATGGTGGTGGTGGGTAATGCGCTCTCTCGGGGTAACCCCGAGGTCGAGGCATTGCTCGATAGCGGGCTGCGCTACACCTCGGGCGCCCAGTGGCTTGCCGACCATGTGTTGCCTAATCGGCAGGTTATTGCGGTGGCCGGAACCCACGGTAAAACAACCACAGCAAGCCTATTGGCATGGCTGTTAGAGAGTGCAGGGCAGACCCCCGGTTTTTTAATTGGCGGTGTGCCGCGTAATTTCGGTGTGTCTGCCCGACTGGGCAGCCCCGAAGCGCCGTTTGTGGTTGAGGCAGATGAATACGACACCGCTTTTTTTGATAAACGCTCTAAGTTTGTACATTACCGCCCCACCATTGCGGTGCTGAATAACCTTGAGTTTGATCATGCGGATATTTTTCCTGATCTAGCGGCTATTGAGCGCCAGTTTCACCACCTAGTGCGCACGGTACCCAGCAAAGGCCAACTGCTGATCGCCGACCAGCAGCCTGCCTTGGAACGGGTGCTAGGGATGGGTGCCTGGACGCCAGTAGAGCGCTTTGGTTGCTTGGCCACCAGCGAGTGGCAGCTAAGCCTGGAGCGCTCGGATGGCAGTCGTTTTCAGGTACTGTATCGCGGTGTTAATGGGGAAGAAGACGGCGTTGTAGAGTGGTCGTTAACCGGAGAGCACAATGCCCGCAACGCCTTGGCAGCGCTGGCGGCGGCGCATCGCTGTGGGGTTGATCTGCCCCGTGCATGTGCTGCTCTGTCGCGTTTTCAGACCCCTCGGCGCCGGCAAGAGGTGCTAGGTGAAGTAGGGGGAGTGCAGGTGATTGATGATTTTGCCCATCACCCAACCGCCATCGCCGCTACGTTACAAGGGCTGCGTGCGGCCACTACCAAGGGGCGCTTGTTAGCGGTGATTGAGCCTCGCTCCAATACCATGCGCTTAGGTGCACTGCGTGAGCAATTAAATGACAGCGTTGCTGAAGCGGACGCGGTGTTTTGGTTTCAGCCCGAAGGCCTTGATTGGTCAATGGAAACGTTAGTGGCAGAGCAGGGCGAGTGCGCTCAGCTATTTAGCACTATTGAGTCGCTGGTCGAGGCCGTTGTCACCCAGGCGTCACCGCAAGACCGTATTGTCGTCATGTCGAATGGTGGCTTTGAAGGTGTCCATGAGCGCCTATTAACCGCATTAGCCGTTAAGGAGTAAGTTGCGTGGCGAAGATTCGTTCAGATAGCCCAGGTTCTACTTTTAAGCCACCGGTTACCGTGGCCCTAACCGGTGCATCGGGGGCGCAATATGGCTTACGGCTGATCGATGTGCTGGTAGAGGCCGAGCATGAAGTATGGGTGATGATATCCAAAGCTGCACACATGGTGATAGCCACTGAAACAGAGGTATCGCTGCCAGCGCAACCTGCGCGTTTAGTCGAGGCGTTAAGCCAGCGTAGTGGAGCTAAGCCAGGGCAAGTTCGTTGTTTCGGGCGTGAGGACTGGATGGCGCCTGTGGCGTCCGGTTCGGGTGCACCTTCGGCCATGGTGGTGTGTCCTTGCTCTACAGGGACTCTCTCTGCGGTGGCAACCGGAGCAAGCAATAACTTAATTGAGCGCGCGGCAGATGTCGCCATCAAGGAGCGTCGAACCTTGGTGATGGTACCCCGGGAAAGCCCTTTTTCTCCCATTCACTTAGAACATATGCTGGCGCTTAGTCGACTAGGCGTAGTGATCCTCCCAGCCGCGCCAGGGTTTTATCACCAGCCGCAAACCATCGAAGACCTTATTGATTTCATTGTCGCCCGAATCCTCAATCAGTTGGGCATTACTCACCGCCTGATGCCGCGTTGGGGAGAAGCGCACCAGCCATCCAGCGATACACAACATAAGGATTTGTGACGGTGATGTCCTGGGCCATGTTGTCGGTGTTTGTGCCAACTTTTTTGTTTGTTTCGCTTACGCCAGGCATGTGTATGACCCTTGCCATGGTGCTGGGTATGACCCAGGGCGTTAAGCGTACGCTTTGGATGATGGCGGGGGAGCTAATTGGGGTTGGTTTTGTAGCTGCTGCAGCCGGCGCTGGCGTTGCCGCCTTAATGCTTCGTCAGCCTGAGCTGTTTACTGCTTTCAAATGGGCAGGTGGTGCTTATCTTGCTTACCTGGGAGTTATGATGTGGCGCTCCCGGGGGCGCATGGCGATCCCCAGTGAACTGGATGCTGGCCCCGCTGCTGGGCGGTTGCAACTGGCCATGCAGGGACTCGTAACTGCCGTTGCAAACCCTAAAGGCTGGGCGTTTTTTATGGTGTTGCTACCGCCGTTTTTAGATAGCAGTCGCCCACTAGCACCGCAGCTTAGCGTTTTGATTGTGGTTATTCTTACCATCGAATTTGCCAGCATGCTGGTTTACGCCACCGGCGGTAAAACGCTGCGTAAGGTGTTGGGTAAAAGTGGCAATGTGCGCTTGCTTAACCGAATTGCTGGCACGCTGATGTTGGGTGTGGGCGCTTGGTTAGCGCTGGGTTAACAAAGCCAGTTAGAGTAAGGCTACCGCCCGTTAAGCGGGCGGTAAGAAGATAATGCGTAAAGTAACCAGAAACAGCGATGCGCTAGCGAGCAGTATCCACGGGCAGGGGGGGAAAGGCGGCCGGTAGCGACGCTGCCAGCTAAGTCGCACCAGCGCGCACACCACCAAGCCGAGTAGAGCGCCGCCAATTAAGTCACTTAACCAATGTACGCCTATTACTAAGCGGGAGAGTGCCATTGGGGTGGCTAGTACAATCGCAAGCCAGTACACCCAAAAGTGCCGCTTACGCGGCAGACCAGCCACTAAAAAAGCGGCGGCCAGGCCAATCACCACCACCGATGTAGAGGTGTGGGCGCTAGGGTAAGCGAGTGACCCCGTTAGGTGGTCGGGGGTGAAAGGCCGTTCACGTCCAAAAATAGCCTTGCCCAAGGTGTTTAGCAGGGCAATGCCCCCCACTGCTGCGCCCCAGTGATAAAAGGCATCCCAGCGCTTGTGCACCAAAAACCACAGCCCCCAGGGGATGAGTAGCGCGGTAATACCGAGCTTATCGCCGATATCAGCCAGTATTAAACTTGAGGTAACCAACACATCGTTGCTTAGCCAGTTAAACAGCCGCTGAGCTTGGAGGTCCATGAGTAGGGGGCCGTCGTGCTGCATGACCAGCAGCGTCCAGGCTGACACGCTGGCGAGTGCCACGACGAACAGCAGAAGCGATGCTAGTGGAACCTCTCCGGACCGGCTCATAGAGAGCCAGGGGCGCCGCATGAATGGGATGCGGCGAATGATGCGCGCAATGCCTAGATACGCCCAGCCGTGGCGGCCAACTTGTGCTCTGCCCCAGGAAAACATCACGGCTAGCACTACTACGCTTGCGGCCATCATAATCGCAGCGGCTTCTACGTCAGGTGGCAGGTCAAGGCGCTGTTGCCACGTTCGGCCTAATAGATAACCTGGCAACACATAAGCCGGCGCCCATAGCGCTGCTGATGAAACGTTGGCCCACAAAAACGTGCGGGCAGGCATGCGCATCATGCCTGCAATTAGCGGAATAATAGGGCGTACCGGGCCTACAAAGCGGCCAACAAACACCGAATAGATCCCATATCGTTCAAAAAAACGCGCGCCACGCCCTAGCCACTCTGGATGATGCACCAGTGGCCAGCGCTGAGTTACCTGCTCGCGGTGATGGTAGCCCAGCTTATAGCTAATGCCATCGCCTAGTACGGCGCCAATGAAGGCCGCGCCAACAAGCCAGGGGAGGCCAAGGGATTGGTGCCCGGCAACCGAGGCGGCTGCGGTAATTAACACTACCCCAGGAACCAGCAAACCAACGAGTGCGAGAGACTCAGCCAGCGCGATGAGTAAAACCAGCAGCAGCAACATGGTTGGCGACATCGAAAGCGCAAAAAGTGAATCAACTACAGACACAGAAAGCTCCAAATAAAAAAAGGTTAGGCCTCAACCAATGCCTGGGCGCGCGCTTCCAGGCGCTTCACGTAACGTTCAAAACTTTCAGTTCGGCACGGTAAACACACGCTAATGCGGGTGTCTAAATGACCTGTTTCGACGAGCACGCAGCGTGATAATGCGCGCTGAAGCCGTTCACGTACTAATAAAGCTCCGCTTTCACTCGTGTCTGGAAGCACTAGCCAAAAAGTGGCGTTGCCTGCTCGGCCCAGCAAATCATGGTCGCGGCAGCGGCTATTAACCTCGCTGCAGAGAGTACCTAGAAGCGCTAGTTGAGCACGCTGTCCAAACTGCTCTTCTGCCATATCTAGCTGGGGTAGATGAAGCACCAGCACGGCAAGGCGTTTGTTAAGCATTGCTGCGCGCTGATACTCATTGTGTAGCCGCTCTTTTAAGGTGTCGATATGGTAAGCATTGCAGTCGCTGTCGTTGGGATCTGTTGCTCTTAATAGTGCCCCCCTGCGAGCATGTTCCCAGGGGGGGAGCGCTGATAGCAAAATAAGGGCGAGATAGCCCAGCGCAAAGGTGGATGAAATATCACTGGTGCCGGGTAGCAGCCACCAAAGGGGTGTACAGAGGATGTTTAAAAAAAGCGCGCCCCATAACGGCAGAAGCAAAAAAGAAGCGGCAACAGGCAACCCCAGCCAGATAAGCGGTGTAGAGGGTTGATAGTACATGGCGGCTAGAACCACCGCGTAGGTGCTTGCGAGTAAAATGGCCCGCGGGATAGCGGGTGTTAAGCCCTGGCTGTAGTGCATCAATAGGGCGGTTAGTAGCAGCAAGGTGACAAATAAGGGGATTAATAACTCGCGGTAGTCACCCATCGCGTATAGCCACAATGTATAAGCGGCCATAACGACGACGCTGCCACTGTACGCCAGTGTCATTAACCACCTGGGTAGCTGATGCTCAGTCATGGCATGCTCCCAAACGTCTTGGCAGGAGAGGTATGCAGCATTTCCAGAGTGAGCGTTGAAAGCTCCACATCCATCAGCGGAGTGTGGTAATAAAGCACCTTTTCAGGCAGAGCGTTGCAAATCAGCCTGCGGCGTTGGGCGCCCTCCTTTGGCGAGCGCGACAGTAGCAATATAACTAACGTCGTGCCATTTAAGCGATACACGTTTTCAAATGCGTAAGTTAACTCGCAGAGTTTTTGTGCCGATGCCCAAAGCTGGTGACGTTTAACGTGTATGACGACTACTTCAGCGTAAATCGCCTCTCTTTCAGAGCGGATCTGCTCCCGGGCTAAGTCGCGTAATAGCTGCTCGCCAGCCCATAAGTTGAGCCCCGGTATTAGCCGTAAGCGTTGCTGGATCGCTCCGTTGATATCAATCAGCTGGCGTGTTTTCGATACCGCCAATAGCCCTAAAGCCGTTAGTGTTGTCAGCAGTAATAGCCACTCTGGCTTGCTGAGAAAAGGGGCGATCATTATCCAGCTTAGTAGGGCGGCGCTGGCGTTAAAGGCGATTGCCACAGGTCTTTGCGGCAGCATATAAACGGCTGCAAAAACCCATATCAGTATGCTGTGCCGCTCCGGGGCCGAGACAATTAAGCAAAGTAGCAGGCCGCCAGCCAGCATTTGCCAGGGCAAGCCTCTAGCCCGGCGGTGGCTGAAATCCAGCAGCAGCGCGGTGATCAAAAGCCATCCAACCGAGAGCCACAGCACCAGGGCGGCAGCAGGTGGGGCGGTGGGTGTCCAGAGTGCTAGCACCACAGCGGCAGCCAATAAATTGGTTCTTAGTAGGCGTATTTTGTACTTGCTTTGCATGGTGGCTTACTATTCACCTTTAATAACGAAGGCTGATTCACGGCCGTGCCGTGGTGCTGTTTGATAATGTTGCCGTGTCGAGATGAGGCATCTAATACCCCAGTATAACGCCCAAATGGCGTAACATACTGTTAAGCATTCAGTACCATGGTCACCATAGCTTCTATATAGCTTTTACACATAACATTTACCTACAACCACCTCACACGCTACGCCACTAACCAGGGAGACGATATGAGCGGTTCTAACACGTTCCAGGATGAAGCCCAACGCCACTTGGCTGCTGGGGATGTGCCCGCTTATATGCAGGCGCTCGGGCAGGGTGCCCGTGCAGCGGCCGTTGAACTGCGCCGCGCGGATACGGGACTAAAAAATCGTGCACTTGAGGCGATGGCGGCCCGCTTGGCCGCTTCTAGAGCGATGATTTTAGAAGCTAATGCACTTGATATGCAGCGCGGTCAACAAAATGGTTTAGACAGTGCGCTACTGGATCGCTTAGCGCTCTCCGATAGCCGAGTAGATGCCATGATTGAAGGGTTGCGCCAGGTGGCTGGACTACCCGATCCAGTGGGCGAAATCGACGAGATGAACTACCGTCCAAGTGGTATTCAAGTGGGCAAAATGCGCGTTCCGCTGGGGGTTGTCGGCATCATTTATGAGTCTCGCCCCAATGTCACCCTTGAAGCTGCAAGCCTTTGTTTAAAATCCGGTAATGCCTGCTTATTGCGCGGGGGGTCAGAAGCCAGCGCCTCAAACGCTGCCATTAGCAGCTGCATTCAGCAAGGCTTGGCTGATGTCGGCTTACCCGCGGGTGCTGTCCAGGTAGTGGCAACCACTGATCGCGCTGCGGTAGGCGCGATGATCAGCATGCCTGAGTATGTTGATGTGATTATTCCGCGAGGCGGCAAGTCACTAATTGAGCGTATTTCCCGCGAAGCGAAGGTGCCCGTCATCAAGCACCTTGATGGCGTTTGTCATGTGTATATCGATACAACGGCAGATCCAGCCAAAGCATTAGCCATTGCGGTTAACGCTAAAACCCACCGCTATGGAACCTGCAACACCATGGAGACTCTGTTGGTGGATGCGCCGATCGCCGATCTTGTGCTGCCAGAGTTGGCCCGTGCCTATGCACAGCATGACGTGGAGCTACGAGGCTGTAAGCGCACCCAGGCATTGTTGCCGCAGGCCGTTGAAGCAACAGAAGAAGACTGGCATGCAGAGTACCTGGCCCCCGTATTGGCCATTAAGGTCGTTGATGGTATGGATGAAGCGATTGAGCACATTGAGAAATATGGGTCTCACCACACTGATGCCATTGTTACCCAGGATTACTCCCTTGCCCGCCGCTTTATGGCAGAAGTGGATTCCAGCTCGGTGATTGTTAATGCTTCTACCCGCTTTGCAGACGGCTTTGAGTACGGGCTTGGGGCAGAAATTGGCATATCCACCGACAAACTGCACGCCAGAGGTCCCGTCGGGCTACAGGGGCTGACAACACAGAAGTACATCGTGTTTGGAGATGGTCAGGTTCGGCAATGAGTCATGCGCTGTTAAAGGTAGGCATGCTGGGCGGAACCTTTGATCCAGTACATTTGGGCCATTTGCGCAGCGCGGTGGAGGTTCGTGAAGCGCTGGGGCTGGATTGGCTACACATGATTCCAGCGCCCAAGCCGCCTTTGCGAGACGCCCCGCAGGTCTCGCCCGACCAACGTTTTGAGCTGCTCAAAATGGGTATAGCCGATACGCCGGGCATTATTGCTGATGGGCGTGAGCTGCGCCGGGAGGGCCCTTCCTACAGCGTTGATACGTTGGCAGAGTTACGCAGTGAGTACGGTAGTGAGGTGCCGCTGACCATGATTATTGGCTTTGATGCGTTTTTACGGCTGACAAAATGGCACAAGGTGGACGAAATATTCACTTTAGCGCACCTTGTGGTAATAGCTCGGCCTGGCTATCAAACACCCTGGCCTCCAGCGCTGAAGGAACTGGTTGGTAATCGAGAAGTCGATAGTACATCGGCGCTCATGCAGCGCCCTTATGGTTCAATGCTATCGCTCACACTTCCCTCAATGATGGCGATCTCTGCTACTTATGTAAGAGAGCGCCTAAAAGCAGGTGAGAGTGTGCGTTATCTGCTTCCGGAAGCAGTGGAAAGAAGCATTTTACAGCAGGGGCTTTATCAAACGTACGAATAGCGCTGGCAGTCATGAAAGAAGCCGTTACAATGGCCCGCTAAACGGCGGCTGATTGATATTAGCTTCGAAGCAGTATTGATTGCCGTTTTTTTACCCGTTCTACTAATTAGTCTTACCTTCACAAGGGGTTGCCTTCAGGAGCCATGCACATCGATACACTTAAAAGCCTAGCGATTGACGCGCTAGAAGAGCTAAAAGCACGCGATATTACCCAGCTAGATGTTTCCAAGCTAACCGAAGTCACCGATTTAATGGTGATTGCTAGCGGAACCTCTACACGTCATGTCTCCGCACTGGCGCAGAATGTAGTGGAAAAAGCCAAAGCCGCCGGTCTTAAGCCCCGTGGTGTAGAAGGTGGCGATAATGCTGATTGGGTGCTTGTTGATTTGGGTGACATCGTTGTCCATATCATGCTTCCCGATGCACGCGCACTGTACGACCTTGAACGTCTATGGGCAGACCTGCCCAACGATGCTGGCGGGATTGGTGAGTCATTGAAACGCTTAGAAGAGCGGGTCACTATGTCATGAGAATACGGCTGTTAGCGGTGGGGACGAAGATGCCCGGATGGGTGGAAGAGGGCGTTGAAACCTACCGCAAACGGTTGCCAAGGGATTTTAATTTAGAAATTGAAGAGATCCCTCTGGGTCAACGGGGCAAAAATGCTGATATTGCCAAAGCCCGTGCTCAAGAAGCCCAGCGTATTCGTGACAAGCTGCGTGGTGATGAATATATCGTGGCATTAGAGGTCAAAGGCAAGAAATGGAGTACCGAGCAGCTTGCCCAAGAAGCCGATGCTTGGCGCATGATGGGGCGTGATATTGTGCTTCTCGTTGGTGGCCCTGATGGTTTAGAACCTTCCCTTTCGGCGTTGGCTGATAAGGCTTGGTCGCTCTCTTCTCTCACGCTGCCGCACCCGCTAGTACGTATTATGCTTGCAGAGCAGTTATACCGTGCGTGGACCCTGTTAGTCGGTCATCCTTATCATCGCTAGGCGTGCTAAAACAGAGCCATTTCCATGGCTATTGTTGCGTCATTTGTTAGATTTGAGAGTCATCTTTTGCCATGCCACAGCGCCTTGATACGCTAAAAAACTCCGAGCAAGAGCTGCGTATTTTCCGTGTCAGGGCGCTGCTTGCCGTCTTGGTAGTTATTGTATTGACCAGCTTACTGACTGGTCGCCTCGCTTATTTGCAGATTACCCAGCATGACCTTTATAGCACTCGCTCAGAAAAAAACCGTGTGCGTGTTGAGCCGTTACCGCCCAACCGAGGGCTTATCTATGACCGTAACGGAACCCTACTTGCTGAAAATCGCCCCACCTACAACCTTACCCTAGTTCGTGAGCGTGTCGATAATTTGGATGACACGCTGGCGCTGCTGGTGGATCTTCTAGAGTTACCCGAAGAGGATATCGACGCTTTTAATGTTCGCTCACGTCAGCGCCAGCGTCCGTTCCAGCCTGCGCTATTGATGAGCGACTTAAGCGAAAACCAAATTGCCCGCCTTGCGGTAAATCGTCATCGATTGCCCGGTGTGGAAGTGGAAGCTCAGTTACTGCGCTACTATCCCGATGCCGAGGTGATGGCGCATGCCCTGGGGTATGTGGGGCGCATTAACGCTGAAGAGATGCAAACCCTGGATACCGGCCGTTATGCGGGCACGCACTTTATTGGCAAAACCGGCGTAGAACGGTTTTATGAAGACCAGTTACACGGCCAGGCAGGACTTCGCAAAGTAGAGACTAATGCACGTGGTCGTGTGTTAAGAGAGCTAGGGCGAACCGACCCCGTTCCCGGAGAAAACCTGACCCTTACACTGGATAAATCGTTACAGATGTTGGCCTATGAGCTGATGGATGGCCGTCGTGGGTCCATTGTGGCGGTTATGCCGGATACTGGGGAGATTTTGGCGATGGTTTCAACGCCTGGCTTTGACAGTAACCAGTTTGTGACCGGTATCGATGTTGCCTCGTATAGGGCGCTCCAGGAGAATATCGATTTACCGCTATTTAATCGTGCTATCCGCGGGCACTATCCGCCCGGCTCCACCATTAAGCCGTTCCTTGCATTAGCGGGCTTAGTCGAGGGGGCAATTACCCCTGATAGCACGATCAACGATCCAGGGTTTTACCAATTACCCAATGATACTCGGCGCTACCGCAACTGGCTGCGTTGGGGCCATGGCCGGGTTGATATGGAGCGCTCGATAGCTGTTTCCAACAACACTTACTACTATTCGCTGGCGCACGACCTGGGTATCGACAAGCTACATGAGCAGATGAGCAACTTTGGCTTTGGCCAGCGGGTAGCCCACGATGTGCAAGGTGAAAGCACTGGACTGATGCCCTCTCGGGATTGGAAGCGTGGTCGTTTTAATCAGCCTTGGTATCCGGGTGAAACGCTCTCGGTGGGTATTGGTCAAGGGTATTGGCAGGTGACTCCCCTACAGCTAGCCAGCGCAACGGCTGCCTTGGCGAATCGAGGTCATTGGGTGAAGCCGCGCCTTGCGCTAGAAGTGGGTAATCAACCGGTTCCTCGTGACCTCCCTGATACCTTGCCGGATATTGAGCTTGATAATGAAGGCTGGTGGGGTCGCATCTTTAGCGGTATGGAAAAAGTACTTACCGGTAGTGAGGGCACCGCCCGTCGCACTGGGGTGGGGCTTGAGTATCGTATGGGGGGTAAGTCGGGGACTGCTCAGGTCTTTTCGCTGGGGCAGGATCAACGCTATAACGCAGAAGAGTTAGAAGAGCGCCTGCGAGATCACGCGCTTTTTATGGCCTTTGCGCCCCTTGAAAATCCACAAATTGCGGTATCTGTCATTGTTGAAAACGCTGGAGGGGGAAGTACCCACGCAGCGCACTTGGCTCGCGCGATGACCGATGCTTGGCTTCTAAAAGAGCGTGCGCCAGAGGTAGATGAAGTGCGTGATGCGTTAGAAGAAGACACTGTTGGCGTGGAGGGTAATTAATGGCGGCTTGGCAGACACTCTCCCGCTCTTTTCGTAGCTACCCCGTGCGGCCTCCAAGTAGTGGTATTGCGCGACGTAAAAGCATCTGGGAGCGTATTCATCTCGACCCTTGGTTAATAGGCATGCTGCTGGTGCTTATGGTGGCGGGTCTGTTTGTTCTCTACAGTGCTTCTGGTCAGCGTATCGAAGCAGTCGTCGCCCAAGCCATTCGTTTTGGCGTTGCGCTGGTCGGCATGGTCATTATTGCGCAATTCTCTCCCTCTACTTTCCTGCGCTGGGCTCCTTTTGCTTATGGTGTTGGGCTTGTCATGCTCATTGCGGTAGAGCTCGTTGGAGATGTGGGGATGGGGGCTAAACGGTGGCTGGTCATTCCTGGTGTTATACGCTTTCAACCCTCTGAGATGATGAAGCTAGCCGTACCGTTGATGGTGGCGGCTTACCTGAACCGCTGCCCGTTGCCGCCCCGTCTTCGTGATATTGCGGTGTGTGGCTTAATCATTGGTGTGCCTGTTGTGCTGACGGCTATTCAGCCAGATTTAGGCACCTCGTTACTCATGACGAGTGCGGCAGTCATTGTAGTGCTGTTGGCAGGCCTTTCCTGGCGGCTTATCGGCTTTGTTGGAGCACTAGTGGCCGCAGGGTTGCCGCTGCTGTGGATGAATATGCATAACTATCAGCGCCAGCGAGTGCTGACGTTTTTAGACCCGGAAAGCGACCCCTTGGGTGCGGGTTGGAATATTATCCAATCTACCACGGCAATTGGCAGTGGTGGTTTGTGGGGCAAAGGCTGGTTGGACGGTACTCAATCCCAGCTTGAGTTTCTCCCTGAACGCCATACGGATTTCATTATTGCTGTATTGGGCGAAGAGTTTGGTCTTGTCGGAATGTTATTGCTACTGGCGCTTTATGTCATGATTGTGGGGCGCGGGATGTGGTTAGCCACGTCTTCCCAGGATACTTTCGGGCGGCTGGTGGCGGGCAGTATTATTCTTACGTTTTTCATTTATGTTTTTGTTAATGTCGGTATGGTCAGCGGCATTCTGCCGGTGGTTGGTGTGCCGCTACCTTTAGTGAGTTACGGCGGCACCTCAAGCGTGACCTTATTGGCGGGGTTCGGTATTCTCATGTCGATTCATGCGCATCGTCGTTTGTTACCGCGCTGATGGTCTAAGCGATATGGTTTTCACAGGAGTGGTGAGTTAATGAACAGGGCCCGAAACAACGCAGGTAGTTATTTGATGGCTGTCGTAATGGCATGCTCAATTCCTGCCGTATGGGCTGAGGAGCAGGCGCATTTTGACCCGCAGCACCATGAGCGTACCCAGCAATTGGTTGATGAACTGGTAGCCGAAGGGTTGCCAGAAGCCTGGCTGACCGAAACATTTAACCAAGCCAATTATAGCCAGGGCGTGCTGGATGCTATGGAGGGTGCGGCTGAGCGCCGGTTAAGCTGGCATGAGTATCGGGAAATATTCATGACCGATCAGCGAATCGAAGAAGGCGCTGCTTTTATCCAGGAACATGCGGATACGCTCGCCCGTGCTGAAGAGGTATATGGGGTTCCCCGTGAGGTTGTAACCGCTATTATTGGCGTGGAAACCTACTATGGGCGCCATAAAGGCCGCCACCGGGTACTCGATTCGCTGGCAACGTTGGCATTTCATCACCCGGTGCGTGGCGATTTTTTCCGCGGTGAGCTGGCTGCATTCTTACAGATTGCTCACGAGCAGGGTGTTGAACCCACAGCGCTATATGGCTCCTATGCGGGAGCCATGGGCTATCCGCAATTTATCCCTACTAGTTACCAAGCCTACGCCGTCGATTTCGACGACGACGGTATTCGTGACCTATGGGAAAATCCCGTCGATGCGATTGGCAGCGTGGCCAATTATTTCGCGGTGCATGGTTGGCAGCGTGACGGCACTATTTATCACGAAGCGAGTGGGCCCACGTCACCACCAGAGACACTAAGCTTTAATCAAACGCGTTCGCCCGCAGTTACCGTGGCGGATGTAGTAGAAGCAGGGATTGAGCCTGAGGTGGCGCTCGAACCAACGCTTCCCGCCGTACCCTTGATGCTGGAGTTCGCCGACGGCAGTATCCGCTACCGGTTGGGTGAGTACAATTTCTATGTCATTACCCGATACAACCACAGCCATCTCTATGCAATGGCGGTGGCAGAGTTATCTGAAGCCATTGAGCGGCAGGTAGAGGACCAAGGATGAAAACAGTGCTGACAGATGTCCGGGGCGTGGCTGGTGCTGTCACTATCGTCGCCCTAATGAGTGGCTGCGCTAGTCAAGAAACCCAGCGAACCAGTGTTGATACGGATCGGTCTTCGAGTGCTTCCACATCGAGTAGCACTGTTGCAACAAGCGGTTCCAGTAGTGCTGGTACTAGCGGTGGCCGCTACGCGATGTCAGGTGATGCTTATCCGCTTGAGCCACCGGATGTAAGCAAAGTGCCGGATGCCGAGCCGCGCATTGAACCTTTATCGCGCGCTGGAAATCGCCCCACCTATGAGGTGTGGGGTGAAACCTACCGTGTGTTGCCTGATTCTAAAGGGTATGCGCGGCAGGGCACGGCCTCCTGGTATGGCGAGAAATTTCATGGTTATGCCACGTCTAACGGTGAAATTTACGACATGTATAAAATGACGGCCGCCCACCGTTCTTTGCCGTTGCCAACCTTTGCTCGTGTGACCAGTTTAGATAACGGTGAGTCGGTGATTGTGCGGGTGAATGATCGTGGGCCTTTCCATAGTGATCGTGAAATTGACCTTTCTTACGCGGCGGCGGCACGGTTAGGGTTTTTAGAAAATGGAACAGGGCCGGTTCGCGTCGAAGCGCTTGACCCAGCGCAATGGCTTGCGGAGCGGGGCAGAGGTGGCAGCGCATCAGAACCAAAACCGGCAACCGCTCAATCTGCTACCGCTTCAGGTGCTTCAGCATCCGCAGCAGCAGCGCCCCAGCAACAAGCTGCCTCTCAAGCACAAGCGGCTAGTGGTCAAGAAGCGGGTACTGCGGTGTATCTGCAAATTGCCGCGCTGGGAACTGCCGAAGGTGCCGAGCAGCTGCAGCGGCGTCTGCAGGGTGAGCTTGCACATTCAGTACGCGTAATGAGTGATGCAGACGTTCACCGTGTGCAGGTCGGGCCAGTAATGCCTGCCCAAGAGACACAAGCCCGAGAGGCATTGCGCCACGCAGGTTTCCCGCAAGTGTTTGTCGTGAGATAAGTCGCCCTTTTATTTATCCTTAATGGCGTGTCTCATCACGTCCATTCTCTATGTAAGTGAGAAGTTAGTAATGAATATAGTAATGTCGTTTCGTCGTTCAGCTCAGCTCTGCTTGTTTGCAGCAATGACGGTGGTAGCTTTACCTGCCTCGGCCCAGCCCGTTCCTCAGCCGCAGACGATTATTCCAGCTGCACCACAGCTTGCGGCAAGCTCGTGGATACTGATGGATGCTCATAGCGGGCGTGTGCTTGCTGAACATAACTCTGATGAGCGTTTGCCCCCGGCGAGTCTCACTAAGCTGATGACGGCTTACCTAGTAGAGCGTGAGTTGGATCGCGGCACCATTAGCCTCACCGATATGGTTAACATCAGCGAGAGGGCATGGCGCACCGGCGGTTCCAAAATGTTTATTGAAGTGGGCGATCGTGTCTCAGTCGATGATCTGTTGCATGGCATAGTTATTGTTTCAGGCAACGATGCCAGTGTCGCTATTGCCGAGCACTTGGCTGGGGGGGAAGCACCCTTTGCGGATTTGATGAACCAGCATGCCACGCGTTTGGGCATGAATAATACAAATTTTCAAAATGCCACCGGGCTGCCGGGTGATAATCACTACTCAACCGCTCGTGATATGGCGCTGCTTTCTCAATACATCATCAATGATTACCCTGAGCACTATGCGATTTACTCCCAGCGCACTTTCTCCTTTAGCGGCATCGACCAACCTAATCGCAACCGGCTGCTTTGGCGCGACCCCACGGTTGATGGCTTGAAAACTGGCTGGACAACTGAGGCTGGTTACGGCTTGGTAGCCTCAGCCAAGCGTGATGATATGCGTCTAATATCTGTTGTGATGGGTACAAGTTCAGAGGAGGCGCGCGCTCAAGAGACGCAGAAACTGCTCAGCTACGGCTTTCGCTTCTATGAAACCATGAAGCTCTATGAACGAGGCGCTGTACTTGCGACGCCGCGAGTGTGGGGTGGCGAAATGAACGAACTACGGGTTGGAGTTAACGAAGAAGTATTCATGACGCTACCGCGCAATCGCAATGAAGAGCTTCGCGCGCGCCTTAATCTTAAGCAAGACCTGCAAGCGCCGGTCGCTGTAGGCGATGAAGTAGGTACCTTAGAAGTGTATCTCGGCGAGGATATGGTTGGTGAGCGTCAACTGGTTGCCCTTGAAAATGTTGAAGAGGGTGGGTTGTTTAAGCGATTGTTTGATCAGGTAAGGCGCTTTTTCAGCGGCTTGGTCAGCAACTTCACCGGCTAATGCCGTACGCTTTTCACTCGTTAACGGTACTTTCACTAGAGGGCTAGGGGCGCGGCTAATGGGCTTGGCTCCTAGTGACTCGTTCTCTTATTTGGTAATTGAAGGCAACTTATGAAAAAGGATGCAAAAAAAGGGCTTCGCGACTTGCGGCAGCCTGCCGCGCCCCCATCTCCCAAAATTACCTTTCCTTGTGATTACTCGCTGAAAGTGGTGGGCGACGCTGCTGAAGACTTTGCAGCCTGTGTGTGCCAAGTAATCCATAGGCACGCGCCTGGTTTTGATGAAAGCCTCATTCAGGTGGTGGATAGTCGCAACGGTCGTTTTCAGTCGGTGCGCATTGTGATTAAGGCAACGGGCGAACAACAGCTTAGTCAGTTGTTTGACGCTTTAAAAGCCACTGGCCGCGTGCACATGGTGGTATAGCAATGAACGCCCCCATTGAGCTTCACCTTCTTGGCCGCAGCGCGTACTTGCCCGTGTGGGAATCAATGCGTGCGCTGACTGATACGCGAGGCGAAGCAACTCCCGATCAGTTTTGGCTCGTCGAGCATGACCCTGTTTTTACCCAAGGGCAGGCAGGTAAACCTGAGCATTTATTAATGCCGGGTGATATCCCTGTGGTGCAAACTGACCGTGGCGGCCAGGTCACTTACCACGGCCCTGGTCAGGTAGTGCTCTATCCGCTGTTAGATATTCGACGAAACAAGATTGGTGTGCGTGATTTGGTTACCGCCCTTGAAAATGCAGTGATTCACGTACTCAGCAAGTATGGGGTTAGTGCTCGCGCCAGGCCAGATGCACCGGGCGTATATGTGGATACTGCGCTAGGAGAGGCAAAAATCGCCTCACTAGGGTTGCGTATTAGGCGGGGGGCAAGCTATCACGGTGTGGCGCTCAATGTAGATGCGGATTTATCACCGTTTGCGCGTATCAATCCCTGCGGGTATGCCGGCATGCCGGTAACCCGTTTAGCCGATCTGGTCGCAATCAAGCCTGATCATCAAGTGGTGGGGGAACAGCTAGCGTTTGCGTTAGCCGCAGAGCTAAAGCGTGAGCTAGTAACCGTTGCATAACTGTAGTGCCAAAAACACCGACGGTATGGATTTAGGGGTTTGCCGCTGTAAATAGGAGAGGGTACCTCTACGCATACCCTCAGCACGTGCATTTACAGCGGCATAGGCGTGTCACCCTACGTTCAACGCAGGAATACGGCTGGTATCTGTTTCTTGGCCCGGGACGGCTGCAGGTGACGCAAGACCAAGATTGTTTTTCTCAAACACGCGGTCAGCACGATAGCTTGAGCGTACCAAGGGCCCTGAGGGGACTTCCATAAAGCCTTTTTCTAGCCCCAGCACGCGGTAGCGGTCGAACTCTTCTGGGGTTACCCAGCGCTCTACAGCAAGGTGGTTTTTGGTTGGGCGTAGGTATTGGCCAAGAGTTACGATATCAACGCCAATCTCACGTAGGTCGTCGAAAGTCTGTAAAATCTCTTCGTCAGTTTCGCCGAGTCCTAACATCAAGCTGGTTTTAGTGATGACATCGGGACGATACTTCTTGGCATGCGCCAAAACGTCGAGCGTTTTGCGATAGCCAGCGCGTGGATCCCGTACCTTTTGGGTTAAGCGTTCTACCGTTTCAACATTCTGAGCAAACACCTCCAGCCCGGAATCCACTACCCGTTCAATAGCGTCTTTTTGTCCATCAAAATCGGGGGTTAGCGCTTCAACAACAACCTCTGGCGTACGCGCCTTAATAGCGCGAATACAGTTGGCATAATGTGTCGCGCCACCGTCGTCTAAATCGTCGCGATCGACGGAAGTAAGCACGATATAGCGAAGCCCCATTAGTTCAACAGACTTGGCTGTGTTTTCAGGCTCTTCGGTGTCCAGCCAACCTTTGGGGTTGCCAGTATCTACTGCACAAAAGCGGCATGCGCGGGTACATACGGAGCCCATCAGCATAATAGTCGCGGTACCGTTGCTCCAGCATTCGCCCATGTTGGGGCAATGCGATTCGGCGCACACGGTGCTAAGGCGGTGAGTAGCGACATTTTTCTTAACCGCTTCAAACCGTTCACCACCAGGAATCTGAGCGCGTAACCACTTAGGCTTACGCTCAAGAGAAGGGGCATCCGCCTGCGCTTTGCGCTGCTTCATGCCGTCTTTGATCACCGTCATGCCGTGTTCATTGCGGAATTTTTCACCGCTGGGCACACGTTGTGAGGGGTTATTGCTCATAGAAAAGAGCCTCTCGACTGTGCGGCAGGCCAGCATCACTCCGCGTTAAAACTGACCAAGCCCTGAGTACGCTAAATCATACGTAGGTAGTAGGGTAATGTAACATATCTCATAGAGAACAAGACACTCTGAGTACGTTGCATGGGCTGCCTAAACAGGCAGCATAGGCAGACAAGAAACACCGTGACTGGGCAATGGGCTTGAGGGCGTTTGAAAGTAGCGCCGATACTCGTCTAGATGCTCACGGGTAAAGCGTAAAAAGAGCTCCGCAACCGGCGTGGGGAAATGGTCACGTCGGTGAACGGCGCACCAAGAGCGGCGGATAGGAAAGTTGGGTAATGCCAGCGATGCAAGTAACCCCTGCTCAAGCTCTAGTTGTACTGCTAAACGAGGGAGTACCGCAATGCCCAAGTGCGCCATGACACCCTGCTTGATCGCCTCGTTGGTTCCTAACTCAATGCGATGAGGAAGGCCCACTTCTTGGTTGGCTGCCAGCTGTTCAAAGGCATTGCGCACCCCTGAGCCGGGTTCGCGCATTAAGAGGTAATGGCGGGCAAAATCAGCTAGAGAGGGCGCAGGGGCGTTTAGTAGCGGATGTTGAGGCCATACGACGGCGATTAATTCGTTATCTAAAATAGGCATAACGACCAAGCCGTCGTCGTCCGGCACCATTGCCATAATCACTACGTCATCTTTCTGCTGTGCTAGTCTTTCAAGCGCTTGGCTGCGATTGCACACTTTTAAGCGTATTCGAACGTCTGGATAGCGCGCACGAAAACGAGCAAGCAAGTAAGGCACTACATATTGGGCGGATGAAACGGCCGCGATATTAAGTTCGCCGCTAATTTTGCCGTTAATGTCCGAGAGGTTCATCTGAAGCCGAGAAAGTTGACCAATGATCTCTCGAGTAGAGAGCGCCAACGTGTCCGCTGCGGGCAGTACATGGAGAGTTTTGCCCGCATATTTAAATAGCGGTTGGCCTACGGCTTGCTCAAGCTGGCGGATTTGGGCGCTGACAGCGGGTTGGGTAAGGCCGAGCTGTTCTGCCGCGCGAGAATAAGAGCGCTGGCGATGCACTTCCTGAAATACTTGAAGTTGACGAAAGGTCAGGCGGTTTAGCAGCGTAGGGGACGACATAAAACAACCTCTCGGTAATACCCTCCAGCGATAGTGAACGCTGTAACAATAAGTTGCTCTGTAACTCTATTATTGTGCACTGGTTGTAATGTGCTGTAGCCATAAATAGCGCAGTAGAAAGCGCTTATAAAGGAATTTCTTTATGAAAGACAGCGTTTTAAAGTTTGCGCTAATTAGACGATGCTACCACTGAAGTAGTCAGCCGTCTTTAGCGCTATGTCGTAAGAATTGATCAAGGGAGGCATCGACGTCACGCGAAGAGTAGCCTAAACTATATTGCACTGCAGCATCATTGCTTCGGGATTGATGCCCCGCATCACTCCAATGGGAGGATCTATGAACTTTCTCGCTAACCCTTTACTACCTGACCAAGGGCTCAGTAGTGCTTGGTCAGGCATTGCCAATGATTTAACAGCGCTACCCGGCGGGGAAGCCCTTGCCAGCGTTATCGACCCTTTTGGGTTCGGGCGTTCTGCCATGTCGTACTGGCGTGATAGCTTAGAACGTAACATCCTCTATTGGGATGCGATGCGCGAACGCGGCAACCAATACCTTGAACATATGGAGCAGACCAAGCCCAATGTGCTTGGTTTTGAAACCGAAGTATTGCTCGACGGGCGTACGCTGCCCCATCCGACGAACTACGAACTGCTGCGAGTTCTTCCCCCCGCTAATACATACATTGATCCCAAGAAGCGGCCCTTTGTGGTGGTTGACCCCCGTGCAGGGCACGGCCCTGGCATTGGCGGCTTTAAACCCGATAGCGAGCTGGGGGTAGCCTTAAAGGCCGGCCATCCTTGTTATTTCATTGGTTTTTTACCGTTCCCTGAGCCGGGTCAAACCGTCGAAGACGTGGTTGAAGCAGAAGTGGCCTTTTTGCGCCATGTTATCGCGTTACACCCTGATACGGTTGAAAAGCCGATGGTGGTCGGCAACTGTCAGGCAGGGTGGCAAATTATGATGGCTGCCGCGTTAGAACCCGACGTCTTTGGCCCCATCTTAATAGCGGGTGCTCCGCTCTCTTATTGGGCGGGCGAGCATGGTAAAGCACCCATGCGCTATACAGGCGGCATGACAGGGGGGAGCTGGATTACCGCGTTAACCAGCGATTTAGGTAACGGTCTGTTTGATGGCGCTTGGTTGGTGCAAAACTTTGAGCGTCTCAATCCGGCTAATACATACTGGAAAAAACAGTTTCATCTCTACTCGAATATCGATACTGAAAAAGAGCGGTATCTAGAATTTGAACGCTGGTGGGGCGGCCACGTGGTTTTGGGTGGTGAAGAAATCCAGTACATCGTTGATAACCTCTTTGTCGGAAACCGCCTTTCCACCGCGCAGTTAGTCACCCGGGATGGGCGTCGTATTGACTTGCGCAATGTCCGCTCACCGGTTGTGGTGTTTTGCTCACGGGGCGATGATATTACGCCGCCGCCTCAAGCACTTGGCTGGATTCGGGATCTATACGAAGGCGAAGAAGATATCATCGCCAACGAGCAGACCATTGTGTACTGCCTGCACGATACGACGGGGCACCTTGGAATCTTTGTTTCCGGCAGTGTGTCACGTAAGGAGCATTCAGAGTTTACGGCGAACATGGACTATATCGATGTAATGCCCCCGGGGCTTTACGAAACGACGGTATCCCATGCCAGTGAGCGCGATGATGCCGAGCTGATCGAGCGAGATTATCTGCTAGAGTTTACCGCGCGTAACTTTGAAGAGTTAGACCGCGATGTGATGCATAAGCCCGAAGATGATCGGCGTTTCGCGACCGTTGCGCGTATTTCTGAGATAAATCTCGGTTTTTATCGTCTCTTTATGCAGCCTTGGTTGCGCGCGGTGATGACGCCGGAAGCGGCGCGCTGGACGCGCCGTATGCACCCCATTCGCCTAGGTTATAAGTTGCTTTCTGACCGCAACCCATTAACGGTGCCGCTACCGGTGATGGCAGAAACCGTACGCCGCAATCGTCAGGAGATAGGCCAGGATAATTTCTTCAAAGCACTGGAATCGATGGCGTCTGATCAAATTACTGCGGGGCTTAATGCTTGGCGCGACCTGCGCGACAGTTCTACTGAACGTCTGTTTATGGACATTTATGGACAGCCTCTCTTGCAGGCGGCGGTTGGTTTGCATGGGGATGCGCATGTGCATCGCCGTCGTCCTGGTGCTGAGCCAGAGCACCGTCGCTTTATTGAGAACCGCAAAAATGAGCTGCGTGAAAAGTTCTCCCATGGCGGTACTCATGAGGCTGCTATGCGCTCGATCATCTACGTGCTGGGCGGTGCAACGGCGACTGATGAACGTAACTTTAAACGACTACGCGCTTCTCGCGCCGAGCTTGAGCCGACAGCCTCGCTAAGCGATTTCAAGCACTTGGTGCGTGAACAGTTCTTTTTGCTGAAAATGGATCGGGAACAGGCGCTCAATACCCTACCTGACCTACTAAAAGGGCAGAGTAATGAGGAAATTGATAGCCAAGTAGAGCACCTAGAGCATGTTTTTGCAGCCAGTGGGGAGCTGTCTGAGCACGCCGCTGAGCGCTTTAGTCAGGTAAAAGCTCTGTTTGATAAGGCGCGTCCGGCTAAGCCTAAACCTGCCGTGGCTAAACAGGCGGCTACTCCTGCGGCGATTGAGAAAGCACCTCAGAAAGCTGCTCAAAAGGCACTGGATCCATCGGTTGAAAAAGCTTCAGAAAAAGTGCTTGAGAAAGCTGCCCCTGAGAACGCAGCCTCTGAAAACGCAGCTAAAGCAGAGGTGAAAGCAGCTAGCCATAGCGCTAAAGAAACCTCTGAAACGGCTGGTAAAGCCGCCAGTGAAAGTCTCGCTGCCACTCCTGCAAAGGCTGCAGCGACTACGACGGCTGATAAAAAGCAGGCGGCGACGCCTAGTGATAATGCCGAGGGAGAAAAGCCAAAACCTGCCTCAGTGGCACGACGCAAAACACCGCGTAAGCGTTAAACAAAGGCTTGGTAACGTATACGCCCCTGCTAAAAAGCAGGGGCGTTTTATTTGATTGCGCTTATTTTGGGTTGCCGTCCTTGTGGCGGCAGTCTAGTGTCTAGCTACTTTGTGATAAAAACTTATGGGGCCTCAGCATGGTTCTGGTCACATTCAGTGTGGCGCCCTTCGTCGTGGTTGCCACTGGCGCTTAAGTAAGTGCTGGGGTAGGGTAGGCGCATTTTTCACGCAGTCGCTAATGTTAATTGATGCGGCGCCGTATTCAGAGCATGGGCTAGGTAGCCTAAGCAATAGGAAAGTGGAGCACTATGGGTAAGTCACTGGTCATCGTCGAATCGCCAGCGAAAGCGAAGACGATAAATAAGTACCTCGGCAACGATTTCATCGTCAAGTCGAGCGTGGGTCATATACGTGACCTACCGACCAGCGGCTCAGGTAAGGCAGCCTCCGATCCCAAGGAGCGCGCTCGCCAGGCCGCGGCAACGCGTAAGATGTCCGTGGAAGAGAAGGCAGAGTATAAGAAGCGCAAGGCCCAGGACCAACTGATACGGCGTATGGGTATCGATCCTGGTAATGGATGGGAAGCCCACTACGAAGTGTTACCCGGTAAAGAGAAAGTGGTTGCCGAGCTAAAAAAATTAGCCGAAAAGGCTGATGCTGTTTATCTCGCAACGGATTTGGACCGCGAAGGTGAAGCCATTGCCTGGCACCTGCGCGAGACCATCGGTGGTGATGAAAGCCGTTACAAGCGCGTTGTATTTAACGAGATTACCAAGAACGCTATCCAGGATGCGTTTAAGGCACCTGGGGTGCTCAATATTCCACGGGTTGAGGCTCAGCAGGCGCGCCGCTTCCTGGATCGCGTCGTAGGCTTCATGCTCTCGCCATTGCTGTGGGCCAAAATTGCCCGTGGCCTTTCGGCCGGTCGCGTACAATCAGTCGCCGTTCGCCTGATCGTGGAGCGTGAGCGTGAAATTCGTGCCTTCATTCCTGAAGAGTTTTGGGATGTGCATGCCGATCTGGTTTCGCCGGACGGTGAGCTGGTGCGGTTTGCGTTGGCGCGTCAGGATGGCAAGGCATTTCGACCAACCTCGCAGAAAGACACCCTTGATCGCATTGAGAAACTGCGCAAGGCGAAGCTTGCCATCACCTCCCGTGAAGATAAGCCCACGAGCTCCAAGCCCACGGCGCCGTTCATCACTTCGACGCTTCAGCAAGCCGCTAGTGGTCGGTTAGGGTTTTCAGTTAAAAAGACCATGACCATGGCTCAGCGCCTTTACGAGGCGGGCTACATCACCTATATGCGCACGGACTCCACAAATCTCTCCAAAGATGCGGTGGAGGGGGTGCGGGCTTTTATTGGCGATGAGTACGGTGAGCGCTACTTGCCGGAAGCGCCTAACCGTTACAGTAGTAAAGAGAGCGCCCAAGAGGCCCACGAGGCGATCCGGCCTTCTAGCGTTGAACGTAAAGCGTCTGACTTAGCGGGAATGGAACGCGACGCTGAGCGTCTTTACGAACTTATTTGGCGCCAGTTTGTGGCGTGTCAAATGACCCCGGCTGAGTACCTATCTAGCACGCTAAGTGTTGAAGTAGAAGGTTACGATCTGCGTGCCAAAGGGCGTGTGCTTAAGTTTGATGGCTATACCCGAGTTATGAAGCCCAGTGGTAAAAACGAAGATCAAAGCCTGCCAGATTTGCCCAAAGGCACGCCCATGGGCCTTGAAAAGCTTGACCCTCAGCAGCATTTTACTAAGCCTGCCCCGCGTTATACGGAAGCAAGTTTGGTAAAAGAGTTGGAGAAACAGGGGATTGGCCGGCCTTCTACCTATGCATCTATTATTTCCACGATTCAGGATCGTGGTTATGTGAAGCTAGAAAATCGTCGTTTTTATGCTGAAAAACTGGGCGATATCGTTACCGAGCGTTTGAAAGAGTCCTTCCCTGATTTGATGGATTACTCTTTTACGGCGCGTATGGAAGATAGCCTAGATGAGGTGGCTGAAGGTGAGCGTAACTGGCAAGCGTTGCTAGATGCTTTTTACGAAGAGTTTCGTGGAGAGTTAAGCAAAGCTGAAAGCGAAGATGGTATGCGCCCCAACCAGCCGGTGCCTACAGAGATCGACTGCCCGAGCTGTGGTCGTAAAATGCAGATCCGCACGGCATCAACCGGGGTGTTCCTTGGCTGTAGTGGCTACAACTTGCCTCCTAAAGAGCGCTGTAAAACGACTATTGATCTGATCCCGGGTGAAGAGGCAGTTGCCGAAGATGCCGGTGAAGAAGCAGAAACCAATGCCCTGCGTGCCAAACATCGTTGCGAGAAGTGTGGCACGGCAATGGATAACTACCTAATTGATGAAACCCGTAAACTGCATATTTGTGGTAACAGTCCCGATTGCGATGGGTACGATATTGAGACAGGTAAGTTCAAGATAAAAGGGTATGACGGGCCCATCATTGAGTGCGATAAATGCGGCTCGGAAATGCAGCTGAAGTCTGGGCGTTTTGGTAAGTACTTCGGCTGTACAAATAGCGAGTGTAAAAACACACGTAAGTTGCTGAAAAGTGGTGAAGTGGCGCCGCCTAAGATGGATCCAATTCCAATGCCAGAGCTGGCCTGTCAAAAAGTGGATGACCACTACGTACTGCGTGACGGCGCCAGTGGCTTATTCCTTGCGGCTAGCAAGTTTCCTAAAAACCGGGAAACGCGCCCGCCCTTGGTGGAGGAGTTAAAGTCCCACGCCGAGGAACTGCCGGAGAAGTACCACTTTATTCTCAAGGCGCCTAGTAAAGATCCAGACAGACGCCCAGCGCAAATCCGTTTCTCGCGTAAAAATAAAGAGCAGTTTGTGATGACTGACGAGGAAGGAAAGGCGACTGGCTGGAAAGCGACCTATGAAGCCGGTAAATGGCACGTGGAGGACAAGCGTAAGTGAGCTCGCGGTCTCGTACGAATCAACTGCTTTACCAAGCAGAGCTGCTAGTGGGTTTGCCCGCCGGGGATGATGAGCATGCCCCCGTTCGGCAAATGGCGATTGAAGAGAGCGCCTTGGCGCTCTTTGAGCTGGCGCTTAATGCCATGCTCAGAGAGGTTTGCGAGCATGCGCGGTTGCAGACGCATGCTTGGCAGCAGCTACTCGCCAGTGATGGCCCAGCCATTGCTGAGCTTCAGCGCCTACGTGACCTTATCGGCCAGCCGGATAGCTGGCTATGTTGGTTAACGGCTCAACTTGAACGGCTACATAGCAGTGAAGGGGCTGCCAAGCGGCGTGTAGACAACCCCTCAATGATTGCCGTCGCCAGCCAGGCCTCTTTCTCAGAGCAGTTACTCACCCATATAGCCGCCGCGAAACAGGAAATAGCGGCGCTACGTGAAACCAGCCAAGAGTGGTAGAGAGTAGTCGAGGGAATGAGAAAGTGGCGAAACTATTACAAACCACTAAACTCTAGGCAGTACGTTAAAAATCAATAAGTTCAATTCACCGATGATGAGATGACGCGGGAGGATGACACGGATGCGCTACAACCAAGTCAAGGATTTAATCGAGTGGGCGGCAGGCTACCATGCGCGCATGGCGCGCCAGTACACAGAGGCTGCTGAGCAGGCTGATAATCAGCGTCTGGCGATGGCGTTAACTTATCTCGCCTCTAGCGAGTTAAAAATGAAGACCGGGCTGGAAGCACTTTTTAATGACGGCAGCGATCAGCGTGAAGTGCTAGAACTCTGGTTTGACGAGTCCGGCGACTTCCCTCAGCCCCCCTTGTTAGAGGCGCTTGCTGAACGCTCGGTAGCCGGTTCAATTGATGAAATAATGGCAACGGCAGAAGAGTCTCATCGCAATTTGCAGGCTCTTTACGGGCACCGTGCGTCGCGGTCAAAAATTGAGCCTGAAGAAGAGTTTTTTACAGCGTTAGCCGAAGGGCACAATGCTGAAGCTCGCAAGCTAGTAACTAGCATGCATGAGTTTGAAGATATCTAACAAGCGTTAAAAATGAGTTAAATTGGCTCGTTACCATAGAAAAAAATGGTTTTTGTGCGGCGAAATCGCTGACAGTGGTAGCGTTAATAAGGTATAAAAGCCCTCATAAATGCCTTATTTGGCCTGCCAAGCTGGCCCAAAGTGAGAGCCACAACGATGCCTTTAAACCGCCGCCGATTTTTGGCGCTAGCACTAAGCTGGCCAGTAGTCGCCAATGCAACGACTGTTAGCCCTGTGAGTGATTATCAGCCGACAGATCTGGTTGAGACGCTGCTTTCACGAGCCCATATTCCGCGCCACAGCAATGAGCTGTGGCTGCTGGTTGACGATAAAGACGCCTCGTTGAGTGTTTTTCGTGGCAATACATTAATTGATCGTATTGCGCCAATTTCATTGGGTCGAGCAGGCGCAAAAACTCAGCGTGTGCGCGGCGATAACGTCACGCCGCTGGGTGAGTTTCGTATCAACCGTTTTAATTATCAAAGTCAGTGGCATATTTTCATAGGTATCGATTATCCTACGCCACCGCATGCTCGGATGGCACTTGAGAAAGGCATTTATTCTCAAGCTGATTATGAAGCATATTTCGATTACTATCGGCGCCACGGATATCCGCCGCAAACCACCGCATTAGGTGGTGCTATTGGTATTCATGGTATTGGCGGAGGGGATCCGGATATTCATGGTCGCTACCACTGGACCCAAGGGTGCGTGGCAGTCACTAATGAAGAGATCGAGCGAGTGGCAGGGTTGGTAAGTGTTGGCACTCGCGTGGTGATCCGCTAGGCTTATGTCGTTGAAGGAAGTTCGAGGTTTTAAGCACGTGGCTATAGACATCCGTTGTTGTCTATTATAAAACAGCGTTTGACTTGTGTGCCTAGGAGATCATTCTCGGTACTAGTCGCTGTAAAGAACCTGCACCGCAGGTAGACAAATTTAAGCTAACACTTTAGTCTTACTTTTTGTCATACCCTTAATGTTGTACCCAAGGAAGACTCAAGGAGAACACTATGACTCTGAAAACTGCTCTTAAGATGACTGCCGCTGCCGCTTCTCTGGCAATCCTGGCTGGTTGTGCTTCTACCAGCGCACTGGAAGAAGTTCGCATGACTGCTGAATCTGCACAAGCTGATGCTGCAGAAGCACGCAGCATGGCTTCACAAGCTCTGAACACTGCTAACCAAGCTCAGCGCGACGCGCAAGCTGCTCTGCAGATGTCTGAGCAAAACCGTGAAGAAATGAACCGCATGTTCCAGCGTTCCATGCAGAAGTAATTCTGCTTGGGCCACTGAACATCAATTAGGTTCAGTGGTTGCTGTAGATGTAAAAAACCCCGCCTCGGCGGGGTTTTTTTATGGCTGGAAGGCCTAAGCGTTAAGCTTCGCCCTCAATGCGTACAACGGTGCTTACTTCTAAGTCTACTTCTTCAAGCAAGCCCTCTAGTTGAACGGGCGTCTCAACGGGTGCGGCTTCTGGCGCTTGGGGGCCATAAAGCGCTACAAAGCGGCCATTTGGGTCTGCAATTGCCCGCTTGATTTGCTCTTCATCAACATCAACTTGGTCTTCAACCAGCTCGTTTAGACGTGCTAAGGCGTCTTGGAGTGGCTCTGAGTCATCGATATTCTCTTCAAGCTGTGGGTAGGTTTGTACAAATAGCGTGCCGTCTTCAGCCCACCCGGCTTTGAAGGGGGCGTCCATCAAATTCACCTGGGTGCCGCTGGGTAGACGGTCGTAGAGTGACTCAATATCCTCAGGGTACATGCGGATACAGCCACGGCTAGCGCGCATGCCCACTCCGTCAGGGCGGTTAGTGCCGTGAATTAAGTAGCTAGGCATTGCTAGCAGAATAGCGTGACGGCCAAGAGGGTTGTCTGGGCCGGGAGGAACGATCGCCGGTGCCGGCTCACCACGCTCAGCCGCTTCACGGCGCATTGATGCAGGGGGTGCCCAGGCGGGATCTTTAACCTTTATCGTTGTGCGTGTAATGCCCACCGGGGTAGCAAAGCCGTCTCTGCCAACGCTAACAGGATAGGTTTCCACAATGCCGGGGTTGTTGGCTGGGTAATAATAAAGACGCAGTTCCGAAAGGTTGATGACGACGCCTTCACGGGGCGCGGGTGGCAAGATGTATTGAGCAGGAATGACGATTTCTGTGCCTTTGCCTGGAACCCATAAGCTTACATCAGGGTTGGCCATGCGAATCTCTTCGAAGCCGATATTATGCCGACGAGCGATATCGATTAGGGTTTCTTCCTGATCCTCCACCGTGACAGTGTAATACTCACCAACGATGTCGCCTTTTTCGGGCAAGCGGAAATGGCCGCGTGGAAGCTCACGGTGATCGGCTGCCTGCTCTGCACCAGCTACAGCTGCATCACTAACCACAGCTTGCTCGCTGGCCTGCTGCTCGCTTACAGGCTGGGCATAGGCCGGCCCAGTAAGGCTAGCCGCCAGCAGGACCGCTAAGCTGGTGGGGCCCCATAGGTTGAAAAGATGGCGAGTGTTCATGGTCGTTCCTAATAGTGAATGCAGTTGAGTAAAGGCACGTCAGGTGAAGCAAAGGTGTTATTGCCAGGGTGGAGCATCCTTATTTGCCAGAAGCGCGTTGGCTTATTGAAGCTTCCAATGTGCTTCTTAGGTATAAGTTTGCCCCAAGGATTACGCCGCCGCTACTTTTTGATTCAGCGTGGTCAACAGAGTTTCAACCTTTTCAAAACGCTGTTCGACTGATTCCATTGGAAATTCAAACCTTAAAGTGTCTGAGCCGTCTAAACGGTAGTGCTGTGGTGATTTTTGAATCAGCATCACTAATGTCAATGGGTCTACTTGTGTGGCGCTGTTAAACAGTACTCGGCCTTTGCTCTCGCCCGCTTCGATGCGGGCCACGCCTAGCTGTTCGGCGCGTTGGCGGAGCTTGGTTTGCCGAATTAAGTTTTTCAGCGGGGCAGGCAGCAGGCCAAAGCGATCAATAAGCTCTACCTGAAGTTCTTTAAGTTCCGCGTCACTTTGAGTATTGGCAATACGCTTATACATGACTAGCCGCTGCTGTACGTCATGAATATAGTCATCGGGTATCAAGGCGGGTAAGTTGAGGCTGATTTCCACGCCGTTATTAAAGGGGGCGTCTATGTTAGGCGTTTTGCCCGCACGAATTGCTTTTACTGCACGGTCAAGCATTTCCATATACAGCGTGTAGCCTATGGTTTCCATCTGGCCGCTCTGCTCATCACCCAGTAGCTCGCCTGCGCCGCGGATCTCCATATCGTGGCTGGCTAGAGTAAAGCCAGCGCCTAGATCATCAGAGGCGCTGATAGCTTCAAGACGCTTAACAGCGTCCCGCGTCATAGCCTTAGGTGGCGGCGTTAGCAGATAGGCATAGGCCTGGTGGTGGCTGCGCCCTACGCGGCCGCGAAGCTGATGTAGCTGTGCAAGGCCGAACTTATCAGCACGCTCAATCAAAATAGTGTTGGCGCTGGGCACGTCAATGCCTGTTTCTATAATCGTTGAGCACACCAGCACGTTAAAGCGCCGATGGTAGAAATCTGACATAACCCGCTCAAGACTGCGTTCAGGCAGCTGGCCGTGGGCGACGGCTACGCGGGCTTCTGGTACCAGTTCTCGTATCTGCTCAGCGGTATTCTCGATAGTTTTAACTTCGTTATGCAAAAAATAGACTTGGCCGCCGCGCAAGATTTCGCGCAAGAGCGCCTCTTTAATAATGCTGTTATCGCGTTGTTGCACAAAGGTTTTGACTGATAGGCGCCGGGCGGGTGGGGTGGCAATAATGGAGAGATCTCGAATGCCGCTCATTGCCATATTTAACGTGCGTGGAATGGGCGTGGCAGTAAGCGTCAAAATATCAATTTCCGCGCGCAGCGTTTTGAGTTTTTCCTTTTGAGCAACCCCGAAGCGGTGCTCTTCATCAATAATTAATAGCCCTATTTTTGGCAGCTCAACGCTTTTTGAAAGCAGCTTATGAGTGCCAATGACAATATCAGTTTGACCCTCTTTGATGCTTTGCAGTGTTTGAGTCATCTCTTTACCCGCGGTAAAACGGGAGATCAGGCCTATATTGACCGCGGTATCAGCAAAGCGGTCGCGGAAGTTCTCAAAATGTTGGCGGGCAAGCAGCGTGGTGGGCACTAATACCACAACTTGTCTGCCAGACTGTACGGCCAGAAACGCTGCGCGCATGGCGACTTCGGTTTTGCCGAACCCCACATCACCACACACCACGCGGTCCATGGGCTGAGGGGAGGTCATGTCGCTGATAACCGCCTCAATTGCGGCTTGCTGGTCTGGGGTCTCTTCAAAGGGGAAGCTAGCCGAAAAGCGGGTGTACTCTTCAGCGGGAGCATCGTAAACCACGCCTTGCTGGGCTTCTCGCCGGGCATAAACATCGAGGAGCTCTGCGGCGGTGTCGCGAATTTTCTCGGCGGCTTTGCGGCGTGCTTTTTCCCACTGATCTGAGCCCAGCTTATGCAAGGGTGCCAGCTCGTCGTCTGCGCCGCTGTAGCGTGAAATTAGATGCAGGCTATCCACGGGCACGTAGAGTTTTGCCCCATCAGCATAATAGAGAGCGAGAAACTCATTAGCCTGACCGCCCGCCTCTAAGGTCTCAAGCCCCATATAGCGGCCGACGCCGTGGGCTTGGTGTACCACCGGCGCGCCTTCCTTAAGCTCAGACAAGTGCCGAACCGCAAGCTCGTTATCGTCGGTCGCTTTTTCCCGACGGCGGCTCTGGCGAACCACATCGCCAAATAGCTCGGTTTCACTAATTACCGCTACATTGGGTTCAGTAAGCCACAGGCCGCTACCGACTTGGCTTTCGGTGATGCCCATCCCGTGTTGGCTGCCTAGGAAGGCGTGGAAGCTCTCCACGTGAGGCAGTTGTAAATGCAGCGGCGCTAGAATTTCTTCTAGTGCTTCTCTGCGCCCTCTGGATTCTGCAGCAAAAAGGATTCGCGTTTGGGGCTGGGCTTCCAGAAAATCGGCCAATGCGCTGAGCGGCTGTTTTGCCCGCGCATTAATCGCCAGGGTAGGCAGTGCTTGGGCGTCAGGGGTTAGCGCATGGCGATGCGTTTCATCTTCGGTTAACTCTATGCGTGGCCGCGCCTTGATCGCCGAGAAGACCTCACTAACGGGAAAGAACGCGCGATGTGGAGGTATTAACGGCCGAGTGGAATCTACTCCAAGGTTGTCGTAGCGTGACTCAATCGCTTGCCAATGCTGCTCGGCGGCTTGAAATATTCCGGGTAGTAATGCGACGCGAGTGTCGTCAGTGACGTGTTCAAAAAGTGATGCGGTCTGTTCGAAAAATAGCGGCAGGTAGTGCTCTAGCCCGGGTGAAGGTATGGCTTTGAGAGCGTCGTTATAGAGCGGGCTTTGGCGCGGATCAACGTCGAATAGGGTTTCAAACTGCTCCCGAAAGCAAGCAATGGCGCTACGGCTTAACGAGTATTCGTGGGCAGGAAGAAGTTCAAGATGATCTAGTTTATCGGTAGAGCGCTGATTGCCTGGGTCGAAATGACGCAGCGTATCAATTTCATCATCAAACAGGTCAATCCGGATAGGTTCATCCATGCCCATGGCAAAAAGATCGATAATAGCGCCGCGCATAGCGTACTCACCCGGCTCATACACGGTCTCAACAGCGCGATAGCCTGCTCGGGAGAGTGACTCCCTGAACGTTTCACGATTGAGCTTGGCGCCTGTTTGCAAGGTCATCACCCGGCCAGCGATATATTCCACCGGCGGCAGGCGTTGCATTAACGTGTTGATAGGAACCAATACAATCCCGCGAACCCCGTCCTGGAGCTGTCGTAAGGTGCGTAGGCGGGCGGATATAATATCCTGATGGGGAGAAAAGCTGTCGTAAGGCAGCGTTTCCCAATCAGGGAAGGGGAGGACAGGCACGGTGCTGTAGAATGCTAGGTCTTGCTCCATACGTTGGGCGCTAGCGGTGCTGGGCGTGATCACCAGTAGTGGGGCCTTAGACGCTACCTGGGCGAGTGCCAGGGCAGTCGCACTGCCCGGCGGCGCTGTGAGGTAAAGCGTGTCGCGAGTCCCGTGTGGCTGGGGTGGTTCGAGCAGAGAGAAAGAAGGCATAAGTAAGGTATCGTTTTGCGCTGAAACGGAATTTGGATCATACACGATCAATACTTCCAGTTAGAGTCCCCGCCGAGCAAGAGTGATGGGTGGCTCTGTTATGTTTCGTTGCCTCCATATTATTTGCGATTTGTAGTCAATGGCCTCTTTCTGTAATACCCCTACATGCTGTGCGACTAACCTTTGATTGCTACTGAGCCTTAAGCCCAGGATAATGCACCTTGGTTTTTTCTTTATGACCCTGTTTTCACTACTCAATGAGGCCGCACGTGAGTCAGCAAGCTCTCGAAAACGTTTTTCAGGATTGGCAAAACAACGAAGCCTTGGCAGAGCAGATGATCCCGCTTGTCGGGCAGCTTTACCGTCAGAACAACGTTGTTGCCACCATGTTCGGACGTTCGCTGATCAAACGGTCGGTTATTCGTATCCTTAAAGATCATCGCTTTGTGCGTAAGATCGAAGGCACTGAGCTATCAGTTGAAGATACGTTCCCCATCGTCAAGGCGATGAGTGAGCTAAACCTGGGGCCTGCTCATGTAGATGTTGGCAAGCTAGCCGTCAATTTTAAGCGCCAGAGTGGAAGCGATCTAAACGCCTTTCTGCGTGACGAGCTAAGTGACATCATTGACGGCTACAAGCCAGGTGCTAGCACTGGTGAGCCTCAGGACGTGGTGCTGTATGGCTTTGGTCGTATCGGTCGCTTGCTGGCTCGTGTGCTGGTTGAAAAGGCTGGCGGTGGTAACTTGCTGCGCCTACGCGCGATTGTTGTACGTGGCCGTGGTGACGTAGCAAAAGATCTTGAAAAACGCGCTAGCCTGCTTCGTCGCGACTCCGTCCATGGGCCTTTTGAAGGCACTATTTCGATTGATGTTGAGGCGCGTACGCTTATCGTAAATGGTAATGTGGTACAGGTGATCTACGCCGATTCGCCCAGTGAAATCGATTACACTGCTTATGATATTAATAACGCTGTCATCGTCGATAATACCGGCATTTGGCGCGATGAAGCAGGTCTTGGTCAGCACCTTGAGTGTAAGGGCGCAGCGAAAGCGTTGCTGACGGCGCCGGGTAAAGGTGATATTAAAAATATTGTCTTCGGTATTAACCACGGTGCCATCAGTGATGAAGACCGCATTGTTTCAGCCGCGTCTTGCACTACCAATGCCATTGTGCCCGTGCTGAAAGTGCTCAACGATGAGTACGGTGTGGTGAATGGCCACGTAGAAACGGTGCATGCCTACACCAACGATCAGAACCTAATCGACAACTACCATAAAGGCGACCGTCGTGGCCGTAGTGCGGCGCTTAACATGGTATTGACTGAGACGGGTGCTGCAAAAGCTGTTTCTAAAGCGCTGCCGGAGCTTGAGGGTAAGCTAACGGGTAACGCTATCCGTGTGCCAACACCCAATGTTTCCATGGCGATTTTGAACCTGACGCTAGATAAGGGCACCGACGCTGAGGCGCTCAACGACTATTTGCGCCGTATGTCGATTGACTCTGCCTACCAAAAGCAGATCGATTTTGTCGACTCGGCAGAAGTGGTCTCTTCTGATTTCGTTGGTAATCGCCATGCAGGCATTGTGGATGCCAAAGCGACCATCGCTAACGGTAATCATGCTGTTGTATACGTTTGGTACGACAATGAGTTTGGTTATAGCTGCCAGGTCATTCGTATTCTTCAGCAGATGTCGAATGTGCAGTTTTTGAAGCTGCCACGCCAAGTGGGCTAATTGCCCTCTTTGCTTAGCATAGGCGTTCTGCCTTGATAGCTAAGGATAGGGTGGTGTTTTGCCCGCTCTTCTAGCGCTTATTGTCAACGCCACCTTCGGGTGGCGTTTTCGTACCAGAAACAAACGCGCTGTAAAAGCATATAGCACCTTTGGAGGCCCTCAGGGATGTGGTCATTGGCCGCTCTTATCTTTATAATACGTTAGATTTTTCGGGGTGGTTCAAGCGTGCTTGGGCCTGACTGGTAACAATCTGAACAGAAAACAAGAATTCACTGAGCAGAAAATAAGCATTCGAACCCCTTACCTTCGTATATCCGATCCAACAACTGGGCGAGACTATGATCGAAGTCAAAAAAGGCCTGGATCTCCCCATCACGGGAGCGCCCGAGCAGCGTATTGAAGATGCGCGGCGTGTGCGCCACGTGGCAATCCTGGGCACCGACTACGTTGGCATGAAGCCAACGATGGAAGTTCAGGAAGGGGATAAGGTCAAACTGGGCCAATTGCTTTTCACCGATAAGAAGATTGACGGTGTGCGCTTTACAGCGCCTGCCAGCGGTGAAGTAATTGCAATTAACCGTGGCGAAAAACGCCGTTTGCTGTCTGTCGTTATTAAAGTTGACGAAAATGAAGAAGCGATGACATTCGCTTCCCATGATCGTGGTGCTTTAGGGCAGCTAGAGCGTCAAGTCGTTGTCGACCAACTGGTTGAGTCAGGACTCTGGACTGCCTTGCGCACCCGTCCGTTCTCACGTACGCCAGCCATCGACAGCACACCTACCGATATCTTTGTCACCGCAGTGGATACTCATCCGCTAAGCGCTGATCCCGCCTTAATCATTAATGAAAATGCCCAGGCATTTGAAGACGGCCTCAAGGTGCTAACCCGCCTGACCGAGGGCAACGTTTTTCTATGCACGGGTGCTGACGCTTCCCTACCAGGAAGTAACGTTAGTGGTGTGACCACCGAAAGCTTCGCTGGGCCGCACCCTGCTGGCTTGGTGGGAACCCACATTCACCACCTTTCGCCTGTCGCGCTACATAAGAAAGTGTGGCACATCGGCTATCAGGACGTTATCGCGTTCGGCAAGCTGTTTGTGGAAGGGCAGCTCGATATGACCCGCGTAATAGCGGTGGGTGGCCCGCGTGCTGAGAATCCTCGTCTGCTGCGTACCCGTGTGGGCGCCAGTACCGATGAACTCTTTGCAGGTGAGGTTATCCAACCCGAAGACACCCGTGTAATTTCAGGCTCTGTGTTCTCTGGCTTTGCCACCGAGGGCAAATTGACCTATCTGGGGCGCTTCCATAATCAGGTGAGCATGCTGGAAGAGGGCAATAAGCGCACCTTCATGGGATGGCTATCTCCTGGCGCGAACCGTCACTCTGTACTTGGTATTTATATTTCTAAGCTTAAAGGCCTGCGTAATTACGCGCCAACCACATCAACCAATGGTTCTGAACGTGCCATGGTGCCAGTGGGCGCGTATGAGACCATCATGCCTTTGGATGTAATGCCAACACAGCTGTTGCGTTCGCTGATCGTGGGCGACATTGAAGTTGCCATGCAACTTGGGTGTCTTGAGTTAGACGAAGAGGATCTGGCGCTTTGCACGTATGTTTGTCCCGGCAAATACGAGTATGGCCCCATCCTGCGTGACAATCTCACCATGATCGAGAAAGAGGCCTGATGATGGGTATTCGACAAACACTCGATAATCTCGAGCCGCACTTCCACAAAGGTGGCAAGTACGAAAAGTTCTACCCGCTCTACGAAGCGGTAGATACTGTTTTCTACTCACCGCCCAGCGTGGCAAAAACTACTGCCCACGTGCGTGATGGTATCGACCTTAAGCGCATTATGATCACCGTCTGGATGTGTACCTTCCCGGCGATGTTCTTTGGTATGTGGAACGCAGGCTGGCAGGCTAATACAGCTATTGATGCTGGCTACGCGTCCATGAGCGGTTGGCGTGAAGCAATCATGATGACCCTGGCGGGCGGGCATGATCCCGGCAGCCTATGGGCCAACTTTGTACTGGGCGCCACGTACTTCTTGCCAATCTACCTCGTAACGTTCGCGGTAGGTGGCTTCTGGGAAGTGATGTTCGCTATCAAGCGCGGTCACGAAGTTAACGAAGGCTTCTTCGTAACGTCAGTACTGTTTGCGCTGATTCTGCCAGCGACAATTCCGCTTTGGCAGGTGGCTCTGGGTATCACCTTCGGCGTGGTTATCGGTAAAGAGATCTTTGGTGGTACCGGTAAAAACTTCCTGAACCCCGCATTAACCGGTCGCGCGTTCCTGTACTTTGCTTATCCGGCGCAAATTTCCGGTGATGCAGTATGGGTTGCTGCCGATGGTTACTCTGGTGCGACAGCACTTTCGCTAGCATTCCAGGACGGCATGACGGCACTGACCAATACTTTCACTTGGTGGGACGCCTTCTTAGGCTTTGTGCCAGGTTCGGTGGGTGAGGTCTCAACGCTGGCCATCTTCATTGGTGCGGCGGTGCTGCTGTGGACCCGAATCGCCTCGTGGCGAATCATGCTGGGTGTATTCCTGGGGATGGTGGTCACTAGTACGCTGTTCAACCTGATTGGCTCTGACACTAATCCGATGTTCGATATGCCGTGGTACTGGCATTTGGTGATCGGTGGATTTGCTTTTGGTATGGTGTTTATGGCGACCGACCCTGTGTCTGCCTCTATGACCAACCAAGGCCGCCTAGTGTTCGGTGCGCTGATAGGTGTGATGACAGTTTTGATCCGTGTGGTGAACCCGGCCTTCCCGGAAGGCATCATGCTGGCCATTCTGTTCGCTAACCTGTTTGCGCCGCTGATCGATCACATGTTCGTCCAGGCCAATGTTAAACGCCGCCTCAAACGGACTGGCGTACCGGCCGAGGAGACTGCCTAATGGCACAAGGTAATAACTCCATCAAGAAGATCCTGACCGTAGCATTTTCGCTGTGTATCGTGTGCTCAGTCATCGTTTCGACGGCGGCTGTTGCATTACGACCCATGCAGCAGCTAAATCAGGAGCTGGATCGTAAAACCAACATCCTAAACGTGGCGCGTTTATACGAACCCGGTGTGGATGTAGAGCAGGCGTTCCGCGAGCAGATCACTGCTCGCGTCGTTGAGCTGGCAACTGGCGACTACACTGACCAGTTCGACGCTGACACGTTTGACGGTTTTGAAGCGTCTCGTGACCCTGCAACGGGTCGTACGCTGTCTGGTCCCCGCGACATCGCTGGGCTATCCAGGGTTGAGAACTATGCGGCTGTTTATTTGGTCGGCGACCCTGATGACCCCGATCAGATTGTTTTACCCATCCGTGGTCAAGGCCTTTGGGGCCGTATGATGGGCTTCCTGGCGGTTGAAGGTGACGGTAATACGATTGTGAGTATTACTTACTATGACCACAGTGAAACGCCTGGCCTGGGTGCCGAGGTAAACAATCCGCGCTGGCAAGCTCAGTGGGAAGGTAAAAGGATCTTCGACGACGAAGGTGAACTGAATCCTGCTATCCGCGTTGTTAAAGGTAGTGGTTCCGGCGATTATGAAGTTGATGGTCTCTCTGGTGCTACCCTGACAGCTAATGGCGTTAACAACATGCTGCAGTTCTGGCTGAGTCCAGAAGGCTTTGGTGAATATTTAGCCAGGTTCCGCAGCGGCGTTGACCAGGAAGATGCTCAGGACGCTGACGTCGAACTCGAAGCGGAAGGAGCCTGATCATGGCAGATTTAAATGCTAAAGGCGCTTTGACGGCGCCGATCTTCAAGAACAACCCCATTGCGCTGCAAATCTTGGGTATTTGTTCTGCCCTGGCGGTTACTACCAGCATGAGCGTTTCGCTGGTCATGTCGCTGGCTGTTATCTTTGTGTGTGCGTTTTCTAACTTGTTCGTATCGGTCATTCGGAACCATATTCCGTCTTCGATTCGTATCATTGTTCAGATGACGATCATTGCATCGCTGGTTATCGTGGTTGACCAGATCCTCAAGGCCTATGCTTATGAGATGTCTAAGCAGCTGTCGGTCTTCGTAGGTCTGATTATCACTAACTGTATCGTAATGGGCCGCGCTGAAGGCTTTGCCATGTCCAACTCGCCGGGCATATCGTTCCTTGACGGTATTGGCAACGGCTTGGGCTACGGCTTTGTACTGATGGTCGTGGGCTTCTTCCGTGAGCTGTTTGGTGCGGGTAGTGTCTTCGGCTTCACCGTATTTGAGACCGTGCAAAACGGTGGCTGGTACGTGCCTAACGGCCTGCTACTGCTGCCGCCCTCTGCCTTCTTTATTATTGGGTTATTAATTTGGGCGATTCGCGCTTACAACCCTGAGCAGGTAGAAGATAACGAGTTCAAGATGAAGCACAACACCAAGCCGAAGGAGGCTGTGTAACATGGAACAGTATATTAGCCTTTTTGTTGCTTCGGTTTTCGTTGAGAACTTGGCCCTAGCCTTCTTCCTGGGCATGTGTACCTTCCTGGCGGTATCGAAGAAGGTATCAGCTGCCTTTGGTCTGGGTATTGCGGTTATCGTGGTGCTGACGATTGCCGTGCCCGTTAATAACCTAGTATTCAACCTCCTTCTCGCTGAAGGTGCGCTGACTTGGACTGGGATTAGCGGAGCTGAGAATATTGATCTCTCATTCCTGGGTCTATTGAGCTATATCGGTGTTATTGCCGCTCTTGTACAGATCCTTGAGATGTTCTTGGATAAGTACGTACCTGCGCTGTACAACGCACTGGGCGTGTTCTTGCCGCTGATTACTGTTAACTGCGCCATCCTCGGTGGCGTACTGTTCATGGTTGAGCGTAACTATAACTTCGGTGAATCCGTTATCTACGGTTTCGGCTCTGGGGTTGGTTGGGCGCTGGCAATTACTGCCCTGGCGGGTATCCGTGAGAAGCTCAAGTACAGTGACGTACCTGGTGGTTTGCAGGGCCTTGGCATCACGTTTATCACCGTTGGCTTAATGTCTCTGGGCTTTATGTCTTTCTCAGGCATTCAGCTTTAATCGGAGCTGGTTTTCTCGGCAGCCTAGGCTGCCGAGGTACAGAAAACCCTCAGCAATAGGAAACCGACATGGTTGATACATCAGTCATCTTGCTCGGTGTTGTCATGTTCACGGTCATCGTTATTAGTTTAACGGGGATCATCCTGGCAGCGCGTAGTAAGCTAGTGAGTAGCGGGGACGTGACTATCGAAGTCAACGGCGACCCCGAGCACACCTTGACGACGCAGGCAGGCGGCAAGCTTTTGAATACGCTGGCTGCTAACGGTATTTTTCTTTCCTCCGCTTGTGGTGGCGGCGGCTCGTGCGCCCAGTGTAAGTGCCGGGTAGAAGAGGGTGGCGGTTCTATCCTGCCCACCGAAGAGTCGCACTTCACCATGCGTGAAAAGAAAGACGGCTGGCGCCTCTCTTGCCAAGTACCTGTTAAGCAGGACATGAAAGTAGAAGTGCCTGAAGAAGTCTTCGGTGTTAAGAAGTGGGAAACCGAAGTGACGGCCAACCCTAACGTCGCTACTTTCATCAAAGAACTGAACTTGAAGCTGCCCGAAGGTGAAGAAGTTGCCTTCCGTGCCGGTGGCTACGTTCAGCTGGTAGCGCCGCCGTACGATATTAAGTTCTCTGACTTTGATATCGAAGAAGAGTATCGCGGCGACTGGGAAAAGTTTGATCTGTATAAAATTTCCCACAAAAATGACGAAGAAGTCATCCGCGCCTACTCCATGGCGAACTATCCGGAAGAGAAAGGCCTGCTCAAGTTCAATATTCGTATTGCAACGCCGCCTCCAGGCACTAGTCACCCGCCGGGTCTTATGTCTACCTTTGTGTTTAACCTGAAGCCGGGTGACAAGGTAACCGTAATGGGGCCGTTTGGTGAGTTCTTTGCTCGAGACACTGACGCCGAAATGATCTTTATCGGTGGTGGTGCGGGTATGGCGCCGATGCGTAGCCACATCTTCGATCAGCTCAAGCGTCTGAAGTCTGACCGCAAAATTTCGTTCTGGTACGGTGCGCGCTCTTGGCGTGAAACGTTCTATAACGAAGAGTACGATCAGCTGGCAGAAGAGTTCCCGAACTTTAAGTGGCACTTAGCGCTTTCGGATCCTCAGCCCGAAGATAACTGGGAAGGTCCAACAGGCTTTATCCATAACGTTCTGTATGAAAACTATCTGAAGGATCATCCTGCGCCTGAAGATTGTGAGTACTACATGTGTGGGCCGCCCATGATGAACGCGTCTGTTATTAAGCTACTGCTTGATATGGGCGTTGAACCGGAAAATATCCTACTTGATGATTTCGGCGGTTAATAGTTCGGTATTAGATCTGCATGCGGGGCTGGCCTTAGGGTCAGCCCCGTTTGTTTGTCAGGTTGAAAAAATGCCACACGCCTGATCATTTCGGAGTGGCTGAGGTACAATAGTCACTAAATGTTATTGGCACTTATCGACATGAGTGTTGTCGGCAGGTGAGCAGTTAACGCAATGTCGGGAGATTAATATGACAATTTGGCTACTGGTATTCGGTTTTATGGCGTTGATGATGACCGCCATGGCGGTGGGCGTGTTGATGGGGCGTAAGCCTATTGCGGGTTCATGCGGTGGTCTGAACCAGCTAGGCCTTAAGGACGGCTGTGACATCTGTGGCGGTAAAGATGAAGTGTGCGAGGAGGAGAATCGTAAACGTATGAGCGAGCGTCGGCGTAGCGATGCAAGCCGCGGTGCCGACTTAGGCTACGACGCCACGCGGCGTTAATACTTCATCATGATGTTCAGCTTGATAAACGCTCGCTTATATAGCGGGCGTTTATGTATGCGTTCTTGAATACTTAGTTGTTAAGTACGTGCAGTTACAAGGAGATTGAAAGCGTATGGCGGTTCACAATTATGATGTTGTCGTTATCGGGACTGGCCCCGCCGGTGAAAGCGCTGCTATAAACGCTGCAAAACACGGCATGCGCGTAGCGATTGTTGAGAAACAGGCCCAGGTTGGGGGTAACTGCACCCACTGGGGTACGATTCCTTCAAAAGCGCTCCGCCATCAAGTAAAGCAGATCATGGCGTTCAACACTAACCGTATGTTTCGCGATATTGGTGAACCCCGTTGGTTTTCGTTTCCTAAAGTCATGGAGCGTTCGCGTAGCACGATCGATAAGCAGGTCGAGATGCGCACAACGTTTTATGCGCGTAACCGTATCGACCTGTATCACGGTGTCGCCCGTTTTAAAGATGAACATACGGTATTGGTTCGGGATCGCCAGGAAGGAATGGAGGAGCTTGTCGCCAAAAAAATTATCATTGCTACCGGCTCAAGGCCTTATCGCCCGGCAGACATTAACTTTCGGCACCCGCGAATTTACTGCTCTGATACGATTTTAAGCCTTTCCCATACGCCCCGTACGCTAGTGATTTTTGGCGCCGGTGTAATCGGCTGTGAATACGCCTCCATCTTCTCAGGGCTAGGCGTTAAAGTGGATTTGATTAACAATCGCGATAGCCTGCTCTCATTCCTTGATGACGAAATTAGCGATGCGCTTTCATATCATTTGCGTAAACACGGCGTCTTGATCCGCCATAACGAAGAGTACGCAAGTGTTGAGGGTGATGAGTCCGGCGTGGTGGTTCATTTGCAGTCAGGTAAAAAGATCCGTGCGGATGCCTTTTTATGGGCCAACGGGCGTACCGGGAATACCGATAGCCTAGGGCTTGAAAACATCGGCTTAGAAGCAAATAGCCGCGGACAATTGGGCGTGGACGAGCACTACCGCACCGCCATTCCAAACATTTACGCCGCAGGGGATGTGATTGGCTGGCCTAGCCTTGCCAGTGCCGCTTATGACCAGGGGTTAAACTCCTGTAACGAGCTGTTGGAGAAGGAGTACCGCTTTGTTAGCGATGTGCCCACCGGTATCTATACCATTCCAGAAATCAGTTCGTTTGGTCCCAACGAGCGCGAACTCACAGAAGCTAAAGTGCCTTACGAAGTGGGTAAAGCCTTCTTCAAAGATACCGCTCGTGCACAGATTACCGGTGACACGGTAGGGATGCTGAAAATTCTTTTCCACCAGGATACGCTGGAGATTCTTGGTATTCACTGCTTTGGCGACCAGGCTTCAGAAATTTTGCATATCGGCCAAGCTATTATGCAGCAGGAAGGGGAGGCGAACTCCTTGAAGTACTTTGTTAATACAACCTTCAACTATCCCACTATGGCTGAAGCTTACCGTGTGGCGGCGCAAAATGGTTTAAACCGCGTATTTTAATTAACGAGTGCATTGTTCAGTGCCACGCTATGTGGCACTGACTCCGCAGACACCATGCTTTCCACTCTATCGCGGCCCAAGGCTTTTGCTTGGTAGAGCGCTTGATCAGCTAGCGAATAAATTTGCTCAAACGAGAGCTTGCCATCATGGGCGCAGCTAATGCCAATGCTAGCGGTTTGTTGCGGGAGTTCAGCAATGTGTTGAAGATTTAAGTCAGCTATCTCTTTGCGGATCCGCTCAGCGACCTGTTCGGCGTCTTCAAGGTGAGTGTTGGGCATGAGCAAGCAAAACTCTTCACCGCCAATACGTGCCAGCGTGTCTGCAGGACGCTTAAGCTGCTTCATGCGTGCGCTGACCACACGAAGTACTTCATCGCCGATAGGATGACCAAACGTATCATTTACACGCTTAAAGTAGTCTAGATCAATCAGTAAAAAGCTTAGCGGTTGTTGCTGGCGTTGTGCGTTTGTTAGTTGATCCTGCGCCGTGCCAATGAGGTGGCGACGGTTATAAAGGCCAGTAAGTTCGTCGGTGAGCATTAGCGCTTTAAGCGTATCACGCTGGCGTTGTAGGCGAAAAACCGCGATCAGTAAGACCGCCGCAATCAGCATAACCATTGCTACAAGAAAACTAACGGCAGTTGAAAGGCGCTGCATTATTAGACGTTGTTGCCCGGCAGCAGTATGGACGACATCGTTTAGTTCAAAATATACCCATGCCATATTGGCTTCTAAGTCTGTGGCTAAGCGCTGTAACGTTGGCAATTGGCTGGGCGCGTTAACAGCACGTTGAGCACTTTCCTCTAATGCGTTGAGCTGTTCAGGTAAAGCCTTCATATCATTTTGTAAGTAGCTAGCGCGTCGCAATAACTGAGGGTGTTGCGCTAAACCGTGTTCAACATGGGCAAGATATTGTCGGGATAACCAGGTGGTATGATTAATTTGGCGTAAGTGGATGGCTTCAGGCTGATCTATAAATCCCTCTAGGGCGATCTGAAATTGTGGTGTTGTTTGTTGGGCGCGAACAATATCACCGACGAGGGCAGTATAGTCAGCGCCTAGCTGTTGTCTGGCATTATAAACGTAGCTTGCAATTAATAAGGCACAAATGCTGACGCCCACTGCCAACAACCCGGCTAACTGCCAAGGAATGGAAGGGCGGCATAGGGCTTTCATTGCTTTCTAAGCTCCTTAATAGACCAAATCCAGCGTGTTAGGGGCATGGTGCCAGCGCGCACTGCCGCGAGATTATCCGGCGCGATCAACGTTAATGGGCCAAGCTGGTCTAATGCTATGGGCTCACCATCGAGCCGTGTTGTAAGGAAGTACCGGGTTCGCGCTCGCTCCTCTCCTTCTAAAAAAACCGTATAGTTATCTAAGGCGATGAGGCGGATACGTTGATCGGCAGAAATACCCTGTTGTTCAATGAGATCATTTAGCCACACGCCAGTAAAACGGCCGCTGATGCCTTCAGGGTGCGTCATTTCTATATCGTAAATAGGCAATGTTTCGATATCTGCCAGGGATAGCCAGTGTTGGTCGTAGCCAATGGTGACGCTTAAAACAAGTTTTTGGTTTTGAGAGTTTGGGTACTGGCTAGGCACAACAGCCCCATCCGCGTGGAGTGTTGGTATAAATATCCAAGACGCGAGCACGCTGATAAAAATGGCGGCGGGGGAAAAGCGAAACCACTGAATCTGCGCTACGCGCGGGTGGACAGACATATTGAAGCTCCCTGAAATGCCAATTTTGGTCATGCGGTTATCAATGTCTGTGTAAACTTAAACAAAGTTTCGTTGCAATAGCCATCCTTTGTAATAATGAATTTGGTATTGTTTTTAACGTTAATACTGACTTAATTCATTTGGTTTTATGGGATGAGGGGTTTAAGGCTTTCAGTATTTCAATTGCGCGCGTTTGCCATTCGCCCTCTAAGGCGGCTGCTTGGCTTAGCGCTTCGTGAGCGCTGATTGTGTCTTCCTGTTGAAGCCGCACTAGGGCTACGTTTAGCCACGCGGCGCCCATGGCAGGGTCAAGCTGTGTGGCAGACTCAAAGGCCCGCAGTGCGGCATCTGATTGTTCCGCCGCATATAGAACATTGCCGAGCGCGAATTGGCCAAGAGGATTGGTAGGGTAGCGTTCGGCAAAGGCTTGCCAGCTACTTAGTGAGGCCAAAGAACCGTGCTGCTCTTCAAAGGCACTGATGGCTTCCAAGGCATTTCGCGCAGTCACCCCTTCTGGCAGCTTGCCTGGTTCGCTCACCACAAACCCCCAGCGTTCGGTGCGTGCCCAGGTGGCATCAAAGCGGCTAAACGACATCGTATGTCGCTCGATTTCACCACTGCGCAAAATCAGTGTCTCATTAGGCAAATCGTACCCAATCGCTACCGCATAGTGCCACATGGGAAACGCTGGTAGCGCGAGATTTTGCATCACGACCACCGGGTCACCTGCCTCCAGATGGCCAAGTAGCGCATCCATGGTGCCGCGTATGGGGAAAGCTAGCTGTTCATAGCGACGCACCGTGGCCAACATTTCAGGCTGAACGCTGCCTTCTCTACCGGGCAAAAAAACTTGGGGGATCAACTGCTCAAGGCTGGCATCCACACCCTGATGATTAAGCACCATCGCAAGGGTTGCCGGGCCACACTGGTACTCAGTTTGCGCATAAAACGGTACCTGGATGAGCTCGCTTTGGGGAGTAAGGTTCGCCTTGGTGCTTTCTAGCAGCACTGGGCTGCGTGCGCAGGCGGTGAGTAATAGGGCAAATAGTAAAACGCCCGCAAAGCGGGCGTTTTTAAACAGTGTCGGCATGTTGAGCATCTTAGCGAGTGAACGGATAAACGTCGGTTAAACCAAGAATATCGGTAACTAACAAAATGATGAACACTGCAAACAGCACGCCAATAACACCCGCACCTGCAGGCATTTGCTCTAGCTGTTCGGCCATTTGCTGTGCTTCGGCATCGCTTAGCGCGGCAACACGGGCTTCAACTTCGTTAAGGTCCACACCCTGCTTTAGCAGCTGGTCTTGCACATCGGCCCGAGCTAGAACGTTGTAAATACGTTCGCGGTCAGCACCAGCACGGTCAGCTGATAAAGCAGATTGCGTTGTCACTAAGTCCATAGATTGTGGGGCAATCGGTGATGCTGCAACAGGTAGGCTGGTAATCACAAGAGCGGCAATTAGCAGGGTCGAGAGGTATGCACGCAATGTTTTCATCGTCTTCATCCTTAGACTGGTCGGGGAACAGGTGTTTTTATTGCTTGAAACAACAGTATAGAAATAAATGGCTTGGGGTTTAAGGCTTAACTGCAAAGTGCTAATTATTTGCACTAATGCGATAGGTCCAGGGCGTTTCAGCTAAAAGACCTTTTGCACCGGCCATGGTAATGGCGAGGTCGTGAAGCCCTGGCCATAGCGGCACCTGTGATGCGCCTTTAACGGAAAGGTCCAAACGTTGGGCCATCAATAGAAGTTTGTGCAGGCGCTTCATGGATAGGCGGCTGATGGCTTTTTGGTAGGCGGGGCGTCGTTTATCAAAAATCATCGGCTTTTGAGTTTTGCAGGCGTGCTCAAAGCTTTGGCCTTGGTCCAGGTGCTGGTGTAGAGAGAGCAGGGTGCGCAGCTCGCGGCTTAGCGCCCAAAGCACAATGGGGGCTTCTACCCCTTCGCTTTTTAAACCGGTCACGATTTTAGACGCGCGACTAGGCTCGCCTTTCAAGCAGGCGTCTGCCAAGTTAAACACATCAAAACGGGAGCTATCCTCAACGCCCTGGGCTATATGTTCTGCGTTAAGGCGGGTGTTTTGCGGATAGATAAGGGCAAGCTTTTGCAGCTCCTGATCCGCAGCCAGCAAGTTGCCTTCGGTACGTTCGCCAAGCAGGCGCGCCGCATCTAGCTCAATCTGCAGCCCGTGGAGCGAGGCGCGATCCCGTAGCCAGTAGCCTAAGCGAGATACATCAACGGGCCACACCGGCACGAACAGGCCCTGTTTATCCAGTGCTTTAAACCATACGCTTTTTTGCTGTTTAGCATCCAGCTTGCCCATACTGACGAGCAGTAGGTCATCGTTGCCATCCATCATCTCAGCGTATTGCGCCAGCGCTTTGCTGCCCTCCTGACCGAGCTTATGGTGGCCTAAACGCAGTTCTAGAAGTTTGTTAGAAGCAAACAGAGAAAGATTGCTGGCGGTATCCAACAGGCGCCCCCAAGCAAAATTAGCTTCAACGTCGAGAACTTCCCGCTCTTCGATGCCTGCTTGCCTGGCGGCTAAGCGCACGGCATCGCAGGCATCGCGGTGTTGCAGGGGTTCATCACCGGCCACAATAACCGCTTTAGGCAGCTTCTTGGCTAGCGCAGCGGGTAGCTGGTCGGAAAATACCTTCACTGCATGGCCTCAAGGTTAGCCAGCCGCTCAATGATGCGCTGAGCCAACTGCCGCGTGAGGGCTTGTTCTGCTTCTTGAAAAAGCGATTCACGGTTAAGCAGGTCGTCATCGCTAACGCGAAGCCGCGTGCTGGTAGAGAGCGTTGCGTTATTGAGCGCGTAGGCATTGGTTTCCCGCTGCTGCACGGAAAGCGTTGCGCTGAGCATAAGCTCATGCTCGCGGCTGGAACGGCTTTCACCGCCAATCCGCCTATCTTGCAGGGCGGGTGTCCCCAGCGTTACCCGCCAGGGTGCCCCGTCACTCACCTCTGTACCTAGCTGCTGCAGGCGGCTACGCAGCTGCTGTGCTAAGGCGCTATTGTCGTTGCCCTCTAGGGCAAGGGGAGGGAGTTGTTGTATTGACTCGGTGCCGCGTAGCCGAAACCCACAGCCGCTGAGCAGCACCGCCGCAGAAGCGGCGATGCTAGCAGTGAGGAAACGACGGCGCGTTAGCGGGTTGGTTTGCTTCATCCGCTCACCACGATGTTAACCAGCTTGCCGGGTACCACGATCACTTTGCGTACCGTTTTACCTTCAAGGTGGCGCTGGACGTTTTCGTTCTCCATCGCAAGCGTCTCAATGGCTGCTTTATCGGCGCTGGCCGGCGCTTCCAGGCGGGCGCGCAATTTACCGTTAACCTGCACGACCAGCTCAATGCTGTCCCGTGTAAGCGCGGCTTCATCCACTTTTGGCCACTGGGCTTCAATGGCGGGCTGCTCGTAGCCCAGCTGCTGCCACAGGCTGTGGCACAGGTGCGGGGTGATGGGGGCCAGCAGCAGCACACAGGCTTCAAGCGCTTCACGGCTAACCGCTAAGCCAAGTTCAGACGTATCGTCGAACTTACCCACCGCGTTAGACAACTCCATCACCGCAGCAATAGCGGTATTAAAGGTGGTACGGCGGCCAATGTCATCACTGGCTTTCTTGATCGTCTCGTGGGTTTTACGGCGCAGCGCTTTTTGCTCGTCGTTCAGCGCTTCAATGGTCAGTTCGCCCGGTGTGCCCGCAGCAAGATGCTCGGTAACCTGGCGCCAAATCCGCTTCAAGAAGCGATGCGCGCCTTCCACGCCGGAATCCGACCACTCCAGCGACTGTTCTGGCGGTGCGGCAAACATCATAAACAGGCGCACGGTGTCAGCACCGAATCTATCAATCATCGACTGCGGGTCAACGCCGTTGTTTTTCGATTTGGACATCTTCTCGATGCCGCCCATCTCAACGGGCTGGCTGTCGCTCATTAATAAGGCGCTGAGCGGGCGGCCTTTCTCATCGCGCTTCACTTCTACATCAGCGGGGTTAAACCACTCTTTACCGCCATTATCTTTAACGCGGTAGAAGGTCTCTGCGATCACCATGCCCTGAGTTAGCAGCTGCTGGAACGGCTCGTCGGAGTCCAACATGCCGAAATCGCGTAGCAGTTTATGGAAGAATCGAGCGTAAAGGAGATGCAGAATCGCGTGCTCAATACCGCCAATGTAGAGATCCACCGGCAGCCAGTAGTTGGCGCGCTCATCCAGCATCGCTTCGTGGTTATCCGCACAGCAGAAGCGGGCGAAGTACCAGGAGGACTCCATAAAGGTGTCGAAGGTATCGGTTTCCCGCACCCAGCCATCGCCCAGCTCAGAAAACTCCGGCATTCTCTTAAGTGGCGAACCAGAAGCGTCGACTGTCACTTCCATGGGGAGTGCTACCGGCAGCTCCTCATCAGAGAGCGGCACAGTTTGGCCTTCCGGGCCGTACTTCACGGGAATGGGAGCGCCCCAGTAACGTTGGCGGGCAATACCCCAATCGCGGAGGCGGTAGTTGGTTTTTACTTCGCCACGGCCAATCTCAGCAAGCTTCGCGGCAATGGCGTCAAACGCTGCCTGGAATTCTAGGCCATTAAACTCGCCGGAATTAATCAGCGTGCCGTGCTCCGTGTACGCGCCTTCAGAGATATCCGGCGTGTCGCCGTGCTCATCGGCCACCACCGGCTTCAGCTCAACGCCGTACTTGGTAGCAAACTCCCAGTCGCGCTGGTCGTGGGCGGGTACGGCCATGACCGCGCCGGTGCCGAACTCCATGAGTACAAAGTTAGCCACAAATACCGGCACTTCATCGCCGGTCAGCGGATGAATAGCTTTGTGCCCTGTGAGCATGCCCAGCTTCTCTTTGGTGGCCATCTCCGCTTCTGAGGTGCCACCTTTAGCGCACTCGTCACAAAACGTCGCCAATTCACTGTTGTGTGCGGCTGCCTGCTTCGCCAGCGGGTGGCCAGCGGCCACGGCTACGTAGGTGACACCCATCAGTGTATCTGGGCGGGTGGTGTACACGGCCAGCGGCTCGCAGGTGCTGCCGTCTTCCGCCTGAATTTCAAATGTCATCTCAACGCCACGGGATTTGCCAATCCAGTTGCGCTGCATGGTTTTGACCTGCTCGGGCCACTCGACGTTATCCAAATCCGCCAGCAGCTCATCGGCGTAGTCGGTAATCTTCAAGAACCACAGCGGGATCTCTTTACGCTCAACCGGCGCACCAGAACGCCAGCCGCAGCCGTCAATGACTTGCTCATTAGCCAGTACGGTTTGGTCCACCGGGTCCCAGTTCACCGTCGACATCTTCTTATACACCAAGCCTTTTTCCACCAGCTTGGTGAAGAACCACTGCTCCCAGCGGTAGTAGCTGGTATCGCAGGTGGCGAACTCACGGCTCCAGTCGTAGGCAAAGCCCAGTGCCTTCAACTGGTTACGCATGTAATCAATGTTTTGGTAGGTCCACTTAGCGGGGGGCACTTGGTTTTGAATAGCGGCATTTTCCGCCGGCATGCCGAAGGCGTCCCAGCCCATGGGCTGCATGACATTTTTACCCTTCATGCGCTGGAAACGAGATACAACGTCGCCGATAGTGTAGTTACGCACGTGGCCCATGTGCAGCTTACCGCTGGGGTAGGGGAACATGGAAAGGCAGTAGAACTTCTCGCGGTTGGCGTCTTCTACGGCTTTAAAGCACTGGTGTTTGTCCCAGTACTGCTGAGCGTCACGTTCAATTTCGCGGGGGCTGTATTGTGCGTCCATCGGTGTTTTCAATGCCTTGGGGTAATTCGCCCCTAATTAGGGCGCAAAGTGAATAGTAGATGACGGGTGTCAGATAAGTAGCGTCGATTGTATCCTATGCGGGTGTATCCTTGAACGGCTAGCCGATGATAGGAACACTCTGGGTCGACAAAAGGAGAGGTACCATGGAACAACATAACGATCATCGTTTGCGCGAAGGCTATGAGCGCCTATTAGAGCGCATGCAAGATGGCGCCAACGAACTCACTTGGGACAACCTACAAAAGGACTTGGACGACGCCGTTGCTTTTGAAGCTGAGCTTGAGGAGTACACCAAAGACGAGCTAGCGCTGCTACGCGCCTGGGTAGAGCGCGACTTAAAAGATATGCGTTACTACATGGCGGATACCGGCAAGCAAGTAGCCAGCTGGTTGGGCATTGATATTGACGGCCTTTCCCGCCGGGTTGCCGAATCACTGCTGTCCATTGCCGACCGCAGTGTGGTTGATCGCGAGCGCTTTGAAGATGACCTGGAAGCAGCCCGTGCCGACTACTGTGAAGGCGAAATGGCCGCCCCGGGCTTAATGGCCTGCGTACACTGTGATGCCCAGGTAATGCTCAATGAGGTGTCCCGGCTAGAACCCTGCCACCAGTGTGGTCACCGCTACTTCTATCGCTTCCCCAACAAAATTATCGAAACCTGATACGGCGCTACGCTCTAAATCACTAGCCAGCTGAGGCCTGCAATCGCCCCTAGCGAAAGCAGGCTCATCATCCCAGCGTAGGGTAAGTTATCCCGCATCATTTGGTAGCCGCTGACCCCGTAGCGGCCCTGCAGTGAAAGGTTGATGCCGGAAAGCGGCCCTACGCTGGTGCCCACCGCCCAGGCGCTAAGCGCCACAAAGGCAAACAGCGTTTGCTCACCGCCGTTCAAGTTCAAAATTGATGCCAACACCGAAACGCCAATAATTGGGTGCAGCCCTACCAGCGCGCTTAGCGTGATGGCGACGAAGCTCACCATGGCCTGCCACGTGCCAAAGCGGGCAAACAGCGTCCACTCATCGCCTGCCGCCGCCGCCACCAGCGTAGAAAGCCCCAGCGTTAATAAGCCCGCCGCCAAAAACAGCGAGATTTCCCCGCGCATTGCGGGTAGCCGAGTTGTGGTGTGTTGGCGAATACGCCGCAGAGTAAAGCGCGGGCCTTCGCGCAGGTTGCTAAGCAGCGCCACCCCGGGTAACAAAAAGGTAATAATGCTGACAATAGTGAGTGAAGGGGTAAGCCAGAAGTGAAACACCATCACCAGCGCCGCCATGCCCGCAGGCATGAAAAGACTGCATGGTGAAAGCGAAAAACCATCCACCTCAGCCAAATCAAACCGCCGCCTCATCTCCAGCGTGGTGAGTAGCCCCGAGAGCATCGCCAGTGGAAAACCAATCAGCGCAATGTGGCCATACTGCACCGACGGAACTAGCGCGATTACCACCGCCATAGACGCAAAGAAGGGCGACCACAGCGCCGCGCTACTTAGCCCACGGTTTAACGCCAATAGTTGTGGCGTGGTTAACGGAGCGCGCCGTGCTAAACGATCGCCCACCATAAACACCGTGGAAAGATTCAAAATGGTGCCAAGAAAATGCACCCCCAGCCACGTGCGTAGCACGCCATCCGCGCCGGTGACCCGCTTACCCGGTGGGCGTTTGTTACCCTGGGTGCCAATCAAAGAAATAAAGCTAACGCCCACCAGCATCGTGGCCACAAACACGTTGCCCTGTAGCATGGCAGGCCAGTTAACCGCGGCGCCATACACCACCCGTGCCACCACCAACATCAGCGCGCCAATGGCAATCAACACCCCCGCTTGAACGCGCGAGCGCTTAGGAATATCCCGCCACAAAAGCGCCACCGCCGCCCACAGCAAGTAACTCACCGCCTGAGCTGTTGGCACCGCGCCGGTAAAACCAATAATTTGTGCCAACAGCCCAAGCAGAATCAAAACACCCGCCAAGCGCTGCCGCGTTGTTGTCTCTTGCATCTCAATCCCTTACTGGTTGAGTTAGCAGGCTAATCGGGTTTGCGAGAGAAGGCTAGTAGCAAGAAGTGACGGGGTAAGTGAGACGACAGGTATGCGAGGTGACAGATGGAAGGTGTGAGAGGGCGCTTCAGCGCGCGATGATAAAGCCACCATCCCAGCGATAACGCCACCGATACCGCCATGCAGGCCAATCAGGCGCAACAGAAAAATTAACTGAGCTCGTGACCTAAGCTGAATTTGTTAATAGAGTATGATTAGAACGGCAAAACGAGCGGGCACGATAATAGGGGATATGTAGCCCTGCTTAGGACGGCAACAAATAAAATCAATCAATTATGTGGTTTTTTTGGGGCTGTATAACATCAATGATTGTGACCGCACAGTTATTGGTGTTATGCGGTGGGCTATATAATCGCTGTTAACACTCCAGGAGAGACTGTGCCTCTATACAAGTATTTGGCATTTGAGAATACGTTGAGAGTTTTAGATGGGAGTGTCAGGTTTACTCAGCCGGGGGCTTTTAATGATCCGTTTGAAATGGTTCCGGAATTACATATTCCGGAAGAACTCTCATCTAATGAGATATCTATCAGGTTTGATATTCTTGCGCCCAGAAGGCAGCCGAGTGTTGGGGAGTTAGCAACTGACTTTGAGTCTGACTATTGCAATGACTTCAGCTCTAGAAAGATTCTAAGCTCGCTGAACCAGTTCATTGGTATTCTTTGCTTGTCTAAAAACGAATCATCTCTACTAATGTGGTCACATTACGCTGAGGAGTATTCAGGAGCCGTTATCGAGTTTGATGAAGAGCATGAATTTTTCACGGGCCTATTTGATATAGAGTATCGAGAGAATAGGCCGAAAAAGGATATCAGCTCTTATTTAACTGGTGAATCCCCAATTTCTATAGCGGAGCTTTGTGTAAAATCGAAGGACTGGGAATACGAAAAAGAATATAGGATCGTTAGAAATCTCTCTGATTGCAAAAAGGTTAGCGAACATAACGGATTTCCAGTTTATGTGATGGATATTCCTTTAGAAACGATAAAGTCTATTACTCTGGGCGAAAGAATGCCCGTAGAGAATCAAAGAGAGATCTGGAATAGGGTCAAGAATACGAAAATCGCATTGAATCTCGCTGCTATCGCAAACTGGGGATACGAGTTTAGAAAAGAGCGAATTAAATATGATCTTCCTGCTTCTGAAATGAGCCCTGTGATTAGCCCAAGAACAGCTCATATATTTTCCAATCTCGAAAATGAGTTTGGTGAAATAGCTCGCTGGATGATAAAAGAGCATCAGTTGAGCGGCGTTGCTAACCACACGCTGTAAAGTGTTAACAAGCGCATGTTGTCGGTCTGGTTTTCCGCTGCGCTCCAAACCAGCCGCAAATGCGAGCGTTAGGTAGGTATTGAGGATGCCCAACTATTTGTTGTTCAAGTTTGGTGAAAAGGAGCACATGGAGGCTCTCGTTAATGACGGGGAGCTTTACCTGCAGACACTTGGTTACTATGCAGATTTGGAACATCGTGAACGTGGTGATAAGTACGAGGGCGTTGTCACTGTCCGCTCATCAAACGGCGGGACATTGAAGGTTAAGCATCCAAAAACTGGGGAAGAGCACTCTATTCAACTTACTTACAGTCAGATGCGGGAGTCCGACAGCTCACTTAAAGCCGTTAACGTCTACTGTCTTTATTGTATGCAGTTTGAAGAAACTGATAGTCCAGAAATTGGCATGCGATTTAGCGTCGATGTGATTAATGGCTTCGGTGATGCGGCTGTAATGATTTACGATGTTGATGCATTCCTGAACCGAGTTGTCAAGGCAGCGGAAGAAGAGGACTCTGTCATTATGCACAGGATAGTTCGGTATTTAGATCTGAGAGACTATACGGGTGACCTAGGTCCGTTCAAGAAGGATTCTAGATTCTCTCACCAGAACGAATATCGAATCGCCGTAGGTACTCCGGAGCGAAATGGTAAGCCAATAAAACTGAACGTTGGATCGCTAGAAGGAATTGCAACGTTGATGAAATCAGACGAGGTCCAAAAGCTGACATTCCGTGTTGCTGAGGAGTAAACTACCTAACCATCGGCTGCACGGCGACCGCGTTTCCGCTGCGTTGCAGCTCCAAGTCGGCGCGTGAGCCGGGCGTTGAGGCTGTAGGAAAAACTCTTTGGCCGCTAAGTTTGGCAGGATCGAGAAAAATAGATGAGGAGTGGTCAGCATGCCGCGCTTCAAGCCTTATAACCACGATCAAAACGTATTGTGTTGATTAACCACCAATATCAGCTTCAGCCAGGAAGTTTTGAGCAGGCAATGCACTACCAAATCCACAAAATCTATACTAGCCGTGTTTTCTTCCTGACGATGGGCTTACAGCGGCACAATCTCAAGCATGTTTCGCATATTCATGCGCCGCTTCAAGAGCGGCTCAGATGAACGTCCAGGCCAATATTCTCGTCACCTTATTACCCTGCTTCATCTCTATTTCCCGGCAATCAACGGCACCAAGCTTACTAATCAGCTTCTTGGCAGGCTTAACATTGTCGGTTTTTGAAACCAGGCTGCTAAACCAGCGGCATTGAGTTGAATATACGTGGCTTTCTCTTATTAACTTTTTAAGAAACAGCTGTTCGCCCCCTTTGCACCAAAGCTCGGCTCCCTGCCCACCAAAATTCAGCGTGGGGGATGCCTTTTTTGTTTTTTGCTCACCGCGACTACGCGCAAGGTTATTGAGTTTAAGCTGGCTACCTTTAAGTGCTTCATCGAGCGAGGCATGGAAGGGTGGGTTGCATACGCTGACGTCAAAGAATTCTCCGGCTGGAATGATGCCTTCAAAAATGTGGTTTTTATCGTGCTGGGTGCGCAACGTGAAGCGGTCTTTGAGGGTGGGGTTATGGGTGATAATCGTGGCTACGTTTTCAAGCGACTCAGGATTGATGTCGCTACCTACACACTGCCAGCCGTAAATTTGGCAGGCCAGTAGCGGGTAGATGCCATTGGCTCCAGTCCCTATATCAAGCAGCTTGACGCTTTGCTGTTCATGTCTAGGCCCAATTAAGTCCGCCATGTGATGGATATAGTCGGCCCTGCCTGGGATGGGAGGGCAAAGCGCGCCTTCTGGAATATCCCAATCGACAATGTTGTAGTATTGGTTTAACAACGCGGCGTTGAGCGTTTTTACGGCCAAGGGGTCTGCGAAATCGATGGAAAGTCGGCCATGGGCGTTCGGTTTTACATGGGGAGCTAGTGCTGGATGGCTGTTTATAAGAGCAGGAAAGTCATAGCCCTGGTTGTGTAGGTTCTTCGGGTGTAGATCTTTACGAACAGGTCTAGCTCGGCTTTCTTCACGTCGATGGGGGGTATTCACAGTAATAGGCCTGAGGCTTGGCGTTCAATAGTCGAGTAGGTTTAGCTTAGCCCGTGATTATAACCTTAATAGTGGTGTTGAGCTTACCGGTGCAGGTGTTATCTCCAAGCCCTACAGGCTTTAACGCTTGGCGCGCTTGTCGAATGGGCGGGCACTTTGCTAACGAAATGAGCGGCGACGATGCGTTGCCGCCCACGGGCCGGCAATGGAGCGTTTACAAATGGGTGTCGTGCCCGTACCCAACGTTGTCATCCATCACTCTGAAGCTAGATAAACTTGCCCGGTACAGGGCTATTTTCTAGCACCTCGCGTATTTTCCAGCTCTTCAATCATTTTTCTCGCGGCATTAGAAAGCGTGCGGTTGGTATGCACCAAATACCCCAACGGACGGTGTATGGGGGCAGTATCTACCGGTAGCTCTACTAGCTCATTGTCGATCATGTTTTCGGGCAGCAGGCTCCAACCTAGCCCCACGCTGCACATCATTTTCAGTGTTTCTAGGTAGTTGGTCGACATGCTCACGGGCAGGGTTAGGCCTGCCTCAATAAAGCGTTGACTAATCAGTGTACGGGTAAAGGTTTTGGCCCCCGGCATCACACAGTTGAACTCACACAGTTCCGTTAGGCTAAGTGGGCCGGGGCTTTGGCGAGAGCGCTCCGCCAGCGGATGGTCGGTGGCGCACACGAAGCAGAGCCGATCCCGCCACAGCTCTACCACATGCAGCTGCTCAACCGGGTGAGGGGCGAGGGTGACAATCGCAATTTCCAAGGTGCCATCAACAATGCCTTGGTAAGCCAGTTCGGAATCCAGAAAGCGTAAGTCTAGGGCTACCTCTGGGTGGCGCTGGGTGTATTGCTTTAGCAGGGGCGGCAGGCGGTGCAGGCCAATATGGTGGCTAGTGGCCAAGGTTAACCGTCCGCCCACTTGGCCAGAAAGGTTAGCCAGCGCACGGCGGCTATCGTCTACCGTAAACAGGATGTGCTGGGCTTTAGGCAGCAGCACGCTACCCGCTTCCGTCAGCGCAATGCGCCGCCCAATTCGGTCGAATAGCCGCGTGCCTAGCAACTCCTCTAGGGTGGCAATGCGCTTGCTCACCGCAGGCTGGGTCAGGTGCAGCTGCTCCGCTGCACGGGAGAAACTTTGGGCTTCGGCAACTGCCAGAAACGCTTGCAGGCTTTGAGTGTCCACGAGTGACTCCCTGAATATGTATTCCAGTTTGGAATCTAAAGTATGAATAACATGAATTGCTTTTATGTGCGAGTCGCGTAACACTCTCTTCATTGCATGCTAAGCAGCACGTAGAGGCTGCCATACCGAACTAGCAGGGCACTGCCCAGGAGAGCCACATGTCAGGTCAAACCCTTTACGACAAACTCTGGAACCAGCACTTGGTGAAGCAGCGTGACGACGGCACCGCGCTTATTTACATCGATCGCCAACTGCTCCACGAAGTGACCTCGCCCCAGGCGTTTGAAGGCCTGCGGTTGGCTAACCGTAAGCCCTGGCGTTTGGATGCCAACTTGGCAACGCCTGACCACAACGTGCCTACCACGGTGAAAGAGCGCGCCGAGGGCAACAGCGGGATTAAAGACCCGGTATCGTTAATCCAGGTGCAAACCCTGGACGACAACTGCCTTGAGTACGGTATTGAAGAGTTCAAAATTAACGATCCACGCCAAGGTATTGTGCACGTGGTTGGCCCCGAGCAGGGCGCCACCTTGCCGGGCATGACCGTGGTATGTGGTGACTCCCACACCGCCACCCACGGCGCGTTTGGGGCTTTGGCTCACGGTATCGGCACCTCCGAAGTTGAGCACGTTATGGCGACCCAGTGCTTGCTGGCGCAGAAAATGAAGAACATGCAGGTGCGTGTTGAAGGTGAGCTTGGCCTGGGCGTAACGGCAAAAGATGTGGTGCTGGCGATTATCGGCAAGATCGGTACCGCTGGTGGTACGGGCTACGCCATTGAGTTTGCGGGCAGCGCCATTGCGTCGCTCTCCATGGAAGGCCGCATGACCGTGTGCAACATGGCCATTGAAGCCGGTGCCCGCGTGGGGTTGATCGCCGTTGACGATACGACGATTAACTACCTTGCCGAGCGCCCCTTTGCGCCCACAGCCGCGCAGTGGGAAGCCGCCGTGGCGGACTGGCGTTCGCTGGTGTCGGATGACGATGCCCAGTTCTATAAAGTGGTTACCCTGAACGCGGAAGAGATTGAGCCACAGGTAAGCTGGGGCACCAGCCCTGAAATGGTCACCGGTATTTCTGGTCACGTACCCGACCCGCAGGCTGCTCAAGATGAAACTGTGCAGCGCAGCCACACCCGTGCGCTTGAGTACATGGGCCTGCAGGCGAATCAAAAAATTACCGATATTAAGTTGGATAAAGTGTTTATCGGTTCCTGCACCAACTCGCGCATTGAAGACCTGCGTGAAGCAGCTAAAGTAGCCAAAGGTAATAAAGTAGCGGATTCGATTAAGCTTGCTATGGTGGTGCCGGGTTCTGGCTTGGTCAAGCGCCAGGCGGAAGCGGAAGGCCTGGATAAGATCTTTACCGACGCAGGCTTTGAGTGGCGCGAGCCGGGTTGCTCCATGTGTTTGGCCATGAACGCCGATAAGTTGGGCGCGGGCGAGCACTGTGCATCTACCTCTAACCGTAACTTCGAAGGGCGCCAGGGCTACGGTGGTCGGACCCACTTGGTTAGCCCTGCGATGGCAGCGGCAGCGGCAATTGCTGGTCATTTTGTTGATGTGCGCACTTTACCTGCTAACGACGCTACCCACGCCCAGGAGGCCTAAGCCATGAAAAAGTTTGAACGTTTTGAAGGGGTGGTAGCGCCGCTGGATCGTGCTAACGTCGATACCGACCTGATCATCCCAAAGCAGTTTTTGAAATCCATTAAGCGCACCGGCTTTGGCGTTAACCTGTTTGATGAGCTGCGCTATTTAGATGAAGGCCAGCCGGGGCAAGATTGTTCCCAGCGCCCGCTGAACCCTGATTTTGTATTGAACCTGCCCCGTTACCAGGGCGCTGAAGTGCTGGTTGCTGGGCGCAACTTTGGTTGCGGCAGCTCCCGCGAGCACGCGCCTTGGGCACTGGAAGACTTTGGTTTTAAGGTGGTGATTGCCCCCAGCTTTGCGGACATCTTCTACAACAATGCGTTTAAAAACGGCATCCTGTTAATCACCCTGGCGGAAGAGGAAGTCGATCGCCTGTTTGCTGAAGTAGAAGCCAGCGAAGGCTACCAGCTGGATGTGGATTTAGAGCACCAGCGCGTGATTACCCCCAGCGGTGAAATCCTTGAGTTTGAGGTAGATGAGTTCCGCAAACACTGCCTGCTGAATGGCCTGGACGATATTGGCATCACGCTGCAGGACGAAGACGCAATTCGCAGCTTTGAAGAGAAGCACCGCCAGCAGCGCCCGTGGCTGTTCCGCCAGCCTGCGTAAGTATTCAACTATAAGTGCTAAGGATTGAGCATGACTCATAAAGTGTTACTGCTGCCCGGTGATGGTATCGGCCCGGAGATCGCGGCCCAGGCGGCGCGTTTGTTAAACGCCTGCCAAAAAGCGGGCTTGGATATAGAAGTAGAAGAGGGCTTGGTGGGTGGCGCTGCCTACGATGTTCACGGCGAGCCGCTCCCGGCGGAAACCCTTGAGAAAGCCAAAGCTGCCAGCGCCATTCTGCTAGGTGCGGTGGGTGGCCCCAAGTGGGACAAGCTCGAAGACCTAACCAAGCGCCCCGAAAAAGGCCTGCTGGGGCTGCGTAAGAACCTGGGCCTGTTCGGCAACCTGCGCCCGGCGATGCTTTACCCGCAGTTGGCCAGCGCTTCCAGCCTGAAGCCTGAGCTAGTGGCTGGGCTGGATATTATGATCGTCCGTGAGCTAACCGGCGGCATCTACTTCGGTCAGCCCCGTGGTATTGAAGTGCGCAATGGCGAACGGGTGGGTTTTAACACTTACATCTATTCCGAAAGTGAGATTGAACGCATCGGCCGCGTGGCGTTTGAAATGGCCCAGAAGCGTGGCAAAAAGCTCTGTTCGGTAGATAAAGCCAACGTGTTGGAAGTGACGATTTTATGGCGTGAAGTGATGGAGCGCTTGGCGCCGGAGTACCCGGATGTGGAGCTTTCCCACATGTACGTGGATAACGCCGCCATGCAATTGGTGCGCGCGCCGAAGCAGTTTGATGTGATGGTGACCGGCAATATGTTTGGCGATATTCTCTCTGACGCTGCCGCTATGCTCACCGGCTCTATCGGTATGCTGCCGTCTGCATCGCTCAACGAGAGCGGGCAGGGCATGTACGAGCCTTGCCATGGCAGCGCCCCGGATATCGCTGGGCAAAACATCGCTAACCCGCTGGCCATGATGCTTTCGGTGGCGATGATGCTGCGCTACTCGCTGAATGAAACAGCGATGGCCGAGCGCATTGAAGCTGCCGTGGGCAGTGTGTTGGATGATGGCCTGCGCACTGCCGATATCGCATCAGAAGGCACTCGTCGCGTTTCCACCGAGGAAATGGGCGATGCAGTGCTCGCGGCCTTTGCCAAGCAGTAACGTATCAAGCACATCTGCTCACTAGTCAATTCCAAATAGCGCGTGTTGTAGAGCTGTGCTGGTCGGCCACCCCTTGGGGTGGCCGACGTCGTGTCTAATATTTGTGTATAATACTTACCTCATTCTTAGTTGGAGGACTTCACATGTTGAAAGTCGGTTTCGTGGGATGGCGCGGTATGGTTGGCTCTGTGCTTATGCAGCGCATGCAGGAAGATGGTGATTTTAAAGGCATTGAGCCGATTTTCTTCACCACTTCCCAAGTCGGCCAGCCGGGACCCGACATCGGCGTCGACGTGCCTCCCCTCAAAGATGCGTTCGATATTGACGCGCTAAAAGCCCTTGACGTAGTGGTTACCTGTCAAGGTGGCGATTACACCAAACCGGTTTACAAAGACCTGCGTGAAGCGGGCTGGAAAGGCTACTGGATTGATGCCGCCAGCACCCTGCGCATGGAAGATGAAGCGACCATCATTCTTGATCCGGTTAACCGCCATGTGATTGATGCCCAGCTGGCCAAAGGCGCGAAAACCTTCGTGGGCGGCAACTGTACCGTAAGCTTAATGCTGATGGGCTTGGGCGGGCTGTTTGAAGCCGATATGGTCGAGTGGATGACCTCCATGACCTACCAAGCGGCGTCCGGCTCCGGTGCCAAACACATGCGCGAGCTGCTGAACCAAATGGGCCAGCTGCGTGATAGCGTCGGTGAAGAGCTAAAAGACACCTCTAGCGCGATCCTCGACATCGACCGCAAAGTGACGGCCGCCATGCGTGGCAATGACTTCCCCACTGATAACTTCGCAGCGCCCTTGGCAGGTAGCCTGCTGCCGTGGATCGATACCAAGCTCGATAGCGGCCAAAGCCGTGAAGAGTGGAAGGGTAGCGTCGAGACCAACAAAATTCTCGGGCTGCAAAATAACCCTATCCCTATCGATGGTCTCTGTGTGCGTATCGGTGCCATGCGCTCTCACAGCCAGGCATTCACCATCAAGTTAAAGCAGGATGTACCGCTTGATGAGATTGAAGACCGCATTGCCAAGCACAATGAGTGGGTTAAGCTGATCCCCAACGATAAAGATGCCACCATTGCTGGCCTAACGCCTGCAGCCGCAACGGGCACGCTGCAAATTCCGGTAGGGCGCCTGCGTAAGCTTAATATGGGCGGCGAATACCTCTCTGCATTCAGCGTGGGCGACCAGCTGCTGTGGGGTGCTGCCGAGCCGCTTAAGCGTATGCTGAAGATTCTGCGCGAGCAGTAACAGACGTTATATGCTTCGCTATAGCATTAAGCCCAGAGTACTTAGTAAAGAGTACTTAGTAAAGAGTACTTAAGAAATAGTGTTTAAGAAAAAGTACTTGAGAAAGGGTGCTTAAGTAAAAGTACCTAAGTAAAAGCGCCTCAGCAAGAGCGTCAATGTAGTTCCCGATGGGAAGCTGTTCGCAGCTTCCCATCTTTTTTGCCGCTGTTAAGTAGAAAGCTCATACGCGTTTGGCATTCTAAAGTATGCGCAAAAACGGTAAGTTATGATAAAAAGAACCCAAACATAATGATGAGCGCGCTCAGCTAAATGTCGTTACATCGCTGAGATGCGCAGGCAGCAGGGGCTTGAATGAAACAGACGCACGCATGGTTATTGTGGCTACCGCTCAGTGCCGTTAGTTCCTTGGCACTGGCCGTCGGCTTAGGCCCGGCGTCGGTGAACTCGCCGCTAGATGCACCACTTAACGCCACCGTGCCAGTTGTAGACGCTAGCCAATACGCACTAGAGGATTTGCGTGTTGCAGTAGCGGATGAAGCTGCCTTTACAGCGCTAGGGTTAGAGTGGACACCGCTGGCTGCCAGTTTGCGCGCCCAAGTGCGTGAGCAGCCTGATGGCCGTCAGGTGGTGCTGAGCTCCTCGCAAACAGTCGATGAACCCTGGCTGGATGTGTTGTTAACGATCTCTTCCCCAGAGGGTGAAACCAGCCAGGCCTTTACGCTGCTGTTTGACCCGCTCGACATGCTCGATGCCAGTAGCCGTAGCGCATCTCTCGAAGGGCAGCAGGCGGCGAATACAGCGGAGGCTCCTAGTCAGCCCCAACCGGCTGATGTGCCAGCGTCGCAAAACGCCTCAAGTGGCAGCGCTCCCAGGGCTAATAACACGGCTTACGTAGCGAGCGGCGATACGCTATGGGGAGTGGCTGAGCGAGTAAAGCCTGCCAGTGCCAGTGTGCATCAGATGATGTTGGCGCTGGTGGATGCCAACCCAGACGTTTTCTCCTCCGGCAATATCAACAGCATGCGGGCTGGGCAAACGCTGGCGATGCCCAGTCGTGAACAGATAATGGCCCGTACCCCAGGGGAAGCAGCACAAGCGCTGCAAACCATGCGAGGCGCAACCGAGCGTGCTAATGCTGCAAGTACTGCTAGCCAGCCACCTGCGGAAGCCACCGGAGAAACGCCTGCCAATAGTCCAGATACTGGCGAGACAGCTTCTACTTCTGAGACGGCAGCGCAGTCAAATGCTGAGCAAGGCGTTGTGGAAGCGTCAGAGCAAGAGGGAGGCCAAGAGAACGAGCTGGCGGGACTCACCTTAAATGACGTGGTGGAACAGCTGCGTGAAAGCCAAGCCATGCTTCAATTAGTGCTTGAAGAGCGTGAACAGCTGCGCGCTGAGCTGACTGAGCTGCGCCAGGAAGTGGCTGCGCTGACGGAAGCGCTTAACGCCTCCCAGCAGGAAGCTCAATCAGTCGCGGCGCTTGCGGTCACTGCTCCAGAGGCGAGTGGTGAGCCAGCCCTCGGTGCTAATGCCCGTAGCGTTGCTGATAACCGCGGCTTTGTAGAGCGTATCTCTGACTACCAGTGGCCTATTGCCAGCGCTGCATTGGCGTTGCTATTAGCGGGGCTTGTATGGTCACGCAAGCGCCGCGAGCGTCAGTGGGAAGTGGCTCCACTAAGTACGGCACCTAGTACCGTTACACCGCCTACAGCATCCATGGGGCGCGCAGAGCCTCGTATGGCGGAGGCTCAATATCCAGGTTCGCACAGCACAGAATTTCGCAATCCAGAGTCCCATGCCGCCGAGCCCTTTGGCTCCGAACCCGTTGGTGCTTCTCAAGGGAGTGATTCAGTGCCCGGCGGTGCTGAACCGAGCGTCACAGCATCAAGCCAACGTATGTCAACATTTGGTGAGGCGCCAGTGGTTAAGCCCAGCACTGCTAAGCCAGCAGAACCCGCCAGCGTAGATAATGATGCTCCAGAAGAAATACCTTTTGAGGAGAGCTCGTCAACTAGCAGCGCTGATGACGAAGAGGCGCTCAATGCGGCGTTCCTGGATGTTCCCCAGTCAGTCGATGAGTCAGATGTTGAACCTGTCGAAAAGTATGTGGATGAACCCATCGATATGTCGAGCGAGGAACCCGAGAAAGAGCTAGAAGAGCCGCTAGTCGTGGACAGCACACCGTCTCTAGCGCAGCCCGAAGCGCAAGAAGAGGATCAGCGCTCTCAGCCTATTGATTACTACATTGACTACAGTCCCCCATCATTGAAGCAAGATGAAGACGGGGAGCAGAGTGCTGTTGAGGGTGGGACGGCTGATGGTGCGACAGCTACATCTAAGCAGGCAAACCACACCGCGCGGCACACGCCTAGGGTGCCCGAAGAGGAGTGGGAAATTGAAGAGGTGGCATTCGAGCCTCGACGCCGGGATAATGGCTAACTTTTAACCTCCTCTAGATGATGTGGCTTAATGACGCTGTTCTACCACTTTGATGAGACACAACCGCTGGCAGGCCGCCTTGCGATGGGCATTGAGTACGATGGCTCGCGCTTTTGTGGCTTTCAGCGTTTAAAACACGCGGCTTCGGTGCAGGCATCGATAGAAGATGCCTTGGCAAAAGTGGCGAGTGCGCCTATTCAAATACACGCCAGCGGCCGGACTGATTCAGGCGTTCACGCTACGCGCCAGGTCATCCATTTTGATCCGCCTGTTCAGCGCTCTGAAAAAGCTTGGATTTTTGGAACCAATACGAACCTTCCTAGGGATGTGGCGGTGCGTTGGGTAAAGCCGGTGGGCGATGATTTTCACTCCCGCTTAGGCGCACTTGGGCGCCGCTACCGCTATATTTTGCTCAACCAAATCAGTCGCCCGGTGTTAGAGCGCAGCAACGTGACCTGGTGCCGAGACCCGCTGGATGCCGACGCTATGCATCGGGCCGCCCAAGCGTTGGTGGGTGAGCACGATTTTTCAAGTTTTCGGGCAGCGGGTTGCCAATCCAAAACCCCTTGGCGGCAAATGCATTTTGTTGAAGTGAAGCGTTACGGCCCCATTGTAGTGATTGATATTCAGGGCAACGCGTTTTTGCACCACATGATTCGTAATATTGCCGGTGCTCTGGTGAGTGTAGGGCGCGGAGCCCAGGATGAAGGCCATATTGAGCGCTTGCTGGCGCTGAAGAATCGCCGCAAAGGGGATGTCACCGCGCCTGCTTGCGGGCTGCACTTTGTAGACTCCATTTACGATGAGCGTTTTGCGCTGCCTCAAGAGCCACTTGGCCCCAACCTGCTGGCGTTTACCGGGGAGTGGACGGGTGAGCGCCCATTGCCCGATAACCCGCGAATAGCCGCTCGGCGGAATCTCACCTTTAAGAAAAAAGCCATACCCGAGCACCAGGAGACCTCCCCGTGAGCACGCGCTATGCACGTACGCGAATCAAATTTTGCGGTTTCACACGCCCGGAAGATGTTGAGCAGGCGGTCTCGCTAGGGGTGGATGCGCTGGGCTTTGTGATGTGGCCTAAGAGTTCTCGCGGCATCTCACTGGAAACGCTTGCCACGCTGTCGGCCCGCGTGCCTGCCTTTGCAACGCGGGTGGGTCTGTTTGTTAATCAGCCCGCTGAGCTGATTGAGCAGTGTTTGCCCTATTTAGATGTGATTCAGTTCCATGGGGATGAGCCGGCGTCGTTTTGCCAGCAGTTCGACCGGCCTTGGATCAAAGCACTACGCATGCGTGACGGTATCGACCTGCACCGTGCAGCTGACGAGTATGTTCAGGCTCAGGCGCTACTGTTAGATGCCTATCGGCCCGGTACGCCGGGAGGAACCGGAGAGACCTTTGATTGGTCTAGAATCCCCGCAGCTCTTGAAAAACCTGTTATCCTCGCCGGTGGGTTAACGGCTGCGAATATTGCCGCAGCGGTTAATCAAGTGGCGCCTTATGCGGTTGATGTTTCAGGCGGTATTGAGGCGTCGCATGGCGTAAAGGATGTCGAGCTAATGGCCTCCTTTGTTAAGCAGGTAGCGTTAGCCGACGCTCAATAAGTACATTATGTGGTCGCCTAACGGGCGGCTACTTTCTAAGTTAGTTCATTCATTATTTGCCTGTTCTGGCGATCTTGTGAGGTATGCCTGTGACTGTCTCAGCAACTGAAACCAAGTTCAGCGACCTGACCCGAATGCCGGATGCCCGTGGTCATTTTGGGCCTTACGGCGGCCGGTTTGTGTCAGAAACCTTGAGCTTTGCGCTAGAAGAGCTGGAGCAGACCTATCTTAGTCTGCGTGATGACCCAGCCTTCCAAGCAGAGTTTGACCGTGACCTAGCCCACTATGTGGGGCGTCCATCGCCGCTTTATCATGCCGAGCGTTGGTCGCAGTCGTTAGGTGGTGCGCAGATTTGGCTAAAGCGTGAAGACTTAAACCACACTGGCGCTCACAAGGTAAACAACACCATTGGCCAAGCGTTGCTTGCAAAAAAAACCGGTAAGCCTCGGGTTATTGCGGAAACCGGTGCTGGCCAACATGGTGTTGCCACAGCCACCGTGGCTGCGCGCTTAGGCCTTGAGTGCGATGTGTATATGGGCGCGGCGGATGTGCAGCGCCAGAAGCTAAACGTGTACCGTATGCGCTTGCTGGGCGCGCGGGTTATTCCGGTGGAGTCGGGTACTCGCACGCTTAAAGATGCGATGAACGAAGCGTTGCGCGACTGGGTGACCAACGTTGATAACACGTTTTATATCATCGGTACCGTCGCTGGCCCGCACCCTTACCCACAGTTGGTGCGTGACTTCAACGCGGTGGTGGGTCGTGAGGCGCGTCAACAGTCATTGGCGCAAATTGGTCGCCTGCCCGATGCGCTAGTGGCCTGCGTGGGCGGCGGCTCTAATGCCCTGGGGCTTTTTTACCCCTTTGTGGAAGACGATGCGGTCGCGATGTACGGCGTTGAAGCTGGCGGCGACGGAGTTGAGACGGGCCGCCATGCGGCGCCGCTTTCGTCTAACGCTCCCCGGGGGGTGCTACACGGTAACCGTACCTATCTGATGTCTGATGAAGCAGGCCAAGTGTCGGATACCCATTCGATTTCAGCGGGGCTTGACTACCCAGGCGTTGGCCCTGAGCACGCGCTTTGGAAAGACGTTGGTCGAGTCAACTACGTGGCGGCAAACGATAAAGAAGTGCTGGAAGCGTTTCGTGAGCTAACCCACATGGAAGGCATTATGCCAGCACTTGAGTCTGCCCATGCGCTAGCGCACGCCAAGGTGTTAGCGCCGACAATGCGCCCTGACCAGCACATTGTGGTCAACCTTTCGGGTCGTGGTGATAAAGATATCATGACCGTGGCTAACATCGACGGCATTGAGTTTTAAGGGCGAGCATGAATCGTATTGACCAGCGTTTTTCAGAATTAAAGCAGCAGGGCCGTAAGGCACTCATTCCCTATATCACGGCAGGTGATCCTGCCCCGCAATACACCGTTGGCTTTATGCATGCCTTGGTGGAGGCGGGTGCTGATATTATCGAGCTTGGCGTGCCGTTTTCGGACCCCATGGCCGATGGCCCTGTTATCCAAAAAGCCTGCGAGCGGGCGCTAAAGCAAGGCACTCGCTTAGTCGACCTGTTAGAGATGGTGGCGGAGTTTCGTCAATCAGACGCTACGACGCCTGTCGTTTTGATGGGGTATTTAAATCCTATCGAGCGAATTGGTTACGAGGTGTTTGCAGACAAAGCCGCAAGTGTTGGCGTGGACGGTGTACTAGTAGTCGATATGCCCCCAGAAGAGGCTGAAGAGTTTGGCCCGCTGTTAAAAGCGCGTGATTTAGCGGCGATTTTCCTGGTTGCGCCTACCACTTCCCATGCCCGTGCCGCTACAATATGCGCCCACGGTGAGGGCTATTTATATTATGTTTCGCTTAAGGGCGTGACCGGTGCGGCGACGCTTAACGCTGCAGATGTGGCTGACCACTTAGCACCGCTACGTGAAATGACCGATTTGCCGCTATGTGTTGGCTTCGGTATTCGCGATGGGGTGACCGCAGCGGAAGTAGCGAAAGTGGCCGACGGCGTTATCGTAGGTAGTGCGCTGGTTAACCGCATTGCTGACAGCGTTGATGCACCCGAAACCATAGCCGGTCAGCTTAAAAGCGTGCTGGCAGAAATGCGCACCGCGATGGATGCCTAAGCGTGTGCTCTCATCGTCTACACTGATTTGAATGACGACACTCATCAAGCTTGGCGGTGCCAGGCATTGACGTATATGGAAGCCTTTTTGATATGAGCTGGTTAGATAAAATCGTGCCCTCCATGGGGCGTATCCAGCGTAAAGACCGTCGTGCCAGCGTGCCCGATGGCCTCTGGCGTAAATGTCCCAAGTGCGAAGCGGTGCTTTACCTGCCGGAACTAGAGAAGCACAACAGCGTGTGCCCCAAGTGTGACCATCACTTACGCTTAACGGCCCGTAAGCGCTTGGACTGGTTTCTGGATAAACAGGGGCGGGAAGAGGTGGCTGCTGAGATTGAACCCAGCGATCGCCTTAAATTCCGTGACTCAAAAAAGTATAAAGACCGCCTAGCGGCGGCGCAGAAAGATACCGGCGAAAAAGACGCTCTGGTAGCGATGCGCGGTGAGCTGGATGGCTTGCCCGTGGTAGCCGTTGCGTTTGAATTTACGTTCATGGGTGGTTCCATGGGGGCAGTGGTGGGCGAAAAGTTCGTGCGCGCTGCGACCATTGCCCTTGAAGAGCGTATACCGCTGATCTGTTTTGCAGCTTCAGGCGGCGCTCGGATGCAAGAGGCGCTGTTCTCGCTAATGCAAATGGCTAAGACCTCTGCGGCGCTTGAAAAGCTTAAGCAGGAAGGTGTGCCTTATATCTCTGTGCTTACTGACCCGGTGTTCGGTGGTGTTTCGGCGTCGCTTGCGATGCTTGGCGACCTTAACATTGCCGAACCTAACGCACTGATTGGTTTTGCTGGGCCGCGGGTTATCGAGCAAACCGTGCGTGAAACCCTGCCGGAAGGGTTCCAGCGCAGCGAGTTCCTGCTTGAACACGGCACAGTGGATATGATTGTGCATCGCCACGAGATGCGTAATCGCGTGGGAAGTGTGTTGCGTAAGCTGACCCACCATAGTGCGCCAGTCGTTGAAGAGAGCGTGCTTGGGGACGTTGAAATTGCTGAACCGCTAGTGGATGAAGAGCGAGTTGCCGATGCTGCTGAAGCCGCGCCGACAGAAGCTCATAGCGAACACAGCCCGGCCAAGAGCGACGATTCGACACGCAATGCCTAAGTCTTTAGCCGAGTGGCTACACTATCTTGAAACCCTGCATCCCGTAGGGATCGATATGGGGTTGGGGCGGGTATCTCAGGTGGCCAAGCGGATGGGGCTGCTGGAAAGCCCTATTGCGCCACGTGTCATTACGGTTGCAGGCACTAATGGCAAGGGGTCTACCCTTGCCATGATGGATGCCATTGCTCGCGCCCATGGCCTGCGGGCGGGAACCTACACCTCTCCCCATCTTTTGCGCTACAACGAGCGTGTCACCATTGATGGTCAAGAAGCTGAAGATTCGCTGTTAGTAGCAGGTTTCAATGAAGTAGAGGCCGCTAGGCTTCAGTCGCCTTCCATTAGCCTAACCTATTTCGAAGCAGGAACACTCTGCGCACTGTGGTGCCTAGCCCAGGCAAAGCTTGATCTGGCGCTGCTCGAAGTTGGTTTAGGCGGGCGTTTGGATGCAATTAATATCATTGATGCTGATGTAGGCGTGGTGACAACGATTGCTCAGGATCATGCCAACTTTTTAGGCACTGATATTGCCCAAATTGGCCGAGAGAAAGCGGGTATTTTCCGCCCGCGGAAGCCTGCCGTGCTGGGTAGCCAATCTTTGCCGTCTAGCGTTGCCGAAACGGCTATCGAGATGGCGGCGCCCGTTTATCATCTAGGGGCAACGTTTAACCATGCAGCGTTTATCGACAATGCTGATGAAAGTTCCGGTGAGCATTTGGATGTCGCCGCAGCTTGGTGTTGGTATGGGTTAACCGCGGAGGGTGAAACTATTTCACTGGATGGGCTTCCTGATCCAGGGCTTCCGATTGATAATGCCGCCACAGCGTTACAATCCCTGGCGGTTTGCGGTGTGCGGCTATCCACTCGCGCTTGTAGTGAAGCGCTAAAGGCAGTCAGGCTTCCAGGGCGTATGCAGTGGTTGGGCCAGTGGTGCCTGGATGTGGGCCATAACCCTCATGCTGCTGAGTACGTGGCTCGTCGCTTACCCATGCCACCTGCGGGTGGGCGGCAATGGGCGTTAATCGGTATGCTTAACGACAAAGATGCCGACGGGGTGATTGATGCGCTACTCCCACGAATTACCGATTGGGTGTGCGTTACCCTGGAGGGAGAGCGTGGGCGTCCAGCGGTTGAGCTAGCGGAGCGTATTACCTCGCGGGGCGGGCATGTGCATTATTGCGCGGCGTCCCCCGAAGAAGGCGTGGCCGCTATGGCTGAAAGGCTTGCCCCCGAGGACCGAGTGCTGGCCACCGGGTCGTTTTTTACCGTGGCGGCGCTCTTGGCAAACCCACTGCCGCAAGCTTAAAGGTCCTAACCGTGGTGCTCGCTTAGCCTGATGGAGATGGATATGAAATACGGTAAAACGGAACGCATCAGCGGTATTGTAATTTTGCTCGCGCTACTGGCGATCATTGTGCCGTGGTTGATGAGTGACCCTGCTCCTCGGGAAGAGCGCCCCCAGCCTACGTTTGTGATTGAACAGCCTGTTCAAGTAGCACGCCAGGATGTGCCTGCACCTGAAATGCCGTCCACAATTAATGCCTTGCCCTCCTCTTCGTCCCAGGAGGGCGACGCTGTGATCAGTACGCCTATTGACGCTGAGCCCCAGCAGCCGGAAACAAGCCAAGTATCACCCCCAAGTGAAGCCGCTTCATCGACTCAAGAGCCGGTTGAGGAGAGCGAACCCACTAGCGAACCCGAACCCGTCAGAGACCCTATTGCTGAATTAATGGCTAGTAATACGAGTGGTGGCACTTCCTCAAGCTCTTCAGCGCCAACGCCTACTCAACAGGGCGAGTGGGCAATACAGGTAGGCAGCTTCGGTGACGTGTCCAATGCCCAGCGTTTGAGTGAACAGCTATCTGGGGAAGGGTTTAGCACCTATCGGCGGGAGCGGGATAATAATTTAACCACGGTTTATGTGGGTCCTTATGCCACTTCTGAAGAGGGTGAAGCGGCAATGGCGCAGATTAAGCAGCGTGCCAATGTTCAGGGCTTGCTGGTTAGGGTAAGAGATTAATTTATGGCGCTTACTTGGATAGATGCGCTGTTCCTTGCGGTTTTGGCGCTTTCCATGCTGGCAGGTTTTGTGCGTGGCTTTATAAGGGAAGCGTTAGGCCTCGCTGCATGGGTAGTGGCGCTTATGGTGGCGCGCGTGCTAGCTGAGCCTGTCGCCGATTTAATGAGTGGCTTTATTGAAAGCTTTGATGCCCGGTTAGTGCTGGCATTTGTCTTAGTGATTTTTGCCGTCATTTTGTTATGCGGCATCGTTATCCGCTTGGTTCATGCGGCGGTTGAGTGGGTGGGAATGGGGTTGTTGAATCGCTTTGCGGGCGCGGCCTTTGGTATTGCCCGTGGTGCGGTCATACTCCTGATAGCCACTGTACTGATAACCCTAACGCCATTGGGTGGGCTTCAGGCATGGCAGGAAGCGACACTGCGACCAACGTTTATCGAGCTTAGAGACTGGGCAGTTAGCCAGCTTGATCAATGGGAGCGAGAGCTTCCCCAGGCGCCAGAGTCGCTACGCGATATCTCGCTCCCCGACATACGTGCCAGGCAAACACCTGCGGAGCAGCAATTGAGCCTTCCTCCGGATAACGAGTAGCCATCACGATTAGCGACGCCCCCTTTAAAGAAGCACCTGTGCTGTTGCATTCGGCGTAGGTGCATGTGAGTTGATGAACGTACGGGCTTACCCTGGTAAGCCATGGCATTAAAGCGAGGTAACTGGAATGTGCGGTATTGTAGGCCTTCTGGCCAAGCAGGCGGTAAATCAGGGAATCTACGATGCCCTGACCGTACTTCAGCATCGGGGCCAGGACGCTGCCGGCATGATGACTTGGAGCGAGGGACGCTTCTTACTGCGCAAGAGTAATGGGCTGGTTCGTGATGTATTTCACACCCGCCACATGGCTCGTCTTAAAGGTAACCTGGGCATTGGGCACGTACGTTATCCCACCGCAGGCTCTTCCAGCGAAGCAGAATCTCAGCCGTTCTACGTCAACTCCCCTTACGGCATCGCGCTAGCGCACAATGGTAACTTGACTAATTCCGAGCAGTTGAAACAGGAGCTTTTCTCAACTGATCTGCGCCATATCAATACCAGCTCAGATTCTGAAGTGTTGCTTAACGTTTTCGCCCATGAGCTGGGCAAGCAGGGGCTTCATTTAGAAGCAGAAGATATTTTTGATGCGGTTCGTAGAGTGCATCGGCGCTGCAAAGGCGGCTACGCGGCGGTCGCGATCATCAATGGCTTTGGTATGGTGGCATTCCGCGACCCCTTTGGCATTCGCCCAGTGGTGTTCGGTACGCGTCAGGGTGATAACGGCCAAGAGGTAATGATTGCCTCTGAGTCTGTGGCGCTAGACGTCGGTGGCTTTGAGCTTGAGCGTGACTTGGCGCCTGGTGAAGCTATTTTCGTCGATATGCAAGGGCAAGTGCATACCCAGGTCTGTGCAGACCGTCCGCAGCTGCATTCGTGTATTTTTGAGCACGTTTACTTGGCGCGTCCGGATTCTCTGCTGGATGGTGCCTATGTTTACGGCACGCGCATGCAAATGGGCCGCAAGCTTGGCGATCGCATTCTCAATGAGTGGCCCGATCATGACATCGACGTGGTGATTCCTATCCCCGATACCTCGCGTACCTCGGCACTGGAAATGGCCCAACACCTTGGGGTGACCTATCGTGAAGGGTTTATGAAGAACCGCTATATTGGCCGTACCTTTATTATGCCGGGCCAAACCCAGCGTAAAAAGTCGGTACGCCAGAAGCTCAATGCCATTGATGTTGAGTTCAGAGGTAAGAATGTTCTGTTGGTGGACGACTCCATTGTGCGAGGCACCACCTGTAAGCAGATTATTCAGATGGCGCGGGATGCGGGTGCTCAAAACGTTTACTTTGCCTCAGCGGCTCCGCCGGTTCGCTACCCCAATGTGTACGGTATTGATATGCCGGTTGCCTCGGAGCTGATTGCCCATGGCCGTACAGAAGAAGAGGTTGGTCAGTTGATTGGTGCTGACCGTATCTTCTATCAAGACCTGGAAGATCTGAAAGACGCCTGCCGGGAAGTCAATCCTGAAATGGAAGCATTTGACTGCTCAGTGTTTGACGGTAATTACATAACCGGCGACATCGATGACGCTTACTTAGCCGTGTTAGAAGCCGGCCGTAACGATGCGGCAAAAGATCAGAGTGCGGGCGACCATGCCTTGGTAGGTATGCATAACCAAGACGATGATTTTGACGACTAGTCATGTTCACGATGTCTTCAACAGGGGTCTAAGCCATGCACGATGATAGCCAGCAGGATGAGTGGTCGTTAGAGACGTTAGCGATTCGCGCAGGCCACCAGCGTACTTTTGAGCAAGAGCATTCGGAGCCGATTTTTCCGACCTCTAGTTTTGTATATGAAAGCGCGGCGGAAGCAGCGCGTAAATTTGGTGGACAGGAGGCGGGTAACGTCTATTCCCGCTTTACCAACCCCACTGTGCATACCTTTGAGCGTCGCTTGGCAGCGCTTGAGGGCGGTGAGCGTTGTGTTGCGACGAGTTCAGGCATGTCGGCCATCCTCTCAACGGCACTTGCGCTGTTATCGGCAGGGGATGAAATTGTTGCCTCTCGCTCGCTCTTTGGTTCGACCGTTAGCTTGTTTGATAAATACCTGGGTAAGTTTGGTATTACCACCCGCTACGTCGAACTGTCGAATATCGCTGCTTGGGAAGAGGCTGTTAGCCCAGCGACCAAGCTGCTATTTGCAGAGACGCCTTCTAATCCGTTGTCGGAAGTGGCTGATATACCGGCACTGGCGGCGCTTGCCCAGCGTTGTGGGGCCTTGCTGGCCATTGATAACTGCTTTTTAACCCCTGCGTTGCAGCAGCCCATAGCACTTGGCGCTGATTTGGTGATCCACTCAGCCACTAAGTACCTGGATGGCCAAGGGCGCGCAGTTGGCGGTGCCGTGGTGGGCAAGCACAGTGTGTTGGAAGAGGTATTTGGCGTGGTGCGCACCTGTGGCCCATGCTTGAGCCCCTTTAACGCCTGGATTTTTACCAAAGGGCTGGAAACCCTCTCGCTACGTATGAACGCCCACTGCGAGAATGCGATGACGCTGGCGCGCTGGCTAGATCAGCATCCTGCGGTAAATAAGGTCTACTACAGCGGTTTGGAAGCACACCCACAGCATTCCCTTGCTAAGCATCAGCAGCGGGGTTTTGGGGCCGTATTGGGCTTTGAAGTAACGGGTGGGCAAGCAGGTGCCTGGCAAGTGATAGATGCTACGCGAATGTTGTCGATCACGGGAAACTTGGGTGATGTTAAAACCACGATTACCCATCCGGCTACCACGACACACGGTCGTCTCTCTGAGGATCAAAAAGCGGCTGCGGGAATAACCCCAGGGCTAGTCCGCGTGGCGGTTGGCTTGGAGAGTCAGGCAGATATCCAGCGGGATCTTGCCCGTGGTTTGGATGCGCTTGTAGCCCCTTAGCCTGTTTAAGCGATGAATTGAACCGGCCGCCGTTGGCCGGTTTTTTATTGACTTTGCGACCTAGCTTCAGGTTATCAACGGTTTTTACGAATGAAGTGTTCTGCTTTTTTCAGCAGTCTTTTTGTCTAACACCCGTTATGATTTAGACATTCATAGAATAAATAAAATTAACCACAGAACGTTTAGGTTTCACATATCAAATTAGATGGTAGAGATGGGGATTAATCGAATGTGGCGGAACACACAGTATGGTTGGGGTGTCATAAGTATTCTGTTTCATTGGTTGAGTGCCCTTACTATTATCGGGCTATTTATTCTAGGGTGGTGGATGACGGGCCTAGGCTACTATGATCCTTGGTACAATCAAGGGCCGTGGATCCACCGCTCAATTGGTGTTTTGTTATTGTTGGCGACGGCACTACGTATTGTTTGGCGCTTGATGCAACCGACCCCTAAGGGAGAAGGGAGTCGCCTAGAAAAAGTCGCAGCCCATTTAGGACACATTGCCCTTTACACTTTATTGCTGGTGGTGATGGTAAGCGGCTACATGATTTCCACCGCCAATGGTAGGAGTATCAGCGTATTTGGTTGGTTTGACATGCCAGCGGTGCTTTATGGTTTGCCCAACCAAGCGAGTCTGGCGGGTGACATTCATTGGTACAGCGCGCTTGCATTAATGTTGTTAGCAGCGGGACATGCGCTTGCCGCTATTAAGCATCACTGGCTTGACCGTCACTCCACTTTGGTTCGTATGGTCAATCCGGCTCATCGTCCCAAGTAACGCTTGTTGTTCGAACAAAGACTCAATTTGCACGCTGCTAGGGTGGAAAATACTCACCGTAGTAATTCTTAAGGAAAGAGAGGATACATTGAATATGTTGAAGAAAACTGCTTTTGCTACCGCTATTGCTGCCGCTGCTATGGTGCCCCTTAGCCAGGCACAGGCCGCTGACTACCAGATTGATATCGAAGGTCAGCACGCCTTTGTACAGTTCAAAATCAACCATTTAGGCTTCTCTTACATTCTTGGTACGTTTGAAGAGTTTGATGGCCAGTTTTACTACGATGAGGATGACTTAGACGCCTCTTCTGTGGAAATGGAAGTGCAGGTTAATAGCCTTAACACCAATCATGCTGAGCGTGATCGCCACTTCTTAAGCAGTGACTTCCTCAATGCTAGCGAGTACCCAACAGCAACCTTTACGTCGACAGGTTTTGAATCAACCGGCGACAACGAGGGCGTGGTCACGGGTGACCTAACGCTGCACGGCGAAACTCAAGAAATTGAAATGCCGGTTACCTTAATGGGCGAAGGTGACGACCCCTGGGGCAACTACCGTGCAGGCTTTGAAGGCAGCACTATGCTGACGCTTAGCGATTTCGGAATTGACATGAGCGACTTCCCTGAATCAATGCACGAGCTAGAGCTTTACGTGACGTTTGAAGGTATTCGCCAGTAAGCCTCGCTTAACTAAAAGCGCCACCACCCCTGTTGGGGTGGTGGCGCTTTTGTATGTGATGCTCTAGCGGTTTTTTTAGTTTCTAATCGATCAGGGAGCATGCGTTTGGCAGCTTTTATGCAACAGCGTGAGTTGGCTATAACCCTATGGCGGCAAACCTGGCCAATGGCAATTGGTGTCTTGGCGCTATTGGGTTTTCAACTTGTGGACAGTGCTTTTATTGCCCGTTTAGGTACATCGCCGCTTGCCGCGCAGTCATTTACCTTCCCGTTATCTTTTTTAATTATTGGTATCCAGGTGGGGATGGGGATTGCCATTGCTGCCCTTATCTCGCGTGCGCTTGGCGCGGGGGAGGAGGCGCGTGCTAAACGGCTAAGCAGCCTAGTACTTATTGCAGGCGGAGCGGTTATAGGCGGTTTGGTAGTGGTGCTATGGCTGCTTCAGGTGCCTGTGTTTAAGCTGTTAGGCGCTGATGAAATAGCCCTGGGATATATTCGAAGTTACTGGGGGCCCCAGCTATTTTCTGCGTGGTTGGGGGCGCTGCTCTATTTTATCTATAGCGTATTTCGCGCCCATGGCGATACACGAACCCCTGGTAAAATGATGGTATTAAGTAGCCTGATTAATCTTGCGCTCGACCCGCTGCTTATATTTGGGGTAGGCCCGTGGGCAGGCTTAGGGTTGCCAGGAGCCGCTTGGGCAACGGCTATCGCTTTTTCTGTGGGGCTTTTACTGACGAGTGGTACGTTGGCACGCTGCCAGTGGGTAACACGGCAAGATATTTGGCAGGAGTGCCTACGTTCGTGGCGACCCTTTACCGGCATTGCGGCTCCCGCTATGGTAAGCCAGTTGATGCCACCGCTAGCGGCGATGCTTGCCATTACAGCTGTTGCGGGGTTAGGTGATACCTATGTTGCCGCTTGGGGGCTTGCTAGCCGCTTAGAAACACTCTCTTTGATGGTGATATTAGCCATGACGATGTCGTTGCCGCCGTGGCTGGGGCGTTGCTATGGTGCTGGAGACTGGGGTCAGATTCAGCAACTGATGCGTTTAGCGATAAAAGTGGCCGTCATATGGCAGCTTAGCCTGGGCGTGCTATTGGCATTAGCGGCACCTTGGGTCGCTATGGCTTTGGCGGGCAACCCAGAAGTGCAAGGAGAGTTGGCACTGGTGATCCGCTTTTTACTGCCCAGCTACGCCGCTCTGGGCGTCTGTATGCTCGTAGTCTCGGCAGGTAATGCACTTGGGTGGCCGCTACGTGCCATGCTACTTTCAAGTGCGCGTCTGTTTATCTGTTACTTGCCTTGCTTGTGGTTAGGCGCCTACTTATACGGGTGGGTTGGTTTAGCCGCCGGTGCGGCGGTCGGTAACTTGGCTGCGGGTTTAATGGCCTGGGTGTTGTTACAGCGCATCTTATCCCGCCCGCATCGGCAGGCGGGATATGTTTCCTGACTCCCGCGTTATTTACAGATTGCGTTTGTGGGGAGCTTCCTGAAAAGAGAAGTAGACGAATAAAACCGCCATTGCTAAATAGCCCATGACAAATTCAGGGGCAGCGTTAAAGGCTATTTCTGGAGCGTGCATAAGACCCACGAAAGAGAACCCAGCCGCAATAAGGGCAAAGACAGCTGCGCGCCGGAACTGATGGTCGATGACGGAAACGGTCATCGCACCTAAGAAAATAGCCATAAACATCGCGCCCTGGCCCATTACCACAATGGCGCTTGAAATATCGCTGACCACCTCACCGGCGCCGCGATTAAAGCGGGTCATCACGTAGTTGGCGAAGTAGGGCAACATCGCCAATGCGATAGCAGGGTAGTAGCGAGTGTCGTTGGCTTGGAATGCGGTGGCAATCATCGACATGCCGACAAACACCAAAATAGGTGCGACGACGGATACGGGAATAATGGCGGCTAGCGCTGCAATCAAACCAAACATGGTGGCCAGTGCGTAAACGGCTCCATTTAAAATACTGTACCCCCGGCCAGCGCCCATCCACTTAGCCCCGACGGTTGCAATATAGACCGTGGTAGGGAATACCCCACCAAACAGCGCACCAATCATGGTGCCAGCGCCATCCACTGCTTGGCATTCACGAACGTCGTATTTGTCGCCCGCGGCTTCCATGGCCTCAACGTTGTTCATGGTTTCAATGGCGTTATAGAGCGTAATGGGCAGCACGACGGTGAGCACAGCCAGCATGCCGGTAAATAGCAAACCAAGCCCCTCAAACCAAGCGAGGTTGGGCAGGAGTGGGTAGAAGCCTAAGTGGGTAAACGCATCGCTGAAACGTTCGCTGCCAGCGTCACCAATCAGGTACGCCATGGCAGTGCCTATTACAATGGCGAATAAGGACGTTGGCAGTTTGAAGGGCATGCTGACACGGGCCACCAAGCCTACGATGATAATACCCAGTACCAGTAAGCCGATGATTGGCATTTCCAAGGTTTTAAATAGCATCTCGCCAGCAATAAAGGTGAGTGCAACCCCTGCAACGGCACCAAGCATGGCGGCGCGGGGTAAATGGTACTGCACCCAGCGGCCAATAACGCTAACCAAGGCTTCAATTGCCCCGCTGATAAAACAGGCGGCAACCGCTACTTTCCAGGCGAGTTCAGCATCACCGGTTAACTGCTTGGCTGGAAGCAGTACGCCAAACAAAAATACAAACATGACCGGTGTTGAGATGCCGTAGGAGAGAGCCGTGACATCGCTACGGTTCTCTTTGCGGGCAAGACGCGAAGCACTCCACGCGTAATAAAAATTGCCTGCCATGACTGCAACAGCGGCGCCAGGGAGCACTTGGCCGTAAACGATGGAGCTGGGGAACCCCATGCCTAGCATCGTAATCGAGATGATGACAAAGTTGGCAATATTGTTCTGAAACAGCGCGAAGAATGCGTCGGTATCTTCTTTTTTGTACCACGGGTAGTGGGTGCTGGCAGCCGCCATGTTAGGCCTCTTGATTATAGTGTGTTGTTTACAAGGCAACGCCGAGTGTGCCGAAATTCTGACTAATCGGTCAAGCATTGCTTTGTGCTGGACGCCGCACGGGCGCCCCAGGCTCTGGCGGCAAGCGCGCAATTGTACACAATATGAGGCTTAGGATTGAGAGGCAGGTATATAAAAAATAAAAGAAAACGCCCAGGCGGAAAGCCTGGGCGCAGTCATGCCGGTGTTAACGGTTTATTCGTTAACCGCTGCAATAGCCTTGGCTAAGTAGGGCAGGTTTTCGTGGGAGAAGCCTGCTACGTTGGCACGGCCAGAACGCACCATGTAAATACCAAACTCATCGCGTAGGCGGTCAACCTGTTCGGGAGTTAATCCGGTATAGGAGAACATACCCTGTTGCTCAGCTACGCAGGCGTACTTCTGGTCGAGGCCATAGGGCTTGAGCGCTTCGACAAAATCGCGACGCAGCGTATTAATGCGATCGCGCATTTCTGTCAGCTCTTCACGCCACATTTTTGTCAGCTCAGCATCATGGAGAATTTCGCTAACAATTGCGCCGCCGTGAGCGGGGGGATTGGAGTAGTTTTCGCGAGCAACAATGGCAATTTGCGAGCGTACGTTTTCCATTTGCTCGGTATCTTTAGCCACTGTAATTAAACAACCGGTACGCTCACAATAGATGCCGAAGTTTTTAGAGCACGAGCTGGTGATAATAACTTCATCTAAATTTTCTGCCAGCAGGCGCACGCCGTAAGCGTCTTCATCTAACCCTTGGCCAAAGCCCTGGTAGGCAAAATCAACCAGAGGTAACAGCTTGCGTTCGCTCAGCACGGCCAGCACTTCTTGCCACTGCTCTGTTGAGAGATCAAAGCCGGTTGGATTGTGGCAACAGGCGTGGAGCACCACGACATCGCCTTCCGGTATTTTTTTCAATGCGGCCAACATGCCATCAAAATCAAGGCGGTTGTCGGCGTCGACATAAGGATATTTGTGCAGCTCAATGCCAGCAGCGGTAAAAATACCGTGGTGGTTTGGCCAGGTTGGGTCGCTTACCCAAATGCCTTTGCCAGGCAGCTGAGTAGCCACGAAATCAGCGGCTAAGCGAAGTGCACCGGTACCGCCGGGTGACTGGGTAGCGCTGGCACGTTTAGCTTTTAATACCGGTGACTCTGCGCCCAGCACCATGGGTAGAACGGCTTCGCCATAGGCAGGAGCACCGTGAGAACCAATGTAGGTCTTGGTGGTTTCATTCTTGAGCAGGCGAGCTTCAGCTTCTTTGACGGCGCGCATCACTGGGGTGTTGCCTGCGTCATCGCGGTATACACCAACCCCTAGGTCGACTTTTTGCGGGTTGGTATCTTTTTTAAAAGCTTCGATCAGCCCGAGAATGGCATCTCCAGGGACTCGCTCAATATGCTCAAACATTTATTCGACTACCTCGTCGGTTCTGGCGGCAAGAATGAAGTCATTAATATGCAGGCCTTTGATTTCATGGGACCACCACGTCACTGTGGTACTACCCCATTGGGTTACAATCACCGGGTGGTGCCCAGCCTGCTCTGCTAAATCGCCAACGCGCTGGGTAAACGCAAGCGCATCAGCAAAGTTACGAAACGAAAAGAGTTTCGTGAGCTTCATGATGCCATCGTGCTTCACAATCTGCCACTCTGGAAGTGCCTGAAGATGCTGTTGGCACGCTTGGGGAGAGAGCGGTTCGGCATTGCCGCCACAGGGTTCGCAAGACGTTTGGGAGAGCTTCGACATGATGTACTCCTGTTGTTTTCCTCTCCTCAGGGTAGAAGGCAGACACAGTCGCGGCCAATATCTTTAGCGCTGTATAAGGCTTGATCGGCTCTGGTAATTAAGCTGTCAAGCGGTTCTCCGCAGCGATATTCTGCCACTCCAATGCTGAGAGTTACCTGGCCTGCGCCTACGCCAAAATCGTAATTGGCGATAGCGTCACGCAGCCGGTCAGCGAGTTTATGGCACTGCTGTAGCGGTGTTAGCGGCAACACGACCATAAACTCCTCCCCGCCTAGCCTGGCAACCATATCTTCACAGCGCAACAATGCTTGGGTTTGTATGGCTAGCTTTTTAAGTACGTTGTCACCCTCTAAGTGACCCCAGCGGTCGTTGAGCCGCTTAAAATGGTCAATGTCTAACATCATGATCGAAAGGGGCGTGCCATGGCGTGCACTGAGAGAGGATAAGTGGTTCAAATGCAGCATTAACTTGCGGCGGTTTGGTAAACCGGTTAGTGGATCCGTATCGCATAGCTTACGCAGCCGCTGCTCTTCTGCTACTTGGTCGGTAATATCCATCATAATCCCGTTCCAAAAAACGCCATTTTCCGCTGGCTCTGGCTTAGCACTAACCGCTATCCAACGAGGTTTAGCGTTTGGAAAAGGCAGCCGAAAGCGTGTTGAAAGCGGCAGCATCCATCGTGCAGAGCGCTCGATGGCGGACATGATTTTTGGGTGGTCGCTATCGGTTAGCTGTTTGATCAGTTGATTGGCATCTTTTGCAAGTTGCTGCCGGTCGATGTGCTTTAACGATTCGCCACCGCCTTCCAAATATGAAAAGCGCATCTGCCCGCAGTGGGACCGGTAAAACTGGAACACAACCCCGGGTATAAGGGGAACCAGGAGATCGGCACTCTGGGGTGCAGAAATGACGTTATCCACGGGCATGCGTGAATCTCCAAAAAAATGTCAATTAAAATTGATCGAACAGGTTAGCCCTAAATGCTTAGCAAAGATGTAAGCCATTGCTGACAATGCTATTATTTTTAATAGTTAATTATCATTAAAAAATTATTTTTTATAACAAATTGTATTTTTCTGTCCTGGGTATAAGTACTGAACAGAGAAGTATTGGCACTTTAAAACGAATTTTATTACTTTTTTGCATATAGATTTGATTTTTTATAGCTGGAGTTCTCCTTGGACGTTGTTAATGCGCAAGCCGATCATCCTGACGGCAATAGAAATGCTTTGGGGGCAAGCAGTAGGAGTGCCGGTGTAGGCAGGCACGACGGCATGGTAAGTTTAGTGGGCGCTGGCCCCGGCGACCCAGAGCTATTAACCCTTAAAGCCTACAAGCGGCTTCAGGCAGCAGAAGTGGTGCTTTATGATCGGCTAGTGAGTGATGAAATATTAGCGATGCTGCCAGCACAGGCGGCCCGTTTTTATGTGGGCAAAGCGCGCTCTTCCCACAGCGTGCCCCAGGAAGATATCAACCAAGCGTTAGTTACTTGGGCCCAGCAAGGGAGGCGGGTAGTCCGCTTGAAAGGGGGGGACCCGTTTATTTTTGGCCGTGGCGGTGAGGAGCTAGAGACGCTGGTGGCTGCCCAGGTTAAGGTCGAAGTGATTCCCGGTATTACTGCAGCCTCGGGATGTGCCGCGTACGCAGGCATTCCATTAACCCATCGCGATCATGCACAGTCGGTTCGTTTCGTTACAGGCCATTTGCAGCAGGGAGAAAATACGCTGGATTGGCCTACATTGGCACAGCCAGGCCAAACCCTGGTGTTTTATATGGGGCTGAGCAATTTAGCCACCATTTGCCAAGCGTTAATAAAACATGGGTTAGATTCCTCAACGCCATTAGCGCTGATTGAACAAGGCACGACCCAGCAGCAAAAGACCCACATCGGCTCTTTACAGCAGCTGCCCCAAGCCTTTTACGCGGGAACCATAACCCCCCCCACGCTGCTAGTCATCGGCGGTGTTGTGCGGCTACACGAAACGCTTTCATGGTTTGAGACTCAGCAGGGCTGTGCGGTAGGCTTTGATGAAGGTAAACATCCTGAAACTCCTTACAAAGCCTCTGAATAGCCAAATTTCTTTGAGCCTTATAATCTTAATAGGCTATTGAGTTTACGCATCGACTGGCTAGATGCTGTTAGCTGTGTATGCTAGTAAGGAACACTTTTGGATAGTGAGCTCGCTTTAAATGCCTATTAACGCTGCTGGAATCGGTAGCTTATAAAAGAGAGGGACGCAGCATGTCAGAAGCAAACCACTCGGATCATCAACCACCGGCCAATAAGCCGGATATGAAAACGCTGTTTAAAGATAACCGCGTCAAAGGAATCGCAGGCATTGCCGCGATCGCTGTTATCTGGGCGATTATGGCGCAATCGAATGCTGGCACCCACAAAGAGCGTGTTGAAACGCTTGAAGGTCGTCTTGCTAATGTTCAGCAAGAAAATAACCAATTAACCCAGCGTTTAGTAGAAGTCGAGCAGGCTGAAATGGACCTGACGGCTATGCGCGAAGAGCTGCAGGCGTTAGAGCAGCAGCAGGACGAGGCGCAGTCCAACCTTGAGGCAGCGCAGCGAGATGTTAGTAGCGTTGATGCGCGTCTTGAGGAGTTAGAGGCCGAGCGCGATACGTTACAGGAAGAAGTGAATAGCCTAAGTGAGCAACTAGAAAATGCTGAAAGCGAGATGCAGACGTTGCGCGAAGAGCGTGATCAACTCGTCAGCGATCGTGATGAAGCACAAGCAACACTTCAACAAATAGAAGATGCACACCAAAGTGCTGAAGAAGCGCGTCAGCAGGCTGAGGGAGCCCGTCAACAGGCTGAGGAGGAGCGGCAAGAAGCGGTTCAAGAAATGAGTGCCGCTGAAGAGGCCCTAGCAGAGCTGGAAACTAAGGTGAGCGATGCCAATGAGCAGCTCTCAAGTCTAGAAGAAGACATTGAAACGGCGCAGAGCGAATTAGAAGAGCTCCGTAGCGAGCGCGAATCTGCCACCAGCGAGCGTGATGCGATTCAGGAAGAAGTTGATTCGCTGACTGAGCTGCGCGAGGAAGAAGAGCAAAGCTTAACCCAGGTGCGCTCTGAGATGGACGACCTTATGGTTGCGCTGGATATAGGGCGTGAAGAGGTCGCGAATGTTGAAAGAGATATTGAGACTCGTGAAGAGCAACTTGCACGCTTAGAGGCTCAGCTTGACGAGTGGCGCACCGAGCTCTCGGCCCTTGATGCGCGCTTAGGCGAAGTTGATAGTGCCGCAAGCGGTGAAGTGCCGACCCTCGCAGGCGCGGAAGAGAGCGACAGCGATGATGAGCACGATGGTGATGAGAGCGATGGTGATGAAAACGATAGCGATGACACTGAAGAGCAAGCACAGCAACAGTAATTGCTAAGCTAAGGTCAGCGCGTTGAAGAAGCGGATGTAGCTAACCCCTACATCCGCTTTTTTGGTTGTTGGTTTATGATTAGGCCCCCGAGGAGTATCATTCATCCAAAGCTAACAACGGTTGCAACGATAGGAGTGCCAATTATGGATGGGGTTAAACATATTGTAGCGGTGGCGTCGGGCAAGGGAGGCGTTGGTAAATCGACAGTCACCGTTAACTTGGCACTGGCTCTTTCAGCGCAAGGCTACCGTGTTGGGGTGTTGGATGCTGACGTTTATGGTCCAAGCCAGGCGCAAATGTTGGGTGTTAAGGAAGGCGTGCGGCCTCAGGCTGCTGCGGATAATAAGTTCTTACCGCTTGAGGCTCATGGGCTCCAAGCGATGTCGATGGCCTTTATGGTCAATACCCGGGAGGCTATGGTGTGGCGTGGGCCAATGGTGGTGGGTGCGTTCCAGCAGATGCTGACCCAAACCCAGTGGGATAATCTGGACTTCCTGCTCATTGATATGCCGCCAGGTACTGGGGATATCCAGTTGACTCTGGCTCAAAAAGTGCCGGTTGCTGGCGCCGTTATTGTTACCACGCCCCAGGACATAGCACTGCTAGATGCCCGCAAAGGCATTGAGATGTTCCGCAAAGTTAACGTGCCCGTACTTGGTGTTGTTGAAAATATGAGCCTTTACCACTGTGAAAACTGTGGCCATGAGGCAGCGATTTTCGGTACCGGTGGTGGTGAGCGTATTGCAGAAGAGTACGAAACCAACGTATTAGGACGTTTGCCGCTCACGCTCTCTATTCGTGAGTTTGCGGATTCCGGTCGCCCCAGCGTGATTGCCGAACCAGAAAGCGCTGTTAGCCAAACGTTTGCTGAGATTGCCAAGCAGGTGGCGCAGGCCGTGAGCGGCAACGAAAGCGGCAGCCCCACAATTTCTTTTAGCGAGTGATGAAGTAACCGATGAGTATCAAATCTGATAAATGGATTCGCCGCATGGCACAGAGTGATGCCATGATTGAGCCGTTTGAAGCGGAGCAGGTGCGCTACGTCAACGAGCAGCGGGTGATCTCCTACGGCACTTCAAGCTATGGCTATGATGTGCGCTGTGCAGATGAATTTAAGGTGTTTACCAATATCCACTCAGCTATTGTCGACCCCAAAGCGTTTGATGATAAAAGCTTTGTGGATGTGAAGGGTGATGTATGTGTTATCCCGCCTAACTCGTTCGCGCTAGCGCGTACCGTGGAGTATTTTCGGATTCCCCGCAACGTGCTAACGATTTGCCTTGGGAAATCCACTTACGCGCGTTGCGGCATTATTGTCAATGTGACGCCTCTAGAACCCGAGTGGGAAGGGCATGTAACACTAGAGTTCTCTAACACGACGAATTTGCCAGCCAAGATTTACGCCCACGAGGGCGTGGCGCAAATGCTCTTCTTGGAATCTGACGAGGTGTGTGAAACCTCATACAAAGACAGGGGTGGCAAGTACATGGGGCAAAGAGGGGTTACCCTGCCGCGCACCTAATTTATTGCCTGTAACAACAAACGCCTTACATGCTCCGTCATACGTGGAACAGTAAGGCGTTTTTTTATGGCGTTATAGCGGACTAGCTGTGTTCGATGTCCTCATCGAGCTCTTCTGCAGCATCGGCATGGGATAAGCGCATACCGTAGGGCGGCAGCGGATGGCCATCCATAGACGCGCCGTCAGCACTGAACTGCAGTCGGCCCTGAAGGAACCAATCGACGGCAATGGGCAAAATAAGATGCTCGCGAGCGTGGACCTTCTCTTTCAGGGTTTCCACCGTGTCATCCGGTGTCACGTTTAACTCTGCTTGCAGCACTACAGGGCCACCATCTAGCTCTTCGGTGACGAAGTGGACGCTACAGCCGTGATGAGAAACGCCATCTGCGAGTGCCCGCGCATGGGTATTGAGCCCTTGGTAAGCGGGCAGTAGCGAGGGATGTATATTGAGCATCTTGCCTAAAAAACGCTGCACAAACCGTGGCGATAAGATGCGCATAAAGCCGGCGAGTACAATGACATCAGGCTCGTGGCGCTCAATGACCTTGATTAACGCTCCGTCATACGCTTCACGGCTATCGTATTCCCGGTGCGGCAGTGCAACGGCTTCAATACCGGCTTCATGGGCACGCTTGAGACCGTAGGCACCGGGCTCGTTCGAGATAACCGCTACAATCTCACCGCTCAGGCGGTCATGGCTTTGTGCGTCGATAAGTGCCTGTAGATTGCTGCCGCTACCAGAAATCAAAACCACTATGCGACGTGCTTCGGCAGGCTCTGGTGTCATGCCATTTAGGGTGTCGCTTTGATACTCGGTGCTGCTCATGCCGGAGAGTTCTCCAATCCGTTCTGGAGCACAACGGCTTCCCCTTGGCGTGCAATAATTTGCCCGATCTGGTAGACCGTTTCGCCTTGGGCTTGAAGGTGAGCCATGGCATTTTTCGCCTGCTCAGCGGGCACTACAACAACCATGCCGATACCGCAGTTGAGCACACGATGCATTTCGGTTTCGTTAACGTTGCCCTTAGCCTGTAACCAGTTAAATACCTCTGGGCGCTGCCAAGTAGAAAGGTCAACTTCGGCAGCCAGGCTGTCTGGAAGAACACGAGGAATATTTTCCAGTAAACCGCCACCCGTAATATGCGAAAGCGCGTGCACCGGAATATCGGTGCCGCGCATCATCGATAGCAGCGATTTTACGTAGATACGGGTGGGGGCCATCAACGCATCGCCCAGGGGCTTGCCATCAACCGTTTCGTCCAGCGATGCATTGCTGACGTCTAAAATTTTGCGGATAAGTGAATAGCCGTTGGAGTGAGGGCCGGAAGAAGCTAACCCAAGCAAAATGTCGCCTTCACTGACCTTGCTACCATCTAAAATGTCAGCTTTTTCAACCACGCCAACGCAGAAGCCTGCCAAGTCGTAGTCATTGCCTTCATACATGCCAGGCATTTCAGCCGTTTCGCCACCTACGAGGGCGCAGCCAGCCTGTTCGCAGCCTGCACCAATGCCTGTGACAACATCAGCGGCGATATCCACATCCAGCTTGCCCGTGGCATAGTAGTCAAGAAACAGCAGGGGTTCGGCACCGGCTACAATCAAATCGTTGACGCACATTGCCACTAAATCGATGCCAATGGTGTCATGCTTGCCAAGATCCATAGCAAGCCGCAGCTTGGTACCTACGCCATCGGTTCCGGATACTAGAACCGGTTGCTTATAGCCTGCAGGCAGCTCACAAAGCGCGCCAAAGCCTCCTAGCCCGCCCATCACTTCAGGGCGTGAAGTGCGTTTAGCAACGTGTTTGATGCGTTCAACCAGCGCGTTGCCGGCATCAATGTCGACACCTGCGTCTTTATAGCTGAGTGAAGGAGTAGCCTGAGAAGTGGAGGTCTCGGTCATGACAGATCCTGTGAAGCCTATAGCAGTGCGGTAGTGCTGGCGAATTGGCCAGTGCTGGGGCAATAACGGGCAGATTGTACCATCCAGAGGCGTAAGCCGCATCGATGAGTGGCGTTATCCGATGCGTGAGGCGCTACTTTTGTTACTATTCAAACGCTAAGCCGCTCATCATTCAGCGCGCTAGGTGGCTAACCATCTATCCAGGAGGGAGACAAACAGAATGCGAAATTCGTGGTGGGGCGTCGTTATATTGTTGCTGCTAGTGGGGCTAGTGTATTTGCTGGATGCAATGCTGATGCCGTTTATTGCTGGAATGATAATTGCCTATCTATTTGATCCAATTGCCAATCGCTTTCAGCGGTGGGGAATGAATCGGCCGCTGGCAGTCTCTAGCGTGTTTTTAATCATCTTGCTGGTGCTAGCGATCAGTATGCTGATTTTCATACCTCTTATTGTGCAGCAGATAAAGCAGTTGGGTGATGCGGTTCCCGGTGTTTTCGAATGGTTTGAAAATGTGCTGGCGCCCCAGGTGCAGGAGTGGACAGGGTACGACGTCCGTGCTGAGTTGGATAATGTGCAGGAGACGCTCTCGGAGCACTGGCAAGATGCAGGCGGGTATTTAGCCCAGGCATTGGGACAAATTGGCCGCTCGGGAATGGCTTTTGCTACGTGGATTACCTACGTTGCGCTCATTCCAGTCGTAACCTTTTACTTATTACTTGACTGGAGCCGTCTGCTGGCAAGCATTGCGGACTTAATCCCGCGGCAGTGGGTCGATGAAACGTATCGTTTAGCTAAACGTTGCGATGATGTCTTATCGGCCTTTTTACGCGGGCAGCTGCTGGTCATGCTGTGTTTGGGTATTATCTACGCCCTAGGTTTGACGGTAATGGGGCTCAACTTTGGCTTACTGATCGGTGTTGTTTCAGGGCTGGTGAGTATCGTGCCGTTCCTAGGATTTATTGTAGGGCTGGGGATTGCGCTAATTGTTGCTCTGTTTCAATTTGATTCATGGTGGCCGCTGCTGGGTGTATTGGCGGTATTCACCACGGGGCAAATTGTAGAGAGCGCCGTGCTGCAGCCAAAGTTGTTGGGCGATAAAATTGGTTTGCACCCTGTCGCGGTTATTTTTGCTGTATTGGCTGGCGGTAACCTTTTCGGGCTAACTGGCGTACTATTAGCCCTTCCTGCAGCAGCTGTTATTATGGTTCTTCTGCGAGAAGTTAAGGATTGCTACAAAGAAAGTGCCCTTTATGATGCTGAACAAAGCTCATTAGAACATCCAGCACGCCATGATGGGCTTGGTCTTTACGACGATAGGGAGTCATCATGAGCCGAGTGCCGGCGCAGCTACCGCTAGGGGTGGGGGTGCGAGATGATGCGACGTTTAATAATTACTATGTCTCAAGCGCTAACGCTGCATTAGTCGAGTACTTTACCCGTCAGCTTCAACCTGAGGCCGAGCCGTTTTTATACCTGTGGGGCGCGCCAGGCAGTGGGCGTAGCCACCTCTTGCAAGCGGCTTGTCACGCAGCCTCTGATGCGGATAAGCGTGCGCTCTATTTACCCCTTGCTGATCTTGGTCATTTTCCGCCATTAATGCTTGAAGAAATTGAGCGCCTAGATCTAGTAGCCATTGATGATTTGGAGTATGTGGTAGGACGGAAGCGTTGGGAGGAGGCACTATTCCATGCGTTTAATCGTCTGCGGGATGCGGGCAAAGCGTTGATTATCGCTTCCAGCTCACCCCCAAGGCAGTTAGAGGTAGTGCTGCCAGATTTAGCCTCTCGACTAACCTGGGGGGTTACCTTTCATCTAAATCCCTTAGACGACGCTGAGCGGTTAGGGGCGTTAAAACTACGGGCCAATGTACGTGGTATGCAGCTACCCGAGGATGTGGGGCGCTATATATTGCATCGTGGCCCACGAGAATTGGGCGAGCTGTGCCGGGCGCTGGAAACGTTAGATCAAGCGTCGTTGTCTGCTAAGCGTAAGCTTACTATTCCCTTCGTAAAGTCAGCCCTAAATTGGTAAAAACCCCCGCCAGCAAGCTGGCGAGGGTTTTAATTCTTAAGCATTAACCGGCTGCGTTATGGCAAACGCTAAGCAGTGTTGACTGCTTAAGCGGTTTTGCTCATGGAGCTAGCAGCTGTTTGAGCCTGCTTAACACTCTGTTCAGTCAGCTTTTGGCTTTTTTGCAAAAAGTCCTGCTGCAAAGAAACAACCTTATCGGTATCGCCCTTAACGCGCTCGGCTAGCTCTTTAGCAACTTTCTGCTGGCTTTCCATGTAGCCGCGCAGGCCTTCAGCGTCTTTAACGCTTAACAGCTGACGCATTTGTGCGATGCCAGTATCAACGTAAGCCTTGTTGGCATCCATCTGGGCATTCAACATCTTTTCAGAGTAGTCAATGCTCAGTGCAGTGTAAGCGCGAAGGGGAGCCATAAAAAAGTTATCAAACTGCTGGTTCATTTCATTCGTATTAAAAGTCGTCATAGTAAACACTCCTGTGCCGTTACTCACTAATCGAAACTGCTAGTGCTTATTGGCTTCAAGCAGAGCCGGTTAGTGTGGGTTATTCAGCGACGGTTACATGTAAAGCGTTCACCGCAGCTGACTCGTTGATCTTGCGTTGCAGCATAACAGCTAGTTTTGTGCAGTGCAACATGTGGTTCGTCTTACGTTTGACAGGGAGTCCATCAACATTCTCTTAGCTCAGTGTTTACCTATGCGAATGGGACAGCTAGGTTAGAAATAATGATAGCGTCAGCAGACGCTCAGCTTTTTATCCCCTGTTTGCCACCTAGGAGTGAGATTATGAATATGCGCATTGAGCGAGACAGTATGGGCGAGTTAGAGGTGCCAGCTAACGCGCTTTATGGTGCTCAAACCCAGCGGGCTATTAACAATTTTCCGGTTTCTGGCATGCCTATGCCTGCGGCCTTTGTGCATGCGGTTGCGCGCATAAAGTTGGCCGCAGCGCGCACTAACCACCAGTTGGGGCTGCTGGATGAAACACGTGCAAATGCGATTGAAAAAGCTGCAAATTCAGTGATCAATGGTGAGCATGATGATCAGTTTCCTATTGATGTTTATCAAACAGGTTCTGGTACCTCCACCAATATGAATGTCAATGAGGTGTTGGCGACGCTGGCGTCCCGCGAAGGCTTGGAAGTCACGCCGAATGACCACGTTAATATGGGGCAGTCGAGTAATGATGTGATACCCACGGCAATTCACCTTTCAGCCGCCATTGCCGTGCAGGCGTCGTTGCGTCCGGCACTACTAACATTACGCGATACCATTGATCAACGTGGTGAAGCACTCGCACATGTGGTTAAAACAGGCCGTACCCACTTAATGGATGCCATGCCACTGCGTATGGACCAAGAGTTGGGTGCTTGGTCGAGCCAAGTTAGCCAGGCCATTGAGCGGTTTGACAGCGCGATGCAACGGCTGTGCCGGCTGGCTCAGGGTGGCACCGCGGTAGGTACAGGCATTAACGCCCCCGCAGGGTTTGCCGAAAAAATGGCAAGTGAGCTTAGCCAGCAAACCGGACTCACATTCACGCCAAACGATAGTTTTTTTGCCAGCCTTTCGTCTCAGGATGCCGCTGTAGAGTTGTCGGGACAGCTTAAGGGGTTGGCATGCGTCATTATGAAAATTGCCAACGACTTACGCTGGATGAATTCGGGGCCACTGGCGGGGTTAGGCGAGATTGAGTTGGAGGCGTTGCAGCCAGGCAGTTCCATCATGCCTGGAAAAGTAAACCCGGTGATACCGGAGTCAGCGGCCCAAGCAGCCGCTCAGGTAATCGGGTTGGATGCAGCGATTACCGTGGCAGGGCAAAGTGGTAATTTCCAGCTTAATGTTATGTTGCCGCTAGTAGCCTCTAACCTGCTAACGTCGATTACTCTGATGAGTAATGCGTCACGCCTACTTGCTGAGCGTGCTATCGCAACGTTTAAAGTAAGGGAAGATAATCTGCAAGAGCCGCTGGCGCGTAACCCTATTTTGGTCACCGCGCTAAATAGTACTATTGGCTATAACGCGGCAGCTGCGATTGCCAAAAAAGCCTATCACGCTGGGCGGCCAATTATTGATGTGGCGGAAGAAGAGACGGATCTCGACCGAAACACGCTTGAGCGGTTGCTAGATCCCGCCGAACTCACGAAAGGGGGAGTGCCTGAGTAGAACCGATGCATTGCGATTCGGCGTGAGCACGTGTGTTTAGATTAGCTACCTGGGTAGATGAGTGCTGATATTAGCGCGTTTTTTTCCTTTTAACGGCTTCGTTTTGCCCTTGAGAAACTTAAAAACAGCTTGCAATTCAGCTATGAAGCCGTAGAATACGCATCCGTTGCACAGCAGGACCATAGCTCAGTTGGTTAGAGCGCCACGTTGACATCGTGGAGGTCGGCGGTTCAAATCCGCCTGGTCCTACCAATGTATGCAGCCTTTTTTACAGGACCATAGCTCAGTTGGTTAGAGCGCCACGTTGACATCGTGGAGGTCGGCGGTTCAAATCCGCCTGGTCCTACCAAGATTCGATAAAAACGCCTCGTTCTTTGAACGGGGCGTTTTTTTGTGCCGGTAGGCGGGCGCTAGTCGTTGTTGGTCGCGCAAGGAAGGTCGGTTTGGCGTATAAAAGTAGCCACTAGCGCTTCCATGCCAGCTTGGTCTTCTTGGCTAAAGCGAGTGTGCTGCGGGCTATCCAGATCAAGTACTCCCCACAATGTGTTATCTACGATAACGGGAATAACCAACTCTGAGCGCGACGCTTCATCGCAGGCAATGTGGTCGGCGATAGCGTGAACATCGTCAATTCGCTGGGTGGTTTGCTGTCGTGCGGCGGCACCACATACCCCTTTATTGAAGGGAATAGGGTTGCAGGCTGGCTTGCCTTGAAAAGGGCCTAGACTAAGCACATTAGGCTGGCGCTGCAGGTAAAAACCTACCCAATTGAGCTCGCCAATGGCTTGGTAAATAAACGCGCAGGTTTGGGCACTGTTGGTTAACCAGTCCCGGGTATCTAACAGTGACTCAAGCTGGCGGTTGAGCAGCGCATAATCCACAGCGGCCATACTGACTCCTGGGTTAAAGCGGTTAAAATAGAAAGAGGTAAAATACATCAGGCCAGCCCTTAGGCTGGCCTGATGCTAGTGACATGCAGCGTGCTTTGAGGCTGAAATTACTCGATCCAGCCCGGTACAGCGCCGCCTTTGAACAGCTCTTCAGCTTTAGCGATAACTTCATCACGCTGGTAAGCATCTACTAGCTGGCGGATATCTTCGCGCTCTTCATCCCCTCCGCGCACGGCAATCAAGTTTACGTAGGGAGACTCTGGGCCTTCTTTAATCAGCGCGTCGTCAAGATGCAGGCCAGCTGGCTGGGCAAAGGTATTATTAATGAAGGCAAGGTCAACATCGGGCAGTACGCGGGGCAACTGCGCTGCTTCAATTTCCCGGAAGCGGAAGTTGCGCGGATTTTCCGCGATATCAATGGGGGTAGCTTCAAGGTTGCTAGGGTCATTCAGCGTGATTAGCCCCTTGTTGTGCATCAGTATCAGCGCACGACCTTCGTTAGAGGGGTCGTTGGGCAGGGCAATCTGCGCGCCATCAGGTAGATCATCGATACTGTCATACTTTTCAGAGTATGCGCCAATAGGGTAGACGAACGTGTAGCCTGCAATCGCAAGGTCATATCCGCGGTCGTTTACCATCGCCTGTAGGTAGGGTTCGTGCTGATAGGCGTTAGCGTCAAGGCTGCCGTCGGCTAAGGCGGCGTTAGGGGTAACGTAATCAGTGAACTCGATGATTTCGACGTTCAGGTCGAACTCTTCTTTTGCAATTCGAGCCGCTACTTCCATCACTTCAGTTTCTGGGCCTGCCACGGTGCCCATCTTGATGGTGCGTGTTTCGGCGTTGGCGACATTAATGGCCAAGGCAAGGGCGGTGAGACTGCCGATAATGACTTTTTGCATAGCGTTTCTCCTGAAGCGTTATTGGAAGCTGATCCAATAATGGGGTAATAAAAAACAAATGTCTAATGCGTTTTAGTTATATTTGTGGCCTGGCTTTATATGGCTATTTTCGATCGCTTTTACGCACCAAATAATCGCCCAGGCTTTGGAAGCCCTGCACCATCACCACCAAAATAACGACGGTGATGAGCATGATGGTTGGGTTGAAGCGATTGTAGCCATAGCGAATGCCAAGATCGCCAAGCCCACCGCCGCCCACAGCGCCGGCCATAGCAGAGTAGCTAACCAGGGTAACCAGAGTAATTGTTAAGCCTGTAATAATGCCGCCCCTTGCTTCAGGGATAAGCACCTTGCAAATGATTTGCCAAGGCGTTGCGCCCATGGACTGCGCCGATTCAATCAGGCCGGGGGAGATTTCATTAAGTGCCCCTTCTATTAACCGCGCAACGAAAGGAATGGCGGCAATGGTTAGCGGAACCGAAGCGGCGTTGATGCCAATAGATGTGCCCACTAGCATGCGGGTGAAAGGAATAATCGCAACCATCAGGATAATGAAGGGAATTGAGCGGCCAATATTAGTAACAATGCCTAGCACCTGATTAAGCACCGGCATGGCTAAAATTTGCCGTGGGCGTGTTGCGTACAGCATGACCCCAAGCGGCAGGCCAATCAGTGTTGAGATTACCCCTGATATCGCCACCATATAAAGCGTATCCAGCGTGGCTTGTAAAATAAGATTAAACATTGCGCTGGACATGACCCAGTACCTCTACCTGTAATTGATGTGCTTCTAAATACGCCATAGCTTCCTGGGTTTGAGCGGGAGTGCCTAGCAGTTCGGCAATCATTAGCCCAAGCGTGCGCTCTTGGATAGATTCGACCTTGGCTTGCAAGATGCTTACATCAACACCGCATTCACGGGCAAGACGAGATATAAGCGGTGTCGAAACCGCATCCCCCGAGAAGGTTAGCCTTACCACGGGGTGTGTGTGCTCGCCTGGTGAGTCGTTGAGACGTTCAATAAGCTCTTTGGGTGGGCTTAACTGTAAAAAGTCATTGAGAAATTCCCGTCCTAACTGAGTGGTAGGCGCTGTGAAAAAGTCGCCTACTTCGGCATCCTCAACCAGTTTGCCATCTGAAATTAAGCTAACCCGGTGGCAGATGGACTTCACCACTTCCATCTCGTGGGTAATCAATAAAATAGTAATACCCAGCTGCTTATTAATGCTTCTTAAAAGCTCAAGAATAGAACCCGTTGTCTGTGGGTCGAGGGCAGAAGTGGCTTCGTCGCACAGCAGTACGTTGGGTTTACTAGCTAACGCGCGGGCAATCGCAACGCGCTGTTTTTGGCCACCGGAGAGCTGGGCAGGGTACTGCTGGGCTTTATCGGCTAAGCCGACCATCTCTAACAGCGGCAGCACGCGTTCTTTAATAGCGCTGCGTTTCTGGCCCATTAGCTCCAGGGGAAGCGCGACATTATCAAACACCGTACGCGTTGTTAGCAGGTTAAAGTGCTGAAAAATCATGCCAATACGATGGCGAGCTTGGTTCAGTGCGGAGCGCTTTAATAGCGTCATTTCCTGACCATCAACCGTAACGCTGCCGCTAGTGGGGCGCTCTAAAAGGTTGACGCAGCGAATGAGCGTTGACTTGCCTGCGCCGGAAAGGCCAATGACGCCGTGGATGGTGCCTTTGGGTATTGTTAAATTAACTTCTTTTAAGGCATAGACGGCATTTTTGCCGCTGCCATAGGTTTTACTAACGTTACTAAGCTCAATCATAGCGTCTGCCTTAGATCGTAGGCCGAAGACGGGGGAGTGCGAGGGGGCAATCGTAGGGCGGGAAACAAAAAAAGGCCACCCTGACGGGTGGCCATCAACGCTGGACACACCCTTTTAGCTGCACTTCACCACGCCGTAGGCTTGGTGGACGCCCGCAATCTGGGTACAAATCGGCGTCATTACATTTGCGGCGAAAGTCTAAAGAGGCTGGGGTGGTTTGTCAAACCAAACCATTCGTTTTTATGTGTTTTAGCCATATAAATGGATTTTTAAACTGTTTAGGCGTTGTTTTTTAGGTCTGAAATCTTTTTTTAGGGGTAAGAGGCAGTCGCTAGCAGTAAAAACGATTGTTTAAGCCACCATGTGGCTGGGCGCTGCGTTAAAGGGCATACCTGCACAAGGTCGGCGCATTAGTAGTAAGCTTGCGCAAATTTTCATACGCATTTTAAACAGACGAGCGTTTCGATAAGGAGTGGCAATATGTTTACCGGCATTGTGCAGGGTATTGCAGAGGTGGTGGAGGTGCGCGAGCTTGAGGAGTTTCGTACCCATGTTGTCGCATTGCCAGCAGAGATGCGTGAAGGTTTGGCAATCGGTGCCTCGGTCGCCCATAACGGTGTCTGCTTGACCGTAACGGCGATAGACGGGGATAACGTTAGTTTCGACCTGATGCGTGAAACGCTGAGATTGACTAATCTTGGTGCAATATCGCCAGGTCAGTGCGTCAATATAGAGCGTGCCGCACGTTTTGGGGATGAGATAGGCGGACATTCAATGTCAGGCCATATTATTTGTATGGCGAGGGTGGTGGCAATTGAAGAAGCGCCAAACAACCGTAGGCTTTGGTTTTCACTGCCTGAAGAGATTAGTCGGTTTGTGTTTGAGAAAGGCTACATTGGTGTCGATGGTATTAGTTTAACGGTTGGCGATGTGCGGCCTAGCCCTGATGGGGGTGGGGTTGAGTTCAGTGTGAATTTAATTCCTGAAACGTTGCTACGCACCATGTTAAAAGAGCGTGTCATTGGCGATCAGGTCAACATAGAGATTGATCCGCAAACACAGGTAATCGTAGAGACCGTTGAGCGGGTACTGGCAGGCCGCCGGTAAGCTTCTATTTGCGCATCCCCTGACCGATCGGTTAATTCATGGCCCGAAGTTTGCTAGCCAATAAGTAGTGGGTAATATTCCCGCTTTAGCTAGCCGCACGTTAGGTACTCGCATCGCGTAGTACCTTTCGGTAGTATGTGCGGCTTTTCTCGCACCAAGGGACGCATTCAGCGTTAGCGCGAAGGACAAAAACTACATGAAACTACTGGATAACTACTTCAAGCTCACCGAGCAGAAGACAAACGTGAAGACCGAGGTGATTGCGGGTATCACCACGTTCCTCACCATGGCGTATATCATCTTCGTTAACCCAAGCATTCTTTCAGAAGCTGGGATGGATTATGGCGCCGTCTTTGTTGCCACCTGTGTTGCCGCCGCGATTGGCTGTTTCATCATGGGGCTGTGGGCTAACTACCCTATTGCTCAAGCGCCTGGTATGGGCCTAAACGCCTTCTTTACCTATGGCGTTGTATTGGGAATGGGGTATACCTGGGAGGCTGCCTTGGGGGCGGTGTTCTTCTCAGGTTTTGCGTTTTTCCTACTGAGTATTTTCAAAGTGCGTGAGTGGATTATTAATTCAATTCCACTCTCGTTGCGCCTAGGTATTGCGGCAGGTATCGGCCTTTTTCTAGCGATGATTGCGCTTAAAAATGCCGGTATTGTGGTGTCTAATCCTGCAACCTATGTCGCGTTGGGAGACCTCTCCCAGCCGCCTGCGCTTTATGCGCTGTTAGGCTTTTTTGTTATTACTGCGCTGGCGTATCTGAAAGTCACTGGTGCAGTGATGATCGGTATTTTAGGCGTCACTGTGCTGGCGATGCTTTTTGGCCATAACCAGTATGGTGGCATTATGTCGATGCCGCCGTCTGTCGCGCCAACCTTTATGGCAATGGATTTGATGGGCGCCCTTGATGTAGCGATGCTGAGCGTTATTTTTGCATTTTTGTTTGTTGATCTATTTGATACCTCTGGCACCTTGGTGGGCGTTGCTCATCGTGGAAAGCTGTTGGATAAAGACGGCAAACTGCCGCGCATTGGTCGCGCTATGATGGCAGATAGCACAGCGTCCATGGCGGGTGCTGCACTGGGTACATCCACCACTACCAGCTACATTGAATCAACAGCGGGTATTGCCTCCGGTGGCCGCACGGGATTAACCGCAGTAGTTGTCGGTGTGCTTTTCCTCATCAGTCTATTTTTTGCGCCGCTGGCTGGGTCTATACCCGCCTACGCAACCGCTGGGGCACTGCTTTATGTGGCGGTGTTAATGGCGGGCAGCTTGGCTCACGCAAACTGGGAAGACCCCACAGATGCTGCGCCAGTGCTTATTGCTGCGCTGGCTATGCCGCTTACGTTCTCGATTGCGGAAGGTATAGCGCTAGGGTTTATCAGCTTTGTGGCAATTAAAACGCTGTCGGGTCGTTTCAAAGACTTGAATCCAGCGGTGATTATATTGGCCCTGCTGTTTGCGGCAAAATTCCTATTCTTGGGTTAATACCCTGTTTTTTTACTAATCAATGAGAGACGCGATGAGCATCTACGGCGATTACATTAAGTCCGTTATTCGCACGGTTCCCGACTGGCCCGAGCAGGGGGTGAATTTTCGAGACATTACGCCCCTGCTACAAAACAGCGCTGCTTTTCGCAAGCTGATTGATAGCTTTGTGCACCGCTACCAGGAGATGAACTTAGATGCCATCGCGGCAATTGATGCACGGGGGTTTATTATTGGTGCACCGTTAGCCTACGAGCTGGGCTGCAGCTTTGTACCCGTGCGCAAGAAGGGCAAACTGCCTTTCAAAACAATCAGTGAAACCTACACGCTTGAGTATGGTCATTCGGAAGTTGAGCTTCACTCGGATGCCTTTCAAAAAGATGACCGGATTCTGCTGATGGATGACCTTATTGCGACCGGCGGTACCATGCTGGCGGCTGCTAATCTGATTCAGCGCAGCGGCGGCCACGTTGTTGAGACCGCAACGATTATTGATTTGCCTGAACTGGGTGGATCTCAGAAAATTCGCGATGCTGGTTATAGCGTATTCGCGGTATGTTCATTTAACGAAGACGAGTAATGCCTCCTATGAGCAGCGAACGCTATCACCAACACTTCACCGTTTCCTGGGATCAATTGCACCGCGATGTGCGCCAGCTGTGCCACCAGATGATCGAGCGTGACTTTAAAGGCATTGTGGCGATTACGCGTGGCGGGTTAATTCCAGCGGCGCTGATTGCTAGGGAGCTGAATATTCGCCTGATCGATACGGTCTGTATCAAGAGCTATGATCATATGGATCAGGGTGGTCTGGATATAATGAAAGGCGTTGACCATGATGGCGACGGTTGGCTGCTGGTAGATGATCTAGTCGATACCGGTAAAACTGCACGTGCTGTGCGTAAAATGCTGCCCAAGGCTCATTTCGTCACTATTTACGCTAAGCCGGATGGCCGCCCCTTGGTAGATCAATACCTTACCGAAGTGGGCCAACAATGTTGGATCCAGTTCCCTTGGGATATGGGGATTGCCTACGTTGAACCCCTCGTCGATCAAATGAAAAAGTAATATGTCTAGCCCCTTACCTAACGACTGGCATCAATGGCTTGGGCAAGAGTTCCAGGCTGACTACATGAAGACTTTGAAGCACTTTTTGGCTCAGGAAAAAGCGGCCAAGAAAGTTATCTACCCTCACTCAACCAATTGGTTTAGAGCATTTGAACTGACGCCGTTGAGCGAGGTTAAGGTCGTTATATTGGGGCAGGACCCCTACCATGGGCCTAATCAGGCCCATGGGCTCTGTTTTTCTGTACAGCCTGGTATTCAGGTGCCGCCGTCACTGGTAAATATCTATAAAGAGTTGGCCAGTGATGTTGGTTTTACGCCGGTTCGCCATGGGTTTCTAGAGCATTGGGCCAGGCAGGGTGTGCTGCTGTTGAACACAGCGCTAACCGTTGAGCAGGGCAATGCGGCATCTCATCGGGGGAAGGGGTGGGAACCTTTTACCGACCGCGCCATTGAAACTATCAATCAACATGCTGGCCCCTGTGTTTTCTTGCTTTGGGGTAGCCATGCACGCCAAAAAAAATCCCTGATTGATCAAGGGCGGCATTTAGTGCTGGAGTCCCCGCACCCATCGCCGTTATCAGCACATCGGGGGTTCTTTGGTAATCAGCACTTTTCCCGTTCTAACCAATTCTTGATAGATAACGGGCGCTCGCCGATTGCGTGGCAATTGCCGGAAACCCCTTAACCTAATGGTCAGTTGCGGGTAGAATGGCGCGCAATTTTGTAAGCCTGTCGATGCGACGCTAGTCGCCATCCTGAATCTCCTGCAGTGAGGTAGTCCCATGAGTGTCTATGCCATTAACCATCCGCTTGTTCAACATAAACTGGGACTGATGCGGGAAGCTGATTTGAGCACCAAGAGCTTCCGTGAACTAGCGGGTGAGGTGGCTAAGCTATTGACCTATGAAGCAACCAAGGGTCTTGAGCTTGAGGATCACGAGATTCATGGCTGGAATGGAGAGCCTATTGCGACTCGTCGCCTTAAAGGTAAAAAAGTCACTGTAGTGCCTATCTTGCGTGCAGGACTAGGTATGTTGGAAGGGGTAACAGACCTCATTCCAAGTGCCCGGGTAAGCGTAGTGGGACTTTACAGAGATGAAGAGACACTTGAGCCAGTACCGTACTTTGCCAAATTTGCTAACGACATCGAAGAGCGTATGGCCATTGTCATTGACCCCATGTTAGCCACTGGGGGTTCAATGGTGGCCACACTGGATATGCTGCGTGAGCGTGGCTGCGCGCATATGAAAGTGATTGTGCTGGTGGCGGCACCGGAAGGCATTAAGCGCGTACAGGATGCATACCCGGAGGTTGAGATTTATACCGCGTCAGTGGATGAGCGGCTCGATGAGAATGGCTACATCGTGCCGGGCTTGGGAGATGCTGGCGATAAGATATTCGGGACGCGCTAAGCCGCTACCCCACATTGCCCCTTGCGCTTAGCGTTAGGGGCATTTTTTTGGCCCGTTACTACACATAATTTACCAATGGGAACCTGAAGATGAGTAACACTGCTAATCCTGAGTCGTGGCCTAAGACACTACTTACCGGGGCGCAAATGCTGTTTGTGGCTTTTGGTGCCCTGGTGCTGGTGCCCCTGCTAACGGGCTTGGACCCAAGCGTGGCGCTGTTTACCGCAGGGGTGGGTACGCTTGTTTTTCATGGGGTGACCAAACAAACCGTTCCTGTCTTTCTCGCCTCCTCATTTGCATTTATCGCACCGATTCAAGGTTCGATTGCGAGTTTTGGTGTTTCCGCCACCATGGGCGGTTTAATGGCAGCGGGTCTTGTATATGTGGCTATTTCACAAGCCGTTCGTTTGAAAGGGACAGCATGGCTGCACCGTTTGCTGCCGCCTGTGGTGGTTGGGCCGGTGATTATGGTCATCGGCTTAGCCTTAGCACCTGTTGCAGTGAGCATGGCCACGGGTGAGACCAGCGATAATATCGGTTACGGGCAGGCGATTTTTCTATCGATGGCAAGCTTGGTGGTTACTCTGATACTTGCCGTGTTTGGGCGTGGGATATTGCGCCTCGTGCCTATAATGGGGGGTATTGCCACAGGCTATATTTTGGCATTGATAATGGGTGTGGTGGATTTTTCTCCGGTACATAACGCGGCTTGGTTGGCACTGCCTAGTTTTACCGCACCCAGCTTTCACTGGGCGGCGATTCTATTCATGATTCCAGTGGCGATTGCACCTGCGGTAGAGCACATTGGTGACATGGTGGCGATTGGCTCGGTAACCCGTAAGAATTACCTGGAAAAACCTGGCTTGCACCGCACGCTACTAGGGGATGGCCTGGCTACCACCACAGCAGCTCTATTTGGTGGGCCACCTAACACGACCTACTCTGAAGTGACTGGTGCGGTCACTTTAACGCGGGCATTTAATCCTCGTTATATGGTGGTTGCGGCCGTTATTGCCATCATCTTGGCCTTTGTGGGCAAGTTGGGCGCGTTTCTGCAAACTATCCCTGGCCCCGTCATGGGGGGGATCATGACGCTGCTGTTTGGTTCTATCGCTGTTGTGGGGATGAACACGCTAGTACGGGCTGGGCAGTCGCTCACGGCTGCGCGTAATTTGGTGGTGGTGTCGCTAATCTTAGTGTTTGGTATTGGTGGGATGCAGTTCGGCGGTGGCCAATTTACCTTGCAGGGCGTTAGTTTGGCGGCACTGGTGGGCATTGCGTTAAACTGGCTGCTACCTGCTGAAAAAGAGGGCGAATAGCCTCATTGAAACGCTAAATAAAATAACGGTGCCGGTCATGAAAACCTCAATCGATAGCCCGTTCCCAGTGCTAGGGGTTGCGGCTTGGAGCGGTACGGGCAAAACCACCCTGTTAGCCCAAGTATTACCGCGTTTGCGAGCGCATGGGCTAGAGGTGGGGGTGATTAAGCACGCTCACCACAGCTTCGATATAGACAAGCCTGGCAAGGATAGCTATCAGCTTCGTCAAGCCGGTGCGGCGCCAATGTTGATCGCTTCTCGGCAACGTTTCGCGTTAATGCAAGAAACCCCCGGTCAAGCAGAGCCCGATTTGAGCAAGTTGCTGGCAATGATGGTTCCTCACCAGCCTGATCTTGTCATTGTTGAGGGCTTTAAAGCCTGGCCAATCCCCAAGCTCGTACTCTACCGTGAAGGCATAGGCGACCCTTCTATTGTAAGCAATGAGTGGGTGCAGGCGGTGGCCACTATTGGGCCAGCGCCTCTAGCATTAAGCGCAACGGTAGCGCATCTTAATCTGGATGATATCGAGGCGGTTACTCAGTGGGTGATTAGCTGGGTGAATGATCAATCCCGTACCGTGGTTTTTTAAAAAAGGTAATGTTATGCAGCTAACCCACCTCAATACCCATGGCGAAGCCAATATGGTGGATGTCGGTGATAAGCATGAAACGCGCCGCGAAGCGGTGGCTTCTGGCCGTATTGTGATGCATCCAGAAACTCTTCAGCTGTTAAGTGATGGCGCGCTGCCAAAAGGGGATGTGCTGGCTACAGCTCGTATTGCTGGCATTCAGGCGGCAAAGCGTACCCATGAGCTGATTCCGCTCTGCCATGCGCTGGCGCTTTCCAAAGTGTCGGTTGATTTTGACGTTGACCATGCCAATGGCTGGGTAAATGTTTCGGCACTTTGTCGGCTCAATGGCCGTACGGGTGTAGAAATGGAAGCGCTTACTGCCGTCTCTGTGGCGTGTTTGACGCTTTACGATATGTGCAAGGCCGTAGACAAAGAGATGCGTATCGAGGCCGTTCAGCTAGATAGTAAGCGCGGAGGTGTGCGCGGTGACTACCAGCGTGCGCCTACCGCTGCGCCTATCGTGACCGGTGAAGGGGCGACGGGTGAGGTGCGCTTGGGCGAGCGCTGTGTTTCCCCCTGTGTGCGGGTCAAGTTCTTAGCTGAGCTGCGCGAACGAGTGGGGCAGAGCGATGTAACTATCCATCTTGACAAGTTGCCAAGCCGTGACGTTGCAGGTTTAAAAGCTGCCTTAGCCGAGCGGGATACGCGGTTTAGCGTGCTTTCCGATCAACGGGCGCTGTGTGCGATCAATCAAGTGATGGCAAATGATACGTCGCGCATTACCGATGAAGATGAAGTTGCTTTCTTTCCGCCGGTAACGGGAGGCTAGTCCCATGGCTGACGCGGTCTTGGATATTGCAGTGGAGGTGCAGGCAGCGCCGTTCTCAATGGATTACGGCTATGAGTCAACGCTTCAGCAACGCACAGATATTGGTGCAATCGTTAGCTTTACTGGCTTGGTGAGAGATTTTAACGAAACACCCGACGTAACGGGGCTAACGCTTGAGCATTACCCAGGGATGACGGAGCGCACCCTGGCTGCGATTGGTGAGCAGGCGTGGGAGCGTTGGTCGTTGCAAGCCGTGCGGATTATTCATCGAGTAGGGCATTTATCACCAGGCGACCCGATTGTCAGAGTGCTGGTTGCCAGTGCCCACCGTCGGGATGCGTTTAACGCTTGTGATTTCATTATGGATTATTTGAAAACTCAAGCGCCATTTTGGAAAAAAGAGCACTCCCGTGAGGGGGCTTACTGGGTTAAAGAGCGCGATAGTGATCAGCAGGATGCCGATCGCTGGTCATCATCCGAGCCTAAGGCTGGCTATTAAGCTCCTCGGCGGAGGGCATTTCAGTCGCCATGATTTGTAAATGCACATCAGGCATGTGTTGGCAGTGGTTGGCTAGCCACTGAATAAGGCGTGGCTGAAGCGCTAAGCGTAAATCTGCCAGGGTGTCTGCTTCGATTTCCTCCAGTTGAGCATCAAGCCAATCGCTAAAGCTCTCCTCATCAAGAGGACTCGCGCTGCTAGCATCAAGCATTAAACGCCCTATACGCCACCAGCCTGTTTCGCTGGCGGTGACCGGCAATGCAAGAAACAAGCTACCACGCCGCGCCTTGGACGAAGATGCATCAAGCCCTGGGTGGGGAATAACGCTATTTTGATTAACGATGCAGGGTAGTTGCGGGTAACGCTGTTCGCAGCGCAAGCCCTGGTTGTCAAAGACGATCATATCGCCGTTAGTCGGCGCCAATGGGGCGCTAATGCCAAGAGAGGTGGCAACCGCTTGATGCGCCTCCTGATGGCGCGCCTCTCCGTGTACGGGCAGTAGTGATTTTGGCCTTACCCACTGGTAGAGCTTTTTCAGCTCTTCCTGGGCGGGGTGTCCGGTGGCATGTAGCTCTGGATGATTCATTTCATCGAAAAGAGTGACGCCAAGCTGGGAGAGGCGTTTTTTAAGCTGCTCAATAGGCCGCTCGTTTCCCGGTATCGCCTTGGCGGAAAAAATGACGCTATCGCCTGGCGCTAAATCCATAAAGGGATGCCGCCCTTGGGCTAAGCGTTGCAAGGCAGCGCGTGGCTCTCCTTGGCTGCCGGTGGCAATCACCACAACTTCATTAGGCGGCAAGTAGCCTAGGTCGTGAGGTGGTACGAGCGGTGGAAAATCGTCTAAGTACCCCAAGCCCTTAGCAACGCTTACCATGCGCTCCATGGAGCGCCCCATTAGGCTGACACGGCGTCCGCATCGCTGGGCTGCCAGGCCGATAGCCAATACCCGCGCTAAGTTACTGGCAAAGCATGAGACCACAACGCGTCCGGTGCACTTCTCCAAGGTTTTAACGAGTGCTCTGGCCACATCGCCTTCGCTACCTGAGTGGCCTGGCATTGGGGCATTGGTAGAGTCGCCCACCAGCAAATCAATTGGCGCTAAGGCCCGGAAGTTTGCTGCATTCACCGGCGTGCCAATTAACGGTTCGGGGTCAAGTTTCCAATCACCGCTATGCAGAATGCGATATTCTCCCGCCATCATCATAATGGCGCAGCTTTCCGGGATAGAGTGAGTAAGCAGCAAGTAGCGCAGCGTAAATGGTCCCTGCTGCATGGCATCGCCCGGCTCAATGACCTGTATAGCCGCGCTGCTTAGCTGATGCTCGGCAAATTTCAGCCGCAGCAGCCCAGCGGCAAGCGGGGTTGCATAAATCGGGCAGTTCCACTTCGGCCATAGCCACGCAACGGCGCCGATGTGATCTTCATGCCCATGGGTAATAAAGAGCGCCTGGGGCTTAATGCCTAAGGTATCCAGGGTGTCTGTGTTGGGTACTTGTAAGGGGGCATTGGGTAAATCTTGACGAATCATCATGCCGCAGTCGACGGCGATCCATTGATCGTCGTATCCATACAGCGTCAGATTCATTCCAATTTCACCGCACCCGCCCAGCGGAAGCAGGCGCAGTGGTGGGCGACGACGGGGACGAAGTAGAGCGCGTGTTGGATGCATTAGTCACGAAAAGCCTAAAAAGTAAGACCTTAACTATACGGGAAGGCAGGGGCGGCTAACAATCACCGTGGCTTCTCCCCGGTGCTTAGCCAGAGGGCTTCCGGTACACTAGGGAGACTGATGTGTTGCTTTTAACATCAGAAAACTAACCCTAAGCGTGCCATTGAAATAAGTTAAGTGTGCCGATCAAAACTGCCTATTAAAAAAAGCACCTATCAAAGCACCTGTTAAAAGTACCTATTAAGAGTAGCTATCTATGTCGCACTATTATCGTCTCGTTGTTTCTTGCCCTGACCAAGTGGGCATTGTGGCGCGTGTTTCCAGTTTTATTGCCGAGCAGGGGGGCTCAATTACTGAAGCAAGTCAGCATTCCGACCTTGAAACAGGCCGGTTTTTTATGCGCTATGAAATTTTAGCCGATTCACTAGGAATGTCGGCAGAGGCGCTGCGTAACGCTTTTGAACCCGTGGCAGAAGCGTTCAATATGCAGTGGTCGTTAATGGATACCCAAAAGCGGCGCCGCGTTGTATTAATGGTGTCGCGGGAGTCTCACTGCTTGGTGGACTTGCTATATCGCTGGCAGGCCGGTGAGCTAGACTGCGACATCGTGGGTGTGATTTCCAACCACGAAGATATGCGTTCGCTAACCGAGTGGTACGGCATTCCTTACCACCATGTGCCGGTTGACGCAGCAAATAAGCAGGCCTCGTTTGAGAAGGTGCAGGCACAAATTGATAGCGCCCGCGCTGATTGCGTCGTGTTAGCACGCTATATGCAAATCTTGCCCCCCGCGCTATGCGAGCGGTATGCCGGGCGCGTGATTAATATACATCACAGCTTTTTGCCCTCTTTTGCTGGCGCAAAACCGTATCACCAAGCTTACGAGCGAGGCGTGAAACTCATAGGGGCTACCTGTCACTATGTCACCGAAGAGCTGGATGCCGGACCTATTATCGAGCAGGATATCCATCGCGTTAGCCACTGTCATACACCCACCGATCTTGTGCGATTTGGCCGGGACGTTGAGAAAGCCGTATTGGCGCGAGGGTTACGTTGGCACCTTGAAGACCGCGTGCTAATCCACGGAAATAAAACGGTTGTGTTCAGTTAACTGTTGTTAGGGGCTGCCATGTCATTTGCACAAAGTGTTCTTGCACCCTGGGCGCTGGTGCTTACCTGGTTAATAGCGTTTGGTGTATTGGCTTGGGTGGCATGGCAGCGCCCGTGGCAAGTTCTGATTAGTGATGTAGCGCTTCAGCATCGCTGGTTGGCAGCTACGCTAGCGGTCATGCTGATGTGGCAGTTGCGTGCCCAAGCGGTGGACTGGCTTACGCTACATCTTGTTTTTACCGTGCTAATGACCTTGGTATTTAGGATCCCCCTGGCGCTTCTAAGTAACGCAATGATTAATATAGCGATGGTGGTGATAGGACGTAATGACTGGGTGCTTTGGGGAGCTAACGTTTTGGTAACGGGAATCGTGCCCGCGTTTATCATTGGCGTGGTTTGGCGTCTGGTTGACCGACGGTTGCCCGATAACTTGATGGTATTTATGTTTGCCTGTGGTTTTTTCGGGGCAGCCTTAGCTACGTTGGGCGCTGGATTGACCGCCGTACTGCTGATTGTAGCGGCAGGGACCGATCCTGAGGCTGTTTATCTTGCTCAGGAGTATGCTCGGTTTCTGCCGCTTTTAATGCCCTCTGAAGCGTTTCTAACGGGCATGCTGTTAAGCATCTTATTGGTCTACCACCCTAGCTGGGTGGCCACGTTCAATGACCACCGCTATATCGATTCTCAATAAGCGCGCCAGTGGTGGTAGGGTGATAGGCGGCTATTAGCCTAATGCCTGGCCATTGCCACCCCGTATAACCCCAACGCCGACACCTTCAATGTCCAGTTGCTGAGTGCGTAGGTCAATTTCAATGGGTGCGAAGTCGGCGTTCTCAGCCACTAGAGTCACCTGGTGACCTTGGCGCCTAAAGCGTTTAACGGTGACTTCATCTTCCAAGCGAGCAACGACAATTTGCCCATCGCGAACTCGGTCAGTGCGATGCACTGCCAATAAATCGCCTTCAAGGATACCCACGTCTTTCATCGATAACCCACGCACTCGCAGCAGGTAGTCCGCTTTTGGCGTGAAATACTCTGCGGGGAGTGGGCAGTAGCGGTCAATGTGCTCGGCTGCCAGGATGGGGCTGCCAGCTGCGACCTCTCCAATGACCGGTAGCCCAATGAACTGGGTGTCCACATGGGGGGTAGAGGGGGTTGCTGAAGCAGCCTCAGTCAGTTCTGAAGCATCCTGGTTAGGCAGGCGGATGCCCCGTGATGTATTGCGGATAATCCGAATGGCCCCTTTGCGCTCTAGCGCGCGAAGATGCTCTTCTGCCGCGTTGGGGGAGCGGAATCCCAGTGCTTTGGCAATTTCAGCGCGTGTCGGGGGGTAGCCGAATTCACCCATTGTTTTAACGATAAAATCAAATACGTGCTGCTGACGTGCTGTGAGTGGACGCGACATACCAAACTCCAAAAAATGAAAAGACAGTAGCTACATGTCGGCTAATCAGTATGTGTTTAAGTATACAGTATGTTCCTCTGTCCAGTACATGGCTGGCCTGTATCTTGATGTAGGGCTTGCTGATGTAGGTGCTAAACGGCACGAGCGTTTGAATTGTTTAGAAAAATAGTGACAGGTAGCTGGCAGTTGTCTTGATATAAAGGATTGAGACTAGCGAATTAATGGCATAGTATTTTGCGATGTTTTAAACACCTGTTTTCTGGAGGGCGCGATGGCGCAGTCTGATACGGTAACGCGTATTTTAGATACCGCAGAGGTGCTATTTGCAGAGCGCGGTTTTGCCGAAACCTCGCTGCGCAATATCACAAGCAAGGCGCGGGTTAACCTAGCGGCGGTCAACTACCACTTTGGCTCTAAAAAAGCGCTTATCCAAGCCGTTTTTGCACGCTATTTGGAGCCTTTTTCACAGCGTTTTCATACCGCGCTGGATGAGCTGGAGGCACGCTATGAAAGCGAGCCTATACCCTTGGAAGTATTGCTTGAAACCATGGCGTCAACGGTGCTGGCAGTGCCTGCAGAGCGCAATAGCCTAAAGGTATTCATGCGTTTGCTAGGCTTAGCCTATAGCCAAGCTCAGGGGCATCTGCGCCGCTATATCCAGCAGGAGTATGGTGATGTATTTACCCGCTTCACTGAACTGGTACGCCAAGCAACCCCTGACTTGCCGGACGCAGAGCGCTTTTGGCGGCTACACTTCATGTTAGGTACAGTGATCTTTACCTTATCGGGTCTTGACGCGCTGCGCGATATCGCCGCGAAAGACTACAACGAGCAAGTCACTGTTAGAGACCTAGTAAGACGTTTACGCCCAGTGGTAGTGGCTGCGATGCATGCACCGTTACCCCCTGTGCTAGAAGAAGGACACTATGAGAACGCCCACATTAGCTGAGCTACCGCCTTTAGACGATAACTGGCTAGAGATAGACACGCAGAAGCAGCAGCTGCGCTGTTGGCAGGGGCGAGTGCTGAGCCATGAGTGCTCGGTTTCTACAGGGGAGGCGGGCGTTGGTCAGCAGGAGGGTAGTGGCCGAACGCCCCAAGGCTGGCACTACGTGCGCGCAGCGATTGGGGATGGCTTGCCAGAAAACGCAGTGTTTCGCGGTCGCCGATGGACCCGTGAAGTGTACTCTGCCGAGCTAGCAGCAACCTACTCCTCACGTGATTGGATATTGACACGCATTCTTTGGCTGTGTGGTTTGGAGACGGGTAAAAATCGCGGCGGGCATGTAGATTCACAGCGGCGCTATATCTATTTGCACGGTACGCCGCCGGACCAACCTATGGGTGTGCCGGCCTCCCATGGCTGTATTCGGTTGCGCAATCACGATTTATTGGCGGTGTTTCGGTTTGCACGACCCGGTACGTCGGTTTGGCTTCATGGGGGCGATGCTTACGTTCCTGCCTCTGATAATTTTGACACGCCACATTGATCGTCTAGAATTGGCGCCCCTCCTTGTTGGATCCATCACAATGACTCAACCCCTAGGCCCGGTTATGCTCGACCTTGAAGGGCCGCGATTGACCAAAGCTGAAAAGCAGCTATTGCGGGAGCCTGCGGTTGGCGGGGTCATCCTGTTTGCGCGTAACGTAGAGGATGCCTATCAAACGCGCCAGCTGTGTAGCGAAGTCCGGCGGGTGCGCGGTGATCTGCTGTTAGCCATCGACCAAGAAGGTGGGCGTGTCCAGCGTATTAAGCAGGGCGTCACCAGGTTGCCCCCTATGGCGCGCATTGGCGACCTATTTGCTAATGACCAAGAAGCGGGCATGACGTTGGCCAAAGATGCTGGCTGGCTACTGGGAATGGAGATGGCCGCCTGCGGTCTCGATATCAGTTTCGCCCCCGTACTGGATGTGGAGAGCGGGATTTCTAGCGTAATTGGTGACCGCAGCTTCAGCACTGATCCAGCCCATGTCGCTCTACTAGGCCATGGATTTATTCAAGGCCTACATGACGCTGGTATGGCGGCGGTGGGAAAGCACTTCCCCGGTCATGGCGGTGTAGCCGCGGACTCCCATGTGGCACTCCCTGTTGATGATCGCTCCCTTGAGCAAATAAAGCAGCGCGACCTCGTGCCCTTTGCCCAGCTTGCGAGCCAATTGGATGGGGTAATGCCTGCCCACGTTATCTATAGCGCATTTGATGCCCGGCCTGCGGGTTTCTCACCCAATTGGCTTGGCATGCTGAGGGAATCGCTGGGCTTTAAAGGATGTATTTTTTCTGATGATTTGAGTATGGCGGGCGCCCATGCGGCAGGGGATCCTAAGGCGCGGGCAAACGCAGCCTTAACGGCTGGGTGCGACATGCTTCTGGTGTGTAATGACCGAGCCGCTGCGCTGGAAGTGGTCGACGCTTGCCAAGGTTTGCAAGGTAAACGTCCCGCCAAATTACGCTATGGCCGTGCCAGACCTGATCTCGATGCTCTCTCAGCATTGGGTCGTTGGCGTCGCACGCATGCCAAATTAGAAGCGCTAGCCAACTAAGTACGCCTGTTTGAACTCGTTAACCGGTCACTATTTACGCTGTATTGGAGTAGCTCAATGTCCAAACTGGATAAAGAAACGCTGGAGTCGCTGGACTCGATGCGCGAACTGATGGATAACGCAGATTGCCTGATTTCTCAGGAAAAAGTAGAGCGTGCCTTAGACCGCATGGCAGAAGCGATCACCAAAGATTTGGGTGATAAATTGCCGGTTTTTTACTGCGTGATGAATGGTGGGTTAATTACTACCGGGCACCTGCTAACACGGCTTGGTTTTCCGCTAGAAGTGGACTACCTGCACGCCACTCGTTACCGTAACGAACTGCGTGGGGGCGAGCTATTCTGGCGCGTCTCTCCAGAAATACCTATGGCGGGCCGCCATGTGGTTATCGTTGACGACATTCTTGACGAAGGTTCAACGCTTGCGGCAATTCTTGCTTACTGCGAAGAAGCCCAAGCGGCCAGCGTGACCACCGCCGTACTGGTCGATAAGCAGCACAATAGAAAAGCGGTACCGGGTTTGAAAGCCGACTATTGCAGCCTCGAAGTGGCCGACCGATACGTATTCGGTTTTGGTATGGACTACAAAGGCTACTGGCGCAACGCCCCTGGGATTTTTGCCCCCAAGGGCATGTAGGCACCCAGTACAGCGCTTTGAGGAGGCTTAGCGGGGCGAGAAGCGTCTCGCTAGGCCTGTTTCTGCGATCATTCGTGTGGAAATTTCCTCAACCGAAAACCGCGTTGTATCAATAAATGGAATGCCCAACGAACGATAGAGTGACTCCGCCTGCCCAACTTCCTGCAAACATTGATCCATCGAGCTGTAGCGACTATTGGGCCGACGTTCGTTTCGGATTGCCGCTAGCCTACGTGCATCAATGGTTAACCCAAATAGCTTTTGACGATGGGGCGAGAGCACTTTGGGCAGCTTTAGGCTGCCATCTTCATCAAGATCATCCTCCGTTAGCGGGTAGTTAGCAGCGCGAATACCAAACTGAAGGGCCAGATAGAGCGACGTGGGGGTTTTTCCACAGCGTGATACGCCGACCAAAATAATGTCTGCCTTATCGTACTGGTGGGTGCGCGCGCCGTCGTCATTATCTAGCGCAAAGTGCACCGAATGGATACGATCCATATACACAGCATCGCTACCAATGGAGTGTGTTCTCCCCACGCTGTAGGAAGAGTGGGTCTCTAACTCTTGCTCCAGTGGCTTCAAAAATGTCGAAAAAATATCTACCTTAAAGCCAGTGGCGTGGCGAATCACATCGCGTACTTGTTGGTCAACGATAGTGTCGATGATGATGGGGCGGTGCCCATCACGCACTGCAGTGGAGTTAATTATTTCTGCCAAGGCTTGGGCTTTTTCAACCGTATCGATGTAAGGCTTGGTCAACATCTCGATTTCAATGTCGCTAAACTGTGCTAACAAGCTGCGCCCAAGGCTTTCAGCGGTGATGCCGGTACCGTCAGAAATAAAAAAAGCTGTCCGCTTCATATTGAAATCCGCCAAAGAATAAAAGTCGTTATTGAACGTCATTATTGTGGGCGGAGCCGTTAAGTAGCACAACGGCTGGTGAGTAATTGCTGCTATTTATGCGCGCTAAGAAGACCGTTCAACTACAGGAAACGCCTTTAAAGTGCCTTTGTTGTAAAAATCCTCCACCTCCTTCGCTGTTAGACCAATGGCGAATACCCGGCCACGGTGCTAGGGTGGCACGGTCATTCAGTGTCGGCCGCAAGGTCGCAAAGAAGTCTAAAAGCTAGGGGGTAGCGTGGAAGAGTACATTCTGTGGTTCGATCAGCTTGGCATGGCAGACGTCGAACGCGTGGGTGGTAAAAACGCCTCGCTCGGCGAAATGATTTCTAATTTATCGGGTGTTGGTGTGACCGTGCCGGGTGGTTTCGCCACCACTGCGCATGCCTACCGCGAATTTCTTTCCCATGAAGGGCTGAATGACCGTATCAACGCTACCCTGGCGCGCTTAGATGTCGATGACGTTAAAGCGCTAGCCCAGGCAGGTAGCATGATCCGCCAATGGGTTATCGATACGCCCTTGCCACCTGCGTTTGAAAAAGCACTGCGTAGTGCCTATGAAGAGCTACAAAACCAGCACCCCGATTTAAAAGTTGCGGTACGAAGCTCTGCGACTGCCGAAGATTTGCCCGATGCTTCCTTTGCCGGCCAGCAGGAAACCTTTCTTAATATTGAAGGTTTTTACAACATCAAACATGCGGTGCATGAAGTCTTTGCCTCGCTGTTTAACGACCGTGCTATCTCATACCGGGTACACCGGGGCTATGCCCATGAGAATGTCGCCTTGTCGGCGGGTGTACAGAAAATGGTTCGCTCCGAAACGGGTGCTTCTGGCGTTCTATTCACCCTAGACACTGAGTCTGGCTACCGCGACGCGGTATTTGTCACGGCTTCTTGGGGGCTGGGTGAAACGGTGGTGCAAGGGGCGGTTAACCCCGACGAATTCTATGTACATAAGCCCACGCTGGCGGCAGGTCGCCCAGCGGTACTGCGCCGCACGCTTGGCTCAAAGCTGATCAAAATGGTTTACGGTCAAGATGCCAGTGCAGGCAAGTCAGTTGAAACAGTGGATGTGCCGTTGAAAGATCGCGGACGCTTCTGCATCAGCGATGCGCAGGTAATGGAGCTTGCCCATCAGGCGATGACCATTGAGCAGCACTACCAGCGCCCTATGGATATCGAGTGGGCGCTTGATGGCGACGATGGCAAGCTCTACATCGTCCAAGCACGCCCTGAAACCGTGGTGTCCCAGCAAGAAGGCGGCAAGCTTGAGCGCTTCCATCTGCGTGAGAAAGGCCGCACGTTAATTACCGGCCGTGCCATTGGTCAGCGCATCGGCCGCGGTGCGGTGAAAATTGTGCTTACCCCCGACGAGATGGATAAAATCCAAGAGGGTGATGTGTTGGTGACCGACATGACCGATCCTGATTGGGAGCCGATCATGAAGCGCGCCTCTGCCATCGTCACCAATCGCGGTGGACGTACCTGCCACGCGGCGATTATCGCTCGTGAGCTGGGTATCCCCGCTGTGGTTGGGTGCGGTGATGCAACGACGCAGCTTAGGGAAGGCATTGACGTAACGGTGTCATGTGCTGAAGGCGATACCGGCCACGTTTATGAAGGATTGCTGGCATTTGACTGTAAGGTGTCGAGTGTCGACGCCATGCCAGAAATCCCCTTCAAGATTATGATGAACGTCGGTAATCCAGACCGCGCTTTTGGCTTTGCTAGCCTGCCCCATGCGGGCGTTGGCTTGGCCAGGCTTGAGTTTATTATTAACCGTATGATCGGCGTGCACCCTAAAGCGCTGCTTGAGTACGACACCTTGCCTGCTGATCTTCAGCAAGTCATTGACTTGCGCACGGCTGGCTACGCAGACCCTGTCAGCTTCTACGTTGATAAGCTGGTGGAAGGTATTTCGACGCTAGCGGCGGCGTTCCATCCTCAGCGGGTAATTGTGCGGCTGTCAGACTTTAAATCGAACGAGTACGAAAATCTTATCGGCGGCAAGCTGTATGAGCCTGGCGAAGAGAATCCCATGCTCGGTTTCCGGGGGGCGTCTCGCTACATTTCTGAGGCTTTCCGTCCCTGCTTTGAACTGGAGTGTCGGGCGCTAAAGCGTGTGCGTGAAGAGATGGGCTTCGATAACGTCGAAATCATGGTGCCTTTTGTGCGTACACCCGATGAGGCGCGTGAGGTGGTTGAGCTGCTCGCCGCTAATGGGCTGAAGCGGGGTGGGGCCGAGAATCCCGATGGCCTAAAAGTCATCATGATGTGCGAGCTGCCTGCCAACGCGCTGTTGGCTGATGAATTCCTTGAGTACTTCGACGGGTTCTCTATTGGTTCAAACGACCTGACGCAGCTCACCCTAGGTTTGGATCGCGACTCAGGCATAGTGGCGCATCTGTTTGATGAACGAAACCCTGCCGTCAAAAAGCTGCTCGCTATGGCTATTCAGGCGTGTAAAGCCCAAGGGAAATACGTGGGGATTTGTGGACAGGGGCCGTCTGACCATCCTGACCTAGCTAAATGGTTGATGGAGCAGGGGATCGACTCGGTGTCGTTAAACCCCGATGCCGTATTGGAAACATGGTTTATGCTGGCAGGCGAAACCATCGCCTAATCGCGATTTGCTTGTTTGTTGTTATTGCGCCCGGCCATTGTGCCGGGCGCAGGCGTTTAATAGGCTACTATTCGTTAGGTGGTTTAGAGAGCTGGCCTGTAGCAGTGCTCGCTGGGGCAACGTTTAGTCGTTGGGTGCCAAGCCTGAGGCGCTGGGTGTGAGGGCTACTAGAAGATCTTATTAGGGAGTAGGGTTATGTTGCCCATTAAGGCAAAATTAACGTTAGCAGGCTTGCTGCTAATGCCGCTATATAGCTACGGGTTTAGCTATGAAGCACCTTCCGTGGCGCCGGAGGTGGGTTCAGGATACGAAGATAAGCCAGGTTGGGAGGCATCTTCCTTTGCGGTAGCCGCAGCCAATCCCTTGGCTACCGACGCGGGATTTCAAGTATTGAAAGCAGGTGGCAATGCCATTGACGCAGCGGTGGCGGTGCAGATGGTGCTTACCTTGGTAGAGCCTCAGTCAAGCGGGATTGGCGGCGGTGCTTTTCTCATGCACTACGACGGTGTAAAGGTCCAGGCCTATGATGGCCGAGAAACAGCCCCCGCAGCGGTTACCGGTGAGCTATTTATAGAGGAAGGCGAACCGCTTGCCTTTATGGATGCCGTGGCAAGTGGTCTTTCAGTGGGCGTGCCAGGTACGCTTAAGATGCTTGAAAAAGTTCACGCAGAGCATGGTCAGCTCCCGTGGGAGGTGCTTTTTGAGCCTGCCATTACCTTGGCTGAAGAGGGTTTCGCCGTTAGCCAGCGCCTGCACACCAGCTTGGCTAACGATGAAGCGCTGCGCCAAGATGCCCTGGCAAATGCTTTCTATTATGACGTTAGTGGCGAGCCCATCGCGGTGGGAGAAACGCTGACAAACCCTGCCCTCGCGGCTATTTTGCGGCGTATTGCCAGCGAGGGTAGCTTAGCGCTACATGAAGGCGATATCGCCGAAGATCTCGTAAGCCGTGTTCAAACCCACCCCGTTCGTCCTGGCACAATGACGCTCGATGATTTAAGTGAGTATCAGGCGCTTGAGCGTGAGCCTTTATGTACACCTTGGCAGCAGTGGGAGGTCTGCGGTTTCCCCCCGCCTTCCTCTGGGCATATCACCGTCATGCAGATTCTAGGCGTGCTGGATCAACAGCCTCTCTTAGAAGCTCCGTTAGATAATGCTGCCGCCAGCAGTGGCTGGTTACACCAGTTTCTGGAGTCGTCTCGATTAGCCTTTGCCGACCGTGGTCGTTATATCGCTGATCCAGCGTTTGTCGAGGCACCCGGGGGCGACTGGTCATCAATGTTAGCGCCGGAATACCTTTCCAGTCGTAGTGCTTTAATTGGTTCAGAAAGTATGGGTGATAGCGCTGAACCGGGCAATCCTGGGGAGCAAACGGTTAGCTTTGCCCGCCAACCTGAACAGCCCGAATATGGCACTAGCCACATTAGTATCGTAGATGCAGAGGGCAATGCCATCGCCATGACGACGACGATTGAACAAGCCTTTGGCGCGCGGATACTGGCTGATGGTGGGACAGGGCTTCCCGGCGGTTATTTGCTCAATAACGAGCTGACTGACTTTTCATTTGTACCTGAGATTGATGGAGAGCCAGTAGCAAACCGTGTCGAGCCGGGTAAGCGACCCCGCTCTAGCATGGCCCCTACGCTGGTATTCGACCAAGAGGGCGGCGAGTTAGTCGCCAGTTTAGGGTCACCCGGTGGGGCCGCCATTATCCACTATACCGCTCGTACGCTTGTGGCAATGCGCGACTGGGGGCAAAGCGCTCAAGCCGCGCTGAATTTACCTCATGCGATTACCTTAGGTGGCGATGTGTCCATTGAGAAGGGGCGCTTTCCTGAAGAGACGATAGAGGCCCTTCGCGAACGTGGCCATACCGTTACTGAGCGAGAGCTTACCAGTGGCCTACAGGCGATTATGCGCTTAGAGGATGGTTCGCTGTTTGGCGGCGCGGACCCCCGTCGCGAGGGCGTGGTAATGGGCGAGTAATCTAAGGTTTATTAGCAAACGGCGGCCATGTGGTCGCCGTTTTGCTTAGTGGGAGATGATTGGCTATTTATCAGCAGCGGCTACTCTCGAAGCCAATTGCGAAGCTTCACCAGCATAAGGCTGCCGTCGCTTAAGGTGCGGCGCTCTTCCACTAACGCCCGCAGCCGATCCGGATAGTCGGTAATGATGGCATCAACGCCCAGGTCAATGAGGGTCGACATACGCGCTGTGTCATTTACTGTCCACGCGTGTATCTCGTAACCATATAGTGCTGCTAGACGTATTTCCTGGCGATTTATTCGGTTATGCCTAAGCCCGAGTGCATCAAAGCTTCGGCGATCCAGGTTGCCGGGCAGTATCAGTTGGGCGAGCAGCGTGACACGTAGTTCGGGTGCCTGCTGCTTAATATAGCTAACGGTGTCTGGCGACATAGTGGCTATACGCATATCCATCAGGGCGTTAGGAAAGCTGCAGTTTGCGACTGCCGTTAGCGCGCTCTCTTGGGTGGCCCAGCAGCGGTAGCGAATGTCGCTTTCGGCGTCCAGCGTTTCCAATACGGCGCGGGCAAGCACCCGCTCTTGACCGGGTAGAGGTTTCATATCAATCATCAATCCTGCCCGGCCGCGTACCAGTGCCAGAGCTTCATCCAGGCCTGCAATTTTTTCATTTTGATAGGCATCGCCAAACCAACTGCCCACGTCAAAATGACTTAGCTCTTCTCGTGTTAAGTCGCCAAATTCGCGGGGGTCTCCGGTTAAGCGCGCCAGGGTGCGGTCATGGTAGAGCAGCACATGATTATCAGCGCTCAGGCGTACATCCAGCTCCACATAGTCGGCGCGGTCTTTTAAGGCTTGCTCTACAGCAGCTAGGGTGTTTTCCGGTGCCACCATTGAGCTGCCGCGATGGGCAATCACCGTTACTTTGTCGCGTATCTCGAAGCTATTGAGAATCCACCAGGCTTGAAGTGCCGCTATCATCAGTACACTGAGCTCGATTGCCCAGGCCCAGCGTCCCGGATGTGCCTGTTCAGAGCGAGGTGAGGGACGCACTTCGCGATACGCTAGTTGTAAATAGAGGCAGGCAGAAAGCAATGCGTTGGTTGCGACACCTAAAAAAGTAAGGGTAAGTGTTACTAATATATAGCCTGTTAAATACGCAAACATCGCGGGAATGAGCACCGCGCTACGTTCAGGTAACCACCAAAGAAGAGGTGTGAATACAAGATCAAACAGCCACGTTGCGATGAAAGGAAGGCCGATAATAATGACCAGCAGCGCCAGGACCGCGACGCCTATAGAGCGGTGCCATCCACGGGTTAGCACCACGCTGCGCTTGAGTGCTAGATAGGGGTTATAGCTCTCCAAAGCCACCAGCGGGAGAGCAAGCAGCCACCGCAAGTAGAGCCATGCCGCAAGGCTGGCCCAAACGACTAAAAGGGGAAGGGCGCAGGCAATGAAATACCAAAATAATGGGGGGCGTACGCGCTGCACGTAGTAAGGGTCAAGTCCGCTCAGCCAGACGTCATATAGCCAGGCAAGGCCTAGCATAAAGGGAGCCAGCAGCAGCAAGTGGGCGCCTACTTGCAAGACGACTAAGCCCGACAGGGCGGGCAAGCGCCGTGTGCTGCGCCATAGTGCTTCAAACGCTAACGCGTAGTGATTGTCCTTCGGCTTTACGGCCACCATTAGCATTCCTGCTTGCTGCCAATAGATCAGCAAGAAGGTAAAGCCAAGCCCTACTAACATGGCTACAAGGCCAAGAGGGCTAAACAGTAAACTAATCAGCGCATCATTAGTAACTACCACGCGATTAAGTTGCGCCAGTACGGCCCGCGCCGCCCAGGCAATCAGGGGCACTAGCAGAGCAGTGGCGAGTATTGTGAAGAGCAGGTGGTACGCAATCAGAGGACGTAGATGATCACGAAGAGTTTTTAATAACGCGTAACCTAATTGATTTAACGGCTGCATAGTCACAAAAATGTCTGAGTGAGGCACCAGGGTGGCACTATCTGCCACGCCTGGCAAGATTGCACTATTGGGATATGTCGAGCGCCTTATCCGCGATGATAATGCCGTTATTATCAGCATATAGCCACTGGCCCGGGTGTAGGGTGGCGCCAGCAAAGGTAACTGGAATATCCCGTTGCCCTTCGCCATGCTTTTCGCTACGCCGGGGATGGCTGCCTAGGGCCTGTACGCCTAGTGGTAGGGTTACTAGTATGTCTACATCCCGAACACAGCCAAACATGACGACGCCTGCCCACCCGTTTTTAGCGGCTTGCTCGGCCAGCATGTCACCCAGCATGGCGCAACGGTTAGAGCCACCAGCATCAACAACCAGCACGGCGCCCTTACCTGGTTCGGCAACCGCTTGCTTCACCATAGAATTGTCTTCAAAGCATTTTACTGTGCGAATAGGGCCGTAAAAGCTGTCAACGCCGCCGAAATTGGCAAACATCGGTTCTAGCACGTTTACCTCTGGGTAGGCATCGCACAAGTCGGGGGTCACAATCGCGTTAGTAGTGGTCATAACATGCTCCTTTCTATTAACAGTTGGCTTGATTGACAGTTGGTTTGCCAATAGTTCGTTTAGCTAGATGAATGGGCATGGCTAGCTATAAAAAACGCCCCGACCTGTGAACAGGGCGGGGCGTTCGGTCATCGACTCAGAAAAAGGTAGTATTACCCGTTCTGCGATGGTGCGAGCATCGGCGATAGATCGATTGCAACAAAGGTCTTAAACTTCTTGTGCAACCGGAATCACGTTCGAGGCGATTTTTTGATACTCCTCGATTTCGTGGAAGTTCATGTAACGATATATCTCTCCTGCCATAGCGTCAAATTCGCTCATGTAGCGCTGGTACTCTTCAACGCTTGGCAGGCGGCCTTCTACAGCGGCGACCGCTGCCAATTCCGCTGAGGCGAGGTAGACATTGGCACCATCGCCTAAACGGTTCGGGAAGTTACGTGTAGACGTAGACACGACAGTGCTTTTCGCAGCAACGCGTGCCTGGTTACCCATACACAGTGAACATCCCGGCATTTCCATACGGGCACCTGCACGGCCGTAAATGCCGTAGTAACCCTCTTCGGTCAGCTGGTGCTGATCCATCTTGGTGGGCGGTGCCAGCCATAGACGAGTCTTCAGGCTGCCTGCGGGCTGTTTCTCAAGCAGCTTGCCGGCAGCGCGGAAGTGGCCGATGTTGGTCATGCACGAGCCGATGAATACTTCATCGATCTTTTGGCCCGCAACGTCAGACAGTAAGCGCGCATCGTCTGGGTCGTTCGGAGCGCAAAGCACCGGCTCTTTAATCTCGCTGAGGTCAATTTCAATAACCTCGGCGTATTCTGCATCTTTATCTGCGCGCATCAAATGCGGGTTAGCAAGCCATGCTTCCATGCCTTCGATGCGGCGGCTAATGGTACGCTCATCGCCGTAACCATTCGCAATCATCCACTTCAGCAGTGTGATGTTCGATTTTAGGTATTCAGTAACGCTCTCTTCAGACAGCGTAATGGTACAGCCAGCAGCGCTACGCTCAGCAGAGGCATCAGAAAGCTCGAAGGCTTGCTCTACCGTCAGCTCTTCAAGGCCTTCAATCTCTAGTACGCGGCCGGAGAAGGCGTTTTTCTTACCGGATTTCTCAACGGTGAGAAGCCCTTTCTTGATGGCGTAAAGCGGGATAGCGTGAACCAGGTCGCGCAGGGTAACGCCAGGTTGACGAGTACCTTTAAAGCGCACCAGTACAGACTCCGGCATATCCAGCGGCATAACGCCGGTGGCTGCAGCAAACGCCACCAAGCCTGAACCGGCTGGGAACGAGATGCCCAGCGGGAAGCGGGTGTGGGAGTCGCCGCCGGTGCCGACGGTGTCAGGCAGCAGCATGCGGTTAAGCCAGCTGTGAATGATGCCATCACCGGGGCGCAGTGATACGCCGCCGCGGTTCATAATGAAGTCGGGAAGTGTGTGGTGCGTATCAACGTCTACCGGCTTCGGGTATGCAGCGGTATGGCAGAAAGATTGCATAACCAGATCGGCTTGGAAGCCCAGGCACGCAAGGTCTTTCAGCTCATCACGGGTCATCGGGCCAGTGGTGTCCTGTGAACCGACCGTGGTCATTTTGGGTTCGCAGTACATGCCAGGACGAACGCCGTCCAGGCCGCACGCCTTACCGACCATTTTCTGAGCAAGCGTGAAGCCTTTACCCGTGTCTTTTGGCTGGTCAGGCAGGCGGAATACGTCAGACTGTTCAAGGCCCAGAGATTCACGCGCTTTGCCGGTTAAGCCACGGCCGATGATCAGCGGAATGCGGCCACCCGCGCGTACTTCATCCAGAATTAGCTGAGTTTTTAGCTCGAAAGTGGAAACCACTTCGTCGGTGCCGTGCTTGCACACTTTGCCTTCGTAGGGGTAAACGTCGATGACGTCGCCCATTGCTAAGTTGGCGACGTCCATTTCAATCGGTAACGCGCCAGAGTCTTCCATAGTATTAAAGAAGATTGGAGCAATTTTGTTACCAAAGCAGAAGCCGCCTGCACGTTTGTTTGGCACGTAGGGAAGATCATCGCCGAAGAACCACAGAACCGAGTTGGTGGCGGACTTGCGCGAAGAGCCGGTACCTACCACGTCACCCACGTAAGCAACAGGGAAGCCCTTGGCTTTTACTTCTTCGATCTGTTTTAGCGGGCCAGTGGTGCCTGGTACTTCCGGTTCAATACCTTCGCGCTCATTTTTAAGCATGGCGTTGGCATGCAACGGAATATCAGGACGAGACCAAGCATCAGGGGCAGGTGAGAGGTCATCGGTGTTGGTTTCGCCAGGCACCTTGAAGACCGTCAACGTGATTTTCTCTTCCAGCGCAGGCTTGGAAAGGAACCACTCTGCGTCAGCCCAGGATTGAATGACATCTTTGGCGACGTTGTTGCCATTTTTAGCGCGCTCTTCAACATCGTGGAAAGCGTCAAACATCAACAGCGTGTGCTTCAGCTGTTCGCCGGCTTCACGAGCCAGCTCTTCATTATCCAGCAGTTCAACCATAGAGACGATGTTGTAACCGCCTTGCATGGTGCCAAGCAGTTTAACAGCATGGATTTTGTCGATTAGCGGAGAGGTAGCTTCCCCTTTGGCAATCGCGGTTAAGAAACCTGCTTTAACATAAGCAGCTTCATCAACGCCTGGCGGTACACGGTTGGTGATTAATTCAAGAATAACTTCTTCTTCACCCGCCGGCGGATTCTTCAGCAGCTCGATTACGGAAGCGACTTGCTCAGCATTTAGGGGCTTGGGCGGGACGCCCTCAGCAGCGCGTTCCTCGACATGTTGGCGGTAAGCTTCAAGCACGTTGGGGCCCTCTCATCTTCTAATGGTGGCGAACGCATGCCCACACGGTATTGAGTATGCGTCCGTACACGTGACATACGCTTGACAAACAGCGTCTGGTGGATGGTTGGGATTCTACGGCAAACTGTCGACAATGTTAAGGCGACAAGCGGTTGAGCGCGTTGTACTTTATGTTGATGAGTTGATATTTAGTTTCCTGAACTGGCTTTTTTAAAATTTTTGGACGATACGCTGTAAGTTTTTTACCCAAAGAGGGTGATTAATGGTAAGTCCGAGTGTGATTATGGTGATGTCGCGTTACCATGTATTACGCTGATGGCATGAAAAACGTGCTCAAAAAGTCGTATTACTCGGGCGTGGCGTGTTTCAGGTAGTTGTGGTTTCAATCAGGTGTGGTTTCAGGTCGGTTGAATGAGGTGTTAAGAACCTCTTTGTTTAAGGTTACATGACGGTAGATAGCGCAGTGTTTTAAAGGGAGCAAACGCCATTAGGCGTTTATATGTTGTACAATAATGAGATAAGCAATTGGTAATGGTGTTATGTCAATACAATTAAAAGCACTACAGCCGGTGGATCATGGGCTGCAAGCTGATGATTTGTTACCGGAAAGTCTTGAGGCATTTCTGGCGTGCCCAACGCCAGATGCTTGGTTGGAGTGGGCGTTAGAGAACCCTAATACGCTGCTAATTGACCATGCGCAATGCGAAAAAAAAGCGGCTTCAACGGCGATGAGTTTGCTCTATCGTTATGTCGATCAGCCTGTTTTGTTGAGCAAAATGTCGCAGCTTGCCCGTGAAGAGCTGCTGCACTTTGAGCAGGTAGTCGTCTTAATGGAGAAGCGGGGCGTGGTGTATCAGCATCTTACGGCCTCGCGTTATGCCGAGGGTTTGCGCAAGCATTTGCGTAGCAATGACCCGGAGCGGCTGATCGATGTGCTGATCATTGGTGCATTAATAGAAGCACGCAGCTGTGAGCGTTTTGCGCGCTTAATCCCTTATTTAGATGAAGAGCTGGCGCGCTTTTATCGCACGTTGGTGAAGTCTGAGGGGCGTCATTTTGAAGATTATTTATTGCTTGCACGGCAGCAAACAGATGATTCGTTGGATGACCGAATCGCCTTTTTCGTGGCGCGTGAAGCGGAGCTGATCACTTCGCAAGATACGGCTTTTCGTTTTCATAGTGGCGTGCCAGCTTAAGCCACCGCTAGCCAAGGCAGGATGTGTATCATGCGCGATGCTCAACCGACAGACCAGCTGACCCTTTTTGGCCATTTTTCGCTAACGCAAGGCGAGGATGTGCTGACACATTTCAGTTACGACAAAGTTAAAGCCCTTTTGGTTTATTTGTTGTTGCACCGCCAGCCGGTAAATCGTGCCGCGCTTGCTGAGCTGCTCTGGCCAGACCAAGGCCTCTCATCTGGCAGGACTAACTTGCGCCACGCGCTGCACTGTTTGCGTCAATCCATGGGCGACAACGCTGAGCACGTGCTGAACGTATCTCGCCAAACCATTGCTTTTCAACTGCCTAACCACTGGCAGGTAGATTTACATGAGCTGCAGAAATTGCTTGAAGGGCCGCGGGATTTAGCCACCCTTGAGGCGGTAATGGCCTGTTATCAAGGCGATTTGATTGAAGAGTTGCAGCTTGCTAACTGTAGTGAATTCCAGCGATGGCTGGTGCAGGTAAGAAATGAATGGCGCCAACGCGTTATTCGTTTTGCTGAGCAGGTACTAGATGCCCATGCCGATGTACCTGATCCCATGTTAGAAGGGTTGGTTAGCCGTTTCTCAGGCTATGGCCCTTTCCATGAGCGTTTAGTTCGCCAGCTCGCTGAAAAGAATCAAATGGCGGCAGCCCATGAGCAGTTCAATAGTTACTTGCAGCTATTGGCACTCTCTGGTCAACAGCCCGAGCCGAGCTTCTTACAGCTAGCAACTTACTGGTCTGACGGCCATCACGACCCGCGGGCGATGAGTCCGCAAGGGGCGTTCTCCCGTGCGTTAGCTGCTGACAGTAAGCCGTTGCGTGAAGATGAAATCGAGCTTCGTCAGCTCTCTGTTATGGCGATTCGCCTGAGGCTTCAGGGTGATTGGCAGGAGCGTGCTGCAACACGCAACTGCTTGGCTCTTCAATTAGAGCTACTGCGCTGGTTAGAGCAACAGTGCCACCATCTAGGGGGCTTTTGGCTACCTGGGGCTACCGGTGGCTTGGGGCTTGCCTGCTTTGGTACTCATGGGCCTGCGCACCAATTAGCGGAACTCGTGGCTCTATACGAGCACTGCCGCCAAGCGCTGCCTCAAGAGTCTGCACGGCACTGGACCGGAGAGGGCGAACCGCCCAAGTTTGAACTTGCTGCTGGGCTACACAGTGGGCGCGTCGTGTATCTGCCGGAGCGCCAATTAGCAGACCCTCTTGGCCAGGTCACTCAGGTCTCCTTGGAACTTATGAGCGCGGCAGAAGGCAGCGAGTTGGTTATCTCGCAGGAGTCGAGCCAACACATGCCGCCCGCGCTTGATCTTCAGCCGCGGCTAGTTTCGCGCTTGGTGGCTAGCGACGGTCGTGTGCGCCTACGCGCACTGGTATTAGGCCAAAACGAGGGTGGGCGTGATGCGTTACCGCCCAGTTTAGTGGGCCGTGAAACATCGCTGCGTACGTTGCGGGATGCTCTTGCCCGGGCGGGTATTGGGCTGCGTCAGAGCGTTTTGGTACGCGGTGCTTCTGGTATGGGCAAATCCGCCCTGATGGTGGGGTTCCGCCAGCTAGAACTTAGCCGCGATGCGGCTATTTGCTGGCAGCCTACCACACGCCTTTCGGTATTAGAGCCTTATGGCGTCGCCCGTACTCTAGTCGCGTGGTTCTTGGAAGCAGCGCCCACCAGTGATTCTATATATCAGCTACAGAAGCGCTTAGAAATAGAACCCCTGGACGAGCAGCGCCAGCAACTGCTTGAAGAAGCCTTGGGCGTTCGCGATGTTCAAGAGATTACCCAGCTAACCCAAAACGGCGAGGCCGTTGAGCTGGTAGTGCGCCTGCTGCACCGGTTAATAGATCAGCAGTCTGGTGCTAAAACGCTGGTGCTGATGATCGATGATCTGCAGTGGTTGGACGAGCCCTCTTTCAAGGTGTTAGCGGGCCTTCAGGCACGCTTGCCCATTAACACTGCCTTTATGCTAGTGGCTAGCCACCACGGCCGTGAACCGCTGCCTGTTAAGCTGCATTGGGATCAGCAAATTAGCCTAAGTAAGCTGGATGCTTTGCAGTCCTCTCGTCTACTGTCTCAGCTTTCAAGACGCTATAGAATTCATTTAAGTCCACGGTTGCGAAATCAAATCATTGAGCGCTGCGACGGTGTGCCGCTGTACCTGCAGGAGATCTGCCGCCGCTTGGATATGGATCGCCGTGAAGGGCGCACCGTGCAATTCGACGAGCTTCCCAAAGGTTTGTTAGGGCTACTGGCTAGCCGCATTGACCAACTTGAAGGCGACCGCGAAATAGCCCACGTGGCGGCAGTGCTTGGTAAGCGCTTCAGGCTCGACTTTTTGCTCGAGTGCAGTGGGTGTGAAAAAGCCCGCCTTATCCAGGCGGTTGAGCATATGCGGCGATTGGAGATTATCGAGCCAGTTGAAAAAGAGAGCGGCGAGCACGAGTTCCAGTTTAGTCATCAGCTTCTTCAGGAAGCCGCTTACCTTTCCTGCCCAAGAGATGTTCGGGTGAAGCTTCACCAGCAGGTGGTAACGCTGATCGAAGAGCGCTTTCCTGTGTGGATTAGTCGCCATCCAGGCGACTTTGCTACCCATTTACGTCGCAGTGGTCACTATGCTCGAGGTGCCCGCTACTTTGAACTAGCTGCCCGCGAGGCCCTAAAGGTGAGTGCCAACCGCACGGCGTTGCGCATGGCAGATTTTGGGTTGGCTAGCCTGCGCCATGTAGAACACCAAGTAGAGCGTGAGGTAAGCCTGCTTACGGTGCGTGGACAAGCTGCCTTTGCTCTTGAAGGGCATGGTTCGCCAACGGCCCATGAAAGCTTCGTGCGTGCCAGAGAGCTATTGCGTCACCCCTGTGGTGAGGTTTCAGATGAGCCAGAAGATCTCGAGCAAATTTTCTTGGTGAAGTGGGGGCTGTGGGTGGGTCGCAGTCAGCGTTATGCCCATGCGGACGCATTTGCATTGGCGTCTACCCTTTCCGATATTGCTGAGCGCTTGGAAGATCCGCGTTATCAGCGGCTGGCAGACTATGCCAGGGCGCAGTGTGAGTATTGGGCGGGGCGTATTCAGCAGGCCCACGACCATCTAGACGAGATCGATCCACTTAACGCGCAGATGATGATTGAGTGGCTACCGTTCTCGGATCACCCGCAGGTAACGGCGACGTGTTTCCAAGGTTGGGCGCTCTGTTTGCGTGGGGATTACCAGCGTGCTGAGCGGCACGTCTCGTCCGCTATTCGGTTGGCTGAAAAAATAGGTCACCCCGGCACCTTAGCCATGGCGTTAATGTTTGCTGCAGCGCTTTATCGTCAGCTGGGTCATGTTCACCTTGCTGCGCGCCATGCTGAGCGCGCGGCAGCGATGACAGAAACTCCGGATTTGCAGCTTTGGCAAATTTCCGCTCAGGGTGTACTAGGTTGGCAACGTGCCCTGGCAGGCGATCATGGCGGGCTAGTCCAGATGCGCGATAGCTTAGATCAAATGGCCGAGCTAAAAGGCCGCGACCATTTTCAGCGGCCGGTACTCTGGTACTCTGATGCCTGTATCGAACTTGGTGAGTTAGCCGCAGCAGAAGATTACCTAGACCAGTGCTTAGTAATCGCTCGTGAACGAACAACGCTGTTTTTACCCGAGCTTGCTACCCAACTTGCTAAAGTGCGCGATCTGCTTGGGCATCCAGCCAATGAGATAAAAGCGCTAGCGGAAATGGCGATTCACCAGGCTCGCGAACATGGTAATCGCCACCAGGAGTTGGCAGCACTGGAATTTTGGTTGACGCGCATTGCGCCTAGCGACCAGCAGGCAAGAGAAGCATTTAGAGGCTTGCTAGGCGAAATCAGCCACAGTGATGCGCCTGTTTTAGTGCGCTGGACGAGCCTGCTAGACCGTCGTTCACAGGCGACAAGTGTGGAGAGCTAATGCAGGCTCAAGCAGAGGGAAATGCATTCTCTAGGCGGTCGTTTTTTCAAGCCATGTGAGTGTGACGATTGCCTGTTCGCGGTCGTCGCCACACACATGGCGATCAAACTCGAACTGCTTGCACACGGCAGGGCGAGTAGGGTGGCCAAACAACTTGCATAGGTTGTCATCGCTTAATTGAGCGCACCTCACCCCAGCCGGTTTGCCATGGGGCATGCCTGGTATGGGGGAGGTGATGGATGGCGCTATACAGCATGCGCCACAGCCGACACGGCAAGCCGTTGGCTGTGGCGCAGTTGTTCCACTGCTCATGTTAAGACGTCAGCCATTGCGCCTTTATTAATCCCTTCAAATGCCTGAACCGAGGACGATTTTCCGCTTTGCTCGGTTATTCTCTCAGCTAACCACGCAGCAATATTTTCTACGGTGGTCGGTTTAGGTAATACGCAGCAGCGAGCTTGAGGGATAGTGATTAAAAACTCTCCTTGTGCGGCTTCATAGCGACAGGTCATAGTAGCATCATCTTGGTAAGCGATATCCGCGTCTTCAAGTAAATAACGATTGTCTAACCAGTCAGCCCATTGTTGCTCAAGGGTAGTTTGCCGCTCACCTTCTTGCCATATATAGAGTCTTGAGCGGTGCCCATGGGCAATGCGTTGGCAGTTGCCTGTGTGGCGTTTCAGTCCATGACTGTAGCCGTAAGCTGCGCCTTCAATAGCCTCATCACTTAAGCTTAGCTTTACATAATGAACGTTGTCAGGCCGCTGCATAGTGAGAGTGTCGCTCAGTAGATCTGTAACATCTCCAATAGTAATTGTTTCCCATGGCAGCAGTGTAAATGCTTCGGCGGGGCCGCGTACTTCCATGGCGTAAGGGGTAGTGGTTCGAATACAAATGCCTTCAGGGCACTCGCTGACTTCAATGCCTGGCGCCTTGAGGGGTACTAGCAGTGTATGGTCAAGGCCGCTGTCGAGCGTTCGTTTAATCCAGGGCTTCACTTCACCGAAGTCAAACAGCATGCCGTCTTCACCCAGCTCTCCGTCTAATAGGGCATCTACTTGCCAACTGCACCCCTTTAGGCCTTTTTCTGGGCACCAGAGGGAAACATCAATATGGGTCAGGTGGTTAACAAATAGCGACATTAATCAAATCCTGCGATTTTGTGCGTTTGAAGCGAGAGGCGCCACTGGGGGTTAGCCATGCAGTAAGCGGTCGTTGATTTAACCGTTTGAGCATTTAGTGGCTCACTACCGCGATCCATGGGCTGTAAAAAAAAGTGGCTGAAATCGAGCGAGGCAAAATTTTCTGGTAGCGCGTCAGGTTGCGGATAAACCAGCTTTAGTTCGTCCCCGTGGGTCACTGCAAGAGGGTTAGTGCCCTTTGGACTCACGCACAGCCAGTCGATACCGGGCGGTGGCAAAAGGGAGCCGTTGGTTTCCACGGCTACTTCAAACCCATAACGGTGCAGCGCGGCTACCAGCTCGGCATTGAGCTGCAACAGCGGCTCGCCTCCTGTAAAAACCACATAGGGCGTCGCTCGGCTAGAGCTCTGGGGCCACAGCGCATGAATATGATTGGCCAGCGCGCTTGCTGTAGCAAACTGGCCGCCATTAATACCGTTAGTGCCGATAAAATCGGTATCGCAAAACGTACACTTGGCGCTAGCGCGGTCAATCTCTCGACCTGACCAAAGATTACAGCCGCTGAAACGGCAGAATACGCTGGCGCGGCCAGCTTGTGCGCCTTCGCCTTGGAGCGTGTAAAATGCTTCTTTAACTTGGTACATCAGCGCACTCCCTGCAAAACGCCACTTTCATATGCGAGTGGATCGGTGGCATGGTTAGCGCTAAAGGCGGCCAGACGTTCTCGGCAGCTGCCGCACTTACCGCAGGCGAGTTCGCGCCCTTCGTAGCAGGTCCAGGTATCGCGGTAATCTAGGCCCATGGCGAGCCCATCACGCAAAATCTCCGCTTTGGTAGATTGCAGGTAGGGGGCGTGGATCGTGACGGGTTCGAAATTAGCGATGCCAGACACGTGGTTCATGGCTTGAACAAACTCAGGACGGCAGTCAGGGTAGAGAATATGGTCTCCCCCATGGGCACCATAATCGACGCGTTGGGCGCCAATGTTGACCGCTTTAGCAATCGCAAGTGAAAGCAGGATCATATTGCGGTTAGGTACCACCGTGGCGCGCAGGTTATCCGCCGCGTAGTCGCCTTCGGGCATGGCAATGGCATCGCTGGTTAATGCCGAGTTATCAATCAGGCCGTGAATGGCGCGTATATCAACCACCTGATGAGGCACTTCGAGCTGCTGGCAAACGTTTCGTGCCGTGGTCAGTTCTCGTGCGTGGCGCTGTCCATAATCAAACGAGAGCGCGTGAACGGTGAGGCCTTCGTTCAGCGCGCGATGAAGGACTGTGTAGGAGTCCATGCCACCGGAATAAATCACAACGGTGGCAGACGCGTTTGCGTCTAGAGTGGTGTTTAACGACATTATTAATACTCACTGTTCGGAGAATTTTTTAGGCGCGTTAGCGTCACGCTAAGCGATGATCCGGGGTCCGGTCCGGAAGGGCGGCAGTGTACGCAATGTGGGGTTATCTGACCAGAGGTAGTCACGCCGCTTCGTTGTGTATGTCGGCATGGTTTGGCATGTTAAGCTGTTAATCCCAGCCGTAAGAGACAAGCTCATGGCCACCATAGAACATAGTGAAATTATTAAAGCGTCCCCAGAGCGCGTATTTGAGCTGTTACGCCGCGTTGAAGATTTTGCGGACTATTCTGATTTAATTCGTTCGATCGATACGTTAGGCAATGACCGTTACCGTTGGCATGTACGGGCGGTGGGTATGGACTGGTCCTTCGATGTAGCAGTGACAGAAATTCAGCCCCCTCACGTGTTGGCGTGGGAGTCGTTGGAAGGGGTGAAAAACCAGGGGCGCTATAAGCTGCGTGCAGTGCCAGAAGGAACGGAGGTTGAGTTAACCTTACGCTATGATATTCGTAATCGCTTAATGGAAAAAGCGGTAAACAAAGCTGCCAAACCTTTAGTAGGTAAAGTCAGCCGCCAAATACTTGAACGGGTTGAAGCTCGGTTACATGAATAATTTCACACGTTACTCATGGCGTTGGGCCGCGGGCTTCGCGGTCGTGGCAATGCTTGCTTATGTTTGGTTATGGTACTCCCCTGATTTAATGGCGGTAAAGCGCTGGGCAGCCACGATGTCTCATCATCCGGTGGTGATCATTGGTGTAATGGTAACGATGGCGGTAACCCTTGCCATTGGTTTACCTGGCAGTATTGGCTTGTGGTTGATTGCCCCTTTTTATTCACCACTGATTGCGACGTTTATGCTGACCATAAGCAGTGTTGCAGGTGCGTGGGGCGCTTACCAGCTAGCGGCAAATGCGGGCGACCGCTGGAACCCTAAAGGGTTGACGCTTAAGGTCATGGAAACATTAGAGGCGCGTAGTGACCTTCTTACCCAGTGCGCGTTACGTATCCTACCGGGCTTTCCGCATTCGGTGATTAATTTTGCCGCTGGCCTGCGACGCATTTCGCTGGGCCGCTATTTAATCGCGGCGGCGCTGGGCTTGTCGGTAAAGTGGGCGGTCTATAGTAGTGCCATTTATGGCGCTCTTGAGGCGATAGAAGAGGAAAATGCCCTTCAGTTTGAGGTTATATTCCCACTTTTGGCACTGGCATTACTGCTATTAGTAGGTGGCTGGTATCGGCGCCGCGTTGAAGCGGCGCGTGATTTTTAGCCGTTATTGAAGAGTATTAACCGCCCTGGCTACTTAGCGCAGGGCATGGCTGCGTGTGGTTAGCCGGTTTTGTGCATTGATGCGTCAAGGTGGTCAACCACTTCTGCCCAGTCAGCATCTGCTTCAACGGCTTCGCGTAGAAACTCTGCTTGGCCTTCATTCCAGCAGGGAGCGTCTGCTAGGGCCATCTCTTCGGGGAGCGGCGAGTTGCGTTGTATAAAGCGCTCGATAGATTCTGAATCAGAGGGTAATCCAAGCTGCTCAAAAAGTTCGCTAAAATGGTGTACGGGTTGTTCCATATTTTGCTTTCCTTTCCGTTGGTTAACGTACACTTAAACATAGCGTGAATGAGGGACTATGCCAGTCTCTTTTCGCAAAAAGCGCGTTAGCGTTCTCCGACGAGTGGTGTCAAAAAGCGGCGACGCTGGTCTTCAAAAGAGAGCGGTTGGGCGAGTAAGTGAACCAGCTTGGTATAGGCAGCTTCGGGCGTCATGTCATCGCCTGAGAGCACGCCAGCGTCGGCAAGGCCGTCGCCTGCCGCATAGGCACCTAAATGAATGCTCCCTTGGGGGCATTGGCTAATTGCTGCAATGAGTTTGCCTTCACCACTTGCCTTAGCAATGAGCGCGAGTAAGTCAGGATTGCTAGGAATGTTGCCCGCCCCCCATAGCTGTAATAGCGCGCCTTTGATGCGTGAGTCGCCAAGTATGCTCTCCAATTGCCACGCGCTAATACCAGGCCAAAGGACGACTCTTGCCACTTCACCCTGGGCTACTGGAAGATAGTCGGCTAGCTCAAAGCGTGGGGCGCCTCGCTGTTGGCAGGCCAGTCCCCGGCTAGGATAGTGTATAAAGTCATCGCCTACTCGCTCCCCAATAAGTGGGTAATTGGGGGAGGAGAATGCATCTACAGCGTTGCTGTGCTGCTTGATGGAGCGAACGCCTCGTAACAATCGGTTTGCAAAATAGATAGCCACTTCTTGCAGTGCTGGTTGGACGGCAAAGCGGAATGCGCCGTACAGGTTATCCAAGGCGTCGCTATTCGGGGCTTCTAGCGGCTGCATGGCGCCAGTTAACACCACGGGACGATCTATTCCTTGTAACTGATAAGCAAGGCTGGCGGCCGTCCAGCTTAATGTGTCGGTGCCATGAATAATCACGAAGCCGCGATAGGCGTTGACGTTGTCGGCGATGTCTCTTGCTAACTGCTGCCAGTTAAGCGGTGTGGCAGCACTTGAATCGATTAGCGACGAGTAGCTAATAACATCGTACGCGGGCAGGTTTTGCCGTTGTGCCAGGGGAAGATGGCTTAATGCTTGATGTAGGCGTTCACGAAAATTACCGCCTGGGGTAAGGCCATTCGCCTGTTGCAACATGCCTATGGTGCCGCCGGTATAAATGACCAGCAGGCGCTCTTTAGTGGGAGCTGAAGATGTTAAAGGAGACGTCGTGCTCAAAGCATTATCCTGAAATGGTCGATGACTGCGTTAACGGGCCGCTTTACATCGGTAGCGTTAGTGTCACTAGTAAGTTAGTTGTTATGTACTAGCAGTTTGCCTGACTGGTCATCTAGTCGACGTTTACGACCAGCGAGAAGCGCAAACCCGCAGCAGATTAGAATCAATAAAATAAGTAGCCAAGCGATGTCTGCAGTGCCGGCACCTGCTTGGAGCATCAGGCCCACGCCAAATGGCCCAAGGGATGCAAGCGTGTAACCTCCACCCTGGACGAGGCCAGAGAGCTGCCCGGCTAAACGTGAGTTAGCGGTTCTCAATACCAGAAGGCTAAGTGCTAAGCTGAAGCTGCCGCCTTGACCAATGCCAAGTAGCGCTGCCCCTGGCCACTTCCAGGCCAATGGCGCGATTAGCAGCATCCAAAGGCCTAATGCAGTGCTGAACAGAACCAGCAGCAAGGCGGGGCGCTGGTCTTTGCCTAAGCGCGCCAGCCAAGGGGCGGATAGCGCAGCGCCTAGCTGGCACATGATTGAAATAGCCATTGTCCAGCCCGCGGCAGCCTCATCATATCCGCGATATACCAGCAGTGTGGGCAGCCAGCCGAACACGATATACGCCATTGAGGACTGGATGCCCATAAACAGCATGACATGCCAAGTCAGCGGTTTGCGTAGCAAATGCAAAAGCGGTGCTTTTGGTGAAGTGGGTAACTGAGATTGCTGGGTTTTGGGCGCCTTCGCGATCCATAGAAGTAATGCCACAAGCGCTAACAGGGACCAGCTCATTAAACTCAGCTGCCAACTTCCCAGCCATTGCATTAGTGGCACGCTAAGCCCTGCGCCCAGTGCACCCCCAAGGCAGAGCGCCATGGTGTAAAGCCCGGTAAGTAAGTCGGCACTTTCAGGCAGTTCTCGTTTGACCAAGGCGGGCAGCAATGTACCACTAATCCCGATAGCCGTGCCTGCCATAGCAGAACCCATAAATAGGCTGCCGGGCAGCGGTAGCCCCCTAACTATTAGCCCACTGGCTAATAGTAAAAGCGCTCCGCTTAGCGCACGTTCACTACCAAAACGGTGGGCCAACATTGGTGCGAGTGGGGCCGACAAGCCCAGGAAAAGTACCGGTAAGGTGGTGAGAATACCTGCGGCCGCAGGTGTTAACCCGGCGGTCTCTTGTAGGCGGTTTAGCAGTGGGGCAACCGATGACATAGCAGGGCGCAAATTAAGCCCTACTACGAACATCAGTAAGATGAAGGTGAATGCACGACGAGAGACCATGGCGGGCGCTTACGCTTATTTAAGGTGTGGACGTAAATCTCCACGCACCGCATCGAGCAGGGTAATAAAGTGGTAGTCCTGAGGAGTGTCCAAGCAGTCTACCCGTACCTGGGTGCGCATTCCTTTATTGATATCTAATTTATCATAGATTTCCAGGGTTAGCTTGCGCGCAGGTTTATCGCCAGGAGCGATAATGCCTTCTTCAAGGGTAAACGTTTCAAGCAGGGTCACGCGCACCCGCGTACTGTTGCCTTCGCTCAGTACACGCCGCACGAAGAGCCAGCCTTCGCAGGGGAGCGCGTCATTGCTGTCGCGCTCGCGCAAAAAAAGCGTACGGTAGCAGGCACCTTCCACCGAAGCCTTTTCGGCCATGCTGCGATATGCTTGAAGCACTTGTCCTGAAGAAGCACGCGCATCTTCTAGGCGCTGTGAAATACCTTGATGTTCGCGACTCAACTGCTCTTGATGCTGAAAGGCAAGCCACTGACGGTACTCATTAATTAGTTGCTTCGACGCCATGATCACTCCATGAATCAATTCAGTGGTAATGCTGGAATATGCAGGGCGCTAACCTTCGCATATTCCTTGCCGGCAGGCTAGCGGCGGGCGCGGCGGCGTTCGCCGTTTGAAGGCGCGGATTGCCCGTCAGGCTTACGTTTGGCGCGGGGTTGCCGCTGGCCCCGGCGCCCATTTTCAATCGGCTCGGGCTTGGCGTTGGGGTCAGGTTCGAAACCGGGCTCAATGCGCTTGGGAAGTGTCTGCTTGATTAACCGTTCGATGCCGCTGAGTAAACCATGCTCATCAACACATACCAGTGAGACGGCTTCACCATTGCTACCTGCACGACCTGTGCGGCCAATACGGTGCACATAGTCTTCCGCTACATTAGGCAGGTCGAAGTTCACTACGTGGGGTAGTTCATTGATATCCAGCCCGCGCGCGGCGATATCGGTGGCCACCAGTACCTGTAGGTCACCGCTTTTGAACGCGCCTAGAGCCCGAGTTCTGGCGCCTTGACTTTTATTGCCATGGATTGCCATCGCAGGGATATCTTGCTTTGAGAGCTGCTCTGCTAGGCGGTTAGCGCCATGTTTGGTGCGTGTAAACACCAACACCTGAAACCAGCCATGCTGTTGGATCAAATGAGCGAGTAGTTCACGCTTTTTATCGCGATCTACGCGATAAATGGCCTGCTCAATTCGTTCGGCTGTGGTGTTGCGCGGTGCAACTTCAATCAACGCAGGGTTGTCGAGTAGTTGCTGGGCGAGCGCTTGAATTTCATTTGAAAACGTCGCGGAAAATAGCAGGTTTTGACGCTTTTTTGGCACCAAGCGCAGCAGCCGCTTAATGTCATGAATAAAGCCCATGTCGAGCATGCGATCCGCTTCATCGAGAACAAGGATTTCCACTGCGGATAAATCGACATGGCCTTGCTGATGAAGGTCAAGCAGCCGGCCTGGGGTGGCAACCAAGACATCAAGGCCTGCTTTTAAGGCATCAACCTGGGGTTGCTGACCAACGCCACCAAAAATAATGTGGGAGCGTAGCGCAAGGTGTTGGCCATAAGCGGAAACACTTTCACCCACTTGGGCGGCCAGCTCACGGGTAGGAGTGAGGACGAGAGCTCTTACTTGGCGTTTCGCGGGGCGCTTGCCGTTAGCGAGCCGCTGAAGCATCGGTAGCGTAAAACCAGCTGTTTTACCTGTGCCGGTTTGGGCACTGGCGAGTAGGTCACGCCCCTCCAGTACTACGGGGATAGCCTTTAATTGAATAGGGGTTGGCTGGGTATAGCCTTGCGCGGTAACGGCGCGCAGTAAATCGTCGTGCAGACCAAGTTCAGAAAAGCTCATGCGTTCTCCGCAATCACCTAGCAAGTCATACCGACAGGCGGCAGTTTGCTAAGCGTAATGTTCAAAAAGCGAGGATGATACACCGTCGCGGCAGCGAAGTTTGCCAGATAAAGTGCGCAGCCGCGATGGACATTTATTAGCCGTAAAAGGCAAGTACGTATGACAAAGCCTTGTTCGGAAGTGACGGGGTAGTGCTGAAAAATAACCGTGATACACCACTACAGTGTATCACGATTGCTAGCTGGCGGTGCCTTTCAACGTGCTTATTGGTGGTCAATGTGCTGCGCATAAAGGCTGGTAACCCGCGCATGACTGGCAGCAGGCAGTGGCAGCGAGGCGACTTCATCGGCGCTAAGCTCAAAGAGTTGGTTGGGGTGCGCTATGCCAGCATCAAATAGCTGCGCCGCCGTGGCAGGGCCAATGCCATCTAGGGTCATTAACGGGCGGGCAAAGTTTTCAAGAATATGTGCTTGCTGTTGGGCAGAGCTGGGGGCGCTGTATAGCTCAAGGGCTTGTTCAGCAACAAACTGTTCAATGCGTCCCAGTGTCTCAATAGCCTGTGCAGGGGCTCCTTGGGTAGCCAGTATGTCGGTGATAGCCTCATGGCTATTTAGGGCCGTCTCTAATAGGGAGAGTGATGTATCGCCCTCAAGCCATGCTTCAAGAGAATGCGTTAGGCTAGCAAGCTGCTTGTGTAGCGCCTCAACGTCTAACGTGTTGTCACTATGCATATCGCGTCCTTGTCCGAGTCTCTGACGTAGCCTAGCCGTTAATAGGCAGGTCGACATGAGGTGCCCAAGCTGGCCTACTCAAAAAAGTTGCCTTGGCGTAGTTGATGTGCGATCTGGCCGGCAATGCTGGCCCAACTCTCGCCTAGTGAGCGTACCAATGCTGGGTAGCCATCTTCATTGAGTTCTGTTTCAGCAGTAAAACTTTTCATCGTCAAAAGTTCATTGCTGGTGCTTCGAAGTTGCCACTGGCCGCTGGCCACAGCAACCCCATCATACCTTCCCTGGAACTGATCAATTTCAAGTTGCAGTGTTGGACCGCTAGGTGCATTGATCTCTTCCCGAACTACTTGGATAGTGGGTAGCTCATGGGCAAGGTGCACCCGCAGTGAGCGCTCCAGCTGACGGCCTATGCTTTCCGCCCACTGATGCTCCCGCGCTTCGTTGAGGGCAATATCATCTAACTGCATAACAATGCCATCAACATCTAGATAATGTGCTAACCGTGGAGCGCTTACTTTAAGCGTGGCTTGGGGTTGAACCGGGGCGTTAACCGCTGGGCTGCTAGGTAGCATGTAGCGTGCTGGTGGTGTAACGCTGCTTGCACAGGCCGACAGCAGAAGGCTCAGGCCGAGCAACAGTAAAGCCTTAAGGGTCAGAAAGCGCATAGTCATTCCTTGTTAGCGTGGAGCACGGGGAATTGGATCCTGGGTATCCAGATTATCAAATAGTAACGCCCTGGGGTTTTCGTTCAACGTGCGGGTAAGTGGCTGTAGGTCACGCATTAAGCGGTCTAGGCGTTGAATCGCGGTGGTTAACTCCTGGTAAGCAGGCGAAGAGGGCGAAACACCTTGTAGTGTGCTGCGTAGCTCATCGAGTGTAGCGTTCAGGTTGCCGCCAAGTGCTTGGGTGTCTGGGTCATTTAGAAGCTGGTTCATTGCCGAACTGACTTCACGAACTTCGTTGAGCACGCTCTCTGACGCCTGCAAATTGCGATCTAGGCCGGCCAACAGCGGCTCTACCTCTAATCCGTTAAGTTTATCCAATAAATTGGTCACTTGTGCTTGGATTTGTGCAAACCCGCCTGCCACCGTGGGGAAAACGGTGCGTTCTGAAAAAGATTCGGCCAAATATTGATCGGCTAAGTCACGCTGGAAGTTCAGATCGACAAAGAGGGCGCCAGTGAGCAGGTTGCCATTTTTCAGGGATGCGCGCAGGCCCATGCCAAACATGCGTTGAAAACGCTCTTCCCACATCTCTAAATCAATATCCTCATTTTCAATACCTAAACGTTGCGGCTCAATGCGGATCAATACTGGTATGGAAAACTGAGCCCGTGAATCAGGTTGTGGAGCGGTAAAGTTCCAGGGGACGGCGGCAACGGTGCCCAGGCGGACACCTCGAAACTCCACGGGCGCCCCTTTTGAGAGCCCACGTACCGTATCCTCAACCAGTAGCACGTATTCGAGATAGCGGTTAAATGTTCCCTCGCGGGCACTATCTTCATCTGCATAAAGGCTAAAGCTGGCATTGGCTTCTACCGGGCGGCCCATGGGTAAATCCTCGGGTACGCCAAAGGTAACCCCGCCGCCAAGCAGCGCTTCCAGAGACTCTACGTTGACACGGACGCCATCGGCGTCTAAACGAAAATCAACGCCGCTAGACGTCCAGAACCGAGTGCTGTCCGTGACAAGCTGTGCATAAGGGTCTTCTATAAAGACATGGTGATGCATGGTACGAGTTTCAGGCTCAAAACGTGTGTCTTCAACGCGGCCAACGGTATAGCCTTGGAAGGACACGGGATCCCCTACACGCAGTGAATTGCCCAGTTGGCTCACTAAACTGATGTGCAGCCCAGCTTGGCCTGCAGGCGCGACCGGGGGAACGTCGCTGACCTGAAACTCACGGCGTGACTCTTCAGACCTACCCGGCTCAAGCTGAATATAAGCACCTGAAAGCACGGTACCAAGGCCGCTGATGCCTTCCCTTCCAATACGTGGTTTGACGACCCAAAAGCGGCTGTCTTCGCGCAGCATAGTTTCAGCTTCAGGTTGAATGCGGGCAGTCAGGACCGCGTGGGAAAGATCGTCAGATAGCTGCACGCTTTGTACCCGGCCTATTTCAACGTTGCGGCTACGAATTAATGTGCTGCCTGCCTCTATGCCTTCAGCATTTTCCATATTGAGCGTTACCAGCGTGCCGCGGCTTGTATAGTTGTCGTATACCAGCCACATGCCAATAATGACAGCGACAATTGGCACAATCCAGATAGGCGAAAGCCTGGTCTGAGGCGATGACTTCGCCCTGTGCAAGTCGTTCTCTTCTGAAGGCGTTGTTCTTTGCTGCGGGGTTGAATCATTAGCCATCAACAGGTTCCTTGGTGGCCGTTTCACGGCGAGTAGAGCATGTGGGTGGGGCGTCCCAAATCAAGCGTGGGTCAAAGGTTATGGCAGCAAGCATGGTGAACACTACCACGGCTCCAAATGCCAATGCAGCTGGGCCAGGAGTAATTGACATTAACGAGCCGGCCCGTATGAGGGCAACTAAGATAGCAACAACAAACACATCGACCATTGACCAGCGGCCGATAAACTCGGTGAGCCTGTAAAGTTTAGTGCGGCTTTGGGCGTTCAGTTCGTTGCTGCGCTTTATTACAAGGCAGAGCCACGCCAAGGCGACGAGCTTACCTACGGGTACGATGACACTCGCAATAAAGATAACTGCGGCTACCGGCCATGAGCCCATTTGAAGCAGTTGCACTACCCCGCCAATGATGGTGGAAGGTGTTGTGTGCCCTAGGCTAGTAGTGGTCATAATCGGGTAGACGTTAGCCGGGATATACATAATGGTGGCGGCAAAGAGCAGTGCCCAAGTGCGCTGTAAACTGTGAGGTAAGCGCTGGTGGAGCTTTTCATGGCAGCGTATGCAGCGGTTTTGGCCTTGAGGAGAAAGGCGATTCACTAAGCCGCAGGTTGGACACCCTGTCACCCCTTGGCTGGCGCCGGTGGTGCCAGTTTTTGTTCCTTCTGGCGCGAGGGGTTCGCCCTCCAGCGAGAACCACATCCAGTCGGCGTCAAGAGACTGTGACGTCTTTAGCAATAACACGGCAAAAATACAAAACGACCAAAAAGAGATACCCAGCTCAATATGCGCCATGCCGGCAATTTTAATTAAACTGACCAGGGCGCCAATGATAAAGACATCGGCCATCATCCAAGGGGTTAGGTGGGCTAAAGAGCGCGCGATGTCACGGCTAAATGACATGTGTTTGCCGCGTAAAAGGCCGTACTGCAACCAAATGACGCCCACCAGATAAACCGCTGGCAGCACGATAATCGTCATGATGACCGCAATTGCGACAATAGGCTGGTGAAAGGCGATTAGTGTAGTGGCTGTCTGCGAGAGCTCAATGCGGTTACCCACGCCACCTACGTTAAAGCTGATAAACGGAAATGATACTGCAATCAGCAGGGCAATAAGCGAAGCGAGTGCAAGCGCCATGCTGCGTTGGGCTGGAAAGCGGTTACGCTTAACCAGGACGTGAGAACAGCGTGGGCAGGAAGCTTTCTCCCCAGATTTAAGCGGGGGCAGTGCTGAAACCCAGTCGCACTCATGGCAGGCACGCAGCCGCCTACGCTGAACGCGAAGCTCAGGCGGTAGGCGATCAACCAGCGGTGTATTAACCGGTAAGTGGCGTTTTTTTAGAGGGTAGTGGGGCAACAGCGAGCTCTCAATGCATTAAGTAGTTAACACTAATACGGCGGGCGTGCTTGGCTGTCAAACCCGCGAATAAACTCTTCTTGACTGATGTGAAGGGTTGGACAAGGATGCACCCGCGATAGTGCCTAACATTACGACATTAAGGAACTGAAATGTTGCTCGCTTATATAGCGGTGCTGGTGGGATTGGCGTTACTTATTTGGAGCGCCGAAAAATTTATTGATGGTGCTGCGGCTACATCACGCTGGCTGGGGCTTTCACCCTTGCTTATTGGCATGCTTGTGATCGGATTTGGAACATCCGCACCCGAGATGACCGTATCGGTGTTAGCCGCCATGCAGGGAAATCCTGGTTTAGCAGTAGGTAATGCGTACGGGTCAAACATTGCCAATATCGGGCTCGTGTTAGGTTTTGTAGCGCTTATTGCACCTTTGGCGGTGCATTCAGATGTTATTCGCAAAGAGATGCCGTTATTAGTCGCCGTTATGCTTTTAACCGGCTTTATGCTGTTTGATGGATGGATTTCACGCTGGGAGGCGGTTGTACTGCTTGTCGCCTTGGTACTCTTTATCGGTGTGAGTATCGTGCGCTCTCGCGGACAAGCGGATGATCCGCTGGTTGATGAAGTTGCTCAGTCGCTGGACAGTAAACCCATGACCCGGGGCAAAGCACTCATGTGGACGCTCGTGGGGTTAGTGTTGCTGATTGTGAGTTCGCGTCTGTTGGTCTGGGGAGCGGTTGAGATAGCGGTTGGTTTTGGTGTTAGCGACCTGATTATTGGTTTGACCGTGGTTGCTATAGGTACTTCTTTGCCTGAGCTGGCGTCTTCTATCAGTGCGCTACGCCGTAAAGAGCACGATATGGTGCTGGGCAACGTGGTGGGCTCCAATTTATTCAATAGCCTGGCTGTGGTTGGCTTGGCTGGAGTGATTCACCCCATTGAGGCGGGGCGCGAAGTGCTGGTGCGTGATTGGAGTGTGATGACCTGCATGACGCTGCTAATGGTTCTATTCGCATTTTCCTGGCGAGGTCGACCGCGCCGGATAAATCGTGTTGAAGGCGGTATTTTGCTGGCGCTTTTTTTGGCTTATACCGGCTATATGGTGAGCATCGTAGTCACCACCTAAAGTGCTTTTAACTCTGCGTCAATGCGACACAGCTTAACGGCAAACTTTCTCTGTATAGCCATTGTCGAAGCTGTAAGATAAGCGTTAGATAAAGAATAAGCTTAGTGCTTATAACTAAAATGCAGTGCCACTAAGGCTCAACTAAGCTTGTGTGACCCAGTGATGGGATATTTGTTCAGGTCTTAGGAGAGTGTGATGGAACTCGACCCCCTGGTGCTATCGCGAATACAGTTCGCATTCGTTGTATCGTTTCACGCTATTTTTCCTGTTTTTACCATAGGTTTGGCATCTTATATTGCCCTACTTCATGGCCTCTATTTTAAAACCAAAAACCCTGCGTGGGATCGTTTGTCGCTGTTTTGGACAAAGGTGTTCGCTGTGGTGTTTGGCATGGGGGTGGTGTCGGGCATCGTTATGTCTTTCCAGTTTGGTACGAATTGGAGCAACTTTTCCCAGGCAGCGTCTAATTTTTTAGGGCCTGTACTAAGCTACGAAGTGGTTACCGCCTTCTTCTTAGAAGCTGCGTTTCTTGGGGTACTGTTATTTGGCCGAGGAAAAGTACCACAGGGCGTGCACTTGTTTGCCGCTATCATGGTGGCCGTTGGTACGTTCATTTCCTCCTTCTGGATTCTCTCAGCTAACAGCTGGATGCATACGCCGGCAGGGGTCGAGCTGATTGACAATCGCTTCCATGTTGTTTCATGGATGGAAGCCATCTTTAACCCTTCCTTCCCATACCGTTTTGCTCACATGGCGATGGCATCGTTTCTTACCGGTGGCTTTGTTGTAGCAGGGGTTAGCGCTTGGTTCTTACTGAGAGGTCGCGATCCGGAAGCTAATCGCCGGGCGCTCTCAATGTGCTTATGGTTACTGTTGTTCCTGGCGCCTGCTCAAGCGGTTGTCGGTGATTTTCATGGCTTGAATACCTTGGAATATCAACCTACAAAAGTGGCGGCGATGGAAGGCAATTGGGAAACCTCAACTAACGTACCACTACTGCTGTTTGCAATTCCTGATCAAGAGGCACAGACCAATCGTTTCGCTATTGGCATCCCTAGCTTAGCGAGCATTATTTTGACCCACTCAGCAGACGGGGAAGTGCCAGGAATTTCAGAGGCGGCGCCGGATGAACAACCACCGGTTGCGATTGTTTTCTGGGCTTTCCGGGTCATGGTTGGCATTGGGCTGTTGATGATCGCAGTTGCTTTGACAGGGTTAATACTGCGCCGCAAAGGGCGTATCTACCATAACCCTGTTTTCCTGAAAGCGCTGACTGGCATGATTGCTATGCCTTTTGTAGCAGTGCTGGCCGGATGGATAGTCACTGAGTCGGGCCGTGCTCCTTGGTTGGTATACGGGATGATGACCCATGCCGAAGGGGTCACGCCGTCGCTAACAGGGCCGATGGCGCTGTTTACTCTGGTTGGCTATGTGCTCGTCTATGGCGTGGTGTTCTATGCCGGTATTTATTACCTAACGCGCGTTGTGCGTAATGGCATGCTGCCAGAGGAAGAGCGGGAGACGGTGGGCGATAACTTCCATCGTCCTATGCGTCCAATGTCTGCTGCCCATACCCCCTTTGATGATGACGTTGATCCGGCTAGGAGCTAAACATGGAAATGTTTGATTTAACGCTAATATGGGCGTTCATCATCGGCTTTGGCATTATGATGTACGTCCTGATGGATGGGTTCGATTTGGGGCTTGGGATACTTTATCCCTTCGCCCCGGATGAAGATGCCCGCGACGTCATGATGAACTCTGTAGCGCCGGTATGGGATGGTAACGAGACGTGGCTAGTGCTTGGCGGAGCAGGGTTGCTTGGCGCTTTCCCGCTGGTCTATTCAGTGTTTTTACCAGCACTGTATATTGGCGTCTTTCTTATGTTGGCAGGGCTGATATTCCGGGGTGTGGCGTTTGAACTTCGTTTTAAGTCACGTCGTAACCGGCACTGGTGGAACCGAGCATTTTGCTGGGGTTCTTCTATTGCTGCCTTTGCGCAAGGGGCCGTGGTGGGTGCCTATATCCAAGGCTTTCGAGTAGAAAATTTCGCCTTTGTTGGCGGCCCTTTTGATTGGCTTACCCCGTTTTCGGTTTTAACCGGCTTAGGTTTAATGGCGGGCTATGCACTGCTAGGCGCCACATGGCTTATTCTTAAATCGGAAGGCCACATTCAGGATTGGGCATACAAAATTACGCCACTGCTGTTAGCAATAGTGCTGGGCGTGTTTGCTATTATTAGTCTCTGGACACCGTTCGTGAATCCTGTGGTGTGGGAGCGTTGGTTTGGTCATCTTCAGATCATCTGGATATTTCCGGCGCTTGCGCTGCTATGTGCGTTCACTGTGTATAGGTCGGTGAAGCGGCGTAGGGAAGGTATCCCTTTCGTTGCGACGATAGGCATCTATGTATTTACCTATTTGGGCCTTATCGTTAGCAAATGGCCAGTGATTGTGCCTCCTAATTATACGCTTTGGGACGCTGCGTCTGCCCCTGAATCCCAGCTTTTCCTGCTGATTGGTGTGCTGTTCGTTATCCCGATTATTCTTACTTATACCGCTTGGACGTACTGGGTGTTCCGCGGCAAGGTACGAGTGGGTGACGGGTATCACTAATCCTATGTCCGGTCGGGATCAAAGCGAAGAGCCCCTCATTACGCCGCGCCGCTGGCTTCACATGCTCGCGCGCAGAGAGCGAAATCGGTTGGTAGGTGCGGCAGCCTGCGGTGTTTTAGCTGGTGTTCAAACCGTAGTGCTGGTGGTGGGCCTTGCCTGGCTGATAGACCAGCTAGTGATTCATGGCCGTTCGCCTGTGGAGCTTTTGCCCCTCTTTGGCGGGCTGGCCCTAGCAGTGGGGCTCCGCTCTCTTTTTCAGTGGGGGCAAGAAGTATTAAGCGCTGAGGCGAGTCTGCGTATTCGCCAATTTGCCAGGGCCGAGTTGCTAGCGAAGATCGCGAAACTCGGCCCTGTTTGGTTGACCCAGCGGCAGAGTGGTGCCCTGGCTACTCAGGCTGTGGAACATATTGATGCCCTGGATGGCTACTTTGCGCGTTTTTACCCCCAGCTACGTATCGTGGTGGCGTTGCCGCTGTTAATTGCCTGCGTGGTGGGGTGGCTCGATTACTTAGTAGCTATTTTTTTGCTCCTTTCTGCACCGCTTATTCCACTGTTTATGGCCTTGGTAGGGATGGGCGCGGAGCGTTTGAATCGAGATCAATTTGCAGCGGTTTCACGCTTATCTGCGCATTTTATTGATCGCGTGCGCGGTATGACGACGTTGCAGCTCTTTGGTCACACCCGTTCCGCTCAGCAGGACGTTTGGTATGCCACGGATGAGTATCGCCGCTTAAGTATGCGTACCTTGCGACTGGCGTTTTTATCCTCCGCTGTGCTTGAGTTCTTTGCGTCTGTCGCTATTGCGGTTGTTGCCATGTATGTGGGTTTTGGTCTGCTAGGCTACATCGATTACGGTCCATCGCCATCACTTACGCTATTCACTGGCTTGGCAGTGTTGCTGTTGGCGCCTGAGTTTTTCCAGCCTTTACGCACGCTTTCTCAGCACTACCACGATCGTGCGGCGGCGTTAGGTGCTGCGGAAAGTATTGCTACAATTTTTAATGAACCAGCATTGGTTCCTCATCATATAGCGTCGCCGAAAGCGTCAGGCGTTGAGTGTGAGTTAGCCAGTATCAGTGTGGGCTATGTTGGACGGACACCGGCGTTGCAGGCAGTAAGCATGACGGTTTGTGTCGGTGATGTTGTGGCTATTACTGGCGAGTCAGGTAGCGGAAAATCGTCGCTGTTAGCGATTTTTGCGGGCTTTATGGCGCCATTAAGTGGCGAGTATCGCCGACGGTCAGCAAAAGTGGCGTGGCTTGATCAAAGCCCGTGTCTTATTCAGGGCAGCATAGCGGATAATCTGCGATTAGCTAATCCAGAGGCGAATGAGGCAGCCATGACGGATGCGTTGCGCCGTGCTGGATTGGGGGCCTTATTAGAAGCATTGCCGGCTGGGCTAGAGAGCATTGTTGGCGAGCGCGGCGTTGGTCTTTCGGGAGGGCAGGCCCAGCGGCTTGCCCTTGCGCGTGTTTATTTAAGTACGGCGCCGCTAGTCGTATTGGATGAGCCAACGGCGAATTTGGACGCCTCAGCAGAACTAGCCGTTATTCAGGCGCTGCTTGAGTGGGCTAAAGAGGGGCGAACGCTAGTGATTGCTACTCACCATCCCGCTATTGTTCATGCGGCTACTCGCCACTTTGTGTGCGAGGCGGGCAAACTCAACGAGGTAAGCCTATGAGGCGTGTCTACCGTGAGTTCAAACCCTGGCTTGCTCTCTTACTGCGACGTCGTCAGCGCTTCTTAGTTGGCGTCTTCCTCGTTTGGATTACGCTGCTAGCAGGGCTCTCTTTATTAGGTTTGTCCGGCTGGTTCATAGCTGCCTGCGCCCTTGCGGGTATTGCGTTAGCGGCAGGCCTGCCTTCTTCTTTGGATATTTATGTGCCTGGTGGAGGCATTCGTTTTTTTGCCTTGCTGCGAACGGTTGCACGTTACGTGGAGCGTCTTTATAACCACAATACGGTGTTAACGCTGCTGGCGGATCTACGCTTTCGTGTGTTCGGGTACTTAACGCGACTTGATGATGCTAGCTTACGTCGTCGTAGGGCCAGTGACTGGCTAAGCCGCCTGACAGCAGATATTGATACGCTAGATAATTTTTACCTTCGCCTACTGATACCGCCCTTTGTGGCGTTGTTATGCCTGCTTGTTGTATCGGCATTTATCGCTATTTGGCTACCTGGCGTTGCTCTCATGGTGGCTGTTTCGTTAGGGCTGCTGTGGCTAGTTATTACCCTGGGGTATGCTTGGCTTGGGTTTGCCAATAGCCACCAGCAGACAGTCGATCAAAGAGAACTGCGCCACTTAGTGCTTGATCAAGTACAAGCCTCTGCGGAGCTGATGAGCTACGGTACCAGTGCCTGGCATCAGCGAAAAATTGCCAGTCATGAAATGGATGCTGCGGCTAATCAGAGACGCTTGACGCTTAAAGCAGCGCTAGGTAACGCACTAGTTTCCATTGTGACCGGTATGCTGGTGTTAGCCGTATTGTGGCTTGCCAGCATCGCCTTGGGGGAGGGGCGTGTAAACGGGCCAATTATGGTGATGGCCGTATTAATTATTTTGGGGATCAATGAAGCATTTAACCTATTGCCTTCAGCCTTTATTAAATTAGGGGCAAGCTATGCGGCGGTTCAGCGGTTGAATATTTTGTCGGTTAATACGCTTAGCCCTGCTTCCATGGCCCTTCCCCTCGAGAGCCAGACCTACTCCCTTCGTTTGAATAGCGTCTCATTTTTCTATCCAAATATGCTTGAGCCCGCGTTAAGAAATGTTTCGTTTGTGCTGCCAGCCGCTAAGCGAGCGGTGATAACAGGGGTCTCCGGCGCGGGTAAGTCGACACTTGCGCAACTGCTTATGGGGCGAGCTTCACCCTCTAGTGGTGATGTCAGCGTGGCAGGTTTTGCGCCGTTTAAATTGTCAGAAGATAGCCGGGCAGCACATTTCGCTATGCTTTCCCAGCAGGTTGATCTTTTCGATGGATCATTGGCGGAAAACCTACGTATCGCAAAGCCTAGCGCTAGCAACAAGGAGCTATGGCGTGCCTTGGATCAAGTGGCGTTAAGCGATTGGGCGCAGCAGCAGCCACAAAAGCTGGGCACGCCAGTAGGGGAGAAGGGGCAGCAGCTATCCGGTGGGCAAGCCAGGCGGGTTGCCTTAGCGCGCTTATTTTTACGTAGTCCAAACGTGGTGCTGCTGGATGAGCCTTTTGCTGGTGTTGATGCGCAAACGGCACAGCATCTAGCGCGTGCTTTAGATGACTGGTTGCAGGATAAAACAGTGATTTACTTTGTTCATCAAGTAGATGATGCGAGTTTATTGCCCAGAGTTGAGTACACTTGGCGGCTTGCTGAGGGACAGCTAATTGCTGATACTGGCATAAATAGCTAGTTACCTAAGCAAAAAAAGGAATTCGATATGCATGAGTTTTTACGTCGGCTGCCAAAAGTAGAGCTTCACTTGCATATTGAAGGCTCTCTTGAGCCAGCATTAATGTTTGAGCTTGCGAAACGCAATAACATTGAGCTTCCTTATGCAACGGTTGAAGATGCGAAAGCTGCTTATCAATTTGATGATCTGCAAGGATTTTTAAATCTTTACTACCAAGGCATGGATGTACTGCGCACCCAGCAGGATTTTTATGATTTGGCGATGGATTATTTTAAACGAGCGCGCGAAGAGGGAGTGGTGCATATAGACATGCATTTTGACCCGCAAGCGCACTTGCAGCGTGGCGTGCCCCTTGAGGTTGTGATGGCGGGCTTGTTGCAAGCAAAAGAAGAGGCTGAAACATCGTTAGATTTGTCTGTTGGCATGATCATGGCATTCCTGCGTGATCGGCCAGCGGATGAAGCGCTGCATGTTTTTGAACAAGCGGCGCCTTATTGGAAGCTGCTGGATGCGATTGGTCTTGATAGTGCTGAGCGCGATAACCCACCCGTTAAATTTCAGGCACTATTTGCACGTGCTAAAGATGTTGGCTTAGTGCGTGTGGCCCATGCTGGTGAAGAGGGGCCTGCGGCCTATATCGTTGAAGCGCTCGATGTGCTTGATGTGCAGCGTATTGATCACGGTGTGCGCTGCTTAGAGAGTAACGCTGTGATCCAGCGCCTTCGTGAGCAGCAAACCGTCTTAACCGTTTGCCCGCTTTCAAACGTTAGCTTAAAGGTGGTTGAGCAATTGAGCGACCATCCGCTCCCGATCCTGCTAGCGGAAGGGCTAAAAGTCACGATCAGTTCAGATGATCCGGCGTACTTTGGGGGTGGCTTGCTTACAAATCACTTGGCGTGTGCTGAAGCATTTGGTTGGGGTGAGGATGTTTTTCGCACGTTAAATCGCAATGCGATAGAAGAAGCATTTACTAGTGAGGGGCGCCGCGAAGAACTTAAGCAGCGTTTAGAGCGTGCTTAAGTTGAGTATATAAAAGAGAACTGCCGGCGCAAGTGAACTGACCCCATAAACTTGGACAGTGAAAATTAAGCGGCTAAGGCCTGATTTCGGTACTGCACCGGACTCAGGCCTTTTAGCTTGGTCTTAATACGCTCGTGGTTGTAGTAATGGATATAGTGGCGGATGCCCGCCTGTAACTGTTCAATATTGTCGAACTGATTCAGGTAGAAATATTCACACTTCAGCGTTCCAAAGAAGCTCTCCATCGCGGCATTATCTAGACAATTTCCCTTGCGTGACATGCTCTGGATCACGTCATACTCCGCTAGCTTGCGCCTGTAAGCAGGCATCTGATAGTGCCAGCCTTGGTCGGAATGCAGTAACGGCGCCTCTTGGTTGGCCAGCTTGGCCAAGGCTTTCTTGAGCATCCCCCCTACCAGCGAGAACTGTGGCCGCTGCTGCATTGAATAGGACACGATTTCCCCATTGTAGAGATCCATTACCGGCGACAAGTACAGCTTTTCACCTCGGACATTGAACTCCGTGACGTCGGTGACCCACCTTTGGTTGGGGCGTTCAGCCTGAAACTGACGGGCAAGAAGATTGGGAACACTGGCCTGTTGTCCACGATAAGAGCGGTATTTCTTTGGGCGTACCAATGACTTCAACCCCAGATGCTGCATCAGACGTTGAACTGTTTTGTGGTTGACCTGCTCTCCCGCTTGGCGCAATGCTGCTGTAATTCGTCGATAGCCGTAGCGCCCTTTGTGACGCTCGTAGAGGGCGTGAATTCGACGCTTCAGACCAGCATGCCGATCATCCAGCTGCTGAACCCTTACCTGATAATAGAAGGTGCTACGCGACAGTTCTGCTACTTTTAGCAGCGTCGGCAAAGGGTGGCCTTGCTTCAGTTCAAGGACTACCCGCGCTTTTTCTGCGCGGCTTGCTCTTTGGCCTGACGCAAGGCCCTCAATTTTTTTAGGTAGGCCACCTCAGCACGCAAGTATTCGTTCTCTTTGAGCACCTGCTCAAGCGAACTCTTTTCAGCCTGTAAAAGTGGGGCCTTGGGGGGCTCTGTTGTGGGCATCTTCGTCGGGCGACCTCGAGGCTTAGGCTCCAGCGCCTGGAAACCTCCTTCATAATACTGACGTTCCCACCGTCGTACGACGCTCGTTCCGCCTCGGATATCGAACAGGGTGGTCGCTTGTAAGGCTGAGAGATCCTCTTGCCTCATTCGTTGCAACACCGATAATTTGAACTCAGCGCTGTAGTGGCTGAACTTCTTCTGCAACCCATTTAGGCCATGCTGTTCATAGCTTTTGAACCAACGCCTGATGGTGGCATGATCAAGACCGTACTGCTTAGCCAAGCCCTGATAGCCTTGCTGCCCTTCTAAATAGCTTTGCACTACTGATAGTTTGAACGCTTCTGAATATTTCGCCATGAAAAAGCACCCCAATCGCTGGATGAGTGTCCAACTTTTGGGGTGCAGTTCACAAGGCCGGCAGTTTTGTGATAGCTAACTCAGGTGTAATGCCTGCGTCAGGGGAGAGCTGGAATTTCGAAATCAGGCATCTCGCCGGTGAGCGTATGCAGAAATGCGGTGATGTCGTTAATCGTTGCATCATCAAATTCCCGGCCAAGCATCTCCTCGCCCATGATAGCGACCGCTTCCTCTAGCGTTTCAGTAGCGCCATTGTTCATGTAGGGGTAGGTGACTGCTACGTTTCTAAGCGTAGGTGTTTTGAAGCGATATTTATCGCTCTCTTCACCAGTTGCTAGGTAGCGGCCTAGGTCGGTTGAGCCTGGAACTTGGATCGCATGGAAGCGGCTATCTGTTAGCGCTGGCCCGCTGTGGCAAGCAATACAACCATTGTTAACAAAAGCAGCCATACCATCTTTAGCTTGGTCGCTGATGGCGCTTAGGTCACCGCGGAGGTAGCGGTCAAACGGTGAGTTTGGTGTATTAAGTGTGCGCTGAAAAGAAGCAAGTGCTTTGGCCAGGTTGTCGGCATTGATTGGATCTGCGTCATCAGGATAGGCTTCAGCAAATTTCTCCTGATAGAGATCAAACTCCGTTAAGCGTTCCAACGCCATTTCAAGATCCATTGCCATTTCGACATCGGCTTCGATAGGCCCAAGTGCTTGCCCTTCTAGATCTGGTTCGCGGCCATCCCAGAACTGGGCTTCAAAAAAACCACTATTTAGGACTGTTGGTGTATTGCGCTCACCGACTTGGCCGTCATGGCCTACTGCGCGAGGGATACGGTCAGCCCAACCCAATGCAGGGTTATGGCAGGTCGCGCAGCTGATGACACCGCTGGAAGAAATTCGCGGCTCGAAAAACAGCATATTACCCAACTCAACTTTCTCTTTGGTAAGTGAGTTGTGCGCAGGTATAGGGGGTAAGTATGGCAACGCCTCAAAGCGGTCGCGGTAATCTTCAAAACCGTCTTCCGCTGCCATGGCCCCAGTAGATATTAATGCTGCACTGGCAATAATGCCGGGCAGAATTTTTTTCGTCATTTTCATCGATGATCCCCTCGCATGAGTAGCACTCATAAATAGCACTTACAACGGCTAGTCCTGCAGTTTGCTAATCTAGCCTTAATTAAGGTAGGTGCTTTTAATATTAGTTTTCAACCAAGTGTAATAGTCGGGTAAAGGGGTGGCTTGCGCTGGGTCAAGTTTTCTTGCAATTTCTATCTAAGCTTAGTGTTTATTCTACGCTGGGTGGTTATGGAGGAAGGAGGGTGAGGTACCCTGGTGATAAAACGTGTCTTAAGTCTTTTATAGTAAGGAGGTGATATGCCGCGTTACCGATACCCTGTTATTCCTGAATCGGAAGTGACGCCTAAGGCAGTATTCGACAATCGTCGTCACTTCTTGCGTCAGGGTTTTGCTGTTGGGGCTGCCGTCATGCTGGCTCCCAGCATGTTTTTGACAAAAAATGCGCATGCCTGGGCAGATGTACTTAAGCCCGCCCTCGAAAGCGATTTACCGAGCCAAGAATTGGCCGGCGGTGAAGCGCTTACCGACTTTCGAGATGCCACCACCTACAATAACTTTTATGAATTTGGAACGGGAAAACGAGACCCTGAAGTTTTTGCTCATAATTTGCCAGTTGACCCCTGGAGTATCACCCTAGAAGGGGAGCTGGACAAAACAGGGGCTATACCACTTGAAGATATTCTTAAACGCCACTCTTTAGAGGAGCGTATTTACCGATTACGTTGCGTGGAAGCGTGGTCGATGGTCATTCCTTGGATTGGGATACCTCTGGCGGATCTGCTCAATCACCATGGGCTAACATCCCGGTCTAAGTATGTTGAATTTGAGTCGCTATATGACCCAGATAATTTAAGAGGCCAGCGCCGTTCCATTATCGATTGGCCATATCGAGAGGCACTGCGTATTGATGAGGCAATGCACCCGTTAACGTTGCTAGCTGTGGGCATGTATGGGGAAAAAATGCCTAATCAAAATGGTGCGCCCATTCGGTTAGTTGTGCCATGGAAGTACGGTTTTAAGAGCATTAAATCGATTGCCAAAATACGTATTCTTGAAGAGCCGCCCACTACTTCCTGGCAAGCGCGCAACCCTGAAGAGTATGGTTTTTACGCCAATGTAAACCCGGATGTTAATCATCCCCGTTGGTCGCAGGCAAGGGAGCGTAGGATTGGCGAGTCAGGCCGCCGAGAAACTTTGATGTTCAATGGGTATGGTGATGAAGTCGCTCATCTTTATAAAGGTATGGATCTTCAAAAACATTATTGATTAGCAGTGAGTGACTTATGGCAGTTAAAGCAACGCCAGTATCTTTTTTTCGTTTATGCGTATTCGCGGCAGGTCTACTGCCAGGCTTATGGTTAATATGGCAGTGGCATTACGGTGATCTTGGGGCTAATCCAGCGGAAGCCGTTATTCATTTCTCTGGGAGGATTGGGCTGTCACTATTGTTAGCCACGATAGCGTTTAGCCCTGCGTTTCGGCTTACACGCTGGTTAGGGTTTATGAAGGCTCGTCGTCAAATAGGGCTGTGGTCTTTTTGTTGGTTAATTTTACATATGCTTTCATGGATGGGGTTGGAGCAGTACTGGGAGTGGCAGTGGATTTGGCATGAAATGGTTGCCCTTGAATACATACGCTATGGAGCTGCTGCACTGCTACTGCTTATACCGTTAGCTTTGACCTCTTTTCAATGGGTGCCCGCTAAAATGGGTTGGAAAGCTTGGCACTGGTTGCACAGGCTGATCTATATCTCCGCAGGTCTTGGCATATACCACCTTTGGGTTCTCACTAGGGCTGACTATCTGCTACCTACTATATTTGCTTTATTATTTGCTGGTTTGGTTGTTTTTCGGTTGATTGATGCATTCATTCACCGCCAGTAAAATCTAAGAGTAAAAAACTCACGCCATGTGCTTGACCAGAAAAAAAATACCAGTATGATATGCACACATCGAACGGCAGCAGCCTTCGAGAGCTCTTTAACAATTTGATCAGGTAATTCATGTGGACGCTTGCCGATGAGGGTGATAAATCACCAAATATCAAGGCAAGCGGTCATGACAATGTAAATTGAAATGAATTCGTTTGAACCTTGAGCCAAGTTTGATGCGCTTTTGTTGCTTTCGGCTAGTCCTTAAGTAACGAGTAAGCATCACAATGATTTTAAACTGAAGAGTTTGATCATGGCTCAGATTGAACGCTGGCGGCAGGCCTAACACATGCAAGTCGAGCGGTAACAGATCTAGCTTGCTAGATGCTGACGAGCGGCGGACGGGTGAGTAATGCATAGGAATCTGCCCGATAGTGGGGGATAACCTGGGGAAACCCAGGCTAATACCGCATACGTCCTACGGGAGAAAGGGGGCTTCGGCTCCCGCTATTGGATGAGCCTATGTCGGATTAGCTAGTTGGTGAGGTAATGGCTCACCAAGGCAACGATCCGTAGCTGGTCTGAGAGGATGATCAGCCACATCGGGACTGAGACACGGCCCGAACTCCTACGGGAGGCAGCAGTGGGGAATATTGGACAATGGGGGAAACCCTGATCCAGCCATGCCGCGTGTGTGAAGAAGGCCCTCGGGTTGTAAAGCACTTTCAGCGAGGAAGAACGCCTAGGGGTTAATACCCCCTAAGAAAGACATCACTCGCAGAAGAAGCACCGGCTAACTCCGTGCCAGCAGCCGCGGTAATACGGAGGGTGCAAGCGTTAATCGGAATTACTGGGCGTAAAGCGCGCGTAGGTGGCTTGATAAGCCGGTTGTGAAAGCCCCGGGCTCAACCTGGGAACGGCATCCGGAACTGTCAAGCTAGAGTGCAGGAGAGGAAGGTAGAATTCCCGGTGTAGCGGTGAAATGCGTAGAGATCGGGAGGAATACCAGTGGCGAAGGCGGCCTTCTGGACTGACACTGACACTGAGGTGCGAAAGCGTGGGTAGCAAACAGGATTAGATACCCTGGTAGTCCACGCCGTAAACGATGTCGACCAGCCGTTGGGTGCCTAGCGCACTTTGTGGCGAAGTTAACGCGATAAGTCGACCGCCTGGGGAGTACGGCCGCAAGGTTAAAACTCAAATGAATTGACGGGGGCCCGCACAAGCGGTGGAGCATGTGGTTTAATTCGATGCAACGCGAAGAACCTTACCTACTCTTGACATCCTGCGAACTTGTGAGAGATCACTTGGTGCCTTCGGGAACGCAGAGACAGGTGCTGCATGGCTGTCGTCAGCTCGTGTTGTGAAATGTTGGGTTAAGTCCCGTAACGAGCGCAACCCTTGTCCTTATTTGCCAGCGCGTAATGGCGGGAACTCTAAGGAGACTGCCGGTGACAAACCGGAGGAAGGTGGGGACGACGTCAAGTCATCATGGCCCTTACGAGTAGGGCTACACACGTGCTACAATGGCCGGTACAAAGGGTTGCCAACTCGCGAGAGTGCGCTAATCCCGAAAGCCGGTCTCAGTCCGGATCGGAGTCTGCAACTCGACTCCGTGAAGTCGGAATCGCTAGTAATCGTGAATCAGAATGTCACGGTGAATACGTTCCCGGGCCTTGTACACACCGCCCGTCACACCATGGGAGTGGACTGCACCAGAAGTGGTTAGCCTAACGCAAGAGGGCGATCACCACGGTGTGGTTCATGACTGGGGTGAAGTCGTAACAAGGTAGCCGTAGGGGAACCTGCGGCTGGATCACCTCCTTAAACGATGCATTATCCTCGCGGTAAGCGCTCACAATGAATTACCTGATCAGATATAGAGCAAACGGTTTAAGCACGATCCCCTCTTGGGTCTGTAGCTCAGTTGGTTAGAGCGCACCCCTGATAAGGGTGAGGTCGGCAGTTCAAGTCTGCCCAGACCCACCAAATTCCTGCGATACTGCGTTAAAATGCCCCTCGTATAGCAGGCTATACGTTGTCGCATTTTGCCTTGTCTCACAGAAATTAATGGCAAGAGGTAAGGTCAGCAAAAACAATGGGGCCATAGCTCAGCTGGGAGAGCGCCTGCCTTGCACGCAGGAGGTCAGCGGTTCGATCCCGCTTGGCTCCACCATTATGTGCTGTTTTGTACATATTGTTTTATCGTACTTTAATGTCCGTTTGTGAATGTTTCGTGACCACTGATAAGTCACTGTGTTTTAACACGTTGTTTTAACATACTGCTTTATCACTGTTCATTGAACAGCTGCTCTTAACAATGTATATCATGCTGACATAAACACTTCGTAGAAGTGTTTATACGTAATTGTTTTGTGATACGTCTCAAGCGTATCCGGCAATCGTTATTATTGCGAACCCCAGACTCCTTCGGGTTATAGGGTCAAGCAATTAAGCGCACACGGTGGATGCCTAGGCAGCCAGAGGCGATGAAAGACGTGGTAGCCTGCGATAAGGCTCGGCGAGGTGGCAAACAACCTGTGACCCGGGCATTTCTGAATGGGGAAACCCACTCAGCATAAGCTGAGTATCTTACGCTGAATATATAGGCGTAAGAGGCGAACCAGGGGAACTGAAACATCTAAGTACCCTGCGGAAAAGAAATCAACCGAGATTCCCCTAGTAGCGGCGAGCGAACGGGGACCAGCCCTTAAGCATGTGACTGATTAGGCGAACGCGCTGGGAAGCGCGGCCGTAGCGGGTGATAGCCCCGTAGTCGAAAATCTGATCATGTGAAATCGAGTAGGTCGGGGCACGAGAAACCTTGACTGAAGACGGGGGGACCATCCTCCAAGGCTAAATACTCCTGGCTGACCGATAGTGAACCAGTACCGTGAGGGAAAGGCGAAAAGAACCCCGGAGAGGGGAGTGAAATAGATCCTGAAACCGTGTGCGTACAAGCAGTAGGAGCAGACTTGTTCTGTGACTGCGTACCTTTTGTATAATGGGTCAGCGACTTATATTCAGTGGCGAGGTTAACCGTTTAGGGGAGCCGTAGGGAAACCGAGTCTTAACTGGGCGACACAGTCGCTGGATATAGACCCGAAACCGAGCGATCTATCCATGAGCAGGGTGAAGGTTGAGTAACATCAACTGGAGGCCCGAACCAGGATCTGTTGAAAAAGATTTGGATGACTTGTGGATCGGAGTGAAAGGCTAATCAAGCTCGGAGATAGCTGGTTCTCCTCGAAAGCTATTTAGGTAGCGCCTCACGTATTACCGCCGGGGCAGAGCACTGTTTCGGCTAGGGGGTCATCCCGACTTACCAACCCGAGGCAAACTCCGAATACCGGTGAGTACAGCGTGGGAGACACACGGCGGGTGCTAACGTCCGTCGTGAAAAGGGAAACAACCCAGACCGTCAGCTAAGGTCCCCAAATCCTGGTTAAGTGGGAAACGATGTGGGAAGGCTCAGACAGCTAGGAGGTTGGCTTAGAAGCAGCCATCCTTTAAAGAAAGCGTAATAGCTCACTAGTCGAGTCGGCCTGCGCGGAAGATGTAACGGGGCTAAACCAGGTACCGAAGCTACGGGTTCACACTTAGGTGTGAGCGGTAGAGGAGCGTCGTGTAAGCCGATGAAGGTGAATTGAGAAGTTCGCTGGAGGTATCACGAGTGCGAATGCTGACATGAGTAACGATAAAGGGAGTGAAAAACTCCCTCGCCGGAAGACCAAGGGTTTCTGTTCGACGCTAATCGGAGCAGAGTGAGTCGGCCCCTAAGGCGAGGCCGAAAGGCGTAGTCGATGGGAAACGGGTCAATATTCCCGTACCGGACATGATTGCGATGGGGGGACGGAGAAGGCTAGGTGAGCCAGGCGTTGGTTGTCCTGGTGAAAGTGAGTAGGCCGAGGTGCTAGGAAAATCCGGCACCTTAAAGCCGAGACACGAGATGAACTGACCACGGTCAGGAAGTCACTGATGCCACGCTTCCAGGAAAAGCCTCTAAGCTTCAGATCATGTGCGACCGTACCCCAAACCGACACAGGTGGTCAGGGTGAGAATCCCAAGGCGCTTGAGAGAACTCGGGTGAAGGAACTAGGCAAAATGGTGCCGTAACTTCGGGAGAAGGCACGCCGGCGTAGGGTGATGAGACTTGCTCTCTAAGCCCGAACCGGTCGAAGATACCAGGTGGCTGCAACTGTTTAGTAAAAACACAGCACTCTGCTAACTCGTAAGAGGACGTATAGGGTGTGACGCCTGCCCGGTGCCGGAAGGTTAAATGATGGTGTTAGGATTCGTCCGAAGCTCTTGATTGAAGCCCCGGTAAACGGCGGCCGTAACTATAACGGTCCTAAGGTAGCGAAATTCCTTGTCGGGTAAGTTCCGACCTGCACGAATGGCGTAATGATGGCCACGCTGTCTCCACCCGAGACTCAGTGAAATTGAAATCGCCGTGAAGATGCGGTGTACCCGCGGCTAGACGGAAAGACCCCGTGAACCTTTACTATAGCTTCACACTGGACGCTGATGTTGCCTGTGTAGGATAGCTGGGAGGCTTTGAAACCCGGACGCCAGTTCGGGTGGAGCCAACCTTGAAATACCAGCCTGGCATCATTGGCGTTCTCACTCAGGTCCGTTATCCGGATCGAGGACAGTGTGTGGTGGGTAGTTTGACTGGGCGGTCCCTCCCAAAGAGTAACGGAGGAGCACGAAGGTACCCTCAGCACGGTCGGACATCGTGCAGTGAGTGCAAGAGCATAAGGGTGCTTGACTGCGAGACAGACACGTCGAGCAGGTGCGAAAGCAGGTTCTAGTGATCCGGTGGTTCTGTATGGAAGGGCCATCGCTCAACGGATAAAAGGTACTCCGGGGATAACAGGCTGATACCGCCCAAGAGTTCACATCGACGGCGGTGTTTGGCACCTCGATGTCGGCTCATCACATCCTGGGGCTGAAGTCGGTCCCAAGGGTATGGCTGTTCGCCATTTAAAGTGGTACGCGAGCTGGGTTTAGAACGTCGTGAGACAGTTCGGTCCCTATCTGCCGTGGGCGTTGGATGTTTGAGAAGAGCTGCTCCTAGTACGAGAGGACCGGAGTGGACGACCCTCTGGTGTTCCGGTTGTCACGCCAGTGGCATTGCCGGGTAGCTATGGTCGGACAGGATAACCGCTGAAAGCATCTAAGCGGGAAGCCCCCTTCAAGATGAGACATCCCCGAGGACTTGATCCTCCTAAAGGGCCCAGCGAGACCAGCTGGTTGATAGGCACGGTGTGGAAGCGCTGCAAGGCGTTGAGCTAACGTGTACTAATGGCCCGTGAGGCTTGACCCTATAACACCCAAGGGGTCTGGTCGTAGTAATAACGAGAACCGGATACGCGCATCAAGCCCAGGGCTTGATAGAGACGCACACAAACACGTCAGCATGATATACATCGCCAGTTACGCCTGACGACCATAGCGAGCGTGAACCACCTGATCCCTTGCCGAACTCAGCAGTGAAACCGCTTAGCGCCGATGGTAGTGTGGGGTCTCCCCATGCGAGAGTAGGTCATCGTCAGGCACTTATTAAGAAACACCCCAGCTTCATTTGAGGCTGGGGTGTTTTGTTTGGGCGAAAGAAAACAAATGTCTCCCCTATGGTTTATTTGTCGGGCACAAACGGGAACTGCTTTAGCGAGCCCGAAAGGCGAGTCTCAAGGAGAATATGCGTAAAGCCCCGGAAGCCCAGCGCTAAATGGCCGGAACAGGCATCGTCAGATATTTACTCACAGGAAAAAAGCTAGCAAAGCATTGGGTAGCGGCAGCTTGTATTAGTCAGTTCTGTCGATGATGGAAAAAAGTTAAGATGCCCTCTTTGGTGGTATTAACGCCAGCGGATGCCAGGCCCTTGGTTTACCATTAAGTGCTTGGTTACCGCTAAAAGGTTCGAGTGTCATGCATACACCAGTGTCCACTACCTGTATAAAAATCAAGGAGCTATCTCCATGTCGGCTGAGACCGCTAACCATGAAAATGCCAGTCGAGACCGTATTGAACAAAGTATCTTAAGTGCCGCTGAGCAGGTGTTTTCTCGCCACGGTTACCGCGGCGCTAGCCTACAGGCGATTGCCGACCAAGCCGGTTTGCCTAAAGCAAACATTCTGTATTACATGGGGAATAAGCAGGCACTGTACGTGCGTTTGCTGAACCGCATGATGAGCCGATGGAATGCGGTTCTTGAAGACATTACCCCTGAAAGTGATCCTGGACAGGTGCTGAGTGAGTTTATTCGCACCAAAATGTTGCTTGGACAACGCTATCCAGAAGGTTCAAAGCTCTTCGCCGCTGAAATTTTGGCCGGCGCCCCGTTTTTAAGCGACTATTTATCGGGAGAGCTGAGGGAGTGGGTAGCCTCTCGGGCGGTAATTATTCGTCAGTGGTCAGCGCAGGGTAAAATGGACGATGTTGACCCGCGCTGGCTGATATTTTTGATCTGGTCATCTACTCAGCATTACACTGAATATAGTGCCCAGGTAAGCGGCATACTAGGTCGAAATACGCTCAGTGAAGCGGATATTGAATCGATTTCTCAGTTTTTAGAGCAAATAATTTTAAAAGGCTGCGGCATTCGGCAATCTTCCTCGTCTAGCAGTATCCACGTGTAACTATCATGTCTACTTTGCCTATTGAGCCGCATCTAGCCGCTTTGCAAACCGCATTAGATGCTCACAACCGGCTGATTTTGGTTGCTCAACCGGGAGCGGGTAAGACTACCCGTGTGCCGCTAACACTTCTTGGCAGCTTGTGGTCACAGGGGCAAAAGCTTTTGCTGCTAGAACCCCGGCGCGTTGCGGCGCGGTTAGCGGCAAACTATATGGCAGAGCAGCTTAACGAGTCGGTTGGCCAGACGATCGGTTATCGAATGCGTGGTGATAGTAAGGTTAGCGCACAAACCCGTCTGGAAGTAGTTACCCAAGGGGTGCTCACTCGCATGCTGCAGGATGATCCGCTCCTTGAAGGCGTTGCGGGCATTATTTTTGATGAGTTTCATGAGCGTAGTCTTGAAGCGGATCTTAGTCTTGCGTTTGCGCTGGATATACAGCAAAGCATTCGCGATGACCTGCGGCTTATTGTGATGTCTGCCACGCTCGATGTCGTCGCGTTGAAGAATGTGTTGGGAAACGATACGCCCGTCATTGAAAGCAGCGGTCGACAATTCCCTGTTGAAACACACTATCGTCCTACACGCGGCAGCGAATCGTTAGAAATGGCGGCTTTTCGCGTGATAAGCGAGGCTCTATCATGGCCAGATGCACGCGATGTGCTGGTTATCTTGCCCGGTGTGGCTGAAATTGCTCGACTAGTTCAGACGCTAGAGAGTGACATGCCTGATATTGAAGTGCGTGCATTACACGGACGAATGCCCATCGAAGCACAGCAAGCTGCGTTGAAGCCCCATGAAGTGCGCCAACGTGTGATTGTATCAACCGCGATTGCTGAATCCAGTGTCACCGTAAACGGTGTAAATGTGGTTATCGACGCAGGCCTGGAGCGAGTACCGCTATTTCAGCCGCGTACAGGGTTAACACGCTTAACCACACGACGTGTTAATCGCGCCAGCGCTGACCAGCGCAGGGGGCGGGCCGGTCGGCAGCAACCAGGCATATGTTTCCGCTTATGGCCCCAAGAACAGCCGCTGGTTGCCTATGGCGAGCCAGAAATCGCCCAGGCTGATTTATCTAAACTGGTACTTGAAGTTGCGGTCTGGGGCGTTCAGTCACCCGATGTGCTGGCATGGGTGACTCCACCGCCAAAGGGCGCTTGGCAAAGTGGTCAGGCGTTGCTTGAGCAGCTAGGCATCATTGACTCGGTGGCTAAGCTAACGCCGCTGGGTAAGCAGAGTGCACTCTGGCCCCTTGAGCCACGGCTAGCCGTTATGCTTGCAACGTCTTCTTCACTCAATGCAGTGCCATTAGCCTGTGGATTGGCAGCGCTATTAGAGGGTAGAGAGCGCATAAACGGCACTTTACAAGAGGCTTTAGTTCAGCGATTTGGGCAGCCCTCACGGTTTCCCCAGTGGCAAAGAGAGGCTGAGCGCCTGGCTAAAGTAGCGGGTATAGCGTTGTCTCGCAGCGTTAGTTGCGAGCCGTTAGGCGTGCTGCTGGCCCTGGCTTATCCGGATCGTATCGGTCAACTTATCACTTCCGGCCGGTTCAAATTGGCCAATGGGAAGACCGCAACATTACCCAGCCGCCACTCCCTGGCAAACGCCCCTTACCTTGTTGCGGTGAGTGTTGAAAGTGCTTCCAAGGATGCAGCCATTTACTTGGCAGAGTCGCTTGCGTTGGCAACACTTGTGCGTTTTTTCCCGGCAACCCAACAGTGGGTGGATCGGATAAGGTGGTCAGATTCCCAAGGCAAGCTTGTCGGCGAAGCCGTACAGTGTCATGGAGAGCTGGTGTTAGCCTCTCGACCGCTCGGGGAGCTGCCCGCTGAGGCTATTCAGCGTGCATTACTCATAGCGCTGAAACAGCGTCCAAACGTGGTGTTTACAAAGGAGGTACGGCAGCTGCAGGGGCGTATGGCGCTGCTACATCGTCTCTTTCCAGACCAGTGGCCAGACTGGTCAGATAAAGTGTTAATGGATGCGTTGGATACATGGCTTTTACCCTACCTAGCGGGCATGACGCGCATGAGTCAGCTAGAAAAGATGTCCTTTCACACGCATTTACTGGCTTCGTTGAAGTGGGATGATCAGGTTGCTTTTGATCGATTAGCGCCTAAGGCGCTGCCTGTGCCTAGCGGCAGTCAGGTGATGCTCGATTATGCTCCCTGTCATGATGGCCGTCCGCCTGTGTTAGCGCTTAAACTGCAAGAAGCGTTTGGATGGCAAGACTCACCAAGCATTGCTGATGGGCATGCTGTGGTTCTCATTCATCTGCTTTCACCTGCAAGAAGGCCGCTACAAGTAACTCAAGATCTGCGTAGTTTTTGGCTAAATGGCTATTCAGAGGTGCGTAAGGAGATGCGTGGTCGCTATCCAAAACACCCCTGGCCAGAAAATCCGTTAACTGCAAAAGCCACTGCCAAGACAAAGCATGGCAGTGGCTCAGCGCATTAACGTAGGCGGCGCCATATGGCTTTTTCAATTTCGACTAACGCGTAAATAGCGAGACTTAACAGCAAAATGGCTAACCAGTGCTGCAATTGTAGGGCTTCGCTGGCAAAAATAACCTGCATTATCGGCCAGTAAGTAAATGCTAGCTGTAGGAGCATAATAGCGCCAATCGCTAGCCAAACCATGCGGCTACTAAAAATGCCGTGAAAGGAGAATGTGCTGTTGATGAGGAAGCGACTATTGATTAAATAGGCAGCGCTACCGACCACCAGCATATTTACGGCGGCAGTGCGCGCTAACTCAATGCTTTCGCCTTGGGCGAGAACCCAGCTGAAAACGCTGAAAACACCGCCCAGTAATAGTAATGAGACAAAGATGACACGCCAGAGTAGAAACATATCGAGCAATGCCGCTTTTGGGTCCCGCGGTTGACGCTGCATTAAATCCTGTTCACTTTCCTCGAAGGCTAGGGCTAAGCCGAGTGTGGTAGCCACCACCATGTTTACCCAAAGCGCTTGAAGCGGGGTGATCGGTAGGTTGGTGCCCGCCAGCACCGCCAGCATTATTGCTAAGCCTTGTGCACCGTTGGTAGGCAGAATGAAGGTGATCGTTTTACGAATGTTGTCGTAGACTTTTCTACCTTCAGCTATCGCATTCACAATCGTGGCAAAATTATCGTCTGCAAGTACCATTTCAGAGGCATCTTTTGCTGCCTCGGTGCCTTGAATGCCCATCGCCACGCCGACATCAGCACGTTTAAGGGCAGGGCCATCATTGACCCCATCCCCAGTCATCGCACATATACCGCCCTTTGCCTGCATAGCTTTAACCAGTCTTAACTTGTGTTCAGGAGATGCGCGGGCAAATACATCGACATCCGTAATAATCTCTTCAAGCTGCGTATCGCTCATTGCTTCAACTTCGCGACCGGTAACCACTCGCTCTGTCTGTGAAAAACCTAGTTGTTTGGCAATAGAAAGGGCAGTAGCGGCATGGTCCCCGGTAATCATGACAGGGCGAATGCCTGCTCTGAGACACTCTTTCACTGCGTCAATAGCTTCTTCACGCGGAGGGTCGAGTAGGCCGATGATGCCTAAAAAGGTGAGATCCTGTTGAATATGTTCATGATCAAGAGACGGTGAGTCGGGTGATGCTATTTCTGCGATAGCTAACACTCTCAAGCCTTGCGAAGATAGCTCTTCAATCCGTGCTTCCCATTGGCTGCGATCAATAGGTGATAACCCTTCTTGAGTCAACGTATGACTCGACATCTCAAGGAGCCTATCCGGGGCGCCTTTTACCAATACTCGATGCTTGCCATCAAGCTCGTTTACCGTCGCCATATATTTATGTTCAGACTCGAAAGGAATCGCATCAAGTCGCGGATGGCGCTCGCGTAGCGGCTGAATTTCAAAGCCTGCTTTAGCGGCAGCAACGATTAAAGCGCCCTCTGTCGGGTCGCCGACAATGTGGTATGAATCATCACGCTGGGCAAGTTCTGCATCATTGCAAAGCGAAGCGACCTTCAGGAAGTGGCTTAATGCAGTGTGATCTTCTATGGAAATAGAAGAGGGTTGTGATTGAGCATCAGCGTCGACCTGTCGAATATTGCCCTCGGGGTTAAAGCCAGTACCTTCAATGGTGTATTGAGCGTCACCAAGCCAAATAGATGTGGCTGTCATCTCGTTGCGAGTAAGTGTGCCGGTTTTATCGGAAAAAATAGTCGAAATTGAGCCAAGAGTTTCAACCGCAGGAAGGCGCCGAATAATTGCCTTTCGTTTCGCCATGCGCTGAACGCCAAGGGCTAGGCTAATGGTAACAATAGCGGGTAAGCCTTCAGGAATGGCGGCCACTGCCAAGCCTACTGCCGCCATAAACATTTCGTCGAGGGGTTGGTTGTGAAAAAAACTACCTACGGCCGCAGTGAGTGCGGCTGCGCCTAATATAAAGAACGCTAGCATGCTTCCAGCGCGGTCTAATTGGCGCAATAAAGGGGTTTTAAGCTGTTCAACGCCGCGTACTAGCTCAGAAATTTTACCAATCTCTGTTTGGGTGCCAGTTGCCACCACTAGGCCTTTGGCAGTGCCTTGAACAACAATCGTACTGGCATAAGCAATTGAGCTACGTTCAGCTAAATCAGCGTCGGTCGATACGGGGTGGGATTGTTTATCAACCGGTATGGACTCGCCCGTAAGCGCCGCTTCGTCGGTGCAAAAGCGTTTTACTTCAATTAAGCGAAGGTCGGCAGGAACACGGTCGCCACTTTCAATAAGTACCACATCACCAGGAACGACTGTTTCCGCGTCAACGACAGTTCGCTGCCCATTGCGTAATACTGTGGCTTGGGGGGAAAGCATATTGCGTATGCTTTGAATGGCCTGCTCAGCTTTACCTTCTTGAATAAATCCAATTAACGCAATGATCACTACCACCCCGAGGATGGCAGCGGCATCCAAGTGATGCCCCAGCAGAGCACTGGCAACTGCTGCGATAATCAGGATAAGCATAAGGATGTTATTAAATTGATCTAAAAAGCGCCGATACCAGGGGCGCGCTTGTTCTTGCTGAAGCCTATTCGGGCCATGGGTTTTCAGCCGCGATTCAGCTTCTTGGCTGGATAAGCCGGTCGTGCTTGATTGCAGTGATGATATCGCTTCGTCTGCATCAGTGCTGTGCCATGCAGCAGTGGTTTCATTCGGTAGTGGTGTTTTGGCCATTCCGTGCCCCCTTTAATGTGTCAATACAAAATGCAGTATAGGGAAATATATGCTGCAGTGCAGTGACTGGGGGCAAGGCTTAGATGTAATAGTGAAAAAGCTAGATGAACGAAACGTTATTCAGGAATATCGCCTGGTAGACGATAGCGAACGCCTTCTGCCCGCTGCTCTTCATAACGTTGGTTTTCATTTTCCGGAACGACGCCCAATACAGTTTCCTGAGAGCCATCTGGCCACGTGTACGTGGTGCAGGCAGTTAAAGGTAGCAACAACCCCAGGGTGATAAAGGGAATGAATACATGAAATTTACGGCACTTGGGCATAGTTGGCTCCATAACCTGGGGTTGCTGCTTCGTTTTAAATAAACCGTGAGCGGCACTATAGGGCGCAACACGCTTAATTGTAAATTATTAGAGCTCTTCCCATAAGCTGCGCCGAAACTCATGGGAAAGCTGAGAAACTTTTGTCAGGCGCTCCATATTGGCATCGGTGAGCGTCTTAACCATTTCTTGGTAGTGTTCTGTGAACTCCGCAGCGTTGCAGTGGTGCGGATTGTCGGTTAGGCACAGCGTTAATTTTTCGCTGCTTTTGGCTAGGGCTTGAAAAAGTTGCGCCTCCATCTGCATAGCCTGAGTCACATTTTCTAACCAAGCAATTTGAAGTCGTACCATGGGCATCGTGCTTAATAAGCAGTATTGATGCCACCACGCCTGCATGGGTTGGGCATCGTCAATCCATGGCATGGAAGGGGTTTTATCGCTAGTTGTCATGGTGGGCTCCTTTTTTGATAGTGGAAACTGGACGGCATGATTTTTAAGATTGCCTATCTTGAACTATAGCTAAGTGCAGCATGAGTGCGCCGTTTTCGTAACGAAATTTGTCACTTTCCAGGAGATGCTCTATGTGGTCGGTAATTAAATCGGTTCTAGCCGCACTTATTGGCGTCCAAAGCGATTTCCAGCGCCAGCAGGATTTCTCAAGTGGGAAGCCCACTACCTTTATCTTAGTTGCCATTGTGGTAACCCTAATTTTTGTGCTGCTGCTCATGGCTGTGGCTAATATGGCGGCGCGGTGAAAAGCGTTGACAGCTTTTGCAAGGTAGTTCGTGACGTATGACACATGTTTTCTATACTGATTCTTATCACATAATCCCACCCTAATTAAAAAGCCGTTAATAACAACAATAACAAAGGAGGTACTTATGCTCTCACCGTGGCGCTGGCTGCTGCCCATAAGCTTTATTTCAACCGCTGCCCAAGCTCAATCCAGCGGGTGGAACATGCCCGTAGGCGTGACAGATATCAGTCGCGATATTTACGGTCTGCATATGACAATCTTTTGGATATGCGTAGTGATTGGCCTGATAGTGTTTGGAGTCATGTTTTACTCGCTGTTCCGCTATCGGCACTCAAAAGGAGCTAAACCAGCGAAATTTCACGAGCACACCACTGTGGAAGTGCTTTGGACAGCTATTCCGGTGTTAATTTTAGTGGGAATGGCCGTGCCTGCCACGGCCACACTTAAGAATATGTATGACACCTCTGAAGCCGAACTAGATGTGATGATCATCGGCCAGCAGTGGCGCTGGCGCTACGAGTATCTTGGTGAGGATGTGGCTTTTAACTCAAGCATGAGCACTCCTTGGGAGCAGATTCGTGGCGAGGAGGCACGTGATGAGCACTATTTACTTGATGTAGATGAGCCACTGGTGCTGCCTATTAACCGCAAAGTACGGTTCTTAATGACCTCAGATGACGTTATCCACTCTTGGTGGGTGCCGGACCTTGCCGTCAAGCAAGATACGATCCCTGGCTTCATTAATGAGAACTGGGTGCAAATTAACGAACCGGGTATTTACCGTGGTCAATGTGCAGAACTCTGTGGTGTTAACCATGGGTTTATGCCCGTGGTGGTGCATGCCGTTGAGGAGGAAGAGTTTGAAATATGGTTAGCGGAACGTAAAGAAGCGGCTCAGCAAGAAGCGATGGGAGTGGATCGGGAGTGGGAGCTTGATGAGCTAATGGCGCGAGGGGAGCCGGTATACCGGGCTATTTGTGCCTCATGCCATCAGGCGGATGGTCAAGGCGCGCCGCCTGCTTTCCCGGCGCTGGTCAATAATGACCAATTAATCGACGACTTGGACTGGCATATCGACCGCATTTTAAATGGCGTTTCGGGAACCGCCATGCCTGCGTTTCGCAATACGTTGAACCCTGTGGAGATTGCTGCGGTAGTGACCTATACGCGTAACGCATGGGGCAGCGACACGGGCGATGCCATTCAGCCAGCGGCAATTGCTGAAAAAATTGTTCAATAAAACGCATGCGTGCCAATCAGCAATGATAGCTACTAACGCTATCACAACAATAAAGTAGGCGGAGAGATTTATGGCGCCCAAACTACCTCCTCAACACTCGCTGCAGCATAGCTCTACCGCAGTGGCTGACGGTCAAGCACCCCATGCGCATCACGAAACGCCTAAAGGGATTATGCGTTGGCTGCTCACGACTAACCACAAAGAGATTGGCTCTTTGTACCTAATCTTTTCACTGATTATGTTTTTTATTGGCGGTATTTTTGCGCTCGTAGTCAGAGCGGAGCTGTTCCAACCGGGTCTGCAGCTGGTTGAGCCTGAGTTTTTTAACCAAATGACCACAATGCATGGGCTAATAATGGTCTTTGCCGCGGTAATGCCAGCATTTACTGGCCTGGCTAATTGGATGATTCCTCTGCAAATTGGCGCGCCAGACATGGCGCTTCCTCGTCTAAACAACTTTAGCTTCTGGCTGCTGCCCGTCGCGTTTACATTGCTGTTGTCAACGCTCCTGATGCCTGGAGGAGGGCCAAATTTTGGCTGGACATTCTATGCGCCTCTATCAACGACGTATGCGCCGCCTTCAACCACGTTCTTTATTCTTGCCCTGCATATCGCCGGTATTAGCTCAATATTAGGTGCGATTAATATTGTTGCGACTATCCTCAACATGCGTGCTCCTGGCATGCGCATGATGGATATGCCGCTGTTTGTCTGGACTTGGCTCATCACCGCTTTCCTACTTATCGCCGTTATGCCTGTGTTGGCGGGCGTCATTACCATGATGTTAATGGATATAAACTTTGGCACTAGCTTCTTCGATGCTGCGGGCGGTGGAGACCCGGTGCTTTTCCAGCATCTGTTTTGGTTTTTCGGCCATCCTGAGGTTTACATTATGATTTTGCCCGCATTCGGGATTGTCTCCGCCATCATTCCTACGTTTGCCCGCAAACGGTTGTTTGGCTACGCCTCCATGGTTTATGCAACCGGCGCTATCGCACTGCTTTCGTTTTTAGTTTGGGCACACCACATGTTTGTGGTTGGCCTACCGTTAGCAGCAGAGCTGTTTTTTATGTACACCACAATGCTGATTGCAGTGCCAACGGGGGTTAAAGTCTTTAATTGGATCACCACACTGTTTCGAGGCTCAATTAGTTTTGAACCCCCCATGCTGTTCGCACTTGCATTTGTCGTTCTGTTCACCATCGGTGGTTTTTCGGGGCTTATGTTGGCAATTGCCCCTGCCGACTTTCAATACCACGATACCTACTTTGTGGTAGCCCATTTTCACTATGTGCTAGTGCCAGGGGCCATCTTTGCCATTATGGCAGGGGTTTACTATTGGCTTCCCAAGTGGACGGGGCACTACCCCCATGAACGATTAGCGCAGTGCCATTTTTGGTGTTCGATTGTGGGCGTAAACCTGACGTTCTTCCCAATGCATTTTGCCGGTCTCGCCGGGATGCCGAGGCGTATCCCTGACTATGCGCTTCAGTTCGCGGACTTTAATCTTGTTTCAAGCATTGGTGCCTTTTTCTTCGGGGTGTCGCAGTTAATTTTTGTGCTGGTGGTGGTGCTGTGTGTCCGAGGGGGTAAAAAAGCGCCTGCTAAGGCATGGGAAGGCGCAGAAGACCTTGAGTGGAGTGTCCCTAGTCCAGCGCCCTTGCATACCTTTGAAACACCTCCCGTGTTTCATCGTGCACAACACGGCGAATAAGGCCTTATATAAGGCAAGGGGAGTGATATGTCTGAATATGAAGTCGTCAGGGCTGCGGGTGTGCGGCGCACCGTCATTCGGTCGATTGCGGCACTGATAGGCATGTTTGCGTTTGCGTTTGCGCTAGTGCCTCTTTATGACGTTTTCTGCCGCATTACAGGCATTAACGGCAAAGTCGATACCACTGCCCAGGCCATCATCCATGAGGAGGTTGATCAGTCGCGCTATATCACGGTGCAGTTTATCACTCGGGGGAGTGCTGGCTTACCTTGGCAAATGAGCGTAGCCACGCGTCAAATGCGAGTACACCCTGGGCAAACGGCTGAAGTGGATTTTACTTTTACGAATAATAGCGCCAAAGAGAGTTGGGGAAGAGCCATCCCAAGTGTTTCTCCCTCTAATGCGACGACCCACTTGCGAAAAGTAAGCTGCTTCTGTTTTCAGGAGCAGCAGTTGCAGGGTGATGAGCGTTTAACCATTCCACTGGTCTTCCAATTGGCGCGAGATCTGCCGGAAGAGATCACAACGATTACGCTGGTTTATACCCTGTACCCAGTTCATAACATGGCACTAGATTCCACAGTGAATAACAACAATAGCGTGGGGGATAAGATATGAGCGGCGGTAACTACTATGTTCCGACGACTAGCAGATGGCCCATTCTCGGCTCACTGGCGCTGGGGGTCATGATGGTGGGGGCAGGTTCCCAGCTAGTTTATGACACTGGTGCGTTAGTAATGCTGATGGGTGTTATTGGCGTTGTGGCGGTGATGGGGCTTTGGTTCAGGGATGTGGTCAGGGAGTCTATGAGTGGGTTGTACGACACCCAGATGGATCGCTCATTTAGGTGGGGGATGGGGTGGTTTATCTTCTCTGAGTTGATGTTTTTTGCTGCCTTTTTCGGTGCCCTTTTTTACGTTAGAACTTTTGCTATCCCTTGGCTAGGTGGTGAGGGAGAGAAAGGTGTCTCTGCGCTGCTATGGCCAGAATTCATCTCTCACTGGCCTCTGATGAACCCTCCTGATTCCTCTGTGCTAGGTCCTGAGCAAGTGTTCAGCCCATGGCAACTGCCGCTCGTTAATACGCTGATCCTTATCACGTCCAGTATTACGCTAACGGTGGCCCATGAAGCGTTAAAGCTGGGTGAGCGTATTACCTGCCGAAACTGGCTTGCTGGCACAGTATTATTAGGATGCTGCTTTATCGTTATACAAGGGGTCGAGTACTACGAAGCCTACAACCATTACGGCATTACGCTGGAAGCCGGCATCTTTGGCGCTACTTTCTTTATTTTGACGGGGTTTCACGGTGTGCACGTCATTATCGGTACGATCATTTTAGGCTGTATTCTCGTCCGGATCTGTAAAGGCCATTTTGCTAACGATCATCATTTTGGTTTTGAAGCATCCTGCTGGTATTGGCATTTCGTTGATGTGGTGTGGGTGGGGCTGTTTATTTTTGTTTATGTCCTGTAGCGGCTAGCCCAGTTCTCCTGACCAAAAGCCGAATACTAATAGCGCCATGAGAAGACATGCCAGGGCAACACGCCACTTTAGTGATACTAGTAATCGCTTTGAAGGGGCGCTGTCTCGTAATAAAAAACCAGCGCCCGCTGCAAGGCTAATAACCATGGCAATAAATACTAAGGCAATAAGAAACTGTAACCACATGATGTCTACCTCTGTCAGATTAAGGCGCTTTTACGCGTGGTGTGCTTTTTGGAGCTTGTTAGTTGCATTAGGCATTTTTTTAGGACTATGGCAGTGGGAGCGTGCTAATGACAAGCGTGTTTTGTTAGACGCACGGGCGGCAGCTCCGGCTTTAACGGCGCCCCAAGAGATGCCGCAGGACGGCGCAATGGTAAGATTGAGGGGCGAGTATCTCCCACAGCACACGCTCTTTTTAGACAATCGTGTGGTAGAAGGTCGGCTTGGGGTGGCTGTTCTCACCCCGTTGCGCGATGAGCATGGGCAGGTTTGGTTAATACAGCGTGGCTTTATTGAAACAGGCCCAAGTCGTAGTGCCCCCACTGCGCAAACGCCTAGCGGCAGTGTAGAAGTGTTTGGTGAATGGCAAACAACTCGCCCTGGTGGGCCATTATATGGGGATAATCAAGAAGGACTCCGTCTGCAGCAAATGAGCTTGATACCTTGGCAAGAAACGCTAGCGCCCATTAGCTATCAGGGGTGGCTACATGCCACGGAAGGAGAAGGTGTTTTTATACCCTGGTGGCAAGCAAATGTAATGCCGCCCAGCCGGCATATTGGCTATGCTTTTCAGTGGTGGGGGTTAACACTTGCAGCTTTCGTTGTAATGATATTGGGTGGCTATCGCATGCGCAAAGACCGCATACAATAATAAGAGGAATGAAGAATGGAGCAGGCTAAAACGGTTCGTTATCAGCGGCTCAAATTGATAATGATCTTTATTGTTTTTACAGCGCCTATGGCGACAGCCTGGGGAATGGTTAAATGGGGTTTTGGCATTCCTGCTCAACACACTGCACATGGAGAAGTAGCAATAACGGCGCCAAATTTATATGAGTGGCCATTGGTTAATGTACCGGAAGGTTCGAAGGATGTATGGACGTTGGCGTTCGAGTGTGCCGTTGATTGTGAACAGCGTAAAGACGAGCTTTGGCGCCTTCACCGTGCTCTTGGCCGTGAAGCGCCGCGGTTGCAGCGGTTGCGCATCGGTGGTTCCTACGAAACCTTGCCCGGAGAGCAGGCTAACCAGTGGCAAGAGTCGCCAGCTTGGCGTAATGAAAGCGTTATTTGGTTACTGGATCCAATGGGAATGCCAGCGTTAGCATTTAATGAACAGGCTAATGCAAGTGATATTCTTGACGATATAAGGCATCTGTTCAAAGTAAATCACCATTAATGTTAGTCGGCACCCTGGGCCGTAAGGAAAGAGCATGCAATACGCAATGGAGCGGCGATTACGTTGGTTGGTGCGCCTCACCTTGGCAGGCACTCTGCTGACAGCCCTAGTGATTTTAGTAGGTGCCTGGACACGTTTAGTTGATGCTGGGTTGGGGTGCCCGGATTGGCCGGGTTGCTATGGGCGCTTGCTGGTTCCCGATAGCGAGCAAGCCGCGCTACGTCATCCTGATGTGCCTCTTGAGCCTTTTAAAGCATGGGTGGAAATGGCGCACCGCTATGTAGCGAGTTTTTTAGGACTGATGGTCATTAGCGTCGTCGCGCTAGGCTGGCCTCTGCGTCGCCGCCCTGGGTACCCTTGGGGCATTAGCCTGGCGTTACTCGTTGTGATTCTAATCCAGGGGGGCTTTGGTGCATTTACCGTAACACTCAAGCTTTGGCCGCAGGTGGTCACTCTCCATTTACTGGGTGGGCTGAGTGTATTAATGCTGTTTTTCTGGCTTCATTTGCGCGTTCGTCACGCATGGAAAGAGAGGGCTATGGGGCGGCAGTCTATTAATTTTTTATGGGCAGCGGCCATTGGCTTACTAGTGATTCAGCTGGCGCTTGGCGGCTGGGTCACCAGCAACTATGCAGGTATTGCTTGTCAAGGGTTTCCCACCTGTAACGGCCAATGGTGGCCAGAGATGGATCTAAGCGAGGGTTTTCATTTAACACAAACGGTTGGGCCTAATTATTTACACGGTCAGCTGCACGCAGACGCACGCACCGCTATACAGGTGGTTCACCGTATTGGTGCCTTGTTTTTGGGTATTGCGTTATTGGTGCTTTGGTGGCGGTATCGCTATTTAGTGATCCTAGGGAAGGCGCTAGCTGTTGTGGTTAGTGCCTATGCCGTACAGGTAGCGCTGGGTATTGCCAACGTCCTTCTGTGGCTGCCTTTATGGCTTGCTTTACTGCATACCGCTGGTGCAGTGGTGCTGACGCTTAGCGTTGGTTGGGCATGGTGGTGCTGGCGGCAGGCACCTGATGCGATACTTGTTGAGCGTCAATTGGCTCCAGCAACTGCCAAGTAGTGAGTTAAAAGTGGGTGTCATTGGTGTAACGACACCTTTAGGGTGTACAATTCTCGTTAAATTATTCTTGTGTGGCTAGCTGAAGGAGTGCCATGAATTCCACTACAGCTTTAGTTTTGCTCGCAGTAGGTATTGCGGTCATTGTTGCTCTCTGTGCCTATGCGCTTACCCTGCGTAAGGAGGTAAAGCGGCGAGAAGCTTATCGTGTCGATGAAGATCGTCGCGCACACCAAAATAGTCTAGAGAACCTTGACTACGTCGTTAGTGCGTTGGTTCAGGAGCAAGTAGATATAACTGAGGCCTCCTGGCGCTGTAAAGTTCTGCTTGAGATTGTTGATCCAAGCTTAACCGAAAGGCCAGAGTTTCAAGCGTTTGCCGAGGTTTATCAACGCACACAGCACTTGAAAACACACTCAGCACGTAAGCAGCTTTCCCCCCGTGAGCGGATGCAGGAAGATAAAGAGCGTTTGATTGTTGAGGATGAAATGCGCCCTGCAGTGTTAGCGGCCGCAGCAGCCGTTATCAAGTGGCGTGCCAAAGGACCAACGTCATTACACTGATATCTCGTTGGAACCCCAAGCGCACAATGACAACTATTTTTGAAACGAGTTCAGCTTTTTTGGCGCTTACAGCACCCTTTTTGCTATGCTGAAACGGTGGGTATTAGCAAGAAGTTGATATCTCGGTATTGTTGCCTTCTAGCGTTCAAACGTTAATCATAGGCAGAGTGTCCAGTATTAGAGCATTAGCTATGTATTGCTAGGGTGCTGGGCAGGCGAAAAAAGGATGCTCTCGCAATAAGAAGCATTGGATAGAATTGGTCGTGTGACCATTTCAGCATTGGATCAAGAAGGAGTCTTGCATGAAAAAATCAACAACTGGCTTGCTAGTCGGTTCTGCCCTGGTAGTTGGTTTATCAGGCTGCGCCAGCTCTGCCACCCAGACATCTGGGCAGGCTAGTGCTAGCAGTGATCGTAGCTGGTACCAGCACCCGGCTGTTTGTGGTTTGGCTGGTGGTTTAATTGGCGGCAGCATTGGCTATGCCACCAGCGGTAGTTCCGATGAAGAAAGTGGTGCCGCTACAGGTGCTGCAGCTGGCGCTGCTATTGGTGGCCTGCTATGTGCTGACCGCACGCCTCAGCCTGTTGCGCCGCAGTGCCCAAGCTACGGCGAAGTGCCAGCTGGCGTTGCCGTTGATGCGCAAGGCTGCCCACTGGACTCCGACGGTGACGGCGTGCCGGATTACCGCGATCAGTGTCCAGGTACTCCGGCTGGCGTTGAAGTAGACGCGCGTGGCTGCCCGCTGGATTCTGATGGCGATGGCGTGCCGGACTACCGTGATCAGTGCCCGGATACCCCCGCAGGCGTTGAAGTTAACGCCCTGGGCTGCCCAGAAAGTCTTGTACTGCGTGATGTTAACTTCGAGTTCGACTCTGCTCAATTGACATCCAGCGCACAGCAAGTGCTTAACGGCGTTGCCGAGCGTCTGGTTAACAACCCTGACGTTCGTGTGAGCATTGAAGGTCACACTGACTCGCGCGGCTCTGCAGAGTACAACCAGAACCTGTCTCAGCGTCGTGCCGAATCAGTTGCTGCTTACCTGTCACAGCGTGGCGTAGAGACTAACCGTATGCGTGCAGTAGGCTACGGTGAAGAGCGTCCAGTTGCTTCTAATGAGACAGACGAGGGCCGCGCTCAGAACCGTCGTGTAGAGCTGGATGAGTGGAACTAAGCCACTGAGGCTAGTTCGGTTGAGCAATGATTGCTTATTGCAATGGTTTGCTTAATCAAATAAAGAAGCGGGAGGCCTTTGTGCCTCCCGTTTTATTTTACGGCTCACCGAATTCTGATAGGCTAGAGCCCTGCTATAAGAAAGGCCCGCAACTCCCGCCCATTGATAGCGAAATGTGATCCTTGGTATGGATCACCACTGCGCTCAAGGAATATTTGAATGCCCATTGTGACACTGCCTGATGGCAGCCAAAGAACGTTCGATACACCGCTTTCTATTATGCAGCTTGCTGAATCCATTGGCCCTGGTTTGGCCAAGGCCTGTGTGGCTGGCAAGATTGATGGTGTATTGGTTGATGCCGCTGATTTAATTGAGCAAGATGCTGAAGTGGCGATAATTACCGCTCGCGATCCGGAAGGTCTAGAGATCATCCGTCACTCTTGCGCGCACCTGATTGGGCATGCGGTTAAGCAAATGTACCCTGAAGCCAAAATGGCGATAGGGCCGGTCATTGAAGATGGTTTTTACTACGACATTGAGTTTGGTCAATCGGTTACTCCAGATGACCTTGAGGCCATCGAAACGCGCATGCGTTCATTAATTGAACACGAGTACGATGTAGTGCGCGAGTACGTTGATCGCGACCAAGCAATGTTGGCTTTTTTGCACCGTGATGAGCCTTATAAGCAAGAAATTGTTCGTGATATCCCCGAGGGGGCGACCATTCGGTTGTATCACCACGAAGAGTATGTCGATATGTGTCGCGGCCCGCACGTGCCGAATACTCGTCATTTGAAAGCCTTTAAGCTGACTAAGTTGGCGGGTGCTTATTGGCGTGGTGACGCTGCTAACACTATGCTGACCCGTATTTACGGCACTGCATGGGGCGATAAAAAACAGCTGAAGGCCTACTTGCAGCGGCTTGAAGAGGCTGAAAAGCGCGATCACCGCAAGTTAGCGCGTAAGATGGACTTGTTTCATCTGCAAGAAGAAGCGCCGGGGATGGTGTTTTGGCACCCTAATGGCTGGACAATGTACCAGGCGTTAGAAGATTACATGCGCAAGATTCAGCGCGAGCATGGTTATCAAGAGATCAAGACGCCTCAAGTGGTTGATTTGTCGTTGTGGAAAAAATCTGGCCACTGGGGGCACTACAGTGAGCTGATGTTCACGACAGAGTCGGAAAAGCGCGAATACGCGGTTAAGCCAATGAACTGTCCATGTCACGTTCAGGTGTTTAATCAGGGGCTAAAGAGCTACCGGGATTTACCACTGCGTTTGGCAGAGTTTGGCAGCTGTCACCGCAATGAGCCTTCAGGCTCGTTGCACGGTTTGATGCGCGTGCGTGGCTTTACTCAAGATGATGCCCATATTTTCTGCACAGAAGCGCAAATCCAAGCAGAGGCTGAAGCATTTATCGCACTAACGCTGCAGGTATACAAAACACTCGGTTTCGATGAAGTTGAGCTTAAGCTATCAACGCGTCCCGAGGATTTCCTGGGCGAAGCTGAAATGTGGGATCGTGCAGAGCAGGGGCTTGAAGCCGCGCTCAATGCGACGGGGCTCAAATGGGAGCTTCAGCCGGGTGAAGGCGCTTTTTATGGGCCTAAAATTGAATTTGCTCTACGTGATTGCCTGAATCGTGTTTGGCAATGTGGTACTCTTCAGCTAGATTTTAATTTGCCAGGGCGTTTGGGAGCGCAATACGTCGATGAAGACGGTACGCGAAAAACTCCTGTAATGCTTCACCGTGCAATTTTAGGATCCTTTGAGCGTTTCTTAGGCATCCTAATTGAGCACTATGCGGGTGCGATGCCACTTTGGTTGGCGCCTCAGCAAGCAGTTTTGATGACAATTACGGACGCACAGCGTGACTATGCGCTCAAATTAGAGCATCGACTGCAAAAAAATGGCTTACGGGTCAAGGCGGACTTGAGGAACGAGAAGATCGGCTTTAAAATCCGTGAGCATACGTTACAGAAAGTTCCCTATCTCCTTGTGGTGGGAGATAAGGAAGTAGAAGCTGACTCAGTGGCCGTGCGAACTCGCAGCGGCGAGAACCTCGGCACTATGACGGTTGATGAATTCATTGAGCGTTTTAGTGAAGAGCGAGCAGCCCTGGCGACATCGTCAATTGCCTAAGGAGACGGAGCGATCAAGCGAAGCAATCAGCGCGGGCGTCCACAAGACAAACGCCCACCAATGAACGAGCGAATTACCGAAGAAGAAGTACGTCTAATTGATGCTGAAGGTGAGCAGTTGGGTGTTGTGCCCACCACCGAAGCTCTTGAGCGTGCAGAAGCTGCTGGTTTAGACCTCGTGCAAATTTCGAATGCCGATCCTATCGTTTGTAAGATTATGGATTACGGCAAATTTGTTTTTGAGACGAAGAAGCAAAAAGCGGCTCAAAAGAAAAAGCAGAAGCAAATCCAGGTGAAGGAAGTTAAATTCCGCCCTGGCACCGACGAAGGCGATTATCAGGTCAAGCTTAAAAACCTGACGCGCTTTTTAGAAGGTGGTGACAAGGGCAAAGTCACATTGCGCTTCCGTGGTCGTGAAATGGCGCACCAGGACATTGGCCGCAAGCTAATGGAACGGATCGCGGCAGACCTGGAAGAGATCGGAGCGGTTGAGGCTTTCCCGAAAATGGAAGGCCGCCAGATGATCATGATTATTGCCCCGAAAAAGAAGTGATCCAACGGCGAAGTTAACGGGCCAGCGTGTAAACGCTGGTCGGCCCTGGGTTTTCTAAAAAATATCGAGCGGAGTTCTCTCATGCCGAAAATCAAAAGCAACAGCGGCGCTGCTAAGCGCTTTAAAAAGACCGCTAATGGCTTTAAGCACAAGCAGTCTTTTCGTAGCCACATCCTGACCAAGAAGTCGACCAAGCGTAAGCGTCAGCTGCGTGGAATGAAGCAGATTCATGCTGCTGATAAAGCGCTGATCCAGCGCATGCTGCCGAATCTGTAAGGTCGAATTATCTTATCTGAGTGCATATTGCCTCAGACTTAATGTCAGGAGTGTGTTATGACCCGTGTTAAGCGTGGCGTAGTTGCCCGTCGTCGCCATAAAAAAGTATTGAAACAGGCCAAAGGTTACTACGGTGCCCGTTCGCGTGTTTTCCGCGTAGCCAAGCAGGCTGTTATCAAAGCCGGCCAGTATGCTTACCGTGACCGCCGTAACCGTAAGCGCCAGTTCCGTGCGCTGTGGATCCAGCGTATTAATGCTGGTGCGCGCATTAACGGTATGTCTTACAGCCGTTTTGTTGGTGGCCTCAAAAAAGCCGGTATTGAAATCGACCGTAAAGTATTGGCCGATCTGGCGGTACACGAAAAAGCAGCGTTTGCTGCCATCGTGGAAAAAGCCAAGGCTGCCCAATAAGGTTTTTCGCGCTGAGTTAGATCAGTGTGAAATGCCCGAGGTCATTTCAGTGTGACCCAAACAGGGGAAGAGCAGCCGCTCTTCCCCTGTTTTTTTGTCACCTCCCTATGCCACACCATCTTTGGATGGAAACCGCTTAATTCGGAGTGAAACGGATGGATCACCTTCCTACTCTGGTATCAGAAGCTCGCGAAGCCATCCAGGCGGCGCCGAGTGTCTCTGCGTTAGATGAGTTACGAGTACGTTATTTAGGTAAAAAAGGCGATGTTACTGCCTTGTTAAAAGGCTTGGGTAAGTTATCCGCAGAAGAGCGTCCTGCCGCTGGCGAGCGTATTAACCAAGCGAAGCAAACTCTTTCCGAAGAAATTGATAAGAAGCGGCATGAGCTAGAAACCGAGGCATTGAACGCACGGTTAGCGGCAGAGCGGATCGACGTTACGCTACCGGGTCGTGGCCAGGCAGAGGGTGGGTTGCACCCCGTTACACGAACGCTTGAGCGTATCGAGAGTTTATTTACCCGTATTGGGTACGATGTGGCGGTAGGGCCTGAAATTGAGGACGACTACCATAATTTTGAAGCCCTCAATATTCCCGCTCACCACCCTGCGCGTGGAATGGCAGACACGTTCTACTTTGATGCTACGCGCTTGTTGCGTACGCATACCTCGCCGGTGCAAGTACGCACAATGAAAAGCAGTGAGCCGCCGATTAGGATCGTTTGTCCTGGACGGGTATACCGAAGCGACTCCGACCTAACGCATACGCCCATGTTTCATCAGGTAGAGGGCCTGCTCGTTGACGAGGGTATAAGCTTTGCAGACTTGAAAGGAACTATTGAAGATTTCCTTCAAGCGTTTTTTGAGCGTGACGACCTCTCTGTGCGTTTTCGTCCTTCCTACTTTCCGTTTACTGAGCCTTCGGCAGAAGTCGATATTCAGTGCGTCATGTGTAGTGGTAATGGTTGTCGCGTCTGCTCCCATAGCGGTTGGTTAGAAGTAATGGGCTGTGGAATGGTGCATCCAGAAGTATTCCGCCACTCGGGAATTGATACTGAGCGCTACACCGGTTTTGCTTTTGGAATGGGAGCGGAGCGTCTAGCCATGCTGCGCTATGGGGTGAATGACCTGCGCCTGTTTTTTGAAAATGATTTGCGCTTTTTACGTCAATTCTCCTAACGCCGCCGCCAAAGACAGGAACGAATATGAAATTTTCAGAACAGTGGCTGCGTGAATGGGTATCTCCGCAGTTGGATACGCAAGCGATTGCTGATCAAATCACCATGGCTGGCCTAGAAGTTGATGCGGTTGCGTCGGTTGCATCAGCATTCAGTGGCGTTGTTGTGGCGGAAGTGCTTACCAAAGAGAAGCACCCTGATGCTGATAAGCTTAACGTTTGTACGGTTAATGATGGTACGGGCGAGCCAGTTCAGGTGGTATGTGGGGCGCCTAATGTCGATGTAGGTCAGAAAATTCCTTTCGCCCAGGTAGGGGGTGTACTGCCGGGGGATTTTAAAATTAAAAAAGCCAAGCTGCGTGGCGTCGAGTCACGGGGCATGGTTTGCTCTGCTTCTGAATTGGGGTTGGAGGAGGAGGTCTCTCCAGGTATTTTGGTGTTGCCAGCCTCGGCGCCAATCGGGGTCAGTTTTCGAGAGTATATGCAGCTCGATGACATGACTATTGAGGTTGATCTAACACCTAACCGCGGTGACTGTCTTAGTATCAAGGGGCTTGCCCGAGAAGTGGGCGTCTTAAACCGACTGCCGGTGAGTGGGCCTACTATTCAACCAGTAGTTGCCAGTGTCGATGATACTTTCTCTATTAATGTTGATGCGCCCGAGCAGTGCCCGCGCTATGCAGGGCGGATCATTAAAGGCGTCGACGTTACCGTTGAAACGCCGCTTTGGATGGTAGAGCGCCTGCGCCGTAGTGGCGTTCGATCCATCGACCCAGTAGTAGATGTTACTAATTACGTTATGCTGGAACTTGGTCAGCCCTTGCATGCGTTTGATCGCGATAATTTGCAAGGTGGCATCACGGTGCGTTTGGCCCAAGAGGGTGAGCGGCTAACGCTGCTAGATGGTCAGGACATCGCGTTGCGCCCTGAAACGCTGGTGATAGCAGACAATAGTGGCCCCTTGGCGATGGCCGGCATTATGGGTGGGGAGAATTCAGGTGTTAGTAAATCCACTCATACTATTTTCCTAGAGTCGGCGTATTTCACGCCTTTAGCGATTGCGGGAAAAGCCCGCTCCTACGGTATGCATACTGATGCATCGCACCGTTTTGAGCGTGGTGTTGACCCTGAGCTTGCTGGTGTGGCCATTGAACGCGCTACGCAGCTGTTAATCGACATTTGTGGTGGACAGGCAGGTCCTGTGACAGAGGCGGTTAGCAAGCCGCATATGCCAGCATTGCGGGCGATTTTTCTGCGAGAAAGCCGGTTGGAGAGTGCCCTTTCAAAGCATCTGGCTGCCGATGATGTGACCGATATTCTTCAGCGGCTGGGGTTAGAGGTAGATAAGCAGGCTGAAGGCTGGTCGGTGACAGCCCCCAGTTGGCGGTTTGACTTGGCTATCGAAGAGGATCTCATCGAAGAGATTGCTCGTATCCATGGCTACAATAACCTGCCTGTACGACGGCCTGCGGCACGGTTAGCGTTGCGGCCTGCTAACGAGGCAACGCTGACCCAAAGGCAGCTGCGTAATCAAATGGTTGCGCGTGGCTTCCAAGAAGCGGTTACCTATAGCTTTGTAGCACCTGAGCTACAGGCGGCTATCTTGCCTGATGCGGTTTCTCCAGTGCTAGCCAACCCGATCTCATCTGATTTGTCAGTGATGCGCGCAAGCCTATTTCCTGGGCTAGTCCGTGCGCTAGAACACAATCTTAACCGCCAGCAGACACGGGTGCGTTTATTTGAGACTGGCTTGGTGTTCAATGGTCATCTAGACAATCTCGCCCAAGTACCCATGATGGGGGCGTTAGTGTGTGGCTCCCGTGAGGCTGAAGGCTGGAGTTGTGCTAAGTCGTCGGTTGATTTTTACGACTTGAAAGGCGACCTGGAAAGTCTGTTGACACTTGGGGGGAATCAGCACGCGTGGCGTTTTGAGCCAGCAGCGCATCCGGCGTTACACCCAGGCCAAAGTGCGCAGCTGCTGCATAATGGCGAGCCTGCTGGCTGGATTGGCACTCTTCACCCGCAGGTTCGGGCAACGCTGGGGCTAAAAGTCGATGCGGTGCTCTTTGAAGTACGCCTTGATGCCCTTAGTGAAGGGCGTATTCCTGCTTTTGAGCCGTTATCACGTTACCCAGAAGTGCGTCGCGATTTAGCCTTTATGCTAAGCCAAGAAGTGCCGGTTCAGGCATTGCTAGACTGTGCCCAGGCCGAGGCAGGCGATTACTTGAAAGACATTAAGCTATTTGATGTCTATGCTGGTAAAGGGGTTGCTGACGGCTTCAAGAGTATTGCGTTAGGCTTGACCTGGCAGCATCCATCGCGCACGCTAAACGATGAAGAAATCAATCAGTTGGTCGATTCAATCGTGACACAAGTGCGTGTCAAATTGGACGCTGAACTGCGCGGCTAACCAGTACATGCCATGACGCGACGCTTATCACGTTCTTGGCAATGCGTTTGCTACAAGGAGGAGCCTTATGGGTGCGTTGACCAAAGCAGAGCTAGCGGAGCATTTACACACAGAGCTGGCGCTGTCTAAGCGAGAAGCAAAAGCGATGGTGGAAGCTTTTTTTGAAGAGATCCGTGCCTGTTTGCGCGAGAACGAGCAGGTCAAACTATCGGGGTTTGGTAACTTCGACTTGCGCGATAAGCGCGAACGCCCTGGGCGTAATCCTAAAACAGGCGAGGAAATACCTATCTCTGCTCGTCGCGTCGTAACGTTTCGCCCTGGCCAAAAGCTGAAGCAGCAAGTGGAGCATTTCACCAGTTCACAATAGCCCTTAGCGCTTTATCCGTCTGTAGGTGAACGCAAGGCCGGTGAATGTAACCAACAAAAAAGGAGTGCCTATGGCGCTCCTTTTTTAATGCGTATGCGTTTTTTGATGCCTGTGTGTTTTTGAGTAACTTAGCTCAGCAAAATCTAGGAGGACGTTGCTAAAGGCTTTATACGCCTCGCCCCTCTATCAGCCAAGTTATCACTACCTTAAGAATATAGCCCAGCATGCCAGCGCCGAGCACCACAAACAGCATAATGGTGCCAAATTTCCCCGCATTCGATTTTTTCGCAAGATCCCAAATAATGAAGCACATGAAAATAATTAGACCGCCAACCATGATCGGCGTTATCCAAGTCTCAAAGGTTTGCTGCATGAGAACTCCTAGTTGAGGTCGCAAGAGGGCTGAAGGAGAGGCGTGCGTCATTTTTGCCAATCGTGTTAATATTTGAGCAAATTCATCAGGTATTTGTCGACTGAACAAAGCGCAGTGCGACACTTTTACAGGGGAGTGCGACGATGCCCAAGCTAAACATCTTAGTTGGAACCATGTATGGCGGCGCGTTAGATGTCGCTGAGCAAGTTAAGCCACTTTTTGAGCAGGCAGGCTACAGCGTCGATATTATTGAGCAGCCCACCTTAAATGATGTGACCGGTAGTGATGGGGTTTCCCTGTTTTGTGTCTCCACGACAGGAAGTGGTGATTTTCCAGGTAACTTTGTGCCTTTTGTTCGCTCTTTGCGCGACCAAAGTCCTTCGCTAACGGCCTTGCGCTACGGCCTGATTGCGTTGGGCGATAGCTCCTACGGAGAAACGTTCTGTGGTGCAGGTAGGGCCCTTGATGCGTTGTTGGAAGACCATGGTGCGATGCGCCTAGGCGAACGGCTTGAGGTGGATGCAATGGAGACCTTTATGGCAGATGATGCCGCGCTGCCCTGGGTAGAAGAGTGGATTGATGCTCAGCAGCTGAAGGTTGGCTAGCGATGCAGAGGATCCCTTACTCTCCCGAACGGGTTAGCGTCGCTATTGGACTGTGTCTTGTCATGCTGTCCGCTTTGCCGCGCTATGCGGCAGGAGGGCATGAGTCGCGCCAGACACTGCTTTTGATAGCCTTAGTCTTCGTCGCTAGTGCTGCCGTGTTACAGTGGCGGATGCTATCTGTGACTGCGCGCCAAGGCTTGCCGAAGCTCATTATGCGGTTGGCTGTAATGATGGTATTCGGAGCACTAGCCATGGGAAGCTGGCATGCGCTATTTACTGACTGGATCAGTTGGCAGGTCTTTATTTCTCATGCTGCCACCGCTGGCTTGCTGCTACATGCCGTTAGTTTGTGGTGGTTCAGGCGTGAAGAGTGAAAAATGAGATGAGTGGTTAGTTAAAAATAGCTACATTCGAACGAATAGAGCAGCGTTTCCGCTCAAAGTGACGTTTTAAGCACGGTATTTAAGGGTTATTCCCTTGTAATTGATGGTTCTGACCCCATCTTGCGAGCATGGCGCTTGCCACCATGCGCTAGGGTTCTTAAAATCGCCCCTTGAACTTATTATACGCAATCAACACAACGCCCAGCCGCTAGAGGACAATTCATGCAAGTTTCCGTCGAGACGACCTCCCAGATCGAACGCCGTATCACAATTCAGGTGCCGGCTGCCGAAATCGACGAGGCCGTCAGCGCTCGCTTGAAAGACACTGCGAAAAACGTTCGCTTGAATGGTTTTCGCCAAGGCCGGGTGCCGATGGCTGTAGTTCGTCAGCGCTACGGCGATAGTGTACGTAATGAAGTGGTTGGCGAGGTAATGCGTGAGCGTTATGTGCGCGCAATCACTGAAGAGGGTCTTAACCCTGCAGGCTTCCCGCAGATTGAGCCGAAAGTTAATCAAGCGGGTAAAGACCTTGAGTTTGTTGCACTGATGGAAGTTTACCCTCAGGTTGAATTGGCTTCGATTGAAGGTGTCGAAGTTGAGCGTCCTGTGGTGACCGTCAGCGATGCAGATGTCGATGAAATGATTGACACGCTGCGTAAGCAAAACGCCGGGTGGGAAGAAGTGGATGCCGCCGCCGCTGATGGCGACCAAGTGACCATCGACTTTCAGGGTTTCCTGGGCGATGAGCCATTTGAAGGCGGAAGCGCTGAAGGTCATGCCCTTGTTATCGGTTCTAACAGCTTTATACCCGGCTTTGAAGAGCAGTTGATTGGCGCTAAAGCAGGTGAAGAAAAAACCATCAGCGTTACCTTCCCTGACGACTATCAGGCTGAGCATCTTGCCGGTAAAGAAGCGACGTTCAAAGTCACCGTCCACAAAGTTAGCACCCAGAAGCTACCTGAGGTTGACGCTGAATTTATCGAGCGTTTTGGTGTGGAAGGCGGTGACGAGACCCAGTTCCGTGCTGAAATTAAGAAAAATATGACCCGTGAAGCGGCTCAGGCGGTTGATAACCGCGTCAAGCAGCAGGTATTGGATGCGCTGAAAAACGCTAATGAAATCCCTGTACCTAGCGCCTTGGTTCAGCAAGAGACGGATGGTATGAAGCGTCAGGCTGCCCAGCAGTTTGGTTTAGGCGAAGATTTCGACGTTAGTCAGCTGCCCAACGAATTGTTTGCAGAGCAAGCCAAAGGTCGTGTTCAAGTAGGCCTGTTGCTGGCGGAAGTTATCAAGGCTAACGAGCTAGATGCTGATGATGATGCCATCAAAGCTAAGGTCGAAGAGTTGGCTGAACAGTACCAAGATCCATCAGAGGTTGTTAGTTACTATATGGGTAACGAACAGCTAAAAACCCAGGTGAAGTCTGCCATTCTTGAAGAGAAGGCGGTAGAGAAGCTGCTGGAGCAAACCAATGTCAAAGACGTTGAGATGTCTTATCAGCAAGCGCTAGCGGCTGCTCAACAGCAGGCTGAACAAGATGAGAACGCTGAAGAGGGCGAGCAGGCAAGCGCCTGATCTCATTGAGTAGCGCACCTTTAACGGGTGCGCTTTTCCCTTACCGGACGCAAGGAATCACCCGAATGAGTGAATTTGATATTCAAAACGCCGGCGGTTTAGTGCCCATGGTGGTTGAGCAGAGCGCCAAAGGGGAAAGAGCCTACGATATTTATTCACGTCTGCTAAAAGAGCGTGTCATCTTCCTGGTAGGCCCAGTAGAAGATTACATGGCGAATTTGGTCGTCGCGCAGCTGTTATTTCTTGAGTCGGAAAATCCTGATAAAGATATTCATCTCTATATCAACTCGCCAGGCGGCTCTGTGACAGCGGGTATGTCAATTTACGACACCATGCAGTTTATCAAGCCTGACGTTTCTACCGTATGTATCGGTCAAGCGGCCAGCATGGGTGCGCTGCTGCTGACAGCCGGTGCGGCTGGCAAGCGCTACTGCTTGCCCAACTCTCGGGTAATGATCCATCAGCCGCTAGGTGGTTATCAGGGGCAAGCGTCGGATATTGAAATCCACACCCGTGAGATATTGGGTATCCGCGAGAAGTTAAACCAGATTTTGGCGCATCACACAGGCCAAGATATCGAGACAGTTGCCAGTGATACTGATCGCGACAACTTTATGAGCGCTCATAAAGCCAAAGAATATGGCTTGATTGACGCAGTGCTGGATAAGCGCCCTACATCCTGATAGCGTGATAGGATTCTGCTTTTCTAACGAGCTTTTCCGGCGGCGTAAGCCGCCGCAGTGATAGAGGTACGCGAATGGCCGACGGCAAAGGCAAGGACGAAGGTGGTAAGCTGCTTTACTGTTCGTTTTGCGGTAAAAATCAAAACGAAGTACGTAAACTAATTGCAGGCCCGTCCGTATATATCTGCGATGAGTGTGTCGACTTATGTAATGACATCATTCGCGAGGAAGTTCTCGAAGCCGATGCCGAGAGCGATGAGGAGCGTTTACCTACGCCCCGCGAAATACGTCACACATTAGACGACTACGTTATCGGGCAAGATCGCGCCAAAATGGTGCTTTCTGTAGCGGTTTATAACCACTACAAGCGCTTAAAAGCAGACGTACGTGATGGCGATGTGGAGCTAGGTAAATCTAATATTTTGCTCATTGGTCCTACCGGTAGCGGTAAAACGCTGCTAGCAGAAACCATGGCGCGGCTATTAAATGTGCCTTTCACCATTGCTGATGCAACAACATTAACGGAAGCAGGCTACGTGGGTGAGGATGTCGAAAACATCATCCAGAAGTTGCTCCAGAAGTGTGATTACGACGTCGAAAAAGCTGAGCGCGGAATTGTCTACATCGATGAAATAGATAAAATTTCACGCAAATCTGATAACCCATCCATCACACGGGATGTATCAGGTGAAGGTGTACAGCAGGCGCTGCTTAAGCTAATTGAAGGTACGACCGCCTCTGTGCCGCCGCAAGGTGGCCGTAAGCACCCGCAGCAAGAGTTTGTTCAGGTAAACACGGGTAATATTCTGTTTATCGTAGGTGGTGCGTTTGCTGGTTTGGATAAGGTTATTCGTGATCGCGCTGAGAAAGGCGGCATTGGCTTTAACGCCAGCGTGAAGAGTAAAGAGTCCTCGCGTGGTGTTGGCGAGCTGCTTGCGGATGTTGAGCCAGAAGATTTAGTGAAATTTGGGTTAATACCCGAATTCGTAGGTCGACTTCCGGTAATAGCAACGCTCACCGAGCTAACCGAAGATGCACTGGTACAGATTCTGACCGAGCCCAAGAACTCGCTTGTGAAGCAGTATGCCAAGCTCTTCGAAATGGAAGATGTCACACTTGAATTTAGGGATGATGCACTGCGCTCAGTGGCGGCTAAGGCAATGGAGCGTAAAACCGGTGCCCGTGGTTTGCGCTCTATTCTTGAGTCTGTCCTGCTTGACACTATGTATGAGATTCCTTCGCTGGAAGGTGTCAGCAAAGTGGTTATTGACGAGTCTGTAATTGCAGGAGAAAGTGAGCCACTGTTGCTCTACTCCCAAGAGGAAGCTCGCGTTGATGGCACTGACGGCTAGCCAGTTGGCTTGCACTGCGGCCTAGCATATGTCGCTTGTGTTGAACCAGGGGGTCGCCTAGGCGACCCCCTGCTATTAGGCATAATACATTTTTGTGGCATGCTTTTAGTTATAGTGCTTTTACATAGTGTTCTTGTACAATGTTTGTGCAAGTGCTTTTCATGCTGTGAGGTGCTTGTTCAAGTACCCTTAAAGTACACATCCGATTTTGAGGAACGTCTGCGATGCAGCAGAACGCCGAACAGACACAATGTCTACCCCTGTTGCCACTGCGGGATGTCGTTGTTTACCCGCAAATGGTCATCCCTCTTTTTGTTGGCCGTGAAAAATCTATCCAAGCCTTGGAAGCGGCGATGGAGGCCGACAAGCGTGTACTGCTGGTGGCTCAGCGCGAGGCTTCTCAGGATGATCCGGACAACGCAGACCTTTACGCCATGGGGACTGTGGCGGATATTATGCAGTTGCTTAAATTACCAGACGGCACCGTAAAGGTGCTTATTGAGGGTAGTTTTCGAGCTGATGTTGTCACTATTGAAGAAAATGAAGCAGGTTATACTCAGGCCCATTTAGTGGCGCGTGAAAGTGAACCGCTTACCAGTCGCGAGCAAGAAGCGCTGGTGCGCGTGCTGCTAAATCAATTTGAGCAGTACGTAAAACTATCCAAAAAAGTCCCCAACGAAGTTCTTAACTCCCTTTCGGGGATTGAAGACCCGAGCCGTTTGGTGGATACCATCTGCGCTCATTTGTCGCTGAAAATTGGTGACAAACAAGAGCTATTAGAGATGGATCGTGTGCGGGATCGCATCGAACATCTGATGGCGCTAATTGAGTCTGAAATCGATTTGCTTCAAGTCGAGAAGCGCATTCGTTCTCGCGTCAAAGAGCAGATGGAAAAGACCCAGCGTGAGTACTACCTGAATGAACAGATGAAAGCCATCCAGAAAGAGATGGGTGAGCTGGATAATGTTCCTAATGAGACGGAAAAGTACGAGCAGGCCATCCAAACTTCAGGTATGCCCAAAGAGGCGGCTGAAAAAGCGACTCAAGAGCTTAATAAGCTTAAGATGATGGCAACTAACTCCGCCGAAGCTACTGTCGTGCGGTCTTATCTGGACTGGCTAATTGCTGTTCCCTGGAAAAAGCGCACTCGGGTAAAGCATGACTTGGTAAAAGCTCAGCAAGTGCTTGATGAGGATCACTACGGCCTGGAAGAGGTCAAGGCGCGTATACTGGAGTATTTGGCGGTACAGAAGCGCGTACGCAAGATGAAAGGCCCTGTGCTGTGTTTGGTGGGGCCGCCTGGTGTGGGTAAGACTTCTCTGGGGCAGTCCATTGCGCGAGCGACCAATCGTAAATATGTGCGTTTGGCGTTAGGGGGGGTGCGCGATGAATCAGAGATTCGTGGCCACCGGCGTACTTATATCGGGTCGCTACCCGGTAAATTGATGCAGCGAATGAGTCGTGCAGGTGTGAAGAACCCGCTATTCTTACTTGATGAAGTGGATAAGCTGGGCATGGATCATCGTGGTGACCCCGCGTCAGCGCTTTTGGAAGTTCTCGACCCTGAACAAAATAATAGCTTTAGTGATCATTACTTAGAGCTTGATTACGATCTCTCCGAAACGTTGTTTATCTGTACGGCCAACTCGATGAATATCCCTGGTCCGCTGCTTGACCGTATGGAGATTATTCGTCTGCCGGGTTACACCGAAGATGAGAAGCTGGCCATCGCCAAACGCTACTTGTTGCCCAAACAGCTGGAAGCTAATGGCCTCAAAGATGCAGAGCTGGCACTGCAGGATGACGCGTTATTAGAACTAGTGCGTTACTACACGCGTGAAGCGGGTGTGCGTGAGTTAGAGCGCCAAATCGCAAAAGTATGTCGAAAGGTGCTGCGCGAACGTCTAGAGGCGGAGCGGGTCTCTCAAGAGCAGAAAGGTGGCAAATTACAAGCGGGCCAAGTGCTGACCGCTGAAGAGATCGAAGCCTATGCGGGTGTACGCCGCTATAGCTACGGACTAGCTGAGAAAGCGAACCAAGTGGGGCGTGTAACTGGGCTTGCCTGGACCTCCGTGGGAGGGGAGCTGCTCAATATTGAGTCTGTGGTGACGCCTGGTAAAGGCCGCATTAATAAAACGGGTTCGCTTGGCGACGTGATGAAAGAGTCGGTCAGCGCTGCTCAAACGGTGGTCAAGGCGCGTGCGCATGAGTACGGGATCGACCCCCAGCGGTTTGAGACCGAAGATCTTCATATACACGTTCCGGAAGGTGCGACACCGAAGGACGGACCAAGTGCTGGTATTGCCATGGTGACAGCGATTGTCTCGGCCTATACTCAGCGTGCGGTGCGCTGTGATGTTGCCATGACAGGTGAGGTTAACCTGCGTGGAGAAGTATTGCCTATCGGCGGGTTAAAGGAGAAATTGCTGGCAGCTCGTCGCGGTGGTATAAAGACCGTCTTAATTCCTGAGGAAAATCGTCGAGATCTCAAGGAAGTACCGGAAAATATCAAAGGTGCACTTGATATTCGTCCCGTACAATGGATAGATGAGGTGTTAGCGGTAGCGCTTGTGAACAATCAAGTCGATGAAGGTGCCTCGTTAAAAGGTACTGATAAGTCTTTTAGTTCGAATGCCGTAGTCAGCACGCATTAAGCATTAGGGCTCTTTGGAGCTTTAATATTACGTAATAAGTTTGCCCATTGCCGTGTGCAAAGGGCATTCTGCGGCTCGGTCGCTTGACAGGTGTTTCAAGGCATTGCTATAAAACGCAGCTATGCTTTGAGGTTGTAGTACCCGGTGATCGCGCCGTTCAGAGCCATTTTTTGAAACAGTTAAGGGGTGAAGTGTGAATAAGTCCGAGCTGATTGAAGCTATTGCCGCGTCTGCTGATATTCCTAAAGCAGCGGCAACCCGCGCATTGGATGCCATGGTGGAGTCTGTCACCGATAGCCTCAAAAAAGGCGAGAGTGTTTCACTGGTAGGCTTTGGTACTTTCGCGATTAAAGAGCGCGCTGCACGTACAGGCCGGAACCCACAAACGGGTCAGCCAATTCAAATCAGCGCTGCTAAGGTTCCCAGCTTTAAAGCCGGAAAAGCGCTGAAAGACGCCGTCAACTAATTGGCGCATTTGTTGTAATCTAATGGGCGCATCGCATCCGCGATGCGCCCATGTTATTTTCTAGCCCGTTATTTGGGGCGATGGTTTTTGCTGTAATAATCTGAGGCTAGCATGCTGCAAAGTATTCGAGATGGCTCCAGAAGCTGGGGTGCCAAAATAATCATCGGTGTTATGGTGGCTGCCATGGCACTGTTCGGTATTGAGTCGCTGTTCAGCGTATTTGGCAGTGATCCTAATGAAGTAGCAAGCGTCAATGGCGAGCCGATCATGCGTCAGCAGGTTGAGCTTGAGGTTCAGCGCGCATTACGCTCTGGTCAAGTGCCGCCAGAACAAGAGCGTGCTTTGCGTAATGAAATGCTTGATCAGCTGATTACTCAAAAGCTGTTGACCCAGTATGCAGAGGATGGCGGGTTCTATGTGTCGGATGCCCAGTTGGACCAGATGATTATTGGTCTACCTGAATTCCATGATCAGGATGGCCGCTTCTCATCTGAAGTTTTTCGTAACCGTTTGGCCGGAGCGGGCTATACACCGCTCTCATTCCGAGAAGAGCTCCGGGTAGATATTAAGCGCCAGCACCTTCAGCAAGGTTTAGCATTTAGTGACTTTAGCTTAGCCAGTGAGCAGGAGCGTTTGGCAGAACTGCAGCGCCAGCAGCGTAGCTTCCGTTATTCAATGCTAAGTGCCGATGATGTTGAGCTAGACATCCAAATTACTGAAGAGCAGATGCAGGCGTATTACGATGCCAATCAGTCACGCTTTGAGCGTCCCGAACAGGTGCGTGTTGAGTATGTGATGATTGATCGTCAGGAAATGGCTGCGGGACGTGAGGTCGATGAAGATGCCTTGCGTGCGGCATGGCGCGAACAGAATCGAAGCGCTGATCGCCAAGTGTCCCATATTATGGTGACGTTTGGCGGAGATCGCAGCCGTGAAGAAGCCCAGGAACGCGCGGAGGAAGCGTTGCAGGCTTTGGAAGAGGGAGATACCTTCGCTGAAACGGCTTTACGCTACTCCGACGATACTGCCAGTGCAGAAGAGGGTGGCGACTTAGGCGTGATTAGTCGTGGTTTCTTTGGTGATGCCTTTGACGAGGCTGCTTTTGCGCTGAGCGAAGGTGAAACGTCTCAGCTGGTAGAAATGGACGGCGCTTTCCATATTTTGCAGGTGACTGGCATAGCAGCGCCAACGTTTGAAGAACAGCGCGATGCGCTTCAGCAGGAAGTAGCGCTGCGTGAAGTGAACGATGATTTTAATCGCCAGGTTCAGCGCTTAATTGACGAAAGTTTTGCGGCTGATGATCTGGAAAGCGTAGCAGATGACCTTGGCTTGATGCTCAATCAGACAGACTGGTTAGCCCGTGGCGAAGGCGAGGGTGCGTTATCCGAACCGGGAGTGCTGGATGAAGCATTCAGTGCTGACGTGCTTGAAGAGGGTTATAACAGCGAAGTGATCGAACTTGACGACGATCGTCGTCTGGTACTTCGCGTCGCCGAGCATCGTGAACCTACCCGTCTAGATTTGGATGATGTGCGCGACGAAGTCGAAAGTGCTGTCGCTGCACAGCAGCGTCAAGAAGCGCTTCAGGACGAGGCTGCGCGTATTATTTCAGCGCTAGAGTCAGGTAACGATGTAGATGTTTCATGGCTTGAGGCTGCTAATGTATCGCGCCAGTCTGATACTACATTGCCACAAGCGCTGGTGCAGGAGGTGTTTCGCATGCCTCGTCCTCAAGAAGGGCAAAGTATCTATCGTTCGATAGCGTTACCGCAAGGTGTGGCGGTGGTCGCATTGGACAGCGTGTCTACCGGAGAGGTGGATGAGCAGATAACCTCTTTTGTGGCGCAAATGGCCGAACAGCTTCGCTCGCAATCAGTCATCCAGGGGTTGATTGATGACCTGCGCAGTAATGCTGATATTGAGCGATAAATACTCAATAGCACCAAGACTAAATAGCTCTAAAACTGAAAAAGCCGATCATGTGATCGGCTTTTTTACTGCATTTTTTTACTGCTACTAACGATAGCTATGGCGGGGAGTGCAGTGCGAACTGGCGAAGCACGGGCATGGCATGGTGTTCAGGTGTTTGCTCAATGATTACATCCCAACCGTGCTGGTTATCCCAGTCACCGAGAACAAACCGTTTAGCCGGCACGTCCTCCACCGTTATGTCATGCACTTTCGGGCGGTGTGTATGGCCGTGAATCATGGTCGATACGCCAAAACGTGCCATCAGCCGCACTACTTCATCATGGGTAACATCCATGATCTCTTCAGCCTTGTTAGCGTTAGCATCCCCCGACTGCATGCGTAAGCTTTTAGCGAGCTCAGAGCGCTGTTCCAGGGGAAGCGCTAATATTTGCGCTTGCCACTGTGGGTCCCGAGACTGTTGGCGAAACGCCATATAGGCCTCATCTCTCGTGCATAAGCTATCGCCATGGAGAATGAGCACGGGTACACCTTGAAGCTCAACTGCCTGGGCTTCGGGTAGTAGGTTCCCCTGGCAGGCATTAATAAAGCGCTCCCCGATTAAAAAGTCACGGTTGCCATGCAGGAAGTTGACGGCCGTTCCATTGCTGCTGAGTGCTCGTAACCGCTGGATTACGTCATGGGCGATTACGCTCAGGGGGTGCGGCGTGTCGAGCAGGTCATCGCCGATCCAAGCATCAAATAGGTCGCCCAAAATATATAGGGCGTCTGCCCCCGTGGCAGTTTGTTCTAAATAGCGATAAAACCCTTGGTTAATCTCAGGTGTCTCGCTACTCAGGTGCATGTCGGCTACCAACAAAGTACGCATAAGACTCCCGGCGTTTTATTCTGCTTCTTTCACGTACGCACGCTCAATGATCACATCTTCAGCGGGTACGTCCGCATGCATGCCGCGGCGGGTAGTGTTAACGCCTTTGATAGCGTTGACTACGTCCATTCCGTCGACCACTTCACCAAATACAGCGTAACCCCAGCCTTGAAGGCTCTTACCGCTATGGTTTAGGAAGCTATTGTTGCCCACATTAATAAAAAACTGTGCAGTGGCAGAGTGTGGGTCTTGGGTGCGCGCCATAGCGAGCGTGCCTTCGGTATTTTGCAGGCCGTTATCGGCTTCGTTTTCAATAGGGTCGCGGGTCGGCTTTTGATTAAATTCTTGGTCGAAACCGCCGCCCTGAACCATGAAACCATCGATGACGCGATGAAAGAGCGTGCCGTCGTAAAATCCTTCGCGCACATATTGCTCAAAGTTAGCAGCGCTAACGGGCGCTTTTTCATGATTAAGCGCAATAGTGATGTCACCGTGGTTGGTCTGTAATACGATCATAGATAAATTCCTGTTCAATAAAGGCGTTCGCCTTGGCGCTGTGCATCGGCGTCACGTTATAATAGCGGTTTTGCCCGGCGCCGCGAAGCGCTAACCCTATTAGCGTAGGCATCGGTTGCCTAGCACGCCATCCACCATGAGGTTATCAACACCACCATGACCAACGAGACCACCCCAGCGCCGAACTTCATCCGCAATCAAGTACGCGACGAAATTGAGGGCGGCCAGGTCAGTAAAATTGTCACGCGCTTTCCCCCCGAGCCTAATGGCTTTCTGCATATCGGTCACGCTAAGTCGATCTGCCTAAATTTCGGGTTGGCGGAGCAGTTGGGTGGTGAGTGTCACCTACGTTTTGACGACACCAACCCGGCGAAAGAAGAGCAAGCGTATATTGATGCCATTCAGGAAGATGTCAGTTGGCTGGGTTTTGAGTGGGCTGGCCCGGTACGCTTTGCATCAGATTACTTCGACCAGCTCTATATCTGGGCGCAGCACTTAATCCGTGAGGGTAAAGCGTATGTTGACGATTTATCGCCGGACGAAATCCGTGAATATCGCGGCACCTTAACCGAACCTGGCAAGCCAAGCCCTTACCGCGAACGTAGCGTCGAAGAGAACCTTGATCTCCTTGAGCGGATGCGTATCGGCGAGTTTGCAGAAGGTGGAAAAGTGCTGCGCGCTAAAATTGATATGGCGTCTCCCAATATTAATTTGCGTGACCCGATCCTCTATCGCGTTCGGCACGCCCACCATCATCAAACTGGGGATAAGTGGAAAATCTACCCCTCTTACGATTTTACCCATGGCCAATCAGATGCTATCGAGGGCATTACCCACTCAATCTGCACGTTGGAATTTGAAGATCACCGCCCGCTTTATGAGTGGTTTTTAAACAACCTTCCAGTGCCAGCGAAACCGCGCCAAATTGAGTTCGCCCGCCTGAATCTTGATTACACGCTAACCTCTAAGCGCAAGTTGAAGCTATTGGTTGACGAGCACATTGTCGATGGGTGGGACGACCCGCGTATGCCGACAATTTCCGGTATGCGCCGTCGTGGCTACACACCAGCCTCAATTCGTAAGTTCTGTGAAATGATCGGTGTTACCCGGGCTGATGGTGGCTTAGTGGATATCGCCATGCTGACCCATGCGATTCGCTCAGACCTTGAGGACAATGCTCCGCGTGGTATGTGTGTGCTAAAACCGCTTAAGGTGGTGTTGACCAACGTTCCGGAAGACCATGAAGAAGTCTACGAAGTGCCGGGACATCCCGCGCGGGATGATATGGCCGTGCGTAAAGTGCCGTTTGGCCGCGAGCTTTACATCGACCATGATGACTTTATGGAAGATGCCCCTAAAAAGTTCTTCCGCCTAGCGCCGGGGAAAGAAGTGCGGTTGCGCAATAGCTATGTGATTCGCTGCGATGATGTGATTAAGGACGCAGCGGGCGAGGTGAGCGAGCTGCAGTGCTCAGTAGATTTCGATACCCTGGGCAAAAACCCAGAAGGGCGCAAAGTGAAAGGCGTCATTCATTGGGTGAGCGCGGCCCACGGTGTGCCCATGGAAGTTCGCTTGTATGAAAACCTGTTCTTAGTTGAGCAGCCGGATCGTGACAAAGATGTCGACTTCCTAGAGCACCTCAATCCTGAGTCTCTGACGATTTGTCAGGCGATTGGTGAGCCTAGTTTGGCCGATGCCGCCCCCGAAGATCGTTTCCAGTTTGAGCGGATGGGGTATTTTTGTGCCGACCGTCACGCCTCCAAACCAGGACAGCCGGTGTTTAACCGGACCGTAGGATTAAAAGATAGCTGGGCGAAAATCAAACAGAAGGGTTAAGGAATAGTCATATGCAGATTTACAATACGCTGACACGCCGCAAAGAACCGTTTACCCCGCTCGTCGCGGGTAAAGTAAGCATGTATGTCTGTGGCATGACGGTGTATGACTATTGTCACCTTGGTCACGCACGAGTCATGGTGGCCTTTGATGTAATTACCCGCTATCTTCGCCATCGAGGTTACGATGTTACCTACGTTCGCAATATCACCGATATAGACGACAAAATCCTTAAGCGCGCTGACGAGAACGGAGAAACGATCAGCGCGCTGACGGAGCGTATGATTGATGCAATGCACGATGATGAAGCGCGCCTAAGCGTGCTGCCACCGAGCAGGGAGCCACGCGCTACGGGGCATATTGGCGATATCATCGCGATGATCGAAACACTCATTGATAAAGGCTTTGCTTACCCTGCTGAAAATGGCGATGTCTATTACCGAGTGCGGAAATTTGCGAACTACGGCAAGCTGAATAATCGTCAGCTCGACGATATGCGCTCGGGCGCACGGGTGGAAGTGGATGTTCATAAAGAAGATCCGCTCGACTTCGTGCTATGGAAAGCCGCCAAGCCTACTGAGGCACACTGGCCCTCGCCATGGGGAGATGGGCGTCCTGGCTGGCATATCGAGTGCTCTGCCATGTCGACCTGCTGCTTAGGTGATACTTTCGATATTCACGGTGGCGGTCCCGACCTCACGTTTCCTCACCACGAAAATGAAATTGCCCAGTCTGAGGCGGCTACCGGCAAAACCTACGTTAATACGTGGATGCACGCAGGCGCTGTGCGGGTTAATCAGGAAAAGATGTCAAAATCCTTAGGCAACTTTTTCACTATCCGTGACGTGCTGGCAGAGCACGATCCAGAGGTTGTGCGTTATCTGTTAGTCGCCAGCCACTACCGTAGCGCGATTAATTATTCGGTGGATTCACTGGTTGAGGCACGTAAATCGTTGACGCGGTTTTATACGGCACTGGAGGGCGTAGAGGTACAGGAAAGTGTAGGTGAAGAGCTACAGCAGGCGCCAACCAGTGAGGGCGCGTTTATCGCCAGCAAAGAAGAAGTTGCTGCTTATAGCGAACGTTTCACGACGGCGATGGATGATGATTTCAACACACCTGAAGCACTGGCAGTGCTGTTTGATTTAGCCCGTGAGGTTAACCGTGCGAAAGGTGAGTCCCCTCAAAAAGCGCTGCTTCTTGCACTTGAGCTTAAGCGTTTAGCCAGCGTGCTGGGCTTGCTACAGCAGTCGCCCGACACCTTTTTAAAGGGGGCGCAGCAGCACGGCGTTGCGCTAAGCGAGACCGAGATTGAAGCTAAAATTGCCCAGCGCAAAGAGGCTAAAGCCAGTAAAGATTTTGCGCAAGCAGACGCGATCCGCGACGAGTTGGCAGCGCTTGGTATTATTCTAAAAGACTCTCGGGAAGGAACCACGTGGGTTATTGAAGCGCCTCAATAAAATCCCAACGTTCAGACGCCGCGAGAGCGGCGTCTGACTTCAACGCAGATGGCTCTTATACTGAAGTGACTGCAAAAGCCGCTTATGAAAAGGACAACTAAGATGCGCTATGTCATGAAGCCTATACTCGCCGCTGGCTTATCAGCACTGGTTTTCTCGGCGGCTAACGCCAGTGATCCGGTTGTCGTTTCTTCCAAGATAGATACGGAAGGATCGGTGCTGGGTGAGTTAATCATTCAGACCTTAGAACGTAACGATATTGCTACTCAAGACCGTTTGCAGCTTGGGGGCACTAGCGTAGTACGTAGTGCGCTACAAGCCGGCGAAATTGATCTTTACCCTGAATATACCGGTAACGGTGCATTTTTCTTCGATATGACCGATAGCCCGGTGTGGAACAGTGCTGAAGATGCCTACCAAACGGTTAAAGAGCGTGATGCGGAGCAAGGGCTTGTCTGGCTGCAGCCCGCGAGTGCCAATAATACCTGGGCGATGAGTGTTCGAGAAGATGTGGCCACAGCTCATGAGCTGGTCACCCTGGACGATCTTGCCGAATATTTAGCCGAAGGTGGAGTGTTTAAATTTGCCGCCAGCGCGGAGTTTGTCGAATCTGAACAAGCGCTTCCGGCCTTTCAAGAAGCCTATGGGTTCGAGCTAAGCGGCGATCAATTGCTAGTGCTATCCGGCGGTAACACGGCAGCGACAATGCGCGCCGCTGCGCAGCAAACGAGTGGTGTCAATGCGGCGATGACCTATGGTACTGATGGTGGTTTGAGTGCGCTTGGCTTGGTGGTGCTGGAAGACTCCAGAGGTGTACAGCCGGTTTATCAACCCGCCCCGGTTGTGCGCGCAAGCGTCTTAGAGGCGCATCCCCGTATTGAAGCGCTGCTTAACGATGTGTTTGCGACGCTAGATTTAGTCACGCTGCAGTCCTTAAATGCTGACGTAGCGGTTAATGGCTTATCGCCTAACCAAGTGGCACGTGATTACCTTGATAGCTTGGATGACTAATGAATGCCGTTAACTGATGCGCTGCCCATTGCTAAGCTGAATCAGCGCATATGGCACCCTAATGCGGTGCTGTTGAGTTTAAGCCTAGTGATGTTGGCGGTTATCTGGCTGTTAAACCCAGTCAGTGTTGCTCCCAACCGAATTGTACCAGGTACCTCTTACCACCTATTAGACGCGGTGGGGTGGTTTGGGGCGCTACTCATCTCATTATTGATAAGTGCGCTGGCTGCATTGGCGCTGCTTCCAACGCGGGCTAACTACCGGGCAATGTTGGCACTAGTAATTGTCATGCTGTTACTTATGCCGTTTGGCCTGATGGTCGCTAGTCATTGGTTAGTAGACCCTGAACTCCCTCAAGCGCGTTTAAGCATTGGCGCCGCTTCCTGGTCGCTGTTGTTTATACTGTTACTCTGCCTGGTAGAGCTACGTCTTCGGCTGGGTTTGTCTCGACTTGCGACCACGCTGTTATTGAGCTGCGTGGGTGTTGTGTGGTGGTTGAGTGCTTCGTTGTGGCTGCAGAATATGGCGCTGGTGCAGGAATTTCAGGCCCGTGAGCAGCAGTTTTGGCGCGCCACGCTTCAACATATTCATTTAGTTAGCACGGCGGTGGGGGTGAGCGTTGTGGCAGGCTTGCTGTTAGCAATGCTAATGCGACGCTATGCCAAGCTACAAAAAATTGCTTTTTCTCTGCTGAATTTTTTACAAACCATTCCCAGTATCGCGCTATTTGGCCTGCTACTGGCACCTCTGGCATGGGTAGCGGCTAACCTTCCATTTTTGGCAAAGCTCGGGGTGAGTGGAATTGGGACCACGCCCGCGTTAATCGCGCTGATCGCATACAGTTTATTGCCTATGGTGCGTAATACTTACATCGCGCTGGAAGAGGTAAGTAGTGACACCTTGGAAGCGGCTAAAGCGATGGGAATGCGCAGCAGCCAACGCTTTTGGCAGGTACGCTTTCCTTTGGCCTTGCCGGTGCTGTTGGAGGGCGTACGTATTACCACTGTCCAAGCGATAGGCTTAACCGCAGTAGCGGCATTGATTGGTGCAGGAGGGCTGGGCACCTTTATTTTTCAGGGACTAGGCCAGGCTGCGATGGATATGGTGCTACTTGGTGCTCTCCCTATTTTATTACTAGCGTTGGTCGTTGACGCTGGCTTAGGGGCGTTGGCCGACGCGCTGCGTCCCGGAGGACATGAATGATAGAGCTTTCCCATGTATCAAAACACTTTGGTGAAGAAGCCGCCGTTGATGATATATCGCTGCGTGTTGCCAAGGGAAAGTTCTGTGCGTTGGTCGGTACCTCTGGCTGTGGTAAGTCCACCACCCTACGTATGATTAACCGCCTTATCGAACATAGCGCAGGCGACATCCTGCTTGACGGTCAGGCTATCCAGAGTTACGACCCCGTAAAGCTTCGCCGACGTATTGGTTATGTCATCCAAAGTACCGGACTTTTCCCCCATTGGACGGTCGCGCGTAATATTGGTTTGGTACCCAGGCTTTTGAAGTGGCCGCGTGACGAGGTCACCGCGCGAGTAGAAGAACTCATGGGAATGCTGGGTCTGCCGATAGAAGAGTTTGCCCATAAATATCCTCATCAGCTGTCGGGAGGCCAGGCTCAGCGTGTGGGCGTTGCCCGGGCGTTAGCCGCCAATCCTGATATTCTATTAATGGATGAGCCGTTTGGCGCCCTTGATCCTATCACCCGTGAAAAACTTCAGGATGAAATGGTCAAGCTTCAGGCTCGCCTGCATAAAACAGTGGTGTTCGTGACCCACGATATGGATGAGGCCCTAAAGCTTGCCGATCATTTAGTGGTGATGCGCAACGGACGAATTGTCCAACAGGGAACGCCGCTGGCGCTATTGCAGCACCCGGAAGACCCTTTCGTCGATTCGCTGCTAGGGGGGCTTGAGCGGGGCCTGAAACAGGCAGCACTGACCCGAGTGAAAGATCACATGACCTCTCTTGGGCAAAGCCTACCGGCTCAGTCGCGGGTGCCTGCTGAGTACTCTCTCCGTCAGGCGCTTTCCATGATGCTGCGCGACCATTGTGACCGGCTTACGGTGGTAGACCAGCAAGATATGCCGATCGGAGAGCTCTCGTTGCGAAAAATTGTTAAAGAAGCGCAGCTAGATAAGGTTAGTGCACGCGATGTTTACTAGTCGGCGTATTGAGCCTTCATCAAACGCTCACCATGGGTGGGTGTTACCCCTTATTTGGGGCGTGCTGTTAGTTGCTGCTGTGTTAGTTATGCCCTATCTGGAGAGCGTATTCCGCTGGTTGGAGCCTGATGCACGCCAGGTCATATATCGCCGGGCTGAGTTTTCTAATCTATTAGGTCGCCACTTATTGGTGGTGGGGGTCGCAGCGGTGGTCACGGTCTTAGTGGGGGTGCTGGCAGGAATTGCGGTCACCCGCAAACGTGGGCAAGATTTTTTACCGCTAGTTGGGCAGTTAGCTTCCATCGGGCAGACGTTTCCGCCTGTGGCTGTATTGGCGCTAGCGGTTCCTACGCTGGGCTTTGGTACGCTGCCTATTATCGTCGCGCTGATGCTTTATGGGCTGCTGCCTATTGTGCGTAATACCTTGGCGGGTCTCCAGGGGGTAAGCGCTGATATCAAACAGGCAGCGCTTGCCATGGGCATGACTCCCTGGCAAGTATTGCATCGCGTTGAGCTGCCCTTAGCAGCACCCGTGATACTGGCGGGTGTTCGAACATCGGTAACGATTAACATCGCAACCGCTGCCTTAGGCGCGACGGTGGGTGCCAGTAACTTAGGTGACCCCATTATTGCCGGCATTGTGAATGGCAATATGGCCTATGTGGTGCAGGGGGCCTTGCTCATAGCACTGCTAGCGTTGACAGTGGACAGCCTCTTCGATGCTTACCAACAAACCCTACGTTCCCGCCTTTCTGCGTCTTAAGTTGTATCCCCTAAAGTAGCCTACTGAGTTACTGTCCTTGTGTTGCGTTGATCGCTGTCAGATAAATCCACTGGCATAAAAGGTCAGCACCGACAACACTGCCCTCAAAAGGGGCAAAACAAGGATAATAATGATGACACAGTACGTACATCAGCCGCTCTTCTTGACCGGTGACGAGTTTACAATTGACACCTTTAGTTTGCTCGACCCAGAGGGCGAGCTTTATGAAGGTGCCAGTGAGCCAGCCCTTGAGCGTGACCACGCGAGACGGCTCTATCAAGCGATGCTAGCAACCCGCATTCTTGATGAACGCATGCTAGCCGCTCAGCGCCAGGGGCGGCTTAGTTTCTACATGCAGTGCACGGGTGAGGAGGCAGCCGTCGTCGGGGCAACTGCCGCACTTAACGACGCTGATATGATCATGGCGCAATATCGTGAGCAGGGCGCTTTGATGTACCGCGGCTTCTCCATTGACGAGTTCATGAACCAGCTCTTTGGTAACGAGCTGGATTATGGAAAGGGTCGGCAAATGCCGATCCACTATGGCTCGCGCAAGCTGCACTACATGACGATTTCCTCCCCCCTTGCTACGCAAATTCCTCAGGCGACTGGCTATGCTTACGGCCAAAAACTGGCGGGGGATGGCCACTGCACGCTGACCTTCTTTGGCGAAGGCGCCGCCTCTGAAGGGGATTTTCACGCCGCACTCAATATGGCCTCGGTGCATCAAGTGCCAGTGATTTTCTTCTGCCGTAACAACGGCTATGCCATTTCGACGCCTTCTACGGAACAGTTCGCCGCCGATGGAATTGCGCCGCGGGCATTCGGCTACCACATGCATGTTATTCGTGTGGACGGTAATGATGCACTAGCGGTGTTTGAAGCGACTACCCAGGCCCGTAAAATTGCCGTAGAGAAAAACCAGCCTGTGTTGATTGAGGCAATGTCCTATCGGCTTGCGGCTCACTCTTCCTCTGATGACCCTTCCGGCTATCGCTCGAAGGACGAAGAAGAGATATGGAGAGCGAAAGACCCACTGCTGCGCCTGCAAAAGTGGCTCGTTAAAAAGGGCTGGTGGAGTGAAGAAGAGGAGGCTGCCCAGCAAGAGAGCCTGCGAAGAGAGGTGCTCGACATCCTGAAACGAGCTGAAAAACGCCCGCCGCCGCCGCTGGACTCATTGATTAGCGATGTCTACGCCGATGTCACCCCCGCGCTACAACGTCAGCTAGACCAGCTCAAGCGTCATATTCGTCGCTACCCAGACGCGTACCCGAAAGGTGCCAAGTCTCTTGACCTGGATGTTGATACGGCCACTGATTCCCAGGGGGATGCGTAAAATGCCCACTATGAATATGTTACAAGCGATTAATAACGCCCTTGATATCGCCATGGCCGAAGATGAAAAAGTGATCTGCTTTGGTGAAGACGTCGGGGTATTTGGTGGGGTTTTTCGTGCCACCAGCCATTTACAGGAGAAATATGGCAAAGCTCGCTGTTTCAACACGCCGCTGGTGGAGCAGGGAATCATCGGCTTTGCTAACGGCTTAGCCGCACAAGGCTCGGTGCCCGTTGCGGAAATTCAGTTTGCCGATTATATCTTTCCTGCGTTTGACCAAATTGTTAATGAAACAGCCAAGTTCCGATATCGGTCGGGAGATTTGTTTAACGTAGGCGGTTTAACCATCCGCACGCCCTACGGCGGCGGTATTTCAGGCGGTCTCTATCACTCGCAATCTCCAGAAGCGTACTTCACGCATACGCCAGGCCTGAAAGTGGTGGTGCCCCGCAACCCCTATCAAGCTAAAGGGTTGTTGTTGGCGGCTATTCGCGACCCAGACCCCGTGCTTTTTCTTGAGCCTAAGCGACTCTACCGTGCAGCGGTAGGCGACGTGCCGGAAGAGGATTACCAACTGCCGATAGGTGAAGCTGAGATTATCAAAGAGGGCAGTGACATCACGCTAGTGGGCTGGGGCGCGCAGATGGAAGTTATTGGTAAAGCTGCAGAGCTTGCCGAAGAGCAAGGTATTTCCTGTGAGGTTATTGACCTAAGATCCCTGCTGCCGTGGGACGAAGATACGGTGGCGGAGTCAGTGCTCAAAACCGGACGCTTGATTGTTAGCCACGAGGCCCCCTTAACCGGCGGCTTTGCTGGAGAAATTGCTGCGACCATTCAAGAGCGTTGTTTTCTCTATCTGGAATCGCCCATTTCACGGGTGACTGGGCTGGATACGCCATTCCCGCTAGTGCTGGAAAAAGAGTATCTGCCCGACCATCTGAAAATTTTTGAAGCGATTCGCGAAAGCGTTAACTTTTAGCGCCAGGGAGAAAAATAATGAGCGATTTTATGCTGCCGGATATCGGTGAAGGCATTGTTGAGTGCGAAGTCGTTGAATGGCGCGTTGCTGAAGGCGATCGAATTGAAGAAGACCAGCCAATTGTTGAGGTAATGACCGACAAAGCGCTGGTAGAGATTACTGCACCAGAGCCAGGCATCGTCACTAAGCTCTACGTACCCCAGGGCCAAGTGGCCAAGGTGCATGCGCCACTGTATGCCTATCAGTTAGAAAGTGAGGTAACGGGAGGGACAGGGCAAAGCAGCGATGCTGATACAGCGGAAGCGCCCAAAGCAGCTGCGCAAGCGCATTCGGCGCCTAAATCCACGGAATCAACGTCGTCACATGCTGCACCGAGCAGTTCCATGGGTAAAACCACCATGGGAAAAGTACCCGCTAGCCCCGCGGTTCGTCGTTTGGTACGGGAACATGAGCTGCAGTTAAACGACATTTCGGGCAGCGGTAAAGATGGCCGGGTATTAAAAGAGGATGTGCTGGCGCACCTTGACCAAACGGCGCTAGTGCCAGCATCTGCAAACCAAGTGAGTGGCCAGCCTTCGGTGCGAAGCGAACCACAGACGCCTAGGGTTGAGCCGCTGCGTGGCGTGCGAGCGGTGATGGCTAAGCGAATGGTTGAGTCTGCAAGCACCATTCCGCACTTTCACTACGGCGAAGAGATTGACGTTACCGAGCTGCTAGCCCTGCGCGAGCGCTTAAAGCCACAAGTAGAGGCCCTGGGCGAACGCTTGACGCTGATGCCTTTCTTTATGAAAGCGATGGCGCTTGCCGTTGACCAAGCACCGATCGTTAATGCCCAGCTTAATGCCGCAGGTGACGAGCTTCACTACTATGCCCAGTGCAATATCGGTATGGCAGTAGATAGTAAAGCGGGCTTACTGGTGCCTAATGTCAAAGGCGTTGAGCAACTGACGCTGCTGGATATAGCCCGTGAAGTAGGGCGGCTAACCACCTCCGCGAGAGAAGGCCGCGTAGATCAGGCAGACCTAAAAGGCGGCACCATCAGCATTTCCAATATCGGGGCGCTGGGTGGGACCTATGCAGCGCCGATTATTAATGCCCCTGAAGCGGCTATTGTGGCCATTGGCAAAACCCAGTGGCTGCCGCGCTTTGATGAGCATAGTGCGGTGCAACGTCGGGCGATTATGACGATCACCTGGGCAGGAGACCACCGCTTTATTGATGGTGGCACCATCGCGCGTTTCTGTAACGCTTGGAAAGGTTTTTTAGAAGCGCCGGAAACCATGCTGCTGCACTTGGGTTAGGTGCACGTTAACCCATGACTCAGGCACCGCTTCAGCAGTTTTATATACCTGAAGAGCAGTCGGTATATCTGCTAAGCCACCATGATGCCCGTAAGCTCAAAGACTGGGTGGCGCTGTGCCAAACACAGCTCACCCAGCTTGGCTACACGGGAATTGAGCTGATCGGCAAAGGTGCCTATGGGTTCGTATTTGCGGGCAGTGCGCTTGAGCAAGGTGTACCTGCCCACTACGTTTTCAAGTTTTCGCGTATTACCCTACCCGCGCATCTGCAAGAACGCCTCGAAGAAGAGGCGTTTATGCTCGATCAAGTGGCCCACCCGCTGATTCCTAAACTAGTGGCCTACCAGCGTGCGAGAGGCCAATCAATCCTGGTGATGGAGCGTGCGCCAGGCTGGAACCTGGAGCAGGTCTCGCTCAAAGAGGGGAAGCTTTCTCCCCGCTTAATTATCCGCATTGCCGTTCAACTGGCAGATATTCTGACAACGCTTCGCCGTGAAGCAGGCCCCAATGCCCGCCCCGTCGTGCACGGTGACATCAAGCCTTCTAATTTGGTGTTTAACCCCTCAACTGAGCAGGTCGCGCTGATTGACTGGGGCTCCTCTGTGTTTGCGCAACTGGATGAAAAGCTGCAGTTTGTAGGCGCGAATGTGATGGAGCTGATGTCGGATAACTTGCAGCAAACGAACGCCCGCTTAGGGGATGTCTACTTTATAGGGGAGGAGCAGCTTAACGGGGCACTCTCGTCGCCGCGCTTTGACGAGCAGGGCGTGGCGGGCACGCTTTATGCGCTCGCCTCAGCACAATCCTGCCGTTTTGGGCATCGTGCCATCCCTGCAAGCTCACTGGGGCTGCCAATGGAGTTTGCCCGCACCTTAGACGGTATGCTGGACCCTGACCCGCAAATGCGTCGGCGTGCTGGGGACTATTTTTTAAGCGCCATGCCACGACTAGCCCAAGGGGTGATGATTGACCTACCCGTTACACCACAAACACCGCTTGTGCCGGTATGGGGGCGTCCCGCGCGACAAGAAATAGACACAGTGGTGTATAGCTCGCGCAAAGCCTTTCTACGTGAAGCGAACGCGGAAGAAACGCTTAACGACGTTAATGATGTGCAGCTGGACCGCTATTACAAGCAGTTTATGCAGGGCATGGGAGAGACCGAAAAGGCTTTTCTGGCCTCGGTGAGCCGTTTGGGAAAATACCCTGTGGTGGGCGGCCTAGCAGTGCGTTGGGAGCGGGAAGGTGTCTATATCGATTCGTCACTTAATCTGCACGACCCGGCGCTAAAACCTGCCTTTATCGAAGCGGTTAATAACATGGTGCATTTGGCCCGTGCTATTCATCGTCAGGGAATTTTCAAAAGCTGCCTGTTTAATGCCCGCCAAACGCTGCACTTAGAACGCGACAGTGTGCAGGCGTCGTTTCATTGTGAGCCGGGCATGGTGATTAGCTATGAACTCAGCGCGGCGCCTGAAATGGAAGACCGCACTCGTCAGCATAGTTACTTTGAAGATGGTCCTGATCCAGAAGAGCTTCTTGCGCTTCCCAGCAGCATCATTCAGATATTAAAGCGGCTTAATGAGATTCATCATACGGGGATGATTATCTTCGAAGCACTGCCTAAGCATCTTAAAATCCACAGCTATTATCGGTTACTTGATCCTAGCCGCGAGCAAGAGTTTTGCAGCTTGCTGGCGCGTATGCTGGACTCCGTTAGCCAGATCGAGGGGCTTGGGGTGTCTGGGTTTATGAAAATGCCCTATAAAGATACGCGGTTTTTCACCCACCTTGAGCGTCAGCCCGAGCACTACTACCCTAAAGACCCTCGGTCGTTCCTAAGAAAGCACTCATAAATGGCTTATAAACTGCGGGCCTGATCCTCCAGCCATGTCGCCAACTGCTCGTTGAGCACATCGCTTGCTTGGCCAAAAGCATCAACTACGTCAGGAATTTCAGCACTGCTTGCCTGGGTGCGAGTTGAGAAACTGTTGGCCACTATTGGCTGACGATCTTGAGTACCTACCAGTTGTACGTCTAGCTGAATCTTAACGCTGGGCGGGGTGGTGTCGTACTCGCTTTGAAAGTGGCGTAGCTCGCTAAGTAGTAATAGATCATGAGGCAGGCGGTCGCTGCCTACGCTATTAAACAGCTGGCGTTGCTGTAAACCAGTAATCAGCCGAGCTTGTAGCATAGCCGGTGCATCTTCATGCCATCTAGAGCCTTCGTATACATTAACCACATTGCGCTCTGGATACACCACAATGCGGTTACTGCTTAGCAAGTGGCCAGCTTCAGGGGTCGCTATACCCAGCCGTATAGGGAGTGCTGAGGAGGTTGCTTCTGGCGTAGCAGAGGGCGTAGAAGCGGGCAGCCGATAGAACGTGGCGGGTTCGCTTTCCGGCAGTATTGAGCAACCGCCAAAGGTTAGCAATAAAGTCGCCAACATGACGACTGTAAGCGGGGAACGAAGGCTCATGGGCGGAACTCCTCTACCTGATCACGACCCAGGAAAAAATCTCTGGGGCTCTCTTCAAGTTGACGGGTAATGCGGTCTAACGAATTAAGCATAGAGCGCAGCGCAGAAAGGGCGGGGGCGATATCCCGCGTACCCTGTAGCGTGCTCTCAACGGCACCCGCATTGTCATTTACCAACTGCTCAATACGCTGAGCGACACTAGCGACATCACGGCTGGCGACAGCCGCGCTCTCCATCACTAGCTTTCCATCCTGTCTCAGTAGCTGCGTAGCTTCCTGACTAAGCGCGTCAATGCTGCCAAGGGTAGAGGTGGCTTGGCGTGACACGTTACCAAACAGCGCCATATTTTCTTCAAGCGCTGCCTGTTGGGAAGCTATCATGTCAGTGATTTGGGCAATGTTAGTGAGGATATTGCCCGCTTGTTCCCGGTTACCATCGTCGAACAGCTCGTTGACGTTTCGAAGAATGGAATTGATGTTCTCAATCATCTCTTCGCCCTCGTCAAAGAGCGTAGCGATAGGCGAAGCATCCGCCTGAATGAATGGCGCGTCATCACTGGTTTGGTCGGTCAGGCGTGGGCTTTCCGGACTGCCACCGTGTAGCTGAACTGACATACTGCCCGTGATATTAGCAAATGCCAGCTTCGCGCGGGTATCCAGTTTGACGGGGGTATCCTCGTACACGCGAATCGCTGCAATGACTTGGCGCGGGTCTCTTGGGTTTAATTCTAAGCCGGTCACATTCCCTACTTCGATACCGTTATATTGCACTCTGCTGCCAACGGAAAGGCCACTGACGCTGCGCTCAAATAAAATTTGATAAGGTTGGTAGTCTCGTTCGCCTGCTGCATGGCTCATCCATAGTGCAAACAGCAGCGCGCCAACCCCTGTTAGTAGCGTGAAGAGTCCAATCAGTATGTGATGGGCACGCGTCTCCATATGCGTTCTCCTGTGGTTGATGAGCGTCTATTGTTGATGAGCGTGTTGTGCCGCTCTGCCCCTGGGGCCTTGGAAATAATCTTGTATCCACTCATCGTCGTACGATGCGACGCGCGCAAGCGTGTCAGCTACAAGCACCTTTTTTTGCGAAATAACCGCTACCCGGTCACAGGCCGCGTATAACGTATCCAGGTCATGGGTCACCAGAAAAACGCTGAAGCCCAGCGCATCGCGCAGGGTAACCAGCAGTTCATCAAAAGCTGCCGCACCAATAGGGTCAAGGCCCGCCGTTGGCTCATCGAGAAAGAGAATGTCTGGGTCTAGCGCAAGGGCACGGGCCAGCGCTGCGCGTTTTATCATCCCGCCCGAAAGCGACTCAGGAAATTGCAGTGCGGTATTAGGTGAAAGCCCCACCAGCGACAGCTTGATTCGTGCCAAATACTCTGCTTCTTCTCTTGAAAGCTTTGCGTGCTCAATGAGCGGTAACGCAATGTTCTCCTGCAAGTTTAGCGAGCTAAACAGGGCGCCGCGCTGAAACAACACGCCAAAGCGCCGCTCTACTTGACTACGCTGCTCTTCGTTGAGGTCATTTAAGCGCGTACCTAACACTTCAATAATGCCGTCATTAGGTCGCTTTAAGCCAACAATACTCCGTAGTAGAACTGACTTCCCTGTTCCCGAACCGCCCACTACCCCCAGGATTTCACCGCGCTCAAGGGTGAAGTCCAGGTCTTCATGAACAACATGGTCGCCAAAGCGATTCACCAACCCTCGGACTTTAATTACCGGCTGATTGGATTGTTGTGTAGGTTTATCTGACGCCATCACCAGCCCATCTCCATAAAGAACAGCGCAGCCAGGGCATCCAGCAAAATCACCATAAAAATCGATTGCACGACGCTTGAGGTAGTATGTTCACCCACTGATTGCGCGCTGCCGCTAACCTTAAAGCCTTCCAGGCAGCCGATTACAGCAATCACAAACGCAAATACAGGTGCCTTGCTCAGCCCTACTAAAAAGTGCGTTACCGAGACATCCTTTTGTAACGTGTTCATGAATTGAGTAAGGGGTATATCCAGTGAGAGCGTTGCCACTACAGCGCCACCTAACAGCCCGCAGAGCATGCCAACAAAGGCCAGTAGCGGTAGGCTGATCAGCATCGCCATGACCCGGGGAAGTACCAACAGCTCAATAGGATCAAGGCCTTGTGCTTGAAGGGCATCAATTTCTTCATTGGATTTCATAGCGCCCAACTGCGCAGTAAATGCGCTTGCGGTGCGGCCAGCGAGCAAAATAGCGGCAAGTAGAACGCCAAATTCGCGTAGAAAAGAGAAGGCGACCAAATCGATGGTGTAGACGGTGGCGCCAAACTCCGCGAGCACCGTGGCGCCCAGGAAAGCGACCACGGCTCCCACCATGAAGGTTAAAAGAGCGACAATGGGCACCGCATTCAAGCCACTTTGCTGAATATGGGCAATCATGGCGGTGAAACGCCAGCGGCTTGGGCGCAGTAGTAAAGAGAAAAAAGTGGCAAGTACCAAGCCAATAAAGGCTAGCAGTTGGCGCTGTTGAGACCACAGCCCAATCACTTGCTGACCGGTGGTAGCCAGCGCATCAGTTATTCGCTGTTGTTTACGGGGTTGGATATCCAGAGGCGCTTCCATTGCTTCGGCAATGCGCACCAGCAACGCCTGTTGCTCTTTCGGTAAGTCACCAGCCCACTCGGGCACTTGCTTGGCCTTTTCAACGCCGATCATTTCAACAATCAACGCCGCACCTGCGGTATCCAGGCGTTCAATACCGTTTAGCATGACATGAGTATGTGAAGATAGCTGACGCTGTTGGCTAAGCGCGCGCTTTAGGGTATGAAAATTGCCAAGCGTCCACTCACCGTGAAGCGATAGCTTCCCGCTCTCGTTGGTTATCCACTCGTCTGGCATCCCTGCTCCTCATCGACATCCACGGTAACGTGATGGCCTTATGATGCAATCAAACGAGTGTTAGTTAAAGAAAAGTTATGAACTACTTTAACGTGAAACACGATATCGCGGTGCTAGCTCCTGCTTAATATTGGCGGCTACTTCTTTTAAGCGAGGCCCTAAATTGTTAACTAAGCGATCATGGTCTAGGCGTAGACTGGAACCGCCACAGTTAATCGCCATTACTTCTGCGCCATCCTCTAGGATAAGCGGCATAGCTACTGCGCTTATATCGCGCTGCCACTCTTGCTCAGAAAGGCAAAAGCCGTATTGAGCATAATCCTTGAAGCTCTGCTGAATGCCCGCCTCATAGCGTGGCCACTCACTGCCATACACCTCAGCCAGCTCTTGAAGCACCTGCTGGCGCCTTTCGTCAGACAAACCGCATAGCCAGGCGCGGCCGATCGCTGAGGTGGCAATAGGCAACCGCGAGCCAGCATCCAAGCGGATAATGAGAGGGCCATGACCATGACAGGTTTCCAGATAAACCATATCATTGCGGTCGGCACCCCCCAGGCTCACATTGCAGTCAGTGGCATCGGCAAACTTCTGCAGATGCGGTCGGGCAATTTCACGAATGCCCATATTGGCAAGAAAGCGATACCCCAGCGCCAATACACCTGGGCCGAGCCGATATTTCTCCAAATGAGTGTTGTGCTGCAAATAGCCAAGCTGTGTAAGGGTATAGGTTAACCGTGACACCGTGGGACGAGGGATATGCGTCCGGTTCGAGAGTTCGGCATTGCCTAAATACTCTTCACCCGCGCCAAAAGCACGCAGCAGCTCTAGCCCGCGTGCTAATGCGGTTACGAAGTTACGATCTTTTTCGGGCAGTTGTGAATCATCACCAGTGGTGTCAACGGGTTGCATTAAGAGTCCCAACTAAATGGCTTATTTAAGGGCAATTATCGCATATCTACTTAGCAACGGCTTATACGTGCATCAACGAAATATGCTGCCAGTATGGCTAGCTCAGCGCTCCAGCCGTTCAATAACCGTTGCGATACCCTGGCCCACACCAATACACATAGTAACCAGCGCATAGCGGCCATTAGTGGCTTCAAGCTGGCGCAGCGCGGTAAGTGCTAAGCGCGCCCCAGAAGCTCCCAGCGGATGGCCGATAGCAATAGCGCCGCCGTTTGCGTTCAAGCGTGAGTCATCGGCAGAAAGCCCCAACTGTTGAACGCAGCCAAGCACTTGCACGGCAAACGCTTCGTTAATTTCGATAACGTCCATCTGCTCAAGGGTGAGCCCTGCACGAGCAAGCGCTTTTTGTGACGCAGGCACTGGCCCTAAACCCATCACCCGAGGGGCTACACCGGCAACGGCGCTGGCAACAATTCGTGCACGGGGTGTTATACCGACGCGCTCTCCGGCGGCCTGCGTACCGACAATCAAAGCGGCAGCGCCATCATTCAGGCCTGAGGCATTCCCGGCGGTGACCACGCCGCCTTCAAATAGCGCGCCTAGCTTGGCAAGCTTATCTTCGGTGCTCTGGGGGCGCGGATGCTCGTCTTTATCAACCAATAGTGGCGGCAGCTTGCGCCCTTGGGGTACCTCAACGCCCATCATTTCGCCGTCATAGAAGCCGTCTGAGAGCGCTTTTGCATAGCGCGCCTGGGAGCGGGCGGCAAAGGCGTCGCTAGCATCGCGACTGATACTCAAGTCATGAGCGATGTTATCAGCGGTTTCCGGCATGCTGTGGCTGCCAAACGCGTTGGCAATATGAGGGTTAGGGAAGCGCGAGCCGATCACTGTGTCATACATTGGCTGATTGCGAGCAAAGGGGGAGTCCGCCTTTCCCAGCACGTAAGGCGCGCGAGACATGGACTCTACACCGCCCGCTAAAAACAGCTCGCCTTCGCCCAGCCGTGCCGCCCGGGCTGCATCCATCATTGCCGCAAGGCCGCTACCGCAAAGGCGGTTCACCGTTTGGGCGGCCACTTCGATAGGCAAGCCGGCTAACAGCCCCCCATGGCGCGCTACGTTTCGTGAATCTTCGCCTGCCTGGTTGGTACAGCCTGCCAGCACTTCTTCATAGCTCTCTAGGGCGAAAGGATTACGGGCCACCAGTGCTTTGAGAGTGAGGCCGAGTAACTCATCTGGCCGAATCGCCGCCAAGCTACCGCCATGGCGACCAAAAGGGGTACGTAAACCGTCGTAAATATAGGCGTGTTGCATAGTAGAGCTCCTTGTTATTTGGATGTGCGTTACACAGTGGTTAACGATAGTTGCAGTGCGGCGCGACGGCGTAACCACGGGCTAGGGCGATACCGAGGGTCGCCGGTGGCATCAAGCAGGTTGGTCAGTATCGTCATGATGCGCGTGGCGCCGTAATGGTCGCCCATGCGCAATGGGCCGAAGGGGTAGCCCAAGCCAAGCTCAACTGCCCGGTCGATAGTGGTAGGTTCGGCGACGCCTTGTTGAGCAATGTCCGCCCCTACGTTGACGATGCAGGCAATAATGCGCTGCAGAACAAAGCCATTACTATCCTGCAAGGTGCTTACCGGTGTGCCATCGTGATTGAACAGGCTGCACGCTGACTGAAGGTAGGCGGTGCCGGTCACCGGCGTGGCCATTAGGCTTCGGCGTTTATCTAGTCCGGCGAGCATATCCACGGCGACGCACTGTTTAGCGTCTAGCCCCTGGCGTAGCGCACAGCTGGTGGCATCTTCTCCAAACGGGGTAAGCAGGCACAGTGCTTGGCCAGAGGGAGTCGCTTCTGTTTCTAACGGCCAGCCGGCAGTGGTTACCAACGCTGCGAGTGCGTCAGCGCTTTCGGGGTCGTCCTGACTGATCCATACCGGGCAAGGGGATACAGACTTAATATCGGGTGCTTCCGGCATTTGCTGCTTGCCATCCACATAGCGATAAAAGCCTTCACCGGTTTTGCGGCCCAGCAAGCCCGCGGCCAAACGTTGCCGAGTTAAGGGGGAGGGACGAAAGCGTGCCTCCTCATAATATTGGTGGTAAACCGACTCCATCACCGCGTGAGAGACATCCAGCCCGGTAAGGTCGAGTAGCGTAAAGGGGCCCATTTTGAAACCGCCCTGGTCGACCATAATGCGGTCAATGGTGGCCGGGTCTGTTACGCTTTCGCCTAAAATGCGCAGGGCCTCGGTACCGAAGGCGCGACCGGCATGATTGACCAGAAACCCAGGGGTATCAGTTGCCTGGGCTGTGAAATGGCCCATGGCTTTACCGAGCGCGTTGACCTGCTGAGTTACGTCGTCTGATGTGCGAAGACCGGGGATGACCTCGGCAATTTTCATTAGCGGGACGGGGTTAAAGAAGTGAAAACCAATGACGCGTTCGGGATGCTGGCAGGCGGCGGCAATGGCCGTGACTGAGAGCGAAGAAGTATTGGTCGCCAATACCGCCTGTTGGCTGACAATCGCTTCTAAATCGCTAAATAACCCCTGCTTGGCCTCCAGCTTTTCAACAATGGCTTCCACCACGATATCGCAAGGGGCGAGGGCGTCGAGCGCGTTTGCTTCGAGTAGCCGCTCGCTATAGTGCTGGGCCTGTTCTGGGGTAATTCGCTGCTTCTCAGCGCTTCGCTGCCATAAGCCATTAATAAAGTGCTTAGCCTCTTTCACAGCCCCCTCTTTTACATCGAAAAGCATAACGTTTAGACCTGCCTGAGCCGCCAGCTGAGCGATGCCACGCCCCATAGCGCCGGTACCGACAATGCCAAGCGTGGTAAAAGAGCACGTCGTTGATTCGCTAGACATACGCTAAATCCTCTCTTGAGTGAGTTCTTGTTATAGAATTTTTAATAGCCAAGTTTTGCAATGCAGAATGGTGTTTCAATTATTGACTGCCATCCTAGGCTATGCAAAAGTGCCTGACAAGCTGAGTGAACACTAATTTCGCTATGCAAAATAGATGGCGCACTCTTTGACGTAAGCCACTCAGCAAGCGCCACTTCTAACGATAAAAAACTGTTGCCACCAGGAGCCGTCATGATCCGCGATCCCGAACTGCTTAATCAGCTTGTTGATACTATTTCTCGCTTTGTCCGTGAGCGCTTAATTCCTAACGAGGCGCGTTTAGCGGAAGAGGATGCAGTGCCTCCGGAGCTTCTAGCGGAAATGAAAGAGATGGGTCTGTTTGGGCTATCGATTCCAGAAGAGTACGGCGGCCTAGGGCTTACCATGGAGGAGGAAGCCCTGGTAGCGATAGAAATTGGTAAAACATCGCCAGCCTTTCGCTCAGTGTTTGGTACCAACAACGGTATTGGCGCCCAAGGGATTTTGATTGATGGCACCGACGAGCAAAAAGCAAAGTATGTGCCGCGCTTGGCCACCGGCGAGATTTTAAGTTCTTTTTGTTTGACCGAGCCGGATTCAGGCTCTGATGCTGCCAGCCTGCGTACTACCGCGGTGCGCGATGGCGACCATTACATTTTGAATGGCACCAAGCGCTATATCACCAACGGCCCTGAAGCTGATTTATTTACCGTAATGGCTCGCACGGACCCTGCTAACAAAGGCGCGGGCGGCATATCAGCCTTTATTGTAGAAGGTGATACACCTGGATTAATTCGCGGCCCTGCAGATAATAAAATGGGTCAGAAGGGCGCTCATACCTGCGATATTATTTTCGATAACTGCCGGGTGCCCGCCGAAAATATTATTGGCGGAAAAGAGGGGCAAGGTTTTAAAACCGCAATGAAGGTGCTTGACCGCGGACGGCTGCATATCTCAGCGGTTTGTGTAGGTGTTGCTGAGCGATTAGTAGAAGAGTCGCTGCGCTATACCATGGAGCGTAAACAGTTTGGCGCAGCCCTTGCTGAGCATCAATTGATTCAAGCGATGTTAGCGGATAGTAAAACCGAAGCCTATGCAGGCAAAACCATGGTGATGGATGCGGCACGCCGCAAAGACGATGGCGAAAATGTGTCTACCTTGGCTTCTTGCTGCAAATTGTTTTGTGCAGAAATGGTGGGTCGAGTGGCCGACCGTGCAGTGCAGGTACATGGCGGTGCAGGCTATATGTCCGAATATGCCGTTGAGCGCTTTTACCGCGATGTACGGCTATTCCGCATTTACGAAGGGACGACACAGATTCAGCAAATCGTCATTGCGCGGAATATGGTGCGGGAGGCGTCTTAATGGCTTTATCGGTCTCTTACCAAGCGCCGGATGAAAGCATCTTTGGTCGCCTCGCCAGTGAACTGGTAGCAGAGCTTCCCGACCGGCTGAGTACCCGCGTGCTGGAAAATGCCAAATTGCTTAGTGAGCATCCTGCCATTGTGGATGGCGATGTGCGCTGGAGCTACGCTGAGCTTGGTGAGGAAATACACGCCGCTTGCGACTGGTTAAGCACGATGGGTATTCGTCCTGGCGATCGCATTATGACGGTGAGTGAAAACTGTCGTGCCCTGGTTGTCTTACTGCTGGCAGCCAGTGAACTTAATGTATGGGTCGCGATTGTTAATTCACGGCTTTCGGCTCAAGAAGTTGACCTGATTCAGGGTAACTGCCTGCCCCGGCGGGTGTTCTATACCTGTGATGCTTCGCCTGAGGCTGGCCAGCACGCTCAGCGTCACGCAACCGACCGCTATCAGCACCCTACATTGGGTGGTCTGGGGATCTCGCCGCTTTATGACAGTGAGCCTGAGCCAGTGAGTATAAGCGGTGGCGAGCAAGTGGCAGCGATGATCTACACTTCGGGCACTACCGGGACACCGAAAGGCGTCATGCTGACCCACAGAGGCATTCTTTACATTGCCTCAATCTCAGGCGGTATGCGCCATTTAAGCGAAGGCCAGCGGGTCTACGGCGTATTGCCAATGTCCCACGTGTTTGGTCTCTCCTCGGTGTGTATGGGGTCGCTGTATAATGGCGCTTGCCTATATACCGTGCCGCGCTTTGATGCCGCTCAATTGTTGGCGGCTCTGAAACACGAACGAATAACCGTCCTCCAGGGCGTGCCTGCCATGTATGCTCGTGCCTTAGAGTATTTGAAGCGCGAGCAGCAACCACTTGAAGCACCTGAGTTAATTTATATCTCTGCAGGTGGCTCACCGTTAGATAGCGACACCAAAGTGCGCGTGGAGGCGGCCTTTGGGCTAGCACTGCATAACGGCTATGGATTAACCGAGGCTAGCCCCACCATCAGCCAAACGCGCATCGATGATCGCCATAGCAATAGCACCGTGGGCCGCGTGCTTCCTCTACTGGAGTATCGTCTAGAACCCCTAAGTGATAGCGGAACTTCTGAGCAGCCTGGCGAAGAAGTGGGTGAACTGTGGGTTCGCGGTCCCAATATTATGAAGGGCTATTTTCGCCAGCCAGAGGCAACCCGCGCAACATTAACCGAGGATGGCTGGCTGAATACCGGCGATATCGCCAAACTCGACCACGATGACCAGCTCTATATCGTTGGGCGCAGCAAAGAGCTGATTATCCGTTCGGGGTTTAATATTTACCCACCGGACGTAGAAGCGGTGATTAATGAGCACCCGGCGGTAACGCTGACTGCAGTGGTCGGTCGGCAAATCGCCGGGAACGAAGAAGTCGTCGCCTTTGTTCAGTGTGAACCGGGCGTCGAGGTGGAGCTTACAGAGCTTAAGGCGTTTATCGCCGAGCGGCTGGCGCCCTACAAAAGGCCCACGCAAATTGTATTAATGGATTCGCTACCGTCCACAGCCAGCGGAAAAATCCTTAAAGGGCGACTGCGGGATTTAGCTCAGCAGGAGAGCGGCAAATGAGCCAGTCATCTCAGCAAGCGCTAATGGGCTATCACGAACTGCTGGGCATGCATGTTGTTGAGTGGGAAGAGGGGCGAGTCGTCGTTGAACTGACCATTGAGCCAAAGCATCTTAACCGCAGCGGCAATGTCCACGGCGGTGTATTAGCCTCTATGTTGGATAGCGCCCTAAGCTTGGCGGGTCTGCACTGTCGCGTGCCGGGCAATATTCGCCGCGGCATGACGCTGTCCTTGACCACCACGTTTGTTGGGCCCGCTCAGCAAGGTTTACTGCGCGCCACGGGGACGCTGCGCGGAGGTGGACAGAAAACCTATATGACCAGCGGTGAGATAGTGGATGGAAACGGCAATTTAGTCGCCGTGGGTGAGGGATCATTCCGGCGCCGAAGCGGCAGTGAGTCCCCCGAAGGCATGCCCGATACCCAGCCCCAACTGACCAAGCCGTGGGAGTCCGCTGAGTGAGTCCAGCCCGCCTGCGGGTCTCTTTTCTACTGCTGGTCACTCTGGCAACGCTGTTTCATCTGGTGTTTGGGGGTGTGGTATGGCAAGCCGTTGGTATTGGCGCGCTGCTACTGTATTTAACAACACTGGGTGCTCAGCTAACCCGCATGGCGAAAGGGTTACTGTTAGCCGCAGGAGTGTTAACACTGCTTGCGCTCTGGCGCGCATCAAACCCTGGACAGCTTCTTTTTGAGGCCAGCGGGCGTTTTGCTTTTTTTGCCACCTTTGTGGTGGCTTTGAGTATGCTTCGTTTGCCTGCCTATCGCTCGCGTTTAGTACGCCGTTGTGGGCAGAGCATGCTGCTTCAGCCGCCTAGCCGTCGCTACCCAATTTTATCCCTTGGTTCAGCGCTATTTGGGATTATTCTCAATATCGGCGTGCTTAACCTGTTTGCCGCCATGATTGAAAAAAGCAATACCTTAGGGGCGGCTCAGGGGCGGGTGTGGGTACGTGAGGCGCGCCAGCGGCGCATGATGCTGGCGCTATTGCGTGGGTTTTCCCTGGCGCCGCTGATTTCTCCTATGGGTATTGGTGTGGCGGTGGTGCTGTCGAGTCTTCACCAGGTGACTTGGCTGGAGCTTGCTCCCTACATTTTGGGCGCGGCGGTGCTGATATTTCTGGCGGGATGGGCTGTGGATTTTCTCACCGGGCCGCATCCTCCTGGCAATAAAACCCAGGCCAGTAAAAACCACCTAGCCGCACCCTCATTGCGCCCGCTGGGCCAGTTTAGTGTGCTGTTGCTGGGGATTGTCGCGCTGGTGTTTAGTATCGCGTGGCTACTAGAACTGCGCTTACCGATTGCCGCGCTTATTGGTGCGCCCACAGGAGCGCTGGTTTGGCTTGCCTGGCAGCGGCGCAGGCTTGGTTATGCTGGTCTACCCGCTGCCGTCAGCGCGGTACACCGTCAGCTGCCGTGGCTGCTTTCACCCAGCGCCAATGAAATCGTGGTGCTTGGGGCGGCGGGGTACTTGGGGCACCTATGCGTGGGGCTGGTGGATACCCAGCAACTGGCGCCGCTGTTAACCGTACTGAACCAGTGGGGAGCGTTTAACGCCGTGCTCGCGATGTTGATGGTGGTAGGGCTAGCGCAAATAGGCGTTAATCCTATCGTTACGGTGACGTTGCTGGTGGGTTTATTGCCACAGCTTGGTATTGAGGGACTATCGCCTGCGCTAATCGGCGCATCGTTGATGGTTGGCTGGGCGTTGGCGCTAATGTCGTCGCCGATGACGGCATCGATGCTGATTTTGTCTCGGTTTACCGGCGTACCGGCTACGCGTATTGGCTACCGCTGGAACGGCAGATTCTTGGTCGCTTCGATTCCGCTATTGGCGGCGTGGTTTATGTGGTCACCTTTTTAGAGGTACCGACTAAGAAGTACTGTTTGAAAGGGGCAAGAACGCGGAAGCGCTTGACCTTTGGTCGGCGTTTTTTTATTGTTATTTCTATAAAGTAAAACAGTATTTTGCTATGCAAAATAAAGTGCTTTTTAATCGCCCGGAGCCGGCCTTATGAAAATACTCGTCGCGGTTAAACGCGTCATTGATTACAACGTCAAAATCCGTGTCAAAGCGGATCACTCAGACGTTGATCTTACCAATGTCAAAATGGCCATGAATCCGTTTTGCGAAATTGCTGTGGAAGAGGCGGTGCGCCTGAAAGAGAAAGGCGTGGCCACGGAAGTAGTGGCCGTAACGGTGGGGCCCAAAGCGGCCCAGGAGCAGCTGCGTACGGCGCTGGCGCTGGGTGCGGATCGCGCCATTCATATCGAAACCGATGAGCGCGCTGAATCTCTGGCGGTTGCCAAGCTGCTGGCCAAGGTGGTCGAGGAAGAGCAGCCGGGCATGGTCATTCTTGGCAAGCAAGCCATCGATACCGACAACAACCAAACCGGCCAAATGCTGGCAGCGTTGACTGGCCTGCCGCAGGGCACGTTCGCCTCAGAAGTGGCGGTGGACGGAGACAAAGTAAACGTTACCCGTGAAATTGACGGCGGCCTGCAAACTATTGCACTGACGCTGCCGGCGATTGTTACGACAGACCTGCGTTTGAATGAGCCGCGCTACGCCAAACTCCCCGATATCATGAAGGCCAAGAAAAAGCCGCTGGATGTGAAAACGCCTGCTGATTACGGCGTCGAGGTGGCTTCCAAGGTGAGCCTAATGAAAGTGGAATCGCCAGCTGAGCGTAAAGGCGGTGTCAAGGTTGCCTCCGTAGACGAGCTAATCGACAAACTAAAAAACGAAGCCAAAGTACTTTAACTAAGGTGCTTTAAATAGGAGCTAATTCCATGAGCATTCTGGTACTTGTTGATTTACACGAAGGCCAACTGGCTGGCGCTACGGCCCATGTCGTGGCAGCTGCGAAAGCCATTGGTGGTGATATTGATGTCCTCGTTGCCGGAGAGGGCGTTCAAGCCGCTGCCGACGCAGCCGCACAACTGGATGGCGTCTGCAAAGTGCGCGTTGCCGACAACGCCGTTTACGCCCACCAGCTAGCCGAACCGATGGGCGCGCTGCTGTTTGAACTGGCCGATAGCTACACCCACGTGCTTGCTAGCGCTTCCACCACCGGGAAGAACGTGCTGCCGCGCCTGGCAGCGCTCAAAGACGTTAGCCAGCTGTCTGACGTGATAGCGGTCGACAGCGCCGACACTTTCAAGCGGCCTATTTACGCGGGTAATGCCATCGCCACGGTTAAAAGCGCCGATGTGCTGAAAGTGATCACCGTGCGCACCACTGGTTTTGACGCGGTAGGCGCAGGCGGCAGCGCCAATATTGAAGCCGTGGACGTAGTGGTAGATAACAGCCAGTCGAGCTTTATCAAAGAAGAGCTGGCGAAGTCGGACCGGCCCGAGCTGGGCGGTGCCAAGGTGGTCATCTCCGGCGGCCGCGGGATGGGCAACGGGGAGAACTTCAAGTTGCTTGACGGCATTGCCGATAAGCTGGGCGCGGCTATTGGCGCCTCCCGTGCGGCCGTCGACGCAGGCTTTGTGCCCAACGATATGCAGGTAGGGCAGACCGGTAAGATTGTCGCTCCGGATTTGTATATTGCCGTGGGTATCTCCGGTGCCATTCAACATCTGGCGGGAATGAAAGACTCCAAGGTGATCGTTGCCATTAACAAGGACGACGAAGCGCCGATCTTCCAGGTCGCTGACTACGGGCTGGTGGGGGACTTGTTTGAGCTTTTGCCTGAGCTTGAGAGCAAGCTGTAAGCAGTTCATAAAAGGCTCCGAAAGGGGCCTTTTTAGTCATGAGTTCACACAATAACAACCAGTGAGTTGTCCTATGCTAACGCGCCTAACTGCCTCGTTAACTCTGCCGGTAATTGGCTCCCCTATGTTTATCGTCTCTGGGCCTGAATTAGTGATTGCCCAGTGCCAAGCAGGGATCATCGGTGCCTTTCCGGCATTAAATGCTCGGCCCGCCGAAGCGCTCCGTGATTGGCTACAGCACATTACCCAAACACTGGCTGACTATGATGAGCAGCACCCCGATAAGCCCTCAGCACCCTTTGCGGTTAACCAAATTGTGCACCCCACTAACGATCGCCTAGAGCACGATGTTGGACTGTGCGCCGAGTTTAAGGTGCCGCTGGTGATTACTAGCCTGCATGCACCTAATCAGGTAGTGGAGCAGGTGCACGCCTATGGTGGACTGGTTTTTCACGATGTCACCACGTTGCGGCACGCCAAGAAAGCCATTGATGCGGGTGTCGATGGGCTGATACTGGTATGCCACGGCGCGGGTGGTCATGCGGGGCAATTAAACCCCTTTGCGTTTGTCGCTGAGGTTCGCCGTTTCTATGATGGTCCGCTGGTGTTAGCGGGGGCCATTACCAGCGGTGAGCAAATAGCGGCTGCCCAGGCGCTAGGCGTGGATTTTGTGTATATGGGTACGCGCTTTATTGCCACCCAGGAAGCCAACGCCCAAGCGGCCTATAAGCAGATGGTACTGGAGGCGGGGGCAGGAGACATTGTATATACCAACCTATTTACTGGCGTGCACGGTAACTACCTACGGCAAAGTATTGAGCAGGCAGGGTTGGATCCTGATGCGCTGCCTGAAGGCGATAAAGCCTCAATGCGCTATGGCTCCGGTGGCAGCAGTAAAGCAAAAGCATGGCGGGATATTTGGGGCGCGGGCCAGGGCGTAGGTGGTATTGCAACGCTTAATAGCGTGGCCGAAGAAGTGACCACGCTACGTGATGATTACCAGAAGGCCTTGGAGAAAGCGCAATCTCATTTGCGGCGGCTTTGACGAAACGCGGCTAGCCGCGCCTGAAACTCTTCAGACGCTTTGCACTGATCTTGAAGCTCGCCTTCTAATGCCATGGTGTCACTTAGCGAGCGTTGCGCTGCTTCACGCAACGCTCGCTTGGTGGCGCTTAGTGCCTGGGCTGACTGTTCAACCAGCATTTTTGCGAGCGTGCGAGCTTCCTGTAACACCTGGTCATCTTCAACCGCTCGATTGGCCAAGCCTAGTTCCAAGCATCGCTCTGCTGAAATCGGCGTCGCCAAGGCGGCCATTTCAAAGGCCTGGGCGTGACCAAGCTTGCGTACTAAATGCCAACAGGCGCCGCCATCGGGAATCAAGCCAATATTAATAAAGGCAAGCTTCAGGTAGGCTGATCGCCCCATTACTACCATATCGCTGGCGAGAACATAAGAAACACCAATACCTGCTGCTGCACCGGACACTGCCGCAATGATGGGCTTATTCATTGCCATCAAACTGCGCAGAGCAGGTAAAAAGAGCGTTTCCAGTCGTTCGCTAGCCGGTTGAGACGATGCCTTCTCAAACTCTGCCAGGTCAGCACCTGCACAAAAAGAGCTGCCTTCGCCGCTAAGAATAACGCAACGGATCTGCTCATTGACGGCTACCGCCGCCAGCACTTTGTTGAGCGCTAGGGCGGTTTCTTCATTAAGAGCATTACGTACCTCTGGACGTGCAATGGTGACTTCTACTACACCGTTTTCAATTGCACTGACAGTAACTAACTGGCTGGGGTGATCTGACATATATCGCTCCTTTATCACCGTTCTAAGGCCGCCTTAGGCGACGTCTAATAGATCGCTGACCGTTTCGAGGTGATAGTCACTGTCGCCTAGGTAGTGATCAAACATCACTAGGTGTTTAGCGTAGTGAGCCACATAGCACTCTTCTGTCATGCCCATGCCGCCGTGAAGTTGAATCGCCTGCTCGGCAATAAAGCGTGCCGACTCACCGCAATAAGCTTTGGCTGCGGCAATTTTATAATCCCGTTCGCTGGCAGGCAGCGTAAGGCTAGTGGCGGCTAAAATGGCCATGGAGCGGGACTGCTCCAGATGCAGGTGCATATCCACCATACGGTGCTGAAGCGCCTGGAAGGTCGATAGCGGCAAACCAAACTGCTTGCGTTCTTTTAAATAGGCAAGCGTTTGGTCGCAGGCCTCTTCCATGGCACCAATAGCCTGCGCGCATAGTGCGGCGCGGCCAAGGGCCAGCACATCGGCCAGTGCATCGCTGACATCTTCGCTCAAGCAGTTTTCTGGCGGCAGCGTGACGTTATCCAGCGTTAGATCACCGGCGGGCTGGTCGTCCATGGTCAGGTAGAGGTGCGAAGATTTACCTGCGGTATTGTGGGGCACCACAAATAGCGCTAATTTACCGCTGTCTAATCGGGCGATTACCAAAGTGGCTGCAGCGGCCCCCAGGTTAAGAACCACGTCCTTTCTGCCGTTGAGATGCCACTGGCCGTCACGCTGAGCGGCGTGGGTGGACACGTCAAACGCATCGTAGCGGGCGTCATGCTCCTGCCAGGCCAATGCCAGCTGATGCTCGCCTTCCAGCAGCGGAGTGAGCCAACGTTTTTGCTGTTCGCCGTTGGCAGTAAGCGCTAATAGCTGGCCTGGTAATACTAGGCCAGCTAAGTAAGCTTCAGGCACTAGGCCGCGGCCGAGTGCCTGCATGATAATCATTAGGTCGGTGCCGTCGCCGCCTAAGCCGCCAACGTCTTCGCTGAAGGGCATATGCAGCAGGCCCAGCTCAGCAAAGGTGTGCCACAGTGGGGAGCGTTCAGCGTTAGCGCTGCTGAGCATTGAACGGCGCTGTTCGGGGGATACTTGGTCAGTCACCAAGCGAGTAAGCGTCTCTTCGAGCATGCGCTGCTCGTCGGTTAAAGCAAAATCCATGTTGACCTCACATTTCTAAAATTGTTTTGGCGACAATACTTTTTTGTATTTCGTTGGAGCCGCCATAAATTGATAGCTTGCGACGGTTTAAATACTGGGCACTTGCCGCAGCGCTTTGCGTGTAGGCATCATCTAAGCTTTCATCGCCATGCAGGAACTCAGGAAAGAAGGGCAGTGCGGCGGGGCCAAGCGCGCGCCGAGTGAGTTCACTTAGTTCTTGGCGAAGTTCCGAGCCACGTACTTTTAGCAGTGAGCTTTCTGCGCCGGGAGCGCCGCCGTCACGGGCAGCGGCAATCACACGTAAATTGGTGACTTCCAGCGCCATTAGCTCGAGTTCGGCCTTCACCACCCGCTGACGAAAGCTGGGCAGCGCCAGCAGCGGCTTGCCGCGATGCTGAATGCGGCTGGCCAGTGACTTTAAATGCCGCAGGGCCTGCTTAGCGTGACCGAGCCCGGCAATGCCGGTGCGCTCATGGGTAAGCAAAAACTTGGCGCAGGTCCAGCCCTGGCCTTCTTCACCAACGCGGTTTTCAATCGGCACAAGAACATTGTCTAAAAAGATTTCGTTAACTTCGTGAGCACCATCGAGGGTAATAATTGGCCGCACGGTAATACCAGGCGTCTGCATATCAATCAGCAAAAAGCTAATGCCGGCCTGCTTCTTGGCATCGGGGTCGGTGCGTACCAAACAGAAAAGCATGTTGGCGTGCTGACCCAGCGTGGTCCAGGTCTTCTGACCGTTAACAATGTAGTGATCACCGTCCCGCACGGCACGGGTATTCAGGCCTGCTAAGTCAGAGCCAGCGCCGGGCTCGGAATAGCCTTGGCACCACCAGTCCTGGTTACTCAAAATACGCGGCAGGTAGTGCTGCTGCTGTTCTGTGCTGCCAAATTTCATGATGACGGGGGCCACCATGTTGACGCCAAAAGGGACCACCGTTGGCGCGTGAGCAGCGGCGCACTCTTCATCGAATATATGCCGTTGCACCGGCCCCCAACCTGGGCCGCCGTGCTCCTTTGGCCAGTTAGATGCCAGCCAACCCTGCTCGCTGAGAATATTCTGCCAGCGCAGGTGGTCATCAGCGCTAAGGTGACGCCCTAGGCGCACGCGTTCGCTGATATCGCTGGGTAACGCATCCGCCAGAAAGCGCCGCACTTCTTCGCGAAACGCCTGCTCTTCGGGGCTAAAGGTGAGGTTCATGTTAGTCGTCCTTAGCAGTTGAATTAGCCGTTGAGCCAGCCTTTGAGACTATTTTTGAGAGGGTAGCTTGACGATGAGGACCGCCCAGGTGGCGTGGGTAGCCGAACGCTTCCACGGCCAGCAAATCAATGTCGCTTGCGCGATAGCAAAAGCCCTGTTCTGAAATACCCACGCTCACCCGTTCAAGGGCTGTTTGCTTGTCGCTGGCTGGCGCCTGTTGCATGGCTTCATACATTGTCTTCAGCAGGCTTTGCTGTTGGCTAACCACTACGTTTAGGCGAAGTGCTTTCAGCGTAAGTGCAGCCTGTTGTTGGATCAGTGGCCCTGCACTTAGGTCGACCAGCTCAACCATGCTGCCGTTATCAGCAATGATCAGGCTAAGCGCTGTGTCCTTGCCGCCGTTTTCACTGTTGCCACCATGAGTGCCAATGTCTTCCATCGTGATAATGGGACATTTGGTGGCAACGCTAGTGGCGCTATTAGGGGCAATGAGGCATAGCTCAGTGGCACTGTTTGGCGCGCTGGTTAAGGTAATGCCTGCCCGTTGGGCAGCTTTTTCCAGGCGTTCAAAGAGCCGATGCTGTCCGATTAACGCCACGTGGCTAAATGCGCTGGCGCTCTCAACGTTGGGCACTAGGTGGGGGCTGCGCGCGGCAAAAAAGAGGTGAATAAGGCCTGCGCGCTGGGGTGAGTCCATGCAGGCCAGAAACAGCTCCCGCTCGCGGCGTAAGCCGTCCTGAAGTGACGCTGCAGTCACGCAGGCCTCGATCGCTTCTACAATGCGAAAGGGTGAAAAAAGCGCTGAAGCGTCTTGGTTCAACTGTTGCAGGGTAGAGGCGATCGCCTGTGGATTCGCCGCAGGGGCAGGAAGCTCTCCGGTGATGCGTGACGTTTGCCTACCTGTGAGCACCTTCTCAGCGGCAGCTAAACCTGCTTCCAGGGGCGTTTGGGCATCACTAATCGCATCGATAATGCCTGCTTCAAGGGCTTCTTCAGCTTCTACAAAACGCCCGCTAGTGATCATCTCCAACGCGCGCTCGACGCCAACCAAGCGTGGTAACCGTTGTGTACCCCCCGCGCCGGGCAGTAAGCCAAGCTTCACCTCAGGCAACCCAACGCGAGTGCCCTTCAGTGCCACACGATAGTGACAGCCCAACGCAACTTCTAAGCCACCGCCTAGGGCGGTGCCATGTAGAGAGGCAATTAACGGTTTAGAACAGGCTTCCAGTTGGGTAATAACATCGGGTAGCAAAGGAGCCTGGGGAGGTTTGCCGAATTCTTTAATATCTGCACCGGCAATAAAGGTGCGGCCATCAGCTAACACTACCAGCGCTTTGGCTTGCGAGTCAGCGATACCTTCTTCAAGTGCCTTCACTAAGCCACTGCGCACGGCGTGCCCCAATGCGTTAACCGGTGGATTGGCAATGTGAATAACGCCTACATCGCCGTGACGCTGGTAATGAACAGACATGAATTGCTCCAATGTTTCGCATCGCGAAACTTATGATTATTTATTGGAATTGATAATGATTGAATAATGACGAAACAGGGCGGCTTAGTCAATATAGTAGAACTGTGTTCCGCAATGCAGAATTAGGCGGTTGCGAAATAACTGCTTTTAACGTTAGAAAAAATGCCGCCTACTGAGGCGACATTTTTAGAAGGATTTTTAAAAGACGGGATTCATGCTGGCGTCTTCCAACGCCGCGCGACGCGCTGTCATCCATCCAGCTATAAAGGCTTCTTCGTCCTCCGGGGCATCTGCTTTATAGCTTTCCCAGGTATCCATAAGTAGTGCCTGGCGCTCGACCAGTGCTTTTTGATGCTCTTCCATTGCATCTGTCCAGACGCCAGTGTCTCGATAATAGTCAACAACCGCATCGTGAAAAGGCACCACCCAGGTCATGTTCTGATTCTCCAGCGCATAGCCGCTTGCACCTGGGGCGTTGTCTTTATAGTCATCAAATGATTCAGTCAGCGTGGTGATCAACCCGCGCGCAGTTTCTGGAGCAAGGTCGGCATTGCTGACCATAATGGGGTAAGGGTAGCTTGCGCTGGCGAGTGGGGCGTCGGCATCAATACCAGCCCCTGCAGTAACGTCGTGGGGCTGAAAGTAGGGTGCGACGTCGAGCATGCGCTCCCAGCCATCTTTATCTTCTGTGGGTAATGTAGGCCACTGTAATCCGCGAGGGCTGGCAGAAAGGCGCTGCGCAGCTGGCGTGACGGTGGTGGTGATAGCAGCATCGGCTCGACCGCTGATTATGCCATCAAAGGCTGCGTTGTAGCCGGGGAAGTCAACGCGTTCAACGTCATCCCACGTCAGACCGGCAAATGCTAAATACGCCTCTGCGGCCTTGTTGAGGGCATCGTCTCCTCGTAGGTAGGCCAGCCGTTTACCCTCAAGGTCAGCGATTGAGTCAATCTCAACGTCACCTGCCACAGCCATACCTAAGCCAAAAGTGGCTATGGACGTGGAAATAACGCGAATAGGCTGTGGCCCCCAGTCGGGGCCTGCAAACATCATAACGCCTTCAGAACCGTAGTAGCTGGCAATGCCGCAGGCGCAAAGGTCAACCCGGCCTGTTTTTAAAGGCGTCATGCGCATTGTGTCGTTCTCGCCAGGAATAACGCGAGATTGGGTGCCATGCTCTTCCTGCAGTAGCTGACTGATGGCCATGATTTGCGCGTGGCCACTGGTTCCGGTGCCGTAGGCAGTCCAGTTAAGCGCATTAGGCATAGCAACCGCTTGGCCCGCGAAAAGAATACCTATCGCTACTCCGCTTAATTTAAATGAGATTTTTGTTTTTGTGTGCATAAAATTCCTCAGGTTGTCGTTGCTCACATTAAGCGCTAGCTGAATGTGAGCGCTGATGGTGGCGCTGGCTTAAGCGCGCTAGTAGCACGCCAGGAATTAACGCTGCGACGGCCATGCCAAGCAGTTCAAGCTGGCTTAGCGGCACCATGCCACCGCCGGGCAGGGCTAGCAGTAGGCCTGCGATTAACACCAACCCCCGAATAATGGTTTCGTGGAATACGCCATGGCCTAGTCGGCCAATCACAATCAGGTAACCCTGCATGGCGGAAGCAAATAGGATGATCCCGGCCACAGCCTGGATAAACACGGCCACTATCGTTAACGGCTCGCCTTGCATAATGAGCGCGGGATTAAGGACAAACAGGAAGGGGATAAAGTAAATCACGCTGCCTAAACGCATGGCCTGTAGGCCGGTTGCCATTGGCCGAGCGCCAGCCACGGTTGCGGCGGCAAAAGCACCGAGTGCCACGGGAGGCGTAATAAAGCTCAACATGCCCCAATAGAGGATGAACATGTGTACCGCCATGGGATCAAGGCCTCCGCCTTGAATGAGCGCAGGGGCTAGCGCCACCGCCAGGAAGATATAGGCCGCAGTAACCGTCATTCCAATACCTAACACGAAACTGGTTACCGCACCCATGATCAGCAGAAGAGGCACGCTGCCACCGGCGATGTTGATAAAGTCGTTGGCAATGGTGCCGGAAAGGCCGGTCATGGAAAGCGCGCCCACCAGCATGCCTACGCCTGCCAAAATGGCAATTAGCTCTGCAAACAGCTTGGCGGCAGACGACAACGTGTCGCCAACATCCTTCCAGCCCCAGCGGTTATGCTTTGAGAGTTGGTTAAGAACCAGTAGTAGCGCTGTTGCGTAAAAGGGCGCAACGGCTTCTCGTTGCATCACCAGTAACATCCACACCAAGAGCGCGAACACGAAGATAAAGTACCAGCCCTCTTTTAGGGTTTGCCACAGCGAAGGCAGCTCAACCACAGGCAAGCCTTTAATATCGTTACGCGCCGCGTAAGCGTCGATCTGTATAAATAACCCCAAAAAATAGAGTACCGAAGGAATAACGGCGGCAAGAGCAATAGTGGAGTAAGGAATATCCAAAAACATCGCCATAACAAAGGCGGTGGCACCCATAACGGGTGGCATTAAGACACCGCCGGTAGAGGCGCAGGCTTCTACACCCCCAGCAAAAGAGCGGGTCATGCCAATGCGTCGCATCGCCGGAATCGACAAAACACCAGTAGTCAGCACGTTGCTGATCACACTGCCGCTCATTGACCCCATTAAGCCACTTGAGAAAATCGATACTTTGGCAGGGCCACCACGTACATGCCCTAACAATGCAAAGGCCAAGTTAATAAAAAATTTACCGCCGCCGCTTTTTTGCAGTACTACGCCAAACACCAGAAAGCCGATTACAAGGCCCGCAAATGCTTGCAGCGGTACGCCCATGATGCTTTCAGTGCTCATGGTGTGGTACATGGCGGTTTCCTCTAGGCTTGAAGGAAACGCTTGAATAGGGCCGGGCACAATATCTGCTACTAGCGGGTAGAGCGAGAATACCCCGGCAATAATGGCAATAGGTAAACCACCTGCGCGTCGAGCCGCTTCAATAATCAGCAGCCAATAGGCGTAGCTGGCGTAGATAGCGAGGTCAGGTGCCGCAAATGCCCAACCGCGTTCTAAAATCGGTACTGCGTTATAAACAAAATAGCCACCGACAATGAGTGTTATGGCGCTAAGTAAGTAGTCGTACCAGGGAATCGGGCGATCTTGTAGGCTGCTGCGTATAGGCCATAGCAAAAAAACCAGCGGCAAAAGCAAGGCAACGACAGCGTAATAGAACTGCGTCTCCAGACCCGTCACAAAGGTAAGCCAGCCGATATTGAATAAGTAGTCCAGCGTCATCAGCATTAAAACGACGGTGACAGTGGCTGGAATCCAGCGTATCGCCGACGGAAGCTGACGAATTTGGCTGATCTTTTCTTTCACTTGTTGCGTAGAGGCGGGCGCGGTATCTGTGGTCATGGCGAGGTATCTGTGGTCATGGCTGAGTGTCTATTGTTATGAAGAGGTTCATCCATTAGCAGGGGCGGCAAGCGCCGCCCCCCAAGCCGGTTATTCGAAGATGGGTTCGAAGCCAGCATCGTTCAGCGCAGTGGCGCGTGCTTCCATCCAGTCAGCAGTAAATGCCTCAGCATCACTGGGTGCATCCTGCATAAAGCTTTCCCATGCGCTTAAGAGAACGTTCTGACGCTCAACGAGCTGATCTTGATGCGCCTGCATTTCATCCGTCCACACATCGATCTCTTTGTAGTACTCCACGACCGCATCGTGAAATGGCATCACCCACTGAAGGTCTTGCTCCTCTAAGGCGTAGCCAAGTGCCCCCGGGGCATTGTCTTTATAGTCATCAAAATTTTCCTGCATTGCTTTGATCAGGCCGTAGGCGACGTTGTCATCTAGGTCTTGATTGGCAACCACAATCGGGTAGGGGTAGCTGGCACTTGGAACGGGATTGTCGGCGCTAATGCCACCGGCACCAGCGGTGACTTCATGGGGGCGGAAATAGGGTGCCACTGCGGCCATACGCTCCCAGCCTGCTTCATCTTCTGGGTCGAGCACTGGCCAGCTAATACCTCTAGGGCTGCTGGCAAGCTGCTGAGCAGGCGGTGTGACTGTCGTGGTGAACGAGGCGTCAACATCGCCGGCAATGATGCCGTCAAAAGAGCGGCCATAGCCGGGGTAGTCAACGCGCTCAACGTCGTCCCAGGTTAGCCCACCAAAAGCAAGGTATGCCTCGGTACCTTTGTTGAGCGCATCGTCACCCCGAATATAGGCAACGCGCTTGCCTGCTAAGTCAGCAGGCGTTTCAACGTCTAAGTCACCGGCGACCGCAAGGGATAGGCCAAAGGAAGCGGTGGATGTGGTAATGACGCGTAGCGGCTGAGGCCCCCAGTCGCGGTCGGCAAACATCATTACGCCTTCCGCACCGTAGTAGCTGGCGATCCCACAGGCGCACAAATCCACTCGTCCTTGCTTAAGCGGTGTCATACGAGACACATCGTTGTCGCCGGGCAAAATACGCACGGATGAACCGTATTTGTTTTGCAGCATGTTGCCGATGGCAACCGCTTGGGCATAGCCGCTGGAGTTAGTGCCGTAGGCGGTCCATGCCATGGTGCGTGGCAGGTCAACTTCACTGGCGTGGCTTACTGCAGCGCCTAGCAGTGATAAAGGTAAAGCGGCAATCAGTAATCGGTGAGCGAGTGGGCGCATTTAAATGCTCCTTTATTGTGGTTGTGGTTACATTTAGTTACTTTATGTTTTGCTATGCGGTATTTGGTTTTGCTAAGTGGTCGACTGATAGTAGGTAAGCCCATAGGGATATGTCAACGCTGTTCTAACAAGCGACCCTAAATAGCATGAACTTTGCGCAAAAAAGCCAGGCATTTGCCTGGCTTTTCAAGGTAGTAAGTTCGGAGAAATTAGCTAAATTCTCGCCATGCAGCGTAGGTGCTAAGGAAGACGCGCCCGGTAAGCGCTTCAAGGAAGTCGCTTTTTTTAAGCTGATCCATGACGGGCCCTTTTACTTCGGAGAGGTGGAGCTTTACATCGGAGTCTTTTAATCGTGCATTTATGGCATCTAGGCTTTCTAGAGCTGAGGCATCAATTAAGTTTACCGCTGAACAAATGAGCACGACATGCTCAAGCTCTGGGCGGCTGGCGACTAGATTATAAACGGTATCTTCTAAATAACGGGCATTGGCAAAATAGAGGCTTTCATCTATACGTAAAAGCGCCGCAGTGCTGACTGTTTCTACATCATGGCGCTCTATGTTACGAAAATGCTCAGTATTGGGCACCCGACCCACCAGCGCGCTATGAGGGCGACTTGTGCGATATAGGAAGAGGGCAATGGAGAGCGTTACACCGCCAATAATTCCCGCCTCAATACCTTCAACTAACGTGAGCAGAATGGTGACCGCCATGGCCGCAAAATCACTGCGTGAATAGCGCCACGTCTGGCGTAGCATGGGGATATCTACCAGCGTCAAAATTGACACGGTGATGGTGGCGGCCAAGGTGGCAATCGGCAGGTAGTAGAGCCAGCCGGTAAACGACAGCGTGACCAGTGCAATGCCCAAGGCGGCAAATGCACCTGCCGCAGGCGTTTGGGCGCCTGCATCATAGTTAATGACGGTGCGTGAAAGGCCGCCCGTTACTGGCATGCCGCTGCTAACGCCAGCGGCTAAGTTGGCAGCTCCTAAGCCGATTAGCTCTTGGTTGGGTGAAATACGCTGGCGCCGTTTAGCGGCAAGCATTTGCCCCATGGATACCGACTCCACAAACCCAACTAAGCTAATCAACAGCGCTGGAATTAACAGCGCCCGCCACAGCGACGAATCCCCCCAGGGAAAACTCAGGGCGGGCAGGCCGCTAGGAATATGGCCTACCACGGCCACGCCCGCATCCGCTAATTGCCAGTGCCAAGCGGCCAGTGTGGTGGCGATGACAGCAAACACAGGACCCGCCTTGGCCGTTAAATCAGCAAGCGAATTGGGTACACCTAGGGCGCAAAGTCCCTGTTTGCCAAAACGACGCAAGGTGACCAGAAACACCAGAGTGCCACCTCCTATCGCAAAGGTGTAAGGGTTAACGTTGGGCACGTTAGGCAGCAGGGTCATCAAGCGCTCGACCAAGGTAAAACCGCTGCTAGATATGCCGAGCAAGCTACCCACTTGACTGGCAGCGATAAGAATACCTGAGGCGGTTAAAAAGCCTGAAATCACCGGGTGGCTTAAAAAGTTGCTAAAAAAGCCCATTTTAAGCCCACCCATCACTACCAGCAGTCCCCCTGAGAGCAACGAGAGCACCAGTGCTGCTTGTAGGTACGCATCACTGCCAGGGGTGGCCACAGAGCTGAGCGCGGCGCCGGTCATTAACGCAATAATAGCCACCGGCCCCACGGCTAAGGTTCGGCTGGTCCCTAACAGCGTATAGACCAGCTGCGGTAAAATGCTGGCATACAAACCAACCACGGCAGGCAAGCCTGCCAGCAAGGCATACGCCAGGGACTGCGGTATGACCATCACCGTAACGATTAGCCCCGCCAGGATATCGGCACCAAGCAGACGCCGATGGTAATGAGGAAGCCAGGTCAGAATAGGTAAATAGCGCTTTAACATAGGCTCCTAGGCATGCTCCTACTGTGCTCAACAGCTGCTGGCAGGGAATGTCGTTGAAATATGGCTGATTAGTTTAACGCGTTATACCTTAATAATCGTTTTTTTCGCTGTGGGCATCATTTTTTCTAATCCGTTATCTCCCCCCAAAGTGCTACTTCTTTCATTAGCATTACCCGTTAAGCTGGCTTGGAAATAAGTAATCCCCAAATGGCATCGTTTAGACGATAGGGGTGGGTTTGCTTTTTTCTCGCATTGCTTCGTTGCTCAATAACGTCAATTAAAAAAGAGTGTTTCTTATGCGACTAATTTTTATGCTAGTACCGTTGGGGTTGCTGGGCCTGTCCGTTTGGCTGGCGTCACAGGCAAATATGCTGCCCTACCTCGCGGTCGCCTGCGCTGTATTGGCTGGCGCAGGCTTAATGCTCAGCGCGTTGCAAAGCGTTTATTCTGCCGATCAGAACCGTTTAGCAATGCCAACGCGTGGTTTAAAACCGCTGCGAGACTACGCTTCTTTGCGGGCGATGGCCTATGGGCTTATGAACCGCGCCAGCAGAACCGCCATTGCTTCGGCTGAGGTTTCTCACTACGCCGACTTGATGGATCAACGTCTATCCAAGCAAGAAGTAATGGCCAGGGATGCCTCGTCCAGCATGGGTGCGATTAACGCGGCCATTATGCAGGTCAGCGCCAGTGCTACCCAGGTGGCTTCGCTTGCTGAGAGTGCTCGACAGTCGAGCCACCTGAACCATAGCGAATTGGTTGACATTATTACTGATATGGCGGATGTCGCCGAGCGCTCCGATCAAGCGCTTGAGATGTTGACGGCGCTTAACGATAAAATTGAACGCGTGCGCAATGTCACCTCCATGATTGAAGGCATTGCTGAACAAACCCACTTGCTGTCACTTAATGCGTCTATTGAGGCAGCGCGGGCAGGTGAGCATGGCAAGGGGTTTGCCGTGGTGGCCGGGGAAGTGCGTAATTTAGCGCTAAAAACATCAACGGCTACCCAAAGTGTCGATGAGCTTGTTAAGGACATGCACCAAAGCGGGCATAGCGTTGTCGCTACCATGGGGTCGTTAATGACTCGTATCCGCGAGCGTTCACAAGGACTGCAGCAAGTAGGTGGCAGCCTGGCGACAATTACCCAGGAGTTTGATGATGTGCAGCGTGAAATTACCAGCGTGGCAGAAGCCATGTCCAGCACCAGAGAGCACAGTCAAACGGTTGCGGACAGCCTGCGCCAGTTAGAAGACGATGTAGATGAAGGCAACAGAAATATGCACGATTTAGCCACCCAAGCCCGTGCATTAATGGATGCCGCAGAGGGTGTTGATGGTGAGCTAGCACAGCAGCGTTTAGAAGGACGGCACCAGCAAGTATTTAGCGCTGCGCGCCGCACCGCCGACCAAATAGGCAAGTTATTTGAAAAAGGGATCGCGAGTGGCCAGCTATCACAGGACGCGTTATTTCAGCCGGAGTATCGCCTTATCCCTGGCACTCAGCCGCCGCTTTACCACACGGGGTTTGACGACTTTACCGATCAACATCTGCACAGCCTGCAAGAGCCGCTGCTTTCCCAAGTTGGCCTGAGCTACGCCATTGCTTGTGACCGTAAAGGCTATGTGCCTACCCACAACGCGGCGGTAAGTCGGAAGCCCACCGGCGATATTGATCACGACTTAAAGTACTGTCGTAGTAAGCGTATTTTCGATGACCCAACGGGCAGCCGCTGTGGGGCCCATGAAAATCCGCTGCTGTTACAAACCTACAAGCGCGACACTGGAGAAATTATGCATGACCTTTCAGTGCCGATTTATGTGAATGGCAAGCATTGGGGCGGTTTCCGCGTTGGCTATTGCCCGGTACATGACGAAGTCACCCACCGTGATACTCCTGTACTGCCCCCCGCTAGCCAACCAACGCTAATTGACCCTCGGTTGACGCGGGCGTGATTGCCAGGAAGACCAGGAGTAGAGTGCAAGGCCTGTCCAGATCATCAAGAAGGTTGCCAGTTGAATAAGGCCGAGCGGTTCACCGAAAACGGTTAATGCAATCAAGAACTGGATGCTCGGGTTGATGTACATTAAAAACCCAAGCGTGGCGAGTCGTAAGCGGCGTGCGGCTCCCGCAAAAGCCATCAGTGGCAGCGCGGTAAGCACTCCGCTAATGACCAGTAGAATCGACATCGGCACATCATGGATAAAGTGCGACTCCCCTTGCCAGCTAAGCCAAGTGAGCGCCATAAGTGCAAGGGGAAACAGCAGTAGCGTTTCCACAAACAGGCCTGAAAGCCCGTCTAACGGCACCTGCTTACGAAATAGCCCATAGCTACCGAAGCTTAGTGCTAGTAGCAGGCTAATCCAGGGAAGTTCTCCAAGCATTACAAACTGTATGCCAATAGCAAGGCTGGCTAACCCAAGCGCCACCAGTTGTAGGCGCGCCATGACTTCGCGAAGTACCAGCATGCCAAGGGCCACGTTTACCAATGGGGTTAAAAAGTAGCCTAAACTGGCCTGAAGTACCTGCTTACTTTCCACGGCATAAATGTAAATTCCCCAGTTAAACGCAATCAGCAGCGCGCAGGCTAATACACGTCCTAAGCGTTTAGGCTCTACCAGTGCCGCAACCACCGGTGGCCAGCGCCGTAATAGGCTGATTAAGCCCACTAAAAAAAGGCACGACCAGAGGATCCTGTGAATAAGGATTTCAAAGGCAGGAATTCCCTGGAACAGAGCAAAAAATAGTGGAAAGCAGCCCCACATGGTGTAAGCGGTTAAGCCAAACATAACGCCTTTAACCGCCTCGGGATCCCGGGAAGAAGGTGGAAGCATAGCAGCCTCATTAATTTAAAATGCTAATCTAGCACACAATAAGAGAAGACACTGACGAAAGGAGAGGTGGCATGAGTCAGCTGAGAACGAGCCTAGTACAGTGTGATTTACGCTGGGAAAACCCCGAGGCAAATCACACACACCTTGAAAAGTTGCTGGGGGAACTGGACAGTCGTGATACCGACCTTGTTGTGTTGCCCGAAATGTTTGCCACGGGCTTCACTATGAACTCTCGGGAAATGGCCCAGCCAATGGAGGAGAGCCAGAGCGTTTCTTGGCTTCAAAACCAAGCCAAAGCGAGGGGCTGCGTCATGACCGGCAGCGTCGCTATTGTTGACCAGGGCGAGTACTACAATCGAATGGTCTGGGCGACGCCGGAGGGCAGCCTTCGCTATTATGACAAACGCCACCTATTCCGTATGGCAGGTGAGCACGAGCGTTATGATATGGGTAAGCAGCGTCAGCTAGTTGAATTAAAGGGCTTCAAGCTACTACTGAGCGTTTGCTACGACCTACGCTTTCCCGTTTGGATGCGTCAGCAGCCAGCAGACGATGAGCATTTCGAGTATGATGCGCTGCTGTGTGTCGCCAACTGGCCTGCCCCGAGGCGCCAACCCTGGCGTACATTGCTTCAAGCTCGCGCGGTTGAAAACCTTGCCTACGTGGTAGGTGTTAATCGAGTGGGTCAAGATGCTAAAGGACTCGCCTACAGTGGTGATTCCATGCTGGTCGATTTCAAAGGGGAACCGCTGATCGACCAACCCGCAAATGCTCCGTTTATTGAAACGGGGACGCTAGATAAAACGGACCTAGATGCTTTTCGTGAAAAATTTCCTGCTTGGCAAGATGCCGACCGCTTTTCATTACTGCCAGGAGTGGGTCAATAATGCGCCTTGATCGCTTCTTGAGTGAAACAACTCCATTAACCCGCAGCTTAGCCAAGCGGGCGCTGAAAAATGAAGAAGTTACCTTAAATGGTGAACTCATCAAGCAATCAGCGACCCAGATAGATACTGCCCACGATGAAGTAAAACTCAACGGTGAAACGCTGGTATTAGTCGGGCTGCGTTACCTGATGATGCATAAACCGGTGGACGTCGAGTGCACCGCTCGGCGTGGGCTCTATCCACGGGTAATTGACTTGATTGACCTGCCGAAAGTGGAGCGGCTACAGCCGGTAGGGCGGCTAGATGTCGACACCACCGGCCTGTTATTGTTGACTGACGATGGGCAGTGGTCCCACCGGGTGACTTCTCCGCGCCATCGCTGTGCGAAGGTGTATATTGCTGATTTGGCTGAGCCATTTGAGGATGAGTCGGCTCAGTGGGCGGTGAAGCAGGTGGCCGAAGGGATCATGCTAGACGGTGAAGAGACCCCCACTCAGCCCGCCACGCTGCGCTTTATTACGCCACAACAAGCTGAACTGACGATAACCGAAGGGCGCTATCACCAAGTAAAACGAATGTTTGCTGCTTTAGGTAATCACGTGACCACGCTGCACCGACGTTCGATTGGCGACGTGGTACTGCCGGATGACTTAGCGCCGGGTGAATGGCGAGTGCTTACTCCCGAAGAGATTGCTAGTTTCTAGCCCTATATGGATGAAAGTTTTCTGGCGCCCCATTGGCATGGCTTTGCAGTGGGGCGTTTTAATAGCAATGAGCATTTTTATACCGTTATCTTGTGTTGAGCTATACAGGCTGTTCATCTGTTAGCAAGTAGCGCCAAAACTGAGCGTTAAGCAGACGCTAGCTTAGATGGGCGGCTTCTATAAGCGCTTTGGTATAAGCGTGCTTAGGGGTAGCAAGTACTTCAAGGCAGTTCCCTTGTTCAACCACGACACCATCCTTGAGCACCATGATCCGGTGTGCCATGGCGCGAACCACGGCGAGGTCGTGGCTGATAAACAGGTAGCTTAGCTGGCGGCGTGCCTGAAGTTCGCGAAGTAGCGTCACTAGCTGCTTCTGCACGGTACGGTCTAGCGCTGAGGTTGGCTCATCCAATACCAGCAACTCTGGTTCTAAAATGATGGCGCGCGCCACGGCAATGCGCTGTCGCTGTCCGCCGGAAAACTCGTGAGGGTACCGCGCAGCACAGCTTTCCGTTAGGCCCACTTCGCGTAGCGTTCGGTGCACCCGCTCGGTGACTTCTGTGGTCGACAGAGTAGGGTAATGAAACCGCACACCTTCGCTAACAATATCAAACACGGACATGCGCGGGGAAAGTGCGCCGTAAGGGTCTTGAAACACCATTTGTAAACGATGACGCTGGCGCCTTAGCGCATCGCCGGAGAGTTGGCTTAGCGTGGCATCGCCCAATGAGACGTCACCTTGGCTAGTCACCAAACGCATGATCGCCGAGGCAAGGGTGGTCTTGCCAGAGCCAGATTCCCCGACAATGCCCAGGGTTTCACCAGGGGCAATAGTTAAATCTGTCGCTTTTAGGGCTTCAAAAGCGGGTGGCTGGCGCTGAAAAAGCCCCGTTTTAGGCCGCTTAAAACTAACGCTAAGCTGGTGCGTGGTTAATAGCGGTGTGGTATCGGTCGGTGCTGCTGGCCGGCCTTCGGGCTCCGCGGTAATCAGCGCTTTTGTGTAGTCGCTTTGCGGATTGTTAAATACCTCGGTAACGCTACCGGCTTCCTGCAGCTTACCTTGATACATGACGCAAACCCTGTCCGCGTGGCGGCGTACGAGATTCAAATCGTGGCTGATAAACAGCACACCCATGCCATGTTGGTCACGCAGTTCTTTGAGCAGGGCTAGAATTTCCTGCTGTACGGTGACGTCGAGGGCGGTAGTGGGTTCATCGGCTATTAACAGCGTTGGATTGTTGGCAATTGCCATGGCAATCATCACCCGCTGACGCTGGCCACCGGAAAGTTGATGAGGCCATGCATCAAGCAACTCTTCCGAGCGGGGTAGTTTGACCTGCTCTAGTAGCGATTTGGCGCGCATGCGAGCTGCTTGGCCGCTAAGCCCTTGGTGCAGCCGCAAGGTTTCACCGATCTGCTTTCCAATGCGGTGCAAGGGGTTAAGCGAGGTCATGGGCTCTTGAAAAATAAAGCCAACTCGGTTTCCCCGCACCCCGTTCCAATCCCGGCCAGTTAGTTGATTTAAGTCGATGTCCTCTAGCCACCGCCCACCATGAACAGTGGCGTTGCTGGGTAATAAATTAATGGCACCCAATGCAGAAACCGACTTGCCTGAGCCCGATTCACCCACAATGGCCAGCGTTTCACCCGCGTTCACAGTGAGCGAAAGGGAATCGACAACCACGTTGCCATCGAAGGAAACCGAAAACTCGTTTAAGCGTAGTAGCGGCTTAGCGGTGTTTACCTGATTAGGCATGCTGGGTTTCCTGGGCGGATGATGGGTGCTGCTTCACATGGCGTGGGTCGAAGGCATCCCTTAGGCCTTCGCCAATGAATACCAGCAACGAGAGCATAAAGGCTAACGTCATAAAGGCAGTAATGCCTAGCCAAGGGGCGTGTAGGTTGTTTTTGCCTTGTGCCGCCAGCTCCCCGAGGGAAGGAGCCCCAGGGGGCAGGCCGAACCCCAAAAAGTCGAGAGCGGTGAGTGTCCCGATAGCGCCAGTGAATAAGAAGGGAATAAAGGTAAGGGTAGCCACCATCGCGTTAGGTAGCACATGCCGCCACATAATTAGCCGAGAGGGCAGGCCCATCGCCTTTGCGGCGCGCACGTATTCCAGGTTTCGGGCGCGCAAAAACTCAGCGCGTACGATATCCACCAGCCCCAGCCACGAAAACATCAGCATAATGCCCAGTAGCCACCAAAAACCGGGCTGCACAAAGCTTGCAAGAATAATCAGTAAAAAAAGCACCGGCAGCCCCGACCATATTTCTGTCATGCGTTGCCCAATTAAATCCACCTTGCCGCCGAAGTAACCCTGAATGCCCCCTACCAGCACACCCAGAACCAGTGAGCCTGCGGTGAGCACTAAGGCAAAGACCACCGATAACCGAAACCCGTAAATGACACGTGCTAACACATCGCGCCCCTGGTCGTCGGTGCCCAGCCAGTGGCGGCCATCGGGCGGTGCAGGGGAGGGTTGGGTCATCTGCATGTCTAGCGTTTGGTAGGAGAACGGGATAAGGGGCCAAAGAGCCCAGCCGTTTTCGTTAATTTGCTGCTGAATGAAGGGGTCTAGGTAGTCGGTTCGTGTGGGTAAAAAACCGCCGAACTCTGTTTCTGGATAGGCGACGAGCAGCGGTATATACCATTGGCCGTCGTACTTCATCACGATAGGTTTGTCGTTGGCAATGAGTTCTGCGAACAGGCTGAGAATAAACAGCACGCCAAATAACCATAGCGAAACGCGTGCGCGTCGGTTGGCTTTGAAAGCCGCTAAACGGCGCAAGGTGATAGGCGATAGCCGAGAGGAGATAAAGCCCATCTTCACGACTCCCTTGAGGCAAAGTCGATGCGCGGGTCGACCCACACATAGGTTAAATCGGATATTAGCTTCAGTATCAGGCCGATGACGGTATACAGAAACAGCGTGCCAAAGATAACGGGGTAGTCCCGTTGCATAACGGCCTCAAAGCCCAACAAGCCCAGCCCATCCAGCGAGAAAATAACCTCAATGAGCAGTGCGCCGGTAAAGAAAATACCGATCATGGCGGCCGGCAGGCCAGCAATAATAATCAGCATCGCGTTACGGAATACGTGGCCGTAAAGAATACGATGCTCATCAGCGCCTTTGGCGCGGGCAGTGAGTACATACTGCTTGTGAATTTCGTCCAAGAAGCTGTTTTTGGTTAGCATGGTTAATGTCGCAAAGCTACCAATGGCGGCAGCCGTAACGGGAAGCGTGATGTGCCAGAAATAGTCTTTTACTTTGCCCCAGGGTGATAGGTCGGCAAAATCGGGCGAGGTTAAGCCACGCAGCGGGAACCAGTCCAGGTAGGTGCCCCCTGCGAACAGCACAATCAGCAAAATAGCGAATAAAAATCCTGGGATAGCGTACCCCACTACCACAAGCCCTGAGGTCCACACGTCAAAGCGCGAACCATGCCGAAGGGCTTTACGAATACCAAGCGGGATCGAAATTAAGTAAACCAGTAACGTCGTCCAAAGCCCTAGCGAGATGGACACCGGCAGGCGCTCAATCATTAGCTCGATCACCGGTCGGTCGCGAAAGAAGCTAGTGCCGAAGTCGAAGGTAAGGTAGTCCACCATCATGCCGATGAAACGTTCATGGGCGGGCTTATCAAAGCCAAACTGCTGCTCCAGCTGCTCTATAAAACGTGGATCGATACCCCGCGCACCACGGGAATCATCGCTTACTTGGACATCGGCACCGCCCATGTCCAAGCGTGTGCTGGCCATGGCATCAGCACCCTCAAAGCGTGCCAGCATCTGGTCGATGGGGCCGCCGGGGGCTGCTTGGACAATCATAAAGTTGAGCAACATGATGCCGAACAGGGTCGGTATCATCAGTAGCAAACGACGCAGGGTATAGCGTGCCACGGAATACTCCTTAAACAGGTTCAGCGGCGTCGATGACGGCGCTGCAGTTCTGCCTCGCGGTCGGTATCCACCCACCAGGCATCTAAATCCATGGCATATTCAGGGAAGGGCTCTGGATAACCAAATTTATCCCACACGGCAATACGGGTTTCCCCCGAGTGGTAATGGGGGATCACGTAAAATCCCCAGCGAAGTACTCGGTCAAGGGCGTGGGCAACGGTGTCGAGTGATTCACGATCCTCTGCGCGGATGAGCTGTTCAACCAGTGCATCAACGGCAGGGTGCGCTAATGCCATACGGTTACGGCTCTGGGGTGCTTCTGCGGCGGCACTTGTCCAGTAATCGCGCTGTTCGTTACCAGGGTTGTTTGACTGTGGAAAGTGGCTGATCACCATGTCGTAATCGTAGCTGCGTTGACGATTAAGGAATTGGTTAATATCCACTATACGCAGCGATGTTTGAACACCTAGGCGCGCCATATTGCGAAGCATGGGTTGTACCACCCGCTCCAAACCAGAATCATAAAGCAGCACTTCTAAGCTTAACGGGCGACCGGTGTCATTATTAACGAGCACGCCATCAACGACGTCATATCCCGCTTCACGTAATAAGTCCAAGGCTAGCCTCAAACGCTCACGTAGCTCAGTGGGGTGGGCAACAGGCAGTGGGTCGGTAAACAGTCTTTCAGACTGGTGAGAGGCGAGTAGCTCGTCTCGAAATGGCGCTAACAATGCCAGCTCTTCCTCTGAGGGTGGCCCGACAGCCTCCATTTCAGAGTTTTGGAAGAAGCTTTCAGTGCGCTGGTAAGTGTCGTAAAAAATATTGGTATTGAGCCACGGAAAATCGAAGGCCAGGCTCAACGCTTCACGCACGCGTGGATCTTGGAATTTCTCTTTACGCAGGTTGAACACAAACGCCTGCATCATCGAAGGATTTACATCGGGCACGGTAATGCGTTTCACCAATCCATCGCGATAAGCAGGGAAATCATAGCCGATGGCCCAGGTGGCCGCCCGAGCATCAACGCGAAAATCTGTCAAACCTGCTTTAAAAGCTTCCCAAGCAATATCACGGTCTCGGTAGTACTCATACACAATTTGGTCAATGTTGTAGCGGCCGACATTAACCGGTAGGTCTTTACCCCAATAGTTTTCGTCTCGCTGAAACACGATGCGTCGACCAGGATCTACGTTACTAATACGGTAAGGGCCAGAGCCGGGGTGGGCAGCAAGGGTAGGCGCGGTGAAATCCCGCGGCTCCCAGTAGTGACGGGGCAAGATGGGGAGTTGCGCCACAATTAACGGCAGTTCACGTGATTCAGTATCGTTAAACTCAAAGCGCACCTGGTGCTCGCTTTGGGCGATGACGCGCTCTACCCCCGCGTAATAACTAGCATAAAAAGGGTTACCTTCATCGCGTAATAGGTTGAACGAGAAGACCACGTCATAGGCTGTAACCGGCTCGCCATCTTGAAAACGTGCCTCAGAACGAAGGTCAAACTCAATCCACTCTCGGTTAGGGTCTAAGCGAACGCCTTTTGCCAATAACCCATACAGGCTAAAGGGTTCGCCAGGGTTGCTGGCCATCAACGTATCGTAGATGTTTGAAATTCCCGTGGCCGGGGTGCCGCGAATAATAAAGGGGTTGGTCGAGTCAAAGCTGCCGCCTACGGCGGTATGGGTGATAGTGCCGCCTTTGGGCGCCGACGGATTGACGTGAGGAAAGTAGGCGAAGTCCACTGGCAGCTCGGGGCTGTCGTAAAGAGACAGCCCGTGCTTGGTTTCAATAGGGGTAGAGGCGTACTCATTTACCACAAGTGGCGGTGTGCCGGTATTCGCCTCACGTTCCGAGGCAATGAGTGGCATGCTGAGCATAAAGCAGCTGGCTAGCATCATTGCTTTGGCAAACAACACACTGCGTGACATGAGTGACATCCTTTGTGAACACAGCCATTGGATACCCAGCTTTAACGCCCTGAGAGGCTAAGTAGTTGCCCTGGCTGAATGGATTCAGGTCGGGTTAGTGCATTCCATCTGATTAGATCCTGCTGATTAAGATTATAGCGTGCCGCAATGGCTGACAGGTTGTCACCATTTTCAACGCGGTGCACATCTGGGGTCGCCGTTGTGGCAAGCTCGCTGCTGCCTGATTGCGAAAGCTGAGCTAATACCTGTGTATCGACTTCTTCGGGCACTAATAACGTTTGTGCACTATGCAAATCGATACTGCCATTCAGCAGACCAGGGTTTAGCTCGGCCAGCGCGGATTGGCTGACATCTAATAACCGCGATGCTTGAGCAAGACTGACCGGCTGCTCTAACTGCACCTTGGCAAAGGCGGGGTCGGAGTGAATTTCCGGCAGGCTGATGCCATAAAATTCAGGGTCATTGATAATGGTGGCGATGGCTTTAAGCTTGGGGACGTACTGCATGGTTTCATTGGGGAGGGCAAGATCCCAGTACTCGCCTGGTAACCCTTGGCCCTGCGCTTGCCGTTGAGCGCGATTAACCGTGCCTGCGCCCGCATTATAGGCCGCCAGCGATAGCATCAAATCACCTTGGTACCACTCATCGGCCTGCATTTCTAGGTAATCCAGTGCTGCTTCGGTGGAAGTGACGACATCCAGCCGACCGTCGTAGTTACCGTTGCGCACTAAACCGAGCGCATCGCCCGTGCGCGGCATAAATTGCCATAGCCCGGCAGCTCCTCGGTGGCTACGTGCATTCGGGTCAAAGGAGCTTTCGACAAAAGGAATAAGGGCAATTTCACCCGGCAAGCCACGCTCTTTAACCTGCTGATTGATCCACGCTAGCCAGGGCGTAGCTCGCTCAGTGATGGCCACAATATTTTGCGGGCTTGCCTGATAATGCTCAATCCACTTATCGACTCTGGCTTGAGCCTCGGTAGATAGCTGCTTTTCTTGCCATTGAAAGTTTGCGCGTAACGAACTCCACGCATCCTTTGGTTCTAATACCAAGGCATCCCAGAAATGGGTATGAAAAGTGGAAGGCTGCGGCGTGGCCTGGGCAGTTGCAGGCTGCACTGTGGTATCCGGGGTGGCTGTTGCCGGCGAGGCGGTAGAAGATTCACCCGGCGTAGCGGACCTGTAAGTGCTTGTGTAATCGGTAGCAGAGGCCTGTGAATTTGCTGCCGCTGCCATAAAAAAGCCCATTATTACGGTGCTACCCGCGCTTAACAGCAGGCGCTGGCGAATCGTTCGATAAGTCATAGTCGGTACGTTTCTTTACGATAGTTTTCTTAAAAACGGTTCTTCCACTCGCGAAGAGTGGTGAATGTGGCGAGATCGTCATCATTAGAACCCTGTGTTCCTGCCGCTTGGCGAACGCTGTCGGTGCTCACACGCAGGTAGGGGTTAATTTTCAGCTCGCGTCCTATCGTGCTGGGTAAGGTGGGCCGGTCGAGTGCCCGCGCCTTTTCACACTCCTGCAAGGCGTATTCAACGTCTTTATTGTCAGGGTCTGCAGCACGTGCAAACGTTAGATTTGCTTGCGTATATTCATGGGCTGCAAAGACCAGTGTATCCTCAGGGAGTTCCGTAATCTTTTTCAGCGATGCGAACATTTGCTCAGGTGAACCCTCAAAAAGGCGGCCGCATCCTGCACAAAACAGCGTGTCGCCGCAGAACAGTAAAGCAGGAATGCCCGGTGTAAAGTAGCTGATGTGGTCCAGGGTGTGACCCGGTGTCGTAATTACTTCAAACAGCCGCCCCATGACTCTTACTTCGTCGCCTTCACCTACTGCTACATCAATACCTTCGATGGATGAGTTAGCAGGACCGATAACACGGGGCGAGTAGCGTTTAATCAGTTCATTCAGCCCACCGGTATGATCGTGGTGATGGTGGGTAATTAATATGGTGTCTAGTTTTAGAGAGTCTCGCTCCAGAATCTCGATAACCGGCGCCGCTTCACCAGGATCCACTACGCAAACGCTTTGACTGGTATCTTGTCTCAATAGCCAAATATAGTTATCGCTAAGGGCGGGAATCGGTGTCACGCTCATCATGGGCGAGATCCTTTGAAGTTCGAATAACGAATAAGTAGTAATAAATTGGTGCTAGTAATCTGCACACTAACTGCACATAACTATGCTGTGCTGAGCAACTGTTAGACCGTTTATTTGACGCGCGCAAGACCGGCGCCAATGTCGCTAAAAGATAGCTACTGTGGAGGGAAGCGCTGTTCATGTCAAATTCGTCAATGGCACCGATGCTCGCTAAGCGGATGGCTCAAAGTCAGGCGTACTGGCAAACCGAAGCTGGCCGTTCACTATGGGATGTGCAGCGCGCTTGCTTAGGCCCGGTTGTTGAAGGGCGCAAGGGGGGGCATAGCTTAGAGATGAGTATGGGGCCGGCATTAATGACCATGTCAGCGATTCCCCACATGATGCGCTGGGCGCCTACCCGCGCCCTGGCAGAGTCGCCCTCTACGCTGGTGTGCCCGCCAGGCCAACTGGCGCTGCCAGACCGCTGTTTAGATACCGTGGTGGTACATCATTGGCTGGAGCATCTACCTGATGCTCACTACACCCTTCAAGAGGCAGCGAGAGTGACGGCTGATAACGGTGTATTAGTACTGTTTGGCTTTAACCCTGTTAGCCTCAGCGGGGTCGCTCAGCGCTGGCGTAAAAAGCAGCCTCAGTTTCCGTGGAATGGGCAGTGGCGCACCGCGAATCGGCTGCGAGACTGGCTGGCGTTTGTCGACTTTGAGGTGGAGCGCGTAGACTATTGCTGCTTTCGAGGCCTAGTGAACGCCAAGTGCGGCGAACATTGGGAGGCTTGGGGGCGAAGACATAATCTTCCCCTTGGTGAAAGCTACATGATTCAAGCGCAGCGGCGCCAGCGCCATGCGCCTATCGAGCGAGTTAAGTTTGGCCTAAGCGCCCCCGTTTCATCCTCCACGTTAGGTGCGACACGAACCGGCGCTTCGGCGCGCTATCAGGCATCAGATCAACGTCGTCAAAATAAGGATAGAGAGCGTGAGTAAGCAAGTAGCCGAGGGGCTGCCTCAGGTGACGGTTTATACCGACGGGGCGTGCCGAGGAAATCCTGGCCCAGGTGGTTGGGGAGTGGTGCTCTCTAGTGGTCAGCACGAGAAGACGCTCAAAGGCTACGAAGCCGAGACGACAAATAATCGTATGGAGTTAATGGCCGCTATTATGGCGCTGCGTACCCTTAACAAATCCTGTGAAGTGGCGCTTTGGACGGATTCTCAATACGTGCGTCAGGGCATTACTCAGTGGATACATAACTGGATTAAGCGAGGCTGGAAAACCGCCGCCAAGCAACCGGTAAAAAACGCTGAACTTTGGAAAACCCTTCACGAAGAAACTCAGCGGCACAAGGTGGAGTGGCACTGGGTGAAAGGGCATAGCGGTCATCCCGGTAACGAACGTGCAGATGCCTTGGCCAACGAAGCAATTGATGAGCACCAAAGGAGAGCCGCATGCGCCAAGTAATCTTAGATACTGAAACAACGGGCATTGATCCAAAAGATGGCCATCGTTTGGTAGAAATTGGTGCTGTTGAAATGATCAACCGGCGCTTTACTGGCCGCACTTACCATCAATACATCAATCCCGAACGGCATATTGACGCTGAAGTTGTCGCTGTTCACGGCATTGATGACGCCAAAGTTGCTAATGAGCCAGTATTTGCAGAAATCGCCGAGGCTTTCTGGGCATTTATCGATGGGGCCGAGCTGGTTATTCATAACGCGCCCTTCGATGTTGGGTTTATCGACCATGAATTGACGATGCTCAGTCAGCGTCATAAAGCGCCAGTGCTGGGTCCTGTTCGGGAACATTGCCGTATTTTGGATACGCTGGTGATGGCGCGCGAGAAGCATCCTGGCCAGCGCAATAATCTGGATGCGCTGTGTAAGCGCTACGATATCGACAACGGCCACCGGGTGCTCCACGGTGCACTGTTAGATGCCGAAATTCTCGCCGAAGTGTATTTGGCCATGACCGGCGGCCAAACAGCGCTCATCCTGGATGCTGATACCTCATCAAATAAACAGCAACAGCAGCAGGCAACTGAAGGTCTAGCGGTTAAGCGGCTTTCACTTACCCCTGGTCAGCTACGGGTGATTCGCCCGAGTGCTGACGAGCAGGCAGCCCACCAGGCTAAGTGTGAAACTCATCACCTGCGCTGGTTTGAGGAAACTCAAGCCGATGCTTAAACGTGAAATACCCCACCATGCCCGTGAAGGCCGCGTGATTCGTGTATCCCGCAGCCGTATTGCCCCTGCACTGCTCGACGGTGAGCTAACCCCGCTTCAGCCCCTCCAGCCTTGGAGTGAGCAGATGCAGCCGCTGTGCTATTGGCACGATGAGCCTGTTGCGCTGCTGGTTGAGCGCACGCCGGGCGAAGACTGGATTGACGGCCGGCAATGGCTAGGGCAGTTGGCAGCTTCATGGTTCAGCTTGCTTTCTACTGCGTTACAGGTGGGTGCTTGGCTTGAAAACCATCGGTTTTGCGGGCGCTGTGGCGAGAAGGCCACCAAACTTGAAGCCGAGTTTGCTATGCATTGTCACGCCTGTGGGCACCGCAATTATCCACGTATTTCACCGTGTATTATTACCCTAGTGACCAGCGGCGAAGCGATGTTGTTGGCGCGTAGCCCGCGCTTTCCTCCTGGCCGCTATTCAACGCTTGCGGGATTTATTGAGCCTGGCGAGTCTGCTGAAGAGGCTGTGCATCGAGAGATATTCGAAGAGGTTGGTGTCCACGTAGATAAGCTCCGTTACCACCAGAGCCAGGCGTGGCCGTTTCCGCATTCGTTGATGTTTGGCTTTTTTGCTGAAGCGACCACGCGGCGTATTCGCATTGATGGCGTGGAAATTAGCGATGCCGCGTGGTTCTCGCCGCGTCAGCTACCTGCGCTGCCGCCGCCTTACTCTATTTCCCGTGAGCTCGTTGAAACTCACTTGGCCCGTTGGCGTTAATCACTTTGGCCGATTAACGCCCACCGAAGACGATGTTTTAGGGCGGTGTACGGATTACTTGCTGGGGAACAGCGTTGTGAGTTTAGTGGCGAGCATGACATTACCGGTCGCTTTCAGCTTGCCGGTCATGAAAGCCGTCATGCCGTTTACATCGCCACTCATGATGCCTTTTAGGGTGTCAGTGCTCATGGTTAGGCTGACAGAAGGGTCGTCGTGCTCACCTTCTTGGGCATCTAAGGTGCCGTCTTGAATATTCAAATAGTGGCTTCCCGCATCAGTGAAATGAAACTGAAACACTTCGTCCATGCCTTTGGCAGCTTCTGGGTTGAAGCGGGCTTGCAACTTTTCAAGGGTATTCGATGACATAGTAAAATTCCTAATGGCTTATGGGTGAGTTATGGGTTGCTGTCCAAGATTGTTGGTGAATCAGCACGTTGACCATGAGATTATTTCAAACAATTGTTTTAATCAAGCGCCGTAGGCTGAGTGCAATACGTTCTTAGGCCTAAGGGTGGGCACGGTAAAGCTTTTAAGCGTTTAAACACAGTATTGGGAGCAGCATATGAGTGAGTGGGTAGTAGAGATAGGCACCTTCCTGGTTCAGGCGGTCATTGTGATAGCGCTAATTGGGTTCGTTCTGGTGCTGATCATGCGCAGCAAGGAATCTGACGATGGCAGCCTTAAGCTGAACGTTGAGTCGTTAAATGATCAGCGTCGCTCCCGAGGGCGTCGCTTACGTGTGACCACCACAGAGCATGGGGCGCGTAAAAAGCTCATCAAAGCGTTTCGCCAAGAGGAGAAAGCGCGACATAAAGCGGCAAAAAGCGGTAAAAGCGAGCAACAGCATTCACCGAAAGTGTGGGTTCTGGATTTTCATGGGGACTTGAAAGCGTCGCAAACTGAGCAGTTCGCTCAAGAAGTTTCAGCGATTATCGAGGTCGCAACGGCAGAAGATGAAGTGATTGTGCGCCTTGAGTCCGCAGGTGGTTTGGTTCACGGCTATGGGCTTGCAGCGGCTCAATTAGACAGGCTACGGGTGGCGGGTCTAACGACTACTGTGTGTATCGATAAAGTGGCTGCTAGTGGTGGCTACATGATGGCCTGTACCGCTAATCACATTAAAGCAGCCCCCTTTGCAGTCATTGGCTCTATTGGCGTTGTTGCGCAGGTGCCCAATATTCACCGGCTGCTTAAGCGCCACGATATTGATGTGGAACTGCTGACCGCTGGTAAATATAAGCGCACCTTGACCGTCCTGGGAGAAAATACCCAAGAGGGGCGCGAGAAGTTTATTGATGATCTGGAAAACACTCACCAGCTGTTTAAAAACTTCGTCTCCCAGCATCGTCCTGCTATGGATATCGACAAGCTAGCGACGGGTGAAATCTGGTACGGGAGCGAGGCCCTTGAGCAGCAGCTAGTGGATAGCGTTGGTACTAGCGAGGCTTACCTAGTTGAGCGTATGGCCGAAGCAGAGGTTTATCACGTTAAGCTTGAACCACCCAAAACGATTAGTCGTAAAATCGGCTTGGCGGTTTCAGTCGGAGTAGAGCAAGCCGCCGTCAAAGCGCTAGGGCTAATTGACTCTGCGGGGTGGCAGCGTCGTTAGGAGGCGCCCACCTAAGCCTGCTTCAACCACGGTTTAAGGCGCCATAGAGTTACGCTGCGTAGTGGTGCGCCAAGGTGTCAATAATGGCCTTGGCGCTATCACTTTTAAGTGAATAATAAATGGTTTGGGACTCCCTGCGGGTGTTAACCAACTGGTCGCGCCGCAAGATTGCAAGGTGTTGTGAGAGTGCCGACTGGCTAAGAGCAAGTTGCTGATTAATTTGGGTTACCGACAGCTCTGTTTCCGCTAATAAGCAAAGGATTTGCAGACGCTTTTCATTGGCAAGGGCTTTAAGCAAATTAGTACCTGCCTCAATGGCATGGCCGTTATGCTCTAAGAGGCGTGAGGCGGCGCTTGGGGAAGCAGACATGAGTTTCTCCTTGCCTACACTGATGACACAGCGTTGTTATGGTTTTATAGGCATTTTCGCGTCGGGAGCATACCGCGAGAATTGTTTATTCAATGATCAGTAATTTAGCGTGTTTTGTCCAAAAGCTGGTTTAACGGTTAATCAATGGTAGTGTCTTCTTGATTTGTCGACAATCTGTGTGGGCTTATGCGGCTTTGGTCGCGATTTATCCCATAGTATGAGGGTGGTCAAGCGATTAACTTTATAAAGTGTCAACAATCAGATCCATTTCGTTGACAAAGCCCAGGCAAGGCCACTATGACTCTCTATCAGAACATCTTCCAGCAATCGGTGGAGCACCCCGAAACCTTTTGGGCTGAACAGGCTAAAAGGCTTCCATGGTACACGCCTCCCACTCAGACGCTCTCCTATGATGATCAGCAGCATGCCCGCTGGTTTGGCGATGGCGAGTTGAATATTTGCTATGCCGCCATTGACTATCATGTGGAACAAGGACGCGGTAGCCAGCCGGCTATTTATTGGGATTCCCCCGTAACTCAGTCAAAGGAAACTATTACCTACCAGGAGCTACGTGACCGCGTGGCCCAGTTCGCAGGCGGTCTTGCAACGCTCGGGGTGGCTAAAGGCGACCGAGTGGTGATCTACATGCCGATGGTGCCTGAAGCACTAATTGCCATGTATGCCTGTGCTCGGCTGGGCGCGGTGCACTCTGTCGTGTTTGGTGGTTTTGCACCCCATGAGTTAGCCGTTCGAATTGAAGACGCAGAGCCAAAGGTGGTTATTGCGGCCTCTTGCGGAATCGAAGTTGATAAGGTGCTGCCTTACAAACCTATTATTGATCAGGCTATCGCCCAAAGTAGCTTTAAGCCTGAAGCGTGTGTGGTCTTCCAGCGTGATGCCCTTCAGGCCGACTTAGCGCAGGGGGATCATGACTGGCAAGCGCTAGTAGCAGACGCTCCCTTTGCTGAGTGTGTGCCTGTTAAGGCAACTGACCCCTTGTATGTGCTCTATACCTCAGGTACGACGGGTAAGCCCAAAGGCGTCGTGCGTGATACTGGCGGCTATGCGGTGGCACTGGCCTACTCCATGGAAGCGATTTATGCGCTGCAGCCGGGCGATGTAATGTTTACCGCCTCGGATGTCGGGTGGGTCGTCGGGCACTCCTATATTGTTTATGCGCCGCTGCTGAGAGGCTGCACGACGATTATTTATGAAGGGAAGCCAGTAAAAACGCCGGATGCGGGTAGCTTCTGGCGATTAATCCAAGAGTATAAGGTTAAGAGCTTCTTCACCGCGCCAACAGCCTTTCGGGCGATTAAAAAAGAGGATCCAGACGCTAAGCTACTGGAAAATTACGATATCAGTAGCCTTGAGCATCTGTACGTTGCTGGCGAGCGGCTAGATCCACCGACTTTCCATTGGTTAGATGATTTGTTAGATGTGCCAGTGATCGATCACTGGTGGCAAACCGAAACAGGTTGGCCCATTGCCGCTAACTTACCTGGTATAGAGGCTACACCTACCAAAGCAGGTTCTGCGACGTACCCTGTGCCTGGGTTTAATGTGCAAATCTTAGATCGCGATGGTGAAACCGCAGCGCCCATGCAGCAGGGAAGTGTGGTGATCAAGCAACCGCTTCCGCCAGGGTGCTTAACCGGTATTTGGCGCGACCCACAGCGGTTCCATAGCGCCTACATGGCGGCGTTCCCTGGCTATTACTTAACCGGTGATGGCGGCTATTTTGATGAAGATGGCTATTTGTTCATCATGGGCAGAACCGACGATGTTATTAACGTGGCTGGGCATCGTCTCTCAACGGGTGAAATGGAAGAGGTGGTAGGCGGGCACCCAGCCGTTGCTGAATGCGCAGTCATTGGTATCCACGATGACTTGAAAGGTCAGCTTCCGATTGGCTTGGTGATTACCAAAGATGGCTTTGAGGGCGATGAAGCGCAACTCGAGGCCGATCTGATTAACTTGGTGCGTGAGCGTATTGGGCCGATTGCGTGCTTTAAGCAAGTGCTGGTGGTTAGCCGTTTGCCTAAGACGCGTTCCGGGAAAATATTGCGTAAGCTGTTACGCAATATTGCTGATGGTAAGTCGTTTGGCATACCTTCAACAATCGATGATCCAACCAGCCTAAGTGATGTGCACACCGCCATGTGCGAACGTTCAGTAGGTGCTGCTGAACAGGCTACACCGTTGGACGCTTAATGTTGTGAAACTGTGGCACGGCGACTGCCCAAGCCGCTCGATTCGTCGAGCGGCTTTTTTATTGCCCAGCGGAAAGCGTATAATGCGCGCCCGTTAGCGTTAAAACGCTTTTTTGAGGGTTCCCTAACCCCTCATGTGATTAAAAAAAGGCCATCCTGAATGTTTGCATTAACTGATACCCAATACCGCCGCTGCTTGGTGGTGATGATCGCTTTTCATATTGGCATTATTGCTGCAAGTAACTACTTGGTTCAGCTGCCGTTTACGTTATTTGGTTTTCATACCACCTGGGGTGCATTCAGTTTCCCCTTTATCTTTCTGGCGACGGATTTAACCGTACGGTTATTTGGTAAAAGGCCAGCACGTTCAATTGTCCTGCGTGTTATGTTTCCGGCGTTGGTAGTCTCGTATGTGGTATCGGTTGTTTTTCCACGGGGCAGCTTTGCTGGACTAGAAGCCTTGGGCGAGTGGAATTTGTTTGTGGCACGTATCGCGCTGGCTAGCTTCCTGGCCTATGTGATAGGGCAGTTGCTAGACGTGCAGGTGTTTGATCGTTTACGCCAATGGGCGTGGTGGGTAGCGCCAGTATGCTCAACGGTATTAGGCAACTTAGCCGATACCTTCGCGTTTTTCTTTGCGGCTTTTTACAACAGCCCAGACCCCTTTATGGCTAATCATTGGGTTGAGATTGCGGTGGTCGATTATGTGATTAAGCTAGGTATCAGCCTACTCTTTTTCCTGCCACTTTACGGCTTATTGTTAGCCTGGCTTACCCGTCACTTGGTGGTGTGGACAGGCCAAACAGATGCGCCCCCTCGAACTGCATAATGGCTAAGGAGCCCGCATGACCGAACTTGCCGCCGTTGAACTTCATGTCATTGACCTGCCTGCCGAGCAAGGCAGTCATGACCAGCTTCCGTTAGTGGTTATCCATGGCCTGTTGGGCAGCGCTGATAACTGGCGCTCTCATCTCAAAGTGTGGCAGCAGACTCGCCGTGTAATTGCAGTTGATCTGCGTAACCATGGCCGCTCACCCCATGTAGAGGGCATGAGTTATAAAGCCATGAGCCAAGATGTGCTGGCAGTATTGGACAAGCTTTCGATTGAGCGTGCGCATGTTCTTGGGCACTCCATGGGCGGCAAAGTCGCTATCACGTTAGCCCGTGTTGCACCAGAGCGCTGCGCGTCCTTGGTGGTGGCTGATATCGCACCGGTGGCTTATCAGCATGGTCATGATGATGTGTTTGCTGCTCTTGAGCGTGTAAAAGCAGGGAAACCTACTAACCGTCGCGAAGCGGATGCGTTGCTTGCCGAACACGTTGATTCACGTCCTACCCGGCTGTTTCTTGCCACGAACCTAGTGCGCAACGATGAAGGAAGTATGAGTGTGCGTGTTGGTTTAGATGAGATTCAGCGGGGCTATGAAGCCATTATTGGTGTGCCAGACGGCGAGGGTGCTTTTGATGGCCCAACGCTGGTGCTGCGTGGCGCTGATTCTCATTACGTCAGCGATGATATGCTGCCAGCACTGCGGGAAATGCTACCGAAGGCAAGAGTGGTAACCCTCAAAGAAGCGGGCCACTGGCTGCATGCTGATCAGCCTGAAGCATTTCAGCAAGCGGTTGAGGTTTTTATCGCGGCGCAGTCTTAGGCATTGAGGCCGGCTGATTCTCAAGCTGGGTGATTTTTAGACAGTGTTGCTCTGGGTTGCGTAGGAATCGATTTAGGATACGGTAAGTGTCGGCATCAAACTGTGGGTTTGAAGCGATAAGCTTTCTAGCCGCAGTTAACGTTCCTGCGCGACCTAGGTAGCACCAGTGATCTACCACATGATACGCACTGCTCCGAGTGTTTTGGCCTTTCTCACGGATCACAATTCGGCCAGGCCATGGCCAAGTGCCAACCTGGAGTTTTTCCATTGCTTCCTGTGCACGTTGAGTGTGCTCTTTCAGTCCTTCTTTACCGCAGCAAGCACCTTTGCATTTACCCAGCTGGTTGGCAAAGCAGCGGCCCTTACCTTTTTCTAAGCCAAGTACCTGTGGACATAGCTGGTGCGTTTCACTCAGAGAGCGCAGTGTGTCTTTAGCTTCTTTGGCGCTGCGAAAAAGTCCGTAAAAGCTACCTGACTGGGGCTGCCCCAGGGCGCTGCCATTAATCAAAGTGGGAGCGTGTTGCTTGGCTGGCCAGTGCCAGGTGTTTAATTTTCCTTGGCGCCTAAGTTGTCGGTTCATTATGGGCATCAGTTGCTTAATCAGCTGAGCCTCTCGAAGTTGGGCGCCCATGTCGCCTGCCGTCTCTTCCCACTCAACATGCTGTATTTGTTGGGCTAGGCGCATTTCTTTGTCATCTTGGTAATCGCGCTGAAAGTGGCCCAGCACGCGGCTGCGTAAATTGATGCTTTTGCCAACATAAAGGGGTAGTCGGTTATGACCGTAAAAGAGATAGACGCCAGGCGTTGAGGGTAACCCTTCAAGCTGTGTGCTATCTAAATGGGCGGGTAAGCTGCGGTGGCGCTGTTCATCGCTAAGGGCAGCCTGCCAGGTAGCCTTGTCATAGAGGCGTTGCCACGCTTGCCACAGCTGCCATAGCGCTAACGCGTCGTCTTCTGCCCGATGGTGGCGGTCTACCGCTATTGCATAGCGCTCCACAAGTGCTGCGAGGTTGTGCTGAGCTGCCTGAGGGGCAAGGCGTCTTGAAACGCGTAATGTGCAGATTAACGTGGCGCGGAAGTCGATGCCTGAACGCTTAAATTCATTGCGCAGAAAGCTGTAATCAAAGCGTGCATTGTGCGCGACTAAACGGCCATCCCCCAGCCACTGGCGAAACTCAGCTGCTACCTGCTGAAACGAGGGGGCATGAGTGAGCATGCCGTCCTTAATTCCTGTCAGTTGGCTGATGTGCGCAGGAATTTTACATCCAGGGTTAATCAAGCTGCTCCAGCGCTCAGTGATGCTGCCGTCAACTACCTTCAACGCTGCCACTTCAGTGATGCGGTCACGGGTGGCTCGTGTGCCGGTGGTCTCTACATCAATGAAAATTAACGGTGCTTCGCTCATATCGCTCCAGCACAAAAAATTCAGTTTACTAAATTACATTGAATGGGGGTCAATCGCTAAGCGTGACACGGGCAGTACTGCGTCGATAAGTTCAGCCTGCAGTAAAAAACTTTCAAACGCCGCATAGCGTCGTGTATCAAGGGCGGCTGGGCTCAAGGTCATCCGTCTGAGCAAATCTTCCCAGGCAGCGGCGTTAATGGTGTTATCAACGACCGGATAGGTTGTGGCTAATAGAGACCAGGCGGCATCAGGGTTTTCGATAATCCAATAACTGGCTTCTTCAAGCGCGATTAGAAAGCGAGACCACGTGGGGGCGCGACGAATAGCTGTGTCGCTATTGGCCAATATGATGAGCCCGTCATGGCGGGGTATTTCTAAATCGTGGTATTGGATGACATGGGTTGCAATGCCTTCTGTTGCAAGCTGAGGGGGTAAATAGTGAAAGAAACCATCCGCGATGGCATCCACTCTTCCTTCTCGTAGTGCCGTAGTGGTGCCAAAACGGACGCTCTCTGGCCGCATGAAATCATCTATTTGCTGGACTGAGCGGGGCAGTAATTGTTGTAGTACCGCATCACGACCTTCACGGGTAGAAAAGCCATAGTGTAGTTCCGCAAGATGCATGTGGGGATCCTCGCCCTGGTGTTGGGCCCCGGATACAATAACTGCGGTCAGTGGTGTTTCAAAAAGGGTGCCAATACGGATAATCGGCGACCCTTCGTGGGCATGCAAATGCAGCAAGGGTTGTCGAGTTAGCGCAAGATCGACGTCGCCAGCAGCTAACAGCTTAATCGCGATGGTGGGGTCTGCGGGGGATTGTAGTTCAATCTCAAGCCCCTGTGCGGCAAAAAGGCCTCGCTCTTGGGCAATAATTAGGGCTGCATGTTGAGGGCTCAAGTACCAGTCCAGCATGAGCGTAAGCTGCTTTAAAGGAGGAGGGTCTAACGGCGGCGGTGGGGTCAGTGCCATTGTTGGCACCTCCTCGTCGGCGTTCTCCTCAGCCATAGACTGCAATAACGCTTCTGGAACCTTTACCTCGCTTTCAAGGTGCAGCACTTCAACTTCTTCGACGCTTGCTTCATTGGCGTAAGCAACTGAATCTGAAAATAATAATAAAATTACTAATGCCAGCGGTGTGAGTGCCAGCGCGACTAACCATCGGTGAGGCAAATGTTGCAACATAAACAATAACTCCAGACATCGTGACGGCGGAGTGTAGCCGTGAGGTTAAGCATCTGACCAGCCCCATCGCGAATCAACCCGGTAATATGTCACAGTAAATTCAACGGTGGCATGCAATAATAGAGCGGCATTGATGTAGAGACGGAGACACATGGACGCAATTTATACGTTCTTTTTAGTTGGTGGTTCGCTCATGGCGCTTAGCATTTTAGCGAGCCGCCTTTCATCAATGGTTGGCCTCCCGTTACTGCTTATCTTCCTTGGGCTTGGCATGTTGGCCGGTGAGGAGGGTGTGTTAGGCGTCGTGTTCGACGATTATTCAATGGCCTTTACGATTGGCCACTTGGCCCTGGCCATGATTTTGTTAGATGGTGGTTTACGCACCCGCCTGAAAACATTCCGTGTAGGCTTCAGGCCCGCGCTTTCTCTCGCAACGTTCGGCGTTTTTATTACTAGCGCCATTGTTGGTTTGATTGCCATGTGGGTGTTTGATCTAACGCTGATTCAAGGGCTTTTGGTGGGGGCGATTGTTGGCTCCACCGATGCGGCAGCCGTTTTCTCAATGCTAAGCGGCCGTGGTGTTAACTTGAATGAGCGGGTGGGTGCAACCCTTGAAATTGAGTCGGGCACCAACGACCCGATGGCAATTTTTCTAACGTTGATGCTGGTTGAGTTACTGGTCGGCGATATTGGCGGTTCGCTCGATACACTATTGTTCTTTATTTCCCAGTTCGGTATTGGCTTGTTAATCGGCATAGGAGGGGGCTGGTTAAGCGCTAAGCTTTTGCGATGGCTTGACCTTGCGCCAGGGCTTTACGCGATGCTGGCGCTGGCGCTTGGGTTTAGTGTCTTTGGTTTAACCAGTGTGCTAGGTGGAAGCGGTTTCTTAGCTATCTATTTAGCCGGTTTGATGATTGGCAACCAACCAGGCCGCCACCTCAACTTTATTTTGCCTGTGCACGATGGTTTGGCATGGTTAAGCCAAATAGGCCTTTTCCTGGTGCTGGGGCTGTTGGTTACCCCAAGCGAGCTCTGGGAAGTGGCACTGCCTGCTAGTTTAGTCGCATTGGCGCTAATTTTTATTGCTCGCCCTTTGGCCGTACTGATTACGATTAAGCCCTTTTTCAAATTTCGTTGGCGAGAAACCTGGTTCATTGCCTGGGTAGGATTGAGAGGGGCTGTTCCTATCGTATTGGCTATTTTTCCGGTGATTGGCGGCGTCGAAAACGCCTCGCTCTACTTTAATGTGGCATTTGCAGTGGTGTTAATGTCGCTGCTCATTCAGGGCGGCTCACTCACGCTAATGGCGCGTTGGTTAAAGGTAGAAGTGCCCGTAGGGACTACCCCCAACCGCCGTGGACCGCTTGGCATACTGCCGGAAAATGATTTTGAAATGTTTGTCTATGTGGTCGAAAACCAAGACTTAGAAGATGTGCCGATTCGGCTTTTACGCTTTCCGTCCGGCGCTCTGATTTCTGCTCTGTTTCGCGATCATGCCATGCTTCACCCTAAAGGCAGTACGCGGCTCAAACTCAATGACGTGATTTGTGTTATCGGGCGTTCAGAAGACCTGGTAGCGCTGAATCGACTGTTTAATGGCGATGCTAAGCTTAAGCAAGAGCGCGCTTTCTTCGGTACCTTTACCCTAGATGGCAGCGCTCAAATGCAGGATGTTGCCCAGGCTTACGGCTTAACGTTAAGCCCGGGGGAGCAGGATATGACGCTGGCCGAATTTGTCTCGTTGCGAGTGGGTGGACACCCCGTCGTAGGTGATGACGTAGATTGGCATGGCATTCACTGGGTCGTCAGTGCTATGGAAGGCGGCAGTATTACCCGGGTAGGTTTAAGATTGTACTAATTCACCCTAAAGGCATTGACTTCGAAGGAAATACTGTTATTATACGCACCCATAAGCCGGAGGGATGGCAGAGCGGTTGAATGCACCGGTCTTGAAAACCGGCATAGGTGAATAGCCTATCCAGGGTTCGAATCCCTGTCCCTCCGCCATATATTACGAATAAGCCGCTGATTTCAGCGGCTTTTTTGTTGCTTGAAGGTTTTTGACCTACACTTTGACCCACACCTTTCAATTGGCTTTCACTGAACAGAACCAAACTTCTTTGGACGCTCTCTCTTCGTTAGTTTTTTGATACTCGCCACCAAAGCTCAATTCCCTCAAAAGCTTGATCGATCCACGCTCGTGCGTGGGGAGGGTGACAACCACTCTAGATTAAGATACTGTCTTCCTAAGAATTATGAATACTCTAGCTATTGGCTGGTAGCGACCCAAAGCAGACCTTACGGGGAGCACGACAGCCGTGAATAGGCCGTCGTGCATTCTCATAGCACGTTTCTGACTGCTTGCCATTTCCAAGGCAACATCGGCCTCTTTCCTAGATAACAGCTGCCTTACTTGAGATAGTCAGCTGGTCGTTTCATTTGCTCTAGCTAATTGATTGGCTTTGCGCCTAAAATGACTGTGATTGAACACTACTGAAATATTGGTATTTCAAGTTCGGCAATAATATTCTCCCCAACTATCTCCTCAAAAGCAGGGCTAGCATAACTGCTCCAGCCAGTATCCTCGCGAACCAGCATGAGCACAGCCAAGTTTTGGCTAAGTGCTAATTCCATACCATCCTTTTCACCTAGCACCATCATAGCTGTAGCCCAAGCATCTGCCACTGTATTTTCAGGATGTGCAACTGTTACTGAAGCAAGTGAATGTTGTATAGGCTTGCCAGAGCGAGGGTCAATCGTATGTGAATATCGTACGCCATCTTCTTCGAAGTAATTGCGATAATCGCCAGAAGTAGCGACTGATGTGTTCAGTAGCGGTATGATATGCTGGGCCTGCCTGCGATCATCAAGCGGTGCTTCAATGCCTATCCTCCACGGAAGTTGCTCGTTTTTGTCACGATAACCCTTTACCGTTAGGTCTCCACCAAGATTAACTAGATAGTTATTAATTCCTTCTTCATCCAAATAAGCAGCAACTTGATCTGTTCCAAAACCTTTAGCAACCCCACCTAAGTCAACAAAGACATCCTGCAGGCGTCTTGCATGCCCGTTAGTTATATCTAGCTCAATATGCCTATAGCCGACCTCAGATAACCGTTGCTCAATAATATCTCTTTCCGGCGCCTCACGAGGCCTGTTTTCAGAACCAAAGCTCCATAGATTAACGAGCCCACCAATAGTAACGTCAAAAGCACCGTTACTATGAGCTGATACCATTTGGCTTACATTTAATACATGCATGAGATCTTCAGATAACTGGAACCACTCTCCTACTGGTGTGTTGTTAAATTTGATCAGCTCTGAGTCGCTGCGATAAATGGACATTGCCATATCTACATAATCAAGCTCTTTTTCTAGACCCTCTTTAAGCGTCCTTGCCTGCCCTTTTGTAAGTGAATCTGCAATTGTTACCTGATAAAAGGTACCAAAGATATCACCTTCTAAAGTGACAGGGGGAGTAAGGGGGCGCGATGTTTCTGAGCATGCTGATAGGGCTAAAAGCATGCTGGCTATCAAAAGTAAAATAAATTTATGCACTTTAGTTTTCCTATCAGGTATTAATATTTTGGACGTTAGAAAAAAGTCAGCCCAACCTGAAAGAGTCGCTCGACCTCACGAATACGTCGTTTATCGATGACGAATAGAATGACGTGGTCGCCACTTTCGACCACTACATCCCCATGGCCAATAATGACCTCTTTGCCTCGCACTATGGCACCAATAGTGGTGCCTTCGGGTAGATGGATGTCTGCAATAGTACGACCAACAACCTTGGAAGACTGCTTGTCGCCATGGGCGATAGCCTCGATGGCTTCCGCCGCGCCACGGCGCAGGGAGTGAACGTTGACGATATCGCCCCGGCGGACATGGGTTAGCAGGCTGCCAATGGTGGCTTGCTGGGGGGAAATAGCGATATCGATGTCGCCCCCCTGAACCAAATCGACGTAGGCTGCGTTGTTAATCAACGTCAGCACCTTTTTGGCTCCCAAGCGCTTGGCCAGCAGCGACGACATGATATTCACCTCGTCGTCATTGGTCAGGGCACAAAATATATCGCAGTCTTCAATATTCTCTTCTTCCAGCAGCCGCTTGCTGGTGGCACTGCCGTGAAGCACTACCGTGCGGTCAAGTCGTTCGGAAAGGGTGGTGCAGCGCTCTAGGCTGTGTTCGATAATCTTGACTTGGTGACTGTGCTCCAGATGCTCGGCCAATCGCTCACCAATATTGCCGCCTCCAGCAATCACCACCCGACGAAAATCTCGCTCAACACGGCGTAGCTCGCTCATTACCGCGCGAATATCGCGACGTGCCGCCAGGAAAAACACCTCGTCATCGGCCTCAATCACCGTGTCACCACGGGGAATAATTGGGCGGTTCCGGCGGTAAATCGCCGCCACACGCGTTTCAACATTGGGCATATGCTTGGCTAGAAAGACTAAATCCTGTCCCACCAGCGGGCCACCGTAAAACGCTTTTACCGCCACCAGCTGCACCAACCCTCCGGCAAACTCAAGTACCTGCAGAGCCCCCGGATGCTCAATCAGGCGACGTACATGATCGGTCACTACTTGTTCAGGGCTGATCAGTACATCAATAGGAATCGCCTCGTGGGCAAACAACCCCTTGCGGGTGAGATAGGCCGTTGAACGCACGCGAGCAATTTTGGTGGGGGTACGAAAAAGCGTATGTGCTACTTGGCAGGCAATCATATTGACTTCATCGGTATTAGTCACCGCGATCAACATATCGGCGTCTTCACAGCCCGCCTGACGCAGCACAATGGGATACGAAGCTGCGCCCGTAACCGTGCGAATATCCAGTTTGGTATGCAATTCGCGCAGTTTTGCGCCGTCGGTATCGACGACGGTGATGTCATTTTCTTCGCGGGCGAGGTGCTCCGCTAGGGTGGCACCGACCTGGCCGGCACCCAAAATAATAATCTTCATCGGTAGTTAGGTCACTCTGGCGACAGTCACAGCAGATAGTCACCTATCTACAGTGAGACTGTCGAGTGACTGAGCTATTGGAATCCCTCAAAAGCTCATTTTTTTACGCCTTTTTGACGGCTAATGCCTTAAACATCATCGATTTTTTACGCAGGCAATCTCTAAGCTCTGGGTGCCAATCAAAGGAGGCACTTCGATGAATTTTGTATTGTTGATAATCGCGACCGGCACAGCCGCGTATTTGTTTTACGCGCTAGTTTGCCCCGAGCGTTTTTAGGAGATCGCTATGAACGACATGATCGCCATTTATGCCATCGTGGCATTACTGGGTGTGCCGCTGGGGATATACATTGCCCGCGCGCTAAGTACTCAGCCAAGCCGAATTGACACGCTCTTCAGAGTGATAGAAGCACCTATCTACCGCTTAGCAGGTGTTAACAGTCAAAGCATGATGACGTGGCAAGTATATGCGCTAGCCATTCTGAAGCTGCATGTAGGCTTGATACTGCTGGCATGGTTGGTGTTTATGTGTCAGGGGTTACTGCCTCTGAATCCTGATGACATACCCGGCATGAACTGGGATACAGCGCTCCATACGGCTGTGTCATTTGCCACCAATACTAATCAGCAGCACTACTCAGGCCAAGCGCAACTTTCCCACCTAAGCCAAACTTTTGCCATTGTAACGCTGCAGTTTTTAACACCTGCCACGGGGCTTGCCGTTCTGGTCGCAATAGCCCGTACCTTGCTTGTCACTCGGCCTGCGGGAACGGTAAAAGGGGTTGGTAATTACTACCATGACTTGACCCGTACAGTGGTGCGCGTGATGTTGCCGCTAGCTGCAGTGGTAGCGCTGTTGCTGACCTCACAAGGAGTGCCTTCCAGCTACCAAGCGGCGCACCAGATTGAAATGTTGGACTCGCAAGTGGAAGAAGTGCAGTCGATCCCCTTAGGGCCGGTTGCATCCATGGTCGCGATCAAGCAGTTGGGTACCAATGGTGGTGGCTGGTATGGACCAAACTCTAGCGTTCCGCTTGAGAACCCAACACCATTATCCAACGTGATTGAAACTGCCTCGTTGACGATCATTCCCTTTGCATTACTGATTGCCATCGCGCTGATTAGTGGCCGACGCCGGTTAATGATGGGCATTGGTGCTGTGATGCTAACGTTCTCGCTGATATCCACCTCTGTGGTGGTCTCTTCGGAACGCATGCCGAATGCTGCCCTTGTCGAGCTTTCTCAGCCCGGCGCTAATCTGGAAGGCAAAGAGCTGCGATTTGGTACTGATCTTTCCGCTTTATGGGGCAGTTGGACGACACAAACATCGAATGGCTCCGTTAACGCTATGCACGACAGCTTCAACCCCATGGGCGGCATGATGCTGTTGATGGATATGTTTGTGAACGTCACCTTTGGCGGCGTAGGTGTTGGGCTAATCGGTTTCTTTCTCTATCTGATGTTGGCGGCCTTTGTTGGCTCATTGATGGTCGGTAGAGCGCCAGAGCTGTTTGGTAAACCGCTAGAAACCCGTGAAATGCGCTGGATCTCGCTAGCAATCCTGGCGCAGCCGTTAGTCATTCTTGGTCTCTCTGCGCTTACCGTGGCGATGCCTGGCGCTGCTGGAACCTCAAACCCTGGTTTCCACGGCCTATCCCAAGTGCTTTACGAATTTACCTCAGCATTTGCCAATAACGGCTCTGGTTTTGAAGGGCTTGGCGATGATACGCCGTGGTGGAACCTCGCCTGTGTTATCGCACTGATGGTCGGCCGATTCCTGCCCATGCTAGTGCCATTAGCGGTGGCTGGATGGCTGGCAGCGAAGCGCACTGCACCCGCAGGACGTGGCACCTTACCGATGGATAGCCCGGCATTTATGGGATTGACCGCCGGTGTGATTGTGATTGTTAACTTGCTGGGCTTCTTACCGGCGTTAGTGCTTGGCCCGATTGCTGAAGCCGTGACGCAAGGCTTCTAGGAGAAACGAGATGTCACATACTGAGCTTGCTAAACCGCTGCGTCGTTCGCCACCCATTGGCCAGGTCGTCGCTGGGGCTGTAAAAGGGCTTGCGCCTCACCAACTCGCACGCAACCCCGTGATGGCGGTGGTCGCTATTGGTACCGTGGTGTGCTTTGGGCTGACGCCCATTGCCTTTTCCCAAGGAGAAAACGGCGGCTTTGCGTTGGCTATAGCGTTGTTGTTGCTGGCCACCGTACTGTTCGCCACGGGTGCCGAGTCGCTGGCGGAGTCTCGTGGTAAAGCCCATGCTGGGGCGCTGCGTAAAACCAAGGGAGAACTGAAGGCGGCTAAGCTGAACGCTGACGGTACGACTAGCAATGTTACTGCCGATTCCCTCCGTAAAGGCGATCATGTGAAGGTTATTGCGGGAGAGCTGATTCCCGCAGATGGCGATATCATTAAAGGTGCTGCCTCGATCAATGAGTCGGCTGTTACCGGAGAGTCTGCGCCCGTACTGCGTGAAGCGGGCACCGACAACAGCGGTGTCAGTGCCGGGACAAAAGTACTGTCGGATTATCTGATTATTGAAGTCAGCGCTAATCCTGGCGAATCGTTGCTGGATCGCATGATTGCTCTGGTGGAAGGCGCTAACCGACAGAAGACACCTTCCGAGCTGGCGCTATCGGTACTCTTGGCCATGCTAACGTTGGTGTTTTTGATCGTGGTCGTCACGTTGGTGCCCATGGCGGCTTTCGTGGGCGTTGAAACCTCCACGGTCATGCTCGTGGCGTTACTGGTGTGTTTGATTCCCACCACCATAGGTGGCCTCTTACCCGCTATTGGTATTGCGGGTATGGAGCGCGCTATGCGGGCTAACCTGGTGGCTAAATCCGGTAAAGCCGTCGAGATTGCTGGTAGCATCGACACCCTACTACTGGATAAAACCGGCACGATAACGCTTGGCGATCGTCGTGCAACGGAGTTTGCCCCTTGCCAGCAGGTTCCACGTCAGCGAGTTCGTGACGTGGCTTTTTTAACGTCCCTGGATGATCCCACGCCGGAAGGTCGTTCAATTGTGGAGCTAGCCACTGAGCAGGGCGTCGATGTCCAGCTTAGTGAAGAAGCCGATGGTGCAACCTTTGAAGCGTTTAGTGCGGAAACACGCCTGTCAGGCGTTGACCTGACCAGCGGTAAAAAACTGCGCAAGGGGGCACCTAATGCCATTGCTGAATGGGTAAAGGCCCAAGGCGGCGATATACCCAACGATTACGAGCAGGTCATTGCACGTATCTCACGGGATGGCGCAACCCCTATTGCCGTAGCAGAAGGCAAGCAGATTTTGGGCGTGGTGGCGCTGTCTGATGTGATTAAAAGCGGTATCGCGGAGAAGTTTGCTGAACTGCGTGCCATGGGTATCAAAACTGTAATGATCACGGGTGACAACCCGATTACTGCTTCGGCCATTGCTGCCACGGCAGGGGTAGACGACTACATTGCTGAAGCCACGCCAGAACGCAAACTAGCGTTGATTCGCGAAGAGCAGGCCAGTGGTCGCTTGGTTGCCATGGTGGGTGACGGTACCAACGATGCTCCCGCTCTCGCTCAAGCTGATCTAGGGTTGGCAATGAACTCAGGCACCCAGGCAGCCCGTGAAGCGGCCAATATGGTGGATCTGGACTCTGATCCCGGCAAGCTGATTAGTGCGGTGGAAATTGGCAAGCAGTTGCTGGTTACCCGTGGCGCGCTAACGACGTTCTCGCTAGCGAATGATGTGGCTAAATACTTTGTTATCTTGCCCGCGCTGTTTGCCGCCAGTTTCCCTGCGCTTGGCGTACTCGACGTGATGAATTTGCACTCGCCGACCACGGCGGTGCTAGCGGCGGTGCTGTTCAATGCGTTAATCATTCCGGCATTAATCCCCTTTGCCTTGCGCGGTGTGGCTGTGAAGGCGGCATCGGCGACGGAGTTGTTACGTCGAAATCTGCTGATTTACGGGCTAGGTGGGCTGCTGCTGCCATTCCCTGCCATCAAGCTTCTCGACATGCTGATTGCGTTATTTATCTAGGAGAAACGTGATGAATGTAGATATGAAACGCCAGATCGCTGCGAATGACGATGTGCTGCAGGCAAAGGCCTCCTGGGGCAATGCACTTCGCTTTATGGTGGTAATGGCCGTTCTTCTGGGGCTGATTTACCCGTTGGTGACCACAACACTGGGCGGCTGGTTATTCCCCGAGCAGGCCCAAGGCAGTTTGGTTCGGGATGCCGATGGTAGAGTGGTCGGGTCAAGCCTGGTGTCCCAAACGTTTGTCAGCGATGAGTACTTTATTGGTCGCCCATCAGCGGCGGGTAATGACGCGGGTGAGGTCTCAGGGTCTAACCTAGCACCAAGTAACGTATCGCTGCGCGAGCGTGCCCAGGCAGATGCAAATACCATTGCTCAACGCGAAAATGTGAACATTGATCAAATCCCTGTAGATCTGATTACTGCGTCTGGATCAGGTATCGACCCGCATATCTCACCAGAAGCAGCTAAGTTACAGGTTGCAAGAGTCGCGCAAGCACGCGGAATCGATGAAGCGGCGGTTATGGCATTTATAGACGAAGCACTTGAAAACACAGGCTGGCTAGGTACACCGGTGGTGAATGTGTTACGGCTGAATGTCAGCTTGGATGATCGTTTTCCAGTATCATCAAGCGCCGCAGCGCCATTAACCGCAGCCCCCGCCACCTCAACGGCTTCAGACACCATGGAGTAAACCAATGTATTCAGCGGATCAGCGACCCGATCCCGATACATTGCTAAAAGCCGCGCGCCGAGAGGCGCGCGGCTGTTTGCGTGTATTTCTGGGAGCCGCGCCCGGTGTCGGTAAAACCTACACCATGCTACGCACTGCGCGTGAACGGGCAGAAGAAGGTGAAGACATTGTAATTGGCGTGGTGGAGTCACATGGTCGCGCCGATACCGAAGCCTTATGTGATGGGTTGGAACGACTTCCGCTAGCGCCTTTAAAGCACCATGGCCGAACCTTCTATGAGTTTGATATTGATGCGGCCCTGGCGCGACGTCCCACTATTTTGCTGGTGGACGAGCTTGCACACCGTAATATCCCTGGCAGTCGGCACCCACGTCGTTACCAGGATATTGAAGAGCTGCTGGATGCAGGTATTGACGTGTGGACAACCGTTAACGTCCAGCATCTCGAAAGTTTGAATGATGATGTCGCGCGGATTACTGGGATTCGCATGCGTGAAACAGTGCCCGATGCGCTGTTAGAGCGCGCCCGCGATGTGTCGCTGGTTGATTTAACCCCTGACGAACTCCTTGAGCGCTTAAGGCGCGGCAAAGTCTACATACCCGAACAAGCCCGTGCTGCCATGGAAGGTTACTTTAATGAATCCAATCTCAACGCGCTGCGTGAACTGGCGATTCAAACCATGGCTGAACGCGTGGATGCTGACGTGAAGGTGGCAATGGATGCTGGCGGCAGGGCTGGCCCCTGGCCGGTAAGACCGCATCTCTTGGTGGTGATTAATGGAAGTGAAGACGACGTATCGCTGGTTCGCGCGGCTCATCGAATGGCCGAGCGGCGCTTAGCGGTATGGCGCGCGATCTATGTTGATAAAGGAATTGTTTCTCCAGAGCAGCAATTGGCCGTTGAGCAAGTTTTCAGCTTGGTTACTCGGCTGGGTGGAGATTCAATACGTTTACAAGGGCATAGTCAGCTAAATGAAGTTCTCAACTATGCGCGTTCAATTAATGCGACCACCATTGTGGTGGGCCGCGAAGCGAAGCGACGCTGGTGGAAATGGTCACGGCCTCTGGCCCAACGCTTGATGGCGCATGCCGAGGCGTTCGATATTGTTGTAGTGGCTAAAGGGGCTGTGAAAAAGCGCACCGATCAATGGCAGCGTGGCTGGACACTGCATCCTCCCCAATTGCTCGGCACGAGCTTTGCGGTATCGGCGTCCCTCGGGGTAGCACTCATGCTGGAACCCTGGCTTGAACTGGCCAACTTATCATTGGTGTTTTTAGTGGCCGTACTGTTTAGTGCCGTATGGGCGGGCACTGCCATGGCAATGTTAAGTGCCATCGCGAGCTTTTTAGTATTTAACTTCTTCTTTACCGAGCCACGTCTTACTTTTGCCATGGTGGAGCGGGGGCAACTGCTAACTGTGGTGTTCTTCTTACTCGTGGCCGTGGTGGTCGGACAGCTTGCTGGACGTGGGCGTCGACGGTTGTTGGCACTGCGTGCTAGCCGCGACCAGACCCAGCTTTTATTGCGTTACGCTGAACAGCTATCAACCGCAACAGACAGTGCCAGTGCAGCAAAAATTGGCGTTGATACATTGGTGCAGTGCTTTGCGGTGCCCACTGTATTTATTGAAAGCGCCGAAAGCGCGAATGAAGTGCGTGTTGTTCATGCGTTGCCAAATTCAGAACGATTGGACATGGCGGCCAAGCAGGCAGCGGTGTGGAGCTGGCAGCATCAAAAACCCAGTGGCCAAGGCACCGATACTCTGAGCCAACAGTCGTGGCGTTTAATACCCCTGACAGTGCAGGGAGAAAAAGTAGGAATGCTAGCGCTTAAGCTGTCGGAAAGCCAAAAAGCGCTCAACCATGAACGAGAGTCGTTAATGGATACGTTAATACGGCAGCTTAGTATGGCGTTAGAGCGCACTCGACTAGTGGCAGAGCTGAACACAACCCGTGTCTCCGAGGAGAATGAACGTCTGCGTTCGGCGTTACTCTCATCGGTGTCTCATGATCTGCGTACGCCACTCTCTTCTATTATTGGCTCGGCCAGCTCGTTGATCGAACTCAAACCGCAGCTAAGCGATAGCGACCAGCGTGAGCTGCTCGATGGCATCTTGTCCGAGAGCGAGCGCCTCAATCGGTACATACAAAATTTGTTGGATATGACCCGGCTAGGGCACGGCACATTAAAAATTGAGCGGGATTGGGTCGCGTTTGACGACGTTATTAACTCAGCGCTTAAGCGCTTGGGCCAGTCACTGAAGCATGTTGTTGTCCGCAAGTCTTGGCCTCCTGTGTTACCGCTACTTTATGTCCACCCTGCGCTGGTAGAACAAGCGCTGGTGAATGTTTTAGATAATGCTCAACGTTTTTCACCACCAGGGGGTGAGTTGAGCATCAAAGCGAACCTTAACGAAGGTGACCCCGAGACATTGGTTATCACCGTAGAAGATCAAGGCCCTGGTATTTCCCCCGCGCTGCGCGAGCAGGTATTCGATATGTTTTACAGCGGTGGCGACGGCGACAGGAGTGCCCATGGCAGTGGCCTTGGTTTAGCCATATGTCGTGGCATGATTGGTGCTCACGGCGGCACTATTACAGCTGATACCGGCGAGAGTGGAAGAGGCACTGCGATTATTATAACGCTGCCACTGTTAGGGGCAGATATTAGGAGGGGTGATGAAGAATGAAGGCAGCGGTCGCATTCTAATTGTTGATGATGAGCAGCAGATTCGGCGATTTCTGCGTATCAGCCTAGCCTCCCAGGGCTATGGAGTCTTGGAAGCGGAGAACGGTAAGCAGGCATTAGCCATGGTCTATACCCAAGCGCCTGACGTCGTGCTGCTCGATTTAGGCTTGCCTGATATGGACGGCCACGAAGTACTGCAGGGGATACGTGAGTACAGTACCGTGCCGGTCATAGTGGTATCTGTTCGTGATAGAGAAGAAGAGAAAGTTTTTTCGTTGGATAACGGCGCCAACGATTACGTTACTAAGCCCTTTGGCATTCAAGAGTTACTAGCGCGTATAAGGGCGGTATTGCGCTTGGCCCAGAAAGCTCGGGGAGAGCAAACATCAAGTTACTATGTCAACCAGGGGTTAGCGATTGATCTGGAGCTAAGGCGGGTAACGCTACAGCAAGAAGATGTGCATTTAACGCGAAAAGAGTTCGCTGTGTTAGCGCGCTTATGCCGCTACGCAGGGCGTGTCGTTACACAGACTCAGTTATTAAAAGAAATTTGGGGGCCAACGCATGTGGATGATACGCACTATCTGCGCATCGTGATCAGCCGGTTAAGGCAGAAACTGGGGGATGACCCACAAACACCCTCCCTGCTTCAAACAGAAGCAGGCGTCGGGTATCGGTTATTGGTAGAAGCTGCGCTACGCCCTGAAACGTAGCATCGATCTAAATAAATCAGCGCCGCCAGAACATGGGAGTGAGCAGCACCACCACGGTCAAAATTTCCAGGCGTCCCATTAACATGCCAATGCACAGTAGCCATTTAGCAGCATCGGGGAGTGTTGCAAAGTTACCTGCCGGGCCAATGGTGTCACCGAGACCAGGGCCTACATTCGCCACCGCAGTGGCTGCACCGGAAAGGGCAGTAACCAAGTCCAAACCCAATGCTGAAAGGCCAAGAGCAAGCACAGCAATTGTAATAAAGAAGAAGAAAGAGAAGGCCACCACACTTCGGGAAATATCGCTGGTCACTGGCTGCTGATTGTAGCGAGAGGTAAATACACCGTTAGCGTGGATTAGGTAGCGAAGCTGGTTAAGCAGCATCATCATGGCAATCTGGAAGCGGAAGATTTTCATACCTCCGCTGGTAGATCCGCTACACCCGCCTACAAAGGTAAGGTAGAAAAATGCAACTATTGGCAGTGAGCCCCATAGTGTGTAGTCATCTGAAGCGTAGCCAGTGGTGGTGACCACTGAAATCACGTTAAACGTCACATGCGTTAGCGAAACAAACCAGTCATCGCCCTGGAACACTCTCCATGCGCTCAGCATGACGATGGCCGCTAGCAGAAGCTTTAACAGGCCACGTACCTGCTGGTCTTTCCACAGCGCACTACGAGATGTTCGAATAAAGCGAATATATAAAACAAACGGTAGTGCGCCACACAGCATAAAAAAGCTACCCATCCACAATAGCCACGGCTGCTCAGAGTAGGCACCAAAGGAGGCGTCAGAGTTAGCAAAGCCTCCGGTCGCCAGTGATGTCATGCCATGTACAATGGCGTCTAGTGGGTGCATTCCTCCTGCCCAATAACTCAGCATGGCTACCAGTGTCAGCCCTACATAAATACTTAGCGTCGCTTTGGCAATGCCGCCCGTACGTGGCATCACTTTATCAGACCAATCCGAAGATTCAGTGTGGAATAGCCGCATGCCGCCCACTTTAAGAAACGGCAGGATGGCGATGCCCATGACGATAATGCCGATACCGCCCATCCACTGCATTAAACCCCGCCACAGCTTCAAACCATCGGATAACTCGTCAATCCCCGATAAAATGGTTGAACCGGTGGTAGTGATAGCGGAGACCGACTCAAACACCGCGTTAGTGGCACTGAGCTGCGGTGCACCCAAGATAAGTGGAAGGCTGGCAAAGCAGCTAATACTGGTCCAGCTGCCTGCCGTCAATATAAACATCTGCCAGGGCTTTAGCTCCAGCGACACTCGACGGGTGAGCAACCAAGTGATAAGCGTGGCGCTCAGGATAATAAGAAGAGACATTCCAAACGCGGGAGCGTCTGGATCTTTTTCAATAACAAGAACAATCCAAGGCAGTGTCATAAACATGGCAAGCACTAACCATAGCACTGCCATAATTTTAAAAATTTGTGCCCAATTACGATAAGCGTCTCGATAGTAAGTTCCGCTGGGAAAGATGGTCATAGATCCGCTCTTAAAGTGCCCTAATATTTATCGCGACATAACACCATGACGAGCGGAAAAAGTCCGTAAAATTTTCCTAAATTTATGGTTTTTATTTAATTAAGTATTTGATTTTAATTGAAAGAGGTTGTTCCTCCGGTGCCGAAATAAAAGGGGCGGACTTGTTGTGGGAGCAGCACACGAGATCACGTCACAGATATGCCGACGAAAGCAATTACTTAAGTTTTGCCTCGCTGTAGAGAAAAGAACCGCGAATATGGCCGCTATCCTCTTCGCTGATTACTGTATCTCTTCAACGCAGTTAGTAAGGGGACGCTGGAACCAGCTACCATGTCTGCTCCTCGTCACTTGAGTCTTTGCTATGCCATACGAACTTCCATCAGCCGAAAAGCCCGCGCCGCGCTCTGGCTTAGCGTGGGTGGCTTGTGGTGGCTCACTGCTGGCTGGAACAGCCGGCTATGTAAACGTCGTTATGCTCGGCTTCTTCGCGGTGCCGGTCAGTCACATGACAGGCGCAGTATCGCGGATGAGTATCGATATGGGTACCGCCGAGGGTCTGGATTTCCTGCTGATTAGCTCGATTTTGGCGGGTTTTGTAATCGGTGCTATTGCCTCCGGGGTCATTATCGGTAATGCGACGCTAAAGCCAGGCCGACGTTACGGTGTTGCCCTACTACTTGAGGGGATGCTGCTTGCGCTCGCAACGGTGTTCGCGATCCAAGAGATGATAGTGGCTATACCGCTTGCTGCTACTGCGCTAGGTTTGCAGAATGCAATGGCAAGTAGCTACCGGGGCCTGGTGCTACGAACCACGCATGTTACCGGCATTGTGACAGACATCGGTGTTCTGATTGGTCATCGGTTGCGTGGACGCTACGTCAAAACCTGGAAAGTGAGCCTTCTCATAGCGATTCTAATAGCGTTCTTTGTTGGTGGAGTGCTCGGCATGCTGGCCTTGAAGTGGCTAGGATTAGCAGCGCTTGGTATTGCTGCTTCTGGTTGCTTGGTGGCGGGATCGTTCTATTTGCTCGCGCAGAGGCTCAGAGGGCAGCAGGCCAAATAAGGTTATTTTCCAAAGACAGTTGTTTAGCAGTTGACTAACTTTCCTTGCTGGGGGCATTAAATATTATAAAAAGCTTAAGGTCCGCTCCTGGCCGAAAACGTCAGTCCAGCAAGGGCCACATGATCAATCAAAGCAATCAATGAGTATTGGGGTTGTTCACAAAATAGCCAGGTAATGGCAACTCCAGGCATATTACGTCAAATCACAATGAGGCTCAGCTCGATAGCCCTTCGTGACTAGGCATAAAACCGCCCAGCAGGCGATTTATTTCCTTGGCTGGCATCGGGCGAAAGAAGAAGAACCCCTGGATGAGGTCGCAATGCATGTCGCGAAGCAATGACAACTGTTCGGCGTTCTCGACGCCCTCGGCCACCACCTCCAATCCCAGCCGATGACCGATGAAGATGGCACCCTCCATGATGGCCCTATCCTTCGGCTGTGTGGGAGCGTCTTGGATGAAGGAGCTATCGATCTTCAGGGCAGTGACTGGAAAGTGCTTGAGATAGCTCAGGGAGGAATAGCCGGTCCCGAAGTCGTCGATAGCAATATGAAAACCGCGATGGTAGAGGCGCCGAAGATCCTCGATGACGGCCTCGTCGGCTTCGATCAGGACATTCTCGGTCAATTCGATGCCGATATCCCGCGGACCTAAGCCGTGGCGCTGCAGCGAGTCCTCGAAGCGCTTGAGGGCACCGGGACGCACCAGCTGACGCCCCGAGATATTGATGTCGATGCGGTGCTCATGAAATCCCTTGGCACGCCATTCAATCTGCTGGCAGCAAGCCTCTTCGATGACCCAGTCGCCCAGGCGATGGATCAAACCGGAACGCTCGGCCAGCGGGATAAACTCGGCAGGGGAGATGGTCGGCCCTTCGGCAGGCTCCCAGCGTATCAAGGCCTCGAGATTCTCTATTCGCCCGCTGGCCGCCGAGACCTGGGGCTGGTAGTGGAGGGAGAATTCACCGTTATCTAGGGCTTCCTCGAGTCTTGCCGAGAGATAGTGCTGGCGAACCAGCTCATCATGGAGCTTCTGTTGGAAGAAACGTACCGCTCCTCGGCCCTCTAGTTTTGCGCGGTTCTTGGCAACATCGGCATTGCGGATCAATTCGCGTGATGATTCACCATTTTCGGGAAAGAGCGCCACGCCCAGGCAGGCCGTGACCTGACGCTCCCGACCATCCAGGACGAAAGGTTCCAGAAAGACATTCTGCACACGACGAACGACCCGTTTAACATCGGTGGCCAAGTGGGCGAAGGGAAAGGCCAGCACGAATTCATCGCTAGAAACACGAGATACGAGATCGGTGACTCGCTGGCACTCTTTCAGACGCCGAGTCAGTTCAACGAGCAGGCGATCACCCTGATCATAGCCAAGGGCATCATTGATCTCGACGAAGTGATCAATATCTAGGTAGAGGGTTGCCAGGCCATTGCCCAAACGTCGACAGGCATCCAACAGACTGTCCAGGTCGGCTTCAAACGTCTGACGGTTGGGGAGATGGGTGAGCCTGTCGAAACGGGTGGCGAACTCCAAGTCACGGTGGGCGCGCTTTTGATCGGAAAGATCGACATCCACGCAGAACAGCAACGGGGAATCGGTATGCTCATTGAGCATCAGATGCTGCGAAAAGACCGATATCAGCTCGCCGGTTTTGTGCTTGAGTTCAAGTTCATCGGCGGGAATGGCGACGCCTTCTTCGATCCAGGCGCTATGCGCTTGGATCACGTCGTCACGCATGAAGGCAGGAATGATCAGGTCTTCCAGTAACCGCCCCTGGGCTTCCTCAGCGGTATAGCCATAGAGACGGGTGCTACCCTCATTCCAGTAAATTACTCGCCGATCGCGATCATACCCCTGAACCGCCACCTTCGGCAGACTCTCCAGCAGAGCACGGAATCGTTGCTCACTCTCCAGATACTGGCGGCGTACTAACGCGACTTCGTCCCTGCCGGCATCATGCGAATCGATGCCATCAGTGGAAGGTGTCTTTGACACCCCCAATACGAGCGCACCGGAAAACTTCCTGCGGTTCTTCTTCAGGCGTTCCGGATCTCTGTGATGTCGGGAATCGCTGGCAGTCATGGTATCCACTTAAAGAAAAACACTGTCAAGAGCCATCATAATGGCAAAAATAAGCACGTTGTTAGAATTATCCTACACCTATTTTTAGGAGATAACCTACACATATACGTCATCAACGGTCTGATCTTTTTTTCAACAAAATCACTCTTTTTAAGTACATTTCTTTGACATATTCTTGCAAAGCTTTTCATTTTCCTCCTGTTGGCCGGGGCGTTTACACCGGCCACACCGGGCAATTCCGCCCAGTAAGCAGGAGAATACCTACATGAAACTCGATAATCTCAAGCATGGTTTAGACCTCACCTCCATGCCTGCCGATTCACTCGCCGATTATTGGAATCCGGGAGTGGCTGAAGCGCTGAGGCATCAGGATTGGGCGCAAACCGATATACGGGAGCGAATCGATCTGACCGCCTGGCAGGGGTTTACCGCTGACTTGCCGCGCGATCCCTATGTCAATCAGCGATGGAAGCGGATGTCATGGCTCGCCCTGAATGATCAGGGCGATGTCGAGGAGTTGGGCCAATGCCCCATGGCCCAGGGGGGAGCCTTTAACGATGCTGAAAGCATGGCGGATCGCCTGCGGTACTATGATCCGCTGACGCAGGAGTTTTTAGCACGCCCCGATGTAAAGGCTTTCGTCCGCGCGTGGGCAAGGCTGTGGAGTATCGGTGCGCGCGAACCCATTCTGATGCAGATCACCGGGGTTCGCGGAGAAGGCAGCATCGACCCCCTTCAGGGTCAGGGAATTCATGCCGATGGCTGCAAGGCCCTGAGCATTCTGGTCCTCAATCGCGAAAACGTGGCGGGAGGTGAAAACCACCTCTACGACGACAAGGCTGGAACGCAGCCCTTGGTCGATATCACCCTGAGTCCGGGTGACATCCTTCATCTGAGCGATGATCGGCTATTCCACAGTGTCGACGGGATTGAACAGCTCGACAGCGAGGCACCCTTCGAGCGGTTCATTATCATCATCAACAGCCGCTTCGTGGACGACTTTCAGAGCCGGATGTTGCGTCGCCACTTCCCGGAAGCGATCCTCAATGAGAGCGACTGATACTCTTGGTAAATTGAGAACCTAGCCACACCAACGCCCCCGGAACTCCGGGGGCGTCTTGGTTGTGCGCCAGGCATGGCGCTGTTCCCGAACCCTGCCGCTCGACACCTGATTGACCACTACGGATCAGATATTAGCGATGGCTATAAGCTGCATGCTTCAAAAAATTTGCAGCTTCCCATCGCAATACGGACGCTTAGTCTTTAAAGAAGAGTGCGATGTGTTCCAGAACTGGCTTCCCACTCACCCGATGCTCTTTCCCACTCCTTAGTTAACTGGCTGGCATTATGCAAGTCGAACTCCACTTGTTTGCAAAAAACCTTATCTATCGCAATTATTTTGTAATTAAGTGGTAGTCATAATTGCGGTTTGTAAGTCGATAGTACTATCTTTACGCCTCTTAATTTATACAAAAACAATACTCTCCTGAAAATACTTGTGCAAAAAGGAAGCCATCATGCGTGATAATGGATCGGTGACTCAGCGGGAGTACGTTCTTGAAGAGGGCGACGTTCTAATTTCAAAAACCGATAGCCAAAGCCACATTCTGTACGCTAACCAAGCGTTTATTGATGCAAGTGGATTCAGCTATGAAGAGTTGTACTCCTCTCCGCACAATATCGTTCGCCATCCGGATATGCCCGAAGTGGTATTCCAAGATATGTGGCAAGATTTGCAAGCGGGCAAATACTGGTCGGGGTTGGTCAAAAATCGGCGTAAAAACGGCGATCATTACTGGGTTCGAGCCAATGTGGTTCCCATCCGCGAAGGTAATAAGGTCACCGGTTTTTGCTCTATTCGCATTAAACCTAATCGCCAAGAAGTGGCGCACGCTGAAGAGGTGTACCGAGATATTCGCGAGCAGGGCCGACGCTATGAAGTTAAACATGGCGTCGCTTATCGCCGCTTGGTGCGTCGACTTATACCGCTTAATTTTAACAGCATGCGTGTAAAGTCGGTTCTCTCGGCCATTGCCGGTTTTGGTCTTTTTAGCAGCTTTGGCATTGCCGCTTTCATCACTCTTAACCAGCTTGCACCGCAAAGTAGTGCGGATATGGCATTCCTTGGTATAGGTTTGGTGGGCGGCTTATGTGTTGGGGCATGGCAGCTGTTTAATGGCCTGCGCCATCGGCGTTTTATATACAAAACTAACGACTTTGCACTCCAGCTAGCGGCGGGCAACCTAGATGCCACTATTCCCCGAATGGGCAAACGGGAAATGGATGACACCTTAGGCACCATGAACTTTATGCGTCGCTCGCTTGAGGCGTTAATTGGTGATCTCAACCAACGCGTCACTCGTATTCGCCCTGCCGTGGAAAGTATCTCGGGGGGCAACGACGCCATGGCCTCACGCCTTGAGCAACAGGCATCGGCTGTGCAGCAAACCGCCGCAAGCGCCGAAGAGATATCGTCTACTGTGGCGCAAAGTGCTGAAAATGCCACCCAGGCCAGTAATGCCTCTGTTGGCAACGTGAACGAGGTTGTCCATACCAGCCAAATAATGGCCAAACTAGCCAGAGCTATGGAAGATATCACTCAACACGCCGATAACATGGCTGGCATTGTCAGTACGATCGATACGATCGCTTTTCAAACTAATATTTTGGCGCTTAACGCTTCCGTCGAGGCCGCTCGCGCGGGCGAGCACGGACGGGGGTTTGCGGTTGTGGCTGAAGAAGTACGCAAACTTGCCAGCCAATCTGCTGAGGCAGCAAAGCAAGTCCAAAGCTTGATTAATGAAGCGCGCAAAAGCATTCATGGCGGTCAAGCGCAAGCGCATGAAGCGACCGATGCAATGGAAAAAATTCGCTCGGCGAGCCACAGGGTCAACGATCTGATGAGCGAAATTACTGCGGCGACTCACGAGCAAAGCCAAGGCATTCGCCAGATCAGCAGTGCTATTAACGATATCGACCACAGTACACAATCCAGCGCCGCGAGTATGGGCACTTACAAAGATGCCACTATCGAGCTTGCTGAACAGATTCATGGTCTCTCGCACAGTGCCATGGCATTTTTGACCGAACATGAGCGCTTGGCTTACACCCAAACACTGCCCAGTGCCAACCCCCAGGCATCGCAACGAACAAGTACCAATATACTAGTCCAGGTAAGCTGTCCTACCCATGGGATACCGCCATCGCAACGCTTGGCTCGAAAGACTTCAGAATCTGAATGGGCCGAGTTCTAACCGGTGAAAAAGTAACGTGCCGTTGTAATACTGCATCACGAAAGGTTCAAACAGTGCCTTTTGAGAGTTGGGGATGCCCCATCAGTTAGCGACCTTAGCTTTTATACACAGTGAAAAATTTTGAGCATTCTGAGCTTCTTAAAGGCTGCTCAGGGTAGCAAGCAGCAGTATTCGGCTTCTGCCCAGTGTCAGGCTAAGTTTTAGCCACCTGACAGGAGTGAATATACAGCGCACAAATATTGATGAGAGTAATGCGGCATGGATAAAACATGTTCGGGAGTTGAAAACACTTACAGTGCTGAGCTGTTAGCCACAGCAGTTAACGGCATTATTGTGTCTGATAAGTGTGGTCTCATTTTGCGGGCCAATCAGGCGGCGGAGATGATGTTTCGTTACGCGCCGGGTAGCCTGGTGGGTCATCCCATCACTGTTTTGATGCCTAACCCTGAGCACTGTCGCCACTCAAACCATGTGGCGGCCTACTTTGAGCATGGTTCACGTTATATGGTGGGTGCTACGCGGGAAGTAGAGGGCATCGATTACGCCGGTAACAAGCTACCCTTATTGATATCGGTGAGTACTTTTATTGAAAACGGCGAGCTTCGCTTTGCTGCATTTCTGCAGGATTTCAGTGAGCGCAAGCACGAGGAGCGGTTACTTAAAAGTGTCAACGCCGAGCTTGAAAGGCGGGTGCGTGAACGTACGGCGCAATTAGAGAAGGAAGTCGCAAGCCATCGGCGAACTATTAACAACCTCGAACTGGTCAATCGAGTCATAGAACGTGCCAGCCATGCAGTCGCTATCACTGATGCCGATAATCGCATTCTCTATGTCAATCCAGCCTATGAGAAAATGACGGGATACAAGCTCAAGAATGTCATCGGTAAAAAACCATCGATTTCCAAATCTGGTCGGCATGGCCCCGAGTTCTACCGCAAGATGTGGGCCGCTTTAAATAAAGAATTACACTGGGAAGGCGAGATATGGGATCGCAGTGAGGATGGTGCTGTATTTCCTAAATTAATGAGTATTGACCGCCTGGTGGATGAAGAGGGCAAGACCCGCAATTTTATTGCAATGTTTCATGATCTTTCTGAGCAAAAAGCGTCGGAAGAGGAAATCGAGCGATTGCAGTATTATGATTCGCTCACCACGCTGCCTAATCGTTCGCTGTTTCGCCATCGTCTTCAGCATGAGTTCGAAGTTTCTCGACGTCAAAAGACATGTGTTGGGGTCATGCTAATCAATATCGACCGCTTTAAACAGGCCAATGATACGTTCGGCTTTCCTGCTGGAGATCAACTGCTGGTGGAAGTGGCTGAGCGCTTGGCGATCGCAGTGCGCAGAACTGATCTTGTCGCGCGGCAGGAGAGTCGTCGTGAGCGCCATCCCGATATCGTCTCCCGTGTGGGGGGTGACGATTTTGCTGTTATTCTCAATGATCTTAAACAACCTGAAAATGCCACCGTCGTGGCAACGCGAATACTGGAAGCGATGAATGAGCCTTTCACGATTCAAAATAAGACGGAGACAATTACAGACATCTTTCTTCAGGCCAGTATCGGTATTGGCATTTATCCCGATAATGCCCATAACATTGATGAGCTTGTGCGGGTGGCAGAGACCGCCCTGCTAGAGGCCAAATCATATGGGGGAGGCGAATTTCGTTTCTTCTCCGACAGTATGAACCAGAACAGTGCCGCACGGGCGCGCCTAGAAAGCGACTTGCGCCGGGCGGTGGTGGAAGGCGCCTTTACTCTGTATTACCAGCCTAAATTAGATGTAACTACAAATCGATTCTCTAGTATGGAGGCGCTTATCCGCTGGCCTCGTGATGACGGTATGGTGCCGCCTAACGATTTCATTCCCTTGGCCGAAGAAACCAATCTGATTGTGCCGCTGGGTGCTTGGGTGTTGCGCCGAGCCTGCCAAGATACCATGACACTGAGCGAACATATTGGTTGGGTGCCGGGCATTGCCATTAACCTCTCCGCTCGTCAATTCCGTCAGCCAGGGCTCATTGATGCCGTGCGTGTTGCTATTGAAGAGAGTGGCATACCGCCTGAGAAAGTGGAGCTAGAAATTACCGAAGGCATGGTGATGGATGATGTAGAGACTGCCATCGAGACCATGCGCGCGCTACGCGATCTCGGTGTACAACTAGCCATTGATGACTTTGGAACAGGCTACTCATCGCTGAGCTATCTCAAACGTTTTCCGGTGAATACATTAAAGCTTGATCGTGCTTTTATCCGCGACTTGCCCCAGGGGGCAGAAGATGCGGCCATCACGGAGGCCGTAATTGCGCTTGCCAAGGCGCTGAAACTGAATGTAGTGGCGGAGGGGGTGGAAACTAGGGATCAGTTACGCTTTCTCAGTACACGACACTGCGCTTATGTTCAGGGTTTTCTTTTGGCCCGACCAGGGCCGCTTGAAAACATGCCAACGGTTTTTTCCAGCGATTTCGTCTAGCAATAAATAACGACTCCTCATCACCCTGAAAACGAAGCGTTATTAGCAGAAGCCCAACAACGTCTATTTGAGCAAGCATTGCTCCTGAACCGTTGGTCAGGCCAACAGTAAGAAGAGTTGGCGACATTACGCAAGCGCCAGAACGATCTAGGAGTACGCAGCTGTACAGATGCCCTTACCAATTTGGCAAATAGAGGGTGGCTGGAAGAGCAGTTACAAGAGCGTTTTAATCAAAGTAGGGAGCAGGGCGGAACACTCTTAGTGGTATTTATTGACCTTGATTAATTTAAGGTCATTAATGATGAACATGGTCATTAAAGGTTGGGGAGGGTGAAATGGATCGTATTTATGCATGGGATGACCACGAGGAGCGAGTTGTTTATCGTATACCAGGGCATGTCTTTGATGATGGCCGAGAAGATAGCGACGTGTCTCCAGTGTGGATACCCGCCGATGAAACAGACTTGCCTGATGAGATAAGCGTTGAGGATTTACAAAAAGTTACGGTGAAAAAATAATATCCACCGACTTCCGTTTTTACTGGTGTAGTGTCAGGTGGAGTAAAGAGAGAAGCTGGCTAAGTTAGGGGCTACGGGCCAAGAACAAACGCTTTTCATTTGGTCGTTGATTTCTGTGCGGGTTGGGCTATTATCCGCCTATGCGTAGATTTTGTTAGCCCACTAAGGAAAATCGCCATGTTGAAAGGTCTTGTGCTCTGCTTTGCAGTACTATTTGCGCAGTTGGCGGTTTTGAACATGCTTGATGCTCGTTTGTACAATGCTCAAGATGCTCGACAAGCGGTGACACCTGCAGCTACCCCCCTCAGGGAAGATGATATAGAGGAAGAAACTGAGCAGAGTTAATGTGAATAAATTGTAACGGTGGTTGAGAGATTTAGACGCGTTGCGTGACAGTGGTTCTCGTCCACTGTTAAAACAAGCTCAAGAATCGGTCAGTACCTCAGCCACTGGATAAATGTTTCCCATGAACGTTCGTCGGTATGCTGGTCGTTTCTCTCGATTACCGGCATACGGCATTGCTGGCGCTTGTAATTCTCTAGGCTATCCCAGATTAAAATGCTGCCTTTGGCCTCGTCACCTGCTAAAACAAAGCAGCCCTCGAAAGCTTCCCCACCTACTTCATAGGCAATACCTTTCTCAGCAGAGGCAAATTCTAGGCAGGTTAGGCCGGAATAGAAAAGCCAAGAAAGCAAACGAAAGTAGGGATTTTTTGGCGCATTTATCGTGTCTAACTGGTCGATGAAAGGTAAGTATCGTCAATGTCTATTAAGGAGTGGCCGTATTAAGCAAGGTAGCGTGGAAGACAAATACTTGCGTCTGGAACTTGGTAACGGCATTCTTGTCCGTTGTTAGCATTATCATTAGGGAGCAAGAACGATGGCTTTTAACGATTCTCACGCGGCAAGATCGCAAACGGGCAGTGCGGTTAGCGGTGCTCAAGCAAACAAGGTGCTACGTAGCACTTACGCCTTGCTTGCCATGACGTTGCTTTTTTCGGCAGTGATGGCTGGCGCTTCAGTTGCGATGGGTATTGAGCGAATGAACATTTTTGTGTTCTTCATCGGTGCCTACGGTCTGATGTTTTTGGTGCACAAAACGGCTAATTCGGCCGCTGGTTTATTGTCAACGTTCGCGTTCACAGGCTTTATGGGGTTTACCCTTGGGCCAATTATCTCAGCTTACTTAACCCTGCCTAATGGCGGTGCTTTGATTATGAACGCGCTGGCAATGACCGGTCTGACGTTTATTGGCCTTTCTGCGGTAGCACTCACCACTAAGAAAGACTTTAGCTTCTTAGGCAACTTCCTGATGGCGGGCGCTATCGTCCTCATCTTGGCAATGGTGGCAGGCTTAATTTTCAATATTCCCGCCCTCTCGCTAATGGTTTCCGCTGGTTTCGTATTGTTTGCTTCAGCGGCGATTCTTTACCAAACCAGTGAGATCGTGCACCGCGCCGGTGAGACTAACTATATTCTCGCAACCGTCACGCTGTATGTATCTATCTACAATCTGTTCGTCAGCCTGCTTGCTATTCTTGGTATTATGAGCAACGACTGACCGTCACGGCAGCCTCGAACTGCCAGTAATAATCTTTTTATAGGCCCTACCTGGTAGGGTCTTTTTTGTGTGACAACCAGATGAGGTCGCGATGGAGTACGGTTTGTTAGTCATGGGGGCGCCTTATACCAGCGCAGCGCCGCATTCAGCGCTGCGCTTTGCCCGTGCAGTCCTTAGCAAAGGCCATCGTATTGCGGGTGTTTTTTTCTACCAGGACGGCGTGCACAATGCCTCGCAGCTAATGTCACCTCCCCAGGACGAGCTCAATATGCGTGAAGCATGGATAGCACTACATCGTGATCATAACGTAGCGTTAGATGTGTGTATTGCGGCAGCTCTTCGACGTGGAGTGATGAGTACGGCAGAAGCGCAACGCCATGGCCTGCTAAACCATAATCTGGAAGCGCCATTTGAACTAACGGGGTTAGGGCAGTTGCTGGCATTGCAGCAGCGATGTGATCGATTTATTACCTTTGCATAGGGGAAGCGCATGACGGCACCAAATGAGCGGCTAATCGTTATTCGTCATGCCCCGCATAGCTCTAATTCACTTCGTGAAGGCCTGGATACAGCATTAGTAGCTGCTGCCTTTGGCCAGCAGGTGAGTTTGCTTTTTATGGGGCAAGGGGTTTTTGCGCTCTTAAAAGATCAAACGGTAGGGGCACCTGGGCAAAAAGCCACGCTACCGACGATTGATATGCTGGAGATGTACGATATTAATCAACTGTTTATACCTGTTGAATCCCTTAAAACCTTGAATATTAACGCTAGCATGTTGGTTGAGAAGGTGACGTTGCTGCCGTCAGAAGAGCTGCCAAGTTTATTCAATCGGTATTCTCATATTTTAAATTTTTAAGAAGACGGCGAAAATGTTACATATCCTAAATAAAGCACCTCACAGCGATACGGCCCAGCAAATGTTGCAGGCTGCTAGTGGATATGACGTGCTGCTATTGATTGAAGAAGCCGTGCAGGCAGCTTTGTACCCTAATTGGGACGGGTGGCATTCAGGAGTCTCATCTATTTTTTTGTTAGCAGAAGACTTATCTGCCCGTGGGCTTCATCAGGTAGCAGTCACAAACGGGTTGCCCATGGTTGAAATGGATGAGTTTATTGTACTGACTGAGCAGAATGAACAAATTGTCACGTGGTACTAATATGGTAGATCAATCTTTATACCGTTATATTGATGCGGAAAAAAAAATCAAAATCGACCCAGAGGGATATCTTGTTGATCATGAGCAGTGGGATGAGCAGGTAGCACGTTTATTAGCCAATGCTGAGGATGTTGAGTTAAGCGTCGAGCATTGGGAGATTATCAGTGTTGTGCGTGATTTCTATGCGCGGTATGAAATGGCACCGGCTATGCGTCCACTCGTAAAAGCAGTACAGCAGGCGCTAGGCGATGAAAAAGGGCGCTCGGTTTATCTGATGATGTTGTTTCCCGGGAGTCCAGCTAAACGCATTGCGCGCTTGGCTGGCTTACCTAAGCCAACTAACTGCTTATAAGAGAAAAATGGGTGTGGTGCAGCCCAAGAAGTTCTAAATATTGTTAAACAATATCCCCGTGGGTGCATACCGATAGCACTATCGCATCATCGGTGCTAGTAGACACCAGCGCATGCCCCATATCGCTATCAAAATAGATGCTGTCACCTTCGGCCAATACCAAGGGCGCGTAAAATTCGGTGTAGAGGATAATATCGCCGTGTAAAACCATCAGAAACTCTTCCCCGTCGTGACGTACCCATTGCTGATACTCTTCAAAATTGCGCGCACGCACGATGGTTTTAAACGGGATCATGCGCTTTTGAGCCAGCTGGTGTCCTAGGAGTTCATGTTCGTATGTAGGAGTAGGGTGCAGTTGGCCTTTACCTTTACGCGTGAGGTCTCTGCGCCCCATGGTGTAACGCTCACGCTTTGGTGGTGTAAACAATTGGGGTAGGTCAATGTTCAAGCCTGTAATGAGCTTTTGAACCACGCTAAAAGTGGGCGAGACCTGATCGTTCTCGATTTTCGAGAGCGTTGAGCGAGCCAGCCCTGTGCGCTGGCTTACATCTTCTAGTGTCCATTGATTAGCAAGGCGAATTTGCTTGAGCCGCTCTCCAAGACGCAAGGGTTCAACAAAGGGTTTTCGCCCGGATGCAATGCGCAGCGCTGCATGCTCTTCAGAAGTCGCGGTCATAAAAGTCACGTTGGGAAGACGTCAATAAAGCCGCATAGTACCACATACTATTTGCACTACGCTGACAGGGGCTGCTCTTATGAATCGGGTAATGCAGTGTTAGGGCGCAGTGCTGAAAGGTAAACCCAGCAGTGCTTTTAAATGCGCTTCAACGCCACTCGCAAGCGTTTTAAGGTTGTACCCGCCTTCCAGAACAGACACCACACGGTTTTCCGCATAAAGAGCGGCAATTTCCATGGCTAAGTGAGTTACCCAGTAAAAATCTTCGTCCTCAAGGCAAACATCACCCATAGGATCGTCTCTATGGGCATCAAACCCTGCCGACAGCATTACCAAGTCTGGTTTGAAAGCATGCAGCGCAGGTAGCCAGCGCCGTTCAACCACACGCCTAAATTCGACACTATCGGTGCCTACTTCGAGGGGGGTATTGATCACATTCTGCCATTCGCTGCGCAGGTAGCGCCACGGGTAAAACGGATACTGAAAGCTGGTACAAATCAATACTTCCGGATCGTTCTTAAAGATATCAATGGTGCCATTGCATTGGTGAACATCAAAATCAAGAATGGCAATGCGTTTAGCGCCATACTTAGCGCGCGCATGAGCAGCACCTACTGCTACGTTATTATAAAAACAGAAGCCCATCGCATCAGACGCTTCTGCATGGTGTCCAGGAGGGCGGACAGCACAAAAAACGTTATCAGCTTGGCGTTTAAAGACTTGATCCACGCCGCGCACCACCGCGCCAGCAGCCACACGCGCCGCGTGTAAACTGTCAGGGTTCATCATGGTGTCACTGTCCAGGGTGATAATACCCTCAGATGGCACGCACTTTTCTAACGCCCGTAAATGCCTTAAGGGGTGCACTCTTGCGAGTGCCTCTTCGCTAGCACCCAGTGCATCAGCCTGCATGGTTTGCTGAAGTAGGCCAGCAAGAGATAAACGTGCCCGTATGGCTTCCAGCCGCAATGGGCTTTCAGGATGTTCAGGACCCATATGGTGCAATGAACAGTCAGGATGGGTAAGGTAGGCAGTAATCATGCAAGCGCTCCGTTAATATTGTAACTACCATAATCGCCACGGGTGCTTGCGCGACAGTCTCAATAAGTCGTACACAGTGCTTATCCACCCCAGGGAGACATGTCTGTGAGCACACGCTTCTTACATCATTTTTTTGAACCTCGAACGATAGCGGTGTTTGGTGCCTCTGAGAAACCAGCTTCACTGGGCGGTTTGGTGCTCAATAACCTTCAAGAAAGTGGTTTTAAAGGAAAAATTTGGGCAGTCAACCTGAAAGGTTACAACTCTGTCTTTGGCGCTGATTGTGTACGTAACGTCAGTGAGTTACCTGAAGTTCCTGACTTAGCCGTTATTTGCTCGCCAATAGAAGGTGTTGCGAATTTAATCAAAAAACTCGGCCATTTCGGCGTTAAAGCAGCACTTGTGCTTTCTGGTGGTGCCTACTTAGATCGTGAGAAAGGCAATAAAGGCTCTATTCGTCAGCGGATGCTGCAAGCAGCTAGAGAGTCTGGAATACGGGTGCTGGGGCCTGAGTGTATGGGGCTAATTGTGCCTGGCAAAAAGCTCAACGCATCTTATGCAAGCCAGCCTGTAAAAGCCGGCAGAGTAGCTTACTTGGGGCAGTCGGGTATGCTAGCCAATGCCATGATTGACTGGGCAGCGGGGCGAGACGTAGGGTTTTCTCATTTAATAACGGTCGGAGACAGTGTCGATGTTCTGTTGCCGGACTTGATCGACTACGTTAATCAGTTTTCGCCTGCTCAGGCAATTCTCTTACACCTTGAGCGTGTCACTGATGCCCAGCATTTTATGACCTCAGTGCGCGATGCCTCACGTAACCGGCTTGTGCTGGCCATTAAAAGTGGTCGTACTCCCCAATCAGATATTTCAGGCATGGCGCCGACCCCGGGCATTGCCAATCGTGACGTGGTGTTTGACGCCGCTTTTGCCCGTGCAGGCGTGGTGAGGGTAAACGACTCAGATGAACTGTTAGATGCTCTTGAGACCCTATCACGAATGAAACCGCTGCGCGGTGATCGGTTGGCAGTCGTATCTAATGGGTTAGGCCCCGCCATGCTCGCTATTGATAAGCTGATTAGCGCGGGTGGAAAGCTGGCTGAATTCACGGAGGAAACGCAGGCGGCACTGCATAAAAGCCACGTAGATATGAGTAAGCCTGGCGAAAATCCTGTGGATTTAGGCGGTAACGCGACACCTGAGCGCTTTGTTGAGGCGCTGAGCATCGTTACCAACGATGCTAATGTCGATGCCGTATTAGTGGTACATGCACCTACTCGTTTAGCGCCTTCGGTTGTTACTGCTAACGCATTGATTGATAACCGCAAGTCTTTTAAACGTAATCTGTTAACTAGTTGGATGGGGCTAAAAGAGGCTTTAAATGCCCGCCACGAATGTAACGTGGCAGGTATCCCCACCTACACATCGCCAGAAAAAGCGGTTAAGGCGTTTATGCATATGGTGGATTACCAGCGAGTGCAGGCGCTTCTTCAAGAAATACCTCCTAGCTTACCATTCTCTACCAGCCCGGCCATTCGTGCGGAGTGTCGCGCCCTCATTACTCAAGCCAAAGAGCAGGGTAGACAAACGCTTACTCATTCTGAAACAGCGCAGGTGCTGGAAGCATATGGCATACCTGCGGCCCCTAGCGTTTACCTATCCAGCCCAGATGATGCTTTGGCATTATCAGACAACTTTCCGGGGCCCAAAGCACTAAAAGTCATCCACGAAGGTAACTGTCGACCTTATCGCTACCGCAAGCACCCTCACAAAATATCTGCCGGCTTAATGCAGGATTTAGAAACCCCTGAGCAAGTAGCGGAGGGCGTGCGTCAGCTAGGCGACAAGGTGCGCGAAAAATTTCCTGAGTACGCTATTCGTGAATACTGTTTGCAGCCGATGCAGCGGGGTAAACACTCGATGCAGATCTGCGCGGGTATTACCCGTGATCCCGTTTTTGGGCCGCTTATCGTCTTCGGTATAGGCGGTTACAAAGTCAATGTTTTGGCAGACCGTCAAATAGCCTTGCCTCCGCTTAATATGAGCTTGGCTGCCGATGTGGTGGGTAGAACCCATGCTGCCTCATTAATTCGTGAGCACTCGGCTGACCCTGAACGGGACATTCAGCACTTATGCCAGCTGCTGGTGAAACTGTCACAAATGGCGTCTGATTTAGGTGATTTACGCGGCCTGGAGCTTAACCCCTTGCTGTTAAACCGTGATGGTATGCTGGCCGTAGATTTTGCCATGGATCTTGGACCGCCCGCTCGTTTTGCCATCATGCCTTACCCAGAAGAACTTCGTGAGTGGGTAACGCTGAAAAATGGTTGGCAGGTAGAGGTTAGGCCAATTCGAGCGGAAGATGCGCCATTGATCACAACGTTCCATCGACAGCTGTCGGAAGAGAGCATTCGCTTTCGCTATTTTCATCATAAATCTAACCTGACCCAGCGAGATTTATCGATCCTTTCGCATATTAACTACGATCGACAAATGGCCTTTATTGCCGAGCATCAGCATGATGACGGTAGCAAAGAGATGTTAGGTGTCGTGCGAGTGTGGAATGATCCGGATAATATTCGTACAGAATTCTCGGTGATTATTCGCGATGACTTGCAGGGGCTGGGGATTGGTAGCCTTTTGATGAAGAAAATGATCGACTATTGCACCAGCATTGGCACCCTTGAGATGATTGGGAAGATAATGGTTGATAACCATCCGATGCGGGCTTTGATGAAGCACTTGGGCTTCAAGTGTCGATACAATATGGAAGAGCAGGTGGTTGATGCCGTGTTGCGCTTAAACGAACCTGAGAGTGAGTGGCAGTTGCACCGATTGGAGAGCCAGCCTGACTAATAGCCTCAGGCCTACAGTAAACATGTAGGCCTGGTTAAGAGCTATCTGTGTTAGTTGCTAGGGGGCGAGGCGGAAACGACTCCACGCGCCACCGTCACGCCGCTCGAAACGCAGTCGGTCATGAAGGCGGCTGGGTTGTCCCTGCCAGAATTCAATCATTTCAGGTGTAACTCGATACCCGCCCCAATGAATGGGTCGAGGAATGTCTTGTCCATCGTACGCTTGTTCAAAGCGTTTTTGGCGCTCTACGATCCAGTTGCGATCAGGTATCACCACACTTTGGGTGGCAATCCAAGCACCTAATTGGCTGCCCCGTGGTCGGCTGGAGAAGTACTCATCGGACTCGTCTGCTGCCACTTGTTCGACCGGCCCTTCAATACGTACCTGGCGTGATAACGATGGCCACCAAAACGTCAAGGCTGCGAAAGGCACATTGCTTAATTCGCTGCCTTTATGGCTATGATAGTTGGTAAAGAAGACCATGCCGCGTTCATCAAAACCTTTCAGTAACACTACTCGTGCATGGGGACGCCCTTGGCTATCCACCGTTGAAAGGGTCATGGCGTTGCCGTCTTTCCCCTCGTTTTCTAGGGCGAGGCTGAACCATTCGTCGAATAGTACGAATGGGTTGTCGGGGGCTTGTGCCTCATCTAGGCGGCCGCCTTCATAATCACGCCTAATATCGGCTATGTTACGCGTCATTGAATGGTGCTCCCTTGCGGTAAAGTTGAACTTTGCTTTCCATGTTCGCTGGTCTGCCGTTAAAGCTCAAGTATTGATCAGAAAGCGGTGCATCAGATGTTTTGTTCTAGGAGCCGCTGCGGATTAATGAGAAACTCTCTCAGCATGACAATAGAGGACTCTAAATGCTCCGTAATACACAGCGCGTATTGGTATGGGATGGGCTAGTACGCTTATTTCATTGGGGACTGCTAGTGGCAGTCGCTTTTTCGTACTACACCACCAAAACAGATGGGGCTCCTTTTTTATTCCCCATCGAAGTACATGCGCAAGCAGGTTACATCATTATAGGCTTGCTGGTCTTTCGTGTTATTTGGGGCTTTGTGGGCAGTTTTTATGCGCGTTTTAGTACTTTTTTATACCCTCCTAGTAAGACGGCTGCTTATGCGAAAGCCCTTCTGATCCGCCGCGCTTCCCCTTATGCCAGTCATAACCCGCTGGGTGGCTGGATGGTGATTGTGTTGCTGTTATCATTAGCTTTTCAGTCAGTGAGCGGTCTTTTTTTAAGCGACGATATTTTCTTTCAGGGGCCGCTTTATAGCCTTGTAGGCCGTGATATTAGTCGAGAGATTACGAGTTTGCATGCTCTCAACAGCGACTTTTTACTCATGTTAATTGGTTTGCATGTGGCGGCATTGGTTGCCCATAAACTGCTTGGAGAGGGCTTGGTATCGGCGATGGTGACAGGAGCTAAACGCTTCCAGCAGCCACCCGTTGACTTAGTGTCGGCAAGAATTCGCGTTCGTCGGGTACAAGCGGGGGCAGCGCTGCTGATTGCGGTAGGTGTCACTGGTTGGCTGTGGTTCTATTAGTAGGGTCTTGAAAGACAAGGGGTAGTAGACACGGGAGCAAGGCATGTGGAAGGGGGGGCGATGGCCTTGGTAGCAGCGCAAGCGTCAAGGCCAAGACCATAACAGCCTACTTCTCTAGGCGCTGCTGACGGCTGCGAAAGCGTGCATAAGCCATGCAGCCGGTAAAAAGGGCGAGTGAAACGAGTGCTTCTAACACACCACGAAGCCCTTGTCCTGGCAGGGTGGCCAGCATTACCCCCTGTGTAAAATAGAGCAGGCTCACAAACGCAAGCCATGCATGCCCCCGCGCCCGTTGTCCAATAATTGAGGGTAAAAACAGCACCAGTGGCAGCACGAAAGCCACCACCGGGCGCCAATTAAACGTATCTTCTTGGATAAAAAAACCTCGGTAAATCACCAGCAGTAATAGGACAACAAAGCTGATAAGCACAAGTTGTCGCGACTGATGAGTCAATTTAGCGAGCCCATGACGTGTTTCAAGCTCCTCTAGCCACTGCCTCATGGGGCACTTCCTCCGCGCATTTGATTTAGTGCTAATGCCAGTCGCGCAAGCCGTTTTCCTTGAGCAACGCACAGCGTTCGTTCGTGCTCATCCACTGGTCTATCGCTGCGCACGCCTGCCACATGGCTTGCACCGTAGGGTGTGCCGCCTGTCTGGGTATTAATCAATGCAGTCTCGCTGTAGGGAACACCTGCGTAGACCATGCCATGATGGAGTAAAGGTACCAGCATGGTCAGAAGCGTACTCTCTTGGCCACCATGCAAACTGGATGATGATGTGAAGGCGCTGGCGGGTTTGTCAATTAGAGCGCCGTTCATCCAGAGGCTGCTGGTGTTATCCAAAAAGTACTTAAGGGGCGCTGCCATATTGCCAAAGCGCGTGGGGCTGCCTAACGCCAATCCGCTGCAGTGGCGCAGATCATCCAGCTCCGCATATACCGCACCTTCTTCAGGAATCTCTGGGTCCACGGCTTCACAGGTGGTGGAAACAGGCGGCACCGTGCGTAGCCGTGCCTCTATGCCTGATATGCTCTCAACACCTGCAGCTATCTGGCGCGCCATATCTGCGGTGGCTCCAGAGCGTGAATAGTAAAGAATCAGCACAAATGGTGTGGAATCACTCATAACATTTCCTAAGTGTGAGAAGGGCAGCGAGTCATAGAGGGCGCTGCGTATCCCTCTATGGTACCAGAGCTACCTGATAGTCAGGAGAGTTCGAAAATAATTGGCTAAGGGTTGGCAGCCGGACATACACCCAGGCAGTTGATCCATCGGCTAAGGTTTGTTTTATGCGTTCATAGCGTATGCCCAAACGCTCATAGCGGTCTAAACGGGCCAGCTGCGCTGGTGTAACCTCAAGTAGCAAGCCTTCTACCCGTTCATTTTTATTAGGGACTAAATCCAAATTATTGCGCTCGAAGCCTTCAAGAACCGCTTGCCGTGGGTTTCCCGATGCGCGCATCACCACCCAACGAACAGGCGCGTAGCGTAGCGTGCCGTAGACAAACACCTGATGTGAGCGTTGTTCAATATCAGCCACATGGTCAGGGCGATCATAAAACCATGGGCTAAGCATGGTTAACCATAACCAGCCGGCAATGCCTATTACCAATACCAAACTTACTATCAACAACTGTTTAACCAAAGGCATGCTTTTTCCTATTGGGTACGCTAAAAATAAAGTTTGGCTCGCCAACTAAGTGAACACAAGTCTTAAGCAATTCCTACGGGTTTGCTAGGATAAACAGGAGATGCTTTAGGCATTCGACCCTACCGGAGGAGCCTGCTATGAACCAGCCACTTCGTGATGAAACGGACTTCCGTGCGTTTATTGGTGATGTGAAGCCTCTTCCCAAGCGGAATAGAGCAGATACGGGCTTCCAGCGACAGCGTCCCTCTGAGGCTCAGCTAGCCCGGCGTGAAAGTGCTGAAGAGCAACTGGATGAGCGCAATTTTTTATCGGACGACTTTGTGGATCTTCTGCCGCCATGTGACCCCATTGAGTATCGCCGGGAGGGGATACAGCAAGGCGTGGTCGATAAACTAAAGCACGGAGGCTACAGCGTACAGGCGCAGCTACATCTATTGAGACGCCCTCTGGCTGAGTGCCGGAGGATGCTTTTTCCTTTTGTTCAAGACGCCTATGCACACGATCTTCGCTCTGTGCTGATTGTGCACGGAAGAGGCCGCGAATTAGATAGCCCCGCTAACGTACTGCGCTCTTACCTAGCTAAATGGTTATGCCAGTTTGAGGAAGTTCAGGCCTATGTCTCTGCCCAGCCTTCGGAAGGTGGGCTTGGCGCCACCTGGGTCATGCTACGCAAAAGTGACCGTGCCAAGGCCAATAACCGTGAACGCCAGCAAAAACGGCGAGGGTGATGGGAAGCCGACAAAGGCAAAATGCCTTTGTCGGTTTTTTTTGAATAGCGGTTTCTTATTCGCCAGCGGTTAAGCGGCGCTCAAACAGTGCCTGACGCTCTTCTACATCGGTTTGGTAGCGCACGCTGAACGCATTGAGCGCACGCATAGCATCATCAGGGTGCTGGTCGTCACGTAAAGCCATGGCGGTAAAGCCGCAGCGGCGCATGTAGTCCAACTGATCGACGAGTACATCGCCTACCGCGCGAATCTCACCGGTATAGCCATAACGCTCACGCAGCAAACGTGCGATGGTATAACCGCGGCCATCAGTAAATGCTGGGAAATCAACCGCAACAGTATCAGTGGTGCTGAATTGCTGAACAAGTTCAGCGGTTAACTCAGTGTTGCTGGCAAGCAACGGCGCTAGCTCTATATCATCTTGATTTGCCTGCCATAGCGCTAAGGGTACAAACGCCGGACGCTGCTCAGGGAGGGCTTCATCGTCGTAAGAGACACACCAGGCGTTCTCAGGGGCGAGTTCACCATCAGCAATCAGGTGGTCAACATGCACCGGCGCAAACGCTGTTGCGTCATTCTGAGTATTACTGTTACTGGGCATAAACGCGCTCCTTAAACGGTTTCAAGCCAATGCGGCGGTACGTGTCCAAGAATCGCTCGTCTTCATAACGCTCAGCGACATAAACGTCCAAGACCTTCTCGACCACGCTGGGCACGTCTTCACGGAAGAAAGAAGGGCCGAGAATTTTGCCCAGTGACGCATCGTCAGTTGAGTTACCACCAATCGAGATTTGGTAATACTCTTCGCCTTTTTTATCGACCCCCAAAATGCCGATATGCCCGACATGGTGGTGGCCGCAGGCGTTCATGCAGCCAGAAATATTAAGATCCAGCGGGCCTAGGTCGTAAAGGAAATCCAAATCCTCGAAGCGTTCTTGTAGCGCTTGCGCAATTGGAATGGAGACCGCGTTCGCCAAACCACAGTAGTCGCCGCCAGGGCAGCAGATAATGTCGTTAAGCGTACCCACCGTTGGATTAGCCATGCCCAGAGCATCAAGCTCTTTCCAAAGCGCTTCCAACTCATCTACTGGTACATCTGAGAGTACCAAATTCTGCTCATGGGTTACTCGCACTTCGCCAAAGCTATAACGATCTGCCAAGTCGGCCACGGCGTCCATTTGGTCGGCAGTCACATCACCGGGGGCATGTTCACGACGCTTCAGGGAAAGCGTTACCGCTTTATAGCCAGGTACTTTGTGGTCAGTGACGTTATTGGTCACAAAGCGGGCGAGGCTGCGATTCTCACTACGCAGCTTTTCAAAGTCTGCGACAGCGCTCTCGGCGACCGGGCGGCGCTCTGGTTCAGGGAAATGACGTTTGGCGGCATCAACCGCTGCCTGATTTAGCGTCTGAGGGCCATCTTTAAGGTGGGCCCACTCTTCATCAACGCGGCGGCGGAACTCTTCAATGCCTAGCGCTTTAACCAGAATCTTAATGCGTGCCTTGAACTTGTTATCGCGGCGACCAAACTGGTTGTAAACACGCACACAGGCTTCAAGGTACGTTAACAGGTGCTGCCAGGGGAGATCCTCGCGCACCACGTCGGCAATCATTGGGGTGCGGCCAAGGCCACCGCCTGCTAACACTTTAATGCGCAGCTCTCCATCGGCGTTATGCCATAGGCGCAGGCCAATATCGTGAACCTGAATAGCGGCACGGTCTTGCGCAGCGCCGCTTACCGCTATTTTAAATTTGCGGGGCAGGTAGGCGAATTCAGGGTGCAGCGTCGACCACTGGCGGATTAACTCACACCAAGGGCGTGGGTCTTCAACCTCATCGCCCGCGATGCCAGCAAACTGATCGCTCGTCGTATTACGAATACAATTACCGCTGGTCTGAATGGCATGCATTTGTACGTTGGCGAGTTCACCTAAAATATCGGGCACGTCTTCCAGCGCTGGCCAGTTTAGCTGCAGGTTTTGCCGAGTCGTGAAGTGGCCATAGCCCCGGTCATAGCGTCGGGTGATGTCCGCCAGCGCACGCAGTTGGTTGCCTGCCAGCATGCCGTAAGGAATGGCGATGCGCAGCATGGGCGCATGCTTTTGGATATATAGGCCGTTTTGCAGCCTCAGTGGGCGAAACTCTTCTTCTCCCAAACGCCCAGCCTGGTAGCGTTCCATTTGGTCACGAAACTGAGCAACGCGCTCGTCAACCAAGGTTTGGTCATGAATATCATAACGGTACATGTGGCACGATCCTGCTAAAAGCGAAGTGGTCACGTCGAAACGGACGGCAATGTGCCGCCACCTTAACGCGGAGATCATATTCTACAAAAGAATATATAATTATCTTTTTATCGCCAAATGATATTTGAGTGCTTGAGTCAACATGTTTGAGCTAACCAGCGTCGACGCTGCCATACCCATAAGAAGCTGCCTGAATTTAGTAGGCGATAAAATAGCTGCACAAGCCATACTCCGAGCAATCCATACTCCATTCCAATGCCTACCCACCAAGCCAGCGGTAGAAACACTAACCACTGCATGCTTAAAGTCAGCAGCATTACTGTGCGCTGGGCGCCAGCGCCCATTAAGGCCTGGGCCAGTACGAGCGCGGCAGCATCTAGCACAATCATAAAGCCGGTAATTTGTAGCGGTAGGGTGCCGAGCTGTATCAACCCATGATCAGTAAAGAAAATGGCTAGCACAGTCGTAGGAAACAGCAGCATGGGGAGTGCCAAAACGGTCAGCAGCATACCGGCAACGCTGAGCGCATCGATACCCCAGCGGTGGGCAGCCTGCTGGTCATCGCGACCCAGTGCTTCCCCGACCAGGCTCATCGCCGCTATGCCCACCCCAACGCCCGGCAAAATCAGCAGCAGTGATAAATTCACTAACACATGGCCCACCGCGACGCTCTCTGTCCCTATCCCACCTAATAGCCAAAACAGTACAACGTAGCCTGCTGCGAACCAGAGTTGCTGCATAGAGTGGGGGAAAGCGAGATAAAGCGTTGACCGAACGGCACCTAAAGCAGGCAGCCGATAACCCCAGGGTCGGTTTTTTTGGACTGTGACACTGGCCCATATGACTAGGCCGAGCAGCAACGAAAGCGTGGTGCCAATGCCAGCGCCATTGGCACCCAGCTTGGGCAAGCCAGCAATACCGTAAATGAGCCCAGCACTGACCAGTACATTAAACACGTGCACGATCACAATAATGCGTAAATAAAGGTGCGTATGTTGTAGGCCGTTCCAATATCCGCGCAAGCACAGCGTTAGCGCAATGGCTGTCAATCCAATTACCCGCCAGCGGAAGTACTCCACCGCAATGCGCGATACATCATCCGCGGGCGACAGTAGCGTGATAAGTGCTGGTGCTTGCCACCATGCTATACAAGACAGCGGGATTCCCACCAAAGCAGCAAGAAGAAGTCCAGCGCCTAACGAACGAGATACGGTCTTTTTGCCCGCCCCTAGGTCTTGTGCGGTTTGTGACTGTACGCTGGAAGAGAGGCCAAAGACCAACGCCGTCATCATAAACATGGTATAGCCGCCGATCCCGACGCCTGCTAATGCCTCTTGGCCTAAATGCCCCACCAGCGCAGCATCAACCAAGTTGAGCATGCTTTGGGAAAGCATGCCCAGCATAATAGGTAAGGCTAAGCGCATAACCCTACTTTGGCGGCGTACCACAGGTGACATTAGCTAGGGTCGTAAGAGAGTACAGGGGATAGCCAGCGCTCCATCTCTGCTAACGGCATCTGTTTACGTTCGGCGATAGCCTCAACTTGGTCGCGGGTGATTTTTCCGGTAGAGAAGTACTTTGACTGCGGGTGGGCGAAATACCAGCCGGAAACCGCTGCGGCAGGCCACATAGCGAAGTTTTCCGTGAGCGTAAGCCCAGTGTTTTCCGGCGCATTAAGCAGGCGGAAGAGCGTGGCTTTTTCGGTATGATCCGGGCAGGCAGGGTAGCCTGGAGCAGGGCGGATACCCTGATACTTCTCGGCAATCAGCGCATCGTTATCTAGCGTTTCTTCCGGCACGTAGCCCCAAAACTCTTTACGCACCCGCTCGTGCATGCGTTCAGCAAAGGCTTCAGCCAGCCGGTCGGTCAGTGCCTGGACTAAAATGGCGTTATAGTCGTCACCCGCCGCTTCGTAGGCTTTGGAAAGCTCATCCACACCGTGGCCAGTTGTGACGGCGAAGCCACCAATCCAGTCGGCTTTGCCGCTCTCTTTGGGTGCGATAAAGTCTGCAAGGCTATAACAAATGCCGTCGCGGCCTTTGGTAGTTTGTTGACGAATATGATGCAAGTGTTCCACCACCTCGGTGCGGCTTTCATCGGCGTACACTTCGATGACATCATCATCTACGCTATTTGCTGGCCACAAGCCGATAACCCCTCGGGCTTGAACGCGCTTTTCGTCGATAAGTTTACGCAACATAACCTTTGCGTCGGCAAAGAGGTTACGCGCCGCTTCGCCGACAATGTCATCTTCGAGAATTTTGGGGTACTTCCCGGCGAGCTGCCAGCTCATAAAGAACGGTGTCCAATCGATCCGCTCTACCAGTTCTTCTAGATCGTAGTCATCAAAGGTGATTAAACCAAGGGTATTAGGTTTAGCCGGCGTGAGGGTGTTCCAATCGGTGCGAAAGCGTCGCTTACGCGCTTGGGTGTAGTCCAAGTCCGCCGCTTTCGGGCGACGTTTGGCGTTACGCTCGCGCACTTTTTCATACTCTTCACGAATCTCTGCCACGTAGGCGGGCTTTAAATTAGGTGCTAGCAGCTTGCCAGCAACGCCCACTGCGCGGGAGGCATCGGTGACGTAGATCACTGGATGCTCATATTGTGGCTCAATTTTAACCGCCGTATGCGCTTTGGAGGTGGTCGCCCCGCCAATTAATAGCGGCAGGCTCATCCCGCGGCGCTGCATTTCTTTGGCAACGTGCACCATTTCATCAAGCGAGGGCGTGATTAAGCCGGAAAGGCCAATGATATCGGCATTGTGATCAATAGCGGCTTGCAGGATTTTTTCAGTGGGTACCATCACACCCAGATCGATAACTTCATAGTTATTACACTGCAACACCACACCAACGATATTTTTGCCGATGTCATGAACATCCCCTTTGACCGTGGCCATAACAATTTTACCCTTGGCCTGGGTCTCTTCACTTTTCTCGGCTTCGATATAAGGAATCAAGTAGGCAACGGCCTGCTTCATAACCCGCGCTGACTTAACCACCTGAGGCAAGAACATTTTGCCCGCGCCAAAGAGGTCGCCCACCACGTTCATGCCATCCATTAATGGGCCTTCAATGACCTCGATGGGGCGGGCCGCTTCGGCACGGGCTTGCTCGGTATCTTCTTCAATAAACGCGGTAACACCTTTTACCAGTGCATGTTCAATGCGCTTGTTGACTGGCCAGCTGCGCCACTCCAGGTCCTCCTTTTTGGCAGCGCCGCTGCCGTCGCCCTTGTACTTATCGGCAAGCTCAAGCAATCGCTCGGTGCCGTCGCTTCGACGGTTGAGTACCACATCTTCTACAGCATCGCGAAGCTCAGCGGGCAAGTCATCATAGACCGCAAGCTGCCCTGCGTTGACAATCCCCATGCTAAGGCCAGCGCGAATAGCGTGGTATAGAAATACCGAGTGGATGGCTTCACGTACCGGGTTATTGCCCCGGAAAGAGAACGAGACGTTAGACACACCACCGGAAATCATCGCATGGGGCAGGTTGTCACGTATCCACTGTGTCGCCTCAATAAAATCGACTGCGTAGTTATTGTGCTCGTCAATGCCGGTGGCGATGGCGAAAATATTGGGATCGAAAATGATGTCTTCTGCAGGGAAGCCAATGTCATCAACTAGCAGGCGGTAGGCGCGTTCACAGATCTCAGTTTTGCGGGCAAAGGTATCCGCTTGGCCCTCTTCGTCAAACGCCATGACGACAATCGCTGCACCGAAGCGGCGGCACTTGGTGGCTTGTTCGCGGAATGCGGCTTCGCCCTCTTTCAGTGAGATCGAGTTCACAACCGCCTTACCTTGAACGCACTTTAGGCCCGCTTCGATGATGTCCCATTTAGAGGAGTCGATCATAATCGGCACACGAGCAATATCAGGCTCACCGGCAATTAAGTTCAGAAAGCGCACCATGGCTTCCTGGGACTCAAGCATGCCCTCATCCATGTTGATGTCGATGATCTGTGCGCCGTTCTCCACCTGCTCAAGCGCTACCTCTAAGGCAGTAGTGAAATCTTCCTCGACGATCAAGCGTTTAAAGCGTGCGGAGCCAGTGACGTTGGTCCGCTCACCCACGTTTACAAACAGCGAATCCGCTTGGATGTTAAAAGGCTCTAGCCCCGATAGGCGGCAAGCGTGATCACGCTTGGGCACTTGGCGTGGCGTCATGGGGCGCACGGCGTCAGCAATAGCACGGATATGTTCAGGCGTTGACCCACAGCAACCACCGATGATGTTAACCAGCCCGCTCGCGGCGAACTCGCTGACTATCGCGGCCATCTCTTCCGGCGTTTGGTCATATTCACCAAACTCATTAGGCAGGCCAGCGTTGGGGTGGGCAGAAACAAAGGTATTAGCTTTAGTAGAAAGCTCTTCAATGTAAGGACGCAGCTCTTCGGCGCCGAGGGCACAGTTCAACCCCACGGAAAGCGGCTGGGCATGGCGAACGGAGTTCCAGAACGCTTCGGTCGTTTGGCCAGAAAGCGTGCGGCCGGAAGCGTCGGTAATAGTGCCAGAAATCATCACCGGCAGGCGCCGTCCTAAATCATCGAAGAGCTCTTCAAGCGCATAGATGGCCGCTTTGGCGTTGAGCGTATCGAAGATGGTTTCGATCATGATGAGATCGGCGCCACCCTCAATTAAACAGCTGGCCGCTTCATAGTAGTTTTCACGCAGCTCATCAAAGGTGACATTACGTTTAGCGGGATCGTTTACATCCGGTGAGAGGGAGGCAGTGCGCGATGTTGGGCCAAGCACGCCCGCGACGTAGCGCGGGATGTCAGTTTCGGCGGCTACTGCATCGCATACTTCCCGAGCCAAACGTGCCGACTCACGGTTGAGTTCTGGTACCAGCTCTTCCATGTCATAATCGGCCTGAGACAACCGGGTGCTGTTAAACGTATTAGTTTCAAGAATATCAGCGCCCGCTTCCAAATAGTCGCGATGAATACGTGCAACGACATCGGGGCAGGTAAGCGCTAATAAGTCATTGTTACCTTTTAGGTCAGACGGCCAGTCACTGAACCGGTCACCGCGAAAATCCTCCTCGCTGAGTTCAGCATTCTGCAGCATGGTGCCCATACCGCCATCAAGAATCAGGATGCGTTGGGTAAGGCGTTGGGTGAGGGAGGCAGTCAAATCACTAGCAGCCATGGCAGGGGGGAATCTCCAGCGTCTCAGTCGAAAAGGATATTTTTATAGTCGTCGTCATAGTGTGAGCGGCGCCTATCATAACAAAGGGCACACCATAGGGCAGCAAGTGCGGGCGTGAAGTTATTGCAGCATCTTTATTAGGCGCGCTCATAGACCTGCAATAGCCGACTAAAACACTCAGGATTGTGTCAGAGGCCAGTTTTGCTTACCATGGGTACAAATGACATGTGAAGTGGCCGCGCCACTACCACGGGAGGACAACACCCCTCATGACCACGACTATCGAAGCTCCCGGTATTGATATTACCGAAAGCGCACAAGACTACCTCGCAGAATTGCTTGAAAAGCAGAACGTTGAGGGAATTGCAGTACGTATTTTTATTACTCAGCCGGGCACGCCCTATGCTGAAACGTGTTTAGCGTACTGCCGTCCAGGTGAAGAAGAGCCCACCGACATGAAGATAGAGCTTGAGAAAATTAATGTTTTTCTCGATAAAAACAGCTTGGTCTTCTTGGAAGAAGCGGTGGTCGATTTCAATGCAGACCGTATGGGTGGCCAGTTAACGATTAAAGCGCCCAACGCAAAAATGCCTAAAGTGAATGCCGATAGCCCCTTGGAAGATCGCATTAACTACACGCTTTACAGTGAAATTAACCCTGGACTAGCAGCCCACGGTGGTGAAATTAAACTTGTGGAGCTGACGGAAGACAGAGTTGCCATTCTTGCTTTTGGTGGGGGTTGCCAGGGCTGCGCAGCGGTGGATTTAACGCTTAAAGACGGCGTTGAAAAGACTTTAATGGAGCGCATCCCTGAGCTTGCGGGTATTCGTGATGTGACCGATCACACCGATACCTCTAACGCCTATTATCGCTGATCGATATTGTGTCTCAAAACCCCAGCAGATATCTGCTGGGGTTTTTTTTACTGTCCTACTTGTCTGACTCATGACTCTCTTGAGCCTTAGGAGCCAGCGTTTCGGGTAGGGCTGTTAGCTGTGCCTGCAGGTCTTCCATCCGCTGCCAAAGCTGCTGCTGCCACTCATCGTCTTGAGCAGTTTGCTGCTGCTGCCGTGTTAACGCCAAGAGGGCTTTATCTATTTCGCCCTGCAGTTTGGCACACTGTTCTTCACGTGCTGCATTGTCATGCTCCAGTTCAGCAATGCGCTGCTGCTGAGTGCTGCTCTCTAACTGGTGCTGCTGCAATTCAGCTTTTTTGATCTGCAGTTCTTTGTCTAGGGTGTTAGCCCGCTGCTCCCAGTGCTGTAAGCGCTTTTGTAGCGCCTTTTCTTCTTGGGCGCGTTCCTGTCTTAATGTATCCAGTAGCGCCATTAATTTCCCTTCCGCGGCCTCGTTGCGCTGTTCTTCCCGTGCTAGCCGTTCTTGCCAAGTGGCCTGCTGTTTTTGTTTCTCATCGGCAAAATGCGTCTTAAGTACGGCAAGGTTTTGCTCTGCTTCGGCAAGCTGTTGACGAAACCCCTCCGTTTGTCGGTCTGCTTTTTCTGCCTGCAGCTGCCACTGGTTCTCTTTTGCTTGGCTCGCAGCAAATTCACGGTTTACGGCTTCTAGCCGCTGTTCGGTGTGGCGAAGATGTTCAGCTAGGGCGCTTTCCCGCTGCTCGGCGTTGGCGGCATGTTGTGCTGCTTCTGCTGCCTGCTTTTGAGCAGTTTCTACCTGACGGTTAGCCTCTTCACGGTAGTGAGCAAGGGCTTGATTGGCGACATTTTGTGCCTCTAGCCATAGCTCGCTTGCCACACTCACTACTACTTCTGGCACGCCTTTGGGAGGCGGCACGTCACGATTTTGCTCTCGCTCAATACGCCATCGCCGGAAATGCTCGCTAATTGTCGTAAAACTGCCGGTACCCAGCACCTCGCGAATACGTTGAACGCTAGGCGCATCGCCACGGGCAAGCAGCGTATCAATCGCTTGCTGAACGTCACTGTACTGAATGCCACTGCGCGCCATGGTGTTTATCTCTATTAAAAGTAAAACGTTATTTTCGCCGGGATTGGTTAAAACTTCAATTATTACGTAATACATAAAACGTAATAATATTTATTATAATCAGTATAAATTCAAGATTACCCGCCTTATCTTGAATTTATATGCACGTAAGCCCACACTTAGCCCATTGAATATCCATCTGCTCGCTATAAAGGCTGATAAGGACGTAAACATGCCCCATCGTGTGGCCAGCACATTGCTGCCTGAAGAAAAAGGTTTGCAAAACAGTCGATTACCTTTGATCAGCCAGCTAGGGCGTATCGATGCGCAAAATGATGCCGAAGCGGTAGCTGCCTGGCTTGCGGAGTATCAAGACAGTCCTCAAACATGGAAGTGTTACCGACGTGAGGCAGAACGCCTGCTGCTCTGGCTAGGAAGTCACCATCAACAGCTGCAAGATATTAATCGCGAAACGCTGCGCCAATTTGAACGGTTTCTTGAAAATCCGCAGCCTACTGCCCAATGGGTAGGGCCAGCCAAGCCACGATATCACCCCCAATGGCGACCCTTTCGAGGCGGGCTTTCTCCAGCGAGCCGCCGTCAAAGCCTAGTCATTTTGCAGGGGATGTTTAGCTGGCTAGTTGAAGCGGGGTGGGTGATACATAACCCGTTTGCATTGATGCGCGATAAGTCACGCCGACTCAACAACCAAACCCAGCGAATTGAGCGCTATTTAGAGCGCGCGTTATGGGAGTGGTTATGGGGGTGGATCAATGCCCCTAAAGAGCAGCAAAGTGAGCGCGCACGATATGAGCATGCCCGCCGTCGCTTTATATTTGGTTTTGCTTATCTGCTGGCACCACGTATTAGCGAAATGTCGGGTGCGCAAATGGGCGATTTTCAGCAGAGCGAAGGGCGCTGGTGGTGGGTAGTCGTAGGTAAAGGCAATAAGGTAGCGCGTATCCCACTGCCTAGTGACATGCTCGATTGTTTGCGCGAGTGGCGAGAAGCACTAGGTATGGATGGTCTACCCGGGCACCATGAAGCAACGTCGCTAATTCGTGCGTTAGATAAGCGGCGTGGTATTAGTGATAACCAGCTATACCGTCTGATACGCAAAACATTTTTCGATGCAGCCGATGCGTTAGAAGAGCAGGGTGGTAAACCTGCCTATATCAGTACTTTTCGCCAAGCAACTCCCCATTGGCTACGCCATACATCGATCACCCACCAAGCTCAATCCGGCATTAGCCTTCGCTATTTAGCAGAAAGCGCTCGTCACGCTCGAATAGAAACCACCACGCGTTACCTCCACAGCGAAGAAGCAGAGTGGCATCAAGAACAGCAGCGGCACCGTTTAGGGGAAACGATCCCAAAAGAGCGTAATGACCCGGTATAATAGACCGCATTCTGTGACACTTAACCCAAAGGGAAACGCCATGAGTACTTCCGGCGCCGAGTTAGCCCAGCAAGAGCTGGTCGAAGAGTTTGAAATGTTTGATAACTGGATGGATCGCTATCAATACATTATCGATATGGGAAAACAACTTCCTGATTTTCCAGAAGCGTGCAAAACAGACGAGTTTAAGATTCAGGGGTGCCAATCCAATGTTTGGATGCGCCACGAGGAGGAGGGCGGCAAACTAATCTTTAAAGCCACTTCTGATGCTGCGATTGTATCAGGCTTAATTGCGGTGCTGCTGAGGATTTATAGCGAACGAAGCGCAGAGGAAATTAACCATACTGAACCCCATTTTATGAAAGACCTTGGCCTGGATAAACACTTATCCCCTACGCGCAGTAACGGTCTGCACGCCATGCTGGAGCGCATTTACCAGGTAGCGAAACAAGGCTGATAGGGCACGTTAAGTGTTGTTGACTAATATTGTTGGCTATTGCTTTTAGTGGCGGTGGTTGCATTTGGCGTGGGTAGGGGGTGTTGAACTGTCATCTTCTTGGCAAAGCTGTTCGCTTCTTCCGCCAGGCACAGGGTCCATGCCGCCAGGGTTGCCCGGGTGGCACTTCACGATACGTTTAGCCGCCATCCAGCCTCCCTTAAAGGGGCCATGCACTTGAATGGCTTCAATGGTGTAAGAAGAACAGCTTGGCCAAAAACGGCAGCGCGGGCCAAGTAGGGGGCTAATGGTGTATTGGTAGACTTTTACTAAGCCTACCATGGCCCCTCCCATTAACTTCATCAAGCCTTGGCTCAGCGCAGTAAAGAACCGTCGCATCACTTTTTGCCGTAAAGGGTGGTAGGGTCAATCAATGGCTCGCTATTAATGGTTGCCTGCTCCCTGTCCATGCTTATGTAAAAACAGCTACGGCGGCCGGTGTGGCAAGCGGGACCTGTTTGTTCAACCTGGAGAAGTAGAGTGTCCCCATCGCAATCTAGCGCGGCACTTTTCAGCCGCTGCTGCTGCCCAGAGGATTCTCCTTTACGCCACAGTTTTTGACGAGAGCGAGAGTAGTAACACACTTGCTGGGTCGTCAATGTCTCTTCCAGGGCTTCTCGGTTCATCCACGCCATCATCAGTACTTCGCCGGTATCGTGTTGCTGGGCAATGGCGGGCAGTAGTCCATCTTTATTAAAGCGCGCCGCGTCCAGCAACGTCTGCGTAGCTGGTAACGTATCTGTGGGAGTGGCAGCTTCCAGCGCTTTAAACAGGCTGCTGGGTTCTAAGTGATTAAAACGGGACATAATTAGGCACTCGCTTGTCGGCAATGTTGGCAAAGGCCTTGAAGCTCAATGGTTTGGCGCTCAACGTTAAAGCCTTGCCGTTTTGCCAAGGTCGCCAGCTCATCGCTGATAGCATCTAAGTGAAGTTCTTCTACGTAGCCACACTGTCGACAAATAAGCAGCTGGAAACCGTGGGCATGCTCAGGGCATGCGCAGGCCACGTAGGCGTTTTGTGACTCTATACGGTGTACTAATCCCTGGTCGATCAAGAACTCCAAAGCACGATAAACCGTGGGCGGCCGTGCGGCAGCATGTTCAGTGGAGAGCTTGTCCAGCAGGTCATAGGCTTTTAAACCGCCTCCATTCTCAGCAATTAGTTCAAGCACACGGCGGCGAATCGGCGTAAATCGTACGCCTCGGGTGTGGCACTGAGTTTCTGCTTGCAACAGTAACGAATTGGCTTCAGTCATAGGTAACTCATTGAACATCGTTAGCGTAGTCTACGCGCTAGCCGGAGTGCTGTCAGGGCTTTCAATCAGCTCGCTTTGTCGGGCAAAGTGATGTTGAGCAAACGCTACTCGCTCTTCAACTGAGACCCCATCTGGCTGACGCTCAATCAGGTCAAGGCGTCGGCGTAATCCTTCACCATTCGTCATTTGGATGGCTAAGCCTGGGCGGGCATTGAGCTCCAGCAGCATGGGGCCATGTGCTCGATCAAGCACCATGTCGGTTCCTAGATAGCCAAGCCCGGTCATTTCATAACAACCCGCCGCCAAATGGAGCAGCGTATCCCACTGCGGCACCACCAGACTTGCCAAATCGTGACCTGTATCAGGGTGGCTGAAACAAGGACGGTCAAACTGAACGCCCCGAATAGCTGAGCCGGTGGCGATATTTAACCCTACGCCTACCGCCCCTTGGTGCAAATTAGCTTTACCGTCGGATGCCGCAGTCGAGAGCCGCATCATCGCCATGACCGGATAGCCTTTAAAAACGATGACTCGAATATCAGGCACACCCTCGTAGGTGTAAGCCAACAGACTTTCATCAAAGTTGATCAGCGTTTCAATGACCGCCACATCAGGCGATCCACCCAAAGAGTAAAGCCCGGAAAGAATATTGGAAACGTGGCGTTCAATATCCTCAATCGACTGACGCACCCCACTGGGTTTGATAAAGGCCCCGTCTTCGACTTTCTCGATTACCAGAATGCCTTTCCCGCCACTCCCTTTGGCAGGTTTGATAACAAAGCCACTATGTCCTGTTAGCATTTCGCCAATGTGCTTGACGCCGAACTGGGTGGTAACTGTGCCAATGAGCTCTGGCGTGGTAATACCGTACTGGTGAGCAAGCAGCTTAGTTTTAAGTTTATCATCCACCAGCGGATATAGACGACGGGAGTTGTAGCGACCGATGTAACGAATGTTACGCCGGTTCATGCCGATAATCCCTTTGTCTCGCAACCGAGTTGGCCATGTCCAGTTTTTAAGCCAACTCATGAGGGTTTCTCGTCATCTGTAATTGGCTTGAAACGCCGTAACTCAAACAACCGGTAGCCAGTGTAATTACCCAAAAGTAGAATCAAGGCCATGAGTATCAGCTGGACGCCCAGGAAATTAAACGTGATGTGACGCACCCAAGGGTTATTCATGGCAAGGTAAGCCAATACAGCCGTGAGCAGGCTGCCGCCACCTTGGATCAACACCTGTTTAGGGCCTTCTTCTTCCCACAGAATGGACATCCGCTCGATGGTCCACGCCAAAATAATCATAGGGAAGAAAGTAACCGTTAATCCAGCGCTTAGCCCCATGCGATAAGCCAATACGGTAAAGATAGAAATGATGGCGATGACCGTGATGATCACCGCCGACACTCGCGCCACAAGGAGCAAATTGAGGTAAGAGAGGTAGTTGCGGATGATCAAGCCAACAGCCACGATTAACAGAAAGCCGATTAAGCCGGTCAGCAGGGTGGTTTGAATAAAGGCCAATGCAATAAGTACCGGCATAAAAGTGCCCGATGTTTTAACGCCCACCAGTACCCGCAGAAAGACCACCATCAGTGCGCCTATCGGTATGAGCAGAATCGTCTGGAACAGCGCTTGCTCTTCCAGCGGCAAGCTGTGAATAGAGAAGTTCAGTAGGGTGTCGTCAGAATAGTGGTTGCGTACCGCAGCCGATGCCGGCTGATGGTGGGTTAGCATCGAAAAACTAACCCGAGAGTTGGTGCCACCTTGAACTTCTAACACCGCACGCCCGCCTGTTTCCCATAGCAGTAGGTTTTCGGGCCTGCCTTGCTCACCGGTGGTTGGGTTAAATATCGCCCAGCGCTCGGTGGATGCATCAAATACTTGGATCCAGCTGCTTAATAGCTGACGTCTGCGCCCATCTTCAAGTAGTAAGCCACTAACTTCACGTGCTTGAACACCCGCTTGATTGAGTAAGCGAACCACTAGAGTAGAAGGCTGTTCTTGGGTAAGCAGCAAACGAGCGTTTTCGCCTTGCCGGGTACCATTAATGTCGAGTATCAGCTCCCTAGCAAAGGTCGCGTTGTTGGCACTGCGTCCCCAAGCGCGCTCGATGAGCTGGTTAGCCGCTGTGTCGTATGGGCTCTCCCACGGAGGCGGAGAAGAGAGGCCAGGAGGCGTTTGTACGGGAGAGCGAGCATCGGGAGATACCAGCATTTGTACCGAATAGTACAGCTGCTGGCTACCGGCGGCCTCGCGAATCGTCCATTGCGCCTGACGGCCAAGCTCGTCAGCCAGGTAAGCTAAACCATAACCAGAGGAGGCGGTGTTTTCGGTAAGTACGCGGAAACCTGCCTGATGGGTAGGTAGAGCCAAGTCGACCTGAACCGGCCCATTTTGCGCATTGAAATTAATAACCGCTTCAATTTCCCATACTTGGCGCTGTTCACCGGGAAACCAGGGGATCTCAAACTGGATGTGTCGATGAATGCTGGTAGCAATACCCGCAACTAGCAAAAAACCTACGATCAAATAAAATGGCAGCCGTGACATGGAGATTCCTTTCAGCGAAAAGCGGCAAGGGGAGAGCGGTTACTCTTCGGTATCGTCTTGATCAGCCGCTTCATCATCAGCAGCTTGCTCGGCTGGCTCACCGCCAGGAAACTCAGGTCGCTCGTGAATATAGGTTTGAGCAACATCAATGGTGGCAATATCCATCATAAAACGACGCCCCAGCAGCACTGGGTAGTCTAAATGCGTCCGGTTATTGAGAGTAAATTCAACGTTTTCACGGAGAGGACCAAGCGTCATTAACAATGAAATAACGGGACGAGACTCTTCGCCGGAAGCCTGAACAATGCGTACCCTACGTATGATAGGCGCTTCAATCCACTCATCACGAATACGTTCGACAACGACATCTTCTTCGTTTAGCGCAAGCTTAAAGCGCACCCAGTTTTCACCGTCTCGCTCAAAGCGAGTGATATTAGAGGCGGAAAGCGACGACGTATGAGCGCCGGAGTCGACCCGTGCTTTCAAATAGGTGCCAATACTGGGTAACCCTACCCACTCATTACGGCCCAGCATGGTCTTGGTATCTTCAATACTCGCCGCTTCGCACTCTTCACGGATAATGATGGGCTCTTCGCCTCGAGCCTCTAAGTTCGCGATATCGTCACGCAAAAAGCGGAGCAGGCTGCCCACCTCTCGCACGTCGGCTGTAAGCACCTGCTGCTGATTAAGCTGACGCTCCTGCAGCGTAGACATTGCACCACACTGCTGTGAAAAGGCATTTTCTAGCTCAAGGATGCGGGTATTGAATGAGGCTTCGCTCAGCGGTGGTGGTTCATTAGTATCTGGCTGGGTGGCGGCACAGCCTGCAAACGTAAGCGACAAACCAGCCAACAGCCACAAAACACCTGGGCGCATAACGAGTGATATCCTTGGATAATAAGAGCACGAATGATAAGGAGAAGGGAGACCAGTTGTCCAACATAGCAGTGGTTTTCACATCTAACGTTTATGAGATTTAACATAATATATATTATGCGAACTTGCGTAGTTATCGATTACTACCACGCACCGCTACTTTTATAGAAAAATTTCTCTTACAATGATTATACATGCTATCCACTATATACAGGAAAGCCTTATGAAACGTAGAACATGGCTGCCTCTCTTGGCTTCTCTTTTTCTCCTTGCAGGCTGTGCAAGCGTGGATGTTGAGGACTACGCGGGTACCACACCGCATTTCGATATCGCCGAATACTTTACGGGCACCACCCGCGCTTGGGGTATGGTACAGGACTACTCAGGTGAAGTTCAGCGTCGTTTTACTGTCGATATCACTGGTACGTTTGAAGATGACACCCTAACCCTTGATGAGACTTTTCTATTTGACGATGGTGAAACCGATCGGCGCATTTGGGTATTTGAGCGCACTGGCCCACACTACTGGCTAGGGACTGCCAACGATGTCGATGGCGAGGTAGAAGCTCGTCAGTATGGTCATGCCTTTAATATGCGCTACCCCTTGGTTATCGACGTTGGCGGCCGCAGCATACGCTTTACGATGGATGATTGGATGTATTTACAGCCAGATAACCGAGTGATTAATCGTACTGCAATGCGCAAATTTGGCCTCACCTTGGGAGAAATCACCCTGGTTTTTGAAAAGGTAGATATTGAGCCCAATGCCAATGAGCACTTGGCCACCCAAGAGTCTAATGGTTAGCGCTATACCTCTCGTCCAGCAACAAAAAGCAGCCCGCTCAATAGCTAGGCTGCTTTTTTCGTAATTGTACGCTAAGCGCCTGCTAACTACTCATCTGCAGGCGCGTAAGAACCATCGTCCCGGTGCACTTCATTACCAGTGATAGGCGGCGTAAATACGCAGGCTAAATGCATGGTTTTGTGGGCACGCAACAAGTGTTCATCGTGCTGGTCCAGAATGTAGATGTCGCCTGGCTTAATCGGCCAAATTTTGCCATCGGCCAGGGTCTCCACCTCACCTTCGCCTTCAATGCAGTACACAGACTCGTAGTGATGCTTGTAGTGAATGTGTGTCTCAGTGCCTTCAAAGATACGGGTAATGTGAAACGAGAAGTTGCCACCGTCGTTAGCCAAGACCAAGCGTGTGCTGTCCCAGTTGCCGTTTTCAGCGGTCACTAAGCGGTCAGTTTGGCGTGCTTCTTCAATGTTGCGAACGATCATAGATATGCTCCTTTACTAGGCGTCTAGCGCTGGCCAGCCGCCTACTCTTTAATCGATATCATACGCCGAGAAACTCGTGCGTAGCATAGTCACGAAACGCTAACTCACTTGCTGATAACAGCCTTCACCGATGCTTCTAGGATATCCAGCGCTTCAAGCAGGTCGTTATCGGTGATCGTCAGTGGGCAGAGGCATTTCACTACTTCACCATCTTGGCCACTCGTCTCAATAATCAGGCCATGCTCAAACGCTTTGCTGGTAATCTTATCGGCAATGTCGCCAGATACAACGTCGATACCGCGCATAAGGCCACGGCCACGTTCGGTAGCAGGCATGCCGTTTTCACTGAGTAGCGCTGCCAGTTTTTGAAAACGCTCTTCAACAATACGCGCTTTGCGCTGAACGTCACGCTCAAACGTATCATTTGACCAATATTTTTTCATCGCTGCGGTGGCTGTCACCATCGCAAGATTAAAACCGCGGAAAGTGCCGTTATATTGGCCTGGCTTCCATTTATCCAATTCTGGGCGCATCAGTACATGAGCAAACGGCATGCCAAAGCCGGAGAGTGACTTTGAATTAGTGACTATATCGGGCGTAATGCCTGCGTGCTCAAAGCTAAAGAATTTGCCTGTACGTCCACATCCCGCCTGAATATCGTCCACAATCAGCAAAATGTCATGAGCATGGCAAATGCTTTCTAGGCGTTTCAGCCACTCTAGGCTCGCAACGTTGATACCGCCCTCGCCTTGCACGGTTTCAACGATTACGCCTGCGGGGATATCTAAGCCGCCTGATTTGTCGTTGAGTAGTTTCTCAAAATAATCAAGAGTATCCGCATGCTCGCCCATGTAACCATCGAATGGCAAGAAGCTTGCGCCCTGGGTGGGTATGCCCCCCGTCGCTTCACGGAATTTACGATTCCCAGTAGTGGCCAGTGCGCCCATGGTGACGCCGTGGAAGCCGTTGGTAAAGGTCACAATGTTATGGCGACCTTTAGCAACACGGGCCAGACGGATGGCCGCTTCTACTGCGTTAGTACCTGTTGGACCAGGCAAGTGGACTTTATATTCCAGCCCGCGAGGCTTAAGGATTAGCTCTTCAAGGGTTTCTAAGTAGTCACGCTTCGCAGCTGTCCACATATCCAGGCCGTGCACTACCCCGTCGGTTGCGAGGTAATCGATCATTGCCTGTTTCAAATGGGGGTTGTTGTGACCGTAGTTCAGCGTGCCGGCGCCCGCTAAGAAATCGATATACTCGCGACCATTCTCATCAGTTAAACGCGCATTTTGTGCTTTGGTAAACACCACGGGAAACGAGCGCGAATAAGTACGTACATTGGATTCTAAACGTTCAAGCGTTTGGGTCTGCATTTAGCGACCTCCTTTTTTTGAATAGTTGAGCCGAGCCGACTTATAACAAGCCAGGTAAGTATGATTGGAAAAACAAAGTGTTAGAGCGCTTCGGTTTGGAACGGGCCTATACGAACTAGGTTTTCCGGGTCGTGCTCCCCACCCAGTTGCTCGGTAGAGAAGTATTCACGACTATTGAGGGGGGCATGCCAGCGTGCGGCAAGACGACGAAACAAGCCCCAAGAGGCTTGGTTGTCGGGAGTAATCGTTGTTTCCAGATGGTGGACATTTGCCAATTCAGGGCGGGACATAATGGCTTCCACCAAGCGGCGTGCTAACCCAGTACCCCGTGCCTTTTCACCTACAGCTACCTGCCATAGGAAATAGGTATCCGGCGCATTGTCTTTTACATAGCCCGAAACAAAGCCAACAATCTCGCCCTCTTCATTAGTGGCGACTGCGCAAGTATCACGAAATTGGGTTGCCAATAATAAGTAGGCGTAGGCTGAGTTCACATCCAGAGGTGGGCAAGCTTTAATCAGCTCGAAGACGCCCCATCCATCATCCGCGTTGGGCTTACGGATAAACAGTGGCGTCTCTGCATGACCGACTACCGCATCAGCAACAGTAGGCCGTGCTAAGTCGGCAGAGGGTGTAAAAGGCTTTATAGGCGTACTCATGGTTATGCTTCGCTGTAGCGAATTTGACGTTCATTATAACAGCTGATTATGAGCAATTCAAAAGCCATATTATCCTCGGGTCTATTTTCCATAATTTTTAGTTATAGACAATACATAAACCGCTTTAGCTGAGCCTTTTGATGCAATGCCTAGTTGAAGTTTAGAGCAACGTTTCGGCAGCGCCAGATGAAAAAGGCGAGCCTAAGCTCGCCAAATAGGTTAGAAAAAATCACCTTAATAGCGCGAAGGCTCTCTCATGGTGACAAATTCTTCAGCCCCTGTTGGGTGAATACCCACTGTGCAATCAAAATCGCGCTTGGTTAGCCCTGCTCTTACCGCTATTGCTATACCCTGAATTAGCTCCCCGGCGTCTTCCCCCACCATGTGCGCACCTACGACGACATCTGTTTCATCATCGACAATCAGCTTCATCAACACACGCTCCGTATTACCAGAGAGCGTGTGCTTCATCGACCTAAAGTCAGTGCGATAAACGCAGATTTTAGTATGTTTTTCCCGCGCAGCTTCCTCTGAAAGCCCCACGGTACCAATGTTCGGATGGCAAAATACCGCCGTAGGAATAGTGGCGTAATCTAGTGGTTTGGGCTCGGTCTTATTAAAGTGCGTATCCACCAGCTGCATGGCTTCGGCTAGGGCGACAGGGGTTAATTCAGGCCCATTGGTTAAATCGCCCAGTGCTAATACAGAGCGGACTTGGGTTTCATAACGTTCATTGATGGGTATTTTTCCACTAGCATCTAGCGTTATCCCCACAGCCTCTAGCCCTAAGCCTTCAGTATTAGCCCTACGCCCTGTGGCTGCGAGTACAGCGTCTACTTCCAGCACCTCTCCTGTAGTGAGGTGCACATTTAGCGCTGTGCCATTGGGCTCAATTCTCTCAATGTTGGTATTAAAATGTAGGTTGACCCCTTTTTTGGCCATCTCTTCGCAGGTAAATTCACGGACTTCCTGGTCGAATCCTTTTAAGAAAAGCTCACCGCGATAAATTAAGTGAGTTTCACTGCCTAACCCATTAAAAATACTGGCAAACTCAACTGCAATATAGCCGCCGCCCAGCACTAAAAAGCGATTCGGAAAGTTTTGCAAATCAAACACTTGGTTAGAGTTAATGGCGTGTTCACACCCCGGGAAATCAGGCACCCATGGCCAGCCGCCAGTCGCTAATAAAATCTGCTTGGCAGTGACCTGGGTCTCGCTTCCTTGGGAAACTAACGAAACGGTGTGTGGATCGAGCAGCCTCGCGCGAGCGTTGAACAAGGTTACCCCAGCGCCTTCGAGCATCCGCTGGTAAATGCCGTTTAGGCGGCTTATTTCACTGGTTTTGTTATCACGCAACGTGGCCCAATTGAAAGTGGCTGGCCCCGCCATTTGCCACCCAAAGCCCTCAGCATCACTAAAGTTATCTTGAAAATGTGACGCATAGGCGTAGAGCTTTTTAGGCACACACCCCACATTGACACAGGTGCCGCCCAAATAGCGGTCTTCTGCTATGCCGACGCGTGCGCCAGTTGAAGCTGCCATACGGGCAGCACGGACGCCACCAGACCCCGCTCCAATCACAAACAGATCATATTCATACTCAGCTGACATAGTTGACTCCTATCTACGGCGCTTAGTTAATCGCGCTAAAGGTAAGCTGGCGATTGACCTTGTATTCTCAGGAGGTTAAAACCTCCTACTCTTGTAAAACCACGCTGTCATTACACGTCCAGCGCCCTACCACCTGATGATGTCATTCTATGGAGATTTAATGTCTGACCCTATTGCGACACTTCTCGAAAACAATCGCGCCTGGGCGGAACGCATGTGCGAAGAGGATCCCGAGTATTTCAAGCGCCTCTCCAATCAACAGAACCCTGACTATTTATGGATAGGGTGTTCTGATAGCCGCGTTCCCGCTAACCAGATTATTTCACTGCCACCGGGTGAAGTGTTTGTCCACCGGAATGTAGCTAACCTGCTCCACCATACCGATATGAACGCGCTTTCCGTGGTGCAGTATGCGGTTGATGTTCTGAAAGTCAGCCATATTATGATTGTGGGCCACTATGGTTGTGGTGGTATTAAGGCGGCCGTGACAGGTGGCGAATGCGGTGTGGTTGATTACTGGCTTCACTCTGTAAGAGAGCAGTATAACCACCACCGTGAGGCGCTCAAACACCTGCCTATGGCGGAACAGATCGACCGCATGTGTGAATTGAACGTTAAGGCTCAGGTTAATAGCCTATGCCGCACTAAGATACTCCAACTTGCATGGCAGCGCGGTCAACGTATCTCAGTGCATGGCTGGGTCTACGGGTTGAGTGATGGCCGGGTTAAAGATTTAAAATGCACCATTAGCGGCCTTGACCAGGTAGAAACGCTGTATCGGATTGACCGTCTTCAATCTGGTGACTGACATCTAACGGTCCTCTACATCGTGCTTACCCAGCCTTTGAAGGCTCGTCTTTGAAAACCAGTCTTTGAAAAACTCAGTAGCCGGTTGACTAAGAGCTGAAACCACCGGCTAATTGTGACGGTAAGCGCGGTGGCAGCTACGACAGCTCAGGCTCACATCTGAAAAAGCTCGCGTTGCTGCACGATAATCTTCCTGCTCGGCGGCTTCTACTAACACGGCCACCTTCTGCTCTAGATCTTGAAAACCGGCAGCAAATTCGTCCCACTCCTCCCATATAGCCGGGCGTGCATCAGAGCCGCGCCCATGGGTTCCCTTGATAAAGGCAGGCAGAAAATAGTCTTGGGTTGCACGCTCCTGCAGCTCAGCTAATCGAGGAGCTGCACCGCGTGCATCGCGATTATTAACCAGATCGAACCGGAGCTGGCGCAGGAGGCGCTCTAAATCTTTTAGCTCATCCTGCCGCCACGCAACGGCTTCACGTTCGCTAGCAAACGGAGAGTCCTCCACGGTGTGCGGCAAATGCGCTGCGGTTTCTTCGTCGGCTGAGAGCGCCACGGCAGAGTACATTATACTCACCGTGGCTATGCCGCTGAGAAGAGCGTAACGGGCTAAACATTGCATTATTGATTGGCTCCTACTTATCCAATGGGGCAAGTAACACCCGTGCCTTTTAAACCACAATAACCGCCTGGATTCTTATCCAAATACTGCTGATGATAAGCCTCCGCGTAATAAAACGTATCCAGTGGCTTTATTTCAGTGGTAATTGCTCCTTTGCCGGAGCGATTAAGTGCCTGCTGATAAGCAGCAGCGCTGTCTTGAGCCGCCTTGAGTTGCGTATCGGTGGTGGTGAAAATTGCCGAACGGTATTGGCTACCCACATCGTTACCCTGGCGGTTCCCTTGGGTGGGGTCGTGCTGTTCCCAGAAAATTTGCAGCAGGGTTTCGAGTGCCGCTTGTTTTGGGTCGTAAATGACCCGGACAACTTCAGTATGCCCTGTTCGGCCCGTGCAGGTTTCTTGATACGTGGGGTTAGGGGTCGTGCCACCCGCGTAACCCGCCGCCGTCACATAAACACCTGGTTGCTGCCAAAATAAACGCTCTACCCCCCAAAAACACCCCATGCCGAGGACGATTTCTTCATAACCTTCTGGAAAAGGAGGATGAAGGGAGTGGCCGTTTATCGTGTGCACTTGGCTGGTTTCGATTGCTGTGTCGCGACCAGGCAGTGCCGAGGTTGTGTCAGAAAATAGCGCCATAATGCCCTCTTCTCATTCCCGTGGGTAAATGTAGGGATCGCCAGAACGGGTGAAGGTATAGATTAAGTCCACCGCTTGATTAGCACCGGATACCGCCTGCACATATAAATTACGCCAGAGCGTATAGCGAAGTGTTAACTCGGCAATAGGCGAGAAAATACCGACGCCATAGCTAATACGAATATCGTCGGTTAGTTGCCCGCTTACCGCCACTTGGCTTTCGTCGCCAGCACCCGTGGTGTCTAGCGTTAAGTCATCAATGCCAAAGGCTTCGCCAATAGAACCAACCGCTCCCCCTGTACGACCAAGCGACATACCAATTAGTGCCGTCGTTAAGGCGCTATCTATTCCGCCGCCGGAGGCGTCGGGAGCACGTCCACGTAATAAATAAGAGAGTGCGCGCGTTTCATCCATTGCTGGTTCGGAGAAAATTGATACGTTGGGTTCTTCGGCATTTCCCGTCACACGCAGGCCAGCAATAACCTCGTCTTCTGTGACATCAGGATTGCGGACAGCCTCAAAGTCCAACACCGGCAGGCCAGGAGGGCCACTAAATAGTAACTGGCCACGGCGTATTAGCAGATCTTGCCCAAATGCCTGGAAACGTCCATCCACCAAGTTCACCTCACCAAATAACTGTAACGCGCCGCTATCCTGGCGAATTTCCAGCGTGCCGCCTAGCCCTGATTCAAGCCCATAGGCCGAAAACAGCATGTCGCGGCCCAGGGTGAGCGTAATTAGGACATCTAGCGCCATGCCGGTTTGAGCTAACTCGTCGGCGGCACTGGGGCCATCGCTGCTTGCACGCTCCTGAGCTAAGCGTTCGGCTTCACGGTCATCGCGCTCGGTAATGATGACTTCATCGGCGCTTGGCGAAATCGCTGAGGGGGCTCGGTCGCCTATCTCCAAACGTGCCCAGGGTATGTCGACATTGCCTCGCACTTGTAACAGTTCTGGGGTCACCCTGATACGGATATCCGGCGCCGCCTCCAGGCGCCCGAATTGAGGTAGCTCCACGAGCAATGGCTCTTGAGTGGCGCTAAGATCAACCCCAATTCGCCAATTGTCACCAGAGGGCCAGTAAGCGTCGCCTGTGATATTGAGTCGGCCGCGCTCGGCAGCTAAGAAGCCATCAATGTCTCCCTGTTCGCCGTCAAAGGTAACTGCCAAGACGCCATCTTGGATATCAATAGGGATATCTGGCCCATGAACACGAATGCTGCGTAAGGCAAGTTCCCCCTGTAAATCTGGTTGGCTGGTGGTGCCACCTATTTGTACGCTCCCATTAAGGTTGCCCTCTAAGCGGTCCATTCCCGCCACCATAGGGCGATAGGGCTCAAGTGAGACGTTGTTTGCGCGCAGCTCGCCTCCCAGCGCCCCCTGCCCCATAGGGTCATTGACCGATAGGTTCAGAGAAAGCTCACCCGCTTCTGAGAGCGACAGCGCTACATCGGCATCTGCTCTCGCTTGGTTAGCGTCTATCTGAGCATCTATGTTGATGACCGGCAGTTGGACAGGTTGCCCATAATCATTAACGGCAGTAATTGCTAATTCACTGAGCAGCTGTACATCAGCTTGCCATAGGGCTCCCCCTTGGCGCCAAGAGGCCACCATATCAGCGGTGGTATCGCCCTCAAAACTCCACTCTTCGGGCAAGAAGGGCTCCAACATTTCCATGGGCACTTCGCGCACAGTAAGTACAGCGCGTCCTTGTTCAGCTGACCCATCGATGGCTTCTTCGGAACACACTAACCCACCTTGCTCTCGCCGTAAGCAGAAAGGTGATAGCCGTATACGCCCATTGGCTAGGTTGTAGCTCAGGTCTAACGGCGCTTCCAGGCGAATATCACCTGCCTCGGAATCGATTTCCAGCGGTGTTAAACGTCCTTGATATTGCTGGGCTTGCTGGTCAAATCGGCCATCAATAGCGAGCAGTGCTCGGCTAAGTGCGCTGCGGGGCTCTCCCTGGGCGTTAATCGTAAGCGTATGCTCGGAAAGGCGACCACTTAACGCCAGCGCTACACTAGAAAGCGACTGCCCTCCCGCGTTGACCTGTTGTAAATCTAAATCAACGTCAAGGCTTGGGTCGTCAATCCCCGTCACGTCTGCGGCAAGTGACAGCTGCTCTACCCGATTTTCGGCAAAGCGTAGCCTTTCCCCAGTCAGGCGCGCCATAAGCGCTGGCTGAGAAAAACTGCCGCTTGCCTGCACGCGCCCCGTTAATGTGCCTGCCAAGTCTGGATGCAGGGTTTGCAGCTGGCGCAGGGCGATTTCAGCGTTTAAAGACATCGCTTCTTGGCTGACTTGACCTTGGGCGGTCAGGCGATTTTCTCCTTGAGTAAACAGCAGCTCTTGAATATCAACTTCAAGATTACTATTCGCCTCTAAGGCTGCCTGCAATGTCAGCGGGTACTCCTGTAGCTCCCCTTCAATGGCCAGCTCAGGAATATTCACTTCCCATAAGTCGTCAATCTGGCGAACGTTGAGGGCAATATCACCCGTCAAATTGCCATTCAACTGATCAACAAAATGAGAAGGATCAAACTGTTCTAAGCGGATCCGTGAATCAATCTGGAGTGGTGTTGCCCAGTTAATTTGTCCTTCGCTACGTAGTAAGCTCTCATCGATGCGCAGCGTTAATGGCGCCCAGCGGAAGGAAGTAAGATTTCCGTCCCCGGAAATACTCACCTCTGTGGAAGGCACTTGCGGCCCTTCGGCGGTAAAAGCCAGTGAAAGTTGATAAGCCTCTAAACTACCCGTAATCGCAAGATCCAATGCGTCGATTGAATAAACCTCTTGCTCTTCCCCCTCGGTTTCAGTGAGCGGCCATTGTAAATTTTCACTTCGCAGGCGAGCCTCAAAAGGTACCGTCGGTGACAGCACGTCTACTTGGCCACCTAGGTTTACATTCACTTTTCCGCTTACCGCTAAGTCGGCATAAAGCTCAGCAAGGTCCCCAGATAGCTCAAGCACGACTTTTTCTCCCTCAAGCTCTGGGAACAGCTCTGGTAAGAAAAGCTCCGCTGTTAAGCGTGCCCCCAATGGATAATCCCCTTCTAAAGAAACCGAAGCTGTAAGCGATGCATGAGCGTCGGGAGTTAACACATCAAGGGTATTGATCGTTATCTGGTTATTTTGTGTTTCAGCTTCTAATACTAGGCGCTCAACATGGTAGTCAACTGCACCTTCCAAGTTGAAATCGGTCACCGTTAAGGCTTCAAGATGGAGGTCTATGGGCAGAGTAATTTCCGGCAGCGCTAGTCGCTCATCGGATACCAAGGGGGCTGTTTGGGCCACGGCGGAAGTGCCATTGCCTGTAGGGCGTGCAGCAACGATAGCGCCGTCGATACCTTCAGCCATCAGAGGTGTTTCGATGCCCTGGGTAAGCTGCACGCCAGGCGATGGAGGCAGATAAAGCGTTGGCCGTATCAGCGCTGTAGGTGCAATAGCCAGCTGGTTTCCTTCCGCCACGGCAGAAGTGGTAAATGTATCCCAGTTAAGCCGGGTGCCATCCTCCAGCTGAATTTGAACGTCACTGATCTCAATGGAACGCAGTTCAATAGGAAATGGCAATTGAATGCGAGCTTGCCCGGAGGAGCCATCATCAGCCTCGTCCGAAGTATCTGCGCCACTGCTTAGCTGGATATCGGCCCCTTTAAGGCGCAGCGTTTCTAAGCACAAGCGTCCCGAAAGGACACAGTCATCCGCCCAGGCTAGCTCGAAGTCATCAATTTGGATGCGTGTATCACCGATAGCAAGCTGGAAGCCCTGGAGCGTGAATCGATCCAGCAGCGCTCCTTCTTGTTGTTCAAAGGTGAAATAACCGCGTTGCTCGCCTTGTGAAAACAGCTGCCCGGTGCCCCAAGGTGAGAGTGCAACCCCCAGCAGCAGTGCTACGAGACCCAACAACCAAAGGGGCACAACGATAAATAAGCGAATAAAGCTCCACGCCGCTAACCATAAGCGACGTTTAGGCGAGAGCAACTGACGCTTTGCAGGGCCCCGTGTTTCAACCTTAGCCAAAATGCTCTCCTAGAATTCCGGTCCAATGGAAAAGTGCACACGCCAGTCGTCATCATTGTCAAAGGGATGAGCGACATCAAAGCGAATGGGGCCCACGGGTGATATCCAGCGCACCCCTACACCAGCACCGGTTTTGAGATCTTCTGGCCCCCAGTTATCGAAGGCGTCACCACTGTCAACAAAGGTTGCTCCCCACCACTCCCCTGTCACTCGCCGCTGATACTCAAGCGTTGACGTAAGTAATTGTTGCCCGCCACGCAAACGGCCTTCTTCGTTTTTGGGCGATAAACTCTCAAAAGAGTAACCCCGAACGCTACGGTCACCACCAGCAAAGAAGCGTAGTGAGGGCGGCAGCTTATCAAAGTCATCGGTTTCTATAGCACCGATACTCAAGCGTGCTGAGAATCGGTTGTCATTTCCAATGGTGCGAATCCACTCTGTATCTCCCGTTAGCCGGGCAAATTGAGCGCTGGACCCCCATGTGGTGTCTGAATATTCGATGGAAAGCTGCTGACGGTCGCCCCATAGCGGAAAGCGTTGGGGCTGTGTCCGCGTTCGAGACCACTGGATGCCAGGGTAAAACAACCAAGCGTCATCTGAAATGCCGCCCTGAGTGAAGTCTTCATAAGTGGTACGAAAGTACAGCGTTTGTACCCAACGATTTTCAAACTCCCAGCGTCGCGCTACTTCAACCGTACCCTCTAGCGATTGGGTATCCCCATCGTCTCGGTTACGCACACCGTATTGAAGGCGATAGTTATCGCGTATGGGGTCTTCCAGAGGGATATTGTAGACACCCGTGAAGCGCTGCTCAGGTGCGGAAATATACAGGTCGTGGTTAAGGCTATGCCCAAAGCGGTTAATCCAGGGCTGTTTCCAGCCAAAACGTAACCGAGGCCCTACATCCGTCGCGTAGCCAATACCCACCTCAAATTGATGCCGCTCCGCGGGTTCAACGCTAACATCAATAGGTAGATGTGTATCATCTTCATCGCGTCGATTAAGGCTCAATGCACTGGCCAATGCGGCACTGGATAAACGGGACCGCTGAGGCTGAGAGGCCGTTGCTTCGGTCCACCAGGGATCCCCACCAGAAGGTGGAGCAATGGAAAGCTCTTGCGCTGTTTCTAGCCGAGGGCGGACGGTTACCGATCTAAACCACCCTGTCTCTGCAAGGCGTTGGTTATAACGGGCTAAAGATTCTGCAAGGTAAGGATCACCGGCTTCAAATGTCTGCATTTGGCGCAGGCGCCCAGGCTCGATATGACTGCCTCTAATTGAGGTATTACCAAATTGGTAACGCGGGCCACTATTAAAATCCATATAGAGACGAGCGCTTTCAAGGTAAGGTCTGACTTCCATTCTACGATCAGCAAACGCCCAATCGAAGTAGCCTCGCTCAATGGCTAGGCCCGAAAACTGGTTACGCAGCCTATCCCATGGCGCATGTTGTAAAGCATCACCTTCCCGCAATGGAAAGTTAGCAAGGGCGGCCTGAAAAGGTGGGTCGTTCTGCGCATCGCCTTCAACGTTAATCGAAAGCACTTCAATTTTTACCTGGGGCCCGGGCTCAATACGCACCGAGATCGGTGTTTGGTTCAGCTCAACGGTAATGTCAGGTTCGTAGTAACCAAAAACGCGCATGGCTTCACGGGTACGCTGCCTAATTTCACCTTTTAGGCGCACATCGGTGTACTGTTCTTCATCAATACTTTGTAAATAAGCATCAATATTGTCTTCTACTGGACTACTAACCCCACTGATCGCTGCGTTTAGTGCCCATGTGGTGGGACTCAACGTGAAGAGTGGCAGTATCACTAAGCAAGCTGCCTTTTTGGCCACAGGCCATCGCCGTTGTTTTCCCATACCTTCCATCCCTAACTAAATCAGCAATTCGGTAGGCATTTTCTACCGGAGCATTTCCATCTGCGCACTAAAAGCAAGCTGTGCTTGGCGTACCTGCCGAATGTCGCTTTCTAAAGTAATTATTCGCTGTGACCACTGCTGCTCTAGTTCTTCCAGAGATGCCTGGGTCGCCGCCGGCGACTCCGCAGTGCTTAAATTCTCAATGGCTGAGGAAAGCGTACTTAACTGCTGATTAGTTGCTTCACGCCAGCGAGCAAACTCAGCTTCTAGTTCATCGCTTTCGCTCGCCAGCTGGCGCTCAAGTGCTGCTAAGCGCTGTGCTGTGTTCTCTTCCAGATGAGAGACCTCTTCAAGCAAGTTTTGCCGACCTGAAGTGCCCGACTGCTCCAGCGCATCTAGGGACGCACGAATAGCTGCTAGCTGCCCATCACGAAGGCTTGCCTGTTCCCGAAATTGTTCAAGTGACTGCGAAAGCGAACTCACTGCATCGTTTGAAACAAGTTCTTCATTAGCCGTTAACAAGCCATAGAGCTCTTCACGCGTATTAGTCACTACCATTGCTAGCTGCTCCTGTTCTTGGAACAGCGTTGCCATCTGTGCTTGTACAAAGGTTATCGTATCCTGGGCGTCCGTGTCACCCGAGTCTAGCCTAGCGTGAAGGTTAGAGACTTCACCGCTTACGCGGTTAAACTCACTTAACAAGCGCTCACGCTCGTACCAAAGGCTGACGGCAGCTGCCCCCAGCGCAATAATGATCACTATCATAACCAGCCACAATGGCCATAGCCTTGGCCCCCTGCGGTGACGCAAGTGTCGCGCGGTCAAGCTTTGATCCACATCGGGAACAATGCGCTGGGACGAAGAGCTATTAGGCATGGTTATTCCTCAAAAGTGGTCGGGTCGGCACGTCGCCCGATCCCTCTATAGCGTAAGCCACAGCTTGCTACGAAGGCTGGGTCGTAGATATTACGCCCATCGAGCACTAACTTAGCGCTTAGCAATGAGGCTAAACGATGCCAGTCAGGGTTCCAATAGGATTTCCACTCTGTGACGAGCATCAGTGCATCGGCGCCCTCACAAGCTTCATAAGGATCCCCTTCGAAGGTGGTTAAATCGTCACGTTCGCCCACTGCCGCATACAAAGCCGGGATAGCCGCGGGGTCATGCAGCCTTACCTTAACACCCTGTGCCCAAAGGGCTTCAAGCAGAGTTAGTACCGGTGCATGATCAATACGCGCAGTACCAGGTTTGAAAGCAGCTCCCCAAATGGCGATCGTTTTACCCGCCAAATTGCCTTCAAAAGCAGTCCATAGTTTTCTGAACAGCGTCTCTTTTTTCTGCTCGTTAATATCCATTACCTGCTCAAGCAGCGCTGAATATCTACCACTTGCCGACTGAACATCTGCTAGGCGCATCAAATCACGGGAGAAATTGGGCCCACCGAAACCACAGCCTGGGTACAAATACTCAAACCCGATGCGGGTATCTGCGCCCATTCCTTGGCGAACGTGTTCCACATCAACGCCAAGCGTATCTGCTAGGCCCGCAATTTCATTCATATAGCTTATGCGTGTCGCTAACATGCCGTTAATAGCAAGCTTAGTTAGTTCGGCTGCCCGGCAGGGCATCCTCTGAAATACTTCGCTGCGTCGATTAAAAGCACGCAGTAACTCCCGGGCTACTTGTTCCCCCATGGCGTCATCACAGCCCAACAACCATCGCACTGGGCGGGTAAATGATGCCCAAGCTCGGCCCTCTTCAAGGGTGTCAGGCAGCGCAACGCTGCTGTGCTGAGCGCCCATGACGGCATGGAGTCGCTCGGTTTCACCTACCGGGAAGGTCGAGTTATTAATTAATACAGCGCCACTATGCGACTCAAACATGGGGTGCTGAAGTAACGTATTAGCTGATTGACGCTGCCCGGGCGATAACGCAAGCCATATCACATCGGGAGTGTTGGCTTGTTCAAGCGTTTCGATAATTCGCAGCGTGCCGCTGGAGAAAGCTTGCTCAATATGTGTCATAAGCTCGGGTTCGCGACGCAACCAGTCTTCTTTTGAAAGCGCGGCCCACTGAGCCTCTTCATGCAGCAGCCAGTCGACGTGATGGCCAACCCAGGCTAACGCGGCGGCGGCTGTTGCAGCACTTAGTTCACTACCATGGAGTAATACACGCATCGCTCACGCTCCCCGACCGGATAACATTCGGGAAAATAGGCTGTTATGTATCATGCAAAGTTCCTTTTCATGCGTTCCGCCCCTGGAGTGGTTAGAATGACATAATACTGAACGAATGGCCGGATGCCACCTTGCTACTTGATATGCCAACAAGCGAAGGCGATAGCATCCTGGCATATGCTGACAGACAAATCCCCTTTAGGCTAAGGAGTGCAAAATATGCAAGCGTCACCTCAGGATAGCACTGCTCATCGCTATCAAGGCAACGTCGATGCAGCGGAAGTTGCTAAATTTGAAGCGCTCGCGAGCCGCTGGTGGGATCCGCAGAGCGAATTCAAGCCTCTGCACGACATTAATCCCTTACGACTTGATTTTATTGATGCCCGTTCTGGCCTGGCTGGAAAACGTGTGCTCGATGTCGGCTGCGGCGGCGGCATATTAAGCGAGTCAATGGCGCATCGTGGCGCCAAGGTTACCGGAATCGATCTAGGTGAAGCCCCGTTAGGCGTTGCACGTTTACATGCTGAGGCAAGCGGTGTGGAAATTGACTACCGTAACATTAGCGTTGAAGCCTTAGCTGATGAACAGCCAGGCCAATTTGACATCATTACCTGCATGGAAATGCTAGAGCACGTTCCAGACCCCGCTTCTGTCATTCGTGCTTGTAGCCAACTAGTACGCCCTGGGGGCTACGTATTCTTCTCCACCTTAAACCGTACCCCTAAATCTTATGCCTTTGCGATTCTGGGCGCTGAATATGTGCTGAGGCTATTACCTCGCGGTACCCATGATTACGCAAAATTTATTCGCCCCTCTGAAATGGCCGCTTGGTCACGGATATCAGGGCTTGAGGTACGGGAACAAACAGGGCTTACCTACAACCCATTAACCCGGCGTTATCGACTAGTAGCCAATGATGTATCAGTTAACTACATGATGTATTGCCGCAAAGTGAGCCAATAAATGCCAACGACACTTCCAACTGCAGTGCCTGAGGCCGTGCTGTTCGATTTGGATGGCACGTTAGTGGATACGGCGCCAGATTTAGCACAAGCAACGAATGCCTTAAGGCAGCACCATGGGCTAGCGCCGCTGGCGTATGAACAAATTCGTGGGCAGGTATCCAATGGCGGGAGTGCGCTGGTGACACTGGCGATTGGTCTTGAAAGTGGTAGCCAGGCGCACGATACAGCGCGAGAGTATCTACTGGATGCCTATGAACAAGCCGTGGCGGTGCATAGTCAGGTCTTCAAACCGCTGGATCAGTGGCTAACCCGCTGGCACGCACAAGCGCGTTTATGGGGAATTGTTACTAATAAACCTAGACGCTATACCCTGCCCTTACTTGATGCTCTAGCATTAAAGCCAGGCGCACTACTCTGCGCTGATGACCTTAGCGTGAAGAAGCCCGCCCCTGAACCACTTTGGGAAGCAGCGCACCGTCTTGGCGTAGCCCCACAAGCGTGCTGGTATGTCGGTGACCACGTGCGTGATATAGAAGCAGCTAAAGCGGCGGGAATGACGGCCGTCGCGGTTGGCTATGGCTACATTAGTGAGGAGGATAACTATCAACAGTGGCCCGCTGATATCTGGTTTGAAACGTGTGAAGACTTGGTTGATGCTCTAAACGCGTTTCATCACACTGCTAATCAATAAGTAAGCAATAACGTTTAGAGCACCTTGCTAGCCCCGCCTCTGATGTTGTTAAACGCGAGGCGGTTGGGCGTCTAGTTTTTGACCACTAACGCCGGTGCTGTCTGGGCCCATTAACCAAAGGTAAGTTGGCATGATTTCTTCTGGTGTACGCAGCGTTGTGGCATCTTCACCCGGAAACGCGGAGCGGCGCATCTGAGTGCGCGTTGCACCCGGATTAAGGGTATTAACGCGTACATTTGGCTGATTTTCCAGCTCATCGGCCAACACTTCAGCAAATCCCTCAGTGGCGAACTTAGAAACCGAATACGCTCCCCAATAAGCACGCCCTTTACGACCTACGCTTGATGAAGTGAAGATAACCGATGCATCTTTGGATTGTTGCAGCAATGGTAATAGGGCTTGCGTCATCCAAATAGGCCCATTGATATTTACCTGCATCACCTGCTCCCACAGTTCAGGATTATATTGCTCAAAGGGCGTAATCCTTCCCAGCAACCCGGCGTTGTGAAGCAGCCCATCTAAGCGTCCAAACTCCTTATCCAGCGTTTCAGCCATGTCATGGAAGTCTTTGAGCGTCGCGCCCTCAAAGTTCAGCGGAAAAATGGCTGGTTGTGGCCCTCCTGCTGCTTCAATTTCATCGTAAACGCTTTCAAGTTTTGCGATGGTACGCCCCAATAGAACAACAGTTGCCCCATGGCGGGCATAGCTCAACGCCGCAGCGCGGCCAATACCGTCACCCGCACCGGTTACCAACACGACGCGGTTTTCTAAAAGATTGGCCGTTGGTTGATAGTCGATTTTGCAGCTCATGAGGTTTCCTTGAAGCGAAAAAATTAAACAGGGTTATCCAGCAGCCTGGCGTAGAAAATCATTTGCAAGCCCGGCAGCACTGCTTTGTGGATAGTCATCGCGCACTTTTTCAAGCAGTTCTCGGCTACGTTCAGCCTCGCCCTGACGTGCTTTTACAAGCCCTAGTTTGTAAAGCGCATCGGGCACTTTGCTACTACTGCTGTACTGCTCTATCACACGGCTAAAGGCTTCATCCGCTGAGCTTAGCTCGCCTTCAGCGGCATAAAGCTCACCTAGCCAGTAGTGGCCGTTGGCGGTCAAGCTACTATCGGGATGATCAGTGACGAAGGCTTCAAAAGCAGCAATGGCTTCGCTAAAACGACGTGCCTGCACATGGGCAAATGCTGCTTGGTAGTCCGCCTGGGCATCTTCACTGACGTTGCGTGCCGAAGGCGCGTTAACCACCTGCTCCGCTGCTTCAGGCTCGACCTGCGGAGTGGATTGCTCAATTTGACTAGGGCCACTACTCATTAAGCGGTCTTCAATATCTAAATACTGCTGCTGAGATTGGCGACGTAACTGTTCCAGCTGATGGCGCAGTTCTTCAATTTGGCCACGCAGCTGTTGAATTTCCTGCTGGTGCTCTTGAACTTGGTTAAAAAGCACCAAGTTTCCACCTGAGGCTTCTTGGCGTTGGGTCTGCTGATAAAAACCGCTGGAAGAGCCCGATGAGAGATCTTGGACAAGCGGCTGCTGAGCAACAGCGGTCAGGGGCAATACGGACAGCGGGAGCACTAAGGCTCCCGCACCGCACAGCCTCTCAAAATAGCGTTTGAGACTGTGATTCATGATGACTCCGTAGGTAGTACGCTATTGGCGTGTCTTTAGCACGCCAACGCCATCAATAATTGAACACAACGCGGCGATTCTGTGAGTACGCGCTTTCAGTTTGTCCGCTTGCGGCTGGGCGCTCTTCACCGTAGCTAACCACGCTCATTTGTGAAGGTGATACACCTTGAATATTCAGGAAGCGCTGAACGGCTCCTGCACGACGCTCACCCAGTGCCATGTTGTATTCACGTGTGCCACGCTCATCAGTATGGCCGTGTAGTACAACTTGTGCATTTGGATTAGCGCGCAGGTAGCGAGCATGCGCCATTACCACTGACTCGTATTCGCCCTTGATGGTATCGCGGTCGAAGTCGAAGTAAATGGTGCGTACCTCAGGGATACGCGAGTCAGCTTGCTGACCGGCACCTGCACCAGAGCCTGACGTGGAGCCGTATTGGCCACTAGTGCCAACACCCGTGGTAGAGCCCATGCTGCTGCCATCTTGGCTGCCGTATGAGTCACCATCTTGAGTCCCGCCGGTGCTGGAACAGCCAGCGATAACTACGATAGATAACGCTACTGCCAATGAGCGAGCCAACGGTTTAAGTTGCATAATCAGACTCCTTGCCTGAAAAACAGAAAACAAATGCGGTTCAAGATCAATTTAAGAAAGGTGACCACGCGGGATCGCGGACATCACCTTGTGCTGCGGGTAATCTAAATGACGAGCGACCATCGGCCGATACAGCACTCAGCACCCCATTGTTACCCTGTTGGGTAGCGAAGATTACCATGGTCCCGTTCGGAGCAACACTAGGAGATTCATCTCTTGTAGATTCACTTAATACAACTAAGCGACCTCCATCGAGTTCCTGGCGTGCGACTTGGTAACCACGGCTTGAGCGGTGAATTAAAAATATCTGTTCACCGTCTGGCGAGTAACGAGCACGGGCGTTGTAATTGCCCGTAAACGTAACGCGATTTGTTTCTCCGCTGCCTAATACGTGGCGATAGATCTGCGGGCCGCCACTGCGGTCAGAAGTGAAGATAAGACTGCGGCCATCGGGCGCCCAAGCAGGCTCAGTATCAATGCTGCTGCTTTGGGTAATACGCTCAACAGAGCGATTAGCAACGTCCAGAATATAAATTTCTGGCTGGCCATCTTTAGAGAGCGACATGGCTATACGTCGGCCATCAGGCGACCAAGTAGGTGCTCCGTTGATGCCCTCAAATGAGGTGGCTTGCACCCGCTGCCCGGTGGCTACATCTTGGATATATATAGCAGGGCGCTCGGTTTCAAAAGACACATAGGCAAGCTTTCTGCCATCTGGCGACCATGAAGGTGACATGATCGGCTGATCAGAGGTAAGAACTTGTTTGCTATTACGACCATCAGCATCAGCCACATAAAGGCCGAACTGCATATTGTCACCTAGCCCCTGAGCCGTAACATAAGCAATGCGCGTTGAGAAAGCGCCTCGGATATCGGTGATTGCCTCGAAAATCTGGTCGCTAATGTAGTGAGCTGCACCGCGTAGGTCGTTTGCGTCGGCGGTAACCGTTTCACTAATTATGCGGCGTTGACCACTGATATCCATTAAATCGAACTGTAGCTGGTAGCCGCTACCGGTTTGCTGGGCACGCCCAACCACCAGGTAGCGTACATCTAGCGAACGCCATGTGCCGAATTCTACCTCGCTGGCTTGACTTGGGCGGTCAAACATTGCGCTACGCTCAAGCGGTGAGAAGAACCCGCTTCGTTCTAGGTTATCGTGAATAATTTGGGCAATGTCTTCTGGCATATCGTCACCGCCAGCAAAAGGCACCACGCCAATGGGGAGCGCTTGATCACTCCCACGCGTTATTTCGATCGTAAGATTTGCATGTACTGCACTGCTGACAAACAGCAATACGCAAAACAGCCACACTTTGCTAAAGGTTTGCATCAGCGAACATCCCCCGGGGTAAATCGCAGATTAAATTGGCGTAAATTACGCTGCTGATCGGCGGGCAATTCTCGTAACTCGCCGAAAGGTGCAGCTTGTTCGACGGCCTGCATCGCAGACCTGTCAAACGTGCTATCGCCACTTGAAGTAACAATAGAAGTTGCCAACAGTTCACCTGATGGCCCAAGCCTTACTTGAATCGTAGCACTCATCGCATTACTTGCACCTGGCGGTATTATCCAAGCCTGCTCTACCGCACGCCTAACAATGTTGATGAAGCTATTAGCAGCCTGCTGAGCTTGTTGAGCATTGGCTGCGGCCTCTGCTTCACCGGCTAGTTGACGCTGCATAGCAGCTTCGGCTGCTTCTGCCGCACGGCGCTCTTCGGCTTCACGTTCACGCCGGGCCTCCTCTTCGCGAGCCCGCTGAGCCTCGGCTTCGCGCTGGCGTTGTGCCTCAGCCTCTTCACGAGCGCGCTGCTCTTCAGCTTCACGCTGGCGTTGTGCCTCAGCCTCTTCACGAGCGCGCTGCTCTTCAGCTTCACGCTGGCGTTGTGCTTCAGCCTCTTCACGGGCGCGCTGCTCCTCAGCTTCACGCTGGCGCTGGGCTTCGGCTTCTTCACGGGCGCGCTGCTCCTCAGCTTCACGCTGGCGTTCGGCTTCGGCTTCTTCACGAGCGCGCTGCTCTTCAGCTTCGCGCTGGCGTTGAGCTTCAGCCTCTTCACGCACACGCTGCTCATCTGCTTCTCGTTGGCGCTGAGCCTCCTCACGCGCTTGCGCCTCGGCTTCCTGCTCTTGTGCTAAACGTTGAGCCTCTTCAGCACGCCGCTGAGCCTCTTCTTCAGCCTGGGCTTGGGCCTCTTCTAGTGCACGCTGCTCTTCGGCTTGCCGAGCCTCGCGCTGGGCTGCCTCCTCAGCTGCTTGCTGTTGAGCAGCCTCTTGGGAGGGTTCCGTTGAAGGTTCCGGCTCCGGTTCTGGCTCAGCCTCCTCTACCTCAGCCTCAGCCTCTGCTGCGGCTCTGCTCAGCGCCGCCTGCTGCTCCGTAATCTGCTGTGCCTGATCCGTGAATGTTTCTGTACTGACAAGCGTCGCCTGCACAATAGAAGAAGAGTCGGGCTCTGCTGTCGATGTTGGCAAACTGATCAAGCTAAACACGACTACCATCAAATGCACCGCAACAGCCAAAATGACCGGTAGCGTGTAGCCAACATCTTGGGGGTCTCGATGAGTATCGGCAGCCATCTGTGCGTTACCTTTACCCATCTTGTGGTGGCTCGGAAAGCAGCCCCACATTAGCGACGCCAGAGCGCTGTAACGTACTCATGAGCAGAACAATTTGGCCATAAGGAACGTTACGGTCACCGCGCACCATGACCGGTGTGCCAGGACGGCGTTCTAAAATAGCGATAATCCGCTCAGCCATTTGATCAAGAGAGACGACGGATGTGTCTTCGCCTAAGGTAACGAAATAGTTACCCTCACGATCAACGGAGATGATGATCGGGTCGCTATCCTCTTGGGTTTCGATTGGCTCAGAAGTGACTTGCGGCAAGTCTACGTCTACCCCTTGGGTGAGCAACGGGGTGGTGATCATAAATATCACCAGCAATACCAACATAACGTCGATAAAGGGGACGACGTTGATCTCCCCCATCGGCTTGCTTTTGCCGCTACGGTTGAATGGACCTTGCATGGCAGACTCCCTTAACTGGCGTTAGGCTTGCCGTCACGGCCTTGCAGATTACGGTGCAAGATAGCGTGAAACTCTTCGGCAAAGTCTTCATATTTGCCCAGTAAACGAGCCGCATCATTTGACAGGCGGTTATAAAAAATTACCGCTGGGATAGCAGCAAAAAGCCCCATGGCTGTCGCAATCAAGGCCTCTGCAATCCATGGCGCAACCGTTGCCAAGGTGGCTTGCTGTGTCATGGAGAGCGCTTGGAAGGAGCCCATTATGCCCCACACGGTGCCAAAGAGGCCAATATAGGGGCTAGCTGAAGCGACGGTGGCCAGGAAAACCAAATGTTGGGTTAATCGGTCTTCTTCACGGGACCACGCAACGCGCATGCTGCGCTGAACGCCATCTAATACTGAGTCAGCATTGCGGGTTTTAGGCATTAGCCGATTGAACTCGCGAAACCCTGCTTGAAAGACATGCTCAGCACCATGGCGCGGATCGTCGGCCGGAATTTCTCGGTAAAGTTCGTTCAGGTCGACACCAGACCAGAACGACTCTTCAAATTGGTTGTACTCTTGCTTTGCTTTACGCAGCGCAATGCTGCGCTGGAAAATCACCACCCACGAGAGGATTGACCCCACTACTAGTAGCAGCATCACCAGTTGAACAACCGTACTGGCACTCATTATCAAGTGGGGAATGGACATGGTGTTATCGTTCACAGTTGCCCTCATCAATCAATTAGCGTCGGCTTATCCGACTGTGGTGATATTCGCGGTGATATCCGCCAAGCGTTGCAAAGAACTCAGCATTCGTTAGCCGCACTATAAATCAAGCGCTTAAAATCGTTAGGCCTCGCCTAGCAGACTAAGCGTGGCGGGCCATTTCTTAGGCTTCAACGTCTTAGCACTCAAGCAGGCTATCTCGACTGTCGCAGCGCACAAGAGTTCCTCATTACGTCGAACCTGCTGTTCAAACGTCATACGGCATCGCCCGATAGTTTCCACTGAGGCACTTACCACCAGTTGGTCATCTAAGCGAGCTGGCTTGGCATAGTGACAGGCCAAGCGGTATACCACTAGCTGTGTTCCTTCGTCTAGCAGCATTTGCTGATTTATTCCTAATTCTCTCAGCCAGTCACTACGCGCACGCTCCATAAACTTCAGATAGTTAACGTAGTAGACAATCCCGCCAGCGTCAGTATCTTCCATGTAAACGCGTATTGGCATAGTAAAGCCATGGCTCATGGACGCCGCTCTCCTTCCACGTTGACAGAGTGTTCATGGGGAACCCTATCAAAATGCAGCCACGCTTGGCGGGTCACCATACGCCCTCTTGGTGTTCGCATCATAAGGCCCTGCTGAATGAGGTAAGGCTCTATAACGTCTTCGATGGTATCGCGCTCTTCCCCTATCGCTGCGGATAGTGAATCCACCCCTACAGGGCCGCCATCAAATTTGTCGATCATTGCCAGTAACAAGCGACGATCCATGTGATCAAGCCCATGATGGTCGACATTAAGCATGTTCAGTGCAGCATCCGCCAAGCTAGCATCCACTACCCCGTTACCTTTGATGTCTGCGTAATCCCGCACACGCCGTAGAAGGCGATTGGCGATACGCGGCGTACCCCGTGAGCGGCGGGCAATTTCCACGGCGCCTTCCTGGCTAGTTTCTACCCGAAGAAGGCGTGCCGACCGAGAAACAATTTCAGTGAGCTCTTCTAAATTATAAAACTCAAGGCGCTGGACGATACCAAAGCGGTCACGCAGCGGTGACGTTAATAGCCCCGCACGTGTTGTTGCGCCCACCAGCGTAAAAGGGGGCAGGTCGAGCTTAATAGAGCGAGCTGCAGGCCCTTCACCAATCATGATGTCGAGTTGAAAGTCTTCCATTGCGGGATAAAGCACTTCCTCAACCACCGGCGATAAGCGGTGGATCTCATCAATGAACAGCACATCGCCTGGCTCAAGGTTGGTTAACATCGCAGCTAGGTCACCTGCCCGTTCAAGCACTGGACCAGAGGTTGATTTAAGCCCCACCCCCATTTCCGTGGCAATGATATTGGCAAGCGTCGTTTTGCCAAGCCCAGGAGGGCCAAATACCAGCGTATGATCCAGGCTTTCCTCGCGAAGCCTGGCCGCGCCAATAAATATCTCTAGCTGCTCTCGCACCCGAGGCTGGCCGATGTACTCTTTAAGTCGCTTGGGGCGAATAGCGTGGTCAATTCGCACTTCTCCCTGTTCGGGTTCAGCAGCGATTAACCGGTCGTGTTCTAACATAGAGGCTCTTTTTTTGATGGCTTGCTTAACCGCACGCAGTGTCGTTAACCATAAATGAACAAGGACACTTACCCGTTCATACGATTCGTTAGAGCCGCTTTGATCAGCGCTTCTGTTGATTGATTAGGATTAATATCAGCCAACATTTTAGATGCCTCTGTTAGCTTATAACCCAGGCTAACCAGCGCAGCTTCAGCGTCTGCAAAGCTATCCCGAGGGGCTGGGCGGCCACTTGTTGCTTCCAGCGCTAGAGGTGCATGACTGCCATTTTCCCATTCGGGGAAGCGGTCGCGCATTTCAATGATCAAGCGTTCTGCGGTTTTTTTGCCCACCCCAGGGAGTTTGGTCAGCGCTTTACTATCATCGTCCCTAACACAGCGCATAAAGGCATCTTCGTCCATCCCAGAGAGGATAGCTAACGCTAGCTTAGGGCCAACGCCATTAACCTTGATCAGGGCGCGAAACAGCGCGCGCTCGTGTTCTCGGGCAAAGCCGTAAAGAAGATGAGCATCATCGCGAATAGTAAGGTGGGTATAGAGTGAAACGCTCTCCCCGGGAGCAGGCAGTGCTACTAGGGTATTCATTGAGGTCTCTAACTCATAGCCAACACCGTGAACGTCGATCACAATCCACGGGGGTTGCTTTTCCAGCAGAGAACCGCTCAAACGACCAATCATAAGGTTACTCGCAACATTCAAAACAGCTGTTTACTATAAAGCCACCCTGTACAGATGACCAGCAGCGGTTAGAGTCGCCAGCGTCCTGAGGAGGACCTGCTGCGCCCTCGTGACGAGCGCGTTGTGCTCAGCCCACTGCCTGCATAGGCATGGGTGAGCGCAATAGCTAACCCATCCGCTGCGTCGGCTTGTGGCGTGGCGGAGAGTTTAAGTATGGCGGTTACCATGTGTTGCACTTGGCTTTTATCAGCCCCACCTTGTCCGGTAACCGCCTGTTTAATTTGTCGTGCAGCGTACTCGCCGATACTTAAACCGTGGTTGGCGATACACACCAACGCCGCGCCTCGGGCCTGCCCTAATTTAAGCGCTGAATCGGCATTTTTAGCCATAAAAACACGCTCAACGGCCACCGCATTAGGACGATGCAAGCCAATGACCTCGGCTACGCCTGCATAAATTTGCGCCAAACGCTGCTCTAAGGCCCCTTCTGCGGTGCGGATACAGCCACTTGCGACGTATTTTGGCGTGACACCAACAAGGTCAATCACCCCATAGCCGGTGATGCGCGAACCGGGATCAATACCTAAAATCCTAATAGTGGGGGCTGTTTCGATTCCATTCATTTTACGTGCTCAACTGTGCTGGCAATAAAATATCGCTCACAAAAACGTCGCTAACAAAAACACCGACGCAGGGCGTCGGTGTTGGATAAAGCTTAGCGTACTGGAATGCTATTCAGTAGCGTCAGCTTTGGCCTTTTGGCGCAGGCGAATATTCAGCTCTTTTAACTGGTCGAGGCTAACTTCGCCCGGCGCATCAGTCATTAAGCAGCCTGCGCTTTGCGTTTTCGGGAAGGCTATCACTTCACGGATTGTCTTAGCACCCGCCATGAGCATTACCAGACGATCTAAACCGAAGGCTAAGCCGCCATGGGGCGGAGCGCCATACTGCAGAGCATCCAGCAAGAAGCCAAATTTCTCTTGTGCTTCATCTTTACCAATGCCAAGAATCTCAAACACAGTGCTCTGCATAGCCTGGTCGTGAATACGGATTGAACCACCACCCAACTCAGTGCCATTGAGCACCATATCATAAGCACGGGAAAGCGCTTTTGCTGGGTCTTCCTTCAGCGCTTCCGGCGAGCAAGATGGCGCCGTGAAGGGGTGGTGAAGCGGGCTCAGGCGGCCATTATCGTCGGCTTCAAACATTGGGAAGTCAACGACCCACAGCGGTGCCCAGGCTTGGGTATAAAGTTCAAGATCAGCGCCTAGTTTGACACGCAGTGCGCCAATCGCTTCATTAACAATACGCGCTTTGTCAGCACCGAAGAAGATGATATCGCCATCCTCTGCACCCACACGGTCTAATAACGCTTCGACCACATTTTCCATAAACTTAACGATGGGCGACTGCAGACCTTCAAGGCCTTTGGCGCGCTCGTTAACCTTAATCCAAGCAAGGCCTTTTGCACCGTAGATGCCGACAAATTTAGTGTATTCATCGATCTCTTTACGGGAAAGCTTAGCGCCGCCGGGCACTTTAAGCGCTGCTACGCGGCCATCTTCGGCACTCGCTGGGCCTGAGAATACCTTAAAGTCGACCTGTTGCATCAAGTCATCAACGTCGGTCAGCTCAAGGGGGATACGCAGGTCAGGCTTGTCCGAACCAAAACGGTTCATGGCTTCTTGCCAAGTCATGCGCGGGAACGCTGGCAACTCCACGCTTAGCACTTCTTGGAACAATTGACGAATCATGACTTCAGTAATGTTCATGATATCATTTTCTTCGACGAAGGAAGCCTCGATATCAATCTGAGTGAACTCAGGCTGACGGTCAGCACGCAGATCTTCGTCGCGGAAGCATTTGGCGATCTGATAGTAGCGATCAAATCCGGCCACCATTAACAGCTGCTTAAACAGCTGCGGCGACTGCGGTAGCGCAAAGAAGCTGCCGGCGTGGGTACGGCTGGGCACCAGGTAGTCGCGAGCACCCTCTGGCGTAGCGCGAGTGAGTACTGGGGTTTCAATATCAAGAAAGCCTTGATTTTCAAGATACGCGCGAACGTTATGGGAAATACGCGAACGCAGACGCAGTTTCTCGATCATGTCAGGGCGACGAAGGTCAATATAGCGATGCTTAAGACGCACTTCTTCGCCTACCTTGCCATGCTCATCAAGCTGGAAAGGTGGCGTAGCAGCGGTATTGAGCACTTCTACTTCTTTGGCCAGCACCTCAATCATACCCGTGGGCATATTGGGGTTTTGAGTACCTTCTGGACGCAGCCGGACACGCCCGGTAATACGCAGGACGTATTCGCTGCGGACGCGGTCGGCATGGGCAAACGCCTCGGCGGTATCAGGGTCTACAACGAACTGAGCGATGCCATCGCGATCGCGCATGTCGAGAAAAATGACCCCACCGTGATCACGGCGACGGTGCACCCAACCACATACGGTGACCGTTTGATCCACCAAAGTTTCGTTAAGCTGGCCGCAATAATGGCTGCGCATGTCTAATCCTGTTCTGTTACGTGGCAATGAGATTGTCGCGGGGCGTTACGCCCCTGACAGCCGCAGCTAAGCCGCGGCGCCTTTGTTCGTTGGTGCGCTGGGGGATTCTGTTTTTGAACCCGTAGTGCTGGAAGCGGTTTGGCCATCAGCGACCAAATTCTTCTTACTGCCTGTCTTAAAATCAGTTTCGTACCAACCGCCGCCCGCTAAGCGAAAACCTGCCGCTGAAACTAAGCGTTCAAGTCCGTTGCGCTGGCAAGCAGGACACTCTTTGAGTGGGTCCGCACTGATTTTCTGTAATTTTTCCATGCGATGGCCGCAGGCCTTGCACTCGTACTCATAGATGGGCATGTTGATGACTCCTGAAAAGCTCAACTCCAACAGACTGGGTTTTCACAGGCTAACGTTTTGATAAAAATGACGTTAACAGGCTGTAAATATGTGGCCTGTCGGGATAAATTCCAAGACTGCGGTTGATAGAGCGACACATTATACCCTTTTGTGCCCCCTGCCGAGCAAGGCCAAGCGCCTACTGGCAGTTAATGGAGAGAATAAAATGTTCAATGCGGTCATGCTGGATGCCCAAAGCTTAGGGCCCGATATTGATTTAACCGCAATTCAAACAGTTGTTAGCCATCTTGAAGTGTACGGTAAAAGCACCTCAGAACAAGCGCTTGAGCGTCTTGCAGACGCCGAAATCGCTATCGTCAACAAGGTGAAATTAGATGCGCAGACGTTAACACAGCTGCCCAAATTACGGCTTATTTGCGTGCTAGCAACCGGGCTTAACAATATCGATCTAGAAACAGCTAAAGCGCAAAATATTGACGTTAAAAATGTTACCGCTTATGGAACCGCCAGCGTTTCACAGCATACATTAATGCTAATGCTGACATTGGCAAATCGTCTGCCACGCTACCAGGCGGACATTGCTGCCGGGAAGTGGCAACAAAGTGACTTTTTTTGTTTACAAGAGCACTCAACCCTAGAGCTAGCAGGCAAGCAGTTAGTGATGGTTGGTCAAGGTGAACTTGGCTCGGAAGTAGCGCGCTTAGCAGAAGCATTTGGTATGCAAGTGACGTTTGCCGCACGGCCAGGAAACGAGGCTGCCGACCAGCGACCGTCTCTCGATGAACTGTTACCCAGCGCAGATATCATAAGCCTACACTGCCCCCTCAATGAGGCTACCCACCATCTCATCAACCAAGAGCGGCTGGCAAAAGCGAAGTCTTCGCTACTGCTTATCAACTGCGCGCGAGGTGGCGTTATCGATGAAGCCGCCGCCCTAGAAGCGTTACGCAATGGCCAGATTGGTGGGCTGGCAGTGGATGTATTGCCTACAGAACCGCCTCGCGAGGGCCATCCGCTGTTAGAAGCGCTGGCGAATGCGGAGCCGCTGAACCTGATTGTTACGCCCCATAACGCTTGGATTACCCCTGAAGCCCGTCAAAACATTGTGGCGTTAACGGCAGACAACATTACGGCGTGGCAAACAGGCGCAAAGTAAGCGCCCATTAATACGTCGAGAAATGATCAGGAGCGTGGTAGTCATCAAACACTTCAAACGTAACATGGGTGACCCGCGCTCCATCAGGCCCTTGCCATAGCCACTCGCCAAGCGCAGTCACAGCGTCGGTTTCTCCGCACATTGCCACCTCCACACGACCATCTGGCAAGTTCTTAGCGTAGCCAGTAATGCCCAGCTTGAGCGCCTGCGCTTGCGTGCTATTTCGATACCACACGCCCTGCACCTTTCCTGTCACATAAGCACGAACACAACGTTTTTCCATGATTTAGCTCCTGTTTAAATTAACTCGCGTTTAACCAGAACTGCGCTGTTACGAGGAACCAATGGGCGGCCACGACGCAATAGCAGTGAGCGTGTAAATGCAGCGCCAAAGAGTAGAATTAACGAGCTGTAGTAGACCCATAGCAATATCATCACCACTGAGCCTGCGGCGCCATACGTAGACGCAGTAGCCGTGTAGGCTAGATACACGGCGATGATGTTGCGCCCTATTGTAAAGAGCACAGCTGTCACTACTGCCCCAATAAACACATCTTGCCAACTCAAAACCACATCCGGCAATACCTTAAAAATCGTCGCAAAAAGCAGCACAACGACTGCCAATGAAATTAACGACTCAAGCGATGTGGTAAACAAGCTGGCATAAGGAAGGAGGTGATCGGTCGCTTGCAGCATTCCCCTTATTACTACCCCAAGCACCAAAGAGACAAGCAGAATGAAGCCAATTGAGAGCACCACTGTCAGCGACAGCAAACGGTTTTTGATAAATATAAACATGCTATTTGAGGTGGGTTTAGCCGTTACGCCCCAAATGGTATTGAGCGAAAACTGCATTTGCGCAAAGACGGTGGTCGCCCCTACGATTAGTGCAGCAAACCCAAGCAACGTGGGCAGCAAACCAGACTCTTCAATGCGCGACTGCGCCACCGCCTGCTCAATCGCAGAAGCAGCATCTACGCCTAACGTTCCCTGTAATTGAGCAACGATTTGCCCTTGGGCAGCGTCTTCACCCAGCACCACCCCAATAACAGTTACCGCAATGATGACAGTGGGCGCTAATGAAAATAGCGTGTAAAACGCCAACGAACCTGCATAGCTAAAGGCGTTGCGCTCTAACCATAAGGAAGTTGCGTCTTGTACTACTTTCCACCAAAAAATAAGTGTGCGCTTGAACATATCCATTCCCTTAAACGACTTTATGGGGCGTCCGTGTCAATCATTAACGCCTGCTCGAGATAGTAAGCATACCTAACCCTAGCGCTGGGTGCAGGTATGACCACATTGCGTCACTTCGCAGCCCACTCCATAATGGCGCTCATTTATCAACGATCAAGGAAGCCCTATGAACTCGGATGCTGTTGAATCTGCTATGGCTTACGACTTTGATTGCTTGGTATTTATCGGACGCTTCCAGCCTCCCCACCTTGGGCATTTAGCGATCATCCGAGAAGCGCTAAAACAGGCGAGACAGGTTATTGTGTTGGTGGGGTCCGCTTGGCAGGCTCGTTCGTTACGCAACCCATGGCATTTTGATGAACGCCAAGCCATGATTCGTTCTGGCTTTGATGATGATGATAACCAGCGCCTAGAAATTACGCCGCTGCTGGACGCTCTTTATAATGACGATGTATGGGTAAGAGACGTTCAACGGAAAGTTCGTGACCTCGCAGCACCTGCCAACGCCCGCTTGCCACGCATTGGGTTAATAGGCGCAAGCCGTGGGCAGTCTAGTTACTATTTATCGCTTTTCCCCCAGTGGGAGTCAGTGAGCGTACCCTTAGTAGAAGGCATTTCGGCGAGCCAAATACGCGAGCGTCTGTTTCGCTCGCTGGGCTCTACCGATGACTACCTAAGCACCGGTGCATATCACGACTTGCCGCCTGGAGTGGTAAAACGTGTGGGCAGCTTTTGCCAAGGCGACGCCTACCATCAGCTGTTAGAAGAGCAGCAATTACTCGACCAGTACCGGCAGGCATGGGCACACGCACCCTACCCACCTATTTTTGTTACCGTTAACGCGGTGGTCGTCCAGTCGGGGCACGTGTTATTGGTTAAACGTACGGCGGCTCCCGGTAAAGGTTTGTTTGCTCTACCGGGGGGCTTTATTAACCCCCATGAGCGACTGTTAGATGCTTGCTTAAGGGAGTTGCGCGAACGGCTACGTCTCAAAGTGCCCGAACCCGTTTTAAAAGGTTCCCTTCGCGGCCAGCGCTTATTTGACGAGCCGCACCGCAGTTGGCGGGGACGCACGCTAGCGGAAGCATTTTACTTCGCTCTTCGTCCTGACCAGCAGCTACCACGCCTTAAACCGGTTCGCGGGGGGGACCATGCGCGCTGGGTGGCATTGGCGGATTTAAGGCCGGAGAGCTTGTTTGAAGACCACTTTTTTATTATTCAAAATTTTTTAGGGCTACCCGCGGACTTTAGTAGTTTTTAGACTTAGCGGCGTCAGAAGACATCGACGCCGCTTAACTAAGCCTGTAGAAAGTCCCTTGGCAACTTCATCATCTGACGCCATAGCCGTTCAACGCCTGGTTTATGCACTAATGAGCAGCGGTAAAGACGAATCTCGAGAGGAATATCCCAGCTTTCATCTCCTGCCCTTACCAGTCGACCACTTTTTAATTCCTCACGGATACAAAAATCCGGGATCCACGCGGTGCCAACACCTTGCAACACCATACCCTTTAAACCTTCGGCCATGGCGGTTTCGTAAACCGTGCGAAGCTTCATACGCAGGGGGTCATTCTTCAGCAGCATTCGGACACTGCGGCCTAAAAATGCCCCTTGAGTGTAGGCTAAATAAGGAATGGAGCTATCACGCTGCAGCGAAAAAAGCGGCTCGCCATTCTCGTCAGGAAGGGTGACCGGTAACATTTTCACTTTTCCGATTGAAAATGAGGGGAATACTTCTGCATCTAACTGCATGGTGGCAAACGGGTCATAGTAAGCCAACATCAGGTCACAATTACCCTCTCGCAGCACATGAATGGCCTCCCCCACATTCATAGCAACCAAGCGGGTAGGCAACTCGCCTAATCCTTTTTGTAACCGCGATATCCATGGCGGATAAAAGCTCAGCGCTAGTGAGTGAGCAGCGACGATATCCAGTGCTTCGTTAGCAATAGATAAACCACGAAGATGCCCTAGTGACTCATTTAACTGTTCAACCAAGTTTCGGGCGGTAATTAAAAAAAGTTGACCCTCCGACGTCAAACCTATCGGGGTTGTAGTGCGGTCAACTAGCGTCACGCCGATTGCTTGCTCTAAGGCCCGGATACGGCGGCTAAAAGCTGGCTGTGTTACATGACGCTGTTTTGCCGATGCAGAAAAACTACGTGTATTCGCCAACGCGACAAAGTCTTCTAGCCATTTTGTTTCTAAATTCACCCAAAACTCCTTGTGCCCAACCATTCGCAGCTGTTTTCGGTGCTCAGTTGATCACTGAATTGGCGCAGTCAAATAAGCAGCCCTTGATACGACTTTTTTCCACATAGAACGCTGGTTTATTTCATCCATGGTAACGCGTCGGCAGTGAGCAAAGTCCTCTTCCAGCATCTTACTTACTTCCGCAGCAAATGCTGAACTGGGGATAAAAGCAGTAATTTCAAAATTGAGTCGAAATGAGCGGTTATCCAGATTTACGGTACCTACACTTGCTGCTTCATTGTCAATTAAGATCACTTTTTGGTGTAAAAAACCAGGAAGATAACGGTATATTTTAACACCTGCCCTTAACATATCGGGTAGAAATGAGAATGCTGACAAGAATACCAACAGATGATCTGGCCGCTCAGGAATCATCACACGGACATCAAGCCCCCGCATCGCCGCTAAACGAAGCGCATCTTGTACTCCTTGATCAGGCACAAAATAGGGGCTGGTCACCCATAGCCTTTCATTCGCACTATGAATTAACTGTTGAATTAACAGGCTTGCAGTGTCCTGTTTATCCGCAGGGCCGGAAGGTACGATAACAACCTGGTGGTCTTCTTGCGGATGGGTTTCTGCATGCCAATTAAGCGTGATGACCTCATTAGTCGCCCAGTGCCAATCTTCCCAAAAAGCTTCTTGCAGGCCCAAAACACTCGGCCCTTGCAAGGCTAAATGGGTATCCCGCCATGGGCCATGACGAGCACCCTGCCCCAAATACTCTACCCCAACATTAAAACCACCAACCCAGCCCTTCTTGCCATCGGTCACCATAATTTTGCGGTGGTTACGAAAATTAAGCTGAAACCGATGCTTGAAACCTCGCGAAGAACGAAAGGCTTTTACGTCAATGCCCTCTTTGGTGAGCTCTCGAAAATAGCTTTGATTAAGCTTTCGGCTGCCTACTTCATCATAAAGAAAGTAAACACGTACACCCCGCTGTGCAGCTTGAATCAAGTGCCGCTGCAATCGACGCCCTAGCTCATCGTCACGAACGATAAAAAACTGAAGCAACAGATAATCTTTAGCATCGTCTATGCCATCGAAAAGACTTTTAAAGGTCGCTTCACCATCAATGAGTAGTTCTGCACTGTTGCCCCTCGTTAAAGGCATCATCGCCAGCTGCTCCACAGCCTGAATATCGGCATTTTTAGGCAGTGCAACGTGAGGTTTAACGTTGTTCCTGTAGCGTGCCAACACTCGCCTTAGAACGTTATCTCGTGCGCCTCTCGCCGAAACATAGCCATAAAACCGTGGCCGCCCAAAAAACCAGTACGCTGGTAATGCCACGTAAGGAAACGTAAGCAATGAAATAATCCACGCAACAGCACCTTGAGAGGTACGGCTCGACATTAACGCCATGATGGCTGACACAATCCCCAAAAGGTGTATCAGCATAATACCTGTCCCTAATAACCATGAGGTCATTGACTATTCCTCGCCATCCGGTAGGGATCCTTTGTTTGATCGATTTACTGCCAATGCACAAAAGCCCCGCGTAGGACGGGGCTTCTTTATTTCACGTATTGCTTATAAAGATATCAAGCAATTAAGCCGACTGAGCAATAATTTCCTTCCATTTGGCTGGCCCGGTTTGATGGACAGAAGTACCAAGACTGTCTACCGCAACGGTTACCGGCATGTCTTCCACTTCAAATTCGTAGATTGCTTCCATGCCCAGATCTTCAAAGCCGACCACACGAGATTTTTTAATTGCTTGGGCTACCAAGTAAGCCGAGCCGCCCACCGCCATTAAATAAACCGCTTCGTTGTCACGAATTGCGTCAATGGCTATTTGGCCACGTTCAGCTTTACCTACCATGCCTAATAAGCCCGTCTCTTCCAGCATAGTCCGGGTAAATTTATCCATTCGCGTCGCAGTAGTAGGGCCTGCTGGGCCAACCACTTCATCGCCAATGGGATCAACGGGGCCTACGTAGTAGATAAACCGGCCTTTCATATCAACAGGCAGCGGCTCCCCTTTTGCAATCATATCAACCATGCGCTTATGTGCCGCATCACGCCCAGTTAAGAGCTTGCCATTTAAAAGAAGCGTATCACCCGGCTGCCAGGTTTTAACTTCTTCAGGCGTTACGGTATCTAGGTTAACGCGTTTAACGTTATCCCCTGCTTCTCGGGTAATTTGCGGCCAGTCTTCAAGCTTAGGGGCAGGCAGTGCAACAGGGCCTGAACCATCTAGCGTAAAGTGAGCATGACGGGTGGCTGCACAGTTGGGGATTATCGCCACCGGCTTATTAGCGGCGTGGGTCGGATAATCTTTGACTTTAATATCCAGCACGGTGGTCAAGCCACCTAACCCCTGGGCACCGATGCCGCTTTTGTTCACTTTATCGAACAATTCAAGACGCAACTCTTCAGCACGGTTACTTGGGCCACGGGCTTGTAAGTCTTGAATATCAATAGGATCCAGCAGCGCTTCCTTGGCAATTTCCATGGCCTTTTCAGCGGTACCACCGATGCCAATACCCAGCATACCCGGTGGGCACCAGCCTGCCCCCATTTTTGGCAGCTGTTCCATTACCCAATCCACTACGCTATCGGAAGGATTGAGCATGGCAAATTTAGATTTTGCTTCACTGCCACCACCTTTAGCAGCCACATGAATATCGACTTTATCGCCAGGTACGATCTTGTAATGGATAATTGCCGGCGTGTTGTCTTTAGTATTTTCACGCTTGCCATCGGGGTCGGCTAGCACTGAGGCACGCAGAACGTTATCCGGCAGCTTATAGGCGCGACGAACGCCCTCATTGATCATATCATCAAGGCTCAGCTCCGCATCCCAAGTGACGTTCATACCAACATGTACAAAGACCGTCACAATGCCGGTATCTTGGCAAATCGGGCGGTGGCCAGTGGCACACATACGCGAATTGATCAGAATTTGCGCTATAGCATCTTTAGCAGCGGGATTTTCTTCGCGCTCGTAGGCGGCTGCCATGGCATCAATAAAGTCTTTCGGATGATAGTAAGAGATGTACTGCAGAGCATCGGCAACGCTTTGTATCACGTCGTCCTGGCGGATCACGGTCATGGTCAAACAGCTCCTCGGTTATCGTCTTTTCCGCGGCCGTTAGTCGTCACTACTGCTATGGACTAATACGTCAAACGTGGCCGTCTGGGTGTGGGAGGAGTATACCGTATTGCCTAGAGAGCGGCAGCCGCTCAACGCTGCTTCGGAGCCATAAATGCTAATGTTTTGATCTAAGTTTTAAGAAAACAGCAAGATAACGGTATAAAATACTTTAAGGGGAAAGCAACTGACAGCAGGGGCATAAATACAGCCGACGTGACCCAACCATCATTCGCTCAATAATGCTGCCGCAGCGGTGGCACGATAACCCTGCACGCTCAAAGGCGCTAAAACGCCACTGCCTGCGTGGCTCCTTCGCAGCAATTGCCTGCTCAATCCACGCGTCAAGGTTAGTAACTCCTGCCTGGCGGTATGCCCGATGAGTGATATCAATAATAGAGTCGGCTAGTAGCGAGAGCTGAACAGACGTTAAATCCACAGGTCGCATTTTAGGGTGAAGCTTAGAAAAAAATAGAATTTCTGTTCGCAGGTAATTACCCAAGCCTGCCACTAGCCGCTGATCTAACAACAGCGCCCCCAAGCTTCTCCGCCGGAACTGGGGGTCATGTAAGCGCTTTTGTACATCACCTGATGTTACCTGCTGGCTCAATAGGTCAGGACCTAAACGCGCTAAAAATGGGTGTGAATCTAGCGCATTTTCATGCCATAGCGACACATCCGATGCGCTATAAAGGCTCGCCGCCCTGCCCTCTGCTGTTAAACGAACGCGAAGAGAGCGTTTGGTCGAGGGCGGCTTATCTTCTGAATGGAGCTTCCATACCCCATACAGCTGATTATGAGAGTACAGCACCCGCTGATCTGCAAAGCGAATCAGCATCGCCTTTCCCCAGGTATCCACTGCGTTTACTTGAATGCCGATTAACGAACTAGCCTGTTTAGCAAGCTCGGGGAATGCAAACCACACATCATCCAAGGTTTTACCACGCAGCTGCTTTTCAATTTTATCAGCAGCACGGCGAATTTCAGGACCTTCCGGCATTGTTTACCCCAGCGCCAGCTGCTTTTCTTTCATTTGATGAAGCTGATCACGTAGACGCGCCGCCTCTTCAAACTCGAGGTTCTGTGCTGCTTCAAACATGGCGTCCTCAAGCTTACTAATAGCGCCTAGCAGGTCTTGTTTGCTCATGGTGGTTACATCGTACTCAGCGGCATTTTCCGCCACTTTGCGCTCTGAACCACGGCGACGACTGCTCTTTTTACCGGGTGCTTGGGCAGCTTCAAGAATATCGGCTACCGATCGCGTGACCGTAGTGGGAGTAATGCCATGTTTTTCATTGTGCTCAACCTGTTTGGCGCGGCGCCGATCGGTTTCATCAATCGCCTTGCGCATTGAGTCAGTGATTCTGTCGCCATAGAGTATCGCTTTACCGTTGGCGTTACGGGCAGCGCGGCCAATAGTTTGAATCAGCGAGCGCTCGGCGCGTAAAAAGCCCTCTTTATCCGCATCCAGAATAGCCACCAGCGACACTTCAGGTATATCCAACCCTTCGCGAAGCAGGTTAATCCCTACTAATACATCAAATTTACCCAGCCGCAGGTCACGAATAATCTCAACCCGCTCCACCGTATCGATATCGGAGTGCAAATAGCGCACACGAATACCGTGCTCATCAAGGTATTCGGTTAGGTCTTCAGACATACGCTTGGTCAAGGTGGTCACAAGCACACGCTCGCCAACGGCGGTACGTAAGCCGATTTCAGAAAGCAGGTCGTCTACTTGGGTGCTTGCCGGGCGAACTTCTATCTCAGGGTCTAACAGCCCAGTTGGCCGCACCACCTGTTCAACTATCTGGCTGGCGTGCTCTGCTTCATATTTCCCCGGCGTGGCTGAGACAAAAATCGTCTGCGGGCTTATCGCTTCCCACTCCTCAAACTTCATCGGCCGGTTGTCCAGCGCTGAGGGGAGCCGGAAGCCATACTCGACTAGCGTCTCTTTGCGTGAACGGTCGCCCTTATACATACCGCCTACCTGGGGCACGCTAACGTGGGACTCATCTATAAATAGCAGTGCGTCATCGGGCAAGTAATCGAAGAAAGTCGGTGGCGGCTCACCTGGGGCACGCCCCGAGAGATAGCGCGAGTAGTTCTCAATGCCGTTGCAATAACCCAGCTCCAGCATCATCTCAATATCGTAAAGGGTGCGCTGCTCAAGACGTTGCGCTTCCACCAGCCGCTCGTGCTTGCGCATCCATTCCAGGCGTTCTTTGAGCTCATCCTTGATGGCATCAATGGCCCCCAAAATAGTTTCCCGCGGCGTAACGTAGTGCGATTTTGGGTAGATGGTCATACGCGGCACCTCCCCACGGACAGCACCGGTCAACGGATCAAACAGGCGAATGGTGTCAATCTCGCTGTCAAACAGTTCAACCCGTACCGCCTCTTCATCTGAGTCTGCCGGGAAGATATCAATCACATCGCCGCGTACTCGGTAAGTACCCCGACGAAAATCCATATCGTTGCGGGTATATTGCAGCTCAGCTAGGCGGCGCAGAAAAGCCCGCTGATCAATCAGCTCACCACGGGTAAAATGCAGGCGCATTTTCAGGTACTGGTCGGGGTCACCCAGGCCATAAATAGCTGAAACCGATACGACGATTAACGCATCACGTCGCTCCAGCAGGGCTTTAGTAGCTGACAGGCGCATTTGTTCGATATGGTCATTAATCGAGGCATCTTTCTCGATAAACGTATCGGAAGAGGGAACGTATGCTTCCGGCTGATAGTAATCGTAATAAGAGACAAAATACTCAACCGCGTTGTCTGGGAAAAACGACTTAAATTCCCCGTAGAGCTGGGCAGCAAGTGTTTTATTGGGCGCCATGACGATGGTAGGCCGCTGCAGCTGCTGTACCACATTTGCCATGGTAAACGTCTTACCTGAACCGGTTACCCCCAGCAGGGTTTGATGGGCAAGTCCCGATTCCAGCCCGCTGATTAAACTACGGATTGCCGTTGGCTGATCACCGGCAGGCTTAAATTTTGACTGTAGCCTGAACTCCTTGCTCATCATTACTCCCGTTCTGAGGATGGAACACTCAGTATGCAGCGTTACTCGGTGTGCGTCGTAATTTCTACCGTCGCCTGGGTCATCAGTCGCTGGATAGGGCAGCGATGGCTGATCTCTTCCAGCTTGGTGCGCTGCTCAGGGTCTTCAATCCCGTGCAGTATCAACGTGACGGCCAGGCTGTAGACACCTTTTCTTTCTTGGCTATCATCGCGCTGCACCTTCACGGTGATTCCCTCTAGAGGCCACTGCTTACGCTTTGCGTACATTTGCACGGTAATCGCTTTACAGGTACCCAGCGCGATATCGAAGTAATCATGGGGGTCGGGGGCACTACCATCACCACCAACGACCGGTGGCACATCCGAGTACAGCGCCTCCAAACCATCGACCTCAACCCGTTGACGAAAAACGCGATTGCGCTCGCTAATAATAGTGATGGGCTTATGCATTACGATACCTTTACTCCTAGGTTAAGTTTTTCAACGGCTTTAATAAGCGTCTCCCGCTTAGCACGTCCTTCTACCTCAGCGCCATAACGGCCCACCTCAGCGCTATCGACGCCATCTAATATCATTAATGCAGTGGTGATTTTATTGACCTGTTCAGGGGTGGTTACGCCCTTAAACGTTAGTGATTGATAAGCCATCCGCCACCCTTTTGAAAAATGAATCTATGGTCAGGCGATTGCCGAAACCTATACAAATATGCTGCACAGTACCGGTGCAGTAAGAGTGTCTAGTATGCCATAGCTGTCTTGCAATTGGCTCACGGCGCCCTCACCTAACTAAGTCGCGCTTCAGTTTCATTCTTAAAATACAGTTTGTATGCTCTACATACATTAGCACTCTGCATCCATTATGCGCTCTACACGAAACTATTGCCGCTTAGGCATAGCTAGCTAATAGCCAGATACTAGCAACCACCTGCAATCAGGAGTTTTTATGGCGGCCGCCACTTTCCAGACCCAGCTAAATCGCAATGTACGTCTTACCCACCTTGGCGCTCTGGATGTGATAGGTGCGGATGCAGAGAAATTTCTGCAGGGTCAGACCAGCGCCCAAGTCAGTTTAGCGAATGGCCACTTTGCACCGCTAACCTGCTTTTGCACCCCAAAAGGTAGAATGCTGGCTAATGCCCAGATACTACGCTTAAGTGAAGAGCACTTCCGCTTGATAATGAGCGCTTCACTAGTCGATATGCTGGCTACACACTTAAAAAAATTCGCCGCTTTTTACCGTACAGAGTTAGTCTCCCAGCCTACACTCACCTTTGTTGGCGCCAGCGCAGACGCCCTGCCGTTAGCCAAAGCAACGGGTGTGACGCTACCTGACCTACCCGACACCCAGCACAGCAACGGCGAAACGCTTGTGCTGCGTATACCAGGCCAAGCACGCTGGCTATTTTGCCTCAAAGATAGTTCGCACCATGAACTGAGCGATGACGACCAATCGCGCAATGCGTGGCATCTTGAAGATATCCGCAATGGCATAGCATGGCTTACCGACGCACAGCAGGATCATTTCTTGCCACAGATGCTTAACTGGGAAGCCTTAGGAGGGATCAGCTTTAAAAAGGGCTGTTATACCGGCCAGGAAGTCGTCGCGCGGGCTCATTTTCGTGGCCAGGTAAAAAAACGCATGGTGCGCGCCTCAGTTCCTGCGACCACATTGCCTAGCACAGGTGATGCTTTGATAGATGCTGACGGTAAACGCGCTGGAGAAGTGGTGAGTAGCGCGTTCAGTGAAGAGCAGCACGTGGAGCTGTTAGCGGTTGTGAGCACTAAAGTTATCGAAGATGCGCCTGCTATTTTTTGGCAAGATAAATCTGTAACGCTCTGTTCGCTACCTTATGCTCTTGAGCGCTTAGATCCGGAACAATTAGCCGTTAACTTGAATGCATAACAGCCTGATAATCATTTAAGCCTTAATAATTAACAAGCCCAAACAGTCGCGCTGCATTCGCGCTACTTAGTGCCGCGACCTCCTCCACCGTTTGGTTGCGTAGCGATGCGACGGCTTTACAAACGCCTGCCACTCGACAAGGTTCATTACGTTGGCCCTGATACCCGCTAAGGGGCATATCAGGGCTATCCGTTTCCAGCACAAAGCCATCATCTGGTAACTGACTAACCACGCGACGCAATCGCTGGGCACGCTCAAAGGTAACGCTGCCCCCCAAGCCTAGCGTATAGCCAAGCTGCAAAAACGTATCAGCCTGTTGGTAAGACCCCGCAAATGCATGAATCAAACCACCCCTTGGCAACGCAAGCTCGCGCAAACGTTTGCTGACGGTGTCGTTCGCTTTGACACAGTGTACTACCACCGGCAGTGCATACTGTTTGGCGAGCCGCAACTGGGCGTCAAAATAGCGCCACTGCTCATCTAAGGTATTTGTAAAACGCCCGTCGATGCCGCACTCACCGACAGCGACGAAATGCTTATTTTCCGCAATCTGTTGCTCCAGAGCATCAAGATCCTGCTCCTGGTGCTCGGCGATAAAATAGGGATGTAAGCCTAGACACAGGCTGACATCCGAGCGTTCCCCTAGCTTAAGCACATTGGGCCAGCGAGTTCGTGTGGTACCCGGCACCACAAAATGGCCCACACCCACCGCTTTGGCCGCATTGATAACATCGAGGCGATCATCATCAAACGCGGCAAAATCGAGGTGGCAGTGGGCATCTATCAACATAGGCAGTGAGCTTAATGCTCGCGAGTCGGCTGGAAGCGGATGTCGGGCCAACGCTCCTGGGTCATCTGCAAGTTAACCCGGGTTGGCGCAATGTAGGTAAGATACCCCCCCCCATCGATTGCCAAATTGGTACTGGCCTTGCGCTTGAACTCCTCCAGCATCTTGGCATCTTCACAATATACCCAGCGCGCCGTTTGCACGTTGACGCCTTCATACAGGCAGTCAACTTTGTACTCTTCCTTCAACCGGTGGGCGACCACGTCAAACTGGAGCGTACCTACCGCACCCAAAATTAAGTCATTATTGTCCATCGGCATAAATACTTGAGTAGCCCCCTCTTCTGAAAGCTGCTGAAGCCCCTTCTGCAGTGCCTTCATTTTCAATGGGTCTTTTAAGCGCACACGCTTAAATAGCTCCGGGGCAAAGTGAGGAATGCCGGTAAAGCGCATATCTTCACCCACCGTAAAGGTATCGCCGATCTGAATAGTGCCATGGTTGTGTAAACCAATAATATCGCCCGGCCACGCCTCTTCTACCTGCGAGCGATCCGAGGCCATAAAGGTCAACGCATCGGCAATTTTCACATCCTTACCAATACGCACATGGCGCATTTTCATGTTTTTCTCATACTTTCCCGAACATACGCGCAAGAAGGCAATGCGGTCTCGGTGATTCGGGTCCATGTTGGCCTGAATTTTAAAGACAAAACCGGTAAAGCGCTCATCGTGAGCGGTCACTTCACGCGTATCGGTATTGCGGGGTTGGGGCGCCGGGGCATGCTCTACAAAGCCATCCAACATTTCGCGTACGCCAAAGTTCCCCATGGCAGTACCAAAATAAACGGGTGATAACTCGCCGCGGCGGTAAGCCTCAAGGTCAAACTCATGGGACGCACCGCGTACTAACTCAACCTCCATACGCAGTTCTTCTGCTTGCTCTTCACCCAACACAGCATCCACTTCAGGGTTATCTAACCCTTCAATACGCTTATCGTCAGGAATGCGACTACCCTGACCTTGTGTATACAGATGAACGACGTCGTTATAGAGGTGATACACCCCTTTGAAATGCCGTCCCATGCCAATTGGCCAGGTCATCGGCGCACACTGAATGTTTAATACGGTTTCTACTTCATCCATCACCTCAATGGGGTCGCGGATATCACGGTCCATCTTATTGATGAACGTCAGGATAGGCGTAGTGCGCAGACGACACACCTCCATCAGCTTGATGGTGCGATCCTCAACCCCTTTTGCGCCATCAATCACCATTAACGCTGAATCGACCGCTGTCAGCGTGCGGTAAGTATCTTCGGAGAAGTCTTCATGCCCTGGCGTATCTAGCAGGTTTACAATACGCCCACCATAGGGGAACTGCATCACCGAGGTGGTTACCGAGATACCCCGCTCCTGCTCCATCTTCATCCAGTCAGAAGTAGCATGACGGTCATTGCGCTTACTCTTCACCGAGCCAGCCATCTGGATAGCGTTCCCAAACAGCAGCAGCTTTTCAGTGATAGTTGTTTTACCCGCGTCAGGGTGTGAAATGATAGCAAAGGTACGGCGCAGTTCAGCTTCGCGCGCTATGTTAGCGTCAGACATTAGGCTCTCTGAAAGATGGTGCAATATTCAATCCGGGGAAGCGCGTACAACAGCGGCGCTTGAGTGGGCATATGGTAACGCAACTAGGCTATAACGGCATACCACGAGGTGACGCCCATGTATCTCAAGCAAAAACAACGCACAAAAAAACGCCGGATAACCGACGTTTGAAATAGTACATTCCAAAAAAGCGACTGCTTACGCGAGGCCTCTTTGAAAGTTCTTTTTGATAGCTTTTTACGATAGCTCTTTGCAAAACATCTATGCGAATGTATTGACCTGAGTACCTAGGCTACCCTCTTGCGCAAGATCCGGCTCAGCACCCGCAGTTGATGATGCCAGAACCTCTGTTACTTGGTTAGCCTGATCCTCAAGTGCCTCTCTAAAAACTTGCATTTGAGCTTGCTCAGCGGTTTGCGCTTGGTTCATGTACAGAGCGGTGCTTACTGCATTGCTTGCGGCAACATCCATATTTCACCTCACATTTCAAAAAATACGCTTCAAGCGTAGCAAATCCGAGACCTTCACACCAAATTTCTCATCACCTAGGTTCAGACATCTCATCCGATAGGTCGCTTTCTAGGGCAGCTTTAATACCCTCTGCCGTGCTAATTAAAAACGGTCTGCGCGGAACGGCGCCATATCGATAGCCGTTGGCTTATTTTCCATCATATCGGCAAGCAACTGTCCTGTGGCTGGCCCCAACGTAAACCCTTGGTGGCCATGGCCAAATGCCAACCACAGCCCTGGGTGACGCGGTGCTGGGCCAATCACCGGCTTCATATCCGGCAAGCATGGGCGTGCGCCTTTCCAAGCAGCTGCGTCGCGCCGCTCGCCAAGCGGAAAAACGGTGCGAGCCACTTTTTCGGCGGCACCCAACTGCTGCTCATGAGCCGGCGACTCAAGTCGATCAAGCTCTGCGCCTGTCGTCAGCCTCACGCCCGCGTTCATAGGCGCCAGCAAATAGCCCACCTCTGCGTCCATCAGCCAGTAATTAAGCTTAGCATTGGGTTGCGTTGCATAGTGCATGTGGTAACCACGCTTAACAAAGGTCGGGAAGTGATAACCCAATTTTTTCATCCACTCACCTGCCCACGGCCCAAGCGCCACGACAACCTCATCGGCTTCTAACGTTTCAGCAGCAGTATCGACTTTCCAACCCTCTCCTTCTTGCTGGAAACCATTAATATCGGTTTGCAAGATTCGTCCGCCTTGCTCAACAAACGAAGCAGCGTATGCAGCTACTAGCCCACCCGGATCGGCAACTGTCCATGGATCGAGCCAATGAATAGCCCCGATAATATCACTGCTTAAATCCGGCTCTTTCGCAGTCAGAGCAGCACGATCTAACACCGCAAACTGCACGTTATATAGCGCTCGCGCCTCTTCTGCCTCTTTCACACGTTTGGCAAGCTTTTCAGGCGTACGATAAATTTCCAACCACCCTTCACGGCGAACTAAATGATCCGCGCCAGCGGCTTCAATCATTGGCCCATGGGTCTCTAAGCAGAGCTCAATCAATGAAGCCCACTCAGGAATAATTTTCTTATAAAGCCGCGAAGATGAGTGGTGCCAGTAGCTCAGCAAAGGTGATGCTGCGTTAAACATGCCCGCCGGGCGATAACGAATATCCACACGGTTATTCGGCAATACGCTGAGAATCGTCTTCATGTCCCGAGGAAAGGGGTAAGGCCTAACTGCTTCCCGCTGAATAATGCCCGCATTACCAAAGGAGGTTTCACGGCCAGGCTGGCTGCGATCGACGAGTGTCACCTGGTGACCACGCTGCTGTAAGTGCCATGCAATGCTGACGCCTACCATTCCTGCCCCTAACACCACCGATTGACGCGCCATTTTGATGCACTCCTTTCTTAACAATGATTGCGCATATAAGCCCAGGTAGCTGCGCAAGTAACTTATTGAAAAATATCACTATCTGACAAGCTTTAACACAGTCATAAAAACTGTTTTTTAGTGTATTTTTAGATATTCATGTCGCAAAAAACACAAATACGGATGACTTTACTAAACGCGGCACAACAATTGCTTAATATCTATCAGCACCACGGTTACCCATCTATCAGTGTGCGTAACGAAAAGGTCTATCAGGGCTTGATGAAGCGGGCCTGACAGCTAGTAGCACCATAGCAGTGCTGAATACGCACCAATACTGCACAAGGGTTTGCCAATGTCTTACGGTTTTGACACTACGTTAATCGATACGCTTTGGGTGTTGTGGGCAGCCGCATTAGTTTTCGTTATGCAAGCGGGGTTTTTGTGCCTTGAAGCTGGCACAACACGAACTAAAAATGCCATCAACGTCGCCATGAAAAACTTAGCGGACTTTGCCATCGCCGTAAGTGTGTTTTGGCTTGCTGGTTTTGGGATGATGTTTGGAGCCTCCCACTCAGGCTGGATTGGCACATCATTGTTTGGCTGGGATCTTGAATCGGCAAACAGCTGGCTGATAACGGTCTTTATTTTTCAAGCCATGTTTTGTGCCACGGCAGCGACTATCGTGGCGGGGGCTGTGGCTGAGCGAATGACATTTATCGGCTACCTATGGACGGCCTTTTGGATCGCTTTGCTTATCTATCCCATATTTGGCCACTGGGCATGGGGCGGCCTACTAGGCGGATCACCTGGATGGCTAGCAGCACTAGGCTTCGTCGATTTCGCAGGTGCAACAGTAGTTCACAGTGTCGGTGGGTGGGTGGCGCTAGCCGCCGTATTAGTTATTGGCCCAAGGCATGGGCGCTTCCAGCCTGATAAACCGCCCGCCACGTTTCCTGCAGGAAATCTGCCGCTCGCGATGCTTGGTGCCCTGTTCATGATTTTAGGCTGGTTTGGCTTTAATGGAGGAAGCACTTTAACGCTTAGCAGTGCAGTACCCAGCATTCTCGCCAATACCCTACTGGGTGCTGTAGGCGGAGTCTTATCAGCCATGCTAGTGGGCTGGCGCATACGACGCTATGCCGATGTGATGTACGCAATTAACGGCGCAATAGCAGGGCTAGTGGCAGTAACTGCAGGGGTACACGTCCTTTCACTATCAGCCGCATTTTTACTTGGCAGTGTCAGCGGCGTTCTTATGGTTCTTTCGAGCGAGTGGCTGTTAAAGCGCCGCATTGACGATGCAGTGGGCGCAATACCTGCCCACCTAGTGGCGGGCGTTTGGGGAACATTAGCACTTCCCTGGTTTGCCGATATGAGTACTTTAGGCACCGCGCTGAGCCGAACAGACCAATTTGGAATCCAATTGATCGGCGTGATGGTTTGTGGTGCATGGAGCTTTGGCATCGCCTGGCTGCTCTTCAGCGTAACACAGCGCTTTTTACCCCTGCGTGTCTCTGAAGACGCTGAAAAAATGGGTCTTAACTTGGCAGAGCATGGCGCAAAAAATGAGCTTCACCAGCTCCTTGAGCATATGCGACAACACGAGCGGCAGGGTGATATGCACCAACGCATAGACGCCGACCCGTTTACTGAAGTAGGCGAGATTGCCGCTGGCTACAACCGGGTTTCCGCCGCCCTTGAGCGCGCCGTAGGCCATACGCAAGTGATGCTCCGCAACTTACGCGATGGTGTGATCACATGGCAGTCTGACGGCACTCTAACCGGCCTAAACCCCGGCGCAGAAGCTTTATTTGGGGTAAACGCTCAACAGCTAGTTGGCCAACCCGTCAGCAAACTATTTCCCAATAACACCCTCCACCCCGGCGCACGTCATGAAGTTAAACTACGCACAAAAGAGCAGCAGGTGCGCTACTTAGAGATTCAGGTAAGCGAAGGCGCCATTGGCTCGGCCTCGGAGTGTTCAGGCATGGTGCGAGATATCACCGAACGCAAACAGCTTCAGGAACAACTGAATCGAGAAAGGGACCTTGCTCGCATAACACTGGCATCCATCGGCGACGGAGTGATTACCTGTGACGTAAGCGGCAACATCACCTTTATGAATACAGAAGCACAACGGCTCACCGGCTGGACATTGGAGGATGCCATTAATCAGCCGATACAAATAGTTTATCAATTATATGATGACGTTAACGAGCAGCTGATTAATAACCCTGCCCGCCAGGTGCTCACCCAGCACGAAGCCGTTCAATACAGCGAACACTGCCAATTATTACACCGATACAGCAAGCGTCACCCAATCCAACACAGTGCAGCACCGATTCGCTCTCGGCGGGGCATCACATTAGGCGCCGTGGTTGTTTTCCAAGACGTAAGCTTGACACAAAAACTCTCTGAACAGCTTAACTACCAAGCAACTCACGATAATCTAACCGGATTAGTCAACCGCCGTGCATTTGAAACCGTGTTAACCAAGCTGCTCGAACACCCAGAGCACTCGCATGTTCTCTGTTACTTAGATCTAGACCAGTTCAAGATTGTTAATGACACCTGCGGCCACTTAGCGGGCGACGAACTGTTAAGGCAAGTAGCGGTAAAACTAAAAACCCACGTGCGCAACAGTGACACGGTTGCTCGCCTTGGCGGTGATGAGTTTGCGCTTATTCTTCCAGACTGCCCATTAGACAAAGCCGCACATATTTGTGAAGCAGTGCGTACTGACATCGAATGCTATAGGTTTGTTTGGCAAAACCACACGTTTGGCATTGGCGTTAGCATTGGCCTGGTGCCGATCACACCTGCACACCCTATGCACTTATCAGATGCCCTTCATGCCGCTGATGCCGCCTGCTACATCGCCAAAGAAGCCGGAAGAAACCGCATTCATAGCCATCAACCCAGTGACCGCCATTTATTAGAGCGCCATGGCGAGTTGCAATGGATTCAACGGTTACAAAACGCTCTTGATAATGACACCTTCCGACTTTTTGCTCAGCCAGTCAGCGCCGTTTGTGGGACAAAACCTGGCTACCAAGAAATACTGTTACGTCTCGAGGAAAACGGCATACTTATTTCGCCCGGCAGTTTTCTACCTGCCGCCGAACGTTACCACTTTATGACACGGATTGATCGCTGGGTAATTCGCAATACGCTTGCATGGCTAACGGATCGACACCGCGGCTCAGATGATAACGAAATCGGCTATTGGGGCATTAACTTGTCCGGAGAATCACTTTCAGATAGTGCTTTTTGCCATGAACTGATTCAACAAGTACGTAAAGCGGGCCTACCAGCAGGAAGCTTATGCTTTGAAATTACCGAGAGCACTGCCATTGCGCAGCTTTCAAAAGTCAGCGAATTAATCCAATCGCTAAAAGCGCTCGGTTGCAAGTTCGCATTAGACGATTTTGGTACAGGGCTTTCTTCGTTTAGCTATCTTAAGCAACTACCCGTGAATTATATAAAAATTGATGGCAGCTTTATACGCAACATTCACCACGACCCCATTGACAAGGCTATGGTACAAGCAATTCACGCGGTGGGAAAAGCATTAGAAATCGATACTATTGCCGAGCATGTCGAAACTCAGGACACACTGGACACGCTAAAATCATTAGGAATTGAGTACGCACAAGGTTATCTGCTGGGCAGGCCAGAGGCTATTACAGAAACAACTGACAATAGCATAAGGGTAATGCCAAGATAGAATGACGTTAGAGGATAAGGTGACAATGCAAAACAAAGGTAATTAAGCTAAGGGATTAAGATCTACAGGGAGGGTTGGCTCAAAAAAAATTCAGCCATTTATGAAAAGTTGCAAATGTGTTGAAAGGTTAATGGGGTGGATGATGGGGATCGAACCCACGACCACCGGAGCCACAATCCGGGGCTCTACCACTGAGCTACATCCACCACAACCTAAAACTGGGTAGTACGTTACATCAATGGGGTGGATGATGGGGATTGAACCCACGACCACCGGAGTCACAATCCGGGGCTCTACCACTGAGCTACATCCACCATAGATGAAGTACTTTAAGAACTACTTTTTATCACTGCTAACGAACACCATTTTTTAATGTAGATCTAATTACCTTGTTAAAAGTAATTATCTATATCATTAATGGCGCGCCCAGCAGGACTTGAACCCGCAACCTACGGCTTAGAAGGCCGTTGCTCTATCCGGTTGAGCTATAGGCGCACATAAAGCATTCTATCTAGCTGAATACTGATGAGCACTTGACCACAACCAAAGTCTGGAAAAGCAAGCTGCCGTCTTCCGCGCTAGGTATGTGGTCGGGATGGAGGGATTCGAACCCCCGACATCCTGCTCCCAAAGCAGGCGCGCTACCAGACTGCGCTACATCCCGATTTCTTACCTTAGACGCTGCTGCGTATCTCGTCTCAAGCGAGGCATATATTACTACTTCTAATTTTAAAGTCAACACCTAAAGTGATTGATTCGATAGATGCTTTGCCTTCCCGCCCTAGCATGCGAAAATTGCTCCTTAATAGAAAGCGCGTTGCTGCACGTATTTAGCAGTCTGCTTTGCTCTTCAACCTCGCATAGGGATCTCATTACATGGCCGCCCAACTCATCGATGGCAAAGCCATCGCCGCTAATGTCCGTCACGCCGTTGCCGAAAAAGTCAGCGCACGCCAGCAAGCCGGCACTCGAGTACCCGGACTAGCCGTTGTAGTGGTCGGAGAAGACCCAGCGTCTCACGTGTACGTCAGCAACAAGCACCGTGCCTGCGAGCAAGCGGGCATTCTCTCTTTTCAACACGCCCTGCCCGCCAACACCACGCAGGAAACGCTGGAAACCCTAGTCGATCAGCTAAACGATGACCCTGCGGTTGATGGCATTCTGGTTCAACTACCTCTGCCAGACCATATGGATGCACGACCCATTTTAGAGCGCATCCGTCCTGATAAGGATGTTGATGGCTTTCACCCTTACAACATTGGCCGCTTAGCCCAGCGAATGCCGTCGCTGCGGCCCTGTACGCCTAAAGGCATTATGACCATGCTGACGCAAAGCGGGATTGCGGTGCGTGGATTAGATGCCACCGTTGTAGGCGCCTCTAACATTGTAGGCCGCCCAATGGCACTAGAGCTTATGCTCGCGGGCTGCACCACGACGGTTTGCCATCGTTTTACTCAGAACCTGCAAACACATGTTAGTCGTGCTGACCTATTGGTGGTTGCTGTTGGCAAGCCTGGCATCGTCAATAGCGAATGGATTAAGCCTGGCGCTATTGTTATCGATGTAGGTATTAACCGACAAGAAGATGGCTCATTGATGGGAGATGTCGACTTTACCATCGCCGCTGAACGCGCCAGCTTTATCACACCGGTGCCCGGCGGCGTAGGGCCAATGACGGTTGCTACCCTGCTTGAAAACACTCTAGAAGCCGCTGAGCGCCACGACAAAGCTCTATAAGGGCTTAAAGAAACGCCGCCTTAAGACGATACTGAGCAACCAAGGAGCACCTTAACGTGCGACGGATTGGAATTATTGGCGCCATGGCGCAAGAAGTTAACCTTTTAGCCAGCCAGCTTGAAAATGCTGAGCGTTATGAACACGCCGGTTTTGTATTCTATACCGGTACGCGCTATGGGTTAGAGGTGGTGGTGTTGCAGTCAGGCATCGGTAAGGTCAACGCAGCCGTAGGCACCGCTATCCTGCTTGAGCGTCATCAGCCTGACGCTGTTATTAACACCGGCTCGGCAGGCGGCTTCGCTACCGATCTAAATATCGGCGATGTCATCATCTCTGATGAAGTTCGTCACCATGATGTGGACGCCGTCGTGTTCGGCTATGAATTAGGACAAGTTCCAGGCATGCCCGCCGCTTATCAGGCTGATAAGCAGTTACGCGATCTAGCACGTGGCGCGATTGCAGCGCTGGGGGAAGTAAACGTTCGTGAAGGGTTAATCGCCACGGGGGACGCCTTTATGGCCGATCCGGAACGCGTAGCCACAACGCGCGCTCAGTTCCCTACGATGCTGGCGGTTGAAATGGAAGGCGCCGCGATTGCACAAACCTGCCATCTCTACGGATGCCCGTTTGTGGTTATCCGCGCGCTGTCGGATATACCTGGCAGCGGCGACAACCATCTCTCTTTTGAACAGTTCTTAGATATCGCCGCAGACCACTCGTCCCGCATGGTTGATCAAATGCTTATAGCGCTCGGCAACACCTAGTCGACAACGCAAAACACAACATAAAACGGAGCCCAATGGCTCCGTTTTATGTTGCTAGCGCTAGATAGAGGGCTACATCTGCTCGATAGCGCGCTTTGCCAGGCGCCGCTTTTAGGCGTCTTTAAGTGCCCACGGCAAGGTTTCACCTGCCATAAGCGGAATGATGTCCTGCCCTGCGGCGTAGGGGAAGCGTTCAGGCAAACGCCATTCACGGCGTTCCAGCGTGATGGTGTCAGTATTGGGGGAAAGCCCGTAAAAACGCGGACCATTTAAGCTGGCAAAGGCTTCAAGCTTATCCAGCGCCTGCATCTCTTCAAACGCGACTGCATACAGTTCAATCGCGGCAGGCGCCGTATACGCACCTGCACAACCACAGCTCGACTCCTTATCACCTTGGGCATGGGGAGCACTATCGGTTCCCAGGAAAAACTTAGCGCTTCCACTGGTCGCAGCTTTTAATAACGCCAGACGATGCTGTTCGCGTTTTAAAATCGGCAAGCAGTAGTAATGGGGGCGAATGCCACCCGCCAGCATCTTGTTACGGTTAAATAGCAAATGGTGAGCAGTAATGGTAGCTGCAATATTGCCGGGCGCAGCGGCAACAAACTCCGCAGCCTGCTGGGTCGTAATGTGCTCAAACACCACTTTAAGGCTAGGATGCCTCGCTAGCAGGGGCTTCATTACCCGCTCTATAAACGCTGCTTCACGGTCGAAAATATCGATATCACTATCGGTGACTTCACCATGAACCAATAATGGCATACCCAACTTGGCCATCATCGCAATTGCCTCATCGCAGTGGGCAATATCGGTAACGCCAGAGGCCGAATTAGTCGTTGCCCCCGCTGGATAGAGCTTAACGGCTTTCACTACACCACTTTCAACCGCTTTCTCAATTTCACTGACAGGCGTTGTATCGGTTAAGTAGAGCGTCATTAGCGGCTCAAAGCGACTCCCAGGGGGTAGCGCTGCCAAGATGCGCTCGCGGTAAGCAATGGCCTGCTCGGTGGTGGTCACGGGGGGCTTGAGGTTTGGCATGATAATCGCTCGACCCATTTGGGCGGCGGTATGGCCTACCACGGCGTTGAGCGCCTCATCATCACGTAAATGAAGGTGCCAATCATCAGGGCGGGTTAACGTAATAGCGTCCACGGCAAGTCCTGTGCTTATCTGGTTGTAGAGTAATCGGGCAGAGCATTAGAGAGCGGACAGTATACCCAATACGGCGGGGTATAAATCTACCGTTGTGCCCCACAGCCCTCATCAAGTGTCGTATCATGGCGGCACTTTGTAGGATCAAGGATCTCGTTGTTTATGCAGAACGTGCGTCGCTATGCAGACATTATCGCCAGCATTGAAGGGTTAATGTGGCTTGGGCTTGCCTGGTCGATCTCTATTTCAATGTACAAAGGCAGTACCGAACCCACTGTGGCAATGCTGTTTGTGATTGGCGCCTTGGTACTTATTAGCTGGGCTCACCGCCCCATGCGCTATTTATTGGGGCGCTACCATATCCGTAAGCGGCGAACAGATATGTGGATTCATACCCTTGCATTGCCACTACTGTTGGCAATGTTTTTCCACATTATGCTTGAAGCCATCGTAGGTAGCGCCTGGCTTCCACCCAAAATGCTGCTGTTTAACTTTTTAGCTTCAGCCGGGTGGATGACCTTTGTCATGACCCTATTTATCAAATTTGTCATTCATAGTGTTAAAACATCAGGTAGATAATCTCGTTATGCCCACCGCCCTTCCCCTGCCACTGTCAACGCCAAACCGCAACCTGGTTCGATTGACCATTGTCCGAGGCATTACATGGACAGGCTTTTTACTGGCGATTATTGTCGGCATCGAATTCTTAGCGTTTGATTTACCCGTTACAGCAGTGGTCGGCGTGGTCATTGCTATGGGCGTGCTTAATATTGCGACTTGGTGGCGTCTTGGCAGGCCCCGGGCGGTAAAACATATTGAATACCTTTCCCACTTATTAGCCGATGTGGCTGGCTTAACACTGCTATTTTATTTTTCCGGTGGCTCTACCAACCCGTTTATTACCTATTACCTAGTGCCAGTGACCATTGCAGCCGCCACGCTGCCTTGGCGGCATGCCTGGACAGTGGCCGCCTGCTCTATGGCGGGTTATACGTTTTTGATGTTTTACTATCACCCTATTCCGCAGCTAGGCCACATCAATAGCGATGGCCCACTCAGCCTTCACGTGCTGGGCATGTGGCTCAACTTTGGCTTATCGGCGGGGCTGGTCACTTTTTTTATTTATAAAATGGCGCATGCGCTTCGCAACCGGGATAAAGCCTTGTCGCTCACTCGGGAATCTGCTCTGCGCAACGAACAGGTATTAGCAGTAGCTACCCAAGCCGCAGGCACTGCACACGAACTAGGCACCCCACTCTCCACCATGGCGGTGCTTCTTAAAGAGATGCAAGATGAAGCACCTAGGGACAGCGTGCTTCAGCAAGACATTGCGCTGTTGCGCCAGCAGGTCGATGTGTGCAAGTCGCGTTTGCAGCACTTGGTCACCAATGCGGATCGGCGGCGTATGGCTGAACCTGAAGTGCTTGATGCAGAAGTGTGGCTGGCAGGCGTAGTGCAGCGCTGGCTGGTTATCAGGCCCGATGTTAGCCACCACTTCGATGTTAACGAGAAGCGTGGCCGCCCTTGGCTTGCGGTGGATGCTACCCTTGACCAAGCACTCACTAACTTATTAAACAATGCCGCCGATGCAAATCCAGAGCAGATTGCCATTCGGTTAGATTGGCAGGAAGAGAGCGTCATTATCGATATACGCGATCATGGCCCCGGGATTGCTATGTCCATCGCTGACCAGCTTGGCGATACCTTCGTCTCTACAAAAAGCAAAGGGATGGGAATTGGCTTGTTTTTAACCCATGCCACGATTAACCGCTTTGGCGGCGGCGTTAGACTGTACAATCACCCTGAAGGTGGCACGTTAACGGAAGTAACGCTTCCACGCTGCTCCGCCCCAGACAGGTAATAGCGGCATGGCAGCCGCAGCAACACCGAGGACATCATGCAGACGCACGAGCAACGCCTTCTAATTATTGATGACGATGAAATGTTTTGCCATGTATTGAGCCGAGCGCTCAGCCGCCGTGGCTACGAGGTAATGGTTGCCCACGATGCCGACCAAGCACTAACGGTAGCGGCGCAATTTGTGCCAACCATGGCAACATTGGATCTTAAACTCGAACACAGCTCGGGCCTTAAACTACTACCTGAGCTGCTCATCACCGTGCCCCATTGCCGCATTGTGGTGCTTACCGGTTATTCGAGCATTGCCACCGCAGTAGAAGCAATCAAGTTAGGCGCAGTGAACTACTTGTGTAAACCCGCTGACGCAGACGACGTGATTCATGCGTTTGAACAGCAGGAAGGCGACCCCAACATCGAGCTTGCCGATAACCCGCCCTCTATCAATCGCATTACCTGGGAACATATCCAAAAAGTGCTTCAAGAGCACGATGGCAATATTTCAGCGACTGCCCGCGCGCTGGGCATGCACCGGCGAACCTTACAACGCAAGTTACAAAAACGCCCAGTTCGCCGTTAACTCACGTTAAAGTTCAGTCAATAAACATCTATGCATCAGCAAATTCCCCTGTTACCACCCTCTTATAAACGCTTCAGCATAAGTGGCGCGCCCTAACAGGGGAAATAATCGCGTTAGTGGGCTGTCCAGCCTAGGTCAATATTCCAGCTTGAACCGGTTACCGCACCAGCAGCGTCAGAAGCGAGATACGCTACCATCTGTGCCACTTCGATTGGTTCGATTAAACGCTTAACCGCGGCATTTTTTAGCATGATGTTTTCAATCACCTCTTGCTCGCCCATACCGTGCAGCTTGGCTTGATCGGCGATTTGGTTATCCACCAGCGGTGTTCTCACATAGGCAGGGCAAATAGCGTTGGCAGTAATCCCCTGATCGCCGCCTTCCAGCGCAGCCGTTTTGGTCAACCCCATCATGCCATGCTTAGCACTTACGTACGCAGACTTGCCGGGCGAGGCGACTTGGGCATGAATCGAGGCAATATTAATAATTCGCCCCCAGCCTTTTTCACGCATTGATGGCCAAGCCGCTTGAGTAAGGATGAAAGGCGCCGTGAGCATTAGATCAATAATTTGACGCCACTTCTCTTCAGGAAAGGTTTCAATCGACGCAACGTGCTGAATACCCGCATTATTCACCAAAATATCCACGCCACCAAAGCGCTTTACCGCATCCGCGATAGCAGCACGACACGCATCAGGATCAGTTAGGTCAGCCTGGTAAAACGCCGCGCCAGCCGCATCGGCCACTTCCTTGCCTTTTGGATTGAAATCCACGGCGAGAACCTGATGGCCCAGCTCACAAAAATGTTTCACAACAGCGGCACCAATGCCTGTGGTGGTACCGGTTACCACAGCAACGCGGGGGGTTGCGGCTACTGGAGAACTCATTAGCATTTCCTTTTGGGTTAAATTAGATGTTGAAAAGCAGGTCTTGAAAAACGCGACATAAAAATAGTCAATTTAACGCTCGGCACTCGTCGACACTCTCGTGTCACACTAGGCCATTTACAAGAAATCAGAGAGGAACATCAAAAGCCGGAACACGTTGATGATATCGGGGTTATTCATAACGACAACCGAAGCGTCCAGATGTAACGGTTACGAGTATAGAAGCCCATTAGGCTGTCTGCATACTCTGCCCTTCTGGCACTTAGCTCTGAGCCATTAAGCGCGACATCATTTGCTGCGCTAACCGAGCGGCATCCTGCATACTTTCGAGATCGCTTAAATCCTCTAAGACACTGCGCTTGTAGATTTCATAGCCAGTAGGCAACCGCTCCAGGTCTAACAAGTAACGCCCTGAAGGTAAGTCAAGCAACAGCGTCTCAGGTAGCGGCGACGTCAGCATGGACTGCTCGGGCACCGCCATCAGCCAAAGCTCACAAGGTGTCATCAAGGCTCCCACCATCAGCGAAGCCCCATGAACTGTCTCGTTGAGGTGTTCAAAGCATAAAGCGTCTACACCTAACCGAGGGTTATAGTGGCTATGTTCTTTGATAGAGCGCAGGTGCGCATCTCGATACGCCAGCGCCAGTGCCGCTAGGTGCTGATACTCCTGGGGAGCCAACCGTTGCATCACTTCTCCTTGAACAAATGGCACCGATAACGCGCCTCAATGATGGACGTAGTTTGGTGCTATTGGCGAAAGCATCTCAGCTACGCCACAATGGCCGTAATTTTTTACTGAAAGCCCACTATTTTAAAGGAGCGTTACCCATGTTTGTGGTTATTTTTGGTCGCATGTCTTGCCCTTTTTGCGTCCGCGCAAAGCAGTTAGCTGACCACCTGGAAAGCACAGGAAAAATTGAAGGCTATCGCTATGTAGATATGCCTACAGAGGGTGTTACCAAAGAAGATATTGCAAAAACTGCGGGCAAACCAATTCACACAGTTCCGCAAATATTTGTCGACCAACAGCACATTGGCGGTTTTACGGAATTCGACCACTATGTGCGCAATAAACAGCTACTCGCCTCTTAAACTTGGCGTTAAAAATGCCGTTAATACCCGTTGAACCCAATGTACCCTTGCTTGCCTATACTGAATGCCCAAGAACTTAACCCATACGGGTCAACTATAGGCGGCGAGGTTACCCCATGCAGCGAGAGGAGTTTATTCAACAGCTGTGGCTTGACTATATTCATACCCATCCCGATTTAGGGGCACTTAGGCTGTGGCCGTTAAACACCCCAGCTGAATACCTGACGCTGGTAACTCTCAACCACGGACCTTTTGCTGCGAACATACTGGCGGGCAAGTTAGCGCATATGGGGTACCGTTCAGTAGGTCATTACGCCATGGCAGATAAAGGGATGCTTATTCACCTTCTCGCCCCTAATGACAATGGTAGTTGGCTATTATTGGCAGAACTGCAGTTAGGCACACTTTGCAAAGCGCCCAGGGAAGCACTCACTGGTCTAGTAGCACAAAGCCATCCCGAAGATTGCAAAGGCCATAACTTGCTTTGTCGTGGGCGCCCCTGGCCAATGCCGTCCTGGACACTGTATCAACAGCTTCAAGCTGCCCACCCACTTGCAGCATGGCTAGCGGTCATGGGCCCACGACTTCATCATGCAGGCTTTGATTGCATAGCTCTGGATAATCCACTTGAAGCACTCGATGTCCAACTCGCAACGGCTGGCATGCCAAGTATTGAAAGTCAGCAAAATGGCGTATTCCCCGTCTCATCGATGCTGCAACATCGCTTTTATCCCGCTATGCCTCAGAAAATTGCGTTTGACAACGGCGATGAACACCGGCTTAGTCTTGGCGGCCTCGCCTTGATTCAAAAGCATCTGGACGATGACCACGAGCGAATTGCTGAGATATTGCTGCCTTTTCATACTCGCTGTGAAATGGCGTGAGCCCGACAAGCGTGCCCACGCCAATTTAATCAGCCAACGTAAGCAAAATTACTCATCAAAGGTCATTTCAGGAACGTTATCTGGAACAATGAGCTTTCCAGCGGTTTTCTCAATGATCTCTTCAACGCTTACACCCGGCGCACGCTCTTTCAAAATGAATGCACCGTCTTTAATTTCAAGATAGGCGAGATCTGTCAGAACGCGATTGATACAACCTGCACCGGTTAATGGCAGCGTACACTTCTCCAGCAGTTTAGATTCGCCATGTTTAGACGCATGGGTCATTGTACAGATAATATTTTCGGCGCCTGCGACCAAATCCATAGCGCCACCCATGCCTTTGATCAATTTACCAGGCACCATCCAAGAGGCAATGTTGCCTTCCTGGTCGACTTCAAAAGCGCCAAGCACCGTTAAATCGACATGACCACCGCGGATCATGGCAAACGATTCAGCCGAAGAAAAAATTGCCGCACCGGGTCTAGCGGTTACCGTCTGCTTACCGGCATTAATCATATCCGAGTCAACTTCTTCCTCCGTCGGAAAGCGTCCCATGCCCAGCAAGCCATTTTCAGACTGCAGCATGACATCAATACCTTCAGGTACGTAGTTGGCAACCAGAGTGGGAATGCCGATACCTAAATTAACGTAGAAGCCATCTTCAAGCTCGCGAGCAACGCGTTGGGCCATCTGTTCACGTGTTAAAGCCATGGTACTTACCTCGTAGTGAATAACGTGAGAGTCATCGAGTTGAGTAATTGCATTAAGCTATGTCGCAATTAAAAAGCGTGTCGCGATTAACTGCGCACCGTACGCTTCTCAATACGCTTCTCGAAAGAGCCTTGAATAATGCGATCCACATAAATACCCGGCGTGTGGATTTGGCTTGGCTCCAGCTCACCCGGCTCAACAATTTCCTCAACTTCCACTACGGTGATTTTTCCGGCAGTCGCCGCCATTGGGTTGAAGTTCTGCGCAGTATGGCGATACATCACGTTGCCATATCGGTCGGCTTTCCACCCTTTTACAATTGCGAAGTCTCCCGTGATCGCCTCTTCTAAAATGTAGTGACGACCGTTGAACTCGCGTACCTCTTTACCGTCACCAATCGGCGTACCGTAACCTGTCGCGGTATAGAAAGCGGGAATACCGGCACCGCCTGCACGCATTTTTTCTGCCAGGGTACCTTGGGGCGTAAGTACTACATCGATTTCATTATTGAGCATCTGCTGCTCAAACATTGCGTTCTCACCCACATAAGAGGCAAAAATCTTACTGATCTGGCGATCTTCAAGCAGCAGACCCAGGCCAAAGCCATCAACCCCACAGTTGTTGGACACAACAGAAAGGTCTTTAACGCCCCGACGCTTAATCTCAGCAATCAGGTTTTCGGGGATGCCACACAGGCCGAAGCCACCTGCAATCACCGTCATCCCATCTTTGATACCTTCCATTGCTTCCTCGTAGGAAGACACTCGCTTATCGAATCCTGCCATTGTTATGCCTCTCATTATTGTCGGTGGTGCGTTGAGCAGATCCTAACGATGCTGCTTACGGGATAGTGCCAGTGTTGTACTTGATGATATATTTGTTAAGTTTGTTTTTCTTATCAATTTATTTTAAAAACTTATAAAAGAGTCTACATGACTGCCAAACAACTGCGCGCATTTCTCGCGGTCGCCCAAACCCTGAGCTTTACCCATGCATGTGAGCGCCTGCACCTTTCACAACCAGCATTGAGCCTCGCTATCAAAGGGTTAGAGGATTCGCTTGGCGGTAAATTACTCATCCGAAGCACCCGTAGCGTGCGGCTGACCCCTGAAGGAGAGTCGTTACTCCCCCTTGCTAAACACCTGCTAGCGCAGTGGGATAACACCGAGGAGCGCTTGCGCCAGCGATTTACACTTCAATTGGGCCGTTTGAGTGTTGCCGCCATGCCATCTTTTGCCTGCAACTTACTGCCCGGCGCGCTGGTTAAATTTCGTCAACAATACCCCAAAATCAACATCACCGTTCACGATGTGATTAACGAAGAGGTGATCGACATGGTGCGCTCCCGCCAAGTCGAAATAGGCATAGCTTTCTCACCGGAGGGAACAGGCAGCCTAACGTTTACACCCCTATTTGAAGATGAGTTTGTGGCGGTGGTGCCGCCGACATTTCCCTTACACGCTAGCAGCCTTTCATGGGCAACGCTTTTACAGGATGACTTCATCACCCTTCAGCGCCCGTCGATGGTTCGTCGCTTGCTGGAACTAGAACTGGGCAAACGTAAAATTGATTTACCCGTAGCGTTTGAAAGCCACCAACTCTCAACGGTAGGTAGAATGGTAGCCGAAGGCTTGGGGGTTAGTGCCGTCCCCTCTATGTGCATTAGACAGATGCAGGCGCTAGGCGCCCGCTGCGTTCCTTTAAATAGCCCAAGCATTGCTTGCCGGGTAGGTATAATCACCCAGCAGGAGTTATCAGTCGCCGCTTACGCTTTGCGTAATGTGCTTGTCGAAAGTGTAAAAGCACCTTGCCTAGCTGAAACGTTTTAAAGCACGCTGGTAGCATTAGCACGACCCATAAAAACACCCTACCCGTGCAATAGTGAACAGCTAAGCTGGGCAGCATCGCCTTGATCCTTTAGCATTCAGTCTAAAGGCGTACTCACGTGCAGAGCGCTGAACAGAAGAATTTGTATCGAGGAAATGCGGTATGCCTATTGTGAAAGGAGTTGTCAGCGTTTTACTGCTGATAGTTAGCACGCTTTTTTGGGGTGTGCCTCTTATTCTGCTGACGCTTGCCAAGGTAATCACGCCTGGCCGTCATCGCAAACAGTGGCTACTTAATAAGCTCTGTGCTGTCGCTCAAAACTGGATAGGCCTTAACCTCTGGTGGATGCGGCGCTGGCTAAAACCCAACCTGACTATTAATACGCCTAAAACCCTGAGTACCGATCAATGGTGGCTGGTAGTTTCAAACCATCGAAGCTGGACCGATATTTTTATCCTGTTTATGGCGCTGCACCGCCGAATACCGTTGCCACGCTTCTTCTTAAAACATCAATTAATATGGATCCCAATCGTCGGGCTAGCATTTTGGGCGCTGGAGTTTCCTTTTATGCGTCGCTTCAGCCGCGAACAGATTGCCAAAGACCCTAAGCTCGCCACTATCGACCGTGAAGCAACAGAGCGTATATGTCAGCAGGCGCGTAACGCACCTATTACGATACTTAATTTTGTTGAGGGCACGCGTTTCACAGTGGCTAAACGGGATGCCCAAAACAGCCCTTTCCGGCATTTGTTAAGGCCGAAAGCGGGCGGTATTGCCCAGGTGATTAGTCTGCTAGGCGACCAATTGGATGGTATTCTTGATGTAACCATTAGCTACCAAAACCCATCACCCACTTTTTGGGGGTTTCTATGCGGTAAAGAAGCCCCCATTACCCTTGAAGCAAGGCAACTGGCTGTTCCCCATTGGATGCTTGATGCCAACTATCACCAAGAACCGCAGCACAAGGAACGCTTCCACGCATGGATCAATTCACTCTGGCAGGAAAAAGATACCTTGCTTGGCAACCAAACCGATCACGATTAACTCACTGGATGGTGATTTGTTTACTTGCCACTGGGCTAGCAGGCTGTGCCGGGCCTGGCACGTCTACCGAACGTGTTCCTACGCCCAGCAGCTCGAGCCAAATCAGTGGCAATTGGATTGAAGTACAGCGTGGCGATACATTAGGACAGCTAGCCGCAAGGGCCAGCGTCCCACTGGAACGTCTTGAACGTTTTAACCCCGGCGTGTCTGCACAGAACTTAAGCGCGGGGCAGCGCCTGCTGATACCTACTCAGCAAGAGCGCGCTCCTTCAGGCGGCCCCTACCGCTACCAAATCCGAGCAGGCGATACCTACTCCAGTATCGCACGTCATTTTGGCACTACCTCTGGGCGCTTACAGAGCGCTAACCCCAGCACCCCGGCAACGGCGCTGCGGGTTGGTCAAATCGTCAGCGTGCCCCTTGGTAGTAGTGCAGCACGCAGTGCCGCTGCTAGCAGCGGAAGCAGCAATGCTAGCCGCCCAGCAGCTGCTCCATCAACACCAGCGCCAAGCGCCAGCTTGCCCGCCTCGGCACGCCGCTGGCCATGGCCATTAGAGGACTACCGTATCGTGCGGCGCTTTGGTGCAGATAGCCGTGGTACGCTTCAGCCAATGCTGCTAGCAACCCAAGAAGGCGCAAACGCAAAAGCAGTTGCCCCGGGCGAGGTACGTTTCGCCGACGGCATGCGGCAACTCGGTGACGTGGTGATCGTTCACCATGCGGATAATCTTCAAACGGTCTATGCCTTATGCGCACGCATTCTTGTCCGAGTCGGACAACAGGTCAGCACGGGTGATCCACTTTGTGAAATCGGGCAAAGCAGCTCGACCCAGCGCTATGACCTACTGTTCGACCTCCGCCAAGGTGGCAAACCTATCGACCCGCGCCAAGTATTAAGGTAGCCCTACAATAGTCGCTGTGACGAAAAAGCCCCTGAATGTCAGGGGCTTTTTTACGCTATATTAGCAGCTAACCGCTTACTTTATCCGCGATAGTAACCGGGCTTAATAAAGGGGGTCGCAGTCACCACCATGGGGAGCTGCTTGCCGCGCACCAGCGCATAAACAACGCTTTCAGCCGCTTCCCATTCACGCTTTACGTATCCAAGTGCCACTGGCTTGCCTACGCTTGGCCCAAAGCCTCCCGACGTGACCACACCAATCTCGTTACCCGCTTCATCTACTAACACGCTTCCTTCACGCACCGGCGCGCGCCCTTCTGCCACCAAACCGACCCGCTTACGCACATGGTCTTTAGCATCCACCTGATGGAGAATTAAATCGGCGCCCGGGAAGCCAGCAGAACGCTCGCCTCCGTGACGCCGCGGCTTGCCAATGGCCCAAATAAGCCCGGCTTCTACTGGGGTCGTCTCAAGATCCATATCATGCCCATAGAGGCACAATCCCGCTTCTAAACGCAGTGAATCACGCGCGCCTAAACCAATGGCTTCAACCTCAGGCTCTGCAAGCAACTGTTCGGCAAGTGCTTCACACCCCTCACGGGAGACGGAAATTTCAAAGCCATCTTCACCGGTATAACCACTGCGGCTGATCCATACGTCCTGCCCCGCCAAGGTGAACCGGCCATGCTGCATAAATGTCAGCTCACAGGCTTCTGGGCAGAGACGCGCCATCACATCGCGAGCTTCTGGCCCTTGTAACGCCAACAGTCCCCGATCGAGCACCTCGATCTCATGGGTGGCGCCTAAATTGGTGCGCAGATGGGCAATGTCCTGGTCTTTACAGGCGGCGTTAACCACAAGATAAAAGTGGTCTCCTGCATTGACCGCCATCAAGTCATCAATAATGCCGCCGTCAGTGCTGGTGAAAAGCCCATAGCGCTGCTCGCCTTTCTTCAACCCTACTAAGTCCGCCGGTATTAACGTCTCTAACGCTTTCGCAACATCTTTACCGGATACCAGAATCTGCCCCATGTGAGAAACATCAAACAAGCCACACCGCTGGCGAGTATGCTCATGCTCTTTCTTAACGCCTAACGGATACTGCACCGGCATATCATAGCCAGCAAAGGGCACCATTTTAGCGCCAAGCTTGGTGTGCAACGCATGGAGCGGTGTATGGTTAAGATTAGTCATGGGGTTTCCTCGGTCGAAAAAAGAAACGGGAAGCCAGCAGTGGGCTTCCCGGCTCTATAGCTATTGATACAGCATAGCGAGTCATTACATCCGTATGACGCGCTAAACGCTATTTATCATGATCCAGCGCTTCACCAGGCAACACTTCTTTACCGGCAAAGTAATCCTTGGTGAGCTTAAAGACCACAGGCGATAGCAGTGCCAGGGCGATCAAGTTCGGGATAGCCATCAAGGCATTAAATGTATCGGCCATTAGCCAGATAAAGCCCAACTGTGCGATAGCGCCCAGCGGAATAGCCAATACGAATAACACGCGGTATAGCATAATAGAACGTGTACCGAACAGGAACTGGCAGCACTTCTCGCCATAGAAAGACCAGCCAAGAATAGTGGTAAACGCAAAGACAGCCAGCGCCACCGCGACAATCTGGTTACCAAAACCTGGTAGCGCCGCATCAAACGACAGCGCGGTCAGCGATGCACCTGCTTCCCCCTCAATCCACACGGTGGACGTCAAGATGACCAGGGCCGTAATCGTACAAACAATAATGGTATCGATAAACGTACCCAGCATTGCGATCAAACCTTGGCGCACTGGGTTTTTGGTCTTAGCCGCCGCGTGAGCTATAGGTGCGCTACCCAGGCCCGCTTCGTTAGAGAAAATACCCCGTGCCACACCAAAGCGGATAGCGGCCATGACGGCTGCCCCTGCAAAACCACCGGCAGCGGCAATAGGATTGAAGGCATAGTAGAAAATCAGCCCAAACGCATCACCAATTTGGCTAGCGTTAACCATTAGCACCAGCAAACCCGCAATCACGTATGCAATACCCATGATCGGCACAAGCTTGCCGGCCACTTTTGCAATGCGCTTGATGCCCCCCAGGATAACCGCCCCGGCAAGCACCATAATGATGATGCCCGTAAGCCAGTGAGGCACACCAAAGGTAGCATCCATAGCATCGGCTACAGAGTTAGACTGCACAGTGTTGCCAATACCAAATGCTGCTATCGCGCCAAAGAAGGAGAACAAGCCCCCCAGCCAAAGCCACTTTTTACCCAGGCCGTTTTTGATATAAAACATCGGCCCGCCAACATGGTAGCCGGTGCTGTCGGTTTCCCGGTAACGAACCGCCAACACTGCTTCAGCAAACTTTGTTGCCATACCGACTAACGCTGTAATCCACATCCAAAAAACCGCACCAGGTCCACCTAGTGCAATGGCGGTGGCTACACCAGCAATATTACCGGTACCAATAGTGGCAGATAGCGCAGTCATCAGCGCATTAAAAGGCGAAATCTCACCGCTATCGCTAGCTTTTTCTGGGGCTTTTTCGCCGGCTCCTGCTTTGGGCTTCACATCGCGCCCTTGCCACATCAGCTTGAAACCTATGCCCAGCTTGCGAATCGGCATTAGTTTCAAGCCAATCTGTAGGTAGAGACCCACACCTAACAGTAAAATCAGCATTAACGGGCCCCAAACTACGCCGTTTATCGCCCCCAGGATGCTAGTTAATGTTTCCACGCGTATCTCCTTCCCCTGTACGTCAGCTCAATTATTATGGGTGTTAGGCAGCTGTCTGCCCTCGTTATTGGTTGGGTGCTAATAACCAAGCGTCTTGCCACAGCGTATCTTTTGCCATGTAAAACGCATGATTTGCATGTTTTACACCATTTACCTAGGTCACATCCATGGCAATGTCGTCTTTTGGCAGAGAAAGTCACTCTTCTAGAAATTATTACTAGTGCCAACCCCCTAAGAAACCCGATGCTTTTATTTGCTATTTTGCTCTACTGAAGAAATTTGTTTCCGATAAGAAACACGGTACCATAGGCAAAAATCGCTCTCTGCTGTCGAGACCTGCTGTCGCCAACGCGAACCACAAGCGCTAGTATGATCTCGTCCAGACAACCGTTTCGTATAGGGAATCATCATGAGCAATCTTCCTGCTAATCTTCGTTACGCTAAAAGTCACGAATGGGTGCTTGATCACCAAGACGGCACCGTGACAATCGGCATCACTGACCACGCTCAAGAAGCGCTGGGTGATGTGGTTTTTGTAGAGCTACCCGAGGTAGGCCAAGAACTCAGCAAAGGCAAAGAGTTTGGGGTTATTGAATCGGTTAAAGCAGCCTCCGACCTTTACTCACCGGTCGATGGCGAAGTTATTGAGATCAACGACGCCCTTGAAGATGCGCCTGAAACAGTCAACGATGCGCCCTATGAAGGCGGCTGGATGATGAAGGTGCGCGTAACTGATCAAGCCCTTGACGACTTGTTAGACGCCGACGCCTACCAAGCGACAATTAACGCAGACGATTAATCACCATTAAGCCTGCTCATTAAGGCTGGGGCAGGCTTATTACCGAATAGCCTTTGTTGAATACCCCTGCTCGGTTTTCTCATAACGTCCGGAAGCTACCCATGTCTTTTGAATCACGCCGCTTGGCCGAACTGGCCGACCACGATGCTTTTATCAAACGTCATAACGGGCCCAGCCCCGATGATGTCGCTAGCATGTTAGAAGCGCTTAATATGCAGCGCATGGAAGACCTTATTGAGCAAACCGTGCCCAGCGATATTCGACTTGGTCGCGAACTTGCACTGGATGACCCTCGCAGTGAAGCAGAAGCCCTTGACTATCTAAGCCAGCTAGCACGCCAAAATCGGGTGGCTAAAAGCTATATTGGCCAAGGTTACTATGGCACGCACATGCCCGCGGTTATTCAGCGTAATGTGTTGGAAAATCCAGGCTGGTATACCGCCTACACTCCCTACCAGCCGGAAATTTCCCAAGGCCGTTTAGAAGGTCTGCTTAACTTCCAGCAAGTTATTATGGATTTAACCGGCATGGAGCTTGCTAACGCCTCCCTGCTGGATGAAGCGACTGCCGCCGCCGAAGCCATGGCGCTTTGTAAGCGCAGCAACAAAAAGAGCAAGTCCAACGCCTTTTTTGTGGCAGACGACCTCTTTCCACAAACGCTGGACGTCGTTAAAACCCGTGCCGAATTCTTTGGCTTTGAACTCATCAGTGGGCCAGCCGCCTCACTAGCCGAACACGACGTTTTTGGTGCGCTAGTTCAATATCCCTCTGCCAGCGGAGAGGTTAGCGACCTGGGCCCCATGCTAGAAGCTGCCCAAGCGCGCGGCATTATGACCTGTGTAGCTACCGACCTATTGAGCCTAGTACTGCTTAAAGAGCCGGGTGCAATGGGTTCCGATATTGTGGTGGGTAGCTCCCAGCGCTTTGGCGTTCCCATGGGCTTTGGTGGCCCCCACGCCGCTTTTTTTGCAACATCAGACAAGCTAAAACGCTCGATTCCTGGTCGAATTATCGGCGTATCGAAAGATAGCCGGGGCAACACAGCGCTACGCATGGCGATGCAAACCCGCGAACAGCACATCCGTCGCGAGAAAGCGACATCCAACATTTGTACCGCCCAAGCGCTGCTGGCCAACATTGCGGGCTTCTACGCGACCTATCACGGTGCAGAAGGGTTACGCAAAATTGCTGGCCGCGTAAATCGATTAACCACCCTGCTAGCAGAAGGTCTCAAGCAGGCAGGCGTTATGCTAGCTCACGACAGCTGGTTCGATACGCTGCGCTTGACCCAAGTGGATGCGGGCAAAATTCATGGCCGTGCCATGACCCACGACATCAACCTGCACTATTTCGCTAACGGCGATGTCGGCATTAGCCTGGATGAGACGACGACTGCCCACGATGTAGCAGCCCTGTTTGATGTGTTGCTCGGCGACGAGCATAGTCTTTCCGTAGCAGCGCTAGACGAGAAGGTGGTGAAGGATGGCATCAGCGGCATTCCGGCCGCGTACCAGCGCCAAAGCAACTTCTTAGAGCACCCGACGTTCAAACGTTATCGCAGTGAAACAGAGATGCTGCGCTACCTAAAACGTCTTGAGAACAAGGACCTCTCGCTGGCTCACGCCATGATTCCGCTGGGTTCATGCACCATGAAACTCAATGCTACCAGCGAGATGATACCTGTATCCTGGCCTGCGTTTGCGCATCTTCACCCATTTGCCCCCCGTGACCAGGTCGCGGGCTATCATCAAATGATTGATGAACTTGCCGCTTTCCTGGTGGAAGTGACCGGTTACGATCACATCTCCATGCAACCAAACTCAGGCGCACAAGGCGAATACGCTGGCCTGCTCGCCATCCGTCGCTATCAAGCTGCCCAAGGCGAAGCTCACCGCGATGTGTGTTTGATTCCAAGCTCCGCCCACGGTACTAACCCTGCCTCTGCGGCCATGCTTAGCATGGAAGTTGTCGTGGTCGAGTGCGATCAAAACGGCAACATCGATCTCGCCGACTTAACCAACAAAGCCGAGCAGTACAGCGAACGCCTCTCTGCGGTGATGATTACTTACCCCTCGACCCACGGGGTATTTGAATCTCACGTGTGCAGCGTATGCGAGGTAGTCCACAAACACGGCGGCCAGGTATACGTTGACGGCGCCAACATGAACGCCCAGGTTGGCCTTACTCGCCCCGGTGATTTTGGTGGTGATGTATCGCATCTCAACCTGCATAAAACGTTCTGTATTCCCCACGGCGGCGGTGGCCCCGGCATGGGTCCCATTGGTGTGAAAGCACACCTGGCGCCTTTTGTATCTAACCACGTGGTGACGCCTATTAATGGGGTCAACCCGGAAAGCGGCGCCGTCTCTGCTGCGGCGTTTGGCAGTGCGTCCATCCTGCCAATCTCTTGGGCCTACATTAAAATGATGGGCGCCCGTGGCTTGCGGGAAGCTACTGAACTTGCCATCTTAAATGCCAACTATATTGCCAAGCGGCTGGAAGAGGCCTACCCGATTCTCTACCGCGGCCAAAATGGCACGGTGGCGCACGAATGTATTATCGACATTCGCCCCCTCAAGAGCGCTTCGGGCATTAGCGAAGAGGATATCGCCAAACGCCTAATGGACTATGGCTTCCACGCGCCCACCATGTCGTTCCCGGTTCCAGGCACGCTGATGATCGAGCCAACCGAGTCGGAGTCACTGTACGAAATAGATCGTTTCTGCGATGCCATGATCGCTATTCGTGAGGAGATCGATGCAGTAGAGCGAGGCGACTGGCCGCTGGATAATAACCCGCTGGTGAATGCTCCACACACACAGGCAGACGTAATGGATAGTAACTGGCAGCGACCCTACGACCGAAAGCTAGGCGCCTTCCCCACGCAGGCAGTAGCCGCATCTAAATACTGGCCCTCCGTTAACCGCGTAGACAACGTGTTTGGTGACCGCCAGTTAATTTGCTCGTGCCCTAGCATTGACGAGTATCGCCAGTAATATCATTGCGATGTTAAAACGTGAGATGTAAAGCATGAGAGACAAAACGTAAGCTTAACGCCTCTGGCACCGCTAATCCGGCGCCAGAGGCGTTTTTCTTGCATACGCTGGTCGTGAAAACCGTTCAGTAATTTTTCATACCGCTTGGGTAGCACCGAGTCTTGGCGACGCAGCAGGTAAAGCACTTCGCTGATGGCATGTGGCAACGCTAATGCCTTCACCTGACGCTGCCAAGGGGACGTTTCAAGCACTAAGCGGGAAACAACGGTAAAGCCCAACCCCCGGGCCACAGCATCCAGCACCATGCTGACTTCATTGGTAAACCCCTGGTGGCGGAAGTGCGTCATGGAGCGAAACTCGTCAGGGTAATTAGCCTTCAGCAACGCATTGGCGTGGTTAATGCCGTCGTAGTAATTGAGAAAGCCTATCCCCATCAAATCAGAAAGGGTGCTGCCCGCAAAATCAGCCGGCACAACTAAGCAAAGCGGCTCTTTATGCCAAAGGGTGCAGGTGAGATCCGGGTGGTTGACCTGCTCAGTAACGATACCAATATCGTAGCGCCCTTCTAGCAGGTCATTAACAATTTCGTGGTTAAACGCAAAGCTATAGTTAACGGTCAAGTTAGGATGCATCTGCTGCTGACCGAGAATGTAAGGGTAAAACATCAGCCCCACACTCCCAGGCGATGCAATACGGCAATCACCGCTATCTAAGGAGTCGTCATCTAGACCGTGGCGAAACTGCTCATGTTCAGCAAACAGCTTTAGCGCATAGTCGTAGACGCGTCGGCCCGTCTCAGTGAGCGTAAAACTCCTGCCCTTACGTTCCAGCAGCGTTTTATTAAGGTAAATTTCCAGCTTGCGAATATGCTGGCTAACCCCTGGCTGAGTCATTTCCAAACGGCGCGCCGTCCGTGTGAAACTTCCGGTTTCCACCAACGTAATAAATGTCCGAAAATACACGGCATTAAACATAATGAAGCGCCATCTTATTGAGTCATCGTCTGCTCTTAACGAGACCATAGAGTAGCACAACTCGGCTACCTACTGAGCGCACCACGAGCGCTACTGAACCGTCTGTAACAGCGTGATAGTATGCACATTGTGATCACCAACATCAGGGAAAGCCATCATAATGACGCAACTGCCAGTGCCCCGCGCCACGATCTCCAGCATCATATCTCCCGAAGGGAGTCTTGAAGTTCTCTCTCAGCATGAAGTCAATCGTCTTAAAAGCACCTCTAAAAGCGGTTTGCACGATTTGCTCCGGCGCTGCGCTCTGGCGGTGCTTAACTGCGGCAGCCCCACCGATGATAGCTTAGCCATTTTAGAAGCTTACAAAGACTTCGATATTGAGGTGCTACAGCAAGACCGAGGCATTCGGCTGAAATTAACTAACGCGCCCGCTGAAGCTTTTGTAGATGGCCGTATGATCCGCGGTATTCGCGAACACTTATCGTCCGTTATTCGCGATATTGTCTACGTCTATAATGAAATCCAGCACCACAAACGCTTTGATCTTAATACTGGCGAAGGCACCACCAACGCGGTGTTTCACATTTTGCGCAAGGCTGGCACGTTAAAGCCCGGCCGCGACCCTAGCCTTGTGGTGTGCTGGGGCGGCCACTCCATTTCAAGAGAAGAGTACGAATACTCTAAAGATGTGGGCTACCACTTAGGGCTTCGCGATTTAGATATCTGCACCGGCTGCGGTCCTGGCGCCATGAAGGGCCCTATGAAAGGTGCTAACGTCGCTCACGCCAAGCAGCGCCGGAAAGATGGCCGTTATTTGGGCATTTCAGAACCGGGCATTATCGCCGCGGAAGCACCCAACCCCATCGTTAATGAACTCGTTGTGATGCCGGATATCGAGAAGCGGCTGGAAGCCTTCGTGCGCCTTGGTCATGGCATTATTGTTTTTCCCGGTGGCGTAGGCACCGCAGAAGAGATTCTGTATTTGCTCGGCATTTTGCTTCACCCCACCAACGCTGACACCCCCTTTCCGCTTATTTTCACCGGCCCCGCCAATTCGGCGGCCTACTTTCAGAAAATCGACGAGTTTTTGGTTTACACCCTGGGTGAAGATATCCGCCGCTACTACACCATTATTACCGGCGACCCCACGGCGGTGGCACGTAAAATGCGTGACGGGATTGATGAAATTGCCGATTTCCGCCGTAAGCATCAAGATGCGTTTTACTACAACTGGCGCTTGACGATCGCCAGGGAGTTTCAGGCGCCTTTTACCCCCACCCATGAAGCGATGCGCGCGCTAGCCCTCCACCGCCAGCAGCCAACTCATGAGCTAGCTGCCAATTTGCGTCGGGCGTTCTCGGGCATTGTGGCAGGCAATGTTAAAGAAGACGGCATTCGTGCTATTGAGGCCCACGGCCCCTTTGAGCTAACCGCCGAACCGGAACTAATGCAGCGATTAGACGAGCTACTCACCTCGTTTGTAGCCCAAGGCCGGATGAAGCTAGATGGCCAGCCCTACACGCCCTGCTATGTACTTAAATAGCCCTCCTCAAATAAACAGCGCAACGTATAGCGTATAAACACCGGCAGGCTTGCGCCAACGCTCCGCCTGCCTTTAAAGGAATGCACACGTGATTATTGCTCTGCTAACGCTGCTCGCGGCAGGGGTTATTAAAGGCGCTATTGGTTCTGGCGTGCCTGTCATCGTCATTCCCGTCCTGACGATGCTCTATGATGTAAAGCTGGCCATTGCGGTACTAGTGGCGCCCAACCTGTTCAGTAACGCGCTGCAGGTATGGCAGTACCGACGTCATCTTTTACCGCTAAGGTTTTTAGCCGCGTTTTCAATCGCCGGTGGACTGGGCATTATCATCGGCACTTGGGGGCTGGTAGTGCTTTCGCCCACCCTGCTCTCGCTTGGAGTCGCAGGCGCTATTGTAATGTATCTGGCCATTAAGCTGGCTAGGCGTAAAATGGTAATGCCTTTTTCGCTGGCTAAGCGCATCGTTTTGCCAGTGGGCCTATTAGCCGGGGTGTTACAAGGCGCTGCGGGCATGTCAGCGCCTGCATCAGTGACCTTTCTCAACGCCATGCGGTTAGAACGCCAAGTGTTCATCGGCTCTATTTCCGTTTTCTTCGTGGCAATCACCTGCGTGCAAATACCCGCCCTCTTAAGCGCGGGTATTTTAACCTTAGAACGCAGCGTATATAGCTTGGCTGCGTTACTGGTCATACTAGTGGCGATGCCCTTAGGGGCTAAGCTTGGCAAACGCCTGCCTCACCACTTATTCGATAATTTAATTATGCTGCTATTAGCAGGCATCGCGTTAAAAATCATCCTTGATGCCACGCTGTAAGATAAAACCGCCTATGGGCAGAGGTGAAACCCACCAGGCAGAGTCGCCGTTAACCCGCTACACTAATGGACGTCATGAGCAGCACCGAGCGCTCACCATGGAAAAGGAGAACCAGCATGCAAATGATTGACCAGCTAAGGGATGGTAAAACAAAGGCGTTTGCCAAGCACTGTTTTGAGAGCAGCACCCCAGAAGCACTTAATGCCGCCGCCGAAGGTCCCGCCGACCAAGCACAAATGGAGCACTGGGGAATCACCGAAGGCCAATGGGAAGAGGCGGTTGCCACCGCATTGGCCGATCATAAAGCCCAAAGCAGTTGATAGACGCCCCTAGAGCCCTGCTAACAGCAGGGCTCTTTCCATTCTGCATTCGCCACTGCCCACCGAGCTACCTACGCATTTAGAATACTCTCCCACCCTATTACCCTAACGTCACTCGAAGTACTCTTAAGCCTTATGCGCTGCTTGGCTCCACAGCCTGCCATGCTAATCGATGGCAACAAAGACCTACTCCACACCAAGATAACAATTAATTAAAATTTATTTTTGCTAATATGATAGTGCGTTTATCTGATAATGTATTAAACACAATAAGCGCGCTGTAAGCCTAATGCGGCAATATTGCTAAGCCTACGGCTTTATTCATCAAGAGGCTGTCAAATGTCATTTTTTATTAAGCATACCTGTGTCGGTATGGCCACTTTTAGCCTACTGGTTGCTGGCCCAAGTTTCGCAAGTACCGAACGCCTTGAGACTGAACTTACCGCCCTATTCGCCGATGGCGAACTGAGTATTGGTGATGTTTCTAAAGCAATGCTGCGTGATCGCTTTACCGCTGAGGACATTATGTATGACTCTCCTGAAGGAGAGCGTCTTAAGATCGAACGCTATATCGTCATCGGTAACTACGACAACCCTGACGAAGTTCGCGTGGAAGGCATAAGGGTCGAAGATAGCCTCACAGAGCTACTGCTATTGAGTATGGATAGCGCGGTCTTTGGCGAGCCTGGCATGGCGGTTTTCAATGATGAGGCAGTGCAGCAAGCGCCATTGAATATAGCAAGCCTTAGCATTGATAACTTTACCCTGGATCTTGATTCTGAGCTGGCCAGCGAGATGCTATATGAGCTTGGCATTCAACAGGCTCCCGGGCGTCTAGAAATTGCTGAAGTGCGTGGCAAAGCAATCTCAGCGGATGCACTAGGCATGCTCGAATTTAGCGGTGTTGCTATGCATGGAGAGGACTTAGGAGACCTGGGCAGTGGCTCATTCATTATTGACCGAATACGCTTCGAAGACCTCCGCGGAATGCAAGGTCAACAAGAAGAGCACTTGGGTGCGATGTTGCTGGAAAACATGGCTATTGAGAGCGACGTTCTTGTTGCCACATTAGACCGCCTTAGGGTCGATAGTGACTTCAAGGACGGTGAAGGCGGCGTTTGGATAGAAACACTTGAGCTTGATCTTAATCGTATGATTGCTCTAGCCCCTCCCTCTGAGCGTACCGAAATGCGCATGATCAGTAATGTATTGACCGATGGCAGTGGCAAACTTGTCCTTGATGCTCACTTTGAAGGACGCTGGGACGAGCAAGAGAGCCACAGCGTGCTGGGCGGAGATATCCGTATAACGATACGCGATGCAATGGGCCTGAGCTTTAATTATGACTTGCCTGTCGTGCTACCCAAGAATGCGACACCTATGGACGCTTTGCGGGATACTCGCCTGCTCGATGCCGCTACACTGCTAGGGGGTGATCTTGCATTAACGCTGAATGATGAAGGCCTTCTCAGCAGACTTGTTACATTAGGCGCGACGATGGAAGGCATTTCAGAGGCGCAACTTATTGAACAAGCACGGACGCAGGCAAAAGGCTTTGGCATGATGTTCGGCCCTGAAGCTCAATCCGTCATGATGGGTATGGTCGAATTGCTTGAAGGCAGTGCCAGCCAGCTTATGCTGAACATCACACTGCCTGCTGAAAGTAACTTACAGACCTACGCGGAAGATCCGCTGGGGCTGCCTGGTCAGCTCTCACTTCAAGTGGAAACACGCTGAAGCACGTCTTACCGAATCATACTCCTCGCCCAACAGGCGAGGAGTAGAATGCAAACGCCCAATTCAAAGACATCCACCAATCCTAAGCACAAAAAAAACGGCCACCGCGTAAGCTAAGTGACCGTTTTATAAATTCTTTGGTCGGAGTGACAGGATTCGAACCTGCGACCTTTGCAACCCCATTGCAACGCGCTACCAAGCTGCGCCACACTCCGATGTCTTTATTAGCAACGCTGGTAACTGCTTACGTTTGCCTCAAGACGGTGCGTATACTAGCTTTTTATACGCCAAATGAAAAGCTCTTTTTGCGCTTTCTTTTCAATCGCTTGCCGTTAAGCTTAGTCGGCTGCTTTTAGTAAGGCGGCCATAGCCTCGTAAACCTTGGGCGTGGTGACTAGCAGCTGCTCCGGGTAAAGATCTTCTGGTACGCCCTCAGGCACCTCTGTTAAATGCCCTACCCGCGCGCCTGCTTCACGGGCAATAACCCACCCCGCCACAAAATCCCAGGGCGATACGCTTTCGTAGTAGGCATCTAAACGCCCGCACGCCACATCGCATAAATCCTGGGCGGCGGCGCCATTGCGGCGAACATCCTGGCAACCAGCTAACACCGCCGCTAAGCGGGGTAAGAGTTTTTTACGGGCTTCTTTTTGATAGGGGAAGCCGGTGGCTACTAACGTGCTGTCAAGCGAGTCAGCGCCGCTGGGTTTAATCGGCTGTTTATTACAAAATGCGCCCATTCCCTCTGCAGCACTAAAGGTTTCACCTAAGAAAGGCGCATGTATAACGCCTACTTTACCCACCCCATTCTCCATCCATCCAATAGAGACCGCCACGTGGCGCAGGCCTTTCGCAAAATTCACCGTGCCATCGATAGGGTCAACCACCCATAGCTGCTCAGCAGGCGTTTGCAGGGCGCGCTCCGGGTTTAACTCTTCGCTTAGCCGCGCCTCGCCAGGAAAATGCTCCTCTAGGCGCTGGCTGATAAGCGTATCCACCGCGACATCCACGTCGGTCACCAGCTCAACGCCCGCTTTGAGTCGCTGGCTAAAGCCTTGCTGCTCACGGGCAGTCAGTATCATCTTCCCGGCATCTTCGGCAATCTCAATTGCCAACGCCAGCCGTGCCTCTAGGGTGTAAGCCGCCATGTCCGCTCCTTAGGGTCGTTTGTCATCCCTCAGCATAAGCGGTGACCAATGGCATTACCATGACACCACAAAGCGCTATTAACGGTTTAGCGCAGTGCGTCCACCAGCACATCGACCACTACCCGAGTCGCGGCTTCGATTAATACCACATCAGCGCCTACATGCTCCCACTCGTAACCTGGGTACCGGGGCAGCTGGGAGGCAAGCTGACCATCAAAGCGCTTGGCAATCCCTGGTGGCAGTGGCTTACCACGCTCTAAATTACGCTGAATACCCGGCGGCAGCGATTCAGCGCGAGGGGCGTCGTATTGGCGGAGCAAACGCAGCAGCTCACGCTCGTTTATGCGCGGCAGGTCAACGTAGCCCTCTTGATGAGAATGGCGTTGGCGGCTTTCATGTCGGCCGCTATCGCTGCCACGGTGGCGTTCTGATTGGGAAGCGTTATCACGGGCGCCATGGGCAGGCGCATGGGCGGGCTGAGCCACGGCCGCAGAGTGCCACAGCAGTGCGCTTACCAATAAACTGGCGCCAATATTAATCGGTTTCATAACTTACTCCTTGGTGGCAGGAGCTTTGAGTGTAGAGTGCAAATGCGCAGGCAGTGTGGAAGGTAGGATATTTGGGGTGAATGCTGTAAGCCTTATGGGGACGGTACGCGCTGGATAGCACCCTCAGCAGTAATTTGAGCCTGAACACCTGGACGTTGAGTATCTAACAACAGTGCAGTGCTGCCCTCTTCGAACACGCCCCGAAAGGCATCGGCCACTGCTGCTTGCGCTGGTTGGCCATCACCGCCCACTTGGCAGGCGCCAAAATTAAAGGGCCTTAAGGCATCGTCAAGGTTGTCTGTTGCCAGCACCTGGGTTTTAAAGGTGCTTAGCTCCTGTTGACAAGCGCCAAAGGCAGATCGGTCTAGGTAGGATAAAAGTGCGGGAAGGCTTATTGCCGCTAAAATTGAGACAATAGCGGCGACAAGCAAAAACTCAATGAGAGAAAAGCCCCTGCTAATGTGACAAACATCCATTTTATTCATGTAGATTATGCCCAAAAATAAAAGCCGCTTTGAAAAAAAGCGGCTTTTGCACACAAGATCCTAATCTAAAAGTTATTACTGAGCTACGATTGCGCCATTCACAATGTTGATTTCACCAGCACTTACGCCACGATTTGAAACAATACCTTCCGCATCTACCTCATCATTACCAGTTGGATTAATGAACGCATCAGCGATGTCTGCATCTGAAGGACTATTTTCAGCATCCAAGTCACAAGCTTGGAAATTGAAACTTACAGCAGTGGCGACTCCAGCAGAATCAGCATTTTGTTCTAGTGTGGACTCAGCAATAACCGCACTACGGAACGCTGAAAGTTCACCTTGACAAGCGTTCAATGAAGAACGATCAAGATAGTTGCCATACTGAGGCACACCCACAGCCGCCAGCACGCCGATAATTGCCACCACAATCAGCAGCTCGATCAGAGTAAAACCCTGCTGCTTTAGGCGACGGGGTTGATTAAGTAATTTTTTTTGCATCGTGTGAATCCCTTGCGGTGATGAATCATCATTTTATGGGCGGCCGCTTGTCAGCTTTACGACCACTAACATTGCTTAGCCAAGCATTGCGTTACATTAGCTTACCGTACCCGTATTAGCAACTAGGTACATCATACGCGAGGAACGGTTTTGTCACCCTTTTTGATGGCAATTAAGATTTGCGTATATAAGCCCAGAAGTACCTAGAATTAAGCATCTATGGTAAAAAGAGCGCTACATTTACCATGCCGCCGAGATGCCCATGCGTCAACCCGCCCCCGAATCTACTCTTAGCCATGCAGCCTTAAACGGCGGCCTGCGCGGTATTGCTGAAAGGCTGGTGAAACACGGCTCATTAACCAATGCCCAGGCGGCAGTTGCTGAGTCTACCGCTGCAGAGCTGGACATTTCGCTATTACAGCACGTAGTGGAAAGCGGACTGGTGGATGCCAATGCCGCCGCTTTGGCCGCGGCCTGGGAGTACGGCCTACCGGTGATTGATCTTGACTCAGTCCGGATTAATGCGTTGCCACCGGCTAATGACTACCCGGTTAAAATTCTCGAAAAGCTGGATATTCTGCCCCTCGCACGCCACGGTCACCGCTTAACCGTTGCGGTGCCTTACCCGGCGACCCTGACCCAGCTAGACGAGCTGCAGTTTGCTACCGGCTTAAGTGTGGATGGCGTGCTGGCCCCGGCGGATCAGCTAAAAACCACGCTTATTCAGTACCTAGCACAAAACGAGCGGAGTATGCTCGATGAGCTAGAAAATGTTGACGATGCAGTCAGCGCGCTCAACGTTGTGCACAACGCTGACGGTGAAGAGATCGCGCTTGATAACGCCAATGAAAATAGTGAAGACGCGCCGGTCGTAAAATTTGTCAACAAAATACTGCTGGATGCGATTAGCCGTGGCGCTTCGGATATTCACTTTGAGCCCTATGAAACTCTATATAGGGTGCGTTTTCGTATTGACGGCATGCTGATAGAAATAGCACGCCCGCCCTTTGCTCTTCGCCACCGCATTGCCGCACGGCTCAAAATTATGTCGCGGCTCGATATTTCGGAACGCCGCCTTCCACAAGATGGGGCGATAAAGCTTCAGCTTTCCCGTACACGCTCGATTGATTTCCGGGTTAACTCGCTGCCCACCGTCTACGGCGAAAAAGTGGTGCTGCGTATTCTAGACCCGGCATCGGCTCAACTAGGCATTGACCAGCTTGGCTTTAACCCAGTACAGCAAGAAACGTATGAAAGCGCGCTTAAAAAGCCCCAAGGGATGATTTTGGTCACCGGCCCCACCGGTAGCGGTAAAACCGTAACGCTATATACCGGCATTAATATACTCAACCAAATTGAGCGCAATATTTGTACCGCCGAAGACCCGGTGGAAATCAAAGTATCGGGCATTAACCAAGTCAACGTACTACCCAAGATTGGTTTAAACTTTGCCAGCGCCTTACGGGCATTTTTGCGTCAAGACCCGGATGTGGTGATGGTGGGTGAAATACGCGATCTCGAAACCGCTGAAATAGCGGTAAAAGCGGCGCAAACCGGCCACTTGGTGCTCTCAACCGTACACACTAACTCGGCCGCGGAAACCCTTACCCGCTTGGCTAACATGGGCGTTGCCTCCTACAACATTGCCAGCTCGGTAAGTTTGATTATCGCCCAACGGCTAGCCCGCAGGCTTTGCAATATGTGTAAAACCCCTGCGGAAATTCCAGCTGAAGCGCTACGTAAGGCAGGGTTTAGCCAGCTTGATATCCGTAACGCCACTATCTATCAAGCCAAAGGTTGTAAGCAGTGTACTCAGGGCTATAAAGGACGAATCGGTGTTTATGAGGTACTGCCGGTTTCTGATGACATGCGCCAACTTATTATGCGCGATGGTAATTCCATCGAAATTGACCAATTAGCGCGCAAGGAGGGCCATACAAGCCTCCACCAAAGCTGCTTAAGCCGTGTTTTGGATGGCAGCACCAGTCTTGAAGAAGTTAACCGAATTAGTAAGGAGTAAGCGGCGACATGGCTAAAGTAAAAGCACGCCAGGCAAAGCGGGCTCCACTCTATCGCTGGAAATGGGCAGGCACAGGCCCACAGGATAGACCAATGCGCGGGGAACTCATTGGCCGTACAAAAATTGATATTGTTGAGCAACTGGCGAAACAACGTATTACCGCCACTAAAATCCAAAAACGCAGCAGTTTTAGTGGGCGCGGCAAAATTACCAATGTCGATATTATGGTCTTTGCTCGGCAGATGGCCACCATGGTGCGTGCGGGCATTCCCATTCTACAAGCACTTCAGGCAGTGTCTGAAAGCCTTAAAAAGCCTGCTATGGTGGCGCTTACCCAACAAATTATGGAAGACGTTTCCTCGGGCGACAGCCTCTCAAGCGCCATGGCCAAACACCCTAAGCAGTTTGACCGGCTGTTTGTAAACCTCGTGGATGCTGGCGAACAGGCCGGCGCACTTGACCAAATGCTGGAGCGTATCGCCAGTTATAAAGAGAAAGTGGAATCGCTCAAAAACCGGGTTAAAAAAGCTCTATGGTACCCCACTGCCGTCATGGCAATTGGTGTCGCTGTTACCATGCTGCTACTGATCAAAGTCGTGCCAGAATTTGAAAGCATGTTCCAGGGGTTTGGCGCCGAGCTACCCGCACTTACCCAGTTCACGGTGAATTTATCCGAATTAGCGCAGCGGTATTGGCTCTATGCACTGGGCTTGTTAGTCGGTGGCGTCATGTTTCTTAAAGCCGCTGCAAGGCGCTCATACCGCTTAGCTTACCGGCTAGACGGCCTAATGCTTCGCCTGCCTGTGATAGGCGATATAATGCATAAATCTGCTGTTTCCCGGTTCACCCGCACCCTGGCCACGACTTTTGCCTCGGGCGTGCCGCTGGTGGAAGGGCTTGAAACCGCCGCAGGGGCTGCAGACAACCGCGTGTATAGCAAAGCGATTAACGAAGTACGCCAAGATGTGACTACCGGCCAGCAGCTCCATTTTGCCATGCGCATGACCAACCGATTCCCTGCCCTAGCGGTTCAGATGGTCAGCATCGGTGAAGAGGCAGGCTCTTTAGATGCCATGCTTAACCGTGTTGCTGACTATTACGAAGAAGAAGTCGAAAACAAAGTGGATGCGCTAACCTCGCTCATGGAGCCCGTTATTATTGTTGTGCTGGGTACGTTAGTAGGTGGTGTAGTCGTATCAATGTACCTGCCAATTTTTGAGATCGGCACCGCCCTTTAAGTGCACACCTCGCTTGTATCAGCTATTTATCGGATAAATCATTAGGAGCTTTATGGGCTTTCCGCCAACACTCTTGTACCTCTTCGCGCTACTTATCGGGCTTTGCTTTGGCAGTTTTTTAAATGTTGTGATCACTCGCCTGCCGGTGATGCTGATGCGTAGCTGGCGCAATGAAGCCCGCGCCGCGCTTGAGCTTCCCGCAGAAACCTCGCCCCGGTTTAATCTCGCAACACCGGGGTCGATGTGCCCACGCTGCGAACACCCCATTGCATGGCACGACAACCTGCCTTTGCTCGGCTGGTTAAAACGACGCGGCAAGTGCGCCAACTGCCAGACCCCCATTAGTGCGCAGTATCCGCTGGTAGAGCTTATGGGTGGGCTATTAGCAGTCGCTGTCGTAGCGCTTTACGGTGCAACGGCAAGCGCTCTGTTTATTTATGCGGCCTGTTTAACGCTGCTTGCTCTAGCCGTGATCGATTTTCGCACGTATCTGCTGCCAGATATTTTAACCCTGCCCCTGCTCTGGGCTGGCTTGCTCTATCAACTGCTCTTCCAACCTATTATGTTGCCCAGTGCCGTTATTGGCGCTATGGCGGGCTACCTAATACTGTGGAGCTTTTACTGGCTGTTTAAGCTGATGACCGGCAAAGAGGGCATGGGATTTGGCGACTTCAAGCTGCTAGCGGCGTTAGGTGCCTGGGTCGGCTGGCCCATGCTGCCGCTGCTGTTGGTGTTATCAGCAGGTATTGGCGCTATTGTTGGCTTAGCGGCACAAGCACGCTCCCCTCATTTACGCGGCCAGCCACTACCTTTTGGCCCTTTTTTAGCCCTGGCGGGGTGGGTTTGTCTGCTAGCGGGCAATGAGCTGATGGCGCTTTATACATCGTTGCTTTATTAGCGCTTAAGCTATTAACGCAGCCACTTGAACCACTACTTGAAGAACTAGTTAAACAGCTATTTCGTCACGGTTGCTACAGCTAGTTTATTATCTATGCGCATTATTATTTACAGCGCCACTACTAAGGAGCAGCCATGATCGTTGGATTAACAGGCGGTATCGGCTCGGGTAAGTCTACCGTTGCTCGGGCGTTTGGCGCGTTGGGAATAGGCTGGGTGGATGCCGACGATGTCGCAAGAGAAGTAGTGATGCCCGGCGAACCGGCGCTTGCTTCAATTGCCGAACGTTTTGGAAACAACGTGCTGCAAGCGGACGGCACGCTGAATCGGGCGGCCCTGCGCAGCATTGTGTTTGAAGCCCCAGCCGAGCGCCAATGGCTGGAGTCGGTAACCCACCCTCGCGTGCGTGAGCGTATTCTGGTGCACCTTGAGCACTTGCAGCACCACTCGCCCTATGTCTTGCTTGTCTCGCCGCTACTATTTGAGTCAGGCCAAGACAGGCTAGTAAACCGCACCATTGTGGTGGATGTACCTGTTGACATACAGCTTTCTCGAACCCTTGAACGAGATGGCGTGAGTGAGGCTCAGGTGCATGCTATTCTCGCCGCCCAGCTACCCCGTGAAGCGCGCCTCGCGAAGGCAGATGACGTTATTGACAACAGCGGGGATCATGCTTCGATGATGCAACAAGTAAAGCAGCTTGATCAGCGTTACCGAAACGAACACCAGTAGCTCAAGGAGAGCTTTATGCCAACGCCCGCCAACGATGCACCGCTTGAGGTCGCTTGCCCGCAGTGCAGCAAACGTGTCACCTGGAGCCCCGAGAGCGCCTATCGCCCTTTTTGCAGCAAGCGCTGCCAGTTGCTTGACTTAGGCGCCTGGGCTGAAGAGTCCCACCGTATTTCGGGCGAATCCGCCATGGACGAAGCCGATCTAGACACGCTGCTCGCCCAAGCGGATAAAGACGCCCCGCTCTCCTAGCTCAGAGTTTGCTGCCATGAACGATAATGTCCTGCCTGTTTATCACTTACTTCATGAGCTTGATGCTCGTTTCGATGACTTGATGGTCACTATTGATCAGGCAGCAACGTATTATGAGCAGCAGCAGGCGGCGACATGGCACTTTCAGCCACTCCATGAGAACACGTCCTGGCTGCGCAAAGCGCTGCTCGATATGTGGCATCAGCAAGGCCAAGATGGGCGCGAGACGCGTAATTACATTGCGCTCATCGCAGCGGATGACACCTTACTCGAAAAATTTAATGCGGTTAACCGTGCTAAAGCGCAGATCAGCGAACTGCTACAACGTATTAAACAGGCACACCCGAATACCCTTAGCCAAGCAAAACATCGCTTACCCGAGCGCCACCCTGACGTTGATAACGTGCTGCGTAAGGGCGGTTTAGCACGGCTGCACCTTAAGCAGTGCTGGCGGCACATTCCCATAGCCCCAGCACCGGTATCACGGGTGCGCTTTGCTTGGTATAGCAGCGGGCGCTCAATAAAAAAATTAACCGTCCAAGAAGCTGAGCAAAAACTCCTACAGTTGGATACCGGCGCTGCTCATGTCCGCATTCAGCTGCGTAAGTTGGCTGGTATTCCGAGCGACGAGCCACTCGCCCAGGTGCAGTCTCAGGCCCCCTTAATGCGGGCCAACCTATTTTTCACCGAACCTTTAGAAGATGGCCACACAAGGCGTGCAATGAACGTCGCCCTGCCGCTTATTGTACCTAGCCATAATCAGCAACTTCCGCACATAAAAATGCCACCGCTTGAGCCACCCACCCAGCGCACCAGGGCTAAGCGACGCGATGAAAAATTAGAGCATGAAGCCTTTTTACCCAGCTTGCGTATCTACCGCTACCGCTAACTCTCCAGGGCAGGCACTGTTTGCAGCTCCCACCGTTCATAGGTGAGCAGCGTCTGGATCAGTTCGCTTAGCTCACGCTCAGATAGACCATATTCACTTATTAAGGCCTTAAAGCGTTCGTTAAACACGTGATCGCGCTTTTCGGTGAGTGCTGCTTGGTCGTCAGCCTCAAGATCTGCCAACGACCTCACGGGTGGCCCTGTGGGGATATCCATACTGTTATTAGGGTCATCCAACTGACGCAGTGCTTGCGCAAAAGCATCATCTAGCTCACGGAATTTACGGAGCTTTTCACGCTCGTCCAGCTGTTTTTCAACCTTGTGATATTTCATTGGTATTTCATTTTCACCTTACATAAAAGGGTCAATACGTCTATTCAACAGACTTTTATGACAAAAACTGTGCACAAACGCGTAAACCGATAGAGCAAACTTGCCTTTGCTACTTCTTAGAAGCATAAAGAGAGGACTACCGCATTAGCATTAACTTAAGGTCCTTCATAGACTCGCAACGCTAGCACACAGGAAGATGGCTCTATTGATTGCTTGTCTGCTTATTACGATCACTCAGCACCGAGAAGGTGCGTTACAGGCTAACAAAACGCCACCTGTAAATTACACGCAAAGGAGGCCAGATAATGTTCAACGCAATGACACGAGCTGAGATCTGGCTGCAGGATACACTCGATAAAACACTGGGTATCGAAGACCTCGCTAACCACCTTGGTTACTCATCGTCTCAAATACGCCGCCAGTTCCGCCAATGCTTTAATGTATCGCCTAGCGCTTACCGGGAAAAAAGACGTCTTGAGCGCGCAGCTGTTTTACTCTCGCTCACTCCACAGAATATAGCGCAAATTGCATTACGCTGCGGCTATCTCAACCACTCCTCTTTTTCGCGGGCCTTTCATCGTCGTTACCAGCTCACACCGCGCAACTATCGCCATGCACTCAGCGGCATTCGTCACTTGTCACTTTCTGAGCGACATTTTAAAACCACTATCGTGAGGAGCCAACCCAAACAAACTGTTCTCATGCGCCTTTACAGTGCGCCAGAGCTAATTCACGGGCTAGGGGTTACCAAGTACCATGCTAATCAACTGGAGTGCTTCCAGGCTCATTTAGAACCCGCCACCCCGGCTATCTCGCTTCCAGACCTTTTGTCTGAGAAGGTAGAGGCACTTGAAGATGAACCCAGCGTCCACCAGATACGAACCGATATTGGGCTTTATCTGGAGAGCAACACCCAAGCTAATCACTTGGCCTTACCCGTCGCTTATCGTCGAGTCGCTATGCCGTCCCACTACTATGCCAAAACATGTTTTGAGGATTTTTCAGAGTTATCGCAAGCAATGACATCAACTCTGATACAGCTAATGAGGGATCAAAAGCAGTTTCATGTCAGTGGGGAAGCACCTAGGGTACTGTGGCATCCAAATCATTTAGAGCTGCAAACTCCGCTATTATTCTAGCAAGCGCAGCCTACTTATTAAACGCGACGTTAAATTTAACGTCGTTCAAAAAAAACCGGCACTTCTGTTAAGAAATGCCGGATTAAACTGCTTAGTCTTCCATGCGTACCAGCCAAGACTCAACGGCTTCATCGCCATGCTCGTCTTTCCAATTACGCAGGCCTTTATGATTACCGCCACGGGTCTCAATCACTTCACCGTTATGCGGGTTTTTATAAATCTTCAGACGACGCTTACGACGTGATGACGCAGCAGGCGCTTTAGCACTGCGCTGATCTGATGCTGGATCTAACAGGGCAATCACATCGGCAGGACGCTTACCAAACTCATTCATCAATGCCTCAAGCTTAGCTTTAAACTCCAGCTCGCTTTTTAAGCGTTGATCACCTTCCAGGCGTTGAAGGTCTTCCTGCAGTTGTTTCAGCTGCTGCTCTTTCTGGATATATTCATTTAAAAGTGACATAGGAGTTCCTTTGTAGCCAGGGTTTAACGTAGCGTAAATTTAACCGCATAAGGCATAGAGTGGGCAAGCTCAATACCCGTTAATTCAGGATGCGGACACATTATTGCCGTAAAAGTGCTAATTGACAACTAGTCTAGATGATTTTGTGATATTTACTAATCAATTTTACAGACTTAGGTAAAGCTTAAAAGTTCAGCGCTTTAAAATTAACAAGCAAAAAACAGTTACTACAGACGCAATGAACTACCGTTACTCAACACTGCATAAGCCATAAAAAAAGCGCCGCCCTAATGGGCGGCGCTTTTATAGGAAAAACTAATAAATTAGTCTTGACCCATCTGCTGCTTGATAAGATCACCGATAGTGGTCGGACCACCTGCTGATTCGGGCTCTTGATCACGCAGTTTCTTCAGGTTCTGACGAGTATCGTCTTGCTCTTTCGCCTTAATCGACAGATTGATCTGACGACTCTTACGATCAACGTTAACAATACGCGCTTCAACGCTGTCGCCTTCGTTCAATACGTTACGCGCATCTTCCACGCGATCAGCACTGATCTCGGACGCCTTCAAAATAGCGATAACATCTGTCGCCAGTTCAACGTGAGCTTCTTTAGCGTCAACTTCAACGATGCGGCCAGTCACAATGCTGCCCTTGTCGTTAACAGACAGATATTCAGCAACCGGATCAGAATCCATTTGCTTAATGCCTAAAGAAATACGCTCGCGCTCTGGATCGATAGAAAGGATGACGGCTTCAGCTTCGTCGCCTTTCTTGAAGTTGCGTACTGCTTCTTCGCCAGTTTCTGTCCAGGAGATATCGGACAGGTGAACCAGACCATCGATACCGCCTTCAAGGCCGATAAAGATACCGAAGTCAGTGATTGACTTGATGGAACCTGAAACGCGGTCGCCCTTGTTGTATTCAGCGTTGAAGGTTTCCCATGGGTTAGCAGTGCACTGCTTAATACCCAGAGAAATACGACGACGCTCTTCATCGATATCCAGAACCATAACGTCAACATCGTCGCCCACTTGGACAACTTTAGACGGATGGATGTTTTTGTTAGTCCAGTCCATTTCAGAAACGTGAACCAGACCTTCAACGCCTTCTTCCAGCTCAGCAAAGCAGCCGTAATCGGTCAGGTTAGTGACCACGGCTTGAACTTTGGTGTTCTCCGGATAGCGCTGCTTGATGTTGACCCACGGATCTTCGCCAAGCTGCTTCAGACCTAGTGAAACGCGGTTACGCTCACGATCAAATTTCAGCACTTTAACGTTGATCTCGTCGCCAACAGCAACGATTTCAGACGGATGCTTGATGCGCTTCCACGCCATATCGGTGATGTGCAACAGGCCATCAACACCGCCTAGGTCAACAAAGGCACCGTAGTCAGTCAGGTTCTTAACGATACCTTTAATCTGCTGACCTTCCTGCAGAGTTGCCAGCAGCGCTTCGCGCTCGGCACTGTTCTCTGCTTCAAGCACGGCACGACGCGATACAACGACGTTGTTGCGCTTCGGATCAAGCTTGATGACTTTAAAGTCCAGCTCTTTGTTTTCCAGGTGCGCAGTGTCGCGAACCGGGCGAACGTCAACCAGAGAACCCGGCAAGAAGGCACGAATAGAATCAACTTCGACGGTGAAGCCGCCTTTGACTTTACCGTTGATCACGCCTTTGATGACTTCGTCTTTCTCGAAGGCAGCTTCCAGAACCTTCCAAGCTTCTGCGCGCTTGGCTTTCTCACGGGACAGACGCGTCTCACCGAAGCCATCTTCAACGGCTTCCAATGCAACGTGAACGTCGTCGCCGATAGCGATGTTCAGTTCACCGTTTTCATCGCGGAATTGTGACGCTGGAATCTGACCTTCAGATTTTAGACCAGCGTTGACGGTAACCCAGTCACCATCGATGTCGACAACCTGAGCCGCGACAATAGCGCCTGGCTCCATATTGATGTCGTTAAGAGACTGTTCAAACAGTTCAGCAAAGCTTTCGCTCATGGTTTTCCTACGTGATCAACGTTGTTGAGGCATAAATGCCTTCTCCGCACCACCAGCGAGTACGGGCCTAATGTCATTCAGCTTTTGGAGGTGTTAGCGCTGGTTAGACCTGACCGGGCTCACTGATATGAACGATCATATGAACTGCCGCCCTGCCACGTCGTGACACCTATCCAAAAACGCCGCAAGGGAGAATCAAATGCCGTTTGCCATGCCACGCTGGGCTAGCAAAACGGTCAACCGTTCAACCACTTCCGGTATGCTCAGGCGTGTGGTATCAAGCGTAATGGCATCATCTGCCGGCTTGAGAGGGGCCACACTGCGCTGCGTATCGCGTGCATCGCGTGCCTGAATCTCCTTTAAAAGACTCGAAAGACTAGCATCCACCCCGGCTTCCTGCAACTGTTGATACCGCCGATGGGCGCGTTCTTCCGCGCTTGCCGTTAGAAAAATTTTTAGAGGCGCCTCGGGAAACACTACGGTTCCCATGTCCCGACCATCTGCGACTAGCCCTGGCGACTGGCAGAAGTCGCGCTGGCGCTGGAAAAGCGCCTCACGCACAAAGGGCAACACCGCCACTTGAGAGGCACGCTCACCCGCCTGCTCAGTGCGAATAGCACGGGTAACATCTTCTCCTTCCAGCAGCGTACGGGGTTGGCCCTCTTTTACAGGAAAGGCAACATCTAACTGCACTGCAAGCTTGGCAAGCGCTGCCTCATCATCCAGGGCAACGCCGTGTTTCACTGCCGCCTGGGCAGTGAGCCGGTAAAGCGCACCACTGTCGAGCAAGTGCCATCCCAAGCGTTCGGCCATTAGGCTGCTAATAGTACCCTTGCCCGCCCCACCGGGGCCATCAATGGTCAGCACGGGCACATTAAGCGTCATTACTGCCCTCCACACTAACATTCATACCAATGCGCTGCGCTAATGCGACAAAATCAGGGAACGACGTCGCCACGTTGGCGCAATCATCGATGATGATCTCATCGCTTGCCCGTAGTGATGCGATGGCAAACGACATGGCGATACGGTGATCACCCAAACTGTCGATCCGTCCGCCGCCGTAGCTGGGCACTTGATCATTACCGTTGCCTAGGATGTCGATGCCATCCTCTACAACGTAGTGCTCAACACCCAAAACGGCTAGACCATCGGCCATCGACTGAATGCGATCCGATTCTTTAACCCGTAGCTCTTCAGCGCCCCGCAGGCGCGTGGCGCCCTGGGCGTTAGCAGCAGCGATAAACAGCGCCGGAAACTCATCAATGGCTAACGGCACTTGATCAACCGGTATATCAATGCCTTTTAAAGGCGTATAGCGAATGCGAATATCCGCCACGGGCTCCCCGCCCACTTCACGCTCATTTTCAAGCGTCAAATCAGCGCCCATCAGCGTTAGAATATTAATCACGCCAACACGCGTTGGGTTTATCCCTACGTGCTCAAGGGTAATATCAGCCCCGGGAGTAATCGCGGCCGCCACCAAAAAGAACGTTGCTGACGAGATGTCCGATGGCACATCAATGGGGCTGGCAGTAAGCGTGCCACCGCCCTGCAACCAGCAGGTATCACCTTCGCGGGAAACCGTATAGCCAAAGCCATTAAGCATGCGCTCGGTATGGTCACGGGTGGGTGCTGGCTCACGCACTTTGGTTTCACCCTCAGCGTATAAACCCGCCAACAGCAAGCAAGACTTCACCTGGGCACTGGCCATTGGCATATCGTAGAAAATACCTTTAAGCGGCGCACCGCCTTTGATGTTAAGCGGCGGGCGCCCACCCTCTGCCGTATCAATAGTGGCGCCCATTAAGCGCAGCGGGTCTGCCACACGCCCCATCGGGCGCTTGGTTAGAGACTCATCGCCTGTTAGTTCGCTATCAAATGCCTGGCCTGCCAGCAAGCCTGCGAACAAGCGCATAGCTGTACCGGAGTTACCCACGTAAATCGGGCCTGAAGGGGCTTTAAGCCCATGCAAGCCTACTCCGTGAATGGTGACCCGCCCTTGGTGCGGCCCTTCGATAGCCACGCCCATCTCACGAAACGCTTGAAGGGTCGCCAAGCTATCTTCACCTTCTAAAAAGCCCTTAACTTCGGTCACACCTTCGGCTAATGCACCAAGCATAATAGAGCGGTGAGACATGGATTTATCGCCCGGCACGCGCAAGCGGCCTTGCGCTTGGCCACCGGGACTCACCCGATAGGTAACCTTACCCTGTGGTTGCATGTGATATTCCGCCTGATAACTAGTTTTATTAAGTAAGGTGTCAAAATAGTGTCGCGCATGGCTAGCGCGATCAAACGTGGCAATCAGCGCATCGCTGTCGCCACGTTCAACGGCCTGCCTTAGCCGCGCCAAGCCCGCTTCAAAATCATCTAATGAGGACAACACCGCGTCACGGTTAGCAATAAATATGTCCCGCCACATGACCGGATCGCTGCCAGCAATGCGGGTAAAGTCGCGAAAGCCACCCGCTGCGTAGCGAAAAATATCTAGTCGCTCATCTTGGCGGGCCAAGGTGTCTACCAAGGAAAATGCCAGCAAATGCGGCAAATGGCTGGTGCGCGCCAGCACTTGATCGTGTCGCTCAACGCTCATCTGCAGGACTTGTGCGCCACAGGCCTGCCATAAAGCTTCTACCCGCGCCAATGCGTCGGCATTAACATCAGGTTCAGGGGTAAGAATCACTTTATGGTTAACGTAAAGTGATGGGTCAGCCGCTGCTACGCCGCTTTTTTCAGAACCCGCTATTGGGTGCCCTAGCACCATATTGCTCGGCACACCGCCAAATACTCGCTCAGCACATTCACGAATAGTTGCTTTAGTGCTGCCAACATCGGTGATCGCCACGTTATCCGCCGCCGCAGAGAGTCCTGCTGATAGCGTCTGCATAACACTCTCCATGGCAAGCACCGGTACGGCCAGCACCACCATGGAAACGCCTTCAAGGAGCTTGGCAAGCTGCGTGCCTCCGGCGTCAATCAGCCCCAACTCTACCCCGAGAGCGACTTCGCTTGCGTTAGGGTCACAGGCTACAATCTGGCCGCTAAATCCTGAGGCGCGAAGCGCCGCCGCCAAAGAGCCACCGATAAGACCAAGCCCGACAATCAGTAGCCGAGGCTCATGACACATCACCTGATGGCTACTCTTTAATACCCGCTTTGTCACAGCACGCCCTGGGGGTAAGAGCCCAGCACCCGTAGTTCAGAGGCGCGCAGCTTAACTTCTTCCAGAACCGCAGCCACTTGAGGTTCGTCACGATGGCCCTTGAAATCGATGAAGAATACGTAGTTCCAAGCGCCTGTACGTGAAGGGCGCGTTTCAATACGCGTTAAATCAATTTTGTGGCGGTGGAAGGGCTCTAACAAATCGTGCAAGGCCCCTGGCTGGTTGCGCATGGCAACAACAATTGACGTTTTGTCCTCACCGGACATCGGCACATCTTGGTTGCCAATGATCAAGAAGCGCGTCGAGTTATCAGGACGGTCTTCTATCTTGTCGGCAATACGCTCAAGCCCATAGAGCTTAGCGGCCATATCACCCGCAATCGCGGCGCTATGCCATTCGGTTTTCACCAGCTTAGCGGCTTCCGCATTTGACGACACCGGCACCCTTTCAGCGTGGGGATAGTGGGCATCTAGCCACTTACGGCATTGGCCAAACGACTGCGGGTGAGAGTAAATTCTGGAGACTTTATCCTTGCGGGTCGTCTCGCTGATCAATAAGTGGTGATGAATACGTAACACCACTTCACCGCAAATCTTGATCGAGGAATCCATAAACGTATCGAGGGTATGGTTTACAACACCCTCGGTTGAATTCTCAACCGGCACCACGCCGTAGTTGACGGCGCCCGCTTCTACTTCACGGAAAACTTCGTCAATGGCCGCCATTGGCAGACTAACCGCACTTTCGCCAAAGTGCTTTAACGCTGCTTGCTGCGTAAAGGTGCCCTCAGGGCCGAGGTAGGCAACTTTAACAGGCTGCTCAAGGGCAAGACACGCCGACATGATTTCACGAAATAACCGCGCCATTTCCTCAGCATCAAGCGGGCCTGAATTAAGCGCCATGATACGGCGTAATACCTGCGCTTCTCGCTCAGGGCGATAAAACACGGCATCTTTATCTTCGGCTAGCTTAACGTGGGCTACCTGCTGCGCACAGCTCGCCCGCTCGCTAATCAAGCGCAATATATCGCCATCTAACTGGTCGATACGTTGACGTAATTCGTCCAAAACAATCGGCGTATCGGACATGATGGTTAGCCCCTTCGTTGTTCAAAATCCGCCATAAAGGCGATTAACGCATCAACTGCTTCTTCAGGCACGGCATTGTATAAACTGGCACGCATACCGCCTACACTGCGGTGGCCTTTCAGATTCAACAGCCCCGCTTCGTCCGCTTCTTGTAGAAACGCTTTGTCCAATGCGGCATCTGCCAACACAAAGGGCACGTTCATGCGAGAGCGGTTAGGACGAGCAATAGGGTTGCTATAAAACGCGCTGGCATCAATCGCTGCGTAAAGCTTGTCCGCTTTACGCTGATTAAGGGCATCCATTGCATTAAGGCCACCCATCTCATCTTTAAGCCACTGGAATACTAACCCCGACAAGTACCAAGCATAGGTTGGCGGCGTATTTACCATAGAGCCCGCTTCTGCAAGCTGCTGATAATCAAATAACGAAGGCGCGCCGGGCACTGCTTTACCTAGCAAATCATCGCGCACGATAACCAGCGTTAACCCCGCAGGGCCAATATTCTTTTGGGCACCCGCATAGATAACGCCGAAATCAGCCACGTTAATCGGGCCAGAAAGAATGTTCGACGACATATCGCACACAAGCGGTAGCACCGTGCCATCGGCACGCTGTGCCACCGGCGTATAATCAAACTCTAACCCGCCAATTGTTTCGTTCGACGTATAGTGCAGATAGGCCGCGTCACTGCTTAAAGACAGCGTATCTAAAGCAGGCACTGCTGTATTGCCATTCGCTTCGCTGCTACCCGCTAAATGGCAGCGGTAGCCTAAGTGCTTTGCTTCGCTAAGTGCTTTTTTACCCCAAATACCGGTCTGGATAAAGTTGGCACTGCCGCCCGCGCTTAACAAGTTCATGGGCAGCATAGCGAATTGCATACTGGCACCGCCTTGCAGAAACAGCACTTTGTAGTTACTGGGAATATTCAGCAACTCTCGCAGATCGGCTTCTGCGCGCTCGGCAATGGCCACAAATTCATCGCTACGATGACTCATTTCCATTACCGACAGGCCACGCCCGTGATAATCCAGCAGTTCGTTGCGTGCACGCTCAAGTACGGCAGCAGGCAGGGCTGCAGGCCCTGCACAAAAGTTATAATGACGTGTCATCGGTTCCCGGTTCCTGTGCGCCATCTTCAGCTATGTTTGACTCACCCTCTTCAAGCGCTTCAAAGTCGCTTTCCCCGGGCTCATCAACACGAACGGTTTTCACCAGCTTCTCTTCTTTGCCTAAACGAATCAGCATCACACCCTGCGTGTTACGCGACGTCGTGGAGACTTCTTCGACACGGGTACGCACCAAGGTGCCACGGTCGGTAATCAGCATCATTTCATCGCTGTCGTACACCTGCATAGCAGCCACTAGCGACCCATTACGTTCGCTGGTTTGCATGGCGATAACGCCTTGCCCCCCACGGCCACGCAGCGGGAACTCTTCTAAGCGTGTGCGCTTGCCGTAGCCGTTCTCACTAGCGGTCATAATGTAAATCTGACCCTCCGACTGGACCTGCTCCTGCGGCTCCACCTGCTGCTCCACATCGGCCTCTGCATCCGCTTCAGCGTCGATCTGCTGACTCTTGGGAATGATAAGGCTGATGACTTCGGCATTCTTCGCTAAGCGCATACCACGAACGCCGCGCGCGGTGCGGCCCATGGCCCGCACGTTGCCTTCCTCAAAGCGTATTGCCTTGCCGTTTGAGGAAAGCAGCATGGCGTGGTCGGCGCCGGAGGTAATGGCGGCCCCTACCAAGCGATCACTCTCTTCTAGGTCAATGGCAATCAAACCGACACTACGCGGACGGGAGAACTGCTCAAGACTAGTACGTTTAACGGTACCGTTTGCCGTGGCAAAGAAAATGTAGTGCTCTGGATCGTAATCGCGCACCGGCAGAATCGCGTTAACCGCCTCACCCTCTTCCAAGGGCAGCATATTAACCAGCGGTTTACCCCGTGAACCACGGCTAGCGTTAGGCATTTCATAGACTTTCAGCCAGTACACTTTGCCGCGGTTAGAGAACAGCAATACGGTATCGTGAGTAGACGCCACTAGCAGGTGCTCGATGACATCCTCATCTTTCATGGCAGTGGCTGACTTACCACGACCACCCCGGCGCTGAGCTTGGTAGTCTGACAACGGCTGGGTCTTGGCGTAGCCAGAGCGGGAGACGGTTACTACCATATCCTCTTCGGTGATCAAATCTTCAATAGAAAGATCTAAGTGGCTAGCCTGAATTTCCGTACGGCGGTCATCACCAAACTGCTCACGCACCGCGTGCAGCTCTTCACGAATAACTTCCATTAGTCGCTCTGGCGACGCCAAAATTGCCGTGAACTCAGCAATTTTCTCTAGAATCGTCAGGTACTCACTCAGCAGCTTTTCAGTTTCAAGGCCGGTTAAGCGGTGCAAACGAAGTTCAAGAATTGCCTGCGCCTGAGCATGCGACAGGCGGTACTCGGTTGCTGATGGGTTAAGGCCAAACCCTTCATCAAGATCTTCAGGTTTACAAGAGGTAGCACCAGCACGTTCCAGCATGGCGGTGACTTGGCCTGGCTGCCAAATTTTAGCCAGCAGCTTTTCGCGAGCTTCTGCCGCGTTGGGCGACGCCTTGATCAGTTCAATAACTTCATCAATGTTAGAGATGGCAACGGCCAAGCCTTCTAACAAATGGCCGCGCTCACGGGCTTTCTTCAGCTCATACAGCGTGCGGCGGGTAACCACTTCACGGCGATGACGAATGAACGCTTCGAGCATCTCTTTAAGATTGAGCGTGCGAGGCTGACCGTTTTCAAGCGCCACCATATTGATACCAAACACGTTTTGCAGCTGTGTTTGAGCAAACAGGTTATTAACCACGACCTCGCCAGACTCGCCGCGCTTAACTTCAATCACCACACGCAGGCCATCTTTATCCGACTCATCGCGTAGCTCGGCAATACCCTCAATTTTTTTCTCTTTCACCAGCTCGGCGATTTTTTCAATCAGCCGCGCTTTATTCACCTGATACGGCAGCTCAGAAATAATGATGTGGTCACGACCACTCTTATCATGATGCTCAATGGTGTGGCAGGCACGCACGTAAATGCGCCCTCGCCCTGTACGGTAAGCATCCAAAATGCCCGCACGGCCATTAATAATGCCGCCGGTGGGGAAATCCGGCCCAGGAATGTACTGCATTAGGTCATCAACGGTGAGCGTATAGTCGTCGATTAACGCCAAGCACCCATCAATCACCTCCCGCATGTTATGCGGCGGGATATTGGTGGCCATGCCCACCGCAATACCCGATGACCCGTTAATCAACAGGTTGGGGACCTTCGTCGGCATGACCGCAGGAATACGTTCAGTGCCGTCGTAGTTGTCTACCCAGTCGACGGTATCTTTTTCAAGATCCGCCAAAAGCTCGTGCGCAAGGCGCGCCATGCGCACCTCTGTGTAACGCATTGCGGCGGCACTATCGCCATCGATGGAGCCAAAGTTACCTTGGCCATCGACCAGCACGTGGCGCATGGAGAAGTGCTGGGCCATACGTACGATGGTGTCATATACCGCACTGTCACCGTGCGGGTGGTATTTACCGATGACATCGCCGACGACACGCGCCGACTTCTTGTACGGTTTATTCCAGTCATTGCCCAGTTCATGCATGGCAAAAAGCACACGCCGGTGAACAGGCTTGAGGCCGTCGCGCACGTCGGGGAGCGCACGACCGATAATGACACTCATCGCATAGTCGAGGTACGACTGTTTGAGCTCGTCTTCAATATTGACGGGCAAGATTTCTCTGGCGATGTCACCCATGAAAGTCAGATCCTTTGCACTGCATTGGCACTGCGAGAGTTGAAAGCGCTTAAAAATGCCGCCCCCGGTAGTGCCAAAAAAAGCAGTACAACAGGGCGGCGCGCAGATACCCTGCCATCATACCACTGCATAAGCACCAAGGGCAGTCAGGGGCATCGCCTTCGATTATTGTGCTGTAAACGCTTCGTTTGTAACTACGAGACCTTCAAGCACGTCACGCACGTCACCTTTAATGGCCGCGGCTTTGTTGGCTTTCATATCAAGTAGCACAAAGGTGAGATCCGCTTGAGCGACAAGCGCGCCATCTTTACGTAGGATGCGGTGGTGGCAAAGCGCACTGCGCTCACCTACCTCAACAATACCCGTCAAAACATGAAGATCATCGTTCTGCACCGCCGCCGCGCGGTAATCAATATTTAAATTAACTACCACAAATGCATATCCTGATTGGTGAAGTTGCTTGATCAGTCGCGGGTGCTCATCAAAAAAGGCCCAGCGCCCCTCTTCCATGAACTCAAGGTAGCGCGCGTTATTTACGTGGCCATAGCCGTCTAAGTGATAGCCGCGGACCCGCATACCTACCTGTGTAATTGCCCCTGACATAGAGCCTCCTTTTCGATAACTGTTTTTCAATAACTGTGTGTGGTTGAGCGAGTTGGTAAAAACAACCATCAATCAAACACAAGTTTAAAACGTACGCAACAACACGACATTCCCCCGAGGTGCTAGCAGGAAAGGTCTGCTTTCGACATAATGTGCCACCTTTTTAATAGGATTGGTGACATGTGGTTTAAGCACCTGCATTTATATCGCCTTCATGGCGCCCCTGAGCTAGACAGTTCAGCATTAGCAAGCGCACTCGATACCCATGCAGCCAAGCCTCTTGGAAATGCCGATGCACGGCGCCTTGGCTGGACAGCGCCCGCAGGGCGCTTAAGCGGAGGACAATTACTGCATGAAATCCAGGGGCATCGGCTGATCTCAGCGCTGCGTCAGGAGCGTTTACTGCCGGCTTCAGTGGTTAAAGAAGAAGTCGACGAAAAAGTCGCGGATATTGAGGCCAGCGAAGGCCGCAAAGTCACGCGCAAAGAAAAAACCGCTTTAAAAGAGCAAGTTACAGAAGCATTACTGCCGCGTGCCTTTGTACGCAGCCAGAAAGTCGACGTGTGGTGGGATACCCGCCGCCACCTGATCGGTATTAATGCCAGCTCACGTACCCGCGCAGAAGATATCTTAGACCTACTCCGTGAAACCCTTGGCAGTTTAAAGGCCACGCCAATCTCCTCCCAAACGCTGCCCATCCGTGCCATGACCACATGGCTTGGCGACTCTGCCAGCCGCCCATCGGATCTTCAGCTGGGCGATCAAGTGGAGCTAAAAGCCAAAGGCGATGACGGCGTTTTACGGGCAAGGCAAGTAGACTTAGACAGCGACGAGATTCAACAACTGCTCGAAAGTGGTCGCCAAGCAAGTAAACTCGCTATTAGCCTGGAGGGTCGCTTAAGCTTTGTACTCCACGACGATTTAGCACTTAAATCGCTGCGTTTTGGCGACGCGCTAATCGAAGAGGCTGACCATGCCGATGATGGCGACGACGCCCTGGCACGCCTGGAAACCGACTTTATTTTAATGGCACAGGCGCTATCCGACGACGTCACCCGTTTATTGGAGTGGCTCGGAGGTGAAACACAGCGGGAACCTGCCGCGCAGCAAGAAGCCTAATGGCTACTTTTGCTGGCGCTGAACATCGACTTACTTCTGCTTAACACCCAACGGATCGCATGACTCAACACAATAACGCACCCAATGCTGACCCCGCCAATGACCCTTGGGCCGACATTCGGCCCTACATGGATCATGAGGTGAAAGACGTTCTTGCGCGCCTCTCCCACGACAGCGAGCTACTCGATGCGCTAACGCAATTCCGGCTGCCGCGCCTAGCCAAATGGGCACCTCCTCTCGCACGCGGCCTAGCAAGCTATGCCGTGCGCCGCGAGGTGAAAGGCGTTACCACCGTGCGCGGCTTCCAAATGCGTATTGCCCATTATATGGAGCGCATGATTCGCACCACCACGGATGCGTTTGACGTCGCTGGGCTTGATAAACTCGACGATCACAGCGCCTATTTATTTATCGGCAACCACCGTGATATTTCGCTGGACCCTGCATTTGTCAATTACGCGCTCTATCAGGCCAATCGCGATACCGTGCGTATCGCGATTGGTGACAATCTGCTGAAAAAGCCTTATGTCACGGACCTTATGCGTCTAAATAAGAGCTTTATTGTGCCGCGCAGTGCCCGTGGCAAGCGCGCCATGCTCGCTGCCTATCAGCAGCTTTCCGCCTACATACGCCACTCCATTACGGTCGACCAGCACTCCATATGGATGGCTCAGCGTGAAGGGCGTGCCAAAAACGGCATAGATCATACCGACGCCGCTATTATCAAAATGCTCATCATGGCCAGACGCCACGCGGAGCGTGATATGGAATTTGGCGAAGCCATTGCCGAATTAAAGCTGGTACCGGTCTCCATAAGCTATGAGTACGACCCCTGCGACCTACAAAAAGCCCAAGAGCTACATGATGTGGCCACCCAGGGCAGCTACGCTAAAAGTGAATTTGAAGATATTCGCTCAATTGTGGCGGGAATTACCGGCTCCAAGGGGCGTGTCCAGCTCAAATTTGGCAGTCCAGTCAGCGCCGATATGGCCACGCCTGGGGAAGTGGCGGCAGAAATCGACCGCCAGGTGATTGGCGGCTACCGCTTATTCCCGAGCCATTACCTTGCCTTAGAAGCACTGGGTGAGGCGCCAGAACTGGTCGCCCGCAAAGCCATTTCACGGCAGGACAGAGAGCGTTTTAAGGAGCGTTTAGCCAGTGTACCTGAAGCGCTACGCCCCTACTGGCTCGAACAGTACGCCAACCCTGTTAAACATAAAGCGGGCCGCTTAACCCTTTAAACGCTGTTGAATATTTCCAACGCTGGCGCCGGGCAGAACATGCTCGGCCGCCGAAAAAGTGCTATGGTCAAGGCAATAATTGTTCCGCTTGGCAGTTTCACCAAGCGCGGTCTTAAGGAGAGTCCTAATGTCCGCATCAGAAATTCAAAAAACACGCATCATCAACGAGCTGCATGGCTTTATACGCAAACTGCTGCAAGACCCAAAAATTCTTGAACAGTCGCTGGCCATTGCTCGCAAGGAGCTGGCCGAGGGCAATAGCGCTTCAGCGATGGCTCGCATTGCTAACGAGATATCCGACACCACCAGCGTGCACATTCCTGAAGACCCCGCAGAGCACTCAGACGCCGACAAGCTGTTTTTGAACGTGCTGCGCGAAGTGGTGCAAGAAGAGCAAGCGCTGTATTAGCGTTAAGGAACTTTGTTAGTTTTTAGCAACAGCTATTAACAACCAATAGCTCTAACGCACGAAGTTACGTTACCGGCGAAGCGCATTTATCCTTCGCCGTCTTTATTTATTATGGCCTAACCGGAAGCATCATTCACCATGTCCAACACTGCCCCGCGCAACATTCTGGTGACCAGCGCGCTCCCCTATGCGAATGGAGCGATTCACCTCGGTCACCTGCTTGAGTACATCCAGACGGATATTTGGGTGCGTTTTCAAAAAAGTCGTGGCCAGCAGTGCTACTACGTTTGCGCCGATGATGCTCATGGCACCGCCATTATGCTGCGCGCTGAGCAGGAAGGCATCACGCCAGAGGCATTGATCGCCCGCGTCTCCCAAGATCACCAAGAAGACTTTTCCCGCTTTGGTGTTGGGTTTGATAACTACCACTCCACCCATTCCGACGAAAACCGTTATTTTAGTGAACTGATTTACACACGCCTGCGCGATAAAGGCCATATTGCCACTCGCGATATTGAGCAGATGTTTGACCCTCAAAAAGGCTTGTTCCTAGCGGACCGCTTTATTAAAGGCACCTGCCCAAAGTGCGGCGCCGACGACCAGTACGGAGATAACTGCGAAAAGTGTGGTGCAACCTACACGCCCGCCGACTTGATTAACCCGGTTTCAGCTATCTCAGGGGCGACTCCAGAGGTACGCAGCTCTACCCACTACTTTTTTAAGCTACCTGACTTTGCTGAGTTTCTTCAGGAGTGGATTAACGACGGTCACGTGCAACCACAAATTCGCAATAAGCTTATGGAGTGGTTCGAATCCGGGTTTAACGAGTGGGATATCTCCCGAGATGCGCCTTATTTCGGCTTTGAAATCCCCGATGCGCCAGGCAAATACTTCTACGTGTGGCTTGATGCCCCTATTGGTTACCTGGCTAGCTTTAAAAACCTTTGCGACCGAGAAGGAATTGATTTCGATAGTTTCTGGCAAAAAGACTCCAGCGCCGAGATCTATCACTTTATTGGTAAAGACATTGTCTACTTCCATGCGCTGTTCTGGCCCGCCATGCTCCATGGCGCCGACCTGCGCACCCCTACGGCGGTTAATTGCCACGGCTTTTTAACCGTCGATGGCGCCAAGATGTCCAAGTCACGCGGCACTTTTATTAAAGCCGCTACTTATGCCGAGCACCTTAACCCAGAATACTTGCGCTACTATTTTGCAGCGAAGCTAACCTCCAAGGTCGACGATTTAGACCTCAATCTGGAAGATTTCGCCGCACGGGTGAATTCTGATCTCGTTGGTAAGGTCGTTAACATCGCCAGCCGCTGCGCAGGCTTTGTGAAAAAAATTGGGAACGGTACCCTAGCAGAACACTGTGCCGAGCCCCAGATGGTGGCGCGCTTTATTGCCGCCGGCGAAGACATTGCGGGCGATTTCGAAGCCCGAGAATTTAGCCGAGCCATGCGCAAAATCATGGAATTGGCAGATGAGGCCAATACCTATATTGCTGAAAAAGAACCCTGGGCACTGGCAAAACAGGATGGCCGCGATAGCGAGGTGCTAGAGATCTGCTCCGTGGGCATCAACCTGTTCCGCCAGTTAATGGTCTACCTCGCTCCGGTAGTACCTGTAATGGCTGAACAAGCCCGCGAGTTCCTCAAGCTTGACTCCCTGGATTGGGAAAGCCGTGGTGATGTGTTGATTAATCATCCGATCAATAAGTTCAAGCCCCTAATGACGCGGGTTGAGCGTGACAAAATCGACGCCATGATTGAGGCCTCTAAGGAGGATTTAGTGGAAGAGCAGAAGCTGAAGAACACCCCCAAAGGGCCCTTGGCAGACGACCCTATTGCTGCAGAAATCAGCTTTGACGACTTTGCGAAAGTAGACCTACGCATTGCTCGTATCGCTAAAGCGCAATACGTTGAAGGTGCAGATAAACTCCTGCAGCTAACCCTGGACTTGGGCGGCGAAACCCGCAATGTCTTTTCAGGCATTCGGTCAGCCTATTCCCCAGAGGCGCTTGAAGGCCGCTTAACCGTCATGGTCGCTAACTTAGCGCCACGCAAGATGCGCTTTGGTGTGTCAGAGGGCATGGTACTGGCTTCTGCTAACAACGAGGGTATTTATCTGCTCTCTCCCGACTCTGGCGCAGAGCCAGGTCAGCGTGTAACCTAATTTAGCCAAGGTATCCGCTAAGGGCAGAGGCTGTACGCCTCTGCCCTTTTATTATTTAAGATAATAATAAAAATTTAACCTGACTTTCATCTGAGATGCTCCATGGCTAATCGCTGTACCACCTCTCTACGCTTTCGCTTTTTGATTGCCCTTACCAGTGTTTTTCTACTGGCGGTAATAGTGCTTGGCCTGCTAACTCGGTTTGTATTTTTTCCAGCCCTTTATAAAGAAGAGCAGTCCATTATTATTAATGAAATGGACCGCCTTGAACGTAGCGTCGCGATTAATCAACAGCAGCTACAAGCCCAAGCACGCGATTGGGCCACCTGGGACGACACCTACGAATTTGTCCAAGGCAGCTACCCACGCTACGCCGAGGTAAATTTCAGCCAGAGCATGTTTGAAGAGATGCGCTATAAGCTGATGGCCTTTTTTAACACCGATGGCGAAGTGCACTTTCTGGGCGGCTTGAACCCTACTACAGGGCAGTATCAAACCTGCGAATCGGCTACCCAAGCGTGCAGCTGGATGATGCCTTATGTGGTCTCAATGCAGCGCTCCATCCAAGAAGGTAGCGAGCAAGAGCACAACATGCTTTATACCCACCCCGCGCCAACCATGGTAGCGTCAAGCCCAATTCTGCGCACGGACTCCAGCGGCCCGCTCGCCGGCTGGCTGTTTAAAGTACGCGCCATGAACAGTGACTGGCTGAGCGTACTCAGCGAGCTCACCGGCATGCCGCTCTCGCTTACTGTACGCCCAATCGCTTCGATACCAGCATCTCGCACCACCTCGACTATTATGGGTAACACGGTGCTTGCCGAACGCTTTCTTACCACCTACCAGCCCGGCGCCATAATTGCGATCAGTAGCCGCCTAGAACGCGACCGTTACTTGGCGGGCTTACGCTCATTACGCTATGTGCTGCTATGGACGGGTGTAATGATGCTGTTGGTGATAGTCGCCGTTCTGGTGCTATTGCAAAAAATGATATTAGGCCCGCTGCGCGCACTCACTCTTTTTACCGAACAGCTTGGTCAGGAACCCTTACCCCAACACGGATTGACCCACCGCAGTGACGAAATAGGCCTTTTGGCGAGAGTATTTGAGCGCCAGTTCACCCGCCAACGTCAGCTTAATGAAAAATTAAGTATTCTCTCCACCCACGACCCTTTAACGGGATTACCTAACCGTCGCCTTTTTGATCAAGAGTTACAGCGCGCTGTAGAGCAAGCCATAGCCCATCACACCCCGGTTGCGGTGATGATGCTCGATATTGACCATTTTAAATTATTTAACGACCATTACGGCCATCCCAAGGGCGACCACTGCCTTGCCACCGTGGGCGCAAAACTTCAAGCGTTTGCCGAGAATAATGACGTTTTGATTGCCCGAACCGGCGGCGAAGAGTTCTCTGTTCTCGCAGAGATGCCCGCCGACCAGGCGCACCGGTTAGCCAACGCTATTAATGCGGAAATTGATGCGCTTAATTACCCGCATAACTTTTCACCGGTTGCCCCTCACCTTACCTTTAGTATTGGTATCAGTGCGTTGGAGATCAATGAGTACTTTACACCTACGGCACTTATGAGCACTGCCGACCAAGCACTTTACCAAGCTAAAAAAGCCGGGCGTCATCAGGTGCGTCTTTATGCACCACCGCTAGCCAATAAGACTGTTTCTACGCACAATACGCCGCCATGAGTGAACTCTTTATCATTTTGGTCAGCACCGCGCTGGTCAATAATTTCGTACTGGTACAGTTTTTAGGGCTGTGCCCTTTCATGGGCGTTTCCAATAAGCTGGAATCAGCCATGGGCATGTCTCTGGCCACGACCTTTGTACTTACGCTTGCCTCCGCTGCCAGCTACGTGGTGTATCACGGTTTATTGGTGCCCTTTGATATTACCTATCTGCGTACCATTAGCTTTATTGTAGTGATTGCTGCCGTCGTACAGTTCACCGAAATAATGGTGCGCCAGCTTAGCCCCCTGTTGCATCAGGTGTTGGGGATTTTTCTGCCGCTAATTACCACCAACTGTGCCGTACTCGGGGTAGCGCTACTATCACTTAACCGCGAGCTGAGCTTTTTCCACACGACACTCTATGGCCTAGGCGCAGCGCTAGGGTTCTCGCTGATCCTGGTACTGTTTGCCGCGATGCGCGAGCGCTTAGCCAGCGCCGATGTACCCATGCCCTTTAAGGGGGCAGCCATCGCGATGATTACCGCAAGCCTTATGTCGCTAGCGTTTCTTGGTTTTTCTGGCTTGGTGCAGGGGTAACCCATGGGCGATACATTTTCATGGTGGGGCATTGTCAGCGCCATAGGCGTGCTGACAGGGCTAGGTATTATCTTTGGAGCGCTGCTGGGCATGGCCAGCGAACGTTTTAAAAGCGAAGCGAACCCGCTGGTTGAGCAAATTAATGCGCTGCTTCCGCAAACCCAATGCGGCCAGTGCGGCTACCCTGGCTGCCGCCCCTACGCTGAAGCCATTAACCAAGGCGATGTCCTCAACAAGTGCCCACCCGGCGGCGACGCCACTATTCACGCATTGGCCGACCTATTGGGCCGAGAGCCAGCGCCTTTAGATGGTGACGCTGCCACCGACGATACCGTCGCGTTTATACGCGAAGCGGAGTGCATTGGCTGTACTAAGTGCATTCAGGCGTGCCCGGTTGATGCCATTATTGGGGCCGCCAAGCAGATGCATACCGTGATTGAAGATGAGTGCACCGGCTGCGACTTATGTGTAGCCCCCTGCCCCGTGGATTGCATTGATATGCTGCCCAGAAGTAAACCGCTCACCCAATGGCAGCCGTTAGTAAGCGCTTCTGGGATCATTGCCAGTGACCGCCCCCACGCCAGGAGTGAACATGCCCGCCTTTGAGTTTCCAGGCGGCATTTACCCGCCCGAGCGTAAAGCCCGCTCGAATCAATCTAAGTTGCAGATTGCAGCGCTGCCGGCCCTGGTAACGCTGCCTTTAAAACAGCATGCAGGGAACGCTGCGACGCCCTGCGTTGCGATGGGAGACAGCGTGAAGGTGGGCAGCTTGATCGCCCAGCGCGATGGCATGATTTCGGCCCCTCTTCACGCAAGCGTAAGCGGCACCGTCACCCAGATTAGCAACACCGCGATTACCATTGAGTCGGATGGGTTGGACAACTGGCAGAGGCTACCACCGCTTGATTGGCGGGCAGCCTCACCGGCCACACTACTCGAGAGGCTAGATAGCAGCGGGCTAACCGGCCTTGGGGGGGCAGGCTTTCCCACTTACATTAAAGCCCAGGTCGCAGAGCATCACGCCATAGACACACTGGTAGTTAACGCCGCCGAGTGCGAACCCTATATCACCGCTGACGACCTTACCCTGCGCAGCCACCCCGCGGATGTACTGGAAGGCGCCCAGCTAATTGCCAGACTCTGCGGTGCGCAAACCATCGTTATCGGGATTGAAGATAACAAACCCGAGGCCATTAGTGCCTTAGAGCACGCGCTCCCCCAGGCACAGCATCCGGCAGCCATCGTGCTGAAGGTCATCGAGACCCGCTACCCCAGCGGAGGTGAACGCCAGTTAATCAAAAAAGTGCTTAATCGTGACGTGCCCAGCGGTGGTTTACCTGCCGATGTGGGCACGCTATGCCATAATCCTGGCACCCTGCTGGCAGCACTTCACGCCGTGCGCGACGGCAAACCATTGGTTGAGCGTATTGTTACCCTGACCGGCGAAGCGGTTAGTACCCCAGGGAATTACTGGGTACGGCTAGGTACATCGGTGGCCAGTTTGCTCGACGGCGTTGGTTTAATGCCCGGGCAACTCCATCAGGTCATTGTTGGCGGCCCTATGATGGGCACCCCCCTTGCCACGTTAGACACGCCGGTGACGAAAACCACCAACTGCCTGATTGCCGCTACCCTGGCAGAGCTACCACCAGCGCCTATTGAGTCGCCCTGCATTCGCTGCGGTGCCTGCGAAAGTGTGTGCCCCGCCCAACTGCTCCCCCAGCAGTTGCACTGGTATGCCCGGGCCGAAAACGATAGCACGCTGGAAACACTTAACCTGTTTGACTGTATTGAGTGCGGCGCCTGCAGCTTTGTGTGCCCAAGTTTTATTCCGTTGGTTGAGGATTATCGTTTAGCAAAGCAGCGCATCCGCATTAAACAGATAGAAACAGCCAAGTCCGACCACGCCAAGCATCGCTTTGAATTCCGTCAAGCACGCCTAGCCCGGGAAGATGCTGAAAAACAGGCCCGCCGCCAGGCAAGGCTGGCTCAAACGCAAAAGCCTTCGACGAGCACTGCAGGTGATCACGCCGCGCCAGAGGTAGATCTACGTAGCCTGCGAATTGCCCAAACCGCTGCCAAAGCTGCGGTTAAAAAAGCTGAAAAAGTGCTAGCCAGGGCCGCCGAACAAGATCCTAAGCAGCGCTTTGATGATTTAGAAACCCAGCTTGCAACCGCCCAAGAAAACCTCAAGGCGGCGGAAGCGCGCCTCACCAGCGCGCGCGAGAACGCCATCCAAAAGGACACCCCATGAGCATGATGCACGCCGCCCAGGTAGGCGCTGCCCCATCAACCGCCCACCTCATGCGGTGGGTCATCGTGGCAACCCTGCCGGGCATAGCGGCCATGACGTTCTACTTCGGACTGGGGGTGATCAGTAACGTGCTACTAGCCGGGTTATTTGCCCTTGGTGCTGAAGCACTGATAGTAACCCTACGCCAGCGCCCAGTAAGGCCAGCGCTGCGGGATTCCAGTGCGCTGCTTACCGGCGTACTGTTAGGCGCTTCTCTACCGCCCGCTAGCCCCTGGTGGCTCATCGCGGTGGGCGTAATGGCCGCAGTTGTGGTCGCTAAGCAGCTGTATGGCGGTTTGGGCCACAACCCATTCAATCCGGCCATGGTGGGCTATGCCTTACTACTAGTGTCGTTTCCTACTTACATGACGCTGTGGTCGCCGCCCCAAGCACTCACGGCCGAGTCGCTATTCAACCAAACGCTATGGGCGCAAATTATTGGCTCCCTGCCACCAGCAACGCTTGATGCGTTGAGCGGAGCCACGCCGCTTGACGCCTTCAAGCACAAAGGTGAGGCGGTGCTTGCCAGCGAGTTCTGGGCCAGCCAGCCGCTTCCCGAAGGCACGCTTATCACTTGGCGCAACGTGGCGTTTGCTTGGTTAATCGGCGGGCTAGTGCTAATTGCCAAGCGTATTATCAGCTGGCATATCCCCATCGCCATGCTGGGTAGCATGATGCTGCTAGCGACGCTGTTTTATGCCAGCGACCCAAGCCACTTTGCCTCGCCGCTGTTTCACCTATTAACGGGTGCCACGCTATTTGGGGCGTTTTTTATCGCCACTGACCCGGTCTCAGCGGCCACCAGCCAACGTGGCAAACTGATTTATGGAGCGGGCATTGGTGCCCTCGTGATGATTATTCGCACCTTCGGCGGCTACCCCGACGCAGTGGCGTTTGCGGTATTACTAATGAATCTCTGTGTACCGCTACTAGATATCTACACCGTGCCGCGTCCAAGCGGCCATGCCAATACAGCAACTCACTCAGCGCCCAAGGAGCCACTATGACGCCTCGCCAAGCGATGCTACGCGGCGCCTTTGCCCTAGGGGCCTTTGCACTAGTCACTGCGGGCAGTGTCGCACTTACCCGCGCGCTAACCGCCGAGAGAATTGCCACCCACCAGCTCGCCCATCAACACCGCCAGCTGCAGCAAGTACTGCCCCCTGCGCTGGCTGACACGCCTATTCAAGATGTTTTAAATGGCGTATTTGAGCTACCCAACCCTTTGCAGCTTGGGCATCGCAGTGAGACGCAAGGCTGGCAAATTCATAGCGGCGATGGAAGCGCACTTATTCTGCCGGTGGTGACGCGCCAAGGCTATAACGGTGAGATCAGGCTGCTGGTCGGCATTGATCAACAGCGCAAGATAACCGGTGTCCGGGTTACCCAGCACCAGGAGACGCCAGGGCTCGGCGATGATATCGAGCGCCAGCGCAGCGACTGGATAACTCACTTTGACGGGCTGAGCTTAACCAGCCTGCCGCCGGGAAGCTGGGCGGTACACAAAGATGGCGGACAGTTTGATGCTTTTACCGGTGCAACCATTACCCCCCGCGCCGTGATTAATGCGGTACATCAGGCGCTTTTATATACAACAGAGTCCAATCTCCCCATCACCTTTGAGGAGCCAACGCCATGAGCCAATGGCGCCAACTCACCCGTGAAGGGCTGTGGTCTAATAACCCTGCACTGGTTCAGCTGCTGGGGCTTTGCCCGTTGCTGGCTGTTAGCGGCAGCGTGGTCAATGCCCTCGGGTTAGCTATTGCGACGCTGCTGGTGATGGTCGGCGCTAGCACGACAATTTCACTCCTCCGCCATCAGGTACCCAGTGCGGTACGGCTACCGGCGTTTGTTATGATTATTGCCGCTTTTGTTACCTGTGCAGAGCTATTGATGGCCGCCTATGCGTACCCACTTTATCAAGTGCTGGGGATTTTTATTCCGCTGATTGTTACCAACTGCGCCATATTAGGTCGCGCAGACGCCTTCGCCTCGCGCCAGCCAGTGCTGCCTGCCTTCGTCGATGGCTTTATGATGGGGCTAGGCTTTGGCGCGGTACTGGTCGTGCTTGGGGCGATACGTGAACTGCTTGGCCAAGGAACACTATTCAGCGGCATGGCGTTACTGTTTGGCCCTGCTGCCACTAATTGGCAGCTAACCTTGGTGGATAATTATCAGTTTTTGTTTTTCATCCTGCCGCCAGGTGCTTTTTTTGTTGCGGGGCTATTGATAGCGCTAAAAAATGCGCTCGATCAACGTAGCGCCACGCGAGCACGCCCAGCCACGGTTACGCCACGTAGCGATCGTCGGGTAAGGGTGACCGGCACAATCAAATAAAGCCGCCTTTAATAACCAAGAGAAGACTCCATGAATGCCCAAAAGCGTCATGACATTTTTGCACGCCTACAGGCGGAAAACCCACACCCCACGACCGAGCTAAACTGGAGCACGCCTTTTGAACTGCTGGCCGCCGTGCTGCTCTCCGCACAGGCCACAGACGTTGGGGTGAACAAAGCTACCGCTAAACTTTACCCTGTGGCCAACACCCCGCAAGCCATCATTGACCTTGGTATTAATGAGCTAAAGCGCCACATTAAAACCATTGGGCTTTTTAACACCAAAGCCGAAAATCTGATGAAAACCTGCCACTTGCTGGTTAATCAGCACGGTAGCGAGGTACCGAAAACACGCAAAGAACTGGAGGCCTTACCCGGCGTTGGGCGAAAAACGGCGAACGTGATTCTCAATACGGCTTTTGGGCAGCCCACCATTGCCGTGGATACGCATATTTTTCGAGTATCCAACCGTACGGGTATTGCCAAGGGTAAAGATGTCGTAGAGGTTGAGCAGAAACTGCTAAGGCACATACCCAAGGCATTTAAACAGGATGCCCATCACTGGCTGATTCTCCACGGCCGCTATACCTGCATTGCCCGTAAGCCGCGCTGTGGTAGCTGCATTATCGAAGATCTGTGCGACTATAAAGAAAAAACCGAGCTTGGTTAAACACCAGGCTAACAACATGAGGATGCTGATGCCCACGCCTGCCACACTGCTCCATAACCAGCCTATCGCTGAGCGTATTGATGCGCTGTTAAACCTTTCCAAACAGCATGCCGAGCACTACTGCAGCCCTGGCGCCTGGCTGGCGCGGCAGCGCTATATGGCACAGCACCCCACGTCTATTGTGGTTATGAAGTGTATGGATGGACGCATTCATATTCCCCATGCAACCCGCACACCGCTGGGCATTATTACCCCGTTCAGAAACTTAGGCGGTATTTTTGATTTAGGCTGGCCGTATTTAGGGGAGCTATTAACCGACTCAGTACTCGATGCGGCTAAAGCCGGGCATGCCACATTGATGTTGATTACCTATCACTTTTCCAGCGGGCATCAAGAGCGTGGCTGCGCCGGATTTGACTGTGACACTGAAGCAGCCAAAGCACATGCCTATGCCATAGCCAAGCAGGCCGGGCAGTTGTTTGGTGATGATCACCAGCAGGTGTACCCACTGGTATGCGGGTTTGAAACCGACAGCGACGCTTTGATCCTCCACGGCCAGCATGGCGAGGTATTGGACAGTCGTGACTTGATCGGCCTAGCGCCAGAGGCCTTAAGTACCCCACTTGCCAGTCTCTGTCCCGATATGCCCTGGGAGATACAGCGAGACTTACTGCCCCTACTAGCAGGCAACGTGGCCCACGTTAGCGAGCTACAGGGCGTAGAGCGAGATTTAGATATTGAGCACCGCGAATGGGTGATTTGTGTAGGCCGTGGTTTTGACTTTCTTCACCTGCCGAACACCGCACTGATTATCGGCCCCTATGGGCCTGATCTAGCCGAACCGATAGGTATCGCCGCCGCGATCATTGAAGCTAACATGCGCGCCGGACGAATTCCCGACGATGGTTTCATGCTGCTCGCCTCAACCCCTTACCAGCACAGCGGTGTAGATCGCGCACGAGCAGAAATGAAGTCCCGCTTTCTGTCAGACTTCGCCGAACGTGTGATACAGCGGGAACACCCAAAACTTGCCCAAAAAATGCGCCGCCATACGGCGGTGGTGCACTGGCCAACCCGCCGACTAGACTCTCTGGATTAATCGGCTAAGCGCTTTTGGCTATTCGCTTTCACCTATAAGGAGTTTGCGATAAGCCCCCCGCCACTGCGGCCATTGCCACGGGTAAGTATCCAGCAACGGCGGCTGGCTACCGGGCTCCATTAGCCAAGCGTATAGCCGGTGATAGAGCCCTTCGGTCGTCCCGTCATAGCGGTACTTTTCGGGGTAAAGCGCGGGAAAGCAGAGCCTATTTGGCACCAGGGGCAGCGCTCCTCGCTGGGCGGCTTCCATAATCGCCAATCCTTGGAACTCATGCCAGGTGGTTGAGACCACGATGCCGCCGCCATTAAGGAGTGCGCGGTATTCTGGCTCTGGCTGCGGCCCCCAACAAATCGTTTGCTTGGCAAGACGCTGTTCAGCCTCTGCAAAAATGGGCGGCACATCTCGAAAGCGTTGTCCGAGCACCGCTAGCTCAAACGGCACCTGCTGCTCGCCTAGCGTGAACAGAACTTCAAAAAAATCCTCAGGATTTTTATCGTACTCCCAGCGATGATTCCACATGATACGCCGAGGGTTCGCATTCACTTGGGGGGCATTATCTACCGAGGCTATGGGTACCGGCAGCACCTTTGACCGCTGACGCATCTGCTCCAATGGCTTGGCAGCAGGCAGATTCTCCGGCATCTTTTTTAGAAACTGGCGCGCACCATCAAAAAATGAATCCCGATTATAGGCTGTGTTAAAGACTATCGTATCCGCTGCCAGCGCCGCATAGAGGTTGACCATTTTGGCCTCTACCTGAGGCATCTGCTCACTGGACGCTGGGTAGGCAAACTGGTTTTCGTGAAAATACACAATTTTTCTAGCCTGCCCTAACTGGGGAAACAACCCTACGAGCGTAGCAAAGTCCACCATCGAGGTTGCCAGCACGACATCATAGGACTGGCTCAGGGTTTCATGCTCCTTCAGCCACCAGCTCAGCGGATTGCCGCGAATCCGCCACGAAAAGTGACGGGGAGGCAGGGTTAGTAACGTCCAAGAAAACTCATCAAGCGCAGTCATTAAACTTTGTGCCCAATAGCGGTGACTCACCGCCTCGTAGGCCGATAATAAAAGTACCCGCATTAAAATCCCTGTTGCTCAAGCTTCTGCGCCAACATCTCTAACACTTCAATGCCTTGCACATCGGTAGGCAACCAAGGCAACGTCGGGCGTGGTAAACGCTCAAATAGTTCATCAATACGCGTAAGGTAGGTGGCCTCCTGCTCCCGACGCGCCTGAAGGAAGTCACCGTCTGCTTCTATAGGTATCAGGCGATTGATCAGCACGCCAGCAACCGGTATATGCACCTCTTCAAGGGCTTTCACGGCACGATCAGTTTCTAAAATCGGCAGCCGCTCAGGTGTCATCACAAATAAAAAGCTACACGCCTTAGAATCTTCAATACGCCTTCTGGCTTGATGGAATAGGCGACGCCGATCAATTAGCGTTTTGGCGACATCCCGGGTGCGCTCGTCCAGATCGTCTAACGGGTCTACCGTTGGGTCGTCAAAGGGTGTTGCAACATCGCGGCCCCGCTTGGGCGTTAAATGCTCAAGCACCTTACCCAGCTCTGCCGACTTGCGGTTATGCGCCAACAGCCCGTCTGTCCAGGCTGCCATCGCCTCCGGCAGCGTTAACAGACGAAGGGTATGCCCAGTGGGGGCGGTATCGAAAATAATTAGGTCATAAGGCGCACTATCATCCACCATCAGCCGCGCTAACCGCTCAAGCAAAGCAGCCTCCTGGGTGCCTGGCGACTGTCGGGTAAGGCGCATTTGGCGCTCTAGCTCCTGCATCATTTCGGGCGCAGCATAACGGCGCATTTGTTTAACCACACGGGCCAGATGCGCCTCTACTTCGATGTCAGGATCGATCTCCATGGCATCCAAATTGGGCAATAAACGGCGCGGTATATCCGACAGTGCGCGATCAAACACATCGCCCAGGCTATGCGCTGGATCAGTGGATACCACTAGTACCCGTTTTCCACGGCTAGCAGCAAGCACTGCTAAGGAAGCGGCGACGGTGGTTTTACCCACGCCGCCTTTGCCACCTACCCAGAGCAGGCGACGGTTCAGTACTGCTTGCATAGTAATCCCCAAAATAGGTAGCTCAGTATACTGGTTGCTTAGCTGGTCGCTCTCAACAACAGCGGAAATGATCCAAGGGCGAGTGCTCCATCCCCATCCTTTTGTGCCAGTCGTGGAAGCGTTCCAGCAGCAGCGGCTGTAGCTCAAGGGTGTAGTAGCCAGCGGGGTTTTCAAGCCCCATCATTTCAGAGAATACCAGCAGCATGAATAGGTCATCTTCGTCACGCCGTGCCCGAGCAATAGCACCCCGATAGCGAGCGCTATAAACCTCTTCGGTAAAAAAACGGGCTTGGTCTAACCAAGCCCGTAATTTATCGCGACGCGACGACGACCCAGATGATGGGTCATCGTGCATAACGTTACCTCTCTATTATCTGATTAGCGTAGTTTACGACTTGGTTAGTCACTCTGCGCCGCCATTTCCGCACGCGAGCGTTTCAGTGCAGACGCACACTCCATTGCCACCATAATGGCTGCAATCAATACCACGACATCCAGCACCAGTAGGAACATATTGCCCTGATTCCAGAAGGTACGGAGCTGGATAAGCAGCGCCAAGATAGTCATTACCAGCAGGAAGCAGAGCGGCGCCAGCGTGTACCACATTGGGCGTCTCATACGCACCAGCATCACGGTGATAACCAACAGCGTTAGTCCCGCCAATAGCTGGTTAGTGGTACCAAACAGAGGCCAAATGATCAGGCCGCCAGAGCCGTCGGCGCCACCAGCACCAAACGCTAGCAATAAACAGCTACCTACTGCTAGACCGGTGGCAATGGCGGGTTTTTTCATCCACTGCTGATTATAAATATCGCCCCACTCTTGGAAAATATAGCGCTGCAAGCGCAGGCCAGTATCCATGGTGGTGCCCGCAAACAGTGCGGCCATTACCGTTAGCAGTGTAGCAGCCGTGACTTCGGGCAGACCCAGGCCGTTATGGATAATAAAGGCGCCACCCTCAACGAAGGCATTCACCCCGCCCTGACCAAAGGCGCTGTACATCGCCTGCCAATCACCTAATGTGGCGAAACCTGCCGTGGCTGCAAGAATAGCCGCCAGCGCTAGCATGCCTTCACCAACCGCCCCGAAGTAGCCGACAAAGCGAGCATCGGTCTCTCTATTAAGCTGTTTAGACGTTGTTCCCGAGGAAACCAATCCATGGAACCCAGAGATAGCGCCGCAGGCAATGGTCACGAATAGCAAGGGAATCAACGATGGCGTACCTGCCGGAACATCGCTGTTAAAGGCGGGAGCTACTAGCGTTGGGTTCAACAGTACTAACGCACCGTAAAGGATAATCAAGCCAATAAACAGCTGCAGCCCATTGATGTAATCTCGCGGCTGAAGAAGCATCCATACGGGCAGCAGCGACGCAATAGCCGCGTAGCCAAATAGAATCAGAATCCACACCGCATTACCTGACATGCCGGCAACTTCTGCAGGCATCTGAACAGGAACCGAGGGCCCAATGCCGATTAATAGATAAAGCGCCGCCACACCAATAATGGAAACCACCGGTAGGCTAAGAATGCGGCGATAAATCAATTGGCCAATAATCAGGGCAACAATAATAGCGCCCCACACCGGCACCACTGCGCTAGAGAAGTTCATCATTAGTCCAGCGATGACCACGGCAAACACAGCGTTGACCATCAGCAGTACTAGGAAAATCACGATCATAAAGATGCTTCGTGCCCGCTTACCTACAACGTCGCCGGTTAGCGCACCCACCGACTTGGCTTTATTGCGAACACTGGCCCAAATGGCACCAAAATCATGTATCCCAGCAAAGAAAATGGTACCCAGTACCACCCATAAAAAAGCGGGTGCCCAGCCCCAGATAACCGCAATAGCAGGCCCAACAATAGGCGCCGCACCGGCTACCGATGTAAAGTGGTGGCCCCACAGCACAAACCGATTGGTGGGTACGTAATCAACGCCATCTTCAAACTCATGGGCAGGGGTTTTAAAGTCAGGATCTAACTGGTAGATCTTTTCTGCAATGAACTTAGAGTATACAAAATACCCTAAGGCCATTGCCGCAAGGCCTACCACCAGCAGGACAATAGCACTCATGGGCGCAGCTCCTTTGGTAGTTTCTCGTTATTGTTGACAATATTCGTTAGCTCATTGCCACCTGACTATAGTGGTATCATCAAACGTTTAAGTCTATGAAGAAGCTCATCTCTTCTTTTAATTAATCCCAAAGTTGTATAAATACAAAGTTGTATAAATACAAAGTTGTGTAAATACAGCGTTTTGTAAATACAAAGTTGTAGAGCCGCCAGCAGCTCATAAAGGCTAATCTAAACGATAAAATACCTAGCCCATGAGAATCACATGCCGACCCTACTTCTGTTGTTATTGTGCGCATTGCTCCTTGGGGCGGCCACAGGCTACCTGTTTCGCTTTACTAAACGGGGCACCACTTCACGCCCATCAGGGCTTGCTTATATCGGTATTATAGGGGGTGTTACTGGTTTTATTATTTTTCAGCTACTCGTTAAAACAACAGGAGCACCGCTATGGCTTTTACCGCTGCTGGTTGTTTCTCAAGTATGGCTATGGCTTGGTCCATTTGGCCCTAAGCGTCGAGCTGGATAATGCATGATTAGCCCCATTTTGGGGCGCACACGTCGAAGGTCGTCTTGGCCCCGCCGCTGAGCCTACCTAAACTCCTTGGATAACCCACTACAATATGATCAGGGAGAGATACATGGCCAAAGTGCTTGTGGTCGATGACGAACCCAACATTGTGCTGTCGTTAGAGTTTCTAATGGAGCAAGCAGGCTTTGAAGTCGTCACCGCCGAAGATGGTGAACAAGCGTTGGAGCAGGTAAACAGCGCCTCACCTGATCTCTTGCTACTGGACATTAGCCTGCCGGGCATGAGCGGCTTTGATGTACTAGAGCGTCTGCGTGGTCAAGAAGCCACTGCCCAATTGCCGATTATTATGCTTACCGCCCACGGGCGAGATGTCGAGCGCGAAAAGGGCATGGCCCTTGGCGCCGACGACTACATTACCAAACCCTTCTCAACTCAATCTTTAGTTGAAAAAGTTAAAGCCCTGTTAACTGAGGAGCAGCCATGACAAAAGGCGGGCTGCCTAAACGCCAACGCCTGATTGGCTTATGGCTTATTCTCAGCGGCATTAGCCTACTTGGCGGCGCTATTTTTGCCGCTTGGCTAGATGCTCAACTTGCACCGACGGGCTTAACACGGCTGGCGTTGTGGCTGGGCAGCTTTTCCGGCGGCGCCACGATTTTTCTGGTGGGTTTACTCCTGGAACGCATGCTATTTACCCCGCTTCGTCACCTTCAAGTGCAGCTGGCCCGCTTAGTCGCCAACCCCGACGCCCGGGATGAGCACCCGCCAGAAGGCTGGCTTAAAGCGCTTGCCCCCGACCTGCGCCGCGTGCGTGAAAGTTGGCGAATTGACCGCAGCCGCCTTGCCACTGCCCATGCTGAAGGTGCAAGAAGCGCGGCGCGCATTCGCCAGGAACTTGAAACTCTTCTACAGGTTCTTGAAACGCCGCTGCTACTGTGTGACCACCATCGTCGACTGATGCTATTTAACCAAGCAGCCGAAGACTTTTTTGAAGGCAACACAGGACTAGGCTTAGGCAAACGGCTGGAAGCCCTGCTGCCCGTAGGCAGCCTACAGAATGCCCTTAGCCAGTTGCCCAGTGATGGCTCGCCTAGAGAATTGCTCACCCCCTGTGATAATCGCTGGCTAAAAGTAATTCTGCGACGCGTACCCGGTAGCGACGGTGAAACTCTGCTGACCTTTAGCGATGCCACGGCGTCGTGGTCCAGCGAAATGGGCGTACGCGCAGAGCTAGCCAGCATGCTAACGCCGCTACGCCAGCACACCGCCAGCCTCACCAGTGCCGCTGATGCCCTGACTCAACTACGCCATCAAAACGATGCAGATACGTCACTGCTGCGCCAGCGCTTCGAGCGGGTTATTCACGAAGAGGGCACGACGCTAGGTGACAACGTGGCCAAAATTGGCCAACTGCTGGACGATTTACAGCATCAGGGCGAGCGATTAACCCCGATGTGGTCGAACGACTTCTGGCAAGCTTTAGATGAACGCTTAGACCCAGAGCATCGACTAATCACGCCAGTAGGCATGCCCGCCTGGTTTAAAGGGGATGCTCCGGCACTCATCGCCCTGTTTGATTCACTGGTAAAGCAGCTAAGTGCTCACCTCCCCGACAGCGGCTTTGAGGGTGAAATATGCTTGGGCAATAAGCGGGTCTATCTAGACCTTATTTGGCAAGGCAAAGCGTTACCCGAACATGAACTCGCCGCATGGCAACACCAACCTATCGCCAGCCTACCGCTAACACCCAAAGTGGCCGATGTACTGCGCCAACATGCGAGCGATATCTGGAGCCTAACCGATGATGATGGCTTACATGCGCGGCTGCGGATGCCTCTCCCCGCCATTGAGCGGGTAGGTGCCCCACGAGAGCCTGCCCCACCGCGACCTGAGTTTCACGACTTTGGTATCGCTGATCTGCCTCCTCCCGATGAAGCATTGGCCAACCGCTCGCTTCGCAGCTTAGACGTGGTTGCCTTTGATACCGAAACTACCGGGCTTGAACTACGCCGTGGCGATACGGTAATCAGCCTTGGGGCCTGCCGAGTGGTCAACGCACGTCTGCTAGCCAGCGATGTGTTTGACCAAAAGGTGGATCCCAAACGGCCTATTCCTCCAGCGAGTACCGCTATTCACGGCCTCACAGATGCCGATGTCGCCGGCGCGCCGCCGCTGGATATTGTACTTACCCATTTTCGCGACTACATCGGGGAGGCTGTGCTACTGGCTCATAACGCTGCCTTTGACCTTTTAGCCATTAGCCATAAAGGAGTCGCGTTTGATAACCCGGTGATCGACACTTTACTCATCTCTCGGGCACTAGACGAAGCGCTAGACGGGCACGACCTGGATAGCCTTGCCAAGCGTTACGACCTAGCTTTCCCACCCGGTACCCGCCACACTGCATTAGGTGATGCCAGGGTCACCGCCGAGCTATGGCTAGCGCTGCTACCGCGCTTGGAAGCCCGCGGCATTGATACGCTGGAGCAGCTGCTAACGCTGCAAGCCAATGCGTTTGACCGACAGGATGCTAGTGCCTCATGAAATCTACCGGTGCCCACTCGCGTAAAGTAGAGCGTTTAATGGCTTTAGTCGCCGTTACCCTGCTGCTGTTCTGCCCACCACTCATCATCATAGTGGACCGCTTGCCCTCGTTTAACGTGGGCTGGCTACCGCTTTATCTGTTTATCGCCTGGGCGGTGGTCATCGGTTTAACCGCTTGGCTAATGGAACATCGCGCGGGACGCTAACCATGCGTACAGACCCTATTATTCTCGGCACCGCGTTTGGCTATTTGGCGCTACTGTTTGTGGTAGCCGCCTGGGGCGATCGGCGCGCCGAACAGGGCCGCTCACTGATTGGCTCGCCCACGGTTTATGCGCTCTCTATTGCTGTGTACTGCACGGCCTGGACGTTCTACGGCAGCGTAGGCCGAGCGGCGGAACATGGCCCCAGCTTTTTACTGATCTACCTTGGCCCTACCCTGGCAATGCTGTTGGCCCCCTCGGTCATTCGCAAAATGGTACGCATTGCGGCACGGCAGCGAATCACCTCCATTGCCGACTTTATCAGCGCCCGCTACGGTAAAAACACCACGCTCGGCGCACTGGTAGCGCTAATGGCGCTAATTAGCATTACGCCTTACATTGCCTTGCAGTTAAAAGCCATCACCGTTAGCCATGCGGTATTGATCAACTATCCTCACACCGCCGACACCACCCTGGTCGATGAACGGTTTTGGATGGATAAATCTCTTTGGGTCGCGTTGGTATTGGCCGTTTTTATTATTCTATTCGGCACTCGCCACTTGGATGCCAGCGAGCGCCATGAAGGCATGGTGGCCGCTATCGCTTTAGAGTCACTGGTGAAGCTGGTGGCGTTTATGGCCGTTGGGATATTTGTGGTTTTCGTCATGTTTGAAGGACCGGCGGCACTATTTGCTGAAGTGGCTGCCACCCCTACCCTGATGAACAGCATGAGTTTAGATAGCGTGCCGGGGGGAGCAACCGGCTGGGTTGGCATGCTAGCTCTCGCCTTTCTAGCTTTCTTAACACTGCCGCGTCAGTTCCAGGTATTGGTCGTAGAGAATGTCGATGAGCAGCACTTGACCCGAGCAAGCTGGCTGTTCCCACTTTATATGCTGCTAATTAACCTATTCGTGATCCCCATCGCCCTCGCAGGTCTTCTGCTGGGCGTAAGCGCAGGGGACCCTGACAGTTTTGTACTCACCCTGCCCCTTTCGGCAGGGTTAGAAGGCTTGCCACTGCTTGTTTTTATCGGCGGACTTTCTGCAGCCACAGGTATGGTAATTGTCGAAACCATTGCGCTCTCAACCATGGTGAGCAACCAGCTGGTTATGCCGTTGCTCTTGCGCTCCAAGCGACTTCATTTGAGCACCAAAGGGGAACTTGCCGGCTGGCTACTGGGTATTCGGCGTATTGCTATCGTGCTTATTCTGCTGCTTGGGTATCTCTACCATGCACTGATCGGCGACTCCTACAGCTTAGTCACTATTGGTCTGGTGTCATTTGCAGGTGCGGCTCAGTTTGCCCCTGCGTTACTGATAGGCCTTTACTGGCGTGGCGCCACGCGCCAAGGGGCTACCCTTGGTTTAATCGCCGGTTTTCTCGTGTGGTGTTACACCCTTTTGCTGCCAGGCTTTGCTCAGTCAGGCTGGCTAAGCGCTACGCTGTTAACCGAAGGGCCATGGGGCATTGCCTGGCTTATACCCTACAGCCTGTTTGGGCTGGAAAACTGGGATATTTACAGCCACTCGTTGCTGTGGAGTATGCTCGCCAATGTGGGGCTTCTGGTGGGTGTTTCTCTATTTACCCGCCCCTCCCCCTTAGAACAGACCCAAGCAGCGCTATTCACTGAGGCGATGCACCCCAATTTACAAACCACCTCGCTGTGGCGTGGGCAAACCACCCAAGGGGCGTTAAAAGAGTTACTGGTTCGCTATTTAGGCGAGCAAACCACCCAGCGAGTATTCCGCCACAGCGGCAACAAACTCCTCTTTGCGCCTGATGACACTGCCCCGCCCGAGTTAATTACCCGGGCAGAGCAGGCCCTTGCAGGGGCTCTTGGTAGTGCATCAGCACGGGTTTTGATCAACTCAGTGGTACGCGGTGAAGCGTTAGATATCGAATCTGTTCTGAGGATTCTCGACACCACCTCTCAAACCATTGAGTACAACCGGCGACTGGAACAGAAATCCCAAGAGTTAGCGCAAATTGGCGAAGAGCTGCGCAGCGCTAACGAGCGGCTGCGCGAACTGGACCGGTTAAAAGATGAGTTTGTAGCCATGGTCAGCCACGAACTGCGAACACCGTTAACGTCTATCCGCGCTTTTGCTGAAATCTTACGCGATAGTGACCAACTGCCCGACGAGAAGCGTAAGCATTTTCTTGGTGTTATCGTTCACGAGAGCCAGCGGTTATCCCGCTTAATTGAAGAGATATTAGACTTGGCTCGCCTTGAGAGCGGTCGCTTAACACTGAACCCAGAGCCTCTTGATTTAGCGGCGCTGGCTCGCCACAGCATTAATGCAATTGCCCACCTCCATGAAGAGCACGGCATCGTTTTAGATGTTTCGATTGAGGCCGACCCCGCAATAGTGATTGGCGACCACGACCGGTTAGAACAGGTGATTATTAACCTGTTAGATAATGCGGGTAAGTTCGCCGACCGCCAACAGCCCAAAGTACGGTTGGCACTCTACCACCACCGCCGACATTTCCGCTTAAGCGTTGAGGATAATGGCCCGGGTATTGGCATCGAGGAGCGAGAGCGAGTATTTGAGAAATTCCACCAAATACAACAAGATGGCGAACTCCCAAAAGGTAGGCCCAAAGGTAGTGGCTTAGGCTTACCCATTAGCCGAGGTATTATCGCTCATCTTGGCGGGCGGCTCTGGGTTGAGGACGCTAAACAGCTAGGCGGTGCTTGTTTAACCCTGGAATTACCCGCCGCCCCTGATGACCAGGGTGGAAATAACCCCCCATCGAGCGGAGATGACAGCTCAGATACGTCTGACAGCCCTCCCGCCGAGCAAAATTAAGCCATAGGCTGTTTAACGTTTGCCTTTTACCCGCTGAATAAAGGTTTTGACCTGCTGAAGATCAAATTTCAACAGCAATTTCTCATCTTCACGTAAGCGGCGAAGATCAACCCAGCCATCTGCGGCCTGGCCGCGTGATATGTCATAACGCTGCTGATCCAGCAGGCACTGTTGAAAACGCTCAAACGCTGCTATCAGCAAGTCTGATTGCTCTAAACTCAAGGTATCAGTCGCATGGCTAAGCGCGACCAAGCGCTCCCGGGTGCCTATTTCCTGCCGCCGATGCCTTACGCTGAGTAAGCGCACAGCGCTGATCAATGGAAGTAATCCCTGCCGTTTAAGATTAATGGCATGACGGTGGGGTGCCTCCGAACTTGGGCTAGCCGCAACGCGTCCGAAACGGTCTAAAGCAACCGGCAGCTCATCAAGCAATACCGACATTTCATCCATAAACAGCGATGCTTGGGGAAGCGTTGTAGAAACACTCTCCGCCAACTGCTCAGCAAGGGCTGAGTTACCTGCCACAGGCGTAAAATCAAGCAAAATATTGGTTTGCTGAACGCGTTTAACACGCCGATCAGCGCTCCATATTTCCAGTTGCAAGCGCCACTCGCTGATCCGTTTTCGCCACATCGGCCAGCGAGCCATTATATGCCCTCGACACAGCGGTATCCCCGCCTCATCAAGACGCTGGGTGAAGCGCTCACCCAGGGCTTGAAAGTAGCCATCGATTTCCACATGGCGGGCATCCGGATAGTCATCAATGATTAACGCATTATCCTGGTCTGGGCTGAGGAGGCTTTCATACCGGGCAGCTGACCCTAACATTACCACGCAGTAATCAACCGGAGGCTCTCCCCACCCCTGGGCATGCATTTCATTGAGCGATAGCGCTATTGCCTGACGGTAAAGCCACGCATTATGGTCGCCAATAATCTGACTAATGCGCCATGCGGGAATGTCATAGCGCACCAGCGCCTCAACGAGTGGCAGTTGACAGGCATGGGAATCCGCCAACGTAAGGTGTGGCGCAAAGAGTCTGGAAAAAATGTCGTCTAACGGCGCCGTGATAGCCGACCTGTTTAGCTGGCCATCTTTATCTATTAAGGAGCGCCATGGCGAGGCTTGATATACAACACGCATTCGCCGCTCCTTGGTTTAATGAGTGGCTCTATGGGTTATTTAAGCGAGGGTATGGCTTGGCTAATCAGTTTTGCTCTTTTTGCCGAGGATCGGGGGCAAACATTGCCTCGCCTACTTCATCAATATAGCGCTGCGCTTTAGTGATCATCATCGCGTCGCAGGCTTCACGACCGGGAAGCATATCTGAACGCTCAAATCGATGCTCTTGGGTAACGCCCGCGCTATCTAGCCTGCGAATCCAGCCACTAACCCGGTATTGCCCGCTTTGGTTATCAGGCTGGGAGACAATTAAATACTCTTTGTACTCAACTGGCTCGGCAGCGTTTGCGCTGCTCTCTTCAGCGCCTTGGCCACCGCCCCCAAAAAGACCTGAAAGTAGTTTTTTTAGCATAGGTAGTTCCCCTGCAATAAAAACGGCCAGCTTTGCGCTGGCCGCTTAACGCATTGTTAGCTCTGCTGACGCCCTTTACCAGCGGCAATACGTAAACGCAGCGCATTCAGCTTGATAAAGCCTTCCGCGTCTTTTTGATTGTAAGCACCCGCATCATCTTCAAACGTCGCGATAGACTCATCAAACAGCGACTGCTCGGACTTACGGCCCACCACAATGGCGTTGCCTTTGTAGAGCTTCATACGCACAACGCCACAAACGTTCTTCTGAGTCTCGTCGATAGCCGCTTGCAGCATGCGGCGCTCTGGGCTCCACCAGTAACCGTTGTAGATGACTTCTGCGTATTTAGGCATCAGTTGATCTTTCAGATGCGCTTCTTCGCGATCGAGAGTCAGCGACTCAATCGCACGGTGGGCGCGCAGCATAATAGTGCCCCCTGGCGTTTCGTAGCAGCCGCGAGACTTCATGCCCACATAGCGGTTTTCAACAATGTCTAAACGGCCAATTCCGTTGTCACCGCCAAGCTTGTTAAGTTTTTCGAGCACTTCATGCGCTTTCAATGGCTCACCATCGATGGCAACAATGTCACCTTTCTCGAAGGTAAGCTCCACATAGGTGGGCTGCTCCGGCGCGGCTTCTGGAGAAACGCTCCAGCGCCACATATCTTCTTCTGCTTCTGCCCACGGATCTTCCAAAATGCCGCCCTCGTAGGAGATGTGCAGCAGGTTGGCATCCATGGAGTACGGCGATTTTTTCTTTTTATTAGAAAAATCGACCGGAATGTTGCGCTCTTCGCAGTAGGCCATCAGCTTCTCACGAGAAGTGAGATCCCACTCGCGCCACGGTGCAATAACTTTAACACCCGGCTTCAGCGCGTAACCGCCCAGCTCAAAACGCACTTGGTCGTTGCCTTTGCCCGTCGCGCCATGGGAAATAGCATCGGCACCGGTTTCATTGGCAATTTCGATTAAGCGCTTGGCAATCAGCGGGCGGGCAATGGAGGTACCCAGCAGGTACTCACCTTCATAAATAGTATTAGCGCGGAACATAGGGAAGACATAGTCCCGCACGAACTCTTCACGAAGGTCTTCTATGTAGATCTCTTTAACGCCCAGCGCTTCCGCTTTCGCACGGGCGGGTTCAACTTCTTCGCCCTGACCGATGTCGGCTGTAAAGGTCACTACTTCGCAGTTGTAGGTCTCTTGCAACCACTTAACGATTACGGATGTGTCCAGGCCGCCTGAATACGCCAGCACAACCTTTTTGACATCGGACATTCTTTACTCCTTGTGTAGGGAAAGCAGTTCACCAAAATATATAGTGCGGCACGCCATGTGCTAACAAAAACCTGTTACCACACTCTATTAGTATAGCGCTCTCAATGCTCAGCGAATACCGTCAACGACGCCTTGGGGGTAAAGCTGCTAGAATCACACCATTCATTGCGGTGGCTTGCTGCACACCCTGACCGATTACTCGCTTTACTAAGGAGAGCTGCATGAGCGAGGCAATTGCCCGCGAATTAATGGCCCAACGTTTTCGCAGTTACCTGCCGGTTGTCATTGATTTAGAAACGGGTGGTTTTAATGCCCAAAACGACGCCGTACTTGAGATTGCAGCCGTTACGCTCACCATGGACCCAGAGGGTAACTTATTACCCGATGCCACCTACGCTTATCATATTCACCCTTTCGAAGGGGCGAACGTTGAACAGTCTGCGTTAGATTTTACCGGCATCAACCTGGACGACCCGCTGCGACGCCAAGTGGCGCTCACGGAGTCAGAGGCGCTGGGGGAGCTTTTTCGCCCTATTCGCAAAGCCATTAAAGCCCACGGCTGTTCACGTGCCATCTTGGTGGGGCATAACGCGGCATTTGATCACAGCTTTTTAAATGCGGCGGCTAATCGCTGTGATGTAAAGCGAAACCCGTTTCATCCGTTCTCAAGCTTTGATACAGCAACGCTCGCTGGCTTCGTGTACGGCCAAACCGTGCTTGCCCGGGCATGTCGCGCTGCGGGTATCGATTTCGATAATAAAGCGGCTCACTCTGCCCGTTACGATACTGAACGCACCGCGGAGCTCTTTTGCGCGATGGTTAACCGCTATAAAGATTTAGGCGGTTGGCGGCTAGCCCAACAGGAGCAAGAGCTGGACATCGGCGAGTAGCCAGCCTAATGCAGCCCCTGCCGCTTTACGCTAAACTTTCGCCGTTTGTTATAAATTTTCCAGGGAATGCCACGGTATTTTCCCTGGGCATATTTAACCTATTTTAGTCATCAAGCACGCTCTAGAGCGTGTTCCAACTATCCGTTTTTAGGAGATGAGACGTTTCCATGGCTCAGCATAATGCCTTTTACGCCCAATCCGGTGGCGTTACCGCCGTCATCAATGCCAGCGCCTGCGGCGTTATCCAAGCATGTCGGCAAGCCCCCGAGCAAATTGGTAAGGTGTACGCCGGTCATAACGGCATTATCGGTGCCTTGACGGAAGATCTCATCGACGTGTCCCAGGAGAGCGATGAAGCTATTGCTGCTCTGCGCCACACGCCGGGCGGTGCTTTTGGTTCATGCCGCTACAAACTCAAAGACATTGATACACACCGCGCCCAGTACGAACGCTTAATTGAAGTCTTTAAAGCCCACGATATTCGCTACTTTTTCTATAATGGCGGTGGCGATAGCGCGGATACGTGCTTAAAAGTTTCGCAGCTGTCTGAAAAGCTGGGTTACCCCCTCACCGCTATTCACGTCCCTAAAACAGTGGATAACGACCTGCCCATCACTGATAACAGCCCGGGTTTTGGTAGCGTTGCTAAGTACATCGCCACCTCTACCCAGGAAGCATCACTGGATGTCGCTTCTATGTGTGCAACGTCCACCAAAGTTTTTGTACTGGAAGTCATGGGGCGGCACGCAGGCTGGATTGCTGCCGCTGGCGGCTTGGCGGGAGAAGGTGAAGGCGAGCCGCCCCACCTGATTATCTTCCCGGAGATTGCGTTCAACCGAAGTGCCGTTATGGCGCGGGTAGAAGAGAGTGTCACCAAGTATGGTTACTGCGTGATTGTGGTATCGGAAGGCGCTCGTTACGAAGACGGCACTTTCCTTGCCGATGCCGGCAATACCGATGCCTTTGGCCACCGTCAACTTGGCGGTGTTGCACCCACGTTAGCCGGTATGATCAAGCAGGACTTGGGCTATAAATACCACTGGGCGGTTGCCGACTACCTGCAGCGTGCAGCGCGCCACCTAGCCTCTAAGACTGATGTCGAGCAGGCGTATGCAGTGGGCCGCGAAGCCGTTACCCTGGCGCTGGCAGGTAAAAACTCTATGATGCCGGCCATTCGTCGCATTTCCCAAGAGCCTTACCAGTGGGATGTGATCTCTGCTCCCTTGGCGCAAATCGCCAATCAGGAGAAATTCATGCCACGAGACTACATCAGCGAAAATGGCTTTGAGATCACTAAAGCGTGCCGCGACTACCTATCACCACTGATTCAAGGGGAAGACTTCCCACCCTTTGAAAATGGCCTACCAAAAGTTGCCAAGTTGAAGCTTGCGAAGGTCGAGCAAAAACTGCCTACTTTCACTCTCTAAGCGCTTTTGGTTTGTGACGAGCAATTTGTGACGAACAATTTGTGACGAGCAATATAAAAGGGGCGGTGCCGTAAAAGCATCGCCCCTTTTTTATGCTTATGTATGCTTAGCGCTTTTTAAAGCAACCTACCTTAGCAACCAAGACAGCACGAGCAGTAGCAGCAGAATACCCGCCACGCCTTGCCAAAACCGCCGCGGCTCTTGGCGCGCTTCCTGTTTCGCTGGCTGTCGCCCTAACGGCACGCGTAACGCATGAAGAAACTCTGACATTCGCCTAAACCGCAGTGATCGCTGTGGATCCAATGCCCTGCGCAGGGCTTCGTCAAGGTCGTGGGTTATCTCAGGGTTCGTCGTGCGCGCGCTACGGTAGCTCAGTTCTTCAAGATCCGTATGGCTACGCAGACGGTTGGGTGTCAAAACATAAGGCAACGCGCCGGTTAACAGCCAGTAAACGGTGGAGGCCAACGAATATTGGTCGCTGCGCCGCCCTACGCTATCACCCAGAGCATACTCCGGGGCCGTGTGCTCATTAAAGCCAATTTGGCGCAGCAGCTCACCTGAATTGCGATGCCCATCGACTTCGCGCATGTGGCAAGCACTAAAATCAGCCAACACCAGTTTGCCATGGGTATCGATCAAAATATTATCAGGGGTGATTTGCTGATGAATAATGTCCCGATGGTGCAGTGCCTGCACTGCTTTCCCCAGCTGATTGGCGATATCTAACCGCTGTATTAGGCTCGCCTGAGGGTGACGCTCAGACCACTGGCGCAGCGTTTCGCTTTCTACATACTGCATTAGATAGTAGAGATAGCGTCGTGGGCGAGAGGGTTCAACCACCTTCACCACGAAGGGTGACTTGACCCGTTCAACCACCCATTGTTGGAGTAAAAAATGCTCCAGATAGGCATTGCGCAAGGAAAGCTCTGGACTTGGCGCTTTCATCACCATGTCGCGCTCTGATTGAATATCACGCACACGATACACCCTAGATTGGGCATTACGCGAGAGCACGGCTTGCACTTCAAAACCATCAAGCCGCTCGCCTACCGATAGCTCCGGTGGTATGGGTAAATCACCGTAAATTAAGCTAGGGTGATCATCAGCCTCCTCTGGCAACTCATCAATCCGTAGCAGCTGAAAGCAGAATTGATCTCCACCATACCCTCGCTCCTGAGCACGCTGTTTCGCTTCGCTGGCGAGACGTTCGCAGGCAGCGTCTAAATCACTCGCATCCTGGCGAATTAGGCGGACATAGTCAGAAGGTAGCAGCGTCCCCCTAACGCCTTGAGTGGTAAATACAAACAGGTCCCCCTGCTTCAGTGCCAGCTGGGTGTAATCAATATCTACACTGCCATCCATCCCCAGCGCCCGGGAAGGGTAGCGATAACCGCCTATATCCGTTACGTGGTCACGGGTCAGTTGCTCAAACTCAGCGCCACGCAGCCGGAACACCAGCGTATCGCCCATGTGGAATAGCTCCGCTTCGCGCCCTCGAAACACGATGGCAGATAGCGAAGAAACAAAACTGCCCTCTTTTACATGCTGGCTTTGGCTGTAGCACCAGCCATTTAACGCCCGTAGCACACGCGTAGCAGAGGTTTTGGTATCCCAATGGTCTGGGGTGGAGTAATAGTCGGCTAGAAAGCCACGTACACTTAGATCCCCGGCTTGCTTTGCCATGGTGTTACGCGAGATTGAGTCACTAATCACCGCGCAGCCGCCTTTAACGTTCAGGAGGGGTTTTTCAGGCAAACGTACCGACATAGAGCTGCGGTGCTGTCGCCTATCCGGAGCGACAAAGGCTTGTCCATAACTGATTAGCAACTGGGCATGCGCCAACTCATCCTCCTAGGCTTGCCTCTTGATGGGAAACACCCAGGGCCTATGATACACGCTGGCGGCGTGAAACGATGCCCACCAAACGTCGCTACCCCTATAAAAACAGGCACATTTAGGGTGCTTATAAAATTAGTCGATTGCACACACCTATGTCGCATTGGTAATCCAGCAGTCATCTTCGTATAATTCTTCGCAATTAATGCAATGCACCAACGCACTTACTGCTTAGTCACTGCTCTACATAAGCCAAGGAACCAACGATGAACTTCGATAATATCCCCGCCGGAAAAGATCTGCCCAACGACATTTACGTGGCAATTGAAATTCCTGCCAACCATGCGCCGATTAAATATGAAATTGATAAAGACATGGGCGCCCTTCTCGTTGACCGTTTCATGGCCACCCCTATGTTCTACCCGGCCAACTACGGCTTTATTCCCCACACCTTGGCTGACGATGGCGACGCTCTGGATGCACTGGTCGTCACTCCTCACCCAGTTGCGCCTGGCAGCATTATTCGTGCGCGCCCCATCGGCATCTTGAACATGACCGATGAAGCGGGTGAAGACGCCAAGCTCGTCTGTGTACCGCACCCGAAACTCAGCACGCTGTACGATGACGTTCAAGAGGTCACAGACCTTCCTGAGCTGCTGCGCCAGCAGATCGCACACTTCTTCGAGAACTACAAAGACCTCGAAAAAGGCAAGTGGGTTAAAGTTGAGTCTTGGGAAGGCGTTGAGGCTGCACGCAAAGCGATTGAAAAAGCCGCAGCGGCCTACCACAAAGCCTAACGGTTGGGTTAATTACGCAAAAAGGCTGCCCTCAGGGCTAATGCCAGTCAGTTAGGGGTTTCATCCATTAGCTGGCAATGCGATATTCCGGTATCAGTGATTTTCTGATACCGGATCTTTTATGCACTTTAGTCAGGCTATTGATGCCATTGCCCGTGTTACCCCTGATACCTTTTCTAGCCTCTCTGAAGTGCTGTCCCCTGAGCTAATTGATACGTGCCTGGAGCAAGCAGGCGTTGCCACGCTGCGAAAGCGGCGCTTACCGCTGGAAATGGTGGTGTGGTCGGTTGTAGGTATGGCGCTATTTCGCCATATTCCTGTGGGACAAGTCGTCAATCAGCTCGATATTATCTTGCCGGGTAAGCGCCCCTTTGTGGTACCCAGTGCAGTCGTTCAGGCACGCCAACGCCTCGGTGTGGATGCCATCAAACATGTTTTCGAACAAACGCAGGCTCTGTGGCATGAACAAACCCCTCACCCTCATTGGTGTGGTCTAAGGCTTTTAGGCGTAGACGGGGTAGTATGGCGAACGCCTGACACACCCGGCAATCAAGCGGCGTTTGCACGCACGCGTAATGCTTATCGAGAGGCGAGCTACCCGCAAGTGCGGATGGTGTGTCAAATGGAGTTGACGAGCCACCTGATCACGGGCGCCGCGTTTGACAGTATCTCGGCTGGCGAAGTGGCATTGACGACAGATCTGATAGCCAGTACGCCTGACCACTCTCTGACGTTATTTGACCGCGGGGTTTATTCGCTAGGTATGCTGCATGCGTGGCAGCAAGCAGGCGAGCAGCGCCACTGGCTGATCCCGCTACGAAAGGGAACACAATATGAAGAAATCTACTCGTTGGGTCGTCAGGATCGACTGGTTCGCCTGACAACATCGCCACAAGCGCGAGCGAAATGGCCAGACTTGCCCGCGACGTTGGAAGCACGCCTGATGTGTCGCAAGGTCAAGGGCAAAGAGATTCAGGTGCTGACGTCGATGACCGATCCGCTGCGCTTTCCTGCCGCTGATATCGTGGATCTTTATAGTTACCGCTGGGAAATCGAGCTGGGCTATCGGGAAATGAAGCAGTCACTTCTGGGTAATCGGCTCACGCTGCGTAGCCGCACGCCGGACATGGTTCGCCAGGAGTTATGGGGCACGTTGCTCGCCTACAACTTAATACGCTTTCAGATGGCCCGAATGGCCTATAGCTTAGACAGTGTTCACCCCAATCAATTGAGTTTTCATCAAGCTGCCCATTTTATTATCAGGGAATTATCTATGCTGCCGGCGGTGTCACCTGGCCGTCTTCCCGAGGTAATGAAGTCGATGCTAGAGATGGCGCCGTCGTTCTTGCTACCTGATAGACGAGAAAGGTCGTACCCGCGTGCTGTTCGGGCACGACCACAAAAATATGCGGTTAGAAAAAAGCCAGTCAGGCTTAACTGACTGGCATTAGCCCTCAGGGCAGCCTTTTTGCGTTTAGGTCTTTTTTGTATTTAAAACAATGCATTCGTGGATTAACTCAGTGTGAAGTACCGCGTCACGACACCGCAGCGGCTACGCTGGCGCTGAGAGGTGCGATATGCTGCGTCTCAGATACCCCGTAAAGACTGCGCAAGGATACATCGTGTTACCCATCAAACGTTTTAGCCTGTTTTTTTTGCTCTGCTGGCTCCCTGTGCTGGCTCAGGCGCAGTGGTTTTCCTCTTCCAGCAACCAGAGTGACTTTTTACCTGTCTTAGAGGCATTTCAACCCACTGCCTGGCATGACGGTGAGTCGCTTTTTATTGGCGTGGATATTGCTGATGAGTACTACCTCTATCGCCACCAACTGGCAGTTACCAGCCTAAATAGTAGCGTTGACTTAGAAGAGCCCCTAATACCCGACGGCACCTTTACCAATGATGAGTTCATGGGTGACGTGTATATCTTTCGCGACAACTTGGTATTTGAGGCTCCGTTTTCAGCGCCCTATAGCGGCCCCATTGATATTGAGCTTACCTTTCAAGGCTGTGCAGACGCAGGCCTATGCTACCCGCCTGAACGCATAACCCTTGAAGCGAACGAAACGTCGCCACCTGCTAGGTTTGCTGACTGGGAGACAGAGCCCACGTCACAAACAACCCCCTCCGGGGAGCAACGCACTGCTAACGACAACACCAGCTTCAGTGCTCCACAGAGTCAAGACAGCCGTTTTAGCGCTCTAATTAGCGAGGCTAGCCTACCACTTGCGCTTGGCCTCTTTTTCCTCGCCGGCATTGGGCTTACCTTTACTCCCTGCGTCCTGCCAATGATCCCTATTTTGTCATCCATTGTGGTGGGCCAAAATCCTACTAAACCCCGTGCCTTCGCCCTGTCTGCCAGCTATGTACTGGGCATGGCGTCTACCTATGCCGTAGTAGGCATCTTGATGGGGTTATTCGGCGCGGGGCTTAATCTTCAAGCCCACTTGCAGTCCGCGCCCGTACTGATCACGTTCGCACTGCTGTTTACGCTATTTGCACTGGCTATGTTTGGTGCCTTTAATTTACGCGTTTCCCCCCGCTTAGCCAGCCGGGTAGATGCTTGGCAAGCTCGCGCACAACAGAGTGGGCCTGCGGGATTAGCGTTGGCAGGCGCACTATCGGTGCTAGTGGTTTCTCCCTGTGTAACCGCACCTTTAGCGGGCGCACTGGTGTTTATTTCTACCACCGGCGATGCGCTGATGGGGGGCGCCGTTTTATTTGCGCTTGGCATGGGCATGGGGGTTCCTCTCCTGCTGGTAGGCACCTTTGGCACCACCTTGCTGCCCCGCACCGGCGCCTGGATGAACGGCGTAAAAGTTGCCTTTGGGCTGCTGATGCTGGGTGTCGCCATCTGGATGATTGAGCGGTTAGTGGCACCCTCTGTTGCACTGCTACTCTGGGCAGGGCTGGCCATTGGCAGCGCACTAGCGCTGGGCGCACTCAACATTAACCAACCCCTTGGCTGGTCTCGGGCGCGCCAAACCTTAGGCCTTATGCTGCTTGCCTGGGGCGTTGCGCTGGTGTTTGGCGCGGCCCAAGGTGGCAGCAACCCGCTTCGCCCACTGACGGTTTCAGGCGGACAATCTGAGGCCATGTCTCAGGCACTCTCATTTCAAACAGTCGACTCCCTTAGCGACCTGGAGATGGCCGTTGCCCAAGCAGAGCGTAACCAGCGCCCGGCCTTTGTCCACTTCACTGCAGACTGGTGTATATCCTGCAAACTAATGGAGCGAGAGGTTTACCCCCACCCAGACGTAAGCGCCGCATTGAACGATTTTCAACTTGTAGCGGTCGATGTGACCAACACGGATGCTCAAAGCCGAGAGTTGCTTAACAGCTTCAACCTTTTTGGCCCACCTAGCTTGCTATTTTTTGCTGAAGGAGAGGAAATTCGCGATGCGCGCATTCAAGGTGAAGTCAATGCTGAACAACTTGCACAACACCTAGAGTCGTTTAAGCGTTGGCAGCAGGGGTGAGTACGAAAACTGGCCCTTTAACCGCCCCTTTTATGCCGTTGTGTCGCGATTGTCGTCAAACAGTTGTTTAATTTCCTAAGAACGAGCATATCTAGACCACCACTGGACATGCTCGCACTTTTTCGGCAAACTCCGCACCCATATTAGCTAAAAAACGCATCTTTTACGGCTGAGCAACGGGTAACGTTCACCATCGTGCAGCGTTCTCTTCATTTTTAATTCTGGTTTACTGCGCTCTTTCAGGCGCCACGGTATGGGCAACTCTTTTTGCTTGCCTATCCTGTAGAAACCTTTAACACCGATTGGGGCTACTATATGGATATTCGTAAAGTTAAGAAATTGATTGAGTTACTCGAAGAGTCCAACATCAGCGAGATTGAAATTCAGGAAGGCGAAGAGTCCGTTCGCATCAGCCGACACCCGAACGGGGCAACTTGGCAGCCCCAGCCAATGCCCCAATACGCCCAGCAATCCCCCTACCAGCAGGCACCCTCCGCTAACGCTGCGCCAGTAGCGGCTGAGCCCCAGGAATCCAGCTATCGCGGTGAAGCTGTTCATTCACCCATGGTGGGCACCTTCTACCGTAGCCCGGCCCCGGGTGCAAAAGCCTTTGTAGAAGTAGGCGACACTGTGAAGCAAGGTGATACGGTATGTATCATTGAAGCGATGAAAATGATGAACCAAATCGAAGCTGACCGCGATGGTGTGATTGAGGCCATCCTTGTGGAAGACGGCGAGCCGGTGGAATTCGATCAACCTATGATCGTCATCGCTTAATCTTTCATATCAACACGGGTGGATTCTCCCATGCTGGACAAGGTACTTATCGCGAACCGCGGCGAGATTGCCCTACGTATTCTTCGGGCCTGTAAAGAGCTAGGGATCAAAACCGTTGCGGTACACTCCAAAGCTGACCGTGAATTAATGCACGTTCGGCTTGCTGATGAAGCGGTGTGTATTGGCCCCGCTCCCTCAGCGCAATCTTATTTGAATATTCCAGCGTTGATTAGCGCTGCAGAAGTCACCGATTCAACCGCCATTCACCCGGGCTATGGCTTTCTCTCGGAAAATGCCAACTTTGCTGAACAGGTAGAACGCTCTGGCTTTACCTTTATTGGCCCGCGCGCTGAAACGATCCGCCTCATGGGTGACAAAGTCAGCGCCATTCAGTCGATGAAGGAAGCTGGCGTTCCCACAGTGCCCGGCTCAGACGGCCCCCTAGGCGACGATGACGCCACCAATTTAGCCACGGCACGTAGAATTGGCTATCCGGTGATCATCAAAGCAGCTTCGGGTGGCGGCGGTCGCGGCATGCGCGTAGTGCATACCGAAGGCCATTTGCTGTCAGCCATTACGGTAACCCGCACAGAAGCACACGCCGCCTTTGGCGACGGCACGGTCTACATGGAAAAATTCCTTGAAAAGCCGCGCCATGTTGAAGTTCAAGTGCTTGCTGATGGCCAGGGTAACGCGATTCATCTTTATGACCGCGACTGCTCGCTACAGCGTCGTCACCAAAAAGTATTGGAAGAAGCCCCAGCGCCCGGACTTGATCCTGAAGCCCGCGCCCAGGTGCTTGAAGCGTGCCGCCAAGCGTGTATCAAGATTAATTACCGCGGCGCAGGCACCTTCGAATTCTTATACGAAGATGGCGAGTATTTCTTTATTGAGATGAACACCCGCGTTCAGGTAGAGCACCCGGTGACCGAGATGGTGACCGGCGTGGATATCGTCAAAGAGCAGCTACGCATTGCTTCTGGCTTGCCACTTTCAATCCGCCAGGAAGATGTGAAGCTTTCCGGTCACTCCTTTGAGTGTCGGATTAATGCTGAAGACTCGCGCACCTTTATGCCTTCACCGGGTAAAGTAACGCTGTATCACTCTCCCGGCGGTCTTGGCGTTCGCATGGACTCGCACATCTACACCGGCTACACCGTTCCTCCTCACTATGATTCACTGATCGGCAAGCTGATCACATGGGGAGAAGATCGCGAAATCGCCTTAACGCGGATGCGTAATGCACTCGACGAACTATTGGTCGAAGGTATTAAAACCAACATCGACCTGCAGAAAGACCTCGTCCGTGACAGCTACTTCCGCCAAGGCGGTGTCAACATCCACTACCTTGAGAAGAAGCTCAGCAGCTAACACAACCCAAGACACTGGCAACATCTAGGCCGGTAGCACTAGGTACGTACTGCTAAGCGGGGTGGCTAAAGCCACCCCGTTGCTGTTTATAACGTTCTAACCTTTCTCAACGAATTGCTATTCCATGCAGCGGAGATCCCCATGCCCTGGCTTCAACTCAAAGCTCACGTCGCCCCCGAGCAAGCGGACCTGCTCGAAGAGCTACTGCTAGCAGAAGGCGCCACCGCCATCGGCCTACAAGATGCCCATGACAACCCTGTTTTCGAGCCAGAAAGAGGCACAACACCGCTGTGGCAGGACACAATATTAACCGGCCTATACGACGATCTAGAAGGCATTCACGAAATGTTAGGGCGAATTGAGGCAGCATGGGCAGAGCAATTGCCCAGCGACCCCTGCCCAATGATCGAATATGAGCTACTTGCTGACCGGGACTGGGAAAGAGAGTGGATGGATGATTTCACTCCATTGAAAATGGGTGAGCGACTCTGGATTGTCCCTAGCTGGCATGAGCCGCCAGAAGCCGACGCCGTCAACCTGATTCTAGATCCCGGACTCGCCTTCGGCACCGGCACTCACCCCACCACGGCACTCTGCCTGGAATGGCTGGACAGCCTAGCCGTTGCCGGACAGCTACACGATAAAAGGGTATTGGATGTGGGCTGCGGCTCAGGAATACTTGCGATCGCAGCGCTAAAATTAGGCGCAGCCCATGCCGATGCCACTGACATCGACCCCCAGGCACTTCAAGCGAGCCGGGATAACGCCGAACGCAACCACATCAATGATCAGCAGCTAGCGCTTTACTACCCCGAACAGTTAACGGACGGCCCCTATCCCGTTGTTACTGCAAACATACTGGCAGGCCCTCTGGTTGAGCTATCTCCAATGATTGCTGGCCACGTTGCCCCAGGCGGGCATCTTGCCCTATCCGGCATTTTAGCTAACCAAGCCAACGACGTGCTAGAAGCCTACCAAGCTCAAGGGCTCATCATGGAAGAGCCGATTATTCGTGAAGGCTGGGTACGCTTATCTGGAATGCGACCGGCTTAATCGCGCTTTCGGCCTTCACCCCATCGCCGAGTAGGCGTATCATACGCCCCCTTGAAACGCCTACCCGTCGATTTCATGCAGGCCCACAACGCAGCACTATGACTCTACTGACGACTCACCCCCCGAAGATTGGGCCTTACCAGATGCCTAATCAGGTAATACTGGCGCCCATGGCAGGCGTTACCGACCGTCCCTTTCGACAGCTTTGCCGACGGCTTGGTGCTGGTTGGGTAGTGGGCGAGATGGTCACCGCCGACCCATCGCTGTGGCATACCCGTAAGTCTCAGCTGCGTATGGATCACCAGGGCGAACCAGCCCCGCGTGTGGTGCAGATTGCCGGCGGCGATGCTGACATGCTTGCCCATGCGGCGCGACTCAACGCTGAACTAGGCGCGCAGGTGATTGATATCAACATGGGCTGCCCAGCAAAAAAGGTCTGCAACAAAGCAGCGGGTTCTGCCCTGATGCGAGATGAAGCGTTAGTGGCAGAGATACTAGAAGCGGTAGTCGCTGCAGTAGATATTCCAGTGACGCTTAAAATCCGCACGGGCTGGTGCGCTGAATCAAATAATGGCCTGCGCATCGCTCAACTGGCAGAGTCAGCAGGCATTCAAGCGTTAGCGGTACATGGACGCCACCGGGAGCAGCGCTATACTGGTTGGGCAGAGTACGACACGATAGCGGACATTAAGTCGCGCCTTTCGATACCCGTATTCGCCAATGGCGACATTACCAGTCCCGAAAAAGCCCATGACGTGCTTTGCTATACCGGAGCCGATGCGGTCATGATAGGTCGCGGCGCCCAGGGCAATCCGTGGATATTTCAAGAAATTAATTACTATTTGACCCACGGCGAGCGGCTCGCCTCCCCTAGCTTGACCGAGCGCTGCCAAGTGCTTGCCGAACACGTGGGCGCCCTGCACACATTTTACGGCGAGACCATGGGTGTTCGCATCGCACGTAAGCATGTTGGCTGGTACGTCAATGATGATCAGCGTTTTTCTGACCATCAACGCCGCATGCTAAAACAACAATTTAATGCGCTTAGCTCGCCTGATTCGCAGTTTGAGTGGATTAACAATGCCATGACGCATGACGCTGCAGAGCGTCTGCTAGCCAAAGGAAGCCATGCTGCATGACCGAACGCGACCTGCTTTCCAGCGAATTTTCTCCACAGCTCTCCGGCACGCTGGCGGATCCTGCTACCACAACGCCGCCTCAACCGCTAAGAGAGGCGGTTGAAACCGCTATGCGTCGTTACTTCGAGCATCTCGATGGCAGTCAGGCAACTGACCTGTATGCCATGGTGATGGCCGAAGTAGAGGCGCCACTTCTTGCCTGTGTTATGGAACATACCGATGGCAACCAGACCCGCGCTGCCGACGTACTGGGCTTAAATCGCGGCACGCTGCGCAAGAAGCTGAAACAGTACGGACTCATTGAAGGTGACGCCCCCTAATACGGGGCGTTATTAGTTTTTAACTCTCGACCCTGCACACGAGCACTCTCATGGCTGATAGCACTCTTAAAGCTGGTAACAATGTAACTCCCGTTCGCCGCGCACTCCTGAGCGTATCTGACAAAACCGGCATTGTTGAATTTGCCCGTGGCTTGAGCCAAAACGGTGTAGAGCTACTTTCTACGGGTGGCACGTTTCGCCTGCTGCAAGAAAACAGCATACCGGTAAAAGAAGTGTCTGAGCACACCGGCTTTCCCGAAATTATGGATGGCCGGGTTAAGACGCTACACCCCAAAATTCACGGCGGCATTCTTGCTCGCCGTGGCCAAGACGACGCGGTGATGGCAGAGAACGATATTACGCCAATCGATATGGTCGTGGTTAACCTATACCCCTTTGCCGCCACCGTAGCCAACCCTGACTGCACGTTAGAAGACGCTATCGAAAACATCGATATTGGCGGACCCACAATGGTGCGCGCCTGCGCAAAAAACCATGCCTTCACGACGATTGTGGTGAACGCGGATGACTATGCACGCGTTATAGGTGAACTTTCTCACCACAATGGCCAGGTAAGCGCTGAAACCCGCTTTGATCTTGCCGTTAAGGCGTTTGAACATACGGCAGGTTATGACGGTGCCATCGCCGACTATCTAGGCCGCAAAGTACGCAGCGAAGATGCTTCCTTCGCTCGCACTTTCAATCTGCAGTTACATAAAAAGCAGGATATGCGCTACGGGGAAAACCCCCATCAGCAAGCGGCATTTTACGTTGACCCGACCGCAAGCGAACCAAGCGTTGCCACTGCAAAAACACTGCAAGGCAAGCCGCTCTCTTTTAATAATGTGGCTGATACCGATGCCGCCTTTGAGTGCGTAAAAGCGTTTGATGAAACGGCCTGCGTTATCGTCAAGCATGCCAACCCCTGTGGCGTAGCCATTGGTGCAAGCACCTTGGAAGCCTACGACAAGGCGTTTGCTACCGACCCCACCAGCGCGTTTGGCGGCATCATCGCCTTCAATGTGGCGCTAGACGCTGCGACCGCACGAGCCATTATCGACCGTCAGTTTGTAGAAGTGATTATTGCACCCGGCGTTAGCAATGAGGCAGCTGCCATTGTGGCTGAAAAACAGAATGTGCGCCTTTTGGATGTTAGCGCTCACTGGCCCGGTGAACAGCAGCCAGCATTTGATTTCAAACGCGTTAATGGCGGCCTGCTGGTTCAGGAACGCGATCAGGGCATGGTGACCCGTGAAGAGTTAACCGTCGTCAGCGAACGTGCGCCCTCAGAACAGGAGCTACGTGACCTAGCGTTTGCTTGGCGAGTGGCTAAATTCGTTAAATCCAACGCCATTGTGTACGCAAAAGCTGGACAAACTGTTGGCGTTGGTGCTGGCCAAATGAGCCGGGTTTACTCAGCTAAAATTGCCGGTATTAAAGCAGCCGATGAAGGGTTTTCGGTTCCTGGCTCAGTCATGGCGTCTGACGCATTCTTTCCCTTCCGCGATGGTATCGACGCCGCCGCTGAAGCAGGCATTACCGCCGTTATTCAGCCCGGTGGCTCGATGCGTGACCAGGAAGTGATTGATGCCGCTAACGAAGCGGGCATTGCGATGGTATTTACCGGTATGCGCCACTTCCGCCACTAAGTACCATCCTTTCTTGTAAAACGAAAACCCCCGTTGGCACGGCGCCAATGGGGGTTTTTTATTGTCATCTTAAAAGGACCTGACGAGAGCAGTTAGCCTAGATCAATACAGAGGTATTTAGTTTCCAAATACTCTTCTAAGCCCTGGTGCCCGCCTTCGCGGCCAAGGCCAGAGGCTTTTACCCCACCAAACGGCGCTGCTGCATTGGAAATAAGCCCAGTGTTAATACCCACCATGCCATACTCAAGCGCCTCAGCAACGCGCCATACCCGCGCTAGGTCGCGCGAATAAAAGTAGGACGCTAAGCCATACTCAGTGTCGTTAGCCATTTCGATGGCGGTCTCTTCGTCATCAAACGGAAACACGGCTGCTAGCGGACCGAAGGTTTCTTCATGAGCCACTTTCATTGTATCGGTCGCAAAGCTTATCAGTGTGGGGGTGAAAAAGTTGCCACCTAACGGGTGCGGATGACCGCCCAGCAACAGCTCTGCGCCCTTATCAACCGCATCCTGTACGTGTTCACTGACTTTTTTTACCGCATTTTCGTCAATCAACGGACCGATATTAACACCGGATTTAGTGCCATCCCCTACTCGAAGCTCACTGTTCATCGCCACCGCAAGCTTTTCGCAGAAAGCGTTAATCACGCTGGACTGAACTAGAAAACGGTTAGTACACACACAGGTTTGGCCGGCGTTGCGAAACTTAGCCGCCATTGCACCTTCAACCGCAGCATCAAGATCAGCATCTTCAAAAACAATAAACGGTGCGTTACCGCCCAGCTCTAGCGATATTTTTTGAACATGCTCAGCTGCCTGGGCCATCAGCTTACGCCCGACCTCAGTGGAACCCGTAAAGGTAATTTTGCGCACTTTAGGCGACTGCGTCAGTGCTTTGGCTATTTCAGACGCATTACCCGGCACAACGTTGAAAACACCACGGGGTATACCTGCTCGCTCAGCAAGCAGCGCCAGCGCGGTAGCCGAAAATGGTGTTTGACTGGCAGGCTTGACCACGATAGTACAACCTGCGGCCAGAGCAGCTCCAGCCTTACGCGTTATCATCGCCGCCGGGAAGTTCCACGGTGTAATAGCACCCACTACGCCTACCGGCTGCTTGGTGACCACGATCCGCTGATTAGCCTTAGCTGCAGGGATGGTTTCACCATAAACACGCCTCGCTTCTTCGGCAAACCAGCGCAAAAAACTCGCGGCGTATGCAATCTCGCCTTCTGATTCTTTTAAAGGTTTGCCCTGCTCATAGGTCATTAGCAGTGCCAGATCATGCTGGTGCTCAAGCATTAAATCATGCCACTTGAGTAATAGGTCAGCACGCTCCTGAGCGGTTAATGCTCGCCAGGCGGGCAATGCGGCGTCCGCCGCATCAATGGCGCGTTCTGTTTCAGCTTTGCCTAATCGCGGGATATCGCCAACCGGTTCGCCGGTTGCCGGATTAATAACGTTGATCTGCTCACCGCTGTCTGCGGCCACCCAGCTGCCGTCGATATAGGCAAAAGGGCAATACAGCTGTGTCTCTTTCAGCGCTTCCATGACAGACTCCTGACCAAATGATGGCCTCGCAGGCTCATAAACCCCTTCATGCTAAGACGAAAAAGCACATTTGACCAAGTGTTTGGCAACAACGCAGACGCTAGTTCCAAAAAAAGGCACAGAAGCCTGGGTTGAGCACTGCATAACAGCCCACTCAACTAATCAGCGTTAAAAACTCTTGGCGGGTAGCCTGATTAGCACGAAAACCGCCCAGCATTACCGACGATGTCATGCTTGAATTTTGCTTCTCAACGCCTCGCATCATCATGCATAAGTGGCGCGCCTCAATGACCACGGCAACCCCTCTGGCTTGAGTGACTTGCTGCACGGTTTCTGCAATTTCACGGGTAAGGTTTTCCTGAATTTGCATACGCCTTGCAAACATATCAACAATCCGAGCAAATTTGGAAAGCCCAAGCACTTTGCCGTTGGGTAAGTAAGCGATATGACATTTACCAATAAATGGCAGCAGGTGGTGCTCACACATCGAGTAGAGTTCGATATCTTTCACCAGTACCATTTCATCGGTCTGAGATTCAAACACTGCGCCATTCACTATTTCTTCGAGCGACTGCCGGTACCCTGCTGTTAAAAACTGCATGGCTTTTGCCGCCCGCTTGGGCGTATCACGTAGCCCTTCACGCTCTGGATTCTCTCCTAGAGCAGTAATAATTTGGCGGTAGTTTTGGGCGATGTCGTCAGTCATGTTAAGCCTCATACAAACTGTGCGTACTCTCTTTTAAGCGCTGTTGTCGCGCTTGTGAGTCATGATGCGCACAAACTATTAGTTGCAACCTAATGCTCGTAAACAAATATTTTTAAACAAATACTTACAAGCCGCGTAATACGTTTTCACGCCACTCATATACAAAAAATATACCTTAAAATAACTTTTGTACAACTAAAAGCCGCGTCTTGGCTTATTTTAACGTACCTAGCACCACTGTGGCAGAGTGCCGCGCTCCCCCGTTCGTGTCTATTTGAGCTGTGCTATGATTAATCACTATTTTTGCTTTAACCGCAGCGTCAAATCTGAGAGCACTCTACATGTCATTTAAGTCAACGTCTTTTTGGTTAACTACCCTAATTGGTTCAGCATTAGCTGCACCTCTTCAAGCAGCAGATGCCTCTCTGACTCTGCCTAGTGGCGCTAGTATTGGTGTTGAAGTCATTGAAGACCTCCGCCTGAGCGAAGACCAAGCTCGTAAAGCAGATATTTTGTTGCACCCCGCGCCTGTAAATAGCGCCACTCATGAGCTACCCGAGTACTGCATTCTGGTAGCGAATGCGCAGTTAAGCGGTAACCGCATCCGGATTACTACCCAAGATGCTACCTGTATTGAAACCGATGATGCCGAAAGCGCTATTTACTCAGGCACCTTTAAAGCCAGCGCCTACTCGGAAGACGGCCAGTACGGGCTAGCGTGCGACGACACAGCGTGCACCCTTAACCCAGGTGATGCATTCATTTTAACGCTTGATGAAAGCGTCAGCATTTCTGCACAAGACAATCCATCAGCAGAAATTAACGCTGCCCGCCGACAGGCTAATGGCGAAGGCGTCGCCAACCCTATACCTGCTGATCGCCCATCCCCCAGTGAAGGTAGCAACGCCACTTCAACAGCGACGGAATAACCTAACAGCTGCTGGCCTAGCGCACCTATAAATGACGTGCCTAGGCCAGCCAAATAGGCTTCTCTAACTGCAAGCACTGCTGTTCAAGCTGTCGAATGTGTTGATCCCAATAACCGCTTTCTGCCAACCAGGGAAATGCGCGGGGAAATGCAGGGTCGTCCCAGCGGGAGACCAACCATGCAGTATGGCGAATCAAACGATAAGCTCTTAACGGTTCAATCAGCGACATTTGTTTATGCGGAAACGGCAGCGTCTCTTCGTAACCCTCAACAAGTTCGCTTAATTGCGCGCGCCAGCTATTGGGGTCACTCACCGGTAACAACATCCAAATATCTTGGATAGCCGGCGCCATAATGCAGTCGTCAAAATCAACTAGCGTAAACACCCCGTCCCTACCCAGCACATTCCCTAAATGACAATCGCCATGAGTGCGTATCATCGGCGCGGCCTCAACAGTCCCTCCACCTAGCTGACGAAGAATTTTTTGGATTACCTGCTGGTAGGCACGCCGCTGGTGTTTATTAAGCCTCTCGCTCGCTAATACGTGCGCTTCCGCTTCAACAATATCGCGCTCAAAATGCAACTCACGACGGTATTGAAACGCTTTTTTACTCGCCACTTTATGAAGGCTGCCAAGCGCTTCACCCAGAGCAAAAAGATGCGAAGGATTATCTAATTCAGGCGCTTGACCTGCGCATTGAGGGAACAAGGCAAACCGAAACTCTTGAAACTCATGCAGTGAGCGGCCTTGGCTGTCTCTCCATGGAGCAACAACTGGCACATTAGCCTGATATAGCTCCTGCAAGAAATCGTGCTCTTCTTGAATCGCTTCGTTACTCCAACGACCAGGACGATAGAACTTAACTATCCAGCGACCACCCTCATCATCGCGAAACATTAACACACGATTTTCGTAGCTATTAAGCGCAAACGGCTCGCCAGCAGGCCAAACTCCTATGGACTCGGCGGCAGACATCACGAGGTCTGGCGATAGTGCGTTAAATGGATGCGACATAGACCGCTCCTTGGAAAGAAAGCCTCATTCTATCAACTCTTATCCAATGGCGTACGGGCAGCGCTCCATATATCTACTCGCTCAGCACCAGCCTTCAGCGCAGCAATCGCCAACGCGTGCCCAGTGGCCCCCGTTGTTACCACATCATCAACAATCGTCACATGAGATGGGAGTGATGTTGCGACGCTAAAGGCACCCATCATATTTGCCATTCGCTGGCGGCGATTTAATGAGCGCTGTGAAGGCAAATGTTTAATACTTGAGGCGCTAGCAACGGGCAGCGCCAACCGACGCCCAAGTTGGCTGGCTAGCCAATGCGCTTGGTTGAAGCCTCGCTCCCGAGCACGGGCAGGAAACATAGGTACTGGAAGCAGTACACTACCTAACGAAGCTGGCGTGTTAGCTAGCATCAGCTCTACTAGTAGATTTCCTGCACGGGGAGAAGCATTAAATTTAAAATCGTGGAGCAGCTCTATGACAGGCCCCTGATATAGCAACTCGGCTGTTGTGGCCCTAAAAGCAGGCGGATTCGTTAAACAGTGACCGCATAGGGCCTGGGGCTTGTGTAACGGTGTGCTGCTCAGTGGTTCTTTACATTGCAGACACCCAGCACTGTTCCACGGGAGGTCGTTAAAGCACTCCCAGCACCAACCTCTGCCGGCAGCTCCAGGAGCTAGGCAAAAAGCACAATAGCCTGGCAGCCCAACGCGAAGCCATTGGCTTGATTTGACCGCTGTCCTATTAAGCTTGTTATGTAGCCATCGCGTCAGATGCATACCCAACCCACGTCACTAGTGAGAGACCACAATACTCAAAGTGTTGACATTAACAAAGAAGCTGTTAATATGCGTCTCGTCTTCAGCGGATGTGGTGGAATTGGTAGACACGCTAGATTTAGGTTCTAGTGCCGTAAGGTGTGGGAGTTCGAGTCTCCCCATCCGCACCAATTTAAGCTTCAAATCAATTCGGTAGCCATCGGCTGACCGAATTTTTTTTGCTTCTCACTTTTGTCTCTTCTTAATTTTTCTAAGCTACTGACTGAGACTCACTTTTAGGCTAAGTTAATAGCCATGCTTTTTACCAGTGTAGTGAGAAGGATCTCATCCAATGGAATGGCTTAGCGACAATGCCCAGGCAATTTCTGCCGTTGCCAGTGTATGCACGCTATTAGTGTGGATATTTTATGCTCAACTGCTCTATAACGGCTATATTCGCCAACGGCGACCTCGAATCATTATTAATCGGGGTAAAGGAATTGGTACTGAAGCCCTTTGCTTAATCAGCAACATGAGCAATGAAGCTATCTATATTCAACACGTGGTGGCTGTGCTTCACACCCAACAGGGCCGATACTCACTCGACGTAGTGGAGTATCAGCAGCAGAGCGACGAGGATCAAGACGTCAGCTATCGTACCCACCAAGGCCCGCTTGCCTCCGGCGACTATCTGCATATTCAGTCATTCGGAAACATCGTGAACCAAGTTAAACAGCACTGGAAAATCGATGATGAAGTGCTGCATGGGCACAATATTCAACTCGACATTCGCGTCATTGCTATTTATGGCTCTGAAGACATGCCGGTAGGTGCTTCACGCAGCTTCAGCCTTGATCTAGACACAGAACCAAACCGCCAGCTTACGCCAGCCAGCGTGGACACAGTCCGACTCAATGGTCGCAGACAACGCAAGCGAGTTCTGGAATGGGCAAAAGAGATTGAAACCCATAAAGCACAATAGGCTTCACTTTTAAGTCAAGGCACCGATTCACGCTACTATTGAGACCGCTCGATGCAAAAAATAATAACTTACTGCTGGCTTGGCTTTTTCACTGTATTAGCGACAAATGCCCATGGTGAAACCAATGCCTATGGCGACGAAGCTGACAGCGACTTACCCGAGTGGGCGGAAGAGCAGGTAGAGCCTTTTCGTGCGCGCGTGGGAAACTGGGTGGATAACACATCACGCAATATTGACGCCTTTTTTGGCGGCGATGAATCAAACTCTGTTAATAATGAATCCTACCTTCGGCTTGGTCAGGAAATTGATTGGATGGAGGGTGAAGGCACCAGCGGCGATGTCAGCATACGTTATCGAATCGACTTACCCACTACCGAAGAGCGGTTGCGCTTAATCATTGAGAGCGACCCAGAAGAGTCACAAGGCACTTTGGCTGATCAAGGCTCAGGACGGTTATATAATGACCAGCGAGACAGACGCTCATCCACGCTTGGCTTAGACTGGCTAGAGAGACGAGACAAACGTGAGAACTGGAGCAATCGCATTGGCGCGGGCGTGCGCCTAAGGGTTCCACTTGACCCCTATGTACGCCTCACCAGCGAGAGATTGTGGGGTATAGGCGAAGGCCCCTGGCAGCTTGAATCCTCTAACCGTCTATCGTGGTTTAACAATGAAGGTTACTCATCGCGCACGCGATGGGATATCGGTCGCCCGCTTTCCGACAACCGCCATTTACGCTTTATCACCACTGTCCAGTGGCGCGAGGAGGAGGATACCCTTGAGTTCAGTGAGATTGCAGAGCTCAATCAGCGCTTAAATAATCGCAGCGCCATGCGCTACTCCGCTATCGCTCTTGGTGAAAGTGCGTCCAACCCTAGAATGACCAATTATTACCTCCAAACCCGTTACCGCCGCGACGTGCATAAAGGCATCTTGTTTGCCGATGTCATCCCGGAGCTACACTTTCAGCGTGAGGTAAGCTACGACCCTCGCTGGGCAATGACGCTGCGTCTGGAGATGTACTTCCAGCGGGAAGTTAACCGCGACTATTTCAATTTCTAGGGCTATTTGCTTCTTTTGCTTCTTCTCAAAACGCATTGGCAAGGACCTGCCAATGCGTTTTATTACGGTTGCCATTCAATTAAATCCGCAGACCGCCATCACACTCAATAATGCGCGCCGTGAAGTAATCATTCTCAAAAATAAAAGCAACGCTCTGGGCAATATTATCTGGCTCACCTAACTGCTTTAGCGGCACGCTGGCTGAAATTCTCTCCAGCATATCGGGACGCATTGAGGCTGTCATATCGGTGGCAATAAAACCGGGCGCCACAGTACCCGCACGAATGCCATAGCGGGCAAGCTCCTTACCCCAAGTTACCGTCAGCGCATGAATGCCTGCCTTCGCAGCGGCGTAATTACTTTGCCCCATGTTACCCGCACGGGAAATACTGGAAATATTGACAATAACGCCTTGATGTCCTGCTTCTACCATTTGTGTCGCTGCCTCACGACCACAAAGGAAGACCCCGGTTAAATTAACATCCAGCACCTTTTGCCATGATGACAACGACATCCGCTTTTCAACCTTGCCATCTTTAGCTTTGATAAGCAGTGCATCGTCAGTGACACCTGCATTATTAACGCAACCACTCACGGGACCCATACGAGTCGCAATGTCAGCGAAGGCCGTTTGAACCGACGCTTCATCGGCAACATTGACCACAAATGCCTGCGCATCAATATGCTGGGACGAAAGCGACGAGACTGCCTCATCAAGCGCTTCAGCACTCATGTCGAGTAGCGCCAAACGCGCGCCCTGAGCGCCTAGCCGCTGAGCGGTAGCAAAACCCAAGCCGCGCGCACCGCCAGTAATAGCAATAACTTTATCGGTCAACTGCATGTCACTCTCCTTCAACAAGATACTCTAAAGCACTGGCGTAACAACCTAGCTGTAAAATTAGTCCTAGCTACTTTTACAGCTACCTACACACATGCCTCACTCAGAACAGCCCCCTAGGGCGACTGCTATAAAAACAATTGTGCACTGCAGCATAGAAGAAGCTGCACCAAAAATCGAGTACTTAAAAATCCCTTGCCCATAGCCAAGCTGTTAAAAGCTGCTTGTTTTTTGTATTTCTGCCACCATATCCAGCGATTACGCCTGTTATGGAGCGCATTATGCCCATTCTCATTTTTATATCGCTATTTACCTTACTCGACTTTGTGCTGCTTTTTTCCGTTGGTAGTCAAATTGGCTTACTGACGACGCTGCTGCTGGTGATTGTTACCGGTTTTGTGGGACTGCATCTTATTCGTAAAGAGGGAGTGTCAACCTTTGCCAGAGCACGTCAGCGAATGCAGGCAGGTGAAATCCCTTCAAATGAGCTACTCACCGGTGCGGCACTAATTTTTGGTGGTGCACTACTGATGGCCCCCGGTTTTCTTTCAGATGCCTTAGGTCTCGCTTGTCTATTGCCTAATGCTCGCCAACTCATGTTAAAAGGGCTTGCTTGGCTAGGGCTTAAAACGGTGCATAAACAGCAGTATCAAGCTAACGCTTCTAACCAGCGGCAAAGCCAACGCCATGATCAAGAGTCAGAGCACCCGGACACACCACTTGAAGGCGACTTCATTAGCCGGGACGACGCTTCTCGACGGCACTAAGTGCTTATTAGGCAAGAAAATTGCTAATACGCAAATTTTTTCTTGTCGCCCCCTTGAAAGGTTCTGGGTAGCCCCCACTTTTGAGGCAGCAGACAAATTCGGCGAAAGCATATGCTCTCGCCATTAACATGAAGGCAACGTGCCTTCACTTCTCGCGGCCAACTTGTCCACGAGAGTTCATTTTAAGCTAATAGCCTCAACAGGCTTGACGATACTCAGGAGAACGTGAGCATGAATATCCGTCCTTTGCACGATCGCGTCGTAATCCGCCGCAAAGAAGAAGAGCAGAAAACCGCTGGCGGCATCGTGCTACCGGGTAACGCGCAGGAAAAACCCACGCGCGGCGAAATCCTGGCGGTTGGTAACGGCCGTATTCTTGAAAGCGGCGATGTACGCCCGCTAGACGTTAAAGTTGGCGATACCGTTATTTTTAAAGACGGTTACGGCGTTGAGAAGCAGAAGATCGACGGCGAAGAAGTTTTGATCATGAGCGAAGCCGATATTTTAGCGGTCGTCGAAGGCTAAGCATTGCTGCCGTTAAGCGCCTCGATTATTTACTTTCACATTTTATATTCAATTTAGGAAGTAGCGAATATGTCAGCTAAACAAGTTAAGTTCTCAGACGATGCCCGCAAACGCATGGCGCGTGGTGTTGACGTACTGGCAAATGCAGTAAAAGTCACCCTGGGTCCGAAAGGCCGTAACGTAGTACTGGAAAAGTCGTTTGGCTCTCCGACCGTTACTAAAGACGGTGTTTCTGTTGCCAAAGAGATCGAGCTGAAAGACAAGTTCGAAAACATGGGCGCACAGATGGTAAAAGAGGTTGCTTCACAGACTTCTGACGCTGCGGGTGACGGCACCACCACTGCTACTGTTCTGGCTCAGGCCATTATCGCGGAAGGCCTGAAAGGCGTAACCGCGGGCATGAACCCGATGGATCTTAAGCGCGGCATTGATCAAGCCGTTGCCGCTGCCGTTAAAGAAATCAAGGCGATGTCTGTACCTTGCACCGACACCAAGTCGATTGCCCAGGTAGGCACTATCTCTGCTAACGGTGACAAGCGCATCGGTGAAATCATCGCTGAAGCGATGGAAAAAGTCGGTAAAGAAGGCGTCATCACTGTTGATGAAGGCCGTGGCTTTGAAGACGAGCTGGAAGTGGTTGAAGGTATGCAGTTTGATCGCGGCTACCTCTCGCCCTACTTCGTTACCAACCAGGACACCATGACGGTTGAACTGGAAGATCCTTACATCCTGATAGTGGATAAAAAGATCTCCAACATCCGCGAGCTACTGCCTGTACTAGAAGCGGTTGCTAAACAAGGCAAGCCGCTGGCTATCATCGCTGAAGATATTGAAGGCGAAGCCCTGGCAACGCTGGTTGTGAACAACATGCGCGGTATCGTTAAAGTGGCCGCTGCTAAAGCACCGGGCTTTGGCGACCGTCGCAAATCCATGCTGCAGGATATCGCCATCCTGACTAACGGCACGGTTATCTCTGAAGAAGTAGGCCTGACGCTTGAGCAAGCGAACCTGGATCACCTGGGTACCGCTAAGCGTATGACTATGTCTAAAGAGAACACCACCATCATTGATGGCGCTGGTGCAGAAGGCGATATCGAAGCACGCGTTAACCAGATCCGCGCGCAAATCGAAGACACCTCTTCTGACTACGACAAAGAGAAGCTGCAAGAGCGCGTTGCCAAACTGGCAGGCGGTGTTGCTGTTATCCGCGTCGGGGCTGCCACCGAAGTAGAAATGAAAGAGAAGAAAGCCCGCGTCGAAGACGCGCTGCACTCTACGCGTGCAGCCGTTGAAGAAGGTGTTGTACCTGGCGGCGGTACTGCACTGGTTCGCGTTATGGCCAAAGTACAAGGCCTGACTGGCGAAAACGAAGACCAGAACCACGGTATCAACATGGCCCTACGCGCTATGCAGTCACCGCTGCGTCAAATCGTTTCTAACGCTGGTGAAGAGCCCGCGGTGGTTATCAACCGTGTGAAAGATGAAACCGGCAACTTTGGTTATAACGCACAAACTGGCGAGTTTGGCGACCTGTTCGAAATGGGCGTTCTAGACCCGGCAAAAGTTACCCGTACTGCGCTGCAGTCCGCTGGTTCTGTTGCAGGTCTTATGATCACCACCGAGTGCATGATCGCTGAAGACCCAGAAGAGAAAGATGCCGCGCCTGATATGGGTGGCATGGGCGGAATGGGTGGTATGGGCGGCATGATGTGATGCACCCCTGAGCCTATCGCTCTGACGTTCAACGTCGTAAAGAACCCCGCCAAGTGTGGGGTTCTTTTATTTTAACAAGCCGGAAAGTCCAACACCTCCTCGCCTCTGCTCAAGCGTCAAAGCGTGCTACCATCAGCGCCTTTCTTTGGCAGCTTCTAGGTCTTTATTACCGTGCTTTCTAATATCCGCATCGTGCTGGTGCAAACCTTTCATCCTGGAAATATTGGCGCCACTGCCCGAGCGATGAAAACCATGGGGTTAACCGAGCTAGTTCTGGTCAATCCACGGGCTTTTCCCGATGAAGAAGCAACGCGCCTTGCGGCAGGCGCCACGGATGTCCTGGAAAATGCCCGTTGTGTCGGCTCGCTTGAGGAGGCAGTGATCGACTGCGTTCAAATCGTCGGCGCCAGCGCAAGGTTACGTAGTTTACCGCTACCACACTACGATGAACCTGATGAAATGGCCCAGCACGTAATTGAAAACGCTGCGCATGCACCGGTTGCATTGGTGTTTGGACGCGAACGCTCAGGACTTACCAACGACGAGATCCGTTGCTGCACGCACCAGGTCAGTATTCCGGCTAACCCAGAGTACGGCATCTTAAACCTTTCTCAAGCGGTACAAATTTTAGCCTATGAAGCACACCGTGCTTGGCGTAAGCGAGACAGTAGCGACTTTGCCTACCAACGCCCACTAGAGGCCACCCCACCAAGTCGCGAGCAGTTTATATACTTTCAGGAGCACCTTGGCCGCTTGATGCAACAAAGTGGCTTTCTTACCCAGCCCCATGCCCGCACAGAAGAGCAGCTGCAAGCGCTATTCGCTCGCGCCCAGCCCAGCCGTAAAGAGCTTTCCCTCTTGCGCGGGCTGCTCAGCGCCTTCGAATCCCACCTACCTAAATCGTAAAAGCAGCTATGAATGAAAAGGGCGGCCAATGGCTGCCCTTTTAATGACACTCGCTCAATAAATTAAAGCGCCATGGCCGCCATCCAACCAAAGGCAATTAACGGTAGGTTATAGTGGAGAAATGTTGGCACCACGCTATCCCATATATGGTCGTGCTGCCCATCTACGTTTAAGCCTGACGTTGGCCCAAGCGTAGAGTCAGAGGCTGGCGATCCCGCATCCCCTAATGCCGCTGCCGTGCCAACAAGTACCACCGTTGCCATCGGCGAAAAGCCGAACTGCACCGCCAGCGGTACAAAAATCGCAGCAATGATGGGGATCGTCGAAAACGATGAGCCAATGCCTAAGGTGATAAACAGCCCCACCAGCAGCATCACCAACGCCGCGAACCCACGATTTTCACCAAAGACTTCAACGGCACCTGCCACCAACGACTCAATATCCCCCGTTGCTTTCATTACTTCGGCAAAGCCAGCCGCTGAAATCATAATAAAACCGATCAGCGCCATCATCCGCATACCGCTAGTGAACAGGTCATCCGCCTCGCGCCACTTAAAAATACCGCCTAACGAGAGCAAGCCGATACCCACTAGCCCACCAACAATCATTGAGCCTGTATAAAGCTGTAAACCCAGCGCCGCCACAATAGCGACGCCCGACATAATCAGCCCCAGCGCATGGGGTTTGGCCGGTGTCGGTGCCTGCTGATGGGTGCTGGCTACCAGCGCTTTATTGGCGTAGTTGCGCTGGTGACGGTAGCTAAACAACAGCGCCACCAACAGCCCCAGAGCCATACCACCCACGGGTATCGCCATCGCCATTGGTACCATGCCTCGGGTGATTTCTAAACCTAGCGGCTCACCAGCGCTGTTGAGATTAGCCAGCAAAATATCGTTCAAAAAAATAGCGCCAAAACCGACGGGTAGCAGCATATAGGGCGCCGTTAAACCAAAGGTGAGCGCACAGGCGACAGCGCGACGGTCAAGCTGAAGTCTGTTCATTACAGTAAGTAGCGGAGGAATGAGGACCGGAATAAATGCAATATGCACCGGAATCGCGTTCTGCGACGAAATAGCCACCAGCAGCACCGCTACTAACAGCAGCATTTTCACCCGCGCCTGGTGAACCACTGAAGCTTCTTTGCCCAACATCGTTATGAGTCGGTTAGCTAACATGTCGGGTAACCCCGAGCGAGAAATCGCCACGGCAAATGCCCCCAGCGTTGCATAGGCTAGCGCTACTTGAGCACCGCCACCTACGCCATCGTTAAAGGCGCTAAGCGTTTCATCCAGCGACAAACCACCTATTACTCCCCCAACTAACGCGCCAACTACCAGCGCAAATACAACAGACACGCGTAAAAGCGACAGTGCCACCATCACCAGCACTGCAATAATGACTGCATTCATGGAAATACCCAGAGCTATTGGAAGGTCGTTAACGCAGAAGGTGGCAAATATTACCAGAACACAGCTAGATAAGCAGGCTAAACATAGAGTGAGAACAAGGAACCACACGTCCTTTACAGTCGCTGCAAAGAGATGACGACCTCGCCTCAAATGTTGGACTTTAGTCTAACCACCATTGCTGCTTTGCAACATGACACCTAATATTCCACCTTCCGCCTATTATTCAATAGACACTAATTTAGATTTTTTGAGAAAACCTATCAGGAGCCAGCATGGGCATGCTTGCAATTATTATTTCCCTCTTATCACTGATGTTTCTCGCCTACCGAGGCATATCAGTTCTGCTCCTGGCACCGCTTATGGCCTCCTTGGCGGTACTGCTATCGGGAGATGCCGCTTTTTTGCTGCCCATCTACACCGATACGTTCATGAAGGCACTGGGCAACTACGTTATTCAGTTTTTTCCGCTATTTTTGCTCGGTGCACTCTTTGGCCAATTGATGGCAGACTCAGGTGCCGCTCAATCAATCTCAAATGGCATCGTTAAACGTTTAGGCACTCATCATGTAGTACTAACCGTGGTCATTGCCTGCGCTGTGCTTACGTATGGCGGCGTATCACTATTTGTGGTGGCATTTGCGATTTATCCCATTAGCCGCGAGCTGTTTCGCCAAGCCAATGTGCCTAAGCGGCTGATACCTGCTTCTATCGCCCTTGGCTCCTTCACGTTCACCATGACGGCGTTGCCAGGTACGCCAGCCATTCAAAACGCGATTCCTATTCCCTATTTTGGGACTAATAGCTTTGCAGCCCCCGGCTTAGGCATCATTGCTGGCCTTATTATGCTGAGCCTTGGGATTTACTACCTGCAGTCGCGCGTCAAAAAAGCAGCAGCAAACAACGAAGGTTACGGCAAGCATACCGAGCGCGAGGCCAACCCAGCCGAGGACACCGCCGAAATGGCTTCAATGCCGTTGTTGGTGGCGTTAATACCGCTGGTAATGGTGATTGGCTTAAACGCCCTGTTCACCTACGGCGTTTTTCCCGCGATGGATCTCAGCTACATTAGCGACACGTTCGAAGATGTTACGCCTAGCCGGCAAACAGGACTTTGGGCGATTTTGATCGCTTTGCTGAGCGCGTCTGCCTGGCTGATTATTAGTCACTGGCGCCGCTGGGAAAATCTTAAAGAGACAATTAATAAAGGCTGTTTTGGCTCATTATTGCCTATCTTCAATACCGCTTCTGAAGTGGGTTACGGAGCGGTCATTGCAAGCCTGGCAGGCTTTGTGATCATTCGCGATGCAGTGCTAAATGTCTCTCCGGGTAACCCGTTGGTTTCCGAAGCCCTGGCTATGAGCGTGCTGGCAGGCATCACTGGTTCCTCTTCGGGCGGGCTCTCTATTGCCCTAGAAACTCTAGGCAGCGAGTACCTAGCCATGGCCGAACAGGCGGGTATCAGCCCAGAACTAATGCACCGAGTAGCAACGCTTTCTGCAGGGGGCATGGACACCCTCCCCCACTCTGGCGCGGTTATTACCCTTCTGGCCATTTGTGGCTTAACGCACCGCCAATCGTACGGTAACTTAGCCATGGTAACCATTGTGCTACCTATCGCGGCACTGGTGAGCGTTATCACCCTAGGCACACTATTTGGTAGCTTCTAAACCTTAGCAACCCATGCGATAGTAAGTCAGCTAACAGCCGTTCAAATATGCTCACCGATGGGCGATTGAACCTAAGCCAAAAATAACGAGACCCAATATGGCGACTTCAAAGCAAAAAACACTGCTTTTCATTCTGCTGGCAAGCTTCGTTATCTCCACCGCCATGGGGCTTCGCCATGGATTCGGGCTTTTTATTGAGCCCATGAGCAGTGATTTTGGCTGGGGTCGGGGAGTGTTTGCTTTTGCGCTAGCCGTACAGAACCTCATCTGGGGGCTTTCCCAACCCTTTACGGGCGCGCTTGCTGATCGCTTTGGTGCAGCAAGAATTATTGTGGTTGGCGGTATTCTCTACGTGCTTGGCCTGTGCTTTATGAGCCTTTCCACCAGTGCGCTGGGCATGACGTTAAGCGCGGGCTTGCTTATCGGCCTTGGCCTTTCGGGAACAACGTTTTCAGTTATTCTGGGCGCAGTAGGTCGTGCGGTAGCACCCGAAAAACGCAGTATGGCCATGGGGATCCTGAGCGCGGCGGGGTCATTTGGCCAATTTGCCATGCTGCCCGGAACATTAGGGCTCATTGAGTGGCTAGGTTGGGCCGCGGCACTATTAGCCATGGGCGCCATCGCAGCCTTTATGATTCCATTGGGTGCAATGCTAAAGGATAGCCCCACGCCTAAATCTTTAGGTGATTTAAGCTTGCGCGGGGCGCTTAACGAAGCCGCTGGTCAGAAAGGCTTTTGGCTACTCTGCCTAGGCTTTTTTGTGTGTGGCTTTCAAGTTGTGTTTATCGCGGTTCACCTGCCCGGCTATCTTTTTGATAACGGCCTTTCGATACAAATAGGTACGACGGTACTCGCACTGGTAGGGCTGTTTAATATAGTGGGCACATACATGGCGGGCTGGTTAGGCGGTATATGGTCTAAGCCGCGCCTTCTTAGCTGGCTTTATCTCGTTCGTGGCGCGATTATTGCGGCGTTTATTGTGCTGCCCTTAAGTTCCACCAGTGCTTATCTATTCGGCATCGCGATGGGGCTACTGTGGCTCTCAACCGTTCCACTCACCAATGGGATTGTGGCCTCAGTGTTTGGCGTCCGCCATTTATCAATGCTGGGTGGTATTGTGTTCCTGTTTCACCAATTAGGTTCATTTATGGGCGTTTGGTTGGGCGGTTATATGTACGACCTCACGGGGCATTACAATACCGTATGGCAAATTGCGATTATACTTTCACTGGTCGCCGCTGCTTTACACTGGTTTATTAGCGAAAAGCCCCTTGCCCGCCCGACTCACACACAGGTGACCTCATGAAAAGCACCGCAACGTTAGCTGCTCTGCTTTTAGTGGCCTCGTTTGCAGCGGGCGGGATTGCGCTTGCCTGGTGGGGCTGGCAAACGCTGGATGGCTCACTACTCCTATTGGGCAGTCGACTGTGTTGAATACTGACGCATAAACTGCGCGCAGTACCATGCCATCATCCGCGCCTCATCGGTGGGAATTACCCAAGCACCTACCGGGCTGTCCGCTGGCGAAATGCAATGTGAATTGCGGTCATTTGCTTCACTATCCAATGCTACCCCCAGCCAAGCACACTGCCTCACCACCTGATCGCGAACATAGGCGGCGTTTTCACCAACGCCAGCGGTGAAAATAAGCTGATCCAGTCCACCTAAGGCGGCGGCTAGACTGCCTATTTCCCGGGCGATTCGGTAAGCATAAAGCGATAGCGCCTCTTCAGCCTCTGGTGCATTGCTTTCCAGCAGCTCTCGGACATCGCCACTGATACCCGAAACACCGCGCAGCCCTGAACGCTTATAAAGCATCGTTTCCACTTCTTCAGGCGTCATTCCCTCTTGCTGGATAAGGTGCAATACCAATCCAGGGTCGACGCTGCCTGAGCGTGTACCCATGGGTAGCCCTTCTAGCGCAGTAAATCCCATTGTCGATGCCACACTGCGCTTATTCTGCAGCGCACATAGGCTAGCCCCATTGCCTAAATGAGCGACAATTACGCGCTTTTTACTCGCCTCCTCAGGGAGGTAATTATCCAGCACGCGGCTGATGTAGTCATACGAGAGGCCATGGAAACCGTACCGAATCAGCCCTTTTTGAGTAAGCTCACGCGGCAAGGCAAAATGTCGCGCAACGTTAGGCTGCTCAGCGTGAAACGCCGTGTCGAAACAAGCAATTTGGGCCACCTCTGGATAGCGCTGCATTAAATGCATGATGGGCGCCAGCCCATGGGGCTGATGCAGCGGCGCCAAACTATTTAGCTCACCTAGCGCGTCTAGGTACTCTGCTGTCACCTTAATAGGCGCTTGGTAGTCACGCCCCCCATGCACAACCCGGTGACCAATCACCGCTATTGAACCGTTTTTATCGGCTTCCAACCACGCCATTAACGATGACAGTGCTTCCCCGTGGCTAGTTGATGGCGCCAGACCATTAAGCGATAGGTCGTTCCCCTGGGCATCGTTTAAGTGGACGGCTTCACGCCCACGACTACCGATGCCAGAAAAGTGCCCTTCAACCTTCAGCGTTAGCGCATCAAGGGTCAGCGGCGCTTCATTATGCGCGAGATAAAGCCCAAACTTGATGCTTGAGGAGCCACTATTGATCACCATTATTTGCATAAAACCTTACTCACCCTTTGATACGTTACTCTGCTGTTGCTGATAGTCGGCAAGCAGTAGCGCTAATGCACAGGAAGCCATACGCGTTAACGCATCATCAGCACGACTCGTCAACACAATCGGCACCCTGGCGCCGACCACAAGCCCAGCCCCCGTAGCATCAGCAAGATAGCTTAGTTGTTTCATTAGCATGTTGGCGGCTTCTAAGTCCGGCGCTAATAAAATATCTGCCCGCCCTGCCACAGGAGAATGAATACCTTTGGTTTTGGCTGCCGCTTCCGATATGGCATTATCAAACGCCAGGGGGCCATCCAGCGTCGCACCTGTAATTTGGCCCCTATCCGCCATTTTGCACAGTGCTGCCGCATCAAGCGTAGAAATAATCTTTGGGTTAATGGTTTCTACCGCCGAAAGAATCGCCACTTTGGGATTGTCGTTACCCAGCGCGTGGGAGAGCTCTACCGCATTTTGGATAATGTCGCGTTTTTGTTCCAAGGTAGGGTAAATAGTAATGGCAGCATCGGTAATGAATAAGGGCCGCGGGTAAGTGGGCACATCAAATGCCATGACATGGCTCAGGCAGCGCTCGGTGCGCAGTCCTCCTTCACGCTTAACTACCTCGTGAAGGAGTTCGCTAGTAGGCAGAGACCCTTTCATTAGCGCATCTACTTGGCCATCCCGTGCCAACGCCACCGCTTTGGCTGCGGCGGCATGGCTATGAGGGGTATCGATTAGCTCGAACGCGCTAATATCAACCTCGGCCGCGTTTGCCGCTGCCTCAATTTTAGCTCTAGGGCCAACCAGCACAGGCACGATTAACCGCTGCGCGGCAGACTCCACCGCCCCTCTTATAGAGCTTTCATCCACAGGATGAACCACGGCCATACGCAATGGGTCAGGGTGATCGGCTGCGGTGAGTATTTCATGAAGCCGCCCACGTTCAGAAAGTCGAATGGCCGGAAGCTCTGCCCGGGGGCGACGGATTTTTTGAGTAGGCGCAAGCACCTCCGCTTCACCCTCGATCACAATGTCGCCATGCTGATTTCGACATTCACAGGCAAATATTACGTGATGGTTACGCGACTGTTTCTCCGTTACCTTGACCGCCACATGAAGTACATCACCCAAGCGAACCGGCGCCCTAAAACGCAGTGTTTGTCCTAAATATATAGTGCCCGGCCCTGGCAACTCAGTGCCCAGCACCGTAGAAATAAGCGCACCGCCCCACATCCCGTGGGCGACAACTTCTTGAAAGCGGCTGCTTTTAGCGTAATCATCGTCCACATGCGAAGGGTTGATATCCCCCGACATAATGGCAAACAGCTTGATGTCATCCATGGTCAAGCGTTTTTGCAAAAATGCCCTGTCACCCACTTTCATCTCATCAAATGTACGATTTTCAATCACATCGCTAGAATGTGTTGCCATTAACCGGCTCCCTGAATTCGAATGTAGTAAAGTGGACTTAACAGGGGGTCGCAACCAAATTCAGCGCTGCCACCGCCTGTGATTAACCCCACTAGATTGTAGTTATCAATAACCCAATCAGCACGATCTAATACTGAGCAAGGTCAAGACGATGGCATAACGCATTGAGTAAACTATCTAAATAACGCTGTTTAAGATAAAAACCTTATGGATCCCTGATGAATTTCTTATTCTCTCTATCACGCCAGCTTAGAGACAGCCTACGCGACCTAGCACCTGTTGTATTAGTGATGGGCTTTTTTCAGCTGATTGTGATTCGGCAACCACTGCCCGATACGCTGGCACTCATCGACCTTTTATTAGGGCTTGTGTTTGTCGTTGTAGGGTTAACCCTCTTTATCAAAGGGCTTGAGCTTGGCCTCTTTCCCCTGGGTGAAAACTTGGCACGTGCGTTTGTGCAAAAAGGGTCGGTGGCATGGCTGCTGGTGTTTGCCTTTGCACTAGGCTTTGGCTCGACAGTAGCGGAGCCTGCACTTATTGCGGTCGCTGCCCGTGCAGGAGAAGTGGTGTCACAAAGCGGTTTAATTGCTAATACTTCTAATGCGCAAGACTCTTTCGCCTTTACGCTTCGCATGGTGGTCGCCGCCTCAGTGGGCACAGCCGTTGTTGTGGGGGTGTTAAGAATTTTTAAAGGCTGGCCACTGCACCTGATGATTATAGCGGGCTATGTCATTGTGATGCTGCTAACGCTAGTGGCACCCAGCGAACTAGTAGGTATCGCCTATGACTCCGGTGGCGTTACGACGTCTACTATTACCGTACCGTTAGTGACCGCGCTAGGCGTAGGTTTGGCATCCTCAATTAAGGGGCGAAACCCAATGCTTGACGGCTTTGGTCTTATCGCCTTTGCTTCGGTGATGCCAATTATTTTTGTACTGCTATTTGGCATTTTTGGTTTGAGCTTTATGGAAGGCGCCTCATGAGTTTACTCCTTACGTTTTGGGAAACACTGCGCGATATTTTGCCGATAGCCGCCATTATCTTTGGCTTTCAGTATCTTGTTATTCGTAAACCCGTTAAGCGCCTTCCACAGGTACTAGCAGGCTTTCTAATGGTCTGGGTAGGGCTATCGCTTTTTTTGGTGGGGTTAGAACAAGCGCTTTTCCCCATGGGTGAGTTAATGGCAAGTCAGTTAACCGAGGCCAGCTTCCTACCTGCTGTTGCAGAGGGCGCCCAGCGCCACTGGAGCGATTACTACTGGGTCTACCTGTTCGCGTTTGCGATCGGTGCCAGTACAACGATTGCAGAACCATCGCTCATTGCTGTTTCCATTAAAGCAGGTGAAATATCAGGCGGAACTATCAATCCATTAATGTTGCGCATTGCTGTGGCTCTCGGCATGGCGTTTGGTATTACCTTGGGTACCTGGCGAATTGTCATGGGTTGGCCGCTACAATGGTTCGTACTGGTGGCTTACTGTTTAGTGATCCTGCAAACACTTCGCTCACCACGCTCTATCATACCGCTTGCATTCGACTCAGGCGGTGTTACCACATCGACCATTACCGTGCCTATTATTGCGGCGCTTGGGCTGGGGTTAGCCTCATCAATCCCGGGCCGTAGCGCGTTAATGGACGGTTTTGGGATGATCGCTCTTGCCTGCTTATTCCCTATCATTACGGTAATGGGCTATGCCCAGATAGCCCAATGGCAAGACAACAGAAAACGGCCTGCCGCAAATACGCCAGGGAATAGCACTCAAGAAAGTAAAGGAGACAGCAATGCGCTTTAAATTGATTGTAGCGATGGTTGAAGATGAATTAAGCGACGATATTCTGCAGGCCGCCCGTGACGCTGGCGCCACAGGTGCTACCGTGATCAACAATGCCCGGGGCGAAGGGCTAAAAAAAGCGCGGGGCATTTTTGGAATGGAGATAACTGCCCAACGAGATGTGCTGCTTTTTTTAGCCGAAGAGCATATCAGTCGACATATATTGGAAGCTATTCAACGGGTTGGCGAATTTGATGAGACACCGGGCACCGGCATTGCGTTTCAAATTGATGTTGAAGATGCCGTTGGCGTTAAGCATCAAATCAAATCACTGTCAGAGTCGTTAACTCAGCCTTTATAACGCGTAAGGAATTTACAATGGCAACTGAAACGTCTTCCCTAGCCATGCCCTCCCTAACTGAGCGCACTGCGCGCGATGCGATGCATAGTCGATTTATTGCGGTTGATGGCTTCGTAACCGTTGCCGAGGGTTTGGCACTGCTACGCCAGCGCCAAGCCTCGGTGATTATTATCAATCGGCGCAACGAACAAGACGAACTCGGCATCGTGTTACCGTCGGACATCGCTAAAAAAGTGCTCTCCCCAAGCCGTCCACCCGAGCGTGTCAATTTATATGAAATAATGACAAAGCCGGTGGTTAGCGTGCGTCCTGAGATGAACATTCGCTACTGCGCGCGTCTCTTTGAACAGTTTGGGTTATCGCTGGCCCCTGTCGTGGATACCCACCATCAAGTCATTGGCATTGTTGACTATCACCATCTGATACTCGATTGGTTATCAGCGAGTCAAACCGCTCACCCTTAAGCCCAGGCGAAAAGCAGCTCAGGCTAAGTACTAAACATCCACTTAGCGATGGCGCCACTTCCGCATGAGCACACCGTGCTTGGGTGAAAAGAGTAGCGCCATAAAGAAACAGCTGGTTGCCACCAGCACAATAGTGCCGCCAGACGCTACATCAAACGCGAACGAGAGGTATAAGCCCAGCACTGCCGACCCTACCCCTACGCCCATCGACAGGAGCAGCATGGTTTTAAAGCGATCTGTTAGCAGATGGGCGGTGGCTCCCGGCGTAATCAGCATCGCAACAACCAGGATAATCCCAACGGTTTCCAGACTCGCTACAATGGTCAACGTCAGCAACAGTATCAAACCGTAATGGATGATACTGGTATTGAAGCCAAGGGCCTGGGCTTGAGTAGGGTCAAATGCGTACAGCATTAACGGCCTAAAGGCGAGCCACACAACGATTAACGCCACCACACTGGCGGCTAGTGTTAATAACAGCGCAGACTGCTGCACGCCGAGCACATTCCCGAACAGGATATGCATTAAGTGGGTGCTCGATGCGATCTTACTAATCAGCACAATGCCCAGGGCAAATGCACCCGTAAACATAATGCCCATCGCCGCATCAGATTTTATTCGCGTGTGGCGCTCAATCGCACCGATACCTAGCGATGTTAAAGCCCCTGTGACAAAGGCACCGATAAAAAAAGGCAGCCCCAATAGGTATGCTATAGCAACACCAGGTAGAACGGCGTGGGAAATTGCATCGCCTAGCAACGACCAGCGTTTGAGCACCACATAGCAAGAGAGCATCCCGCAAATGGCACCCACCATAATAGAGGTCAGCAGCGCCCGCTGCATGAACGCGTATTGAAACGCTTTCGATATACTCTCGGGAAGTAGATTGACCAAGAGCATAAGTGCAGCAATTAGACCACTTACCAACGCATCGCTAAAGGTCTCTAAGGTTAGTAATATCTCGATCATGCCTTATTCCTGCGCGACTGAAAAAGCAGTGGGACGAAGCGCTTGATCGTTACTCGATTGCTCAATTGAACTAACCGCCAACTCAGCTAATCTAGCATCACTCAGCATCTCTTCGGGTGAACCCACACCGCGCACAATCCGGTTAATCAACACAACATGATCGACATAGCGGCGCGCACCGGGCATATCATGGGTCACCATCACAACCGTACGGCCTGCTTCCCGCTCACGCTTTAAAACATTCAAAATAAGCTGCTCGCTAGGGGGATCTACGCCTGCCAGCGGCTCATCTAATAGCAGGATTTTTGCCTGCTGAGCCAAGGTGCGGGCTAACAGCACCCGCTTTTTTTGCCCACCTGAAAGCGCTCCGATAGGCCGATCAGCCAATGCCAACATATCAACATCTTCTAATGCCTTGCGAACTACTTGCTGATGGCTAGGCGCATACCAACGTGCAGGAAGCAGCCGCCGCCAAAGAGCATCGCGACGCATATGCCCGTAACGGCCGCCCATCACGGTTTCCCATACCGAAATAGGAAAATCCCACTCAATCGCTTCTCGCTGGGCCATGTAAGCGATATTCCCCGCCTTTCGTTGAATGGCAATGGGCTCACCAAATGCATCCACGCGGCCACGCAAAGGTTTCATACTGCCCGTCAGCACGTGGAACAGCGTCGATTTTCCTGCCCCATTCGGCCCCACGATAGCCGTCCATTTTCCAGCTGGAAACGAAAGGTTAATGTTTTCCAGCACTGGCTGGCGATGGTAGGCGGCATACAGGGCAGTAATATCAATCGCCGCTGCAGCAGGATCAAGCGGGGGCGTCATAAACATTTACTCGGCAGCTAAATAATGGCGTAGCAGCGCAGCATTATGGCGTAGCATCGCGAAGTAATCAGCAGCTTCACCCGTTGACTCACTCAGGGAGTCGACATAAAGGGGGCCAGCAACTTGCACCCCTGTATCGCGTGCAATGCTGGTGACGTGACGATCTGAAATGGTGCTCTCCCAGAATAGAGCGGGTGGCTGGCGCTCTTCTATAATATCAATTATGCGCATTAACTGCCTGGGAGACCCTTCGGTTTCAGCATTAGTGCCCCAAATGCCATCGTGGTCAAAGTTGTAGGCGTCTGCAAAGTAGAGAAACGCCGCTTCACTGGAAAGCAGCAGCCGATGCTCATCAGGAATAGCCTCAAGCGTCTCTTGCAACTCAATATGTAAATCGTGTAGCTGCTCTTCTAAAGAGAGTGCACGCTCTAGAATGGCCTCAGCCTGGTGGGGAAGTAATTCTCCCATTGAGCTTGCGATAACATTGACATAAGCCGCAGCAGCACGGGGATCCATCCAAAGATGGGGATCAACGTCACCTTCCATTTCACCAGTGATGATCGACTGCGTTGGGTAGTCGGAAGCTTCTGCCACGGCGATAATAGGCACATTATCGCTAACCGTCGCTTCGACTTGTCGCATCCACTGTTCAAGCTGATAACCGTTATAAAAAACCAAATCCGCCTCTTCAAGCGCGGCAAAATTATCAGGCGTTAACTCCCACTCATGAACTTCAGCATTCACTGGGGTCAGCACGGAGACATGAGCGTCATCCCCCGCCACTTGCTTAACGAGGTCACCTAGTACAGAGAACGTCACAGCCACATTGATGGGCGCCTCATGCAGATCAGCTACCTCAGCATTCGCAGTTCCCCAGGCTAGTGATGCCCCAAGCAACACCCCTACATGTAACTTGCTCATCGGCTTTCTCCATTGTGCTAGTATTCGACGTTGATTACTTTAGCGCATCAAAAAAGCTTTATGCAAACAGTTTAGCCTTGGCTAACAATTATCCTTAAAAATACGCTACCATCACCAATTAACGTTTCCACTAACCTTGATAATATTTGCCAATGAGTGATTACCAGCAGCGGCACCCTTCTTCTTTAAATGACCTCAGTGACGATGCACTGCCCCCAGTGGAGCAGCATGCACGACAATATGAGACCGTGCGAAATGCACATGAAACCGAGCTGATTGAAGACTACGTTGAGCTCATTGGCGACCTTATTCGCCATCGCGGGGAAGCGCGTGCAGCGGATATCGCCAACCGCATGGCCGTTAGCCAAGCAACGGTGTCTAAAATGATTCGCCGTTTGAACGATCAAGGCCTAGTAACAAACAAGCCTTACCGCTCTCTTTTCCTAACAGAAGAAGGCGAAAAAATGGCTAAAATCTCTCGGGCACGTCACGATGTAGTGCTGCACTTCCTACGTGCACTGGGCGTTGCCGACAGCACAGCACGTATAGACGCTGAAGGCATGGAGCACCACGTTAGCGATGAAACCCTCGCTATCATGCAGCACTTTACTGAACAGCAGCGTCGATAAGCCGACTCGTTCACGCCCTGTGGGCATCGTTTGAACACTTATCAACATCCAAGGGAGATCAACTTTTCACACTTTTTTAATGCGCAAAAAAATGCCTAGGACGATATTTATATTCAAAATATCGCCCTAGGCATTTAGTGTGGTTACGACCTTTCTGGCTTAGCCAAGCCGAACATTAGAGCCAACCTATAAACTGTAGAGTACGCCTTAAAATAGTAACACAACAGATAAGCTAAACTTTTTTCTGTAAAACTAAGCTCTTTTTGAAAAAATAATTTTAGCGCTTTACGCGGAGGCAAGCATCCTTTAATTAAAATTAAAATAAATCTCTTTTTAAAATATTTTTTATCTTTATCAACTTCCCCGCCGAGCACACGCCTTTTTTTCTTCAGCATAGCTTTGATATCAGAACGCGCGGGGTGGTTCACTATCACTTCAGAAGCATACTCTATATCTATACCTTTATCGTTAGCTCGCTTCCCCCACTCAACATCACCACCTGACAAAAGAGCATCATTGAAAGGTCCAACCGTTTCAAAATGCTTGGCCCAAGTCACCATGTTAGCCGTTGCTGAGCCACCAGCGTTGGCGTATTTTTTCTGATCAAAGGCAAATGCCTTTTCATAAATTTCAACGATGGTAAGCTTATTTGTTTTAAAGAAAAGCTCCACTTTGCCAGCCACCAGCTCTGCCCCCTGATCTAATCGAGCAACGGCTGATTCAAGCCAGAGAGAGTCAGGAATACAGTCAGAATCAGTAAATGCTAAGATATCACCTTGTGCAATTTTTAAGGCAGCATTTCTAGCTGCATAAGAACCTGGCTTATCTTCTTTAATCATTCTGACGTTTTTAGGGAGCGTAAAACCGACTGGGGCGATATCTTCTCGCGCATTATTGACGATAATGACTTCGAACTTATCTTGTGAAAACGACTGATTTTGTAGCGCGTCCACACATTTTTGCAATCTCACCCAATCATAATAGGTGGGGACAATCACAGATACTCTCGGGCGACTAACAAGCCTTTTCACACTGGCATTTCCGCTTGAAATGTTGGATTCTATATTTTTATCTAAAAATAACATTTTAATCACCAAACTTATTGACAATAAAAACCGAATGCGGAGGTCAGCTGTAAAGCTAAAGCCTAATTTGCAATACAAGATTATAACTTAACCCTCTCTAAACATGAGGCGATTTCTCTAGTTCATAAACTGGATACGCTCATTGTTTTTTACCGGACTGGGGCAACCAGCAGCCAAGCGCTTCTGTTACATAGTATAAAAATAGTTGCTGGACTCTAAGAAGCCTCAACAGCCACATAGTTCCTTGATGATTAAATACATATGCAAATTACCTAAAAAAATAATACGCCTTGGTCTATAGAACGAACCTTAAAATAGTCATTTATTGTTAGAAAATCTAGCGAATATATTATTTACTAAAGAAATAAGGCGACGCATTACAAGCTGAGCAAAAGGTTTTTTAATTTCCAAAATTATTGAAAAACGAGGTTTGTCGCTCAAGCAACTCTTTCAAGCGAGGAGTCGTGTATTCTAAATAAGAACGCGTTAGGTGGTGAGTATCAGACCACATCAATCTTTCATCAAAATAGGCGGGGCACAGACCCTCGCTACATATCATTTCAGTAAAATCTACAGAAATAAATAAAGGCAGCTCACTTATATACACATCAACAGGATTTTTTGGTAACAGAACTTCTTCTATTGGCCGTGCACACTGGCTCGCTTCCTGCCTGTTTTTCCATACGCAATAACTTGGGTCACTTTCGAACCAAGGGTTATCCCTAATACCTATTACCGGAATACCTAACGTGGTTATGGCCTGCCATTTTTCCACATATCCAGCGGGTACGAACTCAATAGGATCGTTAACAACCAGTCTATTCTCACGCGGTCGGTTAGATCGCGTTGAATTTGTTACAACAACATCAGGTTTAATATCATTTATAAAGTCAACTATGTTATCATTCCAAACTTCACAGGTTTCATTATTTTCCACAATCTCATAGCCTAAATTGCAAGAGTGTTTTAATATAGTGACTAGCTTAAAACCGTACTGATGAGCGAGTTCCGAAAATAAAGGCTCCCACTGGCCAACATGCGAACCTCCTACTAGCGCAACGATATTTTCAGAAGTAGTATCTCCAAATTCACAAATAATAATGTCTGACTCAGTGATGTCTGCAGCACAATTATTTTCTCTTTTCATGGCCTCACTTAAATCTGTAGAAATCGCAGTAACATAATGAAAATCAAGATCAGCAGCATCATCTTGTATATAAATACTTGAACCGTAAAATAGATCATTATCGAAAATGGGATCTACCTCATGAAGATTCTCAAAATAATACTTCGCACTTAGCCCGAGAGTTACAGAAGGGATAAAAAAAACAAACCCGGTAGCAAAGGCTAGCCAGGTCTTGTTTTTAGGTATTTTTCTGAAAGGACGCTCAATCAAAGACGTTGTAATGATAGCAAGCGCGATTCCTATTAAAATAATGACAAGGCCTTTTATAAAACCTAAATGAACAGTCTCATAATAATTTTGAAAGAAAACTAATATTGGCCAATGCCAAAGGTAGATAGTAAAAGACATAGCACCCAACATAACAAGATATTTGTTGGTTAAAAGCCTATTGATAATTGATTTACTTTCAAGGCTGCTACCAGAGATGATCAAAAAAACCGCAGCACTAACGGGCAAGAGAGCCACGTAGCCTGGAAAGTTCCAATTTCTAGGAACCACTAGACCAACACTAAAAAGTACTATAACCCCGACTAAAGACAACATAAAAGAAAGGCTTTTGCTTAGTTTAATATATGGCAATATTATAGCAACCATAGAGCCTGCCAAAAACTCCCAAACCCTGCTAAATGGATTGAAATATGCCGTACTAGGGTTAGCTATCGTAGAAACAACAGAATAAAAAAAAGAAACACAAATAACGATAAAAACACCCATAATCAGTGGTGTTAACGATTTTTTCTTGCTTGATATATATAACAAGGGTGCAATCAAAAAAGGAATAAAGGCGTAAAACTGAACCTGGATCGATAGCGCCCAATACTGCTGAAAGGGGCTCGCTGGATCTCCACTTTGCAGATAATCCACTTCACGTCTCATTAACAATAAATTTTCTAGGTTTGCAGCACTAAAAACAAACTCATGGATAGTCGCAACCCAATAAACTGGAGGTATAAAAAAATAACTTAATATTAATGTTGCCACTAGTACTACATAAGCAGAAGGCGCCATACGTTTTACAATATTCGCCCAAAACTGAAGAACCTTTAGCTTCTTATCTTTAGCATATTGTCTAAGTAGTATGCCTGTCATCAGGTATCCTGATACGACGAAAAACACATCAACACCACCCGATACCTTTTGAAACCAGATGTGAAAAACCAGTACTAGCATCGCTCCTATGGCGCGAATCCCCTGAATATCATAGCGGTAGCTATTGTTAGTTGCATAAATATCAAAAGTACTATTCATAACGTCCTCCTTGATAATTAGCAAAAATCCATTTTATTAAAAACCTATAAAGAAAACAGCTTTTAAATCCAGCTAAAGAAGATTTTTAATATTTGATAAATCCAAATAGCTGCCAAACCATCTCCAATTAAATATAACACTAAGAAAACCATACCTTGCAATACAGCTGTAATCCCTAATTACTAATTTTTAAAAATCTCTCTCTTAATTTCTCATAGTAGGGCTGGGGGATGATTAGTGAGGACAGTACCAGCCATTGCCGAGGTCGCATACTGAATAGCATTAGCGCATAAACATCTTTCTCAATTGATTTTCCCACCTGTTTTTTTTCAACTGCCCATGCGAGAATTTTTCGATTTATTGAAGCCCTTAAATAACGCTTTTCATACCAAGACAGGCCAACCTCACACTCCTTCTTTAAATCTAGACAAGGATGAACATGAATAACGTTATTTTTATTACTTACAACACCACTATTATCTAGTAACCAAAAGCTTGTAACGGTAGAGTCATAATGGACCATTTTTAGGCAACATAAAGCTTTTAACCAAAAATACACATCCCCAGCACGCTGATATCGCCCCACAGGAAAACCACCCAGGTCTAAAAACCTGTCACGCTTTATGCAAGCACCGTTCATGTGAATAAAGTCAGAACGAGAAAAGGCAGCTAATGCTTTCTCACGACTAAACACACCGCTTTCCAGAATATTGCTTTGTCGAACAAGCTTATCCCCTTTCATTTTTTGAAAAGCATTAACAAATAACTCAATAGAAGGATTTTTAGCTATGGCGTCTGCAAATTTGGAAAGGTGATCTTTAGCAAGCAGATCATCCGCATCAAAAAAAACAAGCCAATCAGAGGTCGCTTTATGAGCGCCATAATTTCTGGCCGCATAACCGCCAGGTCCTGGTGTGTCTCGTTGATATAATCGTATTTTACCGTTGCGCTCTTCATCCAATAAAATCTCATGAGAGCCATCGGTTGAGGCATCATCAACAACAATTATTTCAAAATCTTGGAGGTTCTGTTCATACAGACACAAGAGCGAGTTTAATAAAGTAGACACTTTATTATATACAGGGACTATCACTGAAAAAGCATGCATAAACGCACCTTAACTATATAATTAGATTAGGCTCGAAATAAATAAAGCAAGAAAAGTATATCTATTTAAAAATTAGACTTATTTCCAACTACTACTTATGCCTTATGGCGTAACTTAGTCTTTAGAGCGGCTTTGATCGTACGCGGAATGTAAGCGGCGATTTTTTTCTTCATGGTGCGCAACAGGCCGTGGCCATTCGTTAGTAAGTTATCATTCTCTGCTCCTGTATAAAGCCGGTTATCTTCACAGCTATAGACGGCTTTACCCGATATATTGGCAATACTCGCAGCTTGCCTGGCATCACTTTCAATAAAGAAAGTATATTCAGAATTTTTATAAAACATTCCTTTATGTGTAGAGTGAATACCTTGGCGCTGTCGTTCTTCTTTTGATGGTAAGTTTAGCATCACTAACCTCTCATAAGTGATGCCCTGTTGCTTAAGCCATGCCTCAGTCTGGTCACGATATTTCTCAAGACGATTAGTAACCAAACACCCTATTCTTCCTGCTGGCAAGAAAAGAGGAGTCGCATTATTTAAAAAAGCGATATACTTTTCTCCGTCATCATTTTGATGATCTGTCGGGTCAACGCATAGTACACCATCAATATCAACGCAAGCTTGGGAAAGCATGCTGGGCGTAAAGAGGTTCCACTGAAAAACTCGAGGCGATTCCAAAGTATAAAAAGAAATGTTGACGTGCTGATACGCATCACTACTTGTATAAATAGCCAAGGTGTCGATTCTACAGGGGCAGTCACTAGGAATGGCACTTAATGCTTCCTGCATAGTACGCCCTGTCAACACACTATCATCAACAAGAAGTACTTTCTTTGCATCCCACGTAGCACTTGGTAGCCCTTCTCTCTTTCTTCCCAAACGGGTTTTTAGTGTTTGATTAGCAATGAAATCCGGTAGCCCCATCACATCGATATGCAAGCCCAGAGCAATCATGCTTGCCGGAATCATACCACTACGAGGAATTCCGACTACTAAATCATAGCCTTTTCCCTGGACACGAAATAGGGACGCAGAAATGTCCTCACTCAAATCACCATAAGATTTATAGTGCATAAATAGCCCTCCGCTTTAAATCTAAGTTAGCATAAGCTTTACTATCAATAATTTAATACTATAGAGCATCACTTTTTACTTATGACTTTTTCAAATGGCGCCGAATACTTCTAGGGATATTGTTATAAGCAAACTTGACAAAAGGTATTGGGAAATAATAGAAAGGTGCATTGAGCTTCCATAGCTTTTTCAAACTAATCTTAAATGAGTTAAATGTATATCCCAGTCGATTACCAACTTCAAAACTCTGAGCGTCATGAAGTCGTTTTATAGTCAACGGCAAATCAACGCGGTAAAATGTATGGCCTCTTTGCAGCGCTCGGATCCACAAGTCAATATCGACTTGTCGAGTCATTGTTTCATCATACCCCCCAACCTCATCAAAGAATCGCCGAGAGAAAAGAATAGAGCTATGGTTAATCGGGTTTCGGATATAAAAACTCTCTTTGCCCATAGGAGTAATAGCAAAACCTCCTTTAGCTTGCATCTCGCCCTCCCCATCTCCATATACAGTTTGGCTAGTTGTCACCACCAGCTCTGCATCAGGGAATATACCAATCGCCAGCGCCTGCTTTTCTAATTTTTCAGCTATCCATTTATCGTCAGCGTCAATATTAGCCAGCCACCTGCTCTTAGCATGGCTCACGGCTAAATTCAGCGCCTTTGAACGCCCAATGCCCTGCGTATTCACGAGCTGCACCGGTATCGGAGCCTTACGGCGCAGTTCCATAAGAATATCCCAAGTATTATCATCAGACCCATCATTAACCACCACAACTTCTTGGGGAATATATGTCTGATAAAAGACTGAAGAAAGGCTGGACACCAGAAATTTTTCGCCATTTTTAACCGTCATAATGACAGAGATATCAATCTGACCCATCAGTTACCTCCGAGGTATTCGATAATTCTTACAAACAGTTTATGACGGCTAGAAACCTATAAATTAACCCATCAATTTATAATTTTTATCTAAGCAACTAACTATGACACTATTTTATTTTAAAAATAATTAAAGAAAAAAAACCCGGCTTACGTGATTTACCATTAACTACTTTCCACACCAAATATTTTACTTTATTTTTAATGAAACGGGTTCCAAGCTTATCCCCGGGATTATAGATACAGTTATCATTTAAGCAAAAAACAGGCTTTTTAGCCTCTTGACATATAAGCCTTGCCTGATCAGAGTCACCTTCGATAAACATTTCTGCAGGTGATGCCTTAAACTTATCAACTTTAAACTTAATGAGAGAATCAAACTCCTTAACGTTAGTTTCACTATCAGCCATAATAAGTTCCCGATATGAAATACCACTACTTGCTAAAAGGTTTTCTACCTCATGACGGCTTGATTCATTTTGGCATGAAACAATCGTATCGATAACACCTGATGGAATATAACGGAAACTCAAATCAGCTTTATTACTATTAAGATCGCCATTCCTGATCATTCCCTCTAAGCTAACGCACGACCTACTTATAACCTTATGATGAAAAATATTCCATTCGAAAGCTCTAGGATGGGGAAGGAACTCAAGAATAATATCCACATCTTTTCTGAATGGTTTACTAGAGTAAACTGCAAGAGTCGATGCACGATCAGATAGCCACTCGGGAAGTGCCTCCACTTCACTTTTTAGAGAGTTACCGGACATAATACTATCGTCCACGATGAGTACTTTTTTTGCTTCCCAAGGTGACGATATTTCATTCCTCAGCCCACGGGTCATGCCCTTTTTCAATGGATAATTATTCACCCAGGAAGAGATATCCGTACAGTTGACATTCAGTGCGAGCGCAATCATATAAGCCGGCACCATACCACTTCTCGGTATACCAACGACTAAATCCCAGTCACCTGAAAACTTTACGAAATTTTTTGTAATGTCCCTACCTAGATCACCATAAGATTTAAAACGTATTTGCATTGAGATTTCTCCATGACCCCACCTCAATTTATTGAGCAACAGGTATCAAAAGCACCGCCGTGACCACACGCATTACTTTTTATGACCTGATCATCTTTTACAACATGACTTGCAGTATTTCTATTTCTTTACCATGCTTTTATTGAATAAGTTCTTACTATATTTAGTTATAGATCTATCTAACGTGACTGCGAAGCTTGTTGTAATAAGGCTGTGGCACTAACAATGAGACAACATGCAGCCATAGCCGTACATTCATACCTGTCAATGTCAATGCTTTTAAATCCAAGCATACAGACTGATCGAGCTTCTTTTTTTGAACCGCCCTAGAAATAACTTTACGGTTTATCGCCTGATGAAACTGTCGGCGTTCACTCGACGTCAATTTAGAATCACACTCTTTTAAAAAATCAAGCCCTGTAGGACAATTAGAAAAATGACGCTTATCATGTACAAGGTCTTCATGTTTGAGAATCCACAAGCTTGTAACCGTAGCGTTGTAGTGCACTGAATTTAGTTCGCACAATACTTTTAACCAAAAATATACATCCCCGCTACGACGGTAATACCCTTTTGGAAAGCAACCTAACGCAAAGAAACGCTCTCGACTAATACAGACACCATTTATATGAATGAAGTCAAAGCGAGCAAAAGCACTTAAAGCTTCAAATCGACTCAAGCGATCTTTGGGTATTGCTTTTAAATAAGATAATCGACGCTGCCCTTGTATTTTTTGGTAGGCATTAATAAATAGTTCAATGTCTGGGTTATGTGCAATATCATTAGCAAAACAAGACAGGTGGTCGAGTAGCATAATGCCATCAGCATCAAAGAATACTAGCCATTGCCCGACTGATTTATCTGCGCCTAAGTTGCGCGCAGCGTAACCCCCTCCTGCCGTTGGGCCTAGCTGAAATAGTCGCAGCAAACCAGCTTTTTCATACTGGCGAAGTACGTCAAGGGAACCATCCGTTGAACGATCATCTACGGCGATCACCTCAAAGTCTCTAAACGTTTGACGATATAAATATTCCAGTGAGCTAGCTAAGGTGGCAACCTTGTTATTGACTGGTATGATCACCGAAAAAAAGGGCATATCGGTACATTTTCTCATTGTTATAAAAGTGATGATGCCAAGCTTGGGGATATACAGTTGGATACTCGATATAAACAGTGCGGCGTGAAATTACGAAATGCGGGGGATTTCAGGGCCAGGAATGGGATTGAGCTGTTTTTCTTCTTCATTATCAACGCCTGAATTTATCACCCCCATCGCTTCCAGCATTACAGCATTAACCTTATGGACATCGTACCGGTCTTTAGCTATCTCGAGAGAGCGTTGCCCCATAGCTTGCACGCGTGACGGTCTATCAATAAAGTGCTCCATGGCTTTAACAAGTGCATCAACATCCCTTACCGGTATTAAGTAGCCATTATCGCCATCAATCACTGTTTCCCGACAACCCGGCGCATCAGTAGTAATTACCGCCCGCCCCATCGACATAGCTTCTAATACTGAGCGTGGAGTACCTTCTCGATAATAGCTTGGCAATACATATACGCTGCAGTCCGCTATGGCAGGGCGCACGTCATCAAGCCAGCCTAAATGCTGAATTGAACCTTCCTTTACCCAGGCGTCTAGCTCTTCTTGGGTAATCGTATCGGGGTTGCTATCAATATCGCCAGCCAGTTGAAATACCATATCAGGATGCTGTTGCTTGATAAGAAGCGCAGCATTAGCGTACTGGCGCACCCCCTTATCTCCTAATAAGCGAGCAATCAGTAAAAACCGCGGCGGACCCGGGGGTAAGGGGGCAACCGTAAAGTGCGCCATATCTACTCCAGATCCATTAAGCACTTGCGAAGGCACTTCCTGACGTAGTATCCCAAACTCACGGAAAAGAGCTTCATCATCTGGATTCTGAAAAAATACTTTGTCTGCCTTACTCAACGCGGCTGCATACAGCCTACGCACTATTTGAAAAACCAATGCACGCTTGCCGCTCGCCTGGCCTGCAAAAGCGTATCCAAGGCCTGTAATGAGCGCGTATTGCTGAGGAACCTTAGCCAGCCAAGCGGCCAACATGCCATAAACGACCGGTTTGATGGTGTAACCAAGAACTATGTCGGGTCGAACGCTACGCATTAAACGGTAAAGTGACTGGAACGTTATAATGTCTTTTAGCGGATTAAGGCCAGTTCTCTGCATTGGGCAATCGTGCGTAATTGCTCCCCAGGCTTCAAGTTGCTGACACGTCTTTTTGTCGTCTAAAAGCCCGGGGGCGGCTGTATGCACTTCTAGCCCTGCATTAATCAACGCCTGAACAAGTGGCCCCCGGAAATTGACTAACGAATAGCTTGTACACGATATCAACAAAAAGCGCCGTTTCGGTATTGAAACCTTTGAATTCATGGGAACTCCTCAACCAGCCACCAGGACACGCTACTGCTAGCTGTGCTCACTTGGTGTTCGCTATTAACGTTGGTCTTAGTGGGAAGGGATAGCCTTGAATAGCCGATATACTAAAAGGCTGTGTTAGTGCTCTCTTTCATAACCTCTTTCAGCACTTGGCAGGTTTTATCAATTTCTTCGTGAGTAAGTGTCGGATGGCATAAAAACATAAGGCTGGTTTGACCAAGTTCCTGAGCCACCGGCAGGCTAGCGTGCGGTTGCCAGCCGGCATTTATAAAGGCTTTTTCGAGATAGACTTCAGAGCAGCTACCTGAAAAACAGGGCACTCCGCGTTGATTAATCTCATTCAGAATACGGTCACGATCCCAGCCTGGTGCAAGCCGTTGCGGCCTGATAAACACGTAGCATTTATAAGCGCCATGCTGGGAATATTCGCTTGTGCTATTTATGGATGTTTCTGTGCACAAAACTGGCACTCGCAATCCTGGACAATCACTCGCTACCTTCCAAATACGTTGAGCATTCGCTTGGCGAATCGCGCTCCATTCAGGCATCCGTTTAAGCTGTATACGACCGATGGCGGCCTGCATTTCGGTCATACGCCAGTTGGTACCCAAGGTTTCATGTAACCAGCGAAAGCCTGGGGGATGCTCACGAACATGAACGGCATCCCAGCTCTTGCCATGATCCTTATAGGCCCACATTTTTTTCCAAAGTGCAGCATCATTAGTGGTAACCATGCCCCCTTCACCACCGGTCGTCATAATCTTATCCTGGCAAAACGACCAACACCCCACGTGGCCAAGACCCCCTACGCTTCTGCCGAGGTAACGGGCGCCATGAGCCTGGGCGCAATCTTCAATCACATAAAGTCCATGCTGCTCTGCCAATGCCATAAGCTCTTCCATCTCGCATGGCCAGCCTGCTAAATGCACAGCGATGATAGCGCGAGTACGGGGGGTGATTTTTTCAGCAACTGTGGCGGCAGTGATGTTTTGAGAATAACGATCGACGTCAGCAAAAACGGGGACGGCTCCCGCATTTGCAATACAGGATGCGGAAGCTACATAGGTTCGAGAGGTAACGATTACCTCCTCGTTACCCTTTTCACCAATTCCTAAGCCCTTCAGCGCTAAATCTAGTGCGTTGGTGCCGTTGGCTACGGCAATCGCATACTCAGTCTCAGCGAACCGAGCAAACTCTTTCTCAAACTCAATGCATTCCGTACCAGTCCAATAATTCACTTTATTAGAAAGCAATATATCCTGCACTGCTTGTGCTTCTTCCTGGGTAAAGGAAGGCCACGGGGAAAACGGACCATCAAGCATGTTAAGCCTCCATAGCCAATAAGTCTTTTTCATTCATTACAACGGGTTTCTCATCAACATCCCTGAGAAATATCGTGCCTTCTAAAAACTCATAGTGCTGGTAGGTAAAAGAGAATTTTTCAGGGTTAAGATTTGCTTCAAGATAGTCTAGAGGCAGATTAGCACCCGCCTTAGCCAACGACGAAACAAACGCGACAAACCTGACGTTTATTTCGGTTATCATTGGCTTACCTTGCGCATTCTCTTTGAAATCTACCGTAAAAATACCGTTCGCTTTGGATTGGTGCTTACTAAAAACTGAACTGATAGCTTCATCGGCAATTTTCACCAGCTCTTTATCATTAATTAACCTGCCAAATGCTGTGTTACCCGTTATCCCTGAAGGCGCCACCTTTGACATAATGTAGGTAACTCTTTCAGCACAAGCAGAGCGTAAAATCTTCCCATCCATATACATAATTTTACAAGCAAGGTTTCTACCAGGAAGAAACTCTGAAGCTATAAACTCCTCAATAAGGGGATTAATTCTCATCCACTCTTCTAGCTCTTTTTCACTATTGATTTTTAAAGAACCAAGACCGCTTGAACCTACGGTACCACGCACCCAATAAGGGTAATCTAGCGGTAAATTATTATTTTTCTCGCCATTCAGGAAAGTACAATAGCAGGGTATATAGGGTTTATTCTGAAGAAGATCATGTAGTTGTTTTTTATCAACTAATGTCTCTGTTGCATGCCTAGATGAAATAAAAGCTTTACAAGGCAATCCATCTTCCTCTTTACGTTTCGACCAAGCAACGACTTCAGCTTCTGGCAATACAACAGCAAACCTAATGTGATGTCGGTCAATTATTTTTGCAATTTCAGCCCAATAGTGCTCGCTATCAGCCTTGGGCACCAAATAAGTTTTACTGTAAGAAGTATTATCGTAAAGCCCCATCGCCAATGGATCTGCATCTACACCAATAAAATTATAAGCATCAGATTCGGAGTCAATAATTGACCTGACAAAACTACGAGGCGTTGGCCCACCGACACCAGTAACCAGTATGTTAATTTTATTAGTCATTTTGACCACCTTTTTGGTTGTGCAGTTTTGATGCTTTGAAATTGGGCATAGCCACGTCACCGGAATAACTAATACCCTCTTTCACAAACACCTTCTTAACTGTCAACAGAAGTATCTTTACATCCAACAAGAACGTTTGGTTATCGACATACCAAATGTCATAATCAAATTTTTTTTCCCAAGAAATTGCATTTCGACCATTCACTTGTGCCCAGCCTGTTACCCCAGGGCGTACTTCATGCCGCCGTGCTTCGTAGGCACTATAGTGGGGTAGGTATTCCATTAGCAGGGGTCTTGGGCCTACTAGGCTCATATCCCCTTTTAGTACATTCCATAGCTCGGGCAATTCATCAAGACTAGTGGCCCGTAGACGTCGGCCAAATGGCGTTAGCCGCTCTTTTTCGGATAGCTTGTGACCTCGCTCATCATAGGCATCCCGCATAGATCGGAATTTCACAATCTCGAAGGGTTTACCATTCAGCCCCGGACGATGCTGGCGAAACAGCACGGGCGTTCCCAATTTATAGCGAACTAATAACGCTACAATAATAAGCACAGGTGATAGCAATATCAGCCCGACCAGTGATGCAATAATATCGATTTGGCGCTTAAACATGTGCCACCTATTACTAATAGTTGATCCCAAAATTAAACATGACGGCTAGTTACAATTGAAAACAGCGATCTCAAACACCATGTAAAATATCATTATAGACAAAGACATTTGATTGCTAGGTCAGTGAGTAACAGCCACTCAATCTACATTTATTGCATATTAATTAAATAGCTAAGACGCGGCCTCACCTATTTTATTTATTAAGCCGCTTTTATTCGTTTATCGCTTCAGCAGAAAGGGATGTTAAAGTGACTGCTGGCAATAACGGTTTGACACGTCCTACTGAGTAGTAGGTAAATCCTTTTGCCATCATGCGATGTGGTTCATAAAGATTGCGTCCATCAAAAATCGTCGGCTCAGAAAGCTGATTTTTTATAAGATCAAAATCTGGCGCTCGGAAATTTTGCCACTCCGTTACAATGATTAAGGCATCGGTATTTTTTAAGGCTGCTTCTTTCGTTCCACAAAGACTCAGTTGTTCGTGACTTCCGTAAAGTCGTTGCGCTTCTTCCATGGCTTCGGGGTCATAAGCTTGAACTTTAGCACCAGCTGCCCAAAGCGCTTCCATAAGCACGCGACTAGGGGCATCACGCATATCATCTGTATTCGGCTTAAACGAAAGCCCCCAGATCGCAAACGTTCTACCCTGCAGCTGTGCATTGAAGTGCTGGTATACTTTTTCGAACAGGGTCTTTTTTTGCTCTTTGTTACGTAGCTCAACCGCCTTAAGCACTTTAGCATCAAAATCGATTGCATCTGACGTGTGGATTAATGCCTGTAAGTCCTTAGGAAAGCAGGAGCCTCCGTAACCCACCCCTGGGTAAATAAAGTGATAACCAATACGTGGATCAGAGCCGATTCCTTGACGCACAGCTTCAATATCGGCACCCAGCCGCTCGGCCAAGTTGGCCATCTCATTCATAAAACTAATTTTGGTAGCCAGCATGCAGTTAGCCGCATATTTGGTCAGTTCGGCACTTCTGACATCCATGACAATAATTTTGTCGTGGTTGCGATTGAACGGGGCATAAAGCTCACGCATCACTTCTATGGTGGTCTCGCAATTGGTACCAATAATAATTCGATCAGGCCTTTGGCAATCTGAGACAGCGCTACCTTCTTTCAAAAACTCCGGGTTTGATACAACATCAAATCTGATATCGTCACGACCACGCTTTTCCAGTACTTTTTCCACCTCGGTACGCACTTTATCGGCGCTGCCTACCGGCACGGTGGATTTATTGATAATAATTTGATCGCGTTCCATGTGTTCGCCGATAGTAGCCGCCACCTTCAGCACATACTGGAGATCAGCGCTGCCGTCTTCATCTGGCGGAGTCCCCACGGCGATAAACTGAACCTGGCCATGCTTAATTGCAGCAACCGCATCAGTAGTAAATTCAAGCCTGCCAGCAGCATGGCTCTCTTTTACTAACGCTTCTAATCCCGGCTCGTAAATGGGAATAATACCTAACTTAAGCTGTTCAACTTTATTAGCATCTACATCAACGCAGACAACATGATGGCCAACTTCAGCCAAAATAGCACCTTGAACCAGGCCAACATAACCCGTTCCGAAAACTGTAACGTTCATGGGATTTCCTACTAATTATGGGTGTATTAATGAAGGAGGAAAAGTGCACTTCACTTAATGGGGATTGGCGCGTCACTCGTTACTTCAGTGTTTTTATTCGATGCGTTTTTATTCAATGAGTAGTAGTCTCGATACCAGCTGACAAAACTTTCAACCCCCTGAATAACGGGTGTGGATGGCTTATAACCAACTCTCTTTTCTAGCTCTCCTGAGTCTGCATAAGTATCAAGAACATCACCTGGCTGAAGGGGCAGTAATTCTTTGATAGCTTTTTTACCTAAGGCTTTTTCAATGGCTTCGATATAAGCACTAATCGTCACTGGGTCATTATTACCAATATTAAAGAGACGAAACGGTGCATTACTGGTAGCTGGGTCTGGGCAGTCGCTGTTCCACCCAAGCTCAGGTGTCGCGATGTCGTCACTAGCGCGGATGATTCCTTCAACTATGTCGTCTACATAAGTAAAATCTCGGGTATGGCGACCATAATTGAAGACTTGAATAGGCTCATCGTCCAAGATTTTTTTAGTGAACTTGAATAGCGCCATATCTGGGCGCCCCCAGGGTCCATAGACGGTAAAAAACCGTAGGCCGGTGGTGGGTAGTCCAAACAAATGGCTATAACTATGGGCCATCATCTCATTGGCTTTCTTGGTAGCCGCATAAAATTGCAACGGATGATTAGCCCCCTCATGCTCTGAAAACGGCATTCGCGTGTTAGCACCATAGACACTGCTCGTACTCGCATACGTTAGGTGCGCTATTTCAGCATAGCGGCACGCCTCCAACACGTTCGTGAAACCAATGAGGTTGCTTTCTACATAGCTGAGCGGGTTTTCCAGTGAATAGCGCACGCCTGCTTGAGCAGCTAGGTGTATAACCCGATCGAAACAATGTTCGTTGAAGCATTGCGCCACTGCTTCTTGGTTAGCCAAGTTAGCTCGAATCGACATGTAACGACCGCTTGCCTCAGCTGCTGTCTGTTCTAGTAGTTTAAGACGGGCTTCTTTAATAGCGGGGTCGTAATAATCATTGACGTTATCAAAACCTACAACACTATCTCCACGCTCTAGCAGTTGTTTAGCCGTGTGAAAGCCGATAAAACCGGCATGGCCGGTAACTAAAATTTTCATGCAGTGACTCCATGCCAACGCAACCGGGGCAATTGGAAAGGCGGGGGTTAATGACGAACAAAACGCTGAATATGTTGCCAACCCACCCGCCTTAAACCACCTAGCGCTAAGGGTACGAGTGCCACTGAACGCACTATCGCCAGAACGGGTCTCGGAAGTTCGTTTAAGCATAGGGATCGAGGTAAGCCGGTATATGGAAACCAGCGCTCACCATAGGAACTCTGCTGGGCTGAAAGCGGTAAATCACCGGTGAAACGAGAAGGCACGTCATACCAGGCATAATTGCCTTTCAATGTTTCTATCTCGTTAGGGCCGGGCTGTAAAAATTCAAAATCGATGATTTTGAGCCCCTGACAAGGGTCATAAATAAGATCTTGGGGATTCAAATCAATACACTCATAACCAAGGCGACGGTAATGAAGGATTACCGCCCTTACGCGCTCAATCGTCCAGATAGGTAGCAAGCCATGAAGTGAAAAAGGCGCACGAGGCGAGAGAATACGATCCATACGATTTGCATAACGCTCAAACACTAAGTAATGAGAACCTACTTCAAGTAGTCGTGACACTTCAGGCAGTGATGCGCCAAGTTCCCGCGCCCTTACCTCTCGCTCTAGATATCGCTCGCGCCCGGGACGGAAGGTTTTACAAATGGCTTCGGTGCCGTGAAAGTCAATTAGCTCAACTTTAGCTCGGCACACCTGCTTACTTAGGTCGGCAAGAACCGGGTAAGGCGTACGAAACGCAGCATTATAATGCTGAACCGTTTGCCGTATTTTATCAAACTGATGTGGTACCACGTTTTTAAGATATTGAAGTGCCTGCCCTGCATTGCAGGTCAAGTCCACCAGGTTGCTTTGCGCTTGTTTGCTTCGTTCTTGGTTGGCTTTATCAATTAGTTTTTTCTTAACCGTCAGCAACCGAACATTATCAACTTGCTCGATTGTATCTGAAGCAGATGTTATCTCCCTTACAGGGTAAACATCATGTACTACCAAAAAGTGAACCGGCAAACTGCTACTGCCTACTCTATTATTGATTAACGGCTGTTGATCACTTTTTATATGTAGAGAAAACGCCTGTTGCTGATCTTCTTGAAGAGGCAAATCACACAAAATATTAAACCCATAACGATCCAACAAGCTACGTAGAACGTCGAGATATTCCAGCCCTTGCTCTTTAATCAATAAAACAGCAACCCCTGATAGCCACTCCTGTTGCTCTATATCATGGTGTTTATTGGTCATAGCTTTTCTCCTTAAGCTAAAGAGAGTGCTTTTTAAAAAAAGGGAGTGATGACATGCTTAGTTATGCCCTATTCATCACTTAAAGTTGGCAAGAGAGGTGATTACTTAACGCAATGCTTTTCTGGCAGGCGTATCAACTCTCTTTAGAAACGGGGCTTAGTGCGGGTTCAATACGATTAATAGAACGTAAGAAATGGGGCGTATCTAGGGATTGGTCTTGGGGTCCGGGAAGCATGGTTTGACGAGCTTCCCATACCAAATCAGCTATTTCATCCAGGGGGTGGTAATCCAAAGGTGCCGACTGTAAAAGTTGTCGAATACGCAAGTGATCAGTTTCAGTAAAGGCCTGCTCCAGTTCCTTTAAAAATGCTTCTAGCCTGGGCCATTCCCAGAAACGCTCTTTTGACGTCATAATGCGATCGTGGCGCGTCCTTCGCACGTCATCACCGATTAGCAGCTCCTCGTAAAGTTTCTCGCCAGGCCGTAGGCCGGTGTAGATGATTTCAATATCCCCTTCAGGATGTTGGGCATCTTTCACTTCAAGCCCAGAAAGTCGCACCATATTCATTGCCAAATCGTAGATGCGTACTGGCTCGCCCATGTCGAGTACAAATACCTCGCCCCCCTCACCCATGGCGCCTGCCTGAATAACCAGCTGAGCGGCTTCAGGAATGGTCATGAAATAACGGGTAATATCGGGATGTGTCACCTTAATAGGGCCACCCTGTTCAATCTGCTTACGAAATACCGGGACTACTGAGCCACTTGACCCCAACACATTACCGAAACGCACCATGCAAAAACGCGTGTTTGTTTGTGCATGAGCAAATGCTTGACAAATAAGCTCGGTCAACCTTTTAGAAGCCCCCATTGCATTAGTGGGACGAACTGCTTTATCGGTAGAGATCACCACAAAGGTTTCTACCCTCGCTGCCATGGCGGCCTTAGCAAGGTGCAAGGTGCCCAAGACGTTATTGCTTACTCCCTGCACAAGGTTGAACTCCACCATCGGTACGTGTTTGTAAGCAGCGGCGTGGTAGACGGTGTGTACTTCGAAGCTGTCGAACACCGCTTTCAGGCTGCCCGCATGCTGAACCGATATTAGTAGTGGCTTTAGTTCGCAACTTGACTGGGTCGTTTCGATATGCTGCTTCAACTCTTGCTCGATGGCATACAGCGCATATTCACAGTTGTCGACCAGCAATAACCGTACGGGATTCTGAGCAAGTATCTGACGGCATAACTCGCTGCCAATCGAGCCTCCCGCCCCGGTCACCATCACTGCCTTATCTTGAATATTGGACTGCATCAACTCAGGGAAAGCAGGCACCGCTTCCCTCCCAAGCAAATCCTCAAGCGCCACGTCATGAAGCTCGCTGATTTTAGCCCGCCCGGCGATAACATCAGCGCTGCCGGGAATTGTCTTAAGTGGAACAGAGAGGCCCGAAAGCCAGTGCAATATTTCACGTCGGCGCCAACGGGGTGCACTAGGGATGGCGAGTAAAACCATAGCAGCCTGGTACTCCTGAACCAGAGCAGCCAGCGCAACCGGCTGATGCACCCTAAGCCCTTCGACCATGGCGCCTTCAAGCCCGCGCCAGTCATCCACGAAGGCGACGGGCTCATACTCCCCTCCGTGGCGAAGCGCGGCGACCAATTCACACCCCGCAGCGCCAGCCCCATAGATCACCACTGGCTTACGCTGGCGACGCTGGCTACGGCGATACAACTCGCGTAGCACAAAACGAAGGCTACCAATGCCTAGCAGTAAGAAAAGTGAGTAGGTAACGATAATCGACAGGCCAATGGAGTGCCCCACAAGGTGGCTGGCAGGTATCACAAGCAAAGCCGATGACATCACCACCATCACGACCGTCGGAACGGTGACATGACTCATGTAGCGAATTACCAGGCGATACAACCCAAGCCAGTGAAAAAGCAGAAGACTCATCGGCACTAACAGGCCGATAGCCATCCAAAGAGAACCATCGCTAAGCGGCTGTGGGCTTTCCAGATGGATCATAGCTGCCAGTTGCAGGCTGCTCGCCACAATCACTCCATCTAGAACCACCAGTACCCTGCGCTTTATCCAGCGTGGCGTCATCGATAACGATTTCATTAAACTAGCCATGTTTTCCCCTTTATTCTTCCTTGATGGCATTACTCACGGGTTATACGGTCACGATGTATACTGCGGTGTTGTTTAGGAAAGCTCTGGAACTAGACGATGCTGTGCAACGGCCGCAGAGCCTTGTCGGTAAAGATGCCAACCGATCACCAGTACCATCCAAAACAGTGTGGAACGCAGGCCATTATGGGTCAGGGAATAAACCAATGGCCCGGCCACCGCAGCCCATACGTACAACGGTGCTTGGCGCAACACGATTGCTATCGTTAAGAGAAAAAGCCCGAGCCCGGGTAGGCCGTAGGCAAATAACATGTTGATGAAGGAAGAGTGAATTTCATGCCCATCGTAAGGCGCAAAGCGCTCACGCTCGGCCTCGCCCGCCCCCAGGATCGCGTATTCAGGGAAATTCATTAACCGGTCGAACTTGCGCTCTTCATAGACGCTATCCACCTTACCCGGCGCCCTGTCCATACGCGCTTCCAAATTACGCAGTACTTGTCCATCTGAGCTGACATTAGCCACCAGCACACCCAGTAGTAACAGAGGAAGTAGCAGTAGCAAGCGTGCAAAGTGCTTAACTTGTTTGGCATTAGCCAGCGCCCAGCCAGCCAGCACCATGACGCCTCCCCCCATGGCCGCTAACGACGACGCCGCGAGAATCCCTAAGACTCCTGAGGCTAGCCCAGCCAGTGCTAAGGGTCTCATCTGTATATGAAAATCGTCGAGCATTAGCAGCAACACTACGCCGCATAGCGAAAAATAGGCGAGTTGGTTGGGGTTGTTGAAACTACCCGTAGTACGGCTAATCCCCATAGCTAGCTGCGTTACCGTATAGCCAGCCGCAATTAATAGGGCAATTGATACGCCACTGCGGATAATGCCTAACGCACGGTCGCCGTAAACATTAAGAAAACGTAATAGCGACATACCAATTAGGAAATTAAACAGGAAGAACTGAGCGGGCTTAAAAAAAGTAGTGGTTTGCATTATCAAGGTCCAACCAAGGCAAACCAGCAACACCCATAGCACCATCATTCCCCAGCATATAGCGAAGGGTGAAACTTTAAGGTGTTTATCACCCAGCGACATCACCAGCATGACACCGGAAAAGCCTATCAATACAAAGTCAGCTAGCTGTGGCGCACCACTGGGGAACAAATAAAGACTGCTCAGTGAGAGGCCCAGGAATAGTAGTAGTGCACCAATCAGATTCATGGCGATATCCTTTTTCCGTGACTAAAGATTGGCCATCATCTGGAAGGTCTGGTTACGGCTGGCTAGATCATCGTAGGTGCCAGCATCGATTACCCGTCCACTCTCCAGCATGTAGATGATGTCGCACTCTTTAACGGTCGCTAAGCGGTGGGCAATCATGATCACGGTCATCTGGCCGGAGAATCGCTGGATATCATCCATCACTCGACGTTCAGTTATCCCATCCAGAGCGCTAGTGGCTTCGTCGAACACCAATACTTGGGCTTGCTGATAAAGGGCGCGAGCGATACCTAACCGTTGACGCTGCCCGCCTGATATCTGCACGCCACGCTCGCCGATATGTGTTTCCAGACCTTCAGGAAATCCTTCAATCAGTTCATCGAGCTGCGCCATGTGCAGCGCTTCCTTCACTCTTTCGACGTCAATAGCGTCGCGCTCAATAGCAAATGCAACGTTTTCAAGGATGCTAGCATCAGACAAAAATATCTGTTGCGGGACAAAACCCACGCCTGCCTGCCAATGGCGCAGGTTTTCCGACGTGAGGGGTATACCATCAATCAGCACTCGCCCTTTCTTAGGCTCAATCAGTCCCAGCAATAAGTCGATAGCCGTGCTCTTGCCACTACCGGAAGAACCCACCAATCCCACCATTTTATTAACGGGGATCGTCAAGCTCAGCCCATCCAGTGCCAATGCCCGTGAACCTGGGTAGTCAAACACCACGTCCTGCATCTTAATTTCACGCTGGGGCACCCAAGGTGTTATCTCTGCTTCAGCGTGCGCTTCACTCACCGCGTGAGTGTTTTTAAATTCACGACTTGCGATCAAATCGTCACGAATGGCGTCATAGGCGGCTAAATTACCGCGTATTTTCGTGATCGAGGTGTAGATTTTTTGAAAGCCGGGGAGCATTTTGAAGCCTGCCAGCGCATAAATTGACAGGGCTGGCAGAATGGCGCCTAGATTACCTTGGTAAAGGTTTAGCAGATAAAGCACCAGCACAATGACTGAACCAAAGGCGACTAACTCAATGGCGAAACGTGGCGCTTCACTTAGGCCCTGAGTGACGCCTTCACCCCGCGCGATACGGTTACTTGCCTTATCAAAGCGTGAGGTAAAACCCGCCTGTCGATGAAGTAACAGCAGGTCTTTAATGCCTCCAAACCCCTCATTCATCAGCTTGAAACGCTTGGCTTGCGCTTCGGAAACCCTTATTCCATTAATGACGAGATAACGTCGCACCGTCTGATATAGCAGCAAATAGGTGCCTATAAAGATCACCATGCCGGATATCGCTACCACCGGGTTATAGAGAAAAATTGCCAGAGTCATTAAAGACACCATGATCAACTTCGCGTTGAGCTCCATGGCGGGATTAATGATTTTAATGGTCACTCGTTGGACTTCAGCAGATACCTTAGTGGTTAAGCCACTAGTATTCTGGCCGGAGTGAAACAACCACGGTTGGTGCAAGTAATAGCGGTAGAGGCGGCTTGAGAGTTCTGCCCCTACCTGAGCGCTGTAGAGCGCCAGCCGCCAAGTGGTGTAGATAGAGACCAGCGCCGCCAAAAGCAGTACGCCAAGAACCATTCCACCCAATAAACTCAAGAACGTCTTAGGGCTTTGCATGCCGCTGGCGTCGTAAGCCAAAGCGAGCCAACCATCGCCCTGAAGCTTACTCATATCCCCCACTACCGCCATGAAGGGCCCGATGGCAATGACACTGGCTATCTGAGCCAGCGCCATACCAATAATTAACACTTGAAGCCTCAATAACTGCCGGCGTTGTTGCTGAGTCAATAAAGAATAGAATTCCCGCAATTGCTTTAGCATAGTGGTTCACCGGTAAGCATAGAGGTAGCTGCCGTAATATCCATGGCGGCTATTGGTGGATTTCTTAACACCGTTCAAGATTCCACCCTTGATATTCACACCCGCATTCTCCAAACGGCGCTTAGCGGCTTTGATCTCGCCAGGTGCGTTAGCATCGAAACGCACGACCATCAGACTGGTGCCGGCCATCTTGCCTACCACTGTGGCATCGGTCACCGCGAGTATCGGTGGCGTATCTACGATCACTAAGTCGTAGCTCAGGCTCATCGCTTCAAGAAAATCGTGGAAGCTTTGCTGCATCAAAAGCTCTGAGGGATTAGGCGGCACACTGCCTCGAGCCACATAATCCAGTCCTTCTAGATCGCTGTGGCGAACAGCTTCTTCAACCTCTATACGCCGTGCCAACAACTCAGAAAGGCCTTTTACGCCCTTACCGTTAAACGCATGGTGTAAGTGACCACGGCGCATATCAGCATCAATCAACAGTACTCTCTGGCCTGCTTGGGCACATACTGCTGCCAAATTCGCCGCCACGAAACTCTTACCGACCCCTGGGCTAGCACCGGTTATCATCAGCCGATTATTGTCAGACTCGAGCATGGCAAAATAGAGACTAGTACGCAGACCGCGCAACGCTTCCACTGCAATTTCAGCGGGTTTCTGAACAGCCAGCAAACCTCTGAATACTTCCTGAGCCTTTTTCGAATGGCGCGGACGAATTCGCTCGGTAAGCCCCGCCTGCTCTCCAGAATCCGGCAAGGTGGCGTAAACGGGCAGGCCCAATTCTTCGAGCTGTTCGGGAGTCTTAATCGCACGACTAAGTAATAACCGCATTACCACAATCATTGTCGCTAGCAATGCACCAATCAGGCCGCTTACAGCCGTAATCAGAGGAATACGCGGAGCAATAGTGCCTGGACTCAACATAGCGGTATCCAGGATACGTACGTTACCCACGGTTCCAGCCTTAACCAGACGCATCTCTTGAAGCTGATTCAGCAATTGCACATACACTTGCTGATTGACTTGGGTGTCCCGCGTTAATCGAAGCACTTCCTGCTGAGTTTCAGGTAGCTCATTGACCTGGGCATTGAGGCGATCGCGCTCTGCGGCAAGCTGAGAACGTTGTCTTAAAAGTGTCTGGTAGTTGGGGTGCGAAGGCCGGTACCGCTCAGCTAGGTCGGCTTCTCTCATTGACAGCTCGTTGAGCTGGTTTTCAACCTCGACTACGCGAGTAAGAAGATTTTGAGTCTCGAAAGTTAAATCTACCGAATCACGTTGCGCTCGATAATCATTGAGCATTCCCTCAGCATCGGATAATTGATTGCTAACTTGGGGAATCTGCTCGTTAAGAAAAGCGATCTGCTGCTCTGCTTCTTCGGAGTGACGCTGCACGTTTTGGGTAAGAAACACCCCCGTTAAGGTGTCCAGCGTCGGTTGGATCTCACTACGATCGGCACCGCTTAGTTTGAGTTCATAAACGCCTGACTCAACGCCTCGCGGCATAATCTCGAAACGACTCTGCAAACTCCTTATTGCATTAAGAGAAGAGACCCGCCTTAAGATAAATTCAGACCCTGGATGGGCGATTGCCTGACTAATGAAAAGGCGATAACCCAACGCATCGTCTTGAACCGTTTCACCGACGTTGCCAGTCAATAGCGTTTCTTCTTCCAGTAACAAGTCAAAACGACCCTCTTCCTTAATGCGTACTATATGATCCAGCCCAATGTTGTCATCAGGCACTTCAAATCGCGAAACACGCAGCGACTCGTCGGCCCACACATAAGGGTTTTGCCAGCTACTACCCTCACTGTCCCCCAACCACCCTCGTATGAATGCTGGTGTAATGCTTTCGATCGACGCTTGGTTAACACCATGGCTAACGAGGAAATTCCCTACCATTGGCAACCGGCGCGGCTCAACTTGTATGGCCAAGTCTTGCCGGTTAGCGGTTTCACCTAGCACCATGCGCGACTGCAGAATTTCAAGCTCAGCGGCAGTCGGGTTATCCGGCTGCCTTTCACCTGCTGAATCCATGAACGCTAAGTTCGAACCTCTCGCCTCAATCTGGACTAAGGCATCCGCTTGATAAATGCGAGGTTGAGAACTGGCGTGAAAATAGCCTCCAAGAAGAAAAACTCCCGTTAACGAAACGATAAACCAGCGATGGTCGAAAAGTGTATCCACCAACTTACGTAGATTAAGATCGTCGCTCTCCTGAGGGCCAAGCGACGACGATGGTGCCGGGGGGAAGTGAGTCATAGCCATGCCTCATTACTCTTCAAATAGTAGTTAGTTAGGTGCTTAAAGATCACCAACATCCACCGCAGTCGTTGCGACATCACCCGGCAGACTGACGGAAGGCAGCAGCAAAGAGATCACGTTGTTCCAACGAGCCAGCGGCGCTGAAGTCACGTACACCACATCCTGGGGTTCGAGAGGAAACCGCGTTCCCAGCAATAAGCGCGTGGCATCTCGAATATCCAACTGGTAAATAGTGGCGATTTTTTCACTGCCGGGTGGGTTTCCACGCACTACGAAAATGCCTGAAGGCTCAGCTCGATTTTCATTTACACCACCCGCTCTTCCTAATGCATCCGTCAAGGTGATGCGTTCGTTACCCAAGGCAATCGCACCAGGCCGTAGTACCTGCCCCATCACAATGACGTTCTGGTTCTCCATAGAAGGCACGTGAAGAAGGTCACCGTTACGCAGTAAGCGGTTCTGGCTCATATCCCCTTGGCGCATCATGGCGTATAGCGAGATCTTATCTTCTCTACCGTTTCGGCTTAGCGTAACGTTATGCCAATCGGCGTTATCACGCGCACCACCGACTTCACTGATAGCATCCAGCAGCGTCATTGGCACAATAGTCAGCGGCAGTGTTCCGGGGTTTTCTACAGCACCACTGATATAAACTTTCTGTGAGTGAAACGCTGCAATGCCTACTTCTACTTGAGGGTTGGTGATCACGCTGGAAAGCCGCTGCGCAATCAGATCGCGAACCTGGTCAAGCGTCATGCCATCGACCTTAACGCGCCCCACGTAGGGGTAAAACATGGTACCGTTAGGCCGTATACGGTTACCGGTTTCTGCAGCGGAGCGCTCGGTACCCGCAGGGATAGTCAGTTCAGGATGGTCGTAGACAATCACGCTCAGGATGTCGCCAGGGCCCACCCGATACTCATAGCCCTGCACTTCCTGATCTAATGCTTGGGGCGTTGCGCGGGTAGGCACCTCCATTTCGTACATCGCATTCACCAAGTTAGGGGTGATTGGCTGTACGTCAACGCGCCCATCCAGCGATTGCTCCAAATTGCCTTTATCGATATGACCGCCAGGCGCCATTGCACAGCCGCTGAGAACACCCAAAAGCACTATCAGTATTAGATAGCGGATCAGACGGCTTGGATGCTTTCTCAACCCAACTTCCTCTATCTCATTGAATTTGTTCATTCTTTACTCCCTTTGCTTTTTGGCTTTCCACGCTACCGCCCGGGGATTTTTAATCAGGCATTTCCCAGAGCCTTTTGAAAACTGCCATGGAGATGCCAACCTGCGCAGACCCATGGGGCACAATTATCAATTTGATAAACAATCTTAAGGTTACATAAAAATACAAAAAGATTACTTCCATTTACATAGTCATGGCAGAGTGAGATTTCTAGTGCTTTTTTAGGCTGGGAGAGTATGTTTAGGCATTTTTTATAACGCTGTGAGGGGTCATAGATAAGCTAAAAAATATTATCTATCGGTTTTTTAAGTTTTATTTTTTACTTAAATATCATATATTTATCAATAACTTCGATTGTTTGACTAATATTTTTAGTACTTTTTTATATTATCTAAGACATCCATTAATATAAATTATAATTAGATATAATATTTGTAACATAAAGTTGCAAAAGGGCGCCCTACTCTGTTTCGAGCAGTAAACAAGCGCTCTCTAAAGTAATTTATCTAAAAGGCTTGCCTAACCGCCCTAGCAAGCGAGGAAAGAAGGAAGTGCAGAGAGTGATTAATTGAAGCGTGGAAGCACTGATTAGCAAGGGTTGTGCTGATTAGCATTAGCCAATCAGTGATGTTTAAACCGCGTGGGTAAGCAAATCGTGGCAAACATCAGCGAAGCAGAACCCGCTTAACGTGTGCGGCTATCATAGGTGAGTATTTTGACCGGACGTGGAGCAGAGGATCTTAACGCCGATTGACGAGCCCAGGCGCGCTGCGCACAAAGCCTAGAGCTTTTCCGCCCATAAGTGAGTCGCGTCCTTGAGTAGCGAATGCACATGCTCGAAGACTTCTTTTGTTTTTCGATAAGGGTCCGGTATGTCCTGCCCCTCGCCGCCATCCAACCAACGACCGAGCAATAGTATTTTACCTAACGCTTGAGGTGCTTGCTGTCCCACAGCACGACGCTGACCCTCTGTCATCACAAGAATGAGATCGGCATCTTGAATCATTTTGTCTGAGAGTTGGCGTGCTTGATGATGGGTGACATCCAAGCCATCTGCTTCTGCTAATTGTCGTGCAAACGATGAAACAGGCTTTCCCACTAATGCGCCTAATCCAGCTGAGCTAACCTGACATTTGGGCAGTTGCTGCCTCAGAAATGCTTCGGCAACAGGGCTACGGCAAATGTTGCCGGTACACACCACCAAAATACGCTCGAACATAGCTTAGTTATTCCCTGGCAAGGGGAAAAGAAGGTTATCAAATGCCATACTCAATGCTCCCAATGAATAGCAATCAGTCCAAAAGCTTCATAAATAGCCCGCTCCGTTTTGCGTAGTTCACGCGCAGAAGGTATCCAATATGCAATCGCCTCCTGCTGTTTAACCAAATAATGCGTGGGCGCTGCCACTGGTTTTAAACCAACCTGTTCGAAATGCTGTACTGCACGAGGCATATGCGACGCTGATGTCACCAGCAGTACCTGAGCGCCGTCGCCAAGTAACGCTTTTACTTCAATTGCCTCTTCTGCGGTGTCTTTGGGTGATGTCAGTTTAACGATCTGCTCTGAAGGCACTCCCAATGACTCAGCGGCTTCAGCATAGCCGTGTGCCATGGTCATTTCAGGGTCTGTGCCGCCTCCTGAGACTAATAACGGCAAATCTGGACGCTGGTTCCATAACCTCACACCCTCCATCAAGCGAAATCCTGAGCTTTCGCTTAGCCTTCCGGTTATTGACCACGGCTGCTCTGGCTGCCAGCCGCCACCTAATACGACTACAGCATCAATGTCGCTATGTTCTGGCCACTCCATTAATGCCGCATACTTTGACTCTAAAGGCTCAAGGAGGCCATCCGCTACTGGTGCCCACGCAGCCAGCAAAAGTAATACCACTGCCACGACCATTAGATTATCGCCTAAGCGGTATCGCCCTCGCTTACGAACTACCCACCCGATACCAAAGGTAATGGCCATTAAGGGGAGAGGCATCAATAATATAGCCGTCAGCGTTTTAACTAGGCTATACATGAGGACTATGCTGCCGTTGCTCTCCTGGCACCTGAACCCAAAGTAAAATCAGCCAGCTGGCGTACACTGCTATTCCAGCCGGATAGGCAAAGAAAGAATAGCTCAAGCCAAAGCTTACAAAGCTTATTGCTAGTAACACACCCGCCATAGAAAAGGACCTTTGTTTAGGGTTTTCGCTGCGTAAACCGGGTAGGAAACGCCATAAGGGAACAAGATAAAGACCTAATACCATCAGAAGACCCGGCAACCCCCGCCGTACCCAAGCGTCTAAAAGATCGTTATGTGCATGCCAATAATTGCCAAGATCCGGGTTGAGTATTCCCTTTTTCTTTAACCCTTGCATAGCGGGATCATAGCCTCGATGCCCATAACCTATAAAGGGTTGATCACGAATTAACCACATCGCTCCGCGATACATTTCCAAGCGAGCCCCCACAGAACCAAACCCGGTACCCTCAATATAACGGTGCACTTCACTCACCGCCTTATCCATCCGTTTTGCCACACCGGTTTGCGGTGTTACATACACCACTAGCATCACCACAAGTACAGAGCACATTCCCAGCCAACGCCACCTGGCTCGCCAGCGGTGCGTATAACCGTAATAAAATAAACATAACACTAGCGGTAGAATTAACCAGCCACCACGCGTACCGGAAAATACCGACGCCAACGCACCTCCCGCCGCGCCTCCTAGTAAAAGCATAATCCAATAAAAACGTGTTGTTTGCTGGTGCCAGGCCCACCCAAGACCGGCCAAACATAACAGCGAACTTAGTAACGCAAAATTTCCGAAAAAAATAGAGTGTAGTGGCGGGTGCCCTGTTGCCCGGGTCAAACCAACCCCCAATTTTTGCCACGCAGCCCATCCTCCAGCCCCTATTCCAGCCAATGCTAAGCCGGCCCACCACCCCCAGGGTTTTAACGCTGCAGTACGAATCATCACCAAGGCCAGTGCACCGAGCCAGGCTGCTCCTGCTAACGGCAACGCTTGACGCAAGCTGGCATGCCATACGCCAACCATTACTTCGACCACACCTACACCCAATAACAACGCTAGCAAAAGTCCATCGCCACGCCACGTTATGGGTTTTAAGCCGCTCTTTTTGCGTCGTTTACTCCATGCAAGACACCCACCTACTCCCCATACAATGGTGATTACCAACCCCAACCAATAGCCCATGGGTATCAGCAGCGGTAAAGCAGTGATTGCGACAGCCTGCATGTACTGTGTGCCTTATAGATCATAGGAGTGATGATGCGTTACTGACTCACCCGATCCCCGCTTCCTTTTCCCAGCACTGTCAGGAACAGATAGCGAAAGTACGTCGGCACCGCCATTTCGGCCAACATTCGTTGATCCATTTCCGCCAACAACTCAGGCGTAGACATATCAATATTGTTAAGTTGTGCCAAGCCGGTAATACCCGGACGAGCGTTGTATACATTGCGCTTGGAACGCTCCTGGATCAACTCATGTTGCGAGAACAGGCACGGGCGAGGCCCCACAAGACTCATGTCCCCCGTCAATACATTCCATAGCTGAGGTAATTCATCCAATTTGGTACGGCGCAAAAAAAGACCGAAACGGGTGATTGAGGAAGCATCCGCAAGATGCGAAGCAACCCAGGCGGTATCAAGCTTCATGGTTCGGAATTTGATGAGTACAAACGGTCGGCCACGATATCCCACGCGCTTTTGCAAAAAAAGAGGAGACCCAGTGTCCCAATAACCGATCAAGGCTAATAACAACAATATTGGTAGGCCAAAGAGTAGACCCGAGGCGGCAAATAGTATGTCAAAAAAACGTAGCGTTTTAGCCATGATATCACCGTCCGCAGGGTTTATTTTTAAATTTAACTATTTAAAAATAGGCAGGGTAACCTTCACTGCAAACTATAAAACCCAGAGAACAACTGACTCAACGGTTAATTGCGTAACTATTGATAAAACTTCCAGTCAAGTGACCGATTCTTCTAGCATTATTAATTGACTTCCCCATCTTTTAACTATTACTAAAACTATCATAACCCAATCATATAAACCGGAAAAAATGCGAAAAATCAGCACTAAAAATAACACTTTTAGATAGCAGTAACTGATAAATAAGTATTAATTTAGAAATAGAATCTTTAAACTCGCACGAAAAAATGACGCGCTGCTGTCGAAGAGCTCATCTTTTTAGAAGAATATTTTAGGAAATAAGCCAGGGGGCTAACGATAGCTAGGGGGCTAATAATATAGTGGCTGAAATATTTGTGCCGCCTCCTCCATAAGCATCGGTGTCGCACCGTGAGATATCGGATGACGGGTCCCCATTAGGTAGTCTAGGACTGACATTTTCAGGAATGCGCCCAACCTGGGGGTGGCAATTGATCCAATTCATACGAGCCCCTGCCCAAAATTGCCGAGCTTCTTGGCCTTCAAGAATAGTAAAACAGCCGGGGAATTTCTTATTCAGATTTTCAATCTCTATGATCGCCCCTCTCTCTACCAGCACGTCTGCCGGCCAAGCACTGTCTCCCATCCATGCAATCACATTGTTCGAGCAGGACTCCGTTGTTGAAAGAGCATCCCGAAATCGACTTGCAAAACCACGACCATGGGGCTTTTCACGGTCATCATAGGCAAACACAGATTTTTGAATCGACCAGCCGTGGGGAGTCGCCGAACGCATTTTTAAGCCAAAACCATGGTACACACCGTCAGGAGCTCTTGTTTGATCTGGGTGTGGCACAGGCGTAGTGCGAATCAATACTTCATTAAGTGTTACCACGTTTGTTCGATAAGCATCGGATGACCCTCGTGCCGGATCTGTCGCTACTGCTTGCATCACACCGTCAAACAGCGTGTCCTCGACAAGCATAGTCTGCATTTGGGTCTCCTCGATGGCATCGTCAAAAATATTTGAAAACCATGTATTGCGCACAGTGTGTCGATTGTAAGACGTGACCGCTTGGTGTCTGCGAGGAACAAATAAGCCGACTCCGTCCTCTCCGACGTTGTCTATTCGCGCACCATCGATGATGGACCTATCGGAGACCAAAAGTATTGCTCGCCCACGAGGTCTTTGCTTTGCCTCCCTCCAATTCATTTCAGGATCGTTGGTTCCAATAAACGTACCGCCCGCAAAGCAGACAGGAGTAGGTAACGAACCACCGTTGACAGAGCCACTGCTTATTTTTACAGGAAGGCTGTTGGGAGCATCAGGAAACTTTCGTTGGTGCCAAACTCCATCCCTGGCGTCAAATCGAGATTCTACCGGCACCCGGTTGCTGCCCGCGTCGTAGAGATTAAAATTATCATACCCATGATAGCCACTCAGGTCTGTAATAGGCCCCTTATAGGTGTTAAGGCATGAAAATGTGTCGTCGACATACCTACCCACGCTAGGGGCTGGGTCGGGCTGTCTCACTTGGTTGATTTGGTCAAAAATCGGTCGCTGGGCCACCCCCTCCGCCTCATTTTGATAAAAGACAACCATAGGGCCTATGAATAAAAGTAGTCCTAGAAATTTAAGTTTATCGCTCATAGCCCCCTCCCACTTTTTCACCATCTAGAACGTATAAAAATAATTATTTTTTAACTTAAATAAATACAGTGAGAATCAGCCTTACTGGAAAGTTTAGAGTAACGATGTAATAACGCTCAATGACCTAAAGGCAGATTTACACGTATTGGGTGATCAGTCATCAACATCATGTTTAAACACTGGCTTTAAGCAGACTCTTTTTTTGCTATAAACCGTTGCCTAACATCAGGCTTGGGAAAATACTGTTAAGCTTAACCTCGACGAATGTATCGATACCCAACGCTTTGACTCATGAAAATCAGGGATGTACGGAAGGGTCTTGGCGTCGTCACAATAGTGGAAGCCCTTGGGCTGCGCTTCAAAAGACACAACAGCGTCTGAGTATTCAACATGGAAACAAGCGCGCAATACCAGCGGCGACCCAATGATTGGCACGCTATAGTTTTTGACGCTGACAGGTTTGAAGAGATTATCGACGCGGGAGGGGTGAAGCTTGGGATGGCACATAGCATCACCATTTCTATTGTAATGTTACTAAGAAATAGTTTATGCCACGCTTTTTTACAAATGATGCCCAAGTTTGGATGAGAAACGACATAAATGGAGGCGGCCCCAAAAGCCACATCCCGGCACACGCAGCCACTGCTACCGTTGCTCCCTTCCGGGCCTGGCGGGGTTTGCAGTTTAGCGTTGCGGGAGGACCTAAGGGGCCACCATTGCAATGCATAGATCAAAATACGCATTAGTGCTGATTGGTGGCTACGCCCTGATTTGAACAGGGGACCCCATCATTATGAGTGATGTGCTCTAACCAGCTGAGCTACGTAGCCTTTCCGACATCAGCGGGTGCAGAGTATGCCTATATTAGAGACAAAAGGCAAGCCAAAACAGCCTGCCTTTTGCTTTGGTCACATGCGTGCTTATAGTGCGGCCTTAACGGCGGGCAGTGCTTCATCGCCGTCGCGGGTTGTTACGCCTTCTAACCACGTATCAAGCACATCGGTATTTTCATTGAGATAGGCACGTGCTGCAGCTCGCGGCTCTACCCCATCGTCCATAATCGCGCTCATCAGCTGGTTTTCCATTTCCAACGTAAACGTCATATTGCGCAGCAACGTACCTACATTCGGGCACTCTTCAATAAAACCTGCGCGGGTATTGGTGTATACCGTTGCGCCCCCCAAGTCAGGGCCGAAATAGTCATCGGCGTCGGTTAGGTACGCCATGTCAAAGTTAGTATTCATTGGGTGCGGTGCCCACCCCAAAAACACCATCCACTCTTCATTAGGCACACGTGAACGAAGTTCTGCCAGCATCCCCGCTTCGCTTGAGTCGACCACTTGCCAGTTACCCAAACCATAAGCATCGTCGTCGATCATTTGCTCAATCAGTTCATTCCCATCATTGCCAGCCTCAATGCCGTGCAAGCGGCGTTCAAACTGGTCAGCGTGCTCCGCTAAATCCTTAACCGATGTTACGCCAGCATCGTAAACGTACTGGGGTACAGCTAGAGTGTATTTTGCCCCTTCCAGATTTGCTACTAGGCGCTCTACGTCGCCGCTTTCAATATAAGGGTCACTAATGGACGCCATAGAGGGCATCCAGTTACCTAGAAAGACGTCAAAATCATTATTTCGCATACCCGCATAAGCAATGGGTACAGAAACAGTATCCACGCGGGGTTCGTAGCCCAGCGCGTCTAGTACTTCACTTGCCATCGCGGTGGTCGCAGTTATATCTGTCCAACCGACTTCTGCAAAGCGGACACTGCTGCACTCGTTAGCAGAGGCTACCGCGGGTAACCCTGCGGTAATTAGAAGGGTGGCAAGACCACGTGAGTAGTTCGGTTTTATCATTATCAATCCCCTTTCTAGTTTGTAATCACACTGCTTTTAGTACACAGCCTCTGTTTAACACTCATTTTTTATTGATTGAACGTTCAATAAAGAAATGTCATCATAACTAGATAATCATGCCTACCCCTGCTTTTCAAGGCTGGGAGTAACTGGCATTCATCGTCATTAGGAGATAGCTGTGCCTAAGGTGGGAATGGAACCAATACGCCGCCAGCAGTTAATTAAAGCCACAATGGCGGCCATTGATGAAGTTGGCCTCGCCGAAGCGACTGTCATGCGCATTGCACGCCATGCAGGTGTTTCAGCGGGTATTATTAGCCACTACTTCGGCGGCAAGGACGGCTTGCTAGAAGCCACCATGCGTCAAATTCTGACAGATCTCAGTGATGCTGTGTCGGCACGTCGTCGTGCTCTCGAAGACGGATCTCCCCGCGCCCATATTGGGGCGATTATTGAAGGTAATTTCGACCGCACCCAGGTAACTGGCCCAGCGGCTAAAACGTGGCTCGCCTTTTGGGCTAGCAGCATGCACAAACCCATGCTTCAGCGCCTTCAATACGTCAACGACCGCCGTCTTTACGCCAACTTATGCCACCAGTTTCAGCGCGTTATGCCCCGCCCTGACGCCCGAAATGCGGCAAGAGGATTAGCCGCCATGATTGATGGTTTGTGGCTTCGTGGCGCGCTTACTCCAGATGGTCTTGACGCTGCCGAAGCGCGCCACCTTGCGCACACCTATCTCAATCAGTTGCTCACACACCACGGATGCTTAGAAGAAGCAACCGCGACTAATATTCGCTAAGGAGACCAGCATGGCCACTCAAGACGTACAGCCCCTTTATATTGATGGTCGCCCGGCAGACGCTACCTCCGGCGAAACATTTACCGTTACCAATCCTTTTGATGGCAGCTTGCTCGCTACCATCGGACAAGCAAGTCAAGCGGATGTTGATGCCGCCGTTTCCACTGCTCAAAAAGGCCAACGCGAGTGGGCTGCCATGAGCGGCATGCAGCGCTCACGCATCCTGCTGCGTGCCGTAGCGCTACTGCGTGAACGCAACGATGCGTTAGCTGAGTTGGAAACCCACAATACTGGCAAGCCGATCAGTGAAACGGCAAGCGTGGATGTCGTGACCGGCGCAGATGCGCTTGAATACTACGCTGGCTTGGCACCCGCCATTGAAGGCAGCCAAATCCCCCTGCGCGACAGCTCATTCGTATATACCCGTCGTGAACCGCTAGGCGTGATTGGTGCGATTGGTGCTTGGAACTACCCCATCCAAATCGCCTGTTGGAAAGCCGCTCCTGCACTGGCCGCCGGTAACGCAGTAGTGTTTAAGCCTAGCGAAGTTACCCCGCTAACGGTGATGAAACTGGCCGAGATTTTCACCGAAGCTGGCTTGCCCAACGGCGTGTTTAACGTGGTTCAGGGCGACGGCCGCGTGGGCGCTATGCTCACCGAGCACCCTGGCATCGCAAAAGTATCATTTACCGGCGAAGTGGCCACCGGCAAAAAGGTGATGGCGGCTGCCGGCGGCTCCACGCTAAAAGATGTCACCATGGAACTGGGCGGCAAATCACCGCTGATCGTATTTGCCGACGCCGATCTTGATCGCGCCGCCGATGCCGCCATGATGGCCAACTTCTACTCCAGCGGCCAAATCTGCACCAACGGCACGCGGGTATTCGTTGAGCACAGTATAAAAGATGCCTTTGAAGCCAAGCTGGTAGAGCGCGTCAAGCGCATTAAGGCAGGCGACCCAATGGACCCCAGCGTCAACTTCGGGCCACTAGTCAGCTTTGAGCATCAGGAAAAAGTACTCTCCTACATAGCGCTCGGCAAAGCACAAGGTGCTCGGTTGTTGGTGGGTGGCGATAATTGGAACAGCGGTAGCTGGGCCAATGGCGCCTGGGCAGCCCCCACAGTATTCACTGACTGCACTGACGATATGCGCATCGTACGTGAAGAGATATTTGGTCCGGTCATGTCGGTACTTACCTTTGATGATGAAGACGAGGTCATCCGTCGCGCCAATGACACCAAGTACGGTTTGGCCGCAGGCGTTTTTAGCGAAAGCCTAAACCGCGCCCATCGCGTCATTCACCAGCTAGAAGCCGGTATTTGCTGGATTAACACCTGGGGCGAGTCCCCCTCCGAGATGCCGGTAGGCGGCTATAAGGAGTCTGGCATTGGGCGTGAAAACGGCGTCGAGACGCTTAATCACTATACGCAAACCAAGTCCGTGCAGATCGAGATGGGCCCGTTTGAGTCGGTGTTTTAAGGAGTGCTCATGTCTCAACCACGTGAATTTGATTACATCATTATTGGGGCAGGCTCGGCGGGCAACGTACTCGCTACCCGTCTGACCGAAGATAGCGACGTTAGTGTTTTGTTGCTCGAAGCTGGTGGCCCTGATTATCGTTTCGATTTTCGTACCCAAATGCCGGCGGCCCTGGCCTATCCACTACAGGGCAAACGCTACAACTGGGCGTTTGAAACCGATCCCGAACCGTATATGGATGGCCGCCGGATGGAGTGTGGGCGCGGTAAGGGCCTAGGCGGCTCCTCGCTCATCAACGGTATGTGCTACATCCGCGGCAACGCACTGGACTACGATAACTGGGCCAAACAGCCCGGCCTTGAAGAGTGGGACTACCTAAGTTGCCTGCCCTACTTTAAAAAGTGCGAAACCCGCGACATCGGCCCGAACGACTACCACGGCGGCGACGGCCCGGTTAGCGTCACCACACCAAAAGCGAATAACAACCCGCTTTATCGCACCTTTATCGAAGCCTGTAAGCAGGCAGGCTACCCAGAAACTGAAGATGTTAACGGCTACCAGCAAGAGGGCTTTGGCCCTATGGACCGCTTCGTCACACCTAAAGGCCGACGCGCATCTACCGCCCGAGGTTACTTGGATACCGCCAAGCAGCGCAGCAACTTAACCATAGAAACCCACGCGGTGACCGATGTTATTGAGTTCGAGGGGAAGCGCGCTGTGGGTGTTCGCTATGAGCAAAACGGCCAGGTACACCACGCCCGAGCCCTTCGAGAAGTACTGCTGTGCGGCGGCGCGATTGCCTCACCACAGATTCTCCAACGCTCTGGCGTGGGTAACCCAGAGTGGCTTCAAGAGTTAGGCATTTCGGTCGTTCATGAACTACCCGGGGTTGGCGAAAATCTCCAAGACCACCTGGAGATGTACATTCAGTACGAATGCGAAGAACCGATCTCACTCTACCCGGCGCTGAAATGGTATAACCAGCCAAAAATCGGCGCTGAGTGGCTATTTAAAGGCACCGGCATCGGCGCCAGCAATCAGTTCGAATCCTGTGGCTTTATCCGTAGCCGCGATGAAGAAGAGTGGCCGAATCTGCAGTACCACTTTCTGCCCATCGCGATTAGTTACAACGGCAAAAGTGCGGTGCAGGCTCACGGCTTTCAGGCCCACGTGGGTTCTATGCGCTCCGAAAGCCGCGGGCGGATTCGCCTTACCTCGAAAGATCCACATGCCGCGCCTAGCATTCTGTTTAATTACATGGCCAAAGAGAAAGATTGGCAGGAGTTCCGGGATGCCATTCGCCTCACCCGTGAAATCATCGCTCAGCCAGCCTTTGATAAGTACCGTGGCCGTGAAATCGCCCCCGGGCCTGACGTGCAGTCGGATGAACAGCTTGATGCTTTCGTGAAACAGCATGCCGAAACCGCTTATCACCCCTGCGGTAGCTGCCGAATGGGCGATGACGCGATGGCTGTCACAGATAGCCAAGGCCGCGTACATGGTCTTGAGGGTTTGCGGGTGGTCGATGCATCGCTTTTCCCGGTAATCCCTACCGGCAATCTAAACGCGCCGACGATTATGCTGGCAGAAAAAATAGCCGACCGCATTCGAGGTCGCGCCCCCCTGCCTCGCGCTAACGTAGACTACTATGTTGCTAACGGAGCACCCGCAAAACAGCACTGAACTTCACTTTACAATTATGACTCAAACGCCACAGCGTAACCCTGTGGCGTTTTTTTATGCCTTGTATTCAGCGCAGAGAACATCCCCCTCACCAATACGCTACAGTAGTGATTAAACGCAGGGTGAAGCCCCGCGATTGGGAAGAAGGATTGGTAGGCGTCAAAAACCGTCACAGGAATAGTTCAATCAACTAGCTAAAGACAGCCTATGGCAAGCGAAAGGCTTGCACTGAATAGCGAGAGTCTGCCAAAATTCAAACATTCGTTTAAATGCACTACCCGCTAACAAAACACGAATTAACAACCCACGGAGAGGTTATATGCTAACCCTACTGCTTATTGTGCTGGCCATTGTTGGCTTGCTCATTGTGATGCGTCGGGAGGCGGGCGCTACCCCTGCGCTTGCCGTCCTCGGTGTTCTCGGTCTTGTCGGGGTGTTATTCGGCGCCCCCGTTATCGGTGTGTTATTGCTGATCGGTGCAGCCTTAGTGGCGGCTGCAGGCCTACCTGCTCTACGCAGCAAATGGCTAACGCCACGTCTTTTTGCCGTCTTTAAAAAGGTAGCGCCCAAAGTGTCCGCTACCGAGCGCACCGCGCTTGAAGCAGGCAGTGTCTCCTGGGACGGCGAACTCTTCTCGGGTAAGCCACAGTGGAACAAGCTGCTCGACTTTAAAGATGAGGGCCTGCGTGAAGACGAGCAAGCGTTTATCGACAATCAGTGTGCAAAAGCCGCTGGCATGTGTAATGCCTGGGATATCGCGAAAGAGCGCGCCGACCTGCCCCAAGAACTTTGGGATTTCCTGAAGAAAGAGGGCTTCTTCGGAATGATTATTCCGAAAGAGTACGGCGGCTTAGGCTTTTCTGCTAAAGCGCAGTCCACGGTGCTACAGAAGCTTTCCGCCAACGAGACCCTAATGGTCACCGTAGGCGTGCCCAACTCGCTCGGCCCAGGTGAATTGCTGCTGAAGTACGGCACTCAAGAACAGAAAGATCACTACCTGCCTCGCCTGGCCGATGGCCGCGAAATCCCTTGCTTTGGTTTAACAGGCCCGCGTGCTGGTTCTGATGCTACCTCGCTACCGGATACCGGTGTGGTCTGCAAACAGATGGTTAACGGCGAAGAAGTACTAGGCTTGCGCCTTAACTTTGAAAAACGCTGGATTACCCTGGCGCCTATCGCCACTGTCGTTGGACTTGCTTTCCGCCTTTTCGACCCGGAAAAGCTGCTAGGCGACGAAGAAGACCGTGGCATTACCCTAGCGCTGATTCCTCGTGATACCGACGGCATGGACATTGGCCGTCGTCACCATCCTATCGGCAGTCCGTTTATGAACGGCCCGATCAAAGGTAACGACGTCTTTGTACCGCTGGACACCATTATCGGCGGCCCAGACATGATTGGCCAAGGCTGGCGGATGCTGGTTGAGTGCCTCTCCATTGGCCGCTGCATTACCCTGCCCTCCGGCGCTACCGGTACTGCCCGCTATGCACTTGGCTGGAGCGGTGGTTTCACCCGCGTTCGCCGTCAGTTCAACGTGCCGGTGGCAGAGATGGAAGGCGTTCAGGAGCCATTAGCACGTATGGCATCCTTGGCTTATATCTCTGCGGCGACGGTTTACCAAACCGCTAACCTGATTGACCATGGCGAGAAGCCTGCCGTGCCGTCAGCAATTTTAAAAAGCCAGCTGACTGAATTCCAACGCGTGCTGCTAAGCGATGCGATGGATGTCCATGGTGGCAAAGCGGTAACCCTTGGCCCGCGCAACTACCTGGGCATTGGCTACAGCGCTAACCCGGTAGCGATTACCGTTGAAGGCGCCAACATTATGACCCGCAACCTGATGATCTTTGGTCAGGGCGCCATTCGCTGCCACCCTTACGTCCTTGACGAGCTAGCGGCGAAAGATGCCAACGATATCAAGGCGTTTGATAAAGCCTTCTTTGGCCATGCGGGTCTAATCTTTGGTAATGCGGCGCGCGCCTTTACCTTAGGGCTTGGCCTAGGCAAAGCCAGTGTGCCTTTTGATGGCCCTGCGGCTATTTATGCCCAGGATATTGCACGCCTATCTGCTGGTTTTGGCCTATGTGCCGACGCGGCCATGGCCAGCCTCGGCTCTGAGCTTAAAAAGCGCGAAATGCTCTCTGCTCGCCTAGGTGACGTGCTCTCTAACCTTTACCTGGCATCCATGGTGCTTAAGCAGTGGCAAGCAGGCGATAAAGTAGAAGGCGAAGAAGCCCTTCTGCATTACAGCTGCCGCTTCTTGCTACACCGCGCCGAGCAGGCCTTTGTTGAAATTTTTGACAACTTGCCAAATCGAGCGCTAGGTAAAGTGCTTAACGCTGTCACAATGCCCACTGGCCGTCGTTGGGATAAACCTAGTGACGACCTTGCACGGGACATAGCCCAGCGCGTCTCAAGCCATAGCGCCCTGCGCACCAAGCTACTTGCCAATACATGGGATCAGGATGACGGTATAGAGCGTAATCCGCTTGCCCGTTACAATGCCCTACTGGCTGAGTACGACCGCGCAGAGAAAATCTACCGCACTGTTAACAAGGCATACGCCAAAGGCGAGCTGCCGCAGACGGCACTTCACCCAGAAGCGCGAGTGGAAGCTGGCCTAGAGAAAGGGCTTATTAGCGAAGAAGATGCCCAGTTTATGCGCACCTTTGAAGCAGAAGTACTTGAAATGTTAACGGTAGACGACTTCGCCTACGATGCGTTTGCTACGGATAAATCAACCCTGATTGACCACAACGCAACGCCGGTAGCCAAGGCGACAAGCGAAGAAGCTAGCATTAAGTAATCGCTAGCACGCGTTACAACCTCACTGTTTGAGCTGTATGTCGTCGGTCAGATAGGTGTCCTCGGATCCATAAGAGGACACCTTGAAGCATCTGACCGCGACTCACTCCTTGCGCCTAGGCTAGTTATATCACTCCCCAGCACGGCCGAGAACGCCATCCATCTATTCCTAAAATCCCGACACTGGCTGTTCAGCCATACGTCGCAAGTGCCCACGCCTGCGCACTCTAAGCTCGCGCTTACTCCCTCTAAACGCTTCTTATCATAAGAGCACTTCCAATGCGCTTTCGAGACATAACCGGCTTCTGATGAGGATAGTGGTCTCGAAAAACGGGTTAATCGCCGAACGCCCTACCTAATCTAATAAGTACAAGCGTTGACATTGAAACAGAATGTGACACTAGTCTGCGTGCGTTTAGGTGAACGGCATTTCATTTTTATTACCCTTTTAATTTCAATTGATTAGAAATACTAAAGGGCATCAGAGCCAACAAAAACTAATAATAATTAATATTTAAAGTATGAAGCTTCTCACTTTACTAAGATCAATAAATACAGGTGGTAAAAATATTCTACATCTATGAACATGCACAACAAGATGTAACCAAAAGATACAAAATGAAAAACTACGTGATGCTCAATAATTATCTTGACACCTTTTATATGAGCTCCGTTAAAAATTAAGGGGATACAGGATGTGCAACCTACCCAGTTGGCAAGATGGCGTTCGTTCACTTATTTGGGAGGAACAACACCGCCAGGCTGGCAGGCTGCTGTCCGTTGTTAGTGTCGAGGAGTATATCGACAAAATTTTGCTACATGCCGATTTTTTATGCCTTCACACCCCAGGTAAATGTCTTGGGTTCGTGGCTTATTACTGTAAAGACGCTTCAATCCCAGATGCCTTTATTACCTTATTTGTCATAGCGCCTGAAATTCGTGGCAGCGGCTTGGCTGCTTCTCTACTTAATGGTGTCACCGTGCAGTCACGCCAGCATAACTGTTCGCGCTTAAAGCTATGGGTACACAAAGAAAACGCAGGTGCCCTTCGTTTTTACCAACGCCAAGGCTTCCGCCCCTGCGAGAGCAAAGAACCTATGTTGTTAATGGAACTGCCGATTCGCTTTGAACAAGACCCGGCATTACCACTTTCTAGATTAATGGAGTCATAAGCCATGCAAGAAAGGATCAGCGTTGACGAGTTCGGCCAAATCATGGAGACCAAGGGCTGGGTTGTCTTCCCTTCGGCACTCGACGAACACTTTGTAAACGAGTTACGCAGTGACTGCCTGAAGTGGATAGATATCTGCCAAAGCATGCAGATTAAGAACGGTGTTAATACCCGAGGTGATGGCACCGCCCACCACTGCCTGGGAGCGAATGACAGTATTGACCATTACATCGACATGCATCTGTTTCATCCTTATATCTCACACTACTTCGGTGAACAGCCCTATATCTGCCACTCATTGACGCCGATAGGGGGTTTTCCGGAGATGACGACCTACGTGCACAAGCTCCACCGAGACGTGAGAACCTTCATTCCGGGCTATCCGCTCAAGCTCAACATGCTGGTGATGTGTGACGATTTTACAAAAGATAATGGCACCCTAGTACTTTCGGGTTCTCATACAAGTGATCAGCCACCCGACGAAAAAGAGTTCGAAAAGCACCACGAAAGAATTGTGGCGCCTGCCGGCTCGGTTCTGCTCTTCAATTCGCTGCTTTGGCATCAAGGTGCGTTAATTTCCGGAGACAAAGCGCGTGTCGCCTTGACGGTGGGTTACAGCCGAGCATGGGTCAAACCGCATATGGACTACGCTCGCATGCTAGGTGACGAATACGGCAAAACACTGTCGCCCTTAACGCGACAAGTGCTCGGTTATAACGCCCGGGTGCCCGTCAGTCTTGATGAATGGTACAGACCAACGGAACAACGGCTGTATAACGCCAACCAGGGGTAGCCACCATGCGCATGACCCTCGATCATAGGGCGCTACATAAACTCTCTCACCAAGCGAGGGGAAGCTTTTATTTATTTGACGAGAGCCGCTTCGTCGAGAACTACTCACGCCTTCGTGAGCAGCTTAGGCAGCATCATGCCAATACCCAAGTGGCCTACGCGCTCAAGGCCAATTATATGCCGCGTATCTGCGAGCTTCTCGATGAACTGGGCGGTATGGCAGAGGTGGTATCGCGTTTTGAGTTCGACGTAGCCCGCCGCCATTTGCCCACAGCCCAACTGATATTCAACGGCCCTATTAAACGTGAAGACGACCTGCGCATGGCTTTGCGAGGTGGTTCAGCGGTCAATATCGACTCCTTTAGCGAAATTGCGTTATTAGAACAGCTGGCCGGTGAATTTAATGAAATAGTGATTGGTCTCAGAGTCAACTTTGCTTCGCTCCCTACTAGCCGTTTTGGCTTTCAGGTCGACTCGGGGGAACTTGAAGCTGCTCTGAACAAGTTGAAACGCATCCCAAACCTAGAGGTGGCAGGATTACACTGCCATGTCAGTGATCGGGCGCGCGGGGTAACGGCGCATACGGAGCGCCTTCGCTTACTTAGTGAACTGGCCTTACAGTTAGCACCTCGATATACCATCGAAACACTGAACGTCGGCGGTGGCCTACTGGGCGCTATGCCAGCACAATTGAAATCGCAGTTTCCATTTGAGGTACCGAGCATTGATGAGTATGCCGATGCCATCGGCTCAGCTTTCAAGCGCTATGCCCCATGCGCCACCATGCAACTCATTGTCGAACCCGGTATTTCCATGGTAGCCGACACACATTGTCTCGTGGCCGAGGTGATAGAAATAAGAGAACGGAACGGCATCTATCAAGCATTAATTGATACCAGCATAAACAGCACTAACCCGACCCACTCAAACAGCCAACCGATGCTGTATGCGGTAACGGCGAATACCCAAGAAGCCAGCCCAGCGCACACTTACCGCCTTGTTGGTCATACCTGCATGGAACACGACGTCATCTGTGAGGCTTTTACAGGTCGTTTGGATATAGGCGATTACATCGTGTTCGAAAATCGCGGTGCCTATTCAATCAACTACACCCCGCCCTTTATTACGCCCGCTCCAGCCGTGCTCAACTGCCAGGGATATATGCTCAAACGTGCTGACGACTGCGCCAGCGTACTTGCCAGCTACTGTTCACGCCACATTGAATCGCCCTCTGTCGATAATAGTTGCCCAGCAGATTCCCTCGCCGCTGAACCCTCCACCCATGTATGAAAATAGCGAATTGAGTCTACGGACGAATCAGCCAGCTCGAAGCCGCATCACTTGCAACACGTTTACTGCCGAAGGAATGAAACAATGAATATTCTGTTCACCTGTGCTGGTCGTCGTAACTACCTACTTCACTATTTCCGAGATGCGTTGTCTGGCAATGGCCGCATATTGGCAGCCGATAGCAACGAGAACGCTGCTGCCATGGTGGAGTCGGATGCTGCGTTTCTTGTGCCGCGTGTTGAGTCACCGGACTATATCCCTACGCTACTCACCCTCTGCGAACAGCAGAAAGTGGGGATGCTTATTGCTCTCAATGACAATGAGCTTTCAATTCTGGCTGAAGCAAAACATAGCTTTATGCGCATTGGTACTCAAGTGGTTGTGTCTTCGCCTGGGGTTATCGCCCTGACTGCCGATAAACTGGCCACTGCCGAACTCGCCAAAGAACTTGGCATTGCCACCCCAACCAGTTACCTAGATGTTGACACCGCCTTCCAGGCGATTGAGCGAGGTGAGCTGTGCTTCCCACTGTTCGTAAAGCCACGCTGGGGGTCGGCCTCGCTAGGGGTCGAATGCGTCTATGACATAGACGAGCTGAACTGGGCTTGGCAGCGGGGTCTGCGTCACCTGCCCCGCAACTCACTTCAACAGTACGCCGACAGAAAAGATGGTTTGCTCATCCAAAGCGCCCTGAGCGGCCAGGAATATGGCCTTGATGTGGTCAACGACTTACAGGGCCGTTATCAGACGACGTTCGTCAAGCGCAAACTAGGCATGCGCTCTGGCGAGACGGATCAAGCAGTAACCGAGGATCATCCTGAACTGATCGCCCTTGGACGCCGTCTGGGCGAAACGTTGAAGCATGTCGGCAACCTCGACTGCGACGTTTTTGTGGACGCAGGGATACCCTACCTGCTCGAACTCAACCCACGTTTCGGTGGTGGCTATCCTTTTTCTGCTGCCGCAGGAGCAGACGTGCCATCAGCGCTCCTAGCCTGGGCGGATGGAAAAGCGCCGCCTATGCACTGGAATGCTATCCGGCACAATGTTATCTCTAGTAAATGCGAGCGCATTGTAAGCCTTGACCGTTCGGCAGCCCCCGTGGATGAGGAAACACCAAGCGACGTAGAAACGTGTAACACCTTTCTCAGCCAGTTCCCGTTGGCGGCCATGGCCTTCTATTGGCGCTGACGCACTCTACCCGCCAAGGTGCCTAGCTTGCACCACCTCTCAGTAAGCATAAAGCCGACTCCACCACATACTAGGAACCGGCTTTTTTACCCTAGGCTTCACGTTCCCTCAGCTCATTTGACCTATTCAGTGTCATCTTATCGAAACATTTACACCCTATCGTTTAAAAACGAATATAAACGCTTAAAAACGCGTTGCAAGTTCGAAAATGATCAACTAGCCTTTCGTTATTGAAAGCAAATGTATGGAAACTGATCATCATTGCTTCAGTTTCCAGCGTACAGCCACCATTACTCTCATCTGCAATAGCGATTTTCAGTAGCATTTTCCAATAACAATGACGCTAGCGAGATCGGCATGTCCTTATATTTGCAGCATATTGACCACGTCGTTGGCGGGGTTACCCATATCAGCAGGATGGAACTTGAGTTAGAGCCGGGGTCGTTTAACGTGCTACTCGGGCGAACTCTGGCGGGCAAAACCACGCTAGTGCGCCTAATGGCAGGTTTGGAACAGCCCTCCCAAGGAAAAATCTTCATGGCTGGCAAGGACGTTACTGGCGTTTCCGTACGAAAGCGCAACGTCTCTATGGTTTACCAGCAGTTCATCAACTACCCCAGCCTGACCGTACGCGACAATATTGCCTCCCCTCTCAAACTTGCCAAAACATCCAAAAAGGAGATTGAGCAGCGAGTGGGGGAAATTGCTGAAATGCTCCGTATCGAGCATTTGCTCGACCGTTACCCACAGGAACTCTCAGGCGGGCAACAGCAACGCACAGCCATGGGACGCGCACTGGTAAAAGAAGCTGACCTTATTTTATTCGATGAACCGCTCGTCAACCTTGACTATAAACTTCGCGAAGAGCTTCGTGATGAGCTGCGTGAACTCTTTAAAGCACGCAATTGCATTGCGGTTTACGCCACCACAGAACCTAACGAAGCGCTGGCGCTGGGCGGTAATACCGCTGTACTGCATGAAGGCAAGCTCCTGCAGTATGGTCCAACCGATCAGGTTTATCGCAGACCTAATAGCCGTCACAGCGCCGAAATGTTCTCAGAGCCTCCTATCAACATCGTGCCTGGCACGCTTAACCATGCGGCTATCTCCTTCGACCCGTCTTTAAGTTTCCCTTGCGACAGCGGCTTACTGAACTTGGCTGAGGGCACCTATGATTTTGGGGTGCGTGCTTCACACATCACTCTTTCACCCACCTCACCTAGCGATATAGAACTACCGGTGAAGGTTGAGGTTGCTGAAATCAGCGGATCTGAAACCTTTTTGCATGTTAGCCATGAGAGGTTTCCGCTAGTGCTTCACTTAGCAGGTATTCACGAATTTCACGTCAACGACCCTATAAAGATCTATTTCCCTAGCCATCAGCTTTACGCTTTCGATAAACAGGGCAGCACTGTGTATGTGCCCGCTGGCCAAGGGGGCAACTTAAATGGCTGAAATTACGCTCAGGGGACTTGCCCACAGTTACAGTAAAACGCCTACAGCTAGTGATGAGTATGCGATCCGCCAACTGGATCACGTTTGGCACCAGGGCGGCGCTTATGCCCTGCTTGGCCCCTCTGGCTGCGGTAAGTCAACGCTGCTCAATATTATCTCGGGCCTACTGGAGCCTTCGGAAGGTGACGTCTTATTTGATGGACAGCGGGTTAACGAACTTCCCCCTGAAGAGCGCAATATCGCTCAGGTGTTTCAGTTCCCCGTCATCTACGACACCATGACGGTGTACGACAACTTGGCCTTTCCGCTGCGCAACATGAATATCCCCGAATATCGCTTAGATCCCAAAGTACGGGAAGTCGCGGATATTTTAGACCTGACTCCCCTTCTGAAACGCAAAGCCAAAAACCTCACTGCTGACGAAAAGCAAAAAGTCTCCATGGGACGCGGCTTAGTACGTGACGATGTCTCGGCAATACTGTTCGACGAACCGCTTACCGTTATAGACCCGCAGCTTAAATGGAAACTACGCCGCAAATTAAAAGAGATCCATGAGCGCTTCAATATCACGATGATCTACGTTACCCACGACCAGCTTGAGGCTTCCACCTTCGCTGACAAAATAGCGGTAATGTACGACGGCCAAGTTGTTCAATTTGGCACCCCCCGTGAGCTATTTGAAAAGCCCGCTCATACCTTTGTGGGCTATTTCATTGGCAGCCCCGGCATGAATTTTATGGAGGTTTCTCACCACGCAGGAAGCGTCATGTTTGGTGATCAGCCGGTGCTGGTAACAAGTGCGATAAATCAGCGTGTAGCCGCTGCATCGTCTAGCAATATCAAGCTAGGCATCCGCCCAGAATTTATTGTCGTCTCTAGCACGCCGTCGGCAAATGCTCTTCCTATCCAAGTGGTTGCATTACAGGATCTGGGTACCTACTCACTACTGAGCTTCACTCTCGCTGGCCAGTTATTCAAAGCACGTCTACCCGAAGGGCATGCACCTATAGGCGATAGCGCATTTGCCGAATTTTCCCTTCAGCACATGGCCCTTTATATCGACGAATATTTGGTGGAGCTCGGAGATGAATAACAAAGTACAAAACAACCGTGCCTGGCTATTAGTACTTCCCATGCTAGTCCTGGTGGCCTTTTCCGCCATCATTCCTTTAATGACCGTTGTTAATTACTCAGTACAAGACGTGTTAGGCCCCAATGCCCGCTTCTTTACCGGCACTGAGTGGTTTGAAAGCATCTTGAACGACGCCGCACTTCGCGCGGCCTTCGTTCGCCAACTCCTTTTTTCACTGACAATCTTGGCCATTCAAGTGCCGTTAGGTATTGGTATTGCACTTATTATGCCCAAGCGCGGCTGGCAAGCATCGGCGGTGCTGATCTTAATTACCCTACCGCTGCTGATCCCCTGGAACGTAGTTGGCAGCATTTGGCAGATTTTTACTCGAGGCGATATTGGCCTGATGGGCTGGGGCCTGCGCGAGCTTGGCATTAACTACAACATTACCCGCAATGCCGGAGATGCCTGGGCCACTATTATCTTGATGGATGTTTGGCACTGGACACCGCTGGTGGCCATGCTCTGCTATAGCGGCCTACGTTCAATTCCAGAGGCTTACTACCAGGCCGCGCGTATCGACCGTGCTTCAAAATGGGCAGTCTTCCGTTATATCCAGCTACCAAAGCTTACTAACGTTCTGGTCATTGCGGTGCTTTTACGCTTCATGCACTCGTTCATGATTTACGCTGAACCCTTTGTATTAACCGGCGGTGGCCCTGGCAGCTCCACCACCTTTTTAAGCCAATCGTTGGCCACTATGGCCATCGGCCAACAAGACTTAGGCCCTTCTGCGGCATTCTCGATTATCTATTTCCTGGTCATTTTGCTGGTGAGCTGGGTGTTCTACACCACCATCATGCACATGCAAAAAGATAAGAACCCGCAAGGGGGAGCATGATATGTACCATCTCGAAAAAACCCAGCAAGGTGAGAAATACAACACTATTTATAGCCAAACCACCCCGGCACAGCGCCGTCGGCGTAATTCGCGCAGTAGATGGCGTTCACGCTTATTGTTAGGTCTATATCTTTTCCTAATGATTTTGCCAATTTACTGGCTGATCAACATGTCGCTCCAGACGAACAGCGAAATTCTCGGTTCAATGACGCTGTGGCCACAAAACCTAACCTTTGACAACTACCTGCGCATCTTCAATAACCCCAGCTGGTACATGGGCTACGTCAACTCGATGATGTATGTCTCCTTGAACATGCTCATCACTATTTGCGTTGCGCTACCAGCAGCTTATGCGTTTAGCCGCTACCGCTTTATCGGCGACAAACACCTATTTTTCTGGCTGCTAACCAACCTGATGGCGCCGCCTGCGGTTTTTTTGCTGCCCTACTTTCAGCTTTATTATTCGGTCGGTTTGTTTGACACCCATATTGCTGTAGCCCTCGCCCACTGCCTGTTTAACATCCCGCTAGCAATTTGGATCTTAGAAGGCTTTATGAGCAGCGTCCCTAAAGAGATCGACGAAACCGCCTACATAGACGGTTACAGTTTTCCGCACTTTTTTATCAAAATTTTCATTCCCATGATTCGCTCAGGCATCGGCGTCACGCTGTTTTTCTTGTTCATGTTTTCTTGGGTAGAGCTCCTACTGGCGAGAACCTTGACCGCCACTAACGCTCAGCCAATCGGCATGATCATGACCCGCACGTCAACCGCATCAGGCATCGACTGGGGAACGCTAGCAGCCGCCGGGGTGCTCACCATTGTGCCCGGTATTTTGGTGGTCTATTTCGTTCGTAACCATATTGCTAAGGGCTTCGCCCTGGGTCGCACTTAAGGAGACGCTGCTATGACGTGGATGGTATGGACAACCCCAACGGCTATTTTCTTTTCATCAATTGCAGCGATGCTGGCCGGTATGACGCTATGGGAAATTCTATCGCCCACTATTGAGCGAAAGGGCTTTCTACCTATTAGCACTACCCGGGGTGACAGGCTATTTATCGGCCTGTTATCAGCCGCTTTTATTCACTTAGGCGTTGTAGGTTTTACAGCGCTTTCTATCTGGATTGCACTAGCACTCTCAGCGGTATGGCTGTTGGTGCTCATGCGCTGGGGTTAGCACACAACGACACCCAGCGTTATGGCGGTATCAGGGATGGTCACAACACCAGGGAAGAACACAACAAAACGAGGTCACCATGCGTAACATACCCTTCAAACTCACCACCCTCGCTGCTAGCTTCATGCTCGCATCGGGGACACTACTAGCCGACGACCACGATGCACGGGCAATTGCCGAGCGCCTAGTCGATGAGCACTTCCAAAACTCCACGCTTAGCCGTGAGGAGCAAATTGAAGAGCTTCTCTGGTTTGCTCAAGCCGCCGAGCCCTTTCGCGGTATGGATATCCAAACCGTGGCTGAAGGGCTAACCACCCACGTTTACGAAAGTGAGGTGCTAGCGCCTGCCTTTAGAGAGCTTACGGGCATCAATATCACCCATAACATCATCGGCGAAGGCGACTTGGTCGATACCATGCAAAACCAAATGCAGTCGGGCAACAGTATCTACGATGGCTACATTAATGACTCTGACGCTATCGGCACTCATATTCGCTACGGCACGACGATTAACCTCACTGAGGCAATGGATAACGAGTGGGCCGACCTTACACTGCCCACATTAGATTTAGACGATTTCATCGGCCTGCAATACACCACAGGACCAGACGGCAATGTTTATCAACTACCCGCTCAGCAGTTCGCTAACTTGTACTGGTTCCGCCATGACTGGTTTCAGCGCGAAGACTTGCAGGAGCAGTTTCATGACATCTACGGCTACGACTTAGGCGTCCCAACAAACTGGACCGCGTATGAAGATATCGCCGAGTTCTTTACCGTGCATGTAGGCGAGATTGATGGAACCCGAGTTTATGGGCACATGGACTACGGCCGCCGCGACCCCTCGCTGGGCTGGCGATTCCATGATTCGTGGCTTTCTATGGCAGGTATGGGGAGTCCCGGCGTGCCCTTTGGCAACCCCGTAGATGATTGGGGTATTCGCGTTAACGAAGAGAGCCAACCCGTCGGTGCGAGCGTTAGCCGTGGCGGTGGCACTAACGCACCTGCATCGGTCTTCGCCATGCAAAAGGCCGTCGATTGGCTACGTGATTATGCGCCTGAAGAGGCGCAGGGAATGACCTTTGGTGAAGCGGGTCCCGTACCTGCACAGGGCCACATTGCGCAGCAAATCTTTTGGTACACCGCATTTACCGCAGACATGACCGACCCATCCGTCGCGGTAACCGATGATGAAGGCAACCCACTATGGCGCATGGCCCCTTCACCCACCGGGCCCTACTGGGAAGAAGGCATGAAAGTGGGTTACCAAGATGTAGGGTCTTGGACGTTCTTTGACTCAACGCCAGAAGACCGTCGCACAGCAGCATGGCTATTCGCCCAGTTCACTGTCGCAAAAACCACATCTCTGGAGAAATTAATGGCAGGTCTTACGCCAATTCGTGAGTCCGATATTTTCTCAGATCAAATGAGCGAGATGGCGCCCAAACTAGGTGGCTTAGTAGAGTTTTACCGCAGTCCTAACGAGTCTAACTGGACGCCAACGGGCACTAACGTTCCCGACTACCCAAGAATGGCGCCGCTTTGGTGGCAAAATCTAGCGCCTGTTATGAGCGGTGAAGTTAGCCCACAAGAAGGCCTGGATAAATTGGCAGCCGACATGGATAACACCATGAACCGCCTCGCCCGCGCCAACGTCTTCGACAGCTACGCGCCAGTGCTGAACGAAGAGCGCGACCCACAATACTGGCTTGACCAGGAAGGCGCGCCGAAACCCAAGCTCGATGATGAAATGCCGCAAGGAACCACCATTCCATACGATGAAATGATGGAAGCATGGATGGCCGCAGGTACACGCTAACCTTCGCCAGGCGGGCTAAGGCCCGCCTCTTCCAACGTTTCATCAGCGGCAAACAGGCATTGTGCCTCTGCACCTATTGAGATCGTAAACACAGGGCTTTTTCTTTGTTAACTGGAACCGCTATGAAACTGCGTAACCGCAATATCGAGAAATTGCACACTGAAGAATTTGACGCGCTAATTATCGGCGGCGGCATCAATGGTGCCGCCACTGCTGCTGCCCTGGCTGGCAAAGGCGCTAAAGTTGCCCTTATTGATCGAGGCGATTTTGCAGGCAGTACCAGCATGCACTCCTCCAACTTAGTGTGGGGGGGGATTAAATATATGGAAAGCAAAGACTTTGCACTGGTACGCAAGCTATGTAAGAGCAGAAACCATCTGATTAAAAGCTACCCATCGACGGTACAAGAAATACGTTTTCTTACCACGATTGCGAAAGGTTTTCGTCACTCGCCACGCTACTTGTGGGCGGGAACTTGGCTCTACTGGCTAATGGGCAATGGGTTTACAAAACTACCGCGTTTACTAACGCCGACTAAAATAAAGCAGGAAGAACCCATCATTAATGTTGAGGGTTCAGTGGGAGGGTTTGAGTATTCAGACGCTTACCTACACGACAACGATGCCCGCTTTGTTTTTAACTTTGTACGCCATGCTCTTAACTACGGTGCCGTAGCCGCTAATTATGTAGAGTCACTTGGCGCCGAACGCGAAGGCGAGCAGTGGCTTACCAAGGCGCGCAACGTGATGGATGGAAGCACATTTACCATTCGCTCCAAAGTGCTTATTAACGCTGCCGGGCCTTGGGTGGATCAGCACAATGCGCTGACCGGTCAAAAAACCACCCACCAGCACATGTATTCAAAGGGTATTCACTTAATTGTTCCGCAATTAACCCGCATCAAACGCGTATTGGCATTTTTTGCTGATGATGGTCGGCTATTTTTTGTTATCCCCATGGGTAACCGCACCTGTATTGGCACCACCGATACGCACATGGAGCACCCAGAGGTCGATGTTACCGCGGCTGACATTGCTTTCGTACTTGAAAACATCAATACGCGGTTGACCCTTAAAGCCCCCCTAACACCCGACGATATTATTTCTACCCGATGCGGGGTGCGTCCGCTAGCCATTAAAGCTGACCAGGGTAGCGATCGCGATTTTTTACAGCTTTCCCGCAAGCACGTTATCGATACCAATGCCGAAAGCGCCCACATCAGTATCTTTGGCGGTAAGCTCACCGACTGTTTGAACGTAGGAGACGAAATATCAGAAGAAGTCTCCCGTTTAGGTGTTAACCTAACGGCTCCTAAGTTTCATTGGTATGGCGAGCCGCCCACGCCCGTCAAACAGCAGTTTATGGATCAAGCGGCACGCATGAACTTAGATGCGATGACTGCTGCCAGCTCCTCTGAGCCACTCTCCTCTCGCCTGTGGCGGCGCTATGCTGAAAAGGCAATGGGAATGCTAGAGGAAATACGTCAAGACCCCTCTGAAGCCGATATTCTCATCGAAGGCACGGAGTACATCCGCTGTGAATTAGCACATGCTAGGGATCATGAAATGATTACCCAGCTAGAAGATTTTTTACGCCGTAGAGCCAAAGTGTCATTGGTCGTTCAACACGAACAGCTACGCCAATCAAAGGGGCTGAAAGAGGCCTGCAAAGTACTGTTTGGTGAAGAGGCAGAGGAGCGCTTTAATACCTATTTTGAACAACATAGCGATACGGCTCGCCCGCCAACCTCGGCAATTGAGAGTCGTTAATTTTGAGTTACTATTTAACGTTATAAAAAATGTCGTAACAGTTAACGGTAGCTAAAAGTGCTGCATTAAAAATGCCCCCTCGTAACCGAGGGGGCAATAATCGATGCAAGCTAATTACGGTGCAAACTCATTACGGTTCTACTCTTCGTTTTCGATTAGCAGTTGTGAGTCGCCCGCTAATACTTCATCCCACGCTTCTTCTAAGGTGCAGCCCAAACGACTATCGATAGTATCGATAACCTCAACGGCGTGTTGTAGCGACTCGCGATTGCCTTTCAGAGCTAAAACCAGCTTAGCTAAGTCTTGCTTGCTGAATGTGCTAGCGATACGGTCGGCTTGTTGGCTCAATTCTGTGCAGTTCATGGTCAATCCCTCATGGTATGGTCAGCCGCTGCTTGTATGTGGTGAAGCTCGTTTGCTGAAGAACAAGCAGCCATCTTAATTAACGACGATTGGTGACGTTGCTACTCATGCTGAGCCGGATAAGTGCTCAGTTCGGTAACTGCGAAACGGTCACAAGCTTTGCAAGACCTTCGCCTTTGGCACCTGGGTACAACGTAGTGCCTCGGTTGTAGCAAGGGATCAGTTGAGTCACATCGGGATAACGATACATCTCCCTGATCCATGACTTCACTATGATTCACAGAAGCTGTGCTAACAATGCGTCATTGGCAGCAGGAGGGGTTGTAGCTTGACTACATCAGGACACTGGCGGGGAGTTTGGTGACGAATACTTTCAGGAGTACTGCTAAGCGACTGTTTTAAAAGAAACACACTTTTTTAGAAAAGTTTAAAGTAAGTATTTAAATCACCATAAAAATTTAAATATCGCATAGAAACTGTTTGTTGCAATAAATTAAAAGCGTGTGCAGTTTACACGCAGTAGCGAAATACACCATACGACCAAGGGTGATAAAATGCTCAACTAGAGAAAAATAACGGCACTATTTAGCATAGCGCCGTTATATACCTGTTAATACGTGAACGTTATTAATTAGAACGCACACGTGACACTGCATCCAGCCAGCCTTGGTAGAGGTGTTCGCGGGTAGTCTCTTCCATCATGGGCGTGAAACTTTTCTCACAACGCCATAGCTGCTCTATCTCTTCAAGGGAGTCGTACCACCCCAGGCGCAGCCCGGCTAGATAAGCAGCGCCTAGCGCAGTAGTTTCCAGGATGGTCGGCCTATCTACCTGAACATTAAGCATGTCGGCCAAAAACTGCATGACCCAGCTGTTTTTTACCATGCCCCCATCCACACGAAGATTTTTCGGTGCCGCATCCATGTCATCATTCATGCAGTGCTGTAGGTCGAGGGTTTGGTAACAAACGGCCTGAAGTCCAGCGGCAACAATTTCAGCAATGCCGGTGTCCCGAGTAAGCCCAAATATCGCCCCTCGGGCTTTGGGGTCCCAGTGAGGTGCGCCTAAACCCGTAAAAGCAGGCACTAAATATACGCTGTGACCACTACGGGTTTCACGCGCTAACGCTTCGGTTTCAGAGGCGTCGGCAAAAAGGTTTAAGCCATCACGTAACCACTGCACCGTAGCACCCGCTACAAAAATACTACCCTCCATGGCGTAGGAGGGCTTACCGTTTAACCGATACCCAATAGTGGTCAGCAAGCGATTGCGTGAAAGAGAAGGCGTATCCCCGGTATTTACAATCATAAAGCACCCGGTACCGTAGGTGCTTTTCCCCATACCCGGCTGAAAACAGGCCTGCCCTACCAGCGCAGCTTGCTGGTCACCGGCAACACCGGCAATCGGCAGCGGTTCGCCCAGCCAGCTCACTTCCAGCGTACCAAAATCGTCGCTGGAATCTTTCACTTCCGGCAGCATGTTGGCTGGCACGTTATACAGCTTCAGCAGCGATTCATCCCACTGCTGCGTGTGGATATTAAACAGCGCTGTACGCGAAGCGTTAGTAGCATCTGTTGCGTGTTTACCACCGGTTAAACGCCAGATAAGAAAGCTGTCCACTGTGCCAAACGCTAATTCGCCGCGCTCGGCTCGCTCCCGAGCACCCTCCACATGATCCAAAATCCATGCAAGCTTAGTGGCCGAAAAATAAGGATCAATTAACAGGCCCGTTTTCGCCTGCACTTCCTCAGTGTGGCCCTGGTCACGCAGCGACTGGCACAGCTCAGAGGTACGCCGGTCTTGCCATACAATGGCGTTATAGATAGGTTTTCCTGTTTTACGATCCCAGACAACCGTCGTTTCACGCTGATTGGTTATACCTACACCATCTACTTGCGAAGCGCTGATATTAGCCTTAACCAGTACCTCTTTGCAGGTTGCGATGACCGACTCCCAGATGTCTTCTGGATTATGCTCAATCCAGCCATCCTCTGGGAAATGCTGTGGGAACTCCTGTTGAGCGATAGCAGTAATTTGCCCCTGGCGGTCAAACAGAATAGCGCGGGAGCTGGTCGTACCTTGATCGATGGCGAGAATAAAAGAGGTCATATGACGTTCGCTTTGTTGTAGGTGTCTTTCGAATTTATTTTTTTACTTTCGCTTTATTATCATTCAAGGCTACTCCAGCCTCCTAAAAGGTCAAGTATGAACCTTCTATACAAAACTGGTGCTCTAATTCGGTTCGCTAGGCAATATGCAGCGCTACGCCATGTTGTTTAAGCAGTTGCAGAATCGTTTCAGGAGGGGCGCGGTCGGTAAACAGAGCATCTAACTGAGAAATATTACCTTGGCGAACAACAGGGTTACGGCGGAACTTCGAGTAGTCAGCCGCTAAGTAAATGCGCCGCGAATTAGCAATAATAGCCTGGGCAACGCGTACTTCCTGGTAGTCAAACTCCAGCAGTGAACCATCTTCATCAATACCACTGATCCCGATAATGCCGTAATCCACCTTAAACTGGTTAATAAAATCGATGGTTGCCTCGCCAATAATACCGCCATCCCGTGAGCGCACCTGACCACCGGCAATAATCACCGTGAAGTCTTCTTTATGCTGAAGAATCGCCGCCACGTTGAGGTTGTTGGTGATAATTTCTAAGCCCTGGTGCTCCAGCAACGCTTGGGCAATCATTTCATTGCTGGTGCCGATATTGATAAACAGCGAGGAGTGGTTAGGGATATGTTCTGCTAAACAGAGGGCAATGCGCTCTTTCTCTTCCAGGTGCAAGGTTTTACGCGTGCTATAGGCCGTATTGACAGTGCTTGACTCAATTCCCACTCCACCATGTACCCGCCGCACTCGGCCTTCGTCGGCAAGAGTATTCAAATCTCGGCGAATGGTCTGCGGGGTGACTGAAAAGTGGTCGGTGAGCTGTTCTATGCTCATATAGCCGTGCTGTCGAACGAGCTCGACAATGGCATCCTGGCGAAACTGTTGGTTCATAGGCCCGGCCTGTTAATTATTTGTTTATCTTTGCGCATAGTAGATTAGCAAAATTTTCGTCACTTATAACTGCCCCATAGCAGCTACTTCAAAGCGGCCACACCCAAAGGATCATAGGTATCGCAACTGCCAGCACCACTAAAGAAAGAGGCAACCCCAATTTCCAGTAGTCACCAAATCGATACCCGCCGGGGCCAAGCACGAGGGTGTTCGACTGGTGGCCAATAGGGGTCAAAAATGCGCAGGAAGCGCTCACCGCGACAACCATCAAAAAAGGATCCATGGAGACATCAAAGCCGCTCGCTAAGCTTGCCGCTATGGGTGCCATTAATAGCGCAGCGGCAGCGTTGTTGACCACATTGGAAAGCAGCATGGAGATAATAAACAAACCCACCAATGAGACAATAATGGGCCACTCGACGCCAAACCTCAGCAGTGCATCGGCAATAATTTCAGCGCCACCGCTGGTCTCCAATGCCTCACCCACGGGCAGCATTGCCGCTAGCAGCACAATCACCGGGCCATCAATGGCCTGATAGCCCTCTCGCAGCGGCAGTACACCGATGAGTAGCGAGATTAATGCCGCCGTACTCATCGCAACCGCTGCAGGCAGCAAATCAAACATCATGGCCATAATGGCTAATGCGAAGATACCTATCGACATCGCCAATTTGCGCGGCTGACCTAAGTGCAGCTCGCGGTTAGCCAAAGGGAGACAACCTAAGGTGGAGAGGCTTTCAGACATTTCATTTTCGCTACCCTGAAGCAGCAATACATCGCCGGTTTGAAAGCGAATATCCCGCAGGCGCTGTTTCAAACGCCCACCATCCCGCGCTACGGCCACTAAATGCAGGCCAAACTGCTGATTTAAGCGCAGCTGGCGCACGCTTCGGTTCACCATTATCGAATCGTTGCGCACCACTGCTTCAATTAGCTGCAGGCCTTCAGTATTCACCGGCTGACGTTGGTCAGCGTCTTGAGCGTCTTTATCTTGAGGGCTATCGTTGGCACTCTCAGCGTTCTCATTACCATCGTTGGCGTCTTCGGGTTCCGCAATGGCGCTTAAACCTACCTTGTCTTCAAGCAGCTTCAGTTCATCGGGGCCTGCTTCAAGCAGGAGAATATCGCCCTCTTTAAGCACCCCATGAAAATTATAGCCCGCCCGACGGTCGTCGTCCCGAACGACCGCGAGCACCGGGATCGTCTCTTCTAACTCATCACGCAACTGCTGCAGAGTCAGTCCATTGGCTTTAGAGGCTTCCGTTACGTTTAATTCCACCAAATAATTAGCGGTATCAAACATTTCTTCCGTTGAGGCTTGGCCACTGCGTTTCGGGGTTAAGCGCCAGCCCACCACCACAATAAAAACCAGGCCCACTAACGCAACCGCAATCCCCACCGGAGCAAAGCTAAACATACCAAAGCTCTCACCGGTCACGCTGCCGCGATACGTGGCGATAATAATATTCGGCGGCGTTCCAATCAGCGTAGTTAACCCACCCAACAGCGAGCCAAACGCCAGGGGCATTAATAGCAGTGACGGGGAGGTATTGTGTTCACGGGCAAGACGCATAGCCACCGGCAATAGCAGTGCTAAGGCTCCCACGTTATTCATCACGCCAGAAAGCACCACAACGGTGCCAACTAGCACAAGCAGCTGCAGTAACAACCGTTCGCCGACCTTCAACACTTGGTCGGCAATAATATCCACTACGCCTGAGCGCTCAAAACCACGGCTAAGCACCAACACAGCGGCTACTGTGATAACGGCTGGGTGACCAAAGCCCATAAACGCAGCTTCGGCGGGTACTAATCCAAGCATGACCGAGCCAAGCAGGGCCGCCAACGCGACTAAATCATAGCGAAAGCGCCCCCACATAAAGGCAGCCAACGTTATGCCCAGAACAACAAATACCAAGGTACTAGGCGCTAGCCCCAAGCTTTCCAATGTCATATGTATGCCATCTCCCTATGTTGCGGACATCCATTTAGCACGCCACACAGTGAGCGACGCGTAAGCCCTTGAGTCAGGTGCAATGACTATACGACCGTAAAGCTCCTGAAAACAGTGACATCCGCCAAACAAATAACAAAAAGCCTGGCGTGGCCAGGCTTTGATAGGCATAAACGTGAACCTTCTTTATTTTTTCATACTGGCCAGCAGCCGCTCAACAGCCTCTAGATGCTCCGGCTCGTTGTGACACATACCCTGGAAAACCGCACAAACATCTAAAAAGCCTTTTAGCTCCATCGTGGGCGCCATTTTCATCAGCCGCTTGGTTAAACGAGTGGCCTTAGGAGGCTGGGCGGCTATTCGGTTGGCATGCGCCATAGCGGTCGCCATCAAGTCGTCTGGCTCAACTACCTCTAGCACCACGCCGTAAGCAAGCGCCTCTTCTGCGGTGATTATCCGCCCAGAAAGCGTCAGCTCAAAGGCGCGCTGGTAGCCTATCTGGCGCTGCATAAACCATGCACCGCCGTCGCCCGGGATGATCCCCAGGTTAAGGAAGGTTTCACCAAATTTAGCGCGGTTTGAAGCAACACGAATATCGGCCATATTGGCCAAATCAAACCCTGCGCCGATAGCAGCTCCGTTAACCGCAGCAATAATTGGCACTTCCACCCGATCAAGCGCCAGCGGCATGCGCTGTATGCCTCGCCGATAACGCTCGGCAACTTCGGCAACGTCACCTGCAAAGTCGCCGCCCCGCTCTGCCATATCTTTAACGTTACCACCTGCGCAGAAGGCAGAGCCCGCGCCAGTCACCACCAGTACGGAAACCTCTTGGCAATGGTTTACCCACTCTGCGGTCGCCACAATATCATCCACAAGCTGGGTGCCCGTTAACGCATTACGCACATCGTGGCGGTTTAAGGTAAGCGTTGCTACACGATTTTCCAGCGTTAACGTAGCATCAACTAGTTCAGGTACTGCTTGGCTCATTGGTCACGCTCCACAATAATTCGGGCATCCACAATCGCATAGCCGGTCGCATGGCTTTCCGGGTAGGCAATTACCGGGTTCAAGTCTAGCTCGTGGATACTAGGGTAGGCCTCCACCAAACGGGAAATTTGTACCAGCAGCGAGACTAACGCCTGCTTGTCGACGCCTGCGGCACCGCGCACCCCAGCCAATACTTTTTGCGCTTTAATCTGGTTAACCATAGATTCTGCATCAGCGTGGCTAAGTGGCAACGCACGAAACGCTACATCTTCAAGCACTTCGACAAAAATACCGCCCAGACCAAACATCATGACCGGGCCAAAAATCGGGTCTCGAAGCATGCCAACAATCACCTCCACGCCCTTCTCGGCCATAGGGGTTACCAATACCCCTTCAATATCGGCACTAGGGTCGTAGGCGTAGGCACTTTCAAGAATCGCCTGGTAAGCCTCGCGAAGCGCTGCCTCACCCACAAGGTTTAGCTTTACCCCACCCGCATCCGATTTATGAAGGATATCTTTCGACACCACCTTCATAGCAAGCGGTTTATCGCCAAAGTGGCGGGCAATGTCGCTAAGCTCGTCAACGCTTTTTGCTAGCGGCTCATCAGGCACCGCAATACAGTGCTCGGCCAGCAGCGCCTTGGCTTCAAACTCTAGCAAGTCCCGCCCTTCGGCTCGGGCTGTTTTAAACATGGCTTGCCCGGCTACTGAAGGCTGTACGGGTTCGGCAGCGACATGAACTGCTCGGCCAGCAAGATACTCGCCGCGCTCACCCAAGGCAGAAAGCACACGCACTGCATGTTCAATGGAGGCATACACTGGCAAGCCTGCTTCATGCAGCCGCCGAAGCGCGGGTGGCTTAATCGGCGCATAGAGGCTGTAAATGACGAGCGGTTTTTCATTGGCGTTGGCGAGTTCAACCATGGCTTCGGCGCCGCGCATTTCATCCCCGAGTAAGGACTCCGCAAAACGCATGCTATAACCACCAAACATACCCACCAAAAACACGCTATCAACGCCCTCATCCTCCATAACGATTTCAATACAGCGCGCCAACAGTGACGGGTTGGCATCAGAGGAACCAGCAACATCGACGGGGTTCACGGTAGATGCCTGGGGCAGCAGCACGCCCCGTAACGCAGTACGAGTATCGTCGGAGAGCTCTGCTAGCTGTAATCCAGCCTCTGCCAGGCGATCGGCAGCAATGGTGGCTTGGCCGCCGCCATCAGAAATCACCGCAACGCGCTTACCGGGGGCTTTTTGCAGCCGACCTAAGCCTTCCGCTACGGGCAAAATTTCATCCGAGTACTGCACCACGCTAACACCCGCTTGGCGCAGTAGATCAACGGTCATCTGGTAGCTGCCCGCGAGTGCCCCAGTATGCGAACTGGCCGCTTTCTGGCCTTGTTCGGTGGCGCCAGACTTGTAAACCACCACGGGTTTCATGGCGGTCACATCCCGGGCAACATCTAAAAACTTGCGGCCATCACGAAAGCCTTCCACGTAAAGCGTGGCCACCCGGGTATGCTCATCTTCCCCCAGGTAGCGCAGGTAGTCGTTAAACCCTATATCGCTTTGATTGCCAGGGCCAATATAGGTGCTAAACCCCACTTGGCCGTTGTGCTGCGCTTCAAGCGCGAGCGAAAGCAGCATATTGCCCGATTGGGACACAATCCCGATATCGCCAGGGGTGACGTTATCCAGCGCCAGCAAATTAATGTGGTGGTGAAGGTTAAACATGCCTGAGGTGTTGGGTCCGATAATTCGCACACCGTGGGCGCGGGCTGCCTCCATCATTTCTGCTTCCAGCGCCGCGCCCGCCTCGCCAGTTTCACCAAAGCCGCTGGCGAGAATGACCGCCCCTTTTACGCCTCGGCGGCCACACTCGGCGATTAGCGCCGGCACCGTGGCGGCAGGGGTACACAGCAGCGCCAGCTCAGGAGTGCCTGGCACTTCACTGATAGAGGGCCATGCTTTCACGCCTAAAATCGTGTCAGCTTTAGGGTTAACGGGGTAAATAGTGCCGCGATAGCCACCTTTTACCAGCCCCACCATGGCTTTATAACCACGCTTGGTAGGGTCAGCAGAGGCGCCGACGACGGCAATGCCGGTGGGTGCCAAAATAGCGTGTAACGGGCTGCGTAACGGGAGATTGCCTTCAATGGTGTTCACGGTGTCACCTGTCTAAAAAAGAGTAAGAGGACGAACTATTTGCCTTGGAAGTTCGGTGCGCGCCGCTCAGCAAACGCATCGACACCCTCTTGCCAATCCTCGGTGGTAGAACAGGTAAACACCGCGTCTAATTCCTGCTGTAGCTGGCTCTCTAGGCTGGTGTGGCCACCACGGTTGACCAAAGGCTTTAACATGGCCATGGAAATCGGCGCCTGGTTGGCAAGCTTTTCCGCTAACGCCAACGCTGCTTGCCGCAAATTTGCTTGGGAGTGGCTGGCTAGCGCCAGGCCAATGGCGGCAGCCTCAACCCCGGTAATCTTTTCGCCTAAATAGAGCAGCCGCCGAGCCTGGGTTAGCCCTACCAGTTGAGGCAAAAGTTTAGAGACCCCGCCCCCTACACAGGTGCCAATACTGGTTTCAGGGAAGCCAAGCTGGGCATCATCTGCCATCACGATAAAATCGCAGGAAACCGCCATTTCTGCCCCGGCGCCTAAGGCATAACCGTTCACTGCAGCGACCACGGGCTTGTTAAGCTTAATGATTGCCTCGCACACGTCGTTGCCTAGCTCTAAATACGCACGGCGCTGGAAAAGCGTGCGCGCCGCTCCGCCATGGGCTTTCATATCAGCCCCCACGCAGAATGCCCGACCCTCACCGGTAAGTACTACCGCTCTTACATCGGGCGTTTGGGCAGCGTACTGCAGCACATCTAATAGCTCACGGTAGAGCGCTTCGATCACCGCGTTCAGCCGCTCCGGTCGGTTAAAGCGCACTTCCAACACACGGTTATGCTGAGAGACCAGCAGCGTTTCGTAGCAGGGCAATGTACGGTCAGCGGAGGACATCGTATTTTTAAAACCTCTAAGAACTGAGCATCAAAAAAGAAACATATGTTCTATTTTTCAAAAAAAAAGAAACATATGTTTTGCCAACAATAGGGTATTCAGTACAAATCAGTCAATACATGCGTATCAAAAACATTTATTATTGGCACAAACGTTTTATATTACTTTTGGGAGCACGCCATGCCTGACCCCCACCACCCACATCCAACGGGCTTGGACGAGATTCAGCAGCGGCTTGCTGAAAGCTATCCCACACTAAGCCCCCAGCTAAAACGCGCGTCCAGCTATGTGCTGGAAAACCCCATGGGCATCGCCTTTCAATCAATCCGCAAAACCGCCGCGGCCGCGGACGTAACGCCGTCAACGCTGGTTCGTCTAGCCAAACGGTTAAATTTTGAAAGCTATGAGCAGTTTCGAGACGTGTTTCAGTCCGCCGTCCAGTCAGCACCCGTTGAGCTAAGCGGGCGTGCCAGCAAGCTAAAACATCAGGCCAACCAGCCTGAAGATGCGCTGTTTGTTGAGGTAGGTGATGCCGCTTTCGATAACATTGGCCGCCTATTTACGGCTGATAATCAGGCGCGCGTTAAGGATGCCGCCCAGCGAATCCTGGCGGCTCGTCGGGTCGCGGTCGTCGGGTTTCGGGATACGTTTGCCTGCGCCTATCACTTTGCCTACGTAGGGCGGATTGCCATGCCTGACGTGGTGTTAATCCGAGGATTAGAAGGCGGCTTGCTTACCGAACTAGATCATTTCAATGAGCAAGACATAGTGGTAGCGTTTGGCTTCGAACCCTACTGCGCAGAAACAGTAAAAGCACTGGAAGTGACACGCGCTAACGGCGTACAGGCCATCGTAATTACCGATACGCTGCGCTCACCCCTGGTACCCGGTGCCAGCGTTACCTTTACCGTTGCCAACGCCACGCCGCACTTTTTCCCCTCGATACTCTCGGCGATTACCTTAAGCGAAGCGATATTGGCAGAGTGCGTGGCCTTTGGCCCGGACCAACTGGTTGATAACGTCGCCAGTTTTGAGAGCCGGATGCGCAAAATGGGGGCTTACGTGGAAGTGGAATAAAGAGGTAATCACCCAGGGCAGCCGCTCCCATAAGAAGCGGGTGCCGCTGAGTGCTAGGAGCGCATGCCCATCATGGACGGCTAAGGAAGCAGGATGGTTGAACCGGTCGTTTTACGGCTCTGCAGCGCATCTTGCGCTTTACCCGCATCCTGTAACGAGTAGCGGTTTGCAATATCAATCTTAAGCTTGCCACTCTCAATCATGGCAAAGAAGTCTTCACACATCATCTCTAGGCGTTCGCGGGTATCGGCGTAGCCATTCAGGCTTGGCCGAGTCACAAACAGCGCGCCTTTTTGGTTAAGGATGCCGATATTCACCCCATCCACAGGGCCAGAAGCATTACCAAAGCTCACCATCAGTGCGCGGGGTTTTAAACAGTCCAGCGACATTTCCCAGGTATCTTTACCTACAGAGTCATAGACCACATCACACATTTCGCCGTTAGTCAGCTCGCGCACCCGCTCCACGACGTTCTCTTCGGTGTAGTTAATCGTCGCCCAGGCGCCGTTCGCCATAGCAAGATCCGCTTTCTCTTGAGAGCTAACGGTGCCGATTAGCTTAACGCCTAACGCTTTAGCCCACTGACAGGCAATGGAGCCAACACCCCCTGCCGCCGCGTGGAACAAAATGGTTTCACCGCCTTTTAACGCGTAGGTTTGGCGAAGTAAATACTGCACGGTTAAGCCTTTCAGCATGCTGGCAGCGGCAGTCTCAAAATCAATAAAGTCCGGTAGCTTGACCACTTTAGCAGCAGATAGCGTATGTACCTCAGCATAGGCGCCCAGCGGTCCTTGGGCATAGGCAACTCGGTCACCCGCTTTCAGGTGCGTCACGCCTTCGCCCACCGCGTCTACCACGCCCGCACCTTCAGTGCCTAAGCCTGAGGGCATAGACGGCGCGGGATACAGCCCGGTGCGGAAATAAATATCAATAAAGTTAAGCCCTACCGCCTTGTTGGCAATACGTACCTCACCGGCACCAGGCGCTGCGGGCTCAACATCTACCCATTCCAACACCTCTGAACCACCCGTCTTTGAAAACTCAATGCGCTTAGTCATACTCAAAGCTCCTTTATTATTCATTGGCCGTACCTTGTGTCGCTATCCAACCGCGTCACAACCGATAAATCAAGCAATAGCCCATCTGTGGAGAAACATCCGTGTCATGCAGCCATGCTAAACTTCGCTATCTAATCGGTCACTTTTAGAAGGCTGTTGTATGATGCATCCCACAATCAACTTGCCCACTCTTATTGCTCACCGTGGCTATTCAGCCGCGGCGCCAGAAAACACCTTAACGGCGGTTCGTGCCGCCTATGATGCAGGCGCCACCTGGGTAGAGTTGGATGTTCAACTGCTTGGCGATGGTACACCGGTTATTTGGCACGATAGCGATGTTAGCCGCTGCTCAGACGGCCGTGGAGAGCTTGCCACGATGACCTGGCAGCAAGTCCAGCACTTTGACGTTGGCAGTTGGTTTGGCGATGGTTTTTCTGGGGAGAAAATGGCCAGCCTAGAGGCGATGCTTGCGCTACTTAACGAGCTAAACATGGGGGTGAATTTAGAGATTAAGGTCAATAAAGGCCGCGACCCCATCGCCCTCGTCGACACCGTAATGCCGAGTGTATTGGCGGCGTTACCCGCCGAGCGATTAATCGTCTCATCATTTGATCCCGCTGCCCTGACCCACTGCCGCCATTTTGCGCCTAAAGAAGCGCTTGCGCTTGGGGTGCTGTTCGGTAGCACACCAAAAGAGTGGCGCGCCCAATGCGAAGCGGTAGAAGCCTTTAGCATTCATGCACATTGGCCGCATTTAAAGCGCTCCCAGGCCGACGCCATGCGAGAAAATGGCTATCAAATTTTGTGTTACACACCCAACGACCCCAGTGCTTTTGATAGCCGCTGGGCATGGGGAGTCGCCAGCGCTATTACCGATGAACCCGCCGCCTTCCAGCGCTACCTTAATAACCGACGCCAGCACGGCTAAGGAAAACGATGAAATACCTAGGCGCCCACGTCAGTGCCGCAGGCGGTGCTGACCAAGCCGTTACCCGTGCTGTGGAAATCGGTGCAACGGCGTTTGCTCTGTTCACTAAAAATCAGCGTCAGTGGAAAGGCAAACCGCTTACCGACGAGGCCATTTCGGCGTTTAAGCAAGCCTGCAAAAGGCACGGCTTTGGCCCCGAGCAAATTTTGCCCCACGACAGCTACCTGATTAACCTTGGCCACCCGGAAACAGAGGGGCTGGAAAAATCCCGCGCTGCGTTTTTAGACGAAATGCAGCGTTGCGAGCAGTTGGGGCTCACGCTGCTCAACTTTCACCCCGGCAGCCATTTAAATAAGATCAGCGAGTCCGATTGCCTCAAGCGGATTGCTGAGTCGCTCAACGAAGCGCTAAGCCATACTCAAGGCGTCACAGCAGTCATCGAGAACACCGCAGGCCAAGGTACTAACCTTGGCTGGCGTTTCGAGCATCTCGCGGAAATTATCGAACACGTCGACGATAAAACCCGGGTTGGCGTCTGTATTGATACTTGCCACGCCTTCGCTGCGGGGTATGACTTACGCACCGCGGACGCCACCCAAGATACGCTGAATGAGCTTGGCAAGGTGGTGGGCTTTGAATTTTTGCGGGGTATGCACCTTAACGATGCCAAAAGCACCTTTGCCAGCCGCGTTGACCGCCACCACAGCCTGGGGAAAGGCAATATCGGATTAGCTGCGTTTACCACTATCATGCAAGACGCACGCATTAGCGGCATTCCCATGATCTTAGAAACTGTTGAACCTGACATTTGGGCCGATGAGCTTAACTGGCTGCGCGCTCAGGCGCCGGAAGCGGCCCCTGGTAGATAGTGAATCACATCGTGAAAGCGTAGCCGCGTGGCGGCGTTATTACGCATGGCGTGGGGCCTGTCGGCAAAAAAGCGCAGCCCCTCGCCAGCTCGAAGGGTTTGCCAGTGCTCATCAATGCGCAGCTCCATTTCGCCTTCCACCACGACGATGTGTTCCACGACCCCACTGGCGTGAGCAGATGACTCACTGATTGCTCCGGGTGCTAGCTCAATCATAAACATTTCAAAGCCCAGTAGCGGATCGTAAGGGAAGAGCAACCGCGCCTGCATCCCCACGCTATCCTCCCCCCATACCGACTCCCAACCATCCCTATGCAGCTCCCCCAGCGCGGGCTTATCACCATCAAATAACCTAGAAAACGAGACTTTAAAACCGCTGGCAATTTTCCAGAGGGTAGACACCGTCGGGCTAGATTCCCCCCGTTCAATCTGACCCAACATCGCTTTGCTTACTCCGGTAGCCCCAGCAGCACGGTCGAGGCTCCAGCCACGCTCTTTGCGAAGCTGTTTAACGGTTCCTGCGATATGTTCAGCAATAGTATGGGGCGCGCTTGCCATTGGGCTCTCCTTTAATGAGGTTAGTTAGTTTACCGACTACTTGCCCTTACAGCATGGCCCGATTGGCAACTTGGTTTTCGCCCCTATTTTGCAGACTCACGCCTGCTTGCCTAGGCTTACATGAGGTTTATTGTATTAACGAAACGCAAGGAGCGATTAATGAGCGATACCGACCTAGGCCTAATGGACGCCCGCTCGCTAGCCAAACTCTACAAATCCCAGCAGGCCTCACCCTTAGAGGCAACCCGAGCGGCCCTTGGGCGCATTGAGCAGTTTAACAAACAGGTAAACGCTTACGTATATGTGGATACAGAAGGCGCTGAAAGCGCTGCCAAGGCTTCAGCAAGGCGCTGGGGGCAAGGAAAACCGCTGAGCCCTATCGACGGTGTACCCATTTCTATTAAGGATCTTACCCAGGTAGCAGGAATGCCCTGCCGAGAGGGGTCGCTCACCACCTCAGATGCGCTCTGCGATACCGACGCACCACCCGCCAGAATGTTACGAGAAGCAGGCGCAATTATTCTTGGTAAAACCAACACCCCTGAATTTGGCTGGAAGGCTGTCACTGATAACCGGGTCTTTGGCGCTACCGTTAACCCTTGGGATACACGACTAACAGCGGGCGGCTCTTCCGGTGGGGCCGCTGCGGCGGCAGCGCTAAATATGGGCGTGCTCCACCAAGGGGGTGACTCTGGAGGGTCTATCCGAATTCCCGCGGCATTTACCGGCGTTTTTGGTTTTAAGCCCACGTTCGGCTGGACGCCCCAATGGCCGCCTTCTAAAGAACCCAGCCTTTCCCATTTAGGGCCACTTACCCGTTCGGTGAAAGATGCGGTCAGCATGCTCAACGTTATGGGCCGCTACGATTATCGCGACCCTTACGCCACCCGAGGCCAGCCAGCGTGCTGGGGTGAGGACTTGGATAAAGGCCTGGAAGGTTTGCGTATTGGCTTCTCAAGCGACTTAGGCTATGCCCAAGTTGACCCGCAGGTAGCAGCACGGGTGCGTGAGGCTGCCGATAAACTAGCGGCACTTGGCGCGGAAGTGGTTGAGGTAAATCCGGGGTTCGAATCGCCGCTGGATACGTTCCGCAAGCTATGGTTTACCGCTTCACTGGAACAGTGGTCACAAATGAGTAGTGCCCAGCGGGAATTACTTGACCCAGGCTTAGTCGCCAATGCTAAAAAAGCGGAAAGCTGGTCAGCGGTTGAGTTATTTCGCGCCCTTGCCGACCGTGCCACGCTCACCCAGCGGCTGGAGTATTTTAATCAGCAGTACCACCTATTGATGACCCCCGCCGTCACTCTTCCTGCGTTTGATATCAATCATGAAGTTCCCCCGGGCAGCAACATGCGCGACTGGGAAGAGTGGGCAGCGTTTAGCTATCCGTTTAACTTAAGCCAGCAACCCGCCGCTTCGGTGCCCTGCGGTTTTACCGAACAAGGCTTACCCGTAGGTTTTCAACTAGCAGGCGGTAAATATGACGATAAACGCGTGCTGAGAGCGTGCCACGCCTATATGCAGGCGCATCCACCTCGCTTCCCTAGCATCCCGAACCCCGCTCACTTCGCAAGCTAATCGCACCTAGCCGCCATCAAGCTTCCAACACTGCCATTGTGCGTTATGACGCACAATGGTAGCCTTACGCTTTGTGCGCTATAGCGCACATTTATGCGCGTAAGTGAGGTCCCCCAATGGAAGCGCCAAACACCACTAAGTCTTCAGCTATTACCACCCCAAAAACCGCATTTTGGCGCGACGTGAGCCTGTCGACCGTTACCGCCGGTTGCGTAGCGGTCATTATTGGCTATACCAGCTCAGCGGCGATTATCTTTCAGGCAGCGGCGGCTGCCGGTGCTAGCGCTGCACAAATTAGCTCTTGGCTATGGGCCTTGGGGGTGGGTATGGGGCTTACCTCATTAGGGCTTTCGCTCCGCTACCGCATGCCGCTGCTCACCGCTTGGTCTACTCCGGGGGCTGCCTTTTTAGCCATCAATTTACCCGGCGTGCCCATTGAAGAAGCTATCGGGGCGTTTCTATTTTCCGCGCTGCTACTCACACTTTGTGGAGTCACTGGGGTGTTTGAGCGCTTAATGCGACATATCCCTGGCGCTATTGCATCCGCGCTGCTGGCGGGTATTCTGCTGCGCTTTGGGTTAGAGCTATTTAACGTTATGGAGAGCCAGTGGCTGCTACCTCTCACTATGCTGGCCACGTGGGTAGCTGGCCGACGTTTATGGCCGACGCTCGCGGTGCCTTGTGTGCTGCTAATCGGTGTGCTGATTGCCATGTTTCAGGGGCAAATAAATGTACAGGGGCTTCCGCTCACTCCTACCGCCCCGGTGTTTACCGCGCCCGTTTTTAACCCTGCGACGTTAATAGGGATTGGCATACCGCTCTTTGTGATTACCATGGCCACCCAAAACTTACCTGCCATAGCAGTCTTAAGGGCAGCAGGTTATAAGCCTAACAGCTCACCCTTAATTAGCTGGACAGGTGGCGCAACTCTGCTTCTGGCACCCTTCGGTGGCTACGCACTTAACATGGCCGCTATTAGCGCAGCGGTGTGTATGGGGCCAGATGCCCATGCTAACCCACAGCGCCGCTATACCGCAGGCGTCGCCGCTGGCGTGCTCTACATCATAATGGGCATTTTCGGCGCAACAGTCACCGGCATATTTAATGCCCTACCTAGCGTTTTAGTGATGGCACTGGCGGGTATCGCACTCCTGAGCACATTAGGTAGCGGCCTGGCAGGTGCTTTTGAGAAAAGCGAACAGCGCGATGCCGCTATCGTGACGTTTTTGCTAACCGGGTCAGGCATTTCACTACTGGGGATTGGTGGTGCTTTTTGGGGGCTGTTGGCAGGCTTAATCGTGCTGAAACTTACCACTTTCAAGAAAAAGAGCCTTGGATAACGTGCTTTAAACTGAAACGCCCCCAGGCGCTCATTAACGGCAGGGGGCATTTCAAACAAAGGGAGAGCTCAACGAGGTGGGCCTACCCTGTATTAATCTACGTAGTGATGCGCTTACATCGTCGAAAGACGCTCTTCATCCAACACGCCAGACATCCTTACCATCGCTAGCGCTTCGTCTAAGCTGTCCACCTCTTCGATCATGACCAGCTCATTTTCCAGGCTAACGGGCTGACCGGCTTTATCTGACAGCAACTTTTCTAGTGATGCGACGTCCATGGCATCATCCAGTTTATGCACATCTACTGATGCGCTGCTATTGCTAGGCAGATAGATAGTGCCATTAGAGAAGTCGACCGCGTAAGCAATGACGCCCGGCACAATAAAGAACAGCAAACCAACGCTGTTGGCGATGGCCACTACGGGATCTACATCGCCACTTAACTGCCCTTTTCGCTCAGGATAAAAAAGCGTTCCACACCCACTGAGTGCTACGATGGAGACACCCACCATCGCCCCCGCTAGCCAACGGCGCAATGCTTGCTGCATGAAGGTTCCCTCATTGTTCCAAAGTACCGATAGCCGGTGGCAATGCCACGTAGAGTTTGAATTAACAGACGCTATCGACCCACAAATCCCGGCAAGTTTAGCACAATTCAACCTAAGCGCTGCTAAGCAAATAGCGGCAGGATTTTGCCGCGTTAACCGCTTCACCGTACAATGCCGCTTTAAACGCACATCAACGTGCTAATGTCAGCGTTAATGACGACCCAACAAACCAGCGTTACCCCTACAACCAAGGAATGCTCACGCCCATGCGCGCCAGCCAATTATTGATTGCGACATTAAAAGAAACCCCGGCCGACGCTGAAGTCATCAGCCACCAGTTAATGCTGCGCGCCGGGATGATCCGCCGTCTTACGTCGGGCCTTTATACTTGGCTACCCCTTGGCCTGCGCACTCTGCGCAAGGTGGAAGCTATTGTGCGCGAAGAGATGAACCGCGCCGGCGCCCAGGAAGTCTTAATGCCTGCCGTCCAACCTGCCGACCTGTGGCAGGAGTCTGGCCGCTGGGAACAGTACGGCCCTGAGCTTTTACGCTTAAAAGATCGCCACGACCGTGACTACTGCGTTGGCCCCACCCATGAAGAAGTAATTACCGATCTGGTGCGTAAAGAGATCGCCAGCTATAAACAGCTGCCGATTAACTTCTACCAAATCCAAACTAAATTCCGTGATGAGATCCGCCCTCGTTTTGGCGTGATGCGCTCACGTGAATTCATTATGAAAGATGCCTACTCGTTCCACCTGGACGAAGCCTCCCTCAAAGAGACCTACCAAGGTATGTACGATGCCTACACGCGCATCTTTACCCGTCTGGGTCTCGATTTCCGCCCTGTCATCGCCGACAACGGCTCCATTGGTGGCACAGGCTCCCACGAATTCCACGTGCTGGCCGACTCGGGTGAAGACGACATCGTGTTCTCTAACGAATCCGATTACGCAGCCAATATCGAAAAAGCGGAAGCACTGCCTGCACCGCTGGGCAGCAACCCTGAACGCGCCGCTCCTAGCGAAGAGATGAGCCTGGTCGACACGCCCGATGCCAAGACCATTGCCGCCCTGGTTGAGCAGTTTAAGCTACCCATTGAAAAAACCGTTAAAACACTCATGGTACACGCAGCTGAAGGTGGCCTGATCGCCCTGTTGGTGCGGGGCGACCACGAACTTAATGAAGTGAAAGCGGAAAACCTGCCCCAGGTTAAAGCCCCCCTGACCATGGCCAGCGAAGAAGAGATTCGCGCGGCCGTCGGCGCAGGCCCAGGCTCGCTTGGCCCGGTTGGGCTCAAGCTCCCGGTGATTATTGACCGCAGCGTCGCGCTAATGAGCGATTTTGGCGCCGGCGCTAACGTCGATGGCAAGCACTACTTCGGGATTAACTGGGAGCGCGATGCTGCCCTTCCCCAGGTGGCCGACCTGCGTAACGTGGTAGAGGGCGATCCTTCCCCCGATGGTAAAGGCACCCTCTCCATCAAACGCGGCATTGAAGTGGGCCATGTTTTCCAGCTTGGCCAAAAGTATTCCCAAGCGATGAATGCCAGCGTGCTGGGCGATAACGGCAAAACCAGCCACCCTTGGATGGGTTGCTACGGCATCGGCGTAACCCGCGTAGTAGCCGCCGCTATTGAGCAGAATCACGATGAATCCGGGATCATCTGGCCCAACGCCATCGCTCCCTTTCAGGTCGCACTCGTTCCCATGAACGCACATAAATCCCAGCGGGTGCGTGAAGAGTCTGAACGCCTCTACCAGGCGCTCACCGCGGCAGGCCTAGACGTACTATTAGACGACCGCGACACGCGTCCAGGCGTTAAATTTGCAGATTTAGAGCTTATGGGCGTGCCTCACCGCTTGGTCATTGGTGACCGCGGTTTGGACAACGGCGAACTGGAGTACAAAGGCCGTCGCGACAGCGAAGCCACCATGATTCCCGCCGAGAAAATCGTTGATTTTCTGCGCGAACAAGCGGGCTTTAGCAACGCACAGTAACCGCTTACGACTATGTCGCTGAGCGCAACAATAGGCCGTTTGCAGCGGATGCTAAAGTGGGCACTGGCCGTCGTATTCGTCGCCTCGCCACTGCCAAGCGCAGCAGAGCAACCGCTGCGCTTAACCTTAGAAGCCAGGCACCAACAAACCGCCTATCATCAGTGGCAGCTGGAACAGTGGCGCAGCCGAATGGATGCGCCACTATCTCGTTTTATCAGCGATCCAGACCGGCGCTATGCGCTGTTAACACGCCTCTACCACGAAGCCCACCTAGCGGGGCTGCCCCCCAACTTAGTATTAGCCCTCATTCAAGTGGAAAGCGCCTTTAAAGCAGACGCGATGTCGTCTGCCGGTGCCGTCGGCTTAATGCAGATCATGCCCTTTTGGGTAGAAGAGCTTGGCCTACCCATTGATGACCTCACCGAACCTAACCGCAACTTACGCTATGGCTGTACTATTTTGGCCCACTACTTAGCCGTTGAGCGCGGCGATTTCACCCGTGCACTGGCGCGCTATAACGGTAGCCTTGGGCAAACTTGGTACCCTGAACGGGTGCTGAAAACATGGCGTGACTATTGGCGCTAAGCGGTGGACAACGACTCGCACGCCTCATGAATTAAACCGACGTGATCAAGGTTAGCCAGCAGCTGCGCCATATCACGCTTTATCTGCATCAACCCCACCCCGCCAAAGAACTCGTCAAGCGTTTCACTCACATCTTCCAGCGTCATCGGCTCATGTTTAAGCAGCTCCCAAACGGCACGACTGGTCGCGTTCATACGGTGAACATCTCCTCCCGATTGCCCAATGACAAACAGCTCATCGCCAACTAGCCACTCGCATGCCGCCGCGCTCGTTTGCCAACGACGCGCGTCACCAAGTGAGAGCGCAGCGCATGCAGAATGACGACTCTCGGCGCTAAGGGACGGGGTTGCAGGCGTATCAGCTTGAAAGGATTGCCCTTCCCACCGCTGAGTTAGCCAGACTGCTGCCTCATAAGCATCGGGATAGCGTAGTAAAAAACAGGGCAGCCTCTGTAGAAGAGGAAGAAAGCGCTCAATCAACGCTTGGTCCGACTCGTGTTCCGCAAAATTCTGCTGCAACAGCTGCCAAAGACCATCCCCCGGCTGCAAGCGCGTTAACTGGGGGCTTGATAGTGAGTGGTCACGATCAATCAACAAAATAGCACCCAGCGGGCGTTTATCACCATGCGCGGCTAAACGAGAAGCAGGCAGCCGCAAATAGCCATAGCGCTCATCAAAGGGGCCAAGATGGCAGGCCACAAAGTGCTGAAAGTCGGTAGCCAGCGTTTCAGGCAGTGGCAGCCGAAGCCGGGGCGCAATCCCCAAAGCAATACCCTCGCCCTGTTGGTTGAGCGCCAGCACATCGTCGCCAAACACGCGGTAGCCAGCGGCTGCAAACGCGGATGTTAATGTGCTCTTACCCGCCCGATGAGCATCTGGAAAAATCACCAGCTGGCCGTTAATCTCCACAGACCCGCAGTGCAGCCCAACGAGCTCTGAATGCTTACGTAAATATGCGCCCGCGACATCGGCAATGACACTACACGCAGTCCCTACCGATGTATCCAGCAGCATGCCTTTAGGTAGCGCTGGCGCTTCCTGCCAATACCCCTCTGGATGGCGCCAAACACAAATATCAGGCGTCGCTTTCTGCGTCGCACAAGGCATGAGAGGCCAGCCCGGCATTGCTTGACGAAGTGTAGTCAGTAATGGCTCGGCCTCCACTAAGCGTAAACAGGGGCCAAGGCTTGCCAAGGCATAGTCGTTGAAAGCGGCTGATTTAGGCATAGCCTCCTCCTACCAGCGTGGCAATAAGCGGCTAAGGCGAATTTCGATCACCCCACCACTGTCGAAGCGCGAGGGCCGGGGACGATCATAGCGGGAGTAGCGCGAACGTTTATGCCGTGGCCGAGAGTAGCTCGGGCGAGAATAACTAGGGCGGGAATAGCTAGGCCGTGAGTAGCTAGGACGAGAATAGCGGGGGCGAGAACGTCGGTAATCGCGGGCCTCTGCTTGGTTCAAGGAAAGCAGCGTAGGAGCAACATAAAGCGCAGCAGCGCCTAGCCCTAAACGTGCCAATACCTGACGGCGCGAACGGCGCTTTGTTAGTAGATCATCCGTCTCGTTACTCATGATGTTTCTCCAGTCTCAGCTAGTCAACAGATTATCAAACACTGTTTCTTAAACAACTTTAAGCCCTGCACTGGAGAAGACACCATGGGGTTGAGACGACTTCCCTATTTTTTACTCTTTTTTGACCCTCTGTGAGTACATCGTTAATGCGATAACATGACTTTTCAGTGCAATAACGACATGATGAAACGCCTCAGTTGACGTTAATTAGGTCTACCGCTATGCCCCTGTTGCGTAAAAGTGCTGGTCTACGCCATTTTGCATGGCCGCTAAGTATTCTGGCTACGTTGCTTAGCGTTCAAGCTCAGGCTGCCACAGTAAGCGTTACAGATACTGAGGGCACCCCTTTAGAGCATGCTGTTGTAGAGTTATATATTGAGGGTACAGCCACCCCACCAGCCACCGATAAAAACATTATCCAACGGGATGCTGCCTTTCACCCTACCGTCACAACAGTCCCTACTGGCAGCCATGTCGCATTTCCAAATGAAGACACGACGCGACACCATGTCTTTTCGTTTTCTCCAGCTAAAGTCTTTGATCTGGAACTTTTTTTAAATGAAACGCCGCCGCCTATTCACTTTGATCAAGCGGGTGTGGTGGTATTGGGCTGCAATATTCATGACCAAATGCAGGCGTTCATCGTGGTAAGCGATGCCCCCTACGCTGCGCTCACTAATGCTGACGGTACTTTAGACGTCCCTGAACTCCCAGAAGGCCGTCACCGCATGCGGGTATGGCACAGCCGCATGGATGACCGCCAAAACGTTTGGTGGGAAGGCGATATCAGTGATGCAGACACAATAACCGTCAGCCTTGAGCTCAATGCCCTCACACCAGAACCTCCCACGCTGTCGCCACTGCAGCAGCGCTTTCGTAATGCCACGCATACTCAGCAGTAGCGGGCACTGCTGTTCACATCTTAGGTACTGAGGTAACGATGCGTTTTCGCACGCGCTTAATGCTAGTGCTTTTGACAGTGGTGATCGTTTCGCAGCTGGCCACGGGGGTGGCTTTTTTGCGTGCCACCCAAAATGATGCGTTAGCGAAGGGAAATCAGCGCCTAGAAGTAGGCGCTCGCGTGCTGGAACAGCTGCTTGATATCCGCGGCGAGCAGCTGCGCGATAACGTGGCTATCTTGGCCGACGATTTCGGCTTTAAGAGTGCTGTCGCTACCCAAGACACGGCTACGCTCTACTCGGTATTGGCCAATCACGGTGATCGAGCCAGTGCCGACATGGTGATGCTCAGTGATTTAAACGGTAACGTGCTGGCCAGCAGCCACCATGAGCAGCAGAGTGCAATACCTTTTCCCGAGCTATTTCAACGCGCTCGGCAAACGGGGAGCGGCGTTGGCGTAGTGATTGACGAGGGCCAACCCTATGAGTTTGCGCTGCTACCGGTGCGTGCCCCTAACTTAATTGGCTGGGTTGGCATGGGGTTTTTAATTGATGAAGAGGTGACACAAGAAATCAACGTCCTTACCGGGCTAGATGTCAGCATCGTAACCTACGATGCCTCTGGTGAAGTGCGCTATCTGGCAAGCTCCTACCATCAACAGCTAGCAATGCAGCTGATGGACGACAGCGAGGAGCAACTGAGGAGCGGCAGCTATACCAACCGTAGCCTGATGAGCGACGATAATCGCTATTTATCTTACTCACTGCCCCTGCTCACCGACGACCAGTATCAATCTTTTGCATTCATTCAGCTTTCCCGTGATGAGCTGCTAGGCGCTTACAGCCGTCTACAATGGCAACTATTGAGCATTGTTGCCCTTATGCTGATTCTAACCTTAGCGGCGGCTATGTGGAGTGCTCGCAGCATCAGCAAACCACTGATTGCGCTGGCCCAGGCAGCCAAGCGCATTGGTCAGGGTGAGCGTATCGAATACATTCCTGAAGGCTCAACCGTCGCTGAAACCAAACAGCTCGCCACCACGCTACTCTCCATGCAGCAGGACATCGCCAAACGCGAGGCCACCCTGCTGCATCAGTCCCGTCACGACCTATTAACCAACTTACCCAACCGCATGAGCGCGTTTGAGGATATCGAGCAGTTTATCCACCAAAGCCGAGCGTTTACGCTACTGCGCTTCTCTATTAACGACTTCCGCGATATCAACGACACCTTTGGCTATGAGCTAGGGGATCATTTGCTCATCACGCTCGCGAAACGTGTGCAGGCGTTGCCAGCCCCCATCATGAAAGCCTATCGACTAGATAGCGATGAGCTCATGATATTGATTAGCCAAGCATGTTTTGATGACGCCCAGCGCGAAGAGATGCTGGCGCTGATTGGCGGCCCCGTCAGGTTAGATAAATCACTGATCACGCCTTCTCTATCAGCGGGTGAAGTAAGCTACCCAGACCATGGTGACACCGCACAATTACTGCTGCGGCGTTCCGATATCGCGCTTGATAAGGCACAGCGTCAACACCATAGCCACAAGCGTTACGAAGAGGGCCAGGAAGAGCAGCACCTGCGCCAGCTCATGTTGATCCGGGATTTGCAGGAGGCCGTTGATAAAGATGAACTATGGATGGCTTATCAGCCCAAAGTAGACACAACAACAGGCCGCGTTTGCCAGTTTGAAGCGCTAATGCGCTGGCGGCACCCAACGCTTGGGTTTATTCCGCCGGACGAGTTTATCGAGCTTGCCGAGCGCTCAGGCAATATTGGTTTGCTCTCAAAATGGATGATGGCCCACGTCTGTGAGCAGCTACATCTATGGAAATGTGCCGGTCACCACTTATCGGTAGCTATAAACCTTTCCGCCAGCGACGTGATTAATGGGGCGCTTCCCCAACTCATCAACGAGCTGTTCGAAAGCTACGCTCTAACCCCCGACCAGCTTGCGCTGGAAGTCACTGAAAGCGCCGTGATGCAAGATATCGAAGCCGCTATGGAAACGCTCATGGCGCTCAGCCAAATGGGCTTAACCATTGCCATCGATGATTACGGCACCGGCTACTCATCCCTAGCGCAGTTAAAACGCCTGCCCGTGGATGAGCTAAAAGTCGACAAGTCGTTTGTACTTAAACTCGATTCCCAAGAAGAAGACCTCACCATCGTGCGCTCCACCATTGAGATGGGTCACAACCTAGGCCTTAAAATTGTTGCAGAAGGCGTTGAAAATCGCGCAAGCGCTGAGCTGCTTAGCTTTTTGCATTGCGACTACCTCCAAGGCTACTGGATTGCTAAACCGATGCCCGCCGATGAGGTTACCCACTGGCTAACGGCATTCACACCGCTCACCCTTGCCTCCCCTATGTCAGACCACTAATTAAAAAAAGGGAACCACATGCGTAATACCGGCTCATCAATGCGGCTCGCCATTGTAGCTGCCGCCGCGCTGGGTGCTTTCTTAGCAGCGATACCCAGCATGGCAGGCAGCCGCATTCTAGGCACTGGGGCAGTCAGTGCAATTGAAGGCGCGGCAGGTGGCGGTTTGTCGCCTTGGGCTGTTCTCGCCAGCACCGCCAGCGACGATGAAATCGGCATTACTGCCTCCGCTACCCGCGCCTGGCTCGACGATTACCGGCTTACCGTGAAAGGTGCCAGCATTAACCTACACGATCGGCTGGAATTCTCTATTGCTCGCCAAACCCTTGAACTCTCTACACTAGGCGGCGAGCTGGAACAGGATATTTACGGGGCAAAAGCACGCCTATTCGGCGACGTTCTGTATCACCCGCTAGGTATTTGGAGCGCAGGCGTTATGAATAAACGCCTTGTTGATGGCAGCGTACCCACCGCGCTGGGGGCTCATGACATTAACGGCACTGATGCGTACCTAAGCGCCAGTAAACTGCTGTTTAACGCTTTTTTTGGCCGCAACGTGCTACTGAACGGCACGCTGCGTAATACAGCCGCCAATCAAGGTGGGTTGCTTGGGTTTGGCGGAGACCAGGGCGGGCGCTCGTGGATGGCAGAAGGCAGCCTAGGCGTGTTCGTTACCCCGAACTGGGTAGTGGGCACAGAGTATCGCCAAAAACCTGACAACCTCAGCGTAGCCCAGGAAGATGATTGGCAAAGTCTCTACAGCGCCTACTTCTTCAACAAGCACGTATCGGTGACAGGGGCGTGGCTCGATTTAGGCGATATTGCCGGCCTGCCCTCCCAGCGCGGCGGCTATATCTCGTTACAGGCGGCATTTTAAACCGCTCATGCCCTTCAACAAGGCTACTAAAGGAAACCGCCATGGGACGATTTAGAGTGATGTTTAAGCTGACGCTGCGCCGCCAATTCATTGCGGGCGTATTGACAAGTACGCTGCTGCTGACGGGCTGCGCCCAGCACAACTCGCATACCACGCTTTATGAGCGGATGGGCGGTCAGCCCACTATTGATGCCGTAGTAGACAACTTGCTTTACCGCATTGCCGATGACGACGAAGTAGTGGTCTACTTTGCCAACAGTAACATTGATTTATTTGCCGCATCCCTGGCTACTCAGCTGTGCGAAATCAGCGATGGCCCCTGCACCTACGACGGCCCACCCATGGATCGTGCCCACCAAACCATGGGCATTACAGACGCGCACTTTAACCGCGTGGTGGAATATCTTGATGCCGCGATGCAGGAAGAAGGGGTAACGCTCGCCGCCCGCAATGACATGCTAGGCCGCTTAGCCCCCCTCTATAAAGAAGTTATGCGCTTGCGCTAATTTGCCAGCCATCACGTCCAGCAGTTTTTACGCGATAAAGCGCTTTATCGGCAACTTCATAGGCATAGGCGAAGGTTGTCTCAACCGCCACAAAACGCACTGCTCCAACACTCAGCGTGACGCTTTTATTATCCGGGTGGGCAGGATGCTTAAACTGCTCTGCCGCGAGACGTGACAGCAACGACTCGCAGTGCTGGGTAAGGACGGGATCATTGGGGCACGGCAAAACGGCAGCAAACTCATCGCCTCCCAGCCGATATAGTTTGGCCTCTGGGCCTAACTGGTTTTGCAGCAGGTTAGCCAAGCGGCCTAATAGTTGATCGCCTTCAGGATGGCCCAGCGCATCGTTGTACTGCTTAAAAAAATCGATATCAACCAAGATCAGCCCAAGGGATTCGTTTGCCCTTGCCATAACCTCTTGGTGAAGTGCGCTGCGGTTGCCAATCCCGGTGAGCGGGTCACGCATGGCACGCTTCATCCAAGCAAGCTTTTGCTCAGTAGCAAGCTCGGTGCGGCGCAGTTGACGCTCATGCATCAACCAAAAAAGAAGCCCCATTATAAAAATCACCATGCTTGTGTAGGTAAGCACTTGGTTATGGCGGCGGGTACTTTCTGAGAAGTTATTGATCGCCATGCCGCGGCGATCTAACTGATCCATCTCAATGTGCGTTAGGCAGTTAATAGGCCCTAACAGCTCCCTGGAGGCAGCAAACGCTGAAATGTCACCCTGTGATAGACGCGGCGCAAGGGAGCCAACAATCGAAATACTAGGCGCCGTGCAGGCGTATTCTTGATGGTAGACACTCACGTCCATTAGCCCATACGCGAGATCCAAATCCAACGAAACAGCCTCAATGTTTTCCACGCTCGTTGTCTGCTCGTTAAGCAGTGTTTGCTGGGCACGCTGCAGGTAGGCGCGGGAACGAGTGGCCAACTGCTGGCCTGTTAAGCTACCCGTCTGGCTGAAATAGGCCTGAATTTCTGGATACACCCAGCGCGATTCGTAAATAATCAGCATCATCAGCGCCATAAAGCTCATCAGGCTCAATGAAAGCCAGGTTATATAGTGCCGCTTTTCCCTGCTTCGCTTTTCCGCAGAAGCCGGGGGGTCGAAAGGCTCATTAGCACTCACCATCTAGCCTCGATGCTACGAATCATCCAAACCCAGTCGTTAAATTCGCGCAGTGAATTGACATCGCGCGCTCCATAGTCTCGCTCTACCAGGCGCAGCGGCCCGCGGGAGCGAAGGGTCAGTGGCTCGCCATCCTCTTCTAAGATCATGTACCAATTGGGGTCGTCCCACCCGCTCAGCGTGACGTCATAGTCATCCCAAGCAGTGAAGTGCAGCCCAGGTGGTATCTCGCCAAACTGCTCAATCAGGAAATCGCGAAATTCAAAGCCTCGCATTTCCACGTCTCGCCCCTGGTATGGGTCAAAAAGGGTGAAAGTGGTATCTGCCTGTTGGATTAGCGAAGCGGTAGGGATCTGACGGGTGTCATCGCCATTGATGAGGGTTAATTCTCGTGCATGTACACTTGCTAATGGAAAACTGACTATCAGTATCAATAGATACGCGAAGCCCGTTTTTACCTGCTTTTTGAAACGTTGGGCATACGCAACACGTAAACTAGCAGCGTTCATGGCAGAGAATCCCTAGTGGTAAGCACTTATTATGGTAAAAGCACTATACCAGGGCATGAACACACCTGTTTTCAACGCATATTAACTTAAGACGAAAAGACGAAAAACAAAAAAGCCGACCCAAATGGGCCGGCAACAGGAAGCTTACTGATAACAGTAAGCCCCCTCCCCTGACGATGGTAACAACCGATTGCGCTAAGGCTTTTTTCGCTCATCTTTACGAAGATGATCGCGAATAACAAAGCCTGCCCAGCCGATCATAAAAGCGATCACTAACGCGATAGTGACTAAGCTAAAAATGACAGTATCATCCCAGTACATGGCTTCCCCTCCCGCCGTGATGTATGAATTCATCATACTGGGTAAGCGTTAGGGGAAACTGACCTAGATCAAGCTTTACAAGTAGCCAAAACCGGGCCGGTAAAGAACTTGATACATGTCATTTTTTAGGATGCTCATCGCTTATTATCGAGGCAGTCGTATTCGTGGAGGGGGCTTTTAAGTTGCAAACTGAACGTCATACACTCACAACACTTTGCGATCTTCTACCTTGCTATGCTCTGTTCCGGGAGGAAGCGGATGTCCTTTAGCCAGTTCAGCCCGGGTCGCTTCTCTTACGTCTAACACGGTTACTTGGTAGCGAAGGGTATGACCTGCTAAGGGGTGGTTGGTATCCACCGTGACTTGGTCACCGTCAATACTCAGCACAGTTACAATTTGCGGGCCTGCCTCTCCTTCGGTTTGAAAGCGACTGCCAGGCGCAAGCTCAGCGCTACCAAAAGACGCCCGGCTCACCTCTTGCACCAAATCTTCATTGCGCAGCCCGTAAGCCTCAGCGGGGGCTAATGTCACGCGAAGCTCTGTGCCTGCCTCTTTTCCCTCTAGCGCGCGTTCTAAACCGGGTAAGATATTATTATGGCCGTGCAAGTACTCCAGCGGCTGACTGCGCGCCTGGGAGTCATCCAACACGTGGGTACTACCATCGTGAAGTACGTCGCTAAGTACATAGTGTAAGGTCACTACCTGATGTGCCGTAATCGACATGGAAAACTCCTCTCCGGTAAGCTGTCGGCGTTGTCATGGATGTTTGGCCTAGTCTATCACTGACCGTTTTTATAGCGGGCCTTTTTACAGCAGGCCTTTGTCCCGATTTTCTTGGAGTTTATGTAACATGCCCACCCCCACGCCCCAGCGCAGTTGGCTTGCTGCGCTTGCTATATATTTGCGTGCGCCTGTCATTACCATGCTGTTTTTGGGCTTTTCTGCTGGCCTGCCTTTTCTGCTGGTTTTCTCCACCCTTTCAGCGTGGCTGCGAAGCGACGGCGTCGAAGTAGCCGCCATCGGCTTTTTTGCCTGGATTGGCATGCTCTACTCCATCAAGTTCTTTTGGGCACCGATTGTGGATCGCCTAGCGCTACCACTGCTGACCCGGACCTTTGGACAACGGCGCGGCTGGATGCTGCTGGCCCAGGGGATGATTGCCGCCGGGCTGATTGGCTTGGCGGGCTTAAGCCCCGTGGGCAACCTGGGCTGGGTAGCGGCATTTGCCTTGCTGGTGGCGTTTGGCTCTGCAACGCAAGATATTGCCATCGACGCCTACCGGATCGAGTCTGCTGATGACGATATGCAGGCCGCCATGGCCTCTACCTATATTATTGGTTATCGCGCGGGCCTACTGGCGGCCGGTGCCGGGGCGCTCTACGTCGCCTCAGCGGTTTCCTGGAATGTCGCCTACCTCACCATGGCGGCGCTGGTGGGCATTGGCGTAATTACCGTGCTGATTCGCCCTGAGCCAAAGCGCGCCTCACTCTCAATTCAACTTATTCATGAGCCTAAAGTGCGGGCCTTTATCCGTGCCAGCCGCGGCAAACCCAAAGTGCTGCGCCGCTTTGGTGCCTGGGCAATCGGCGCTATCGTTTGCCCGTTCACCGATTTTTTCCGGCGCTACGGTGTAAAAGCCCTGGGCATTTTAGTGTTTATTGCAATGTTTAGAATTAGCGATTTGGCCATGGCGTCCATGGCTAACCCACTGTACATCGATTTAGGCTTTTCCCTGGCGACCATCGCTAATGTGACTAACGTATTTGGCATCGCCATGAGCATCACTGGGGGCATTCTTGGCGGGCTGCTGGTTGCACGCTATGGCATCGGGCCGCTGCTGGTCTTCGGCGCTGCGGTCGCTACCCTCACAAACCTACTGTTCGCAGCGCTAGCGCTTGCTGGTCAGCAACTGCCGATGCTGGTCATGGCCATTGTCGGGGATAACTTGGCTAACGGCTTGGCGAGCGCGGTGTTTATCGCGTTTCTCTCAAGCCTTACCTCGCGCGCGTATACCGCCACTCAGTACGCCCTGTTCTCATCGCTAATGACGTTACCCGGCAAGTTTCTCAGCGGTTTTGGCGGATTAGTCGTCACCGCTCAGGGATACGCCACGTTCTTTGTAGTGGCTACCCTGCTCGGCCTACCCGCGATCGCTTTAGCCATCTGGATAAGCCGAGACAAGCAATTGGTACCCGCTCCCCTGGTAAAAGCAGGCTAACGGGCGGCTAGCGGTGATTATTCAGCCACTCCAGAGCGCCTGGGGTGGTGCGCCACTGGTCACGCATTAGCGTGCGGTATTGCCATGCTTCTGCCCGGGAGCCAGGGTCAACCTGGCCATCGGCGTAAGGCAAGGAGGGCCGAGGGCTTTCGGCACAAATCAGCTCCAGGGCGTGGCGATTATGGCCAACCACCTCGGTTAGCGCTGCTTCGGCGGCATCGTGTTTTTCAAGGCGGTAAAGTGCCAAGGTACGCCCCATCAGTAACCCTAACACGAGCGAGCCGTCGTCTTTATGGGGCTCCTCGGTAAGCGCCAGTGCTTCTTCGTTACGGTCATCCCGCAGCAGTTGGTCAAGCACCAGCTCTTTTAGGCCCAGGCTATCTTCTTGATCTATTGCGAGCAGCTCTTCGGCTAGCTCGCGGGAGTGCTGGCGCGCGCCGCGCTCCATACCCACCACTAGCGCCAGCCCTGTTCGTAGCAGCATGGCGTTATCCGCATCATCCCAGCACAAGCTACCGTCACCCGCAGCACGTGCCTGCTCCAGCCAGCGAGAAAGGCGAAGCGCCAGCGGCGCTAGCAGGCTTGGCGCCATCCACGGCAGGCTGCCAAAGCGACTGGTGAGCGCAAGGGTTACGTCTTGCACCACCTGAGGGGCATCCAACCACTCTGGATGGGCACAAAGCGCCGACATCCACTCGATGGCATTGCCCCAGGGGTCGTCCCGAAACCCTAACGCTACATCTTCATCCACCAACACCTGAAACTGCTCGTGCCAAGCGGCAAACAGCGTCTCTTCTCGTGCGGTGGTGGTGTAGAGCAGCCTACCGGTTTCGCCATCTTGTTCAAAAGAGAGCTTAGGGGCAGTGGGCAGCGCGGCCAAGAGCGCCTGCAACGACACCAGCGGTGTTGCCATGTCCTCTTCAGCGCTAAGCAGCTGGTCGGCCAGCGTTGCGCCAGGGTTTTCAGCCAATGCGGCAAGAAAGTCGAGCTGTTCTTCATCCAAATCGCCCTGACGCACCAAACGACGATACCAAAAATCAGCGCGCTCTTTGGCTTCACTCTCATGCCCTTCATGCAGCAGCAGCATCGCTTCAATGTAAGCTAGCGTCGGGGAGTCCGGCAGCGCCTGCTGGGCTTTCACAAAGGCACCACGGGCGCTATCCAGATCGTCATTGTCCAAATGCATGAGGCAGAGCCGTTCAAGCGCCACGCCGCGTAAAAACAGCGGCCCGCGCTCCATTACCTCGTCAAGCAGATCGGCACGCTTGCGGGTAAAGCCCCGCTCTTGATAGATATCCAAGAGGATTTCAAAGGCAGGCTCTGCCTGTTCCGGCAGCCGCGACCAGTCGCTGCCATCAAACAGCGACTCAAGAATCTGCATTGAACGTCCGGTTTGGCCACTCTCGGCAGCAATGAGCCCTGCTTCTAGAAGCGCCTGGGGAGGCGCCTGCTGGCTCTCTAGCGCCGCTTTTAGCGTTGCTCCTTTCCACTCGCGAAGTGACAGCATCCACATCATCTGTTCGGGGATATCTGTTGGGAACTCAACGCGATAGCAGCACTGCTTAAACTTGCGACCGGAATCGCACCAGCAGGGCTCGTTACGGCCAGGGGTGGCCAAGGGTTCACTGGCAAAGTCCAACCGCTCTAACGGCGTTTGTGACCATAAAATGGGCGCTAACGCCTGAGCGGTGGCGACATTCCCATTAAATGCCTCCGCGCCTTTGCCACGTACCCAGGTCATAAAATCGGGGTAGTGCTCCTGCTGCCTGATTGCCGAGAGTGCCCCAGAGGCAAATCCCAGCAGTTGATCGACCCATACCGCCAGCATTGCCGTCTCCACTGTCTTCAAGACTATTAATCTTTATAACCCAATTGAAAAGCGCAATAGTCTAGCATGGCTGGCGGCGCTCTCGCAGCGGCAATCGCTTAGGGCTTACGCGCCCATTCAAGCAGCGGTTCGGTGCGGCTATACATATCCAGCCGCGCTTTAAGGCGCACCAAGTTCCAGTAGTGACCGTTTAGCGCTCGGGAAAGCAGCAGCGTATCGGCAGGGGGTTGAAGGCGATCCATGGCGGCCCACACTTTAGGGGTTAGCTCACGCAGGCGGCGGTGAACCCGTACATCACTAAAGTCTTGCTCGCCGGGGGCGAACAGCGGTGACACGCAATCAGCCGACTCCTTATAGAGCGCCAGCGGCGCACCCTGCCCTTGGCGCCCCCCCATTTTCATTAGCGCGTCGTCCATTGCCATGGGGTCTTTGGTTAACGTGGCATCCAATAACTGCATCATGGCTTTTAGGCGCGCTTCAGGCACAGGGATCACGGCCCCTAAATCGTAAATAACCAGACGGCCCTGGTCATCACAGGCAAAGTTGCCCGCATGGGGGTCGGCGTGAAGCTCTTGATAGGTAAATAGCTCTTCGGTAATCCAGTCGGCCAGTGCCATCGCAACGTTTTGGCGGGTAGTGTCGTCGGCGCTCTCTAAATCCCGTAGCGGTGTACCGCCCACATAGCGCATAGCCAGCACATGCTGGCCGGAAAGCTCGAACAGTGGCTCAGGGATCACCAACTGCGGGTTATTCTGGTAGCGCTCGCGATAGCGGGCCAGCGCTTGGGCCTCTGCATGGTAATCAAGCTCTTCACGCAGGCCCTGTGCCAACTCATCAAATAGCGCATCTAATCGCGCTTGAGGCACTTTGAACCAGCGGCCCAAGCTCATGATTCTCTTTACCTGCTTTAAGTCACTTTCCAGCACATCTGCCAAGCCAGGATACTGCACTTTCAGTACCACGGTTTCTCCGCCATGAGTGACCGCTTTGTGCACCTGCCCCATAGACGCGCTGGCAAAGGGGCGCTCTTCGATGTCGCTAAAATAAGTATCAATATCGCCATACTGCAACATCAGCGCTTCGCGAATACGCGGCCAGGGCATGGGTTCTGCCTGCCGCTGCAAACGCGCCAACTCGTTGGCTAAGTCAGGCGGCAGCAGGTCATCCCACTGGGACATAATCTGCGCCAGCTTCATCGCGGGGCCTTTTAATTCAGAAAGCCCTTCAAATAGAGCTTCACCCAGTGCCCGCCAATCAGCCTGACCGCCTAAGCGGGTTTTTAGCAGCGCCCCGCCCGTGCGGGCGCCCAACCCTAATAAACGTCGTGTTCTACCGCGCTCGCGCATGGAAACCGCCTCGTTGAATACGTTCAGACAGCTTACTCAATTCGCAAAATTTATACAAAAACTATACGAATAAAGTATCAATGCTATCTTTCAAGCCAATTATTTAGCGCTACTCCGCAATAACAGGCCCCAACATAGGCCGCGCGATATCCGCCTTACGGGTTCTGCTACTATAGTGGCCGTTTGCACCTTATCACTTGCTACCACTCGCTAAGGCCTTTGACTGCATGCGCTTGATTATCGCCGAAAAACCCAGCCTTGCCCGCGCCATTGCTGACGCGCTGCCCGGCAGTGCAAACCGCCAGGAAGGCGCAATTGTGTGCGGCGATACCACGGTGACCTGGTGTCTTGGTCATTTGCTTGAACAAGCGCCACCAGAAGCGTATGACCCCGCCGATAAACAGTGGCGGCTGGATCGACTTCCCATTGTTCCCCAACAGTGGAAACTGATGCCCCGGCCCAAAGCACGTAGCCAGTTGGCAACCATACGCAACCTGATTAAGCAAGCCACCAGTGTCGTGCACGCTGGTGACCCAGATAGGGAAGGCCAGCTGCTGGTACAAGAGGTGATCGAGCACTTGAAGTACCGTGGCCCGGTGCAGCGGCTATTGATTAGCGACCTTAACCGACCAGCCGTTAGCCGCGCGCTGGCCAGCTTGCGGCCGAATACCGAGTTTCAGCCGCTATTTCAGGCCGCCCAGGCGCGCTCTCGGGCCGATTGGCTGTACGGGATTAACCTCACCCGCGCCTGGACCCTAACCGGCCGACAAGCGGGGCACGACGGCGTACTTTCTGTGGGCCGCGTTCAAACGCCGGTACTCGGGCTGATTGTTCGCCGGGACAACGCCATACGCGATTTTGTACCCCACCCGTTCTACCCGCTATGGGTGGATCTACAGCTTACTCAAGGTCAGCTGCGCGCCTGGTGGGCGCCCAAAGAGCACGAACCGCTGGATGATCAAGGCCGCTTGATTGAACGTACCCCTGCTGATGCGCTGGCCGCGAAGCTTCCCGGCGCAACCGGCACGCTGACGACACTCGACCAACAGGAAAAACGTCAAGCGCCCCCGCTGCCCTACGCGCTTTCTGCCCTGCAAGTCGATGCCGCCCGCCGCCACGGCCTTTCCGCCCAGATGGTGCTGGATATTTGCCAGCGGCTTTACGAGCAGCACAAGCTGATTACCTACCCCCGCTCCGACTGCCGCTACCTGCCCGAAGAGCACCTAGCGCTTTCCCAGCGCAGCTTGACCAGCGCTTGCCAGAATGACGACACACTACGTGGATGGCTCAACGGGGCCGACTTCACTCTGCGCTCGAAAGCCTGGAACGATAAGCAGGTCGGCGCGCACCACGCCTTGGCCCCCACCGGCAAGCCCGCTGATTTCAGCCAACTTTCCGCCACCGAAGGCCACGTGTTTCGACTGATCGTGCGCAACGTCATGGCGCAGTTCTACCGCCCGCTGCGCACCTTTGAAGTGAAAGCTGAGTTCACGCTGCTGGATGAAGCCTTCCGCGCTCGCGGCCAAAGTATTCTCGACCCCGGCTGGAAGCCGTTATTCACCACCCGCGAAGATACCCCGCCGCTGCCACCGCTCACCCAAGGCGAAACCTGCCAGGCACTCGGCGCAGGCGTGGAGGAAAAAGAGACCCGGCCACCAGAACCGTTCACCGATGCCAGTTTAATCAAAGCAATGATGAACATTGGCCGCTACGTGGACAACCCAAACGTACGCCGCACCCTTCGCGACACCGACGGCCTAGGCACCGAAGCTACCCGCGCAGGCATTATCGAAACCCTGGTACAGCGCGGCTATCTGGTGCGAAAGCAAAAAGCCCTGCGCGCCACCAAACTCGGTTGTGCGCTGATCGCCGCCCTGCCCAGCGCGGTAAGCACACCGGAGCGCACCGCCCTATGGGAGCAGCGCCTACGGGCTATTTCAGAGCAACAAGACGACCCCGGCGCGTTTCAGCACGCCCTGCTTGATGACCTCCACGCCCTGCTGCAGCAAAGCGATGCCCACAAGCTGCGCCAAAGCCTACAAACGGCCCAAGGCGAAGCGGGAGGCCCCGCCAAGCGCAGCGGAGCCACGAAGAAAAGCTATACGCGGCGTAAAAGTACTGGAAACAAGAGTACCGGCAGTAAGAAAACCACGGGGAGCCGCAGCAGTACGGCGGGTAAAAGGCGGACAAGGAAAACGACGGATTAAGAGGGCCGCAGTCGATTGAGACGTCACACTGCCGTTATGATATAGCCACCATCACCAACGATTTAAAACGAGAAAAGAGTCATGACAAGCACCCAACAACGCGCCGCCCTGCAACGCCAAATTTGGGCCATTGCCAACGATGTGCGTGGCTCAGTGGATGGCTGGGATTTTAAGCATTACGTGCTTGGCACCTTGTTTTATCGCTTTATCAGCGAAAATTTTGTCAACTACATCGAAGCCGGTGATGATAGCGTCAACTATGCCGAGCTGCCTGATAGCGTGATCACACCCGCCATCAAAGATGATGCCATCAAAACCAAGGGCTACTTTATCTACCCTAGCCAGCTGTTCGGTAACGTGGTCAAAAGCGCCAATACCAACGAAAGCCTAAACACCGACCTGGCGACTATTTTTTCGGATATTGAGAATTCTGCCAACGGCTACCCTTCAGAAGCCGACATTAAAGGTCTGTTCGCTGACTTTGACACCACCAGCAACCGGCTAGGGAGCACCGTAAAGGACAAAAACACACGCTTGGCCCATGTGTTAAGAGGGGTCGCCGGGCTGGATTTTGGTCACGCTTTTTTTGAAGAAAGCGCAGGCAGTCAAATTGATCTGTTCGGTGATGCCTACGAGTTCTTGATCTCCAACTATGCCGCTAATGCCGGTAAATCAGGCGGTGAGTTTTTTACCCCGCAGCATGTTTCCCGGCTGATTGCTCAGCTGGCGATGCACAAACAAACCAGCGTCAACAAGATTTACGACCCCGCAGCGGGCAGTGGCTCGCTGCTGCTGCAAGCCAAAAAACACTTTGATAATCACATCATCGAGGAAGGGTTTTACGGTCAGGAGATCAACCACACCACCTACAACTTGTCCCGTATGAACATGTTCTTGCACAACATTAACTACGACAAGTTCGATATTCAGCTGGGCAACACCCTGACCAACCCGCACTTTGGCGATGAAAAGCCGTTTGATGCCATCGTGTCCAACCCGCCTTACTCAGTGAAGTGGATCGGCAGCGATGACCCCACCCTAATCAACGATGACCGCTTTGCGCCCGCCGGAGTGCTACCGCCCAAATCCAAGGCCGATTTCGCCTTTGTACTCCATGCACTTAACTACCTTTCCAGCAAAGGCCGGGCGGCGATTGTTTGCTTCCCCGGCATTTTTTACCGGGGTGGTGCCGAGCAGAAGATCAGAAAATACTTGGTCGATAACAACTACGTGGAAACGGTGATCTCACTGGCACCCAACCTGTTTTTTGGCACCACCATTGCGGTAACGATTCTGGTGCTGGCCAAAAACAAAACCGACACCAACACCCAGTTTATTGATGCCAGCGGCTTATTTAAGAAAGAAACCAACAATAACGTCCTTACTGATAATGAAGACGAAAAAAATCCGGGCCATATCCAGCAGATCATGGCGGTGTTTGATAGCAAAGAAAACATCGACCACTTCGCCCGCTCCGTGCCCCTGGAAGAAATCGCTGCTAATGATTACAACCTCTCCGTCAGCAGCTATGTGGAAGCCGAAGACACCCGCGAGAAAATCGACATCACCCAGCTCAATGCCGAGCTGAAAACCACCGTGAGCAGAATTGAGCAGCTGCGCTCAGAGATCGATGTGATCGTGGCAGAGATCGAAGGAACGCAGGTTAAGGGGGCTTGAAATGAGCAACCAACCCATCGGCTTGACCGAACGCCCAGAGGGCTATGCCAGTTGGTTGACGGAGCTGAAAACCCGCATTCACCAGGCCCAGCAACGCGCTGCCTTGGCGGTGAACCATGAACTGCTGCTGCTTTACTGGCAGATCGGCAGGGATATTTTAGAGCGCCAAGCCCAGCAGGGCTGGGGGGCGAAAGTCATCGAGCAGTTGGCGCAAGACTTACGCCAGCACTTCCCTGAAATGAAGGGCTTTTCTCGTGCGAATCTGATGTATATGCGCTCTTTCGCACAGGCCTGGACAAAAGATGAAGTTGTCCAACAACCTGTTGGACAATTACCCTGGGGGCATAATTTAGCCCTTCTGAGCAAGCTCAAAGACCCTCAAAAGCGCCTGTTCTACGCCAGCAAGGCCGTTGAAAACAACTGGTCGCGTAATGTGCTGGTGATGCAGATTGAAAGTGGCCTGCATCAACGCCAGGGCAGTGCCATCACCAACTTTGAACAACGCCTGCCCAAAGCCCAGTCAGACCTAGCGCGTGAATCCCTCAAAGACCCTTATCGCTTTGATTTTCTGAACCTGGGGCAAGAAGCCCAGGAGCGCGATATTGAAACCGCACTGATGCAGCATGTCACCGAGTTTTTACTGGAACTGGGCGCTGGTTTTGCCTTTGTCGGCAGGCAGGTGCCTCTGGAAGTAGGCGGCGATGATTTTTATCTGGATCTGCTGTTTTACCACCTGAAGCTGCGCTGTTATGTGGTGATTGAACTGAAGGCCGGTGATTTCAAGCCCGAACACCTGGGGCAACTAGGCTTTTACCTCACCACCGTGGATCGCCAGATCAAAAGCGAACACGACCAGCCCACCCTTGGCCTCTTGTTGTGCAAAAGCAAAAACAAGGTCGTGGCGGAATACGCCCTCAGCGACAAAAGCCAGCCGATGGGCATCGCCGAATACAAGCTACAGCAAGCCCTGCCGGAGCAACTGGAAACCAACTTACCCAGCATTGAGCAAATCGAGCGGGAATTGCAGGGAGAAGACCAATGAACGAACTGAATTTTATGGACAAACTGCTGGATGGGGTTGAGGTGGAGTGGAAGGCGTTGGGCGAGGTGGCCGTGTATTCGCCGACAAGAGTAGATGCTGACTCACTTGATGAAAGTACTTTCATCGGTGTAGACAATCTTGTCGCCAACAAAGGTGGGCGTGTTAATGCAAATCATCTACCGAATACGGATCGCTTAACGGCGTATGAACCAGGAGATATTCTCATTGGCAATATTCGACCGTACCTAAAAAAGATATGGCGAGCCACAAACTCTGGTGGATGTAGTGGTGATGTTCTTGCCGTGCGCATACGCAATGAGAATAAAGGATTCATTTCATCGGAATTTCTTTACTACCTGTTATCTGCTGAAAGTTTCTTCTCGTACAACATGCAGCACGCGAAAGGGGCAAAAATGCCGCGTGGGGACAAGTCAGCAATTTTGAACTACCAAATCCCCATCCCCTGCCCAGACAACCCCGAAAAATCGCTGGAGATTCAGGCCGAAATCGTGCGTATTTTGGACGCATTCACCGCCATGACCACCGAGCTGACCACCGAGCTGACCACCGAGCTGACCACCGAGCTTAGCCTGCGTAAAAAACAATACAACTACTACCGTGATCAGTTGTTGAGTTTTGAGGAGGGGGAAGTCGAGTGGAAGACGCTGGGGGAGATATGCGACAGAATTTCATCAGGAAAGAACAAAGACAAATCGGAGCTTGGTAAATTTCCTGTTTATGGATCAACTGGAATCATTGGAAGAACAGATAATAAGGTTTATGAAATTAAGCAAATTTTAGTTGCAAGGGTTGGCGCTAACGCCGGGCGAGTGAATATTGCAAGCGGTGAATATGATGTTTCCGACAATACGCTAATGCTGGAATTAAAAGATGAATACAATTTAAATTTTCTTTATTATTATTTTGTTAGTTTGAACTTGAATCGATTTGTCAAAGGTGCAGGTCAACCTTTGCTCACAGCTGGCCAGTTGAAGGCTATGGTTATTTCAGTTCCAACGCCAGAAGAACAATCTCGCATAGTCTCTATATTGGATAACTTCGCTGCCATCACAAACTCCATCAGCGAAGGCCTGCCCCGTGAAATCGAGCTGCGCCAGAAGCAGTACGAATACTACCGCGATCTGCTGCTGAGCTTTCCCCGACCAGATAACGAGGTGGCAGCCTGATATGAGTAAAACTTTAGAACAGGTTGCTCAGCAACTGAAAGGTGCTAACAAAAAAGTTCAGCTGATCTATGCCTTTAATGGTACAGGCAAAACCCGCTTGTCGCTCGCCTTTAAGAAAGAAATCGCTCCTAAAAGCAGCGATGAAGAAAGTGGAGAAGAGACTGAGTTATCTCGTAGCAGAATTCTGTATTACAACGCCTTTACCGAAGACCTTTTCTATTGGGATAACGATTTAAATAACGATAGAGAACCAAAGCTGAAAATACAGCCGAACACATTCACCGACTGGATTCTGAGGGAACGAGGCGATACCGACATTATAAAGAATTTTCAGCGCTACACTAACGATAAGCTAATGCCGCTATTTCATGAAAGTGATGTCATCAGATCGGGAAAAAAAACAGGTGAGAAAACCTACCCCGAGGTCACTTTTTCCTTTGAAACGGGGTCTGAAAGTTCAGGAAAGTTGAAAATATCTAAGGGTGAAGAGAGAAATTTTGTCTGGAGTATTTTCTATACATTATTGCAGGAAGTAATCTCAATCCTTAGTGAGCCTCAACCTGACAAACGAGATGATGATCAATTTGATAAATTGGAATATGTGTTTATTGATGACCCAGTGAGTTCTCTGGATGATACTCACCTGATTGAACTCGCTGTTGATCTGGCCAATCTAATAAAAAGAAGCCACTACCATGAGGGAAAAGGCTTAAGGTTCGTCATCACAACGCATAGCCCTTTGTTTTATAACGTCCTTCACAACGAGCTGAATAATGACATTAAAAATCCAGTCCAGGACGGGATTCCTGCGTGGTTATACAAGCGGGGCCAATCAGAAAAGTACAGGTTGGAAAAACAAGCTGACGGCACCTTTGAGTTATTTACTTCAAATGACCACCCTTTCTCTTACCATTTTTTTTATTGTCAGAAGTGCGTAAGGCTATAAAAGACCAGGAAATCAGCAAATATCATTTTGCGTTTTTAAGAAACATCTTAGAAAAAACAGCCACCTTTCTAGGCTATCCGCGTTGGGAAGACCTTCTTGAAAAAACAGACGAAGGCTTGCCAAATCCATTCGCTAGTAGACTTATGAATCTTTCTAGCCATTCTGCTCATGCAGGTGAAGAAATCACAGACATTGAACAGAGAGACAAAGAAAAACTGGATGAACTAGTGAACTATTTGACCAACAACTATGGTTTTAAGAGGCAGGAAGGGTAATGACCAATTACAAAACCATCGCCGAATCCAATCACTTCATTGTGCTGGACAAGTACACCCAGGAATGGAAGGTGGCTGAAAGCTACCAAAGCGAAGCCGGATGCAGAGACGGCGGCCTGATATGAGCTACCAACCGCCTTTCATCATCAGTGAAATCCTGAGTGGTTTGGCACAAAACACCCTTGTAAATGCCTCTGTAAATGCCCCTGTAAATGCAGAAGGATGTTCGCATCATCAGCAGGCAGTCCAGGCACGAGCACACGAGCGATAGGAGGCAAGTAATGGATAAAATCAGCCAGGCCAAACAACTGGTCAGTGAAATCAATCGCCTGCACGCGGATTTTTCCAGGGATTATTTTGAAACCGGACAAATCGCCAAACTCAATCTTTCCAGAACCATCCGACAGGTTCCCGTCGCCCACATTTATCAATACCGCCTCACCCTGCATGAAAGCATTAACGACTACCTGATGGCGGCAGAAATCGAGATCAAATACTTTTATCGCGTAAAAACCCGCGAGAGTATTGATGACAAGATCGAGCGTTTTTCCAGCCGCGAAGATCAGTACCCGGTGAATAACTGGCTGAATGATATTTTTGGTGCCCGCATTGTGCTCACCGCCGATGAAATCAGCCAGGTGATGGAGTTGCTGGACGACTGGCAAGACGAACTGGGCTTGAAAAACTGGTATTTGCGCGACAAAGAGGGTTATCGCGGCCTGCATGTTTACTTCAAAAACAGAAGCAACTTTTACTTTCCGTGGGAACTGCAAATCTGGGATGAAACCGATGTTCGCAGCAATATAGAAAACCACGAAAAATTCAAACGCCATTTCATGCAGGGAGAGCCAACGTGACGCATTACACCCCCATCGCTGAATCCAATAACTTCATTGTGTTGGAGAGGTACAGCAAGGAATGGAAGGTGGCTGAGGGCTACCAGAGTGAAGATGCCCTAGAGCGGGAGCTGATTCAGGATCTGGTCAATCAGGGCTATGAGTACCTCCCCAGCCTCAACAGCCCCGAGGCGCTGCTCGCCAATGTGCGTGTGCAGTTGCAGGCGTTGAATCAGGTGCAGTTTTCAGAAAGCGAATGGCGGCGCTTTGTCGAAACCTACATGGATAAGCCTAGCGACAGCAGCGTGGATAAAAGTCGCAAGATTCACGACGACTACATTCATGATTTTACCTTCGATGATGGCCGCATCCAGAATATCTACCTAGTCGATAAAAAGACGATTGCCCGCAATAAAGTGCAGGTCATCAAGCAGTTTGCCCAAACCGGCAGCCACGCCAATCGTTATGATGTCACGGTTCTGGTCAATGGCTTACCACTGGTGCAGGTAGAGCTGAAAAAACGCGGCGTGGCCATTCGTGAAGCATTCAATCAGGTACACCGCTACAGCAAGGAGAGCTTCAACAGTGAGCACTCCTTGTTCAAGTATTTGCAGCTGTTTGTGATCAGCAATGGCACTGACAGCCGTTACTTTGCCAACACCACAAAGCGCAACAAAAACAGCTTCGACTTCACCATGAACTGGGCGCAGGCAGACAACACCTTGCTCAAAGACCTGAAGGACGTTACAGCCACTTTTTTCCAGAAAAACACTCTGCTGAATGTTCTGCTGCATTATTCGGTGTTTGATATCGACAATACCCTATTGGTCATGCGCCCTTATCAGATTGCCGCTACCGAGCGCATTCTGTGGAAGGTGAGAAGCTCGTTTGAAGCTAAAACCTGGAGCACGCCTGAAAGCGGTGGGTATATCTGGCATACCACCGGCTCAGGGAAAACCCTAACCAGCTTTAAAGCGGCACGCTTGGCCACCGAGCTAGAGTTTATCGACAAGGTGTTTTTCGTGGTGGACAGGAAAGACCTGGACTACCAAACCATGAAGGAGTACCAACGCTTTTCGCCTGACAGCGTAAACGGCTCAGACAACACGGCGGGCCTGAAGAGGAACATCGAGAAAGACGATAATAAGAGCATCGTCACCACTATCCAGAAGCTCAACAACCTGATGAAGAGTGAAGGCAGCCTGCCCCTTTACAAACAGCAGGTGGTGTTCATTTTTGACGAGTGCCACCGTAGCCAGTTTGGTGAGGCACAGAAAAACCTGAAAAAGAAATTCAAGCGGTTCTATCAGTTTGGCTTTACCGGTACGCCCATCTTTCCGCAAAACGCGTTAGGCGCGGACACCACCGCCAGCGTGTTTGGCCGCGAGCTGCATTCGTATGTCATCACCGATGCCATTCGGGATGAAAAGGTGCTCAAGTTCAAGGTGGACTACAACGATGTACGCCCCAAGTTTAAGGCGATAGAAACCGAGCAAGATGAGAAAAAGCTAAGCGCCGCCGAGAACAAACAGGCGTTGCAACACCCGGATCGCATTCGGGAGATTTCTCGCTATATTCTGCACCACTACCGCCAGAAAACGCACCGCCTGCAGGGTAACAACCAGGGCTTTAATGCCATGTTTGCGGTGAGCAGCGTGGAAGCCGCCAAGCTCTATTATGAAGCGCTGAATGAGCTTCAACAAAACAGCGACAAACCTCTGAAAATCGCCACCATCTTCTCGTTTGCGGCCAATGAAGAGCAGGATGCCGTCGGCGACATTCTGGACGAAAGCTTTAATGTGTCGGCGATGAACTCCAGCGCTAAGGAATTTTTAAGTGCTGCCATCGACGACTACAACGCTTACTTTAAAACCACCTACAGCGTGGACAGCAACGGTTTCCAGAACTACTACCGCGATCTAGCCAAGCGGGTAAAAGCCAAGGAAATCGACCTGCTGATCGTGGTCGGCATGTTCCTCACCGGCTTTGACGCACCTACGCTGAACACTCTGTTTGTCGATAAGAACCTGCGCTATCACGGTTTGATGCAGGCCTTCTCGCGCACCAACCGCATCTATGATGCCACTAAAGCGTTTGGCAACATCGTGACCTTCCGCGACCTGGAAAAGGCCACGGTGGATGCCATTACCCTGTTTGGGGATAAAAACACCAAGAACGTGGTGTTAGAGAAAAGCTACAAAGAGTATATGGAAGGCTTTACCGACTTGGTAACCGGGCATGCAAGGCGCGGTTTCATGGAGGTGGTCGCCGATCTGGAGCAAAACTTCCCCGACCCTGCGGCCATCGAAAAGGAAGCAGACAAAAAAGCCTTTGCTAAGGTTTTTGGCGAGTATCTGCGCGTCGAAAACGTGCTGCAAAACTACGATGAATTTGCCAGCCTAAAAGCCCTGCAAAACCTGGACACCAGCGACCCTGAAGCGGTAGCGGCGTTTAAAGCAGAACACTACTTGGACGATGAAAAGCTGGCGGAGCTGCAAACCATACGTTTACCCCCCGAGCGCAAGGTTCAGGATTACCGCTCGACCTATAATGACATCCGCGACTGGCAACGCCGCCAAAAGGCCGCTGAAGCAACTGATACGTCTACTATTGACTGGGATGATGTGGAGTTTGAGGTAGACCTGCTGAAGTCCCAGGAGATCAACCTGGATTACATTTTAGGGCTGATCTTCGAGCACAACAAAAAAACCAAAAGCAAAGCCGATTTAGTGCAAGAGGTGCGGCGCGTTATTCGAGCCAGCCTAGGCAATCGTGCGAAAGAGGGCCTGGTGGTTGATTTCATCAACCAGACTGACCTAGACCAGATCGGTGAGAAAGCCAACGTGATTGAGGCCTTCTTTACCTTTGCCCAGGCTGAACAGCAACGCGAGGCCGAGGCGCTAATTGAATCAGAAAATTTAAAGGCAGAAGAAGCCCGGCGCTACCTCACTACCTCGCTCAAACGGGAATATGCCAGTGAAAAAGGCACTGAGCTCAACAGCCTGTTGCCGAAAATGAGCCCGCTGAACCCGCAATACCTCACCAAAAAGCAGAGCGTGTTTCAGAAGCTTGTTGCGTTTGTGGAGAAATTCAAAGGGGTAGGAGGGAAGGTTTGATCAATAGACATAGTAAGATGATAACCTTAATGCCCCCCAACGCTTTTCAGCACGCGCTACTGTAAGACTTACGCGCTATATTTTTCTGCCGCGTTGCTAAGCGCGGGGGCTTAAGCCCTTCTGAAAGCAGCGGCGGCATGGGGCAGTCGAGGATATCGGCCATTGCCCGGAACAGCTCAGCCTCGGCAGGCAGAATGCGCCCGCTATGCTCAATACAGCGCGCCATAGCCTGCAGCAACGCTGGCTTGTGTAATGGTTTAAGGCGCCGCAAACGCTCAACAGCAAGGCTTAGTGCCTGCATGTCGCTGGCACCCTCTACCTCAGCCAAGTCAAAAGGCAGTTCATTCCCAGCCGCTGTCAGTGCGGCGCTAATCTCTGCGGGGTCATCCTGCCCGGCGGCAGCCAGCACCGCGAGGAGCTGCTGGCACTCCCCTTTAAGGTCGCTTAACTTGAGGTTAGAAGGACCGCCATGCTGCTCACCCAAATTGTTTAACACAAGCTGGTAGAGCGTCCATTCAAACAGGCTAACCTTGCCATCCGCATCAATCAGCCGCTCCATACAGAGGCGAAAGTGCTGACCCTGCTCGGTGGAAAGTGACTGTAACGCGGGCAGTGTCAGCTCGATCAGCGGCAACCGCAGGTGTACATCCAGCCTTGAGACCTCAGGCCCACACGCCAGTAATGCTTGGTACACATCGGGCAGGGCCGCTTGCTCTAACGCCTTTAGCTGATGCTCTCGCACCGCCTGCTCATCGCTTAGCAGCAGCGCATAGATCAGTGCACGAGCGGTATAAGGCTCATGGGCAGCTTCTTTTATCGGCGCTGGCAAGGCGTTGAGCACTGACTGCGCATGCGCTAGGTGGCGTTGATCGAGCTTGCCCATGGCGCCAATGGCGGTTTGAGCAGAAGCGCCGGTTAATATAGCCGAGATGACGCCCGCACCGGCCATATCAGCATCTTGCATGCCTGTTCGAATACCCGCTCTAAACCCTGCTCCCGGCTGTGCTTGGCTTTCTGCGCGTGAGGTGTCACTTTCGGCTTGTTGCGGGGGCGGTTCGACCTCGAAGCGGCCGTCCCAGTCAGGCATTACCCGCTGGACACGGTCGTTAAGTGGCGGATGGGTCGCCATCATTTGCGTAAACCCTGACCGCATCCCCTGGCCGAATAGCAGATGGCTGAACTCTGCCGTATGGGCCGCTTGCAGGTTAGATCCTTGCGCATGTGCGCCAATCTTCACCAGTGCGTTTCCGATGCCTTTGGGGTTACGGGTAAATTGCACGGCAGAGGCATCCGCCAAATATTCACGCTGACGGCTGACCGCTGATTTAATCAAATTACCAAAAAAGGTGCCCGCGTAGCCGATCAGCATTAGCGAGGCCCCAAGCGCCAGCACCACCATTGCCGAGTTATCACGCTTGTTGCCTCCCACTCGACGAAAACGCATGCTGCGCAGCAGTGTTCCGCCCAGCAACCCAATCAACAGGATGCCGTGCAGTATGCTCACCAGGCGAATATTCAGCCGCATGTCACCATGCAGAATATGGCTGAACTCATGGGCGACCACGCCTTGAAGTTCGTCGCGGTTTAAGCTGCGAATTGCCCCACGGGTAATACCTATCACCGCATTGCTGGGCCGATAGCCTGCCGCAAAGGCATTAATGCCCTCCTCCTCTAGCACGTAAACCAAGGGCACCGGCGTTCCTGAGGCAATGGCCATCTCTTCTACCACATTGAGGATTCGGCGCTCGTCAGCATCGCGAGTATTTAGATTGATCTCGCGCCCACCTAGCGCTTCCGCCACTGCCCGGCCACCACGGCTTAATTGGTGCTGCTTGAACAACCCACCTAACACCACAACAACAATCACCGCCGCTGCCACACCCGCCACAAGCTCGAGGGATAAAGCGGACATTACTCCGTCAACCGAGAGATCCGTTTGGACAGCAGATTGCTCTCCCCCCATAAAATGCAGTGTAAGGACAACGACCAGCGTGGTGACAATAATCAGGGCGAGCACGGCGAGTATGAGTAAAACAACCAAGTGCCCGGTTTTGCGGCGAGCGTGATCCTGTGCAGTAAAAAAATCCATTAGCCCTATCCACTCCGCGGTTACTTAGAACGACACCTTAGGCGCCACCTGAATTTGGGCGCTGTCTTCAAACTCTAGCAACGCAGCATCTTCGCCATGGCCGAACATACCGGCCACCGCCACCTGGGGGAAACTCTGCTTGTAGATGTTGTAGTGCATTACGGAGTCATTAAATGCTTGGCGCGAAAACGCCACTTTGTTTTCAGTGCTGGTGAGCTCTTCAGAGAGCTGCTGCATGTTCTGCGAGGCTTTCAAATCTGGGTAGGCTTCCATCACCACATTAAGCCGTCCCATGGCTTGTGTCAGCGCGCCTTCAGCGCCGCCTAAATCGGCAATTGCCTTGGCACTACCCGGGTTTGCAGCGGCCGCTTTCAAGCCCGCCGACGCCGTATTACGGGCCTCAATGACCGCCTGCAGAGTTTCCCGCTCATGGCTGAGGTAGCCCTTTGCCGTCTCTACCAGATTAGGAATCAGGTCGTGGCGGCGCTTCAGCTGCACTTCAATCTGGGCAAAGGCGTTCTGAAACCGGTTTCGCAATGCCACCAGGCGGTTGTAGATGGCAACGATATAGAAAACAACAGCCGCGAGAATCGCTAAAACAATGATGAGCGTAATCGTCATGATCCTTCCTTGTTGGGAGATGGGAGCGAGAGTGCAGCAAGCTGCATTTCATCTAATAGCAAAAATAGTAGCACTTAAGCGCTTTAAACGTATTAGTGATGGCGCGGACGGGGGCGAGGCCGTACAACAAACCAACTCGCCACCACTAAGCTACCAAACAGGGTATACACCAGCATAAACACCCACTCCGGCGCGGTGAAATACAAAAGGTTATGCAGCCAGTACTGAATAAAGGAGCCTCCGTAGGTGTCTACGCCCGCCTTGGCCCGCAGCGCCATCTCCCAAATCGTCAAAGGGCACACCATGCCTAACCAGGATTGCACGACGACATAGACAATGGCGCATAGATGCGTAATGCGGAAGAAACTGTTGCGCACCCACCGCCAGCCCAGAAAATACCCCGCATAGATGGCCACCAAGCCAAGCACCACAAACGCCACAAACAGCACGTGGATTAACAAAATGGCATCAGCTAGCAGGAGCAACAACTGCGGGGACATGGACACTCACCCTGGGCAACTAATAATAAGTGGCGTGTTTTTTGAGATACTGACAGCCTTCCCATACGGGCATCAGTGGGCTTACCAGGTTTCTCCAGCGTCTGGCGGCCCAATCTCGATTGGCATATCGGGTGCAATATCCACAACGCCTTCAATCTTCTTTAACCGATCCGCCGTGGCGGTATCTGCTGATCCGGTTATGCAGCCAATATCCTCAAGTACATCCCTGATGGTTAAGCCTTCTGCGCTAAGGCGCGTGGCGATTTCCCTGATCGATTGATCGCTTGAAATCGTAATAATCCATAGCTCTATACCTTGCATTAATTCGCTCTCCGGCGTTCATACATTGAGCATTACCTTGAAAACTAACCAACATGACAGCCCCCACTGATAATGGGCTCAGTTTAGGGCGCTTGCACCACCCCCGCCCCTACACGGTCGTCGGGAAAAGGCAGGCGCTGTGCTGAAGCCAGCAGTCGTCTCCACAGGTTCATTCCGCGCAGCGACGCATCGGACTCAGCCCAAAGCGCGGCGCAACCCGCAACATGTGGTGTGGCCATACTGGTACCGCTAATCGTCTTAAAATTAATCGGCCGGGGCCATGACGAAAATACATCGCGCCCTGGTGCCGCAATATCGACCTTCCCAAAGTTCGAAAAGCTGGAGGGCCTTAAGTTCGGGTCAAGCGATGCCACCGACATAATCGTAGGCGAATTAGCAGGCGCCCCCGTTTTCATCGACGCATTACCCGCGGCAGCAATAATCAGGCACTCATGACGAAGCGCCGCCGCACCCGCGTGGTTGTAGGCCACCTGCGCTGGGCTCTGGCTACCCAACGACATTGAGATAACCTCGCACCGGTTGGCAATCGCCCAATTCATCCCTGCCAGCACCCCAGCGCCTGTGCTACTACCTGAATTCGTAAGCACTTTCCCAACGAAAACCTGCGCATCGAAAGCGACGCCATAGCCAGGTGTACTCCCAGCAGAAGCCCTTGGCCCACAAGCAGTGCCAATACAGTGGGTCCCGTGCCCATTGATATCTTGCACCGGTTGCCCTACGAATGATCGGCAGTCAAACGGCCTATCGGCAAAGTCTGGATGCCCGCAATCCATTCCCGTATCAAGCACGGCTACCTTAATGCCAGCACCACTCCAGCGACTTTGTGGAACCTTGCACCGTGCCAAGCCCCAGGTCGCTCCTAGCACCTCATCACGCAGCTCCTCTTCAGCCTCACCCATCGCGCAATCAGCGCCAAGATCGTGCGCAATAGTACTTGCTGCCCGCAAGAAGCCCCGCAGGTACTCTGAGTTTTCTGAGAAGGCAAAATACTCAGGCTCAATGATTTCTATCGGCCCCTCCGTTAAAACAGCATCGTTCATGCTCATCCCATGCTGCTGCAAGGCATCACCGCCCACCAGCGCGACGCCAATCTCGGGAAACACCATTACCTCAGCATCCCCAGCGTCTTCCAAGCTGACCGCTTGGCCTGCAAAGTCACGGGCATCGGCAACTCGAAACTTCCGGTCTTTCAGTGTTTTGATGCCCTCTTCTAACATTCCCTCACGATAACTGATCAGGAAACGCCCTGTTTCAAGGCAGTGGCTACCGCGTTCCAGTGCCGCCAATAACAGCTGTTCGGCCCCGCATGAAACAGAATTGAGTGACGCATTGGCACCCGTACGCTTATTGCCGCTGCCGTTAGGTTTTGTCGCCATTGTAAATTCCTTCTCGTTTGGCTCTGTGATGCGTTTGGTTGCTTGGGATTGCTAGGCTTTGTGCACGCCAGCAGGGGCGTCAATTGACCCGTTGTTAAAATATGGAAGAAAGCGTTTGATTCGGCCAGGAGCCTCCGCAGTGAGTGACCCCTTGCTGAAAGATAAAAATGTGGCAACGTAATCGCTGCGCCTGAACCAAGACAGCAAACATAATCGCGAAAATTATTAACACGTTATGTGCGCTAGCGCGCCGACGCATAATAGAGTCAGTGCCAACATGCATAGTTATCGTTTGCTATTTATCTAACGGCAGCCTGCAGCCAGCATCAAAGTGATGATTATCGTATGGTGCCGTTTGCCTGTTTTTTATGACCGGAGAGGCGCATGACGACTACGTTGCAAGTTCGCACTACCAATCAGCTACTTACTGCGCTACCAGAGGTTGAGCGTAATGCGGTAATGGCTGACTGCGAAACGGTGGAGCTTGCTTTTAACGAGGTACTGCTCCAGCCCGGCGATCCGATCATCTACGTTTATTTCCCTATTGATTGCTTTATTTCACTCATTGCCGTCGTCGACACTGACGACCGCTTAGAAGTCACGATGGCAGGCCGAGAAGGCATGCTGGGCACTTCCGTAGTGCTTGGCATTGAAGACACAGCGCTGCTCTCGCTTGTTCAAGGCGCGGGGTCTGCCCTACGCATCAGTTCAGTTCGCTTCAGACAGCTACTTGAGATATGCCCGGTGCTGAATAAGCGGATGAGAGGGTATGTCTATGTGGTGATGAACCAACTGGCGAAAACAGCCGCTTGTAACCACTTTCATGGGATTGAGGCGCGCCTCGCCCGCTGGCTACTGATGACACAAGATCGCGCGGGGTCTGACCAACTGTACTTAACCCATGAGTTTCTAGCCATGATGTTAGGCGTTCGTCGGGCAGGCGTTACGCTTGCCGCAATAGACCTGCAAACCCGCGGGTTGATTGGTTATCAACGTGGCGAAATTGATGTGCTTAATCGGTCGGGTCTGATCGAAGCCTCTTGCCAATGCTATAAAGAAGACTCCGCGCTTTATGCCAGGGTGTTAACGTCATTATGAAAAAACAGCCCCAGCCCTAACCTTTGGCGTGTTCACGTTCGTCGGTGCGACTCTTCATGTTGTTGTATCTTGTGTAGTGGCGACAATGGAGAGAGAAACGCATGGAATCAAAACGCTTGATCAGAACCGACACGATACTACTGACAGCAGGACTTATGTTGATCGGCTACCTCCTCGGGGAGGTACTCCTTCTTGTGTTTGCTGCCGTTCTGCTTGCGGTCGGTTTAGACGGGCTCGCGCAGGCAATCGCAAGGAAGCTGCCTTTCTCTCGCGGGTGGGCGCTTGTCGGCGTTGCGACCGGCATCACAGCGATCCTCATCGGCTCACTGGGGCTTACGGCGGCAAGCCTCGTGCAGCAGTTTAGAGAGCTAGGCGAGACGGTGGTCGATTTTGGTGAGAAAGTGCAGGCTTGGCTCACGGAGCACACCGACATAAACATAATGGAGGAGATGAACGCCGAGGACGGCGACCTTGCCGATGCCGTAGGCGAAATAGCAGGTCATGTCATGACGGCGGTCGGCGCCTTAACGAGCCTCATCATCCTGGTCATACTCACGCTTTTCTTGGCGGCCAAACCGGCGCTTTATCGGCGGGGAGCGGTGCGCCTTGTACCACCCAACAGCCGGCCACTAGCAGAAGACACACTATCCTCGCTCGCCCATGCCCTTCGCTGGTGGTTTCTAGGGCAACTCGTGTCAATGGCGCTCCTTGGGGTCACCGTTGGGCTCGGGCTATTCCTGCTCGGCATCGAGCTCTGGTTTGCGCTCGGGGTCTTAACGGCGCTGCTTACTTTCATCCCGTTCATCGGCCCACTTATTGCGGCAGTGCCCATCGTGGCGGTGGGATTTACAGAAGGAATGCAGACAGGGTTGATTGTGCTGGTGGGTTACATCGTGATTCAAAACATCGAGGGAAACGTCTTGGTGCCAATGATTCAACACAAGGCGGTCGAACTCGCCCCTGCGCTTCTCATCACTGTGCAAGTACTCCTCGGCCTTATCTTCGGGGCGGCTGGGCTAATACTCGCCGCACCGCTCGCCATCGTGGCGATGATCACGGTTCAAAAGCTCTGGGTGGAGCATACGCTGGGAGATAAAGTGACGTAGGGAATTGCTGATGTAGCCGCCCACTTAAAGGCTGTCAACGCGGCTACCCAGCTCCCCGCATTGCTCGTTGACCATAAACATCAATGCCAAATGTAAATCATTGAAACCCTCGCCCCACTTTGCAAGCCTAAGATCGCGAACCATGCCACCACCGAATGCTGGCTTTGATCTTCTCGACGGCCGATTGCTTGGCATTCCACTTCTTTCGTGCTTCGCCCGCTTTTAATAGCCACCTCATTAAACACCTCGCCTACTCAGAGCATAAATTAAAACGGTTGACTTAAACTGAGTAGCTGCGTTATTCCATAAAGATGCCAACCCGTGAAATACGCGTGTAGGCGGCTAATAAAAACAACGGCCACTTTCGTTAAAGGGCCCCAACGAAGAGAATGTGCATGTCAAATGATCACGTCTATGACAGCGCGCCGTGGGCACATCTTTATGGCACCACTAATAACGCGACTAAGGATCAAGCGCAGCAGCAACGCTTTGCGAATATTCCCGCCATGATCGTCGCGGCGGCCAAGCAGTTTGGCCCTCATACAGCCTTCACCACCTGCATGCCTAACGGCATGAATGGCACGCTTACGTACCAGCAAGCGGACACGCTCTCCGATGCCTTTGCGGTTTACCTGCGCGAGACCCTAGGCCTTGCCAAAGGCGACCGCGTGGCGGTGCAAATGCCCAACTGTTTAGCCCTACCTGTGGCCATTTTTGGCATTCTAAAAGCGGGCTGTGTACTGGTGAACGTCAATCCGCTCTACACACGCCGGGAAATGGAGCACCAGTTCAACGACGCTGGCGTGCAGGCGCTGGTGATCATGGATATGTTCGCCGATAAACTAGAAGATGTGCTCCCCAACACCCAGATTAAGCACGTGGTGCTGGCCTCACTCTCACAGTGGTTTTCACCGGTGGTTCGCACAGTATTGGATGCCGTGCTGAAGTACTGGAACAGAGCCATCCCCAAGCACTCTTTAAGTGCCGTTCAGCTCACGCAGGCCATTCAAACGGGCCAAGCCACCCAAGCCAAACAACATATTGATGTGGCCAGTTACTGGCAGGACATCACCCGTGAAGACACCGCGCTGCTGCAATATACCGGGGGCACCACTGGCGTTAGCAAAGGGGCGGAGCTTGCCCACGGCAACCTGTTGAGCAACTTAGAACAGGTGGATTTGGTGGTTGGTAGCCATATCGAAGCTGGCAAAGAGTGCGTTCTCACCGCGCTACCCATCTATCACATCTTCGCGTTTACGGTGAACCTGCTGGCGTTTTACAGCAAAGGGGCGCACAACGTTCTGGTCCCCAGCCCCCGCCCTATTCAAAACTGCCAGCGAGCCTTTGATAACTACCCAATCTCCTGGATTTCGGGGGTTAACACGCTGTTCAACGCCCTGCTAAATGAAGAGTGGTTCACGGTGTACCCGCCTAAAAGCATGAAAGTGGCGATGGCGGGCGGCACCGCGCTGCATAAATCCGTCGCTGAGCGCTGGCGCAGCGTAGTGGGCACGCCCATTGCGGAAGGCTACGGCCTGACGGAAAGCTCGCCGGTTATCTGCTTCAACCCCATTGGGCACGAGCGCGCTAACAGCATCGGCATCCCCGCACCGTTTACCCAGGTGCGCATCGTCGATGAACAAGGCATCACCGTGCCACAGGGAGAAACCGGCGAAATTATCGCCCGGGGCCCGCAAATCATGAAAGGCTACTGGAATAACCCTGAAGAGACGGCCAAAACCTTGAAAGATGGCTGGCTCTACACTGGCGATATTGGAACCATGACCGAAGATGGGCATTTCCAAATCGTCGACCGTAAAAAAGACATGATTCTGGTCAGCGGGTTTAACGTCTACCCCAACGAGGTAGAAGACAGCATTGCGCGCTTACCCCAGGTGCAAGAGTCTGCGGTAATTGGTATCCCCGACGACCAAACCGGCGAAGCGGTGCACGCCTACGTGGTACTGCGTGAACAGGGGCTGAGTGCCAAGGACATCATCCGGCACTGCAAAACAGAGCTGGCTGCCTACAAAGTGCCCAAAAAAGTCGTGTTCTGGGATGAGCTACCGAAAACACCTGTTGGGAAGGTGCTGCGCAAAGAAGTTCGCGCCACTGTTCAGGCCAGCCGCGCAGAGGCTAAACAACAATAATCGCGTAACAATAATAACCGCATAACAACAGCGGCCGGTCACGGAGTTACAGCACTATGTTGAGTACACTACTATGTTGAGTTCACTGGAAGAGAATTTATTGTCGATCATGATGGTGATCATTATGTTCGGCATGGGGGCATCACTCACCTTTAAGGACTTCAAGCTCTCCATGCGCCACCCCCAGGCCATAGGGGTCGGCTTCTCATCGCAATATTTGCTGATGCCTTTTATTGCCTTTGCCCTGGCGCGCCTTCTTAACCTATCGGTTGAACAAACGGTTGGCCTAGTACTGATGGGCTGTATGCCTGGCGGCACCACCTCCAACATCTTTGCCTACTTCTCACGAAGCTTGCTCAGCCTTAGCATCATGATGACCATCTGCTCTACGCTGGCGGGCTTTATCCTGGTGCCGCTGTGGATGGCGTTTTACACCCAAGGGATTGATGACGCCTTCCGTATTCCCCCCGACCAGATTGCCCGCCTGCTGTTTGTGCTGCTTATTCCGACGCTGCTAGGCATGTGGATACGGCGCAAAAATGCCAATATTGGCGCCGTGATCGAGCTGGTAGGCGGCGTACTGGGTGCCATCGTGATTGTGTTTCTGGTAGTGACGTGGGCGCCGCGCAACTGGCGCTTGCTGATGGAAACCAGCTGGCAAGTATATGCGGCGGTGATTCTGCTGGGTTTAGTAGGCTTCCTGTTCGGTTACCTGTTCTCCCGCGTACTTAAGCTCAACCCACAAAAAGCCCGCACGGTGTCTCTTGAAACGGGGATTCAGAACGGCCCGCTGGCCGCGTTAATCGTGATCATGACCTTTAGCGGCGAAACACAGCAGTTAATCCTACTGATACCCGTCATGTACTCGCTGTTTATCGTCCTGAACTCCACCGCAGTAGCGGTACTTTATCGCAAGCTAACCAAACAAGAAGAGCTTGCCCGCGACCAAGCCAAGGTCGAACCCTCATAGGTAGTTATTTCAGCCATGGCGACAGCGGGGCTACTCACAGCCCCGCTGTATTGTTTAAAGAGGAAAACGCTGCTTAATGCATCATAAACTGGCCGTTGCGGCATTTTAACGGTCAACCATGGTCTCTCAGGCGGCACGGCTGTAGTGCAGATGCATGCGCTTTTACTATGACGTTGGCAGCTCAGGGAATGTTGGCAGGTCATCTGCCAACTCAAACCAATCCGCTTTCGAGGATACCCATGCGTGGTAACGCTTACTTGACAGCACGGGGGTATCCAGCGTGCCAAGCCGTAATCGTTTCACCTCAGGACGATCATCTCTCGCGCTGTACAGTGGACTGCCACACTCTGCGCAAAACACCCGCGACTTATTGGGGCTGGCGCGAAACTCCTTTAAATAGGAAGCCCCTTCGGTAATACGGAACCCTTCTGACAGGATGGGCGCAACGGCCACAAAAGCGCTGCCCTGCGCCTTCTGGCACTGTTTGCAGTGGCACATGGACACCTCATCAATGCCACCGCTGTACTCGTAGCGGACGCCCCCGCAAAGACAACTGCCTTTATGCACCGAACTCTCCATTGTTCTTGATCGTGTAACGCTTGGCACACGTGCTGTTTCGGAGCTGCGACGCAGCGGAAAAGCGGTCACCGTGCTGCCACTGGTTAAGCGGCCTCGAAATCCAGGGGCTCAATACCGTCCAGATTAACCGTGCTGCGGGCCACCCAGAGATCATACATATCTTGCATCGCCAACCAGCTCTCAGCGGTACGCCCAAGAACCTTGGACAGACGAAGAGACATTTCCGGGCTAATACCACTATCCCCTTTGATCAATCGGGACAAAGTGGAAGGTGAAACGCCCAGACTGGAAGCAAGCTGACGGGAGCTGATTCCGAAAGGTGCCAGATACACCTCCCGGATGAATTCACCGGGATGCGGCGGATTATGCATAGTCATCAGTGATAATCCTCATAATCAAGTATGTAGGCGTTGCCGTCCTGAAATTTGAACGTCATGCGCCAGTTTCCGTTTACCCAAATCGACCACCGCCCTTTGTCTTCGCCCTTCAATGGATGAAGCCGAAAACCGGGGATATCCATGTCTTCCACTGAAGTGGCAGTATCTAGAGCAGCAAGCTGCATGCGCAGCTTCTTGGCGTGATCAGACTGTATGCCAGCCATGCTGCCAGTCGAGTAGAACCGCTTCAGTCCTTTGTGACGGAATGATTTAATCATGAGGGCACTCTAGCATGTTGCGCACCACGCAACAACAGAGCTTAACGACTTGCTCACCGCGCGAGCGATAGCGAGTCCGGTCCAGCTACTTGTTAACTTTCGATTCATGGTGCTTGTAATATGCTGAGCTACCTGCCCAATTTGCCACAGCATTACCCTCGATTTTTCTAATGAGCATATCCAATGCTGGAGTCGTGGAGCGCTTTTCGTTCTTCTTGACTACACCGCCAGAGACAAAAACATAACCTTTTTCGAACATATCATCACAACCTGCCTTACACATTAAGGCAGCGATATTGTCAAAATCGAGTTTCTCTGACTTAGAACCCTCCGATCTTTTCTTAATGTGCGCAGCGACCAAGAACTCTAAAGGGTACTCGTTCTCACAAAGTACACACTTTGCTTGCGATCGTCCGCCCGAAATGTGCGCTCGAAGGAGTGCTTGCTCCTTTCTTGATTTGGTAATCGAGTCAATATCTAGGTTCACTTGCTCGCTCAGTTTGGGAAGCACAGTTTTTGCCGTGACCGGAGGCGAGCTTGAATCAGTGAACTTGATGCTATCGGCAGTAATGAGAGATGCTGCCTGTTTGATGTCAGGACTGGACATTCTTGCCCCTAGGCCAGACCGCACTAATGCTTCGAGCTCTTCTTCCGTATCTACATAAACATAGTCAACTTCAAAACGAGATGGGCTCGCCACATAAGTTCCGTCTTTATGTTTGTGCGGATATATAGGCTGGCCTTTGTGTTCGCCTCTGGACTTGTAAGCTTTCAATTTACTCACGCACTATTCCTGGAAATTTAACGCCCGCAACACCGGGCAATTTGTAGCGCAGCGGAAAATTGATCCGCTTGATTGCGCTTGTTAACTTTTATGCCGACAAATAACAGCACTTTTTATATTTAACACCACTTCCGCATGCGCACGGATCGTTTCTCTTTTGCTTCTGAGGTGTTGTTGGTCTAGTTGGAGCTAATTTTTGAATTGATTGCTCGATAGAGCGCTCGATAATTTTTTCTATTTCTCTTTCCGGCACGGGATCGTCTTTGAAAGTACTGTAGGCCGCAATCATTAACCCAATAGCTGTCAATATAATTCCGATGAAACCGTACAATTCAGACCTTGTTTGCGGCAGTACAGAAGCGAAATTCTTTAACTCAGGAACTGTTTCTTGTATGTTTGCTTGGACTTGTTCTTTCGAAAGGTTTCTCTTTTGCGCTTCAGCCAGTACAGCCGATAATTTCTGTAACTGCTGAATTGTCTTAATACTTCCTTGCAGTAACTTTATTGCGTTGCCAGTGATGTCGTAAACGCCATCAGGTACATGGCCCGTGCCTCCGCAGTTTGGGCAAGGACCTACTCGATTTCCGCTTAGAGTTACATTCCTACAATTTTCAAAAACGAAACCAGAACCAAAAATAGCTCCACAGTTATCGCAAAATGCTGGCATCTCTGGCATGGTGCCTCCTTGAAAGTTAACGCCAAAATATGCGGCGCCTGACGCAGGAAGGCGTCTGGCGCGTGAAACGCGCGTACATCATTTGCTTGTTAGCATCTTTGCCATACGTTCTAAGTCTGTTGCTACCCCTTCCAACACAAAAAAGTTAGTAGGATGTTCATATAGCATATCGTGAGTCATCGGGTCGGGCTGATATTCGGAAAGCCTCGACCTCAGCTCATCCCGCAACATGATCGCATCGACTTTATACTCCCGCGAGTACTCACCGAGAGCCGTTCCCATAACCCGCATCAAAGGGTCAGCAGCATCCTCGCGCCATTTTTTATCATCATCGCCATGTCGGTCTTGCTGCCCTCTACTAACGTTCGAGATAGCCTCCTCGTAGGCCGACTGATGTTTGTCTTTGACATCCCGAATACCACGAACCACACTTAGCGCCTTTTCCCGCAGGGCATCCTCTGTCGTATCCACCACTGCCATATGCTTATTTTCAAGCTGCAGTGCGCGAGAGCGGTACTGATCAACCTATTCATCCTTCAAATGAATTCTTTCTCGTAGAGTCTCATTAGTCGCACGAAGTTGCTCAATAACAGAGCCGTATCGCCACCGCGCCAAAGCATAAGCAGCCATAAAAACCAGTACGGCAAGGATCATGAAAGCAAGCGGCGCCTGCGAAAGCGCATCCCATTCACTTGATAGGTGGTCGATTAGTCTATCCATTAACTCACGATACCCTTGCTAACGCTTGCAGCACGCGCAACCTTGGAATGGAGCCGAAGGCGCCATGCAAAGGGCGTCGCCGTGCCTGCACTTGATACTCATTGAGCCTTCTCCCCCAGCTCAGCCCGTTTGGCTAAGCTGAAAAGGCGACCAAACCTAACAGGAGAAGACTCAATGAACTTTTACAATAGCACTCACCGTCACTACTGTGGAATTGATCTGCATGCCCGTAGCTTATATGTCTGCATCCTGGATCAGCAGGGCGAAACCCTTCTGCATAAAGAGATTCCAGCCAAACCAGAACCTCTGCTTCATCTGATCGAACCTTACCTGGACGATCTGGTCATCGGCACCGAATGCATGCACTGCTGGTACTGGATCGCTGATTTCTGTGAAGACCAGGGCATTACCTTCATTCTCGGCCATGCCCTTTATATGAAGGCCATTCATGGTGGTAAAACCAAGAATGACCGCGTGGATTCTTACAAAATTGCGGCGCTTATTCGAGGCGGTAATTTTCCCCTTGCATATGTCTACCCACGCAGCATGCGAGCTACCCGTGACCTGCTTCGCCGTCGAACTGGACTCGTTCGCCACGGCGCGGATCTCAAAGCTCATGTGGTCAACACCACGAGTCAGTACAACCTGCCACCCAACAAGGTCAATTTAAAAAATGTCAGTGCCAGAGAGCAACTAGGCAGAACCTTTGATGACCCGCTCGTTCAGCGCAATATCGATCTAGATATGGCCGTTTTAGAGTGCTACCACCGGGAACTAAGCCAGGTGGAATGGCTATTGGAAAAGCAGGCCAAAAAGCATCAGCCGACCTACTACCACTTATTAAAAACCATTCCCGGCGTTGGCCGTATTCTGGCCCTCACTATTCTGTATGAAGTGGGTGATATTCGACGTTTTGAATCTGTCCAGAAGTTCGCCTCCTATTCCCGACTGATCAAGTGCAAAGCCGAATCGGCCGGTAAGACCTATGGCACCCAGGGCAACAAGATTGGTAATGCCCATCTGAAGTGGGCTTTTTCTGAGGCTGCGGTGCTTTATCTGCGCAGCAATCCAGGCGCACAAAAGCTGTTGCAACGCTTCCAGAAACGCATGAGTAAAGCCAAAGCGTTATCAGCTCTGGCCCACAAGCTCGGGCGTGCGGTCTATTTCATGTTAAAGAACGAGAAGGTGTTTGATGAACAACGCTTTTTAACGAGTTAGTCACGCAGCAGGCTGATGATCAACGTCTAACTGGATCATCATGGAGTGTGCTGAAATAGGGTGTCTGTTGACTGATTTTGAGATCTGAACCCCGACTTCTACACCCAACTCGAAGCCCGTCGCTTTGATTATCCATCCTGCTGGCGTGCACCAATACCCTGAGCGAGTGGGCTTACACCGGCGCTGAACCTGAAACTAACTGGGACTGTAAAGTAACCCGCTTTTTGAATAGGACAGAGGCTGGTTAACCGATGAATGTCTAGTGCCCCAGACCCACCTGCAAGGAGCAACCCGGTCTGGCAGTGGTAAACCACCACGTTAAGAGAGCCTCAATAGGTGTTTGCTGTAAGCCACTCACAGCCAACGATGACAGATGAAGTAGGATCACTAGCTCAGGGACTTGCCATTGGCCGCTGACGCGGCCAATAAAAAACACTGCGGCCTATTGACAGAGAGAAGGCTCATAGGTGTTAGCTTGAGGCATTATCTCGCTTCTCAAGTCGCTTCATTTCTACTTTCTTCCACTCGTTTATTGGGTCAATGGCTTCCTGCCCGTAGTGCTTCAAAAGCCACTTAAAGAATCTGGCTTTTCTATCAATCTCCAGCTTCAAATCTCTCAATTGCTGGCCTACCTGCCCCGATTCCTCAAAATGTTGATGCCAGTCTTCTTGAGATACCTCTTGCCCGTTGATCAAGTATCTTGTCTTGTCATCATCAAACTCAATCTTGCTCTGCCCCGCATACTCATTGTTCCACTTATGGGCGAGCTGGACATACTGAGTTACCTTCCGCTTCAGGTCGTCATTCAGGATATAGACTGATATAACCCGCCATAGAACATAGTCCCTAGCGATCAACACAGCAGGCAGAAAAATGTAAGTCACAAGGCCGGCAAGCAGAACCTTTCCTATCGCGCCCCAAGTCACATCCATAAACCTAATACCTTCAAGCTAACAGTTTATTAATGCGCATGCGCGTTTCCCTGGAGAGCCCAGCCTCACCACAAACTTCCAATCTATTGATAGAAAAGGGAAAATCATCAATTTCATTCTAAAGCTCGCTAGAAAAATGCGCATGCGCGTTATCATTCTTGATCGTCTTTATGAAATGCGTATAAACATACGCACACCCCTCTCAACCTATTGTTTTAAAGCATTTTTATAAAAATCTTCCGCAAAATTGAGCACGCATTCCATTGGGCGTGCCAGAAAACGCGCATTCCTGGCTGAAAATCCCTATTCATACTGCATAGCACTTCGTTGCCTCTACGTTTGCTATGCGTACCTGCCCTACCTTTTGCACTGAAAACTCATCAATCTTAACAAAATATGCTTAGCCTTAACGCTAGCAGATTATGCTTAGTGCCGTCACTATCTATTAGCCGCCCCTCTGGGCATTGTTACCCTCGCCTTCATTTCCTTGTGACGAACACGGTAAGCTAGGCAGCACTCTCGCTGCTGATTAAAGACCCAACAATGACTACCCACTGGATACTTGGCCCCGGCGCCATTGGCCGCTTGCTGGCCCATTCGCTTGCACCGCTTAACGAGGTTGCTTTGATTAGCCGCCGGGCGCTGCCTGAGCAGCAAGTGCTTACCACACCCGAAGGCGAACAACACTCGCAGCGTCTTAATGTGTTCACGGTTGATCAGTTAGCTTCTAACACACTTAAACCGCCCGGTTTTGTGCATATCACCACCAAGGCCATGGCGGCTGAGGCGGCGCTTGAAAGCCTTTCACGCGTTATCCCCCCTACTACGCCTCTGGTGCTGTGGCAAAACGGCTTTTTAGCGCAGCCGCGCATTACCCAGGCGTGGCCGGGGCCAGTGCTGTGTGCCACGACTACCCAAGGCGCCTACCTAACGGGGGATGAGGGCGTGGTGCACGCGGGGCGTGGGCCGACATTTATTGGCGACCTGAATAACCAACACGGTGCGCTGTCGGAAACACTCGCGCAGACATTAGGTGAGGCAGGCTTTACCGCCACGCCGGTAGGCGATATTCGCCAACGCCTGTGGCAAAAGCTAGCGGTGAATGCAGCGATTAACCCGCTGGTGGCGCTGCATGGCGTGCGTAACGGCGAGTTGCGGGAAACAGCCTATGCAGGCCTCGTGGCAGCGGTAGTAACGGAAGTCGCGTCGATTTTGCAGGCTGAAGGCATTCAACCGCCTACGGGCAGGCAAGGTAAGGAAGCCTGGTTGGCATTGGTGTGGCAGGTAGTGGAGAACACCGCGCACAACAAGGCATCGATGCTGCAGGACGTTGAAGCCAAACGCCCCACCGAGCGCGGGGCGATTTTGGGGCCGTTGATTGAAAGCGCCCAACGCCATGGGCTGGCGCATGAGGTACTGCAAGCGCTTGATGCCGAGCTAGCGGCCCTGGAAGCACGCTTTTAGCTATCGGTTTGGCTTCAAGCGCCCTATTTAAGAGACAGGAATCATCACGACGTTGCGGTAGGCGGGTAGCTCAGCAAGCTGCTTAGACCAGCGCTCTAGATGCGGGCGGGGTTGCCACGTTATGCCGCTATTGCGCAGGTTATAAACGAATGGGGCCAGGGCTATATCGCCAAGACCAAACGCGTCACCAGAGAACCAGGGCTGATCGGCAAGGGCGTTGTCCAGTTGTGCAAATAGCTTTTCGCAGGTGGCGATGATGGGCTCTAGGCGGGCGGTGTCGCGCTGCTCTGCGGGGGTTCTTACATAGCCCAACAAGAGTGCACGGTGTGGCGGTGTGAGCGCACTGGTTGACCAGTCCATCCACTTTTCCATTTGGGCACGCTTGGCGGGTTCGTCAATCCACAGCGACCCTTGGCCATACTGGGCGGCTAGGTAGCGAATAATGGCGTTGGACTCCCAGAGTACGGTGTGGGTGGCGTCGTCTTTTAACAGCGGCACCAGCCCGTTGGGGTTCATCGCCAGGTATTCGGCTGTGTTATTAACCCCATGCTCCCGACCTGCGGGAATTTGCTCGTAAGGCAGCTCCAGGGTTTCTAATACCCAAAGGACTTTTTTAACATTGGTAGAGTTGTTGCGGCCCCAAAGCGTAATCATAGAAATCCCTTTTTGAGCATAATAAAGAGGTTGAGTTTGCCCGCCCTTGACACCTATAACAAGGGGCGGCATAGCCGCCCTCTTGCTTACGCTTAATCACGCGCTACACCATTTAGGCGCTGTTTTTATCCTGATAAAACGTTAGCAGGCTTGAGAAATCCAGGTTTCCGTTACCGCCTGCTTTATGCAGGGTAAACAGCGAGCGGGCAGCAGACCCCATGGGAACGGGCGAGGCGCTCTGCTGGCTAACATCCATCGCAAGGCCCAGGTCTTTAATCATCAGGTCAACCTGGAAGCCACCTTGGTAGCCCTTAGAGGCCGGAGCGTTTTCCATTACGCCGGGGTAAGGGTTATAAACGTTTAGTGCCCAGTTACCGCCGGAGCTTTGCTTCATAATCTCGGAAAGCACCGCTGGGTCCAGGCCATTTTTCACGCCCATGTTGATCGCTTCGCAGGTGCCTGCCATCAAGATAGATAGCAGCATGTTGTTGCACACCTTAGCTACCTGCCCCGCACCGTGGTCGCCCGCGTGGAAGATATTTTTACCCATCACGTCTAGCACGGGCTTGGCCTGCTCAAACTGGGCATCAGAGCCGCCAACAATAAATGTCAGGGTACCTGCTTGGGCGCCACCTACCCCACCGGACACCGGCGCATCCACAAAGCCAATGCCTTTTTCAGCCCCCGCAGCGGCCACGCTACGGGCGGTATCAGCGTCGATGGTGGAACAGTCGATTACTAAGGCGCTCTGTTTGATCACATCAAACAGTGGCGTATCGCCATCTACATACAGCCCGCGTACGTGCTTACCTGCGGGAAGCATGGAAATAATAAAGTCTGCATCGGTGGCGGCGTCTTTGGCGGATGCCGCCACGTCGCAACCGTGAGACTTGGCGGTTTCCAGGGCCTGTTCAGAAAGGTCAAAGGCGCGCACTTGAAAGCCCGCTTTTGCTAAGTTGGCCGCCATGGGGCCGCCCATGTTGCCTAAACCGATAAACGCGACGGTGGTCATCATTGTTGTCCTTATTAGAGAGTGGTCGAAAATGCGTTAGCGAAGATCCGCGAGGGGGCTCTCCTCCCAAGGTGACGCTAGCAGCCCATCGATAAACGATGACTCTACGGAGGCGACATCCGGGTACGTCCAAGCTGGCTGGCCATCTTTATCTACCAACAGGGCACGCACACCTTCTGGGAACTCACGGTGGCGGCAGCACTGCACGGAAAGCGCCAACTCCGACTGAAACACTTCCGCAAGCGACATGTGCTTGGCGCGCTTTAACTGCGCATCAATCAACTTGATGGAGACGGAGCTGCCGTGAGCCAAGGTTTTCTGGGCCTTGCTGAACCATTTGTCGTCAGTGTCTACCGCCAAGATCGCCGCGACGACTTGCTCAATAGTGTCGTGATCCATTAACTCGCGGATTAGCGCCGTGGATTTGTAAACCGGGGCGTCAAGCTCGGCAAAGGCACCTTGGGAGGCCTGCTCTAGCTCGCGCAGAATGCTGTTTACGACGCCGTGGGCGTCGGTCTGGCTACCTTCACCCCAGGTAGCTGCTAGCAGCTTCTCGGCCAACGCATCGCGGTACTGGCTGGCAATGGCACGGTCGGCCAAACCCAGGTGCACCGCATCCGGCGCATTGATTTGGCTGCCGGTCATGGCTAAAAAGCGTCCGGTGCCATTGGGCAGGCGGTTTAAGAACCAGCTTGCCCCCACATCCGGGTAGAGGCCAATGGTGACTTCTGGCATAGCAAGGCGGGAGGTTTCAGTGACCACACGGTGGCTGCTGCCGCTTAGCAGCCCCATACCACCCCCCATGACGATGCCGTTACCCCAGCAAATCACCGGTTTTGGGTAGGTGTGTAGCAGGTAGTCGAGGCGGTATTCCGTATCAAAAAAGCGCTGAGGAAAATCCGGGTCGCCGTCGCCGGTTATGGCTTTATAGAGGTTGACCACATCGCCACCGGCGCAAAAGGCTTTGTCACCGGCGCTATCCAGCAGTACCGCTACAATTCGCTCGTCAGCCTGCCAGGCTTGCAGCCGTGGCAGGATCTCTTCGATCATCTCAAGCGTTAGCGCATTAAGAGAGCGTTCAGCGTTGAGGGTGATCTCACCAATGATATGGCCATCTTGGGTGGCGTGTTCAGCAAACAGTACGCAACTCATTCCGTTGTCCTTGTGATTGCCTTTGTGATTGTCCTTGTGACTGGCTGCCCTTGTGGCTAACTATAGCTCGGCGGCACCGCTTGCAAGCACGCGGCGAGAAATAATCAGCCGCATGATTTCGTTGGTGCCTTCCAAAATGCGGTGCACGCGGGTATCACGCACGTAGCGCTCCATGGGGTACTCCTTGATATAGCCGTTACCGCCGTAAAGCTGGAGTGCCTCGTCGCATACCTTAAAGCCTACATCGGTCGCAAAGCGCTTGGCCATGGCACAATACGCGGTGGCATCCGGATGGCCTAAATCCAGCTTAGCGGCCGCCATACGTACTAGCTGGCGGGCTGCTACAAGCTCCGTCACCATATCTGCCAAGCGGAACTGCAACGCCTGGAAATCCGCTAGGCGCTTACCAAACTGCTTGCGCTCCAGCATGTATTCTCGGGCTTTATTAATCGCCTGCTGGGCGGTGCCAATAGAGCACGTAGCGATGTTGATGCGCCCGCCATCTAGTCCTTTCATGGCAATTTTGAAGCCGTCGCCTTCGTTGCCCAGCAAGTGGTTAGCAGGCACGCGCACGTCTTCAAAGGTGATCATGCGGGTGGGCTGGCTGTTCCAGCCCATTTTTTCCTCTTTACGGCCATAGCTAATGCCGCTGGCTTTGGCATCCACCGCAAACGCGGAAACACCGCCGGGGCCTTCACCACCGGTACGCGCCATTACCACTAGAAAATCAGTGCTGCCCGCGCCGGAAATAAACATTTTGCTGCCATTCAGCACATAGTCGTCGCCGTCGCGCTTGGCCGTGGTTTTAAGCGATGCGGCATCGGAGCCGGAGTTAGGCTCCGTCAGGCAGTAAGAGCCGAGTAGCTCGCCTGTCGCAAGCTTTTCACCCCACTGCTCCACCGCTTCCGGCGTGCCGAAGTCCGCCAGCATCCAGGTCACCATATTATGAATGGTGAGGTAGGCCGTCGTAGAGGTGCAGCCCATGGAAAGTTGTTCAAAAATAATGCTGGCATCCAGCCGGGAAAGCCCCAGCCCGCCAACGTTTTCCGGCGCGTACAACGAACAAAAGCCCAACTCACCCGCTTTACGAATGACATCCACTGGAAAGAAGGATTCGGCGTCCCACTCTGCTGCATGGGGTTCTAACTCATTTTGGGCAAATGCCCGCGCCATATCAGAAAAGGCAACTTGGTCTTCGCTTAGCTCAAAATTCATAGCGTTCCTCCGTACAAGCATGGCTGGGCAACGTGTCATTCGGCGTTGGACGGCACAGGCTTTGCTATTTGTCGTTACTGGTAATGTTGACGTTTACGTTAACTTATATACTTACCTTAACCTACGCAACCGCTTAGCCCCACTACCTTTGGAGTAGACGTATTTTAAGGGCAAAAAAAGGGTGCCAATAGGCACCCAACGGACAGACCCGGTTCAACCCATTACTTAAAGTTTTTGCGATACATCTTGCTAAGCTCACCCACAATACCGCTGCGGAAGCTAAGCACGCAGACCACAAAAATAATCCCTAATATTACGTTTACCCAGTTGCCAAGCGGCGACTGCGCCAGCACATGCTGCAGGCTAACCACAATGCCCGCGCCCATCAGTGGGCCTAACAACGTACCCACACCGCCCAGTAGCGTCATCAGAATAACTTCACCGGACATGTGCCAGTGGGCATCGGTTAACGAAGCCAGCTGGAACACTACGGTTTTGGTGGAGCCCGCTAACCCAGCGATGGCAGCAGAAAGTACAAAGGCCAACAGTTTGTAGGCATCAACGTTGTAGCCTAACGAGACCGCACGGGGTTCGTTTTCACGAATCGCCTTCAGCACCTGCCCAAAGGGCGAATGCACGGTGCGCTGGATAAGCGCAAAGCCGAATAAGAAAATCGCAAACACGAAGTAGTACATCGCCAAGTTGCTGCGCAGGCTGATGAAACCAAACAGCTCACCCCGTGGCACGCCGTGTAAGCCATCTTCACCACCGGTAAAGGGCGCCTGTACAAACATGAAGTAGACAAGCTGCGCTAGCGCCAGCGTTACCATGGCGAAGTAGATACCCTGGCGACGGATTGCCAGCAGGCCAAATAGCAGCCCTAACACCGTAGCCATCAGGGTTCCGCCAATAATGCCCAGCTCAGGCGTTAAGCCTGGGTAACTTGCCAGTAAGTAGCCGGTAATATAGCCACCTGTCGCGAGAAACGCGGCATGCCCAAACGAGAGCAGTCCCGCATAGCCCAGCAGCAAGTTAAAAGCGCTGGCAAATAGCGCAAAGCAGAGAACCTTCATTAAGAACACTGGGTACGCTAAGAAAGGCGCCACCAGCCCCACTGCAACAAGCGCTGTGTAGAAGAGGTTGCGGCGCATATTGGCACGTTTTTGGCGTTCCAACACCGCAGAGGGTGCTTTGATTGCTTGAGAATCTGCCATGGTTAAGCCTCCTTACCGAACAGCCCAGCGGGGCGTAACATGAGCACTAATATCATCACCAGGAAGATCACAGTATTGGAGGCTTCCGGGTAATACACTTTGGTTAAGCCTTCGATAACTCCCATGCCTAGGCCGGTAAGAATCGCACCCAGGATTGAACCCATTCCCCCGATAACCACCACGGCAAACACCACAATCAATAGGCTTGAGCCCATAGTGGGTGAAACCGGGTATAGCGGAGCTGCCAGAACACCCGCAAACGCAGCCAGTGCAACACCAAACCCATAGGTAAGGGTAATTAACAGCGGTACGTTGACCCCAAACGCCTGCATAAGCTGGGAGTTTTCTGTACCCGCCCGCAGGTAGGCGCCTAAGCGAGTGCGCTCAATCATGAACCAGGTGAATAGACACATTGCCAATGCCGCTACCAGTACCCAGGCGCGGTAAGTGGGCAGGAACATAAAGCCTAGGTTGACCCCCCCCTGAAGCACCTCTGGGGTGGCATAACGCGCGCCGGAAACCCCGAAGAAGTTGACCAGCGTGCCTTCAAAAATTAGCGCTAACCCGAACGTTAGCAGTAGCCCGTAAAGGTGATCCAAGTGGGCAATACGACGCAGCAAGAAGCGCTCCATCAGCATGCCAAAACCACCTACCACCAGCGGCACTAAGAACAGTGCTAGCCAGTAGTTAATGCCTAAGTAGCGAAAGCCTAACAGCGCGGCGAAGGCCCCCAGCATGTATTGTGCCCCATGGGCAAAGTTGACGATCTTCAGTAGGCCGAAGATGACCGCCAGGCCCAAACTAAGCAGTGCGTAAAAGGCACCGTTCACAAGCCCAAGCGTTAGCTGGCCCATGAACACGGCCAGTGGCACGCCGAATATCATCGTCATGGTATGACTCTCCTCGCCGCCAAGCGGGTAGCAGCACCTGCTGCCACCCGTGGATATTGCTTATGTAATAACGCTTCAAGGCTGTGAATGGCTAGCCTGAACCGCTGCCATAGGCCCTATGCTTTCAAACGTTTCTAGACCCGTTTTAGTTTTGAACCAGCTTGCACTGACTCTCAGAAAGCGGACGGTAGGCTTCTTCGGCGGGAATAGTGCTAAGGATTTCGTAAAGGTCCCACTCACCAGTGGACTCTTCCGGGGTTTTCACCTGGGCCAAGTACATATCGTGAACCATGCGGCCATCTTCACGAATTCTGCCGTTGCGGGCAAAGAAGTCCTCAACGGGCATCTCAGCCATTTGCGCACGTACAACTTCAGGATCATCAGTACCTGCCGCCTCTACCGCTTTTAGGTAGTGCATGGTGCTGGAGTAGATACCCGCCTGCACCATTGTCGGCATCCGGCCCATCTCTTCGTAGTAACGCTCAGACCATTCACGAGACTCTTCATCCATGTCCCAGTACCAGCCAGTGGTCAGCAGCAGGCCTTGGGTGGCTTCTAACCCTAGGGCGTGAACGTCGTTCAGGAAGATAAGCAGACCCGCTAACTGCTGACCGCTTTGAACAAGGCCAAACTGGCTGGCAGTGGTGATCGCGTTGACGGTATCCGCACCCGCGTTAGCCAGACCCACAATTTTGGCACCAGAGCCTTGCGCCTGAAGAATGTAGGAAGAGAAATCGCTAGTGGGGAACGGATGGCGAACGCCGCCCACGACTTGACCACCGCTCTCTTCTACGACGCGCGTTACGTCACCCTCCAGCGCGTGGCCGAAGGCGTAGTCCGCGGTCAGCATGAACCACGTGTCGCCGCCCTGCTCTACAACGGCCTGTGCGGTACCGTTGGCCAGCGGATACGTGTCATATACCCAGTGGATGTGGTTTGGCGTGCAGTGTTCGTTGGTGATGCTGGACGCCGCAGAGCCTGAAATAATGCCCAGGCCGTTGTTCTCTTCAAGCACGCGGGTAACCGCGATAGTGACCGAAGACGCCACCATGCCCGCCACCATATCGACGTTACGCTGGTCAATCCACTCGCGTACGGTGTTAGCCCCTACGTCGGCGCTATTACGGTCATCGGCACTAAATACAACGATGGGCGCACCGTTCACGCTGCCACCAAAATCCGCAACGGCCATTTCCAATGCTCGCTGGCCGCCTGGGCCCGCTAGGTCGCGGTAGGTACCGGACATATCGGCCAAGTAACCAATGCGAACCTCGCCATTACTAATTTCAGCCTGGGCGGTTGAAATAGCCATGGTGGAAGCAGCGGCAACAGCGATGCTAGTAGCGAGTGTTTTTTTAATGAAGGTCATGTTCGTCTCCTGGCCCTTAAGGCCTTTGTTTTTGTGTTACGACGTTTTTAAGTGCTTTATAGAGCGTTCAGCGTTTTATAGAGCGTTCAGCGTTTTTGGTGCTAGGTTTTTGGTGCTACGTTTTTAGTACTACTTTTTTAGTACTACGTTATTAATCTTGGTGGGTATTACCCCCAACCCCGGTCTTTGCTACACCCCCAGCATTGTGTTGAGGTGATCACGGCGTGAAGGCAGCTGTGCGGCGGTGATCTCTTCAACTATCTGGCCGTGATCCATCACGAAGTGGCGGTCTGCCAAGGGGGCCGCAAAGCGGAAGTTCTGCTCGACCAGCACGATAGTCATGCCGCGCTCTTTCAGCTGAATGAGTACCTCAGCTAATTTCTGCACGATAACCGGCGCTAACCCTTCGGTAATTTCATCAAGCAGCAATAACCTTGCCCCGGTGCGCAAAATACGCGCCATGGCTAACATTTGCTGCTCACCGCCAGAAAGCCGCGTTCCCTGGCTTTTGCGCCGCTCATAAAGGTTAGGGAACATGTCGTAGATTTCATCTAAACTCATGCCGCCTGAGCGCACGGTGGGTGGCAGCAATAGGTTTTCGTGCACATCCAAACTCGCAAAAATCCCCCGCTCTTCCGGGCAGTAACCAATACCCAGCCGAGGAATATGGTGCGGCTTCATGCGCAGCGTTTCGTTACCGTTAATGACGATAGAGCCGGTACGCCGACCTACCATATTCATAATCGATTTAAGCGTAGTGCTACGCCCCGCACCGTTGCGCCCTAGCAGGGTCACTAGCTCACCGCGTTTAACATCAAAGTTAACGCCGTGCAGAATATGCGACTCGCCATAAAAGGCGTGCAGATCATTAACCCGCAACATTTCTAGGGTTTGCGACTCGGTAGCAGCGTTGGTCTCATACGCTTCGGCGGTGTTCATACGGCAGCCTCCTCTTCAGCGGCTTCGCTACCCATATAGGCTTCTCGCACCAGCGGGTTACGGGAAACCTCTTCATAGTCACCTTCCGCCAACACTGCGCCACGCGCCAACACGGTAATGCGGTCACATAACCGGCTTACCACGCTTAAGTTGTGCTCAACCATCAGTACCGTGCGTCCTTGTGAGACGCGCTTAATCAGCGCCACGATGCGGTCAACATCTTCAGCGCCCATGCCCTGGGTAGGTTCATCCAGCAGCATCATAGTGGGGTCAAGCGCCAGCGTAGTGGCAACTTCCAAGGCACGTTTGCGGCCGTAGGGCATTTCTACCGTTAAGGTGTCGGCGTACTCTCTTAGACCTACTTCATCGAGTAGCTCCATGGCTCGGTCGTTAAGATGATTAAGCGACATCTCCGACTTCCAAAAATGGAAGGAAGTACCAAGCTGACGCTGCAGCGCCACACGAACATTTTCCAACGCCGTCATGTGCGCGAACACCGCCGAGATTTGAAATGAACGAACTAACCCAAGCTGGGCTATCTCGTTGGATTTTTTACTGGTGATGGGTTTCCCGCGATAGAGAATCTCACCACGGGTAGGCGGTAAAAACTTGGTAAGCAAATTGAATACCGTGGTTTTACCTGCACCGTTAGGCCCGATTAGGGCGTGAATGTGCCCTTCCTGAACCTGAAGGTTCACGTCATCAACGGCGGTAAAGCCGCGGAACTCTTTGGTCAGTCCTCGCGTTTCGAGTACTGGCCCATTAATTACATCGTCTGCACGCATGAAGTGGTAAGCCTCTTGTTGTTCTTGTGCTGACTTTGCACCAGCCAGTTTACTCTGGAGCGGAAAATCGTTAGCCGGCGACGCACCCTTACCTGAACGTAAGGTGTAGGTGCAAACTAGCAATCACTTGCAGGGTATTACAATTACAACTTTGGTCTACGCAGACTAAATCCAATCTGCTTTAAACGCTTTATATATAAACTTTTCAGACACTTATGGATATTCAACGGTAATCGACGTTTAGTAATATCAGCTTTACGTTAACGTAAACTTGTTTTAGCCTCATGGTCAGTGTTCCATAGGGGCATCCCCCTATCGACGAGAATAACGATCATGAGCAAAACATACTCGATTAGCGAGCTTGCCAGTGAGTTTGACGTAACCACGCGCAGCATTCGCTTTTATGAAGATCAAGAGCTTTTACACCCCGCCCGCCGGGGTCAAACGCGCATTTACAGCAGTAAAGATCGCGTACGCCTAAAGCTAACGCTACGCGGCAAGCGGCTGGGGTTTTCTCTCGCTGAAATTCGAGAACTTTTTGAGCTATGGGATGAAACCCGTAGCGGCAGTGAAAAGCAGCTGCACCTAATGCTGAGCAAGATCGGTGAGCGGCGCGCCGCTCTCGAACAACAAATGAAAGACATCACCATGGTGCAGTTAGAGCTCGAAAGCGCCGAAATTCGCTGCCGACAAGCACTTGAAGAACTTAACGAAAAGCATCCCTTAACAACGACAAGGTAATTGACCATGTTTTCACACTATTCAGAACTTAATTTTGGCCTAGACGACGAACTGAACATGCTGCGCGAGCAGGTCAATGCCTTTGCCGCTAGCGAGATCGCCCCCCGCGCTGCTGAAATTGATCGCACCAACGAATTCCCTAACGATCTCTGGAAGAAGTTCGGCGATATGGGCCTATTAGGCATTACCGTGTCTGAAGAGGATGGCGGTAGCGGCATGGGCTACCTTGCTCACTGCATTGCCATGGAAGAGATCTCCCGGGCGAGCGCGTCGGTCGCGCTCTCCTACGGCGCGCACTCTAACCTGTGCGTCAACCAACTTAAGATTAACGCCACCGCTGCACAAAAAGAGAAGTACCTACCCAAGCTGATCAGCGGCGACCACGTGGGCGCGCTGGCAATGTCTGAGCCCGGTGCGGGTTCCGATGTGGTGTCCATGCAGCTGCGCGCAAAACAGGATGGCGATCACTACATCCTTAACGGCAATAAGATGTGGATCACCAACGGCCCTGACGCTGATGTGCTGGTGGTATACGCCAAAACCGACCCGGACGCGGGTTCTAAAGGCATTACCGCGTTTATTATCGAAAAAGGCATGGAAGGTTTCTCCACCGCTCAAAAACTCGACAAGCTGGGTATGCGCGGCTCTAACACCTGCGAGCTAGTGTTCCAAGATTGCAAAGTACCGGCCGAAAACGTGCTGGGCGACGTGGGTAAAGGCGTGCGCGTATTGATGAGCGGCCTGGACTATGAACGCGCCGTTCTGGCCGCTGGCCCCATCGGTATTATGCAAGCCGCCATGGACGTGGTGATGCCCTATATCCATGAGCGTAAGCAGTTCAACCAATCCATCGGTGAATTCCAACTGGTGCAAGGCAAAGTGGCCGATATGTACACCACGATGAACGCCTGCCGTGCCTACCTGTACGCCGTTGCTGGTGCCTGCGACCGTGGTCAAACATCCCGCAAAGATGCTGCAGGCGTCATTCTTTACTGTGCCGAAAAAGCGACCCAAGTAGCGCTGGATTCCATCCAGTTGCTGGGTGGCAATGGCTATATCAATGAGTACCCCACCGGCCGCCTGCTGCGCGATGCGAAGCTGTATGAAATTGGCGCAGGCACCAGCGAAATTCGCCGGATGCTGATCGGTCGCGAACTCTTCAACGAAAGCCATTAATGTCATTCAGAAGGGTCGCGCCATGAGCACAGTGAACAGCCAAATCAATCCCCGTAGCGATGTTTTTCAAGCTAACGAAGCCGCGATGCTTGGAGAAGTCTCCAAGCTACGTGAACTGACCGCCGCCGTCGCCCAGGGCGGCGGCCCCAAGGCCCGCGAACGCCACGAAAGCCGTGGCAAGCTATTTGTCCGTGACCGCATTGATCATTTGATCGACGAAGGCTCGCCGTTTTTAGAGTTTTCCGCCCTGGCGGCCCACCACGTTTATGACAGCGACATACCCGCCGCAGGCGTAGTAACTGGCATCGGCCGAGTGTCCGGCGTTGAGTGCGTGATTGTAGCTAATGACGCCACGGTCAAAGGCGGCACTTACTTCCCGCTAACCGTGAAAAAGCACCTACGCGCCCAAGAAATCGCCCGCAAGCATCGCTTGCCGTGTATTTATCTCGTGGACTCCGGTGGCGCCTTTCTACCCCGCCAAGACGAAGTGTTCCCAGACCGCGACCACTTCGGGCGCATCTTCTATAACCAAGCCACCATGTCCGCTGAAGGCATTCCACAGATCGCCGTGGTGATGGGCTCCTGTACCGCGGGTGGCGCGTATGTGCCCGCCATGGCGGACGAATCCATCATCGTTAAAGAGCAGGGCACGATTTTCCTAGGTGGCCCGCCTTTGGTAAAAGCAGCCACTGGCGAAAACATCAGCGCTGAAGACCTTGGCGGTGCGGATGTTCACGCCAAAATAAGCGGTGTTGCTGACCACTACGCCGAAAACGACGCCCACGCGCTGCAGCTGGCACGCGCCTGTGTGTCGCGCCTGAACTGGCAAAAGCGCGGCAAGTTGGCCATGCAAGCGCCTAAACCACCCAAGCTCGATCCAGCAGAGCTTTACGGTATTGTGGGTACCGACCTTAAAAAACCTTATGACGTGCGCGAAGTGATTGGCCGTGTAGTCGATGACTCTGACTTTGACGAGTTCAAACGCTACTACGGCGACACCTTAGTGACGGGTTTTGCCCATATTCACGGCTACCCGGTAGGCATTGTGGCCAACAACGGCGTGCTGTTCTCTGAAAGCGCTGTAAAAGGTGCGCACTTTATTGAGCTGTGCGCCCAGCGCAAGATCCCGCTGGTGTTCCTGCAAAACATTACCGGCTTTATGGTCGGCTCCAAGTACGAGCACGAAGGCATCGCTAAGCACGGCGCCAAGCTGGTAACCGCCGTGGCCTGCGCCAAAGTACCCAAATTCACGGTGCTGATTGGCGGCAGCTTCGGCGCGGGTAACTACGGCATGTGCGGCCGAGCCTATGACCCCAATCTCCTGTTTATGTGGCCCAATGCGCGTATTTCTGTAATGGGTGGCGAGCAGGCAGCAGGCGTACTTTCCCAGGTAAAACGCGAACAGCACGAACGCGAAGGCCGCGAGTGGACCAAAGAAGAAGAAGAGGCGTTCAAACAGCCCACCCGCGATCAGTACGAGCACCAGGGCCACCCTTACTATGCCAGCGCCCGCCTGTGGGATGACGGGGTTATCGACCCGCTGCAAACCCGCGATGTGCTGGGGCTTTCTCTCGCTGCCGCGATGAATGCTGAAGTAGAAGAAACACGCTTCGGCGTGTTCCGGATGTAAGGGGCGAACACTATGGCTTACTCAACGCTACTGATTGAAAACGGCATAGCGCGCCTTACCCTAAACCGTCCAGAGGTGCATAACGCCTTTGACGACAGCCTAATTGCCGAACTAAATGCGCACCTTGAAGGGCTGCATCAACTCGCCAATGCGGGTGATGTACGGGCAGTGGTACTAGGTTCAGAAGGTAAAAGTTTCTCCGCAGGCGCTGACCTTAACTGGATGAAGCGCATGGTCGAGTACGACCTAGAAAACAATCTCGCCGACTCCCGCAAGCTGTCAGCGTTAATGCACGGCTTGGATACCCTGCCCTGCCCCACGCTTTGCCGGGTTCAAGGCGCGGCGTTTGGCGGTGCCGTGGGCTTAGCTGCCTGCTGCGATGTGGTGATCGCCTCTGATAAGGCTAAATTCTGCCTCTCAGAAGTCAAAATTGGCCTCTCTCCTGCGGTCATCAGCCCTTATGTTCAGCGCGCGCTGGGCGAACGGCAGATGCGCCGCTATGCCTTAACGGCAGAAGTCATGGATGCACCAACGGCGCTGGCACTCGGCTTAGCCCATAAAGTGGTAGACCACGAAGCGTTAGACAGCGAGGTAGACACCATGCTGGACACGCTTCTAGCTGGCTCGCCTCAAGCACAACGCGCCACCAAAGCACTACTGGCAAGCGTCGCCCAAGCGCCCGATAGCGATACCACCCGAGAGCACACCTGCCAGGTGATCGCTAAATTACGGGTGAGCCACGAGGGCCAAGAGGGCTTATCCAGCTTTTTTGAAAAGCGCCGCCCCGCCTGGACGCAACCGTCCAGCCCTCAAGAACAGAACAACGCTGCGGAGCCACGCTCATGACGCTTGAACACAACGCTGAAACACATAAATTCGATACCTTGCTGGTGGCCAACCGCGGCGAAATTGCCTGCCGTGTGATGCGCACCGCCCGCCGCATGGGGCTTAAAACCGTGGCGGTATATTCAGATGCCGATGCCTCTGCCCGCCACGTACGCGAAGCCGATGAAGCCGTGCGTCTAGGCCCCGCCGCCGCTCGCGAAAGCTATTTGAATGTCGATGCGGTGATTGAAGCCGCCAAGCGTACCGGCACGGGCGCGATTCACCCCGGCTACGGCTTTCTATCTGAAAACGGTGGCTTCGTAAAAGCGCTTGAACAGGCAGGCATTACCTTTGTTGGCCCACCGGCCTCGGCGATTGCCGCCATGGGCGACAAATCTGCCGCCAAAGCACGCATGGCTAACGCGGGCGTACCGCTGGTGCCGGGCTACCATGGCGATGATCAAGACGATGACCTGCTGCGCGCCGAGGCCGACAAAATCGGCTACCCGGTGATGCTCAAAGCCAGCGCTGGTGGTGGTGGTAAAGGCATGCGCGTTGTAGAAAGCGGCGAAGGTTTCAAGGCAGCACTCGACGGCTGCCGCCGGGAGTCCAAGGCTGCCTTCGGTGACGACCGCATGCTTATCGAGAAGTACCTGGTGCAGCCTCGCCATGTGGAAGTTCAGGTGTTCTGCGACCGCCACGATAACGGCGTTTACCTGTTTGAACGTGACTGTAGCGTTCAGCGCCGCCACCAAAAAGTCATTGAGGAAGCCCCAGCCCCCGGCATGACCTTGGAGCTGCGCCAAGCCATGGGTAATGCTGCCGTACGCGCCGCCAAAGAGATTGGCTATGTAGGCGCGGGTACCGTCGAGTTCCTGTTAGATATTGACGGCTCGTTCTACTTTATGGAGATGAACACCCGCCTACAGGTTGAGCACCCCGTTACTGAAATGATTACTGGCCAAGACTTGGTTGAGTGGCAGCTGCGCGTGGCGATGGGCGAGCCACTCCCCTGCACCCAAGACGAGCTAACCATCACCGGCCACAGCTTTGAAGCGCGTATTTACGCCGAAGACCCAGAGCAGGACTTTCTTCCCGCCACTGGGCTGCTCACTCGCTTTGCACTGGATTTAGAGGGCGCAGGGTTAGACAGCGATCAGGTGCGTTTAGACAGCGGCGTAGAGAGCGGCGACGAAGTTTCCATGCACTACGACCCCATGCTGGCCAAGCTGATTGTTCACGGTGCTGACCGTGACGCCGCGCTTGCCACGCTGAACCGTGCCTTAGCCGCACTGGATGTACAGGGCGTGGTGACTAACCGCGCATTCCTTCAGCGCCTTGCGAATCACCCTGGCTTTAAAAATGTCGAGCTGGACACGCGCTTTATCGAGCGCAACGAAGCCACGCTATTTGCCCCGCGCAGCTACTCTACCGAGGCCTACGCCAGCGCTGCGTTAATCGGTTTAAACCAGCTGGCGCAGGAGTGCGAAACCGACTCCCCCTGGGATCGCCACGACGGCTTCCGTCTCAATGCCCCGCATACCATCCGCATTGCGCTGTGTGACCCGGCAAGTGCTCAGGCAGCCGACAGCGACGAAGCGGTAGTGGTGGTTGAAGGTAAGCGCGAAAGCGGTGCATCCCTCTGGAACCTTACCATTGGTGATGAAACGCTCACCGCCAGCCTACAACGACTGCCAGGGGATGCCGTTGCCGTTACACTAAACGGCCACCGCCGCCGCCTTCAAGCGCGCCGGGATGGGCATGTTGTGGTGATGGCAGAGCCAAGCGGCGAAACGCGTCTGTTCTGGCGCCGCATTGATGCCATCGACCACGGCCACCATGAGGCGGAATCAACCCTGACCGCCCCCATGAACGGCACCGTTGTAGCGCTGCTGGTCGCACCGGGCACGGCGGTGGAGAAAGGCATGCCGCTGATGGTCATGGAAGCCATGAAAATGGAGCACACAATGACCGCGCCTGCCGATGGCAGCGTCGATACGTTCCATTTCCAGGCCGGCGATACCGTCAGCCAGGGCGATGTACTGCTCGACTTTGCCCCCAGCGAATAGGAGCCCAGCCGATGGCACTGCCAACGTCAATTAAGCTGTTCGAAATGGCCCCTCGCGATGGCCTGCAAAATGAACCGGGCACCTTGGTGCCCACTGCCACCAAGATCGAACTGATCGAAAGGCTAGCCAACGCGGGCCTCACCCATATTGAGGCGGCTAGCTTTGTCTCGCCCAAGTGGGTGCCACAAATGGGCGATGCCACCGAGGTAATGAGCGGCATTGCTCGCAAAGCCGGCGTGGTTTACTCAGCCTTAACGCCTAACGTTAAAGGCCTAGAGGGTGCGCTGGCGGCAGGTGTTGAAGAGGTGGCGGTGTTTGGCGCCGCCTCGGAGGCCTTCTCACAAAAGAACATCAACTGCTCTATTGCTGAGTCCCTTGAGCGCTTTGAACCTGTGCTCGCACGGGCCAATGAAGCAGGTATCCGAGTACGCGGCTATGTATCTTGCGTGCTGGGCTGCCCCTATGAAGGCGACATTTCCCCTCAAAAAGTGGCCGAGGTAGCCAAGGCGCTGTTTGATATGGGCTGCTATGAAATCTCCCTGGGTGACACCATCGGCGTGGGCACGCCGCTCGCCGCAAAACGCATGATTGAAGCCACCCGCCAGCAAGTGCCCATTGAGCACTTGGCCGCTCACTTCCACGACACTTATGGCATGGCCCTGGCTAACTTATACGCCGTGCTAGAAGAAGGGGTCAGCGTGATTGACGCCGCCACTGCAGGCCTTGGCGGCTGCCCTTATGCCAAGGGCGCATCCGGCAATGTGGCTACCGAAGACGTGCTCTATTTACTTGAAGGCCTAGGCATTAACACCGGCGTCGACCTTCAGGCGGTGATAGACACCGGCTACTGGATTACGAATGAGTTAGGCCGCAAGCCAAGCGCAAAAGTTGCTCTCGCAAAAGGCATTAGCCGCCAATAATAATTACACGCCGCCTGACGTCCCGTTTAGATAAGAAAAAAACATCGGAGAGACATATCATGGCATCAGCCGCTATTACTTTACCTAGTTACACCAGCAGCACCGCCGATAAACCGCTGCTAGGTATGACCATTGGCGATAAGTTTGACCAGATTGCCGCTCAGTACCCAGATAACGACGCACTGATTGCGCTGCATCAGAATATCCATTGGAGCTATCGTCAGCTTCAAGAGGAAGTTAACCGCTGCGCCCGCGCCCTGCTTGCCATCGGCGTTAAAAAAGGTGACCGCGTTGCCATTTGGGCGCCCAACTGCAGCGAGTGGACGCTGACCCAGTTCGCTACCGCCAAACTTGGCGCGATTCTGGTCAACATCAACCCTTCCTACCGCACCCATGAACTGGAGTACGCCCTAAACCAATCGGGCGCTCGTTTTCTGGTCACCGCCCACAGCTTTAAAGCCTCTGACTACACCGCGATGCTTTATGAGCTGGCACCCGAACTCAACAGCAGCGCGGAAGGCCAGCTAAACGCGCAAAAGCTGCCCGAACTTGAGTGCGTGATCAATCTTAGCAGCGATAAACACAGCGGCATGTGGCGTTGGGCCGACTTCATTAATGAAGCAAGCAAGGTCAGCCAAACCGACGTCGATGATTTACAAGCGACACTGCAGTTCGATGACCCTATCAATATCCAGTACACCTCGGGCACTACCGGCTTCCCAAAAGGCGCCACACTTTCCCACCACAACATCCTGAACAACGGCTTTTTTGTGGCCGAAAGCATGGGCTTTACCAACGAAGACCGTTTGGTCATCCCTGTCCCGCTCTACCACTGTTTCGGCATGGTCATGGGCAACCTGGGCTGTATGACCCACGGCGCGGCGATGATTTACCCGGATGAGGGTTTCGACCCTGGCAAGGTGCTAAAAGCGGTACACGAGCAAAAAGCCACCGCGCTGTACGGCGTACCGACGATGTTTATCGCTGAGCTGGAACACCCGGACTTTGCCAGCACCGATTTTTCAACCCTTCGCACGGGCATTATGGCGGGTTCCATCTGCCCTGCTGAAATCATGAAGCAGGTCATCGACAAGATGAACATGAAGGGTGTGCAGATCGCCTACGGCATGACCGAAACAAGCCCTGTTTCTACCCAAACAGGCGCCAACGACAGCATCGACAAGCGCGTTTCTACCGTAGGCCGCACCCAGCCCCATTTGGAAAGCAAAATTGTCGATCCCGGCAACGGCGGCATTTTGCCCCGCGGTGAAATTGGCGAGCTGTGTACCCGTGGCTACAGCGTCATGCTTAAGTACTGGAAAAACGAAAAAGCCACTGCCGAGGCCATTGACGAAGCGGGCTGGATGCACACGGGTGATTTAGCCACCATGGACGAAGAGGGCTATATCCAAATCGTCGGCCGTATTAAAGATATGGTGATTCGCGGTGGCGAGAACGTTTACCCCAAAGAAATTGAGGAGTTTCTATACGCTCACCCGGCAATCTCTGAAGTACAGGTTACCGGCGTGCCGGATAAGAAATATGGCGAAGAGTTAATCGCCTGGGTGAAGCTCAACAGCAGCGCAGGTGACGTCACCGGTGAAGAGCTGCGTAACTACTGCAAAGGCAAAATCACCCACTTTAAAATTCCGCGCTACTTTAAGTTTGTCGATGAATTCCCCATGACAGTAACGGGTAAAATCCAGAAATTCAAAATGCGCGAAATTTCTATCCAAGAGCTTGGGCTTGAGGATCAAACATAATTCCATCAAGCCTTGTTTTTCAAATATCGTTTTAATGAACGCCGGCCCTCGGTCGGCGTTTCACTTTATTCATATAACTTACGCTATAACGAGACACTGACATGGCCACTCACCAGCCGCTAACCGAGCACTACCACCAAGGGCTGCGCGATGGCGATATTCTCACTCAAATTCGCACTCACTACCCCGATGGCCCTACCCTGCACCAGCTCGCCCCGTTAGATCAGCTGCATATTGGCGGTATCGCCGCGTCAAAAAAACTGCTTAGCCTGCTTGACCCACAAACGCATAAACACGTGCTGGATATTGGTTCCGGCGTAGGCGGGTTAATGCGTCAAGGGGCAGCGCTTGGGTTTCATATCACCGGGCTGGATATCACCCACCGCTTTAACGTACTTAACCAGGCGCTGACTGATTTATCGCTTCATTCGACCAACCCGCCCCTTCGCTGTGTTACCGGAGATGCCTGCGCATTGCCCTTTCCAGAACACGACTTTGATGCCGTCCTTTTTCAACACAGTTTAATGAATATGCCCGAGCCTGCCCACGTGCTTGCGCAGTGCCGCCGCGTTCTTCGCCCCGGCGGAAAGCTCGTAATGCACGAGGTGGTCAGTGGCGAAAACATTGCCGACCTCCGCTTCCCCGTGCCGTGGGCGGCAACGCCAGAACATTCGCACCTACTCACCATAGCCGAGCTAACCAAGCTACTTGAGACGAACGGTTTTCAGCTATCACATTGCGAAGATTGGAGCAGCACCGCGCTTGAATGGCGACAGCGGCAGCGACAAAAAGAGCAAACGCCACACACGGCCGTGCTCTCTCCTCAGTGGATATTTGGCGAGCGCTTTTTGAAAATGGGAAAAAATCTGCTAGAAAATTTGGCTAATAACGCAATTAAAGTGGTGGAAATTAGCGCCCGTTGCTAGGCTGGTTAAGGTGACTTCCATGTAAAAGGACAGAGGAACGCCAATGAATCGCCTGGCAAGCACCCTGCTCTTTAGCGCTTTTGGCACCATGCTCCCTTTTATGGGCTGCTTTGCCAATGACGGCACTCCCGTTATGGCCTATGCCGCCACTGAAAGCGAACTCATCACACTCGCCAATGGTGTGGTACTGGAAGGTAGCGACTTAAACAGTTTGGATACCTACACCACGGGTTTTCGTCTCACCGCTGGGTTTAGCCCATCACACCTGCCGCGTTTGGATATTGGCGCTGAGATTGCCTACCGGGAAAGTGAAGAAGTCCCCATCTCTAACAGCGTTTCCCCACTGATAATGGACACCCTTAGTCTAGGCGGTGCTGTTGTTGCCGGCGTTCGCATGGGGTCTTTCAGCGTATATGCTAAATCCGGCTTTACCGAATGGCGGGGTGAAACCGACCAACCCCTAGCCGACAGCGGTGGCACTGCCTTACTGCAAGGGATCGGTGCGACGATGACGATTAACCGGCTAGTGAGCCGGCTTGAGTACGAACGCATCGACGCCCCCACCCTGAGCCATCTCAATATGATGAGCGCTTCGCTGCATCTGCCGTTTTAACTATCCTGCCCTTTTTTCATACTTCGGCATTCGCTTTCGCTCTTACCTCGCTTTATAGGAAATCGCTTAAAATTATGTAAGCCATTTCGTACACGCGTAAGAGATCCCTGTGACTTGCCTATCTGGGCTTGTCTCGGGCCCCGTTGCCGCTATCCTAATCCGTTCTTATTTAGCAAATAACGATCCAAGGAGCGGCGCGATGGCGGATAAAACGGGCCTGCAGTTTACCCTGACCCTACCCGGGGTGGATGATACCGCCGTGGTGCGTTTTACCCATCGTGAAGCCCTCTCTGAGCCGTTTACCCTCTCCGTGGACTTTGCCAGCCGTACCCATGACCTGTCACCCACTGACTGTTTGGATCAGGAGGCGACGCTTAGCATTTGGCAGGACGGCGAACCGCTGCGCCGCGTGCATGGGGTGATCGCAGAGCTGCATCGCGGCGATCGCGGTCATCGGCGCAGCTTTTATCGGGTCGAGATTCGCCCTGCGCTGTGGCGGTTATCCCTGCGCCATAATTCGCGCATCTTTCAGGACGCCTCGCCTTACGATGCGATTACTACGCTAGCCAGCGAGCGCAGCCTCACCGATATCGGCTTTGCCACCACCCGCACGCCCCTGGATCGCGAGTTTTTGGTGCAGTACCGCGAGACCGACCTGGCCTTTATCGAGCGTGTGGCCGCCGAAGAGGGGTGTTTCTATTTCCATGCGTTTGAGAACGTCGAAGGGGGTAAACACTCGTTAGTGTTTGCTGACGCCACCGTGGTACTGCCCAGCATAGGCGAGCGCGTCTACCACGGTCGCGCCGGGGGCACCCCGCCCCGACGCCACGTACGCAAGTTGCGCCAGGCCAGCCGGGTACGCCCCGCTTCGGCCATGCTTAAAGACTACACGTTTAAGAACCCGCCCTACGACCAGAGTCACGAACACCACGGCCCTGGGCTGGGTGAGCATGCCCAGCGGGAAGACTACGAACATTTTGATTACCCTGGCCGTTATAAGAAGGACGCCGCCGGCAAGGCCTTCACCCGTCACCGCTTAGAATCCCTGCGTGCCGATGCCACCACCGCCGAAGCGGAGAGTGATTTACCCGAACTTGCGCCCGGTATTTGCTTTACCCTCACCGACCACGATATCGATAGCCTTAACCAAGCGTGGCAGGTGGTCTCGGTGGTGCACCATGGTGAGCAGCCCCAGGCCCTGGAAGAGGACGGGATGGCCCGGGGAGGCTATGACAGTAACAATGGGGGCAGCGGCTCTGCGTCGGCCCAGTCGGGCGAGCTAATGACCCGCTACCACAATGACGTGGTGATCATGCCGAAGGAGCAGACCTTCCGCCCGACGCCCAACCCCAAGCCGCGCGTGGATGGCCCCCAGGTGGCCTTTGTGGTGGGGCCGGAAGGTGAAGAGATCTACTGCGACGAACACGGCCGGGTCAAAGTCCAGTTCCCCTGGGACCGCTACGCCGAACCCAATGAAACCGCCAGTTGCTGGGTGCGGGTGGCCCAAGGCTGGGCAGGCGGCGGCTACGGCAGCCTAGCGATTCCCCGCATCGGCCACGAGGTCATTGTCTCGTTCCTAGAGGGCGACCCCGATCAACCGCTGGTCACCGGCCGCACCTACCACGCGGTGAACACGCCCCCGTATCCGCTGCCGGAGCACAAAACCCGCACGGTGATCCGCACCCAAAGCCACAAGGCCGACGGCTTTAACGAACTGCGCTTTGAAGACGAAGCGGGCGAAGAGCAGATTTGGCTCCACGCCCAGAAAGACCTTGAACTACTCACCCTTAATGACCGCACGGAAGAGATCAAGCGCGACAGCCACCTTAAGGTACACAACGACCGCATCAGCGAGATCGATAACGACGAGCATCACACCGTACACCGCCACCGCTTTGAGCACACCGAAGGCGCCCAGCATTTAAGCGTGGAAGGCACCATGCATATGCGTGCCGGAGAGGCCTGGTTAAGTGAGAGTGGTCAGGAACTGCATATCAAGTCGGGGCAAAAAGCGGTACTTGAAGCCGATGGCGAAATCACCCTAAAAGCCGGTGGCAGCTTTATCAAACTCGACGCCAGCGGCATCACCATCGTTGGTTCCCAAGTCAAGATCAACGCCGGTGGTTGCCCGGGTAATGGAAGTGGACAAGCCGCCGTATCCCCACGGTTAGCAGGCGAGGCAGCACTGGAGGTCAGCGATGACGTCACCCTAGAACCACATCAAGACCCACTGCTTGAAAGTGCGGCCATTGCGGCAGCCACCTGGGTGGCAAGCCAAGATGAAGCGGGGCAGGAAGAAGATCACAGCGCCAATGCAGAAAGCGAAGAAGAAACACTGATAGAAAGTGAGGCCAAAGCCGCGCTTCGCGAAAAGGCCCAGCGGTGGCAGTGCCGCCAGGAACAAATAGCTGCCGCGCGCCAGAAAGCCAACCGTTTGCCTGAACACAGTGACCAGCGCGCACATCTGTTAGCGACTGCAGAACGCTTCGAGCGCGATAACTTCGCCGTTGAGCACGCAAGGCTGGCACAGCATATTTATGAGCCAAGCCAGCCAGCGCCAATAGGTTGGGAAGATGCAAGCGACAATATGCTGACCCTTGAGCAAGCAGGCATTCCATCACCTCAGGATTTAAAACCTGATGGCAGCGACTTCCGGACGGGTGTGTGTATATCTAATCCCGAGGTCTTTGGTAACGCTTTTGAGCCAGCGCTGGTGTTTAAAGGCACTACCACACGAGAAGATTGGCTTAATAATTTTGCACAGGGTGCTGATCGACATTCCGATTACTATGAGCGAGCTGTCGACTTAGGGCGTAATGTCGAAGATTCTGGCGCTAAAATCCATATAGCGGGCCATTCGCTAGGTGGGGGTATGGCATCAGCCTCCTCCCGCGCTAGTGGCATGGCGGCAACTACCTTTAATGCTGCAGGCTTGCACCCTAATACCGTTGAGCGTTACGGGGGTACCCTGCATACTCCTGAGCAAGAAAATATTGCCGCTTACCGCGTAAGAGGAGAAGTTCTGACCAACTTGCAGGAACAAAATTCGAATTTTACTATACCTGGCATTGCCGGATGGGGCCAACAACAGCTCGCAAAAAACTTACCCAACGCAGTAGGCACCCCTTATGAGTTGCCGGGACGCAGCATTAACCGTATAGATCTCCATAGCATGACACAAGTGATTGACGGCCTGGAGGCGGAAAAAGCCTTTGATCAGCGACATCTTGCCGAAGCAACGGGACACTACTGCCAGTAGCCAAAGGATACTTTATGTGGTTCACACAAAGGCAATTGTCTCGCATGCCTATCTTAATCGTATTACTGGTAGGCCTATTGATCACTGGTTGCCAACCATCTGAAGGAGTTTCTATGTCCCGCTCATACACTGCCAGTGAGTTTTTTAACGGCCCTCAGCTTGAAATGGCCGAAGCCATCGAACGCAATGATATGGCCACCCTTCGACAGGGGGCTGAACAGGGCATTGACCTCCATGCTCGCGGCGACAGGCAGATCACCCTAATGTGGTTTGCGATGCTGCAGGAGAATACTGATGCCGTTCGAACACTGGTTGAGTTAGGGGTGCATCCCAATGAAAGCCCTGTAGAGGGTGGAGGAACCCCACTTGGTCAAGCCCTTCGGAATAAAGATACTCGCTACCTAGAAGCTATGCTGGACGGTGGGCTATCACCCAATGATGCCACGGATAATGAGGGCAATGATAAGGACTACCCGCTTATCTTTAGCACTATTACCAGTGGTACCTTAGAGCACGTTAAATTACTGGTTGAACGTGGTGCAGATATACATTACCGGCTCCGAGATGGTATCGGCTCCAGCCCGCTTGACAGCAGTACAACAGGCACTAAACCCGAAATTGCTATTTACTTACTTGAACAAGGTGCTGAGCCGAATATCCATATTAGCACAGGTGTTACCACCGCCTGGCGCGTTCATAATCGTATTAAGGGCACAAGCGGTACTGAACGAGAAGGATATTTGCAGCTTCGCGAGATGATGATTGAGCGCGGGATTGATTTCCCCCCTCCTTCGCCCGTTGAGGTACGCGAACTGATGCGCTCTGAAGGTTTGACGCCTGTAGTTCCCTTTGGTCATGATCGTTAATTGTCAGCACTACCAATGGTCACGGCAAAATGACCTTTAGCTACGGCCCAGCGCCTAATCGGCGAACAGCATGCCAGTATCCGTGGTGACAGCGGCTGGCAACACCAGCACAGCCTCACCGCCGCCGGCGCACCCCAGGCCAGCCAGTTCGGTGAGCTACCCGCGCTTAATTGGCACACCTACGGCAGCGGCCATTTGCATGGCCTAAGCGCCCCCAGCCTTGATCTGGAAATCGCCATGAAACCTGAATTCCGTCAATAAACCTTAAAGCAATGCAATTGACGATAACCTTTCACGCCAATCTGGCCTCTATACATTTGTAAGCCATCTCTTAAATCCTTGTAAGCCATTTCTTACACGCGTAAGAGATCCCTGTGACTTGCCTATCTGGGCTTGTCTCGGGCCTCGTTGCCGCTATCCTAATCCGTTCTTATTTAGCAGATAACGATCCAAGGAGCGGCGCGATGGCGGATAAAACGGGCCTGCAGTTTACCCTGACCCTACCCGGGGTGGATGATACCGCCGTGGTGCGTTTTACCCATCGTGAAGCCCTCTCTGAGCCGTTTACCCTCTCCGTGGACTTTGCCAGCCGTACCCACGACCTGTCGCCCACCGACTGTTTGGATCAGGAGGCGACGCTTAGCATTTGGCAGGACGGCGAACCGCTGCGCCGCGTGCATGGGGTGATCGCAGAGCTGCATCGCGGCGATCGCGGTCATCGACGCAGCTTTTATCGGGTCGAGATTCGCCCTGCGCTGTGGCGGTTATCCCTGCGCCATAATTCGCGCATCTTTCAGGACGCCTCGCCTTACGATGCGATTACTACGCTAGCCAGCGAGCGCAGCCTCACCGATATCGGCTTTGCCACCACCCGTACGCCCCTGGATCGCGAGTTTTTGGTGCAGTACCGCGAGACCGATCTGGCCTTTATCGAGCGTGTGGCCGCCGAAGAGGGGTGTTTCTATTTCCATGCGTTTGAGAACGTCGAAGGGGGTAAACACTCGTTAGTGTTTGCTGACGCCACCGTGGTACTGCCCAGCATAGGCGAGCGCGTCTACCACGGTCGCGCCGGGGGCACCCCGCCCCGACGCCACGTACGCAAGTTGCGTCAGGCCAGCCGGGTACGCCCCGCTTCGGCCATGCTTAAAGACTACACGTTTAAGAACCCGCCCTACGACCAGAGTCACGAACACCACGGCTCTGGGCTGGGTGAGCATGCCCAGCGGGAAGACTACGAACACTTTGACTACCCCGGCCGTTATAAGAAGGACGCCGCCGGAAAGCCCTTCACCCGCCACCGGTTAGAATCTCTACGCGCCGACGCCACCACCGCCGAAGCCGAAAGTGATCTCCCCGAACTCGCCCCCGGCATTTGTTTTACCCTCACCGACCACGATATCGATAGCCTCAACCGTGACTGGCAAGTGGTCTCGGTGGTGCACCATGGTGAGCAGCCCCAGGCCCTGGAAGAGGACGGGATGGCCCGGGGAGGCTATGACAGTAACAATGGGGGCAGCGGCTCTGCGTCGGCCCAGTCGGGCGAGCTAATGACCCGCTACCACAATGACGTGGTGATCATGCCGAAGGAGCAGACCTTCCGCCCGACGCCCAACCCCAAGCCGCGCGTGGATGGCCCCCAGGTGGCCTTTGTGGTGGGGCCGGAAGGTGAAGAGATCTACTGCGACGAACACGGCCGGGTCAAAGTCCAGTTCCCCTGGGACCGCTACGCCGAACCCAATGAAACCGCCAGTTGCTGGGTGCGGGTGGCCCAAGGCTGGGCAGGCGGCGGCTACGGCAGCATGGCGATTCCCCGCATCGGCCACGAGGTCATTGTCTCGTTCCTAGAGGGCGACCCCGATCAACCGCTGGTCACCGGCCGCACCTACCACGCGGTCAACACGCCCCCGTACCCGCTGCCGGAGCACAAAACCCGCACGGTGATCCGCACCCAAAGCCACAAGGCCGACGGCTTTAACGAACTGCGCTTTGAAGACGAAGCGGGCGAAGAGCAGATTTGGCTCCACGCCCAAAAAGACCTGGAGCTATTAACCCTTAACGACCGTACCGAGGAGATCCGCCGGGATAGCCACCTTAAGCTGCATCGCAACCGACTCAGTGAGATCCATAACGACGATCACCTCACCGTACACGGTAAACGGCACACCCTGATCAAAGGCGATGACCACCTTCAGGTGGATGAGAGCCGCCATGAAGTCTACGGTGAGTCCCAGTTGGTGGAGACCGGCCGCGAGCTGCACCACAAGGCGGGCAGCCAGATTGTCTTGGAAGCCGGTAGTGAGATCACCCTGAAGGCGGGCGGCAGCTTTATCAAGCTCGACCCGGGCGGGGTGACTATTGTCGGCCCCCAGGTCAAGATCAACTCCGGCGGTAGCCCTGGGCGCGGCCAGGGCCACGCCATTGTGCTGCCCCGCTTACCCTTTGAGGCCGAGCCCGAGGAGAGCGAGGACGTTACCCTTGAGCCGCACCAGACCCCGCTACTGAGCAGCGACATTACCGCCGCCACGCCGTTAGCACTGGACGATATCGATATTACCGATGGTCTGGCCGATGATTGCAGTGCCTGTGAGCCTGCGGTGGGTAGCCCCGTCAACCCACTGCTGGGCGCCAAGCTGCTGCCCGCGGAAACCGACTTTGCGCTACCGGCACCACGACCCTTTGTGTTTAGCCGTGGCTATCTCTCCAGCAACGGTGAGGTGGGCGCACTGGGACAGGGCTGGTCGCTCCCAGGTCAGAGCCTTGCCATTACTCTGAACGACAACGCCTGCATCATCCACGACGCCCAGGGCCGCCAGATTACCTTTGGCCCACTGGCTCCCGGTCAGGTACGCTTCTCGCCCACCGAGCAGCTATGGATTCGTCGCGGGGGCAACTCAGGCGATGAAGCGAGTAACGCGCCTCGCTGGCAAGCGTTAGACGAAACGCTGCGCAGTGATCCTGAGCGTATCGTGTTAAGCGATGCCAGCGGCTTGTATTATATCTTCGCTGCTAATGCCGCTTCTGCGACAGAAAGCGCCGCTGCTGATTCCGGTCGCTGGCCCTTAACCGAAGAGCGCGACCGCAATGGCTATGCCACCCAGTACTGCTGGGAAGGGGAGCTGTTGGTGGGGGTAATCGACAGCGCCCAGCGCCACTACCAGTTGGTTTACGACCGTATATTGCCCGCCCAGCCCGACGATGCCGGCCAACGCTTAACCGGCGTTAAGCTGGTGCAAGAACACGACGGCGAAGCAGCAGACGAGTGGTTAGTGCGCTACTCCTATAGCCCGGTGGGGGATTTGATTGCAGTGCGCCACCGTCATGGAGAGGTAGTGCGCGAGTTTGAGTGGCAAGACCATATGCTCACCGCCCACCGGGTACCCGGTGGCATGGAAGCCCACTACACCTGGGATCGCCACGCCCCGGATGGCCGGGTGGTTGGCCAGCAGGAAGCCGGTGGCCTGGCGCGCTCTTATACCTATCATGTGGATCACACCCTGGTCACCGATAGCCTGGGCCGGGAGGAGCGCTACCACTTTGTAGGCAGCGGCCCCGGCCGCCGCTGGACGGCCCACACCCGCGCCGACGGTTCGCGGATCGAGTTCCGCTATGACCGTGCGGGTCTCAAGGTAGCGACGGTGGATCCGTTGGGTCATGAGACATTGATCGAACGGGATGAGCATGGGCAAGTGATTGCCCAGACCGGCCCAGACGACACCCGCTGGGCGATGGAGCGCGATGCTCTCGGTCAGCCGATCAACATTGAAGGCCCTGAGAATCAGCGCTGGCAGATCACACGTAACAAGCTCGGCCACCCGCTGGAGGTCACCGGGCCGGAAGGCACCACTGCCTTCGCCTATGAGAATGAACAGTTACCCGACCGCCCTACCACCGTCACCGATGCGGTGGGGGCTACTCACCAGCGGGAGTGGAACGCCCTGGGCCAGATGACCGCCCAAATCGACTGTTCACAACAGCGTACCGAGTACGCCTACGACCGCCACGGTTATCTGGCCAGCATCACCAACGCCCTAGGGGAAACCACCCGCACCCAGCACGACGAGATGGGCCGACGCATCGCCACCCAGCTCCCCGACGGGCTCTACTGGCACCACCATGTAGACTCTCTTGGGCGCTTGGTGGAGCTGGAAGGCCCCCAAGGGTTTAGGCAGCAGTTCTTCTTTGATGACCATGGCCGCCCAGTACAGCGCATCGAGGCCGACGGCAGCCAGCAGTTTACCGCCTATGATGAGACCGGTCGCCTTAACGAGCTGACCCTGGGCAACGGCGCCGTCTACCGCTTTGCCTATGACGACATGGATCGCTTAGCCCGCGAGACCGGCCCCGATGGCCGCGAGCAGCAGTACCGCTACGATGACGCCGGGCGTCTGATCGAACGCATTGAAGCCAACCGAACAGGCCCTGACGGCCAGCCGCTGGTCACCCGTTACGACTATGACGAAGCCGGTCGCCTCACCGCCCGGCACCTACCCGCCACTGACCACGCCCCGGCCAGCACGGAGCAGTACCAATGGGGGACGAATGGTCAGCTACTCAGCGTCACCAACGATCATGGCGAGGTGGCCTTTAGCTACGACCACGCCCAGCGGTTAATTGGCGAACAGCAGCAACATACCGGATTAGAAGGCGGCAACGGTTGGAGCTGGCAACACCAGCATAGCCTGACGGCGACAGGTGCCCCCAAGGCCAGCCAGTTCGGCGACCTACCGGCGCTCCACTGGCACACCTACGGTAGCGGCCACCTGCACGGCATGAGTGCACCGGGCTTGGATCTTGAGGTCGCCCTGGAACCCGATGCCCTGCACCGGGAGACCCAGCGCCGTCTCAGTACCAGCGCCAATGCGCATAACCAGCCATTAATGTTGGAGCGAGGTTACACCAACCTCGGCCAGCTGGATCACCTCACCCTGCGCAGCCCGGACACCACCAGCCAGCAGAGCTATCAATACGATGCCCTGGGCCGGATGAACTTCCGCAGCCTGCAAGGTGATCCAGCAGAAAAAGTGATTGCTTACAGCTACGACGCCGCCGGGCGCTTAATCGGCAGCCAGCACGGCGATAATGCCCACCGCTACAGCGTGGACGCGGCGGGTAATCGCTTAGAGCAGGGTGTCGACAAGCAGCAAGGGCTGACGGATAACCGCCTCACCCAACTCAATGGGGCGCGCTACCGCTACGACGGTGCCGGTAACCTGATCGAACGCCAACAGCCCAACGGCGAACGCTTAACTCTGGGCTATGACGGCGCCAACCGCTTGGTGCATCTCACTCACGCCAGCGAACTGGGCTACACCCGCGAAGCCACCTACCGCTACGACGGCCTGGGCCGCCGGATCAGCAAAACCGTGCGCCACATCAACGGTACCACCGCCACCACCCACTACGGTTGGGATAGTGATCGCATCGTGCGGGAAGAAACCGAGAATCAGCGCACTACTGTAGTGTATGAGCCAGGCAGTTTTGTGCCCATGCTCAGAATCGATGATACCCAACAGGGGCAATTAGTCAGCGCCTATATCACCGATGCCCTGGGCACCCCGATGCAGTTAGTTACCCCCAACGGCCAACCCCGTTGGCTGGCCGAACCCGACGACTGGGCAGCCGTCAAAAACCAACGCGCCGTACGCAACGTCACCCAACCGATCCGGTTCCAGGGCCAATGGCACGACGAAGAGAGCGGGCTTTACTACAACCGTCACCGTTATTACGACCCGCAGCAGGGGCGGTATATTAGCCAGGATCCCATCGGTCTCAATGGGGGTACAAACTTGTATGGCTATGTAACCAATCCGACGGGGATGGTGGATCCGTTGGGGCTGTTTCAATCAGCCATGGGCAGTATCGGTGCAGCGTATGGCTCACAAGCGTTAGCACACGCTGCACCAGCTCCCTTGCCAGATCAAGGCGGCCAAGTACTAACAGGTGGAGATTACAATCCAGGGATCATTGCTTCGATTTTCCCAACAAGAATGTCGGCACTTGCTAAAGATGCAAATCATGGAAGAGCGCTGAGATATAAGGGGGCGACACGTAGTGATATCACACTTCCTGCGGCATCAGGCGCCTTAGGAGCACCAATGGTAGGTGCAGCTGCACCCGGTGCAGCAAAAATCGCGGCAGGAGCCAGTAGCACTTTAGCAGCAAGTGCAAATCAACTTAGCCTGCGTGCTATGTGCAGCGTTGCGACCGTATCGCCGGGTGCAGCTGTAGGAATGGCTAACCCAGTAGTTCAGCAAAGAGCTATTGATTTCACAAACGGATTTTTCGATCCTGGAGCGCCCCAAAATATTATGCAATTTATTGGTGGGGTAGTAGAGGGGGAGCTTGCTAAAGAGGGGTTGCCTGCCAAATGAAATCGGACAATTTCCTTTTTTTGATAGGCGGAGCAGCTGGTGTCTTTTTTGGTTTAAAGGTTTTTATCTCGCCAATACAAAGATTAAAGTCTGTAGTTTATGACTTTGGCAGCCATCATGAACTTATTGGAATCGCCATAATGATATTCAGCGCTGTTTGTATTTATAGCGCTGTAAGAAAGAAAAAATAAGCTGTGCCAATCAGATCATATACCCACCGGGCACCCGGTGGCATGGAAGCCCACTACACCTGGGATCGCCACGCCCCGGATGGCCGGGTGATGGGCCAGCAAGAAGCCGGTGGTTTGGCGCGGACGTACAGCTACCAGGTGGATCATACCCTGGTCACCGACAGCCTGGACCGAGAGGAGCGCTACCACTTTGTGGGCAGCGGCCCCGGCCGCCGCTGGTCGGCCCACACCCGCGCCGACGGCTCGCGCATTGAGTTCCTCTATGACCGTGCTGGGCGCAAGATCGCCACCGTCGATCCGCTGGGACACGAGACGCTGATTGAGCGGGATGACCACGGCCAGGTGATCGCACAAACTGGCCCGGACGGCACCCGCTGGGCCATTGAGCGCGATGCTCTCGGTCAGCCGATCAACATTGAAGGCCCTGAGAATCAGCGCTGGCAGATCACACGCAATGAGCGCGGCCACCCGCTGGAGGTCACCGGGCCGGAAGGCACCACCACCTTCGCCTATGACAATGCCGACCTGCCCAACCGCCCTACCACTATCACCGATGCGGTGGGTGCTACCCACCAGCGGGAGTGGAACGCCCTGGGCCAGGTCACCGCCCAAATCGACTGTTCACAACAGCGTACCGAGTACGCCTACGACCGCCACGGTTATCTGGCCAGCGTCACCAACGCTCTGGGGGAAACCACCCGCACCCAGCACGACGAGATGGGTCGCCGCATCGCCACCCAGCTCCCCGACGGACTCTACTGGCACCACCATATGGATACCCTTGGGCGTTTGGTAGAGCTGGAAGGCCCCCAAGGGTTTAGGCAGCAGTTCTTCTTTGATGACCACGGCCGCCCGGTGCAGCGCATCGAGGCCGATGGTAGCCAACAGTTTACCGCCTACGACGACATTGGCCGCCTCAGCGAGCTAACCCTGGGCAACGGCGCGGTGTATCGTTTTGCTTATGACGACATGGATCGCTTAGCCAGCGAGACCGGCCCCGATGGCCGCGAGCAGCAGTACCGCTACGATGCGGCCGGACGACTGATCGAACGTATCGAAGCCAACCGCCCAGGCCCTGACGGCCAGCCGCTGGTCACCCGTTACGACTATGACGAAGCCGGTCGCCTCACCGCCCGGCACCTACCCGCCACTGACCACGCCCCGGCCAGCACGGAGCAGTACCAATGGGGGACGAATGGTCAGCTACTCAGCGTCACCAACGATCATGGCGAGGTGGCCTTTAGCTACGACCACGCCCAGCGGTTAATTGGCGAACAGCAGCAACATACCGGATTAGAAGGCGGCAACGGTTGGAGCTGGCAACACCAGCATAGCCTGACGGCGACAGGTGCCCCCAAGGCCAGCCAGTTCGGCGACCTACCGGCGCTCCACTGGCACACCTACGGTAGCGGCCACCTGCACGGCATGAGTGCACCGGGCTTGGATCTTGAGGTCGCCCTGGAACCCGATGCCCTGCACCGGGAGACCCAGCGCCGTCTCAGTACCAGCGCCAATGCGCATAACCAGCCATTAATGTTGGAGCGAGGTTACACCAACCTCGGCCAGCTGGATCACCTCACCCTGCGCAGCCCGGACACCACCAGCCAGCAGAGCTATCAATACGATGCCCTGGGCCGGATGAACTTCCGCAGCCTGCAAGGTGATCCCGCAGAAAAAGTGATCGCCTACAGCTACGACGCCGCTGGGCGTTTGATCGGCAGCCAGCACGGCGATAATGCCCACCGTTACTCAGTGGACGCAGCGGGTAATCGCTTAGAGCAGGGTGTCGACAAGCAGCAAGGGCTGACGGATAACCGCCTCACTCAGCTTAACGGGGCGCGCTACCGCTACGACGGTGCCGGTAACCTGATCGAACGCCAACAGCCCAACGGCGAACGCTTAACTCTGGGCTATGACGGCGCCAACCGCTTGGTGCATCTCACTCACGCCAGCGAACTGGGCTACACCCGCGAAGCCACCTACCGCTACGACGGCCTGGGCCGCCGGATCAGCAAAACCGTGCGCCACATCAACGGTACCACCGCCACCACCCACTACGGTTGGGATAGTGATCGCATCGTGCGGGAAGAAACCGAGAATCAGCGCACTACTGTAGTGTATGAGCCAGGCAGTTTTGTGCCCATGCTCAGAATCGATGATACCCAACAGGGGCAATTAGTCAGCGCCTATATCACCGACGCCCTGGGCACGCCCATGCAGTTGGTCACCCCCAACGGCACCACCCGCTGGCAAGCCCAACCCGACGACTGGGCCGCCGTCAGAAACGAGCGCGGCAACACGCCACAACCGATCCGCTTCCAGGGCCAATGGCACGACGAAGAGAGCGGGCTTTACTACAACCGTCATCGGTACTATGACCCACAGCAAGGTAGGTATATCAGCCAGGATCCGATTGGGCTCAATGGCGGGACGAACTTGTATGGGTATGTGACCAATCCGACGGGGATGGTGGATCCGCTGGGGTTAGAAGGAGAGACTCCTTGGCGCTATAAAATTGATCGTGACGTTCACCCTATCCGCAATGTGCCCAAGATGTTTATGCAATTTGTTCATCAAGCAGTTCTTCCAAGTAAAGAAACTGCTACAACGGTTAGCAATGTAGCAGCTGTTTGCTCGCTAGCACCGCCGCTGACATCTTCATGTGGCCCAGTCTCACTGGGTGCAAGTATTTATGCGGCAGGCATAGAAGCCGTCGATGGTAACGGACGGCAAGCTGCGGCAGACATTGCACCAACGATTGCATCCGAAACAACAGGTCATATTTTTAAACGGGCCGAAATAGTAACTGATGGAGTCAGTAACGCTATTGGTGTTGCTGCAGGGTTTAAAACACAGTTCTGGGGAAATAAAGATAACCATATTGCTAGTGAACAGGAGTGTTCAAATGCTGAATAACAAAAAACTATGGTTTGGCATAGCTCTTTGGATATTGCTAGCTCTGATAATGGTGAGAGACATAGGTCTAGTTGCCACAGATTTGTTTAGCTTTGCTGTCAACTTTTTCTTTGGATTGTTTTTTAGTTATTACATTATTGCCTATCTGTTTGGGTGGGATATGCTGAATTATGGTGGGCTGCCGATGAAAAAAGGCAAAGATGACATTTGGAGAACTATTATGTTTATCGTTTTTATTTGCTTCTGGCTATGGGGTTTTTTCAGCTTTTTTAGGACTTTCTGACAAAATAAATCTCTTCTAAACACCCGCTAAGGTAAGCACGTAGTGTTGCCTTGGCGGTGACGTGGTTTTCACCATGATGCACCTTAACTCCAGGCGCACCTACGGCAGCGGCCACCTGCACGGTATGAGCGCCCCTGGCCTGGATCTAGAGATCGCCCTGGAACCCGATGCCCTGCACCGGGAGACCCAGCGCCGCCTCAGCACCGGATCCAATGCGCACAATCAGCCGCTGGTGCTGGAGCGCGGGCACACCAATCTAGGCCAGCTGGATCACCTCACGCTACGCAGCCCGGACACCACCAGCCAGCAAGCTTATCAATACGACGCCCTGGGGCGGTTGAGCTTTCGTAGCCTGCAAGGTGATCCCGCAGAAAAAGTGATCGCCTACAGCTACGACGCCGCCGGACGTTTGATCGGCAGCCAGCACGGCGATAATGCTCACCGCTACAGCGTGGATGCGGCAGGTAATCGGTTAGCGGCACCATCAACAGAGAACCCAACGCCGAACACCACCAACCAGCTGGCTCAACTCAACGGCACCCGCTATCGTTACGACGGCGCTGGCAACCTGATCGAACGCCAACAGCCCAACGGCGAACGCCTAACGCTTGGTTACGACGGCGCCAACCGCTTAGTGCACCTGATCCACGCCAGCGAATTAGGCTACACCCGCGAAGCCACCTACCGCTACGACGGCCTGGGAAGGCGCATCAGTAAAACCGTACGCCACACCAACGGCACCACCGCCACCACCCACTACGGCTGGGACGGTGATCGCATCGTTAGGGAAGAAACCGAGAACCAGCGCACCACGGTGGTCTACGAGCCGGGCAGCTTTGTGCCCATGCTGCGTATCGACGACACCCAGCAAGGCCAAATCCTCAGCGCCTATATCACAGACGCCCTGGGCACGCCCATGCAACTGGTCACTCCCAACGGCCAACCCCGCTGGCTCGCCGAACCCGACGACTGGGCGGCGGTCAAAAATCAACGCGCCGTACGCAACGTTACCCAACCGATCCGGTTCCAGGGCCAGTGGCATGACGAAGAAAGTGAGCTTTACTACAACCGCCATCGCTATTATGACCCGCAGCAGGGGCGTTATATTAGTCAGGATCCGATTGGGCTCAATGGCGGCACGAACCTGTATGGGTATGTGACGAATCCGACGGGGATGGTGGATCCGCTAGGGTTGTTTCAATCAGACATGGGCAGTATTAGTGCAGCGTATGGCTCACAAGCGTTAGCACACGCTGCACCAGCTCCCTTGCCAGATCAAGGCGGCCAAGTACTAACAGGTGGAGATTACAATCCAGGGATCATTGCTTCGATTTTCCCAACAAGAATGTCGGCACTTGCTAAAGATGCAAATCATGGAAGAGCGCTGAGATATCAGGGGGCGACACGTAGTGATATCACACTTCCTGCGGCATCAGGCGCCTTAGGAGCCCCAATGGTAGGTGCAGCTGCACCCGGTGCAGCAAAAATCGCGGCAGGAGCCAGTAGCGCTTTAGCAGCAAGTGCAAATCAGCTTAGCCTGCGTGCTATGTGCAGCGTTGCGACTGTATCGCCGGGTGCGGCTGTCGGAATAGCCAATCCGGCGGTTCAAGAAGTAGCTTTGGATATTTTAGACAGCTCATTACCAGGCCCTCCTTCACCAAATAGATCTGGCATTGTTGGCTATATTATGGGCACTGTATTTAGCCCTGAGGAGTGGGGAAAGTGAGTCAAAACTTTAAGCAAAACGCTTTAAATACTCTAACAAGCATTGCTCTTATTACATTTGGCATATACATATTAGTGACCGGCGAAATAAAGAACATGCAATTAGGAGACGAAAGAATAATCCCCGCTTCGGCTGTGATCACTTTCGGCGCATGGTTACTAATAAGAAGTGGAATAAAAATTATCAAAAAATAAGACCTGGCACCACCATGTGGATGCCCTTGGGCGTTTGGTAGAGCTGGAAGGCCCCCAAGGGTTTAGGCAGCAGTTCTTCTTTGATAACCACGGCCGCCCGGTGCAGCGCATCGAGGCCGACGGCAGCCAGCAGTTTACCGCTTACGATGACATTGGCCGCTTGAGCGAGCTGACCCTGGGCAACGGCGCTGTCTACCGTTTTGCTTACGATGAGATGGACCGCTTAGCCAGCGAGACCGGCCCCGATGGCCGCGAGCAGCAGTACCGCTACGATGCGGCTGGGCGACTGATCGAGCGCATTGAAGCCAACCGACCCGGCCCCGACGGCCAGCCGCTGGTCACTCGTTACGACTATGACGAAGCCGGTCGTCTTACCGCTCGGCACCTACCCGCCACTGAACACGCCCCGGCCAGCACGGAGCAGTGCCAGTGGGGCAGCAATGGGCAACTGGTCAGCGTCACCAATGACCACGGCGAAGTCACCTTCAGCTACGACCACGCCCAGCGGTTGATCGGCGAACAGCAGCAACATACCGGTAGCGGCTGGCAGTGGCAACACCAGCATCGCCTCACCGCCGCCGGCGCGCCCCAGGCCAGCCAGTTCGGCGAGCTACCGGCGCTCAACTGGCACACCTACGGCAGCGGCCACCTACACGGCATGAGTGCACCGGGCTTGGATCTTGAGATCGCCCTGGAACCCGATGCTCTGCACAGGGAGACCCAGCGCCGTCTCAGTACCAGCGCCAATGAGCATAACCAACCATTAATACTGGAGCGGGGTTACACTAACCTCGGCCAGCTAGATCACCTCACCCTTCGCAGCCCGGACACCACCAGCCAGCAGAGCTATCAATACGACGCTCTGGGTCGGATGAGCTTCCGCAGCCTGGAAGGTGATCCCGCCTCCAAGGTGATTGCCTACAGCTACGACGCCGCTGGGCGTTTGATCGGCAGCCAGCACGGCGACAATGCCCACCGCTACTCAGTAGACGCAGCGGGCAATCGGTTAGACGGCCAACAAGCGCTATCCGATAACCGCCTAGGTCAACTCAACGGCACCCGCTACCGCTACGACGGCGCAGGCAACCTGATCGAACGCCAACAACCCAACGGCGAACGCTTAACCCTGGGCTACGACGGCGCCAATCGCTTAGTGCACTTGATCCACGCCAGTGAGTTAGGCTACACCCGCGAAGCCACCTACCGTTACGACGGCTTAGGCCGTCGGATCAGCAAAACCGTACGCCACACCAACGGCACCACCGCCACCACCCACTACGGCTGGGACGGTGATCGCATCGTCAGGGAAGAAACCGACAACCAGCGCACTACCGTGGTCTACGAGCCCGGCAGTTTTGTGCCCATGCTGCGTATTGACGATACTCAACAGAGTCAATTAGCCAGCGCCTATATCACCGACGCTCTGGGCACTCCCATGCAGTTGGTCACCCCCAACGGCCAACCCCGCTGGCTCGCCGAGCCTGATGACTGGGCGGCGGTCAAAAATCAACGCGCCGTGCGCAACGTCACCCAACCGATCCGGTTCCAGGGGCAATGGCACGACGAAGAGTCAGGGCTTTACTACAACCGCCACCGTTATTATGACCCGCAGCAGGGGCGGTATATTAGCCAGGATCCTATCGGCCTTAATGGCGGTACGAACTTGTATGGGTATGTGACGAATCCAACGGGGATGGTGGATCCACTGGGGTTGTTTCAATCAGCCATGGGCAGTATTAGTGCAGCGTATGGCTCACAGGCGCTAGCAAATGGAGCAACCACGCCACCTCCCCCAGCAGCGCCTGCCGGCGAGGTATTAACTGGCAGTAACTATCGGCCCGGTATTATTGGTGCACTATTCCCATCCCACATGTCAGCCTTTGCGAAAGATCCACAATACGCTGAAGCACTTGGGCATCAGGGGGCAACACGTAATAATATTACACTGCCTGCGGCATCAGCCGCATTAGGGGCTCCCATGGTAGGTGCAACTGCACCGGGTGCAGCAAAAATCGCGGCAGGAGCCAGTAGCACTTTAGCAGCAAGTGCAAATCAGCTTAGCCTGCGTGCTATGTGCAGTGTGGCGACTGTATCGCCGAGTGCAGCAGTCGGAATAGCTAATCCAGGTGTGCAAGGTGCGGCTTTAGACTTCATCGATAGCGCTGTGGGTGGAACTAGCCCTAGCCCGAATATCGAAGGAATAACAGGTGCTGCAATAGACTACTTTTTCAGCCCTAAAGAGGCCTTAAGATGAACAAAATAGCCTTTTTGGTTTGGAATAAGCTTAAAAAATCTAATTTCGGCTTCTTGGCTGCTGGACTTTTATTCATTTTAGTTGGGATTGATACCTCTGCAACAGGTAAGCTTCCTAGAGGTGGCATAATTTATGACGATAATTTAAAAATCTTTTACGCCCTCATCTGGTTCACTTTTGGACTTGCCTGTATTTTTCTTGGCGTTAGAAGGAAGTAATAATTCTTTCTATACTGGTCGTTGGTAGAGGCAAATTGGGTCACAAGGCTCTGATCGAGCGGGATGAGTACGGGCAAGTGATTGCGCAGACTGGCCCGGACGGCACCCGCTGGGCCATTGAGCGGGATGCTCTGGGTCAACCGGTGAGTATCGAAGGCCCTGAGAATCAGCGCTGGCAGATCACACGCAACGAGCGCGGCCAGCCGCTGGACGTCACCGGCCCGGAAGGCACCACTGCCTTCGCTTATGAGAATGAACAGTTACCCGACCGCCCTACCACCGTCACCGATGCGGTGGGGGCTACCCACCAGCGCGAGAGGAACGCCCTGGGCCATGACACCGCCCAGATCGACTGCTCCCAGCAGCGTACCGGGTACGCTTACGACCGAAACGGCTACTTGGCCAGCGCCACCAACGCCCTAGGGTATGGCGTCCCAGTCGCCGGGTTGGGCTTGCCATTTCGTTTCGCCGTTAGGAGTGACTAACTGCATTGGCGTACCCAGGGCATCGGTGACGAGGCGCTGAGGACGTGGCCTTGTTGGGATTCATCAATGCGAAGCATGGGCACAAAACTACCCGGCTCATACACTACCGTGGAGCCTTGGTTGTCGGTGCCTTCCTGCACGATGCGGTCTCCGTCCCAGCCGTAGTGGGTGGTGGCGGTGGTGCCATCGGTGTGGCGCACGGTTTTACTGATGCGGCGGCCTAGCCCGTCGTAACGGTAAGTGGCTTCGCGGGTGTGGCCTAACTCGCTTGCGTGGCAGCACCACTCAGCCAATACGCTTCCAAGGCCAATGGCACGACGAAGAAAGCGGCTACAACCGCCACCGGTACTATGCCCGGAGCAAGGGCGTTATATGAGCCAGGACGCTATAGGCCTACAAGGCAGCGCAAACCTGAATGGCTACGTCACTAATCCTACAGGTAAGGTGAATACGCTAGTCGTCTCGCACAAACAAAAAGCTTATTAACTATCGATTAGGCATTGACCTTTTATCTCACGCTGTTAGTGTACTAGTACGCTAGTACACTAAATAACGGCTCGGTGATAAACAGTGCCTGCAAACGTTTCTTTAAATGATAATTTCCAAGCAGAGCTGGTTCGTCATTTGCTCGCCATTGACTCGCCTGAGGCAATGCACGAAGCGCTTGCCAGCCTGTTGACACCCGCGGAGTACCAAGAAATCAGTAAACGCCTGCAGATTTTTAAGCTGCTGCGCGAAGGCGTGCCCCACCGCAAAATTGCCGAAACCCTAGGTGTGGGTATTGCTACGGTTTCACGCGGGTCACGCGCTTTAACGACGCTACCCTCTTCACGGAATGATGACTTATGAGCACTGCTAACACGCACTCTACTCAAGGCCCGCAGCCGTTTACGCTTCCGCGCAAGCCTCACTATGTGACGCTGGCGGCGGACTGCGACTTCTTTGCCCTGTTTCAAAAAATTGAACGGGAGTTTGATAACTGCTACATGCTGGAGTCGCTGGGTGAAGATAGCCACATAGCGCGTCACTCCATTATAGGCTTCGACCCCGAATACATTCTGTACGCCAACGGCAACACGCTGACCATTGAAGACCGCGACGGTAACGCCAACCGCTACCCAAGTGACAACCCTTATGAACTGCTGCGCAGCCTGATCCCACAAAATATTATTTCTCGTAAATATGCAGGCGGGCTAAGCGGTTATCTTGGCTACGACGCCATGCAGTACTTCGAACCCTCACTCACCCTGAAAGCCAGTGACGACTTCGATACCTTTCGCTTTGGGCTGTATAAAGATGGTCTGATTCTCGACAAAATGACCGGCGAAGTCACCTACTTCTACTACGACAATAGCCGCTACGCGTTTCTGCAAACGCTGATCGACGCCGACGACGAACCGGCAGGCCCGCTGCACATTACCGCGTTGGGCGACACCATGAGCAAAGCCGAACACGCCGAGGCGGTTGCCAAGGTAAAGCAGGATATTATCGACGGCAAAGTATTCCAGTGCGAAGTGGGCTTTAAAAAGCGCTTCCGTATTGAAGGCGACACCCTCGCGCTCTACGACCAGCTGCGCACGATTAATCCCTCACCACAGATGTACTACGTTAAATTTGGCGAACAGAAGCTGATTGGCGCAAGCCCTGAGCTGCTTTTCCGGCTGCGCCAGGGGGAAATGGAAACCTTCCCTCTTGCGGGCACCACCCTGCGCGGCCAAACGCCTCAGGAGGATACCCAGCTTGCCCGGGCGCTGCTTAACGACCCGAAAGAGATCGCTGAGCATAATATGATTGTGGATCTGCACCGCAACGATATCGGCCGCGTCGCCCAGTTCGGAACGGTAAAAGTGCGCAGCCTGATGGACATTAAGCGCTTCAGCCATGTGCAGCATATTTCCAGCGAGATTGTGGGGATTATCGCCGAAGGTGAAGATATGTTTACGGCTCTTGCCAGCAACTTCCCGGCGGGCACACTAACCGGTGCGCCAAAAATCGAGGCTATGAAAATCATCGACGACCTGGAAAATGACGGTCGTGGCCCTTACGGCGGCGCAGTGGGCCAGTTCTCGTTTAACGGCGATTGCACCTTTGCTATTCCCATTCGCACGGTGTTTGTGAACGGTGAACGCGCTTACGTGCAAACCTGCGGCGGGAACGTATTTGATAGTAACGCCGACGATGAATACGAAGAGATTCGCCGCAAATTTGCCGGCACCCGCAAAGCCCTTGCCCCTTTTATGAGCGCGGATATGGAGAGCCAAGCATGAAGGTGCTAATTATCGATAACTACGACTCCTTCACCTATAACCTCTACCAGTTTATCGGTGAAATTCTCACTACAGAGAAGAATCGCGGCGAGCTTCCTCACTTTGAAATCATCGTCAAACGTAATAATCAGATCGATTTCAGCGCCATTGAGGAAATGGCTCCCAACCGCATCATCATCTCCCCCGGTCCAGGCTCGCCGGATGACCCGCGCTACTTTGGGGTTTGTGCTGAAGTGATCGAGAAACTCGGCAAAACCACGCCCTTGTTAGGCGTATGCCTGGGCATGCAGGGCATCGTCCATGTGTTTGGCGGCAAGGTGATTAACGCCCCACTGCCCATGCACGGCAAAATCAGCCCCATTAACCACAACAACCGCTCGGTATTTAACGGCGTACCCAACCAGCTTGAGGTGATGCGCTACCACTCACTGATTGCTGATGCGGCCTCCCTGCCCGAGTGCCTGGAAGTCACCGCCAGCGTGGGCGAACTAACGGCTGATAAGTTTGAGCAGCGTGCCAGTTGGCAGGCAGTTGGTGAGTTTGAGCTAATGGGTGTGAAACATAGGGACTATCCAATACACGGCATACAATTTCACCCGGAGTCGTTTGCCACCGAAGGCGGAAAAGAGCTAATAGCCAACTTTCTTTTCACACCTAATGGCCAAGTATAAAAGGCATTAATACCCACAGACCTCCTACATTCAGCGCTACGGTCATCCAAAATATAAGTCGAAAGCTTGTCTTTTGGGTTTTATGGCGCAGGCGCTGTTGGGCAAACCAAGCGCCCGGCCAGCCGCCTGCCAGCGCCAGCAGATGCAGCGATTTCTCGCTCACCCGCTGGCGCTTTTTAATAGCCGCTTTTTTATCAACGGCGTAAACGATATAAGCAATAACGCTGACAACAACATAAAAAACAGCTACAAGAATCAAAATAGAAGTGCTCAATCACGTTTTCGAAGAAAGCGCATAACCTGTAGCGGACGCTACTTACGGCGCGACGATGGCTTGCCACCCGCTGTGGGCTTGCCTCTTCCGGTTCGCCCCTTACCCACCGTTTTAGCGCCTGCTTTCCCTTTTATACCGGGCTTACCACTGGCAGGTTTAGCCTTCGCGTGGGCTTTTGCTGGGCCTGCGGCTTTACCTTTTGGATCTTTACGAACTTTCCCGCTTGGCTTAGCCCCCTTCTGGGCCTTTTTAGCTGCCGGTTGGTTTCCCTTTCCAGCGTCTGAACGAGCGCTATAGTTGGGCCTGCTGACTGGCTTTTTCTTCTCAGGCACAGGGTCAGAGGTCTCGGTAAGCCTAATGATGGTATCGATCTCTTTCGGCGTTAAATCCCGCCAGTCGCCCAGCGCCAAGCCTTTTAGCGAGACATTCATGATGCGTGTGCGAACCAGCTGGGTAACGTCGTAGCCGAAATACTCACACATGCGGCGGATCTGGCGGTTTAGCCCTTGTACCAGCGTAATGGTGAATACAAACGTCGACTCTTTAGCGACCTTACACTTTTTGGTCACCTGCCCTAAGATCGGCACGCCACCCTGCATACCGGCAATAAACTCATCGGTAATCGGCTTATTGACCGTCACCACGTACTCTTTTTCATGGTTGTTATTAGCGCGCAGAATTTTATTCACCAAGTCGCCATTATTGGTGAGGAAAATAAGCCCTTGGGAGTCTTTATCCAGGCGCCCAATGGGAAAGATACGCGTGCCGTGTTTTACGAACTCAACGATGTTGTCTTTTTCCGCCGACTCTGTGGTGCTGACAATACCCACCGGCTTGTTAAGCGCGATAAGGACTAAATCTTCCTCCTCCTGAGGCTCAATGTCCTGACCGTTAACTTTTACCCGATCACCCGCCACTACTTGGTCGCCGGTGGTCGCACGGCGGCCGTTGATCCAGACATTGCCTTGTTCCACATAGCGGTCAGCCTCACGGCGGGAACAGAGGCCGCTTTCGCTGATGTATTTATTAATTCGAGTAGATTTTCGTAACGACATAAAACGCCATATAGCCTAAATAAACGTTAAAAAGAGGAGCCGGGCTGCTTGAGGAATTCGACCTCTTCCGGGGTCGAGGTTCTGCCCAAGACCGCATTGCGATGTGGGTAGCGCCCAAAGCGATCAATAATGGCTTTGTGACGTTTCTCGAACTCTAGATTGCTCTCCAGACCCGGCTGGTTGAAAAGCTGCAGAGCAACGCTATGAATGACCGCTGATTCGCTGTGCATATAAGGCATATAGAGAAAACTGCGTTCCACCGCCGAGAGCGACTGGTCTGCCCCGCTGGCGACCGCCTCCTGGGCCAGCGCCAACGCTAGCGAGTCGCAGGCAAACGAGCGAGCATCGTCGCGGTAGATATTGCGCGAGAACTGATCCAGTACGATAACTTCCGCCAGACGACCGCGCGGCGAACGACGCCACTCAAAGCATTCACAGACGGCGGCTTTGCTCATCACATCGCTAAAGCGTTCAACAATTTGTTGATCCATCTTGGGGTCTTTCTTGAACCATTGGGCTGGCGTCAACTCATGAAACCAAAATGCCAATACGTCTTGAGCTCGCGCATTCATGCTCCGACCCTCCGCAACAGACATATAGAAAAGCGCCGCCACCCAGCGGTGACGGCGCTGATAGGCAAACGTCATTTTAGCCTGTGTTGCGTAAGCCGGCCGCAATGCCCGCCATGGTCACCATTAGCGCGCGAGATAGGTCTGCACTAATGGCGCCATCGGCATCGCGGTTACGCTGCAAAAGCTCCGCTTGTAAGCCGTGAAGCGGGTCGATGTAAGGATTACGCACATCAATTGCCTGGCGAATGAGCGGCGTATTTTCCAGCAATTTCTCCTGCTGGAGGATATCGAGCACAGCCTCTTCCAGCCGTTCAAAACGCTCACGCAGCCTTTTACCCAGGGCTTTTAGCGACGGCTCATCCACCAGCCGATGCTCGTAGTAAGCGGCAATCGCTACATCGGCCTTGGCCAATAGCATCTCAAGCATGTCTAGGTAGGTGCCAAAGAACGGCCATTCATTGCGCATTTCTTGCAACACTTCACGACCGCCGGGCTGCTCTAGCCGCCGCGAAAACGCTTCACCGCTACCCAGCCACGCGGGCAGCATTAAGCGGATCTGCGTCCAGGCGAAAATCCACGGTATCGCTCGCAGGGTTTCCACACCGCCATCTTGGCGGCGCTTAGTAGGCCGTGAGCCCAACGGTAGCCTGCCCAACGCTCCTTCCGGAGTTACCGCACGGAAGTATGGAACGAAGTCAGGATCTTCACGCACCACGCCCACATAAGCGGCATGGGCGACCTTAGCCAACTGATCCATCTCCTCCCGCCAATGGGGCTCAGGCGTACGTGGCGGCAGTAACGTGGCTTCTAGCACCGCACAGGCATAAATTTCCATGGAACGCAGGGCAATATCCGGCTGACCGAACTTAAAGCGAATCATCTCGCCCTGTTCGGTCACTCGCAGGCTACCGTTCACCGAGCCGGGGGGCTGGGAAAGTATCGCCGCGTGGGCCGGACCACCGCCACGGCCAACGGTGCCACCGCGACCGTGGAATAGGGTTAAGTCTACGCTATGCTTTTCGCACACATTCACCAGCGCTTCCTGGGCGCGGTACTGTGCCCAAGCGGCAGCAAGCTGTCCCGCATCTTTCGACGAATCGGAGTAACCGATCATGACTTCTTGGCGGTCATCAATCAGCGCGCGGTAGCCCGGTATCGCCAGCAGCTGATCGATTACCTCACCTGCGTGGTTCAAATCGTTAAGCGTTTCAAACAGCGGCGCAATCGGTAGCGTCACTTGCCCACCGACCTCTTTCATCAGCAGCGCGACGGTGAGTACATCAGAAGGCTCTGCCGCCATGGAGATAATATACGTGCCAAGTGCCTCTGACTGCTCTTGAGCAATCACCTTGAAGGTATCGAGCACTTCACGGGTCTCAGCGGAGCACTCCCAGCGGCGCGGAATCAACGGACGCCGCGAGGCGAGTTCGCCAAGCAAAAACTCTTGGCGTTTGGTTTCATCCCATTCACGGTAGTGACCAAGACCCAGCGCACTGGTCAGCTCTTCAATAACCTGCGCATGGCGGCTCGCTTCTTGGCGCAGGTCGAGCTTGGTGAGGGTGACACCAAATACCGCTACGCGGCGCAGGGTATCCAGCAAGGCGCCGTTGGCGATGGTATCCAGGCCAACATCACACAGCGAGCGGTAGCAGGCTAACAGCGGCGAATAGAGCTGGTCGCGGGTTTCAATAATTGGCCCGCCCTCATAATTGCGACCATCTAACTCAGCTTTGGCCCAGTCCCGCGTTGCTTCCATTCTCGCCAGCAGGCGTTTTAACACCTCCCGATAGGGTTCCGCCACGTCACCTGCTTCTGCTTTCAGGGCACTATTGGCCTTCCACATAGAGAGTTCGGTTTTCAACTGTTCAAGGTCACGCAGGTAGAGATCGGCAGCCATCCAGCGGCCTAGCAGCAATACTTCACGGGTGACCTTCGCCGTCACGTTTGGATTACCATCACGGTCACCGCCCATCCAGGAAGCGTAGCGTATTGGCGCAGCGTCCAACGGAAGGCGCTCCCCGGCCGTTTCCAACAGCAGACTGTCTAGGTCGCGGTGGAAATCCGGTACCGCTTGCCACAGTGAGTTTTCAATCACCGCAAAGCCCCATTTGGCTTCATCCACGGGGGTTGGCCGCTCATGACGGATCTCATCGGTGTGCCAAGCCTGACTAATGAGCTCTTCCAGGCGACCTTGGGCGCGCGCACCCCGCTCTGGGTAGTCTTCAGAGCTTTCAATCGCGGTTAAGCACTCATCAATGGCGTCGTATTTTTGAATTAACGTGCGGCGAATAACTTCTGTTGGGTGTGCTGTTAGTACCAGCTCCACGCGCATATTAGCGAGGGTCTCAACCAACTTTCGCGGGGAATTACCGGCCTTCTGGGCACGATTTAACAGCTCACCCAGCACCGGCTGAGAGCCGGGCTTATAGTCTTCCACCCGGCGAAAGCGCGCCCGGTAGTGCTGCTCGGCAATATTGGCCAGGTTTAGAAACTGGTTGAACGCGCGGGTCACCGGCAACAGATCCCGCTCTGGGAGCTGACGCAGGTACTCAATCAGTTGTCGTTGCTGCAATGAATCGCTTTGGCGACCCCGCTTAGCATGAGCTCGGATGGTTTCGATTTTATCGACAAATGCCTGGCCTAAATCGTCGGCAATGGTACGCCCCAGGCTATCGCCTAAAATACGTACATTATCGCGTAGCGATTCGTGTAGGTCGTGACTCATTGGCATGGCCTCCTTGCGGGGACGCGTTGATAGTTTAAGAGGTTAACTGTTGTTCTTGGCCTTTAGCGGCTTGCCAGTGGGCTTCCATCTCGTCAAGCGATGCCTCGCTGATCGGGCAGTCGTCTTCGGCAAGCGCGCGTTCAACGTAGCGAAAGCGGCGTTCGAATTTACTGTTGGTGGCGCGCAGGCACTGTTCAGGATCGGCTCCCAGAGTGCGCGCTAAATTAGTAACGGCAAATAGTAAATCGCCCACTTCTTCTTGAGCATGCGGGAGGTCATCGGCGGCAAGCGCCTCTTCCACTTCCGCCAGTTCTTCACGAATTTTATCCAGTACTCCGCGGGCATCCGGCCAGTCAAAACCGACCCGGGCAGCGCGTTTGGAAAGCTTGGACGCACGGCTCAGCGCAGGCAGCGTACGCGGCACATCGTCCAGTACCGATACAGCTTGCTGGGCACGCTCGGCGCGTTCACCCGCCTTCAGCGCTTCCCAGCGTGAGTTGACCTGCTGGGTCTGCACATCTTCTGCATTCACCCCCGGCGGACGCCGAGATGCCAGGGTGCCGTCGGGAAACACGTGCGGGTGGCGTCGCAGCATTTTCGCGGTCAGCGTATCGACGATGTCGTGAAAATCAAAACGCTGCTCTTCTGCGCCAAACTGCGCGTAATACACCACTTGAAAGAGCAGGTCGCCTAGCTCGCCGGGCAATTCATCATAGGCACGGCGTTCAATGGCATCGGCAACCTCGTAGGCCTCTTCTAAGGTATGGGGCACAATGCTGTCCCAGTTCTGCTTAATATCCCACGGGCAGCCCTGTTGGGTATCGCGCAACACTTGCATCAGCGTTAACAGGTCATCTAAGCGGTAACGCATTAGGCCCCTCCCTTACGGGTACTTTTCTCTGGATCGGCGTTACGCAATCGGCGCACCTCGGTCACGTTAGGCAGCTGCTGAAGCCGTGAGAAGAGCCGGCCTAGGGATTCAAGACCATCTACTTCCAGGGTAATACGCAGCCGGGCGATACCCTCATCCGTATCGGTCAGGGTATTCACCGCAAGCACATTCACCTTTTCATTGCCCAGAAGCCCCGTGACATCCCGTAGCAGACCTGAACGATCCCAGGCTTGAATTTCAATGGTCACCGGATAGCGGGTATGGGCGCGCTCGCCCCACTCAACTTCGATAATGCGCTGAGGCTCATCCATGCGCAATTGAAGAATATTGGCGCACTCCTGACGGTGCACCGTCACCCCTCGACCCTGGGTAATAAAGCCGACAATAGGTTCACCGGGCACCGGGCTACAGCAGTTCGCCATACTGGTTTTCAGATTGCCCACCCCTAGCACCGTAATATCACTTTGAGTGGCTTTACTGGGCTGGCGGCGTGGCTTAGCCAGTAGCCGATGGAGCTGTTCTTGGTCGTCGGTTTCACCAAATAGCTGCTGAGCTTGGTGAAGCACTTGGCCAATACGTAGATCGCCCGCCCCCAGCGCTGCATACATATCATCAGCGTTTTGGTAGTTAACGGCTTTGGCCAGCTGGATAAGGTCTAGCCCTTCCACATCTAAACGGCGCATTTCCCGCTCGAACAGGGCGCGCCCTTCCTCAAGGTTTTGATCCCGGGCCTGATATTTAAACCACGCTTGTATTTTGGCCCGCGCTCGGGAAGTGCGCACATAGCCCAGGTTTGGGTTGAGCCAGTCGCGGCTTGGGCCACCCTTGGTAGCCGTCAAAATTTCAATCTGCTGGCCGGTTTTTAGCTTATAGGTCAGCGGTACGATACGCCCATTGACCTTGGCACCTCGGCAGCGATGGCCAATTTCAGTGTGCACCCGATAGGCGAAATCGATAGGCGTGGCGATGCGCGGCAGGTCGATGACGTGACCATCCGGGGTAAATACATAGTTGCGATCGGGCGCAACATCGCTTGAGAGTCCTTCGCGAAGATCACCAAAACCGCCCACTTCGTCTTGCCACTCCAATACTTGACGCAGCCAGGCGATTTTCTCTTCGTAGCTGCGGCTTTTTGCATTGGTATCGTGGCCTTTATAGCGCCAGTGGGCACAGACGCCTAGCTCTGCCTCATCGTGCATGGCAAAGGTGCGAATTTGAATCTCGATTACCTTATTATCTGGCCCCATGACAGCGGTATGCAGTGACTGATAGCCGTTTTTCTTAGGGTTGGCGATATAGTCATCAAACTCGTTGGGCACGTGGTGCCAGCATGAGTGAACGATTCCCAGTACGGTATAGCAATCGGTCACTTCTGGTACCAAGATTCGCACTGCACGTACGTCGTGTACCTGGGAAAAGTCGATCCGCTTGCGCTTCATTTTGCGCCAGATGGAGTAGATGTGCTTCGCCCGACCGCTTACGTCGTAACGCAGTATGTTCTGGGCTTCCATCAAGCTTTTGAGGGTTTCCACGACGTCATGGATATAACGGTCACGATCCAGACGTTTTTCGGCCAACAGCCTGGCAATCGCTTTGTAATCGTCTTCATGCAGGTAGCGAAACGAGAGGTCTTCAAGCTCCCATTTAATTTGGCCAATCCCCAAACGGTGGGCAAGCGGCGCATAGATGTCGGCCACTTCACGGGCAACTTGCAGGCATTTTTCCCGGGGCGCATCTTTGACTTGGCGCAGCGCACAGGTGCGTTCAGCAATTTTAATCAGCGCGACGCGCACATCACCCACCATGTTAACCAGCATTTTGCGCAGGTTTTCCTGCTGATTGTGCTGGCCCATGGCATGGTTGGGTGTCAATGGATAGCTAATAGCCGCCATTTGTAAAACACCGTCGATGAGCTGGGCGACTTCACTGCCAAAACGCTTGGTCACTGCGTCTATACTGAGTAGCCCTTCGCGCACCGCACGGTAGAGTACGGCGGCCTCAAGGGTTGTCTGGTCAAGCTTAAGCTCAGCCAGTATGTCGGCCATCTCAAGCCCCATACGAAAACTAGAGCCTGCCGAGAGCCACACGCGGTGAGTATTAGGTGCCTCGCGCTCTAACTGCTCGGCCAGTTCGCAGGCTTGCAGCAGCCTCTCGGGTTCACGTAGGCGCACATCTTCTTGAAGGCGCGTTAACCATTGTTGTATGTCCACTTTTCCGCTTTGAGTGAGCGGTTGGTCTTCACGCACTTTCACCATGGCAATATCATCCTTTCAGGGTGACGGCGTTCGCCGGGCCGCCACCGAGGCTTGATGCAATGGGCAAACTAGCCCCCGTATTCAAACAGCATCAGCGTTTCCATATGAGCAGTGTGCAGGAACATATCTGCTACCGCTACTTGCTTGACGCGGTAACCTGCATGCACAAGGTGTGCCGCATCCCGGGCTAGGGTTGCCGGATCGCAGGAAACGTAAGCCACTTTGGGCACTTTGTATCGGCCTAAGGCTTGGCAAATCGCTTCTGCCCCACTACGCGGCGGATCAAGCACCAGCGCCTCTATTGACTGCTCACTTAATAAGGCATGTACCGTTTTTACGTCGCTTAAATCTGCCTGTTGGACAGTAACGGCAAGCTGATTTAGACGAGCATTGGCGGCGATGCGCTCAACCATCGCGGGATTACCCTCCACGGCATGCACCTTGGCCCCTGCCGCTGCTAAAGGAAGGCTAAAGTTGCCTATTCCCGCAAACAGATCAGCGACCCGCTGCCCCTGGACTGGAGAGAGCCATTCAGCCACCTGGGCCACCATTTTTTGATTGACCTCCGCGTTGACCTGAAGGAAATCACCGGGCGCAAACTGTAAGTTTAGAGCAGATTTTGCCTGGGCATTGCCCAAGTCGCTCTCTGATGCAGTGGGCGTTAGCGTATCTATCAATTGCGGTGCTGCACCATACCAGTGCAGTGATGGGCCTTCGCGCCCTAACCATGCACCTAAACTTACCTGCTGCTGATCAGCAAAACGCTGCCAGCGGGCGTTATCTTGAGCGTGCTCCTTTAACTGGCGAACCAGGAGTAGCGTGGTATCTTCCGTGGCGACAAGCTCAATATGGCCCACTTGGCGCGGCGCTTCTAACGTGGCTAGCAGCTGCCGTAAAGGCCCTATTAGCGCCTGCAACTGCGGCACCAGCACATGGCACTGCTGAATATCCACCAAGCGGTGGCTATGGGGCGCACGAAAGCCAAGCAGCACGCTGCCACTCCCGTCGACTTTAACCCCCAGCCGTGCCCGCCGCCGATAGCTTTCATGGCTACCGTTAATCGCGGCGATGGACTCAAGCGTAATGCCCTGTCGGGCCATTAATTCGGTTACTACTTCGCGCTTATGGGCACGCTGCGCGTTGATATCTAAATGCTGCAGATCGCAGCCACCGCACTGACCAAAATGGGGGCACGGCGGCACCACACGTTGCGCAGAGGTAGTGAGCTGCGTTTTGATATGCGCTTCATCAAAACGTTTGCGCGTCACGTGCACCCCTACCACTACTTGCTCACCGGGCAGCGCCTGGCTAACAAATACGGTTTTACCCGCTGCGTTATGGGCGACACCACGCCCGTCATGGGCTAAACGCTCAATGACCAGCGGTGCGGAGGCATCACTTTTTACGGCATCGCTCGGTTGCGGTGCTTTACCGCTAGGCGTACGCGCCAAGCCCGAGTGCCCTGAGGCGGGGCGGGGGGGCCGCCGCTTTCCCAACATCGCCATCTATACCTCCGGGGCAAACAGGCCTGTTGAGAGATAACGATCACCACGGTCGCACACAATAAACACAATAACCGCATTCTCCGTTTGTTCAGCAATACGCAGTGCGCCCGCTAAGCTACCGCCCGATGAAACCCCAGCAAGAATACCCTCTTCACGGGCTAAACGACGCATATTTTGCTCCGCTTCCTGCTGGCCAATATCGAGCGTGACATCTACTCGGGGCGCTTCAAAAATAGCCGGCAAGTACTCCGCTGGCCAGCGGCGAATGCCGGGAATGCTGGCACCGTCAGCGGGCTGAAGCCCAACGATTTGAATCGCTTCGTTCTGCTCTTTAAGATAGCGGGAAACCCCCATAATGGTGCCAGTGGTGCCCATCGAACTAACAAAGTGCGTCACCTCGCCGCCGGTTTGCTGCCAAACCTCGGGGCCGGTTGTGCGGTAATGCGCCAGTGGGTTATCTGGATTGGCAAACTGGTTTAGTGGCTTGCCCTCGCCTCTGGCTATCATCGCATCGGCAATATCCCGCGCCTCTTCCATACCGCCTTCTTTACTGGCAGAAATCAGCTTAGCGCCATAAGCCGCCATGGCCTGCTTACGCTCAGCCGAGGCATTTTCAGGCATCACCAACACCATGTTGTAGCCTTTTATGGCTGCCGCCATGGCAAGAGCTATCCCCGTATTACCCGATGTTGCTTCGATTAACGTATCGCCTGGCGTAATTTCTCCACGCGCTTCGGCTTCACTGAGCATCGAAAGTGCCGGGCGGTCTTTAACAGAACCCGCCGGGTTATTGCCTTCCAGCTTGGCTAGCAACGTATTGTTGCGGCCAGCGGTAATTCGCTTTAAGCGCACAAGGGGCGTATTGCCAACCACATCTTCTAACGTGGGATAATTCATCTTACGTTCCTTATCGTAACCGTTATGCTGCATTATATCGGTGCTGCCTGTGAGTGGACAGGCAACCTCATTGAATCAACGAGCTTCTTACATGTCTTTGAACACGCGCCTGCTGTTTGCCCTACTGGGTTTTCCTCTGCTGGTCTACGCCTTCATGGCCATCTTGCTGGTGGTACAGAGCGACCTGACTGGCCGTGAGGTACTCAAAGAGCGCCTGGTTAGCGCTGGCGAACTGACTGCCCCGAGCCTGGGCAGTGCAATGATCGATGGCGACCTCCAACGCCTTGAAGATATTGCTAGGCAGCTCCTAGAGCACCGAGGTTTTCGCGCCGTTACGCTGTTTGATGAACAAGGTAATCGTCTCTTAGTGCTTGGCCGCTCTATGCCCCCGCCCCCACGCCTCCATGCGCCTGATGCCACATCTGTGACTCAGGAAGAGGAAGTCTGGCGACTGCAGGTGCCACTCACCGCGCACTCTAGTGATCACACAAGCCGCTCGGGCACTGGCTGGCTAGAGGCCGAAATGGAAACGCGGGCGCTTACGTTAGAGCGCTATAAAAAAATCGCCAGTTTCAGTTTAGGCGGCATGCTGCTGGGCTTACTGCTTTTTTTGATCGCCTATGCTATCAGCCGCTATACCACCCGCCCCATCGAAGAAGCCAACCAAGCGCTTTACCGTTTATCTCGAGGGGATTATCGACTGTATTTGTCGGAGGCAAATCCCCGCGAGCTTAAACAGCTCACCGGGCATATTAATAGCCTAGCTGAGCACTTACAGCAGGCGCAGCAGGATATGCAGAACCAAATCGAGCAGGCCACCAGTGAGCTTCAAGAGTCCATGGAGACCATTGAAGAACAAAATATCAAGCTCGACCTTGCTCACCGCAGCGCCCTGCGCGCCAACGCGGTGAAATCGGAATTTTTAGCCAACATGAGCCATGAAATTCGCACGCCGCTCAATGGCATTATCGGCTTTTGTCGTTTACTCGGCCGTTCAACGCTGGATGCCCGCCAACAGGAGTGGCTAGAGCACGTTCACCGGGCGTGCGATAACTTGCTTATGCTGGTTAATGATGTGCTCGACTTTTCCAAGCTGGAAGCCGACCGGCTTACCTTAGAAGAGGTTGAGGTGGATGTTGTCGCGCTGGTCGATGAAGTCGTTGGTCTCTACGCTCCGGAAGCCCAGCGGAAACGTCTCCATCTGGTCGCGATGGTTTACGATGATGTACCTACGCCGCTGTGCGGCGACCCACTACGTATTCATCAGGTGCTCAGCAACCTTATCAGCAATGCTTTAAAATTCACCACGAAAGGAGAAGTCATTGTTCGGGTGATGCTAGACACTCTGGAAGGCCGGCATGTGGTGCTGAATATTAGCGTCAGCGATACAGGCATTGGGTTAAGCAATGAGCAGCAAAAGCAGTTATTTAGCGCGTTTTCGCAAGCTGAGCCTAGTCACTCGCGCCAATTTGGTGGCAGCGGCCTGGGCTTAACCATCTGTCGGCAGCTGATTGAGCGCATGGGGGGAACAATTAGCGTCAACAGTGAGCTTGGCCACGGTGCCACGTTCTCTTTTACGCTTCCTTTGCTGGCGCATTTAGCCGACGAACGGCTGCCCGAAATAGCCTTGGCAAACCCCACCATACGAATCCACGAACCCCACCTCGCTACTCGCCATGTGCTTGAACACCTGCTAGAGCGATGGGGGGCCAATCCAGTGACGTTTATTGAAGCCGGAAATGAAGAGCTAATCATTTTAGGGCTAGAAGCCGAAGACTTTGCAGGCGATCGCAAAACCTACTGGCAATCTGTCATTGCCGAAACGCTTTGCCCGACATTGATACTGGCTAACACCTCCAGTTTGGATTTACCTCAATGGGTGCTGCCAAACGGCGGTGAGATGTTGTGTAAGCCCTTTACCCGCGCACAGTTGGTCACCACCATTAAGCAACTGTTACAACCCAGCCAACCAGTACAGATTAACTCCCCAACGACGGTACGCACGCTGCCTTTATTGTTGCTAAATATTCTTATCGTGGATGACAACACCCCTAATCGTGAGCTGTTAAAAGCCATGCTGGAGAATGAGCATATTAAGATCGCGCTCGCCGCAAGCGGCCAGGAAGCGCTTGAGTATGCTCGCCAGGAAACCGCTGATTTAGTACTCATGGATATTCGCATGCCAGAGATGGATGGCGTTCAAACCACCAAAGCGCTCCGCCGTATCAACAATAGCTGGGCGCGCTGCCCGATTATTGCGGTTACGGCCCATGCGCTTGGCAGCGAGCGACAACAGTGGCTAACAGAGGGGTTAGACGATGTACTGATCAAGCCGGTGGACGAAGCGCAGCTTCAGCAACTCTTGCAACGCTTTTTAGGCGTTGCACCGCTGGCACAGAAAACTCACATTGAGCCGAGTGCTGCCCAGGCGTTGCCGCCGGCACCCGGTAAGCTCCCCGTTATTGACTTAGTGCTAGGCACACGCTTAGCAGGGGGTAAAGAGCATCTAGCTAGAGAGCAGTTAAAACGTTTAGTCGATAGTCTGGCGGAGAGCCAGCAAAAGATGCGCAGTGCCTACGAAGCACACGACTTAACGACGCTGTTAGACTGGGTGCACGGCTTAAACGGCGCCAGCCGCTATTGTGGCGCCCCAGAGCTAGCGTTGCTGGTGGAAAGCTTAGAGACGCGCCTGCGCACCAGCGGTTTAAATAACGCTGAAGGCTTACTTAATGAGCTATACAACGCCATGGAGCGACTCCAGGCCCAGCGCGATACCTTGGTTAGGCCCTAGGCTTCGAGAATCACAAAAGCCACTGCGTAGTCCGCCTCATCGCTAAGGGTTACATGAGCGGTGGTCGCGCCGCTGGCTTGAAACAGGCGCTGTGCTTCGCCGGTCAGTACGAAGCTTGGCTTACCTAATGCGTCATTGACGACTTGGATATCGCTCCACTGCATACCGCTGCGCAAACCAAGCCCAAGGGCTTTTACGAAGGCCTCTTTAGCAGCGAAACGCTTAGCTAGATAGGCCTCCGGCTCACCTTTTTGACGCCAAACGGCTTGCTCTTGAGACCCTAGAATGCGCGCTGCAAAACGTGGCCCATGTCGCTGGATAGCGCGAGCAAAGCGTTCTACCCGCGCAATATCAGAACCAATACCCACAATCACTGATTAACACCCATGCTCATAGATCAATGCCCACAACAGCCGCTGTGCTGATGGTCATGCTCGTGTTCGTGCTCATGGGCATCTAACGCCGCCATTAAACCTGCTTCTTGGCCTGCGATGATTAAGCGTTTCATCTCTTGCACGGCCTCTTTTAGCCCTACAAACAGTGCTCTAGCAATAATCGCGTGACCAATGTTCAACTCGTTAACTCCGGGTAATGCCGCAATAGCTTCAACGTTGTGGTAGTGCAGACCATGGCCGGCGTTTACCACTAAGCCTAAAGACACCGCGTGAATCGCCGCAGTACTTAGGCGCTCATATTCAGCATTAGCCGTTTCACTGCCTGGTTGTGCTTCTGCATAGGCACCTGTATGCAGTTCAATGGTAGGTACACCGGCGCGAACGGCGGCATCAATCTGCGCCTCATCGGGATCAATAAAGAGAGAGACATCGCAGCCAGCCGCCTTAAGGCGCTTACAGGCGTTGGCAATCAGCTCAAACCCGCCGACTACGTCCAAGCCACCTTCGGTAGTGAGCTCTTCGCGCTTTTCGGGCACCAGACATACATGCGCGGGGCGTATCTCTTCTGCCAGCGCAAGCATCTCTTCGGTGACGGCCATCTCCAAGTTCATACGCGTATTGAGCATTTCAGCCAATAAACGCACATCCCTGGGCTGTATGTGGCGCCGGTCTTCACGTAGATGCACCGTAATACCGTCAGCCCCTGCCTCTTCGGCGAGAAGTGCTGCCTGCACGGGGTCTGGGTAGCGAGTGCCACGCGCTTGGCGCAGCGTCGCAATATGGTCAATGTTAACGCCCAATAAAATCCTCGGGGGGTGCATACCATGTCTCCAATAATGTGCAGCTGATATTCGCTAACTGAGTAGTGCCTAAAAAGTAGCGCCTAAAAAGGGGTGTTTAACGCTGTCGACGGCGGGCTAAATCGAGCATCAGCTCTCTTGAGCGCAGTGCAGTTGCACCCAAATGAGGCGCAAGCGCTGCCCGCATTACCGCTTTTAAAGCGCTGGCTAACCCTGTTGACTGCCAATCGCCCTGCTCAATGTAACGCAGTGTGCGCCCTTCGATCCCCTGCTCAGCAGGTTGAAAAGCACGGCTTAACGCATCAAAGCGGTAGCGGGTTTGTGGGTCCAGCGGATGACCTTCCGGCGAACAAAAACGCGGCGTCGCCTCTAAAACCTCAAGCAGCGCCCACTCAAACCTGCGCAAACCAAGGGCACGCTCGGCGGGCGTAGGCAGCGCTTCTAACAAAGCACTGTAGTAGGCAAATACTTCCTGGGCGCTTAACTCCAGGGGAAGTAGCCGTGTCGCAATCTCATTGGCATAGAGGCCGCAAAGCAGCCCTTCGCCTGCTAGCAGCGCTGTTTGCCCACGGGACTCCATCAGGGTTAACCGTTTAAGCTCCTGCTCACCCCGCCAAGCCACGAATAGCGGGGTAAACGGCTGCAGACGCTGGCGAGATTTAGAGCCGGGCCGCTGCCCTCCGTGGGCAACAGCGCGGATACGCCCGTGATTAAGCGTTAAAAGATCCACCAGCGCACTGGTTTCACGGTAAGCCCTGCGGTGCAGTAAAAACGCGGGCTCCGCCGACATTGCAGCACTCAATCGAGGTCGTAACCCAAGCTTTTCAGTGCGCGCTCGTCATCCGACCAGCCGCGCTTCACTTTCACCCACAGGTTAAGCATTACCTTGGTACCCAGCGCTCGCTCCATATCCAAACGCGCTTCGCGGCCAATGCTCTTGATTCGATCACCGTTTTCGCCAATCAGAATCACTTTTTGCCCCTGGCGCTCAACAAGTATCAGCGCGCTGATGTGGGTAACGCGCTCGGTCTCGCGGAACTCTTCTATTTCAACGGTCATCTGGTACGGTAGCTCATCACCCAACTGGCGCATCACTTTTTCACGCACCAGCTCGGCTGCCATAAAGCGCAGGCTCTTATCGGTGATTTGGTCTTCGGGGAAAAAGTGAATACTTTCCGGCAGATGCTTCGCCACTTCTTCTTCTAGCGTGTCTACCTGGGTACCGTGCTTGGCGGAAATGGGTACCACTGCCGCAAACTCACGGCGGGCGCCCACTTCAGCCAGCCAAGGCAGTAGATCGCTTTTATCAGTGAGGCGATCCACTTTATTAACCGCCAAAATGACCGGCGCCTTCACGTGTTCTAAGCGCTTCAATACCGCTTGGTCTTCCTCGGTCCAGCGGGTGCGGTCGATAATAAACACCACACAGTCGACATCGCGCAGCGCCTGGGTGGCTGCTTGGTTCATAAAGCGATTAATGGCTTTATTGCGGTCTTTGGACATAATGTGCATGCCCGGCGTATCCACATAAATAAACTGGGTCTCATCAACCGTTTTAATCCCCATTACCTGGTGGCGAGTGGTTTGCGGCCGCCGCGAGGTAATAGAGATCTTTTGCCCTAGAATTCGATTCATGAGGGTTGATTTGCCTACGTTGGGCCGACCAACGATGGCCACGAATCCGCAGGTTTGGCTCATGATTTATCTCCAGGATTTTTTTCAAGGTGGGAAAGGGCTTCTTCAGCTGCCTGCTGTTCCGCATGGCGGCGGCTAGGGCCTTTACCCGTGGTATGCTCGCTCAACAAATCAATGTAGCACTCCACGGTAAAGGTCTGGGCATGCGCCTCTCCCTTTACAGAGACCACTTCATAGCGCGGCAGCGCCGCTTGGCGCGACTGCAAGAACTCTTGTAAGCGTGTTTTAGGATCTTTCTGGGTGTCTTGCAATGAGATACTCTCTAGGCGCTCAGCGTACCAAGCCATCACACGCTCGCGAACAGTATCCATACCCGCATCAAGATAAATCGCCCCAATCACGGCCTCAACGGCATCCGCTAGAATGGACTCGCGGCGGTGGCCACCGCTTTTCATTTCGCCAGAGCCTAGCCGCAAGCACTCGCCAAAGGCCATCTCGCGAGCTAACTCCGCCAGGGTTTGCCCCTTCACCAGACGGGCACGCAAACGTGACAACTGCCCTTCTCTGGCCTGGGGAAATCGTTGAAACAGCGCTTCAGCAATCACAAAGTTGACGATAGAGTCACCTAAAAATTCCAGGCGCTCATTGTTACGACCACCGTAGCTACGATGCGTCATGGCCAGTTCCAAAAGCGAGTGGTCGCCAAAGGTATGGCCGATTCGTCGGCAAAAAGCGGTTAAGGGATTACTCACAGTGCTCCTACGTCATTGACGTTAACTAAGATAACCACACTATCGGCTTGCAACATAATCGACTTGCAACATAATCGGTTTGCAACATATACAGCGTCACTCAATACGACGCACGCTGGAGAAACTGGGTAGCCCGCCATCCCAATGCATCCAAACTGCAAAGGCACGCCCAACGATGTTCTCTTCCGGCACAAAGCCCCAGTAGCGGCTATCGTTGGAGTGGTCTCGGTTATCCCCCATGGTGAAGTAGTGACCTTCAGGCACGACAACTTCGCGCATTTGCGGACCAGGGTCGCGGGGATTGTTATAAATATAGTGGCTAACGCTACCCAGGCGCTCTTCTAACAGTAGCTGCTGAGGCGAGCGTTCAGGCCCCTCTTCAATCAGCGATTTGCCAACCGGCTCACCATTAATATATAGCTGCTTACCCTCATAACGGACACTGTCGCCGGGCAGCCCGACAACTCGCTTAATGAAGTTAACGGCTGGCTCGTCGGGGAAGCGAAATACCATCACATCGCCCCTCTCCGGGTCATCCACTTCAAAAAAGCGGTTATGCACTACGGGTAGACGCAGCCCATAGGCGAATTTATTCACAAGAATAAAATCACCTACCTCAAGGGTAGGCTTCATCGATCCCGAGGGGATTTGAAACGGCTCAACAATAAAGCTGCGTACCACCAGGACGACCAAAAGCACAGGGAAAAAAGAGCGCGAATAATCGACCGGCCAGGGCTCTTTTAACAGCTTTTCACGGGTGGGCGCATCCAGCCCATCAGTAGTTGCCGCTTCAGCAGTGGCAACGCGTTGACGTCGTTTAGGGCGAAGCCAAAGCACATCCAGCAAGTAGACGAAGCCCGAAATTGCAACAGCCAGTACCAGTAGTAATGAAAAATCCATGGGGGGGTTAGATTCCCTAGTCGTTAACCTTGAGCACAGCAAGGAAGGCATCCTGGGGAATTTCAACGCGCCCCACTTGTTTCATTCGCTTCTTACCGGCTTTCTGTTTCTCAAGCAGTTTCTTTTTACGGCTTACATCGCCGCCATAACATTTGGCCGTCACGTTTTTACGAAGCGCTTTCACCGTTGAGCGAGCGACGACCTGCCCGCCGATGGCCGCTTGAATAGCCACATCAAACATCTGCCGAGGAATAAGCTCTTTCATCTTCTCCACTAGCAGACGACCACGGTTATGGGCATGGTCGCGATGGATAATAACGGCCAACGCATCGACTTTGTCACCGTTGATCAATACATCCAGGCGAACCAGCTTGGCCACTTCGAAACGCTCAAAGTTATACTCCAGAGACGCATAGCCACGGGAAATCGACTTTAAGCGATCGAAGAAGTCCATGACCACCTCAGACATAGGCAGCTCGTAGGCCAACTGGATTTGATTACCCAAAAACTGCATATCCCACTGCGTACCACGACGCTGTTCGCACTCGGCAATCACGTTACCCACGTACTCTTGAGGCACCAGGATGCTGGCACGCACGATAGGTTCACGCATCTCGTCCACGTCGGCCATATCAGGCAATTTAGACGGGTTGGAGATGTAGCACACATCGCCATTTTTCATGGCTAATTCATAAACAACCGTGGGTGCGGTGGTAAGCAGGTCAATATCATATTCACGTTCAAGCCGCTCCTGGATAATCTCCATGTGCAGCGTGCCAAGAAAGCCCACGCGAAAGCCAAAGCCAAGAGCATCAGAGTTTTCCGGCTCATATTCTAACGAGGCATCGTTAAGCGCGAGTTTTTCAAGTGCATCACGAAAGTCTTCGTAATCATCTGCACTGACCGGGAACATACCTGCATAAACCTGGGGCTTAACTTTTTGGAAACCTGGCAGGCGTGGAACGTCGGGCGTTTTGGTATGGGTAATAGTGTCACCCACCGGCGCCCCGTGAATCTCTTTAATACCGGCGACAATAAAACCTACTTCACCAGCACGTAAAATGTCGGTCTGCTTCCGTTGAGGAGTGAAGATACCCACTTCTGTGGCACCCCAGTCGCGGCCTGTCGATTTGATGCGGATCTTATCGCCTTTACGCAGCGTGCCATCAAATAACCTAACCAGCGAAACAACCCCCAAATAGTTATCAAACCAGGAGTCGATAATCAGCGCTTGCAGTGGCGCATCTGGGTCGCCTTTCGGTGGCGGAATATCGCGAACTAACCGTTCAAGCAGAGCATCGATACCAATTCCGCTTTTAGCTGATACTTGGCAGGCATCAGTCGCATCAAGACCGATAATCTCTTCGATCTCCTGGGCAACCTTGTCACAGTCCGCTTGGGGTAAATCGATTTTGTTTAGTACAGGTAGGACTTCAAGTCCCTGCTCAATAGCGGTATAGCAGTTGGCGACCGATTGAGCCTCTACACCCTGCGCAGCATCCACCACCAGCAATGCACCTTCACAAGCATAGAGCGAGCGAGAAACCTCGTAAGAAAAATCAACGTGGCCAGGCGTATCGATAAAGTTAAGCTGATACACCTGCCCATCGGCAGCGGTGTAATCTAGCGTGACCGACTGAGCTTTAATGGTAATCCCACGTTCGCGCTCAATGTCCATGGAGTCGAGCACTTGCTCTTTAAGTTCACGCTCGGTTAAACCTTCGCAGGTTTGAATCAAACGATCTGATAGCGTCGACTTACCATGATCGATATGGGCGATGATGGAGAAATTTCTAATATGCTTAAGCTTTCCGCTGGAAACGTCTTGAGACATCGAGTGTGCTCTACCTTATGGGTGCGCAAGTGGTGATTGGCTCTATTTGGCCAACGAGCGCAGGCCATAGTATTTGCCCGCACCACCAAATTGCCAATGTTCGTCAAAAAGATAAGCGCTATTGTAGCGATATGCGCGGGATAGGAACAGCAGTCCGGCGAGAACCGCCGGACTGGAAGGATATTAGAGGGGTTACTCTAGGCGTAAAGCTACAAACAGTGAGCGCCCATCGCGGTATAGGCGTAGCGGAATAGCACGGTCACTGGGCAGTTCTTCAACGATGCGCAGCAGCTCATCAGCGGAGGACACACTGCGATGATCGATACTCACCAGCACATCGCCCGGGCGTAGGCCAGCCTGGGCGGCCACGCTATTGGCTTCAACCTGACGAACCTCAACGCCGCCGCTAATATTTAAACGCTCGCGGGTAGCTTCATCAATTTCTGCTACCGAAACCCCTAAACGCGCCTGATCATTACTGCCGGACGGCCGTTGAACTGCTTCGGAATCCGGCCAGTTGCCGAGTTCAACCGTTTCAGTCACCTGCTCGCCATCGCGCATAAGCGTAAGCTCTACTTCCCGCCCTGGTGCTACACGGCCAATTAAGCGCGGCAAGGTGCTGGAACGATCAACTTCTTCACCGTTGACTTCTACCACTACATCGCCAGCCTGAAGGCCGCCTTGGGCCGCAGGGCCTTCAGGGTCGAGGTCGGCAATCAGCGCACCAATCGCTTCATCCATGCCAAAAGATTCGGCTAAGTCCCTGGAAACAGGCTGAATCATCACGCCCAGCCAGCCACGACTGACCTGACCATCTTCACGCAGTTGGTCAGCCACATCCATAGCAACGTTGATAGGGATGGCAAAAGAGAGCCCCATGAAGCCGCCGCTGCGGGTAAATATTTGCGAGTTGATCCCAACTACTTCGCCCTGAAGGTTAAACAGTGGACCGCCTGAGTTACCAGGGTTAATCGCCACATCGGTTTGAATAAAGGGAACGTAAGCGTCACGTGGCAGCGTACGATTAATCGCGCTAACAATACCGGCAGTGACCGAGTAGTCGAAGCCAAACGGTGAGCCAATGGCGGCGACCCACTCACCTACTCTAAGCTCGTCTGAATCACCCAGATTCAGTACAGGGAGATTATTAGCATCGATTTTGAGCAGCGCGACATCCGTTTGGCTGTCACTGCCAATCAGTTCTGCAGTCAGCTCACGGCGGTCGTTCAAGCGAACCAATATCTCATCGGCATCCTGCACCACATGCGCGTTCGTGAGCACATAGCCATCTGCACTAATCACAAAGCCCGACCCTAGGGATTGGCGCTCCTGGCTTCTTCCCTGGCTGCCCCCAGGCGGCATGGGAAAGCTATCGCCAAAGAAGTGCCGAAATATTTCGGGAAGTTCTTGTCCACCAAACCCATGCCCAGCAGGCCCGCCGCGCTGGATGGTTCGGCTAGTGGAAATATTCACAACACCAGGAGCTGCATCTTCAACCAGCTCAGTGAAGTCTGGAAGGCTTTGCGCATGGGCAGTTTGGCCCATCATAAGTAGCGCAACTAAGCATAGCCACAGGGTAGAGGGAAGAACCAAGCGCTTCATGCAACAGCTCCTAGTCAAGCAAACACCATACGAAGGGGAAGCAACTCACTGTGAGTTACAAGGACTATTAACTGACCAATCGAGGGCGAAAGCGTTCCGTACGCCCGCTCATGCCATATTTAAGGGCAACAGTACCACTGATCAATGCCCCAAAAAAAACAGCGGCACTCTGCCACTCTGAAACTCCCGCCCAGGCGGCTGAGCCTGACAGTATCAATGCAATTAATAACGGCAAGGTATAAACCAGTAGCGCGACTGCAGTCAGGTCGTTTTTAGGTACGCTAAACGTAACGGAAGCACCTAAAGGGTAGCGCTGCTCATACTGTTCAGGAGGGCAGCTGGGCTTCACTACAAGCTGCTGCTGTTGACGGCGAGCCATCAGCCCCATTCCACATCCACGACCTTTGGCACACTGCTCGCAGCTTGCCATCACTGATACATCAACGGTAATACCTTGGCGCGGCACATACCCCACCACCGTGCCAGTGCGCAGCAAGTCAGAGCAGGAGTCAGTCATAGGTAGTTACCGGTGCGCTCATTCAAACTCAACGGATTGTACAATTCGAAGCAGCAGTGCTGGCGGCAGCTCGCCAATGCCTATCAACTGCCAGCGCTGCTCGCCTATCGTGGCAAACTCAACAGCCACAGTAGACACGCCAAGGGTGTGGATACCCGGTTCAAGCGCTGTTTGCGTTACCGGGACTGCAAATATACTTAGAGAAGCTAAGCCGTCACTAAAAAAACGATGCTCAGTTTCACTGGCACTACCTTCGATAGGTTGTGCCACAAACCCTTCGGGCAACCAAGTAACCTGCCAGCCTGGATCAGGCATTGTGTAGGCATTGTCACCACTAATCGAACCACTGTAGGGTTCAGGGGATTGGAGCTGAGTCATCTGAAAGGTTTCAAGTACTCTGCCCTGAGAATCACTTAATACAGATTTTAATAACAGACCCGTCTCTTGATCCACCCACCACCCATGATGATAACGCTCGTCATCGTGGGGCAAAAAGTTTAGCTGAACAGCTGAGCGCCCAGCCACCCTAGCGTCGTTTTCAAGCGTAATAGCATAGTTATCTGCAATATGTGTGGCCCAGGCTTCAGGCATAGACGGTGAATCACTCTCACTGGCATCAAACCATGCCAGCCGCCCAACATGGGAGCGGCGCTCAACGCTAACAGAGGGGCCATCAAGGTGTTGAACCACTTGCTGACGAACGCCTTCATGAATCCGGTGGGATAGCGCTAGCGTGCGCACTCCCAGCGCATCTATAGAAACGGCTCTTGCTTGAAATAAATAGCAGTGGCTTGCGTACCTGCTGTACACAAGCCACTGCTCGACACTTTCAGGAGTGCCTTGAGAGACTATTGAAGCACAAACGCTAGAAGCAGCTGACGCATCATGACTGCTTGCTTCTGCTGGAACTAAAAAAAAGTTTGCACTTAACACACATAAGCTAAGCGCAAACACTTTTTTCACAGGGATACCTTTTCTGGTAACAGCAGATGCCGACATACCTCTATTAGCTATTCCCTTACCTACGTTACTCATATTCGTTACACATCTCGGCTTAGCGGTTAGCGCTGGCCAAGGGGCTCTGTAACAGAGGAGGAGCGCATCAAAGGCATCCAGCTATCTGCATTGCCGCTAGCCGCGCCTTGAGCATGCTGCTCTAGGTACGACTGAAGCAAACGAATTTGATCAATATCAATCGACGTGCTCTGCTGCGACATCACATTTTGTGGCATGGAAGGTGCGGAAAAGCCAGCCTCGCTAACATTCATTAGCCCACTCCCACCCTGACCGTTAATACGAAACGGGGTGGGTTCAAACATTGGCATGTCGGATTGAGACATAGTAGCGGGCTGCATGGACGTTAGGCTAACCGGCTGTACTTGTGCGCCCACAGCAGGTGTCGCTGCTAAGTCGCCAGTACCTTGCCCAGAGGTGCTGCCATTACTGCCAAAAAACTGTACGCCTGTAATTACCATTAACGATACAGCTGCGGCAACACCGGCTCCACGTGCAAATGAAACACCATTGGCCTTGACTGGCGTGCCCTTCTGCTCATCGTCTAGCAATGGCGCTGGCTCGTCACGCAATCGCGCCATAATACCTGCGGAGAGATCAACACTCACGTCCACGTCGCGCTCACGCTGCATCATGCTGCGCGCTAAATGGTAACGTCGCCATGTCTCTGCCGCATCACTGTCATCAGGCAGCGACTTCAACACTCGGCGTAGCTCAAGCTCATCACTTTCGCTATCCATTAACGCCGAAAGCGATTCCCGTGTGTTTTGACTCATACTTCACACCCTCACACTGTGTTAGAAGGAGCACCGCAGTTATTCTGCAAGCAATACAGAACACGTCGGTCGCTCCATAGGCCAAGACCCTACTGCAAACCTGTTTGCAAAATCTTAGTCCAAAGACCCCATTTCAAATCTCTTGTTCAGGGCTATGACGCTTCTCTTGCCAGACAGTTCACAAAAAAAGAAAAAACGTAAGATAATGTGACAGCCAGGTAATATCGCCATTTATCAACGGCTGGGCCCTAGCGATTTTGATCAAAAACAATGCCCTGCCAGAGCGATTACGCCTCTACCGTTACTCCTCGCGACTGTTACGCGCCGTAGTGACCAGCGGACGAATATGCTCATCAACCGCTTCACGCGCGCGAAAAATACGCGAACGCACAGTACCTACCGGGCACTGCATTATCTGAGCAATATCCTCGTAGGCAAGGCCGTCTAACTCTCGTAACGTGATAGCAGTGCGCAAATCTTCCGGCAGTTTCTCAATGGCTTCATAAACAGCCGCCTCAAGCTGGTCACGCGCGATGGCCGCCTCAGGGGACTCGGCATCTGCCAAGCGGCCGCTTTGATCGACAATTTCGGCATCGACAATATCCAAGTCACTCCCTGGCGGCCGCCGCCCCCGGGAGACCAGGTGATTTTTCGCCGTATTTATCGCTATCCGGTACATCCACGTATAAAACGCACTTTCTGCACGAAACTTGCCAAGCGCCCGATACGCTTTAATAAACGCTTCTTGAGCGACGTCCTGCACTTCTGAGTGATCGTGCACATAACGTCCAATCAAACCAATAATCTTGTGCTGGTATTTTTTCACCAGTAGATCAAAAGCGCGGGTATCGCCTTTTTGGGCACGCTCAACAAGCTGTTGGTCTGTTTCACGGGTGCCCATTCACACGCTCCTCCTGCTTGTACGACATACATCGAACCTGGGGTGTTTTTCGCCCTTTAACGTGGGCATTCACAGCAAGCAGCATAGCGTCCCTTGGGCATTGTTTAATAATAATGATGACATCAGATGGCAACGTTGCGCCCTCTGCTCTTTATGCGATTAATCTTCAATGGTGCTTAGTGTTACGCGTTCTGTTCAGCGCATCAAGCGCTTAGCTGTGTTAGCGGGAACCTTGCGCTAGTCATCTGGCAATGAAAACGTTGGCTTCTACTCACCAAACGCTGAGGCTGACACCTTCCGGCGTATTCAAGTTCCGCAACAATTGATTTTTACTCCCCGGACACGCCATAGTAGAGGCCACTTTAAGCCCACCGCGCACACAGGTAGCACGATGTCTGATCAGCAGGTTAGTAACCTCAACGTTCTCGCCCAGGATGTTCTCACCACACCCGAAGCACTTAAAGATGCCATTCCACTGACCGAAGCTGCCGAGCGCTCGGTAATTGAAGGGCGTAACACCATCCAGAATATTCTCGATGGCAAAGACCCCCGTTTACTCGTAGTGGTGGGGCCATGCTCTATTCACGATGTCGACGCCGCGCTGGACTACGCGCGCCGCTTGCGCAAGCTGGCCGACCAAGTAAACGATAGCCTGTATATTGTAATGCGCGTCTATTTTGAAAAGCCTCGCACCACCGTTGGCTGGAAAGGCTTAATCAATGACCCGCATCTAAATGACTCATTTGAAATTGATGAAGGCTTACATATTGCGCGCAAACTGCTGGTGGATTTAGCCGAAATGGGCTTACCACTAGCAACTGAAGCGCTCGACCCCATTTCGCCCCAGTACCTGCAAGACTGCATCAGCTGGTCAGCCGTCGGCGCACGCACCACTGAGTCGCAAACCCACCGTGAAATGGCCTCCGGCCTCTCCTGCCCCGTAGGTTTCAAAAATGGCACCGACGGCAGCCTGGACGTTGCGATTAATGCGTTAGAGTCCGTCGCTCACCCACACAATTTCCTGGGCATTAACCAGTCGGGCCAAGTCGCTATTATCCGCACCCGCGGCAACGCCTACGGCCATGTCGTGCTGCGTGGCGGCAACGGCAAGCCTAATTACGATAGCGTTAGCGTGGCACTGGCCGAAAAAGAGCTTAAAAAAGCTAACCTTTCCGCCAACATCATGATCGACTGCTCCCACGCGAACTCAAACAAAGATGCCGCACTGCAGCCGCTGGTACTGGAAAACGTGACCAATCAGATTTTAGAAGGTAACACCTCTATTATCGGCCTGATGGTTGAATCCAATATTGGCTGGGGCAATCAAAAAGTGCCTGCAGATTTAAGCGATCTTCAATACGGTGTTTCTATCACCGACGCCTGCATCGACTGGGATACAACGGTTGAAACCTTTACGCGCATGAACGAGAAGCTGGCGCCAGCGCTTGCTAAGCGCATCGCTTAACCACTCTTTTAATTACAGTTTTAATAACAGTTTCAGTAACAGTAACGCCCCGCTGCGGCCTGCCCAGCGGGGCTTTTTTTACATGATTTCTCGTTTGAACGGTGGCAAGGCATCTAAAAGTGCTTGGCCGTAGCGGCGGGTAATCACACGCCGATCCAGCAGCGTGATAGTGCCGTGATCACTCTCTTTTCGTATCAGCCGCCCACAGGCTTGTACCAGCTTGATAGACGCATCCGGCACGCTGATGCGCATAAACGGGTTACCGCCCTGGCTCTCAATCCACTCTGCCAATGTCGCGCCTACCGGGTCATCAGGCACTGCAAACGGCAGCCGTGTGATCACCACATGGGTAAGATAGTCGCCGGGCAGGTCAATACCTTCCGCGAAACTTGCCAAGCCAAAAATAATGCTGCCTTCACGTCTGTCCACGGCATCGCGATGGCGCTCAATCAACTCGCGCTTGGGCAGTGCGTCCTGGGCCAGCACCCGCGTTTTGGTTTCAACCGACAGGGCTTTTTCTACCGCGCGAAGCTGCGCCCGTGAAGAGAACAGCACCAATACGGCCTCTTTGTCGCCTAGCTGCTCCACAAAACGCACAATCGCGCCCTCGTGGGCATCACGATCGCTTGGGTCGGTGGCCTCTTTGGGAACGCGAAGAATCGCATTGGCATAATCAAACGGGCTAGGCAGCGCTTGATAACGGTAACGGTTAGCTAACCCAGCACGCTCCTGAATACGCTCAAAACGCCCCAGCGCGGTGAGGGTTGCTGATGTCACCACTGCACCATGGCACCGCCCCCATAAGTGCTTGGCCAAGGTATGGGCCGCTGAAACAGGGCTTGCCGAGAACTCCACTTCTGGTTCACCCGCCACCCGACTAAGCGAGAGCCAGCGAGCGCTGGGCGGCGCATTGGCAGCGTCCTGCTCACTAAATGCTTGCCAAAGCGCATGGGCCTCAAGTGCACGGCCGTGAAGCAGCGCCACCAACGGCAACCATGTTTCAGCCTGCTCTCGATCCAAGCCCGTTTGCTTGTCTGGATCGAGACTTTCCCTAAGAATATCGCTGATGCTTTCTAAGCAGCGCGATAGCGTTGCAAACATAACCAGCAACTGCTGCGCCTGCTCACGCAACGCATCGGGAATCTGGCCTTTTTCAAAGCGGAACTGATGAAGGGTCTCTTCATCACCTAGCCCATTGGGCCGCCCTGCCAGCTGATGCCCCACGCTGAACACATCACCCAGCGCAGGCTCTAAGCCATGCATTAATTCTGGCAAGCTAGCCAGTAAGCGCGCCACCGTTGGCTGCACTGCCAACCCCTGGTGGAGATCCGTCAAACTGCTTTTGAGGGTTTTTAACCAGCGCAAACAGCCATGCACCGCAAAGCGGTGGGCAAAATGAGACAGCGCTTTATCGGGCAGGTGATGCCCTTCGTCAAACACAAAAATACAGTTTGCGGGGTCTGGCAAAATAGCACCACCACCGAGCGCCAAGTCGGCTAGCACTAGATCATGGTTAGCAACGATAACATCGGCATCTTCAAGCTCACGCCGGGAACGAAAGAACGCGCAAGCGCCAAAATGCCCACAGCGCCTGCCGGTACATTGGCGATGATCTACCGTTAAGCGCCGCCAGTGGGCATCGTCGATGGATTGCGGCCAATTATCGCGATCCCCTTCCCAGTCCCCTTTACCGTAAGACTCCGCCATATCACTCGCAATCACGGTAAAGTCGCTGCTTTCCGCCTGAAGCGACTGCTCAAATAGCGAGAGAGTGGGGTTAGGTTCACTGCCCTCCAGGGCCTGATCAAGGCGCGCCACACACACATAACGCCCACGCCCTTTGGCAAGGGCGTAGCGAAATGCAATACCGCTGTGGCTAGCAAGGGAGGGCAGGTCCTGGTTCAACACCTGCTCTTGCAGCGCAACCGTAGCCGTGGAGACGATCAGGCGTTTGCCCTGGGCCTTGGCAATGGGCAGCGCGGCAATTAAATAGGCGAGGGTTTTCCCGGTACCGGTACCCGCTTCCAGCACACAGACATGGCTGTCGTTGGTGCGCTTACCTTCGCTATCTTGCTCAATCCCCCCGAGCGTACGGGCAATTTCTGCGATCATTAACCGCTGCCCGTAGCGTGGTGTCAGCGCTAGCTTTTCCACCACGCTACGGTAGGCTTGCTGAATATCGCTTTTTAAGCCGTTGTCCAGCATGCGTGTTACAGCATGCCTTCCGGCGGGTGCTCGCAGGGGAGCTTGCCATTGATATAGCGTTCGATCTCAGGCAAGGAGAACGCATCCTCTTCACCTACAAAGCTAATCGAAACGCCTTTTGCTCCGGCACGGCCAGTACGGCCAATACGATGAACGTAGTCTTCCGGGTCTTCCGGCAAGGTGTAGTTGATCACATGGCTGACGTCTTCAATATGAATTCCGCGCCCGGCTACGTCAGTGGCCACCAGCACTTGAATCTCTCCCTCGCGGAAGCTTTCAAGGGTTTTGATACGCTGGTTCTGCGGCACATCCCCCGACAGCATGGCAACGCTAACGCCCGCTTTCTTGAGAAGACTATCCAGCTTACGCACGAGATCACGGCGATTACCGAACACCATGACTCGCTCGAAGCTCTCTTGCTCAAGCAAATTCACCAGCAGGCGCTCTTTATCATCATCAGACACCAAGTAGACACGCTGGTCGATGTCCGCTTGGTTCTCAACGGTCACTTCAATCTCTACGTGGGCAGGATCGAGCGTCCACTGGCTAGCCAAGCTCAGAATATCGTCGGTGAAGGTCGCCGAGAAGAGGAAGGTTTGGCGCTCCTCTTTTTTAGGCGTATAGCGAATGATCCGTTTCACATCGGGAATAAAGCCCATGGAAAGCATGCGATCCGCTTCATCCAACACCAGCACTTCCACTTCTGAAAGGTCGATATCGCGTTTCTGATGAAAATCTAGCAGGCGGCCAGGCGTGGCAACCAAGATATCGATCTTGCTGCCTAGACTTTCACGCTGCTTTTGGTAGTCCATACCGCCCACAACGCTGGCGACATTTAGCTGGGTAAACCGAGCTAGGGCTTTAGCATCTTTTTCGATTTGCAGCGCCAGCTCACGGGTGGGCGCAATAATCAGCGCGCGGGGCGCACCTGGCTTCTGCCCATCCGGTGTTGGCTCTTCCAAAAAGTAGGCCATTACTGAAATTAAAAACGCAGCAGTCTTACCCGTTCCGGTTTGCGCCTTGCCAACAATATCGCCGCCTAGCAGCGTTTGGCGAAGGGCTTCCGCTTGAATGGGCGTGCAGTATTCAAACCCTTGAGCATGAATAGCGCGCATTAACGGCAGCGGCAGATCAAAGTCATGGAAGCGCCACTTGCCGGCCACGGCGGGCACCTGAAACTGACGAAGATCCCAGTTCGACTGACGACGACGCGGTTTCCGACGGCGGCGTTTAGGCTTGCGGTTCTGGGCCGATGCTGTGGTCTGTTCCGACTCGCTCATAGGCTGTGTATCTGTCCATTGCTGTGGATGTTAGGCATCACGAAGTGCGCATTGTACCAGGGGTTGGCGATAAGAGCGCGCTCTGCTGTCGAAGGAGTGCGCTAGCCTGTTAGAATGACGCATAAATTAACCCAAGGAGCGCGACATGACGCGTAAGAAAAAGACCCGTTCGTTAGCGGATAAAGTCACTATCCGTACTGGGCGTCGTAAAGATTATAAAAAATGGCGCCACGAGAACCCAGACCAAGTTACCTCTTCACGCCGTTTTGTAGCAAAAAAGCAGCAGCAGCGTAAGCTTCAGGCAGTTCGCAAACTGGCCCGCCAGCAAGAGGGGCAGACCATTTCGATTCACCCGGACAAAGAGGCGGAAAACCCTTCTGGAGAGAACTCTTAATGCGTTTGGTCTCGTTCAACATCAATGGTATCCGGGCACGCTTGCATCAGCTTCAAGCGCTGATTGATACTCAGCAGCCTGATGTTATTGGCTTGCAGGAAACCAAAGTGCAGGACAGTGAGTTCCCTCTGGCCGATGTAGAAGCCATGGGGTATCACGTGTTCTATTATGGGCAGAAAGGCCATTACGGGGTTGCCTTACTGTGCCGCCAAACGCCTGAGACGGTTTTTTATGGCTTTCCCGATGACGAAGAGGATGCCCAGCGGCGCATGATTGGCGTGCGTCTGCTGGCCGACGATGGCCAGCCGGTGACCGTATGGAACGGCTATTTCCCCCAGGGCGAAAATATTGCTCACCCTACCAAATTCCCCCATAAAGAGCGCTTTTATCAGCAGCTGTCCCGATTGCTTAACAATCAACACAGCCCTGACGAGCGCCTTGCCATCATGGGTGATTTTAATATTTCCCCTGAAGATCAAGACATAGGCATTGGCGAAGCTAGTCGCAAACGCTGGTTACGTGAAGGCAAAGCCAGCTTTCAGCCCATAGAGCGCGAATGGCTTGAGGGTATTAAAGCTTGGGGGTTAAGCGATAGCTACCGGCTTTGCTACCCAGAGAATGATGCTTGGTTTAGCTGGTTTGACTACCGCTCAAAAGGCTTTGACCGGGAGCCAAAACGCGGCCTGCGCATTGACTATATTTTAGTGACACACCCCCTTGCGGAGTGTGTGACCAGCGCCGGTATCGATTATCAGCTACGCGGCATGGAGCGCCCTTCTGATCATGCGCCGATCTGGAGCGATTTTTCATTAACGCTTACGCCTCAAGGCTGACCATTATTGGATCGCCCGCTACCCTTTTAAAGCCACCGGCCCATGTAGAGAGGCAGGTGGTCGTTAATGCTTTCCTGGCTATTTAAGGCTATCTAAGAGTGACCAGCCAGGACTCCACCTCTGCATCACCAAGTGCCAACGCCTGCGTAAAGGCGTGTTTAGCCAACGCTTCCTCGTCCCAGGCGTAAGCCAGCTGACCAACCTGTCGCCAGTCTCGCGCTTGCTGAGTGTATTTGGCTACGTCTTTCCATGCCGCTAGGGCGTTTTGAACATGCTTCGCTTGTTGCCAGGCAGTGGCCAACAGCCTTAGCGTTTGCTCATCCTGGGGCAGCATTCCATTTTGCAACGCTTCAGTGAGATGCTCCGCCGCCCGCGCAGGTGTGCCCCCTGCCAAATGGAGTTGGATTAACAGCAGTCGCTCTTCTGGTTGGGTGAATTTGCCTAGCTGCCACGCCATCTCCCATACGCCTGCGGCAACCCCTGGCTGGCCTGCCTGCTGCGCAAGCCCAGCCGCCTGTCGCCACGCCTCAGGGGCACTTTGGCTATCAAGGCCCTCCAGCAGCCACGCTAGCGCAGCATCGTTTTGCCCGGCATTGCGCAGCACGGCAAGCACCAATGACTGCCGTGCTTCATTTAAGCTATCGCGCTGTTCAAGCAAGGGCGCCAAGTACTCGGCTGCGCGTTCCCAGCGCTCCTCTTGGGCCAATAGATACACCAATTGCCAGCTCACCTGTGCATCCGCATGGCTATCCAACCACTGCTCATACAGCGCAATGGCCTCACCGCGCTGACCTGCCGCCCGCCGCAACCCAGCCTCTTCACGCTGCCACCTAGCCAGCTGGCTTGCGGGCACACCGCTACGCTTGCGGGCATTGGCCAACTGCTCGGCGGCTTCTGCTTGCCGCCCTTGGCGTGCCATGGCACCTGCCGCAAGCTGAGAGTAAAGCGCGCTGGCCCATTGGTCCGAGCGGTTACCCGCTTGCAAACGAGCAGCCTGTCCCGTTGCCCGGGCAATAAGTGTGTCCAATGCTTCGGAACCCCCATCACTCGCGCCAGCATCCGTCAGCTGCTGCTGAAGCGCATTAAGATCTTGAATGATATCGCTCGGCAAAGGCTCACTTGCAGGGGCAAACGAAGCCCAGAGGCTTAACAGAATTATGCCAACCACACGCTGCATATAACTTAAACGCTGCATTTAACTACCTCAGCTGAAACTCAATACGCTGCGTGGCGCGCCGCAGCTGCTGGCTGGGCTCAAACTGCCAGCGAGCAATCGCCTCACGCGCGGCATCTTCAAACACGCGCCGAGGCTGCGCATTGGTAACTTGGATTGTGCTGCTATCAACGCTGCCATCACGACGAATAACAAACGCCACCTCGACAAACCCTTCCATTCCCCGGCGCTGCGCGCGAGGAGGATACGTAGGATTAACGCGATTTGTAGGCGCCACCTGACCCACGCTAACCGGCTCATTAGAGGGTGCAGGCTCGGCCTGGGGCGCCGCTTCACGCTGCGCGGTGGAGGGGGTTGGCGACAGCGGCGCAGGCGACGGTTCTGGCTGTGCTTGCGGCGCCGGCTCTGGCTGCGGTGTTGGCGGCGTAGGCTCTGGGGTAACTTCAGTAAGTTCAGGCAACTCGCTATCGAGTTCTAGCGGCTCCACAGGCTCTTCGGGCAGCTCAACCTCCGGCATCGTGATAGCGCTTTCCGCCATCGGGGGAGGCTCGGGCATCGCCATAGGAGGAGGCGCGACGGCAGGCGCTGCATCTGCAGGCTGGGGGGGTGGTGTCTCTTGTTCTGGAGCAACCTCTGGTGCTTCCACCATATTCATGGATAGCGTCATTTCCGGCGTTTCTAACGCTCGCTCCGGCGGCGTTACCAATAACGCCAGCAGCCAAAACAGTCCAACAGCCAATGCCACCCCGCCGGACAAGGAAAGCACATGACGAATCATGGGGCGCTCCGGCTCGCGGCTACGGCCACTTGGTCAACACCAGCCTGTTTTAAACGGTCCATCACTTCAATTAGCAACCCGGTTGTGGAATCACGGTCGGCCTGAATAACCACCGACCCATCGTCGGTCAACATGGCAGCCACTTCCTGGCCAATCCGGTGGATATCGACAGGCTTCCCATCCAACCACACCGCACCTTCTGGCGTTACCGCTACCAACACCTGCGCATCCGGCCGAGGGCTTGCCGCGCTAGATTCAGGGCGATTAATGTCGATACCGCTCTCTTTAATAAAGCTCGTTGTCACAATAAAAAAGATCAACATGATGAACACCACATCCAGCATCGGCGTTAAGTTGACCTCGTTGCTATCGGCCGTGGCATCTACAGAACGGCGTCTACGCATCACTCTCCTCCACGGCACGCGCCAAGCGGTCGTGCAGACGCTGATCTTCACGACGAATAACGTGCTCTAAACGACTAATAAACAGCAGCCCCACCACCGCAATCGCCATCCCCGTTAAGGTGGGCAGCGTGGCCCGTGCCACGCCGTCTGCCATGGCACGGGCCTGGTGGGTATCGCTCAGCGAAAGGCTATCAAACACTGCGATCATGCCAGTGACCGTCCCCAACAGCCCCAGCAGCGGACAAAGCGCTACTAACAACTTTAACCAGGGCAGCGGGCGGCTTAATTTGGCAACTAACGCAGTAGCCCATACGTGGCGCAGCGTGCGTGCGCTCCAGCTACGATGATCGCTACGCGCTGCCCAGCGGCGAATTAGCCTGCGTCGCGCGACACGCCAAGTGATGCGGTAATACCACCAGCGCTCTATCGCCATACCAAACACCAGCACAGCTACGAAGGCGAGCACGACCAACACCGCGCCACCGGCATCGACTAGCCGCTCTACAGGCTCAAGCCAAAGGGGTAGCGTAAACATCTTAGCTCACCACCGGGGCATGAGGTGCTGACTGGGCTTCAAGGTGATCTGCCAGCGTTGCGCTCGCTTCGCCTTCAATCACTTGCGTTAGATAACGACTGCGGCTAGCCAGCGCCGTTTGCGCAAACAGCAGCGGCACGGCGGTTACTAACCCTAATACGGTGGTTACCAACGCCTGACTGATACCGCCCGCCATGAGCTGTGGGTCGCCGGTGCCAAAAACGGTGATGGCCTGAAAAGTGACGATCATGCCTGTCACGGTGCCCAGCAGCCCTAACAGGGGCGCAATCGCTGCCAGTAGCTTGACGATTGGCTGACCCCGCTCAATACGCGGAAGCTCAGCCAGCACCGCTTCATCCAACCGCGCTTCCAGCGCTTCTGGCGTTTGGTGCTTATCCATCTCTTGAAAGCGCTGCAGCACGCGACCCAACGGATTATCCCCACGCAGTTGGCTTAGCGATTTACGCTGCCGAGCAACCCGAGCGCTCGCGACCAGTAGATAGATATACTGGGTCAGCGCCACCAGCAAACCAAACACCCCTAGCACGACAACGACGTAACCGACATAGCCACCCTGCTGGAAGCGCTCCCAAAGGCTAGGCTGCTGGGCAAGCGCGCGCAGCACAGCCCCTTGTGTCGGGTCGATAGCAAACTCACGGCTTTCGCCTTGGTGGTAAGCCGCCAGCACAGCGCTCATTTCACGAGGAGTACGGGGAACTTCAGCAAGCTCATCGTCACTTCCTCCTTTTCGCAGCAGCGCCGTCTCGGTAAAAGCAGCAAAGTCGCCCAGACGCACCACATCCCGGGACTCAATAACGCCACGCGTATCTGCCACATTAAGTGAGAGCCTTTCAGCACGGCCTGTTTGTGCGGTGAGTGTTGCCAGGCTATCCACTACCGCTTCAAGGTGCTGACGTTCAAGCACGTCTAACTCATTTAAACGCGGTGGCAACGCTGCATCGCCAAGGGTGAGCCAGCTTTCATCGCTCAACGCATTGCGCACCTCACTACTGTGCTGGCTCAAGCGGGCTAACAGCGCGGTGAGCGCCTCACCCTGCTCCGCTTGACGCTCAGAAAGATCGCTTGCCTGCTGCGCCTGCTCGCTTTGCTGGGCTTGTAAGGCATCACGCTGCTCTTCGGCGACCTGATGCGCTGAGCGCGCCTCTTCCAATGCCGCCTCTAGTGCTTGCTGGTCATCAAGAAATGAGCGCAGCCGCTCTTCATCGCGAGCTTCCGCCGCTTGGCGCGCTTCTCGCAGTGAGCTTATGGTTGCCGGATCAAGGCTGGTGCTTTGCTGGGCCAGCGCGCTGCCGGAAAATACACTGAGCATTAACGTCAGCAGTGTGGCAAACGCCTTCAGCGAAGGTTGAGGTAACCCACTCATTGCTGACCTCCCTGTTGCTCATCAGCGGTAATGGAAAGCGGTAAACGCAGTAAGTCGGGGGTACGCTGATCATCAGCAATTCGTAATCCATTGCGCACTTCCCGTCGAGCGCTTTCATCTAGCGCTTGCCATGCACCACTCTCGACGTCCCACACACCACCTTCGCGGCCATCCGGGGAGAGGTAGTAAAAACCGATGCGGCCCACGCGCAGGTACTCCACTTCACGGGCAGGCATATCCGCAATGTCTAGCCGACCACGCCAGGTATCAATAGTGCGCCCGTACTCAAGCTCTACGCGCCATGCTTCGAGCAGGCCGGTAATTCGCTCAACGCTTTCTGCGCCTGAATCAGCCTGCGCTGTTTGCACCCTTGCTAGCCGCTCGTCGCGCAAAAAAGGCAGATCAGTTTCAATCCAACGGATTAACTGCTGGGTCATATCTTGCTCAATTAAAGGCAGCGCCGCTCGGGTATCGCTCAGCATATCCAGCGCCCTACTCAAGCGTTGCTGGCGCTCAGCTTCACTGGCTAAACGACCACTAAGCGCTGAGTTAGCAGCGTCTATTTGGCGGGTTTCACGCTCAAGACGACGAAGCTCTTCCAGGGCCGCGCGGGTCTCTTCATCGGCGGTGTCGATTTGCTGCTGGATAGCCGACTGGGCTTGCTGGGCCTCAACACTTTGGGAGGCCTGCCCTACTGTTTCATCGCTTGCCAGTAGCGAAGCACTAACCAACACTCCGGCAAGCAAGCACCCACCCAGGACAAAGAAAGGCCTTTTCAGCACGTTACGCCTCCGTTACTGATTGACACGCGGCCATTCACGGCGCGCTAGAAATTATTGAACATAAGAACGATTTGCGTTTCGTTTCAGCAGTGCATAGCCTAACACTCATGAAATAAATGACAATATTTATCATTAGCATTCAAAGACACGATGCAATGCACGACGATCTAATCTAGCGTGAGTGAGACGGCCAACGTGACATCAACGTCTGATTTGGCGGAAAAATGGGGGATAAAAGCGGAGAAAGGGAAAAAATGTTATGAAAAGATGGCGAGCACCCTACTCACCATCTTTTTCAAACTGAATGCAGCTGTAAACGCTTAAAACGCCCAGTCGTCGTCTTCGGTGGCGACGGCTTTGCCGATTACGTAGGAAGAGCCGGAGCCGGAGAAGAAGTCGTGGTTCTCATCGGCGTTGGGGGAAAGCGCTGCCATGATGGTCGGGTCGACGTCAGTAACGCTGCTGGGGAACAGTGGCTCAAAGCCAAGGTTCATCAGCGCTTTGTTGGCGTTATAGTGAAGGAACTTCTTCACGTCCTCTGTCAGGCCTACTTCGTCGTACAGCGATTCGGTGTAGCGTACTTCGTTGTCGTAAAGCTCTAACAGCAGCTCATAAGCGTAGTCTTTAACTTCCTGCTGGCGCTCGGGTGTTGCTTCGGCAAGCGCTTGCTGGAATTTATAGCCTACGTAGTAGCCGTGTACTGCTTCATCACGAATGATCAAGCGAATCAGGTCTGCCGTGTTGGTCAGCTTAGCGTGGCTCGACCAGTACATGGGCAGGTAGAAACCTGAGTAGAACAGGAAGGACTCAAGAAAGACGCTGGCCACTTTACGCATCAAGGGGTCGTCTGAGCGGTAACGCTTAAGAATCAGCTCAGACTTCAGCTGTAGCGTGGGATTCTCTTCGCTCCAACGGAAGGCGTCATCGACATCGCGTGTGGTACACAGCGTGGAGAAAATTGAGCTATAGGAACGCGCGTGAACCGACTCCATAAAGGCAATATTGGTGTATACCGCCTCTTCATGGGGAGTGCGGGCGTCTTCCATAAGCACCGGTGCGCCAACGCTGCTCTGAATGGTATCGAGCAGTGTCAGACCGGTAAATACGCGGATCGTTAGCTGCTTTTCCTGCTGCGTCAGCGTATTCCAGGACTGAATGTCATTGGAAAGTGGCACTTTTTCCGGCAACCAAAAATTGCTGGTCAGGCGGTTCCACACTTCCAGGTCTTTATCGTCTTGCAGACGGTTCCAGTTGATCGCATTGACCCGGGATAAACGTTGCATAATGGTCATCAGATAGCTCTCTTTAAAAATCGTTACGCACTTACAGTGTGCAGGAGACACAGCCTTCTACTTCGGTGCCTTCCAGCGCACTCTGGCGTAAACGGATGTAGTAAAGCGTTTTGATCCCTTTACGCCATGCGTAAATTTGCGCCTTATTAATATCACGCGTGGAAGCGGTATCCGGGAAGAACAGCGTTAGCGATAGCCCTTGATCAACGTGCTGGGAAGCTTCTGCATAGGTGTCGATGATTTTTTCCGGGCCAATCTCATAAGCGTCTTGGAAGTAATCAAAATTCGCCTCGTTCAAGAATGGCGCAGGGTAATAAACGCGCCCCAGCTTGCCCTCTTTACGGATCTCAATGCGCGCCGCCACCGGGTGAATACTGGAGGTGGAGTTATTGATATAAGAGATTGATCCGGTTGGCGGCACCGCCTGGAGGTTACGGTTATATAAACCATGCGCCATCACCGAGGTTTTAAGCGCTTGCCACTCCTCTTGGGTGGGTAGTGCAATACCACTACGCTCGAATAGCCCACGCACTTTTTCAGTACGCGGCAACCATGCTTGATCGGTGTACTTATCAAAGAACGTGCCCGATGCGTAGGTGGAGTCTTCAAACCCAGCAAAGGCTTCGCCGTGCTCAATCGCCAGCTGGTTAGAGGCACGAATGGCATGGAACGCAACGCAGTAGAAGTAGAGATTAGTAAAATCCAAACCCTCTTCTGAACCGTAGTAAATGTGTTCCCGTGCAAGATAGCCGTGCAGGTTCATCTGCCCAAGGCCAATAGCTCGAGATTTCGCGTTACCTTCGGCGATGGATGGCACGCTGCGCAGGTTGCTCATCTCAGAAACAGCGGTGAGGCCACGAATAGCAATTTCTACGCTGGTGCCGATATCGCCTGAATCCATGACTTTGGCAATGTTCATTGAGCCAAGGTTGCAGGAGATATCCTGACCAATCTGACGATAGCCAAGATCGTCGTCATACTCCGTAGGCGTATTCACCTGGAGAATCTCAGAGCAGAGGTTGCTCATATTGATCCGGCCGGCAATCGGGTTGGCGCGGTTTACCGTATCTTCAAACATAATGTACGGGTAGCCGGACTCAAACTGCAGCTCGGCCAGGGTTTGGAAGAAGGCACGCGCATTGATCTTGTGCTTACGGATGCGCGCATCCGCGACCATTTCATGGTACTTCTCGGTGACACTGATATCGCCAAACGGCACGCCGTACACCCGCTCGACGTCGTAGGGCGAGAACAGGTACATGTCGTCGTTGCGCTTAGCCAGCTCAAACGTGATATCTGGAATTGTTACACCCAGCGAGAGCGTTTTAATGCGGATTTTCTCATCAGCGTTTTCACGCTTGGTATCTAGAAAACGCAGAATATCTGGGTGGTGAGCGTTCAGGTAAACCGCACCGGCACCCTGCCGTGCGCCTAGCTGGTTGGCGTAAGAGAAAGCATCTTCCAGCAGTTTCATAATCGGAATAATGCCCGAGGACTGATTCTCGATACGCTTAATGGGAGCGCCAGACTCGCGGATATTCGTCAGCAAGAAGGCAACGCCGCCGCCGCGCTTGGAGAGCTGGAGCGCTGAGTTGATCGAGCGTCCAATCGACTCCATGTTGTCTTCAATACGCAGCAGGAAGCAGGAAACCAGTTCGCCGCGCTGTTGCTTGCCGCAGTTCAGAAACGTAGGCGTGGCCGGCTGAAAACGGCCGCTGATCACTTCATCAACCAGCGATTTGGCGAGCGCTTCCTCGCCCCGCGCTAGGCTCAGTGCCACCATGCATACACGATCTTCATAGCGCTCTAGGTAGCGCTTGCCATCGAACGTTTTCAGCGTGTAGCTGGTGTAATACTTGAACGCGCCCAGGAAGCTTGGAAAACGAAATTTGTAGGCATAGGCCTGTTCAAACAGTGCCTTAACAAAACCAAAGTCGTACTGAGCCAGCATATCAGCTTCGTAGTACCCTTCTTCGACCAGGTAGTCGAGCTTCTCTTCCAGAGAGTGGAAGAACACGGTGTTTTGGTTAACGTGCTGCAAAAAATACTGGCGCGCAGCTTCGCGGTCTTTATCCAACTGTAGCTCGCCGTTGGCACCGTAAAGATTGAGCATGGCATTCAGCGCGTGGTAATCCAGCGTTCGCGTCTCACCAGTCCCTGCAGCAGGCCGCTTTGCATCAACAACATTTTTTGGGGCTACGTTAGTCGTTTCCAAAACTCTTCTACTCCTTTGCGGACCTTGACGACATCATCATCAGTGCCAAGCAATTCAAATCGATACAGCAGCGGCACTTGGCATTTTTGCGCAATGATGCGCCCAGCCAGACCATACGCATCGCCAAAATTAGTATTTCCAGCAGCAATAACACCGCGAATAAGGTGTCGGTTTTGCTCATCGTTTAAAAAGCGAATCACCTGCGCTGGCACCGCCCCTTTCGCCGCGCCGCCTCCGTAGGTAGGCGTGACTAATATGTAGGGCTGTTCTACGCGTAACGCTGTTTCTTCACGATTGAGCGGCAGACGCTGGGCACTTAAACCAAGCTTTTGTATAAAACGGTGTGTGTTTTCCGACTTGGTGGAGAAGTACACCAGCGTACCGGCACGCTCAGCTTCCACATTAGCGGGTTGCATGGCGGTAAATTACGCCAGCGCTTGAATGCGATCAGGGCGGAAACCAGACCAGTGCTCTTCACCTACCACCACCACCGGCAGCTGGCGATAACCTAACGCTTCAACTTCTTTTTGGGCATCGGCTTCAGCGGTAATATCGATAACAGTATATTCAATACCCTGCTTATCCAGCGCGCGGTAGGTCGCAGTGCACTGAACACAAGCGGGCTTGCTATAAATTTGGATTTCCATGGCTATTTTTTCCTTTTCATAGCGGTATTTTTCGGGTAGCGCATATCTGGTGCTCACCCTCTCTGGAAGAGACACGCATACTATATATAGCTCATGACAAAATCAATTCAAGCATATATGGTATTTTTCATCCACAGGTTATTGACAGGCCATGCCCAGACTGGCATCTAAAAACCAAAAAGCCGCCCCACAAGGGGGCGGCTTTTATGAGCGGCGCCACTATCGGCAGCGCCCTCTCTTTCTAGGTATTACTGGGGATGAGCTTAGGCTTTGGCAGCCTGATAACGACGCTCAACGTCTTCCCAGTTAACCACGTTAAAGAACGCAGAGACGTAGTCAGGGCGCTTGTTTTGATACTTCAAGTAGTAAGCGTGCTCCCACACATCCAAACCCAACAGCGGCGTGTTGCCGTGCATCAGCGGGCTGTCTTGGTTCAGTGTGTTTTCTACGACCAGTTTTTTCTCGGGGGTCACAGAGAGCCATGCCCAGCCACTACCGAAACGACCAAGCGCGGCTTTTTTGAACGCTTCTTGGAACGCTTCAAGGCCACCCAGCTCAGCATCAATGGCTTTTGCCACGTCGCCCTGCGGCTTACCGCCACCGTTGGGAGACATCATTTGCCAGAACATAGAGTGGTTGGCGTGGCCACCACCGTGATTGATTACGGCTTGACGCTTCTCTTCCGGTACACGATCAAGGTCAGCTACCAGCTCTTCGACGGGTACATCTTCCAAGCCCGTGCCTTCAAGCGCAGCATTGAGACTAGTCACGTAAGTATTATGGTGACGAGAGTGGTGAATCTCCATCGTCATCGCGTCAATGTGCGGCTCAAGCGCGTCATAGGCGTAAGGTAGTTCTGGAAGTGTATGTGCCATGTTAGCTACTCCTTATGTGGCTTTTTTTGCATTCAACCAGTTTGCGTCCAACTAGTTAGGTGCGGCCATGCCCCACCCTTTTCAACCGCTAGGACAATTTTTTTCTCACTAAGCCTAGCAGTGAATTAGTTCAGCGCCTTTGACCAAGTACTTTAGTCAACTATTGCCAGTTTATCGAATCTGACCCCATTAAAAAAGCCGGCTTCTAAGGAAGCCGGCTTTTATATACTTGAGATTCAGATGCTTATAGCTTGCTTTCAAGCTCGGGCAGAATCTCAAACAAATCACCCACTAGGCCATAGTCGGCAACCTGGAAAATAGGCGCTTCTTCGTCTTTGTTGATCGCAACGATCACCTTGGAGTCTTTCATGCCTGCCAAGTGTTGAATGGCGCCTGAAATACCCACTGCGATATACAGATCCGGCGCGACAATTTTGCCGGTCTGACCAACCTGCATATCGTTAGGCACAAAGCCTGCATCAACGGCTGCCCGCGAGGCACCAATGGCAGCCCCCAGCTTGTCGGCAATGCCATCGAGCAGTTTGAAATTGTCGCCGTTGCCCATACCACGGCCGCCAGAAACCACTACCTTAGCACCGCCAAGCTCTGGGCGATCAGACTGCGCCAGCTCTTCTTTTACGAAGCTGGACTGAGCGTTCTCAACCACAACGTCAACCGTCTCGATAGCGGCACTGCCGCCAGCGCCCACTGCATCAAAGCCAGTAGTACGCACGGTAATTACCTTAAGCGCGTCGTCACTTTTTACTGTGGCGATAGCGTTACCTGCGTAGATGGGACGCAGGAAGGTATCAGCGCTCTCAACACCAATTACGTCGGAAAGCTGGCTAACATCTTTTAGCGCAGCTAAGCGTGGCAGTACGTTTTTGCCAGTCGTAGAGGCGCTAGCCAGCACGTGAGTATAAGCGCCTGCCAGCTCAACCAGTAGAGCGCCCATTGGTTCGGCAAGCTGATGGGCGTATACCGCGTTGTCCGCTAGACGAACCTTGCTTACGCCATCAAGCTTGGCGGCCGCTTCAGCAGCGGCTTGTACGCCTTCACCGGCAACAAGCACGTCGATGTCACCACCAATCGCCTTAGCAGCAGCAACTACGTGGGCTGTCGCGCCCGCAAGCTGACCTTCATGGAGGTCGGCAAGTACCAGAATGCTCATGAGATCAGCTCCTATTAAAGCACTTTGGCTTCGTTTTTCAGTTTGTCGATCAATTCGTCTACCGAGGCAACCTTGACACCGCCTTTACGTTCAGCCGGCGATTCCACTTTCACCAGGGTCACCTTGGAAGCCACCTCAACGCCGTAATCGGCGGGGGTTTTCACATCCAGCGGCTTTTTCTTAGCCTTCATGATATCTGGCAGTTTGGCGTAGCGCGGCTCGTTCAAGCGCAGGTCCGTCGTGACGATAGCGGGTAGCGTTAGCGCGATGGTTTGCAGGCCACCGTCGATTTCCCGGGTCACATTAACTTTGTCGCCGTCTACCGTGACGTCGGATGCGAAGGTGCCTTGGGGCAGATTGGTCAATGCAGCAAGCATTTGGCCAGTCTGATTATTGTCGGTATCGATGGCCTGCTTACCTAGCACCACCAAACCTGGCTGCTCTTCTTCAACAACTTTGGCCAGCAGCTTGGCCACGGCAAGTGACTCTACCCGCTCGTCGGTTTCAATATGAATAGCGCGGTCTGCGCCCAGCGCTAGCGCGGTACGCAGCTGCTCTTGGGCGGCTTTAGGGCCAACCGTCACGGCAACCACTTCGGTAGCAACACCCTTCTCTTTCAGGCGCACCGCTTCTTCTACAGCAATTTCGCAGAAAGGATTCATGGCCATTTTGACGTTGGTAAGATCGACGTCAGAGTGGTCCGCTTTCACACGGATTTTGACGTTATAGTCAATGACGCGTTTAACCGCGACGATTACTTTCATAGGTTCCTCGCTTGGCTTGTCGTAGAAGCCGTTAACCTGACCCGGCACCGAAAAAAGATACCGATGAAAAATAGGAGCGGCGCAAGACGATTAGCACCGCTTAAAAAATTCATGCAAGCGTTTGATAGGTCTGTAAATGAAAAACCCCATCAATTTGCCACAACCACCCTATGGGCAACAACACTCATCGTCTACGGCCTTGGTCGTAGCTGCTATCAATCCACCTTAATTCGCAATGAGCCAACCCGGGTGTTGACCAGCATCGATCGAGAAATGCTGCTTTTGCCATCGTAGGGGTGACCTGACAGGGGTATTATGCCTATCATGGGGCATAACCAGAAGCAAACGACCGTTTTAAATTAAGACCAGCTTTTCATTAGCTAGTTCTCAAAGCTAACTTATCGTTAAGTTGGCCGTTAAGAGAATAAGGAGAAACCGGGTGGAAAACGTTGAACGCGATGTAATGGACTTTGATGTGGTGATTGTGGGAGCCGGCCCTTCTGGACTGTCTGCCGCATGTCGCTTAATGCAACAGGCTAATGAGGCTGAGCAAGAGCTTACGGTCTGCGTAGTGGAGAAAGGCTCAGAAGTAGGCGCTCATATTCTATCTGGCGCGGTTTTTGAGCCTCGCGCATTAGCTGAGCTGTTCCCCGATTGGGAAGAGCGCGGTGCACCGCTAAACACCCCCGCCACCCGGGATGATGTTTACTTGCTTAAAGATGCTGAGAAAGCACAGAAAATCCCCAACGCTTTAGTGCCAAAAAGCATGCACAACACGGGTGGCGAGCTTACTCGTTATGTCATTAGCGCGGGGAACTTGAGTCGCTGGCTTGGCGAACAGGCCGAAGCACTCGGGGTTGAGATTTTCCCTGGTTTTGCTGCCCAGGAAGTAATTATTGAAGAGGGTGTTGTTCGCGGCATTCTAATAGGTGATATGGGCGTTAGCGCCGATGGCACTCCGAAAGACGGCCATATGCCGGGTATGGAGCTGCGCGCAAAATACACGCTATTTGCTGAAGGCGCCCGCGGGCACCTTGGCAAACGGTTAATTCAAGAGTACTCCCTCGATGCTGGTCGCGACCCACAGCATTACGGTATTGGCCTTAAAGAGTTGTGGGATGTACCCGCCGAGCAACATGAGCCTGGGCTTGTGGCACACGGGTCTGGCTGGCCACTGGATAAAAACACCCACGGCGGCTGGTTCCTCTATCACGCAGAGAATCAGCAGGTCGTCGTGGGCCTGATTATGGACCTTAGCTACCAAAACCCGTGGCTCTCTCCCTTTGATGAGTTTCAGCGTCTAAAACATCACCCCACTATCAGCCAGTACTTGTCTGGCGGTAAGCGGGTAGCTTATGGCGCGCGGGCCATTACCAAAGGGGGGCTTAACTGCCTACCCAAAATGACTTTTCCAGGTGGCCTGCTAATTGGCTGCGATGCAGGCACGCTCAACTTCTCCAAGATCAAGGGCCTGCACACGGCGATGAAGTCGGGCTTGGTAGCCGCGGAGAGTGTTTTTGAAGCTATTAAAGGCGGCGACGAGGGCGCTCAAGAGCTGACAAGTTTCACCACTAAGTGGGAAGCCAGCTGGGCCTATGAAGAGCTAAAAGAGAGCGCGAGCTTCGGCCCTGCCATTCATAAATACGGTACCGTTGGAGGCGGCGCCTACAACTTTGTAAATCAGTTGCTGGGCAATAAGCTTCCCAACGTGCATGACACCACCACCGACCACGGTGCGCTGAAGCCTGCCGCCGAGTTTGAAAAGATCGATTACCCAAGGCCCGACGGCAAGCTCTCTTTCGACAAGCCAACCTCGGTATTTTTATCCAATACCAATCACGAAGAGGATCAGCCTTGTCATCTGCGCTTAGCAGACCCCGAGCTGCCCATTCGCGACAACTTGCCTGAATACGCCGAACCTGCGCAGCGTTACTGCCCTGCAGGCGTTTATGAAGTCGTTGAGGATGCGCAGGGTGCGCCTAAGTTCCAGATCAACTTCCAGAACTGCGTCCACTGTAAAACCTGCGACATCAAAGACCCCGCCCAAAACATTACCTGGGTAGCACCCGAAGGTGGCGGCGGCCCCAACTATCCTAATATGTAAGCATCACTAACCCCCCAACCGGCATGTTAGCGCTGCTAGCATGTCGGTTGGGCAGGTGATTCCAAACACTCAATCGGTGCACGGCGAGCAATCAACCGCCGACGGCCAGCCTGGGCAAAGCGCACATCAATAACCGGGTCTGACGGGTTTCCTTCGACCGCGGCCACCTCTCCCTCTCCAAACACAGCATGCAGCAGGCGCTGGCCTGGATAAAAATGCGTATTAACGCGGTACTCAGCACTCGCCTCCTGCACCTGCGGGGGCGCCAGTTCGATATCCCCTCTGTCCAGTCGATCCAGATAACGCTTAACCAAACCAGGTGAAGCGACCTGAACAGCAGCCTCTGGCGGGCGAGCCGTTGCCAAACAGCCAGCTACCCGCATACTGTCCTGCCAAGCACTTTCAGCAATAAAACGGCTGGGCCGGTGGACGCCACCATCATGAAGCATCAGCAGCTGCTCCTGAGCGCGAGTAATGGCCACGTAAAAAAGTCGACGCTCCTCTTCCAATCGCTCATCGTTCAGCGGATTGTCGCGGCTGTAATGAGGAAAGTCCTCCTCATTAACGGCTGCCACCGCCACGAGCGGCCACTCAAGCCCCTTTGCGCCATGTACCGTACTAATCAGTATTCCATTCGCCTGGTTTTCTACCGGGCGTTCTAGCAGCTCAATAAATGCATCAGGGTTTTGCACGCTCTCTGCCTGCTCAATGAGCACATCCAATAAGCGCACATCCTCCTCGCCTTTATCTCGCCTTGCAGCAGCACGCTTAAGGGTTTTTTCCGCGTCGATAGTGTCTACTACATGGCTTAGTAGCTTTGCGGGCGACCATGCGCTGAGTTTTGGAAGCTCGCATAACAACTCCCAGCGCTTTTTTAAGGTACGACGCTGCAGCGGCTTGAGCGCTGCTAGCACTGGCTCGTGGCGCTCGGGCCAGCGCTGGGTGGTGGCCAACTGATTCGCTAACTGCTGCAGCCGCTCACGAGCGACAAACGGCGTTGGCTGTGAAAGAAGCAGCAGCAACTGTGCTGGGTCATGCAGCAATTCCGGGCGGCGGGACAGTTTTAAATAACCCGCCAACGCTTGCACCAGCGGCAGCCGAAACACAAAGCGGTCTTCCCGTAGCAGCCGAAATGGGATGCCAGCCTGCAATAACGCCAGTTGAAAAGGCACCGAAAGCGCCCAGCTACGCACTAGCAGGCTAGCCTCGCTTAACGCCCGCCCCTGGGCCTGCCAGTCCATCAGTGCGTCCAGCAGCAACCGACTGCCTTGGCCAACCGATATCCGCGTTTCTGGGTTATTAGCGTCCGCCAAACAGAGCTGATCAGGACGGCGCAGATTAGGCATGATGGCGTGATTAGCGGCTAGCGCTAGTGCATGGCCATGCCGGAAGGTGGTAGAGAGCGGGTAATCGGTTGCAGCACCAAAGGTGGCGGTAAAGTTTTCCAACATGGTGTCTGGCCGCGCGCCACGCCACTCATATATACACTGGTTAGCGTCGCCAACGGCCATTACATCCGCGTTTTGCCCGGCCAATACCGCCAGCAGCCGCTGCTGGGCGGTATTGATATCCTGGTACTCATCAATGATGACATGATCTAAAAAGCCTTCCACTCGGCGGCGTAAAGAACCATCCGCTTCGAGCGTTTGGAGCGGTCGATAGAGCAGGTCGGCATATGTCATCACCCCTTCGGTTTGCAGTAGTCGCTCAGCCTCGTCAAACGCCGCTGGAAAATAGTCGGTATCCGGCTCATAGCTCAGGCGATCATATAACGCGTTGGCGGGCAGCATTTCCGCTTTTACCAAGCCACAAAAGTGAGCCAGCGCTTCCAAGCGATCCCCCTCAAGGGCCGCATCACGCCGCTCTACCGCATCGCTAAGTACGTTCAAGCTTGCCTGACGAAGCAGCCGTTCCAGCTGCCACTCGGCAGAGAGCAGACGTCGGGGCGCCAACGCTCCCCACCGACATAGGCTCTGTGTCAGTCGATGCCCTAATGAATGGAAGGTTCGCACGTCGGGTAATGACTGCCCTTTCGGGGCCATACTAGATAAGCGGCGCTGAAAATCATCCCGGGCAGAGCGGTTAAACATCAGCACTAGGATGCGTTTTGGCGAGACATCGTTGGCCAGGAGATGCAACACCCGGGCTGCCATTGTGGTGGTTTTGCCTGCCCCAGCCACCGCGGCTACCCTTGCGTGCCCTTTGCTGTGAGTCACTACCGCTTGCTGTTCAGCTGTTAACTTCACGGCGCCTCGCTGGGTACATCATCGGCATCGATCTCTTGCGCTAGCTCCCCTAGCAGGTAAGGGTTGCCAGCGCTGTACAGACGTAGTTGAGTCCCGCCGTTTGCAACAACACAGGGCGTAGCCTGCTCGATTAAACGGTAATAAACATTACGGTGCAGGCGAGCGCCAAGCCCAAAGCGCACAGCAATTTCAGGCACCTGCTCGCCTTCAGGCGTAGTACTCAGCGTCATAGGGTGCTGGTCATCTAAACGCACAACATCATCAAACTGCGTGGTAAACCACCAGGCATCATCATGGAAATCCGCTTCTACCGCGACCAGCGGCAGATCCTCTACCTTTAAGCGCCATCGCTCCACAGGAGTCACTAGGCAGTAGCCGTCGCTATCGTGCCGCAATAGGCTGGCCAGTAACCGTGGTATGGCCGTTCGGGCAAAAGGCTGTCCTTCGTGCTGCCAAGTGCCATCGGCCTTAATTAAAATATCGATATCCCCGGAAAGTGCCGGCTGCCACTCGTCAACGGGTGGTATGGATGCCGAACCTGGCTGATGCTGTAGCAGTCGATCAATATTCATCCGTCCACACCTCGTGACAATGACGACCTACACCAACAGGCCTGATTGCGCTAACGCCTGCGTAACACTCTCTGGAGCATCTGGAGCAGCAGCGCGGAACAAGTGATAGAAGTTAGCCGTGGTTTGCATAGCCACCTCATCTACGCTGATACCCCGAGCCTCTGCAATACACGCAGCGACTTCAACCACCCAAGCGGGTTCGTTGGGCTTTCCACGATAAGGCACAGGTGCCAAATAGGGGCTATCAGTCTCAATTAATAGGCGATCTAGCGGCAGCTGTCGCGCCAGCTCGCGAAGCGAGGCGGCATTGCGGAAGGTAATAATGCCCGATAACGAAATATAGAAACCTAAGCGCACCGCTTCCCGCGCCATCTCGATATCCTCTGTGAAGCAGTGTAATACACCGCCCACCTTGGGGTTACTATACTCGCGCAATAGAGAAAGCGTTTCTTGTTTAGCGTCGCGAGTATGAACAATAACCGGCAACTCCAGTTCGCGCGCCGCCAACAAATGACGCTTAAAGCGCTCATGTTGGATATCAATAGGGACGCTGTCTTGGTAGTGATAATCAAGCCCAGTTTCACCTATCGCTACTGCACCGTACTGTTCAGCGGCTTCTACAATATCGTCAACGCTCGGTTCGTTGGGCGTGGTGTGCAGAGGGTGTAAGCCTGCAGAAATAGCCACATCCTGGTGCTCTCTGGCAATCGCTGCTAAACCAGGCAACTCTTCTAAGGTCACCGAAATAGCGAGAAACTGGCTGACATTGGCAGACCGGGCCGCCGCTAGGGTAGCCGAAATATCGCCGCCATGGGTATGCTCAGATAAGCGGTCCAGGTGGCAGTGTGAGTCAACAAACATACAGGTCTCGCTTTTGAATAAATAAGTGTCGCTTACGTCAATTCACAGCGTAAACGACGGAGGAGCTTTATCTAACTGGCCTGCCAGAAGTGTTTCAATGCGATCTCGCACCGAATAATCCTGCTGGCTGAAGTGCACACCAATGCCAGGGATGCGGCGACCGCTCACCCCTTCCGGGGAGACCCAAATCACTTTCCCGGTGACTGAAAGCCGCTCACTCTCGCCAGGCAGCGTCAGTAACAAAAACACTTCTTGGCCGAGAGCATAAGGCGTTTTAGTCGGCACAAAAATGCCGCCCCGATCGAGAAAAGGCATATAAGCGGATAGCAGCGTCGGCACATCGGGTAACGTCAAAGAGAGAGCTTTTTGAGCAGCCATTATAACCTCGCGCGGCGGCTAATGGATTTATGAGCGCAACAGCGCCGACCAACGTACCAGCCATGCTTCAAGGACGAGCTGTGGGTTAGGGTTGGCGCCCACAGCCAGCAGGCGGCGCTGCTCGCGGGCATAATCCAATAGCCGAAACCAGTCTTGTACACGGGCGTTTTTAACCGCCTGGCGATAAAGCGGCTCTAAATCAGGGTTATGCAGCGCTGTGGTTTCGCCTGATAGGCCTAATCGAATGAGATCTTCAAGCCATGCAATACCGTACCATAGGATGGCATCTATCGCTTGGCGATCGAGCCTTGCTGCCTCGGAAACGGGTTCTGCGCCGCGCACCAACTGCTCAAAGCAGTCGTGAATTTGGTGGCGCAACGCCCGCTCATCAGGCACAGCCAGCTCTATAGCCAACAGTGGCAACCCTCCAGATACTCGCCACCAAAAGTGCGCTTCGTCGCTTCCCAGCTTCTCGGTCAACCAGCCTTGGCACGCCTCAAAAGGCACACTTGCCAACGGCCACTGCTGACACCGGGAACGGATAGTAGGCAGCGTCCGCGAGGGTACGTCCGAGAGCAAAATAAACAGCGTTTTTTCACCTGGCTCTTCCAAACTTTTAAGTAAGGCGTTAGCCGCTGCGGTGTTCATCGCTTCAGCGGGGGATATTACAATAACCCGGTAACCGCCCTGCTGAGCGGTTTGTGACACAAAGCGATTAACATCACGTATCGGATCAATCCGAATCTGCCGCTTACCCTCTTCAGGAGAGATACGCAGCAAGTCAGGATGATAGCCCGAGGCGAGCATGGCACAGCTATGGCACTGGCCGCAGGCTTGTTCTGTCGGCTTTGCGCAGAGTGTTTTCGCCACTAAGGCGTCCGCTAGCTGCTGTTTCCCGACGCCATGTGCACCACTGATAAGCAATGCATGGGGCATACGATCATCATTCGCTAAGCGAACGAACTGCTGCCAGGTGTCATAGTGCCAGGGCAGCACATCCGTTAACGCCATAGCGCTAACCGCTCTTCCAGCACTGTTGCCAGCGCTGCCTGCACGTCGTCAAGGGCCTGCTCGGCATTGATTATCGCAAACCTTTCTGGCGCTGCCGCTGCTCGGCTTAGGTAGGCCTGCTGTACCGCTTCAAAAAAACTTTCCTGCTCTTGCTCAAAGCGGTCACGCTGGGTGTGTTGGTCACGTAGCCGCCCTTCTAAGCGCGTTTTTGCAGCTGCAGGAGACATATCCAGCAAAAGTGTCAGGTCTGGCGAGAGCCCCTTTTGCACAAACTGCTCCAACTGAGCAATGCGAGAAGGGGCAATGCCACGACCGCCGCCTTGATAGGCAAAGGTGGCATCGGTGAACCGGTCGCAAACCACCCAAGCACCGCGCTCAAGCGCAGGCACAATTTTTTGGGCTAAGTGCTGGGCTCGGGCAGCAAACATTAACAGTAGCTCAGCGTCGCTATTAAGTGGCTCTTCTTGCGTGGGATCAAGCAGCAGCCCACGAATCGCCTCGGCCCTCGGCGTGCCTCCCGGCTCCCGGGTGAGCACCACGTCTACGCCACGCGCCTTTAGCCAAGCCTCCACAAACGCCACATTGGTAGATTTACCTACCCCCTCTCCACCCTCTAGCGTGATGAAGCGTCCGCGCTTGGTCATTGCAGCCCCTTAGTAGCCAGATACACCATAAAATAGTCTGCTTATAAAATCGTATTCAAAAAATCATCGGTTACGGATATAGCGATTAACAGCGTTATTGTGCTCACGCAGCGTGCGGGAGAAATGGTGCGTACCATCGCCTCGGGAAACGAAATAGAGCGTCTCACCTGGCAAGGGATTAACCGCGGCTTCCAGCGCAGCACGCCCGGGCATTGCGATCGGCGTAGGTGGCATGCCATCGATCACGTAGGTGTTATACGGCGTGGCCTCGCGTATATCCGCACGAGTAATACGTCCCTCATAACGCTCCCCCATGCCATAAATAATCGTGGGGTCGGTTTGCAGGCGCATTCCTTGCTCCATTCGCCGCTTAAATACGCCGGCAATTTCACGACGCTCTTCGGGCGCGCCGGTCTCACGCTCAATTAATGAGGCCATAATCAGGGCTTCATAAGGCGTATCAATCGTAAGGTCATCATCGCGACCCTCCCATACCTCTTCTAGGATACGCTCCATGCGAGTAAGCGCCTGACGCAAAATATCAACATCGCTCATTCCCAGGTGGTAGCGGTAGGTGTCAGGGAAAAACCAGCCTTCGGGAAAAGTTCCTTCACGACCCAATAGCGACATCACCTCTTCATCGCTTAATTCAGCGGTGCGCTGCTCTAGCTTAGGTGCCACGCTGAGCAAGCCACGCATCTGGCGAAACGTCCAGCCTTCGGGAATGGTAAGCGGATAGGTCACAACGTTATTGCTACCTAATAACGCGACCATCTCTAACCCACTCATGCCCGGCGTAAGCTGGTACTCCCCCACCCTTAGCCGCGGCACGCGCTCGGGCTCCATTCGCGCCATTAGCTGAAAGGCCCACGCATCGCTAATAATTCCCTGTGCCTCTAGCTCCCCCACCACCTGATTAAAACCGGCGCCTGCTGGCACTTGGTAGAGAGTAGGTTCATCAAGGGTTAATGGCGCCTCTAATCGGCTTTGCCAATAGACGTAACCACCTGCTGCCGCGGCTGCGCCAAGCACTACCAAGATCCCCACTGCGGCTAATAACCGTTTCACCATGACACCTCAACGACTCTTTTAAAATTCTACCTAACGGGATAAGGGCAAATAGCCAAGTAAACGATGCCCCAAAGCTTGTAATCGGTCATGCTCAGCCAGCGGCCAAGAGCGCAGTTCACTGCCCGATTCATTAAGCAGCACTCTAACTGGCCATACCCCTTGAACAGAGTTGGCCACCCATAAACGCTCTACAGTAGGTAAGGCATTTAGCGGCAGTATCGCTTCACGCACTACCCCCTCATCTAATAGCGCGGCACGCAGAGTACCTGCTACACCACAGCGCTCAAGTGATGGTGTAAATAGCGCCCCTGCCTGTTGCCAAAAGACGTTCATACTAGTGGCTTCCACCACATTTTCGTCCGCATCAGCTAGCAGACCTTCTGCAATCGCGCTATCGCGCCACTCCTGGCGCGCCAGTACATTTTCTAAACGGTTGAGGTGCTTAATACCCGCCAGCAGCGGTTGGAAGCCAAGGCGTAGTTGGCAGATGCGTACGCTAACCCCTTTCTGCCAACGTTCAGCATTGGCTACAAAAGGCGTTCGCCGACTTAGCAGCCGTGGCGCCGCCACATCCGGCAGTGCGTAACCGCGCCCACCACTTCCCCGGGTTAGGATTAGCTTAAGCACTTCAAGCTCAGCAGCAGAACCTTCTTGCCAAGTCGCGTGGAGCTGTTCGATCGGCGGTAACGGGATATTTAAGCGCGTACAGCCACGTGCCAAACGCGCGTAATGATAAGGCCAAAGCACTGGCTTACCGGCGCGCATTAAGACTGTTTCAAATATCCCGTCACCATACGCTAGCCCACGGTCATCAAACGGCACCTGGGGCATAGACACCGCTCATTACACCTTTGTAAACAGCAGCGAGCCGTTGGTGCCACCAAAGCCAAACGAATTGGACAGTGCTACATCAATACGCATTTCACGGGCGGTATGCGGCACGTAATCGAGATTACAGCCCTCTTGGGGGTTATCCAGGTTAATTGTGGGCGGAGCCACCTGGTCACGTATCGCCAAAATACTGAAAATGGCTTCCACCGCACCAGCAGCGCCCAAGAGGTGACCAATCATCGACTTGGTAGAGCTGACCGCCACCTGCTGGGCTGCGCTGCCCAACACGCGCTCAACCGCACGGCTTTCTGCTAGATCACCCGCGGCTGTCGACGTGCCGTGAGCATTGATGTAGTGCACTTCAGAAGGCGCCATTTTGGCATCTTTGATAGCATTGCTCATTGAGAGCGCAGCGCCACGGCCATCTTCAGGCGGTGCCGTCATGTGGAAGGCATCATCGCTCATGCCAAATCCTGATAGCTCCGCATACATCGTCGCCCCCCGCGCCTTGGCGTGCTCGTACTCTTCTAGCACTAGGACACCGGCACCGTCTGATAGCACAAACCCATCGCGGTCAGCATCCCAAGGGCGGCTGGCCGCTTCTGGGCTATCGTTGCGCGTTGAAAGCGCCCGCGCGGCCGAAAATCCACCCAACCCCAGCGGCGTGGTCGCCATTTCTGCGCCACCACAAATCATCACGTCAGCATCACCATAGGCAATCGTACGTGCACTGTAGCCAATGTTGTGGGTGCCGGAAGTACAAGCGGTGGTAATAGCGATGTTAGGGCCTTTGAAGCCGTGCTGAATCGCCATGTTGCCAGAGATCATATTAATAATAGAGCCGGGCACGAAAAACGGCGACACACGACGGGCGCCCCCTTTGATTAGCGCATTGTGATTATGCTCAATCATCGGCAGCCCACCGATGCCCGAACCAATCGCCACGCCAATGCGCTCTGCATTCTCTTCAGTGCACTCAAGCCCTGAGTCTTGAATCGCCTGAGCACCGGCGGCCATGCCGTATTGGATAAACAGGTCCATCTTGCGGGCGTCTTTGGGGTTCAGGTAAGGGCTAATATCAAAATTCTTTACCGAACCACCAAAACGCGTATTGAAGCCGCTGGTGTCAAAATGCTCTATCGGCGCTATGCCACTTTTGCCCGCGAGAATGTTCGCCCACGACTCATCTACGTTGTTACCCACTGGGGTCACCAGGCCTAACCCAGTTACCACTACCCTTCTACGCGCCATCAGCTTACCTCCAGGCATCCATGGTGACACGACCCATCCGGGTCATTTACTGCTGAAATTTGGTGACTAGTATAACGGAGATTGAACGTTATATTCATTGTGACCGTAAAGCAAAAAAGCCGCCCTGTGCCAGGACGGCTTTTTTTGGTGCGGGCGGTTAGCACGCCGCCCTGGTTCAATGCGTCGACTCAGCCCTTACTGGTGGGCGTTTACGTAGTCGATGGCTTCTTGAACCGTAGTGATTTTTTCAGCTTCTTCGTCAGGAATTTCAGTATCAAATTCCTCTTCCAAAGCCATCACCAGTTCAACGGTGTCGAGGGAGTCGGCACCTAAGTCTTCCGTGAAAGAAGAGCTATTCTGGATGTCTTCTTCTTTAACGTTTAGGCGCTCTGCCACAACTTTCTTCACGCGCTCTTCAATAGTACTCATCAACGTGCTCCATTCGTTCACACTAGCCGTTATAGATAACTAGCCATTTGGAAACCGCAAGCCAAAAGCTGCGGGGTAGTTTATAGACGCCCTTGGGCCGACGCAACCGCCAAGCCCAAGGCCATCAACGCATATTCATTCCGCCGTTAACGTGCAGCGTTTCACCAGTAATATAACCCGCCGCATCACTTGTCAAAAAACCAACGGCAGCGGCAATTTCATTAGGCTCGCCTAAGCGCGCTAGAGGAATTTGCTTCAACAGCATTTCGTGCTGCGCCTCAGGCAGTGCTTCTGTCATATCGGTGGCAATAAAACCAGGCGCTACGGCATTAACAGTAATTGCCCGTGAAGCCACCTCTCTGGCCAATGCCCGGCTAAAGCCTTCCATACCTGCTTTTGCAGCAGCATAGTTAGCTTGGCCTAAATTGCCCATCGTTGCCACAACTGAACTGATCGACACGATACGCCCAAAGCGTGCTTTTGTCATACCACGTAGGCACGCTTTAGTAACGCGATAAACAGATTTGAGGTTGGTATCCATTACGGAGTCCCACTCGTCCTCTTTCATACGCATGAGCAAGTTATCGCGCGTAATGCCCGCATTATTAACCAAGATGGTTGGCGCACCAAATTGCTCGTTAATTGCTTTCAACACGTGGTCGATGCTTGCCTGATCGGTGACATTCAGGCACATGCCAGCGCCATCAATGCCGTGCTCTTTAAGGTCAGCATCTATTTTCTCAGCACCTGACTCACTGGTCGCGGTGCCCACCACTATGCGGCCTTGACGCCCAAGCTCATGAGCAATCGCTCGCCCAATGCCTCGACTGGCGCCAGTGACCAGCGCAACTCTACGTTCTTGCGTCATAACGTTCTGCCTTTAACCATATAAAAAAGCAAGGATAGCGGAAAATTGCCGCGTCTCACGCGTCGTCAGCCAACGCTTCACGCGCAAGCTCCAGCGCAGCATCCAAGCTATCGGGATCGTTGACGGCCAAACCTTTCGCTCCCCGCACAATACGCTTATTTAGCCCGGTGAGCACTTTACCAGGGCCACACTCAATAAATACGTTAGCACCTTGCTCTACCATGGCTTCAACGCAGGATGACCAACGCACCGGTTGATAAAGCTGCTCAATAAGGCGGGTACGCAAGGTTTCAATATCAGCGTGGGCCTGCGCATCCACATTTTGGATGACGTTGTAGCGAGGTGCGCGCAGCTCTATCTCCTGCATCGCTTGAGAAAGACGCTCCGCTGCAGGGCGCATTAAGGCACAGTGGGAAGGAACCGACACCGGCAGCGCCATAGCACGCTTAGCGCCCGCTTCCTGGCAGGCTAAAATAGCGCGCTCAACGGCACTTTTACCACCCGCAATCACCACCTGACCGGGAGAGTTAAAATTAACGGCAGAAACCACTTCTCCCTGGGCAGCGCTGGCGCAAGCCGCTTCCACAGCACTATCTTCAAGCCCCAGGATTGCCGCCATACCGCCTTCGCCAGCAGGCACTGCTTGCTGCATGGCCTCGCCACGTAAGCGCACCAGCTTCACACCTTCTGCAAAGCCCATAACACCTGCACATACCATAGCGCTGTATTCGCCCAGACTGTGACCTGCCATCACGCTTGGGCGGGGGCCCTCTAACTCTTGCCAAACACGCCAAATAGCGATGCTTGACGAAAGCAGCGCAGGCTGGGTGCACGCTGTGGCGTTAAGTGCTTCTTCTGGGCCTTCTTGTACGACTTTCCATAAATCGTAGCCCAGAGCATCTGACGCTTCCTCAAATGTCGTTCCCACCACACTATAGCGCTCGGCCAGCTCTCGCAGCATTCCTAGCTGCTGAGAGCCTTGCCCGGGAAAAATGAGGGCAAGGGGTTGAGACATGTCGTTCACCTTTGCTCTTGTAGGCGTTTGCTCATTATTCGAGCGATAGGCGTAGTTAAGGGCGCCGTCTTCAACGGTTTTTGGCATATCCTGCTGCCGCCGATAACTCGCAAAATAGTTTACCAACGTTTTATTATCTCATGCCTGCGACGGTGAGTGACGCGACCAGCGCCCCTCGATTCGCGCCGGCAGTTCATGCTCGACTTCTTGCAGCGCCCGCTGGATAGCATAGTAGAAGCCATCTGCACCAGCACTCCCGTGGCTTTTAACCACAATCCTCTGCAAACCCAGCAAACTGGCCCCATTATAACGCACAGGGTCCAGCTCTTGCTTCAAACGCTTTAGTACAGGCTTGGCCAGTAGGCTTGCCAAACGCCCACTTAGGCCTGATTCAAACGCCATTTGCACACGCTCTACCAGCATACGGGTCAAACCTTCACTCGCTTTCAGAGCCACATTACCTACGAAACCGTCGCACACTACCACATCAAGCTCGCCCTGAAATATATCACCGCCCTCGGCATACCCGTGGTAGTCAAATGCTAGATCGGTTGCGCATTCACGCAGCAAACGATCGGCTTCACGCACGTTAGCACTACCTTTGGTTGCTTCAGCACCAACATTAAGCAGCGCGACTTTGGGCCGATCAATTCCATCCATACAGTGGGCCATCGCAGCCCCCATCATGGCAAAGTCGAACAGCCGATGGGCGGGCGAGTCTACATTCGCTCCCAAATCCAGCAAATAGCAGCGGCGCCCTCTGCGAGCAGGAATAGCGGTACTAATTGCCGGCCTGGAAATACCGGAAAGCATACCCAGCTCTCGTCTTGCAAGCGCCACTAAAGCGCCGGTATTCCCCGCACTGACACCCGCTAATGCGTCGCCTTGCGAAAGGCTCTGCAGCATTCGCGCCATACTTGTGGAATGACCACGACGAAGCGCCCATGACGCAGTAGCCTCCGGGGAGACACTATCTGGCGCATCCGCTACCACTAAACGTGACGTTGCCGCAGCCAGGGGCTGCGGCAAGCGCGAAAGCTCAGCATCAATCTGCTGATGCGGACCAAACAGGGTTAGCTCTAGATCAGGGCGCTCAATGACCGCCCTTGCGGAGCCTTCGACAATGGCACGGGGGCCTTGGTCACCCCCCATTACATCAATCGCTAGGCGCACGCAGCACCCACCCTGTTTTGCCGCTCATAAAAGCGTTAAGGCTTAAACCTCAACGACCTTACGACCACGGTAGAAACCGTCTGGAGAAACGTGGTGACGCAGGTGAGTTGTGCCCGTTTCTTTGTCCTGGGACAGGGTCGGTGCGCTCAGCGCATCGTGGCTACGACGCATGCCGCGCTTGGAACGAGTTTTACGGTTCTGTTGAACTGCCATGGGTGTTTACTCCAAGGTATGTAGGGTAAGTAGTGCTTACTTTTTGCCTTTCAAGGCGCCGCTGTTTTTCAAAGCGTTGAGCACCGCGAAAGGGTTCTTGGCTGAAGCGGATTCCTCCGCTGCGCCTTCGGTCTTGCTGACCAGCTGATCCGCCGAGACGTGGCATTCAGCCTCATCGTGATAGACCACCTGTGGCAGGCTGAGGATAAGCTCATCCTCGACTACCGTCAGCAAGTCCAGCTGTTCATTTTCCACCAGCACAGGTTCATGACTGGCAGGCAGCTCGGCAGCCAAGGCTTCGTCAGTGATCATTCCAAGCAGGAAGTCACTGGACACGTCTTGGCTAAGCGGCTCTAGGCAGCGGCGACAGGGCAGTGCCAGCGTCGCTTGCAATTGGCCACGAATTTCACGACGACCTTGGGCATCAACGCCAAACTCAAGCACGACATGACAGTCGCCGGTTTGGTCTCCTGCTTCTTCAGCAAGACGTGGCAGCTTATCAAGCGCCACTAAGCCTTCTAGTCTTTCGCGGCGGGCTGCGAGCTTATAAGGCTCAACCCGACTGGGGAGTTGTGAGGTCAACATAGGCGCGCAATGATAGGCACTCGCCCCGCTGGTGTCAAAGCCGCCAAGACATTTCTTACTAGTTTCTCTCCCAAATCAGGCCAAATAGGCATGCTGTTTGGGTTTCGTTACACTCACACTACCATGCAGGAAAGCCAACACACTGCCTTACAAGGAGTCTAAAGTGCCACAAATGGATAACGCCCCTTTGGTCCTGGCATCTAGCTCACGCTTCCGCCAAGCGCTGCTAGATCGGCTACAACTGCCCTACCAGTGCTATTCGCCAGACATTGATGAAACCCCCTACCCGGGCGAGTCACCCCAGGCGCTCGTGCACCGCCTTGCCTTAAGCAAAGCCAACGCTGTGGCTGATCGATTCCCTAATCACTGCATTATTGGCTCTGACCAAATAGCCCTGTTTGAAGGGGACATCCTTGGCAAACCGCACACGAGCGAGCGCGCCTGCGCTAATTTGGCGCGTTTTTCGGGCCAGCGAGTGACTTTTTTAACCGGCTTGGCGTTGCTGGATACTCGCCACCAGCGTCATCAAGTTCACATTGAGCCTTTTGACGTTGCATTCCGCTCACTCAGCCAACAAGAAATTGAGCGCTACGTTTCTCTAGAGCAGCCACTGGATAGCGCTGGCAGCTTCCGCATGGAGGGGCTGGGTATTGCACTCTTTGAAAAGCTAGAGGGCCGCGACCCCAACGCGCTAATCGGGCTGCCGCTCATTGCACTATGCAGCATGCTTCGCCAGGCGGGCATGAACCCGCTTGGCGACGATTAATGGGGAAACCCAAAACAGCGCATTACTACACCTAAAGGCTAGGGCGACTCAAAGCGCAGTGGAGAGCTAGATGATGATACGCCAAGCACCTCTGCTGCCGCTTGCGTGAAGCGACGCGTCAACCGCTCAAAGGGATCTAGACGCGGCGTGTAGTCTTCCCAGTGAGTTCCACCCACTTCGGCACGCGCCAGCTGTTCCAGACTAGCCAGCTCATCCACCAACCCCAGCGCCAGCGCCTGCTCACCACTCCAAACCAGCCCTGAAAACACCTCAGGGCTATCGGTTAACCGCTCACCGCGACCAGCACGCACATCATTAACAAACTGCTCATGGGTTTGGTTAAGCACACTCTGCCAGAACACTTCTACGTCCTCACCCAGGGGCTGAAAGGGGTCCAAAAACGCTTTATTGTCACCCGCTGTGACTACCCGCCGCTCAATGCCTAGCTTATCTATTGCCTCTTGGAAACCGAAACCCGCATATATAACACCGATGGAGCCCACCAAACTTGCGGGTGAAGCCATAATCTCGTTGGCAGCAGAAGCGATGTAATAGGCGCCGCTGGCACCCACATCTTCAATCAGCGCATAGATGGGCTTATCGCCCTGCTCACGTAGCCGCATTATTTCTGCGTAAATACGCTGAGACTGGACAGGACTGCCGCCTGGGCTATCGATATGCAGCACTACCGCTGCGGCATTATCAGCCGACCAGGCACGGTTTAGCCCACGAATAATACGCTCTGCGTTAGCTGGCGCATCACTGGCAATGACTCCACGCACTTCTACCAGCGCCAGATGAGACTGCGCTGGCGTGGAGGCCGTGGGTTCCCCCCACCACACGCGATAAACCGTAGTCGTTAACGAGACAAGCACAATGGTCAAAAACAATAAACGGAAAAACAGCTTCCAACGACGCGTTCGGCGCTGCTCGGTTAAAACGCCACCAACCCACCGATCCATCATTTCCAACTGCGCCAACCGCTGGCGCTCGCGCAGGGTTTCGGCGTCATCACTGGCATCGCCTGCTAACGCCGCCTTCCCTTTGACAGACCTTGAGACGTCAGGGCCTTGGGTCCATCGGTCTTCTACCGCCTCGTTAGGCTGCTCTTCTACCGCCTGCGGCTGCTCACCATCGCTGCCGCGCTTTTGATCATCGCTCATAAACTGCCCTTAACTGTGCCGGAGTGAGGTTAGCCGTATAGCCAATCAAAAAGCTCACTAATATTATGCGCCACCCAGCGAGGCTGACTTAGCGCTAAGCGAGACGGCGTATGAACACCATAGGTCACCGCTACGCGGTCCATACCAATGGCTCTGGCCATTTCCATGTCGTATTCGGTGTCCCCAACCATCACCGCACGCTCAACAGGAATAGCGAGTTCCTCCAACAACTCGCTAAGCATTTGCGGATGAGGTTTCGAGCGCGTTTCATCTGCCGTTCGGCTAGCGTCAAACCATCCACCACTGCCCGTTTCGGCAAACACACGATCAAGACCGCGACGACTTTTTCCTGTCGCCACCGCTAGCCGCTGCTGCTCGCGCTGCCGCAAACGCGCTATCTGAGCGTCCACGCCTTCAAAAAATGGCATTGGGGTGGTATCGGAGTGAACAAAATGGTGGGCATAGCGCTGCCGCAGCAGCTCTGCCTGCACTGGCCCGATTCCCGGGCAAAGCTTATTGATCGCCTCGGGTAGCCCCAGGCCAATAATATCCTCAATAGCGCTAACGCTCAGTGCATCCCACTCCGCATCCACAGCTGCCGCCTGCATGCAGGCAACAATTTTAGGCACCGAATTCATCAGGGTGCCATCCCAGTCAAAAATAATCAGTTCGTAGCGCATACGGGTTCCTTATCGCCGAGCCCGCTGCAGCGCTGCTTCCAACGCTTCTGGCAGCGGCGCCTTTACCGTCACAGGCCGACCATTGCCCGGCTCAGGAAACGTTAAAGCACGCGCGTGTAAAAACAGCCGATCCACTTTCAATTGCTGAGTCATATGCACACTTTCACGGGTCGAATATTTGTCGTCGCCCAGCAGCGCATGCCCCGCATGGGCGGCATGCACGCGAATCTGGTGCGTACGCCCCGTCACGGGCTCAGCTTCAACAAGGGTGGCTTTCTCGAATGTCTCGACGACTGAGAACAGGGTGCGCGACACTTTGCCGTTGGGATCAACTCGCACCCGACGCTCGCCGTTTCCGGCATCAAAACGGTCTAATCGAGCGCCTACATACGTTTTCCGCGCTGGCCACCGGCCATTGACCAACGCCAGGTAGCGCTTGTCCATTGCATGCTTCTTCAAAGACTCATTCAGGGTTACCAGCGCATCGCGGGATTTAGCCAGCAGCAAGCACCCAGAGGTATCACGATCTAACCGATGCACAAGCTCTAGGAACGTAAGATCGTCTCGGACTTGCCTAAGCGCTTCGATTAAGCCAATTTTTACGCCGCTGCCACCGTGAACCGCCAACCCAGAAGGCTTATTGAGCACCATCCAGTCTGGGCCTTCCATAATCACGCTACCAATCAGTAGGTCGCGCAAATTATCACTCACCTCTTTTACCGCCTCTCGCGGGGCTAGGCGCAGCGGCGGTACGCGCACCAAATCTCCTGCCTGCAGCCGGTAATCGACTTTAACGCGTTTTTTATTAACCCTTACCTCACCTTTACGTACGATGCGATAGATCAACGCACGTGGCGCTCCTTTTAGTCGGGTCATCAAAAAATTATCAATTCGCTGACCCGCCTGCTCCGGGGCGATATCCACCCACTGTACTTCGCGCCCTTCGGCCATTGCCGCGCACTCCTGGTATGATTTTCTAACGTCAGGCTAAAAACGGCATTCTAACGTAGACCAATGGGCATTGCGTCAATTGCTGGTAGTTGTCTTTACTGTTATATTCCAAAACGCTCATCGGTTTAGCGTGGATAACGTGTAGATAACCGTTTTATTACACGTTAGCTTCCACGGTTAAGCCAAGCACCTGCCCGACTAACACGCAGGTCAGAGCATGGGGTGATAGGTTAGTGTACGCATTACCCACCCCCCAACGTATTAAAAGCACGTACTGAAATAACGTATTGAGAAAACAGTCACTCTGCCGCTCGTAATTTCTGCGTCAGATACGCTAAAGCCTCGCCCGTAATGGCAGGCTTGTTTAAACAAACGTCACGCTCCCAGTAGCTTCCCTGAACGTCATAAAAGGGGGCTTCTCGGAGCGCAATGATCAACGCTGTGCTGATGGCCGGCGTTGGCGAATCGATGAATGCCAGGTGTTGGCGGTGTCAGCAGGGCCGGATGGACGTGACAGCCACCGAAACATGTCTTGCCTCCGCCACGTACTCAACGCCCTTTCAGCCGGGTCGGCAATGATGCCTTCCCGGCTTAATGCGTCAGCATAGCAATGCGCCGAGCACAAGCACGCAGCACCCAGCGATTCGTCTACGCCACGCTTAGACGGCTCGTCGGCACGCAACGCTATGCGAGACACTATGAAACGGATGCTGATTAACGCAACCCAGCCAGAAGAGCTGCGGGTTGCGCTGGTAGATGGACAACGCCTTTACGACCTGGATATCGAATCAGGCGCTCGGGAACAGAAAAAAGCCAACATATATCGTGGCAAAATCACCCGTGTCGAACCCTCCCTTGAAGCCGCGTTTGTCGACTTTGGCGCCGAGCGCCACGGCTTTTTGCCGTTAAAAGAGATCTCCCGCGAGTACTTTATTAAAGATGTCTCTGGCCGCCCCAGCATTAAAGAAGTGCTTAAAGAGGGCCAGGAAGTCATCGTTCAGGTGGACAAAGAGGAGCGCGGCAACAAAGGCGCCGCTCTGACAACGTTCATCAGCTTAGCGGGTCGTTTTTTAGTACTGATGCCTAATAACCCACGTGCGGGGGGGATTTCTCGCCGCATTGAGGGTGATGACCGCAGCCAGCTAAAAGACGCCATGGGCCAGCTCACTGTGCCCGACAAGATGGGTCTGATCGTGCGCACCGCTGGCATTGGCCGCAGCTCAGAAGAGCTGCAGTGGGACCTGGACTACCTAGTGCAGGTTTGGGAGTCCATCACCACTGAAGCGGGCAAACGCTCAGCGCCTTTCCTGATTTACCGTGAATCCAATGTCATTATTCGCGCCATGCGCGACTATCTTCGCCAAGATATTGGTGAAGTACTCATCGATAGCCCTGAAATTCACGAGGAAGCCCTGGGCTTTATCCGTCAGGTAATGCCCTCTTATCAGCAGAAAATCAAACTATACGTAGATGAAGTTCCGCTGTTTTCACGCTTCCAGATTGAGTCGCAGATAGAAACCGCCTACCAGCGGGAAGTTAAACTGCCCTCTGGTGGTTCTATTGTTATCGACCACACTGAAGCGCTGGTCTCCATCGATATCAACTCCGCTCGCGCCACCCGCGGTAGCGATATCGAAGAAACCGCCTTACAAACCAACTCCGAAGCCGCTGACGAGATCGCCCGCCAGCTGCGTTTGCGGGATATTGGCGGCCTTGTCGTTATCGACTTTATCGACATGGGCCCTGCGCGCAACCAGCGGGAAGTGGAAAACCGCATGCGCGACGCGCTGAAACTGGACCGAGCACGTGTGCAGATTGGCCGCATTTCGCGCTTTGGCCTAATGGAAATGTCGCGCCAGCGGTTGCGCCCCTCCTTAGGCGAAACCAGCGGCGTGGTTTGCCCGCGCTGTAACGGTCAAGGCACGATACGCGACGTTCGCTCTCTGTCACTCTCTATCATGCGCCTGATTGAAGAAGAAGCCATGAAAGAGCGCAGCGCACAGATCCGCGCCATTTTGCCGGTACCCGTGGCCACCTACCTGCTCAACGAAAAACGCAGCGTGCTGGCTGATATCGAGTCCCGCCAGGGTGTGCGCGTAGTGCTACTACCGAATCCTGACATGGACACGCCCCATTACGATGTTCAGCGGTTCCGCGATGACCATCTCGATGAAGACGACAGCCAGGCGCTTTCCAGCTTTGAAATTTCCACCGACACTGACGTTGGCAAAGAGCCCGACCCAAGCTTCACGCCACCCACCCAGCGTGCTGAAGCAGCCGTAAAGAGTGTCACGCATAACGCCCCTGCACCTGTTTCGCTACAGACAGAAGAAGCGCCTGCAAAAGTAACGGCAGCAGCGACACCCACGCCAGCCCCCGCCGCCGATGAGCAGCCCAGCGTGATTGGCCGTTTCATTCGTGGTTTCGCCAAGCTGTTGGGTGGTGAAGACAGTAGCACTCAACAACCGGCTGCTGAGGCACCCGCCCCGCGGAAGTCGGCTGAGCGGAGCGCGCCCAAAAGCACCCGCAGCACCGATAATAAGCCCAGGCAAACCCCCGAAAGCAGCGAGAGCGCCGGGAAGAGCGAGCAGCGCAGCAACACTCAGTCCCGTAGCACCCCTGCTGGCGATGATGCTAACGACAAGCGTAGCGGCCCTAACCGTACGCGTAATCGTCGCCGTCATCCGCAGAACGAAGACAGCAAGCCTCAAGACAGTAGCAATAAGAGCAGTCGCCAAAGCGCAAAAGAGCCTTCAGGCAATAGCACTGACGCCCAGCATGAGGCAGCGTCCGCTCAGCCTGAGAGTCGTCGTGACACTCAGCGCGACCAAGCAAGAGAGCAAAAATCCCGCGACAGCAAGCCACGGGATAGCAAGCCGCGTGATGAAAAAGCCAAGAGCGATGAACCACGCAACGCTGCCGACTGCGAGGAAAAGCAAGAGAGCAAGCAACCACCTGCACCGCAGGATGATGGCACGCCAAAGCGCACACGCAACAACCCGCGCAACCGCTCACGCAAGCAGGCCATCAACCCGCAATCTGAAGCCGAGCAGCAAAAGCTCCAGGCTGAGGCCGCGCTTAAAGCAGTGGCCACAGTAGAGGACACAACCCAAGCCGTGCCAAGCACGGAGAGCCAGCCAACGGCCTCTGCAACACAAGAGACGTCTCCAGCAGCGCCCGTTGACTCAACAAGCAGCCAAGCCGCTCAAGCGTCTGATGTCGAAAACGGCGAAGAGACAACAGCAGAGCAGCCTGCGAAGCCAGCCGAAAAGGCCCGCAAAGCAACGCATCAGCGTCGTAAGCCACAGGCAGAGCAGCCTGCACAAGAGACTGCAGCAGGTGATGAGAGCCAACCTATCGCCAATGAATCTGCCAGCGATACGGCCAAAGCTGAGCTTGAGGAGACACCCAAGCCTGCGGCTCCTCAAGAAGCAGAAGAGTCTCAGCCAGCCGAGGCACCTGAGCAGCCTAAAACAGCGCCAGTGGCCGACAGCGAACCGAAGCCTGCCGAAGCGGCACAGGAACCTGAGCCTACCGACACCCAGCAGAATGAAGCAGCGGCTGAGGATGTTAAAGCCTCTGAAACAGGATCAGAAGAGCGCGCGACCGAAACGGCAGCTATCGCCGAGCCGATAGCTGATGAGGCGAAGGTCAACGAGGCGAATGCTGATAAAGTTGCAGCAACTCAAGCCAGCGCTCCAACGACTACGCCGGTAGAAAATGCAGCCGCCGCTGAAGCGTCAGTGCCAGAAAAATCAGCGCCAGTGGCTTCACCGCAAAGCGACACCCCGCAGCCTGAAGAGGCGCCCGTGGCAGAGCAGAAAGAAGCTGAGAATGCGTCAACGGCCGCTAAGGAAGAAACACCGAAGCCAAGCCGTCGGCGCCGTAGTCGCGCGCACAACGACCCGCGTGAGCTACGTAAGCAGCAAGCGCAAAACGCTGGTCAAGAGTAAGCCTTAGCGCCATAAAAAACCCCGCCTCGGCGGGGTTTTTTATGGCTGGCGTTTGGGCTATACAGTTCTAGGCTCGGGTTCAAGCTCTACGCCAAAACGTGCGCTTACCTCATGAACAATTCGCTCAGCAAACTGCAATAAGCCAACGCGGTCGCCTCCGCCAAGATGTACCAACACCAAGGCCTGGTGAGCATGCACACCAAAGCTCCCCTCACACATCCCCTTTAAGCCGCACTGATCTATTAACCACCCCGCTGCCAGTTTAATCTGCCCATCTGGTTGGGGAAAATGTGGCATAGCAGGGTTCTGTTGAAGTAACTGCTCAGCATGGGACAGGCTAACGAGCGGGTTTTTAAAAAAACTACCCGCGTTAGCCAGTACCTCGGGATCAGGTAACTTTGCTTGACGCACGGCACAAACAGCTTCGGCAATCGCCAAAGGGGTGGGCTGCGAAGGCAAACGTGATGCCAAGTCTCCGTAGTGCAGTTTCGGGTTAGGCTGCTTTGAAAGACGCAGCGCCAGCTGAGTAATCACAACGCTGCCCGCCAACGCATTTTTGAAGAGGCTATCGCGGTAGCCAAACTGGCACTCGGCAGCACTCAGCCAGCGCACATTACCCGACGCAACGTCGACAACCTGCACACCCTGCAGCACATCTTTTAGCTCAACGCCATAAGCCCCAATGTTCTGCACCGGCGCCGCGCCGCAATGTCCGGGAATAAGCGCAAGGTTTTCAGTTCCCCACAACCCCCGCGCCGCTAACGCCATCACCAATGAATGCCAGTTGACGCCTGCACCCACATAGGCCACCACCTCATCATCACCCTGGGTTTCAAGCCACCATTGATGAAGCGAGGGGCGAACCACAATACCGTTCAATTGAGGCGGCAGCAGTACGTTACTGCCGCCGCCCAGCAGGGTGACAGGCCACTGCTGCACAGCGGCTTGGCGAAGCACCGCCTGTAAAGCGCATAGCGTATGAGGCGCTGCAAACCGCTCGGCATAACACGGCAGACGCAGCGTATTAGCAGCGGTCAAATCAACATGCGCTTGAATAGTTAGCATGCCTTACCGTTTACCCGTTAACTCGGCAATAAGCCCAGCTGAAGCAGTTTCGATCATATTAAGAACGCTTTCGAAGCCCTCATCTCCCCCATAGTAAGGGTCTGGCACTTCCGCATCAGGGGTGCCCGCAAAAGCTAAAAACAGCCCCACATGCGCACGACTCTCCGCAGGCTTAAGCGCTCGCATTGCCTGTAAGTTGGCATGATCCATCGCCAACACATAATCGAACGCTAGGAAATCGCTGGCACTTAGCTGACGCCCACGCAGATGGCTAATATCCACACCACGACGCTTTGCCGCCAGCTGGGCCCGCTCGTCTGGTGCTTTACCGACATGCCAATCACCCACCCCACAAGAGTCAACGTCGATTTGCCCTCTTAGCCCCGCTTCATCCACCGCGTGCTGAAACACACCTTCGGCCGTGGGTGAACGGCAAATATTACCTAAGCAAACAAACAGTACACGCTTCATAACTCACCTTCGCTTGGCTGCGCTAATAATGCTCTCACCCTATCAAGGTCTTCAGCGGTGTCGACACCCGGCGGGTTCACCGTGCTGGCTAGCGCTACTTGGATAGCATAGCCATGCTGCAATGCCCGCAGCTGCTCTAACTGTTCAAGCTGCTCCAAGCCAGAGGGAGAAAGTTCACGGTAGGCGGACAAGAACCCCACACGGTAAGCATAAATCCCGATATGACGCAGCCAGGCATCGGTGGCAAGCAGCGCAGGCTGCGCTTGAAAGTGCTCACGATCCCACGGAATAGGAGCGCGGGAAAAATAGAGTGCCCGCCCAGCTAGCGAGCGAACCACTTTCACAACATTGGGGTTAAACAGAGTTTCTACATTGCTAATCGACTCAGCCAGTGTCGCGATGGCTGCTTCAGGGTCATCAGCTAAACGTTGCGCCACTTGGTTGATTAGCATAGGAGGAATCAGCGGCTCATCGCCCTGAACATTCACCACCAGTTCCTCTTCACCGAGGGCTAACTGCTCGGCAACTTCTGCCAGACGATCTGTGCCTGACGGGTGGTCAGCCCGGGTCATCACTACCTCTGCGCCATAAGGCAGCATGGCATCCCGAATACGCGCATCATCGGTAGCAACTACCACGCGGCTAGCCTGGCTTTGGCAGGCGCGTCGCCAAACATGGGCGACCATGGGTTCACCGGCGATATCCAGTAGCGGCTTACCAGGCAAGCGAGTGGAGCCATATCGGGCGGGCACAACAGCAATGAAACCTGGTTCAGCGGCTGACATTAGGCTTCCCCTGTTCGACCTGGAGACGTATGCAATTTTTCATCGGCATCCATCACCCGTGCCTCCTCGGGCAGCATCACCGGGATCCCCTCGCTAATGGGATAGGCAAGGCCATCGTAATAGCAGCACAGCTCTTGAGCTTCACGGTCATACTTAAGCTTGCCGTTACACAACGGGCAAACTAGCATTGCCAGTAGTTCCTTATCCATGGGTGCATCCCCTTTCAATAAGCGCTGACAGCTTCGCTGCCAGCCAGTGTTCAAACGATGGCGGAAGTACCGCTTCCACCTCTAACACCCAGCTATCGGGTGGCGCTATATTTTTGCATTTCACCGCATCTTTAGCGGTCATTACCACGGGGCGCTGATCACCAAACTGTAGCGCCTCTGAATTAAATTGCTGATGGTCCGCTAACGGATGCATCTCCCCTTCTACACCCAAGCTATGCAGGGTATTGAAAAATCGTTCTGGATGACCAATTCCCGCGACGGCATGCACTGGCAGGCTAAAAGGGAGCGGTGCCAGCTCGCGGTGCTGACCGTCACTCAAGCGTCGCCAGCGCTGGGGGGCCAACTGCATTGGGGTTGGGGATATCGGCAGTGGTTTAACTAACGCGCCATTTACAATCACTGCATCTACATGGGCTAACCGGCTCGGGGCTTCCCGAAGAGGCCCTGCCGGAAGGCAGCGTCCATTCCCAAGACCCCGAGCGCCATCCACAACGACAAGCTCAATATCTCGGCCTAGCGCCAAATGCTGCAGGCCATCGTCACTGAGCAGAATGTCGCACCCCATCTTCACTAACGCCTGGCCTCCCCGAGCGCGCTGAGGGTCGGCCACCACGGGTAAGCCCGTTTGCTGAGCAAGCATAAGTGGCTCATCGCCACTTTGGGATGGCGCCGTCTCAGGGGTTACGAATAGCGGATAAGCCTTCGCCTTGCCCCCATACCCCCGGGTAACAATACCCGGTGACCAGCCCCGATTAACCAGCCAGCGGGCAAGCCATGCCACTAACGGGGATTTTCCTGTGCCGCCTAAGGTGATGTTGCCCACCACAATCACCGGTACCGGCGCATGCCAAACCGGCTTCTTTCCGTCGCGATAGCTCGCTTCACGACGCGCCATAAGGTAACGGTATAAACCGCCCAGCGGATAGAGCGGCGTCAGCCATGGGCTAGCCCCATAAGCCGCCTTTAGCCAACGCTGCTCCAGGCTCATTCACTCTCCTGAAACTGAAGTTGATGCAGCGCTGAGTATGCACCACCGGCCTCCAAAAGCGCCTGATGCGAGCCCTGTTCAATAATCCGCCCTTGATCCATTACCAGAATGCGGTCAGCACGCTCGATAGTAGAGAGACGGTGGGCGATGACCAGCGTGGTGCGGCCTTCACATACTCGCTCAAGAGCTTTCTGAATATAACGCTCTGACTCGGTATCCAAAGCGGAAGTGGCTTCGTCCAAAATCAGGATAGGCGCGTCTTTAAAAATCGCCCGGGCAATCGCTAAGCGCTGGCGCTGCCCACCTGAAAGCATGACGCCGTTTTCCCCTACTACGGTAGCGTACCCCTTAGGCAGCTTCTCAATAAACTCGCTGGCATAGGCTGCTTGCGCAGCGGCTTCGACGGCAGCAGGGTCTGGGTTGGTAACGCCGTAAGCAATGTTATCGGCAATAGTTGCGTTAAACAGGGTTACCTGCTGAGACACTAGGCCAATCTGCTGTCTTAGCGGCCCAAGAGCATATTCATTGGCATCAATGCCATCGATCAAAATTCGCCCTTCGCTTGGACGATAAAACCGCGGTAGCAAGCTGACCAGCGTTGACTTCCCGCTGCCAGAGCGCCCCACTATCGCCACCAGCTCACCGGGGGCTACGTTAAGAGTAATGCCATGGAGCACATTGGGCTGGTCGTCCGCGTAGCGAAAGCTGATGTTATCAATCACTACCTCACCGTTTAACCGCTGAGGAATCTTCTTGCCCTCATCTTGCTCAGTGGATAAATCCAGCAAGCCAAATAGCTCAGAGGCGGCGGCAATGCCTTTTTGAATTTCGCTATTAACTTCGGTGAGCTGACGCACCGGCTTGATCATCAGCGCCGCAGCGGTAATAAACGCCACAAATTCGCCGGGTGTCATGTCAGCCATCAAGGCTGGGGACATCGCCATCCACACCAGCAGCGCCATGGAAACAGCCACCAGCATCAAGATAACGGGCGAGCTCACCGCGCGGGTCATTGCCTCCTTCATACTCTGACGGCGGTTCTCTTCACTCACCCTTTCAAAACGCTGTTTTTCATAAGGCTCGGCGCCGTGAGTGCGCACCACGCGATAGCCTGAGAGCGCCTCAGACGCCACGTGGGTAACATCGCCCATGGAGTGCTGGATGCGCTTAGAAATGCGTCTAAACCGCTTACTCACGTAGCTGACGACTGCGGCAATAAGGGGGGTTACTGCCAAAAACAGCAGCGTCAGCATCCAGTTTGTCCAAAACAAATAGCCAATCAGGCCTACCACGAACAACCCTTCGCGAAGAATAATCGTAACGGCATTGGTGGCAGCACCCGCCACTTGCTCTACATGATAGGTAACACGAGAGACCAGATGACCACTCGAGTGGTGATCAAAAAAGCGTCCAGGCAAGTGCAGTAAGTGGTTAAACACGTTGCAGCGCAACGTATGAATGACGTAGCGCCCCACATACGCCATAAAGTAAGTGCTTAAAAAAGTGCCTAACCCGCGGGAGGCAAACATCAGAATGACGAACAGCGGTAAGAAAAGCCTGAAGGCTGCATCAGGGTGCTGAATACCGTCGATTAACCGTTTCATCATCTCTGCTAGCGCAGTACTTGAAGCGGCATAAATCACAAAGCCTACGATCGCCAGCGCAAATGCACGCCAATGCGGTTTAACGTAGCCTAATAACCGTTTATAAAGAATCCAACCTGAATCAGTCACACGCGCTCCCGGCAATAGTGTGCAGTGCGCAGAATTCTACCTTATGGCGAGGCGCATCAACACCGCTTACGACCTCCGTGCAGCTTTCGCCAAGGAATAACCTCTACAGGCTGGTTAGCCTGCAGCGTAAAGCGAAGCGCTCCATCATGAGCGGTACTCCACATACAGCTCTCTTGGTCACGAAACCGGCGTACCACGTCATCCACAGGGTGATTAAAGGCATTATCTCGCCCAGCACTAAAAATCACATTGAGGGGGCGGCTCATGCGCACAAACTGCACGCCTGAGCTTGTATGACTACCATGGTGCCCTGCGACCAATACACTGATGGGCGGCGTCAGATCAGCCACGAAGCGTCTTTCGATATCACGCCCAACATCCCCGGTGATCAGCAAACGCTGCTCACCTACGCTTGCTTCCAGCACGCAGGAACGATCATTCGCCGATAGCGTATTTTCACCCGCCGGGGGCCAAAGCACGCGATACTCAATACCGTCGTACTGCCACTGCTGCCCACGCTCGCAAGCTGTCGCCTCAACCGGCAGCGATTCCCCCGAGGGCGCCAACCACTGGTTAACCTGATGATCGTCTAGCAGGCTTTTTACCCCACCCGCATGGTCCATATCGGCATGACTGACCATGACTTGATTAAACTGCTGCCCTGCTGGCCAGAGCGTTTGCAACGGCATAAAGCCGCTACGAAAGCGTGGACCTGTGTCGTAAAGCATGCGATGCGTGGCGCTACGCAATTCAATTAACTGCCCTTGGCCCACATCATATACCGTCACGCGAAGCTCCCCTGAGGGCAGCGTTTGTTCCAGCGGGGTCCAAGGTAGTAAGCCAGTGAACAACGCCGCGCTAAAGCGGAGCCAGCGCGGTATGCCCGGCAAGCCCCAGCATAGGGCGAACAGCAGCAACGCCCCCGCAAGCGGATAAACAAGTGCAGGCGCAGGCTCCCACAGCGGCGCATATCGAACGGCTATGACTAACAGCTGATGAAACACGGCGAGCGCTTGCTCAAACCCCCACCACATTAACTGTCCAACACCCGGCAACGGAGCAAGCAGCCACCCTAACAGCGCGCTGGGCACCATAACGGAACTCACCCAAGGCACGGCAACCAGGTTGATGAGCGGGGCAGCAGGCGCTACACGCCCAAAGGCCAGTAACACTGCTGCGGCCATTAACGGTGCCAACAATAATTGTGAGCGCAGTAAAGCCCAGCACCACCCTTTTATCCCGCTGGGTCGCTGCCTCCCCTGCCAGATGATGATTAGCCAGCCCACGGCAATAAAGGAAAGCCAAAGCCCAGGACGCCAGAACGACAGCGGGTTCACCACCAAAATCAGCGCCAGCGCTAGCCACCACGCCTGCCAAGCGCCGGGAGAATGCCGACCGCTAAGTACCCACAGTCCCAAAAGCGTCATCACCATGGCGCGCGTTGCTGGCGGTGCCAGCCCAGCTAACGTGGCATACCCCACTGCCGCAGCCCCCGCCAGCCACCATGGCCAGGCACGCAGCCGCCAGTTAGTCGGTGACAGTAACCGCGCCGCCCAACGTGCTAACAGCAGCGTAAACGACGCGACTAAACCCACATGCAAACCAGAAATAACCACCAGATGCGTGGTACCCGTGGCGTTTAGAAGCGCCCAGTCATCTTGGGTCAATTGGTCGCTCTCGCCTAGGGTAAGCGCGGCTAGCCAGCGCTGGGTGCGAGCTTCAAGGGGCTGGCTAGCCAGCATAGCAAGCGCTTTTTGGCGTAGCCCAGTGGCCGTGGTAGCTAATCGTTGTGGAGCGGGGTCCTGACGCACATACCCTGTGGCGTGGATACCTTCCCGCCATAGCCATCGTTCAAAATTAAACGTATCGGGATTGGCAAAACCGCGAGGTGGGCGTAGTCGTAGCGTCATTTGCCAACGCTCACCCGCTTGATAGGCATGCTCGCCGTAAGCACTGACGCGTACGCGGCGCAGTGAATCACAGTTTGGAAGGTTCACGGGAGCCCGACACTTCTCGACCGCTAGCAGCATACGTGACGAGCCTTCTTCGCGCTGAACGCTTAGTATGCGCGTCTGCAAGGTAACGTCTTCACCACTTAGACCTGGCGGCAAACGTCGCCCCCACTCTTGCTGCACGCTGACAAATGCAAAGCCGCCAATTAAAAGCCATATCAATAGCTTAGGGCGCCCTAACGTTAGCCACAGGAGACCCACCAAGATAATGCTGAGCCAGGGCAAAAAGTGCCCCTCTGCACCACTCCACCCTGCCAACAGTACGCCGCTTAGGGTTGCCAATGCAGCGGGTACCGCAACGCCTAAACGCATCACCTCTCCTTGGTGTTAGATCATTAACGCCTATGGCATAGCCGAAGCACTTCGCTATATGGATAATAGGGCGCATCAATCGCAAGAGTATATGACATGCCGCGGCGTTTCCTGCAGCGCTACATGCCTAAACCAGACACGCTAAGACGCCAGCGTTCGTTACGTTTTATGGCGCCGCTCATTGCCGACCCTGGATTATGGCTTTTAACTCGACGAAGCGTTGCCAACGCCTTCAGCGTAGGGCTATTTTGCGCCATGCTACCTATCCCGTTTCAGATGGTGGTAGCTGCGTTGGGCGCACGCCTTAGTCGTTGCAACTTAGCGCTTTCTGTCGGTCTGGTATGGATTACCAATCCACTTACCATGCCGTTGATATTTTATTTTAACTACCGCGTGGGCACCTTTCTATTGGGCGCCCCGGTGCGAGAGGCCCCTTCACGCATTTCAACCCGTTGGATTGCCGAGCAAATGCACGACATCATGCCGCCCTTAATGGTGGGGTCATTGATGACGGCGGTGGTACTAGCGGTTGTCGCTAACGTTGGCATTCGCTTGATATGGCGCTGGCATGTGTCCCATAACTGGAAACGCCGCCGCCTGAAGAGGCGGCAGCGTAGAGCACAAATTGAATCAGAGTTTGACGAGTAGCGTAAAACCTCGCTGAGACGGCCTACGCAGTCACGTCAATTTGCTCCACCAACTGACCCCCATCAAGCTTCAAAACGCGGTCTTGATGGGCCGCAAGCGCTACATCGTGGGTCACAATCACAAAGGCGCAGGCGCTCTCTTTAGCCAGTTGATCCATCAGCGCTAAAATTGTGCTCGCCGTGGTTTGATCCAAGTTGCCGGTGGGTTCATCCATTAATACAAGGCTTGGATCGGTTACCAAGGCCCGAGCAATGGCAACACGCTGGCGCTCGCCTCCAGAAAGCTCACCAGGTTTATGATCAGCCCTCGCCTTCATGCCCACCCGCTCCAGCAACTGCATGGCCCGCTGCTCCGCCACCTTCTTGGGCTGACCGCGAATAATCAGCGGCAACGCAGCGTTCTCCACCGCGCTAAACTCAGCCAGCAGGTGGTGGAACTGGTAAACGAAGCCAATGTAGCGGTTACGGAACTTGCCCAATGCCGCTTCATTAAGACCTGACAGCGGCTCCCCGGCAATCACCACGCCACCGCCACTTGGCCGATCAAGGCCGCCGAGCAAATTGAGTAGCGTTGTCTTACCTGAGCCCGAACTACCCACAATGGCAACGCGCTCGCCAGCGCGCACCTGTAAATCAAGCTGGTCAAGCACAGTAAGGTCTTGTGGACCTTCACTGTAGACTCGCGTCAAGCCTTGGCACTGCAACATAATTGCCCCTGGCTGCGGTATCGATGAGGTCATTAAATCATCCTTATTCATAGCGCAATACGTCCGCAGGCTGAACACGCGCCGCCCGCCAGGCAGGGTACAGCGTCGAGAGGAACGTAAGCCCGAAAGCAGCCACTACGATATCCCGTACATCTGCCCAGTGTAAGCGGGAAGGCAGGTCGCTAATAAAGTAAACGCCAGCATCCAGGAATTGAATACCCAGCACACCCTCAAACCAGCCGATCAAGTCAGAGATCGTTAGAGCCAATAAAATCCCGACCCCGACGCCCACCGCAATACCAATCAAACCAATTGCCAAGCCTTGAACAATGAAAATACCCATGATCGAACGCGGCGTCGCCCCGATGGTGCGCAAAATGGCAATGTCAGCGCGCTTGTCGGTCACCACCATGACCAGTGTTGATACAATGTTAAACGCAGCAACAGCGATAATAACGGTGAGCAGCAGCGCAATCATGCGCTTCTCCATTTGGATCGCCTGGAAAAGACTGCCATGGGAAAATGTCCAGTCAGTACCGCGATACCCGGATCCTAGTTCGTTCACAATCGCTTGGGTTTCACTACCGGCAAGGAAAAGATCGTCAAGTTCAAGACGCAGCCCCCCAACGGCATCACCCAACCGCGCCAGGGTTTGCATATCATAAATGTTGGCGTAGGCCAGGTTGGCATCTAAATCGGCACCCACGCTAAAAATCCCGCTTACCGTAAAGCGCTTTAAGCGCGGAAACACACCCGCCGGCGTAATCGAGGCTTCGGGCACTAACAGCGTGACCCGGTCGCCCACGCCAACGCCTAGACGACGCGCCAGCATTGAACCCAGCACTACGTTCCACTCCCCAGGCACTAAGTCGGCTAACTCGCCCTGGCGCATATGTTTGCCAATAATAGACACTTGCCCTTCCCAATCAGGGTGGATGCCGTTCACCATGGCCCCCTGATTACGCCCGCCAGCGGAGAACATACCCTGCTGTTCAATAAAAGGGGCCGCGCCGATTACCCGCTCACGCTCAACTAGCTGTTCAGCAAGTGCCTCCCACTCCACCAACCCTTCCTGCGCCTCAATTTTGGTGTGGGGCACCATACCCAAAATGCGGGTTCGCAGCTCATGATCAAAGCCATTCATTACCGACAGCACTAAAATCAGTACTGCCACACCGAGCATAAGGCCCAGCATTGAGGTTAAGGAGATAAACGAAATAAAGTGGTTCCGGCGTTTAGCGCGCACATAGCGCAGCCCCACCAGAAAAGGCAAACGATCAAGCATGGCAGTCTTCCTTAATAATAAGCGCCCATGGTACGGTTTTTTTAGCAGGGCTGCATGTGCAAACGCAGCCTTAGAGCGGTATCGAGCAAAGCCGTTCCCTATATCAAGGTAAGGCTTGCATGTTTCTGGGCAAGCCCCTACATTGCGCCGGTTCCTCTTGCCCCAAGGGTAAGTCTTTTTACTTCTATTAAGAGCATCTGTGACGTTGGCTACCAAGACGCATCGCCTGCTGCCGGAATGGCACCCCCAAGATGGCCTTCAGCTTACCTGGCCCCGCTCAGACGGTGATTGGGCGCCTTTATTATCGCGTATCGAAGCGACGCTTGAACGTATTGTTATTGCCACAGCACGCTACCAGCGCGTGCTGATCAGCCTCCCTGATGAGGCAACACGCGCGCGTCTAGCCGCGACGTTTGCCGCCTATGGTATTAGCAAACATCAGCTGCTACTGGTGGTTGCGCCCACCGACGATACATGGGCGCGAGACCACGGGCCGATTACCGTCATAGATGAAGACAATCAGCCGCTGCTGTTGGACTACGCCTTTACCGGCTGGGGCGGAAAGTTTCCCGCTGAGCACGACAATCAGTTGACACAGTGGCTAGCGGATGCGGGCGTGTGGGCCTGCCCAGTCGCCTCTCGGGAGCTGGTTCTTGAAGGTGGCGGTATTGAAACGGACGGCGAAGGCACTCTACTAACCACCGAGGCCTGCCTGCTTAACCCCAATCGCAACCCAACGCACTCCCGCAGCGATATAGAAACAATGTTGGCCGAGGACTTTGGCGTTGACCGCGTTCTATGGCTGGCCAATGGGCACCTAGAAGGCGATGACACCGATAGCCACATTGATACCCTGGCGCGCTTTTGCAACCCTTCAACCATTGCGTACGTGACCTGCGATGACCCCATCGATCCCCACCATGCCGCTCTTAAGGCGATGGAGCAGGAGCTTAAGGCATTTCGTCAACGCAACGGCGCGCCTTATAACCTTGTCCCTTTACCCTGGCCGCAAGCATGTTTTGACCCGGATGATGGCCATCGTTTACCGGCGACCTACGCTAACTTTTTAATCATCAATCAGGCCGTTTTGGTACCTACTTACGGCGACCCCGCCGATATGGTCGCGCTACAGGCGCTAACCCAGGCATTCCCTGACCACACGCTGATACCCATTGAGTGCGCAAGCGTGATTCGTCAGCATGGCAGCCTGCACTGCTTAACCATGCAACTGCCGAAAGGCACCCTTACTCCAGTCACCCTTGAATCGTAAGGAGCTATTATGACGCATACGCTTATCGTGGGTGTCGTCCAACAGCCCGCGTGGCCTGATAAAGCACGCAGCCTTGCCACAAGCGAAGCGGGTATCCGCGACGCTGTTGCGCAAGGTGCCCAGTTAGTGCTGCTACAAGAGCTTCACGCTACCCACTATTTTTGCCAATACGAAGACCCAGCACTGTTTGACTTGGCCGAGCCGCTTGATGGGCCGACGGGTCAACGCTTAGCGGCGCTGGCGAAAGAGCTGGATATTGTGCTGGTGGGTTCGCTGTTTGAGCGTCGCGCACCTGGGCTATATCACAATACCGCAGTGGTCTACGATCGTGCCCAAGGGCGCGTTGGTCAGTATCGCAAGATGCATATACCCGATGACCCAGCATTTTATGAAAAATTCTACTTCACCCCAGGTGATGTAGACGACGCCCGGGGAGAGGGTTTCACCCCTATCGACACCTCGGTTGGCCGGTTGGGCGTTCTGGTGTGCTGGGACCAATGGTACCCGGAAGCCGCTCGTTTAATGGCACTAGCAGGTGCAGATTTGCTGCTCTACCCCACGGCTATTGGCTGGGACCCTAACGATGACGACGCGGAAAAAGCCCGCCAGAAAGACGCTTGGACCCTTATCCAGCGAGCACATGGTGTCGCTAACGGCTTGCCGGTATTAGTCGCTAACCGAGTAGGCTTTGAAGCTGATCAATCGGGTGTTGGTGACGGTATTGCGTTTTGGGGTGGCAGCTTTGTATGCGGCCCCCAAGGGGAACTACTGGCCCACGCGGGCGAAGACACCCAACAGCTCGTGGTCGAGATTAATATGGCACGCAGCGAGCATACCCGTCGCATTTGGCCCTACCTGCGCGACCGCAGGATCGACGCTTACGGGGATTTAACCCGCCGCTACCGCGACTAGCACAGCGTTTCCCTAGGCTAAGAAAAACGCCTGCTCCATCTCTGGAGCAGGCGTTTTGTTTAGCTAACCCATTAGAAAGGTTAGCTTATTTCCAAAAATCACGAATCGAGGCAATCCCTTGGGCACCTACAGCGCGGGCGTGGTTAGCATCAAAGCGCGTCATGCCGCCCAGCGCAAACACCGGCATGCCCGCGCGCTCAACGAGCTGCTGGAAATCGTGCCAGCCGAGGGGCGCCACTTCAGGGTGCGAGGGCGTGGTGCGCAGCGGCGAAAGGGTTACGAAGTCGCAGCCTAGCACCGCCGCTTTAGAGAGCTGCGCCTGATCGTGGGTCGAGGCCGAGAGCCACTTGCTCTCGGCTATCGGTCGACGATCAATATTCATTAAACGCTCACTGGTCAAGTGAATGCCATCGGCGTCCACCTCATCAAGGAGCGCGGGGTCCGCATTAAGCACAAGACGGGCACCGTGCTGACGGCAAAGCGCTAAGGCACGTTCTGCCCGTGCAAGGTAAGCGCCTGTATCTAGCTCCTTGGCACGCAGCTGAACAAGGCGTATGCCATCTTCTCGTAGTGCCCGCTCTAGAAGGGCCTCAAAGCGCTCTTCATCTGCCTCTTCACCGGTAATTAAATAGTCAGTGGGCAGCATGACTGCCCGTAAAATCGGCAGATTAGCCGCAGGGAAGGGATAGTTTGCCAACTCCTCCATGGGTACCCAGCGCACCGCCTGACCTTCGCGCCCAAAGGGTTCGCCAGCAAACTCCTGAACTTGCCAAACATCCAGCAGGATATGCTTATCAGGGTACTCGTGGTGAATACGAATCAGCGGCCGAGCGCGTACAATTTCAACGCCTAGCTCTTCATGTAACTCACGTTTAAGCCCTTCCAGCCCCGTTTCATAGGGCGCCAGCTTGCCGCCGGGAAATTCCCACAGCCCGCCGTGATCGACGTTTGAAGGCCGACGCGCTATTAACACTTGCTTTTGATCGGCGCTAATCATTGCAGCCGCCGCGACATGAACTCGTCGTTTTACCATTACACTCATTACGTCTTATCCACTTTGTACGCGCCGCCCTCATTAAAGACGGCGCTTTATCACTGCATTAGCACCCTACTACTGAGGCTAGCTGCGGTAATCTGCGTTGATGGTCACATACTCATGAGAAAGATCCGAGGTCCATACAGTGGCACTCTCTGCTCCCCGCCCTAAGTTAATCCGGATAGTAATTTCATCCTGCGCCATCACCGCACTACCTGCTGCCTCTGTGTAGCTGGCCGCACGACCGCCGCTCTCAACCAGCCGCACATCATCAAGGTCAATTACAACACGGTTAACATCAAACGCGTCTATGGGAGCCCGGCCTACTGCAGCTAAAATACGCCCCCAGTTAGCATCCGAGGCATACAACGCTGTTTTGACCAGCGGTGAGTGCGCAACGGTAAACGCCACGTCCAGTGCTTCTTGACGGGTCGCAGCATCGTTAACCTGCAGTGTGATGAACTTTGTCGCCCCTTCCCCATCGCGAATAATTGCCTGGGCAAGCTCAGTCATCACACGCTGTAGCGCGTTACGAAATACCGCAATCTGCTCATCGCTTTCGATACGCGCACCGCTGCCTGTCGCCGCTAGCATGCAGGCATCATTGGTCGACGTATCGCTATCAACGGTAATACAGTTAAACGAACGATCAACAGTTTCGCGCAGCAGTGTTTCGAGAAGCGTTTGCTCTATAGCGGCATCGGTAACCACAAAGCCCAGCATGGTAGCCATATTGGGCTTAATCATGCCGGAACCTTTGGTAATGCCGTTAATCGTGACCTGCTGCTGACCAATGGCCACCGATACCGTAGCACCTTTCGCACGGGTGTCCGTGGTTAGTATCCCTTCCCCTGCGTGCTGCCATGCGAGGCTAGAGTCAGCCAGTGAACTGACAGCAGTTGGCAGACCTGCCAACAAACGCTCCATGGGCAGCGGCTCACCAATCACCCCTGTTGAGAAAGGCAGTACCTGGCTTTCTGCCACACCCAACTGGGATGCTAAAGCGGCGCAGCTTGCATAGGCATCCTGCAAGCCCGTTTCACCCGTTCCAGCATTGGCGTTACCGGTATTAATTAGCCAGTAACGTGGCGCGATGCCTTCACTTAAACAGCGCGCTATATGTGCTTTAGCCACCGATACAGGTGCTGCACAAAATGCATTTCGAGTAAAAACCCCAGCGACAGTGGCGGACTCAGGCAGCTCAATTACCACCGTGTCACGGCGATCAGGTTTCTTAATACCCGCCATTGCAGTGCCTAGGCGCACCCCCTTTATAGGGGGTAGCTCAGGAAAGGGAACGTTTCCCACCGCCATAATTTTCTCCTTCACATTAGCTCAAGAGCGCTGAGCGATTAGCTTAACTTACCGCAGCACTGCTTATATTTTTTGCCTGAACCACAGCTACATGGGTCGTTGCGACCCACTTTGGGCCCTTCCCGACGCAGCGGGCGGCCGTCAGCACCAGGTAGCTCCTGAGCGCTCTCGCTATTTTGCGCGGCAGGTTCGTCGTGTCGGCTATCTGCGGTCGCTTTTTCACGGGCTAACTCTTCACGGCGCTTCTGTTCTAGGGCATCAACCTCTTCAGGCTGGCGCACCTGTACATGGCTTAGAATGCGCGTGACGTCTGCTTTTATGTTGGTTAGCAGGTTTTGGAACAGCTCAAACGATTCACGTTTGTACTCCTGCTTGGGATTCTTCTGAGCGTAGCCGCGCAGGTGGATACCGCGGCGCAAATGATCCATCGACTGAAGATGCTCTTTCCAGCGAGTATCCAGCACCTGCAGCATCACCTGCTTCTCAAAGCGACGAATCAACGCAGCGCCTGCTGCCTCAACTTTGGCTTCATAAGCTTCGCGGTGCATAGCTTGCAGGCGTTCACGGAGAATCTCTTCGCTGAGTCGCTCATCTTCTGCTGACCACTGCACCACAGGTGCGTCAAGGTTAAACTCTGTCTTCAGGTGCGCTTCTAAACCCGGCAGATCCCACTGCTCCACCAAACTTTGCGGCGGCACAAAATCGCTGATCGCTTCTTCCATGACCTCTTCACGAATACCCAGCACTGCATCAGAGATATCATCAGACGCCAGAACTTCATTACGCTGATCATATATGACACGACGCTGGTCGTTGGCCACATCATCGTATTCAAGCAGCTGCTTACGAATGTCGAAGTTACGCCCTTCCACCTTTTTCTGAGCGCGCTCAACGGCGTTGGAAACCATTTTATGCTCAATGGCTTCACCCCGTTCTAAGCCCAGCGCCTGCATCAACCGCTTAACGCGATCAGAGCCAAACAACCGCATCAGGCTATCTTCCAAGGAGAGGAAGAAACGTGTGGAGCCAGGGTCACCCTGACGACCGGCGCGGCCACGCAGCTGATTGTCAATGCGGCGTGATTCGTGACGCTCGGAACCTACTACGTGCAAACCGCCCGCTTGTAAGACGCCATCATGGCGCTTTTGCCACTCAGCTTTTAATGCGTCAATTTGTTCCTGGGTGGGGTTTTGCAGCTTCGCCGCCTCTGCTTCCCAGTTACCCCCCAGCATAATATCGGTACCGCGCCCGGCCATGTTGGTGGCAATGGTAATCGCCCCTGGACGCCCTGCCTGGGCAATAATTTCCGCTTCGCTCTGGTGCTGCTTGGCGTTCAAGACATTAAATTTCAGCCCCGCCTCGCGCATTAAGCGGGCAAGAAACTCAGAGGTTTCAATTGAAGCGGTACCTACCAGTACAGGCCGACCGGCTTCTGTTTCGGCTTTAACATCCTTAATAATGGCTTCGTACTTCTCTTCCGCACTAAGGAAGACCAAATCATTCAGATCTTTCCGAGCTAGCACACGATTAGTCGGAATCACTATCACGTCTAGGCCATAGATCTGACGGAATTCAAAGGCTTCTGTATCAGCCGTACCCGTCATACCCGCCAATTTTTCATAAAGGCGGAAATAGTTCTGGAAGGTAGTGGATGCAAGCGTTTGGCTTTCGCGCTGAACGGTAACGCCCTCTTTGGCTTCAACGGCCTGGTGAAGCCCCTCAGACCAGCGGCGACCCGGCATTGTACGACCGGTATGCTCATCAACAATAACGACTTGGTCTTCAGCGACAATATAATCAACGTCGGGGTGATAAAGGTGGCGGGCCCTTAGGGCAGAGTGCATGTGCTGTAAAAGATTAAGATTTTGCGCAGCGTAGAGTGAGTCCTCTTCACCCAGTAGCCCCTCTGCACGCATCAAGGCTTCTACTTTGTTATGGCCCTGTTCGGTGAGCTCAACCTGTTTTTGCTTCTCATCCAGCAGGAAATCGCCGGTTACAGTGGCCTCTTCATCTTCTAAGACCTCGCCTTTTTCCAACTGCTGGGCAAGACGGTTTACGATGCCATAAAGGTCGGTATTTTCATCGACCGCGCCAGAAATGATCAGCGGTGTACGCGCCTCATCAATGAGGATTGAGTCAACCTCGTCGACAATGGCGTAATGCAGGCCGCGCTGCACTTTATCCTCAAGCGCGAACGCCATGTTGTCGCGCAGGTAATCAAAACCAAACTCATTGTTGGTGCCGTAGGTGATGTCGCACTGGTAGGCATGACGCTTCTCTTCACCACTTTGACCAGCAAAAATCACGCCGATGGAGAGGCCCAAAAACTCATACAACGGACGCATCCACTCAGCATCCCGGCGCGCCAGGTAATCATTCACGGTAACAACGTGCACACCCTTCTCAGGTAGCGCGTTTAAATAAACCGCCAGGGTCGCTACCAGCGTTTTACCCTCGCCAGTTTTCATTTCCGCAATGCGCCCGCGGTGCAGTGTCAAACCACCGACCATTTGCACATCAAAATGACGCATGCCCATTACCCGCTTACTCGCTTCACGCACTACCGCAAAGGCCTCGGGCAACAGGCTGTCGAGCGTTTCACCATCGCTTAGCCGTTGGCGTAGATGCGCTGTTTTACCCTGCAGATCGGCATCGCTTAATCCTTCCAACTCCGGTTCTAACTTATTCACACTAAGCACATTTTTCTGCATGCGCTTTACTTCGCGATCGTTTTTAGAGCCGACTACTTTACGTAACAAATTATTAATCATGAAAGTTCCAAATCATCATGAGCGCCCTACACCCAGGCGCCCTTTTTATATAAGGCAAATAAATTAGTTCTAACGTAGGAAGGAGTAAAAAGGAGGGCCGCGCTGGGTAAGCACATCTTTAGCCGCCACTAGGCGGCGCTTCACCACCGGTAATAAACGAGTGCGCGCAGGTAGTCGTGTTAACTGGCGAGTAAGGGTGCTAGCCCAGTAGCGCAGCGCGCGACGCTTTTTGGCAATCCACCTAGATTGTGCGCGTAAAATAGCTGGCACCCAAAAGCAGATACTGACGCTACGCTCACTGCCACGAAACGCATCTGCCGAGTGTAAACTTGCAGGCAACAAGCAACTTACCAGAAGCCCAGCCAACCACCAGCGCGCTAGGCCATGTCGGCGCTGCCGCCGTGGCGAAGCGGTTAAGATATCTGGCGTTAACGACATGCTGTGGGCTAGCTCCTGGGCGTGTTAGGCTCTTCTGATCGGCGCTCGATCAAGTAGACTATTAATGGTCGCCCACTATGGGCTGCCAACGGTTTAGATTAAGAGATCACGGGAATTAAGCGTATGAGTATAAAGGTTAAGCGATCTCACGCACAGCCCATCACCCAACTGCTGTCTAAGTCTGGCGATGTTGGGCAACTAATGCGTCAGTCTCGCTTAATTGACCAAGCACAGCGGCACTTACGCGCTCACCTACCCGAAGAAATGCGTGAGCATATTTTCGTAGGCGGGTTTCGTGATGGGCGCTTAACGCTGATTAGCGGCCAAGCCAGCTGGCTAACGTGGCTTCGCTACGAGCAACGTCATCTACTTACCCTGCTCCACCAGTTACCTGGGTTTGAAAGCGTCAGCGCTTTTACTTTAAAAGTGCGCCCTGTACGGCCAGTAGAGAGCCCCAAACGCTATACGCGATCGCTCTCCAACAGCGCCGGAAAAACCTTAGCTGAGTGTGCTAAAGATACCGACAACCCAGCGCTCAAAAAAGCACTAGAGCGCCTAGCCTCCCACGCCCCACACCACTCTGAACCTGAAAACTAAAATGCATACCCGAAATGCATAAAGCACCGCCTAAGCGGTGCTTTATAAGATGGGGCACACATCAGATTTTTCAACCAACCATGCGTTCCACACGATTTACTATGCCATGGCAGGCGCCGCGTAGGAGATAGGCGCAACGGCTTTCTCTTCTTCGAACGTCACAATCTCATAGGCATCAGGCTGTGCCATTAGCTCACGGCAAAGCTGATTATTAAGGGCATGACCCGACTTTATGCCACGGAACTCACCAATCAGGCTATAGCCTAGCTGGTAAAGGTCGCCAATAGCGTCAAGCACCTTATGTTTGACGAACTCGTCTTCATAACGTAGCCCGCCTTCATTAACAATACGGTAGTCGTCAACCACGATAGCATTATCAAGACTGCCGCCGAGGGCTAGATTGTTAGAGCGCAAAAACTCTAAATCGCGCATAAAGCCAAAAGTTCGCGCGCGGGAGACTTCTTTAACAAACGACGTGGTCGAGAAATCAATAAGCGCAGTTTGCTTTTGCTGATCAAATACGGGGTGGTCAAAATCGATGGCAAACGCAACTTTGAAGCCCTGATGCGGCAGAAAAACGGCCTCTTTATCGCCATCGCTCACCGCGACGCGACGCTTAATGCGAATAAACTTCTTAGGCGCATCCTGCTCAAGAATGCCCGCCGATTGGATCAGAAAAACAAATGGACTAGCACTGCCGTCCATAATGGGCACTTCAGGAGCACTAACGTCTACATATGCGTTGTCGATACCCAATCCCGCAAAAGCTGACATTAGATGTTCAACCGTTGCCACTTTTACACCTTCGTTAGAAAGCGCGGTGCACAGCGTTGTATCTTCGACCAACTCTGCGCGAGCGGGCACATGCACCGCGGGATCTAAATCGGTTCTGACGAACACAATACCCGTATTTACCGGCGCCGGACGCAAAGCCAAGTGGACTTTTTTGCCTGAGTGCAGACCCACTCCAGTGGCGCGGATGACGTTTTGTAGTGTGCGTTGTCTGATCATGGGCAGTGGTCGAGCTCTAATGTCGGCGGTTATCGGCTCAAAAAAAAGCAAATACCGCAAAAGGAAAGTTATCAAACAGTGTTCACTTTAACAGCAAACAAGCGCTTTAACCAATAAAACTCTCGTTTGCTGTAGCAGCGATACATTCAGTGCGGCTTAATCCGCCTGACGGCGCAAAAAAGCAGGGATGTCCAGATAATCGTCTGCTTCTGAGGCGCGACGCTTTTCTGGCCGAGGCTTAGCAGCCGGTGCAGGTGCTTCGGCGCGAGCCGTCGCCTGCTGACGCATAACGGTTGGTTGCTGGAGCTTGCGGTAATCAGATGATTCAGCTGCTGAGCGACGTGCAGGCTCACGCGTGGCCGCCTTTGCCTTGCTGCCATCCAAGCCAGCTGCAACAACCGTTACCCGCAGCTCATCAGACATTTCCATATCAATGGAGGTCCCGACGACGATAGTGGCTTCCTGTGAAGCAAACTCTTGAACGGTAGCCCCTACATCGTTGAACTCACCAATCGATAAGTCAGGGCCTGCCGTAATATTTACCAGGATGCCGCGAGCGCCGTGCAGATCGATATCTTCCAGCAACGGGCTACGGATAGCTTTTTCAGCCGCTTCACGCGCACGGTTTTCACCGGTAGCACCGCCGGTACCCATCATCGCCATGCCCATTTCAGACATAACAGTACGCACGTCAGCGAAATCGACGTTAATGATACCCGGGCTGGTAATCAGTTCGGCAATACCTTGTACCGCGCCCAGCAATACATCGTTGGCGGCACTAAACGCGGTGAGCAGTGTGGCATTTTTACCGAGCACTGAAAGTAGTTTTTCGTTAGGAATAGTGATTAGTGAGTCAACGTGCTCGGAGAGCTCTTTCATGCCCTCTTCTGCCGCGCGCATTCGCTTAGGCCCTTCAAACGGGAAGGGGCGGGTCACCACAGCCACCGTCAAAATGCCCAGCTCTTTGGCCACCTGAGCAACGACCGGTGCCCCGCCAGTACCTGTACCACCACCCATGCCAGCGGTAATGAACACCATATCAGCGCCATTTAACAGCTCAGCAATTCGGTCTCGATCTTCCATGGCAGCTTGGCGCCCAACCTCTGGATTGGCGCCAGCGCCTAACCCTTTGGTTATTTCACTACCAAGCTGCAAAACCGTTTTTGCGGATACGCGTTTAAGCGCCTGGGCATCGGTATTGGCGCAAATAAACTCTACGCCTTCGATGTTGCTCTCGACCATGTGGTTGACAGCATTACCGCCGCCGCCGCCAACGCCGACCACTTTGATGACCGCACTGCTCGAGGGTGCGTTATCTACCAATTCGAACATAAGCCCCGTCTCCTGAACCGCGCTTGCGGCCCTGTCAGAAATTTCCTTTGAACCAGCCTTTAATTTTCGCCAGCGCTGGATTGCCTTCCTTGCTATCACGCCGGGCAAGCTCGTTACGCCCTTTGTGCGCGGCAACGACTCCCCCATGGCTTTCTAGGCCTTGCCCATGTCGCATTTCCTGCAAGGCATAATGCAGCAAGCCAACGCCCGTTGCATAAATAGGATTACGCACCACGTCCGCCAGCCCCCTCACATTTTGCGGGCAGGCAATACGAACCGGCATATGAAAAATCTCTTCTGCTAGTTCGCTAACGCCTTCCATGCGCGAGGTGCCACCGGTAAGCACAACCCCTGCGGCCACCATGTCTTCATAACCACTACGGCGTAATTCGTCTCTTACCAGTGTAAAGAGTTCTTCGTAGCGCGGCTCTACCACTTCGGCTAATGCCTGGCGTGATAAATCTCGCGATGGACGATCCCCTACACTGGGTACTTTAATCATTTCATCACTTGCTGCGAGGTGAGTCAGCGCGCAGGCGTATTTTACTTTGATTTCTTCAGCATGCTGGGTAGGCGTACGCAGCGCCATTGCGATGTCATTAGTGACTTGATCACCGGCAATGGGTATCACGGCAGTATGGCGAATTGCCCCTTCGGTAAATATAGCCATATCAGTGGTACCACCGCCAATATCGACCATACAAACGCCCAGTTCGCGCTCATCTTCAGTGAGCACTGCCATACTGGAAGCAAGCTGCTCAAGAATAATGGCATCAACATCTAGGCCACAACGGCGCACACATTTTTCAATGTTTTGCACCGCGTTTAATGCAGCAGTGACAAGATGCACCTGCGCCTCTAACCGAACGCCCGACATACCCAGCGGTTCACGGATGCCACCTTGCGCATCGATTGAGAATTCTTGAGGCAGAACATGTAATACCCGCTGCCCTTCCGAGACAGCTCTGGCGCGAGCTGAGTCAATCACACGCTCAATATCCGATGGCGTTACTTCACGCTCTTTGATGGCTACCACGCCATCTGAGTTCATCGAACTAATATGGCTACCGGCAACGCCAACATAGACAGAATGAATATCGCAGCCAGCCATCAACTCAGCTTCCTCAACGGCTCGTTGAATAGACTGGACCGTTGATTCAATATTAATGACTACGCCGCGTTTCATACCACGCGATGGATGAGAACCGATTCCCGCAATTTCGATCCCGCCATCATCGGTGGGTTGACCGACTATCGCGACGACCTTGGACGTTCCAATGTCCAGCCCGACAACCATATTGGATGCATTGGGTGAGCCTGCCATGAGTCGGAAAATCTCCTTATCGTAATTTGAAAAGTCGTCTTATTAATGGATGACGCTAGCTCGGCAAAGATTCCAATGGGCGTCAACCAAAACAGTGTTAAATGTTGATCGATAAAATGCAGCTAAAAAGCCAAAAGGAATAAATAAAACCCACAAAATTACCGATAGGGACATAGTATAGAAACAATAGTCGCAATACGACTAGTCCATGCCCACGATAATGGGCTTAACGGGCAATTAAAACCCTATCAGTGAGTTTCAGCGTTGGTAACCGCTCACATTTACCTGCTTTTTGCACATTGTAGACAGCCTATTACTCTGCATTATCTTCAAAATCGCTCTCGCCATGCCAAGCTACAGCGACGCCATTAGGGTAACGCAGGTCGATATAACGAATATGTTCGCTAAGCTGGGATAACTCCCGCTGCCAGGAGGCAGATAAGCGCGCCAGGCGTACTTCATGCTGACGCCTGCCCAACATCACCCACGCCCCATTATCTAACTGTAATCGCCACGCCCCTCGTGGCTCCAAACGTAGTTGCGCCAGCGATAGTGATAAGTTCGCAAAATGCGGGGTTAGCCGATGATAAAAAGTAAGCACCTCTTCACTGCTGCCTACCGGGCCCGCAAGATCGGGCAACCCTGAAGGAGCTGTCAGCGGGGCAAACGCAAAGGGTTCCCCCTGAGGATTAAGCAAAAAATCGTCATTCCAGCGAGCCACCGGCACTTGTTCAACCAGTTCAAAAACCAACGCATTGGGCCACTCTCGGGAAATACGCACTTCGTTTAGCCAGCCAATGGTTAGGGCACGACTGCGAAGATCGCCCAAATCGGCGGACAGCCATGTGGAGTTTTGCACAAGCGGCGCTAACTGGGTGCGTAAGTAATCAGCACTGACATAGTCCCACTCCCCCCGAATCGAGACCCGCTCGATAGGGCGGTCTAGCCAGAGCCAAAGCGCGCGACTGCCAGCGCCAAGTAAGAGCGCCAGCAGAATGATACCTAACCACGCATTACGCCTTTTCATAAGGCCATCTTCATGATGAGCTCTGTTTGCCGGCAGTCTGCAGTATCTGCACTACCAGCTGATCAAAACCAATCCCAGCATGCGCAGCCGCCTGAGGTACCAAACTATGGTCGGTCATTCCTGGCACGGTATTGACCTCGATTAGCCAGAATTTGCCATCAGCATCCCTCATAACATCGACACGCCCCCAGCCCTCTCCACCAATGGCTGCAAATGCTTGTTGGCAAAGCGATGCTAGCGCTTGTTCATCCTGGGCTTCTAAACCACAAGGAAGATGATACTGGGTAGTATTGGCAATGTATTTAGCCTCGTAATCATAAAAACCTCCCGGCACCTCGACGCGTATCGCAGGGAGTACTTCATCACCCAGCAGTGCAACGGTGTACTCTTCACCGACAATAAACCGCTCCGCCATGACGCGGGCATCGTACTTGGCTGCAGCATGGTAGGCTGACACCAAGTCTTCTTGGCTTTTAACGATACTGATACCCAGCGTGGAGCCTTCGTGGACGGGCTTTACCATCATCGGCAGCCCTAACTGGGTGACCACCGACGCCCAATTTGACTCAGCATTCAACATAATGCTTTCTGGTGTTGGCAAACCCACCGCTTGCCAAACCTGCTTGGTGCGCTGTTTATCCATACCCAGAGCGGAGGCTAAAACACCGCTGCCAGTGTAAGGGATATTTAAAAGTTCCAGCGCTCCCTGGAAAGTACCATCCTCACCACCACGACCGTGCAGAGCAACAAATACAGCCGTGGGAGCCAATTGTTCAAGGCCAACTAAGCCATTTTCTCGCAGGTCGTAGCCGATTGCCTGAATCCCTTGCCGCTTCAAGGCATCCAAAATAGCGGCACCGCTTTTAAGCGATACTTCACGCTCGGCGGATCGTCCACCGTAGACCACAACCACCCGCGCTAAGCGATCTGCCTGGGATACTTGGGCACTCATAGCTCAACCTCGTCCAACACCAGTTTGGCCTGCGCTAAACGCAGCGATATGCCGCCCACGTCGCCAGCCCCTTGGGTAATTAAAATATCGTCCGGACGCAATACATTGCCCAGCAACGCAGGAAGCTCTTGCTTGTGTTCTACAAACAGCGGGTCAACATCGCCACGTTGGCGGATAGAGCCGGCTAACGTGCGCCCTTCGGCTCCTGGGATTACCGCTTCACCAGCGCTATACACGTCCAGCAAAATAAGTGTGTCCACTTGCGAGAGCACCCTAACAAAATCTTCATAGAGATCGCGGGTACGGCTATAGCGATGTGGCTGGTATAGCATGACCAAGCGGCGCTTCGGCCAGCCAGCGCGAACAGCCTGAATAACCATATCCACTTCACGGGGATGGTGCCCATAGTCATCTACCAGCATGACTTCGCCGGTGCTCTTAGGCGTCGGGAAATGACCATGGACTTGAAAGCGCCTACCCACCCCGGCAAAACTGGCAAGGCCACGCAAGATAGCCTCATCGCTAACACCCGCATCAGTGGCGACCACAATGGCCGCCATGGCGTTTAATGCGTTATGCCGACCTGGCATGGCCAGCCGAACAGCTAGCGGTGCCGCGCCACCTGGCCGCAAAGCAGTAAATGACACTTCACCGGCCTGCTGGCTAAAATCAACAATGCGGTAATCGGCATCGCTATCAAACCCGTAGGTCACAAACTGTCGCTTCACCCTTTCAAGCAGGCCGCGCACATGCGGGTCATCTATACAGAGCACAGCTAGCCCATAAAACGGCAAGTTGTGCAAAAACTCGATAAAGGTATTTTTCAGCCGCTCAAAGTCGCCGCCATAAGTAGCCATATGATCAGCATCGATATTGGTAACAATCGACACCATCGGCTGCAGGTGTAAAAACGACGCGTCTGATTCATCGGCTTCAGCGACCAGGTAATCTCCCTCTCCCAGACGCGCATTAGCACCTGCACTGGTGAGCTTTCCGCCGATAACGAAGGTTGGATCTAAGCCACCTTCCGCCAGCAGCGTGGCAGTAAGGCTTGTGGTGGTAGTTTTTCCATGAGTCCCCGCCACAGCAATGCCATGACGAAAGCGCATAAGCTCAGCCAGCATCTCTGCACGACGAACCACGGGCACACGGTGCTCATGGGCCCAGCGAATTTCGGGATTGGTTTCGTCAACTGCGCTAGACACTACAACAACGTCAGCACCTTGGACATTCTCTTCGGCATGCCCAATCGCCACACACACACCGCACTGACGCAAGCGCTCTACCACAGTAGACGCTTTCACATCACTGCCGCTGACGCTATACCCTTGGTTTGCCAACACTTCTGCAATACCACACATGCCTGCGCCACCGATGCCCACAAAATGCAGCCGCTTAATGCGGCGCATACCTGGACCGCTTGGGCGAACATCTCGTAAAGACGTACTCTTAGCTATATCGGTCACGCAGTTTCTCCTTGATTTACTAACGACAGACAGCCATCTGTTAAGCGCCGAGTGGCATCCAAATAAGCAGCCTGACGGGCTTTGGAGGCCATCTCTGCTAACCTGTCTGGGGTTAATAATTCATTTAAATAGTCAGTTAAGCGCTGTGGCGTGAGGTCTGCCTGCACAACACAAACGGCAGCCCCCGCCTTCACCAAAACCTCAGCATTGACACGCTGGTGATCGTCAACAGCAAAAGGAAACGGCACTAAAAGGGCAGGCTTTGCAGACGCTGCAAGCTCTGCAACCGTGAGCGCACCTGCTCGACAAACCACAAGATCAGCCCACTCATAGGCCGCTGCCATATCATCAATAAACGGACTTACTTCTGCTTCGACGCCCTGTTCGGCGTATGCTTTTGCCGTAAGCTCATCGCGCTCCTTACCCGCTTGATGGCGCACGTTTGGGCGCAACTCTGGCGCCATCGCAGCCAATGCCGACGGCAATCGCTCATTTAGCGCCACGGCACCCAGCGACCCCCCGACCACCAGTAAGCGAAGCGGCCGGGCACTCATGGTGGCAGCAGCGCGGGGTTGCTCTCCTATGACAGCAATATCCTCCCGCACTGGGTTGCCGATCACCTCAGCACGGGGCCCAAACGCCTCAGCGAAAGCCGCATAGGTGCGCGTTGCCAAGCGGGAAAGAACCCGATTGGTCAAACCAGCAACAGCATTTTGCTCATGAATCACTAACGGAACGCGAGACAACCATGCAGCAAGCCCGCCTGGCCCGCTAGCAAAACCGCCCAACCCAACCACCACATGGGGCTTAAAGCTATTTATTACACGGCGCGCCTGCATTACAGCCCGCGAGAGATTAAGCGGTGCTTTTAGCCAACCACTTGCCCCGTTACCACGCAACCCGCTAATAGCAATCGTGTGCAGCCGAATACCCGCTTCGGGAACTAGGCGATTCTCGATGCCTCTAGGGCTACCTAACCACTCAACGTCAACATCATGGGCTTGTAATGCACGAGCCAACGAGAGCGCGGGGATAACATGGCCTCCGGTTCCCCCAGCCATAATTAAAATGCGCCGACGTGAATTCGTTGTCACACACCACTCCTTAAATAATTACGATAACCGTGGTTCATGACGAGGCTTGTAAGGCGTAGGCGTACGGCGCGGTCGATGACGTGTTTCCGCATCCACTCTAAGCAGCAACCCCACCATTAGGCCGGTAACCAATAAACTTGAGCCGCCATAGCTAATCAGCGGAAGCGTTAAGCCTTTGGTGGGTAGTAACCCAGCACTGACCGCCATGTTAATAAAGGCTTGCGCAGCAATAATAAAACCGATGCCATAGCTAACGTAGGCACCAAACATATGACCTGCCAGCTCTGCTCGGCGTGCAATCCACATCGTCCGAGTAATAAAGACCGTGAACAGCAGCACAACAATAATGGCACCAATCATGCCCAGCTCTTCTGCGACCACAGCAAAAATAAAGTCAGTATGCGCTTCTGGCAAATAGTGAAGCTTTTGAACGCTATTACCTAACCCCGTCCCGGTAACATGCCCTCGACCAAACGCAATGAGCGCCTGAGTTAGCTGATAACCAGTGGCAAACTGGTCAGCCCAGGGGTCTAAAAAACTTGTCCAGCGGGCTAAACGATAAGGCTCCATCACCACCATCATGACAGCGCCTGATGCCAATACGCCGCCACTGCCCAACAACAGCGTCAGCGATGCGCCGCTCATCATTAGCATGCCAATAACACAGACGGTGTAAACCACCATGCCACCAAAATCAGGCGCCAAAAAAAGCAGCCCCGCTGGTATTGCCAAGACGGCTAACGGGCGCCACATACTAAAAGCGCGCTGACGAAGTTCGTAGGTAAAGCGCGACATGAACGCCGCCATATAAAAAATCAGGCCCAGTTTGGCAAACTCGGAAACCTGTAAGCTTGGCAGCGGCCCAGGTAATGAAATCCAGCGCTTACTGCCATTGACCTCTTGGCCGATAATAAGCACTAAAACAAGCATAAAAATACTGGCGAGCAGTAGTAGCGCCGCATTTTGGCGCCAAACCTCCAGCGGCACGCTAATCATAACCAGGCATGCCAGTATGGATATCACTAAGAAAATACCGTGCTGGCGAGAGTAGTAATAGCTGTTTTCCAATAAGCCTATGGAAGCGGAGCTAACCATGACCCACCCCAGCCCCGCCAGCCCAATGACCGATATGATGAGCCAAATATCGCAGGGGTAGTGGCGCGTGGTTAGCGATTCCCGCAGACGCTCTAGCCGACTCATGGGTTCACCTCAACCTGCCTGCCTGCTAACCAGCCCCGAAATGCATCGCCGCGTTCTTGGTAGTTGGCAAATTGGTCAAGGCTTGCACAGGCGGGGGAAAGCAACACGCAATCACCTGGCTGGGCTATTTGCCAAGCAGCCTCCATAGCCTGGAACAAATTATTGACCTGACGAACGTTATTAGAGGCAGAGAGCGCAGCAGATAAACGTGGCGCATCTTCACCAAACAGCAATACCGCCCTGGCACACCCTGCTAGAGGCGCCGCCAGTGGTGTAAAGTCTGCGCCTTTGCCAACACCACCGGCCAATAAAATCAGCTTTCCTGTCAGCGTCGCACTAATGCCGTTGATCGCAGCAAGGGTGGCACCTACGTTGGTGCCTTTTGAATCGTTTACCCACGTCACCCCGTTGATGTTAGCCACAGTCTCACTGCGATGGGCTAACCCTTTAAATGCACAAAGCGCTTCACACATTGACTGCTTGCTAAAGCCAAGCGCTCTGCCCATTGCCAACGCAGCCAAAGCATTCATATAGTTATGCTGACCTGCAACGGTTAGTGCGTCGGCGCGGAGCCATGGGTCACTTCCTTGAACGAGCATGAAGTGCCCATCTATATTTACCAGCCCCCACTCATCTCCTTTCGGCGGCGCTGAGGTGAAGCTTTCCAGGCTTGCGACTTCATCTTGTGGCCAAGTAAGAGGGTCATCGGCATTGATAATGGCGTGCTTCGCACCTAAGAAGATCCGCTGTTTAGCGGCCTGATAGCCCGCCATATCACCATGGCGATCCAAATGATCTTCACAAATATTTAAAAAGGCTGCTGAGGCAGCGCCTAAATAGGGCGTGGTTTCCAACTGAAAGCTGGAAAGCTCCAAAATATAGAGATCGGCATCAGGGTGTTCCGCCAACAAGTCCAGAGCAGGCGTTCCTAAATTACCTCCAACCGCTGCATATACACCCGAGCAGGCGGCCATCTCGCCTAACAGAGTGGTTACCGTAGATTTCGCATTAGAGCCAGTAATCGCGGCGACTGGGGCGTTAACAGCACGGGCAAAAAGGGCGATCTCACCTATCAACACTGGCTCATCGGTAGCTGTGTTACGGCGCGTCAATAACCCCTCAAGGCCAGGTGTACGGGGGTCTACCCCTGGGCTTATTACCACTTCATGGACATGAGTAAAATCGATAGCGGTTAGAGGGCCGCAGTGCACTGTGATGCCTGGGTGAGCAGCATAAAAGTCATCCAACCCCGGTGGGGCTTTACGGGTATCAGCCACCATAAAGGGGGTATTGTTACGCGCTAGATGGCGGCAGATAGCCCGCCCTGATATTCCCAGGCCAACCACGACGGTCATTCCATGTGCTACTTGCACCATTGATCTGGCTCCTTTACACATCACGCCATTAGCACTCTGTTACTACTCGACTCATCAACGGACTTTCAGCGTGGCTAAACCGAGCAGTACCAGCACAACGGTGATAATCCAGAAGCGCACAATAACCCGGGGCTCTGGCCAACCTTTAAGCTCATAGTGGTGATGCAGCGGCGCCATGCGGAAAATACGCCTGCCTGTCATTTTATAGGAAGCAACCTGGAGAATGACCGATACCGTTTCCAGTACAAAAATCCCGCCCATAATGAACAAGATGATTTCTTGGCGAACAATTACCGCCACCACACCCAACGCTGCACCAAGGGCTAGTGCACCAACATCCCCCATAAATACTTGGGCGGGATAGGTGTTAAACCATAAGAACCCTAACCCTGCGCCTGCGATAGTGGCGCAAAATATTGCCAGTTCGCCGGTGCCATTAATAAAGGGAATATGGAGATAGTTGGCAAACACCGCATTACCACTGGCATAGGCAAACACGGCAAGCCCCATGGCCACCAGCACCGTTGGCATAATGGCCAGGCCATCTAGGCCGTCTGTCAGGTTAACTGCATTAGAGCTACCCACAATCACAAAGTAGGTCAGCACGATGTAGAACACACCCAGAGGGAGGGCAACATCTTTAAAGAGGGGCACTAGCAGACTGGTTTCCACTGGCGTTGACGCCGTGACGTAAAGCACGATAGCAGCGCCCAAGCCGACGACCGATTGCCAAAAATATTTCCACCGTGCAGGCAGGCCTCTGGGATTTTTTTCAACCACTTTACGGTAGTCGTCCACCCAGCCAATCGCACCGAAGCCCAGGGTTACTGCCAACACCACCCACACATAATGGTTGGTTAAATCTCCCCACATTAGTGTGCTGATCGCGATGGCAAGCAAAATCATGGCGCCACCCATGGTGGGCGTACCTGCCTTAGAAAGATGCGACTGAGGGCCATCATCGCGAACCGCTTGCCCGATCTGACCTTCTACTAATCGTCGAATGACCCACGGCCCTAGCCATAGGCAAAGCATCAAGGAAGTCAGTGCGGCCAAAATAACGCGTAACGTAAGGTAGTTAAAAACCTGAAAAGCAGTTTGATATTGGGCTAAAAAATTCGCCAGGTGAAGTAACATGAACGGCGTTTACCTTATTTATCCGAACGCAGCGCGGCGATGACATTTTCCATGCCCGCGCTCCGCGACCCTTTCACCAGCAGCGTGGTGTCAGGCGGCAACGTATTAATAATATGACGCACAAGCGTCTCGTGGTCGTCAAAATGCAGCCCGCGACCAAAGGCCTCACTGGCTGAACGCGCGGCATCACCGTACGTCAGCAGCGTTTCGATGCCAAGCGAGGCAGCAAAGCGGCCAATCTCAGCATGCAGTGTTTCAGATGCCTGCCCAAGCTCCCCCATCGCCCCCAGAGCACACCAACGCGGAGCAGGAAAGCTTGCCAGCGTCTCTAATGCCGCTTTAACCGCACCAGGGTTGGCGTTGTACGTGTCATCTAGCAGCGTGGCATTACGTAAACCCGGCACACTGCTCAAGCGCCCTGGCAGGCAGGGCAAGCGCGACAGGCCCGACACCACTTTTGCTGGCGCCACGCCAACCATAAGTGCCGCAGCGGCGGCCGCTAGGGCATTGCTAACATTGTGCTTACCCATCAGCGGCAAACAGACATTACCAAGCGCCTGCCCTTGATAAACAAGCGTGAAAGCATACCGCCCCTGTGGGTCACAGGAAAGGGCATCGGCGTACACATCTGCATGACTGTCCCAGCCGTAGCTGATAACGCGACGCGGGGCAGCGCAAGCTGCCCAAAAAGCGAAATAGCGATCTTCTCTATTGAGCACTGCCACGCCGTTGGCGCTTAAGCCCGATAAAATTTCACTTTTCGCCTGGGCAATCTGGCCCATACCGCCAAATTCGCCTACATGGGCTCCGGTCACATTCGTAATAATGGCAACATCAGGCGCCGTTAGTTGGCTGGTCCAGGCAATTTCACCTAGATGGTTCGCCCCAAGCTCCACAACTGCCGCCTGGTGAGCCGGAGTAAGCCGCAATAGCGTCAACGGCACACCAAAATCGTTATTTAAGTTGCCCTCTGTTGCCAGCACTTCGCCCAGAGGCGCTAACAGCGCAGCGGCCATCTCTTTGACGGTCGTTTTACCACTATTACCCGTCACTGCGACGACAGGCAGCTGATAGCGATGACGCCATGCCCGCGCCAGCAGACCTAGCCCCAGGCGGGTATCAGCACACACTAATTGCGGTAAAGCGCTGCTCGCCGCTTGCTCTACTAACGCGGCCGCCGCACCCTGCGCGTACGCTTGCTCAAGAAACTCATGGCCATCAAAACGAGGCCCTTTGAGTGCGACAAACAAGCAGCCCGGCACAATCTGGCGAGTATCCGTCACCACCGCAGTTAGCGGTAGCTCGGGCGACGATGGCGGCAAAAGATTAAGTGCCGCCGCAACATCCCCCAGCGCCCAACTCACTGCCCAGCACCGCTGGCCGCTAAATCTTTTAACGCCAAAGCTTTTATCACCTGCTCTTCATCTTGATAAGCATGGCGAACTCCCGCTATTTCCTGATAGGCCTCGTGACCTTTACCTGCTAACAGCACCACATCCTGCGGACCTGCCTGCTGAATTACATGGGCAATGGCTGCGCGGCGATCACCCTGCTCGGTAAAAGGGGTATCCGGTGAGAGGCCCGTAATAATTTGGCGGCGAATTTCCTCGGCAGACTCAAAGCGGGGATTATCGTCGGTGATGACGATATGGTCTGCGATGCGCTCGGCAACCGCAGCCATTTCAGCACGCTTGCCCGCATCACGATCGCCACCGCAACCAAAAAGACACCACAACTTGCCTTCGCTTCCGCCTAGGTGCGCTTTAAGTGCGTCCAGTGCATTGTGCAGGGCATCGGGGGTGTGGGCATAATCGATCACGACACTTGGCCCGCCAACTGCTCGATAGAGTTCCATTCGCCCTGGTACTGGTGCGAGCGTTGACGCCACTTCAAACAAGCGATCAAGCGACTCCCCTAAGCCATAGAGCACAGCCATTGCCAACAGCACGTTGTCTAAGTTAAAGCGCCCCATGAGACTAAGATCAAGGGCCTTTTCACCCTCAGGCGTAGCAATGAGCGCTTGCTGCCCATGCTCATGGGGATGCCAATCAAGTACACGTAGCGTCACTGCCTCATCACGACCCGCAGCCAGTACACGCACGTTACTCTCGCACCCTGCTAGCATCAGGCGTGCTAAAGGATCATCGGCGTTTACCACGGCAAGCGTTAGCTCGGCGCGGCGAAAAAGCTTGGCTTTAGCTGCGGCGTACGCGGCCATACTGCCGTGATAATCCAGGTGATCGCGGGTTAGATTGGTAAAAACGCCTACATCAACATTAACCGCCTCTAATCGATATTGATCCAATGCATGGGAGGAAGCTTCAAGCGCAACGCGCTTCACCCCTTGCCGCACTAAATCGCCTAAAATATGCTGAAGTGCCAGAGGGCCAGGCGTCGTAAGCCCGCTTTCTGCTAATTGACCAGGGCGGCCAACGCCTAAAGTGCCGACAACCCCAGCGGGCGTGTTTAACAATTCGCTCAAGGCCGCAATATAGTGGGTAACTGAGCTTTTACCGTTAGTGCCAGTAACCGCAATGACTTGTAAATCGTTAGGCACCTCAAACAGCGCCTTGCCTAACTCACCAAGGCGCAAAGAGAGATGTGGCAAGTAGAGCACGCGGTCCTCTAAGGTGACGCTGCTCTGCTTGGTGTGCGCCAATACTAACGATGCGCCGGACTCAAGCGCATGCTCAATAAATGCTCGTCCATCCTGCTGGCTTCCCGGCACTGCCACAAACACATCACCGGCTTTCAGCTGGCGGGAATCCGTTATTAAATGAAATTTTTCAGGCAATCGCGCCTCAATCTCAGGCAATACGGCACTCGGCCACACCTGTTTTAATGCCCGCCATAAATTGTCTGGGTGCAACGTCATGCAATCTCCTTCAACGCTATTCGACCTCATGATCAGGCGGTACGTCCAGCAACCGCAACGCATTGCCCGTTACACTTGAAAATACCGGTGCTGCCACTGCTCCACCGTAAAAATCACCTGCCTTGGGGTGGTCGATCATCACCACGGTAACAATACGCGGGTCTGAAATCGGCGCAATGCCTGCAAAGACACTGCGATAGGCATCGGCAATATAGCCCTGCTGACCCGTTTTGCGCACCGTGCCAGTTTTGCCGCCCACACGATATCCTTCAACTCGTGCGCGACGGCCGCCCGAGTAGGCACCTACCGACGTCTCTAAAACGTCTAAAAGGTCATTCGCCACACTAGGTGAAATAGCAGGAATTCCTTGGGGAGGCTCTGACAGCCTTAACAATGAAGGGGGTAAACGCTCTCCACCATTCGCCAGAGCTGTATAGGCGCTGGCTAGCTGTAGTGCTGATGTCGAAAGCCCGTAGCCATAGGATAATGCGGCCCGCTCGCTACGCGACCAGCGAACCGGCGCGGGCAAGCTACCCGTCGACTCGCCTGGAAAGCCAGTGCCGGGGCTTTGCCCCAAGCCTAGCTGGTTATACTTTTCCCAAATGGCCGTATCGCTCAACTGAAGCGCCAGACGAGACATACCAATATTGGACGATTTCTCTAAAATCCCAGCCAGATCCAGGTCGCCGTAGTTACGAAAATCGCGGATGGTAAACTGGTCGATTCGCATCCAACCCGGCGAGGTGTCAACAACTACATCTCGGTCCACTAGCCCGCTTTCCAGAATAGCCGCCATCGCTAGCGGCTTCATGACCGAACCGGGTTCGAACACGTCCACTAACGCCTGATTCCGCAAACCTCGGGGGTCGAGCCCTGCCCGGTTGTTAGGGTTGTAAGAAGGCAAATTCGCCATCGCCAACACTTCACCTGTGCGGGCATCGAGCATCACCAGCACACCACCATCCGCCTCATGTTCGGCAACAGCGGCACGCAACTCTCGATACGCCATATACTGGATGCGCTGATCAATCGCGAGCGTTAGCTCACCACCTGGTTGGGCATCACGAATCACCCCAAGCTCACGCACCAGCCGCCCCCTGCGGTCTTTAATTACCCGACGCTGGCCCGGACGCCCAGCTAAATAAGGCTGATAGGCAAGCTCCAAACCCTCCTGGCCAACGTCATCTACGTTGGTAACACCCAACACTTGAGCGGCCACTTCGCCGGCGGGATAGTAGCGTTTATATTCCCGCTGGGGATAAACCCCTGGCGTTCGCAGATCAAGAATGCGCTGCGCCGCTTCTGGCGTCATTTGGCGGCGCAGATACATAAACTCTCGGCTGCTAAAGCGTGCTACCCGAGACTCAAAGTCATCCGGCGTCCACCCTAGCGCCTGGGCCAGCATAAAGCGCTGAATGCCATCACTGGGCAATTCTTGGGGGTTAGCCCAAAGCGTGACGACGGGCGTCGAGATAGCCAGGGGCTCGCCATTGCGGTCGGTAATCATCCCCCGGTGGGAAGGAATTGCCTCATGACGCAGGGTGCGTGCATCCCCCTGACTCTGAAGGAAAGGACGGTCGATAACTTGCAGAAGCGTAATTCGCCCGATCAGAATACTCGACGCTAAAATCACGATAATCAATATGAATAGGAAACGCCCGCCAGCCAGTGGAGGCGCAACCGGCAGTTGCCGGGACATCCCACCCCGCCGCTGCCGATTCATGGCCGGATGACCTCGACATCATTTACATCGGGAATACGCATATCTAGCCGTTCCGTGGCAATTTGTTCGATCCGCGCTGGGGTTGACCAAGCGCCCTCTTCAAGCAGCAGCTGCCCCCACTCCGTTTGCAGCTGGTTTTTCTCCTGCTCCAGCTGTTGAAGTTGAGCAAACTGAACCCTCGTCATATGTGTGGTCGTCACGACAGCTAGCCCCGTCGCCATACAGCATAGGAACAGTACGCCGATAACAAGTGGCCACAAGCGCATACGCAGCTTGAATGGCCATTCAGTGCGTAACGTTGAGACCCAATGCTGAATCCGATCCATGCTCATGAATACATCCGTGATCACATCCGTTTGCGGGCGGCTCGCATCACAGCGCTACGTGCTCGAGGATTGGCATCTACCTCAGCATCACTTGGCCTTACGCCTTTGCCTAGCGCCTCAAGACGGCGATTTAACTGGTCATCGCGGATGGGGACTCCTCGCGGCAAATGGGTATCTCCCCGCACGTGGTGGCGAATAAACCGCTTAACCCGACGATCTTCTAAAGAGTGAAAACTAATCACGACCAAGTGTCCGCCGGGAGCTAGCGCTTCAAGCGCCGCGTCAAGCGCCGCGTCAAGCTGTTCCAACTCGCCGTTTAAATAAATACGCAGACCTTGAAACGCTTTCGTCGCAGGATGCCGGCCCTTCTCCCAGGCTGGGTGGGCGGTTTTAAGCACCTCAGCTAAATCCACGGTGTGGGTAAACGGCGTTTCGCTCCGCCGCGTAACCACCGCACGGGCTAAACGTTTGGCGTAGCGCTCTTCGCCAAATGTTTTAAAGACATGGGCTATATCGGCTTCGCGGGCACGCGCTAAAAACTCAGCGGCACTCTGCCCTTTGGTAGGATCCATGCGCATATCCAGCGGGCCGTTGCGCATAAAGCTGAAACCCCGTTCCGGATCATCCAGTTGCGGCGATGAGACCCCCACATCCAGCAGTACGCCCGACAACTTGCCGTGCAGCCCTTGTTCTTGGGCAAACTCAGCTAAACGCGAAAACTCACGCTGGGTAATTTGAAAGCGGGAATCGTCAATATCAGCGGCAGCAGCAATGGCCTGTGGATCACGATCCATGGCCATTAAGCGCCCCTGCTCGCTTAACCGCGAAAGAATAACGCGAGAGTGCCCACCGCGACCAAAAGTGCCGTCTATATAGATACCGTCGGGGTCGTGAACTAGCGCATCAACCGCCCCTTCTAACAACACGCTGGTATGGCGAAAGCTAGGAGCGACCTGGTCAGCGTCAGGAGAAGGCATGTTACTCTCACACAAAATTTAGGAGGGTGTGCTGAGCACACCCTTTAATGGAAATGGGGAGTCGGCCGATAAGCCGGGTTCTGTCGTGGACAGTCATTCCTCTAGGCGCTACGTCACCGCAGCGCTCAAGCAACCTACCCGGACCCAGCGCGGGCCACGCCATTGGGTCCCTATTTGGTCTTGCTCCGAGTGGGGTTTACCATGCCACGCACTGTTGCCAGGCGCGCGGTGCGCTCTTACCGCACCCTTTCACCCTTACCGGCCCCTGAGGTTTATGTCAGAGGCTTAGGCGGTCTACTCTCTGCTGCACTTTCCGTCGGCTTACACCGCCCAGGCGTTACCTGGCACTCTGCCCTATGGAGCCCGGACTTTCCTCCCCTAATAGCCCTTACGGGAATATTAGCGGCGACTGTCTGGCCAACTCCGGCGGCAAGCATAACAGCGCCATGCGTTTGCCTCAATGCTCACCTTTAATTGCTTGTAATCTGGCATACCACTCTTGCTTACGCCCACCTAACATTCTGGCTGCAACCGCTGCTCCTTGCTTAACCCCCACCCCTTCCGCCAACAGCGATTTGAGCAACTCATCTGCATGAATCGCTTGATGATCGCCCAGCGCCACCGCCGGTGCCCCGGAGATAATCACCACAAACTCTCCCCTTGCCTGATTGGGGTCGTCCGTCAAACAGTGAATCAACTCTTCAGGTGAACCATGAAGAAATGTTTCAAATGTTTTGGTTAGCTCCCTGGCCAACACGACGTTTCGCGCAGGCATTTGCTCTCGCAACGCCTCTAGTGTGTGCAAGATGCGGTGAGGCGACTCATAAAACACCAACGTCTCTTCCCGCGCCTCCCACTGCTCTAATGCCTGGCGGCGCGCTCCTGGTTTAGCGGGCAAAAAACCACCAAACGTGAACCGATCAGTGGGCAAGCCCGCTCCCGATAGAGCGGTAACCAGGGCACACGCACCAGGCAACGGCACTATTTTGCGCCCTCGTGCGCGCAGCTCTCTTACCAACACAAAGCCCGGGTCGCTAATTAACGGCGTACCTGCATCACTGATCAGCGCAATATCCTCGCCTGCCTGAAGAAAGGCATCCAGCGTATCTACTCGCCGCGCTTCATTATGATCATGCAGTGACAGCATTGGTTTATTAACCCCAAGATGGGCTAGCAGGCGCCCGCTATGCCGCGTGTCCTCGGCGGCAACCCGCGATACCTGCGCTAATACCCGGGCAGCTCGTGGCGTTAAGTCTTCCAAATTCCCAATTGGGGTAGCAACCACGTACAATGTACCCGGATCTTGGTGTGTCATCGTGACTCCCGATTTGTTAATGGCTTGCCCTGGCGACGCGCTATGCTGATGCAATGGCCTATTCACCTGCTTGCTGAGCGGCGACAGCGCAAATGGAAACTAAGGAAGGATACATGAAACAGTCATTACGTGGCTTACTCGCCACTGCCTTCATGGCACTTCTCATCACAGGGTGTGCCATGCAGCCGCCCAGCGTGGTAGATCGAGTACCCGACCAGGATGCTAACCGCTTACTTAGCCAAGCTGAACAGCAAGCTCCTGAACAAGCGGCACAAACACGCTTAGAAGCAGCAAACATACTTGCCCAGCAGGGACAACGCGAAAACGCGTTTGAGGCGGCAGATTCAATTGATGAAAGCCTGCTTTCTGATACAGATAGAGTTCGCTGGGCAATGCTTTACTCTGAACTTGCCCGCGGCTTAGACAACCCTCGCGCAGTGCTACGTGCAACGCAGGTGCTTGATGATGAGCTGCCGATGCAGGCCAATCAGCAAGAAACACTGGCTGAACGCCAGCAATGGGCACGAGAAGCACTTGATCAACCGGGCGTTTCGACTGTTTTAATACCCGAACTTGAAGGTGCCAACATTCAGCGTATTCTCGTCGCGCTGCCGGAATCTGGCCCACTAAGCAGCGTTGCCTCCACGATCGCCACCGCTATGCGTAACCATAACGAGATTCGTGGTAACGGCGTACAGCTTAGCTTTCTAGATACCTCCCAATACTCGCTGGATGAGATTTACAGCCGTGCCGCGCAGATGAATGCACAACTGGTTATTGGCCCGCTCGACAAAGACCAGGTTACCCAGCTTGAGCAGCGCGACAGCGTACCAATGCCCACCCTAGCGCTGAACTATGGCAATAGCGATCGTAACCGTGCCAGCCGCCTGCTCCAATACGGTTTATCCGCTGAAGATGAAGCACGCCAAGCCGCTCGACGTGCCTATCAAGACGGCCACCGCCAAATGTCCGTTATGGTGCCAGACAACGACTGGGGTCGACGTGTAGGGGAAGCCTTTTGGAACGAATACCACCGCCAAGGGGGCGAAGTCACTAACGCAGTACGTTACAACCCCAGCAGCTCTGTTTCTAACGCTGTCCAAACCGCACTTAATGTGAGTGGTGAGCGCGCACGCCTTGGCAACATTGATGCACTGTTTTTATTAGCACTACCTGATTACGCACGGCAAGTACCTCCCACGATGGATTATTACTACGCGCCAAACCTACCCATTTATGCAACATCGCACCTGCATGAAGGACGTCGGCAAATACGCCTGGATCAAGACCTTAACGATGTGATGTTTATGGATATTCCTTGGCAAATTCCTGACGCAGCCGTTGGCGGCGAGGAAGTCTTACCCTTCTACAGCACCTATCAGCGTCTTCGCGATGAAACCGATGCTTCTTCGTTTCGCCTAATGGCGATGGGCGTTGATGCCCTTGAACTTGCCACACGCTTATCGGATCTTTCATCCCTTGAGGGGCTGAGTGGAAGCACTGGCACGCTCCGCCTCGCCGATGATGGCCGCATATACCGCGAACTACCCTGGGCGAAGTTCCAGAACGGCACTCCTTCGCCGATTTTGATTCCTGGCCTGATAGGAAATGACGAATAACGCTCGCACAGCCCGATTCCGCGGCGCAGCCATTGAGCAACTTGCTGCTCAATGGCTGCAACAACATGGCTTAATACTGGTTGCCAGTAACCATCATGTTAAGGGTGGCGAACTGGATCTGGTGATGATGGATCAAGACACTCTAGTCTTCGTTGAAGTTAAACACCGAACCACAACCCGCTACGGCCACCCCTTAGAAACAGTTAATGCACAAAAGCGGCAGCGACTGATCCGCGCAGCCAGTTTATATATTGCTCGATACGCTGTTTCCAGCCCTTGCCGCTTTGATATTCTAGCGATTGTTGGCACGCCACCCTCTCTTGAGTTTCACTGGGAAAAAGCAGCCTTCGACGCTTACTGACTCTTTTAACTAGGAAGCCCTAATGGACTTTCAATCACGCATACTCGACCATTTCAATGCCAGCATTGATACTAAGACTTACGCCAGTGAAGTGCTGCCGCCTTTCATCGAGGTCGCCAGTCAAATGATGGTGCAGTGCTTGGTCAACGAAGGAAAAATCCTTGCATGCGGCAATGGCGGGAGTGCGGGAGATAGCCAGCACTTCTCCTCCGAACTACTTAACCGCTTCGAACGTGAGCGCCCTAGCCTTCCGGCCCTAGCCCTAACGACAGACACCTCAACACTTACCTCTATTGCTAACGATTACAGCTATAACGAGGTATTTTCAAAACAGATCAGAGCCCTTGGCCAGCCTGGTGATGTGCTGCTAGCCATCTCAACCAGCGGCAACTCAGCCAATGTGGTACAGGCAATTCAGGCTGCCCACGACCGAGACATGACCGTTGTAGCACTTACCGGACGCGACGGTGGCAATATGGCATCACTTTTAGGTCAAGATGATTGTGAAATCCGCGTTCCCGCCACCTCCACGGCCCGCATCCAAGAAGTCCATTTGCTCGTCATTCACTGTTTATGTGATTTAATTGATGAACAGTTGTTTGGTGGCGCTGCCTAAGCAGCTACACATGCCTACTTACCTCTTTTTATAGGAATCACCGCCATGGCCCTGGGTTTCTCTTCTCGAAAACTTATTTTGGCTGCCCTGTGCAGCGCTGTAGTACTCAGCGGCTGCGCCAACAACGCGGCGTCAAACCCTGCCAACTACGGCCAACGCAGCAATGATGTTGAAGCGGTAGACGCGACCATTGAGCGCGAAGCCGAACGTGCGCTTGCGCGCGCTGACGCCCGGCTTGGCGACGCTCGTATTCGCGCGCACAGCTATAACGGCTCTTTACTGCTGGTTGGCCAAGTACCTAGCGAGGAACTTCGCTCAAAGGCAGGTAACGTTGTCAGCTCACTTAGGGGCGTCAACGAGGTTCACAACGAGCTTGCCATTGCGGCACGCCTTCCCGCCAGTCAGCGCTTAACTGATACTTGGTTAACAACGAATGTTATTAGCCATCTAGCAACTAACGATCGCATCGACTCTTCTAAATTGAAAGTGACCACAGAAAACGCCAGCGTTTACTTAATGGGTATGGTGTCTCGTGAAGAAGCTGACCGTATTGTAAATGCAGCCTCCTCGGTGGGCGGAATTCAGCGAATCGTCAAAGTATTCGATTATATTGATTGATACAGGCTATCGGCATTGCCAAAAAAGCCTCACACGGTTAACCCGTGTGAGGCTTTTTTATTAGCCATAACCACCCTTTGCAAACAGCCAGCTAAGTCAGGGCGCTACTTAACCACTCGCAGAGTAGGCTTTTTCTTGGGCTTCTCTTTCTTTGAAGCCGACTTGCCGTCCTCTTTATCAGAAAAAGATTCGGTGACAGTGAGCTCAGGCTTAGTAGTTTTAGCGCTCTCGCCCGACGCTCCGCCATCAAGTTCGGCATTCTCAAGATCGATATCATCGAATTCCGATGAGCCTAACTCAGGCTCATGTCCAAACACCATGCCTGCGCCATTTTCACGTGCATAAATGGCAATTAGCGCAGGTGTAGGAATCATTACCTGCATAGGCTGACCGCCAAAACGCGCGTTAAAACCAATCGCTTGGTTTTCCATAAATAGGTCACGCACCGCCGTTGGCGCTGCATTGAGTACTATTTGGCCATTTTGCACAAACTGCCGCGGAACTTCGACTCCCGGCTGTGTTGCATCAACAACAAAATAAGGCGTCAGCTCATTATCCAGCAGCCACTCATAAAGGGCACGGGCGAGATAGGGACGGCTCGATTTCATAAGACTCCCACCTCCTAACAAGTAGCCCCCACCACTAGCTAAGCGGAGGGGTTATATGAATTCAAGCGCGCATCTCTTTTTCACGCTCATTTAAAGAGGCCTTAAACGCTTCACGCTCAAACACTCGCGACATATAGCTTAAAAGTGGCTTCACCTGCTTTTCAGGTAGCTCAATATTCAGCTCTGGCAAACGCCACAAAATGGGCGCAAGGCAGCAGTCTACCAAGGTAAACTCTTCGCTCATAAAGAAGGGCATATCTTCAAAAATCGGCGATATACCAATCAGGCTTTCGCGGAGTTCTTTACGTGCTTTGTCAGCCTCTTTTTTCCCACCGCTACGAATCTGCTCCAGCATCGGGCACCACTCACGCTCAATACGATGCATCCAGAGGCGACTTTGAGCACGTGCCACCGGATAGACAGGCAGCAGAGGAGGATGTGGAAAGCGCTCATCCAAGTACTCCATCATGACTTTAGATTCGTACAGCACCAAGTCACGATCTAACAGTGTAGGCACACTGTTGTACGGGTTGAGGTCTGCTAACTCTTCGGGTGACTGCCCATCAATAACTTCAACGATATCGACAGCTACCCCCTTTTCAGCCAGAACAATGCGTACACGATGACTGAAATGATCATCACTACCTGAGTAAAAGATCATTGACGACCGCTTGGCCACAACACCCATGAAAGCATCCTCGCATCAAAACAATCTAGAATAATAACACGCCAGCCCTACCTTAGGGGAAGATAGCCTGCTGCGTATAACGATTGAACAGACAAACAAAAGGCGCACGGCTTTTGCCGTGCGCCTGCCTGCCTATCTTAACGCTACTGATTAGTGGACATCTCGCCAATACTCACGCTTGAGCAGGTAAGCAATCACACCAAAGATAAAGATAAAGATAAGGACTTTAGGTGCCAGCGCCTGAGCTTTCAGCTTAGAAGGCTCACCCACATAGGCAAGGAAGTTGGTTAGATCGTAAACCGCTTCCTCAAACTCAGCAGGTTCCATGGAGCCTGGCTGAGTCACCTGCAGCACATCACAGGACTGATATTTACCTGACAAAGGATCTGGCGACTGACCGCGTACGGGCTGATCCGTTTCAGAGCAAACCATCTCCTGCACGCCCTGCAGCGGCTCCAGCACGTTAGGCATCGCTGACGCTTCAAGCACCATATTATTAACACCCAGCGGCTGACCAGGATCACGATAGAAGGTCAGCAAATAGGAGTAGATATAGTCTGAACCCCGCAGACGGTTAAACAGCGTAAGGTCTGGCGGCGCAACGCCAAACCAGCCCTCGGATTCACCCGACTGCATAGCGATATGCATTTGATCATTGAAAGCCAAACCGCTGGAGAAAATCAAATTTTCTTCTACCAGCTCTTGAGGCATATCAAGATCTGCAGCCGCACGAGAGAAACGCTGATGCTCAAGCGAGTGACAGCCCATGCAGTAGTTCACATACATCTGCATCCCACGCTGGAGCGACTCTTTATCATGCAGATCAGGCGTCATAGAGAAGGGCTGCTCCGGAAGCGGCGCTGCCATGGCCGTAAAAGGCAACAACGCGAAGAGCAGTACGAATAGTTGCTTTTTCATTAGCCAGTCACCCTTTCTGGAACGGGTTTAGTTTTCTCCATGCTGGTGTAAATCGGCATCAGAATGAAGAAGGCGAAGTAGAGCACCGTACAGATCTGTGCAACCAAGGTACGCATCGGCGTTGCAGGAATCGCGCCTAGGACCCCTAAAATCACGAAGCTGATGGCAAAAACGGTAATGGCGATACGTGATAACCAGCCCTTATAACGCATAGACCTAACCGGGCTTCGATCAAGCCAAGGCAGCACAAACAGAATAGCAATCGCACCACCCATTGCTAATACACCTAAGAACTCGGCACGCAGACCCAGGAAGTCAAAGGTAATAGCACGCAAGATGGCGTAGAACGGCGTGAAGTACCATACAGGTGCAATGTGGTCAGGTGTTACCATCGGGTTGGCAGGCTCAAAGTTAGGCCGCTCTAGGAAGTAACCCCCCCCCTCAGGGAAGTAGAACAACACCACAGCAAACACAAACAAGAACACCGCAATGCCGACAAGATCCTTCACCGTATAGTAGGGGTGGAAAGGAATACCATCCAGCGGTTTACCCGACTCATCTTTTTTGGCTTTTATATCAACGCCATCAGGATTGTTCGAGCCCACTTCGTGCAACGCAATGATGTGCAGCACAACCAGCGCCAGAATAACAATGGGCAATGCGACTACGTGCAGCGCAAAGAAGCGGTTAAGCGTAATACCCGAGATCAGGAAGTCACCGCGAATCCACTGGGCAAGCTCAGGGCCGATACCAGGGATAGTGGCAAACAGGGAAATAATAACCTGTGCACCCCAGTAAGACATCTGACCCCACGGCAGCAGGTAGCCCATAAACGCTTCTGCCATGAGCAGAAGATAGATGGCCATACCAAAGATCCACACCAATTCACGTGGTGCTTTGTAGGATCCGTACAGTAAAGCACGGAACATATGCAGATAAATGACGACAAAGAAGGCAGAGGCACCGGTTGAGTGCATGTAGCGGATGAGCCAGCCATACTCCACATCGCGCATGATGTATTCAACAGAGCTGAAGGCGCCCTCGGCAGACGGGTTGTAGCTCATGGTAAGCCATACGCCCGTCAATATCTGATTCACCAAGACCAAAAGCGCTAATACGCCAAAAATATAGAAGAAGTTGAAGTTCTTCGGGGCGTAATACTGCGTCAAGTGCTCCTGCATCATCTGAGTCGCTGGGAAGCGGTCATCAATCCAACGCATGATGCCACTTTCAGCTTTGGCTTTATTTGGATTACCCATTAGGCAGCCTCCTCATCTTCACCCACTATGATGTCCTCGCCCTCAAAACGATAGGGCGGCACCTCAAGGTTGGTAGGCGCAGGTACGTTACGGAATACACGACCAGCCAGATCAAAATAGGATCCATGGCATGGACAGAAGAAACCACCCGGCCAGTTATCCGTTACCGCTGCCTCAGGCTCCGGACGATATAGTGGAGAACAGCCTAGGTGAGTACAGACACCTACCATTACCCCCACCTCAGGACGTATAGAGCGCAGCGGACCCGTAATATAACTAGGCTGTTGCTGCTCACTGGAATCTGGGTCGGCAAGACGACCTGGATCCAAGCTTTCTGTACGCTCATTCATTTCAGGCGTTCGATTAATGATCCACACCGGACGCCCACGCCATTCGATGGTGACACGCTGCCCCGGTTCGAGCTTAGAAAAATTAGCTCGAACCGGCGCACCGGCCGCCAACGCTCTGGCACTAGGCTGCCATGAAGCCACAAAGGGTACCGCAACCCCGACAGCGCCCACCGCCCCAACAACGGAGGTGGCACCCACGAGGAAACGGCGCCGACCTTTGTTTACGCCGTTATCTGCCATTTCTGGTTTCTCCCATCAGCTTACCCGTTCCGTCGCAAAGGCGTCTTGCGACGACGAATATCAAATACGCTCTATGTTAAAAAAACAAAGCGCTAGACACAAGAACAACCACCCGTGACCATGGTGGTAGGAGCTTTCTAATATTATGTTTTTTCAATAAAAAACGCCCAGGTCGACGACCTGGGCGTTTTTGCCGCATAGCGTGAAATTAACGCTTAGAGAACTGCGGACGACGACGTGCTTTACGCAGGCCGACTTTCTTACGCTCAACTTGACGCGCGTCACGGGTTACGTAGCCAGCGGCACGCAACGAAGGACGCAGGTCTTCATTGTAGTTCATCAGTGCACGGGTAATACCGTGACGGATAGCACCCGCTTGCGAGGAGTTACCGCCACCTGCAACCGTGACAACAATGTCAAACTGGTTGAGTGTCTCGGTCAGCTCAAGCGGCTGGCGAACAACCATGCGACCTGTAACGCGACCAAAATATAGATCGAGATCCTGGCTGTTGACAGTAATTTTGCCAGAGCCCGGCTTCATAAACACGCGAGCGGTGGAAGTCTTGCGGCGCCCGGTACCGTAATACTGCTGTGTCATGGCGAAGATTTCCTCAGATGTTCAGTTCAAGCGGCTGTTGGGCAGCATGCGGATGCTCGGGACCGGCGTACACTTTTAACTTAGAGTACGTGGCACGACCTAACGGGCCTTTCGGTAACATGCCTTTAACAGCAAACTCAATGATACGCTCAGGCGCATGATCAAGCATTTTGTCAAACGTCATGGAACGCAGACCGCCCGGGTAACCAGTGTGGCGGTAGTAGGTTTTAGCCTTCGCCTTGTTGCCGGTCACTTGGACTTTCTCGGCATTGATAACAACGATATAGTCGCCAGTATCAACGTGAGGGGTAAATTCGGGCTTATGCTTACCACGCAAGCGGCGAGCAATCTCGGTTGCCAGACGACCGAGCGTTTTGTCCGTAGCGTCGACAACATACCAGTCGCGCTGGACGGACTGCGGCTTAGCACTGAACGTCTTCATGGATGAAATCACCAGATTAAGTGTGTTGGGTGACAAACACCGCTAGGCGGTGGTGCACCATCCCTATTTTTTTTGGTTGCCAACTAACGCTGGCAACATGTAGCGAGGCGGCATTCTACAACATGGCTTCCGCCAAGTTAAGTACCACCGCTACTTTTATCGGACTTTTCTCGTTACTCAGTAACGACGCCCTGCATCACTAGGCAGTGCTTAAACCAATATCGACACACCCCGACACCATTAATCTTTTAGGGCTTGTGAGCCAAGGCAAGATATTCGTGGGACTGCATTTCCTGAAGGCGTGAAAGCGTACGCTGAAATTCAAAGGTTAATTTGCCATCAGTATATAACAGTTCCACAGGTACTTCCGCCGACATCAAAAGCTTGACGCCTCGGTCGTAAAACTCATCAACCATATTAATGAAGCGGCGCGCCTGATCATCGGTTTTGGCATTCATCTGAATCACGTTGGACACTAAAACCGTATGAAACTCACGAGCCAGCTCAATATAGTCGTTTTGACTGCGCGGGCCGTCGCAAAGCTCAGCGAATTCAAACCATGCCACATCATCATGCAATCGGCGCGTTTTCAGAACACGGTGATTGACTTCTAATGGCGCGCCCTCTTCACCAACATGCCCTGAAATCTCACGAAAGCTGCGCGATAGCTCCTGCTCCGCCGCAGCGTCAAGGGGCGCATGAAAAATCTCAGCACGCTCAAGTGCTCGCAAACGATAATCCACCCCCGAATCCACATTGACGACATCGCAGTGCCGGTTCACAAGCTCAATGGCCGGGATAAAACGCGCGCGTTGCAAGCCATCTTTATAGAGCTCGTCCGGTACGATATTAGAAGTGGCAACCAGCACAACGCCGCGCTCAAACAACGCTTCAAGCAAAGTGGCCAAAATCATGGCGTCGGTAATATCTTTGACGAAAAACTCATCAAAGCATATAACCCGAGCCTCGGTAGCAAATTTACCTGCTATTAGCGTTAGTGGATTTTTTTCCCCTTTATAATGGGTGAGCTCGTTGTGCACCCGTTGCATAAAACGGTGAAAGTGAGTGCGCATTTTATCGGGGAAAGGCAGCGCTTCATAAAACGTATCAACTAAATAGGTTTTTCCACGCCCTACTCCCCCCCAAAAATAGATCCCCCGCACCGCCGGCAATACCGGCTCGCTAGGTGAGCTTTTCTTACCCATCAACCCAGCCATTTTGGCCTTAAAGCCTTTATTGGCCACCATCGCTTTGGGTGCGGCGGCGGGTGCCGCTACCAGCTCATCGTAAAGCCTTTGCAGGTGCTTAACGGCAGCCTCTTGTGCTGGATCGTATTGGAAGTCGTCACGCACTAAATCAGCGCGATAACGCTCCATCGGCGTTTGCCGCTGAGCCTGACCTGATACCTGCTGTGCAGATGATGATGGCATCTGATTCGCCTCCCTCAGCGCTTAGCGTAGCCCATGCACCTCACGCGAAGCCCATGCCCTACCCTACGAAAAGAGGCTAATTATACGCTGCTCGATCGCTAAGCGCATGAGCAGATTGACCTAACCGCCACGCAGACGCCTATAATGGGCTTTGTTTCGTTGGTGCACCATCGGCACATGCCTTTGGTGGTGCAACTCAACTTTCAGGGAGAACATCGTGGAAGCAAGCTCGCCATTTACCTTTGCGATCATTGGCATCATCATCGGTTTTATTATCGGCATGGTGTGCTATCGCCTGTTTAGCAAAGGCCAACGCCAAACCTCAATGCTTCAGCAAACGCTACTAGAACGTGAACACCACATAGCCGAACTTAAAAAAGCCATGGGCGGACTGAGCCTGGACGTTCGCAAGCGACTTGAAAACATTCGCGCCGAAGCCGACCTGCTAGAACAGCAGCTTGAAGACGAGGCCACTCAATGGAAGTTAGACAAAGCAGCCGCCAAAACTTTGGCAACAGGTACGCCAATTCAGAGCCTCTCAGGCATTGATGAAACCCTCGACATGCCTAGAGACTACGCGGATGGCAAAAGTGGCACCTTGTCTGAAGACTTTGGCCTAAAAGAGAGTACTAACGAACAAGACCTTACACCGCCACAGCCGCCTCGCTACTAATCACTGAAGCATAATTTACAAAAAACACTTCCACTAATTAACGGCGGTATCAACTTACTGATACCGCCGCTTTCATGTTAGCCCCCAAAACCAAACGCCCTAAAACAGCTTGCTATGCCGGATTATCAATATCCACAAAGCGATGCTCCACACCATACTCACCTGCCAACCACTCGCCTAGCGCTTGCACTCCATATCGTTCGGTAGCATGGTGCCCCGCAGCAATGTAGTGAATACCCATTTCCCGAGCCAGGTGAGTCGTGCGCTCTGATATTTCCCCTGAAATGAATACATGCGCACCCGCTTCGCAGGCAGCGGAAATCATGTCCTGCGCGCCACCTGTACACCACGCGATCTTATCCACGCCCCCCACTCCTGGCGCTTCAATAACTAACGGCGTACGGCCTAACACGCTAGCGATCTGCTGCGCCAACTCGCTGAGGGATTGAGGCTCAGCCACCCGACCCGACCACAACAAGCCCTCTCCTAGCTCACCGTCCAGGCACCCCTCCACTTTCCAACCTAAGCGCCTGGCTAATTCTGCGTTATTTCCAAGCTCTGCATGGGCATCAAGCGGCAGGTGGTACGCTAATAGATTAATCTCATTCTCTAACAGCGTTTTAATTCGCCTCTGTTTCATGCCTGTAATAGCAACTGGCTCATTCTTCCAAAAGTAGCCATGGTGCACCAATACTAAGTCAGCTTGCCAAGCCACCGCCTCATCCAAAAGTGATTGGCAGGCAGTAACCCCCGACATCACACGTTTAATCGTTTCCCGCCCCTGAACCTGAAGACCATTAACGGTATAATCTTTAAATTGTGAAGCCCGCAACTGATGGTCGCACGCTGCTACTAGTTGGTCGCGATGGATCACGCTGACTCCTTGACTGATTTATTAGGTGCGCTAAGGAACTAAGCAATAAAGTGTTACCATACGCGCATTGTAAAACTCGCTTCGCGCTTACGCGAACCTCGCGACCGTTAAGACTGCCACCCGCTGAGGAATTTACGCATGCACCGTTTTGTGCTGCCCTACTTATGGCCAATTATAACTGGGCTACTACTTGCTGCTCTTTTGCTGTTTGCCTTTCCTGAAAAACTGCCCAATCCCTTTCGGCAGTCACCGCCCGCCTCTGTTGAGACGCAGCCTTCGCTGGTTTCCACCAGTAGCGAACAGCCAGCAAATCGGCCGCCTCCAGAAATACGGCAGGCCGAACCACTGACTCGCAACCAGGGGCCAGCCAGCTACTCCAACGCCGTGAATCAAGCGGCCCCTGCGGTCGTTAACATCTATTCATCACGTATAGTGGAGCGTGACCAGCACCCGCTAATGTCGGACCCCTTTTTTCAACAGTTTTTCAGTGGAGACGACGCAACGACTCACCAGCGTATGCTGTCCAGTCTTGGCTCTGGCGTCATCGTGAGTCAAGATGGCTATGTACTGACCAACCACCACGTCATTAGTGGTGCCGACCAAATTCAAGTTGCCCTACGCGATGGCCGCGAAACACTGGCTGAAGTCGTCGGCACTGATCCAGAGAGCGATCTGGCGGTGCTGCGTATTAACCTCGACAACTTGCCTGTTATTGAGCTGACCAACTCTGAAGATGTCGCCGTGGGTGATGTCGCGCTAGCCATCGGCAACCCCTTTGGCGTCGGCCAAACCGTTACGATGGGCATTATTAGTGCCACTGGACGAAGCCATCTTGGACTAAATGCCTACGAAGATTTTATTCAAACCGATGCAGCCATCAACCCCGGCAACTCTGGCGGCGCATTAGTAAACCCTGATGGCGCTTTGGTAGGTATTAATACCGCTATCTTTTCACGCTCCGGTGGGTCACAGGGAATAGGCTTTGCCATCCCAGCCAACCTAGCCCACAGCATTCTCAATGAACTGGTAACGCAAGGACGTGTTATTCGCGGCTGGCTGGGCATTGAGGCACAAGCACTCTCCCGGGAGCTTGCGGCATCATTTGGCCTGCGTACGCCGCAGGGGGTAATCGTAGCTGGGGTGGTGAGTGAAGGGCCGGCAGCAAAAGCCGGCTTACAGCCTGGGGACGTACTGCTGTCGATTGATGGTCAGGCGATACTCGATGCACGAGCAACAATGAGTGATATTGCTTCCATCCCGCCCGGAACCTCGTTACCACTGACTATCGTTCGCAGCGGTGAGCGTATGGAAATGACACTGGAAGTAGGCGAGCGCCCGGTACCCGATAATGCAACGCTAAGCGAGCGCCAGAGCGGCTCTTGAGCCAGCTCTGGCGTTAAAGCCGATCACTCTAGAATACGATACTCCGCTGACCGCGCATGAGCGGTCAGTGACTCACCCCTTGCCAACACCGATGCCACCTTACCTAGCTCCGATGCTCCCTCGGCAGAACAGTGAATAATGGATGAGCGCTTCTGGAAATCGTAAACACCCAGTGGCGATGAAAACCGCGCGGTGCCAGAGGTAGGCAACACGTGATTAGGGCCAGCACAGTAATCGCCCAGGGCTTCTGCAGTATAGCGTCCCATGAAAATTGCCCCTGCATGACGGATATCATCAAGCCAAGCTTCCGGTGATGCCACTGACAGCTCAAGGTGTTCCGGCGCGATACGGTTAATCATCTCAACTGCTTCGGCTTGGTCTTGGCAAAGAACCAACGCGCCACGGCGGCTTAGCGACGCCCGTACGATCTCCTCTCTTTCAAGCGTGGGCAGGAGACGTTCGATAGCGGCTTCTACGGCATCAAGATGGTCGGCATCCCAACTCACCAGTATCGACTGAGCATCTTCATCGTGCTCCGCTTGGGAGAAAAGGTCCATCGCCAGCCACTCAGGATCGGTTTTGCCATCAGAAACCACCATAATTTCCGACGGCCCCGCAATCATATCAATGCCTACTTGACCAAAGACTGCCCGCTTGGCCGTTGCAACATAGATATTGCCAGGGCCTACAATCTTATCAACCCGTGGAACACTTTGAGTACCATAAGCGAGGGCAGCCACCGCCTGAGCCCCGCCAATAGTGAAAACGTAATCTACACCCGCTAAGTGAGCAGCGGCCAACACCAGATTATTCAACACGCCGTCAGGAGTTGGCACTACCATAACAATTTCACGCACCCCCGCCACATGAGCGGGAATAGCATTCATTAATACTGAGGAAGGGTAAGCCGCTTTACCGCCAGGCACATAAATACCCGCACGATCAAGGGGCGTTACTTTTTGACCCAATACAGTGCCATCGGCCTCTTCATACTGCCATGAGCTGGGCTTTTGGCGCTCGTGATAGCGCTTGATTCGCTCAGCGGCAACAGCTAGCGCGTCACGCTGATGATCGGGTAGCCCATCAAAGGCTGCTTTTAGCTGTTCAGCAGAAAGCCGGAGCTGATCGATATGCTGCACATCCATCCGATCAAAACGGTTCGTTGCCTCAATTACAGCCGCGTCACCGCGCTGTTTAACATCGGCCAATATCTCCTCAACCCGCGTCTGCACTGCTTTATCAGACACGCCCTCCCAGTCCAACAGGGCATTAAGGCGCTGATGGAACGCCGTATCAGCCGTTGAGAGGCGGGCTATTGTGGCTATGGACTTATCGCTCATGGAGAACCTCGCGTCATTCAGTCAACTGCGTCTGGCGCTGCTTAACCGCACTGTCCAAACGGGCCAGCAATGGCTTAATTCGGTCATGCTTCATCGTCATGGACGCTTTATTAACAACCAGGCGCGTGCTGATATGGGCAATCAATTCACGGGGCTCCATACCATTAGCACGCAGGGTATTTCCCGTATCGACAATATCGACGATTTCATCGGCCAAGTTCATTAACGGGGCTAATTCCATCGCGCCATAAAGTTTGATGACTTCTGCCTGTATCCCCTGCTGCGCGTAGTAACGGCGCGCCACGTTAACAAACTTGGTGGCTACTCGGCGGCGGGCGTGGGCTGGAGGCTGACCCGTGACGCCAGCAGTCATCAACTTACACCGCGCAATCTCAAGATCCAGAGGCTCATAAAGCCCTTCTGCGCCGTGCTCTAACAGCACGTCCTTACCTGCAATCCCTAAATCGGCCGCACCAAGCTGAACATAGGTAGGTACATCCGTTGCGCGAATTACCACGAGCTTCACATCAGGCAGGTTGGTATCGAACAACAGTTTACGACTTTTACTTAAATCTTCTGCGGGAGTAATGCCCGCATCCGCTAAGAGCGGCAGCGTTTCGTCCAGAATACGCCCCTTTGAAAGGGCTAAGATTAATTGCTTGCTCATTGTGTCGGCCAATGGTTAATAGCATGGCTTAGCCGGGTATGCGGCGAATTTTCGCACCCAGCAGCTGTAATTTTTCTTCAATGCACTCGTAACCACGATCGATATGATAGATGCGGTCAACAAGCGTTTCGCCTTCCGCCATCATAGCTGCAATTACTAGCGATGCTGAGGCGCGGAGATCCGTCGCCATTACCGGGGCACCTGAAAGTTTATCGACGCCTTTGATAAGGGCCGCATTACCTTCCAGCACAATATTAGCCCCCATGCGGTTCAGCTCCTGCACGTGCATAAAGCGGTTTTCGAAGATAGTCTCCACTACCCGAGAGTCCCCCTCAGCCACCGCATTCATAGCCACAAACTGCGCCTGCATATCGGTAGGAAACGCTGGGTAAGGCGCTGTCCGAATATTGACCGGCTTAGGACGTTTGCCATGCATATCCAAGGCAATCCAGTCATCGCCCGTGGTTATTTCAGCACCGGCCTCTTCGAGCTTGGCGAGCACTGCTTCCAGAATATCCGCCCGGGTACGCTTTACTTTAACTCGGCCACCCGTCATCGCTGCCGCGACTAAAAAGGTGCCGGTTTCGATACGGTCAGGCATTACGTCATGCTCGCAGCCATGCAGCGATTCAACACCTTCAATGACAATCGTATCGGTGCCATGGCCGCGAATGTTAGCGCCCATCTTGATCAAGCATTCGGCAAGATCCACTATCTCAGGTTCGCGTGCCGCATTTTCTAGAACGGTTTTACCCTCAGCAAGGGTCGCGGCCATCAATAGATTTTCAGTACCGGTTACCGTTACTGTGTCGAAGTAAATGGTGGCGCCTTTTAAACGGCCATCTACAGTGGCACGTATGTAGCCGCTTTCGACATGAATCTCAGCGCCCATGGCTTCCAAACCGCGGATATGCAGGTCAACCGGACGTGAACCAATAGCACAGCCGCCAGGCAGTGACACATCTGCTTTGCCAAAATGCGCAAGCAATGGACCCAGCACCAAAATAGACGCCCGCATTTTCTTAACAAGCTCATAAGGCGCATGACACTGGGTAACTTGAGAGCCGTCTAGCTGGATACTGAGCTTCTCGCCCATTACTGGCTCAACGCCCATGCGCCCGAGCAACTCTAACGTTGTGGTAATATCTTGAAGGTGGGGCAAGTTACCAATGACCACGGGGCCATTAGCAAGCAAGCTAGCGCATAAAATTGGTAATGCCGCGTTTTTAGCACCGCTTGCCCACACTTCACCGTCAACCGAACCGTTTCCGGTAATAAGTAATTTATCCATGAGCGCGCCCGTTATCGGGCGTTCTCCGGGGCAGTTTGCCACTGCACCGGAGTAAACGTTTTGATGCTAATAGCATGAAGCGCGCCGGAAGCGATTTCATCGCTTAATGCTGCGTAAACAAGCTGTTGACGCTTAACAGGAGAGAGACCTTCAAAGGCTTCGCCAACCGCAATCACCTGAAAATTACAGCCTTCACCCTGGATATGAAAATCACATCCTTCGATGCGGGATTCGAGCAGTGCTTTTACTTCATTGGGTTGCATGGGACAGGAAACTCCTTGGGGGCCATTTGGATAGTTTGAAATAGGCAAACATGATAAAGAAAAGCAGCGCGCTTGGCGATGTTGGTCTACGCGCTTAGCGCCGCACTTGGGTGTGCAATCAGTTCATCAAGCTCTGCTAACGATGCGAGCCGCATCAGAGGTGCCGACAGTACAATGGATTCGATGGCAATTTTTTGACGGCTACAGGTTCGCATCCACTCAAAGAGAACGCTGATAGCCACGCTGCTGGCCATTGAAACAGCAGTAAAGTCAAAAGCTGCTTCGTCCACGCCACTGGCTTTCAGCCATTTCACGCCCGCAGCGGCCAACTCGGCCGCTGCGCTTACATCTACATCTCCACTTACCTTAAGCGTTCGCCCCTGTACTTCAAGGGAAACGCTGGGCTGTGACAGTAGCAGCGTCACGCATCACCCCCCTGCTCTAGCTCGTCAACCCCAATCTCAGGGGACCACCCGCGAATAACCGCATCGTAGTCGCGATTATTTTCGCGCATGGCTTGATCAAACTGATTACGGAACGTTAAGCCCAGATTAATGCCATTAACGATCACGTTCACTACACGCCATTCACCATCGGAAAGCCGCAGGCTGTAGCTTACCGGGTAAACCTGACCATTATTAGCAACAACTTCCATATCGACACTAGCCTGGTCTTCATGGCGCTGACCACGCTGGTTATCCAGCACACGAAGTTCATCGTAATCAAAAGTTACTAACCCGCGAGTATAGGTATCAATCAGCGTTTGACGAAAGACGTTAGCGAATCGACTACGCTGTTCTGGCGTCGCATTGCGGAAATAGCCTCCCATTACGCTGGCACCGATATAGCGAAAGTCTGCCACTTCATCAAGGCTGTCGTTAACTAAGGCTTTTAACTCATCAAGATTATTCGCGAAGTACTCTTCTCTCCCTTCAAGTTCAGCCATGAAAGCGCTGACATTTTCACGAATAAGCGCTTCAGGCGTTTGGGTCTGCGCCTGGGCACTCATTGGCAACAACATGACCATCGTCATTACAACGGCAAACAGCCAGCGAGCAGTTACTTTATCGGTATATTTCATTATCTCTTCACCTCATCATTCTAAGTGTCGTATGTCCAGGCTGTGTATAACGGGTCGTCTTCAGCCGTTAGTTGCTAACCATATTGGATATAAATTGCTGGATTAGTTCTTCTAATACCAATGCAGACTGGGTGTCGCGGATAGTGTCACCGTCTTGCAAAACATCAGGATCTCCCCCAACACTTAGCCCTATATACTGCTCACCTAGCAGGCCAGCGGTTAGAATGGCTGCCGTAGTGTCCCGGGATAGCTGGCCTTCCAAATCGCTATTTAGGCTTAACACAACGCGGGCATCGTACCACTCAGTATCCAGCTCAATAGCCTCAACCCGCCCAACGGTTACCCCCGCCATGGTGACGCGGGCACGGGGCCTTAAGCCACCTATGTTGGAAAAGTTGGCCTCAAGCCGAAATGTCTCGGAAGGAGCTGAAAGCGTAAGCCCGCTGACTCGCAAGCCCAGAAACACAAGCCCCAAAATACCTGCCAGCATAAAGAGGCCAACGCCAAACTCCATGGTTTTAGTGCGCTTCATGAAACTGCTCCACCCATTAAAGGCCGCCGAACATGACGGCGGTTAGTACAAAATCAAGCCCCAAGACGGCTAGCGATGAATACACAACGGTGCGCGTAGTGGCACGGGAAATACCTTCAGAAGTAGGTATAAGATCATAACCTTGGAACACCGCAATCCAGGTTACGACCACGGCAAAAACCATACTTTTGATCATGCCGTTACCAATGTCATTTATAAATGACACGCTGGCCTGCATATTGCCCCAGTATGAGCCTTCAAAGACGCCCAGCCATTCAACCCCTACTAGATAGCCACCCCAAATCCCCACCACGCTAAACCCAACGGTGAGAATGGGCAGCGCTACAAAGCCCGCCCAGAGTCGCGGCGCCACTACACGGCGCAGTGGATCGACGCCTATCATCTCCATACTGGTCAACTGCTCGGTTGCTTTCATCAGCCCTATTTCAGCCGTCAATGCAGACCCAGCCCGCCCAGCAAATAGCAATGCAGCTACTACAGGTGCTAACTCACGTAATAGCGAAAGCGCCACCATCTGCCCTAACGCCTGCTCAGCCCCAAAATCGACCAGGATGGTATAGCCCTGTAGCGCCAGCACCATACCGATAAACAGGCCCGACACCAACACAATGGCAAGCGATAGAACACCGACGAAATGCACCTGCTTAAGCCATAACCCCCACCCCTCCCGGGACGGGATGCCCACAGCAGACTGCGCTAGAAAAACGCCTGCCCGGCCCAGCGCTTCCATAGCATCACACCCTTTACGACCTAAACGGGCAATATGAGCGGTGCCTTGCTTGAGTTTTGACTGCATTTATCCTGCCCTTGTGACCGAAGCTTGCCCAAGAATATCGCGATAGAAACTCTCAGCGGGATAATGAAACGGCACAGGCCCATCGGGTTCGCCGTGAATAAACTGACTAACTCGCGGATCCTGGTTAGTATCCAACGTTTTGGGGGTGCCATGGGCAACGACCTGACCATCGGCAATCAAGTATAGGTAATCGGCAATGCTCAGCGTCTCTTTTATGTCGTGAGAAACGACCACCGACGTAAGCGCTAACGCCTGATTTAGCCGCTTGATTAGCTGCACTAAAACGCCCATGGAAATGGGGTCTTGTCCTACAAACGGTTCGTCATAGAGGATTAACTCTGGGTCTAGCGCCACCGCCCGCGCCAGCGCCACGCGACGCGCCATACCGCCCGAAAGTTCTGCGGGCGTTAGCTGACGAGCACCGCGAAGCCCAACGGCCTGAAGCTTGAGCAACACAAGGTCACGAATCATCGCATCAGGTAAGTCCGTATGAACCCGCAGAGGAAACGCAACGTTTTCAAACACATCAAGATCAGAAAAAAGCGCGCCACTTTGAAATAGCATGCCCATCCGTTTACGCAGCGCGAACAGGGCCTTGCGTGACAAACGATGGACATCCTGACCATCAATCAAAACTCGACCCCGGTCTGGCGTCAGCTGGCCGCCAATAAGCTTAAGCAGCGTTGTTTTACCTGTGCCGCTTGGCCCCATGATAGCCGTCACCTTCCCCCGCAGGATCGTCATGTTGATCCCCCGGAAAATATCGAGATCGCCCCGAGAGAAGTACAAATCTTCAATTTCTATGAAGGGAACATCTGTCATAGGCTGATTGACCTTCATTGTCGCCTCGCCGTAGCGGGTTAGTATAGGATCACCGCACACCGCTTAGTGTAGAATTCATCGCTAAAGAAACAGTGTTTTCTAAATATTATCGAACATCGTATCCTAACACTATCTTTAGTAACAGCGTGCAGTAACAGCACCTCTCGTTGTCACTATCTCAGGCCACTGCAACGGATCCTGCCGCTTTTTTAAGCGGCTAAGCGACGAAGCGCTTTACCTATAAAGCGCAACGAGATGTTATTCTTACCTATTCATTTTTGAACGCTAACGAGACTATCAACATCATGCGCCAGCCACCCTCTACACCCAGCCAGCTGCGTGAAAGTGCGCTGCGCACCCTGCAAATTGAGCAAGCCGCTATTGGGGGCCTGCAGGCGAAGCTTGACGAAGGCTTCGATCATGCCTGTCAATTGATTCTTGCCTGCCAAGGCCGGGTAGTGGTCACCGGCATGGGGAAATCTGGCCACATTGCTGGCAAGTTAGCCGCTACCCTTGCCAGTACTGGAACACCTGCTTTTTTTGTCCACCCAGGGGAAGCTAGCCACGGTGACCTTGGCATGATTACCCGTGCCGATGTGGTATTAGCGCTATCGAACTCTGGCGAAACGGCCGAAGTAACCGCTCTTTTACCGCTACTTAAAAGACTCGGCACCCCCCTGGTAAGCATGACCGGCCGCCCCGGCTCCACGCTGGCTAAACATGCTGATGCCCACCTGGACAGTGGTGTTGAGCGAGAAGCTTGCCCGCTCGACCTTGCGCCTACCAGTTCGACTACCGCAGCGCTAGCGCTAGGAGATGCACTTGCCGTCGCACTTTTAGAAGCTCGCGGCTTCACCGCTGAAGACTTTGCCCTCTCTCACCCTGGCGGCAGCTTAGGCAAACGTTTGCTACTGCGTGTTAAAGACGTCATGCATGACGGTGCTCGCCTTCCCCAAGTTGCGCTGGGTAGCCCACTTCGGGATGCCCTGTTGGAAATCACCCGGCAAGGCCTTGGCTTCACCTGTGTCGTCGATAGCGATGGACGCTTAGCCGGCGTGTATACCGATGGCGACCTACGCCGCACCCTTGATCAATTTCATGACCTGCGAGAGGTGTGTGTTGACGATGTCATGACACGGCCTGGGAAACGTATTGGGCCTGATGTGCTTGCTGCAGAAGCTGTTCGGATCATGGAAGATAGCCGTATCACTGCGCTTGCCGTGGTCGATGAACAGCAGCGACCTATCGGCGCTTTACATATGCATGATCTTTTGATTAGCGGCGTTATCTGAAAACTATTGAACACTTACAAGGAGGCTCTATGGCCCTACCTGATGCTCTACTTGATCGCATTCGTCGTGTACGTCTACTCGCTCTTGATGTCGACGGCATATTGACAGATGGCCGGCTCTACTTCCAAGCGGATGGCATTGAGATTAAGGCGTTTCACACCCAGGACGGCCACGGCCTAAAGCTATTAAAACGCGTTGGTATTCATGTGGCGCTGATTACCGGCCGAGACTCTACCATGGTCAGTCAACGCGCCGCGTCTCTGGGCATTACCCATGTCCATCAAGGCTGTGAAGACAAGCTCGCCACACTCAAAGACCTTTGCAAGCGCCTTGACATCACTTTAGAGCAAGTTGCCTACTGCGGCGACGACTTACCGGATTTGGCCCCTATCAAGCGCTCTGGAGTAGGCATTACCGTTCCCAATGCACCCGACTACATGCACACCCACGCGGATTGGATCACCGATCGCCTTGGTGGCCACGGCGCGGTTCGTGAGATCTGCGATACGCTGCTCATGTCCCAAGGCCACTGGGATGCCGTGATGGACACCTATCTACACAGGCATTCGTAATGACTCGGCGGGTTAAAAAGCGCGTCTGGCTAACCGGGGTTGTGGTTGCCCTGGGCACCCTGCTGGTATGGATAGACCCCCGCGGCCCGCAAGACATCGCTCCAGACCCAGATGCTCAAGCCGATGAGCCTGGCCATGTGCTAGAAAACGCTGAAATCACTCTGTTTGGCGAAACGGGTGCTATTCAACAGTCGCTGGTCACGCCCTATTTAGTTCATACCCCCCAGCGGGCCATGACGCAAGCCACCTCGCCCCGAGTAACACTATTTGATGGTGAACAGCGAGAGTGGCTAGCTACCGCCAACGCAGGCACGCTCAATACGGACACACACGCGCTGACATTAACCGGCGCAGCCAGACTATTGGCACCGGATGAAGGCTGGCAGTTGGATACAGAGTTATTACACTATAACGGCATGACACGCCATGCATGGAGCGACGTGCCGGTACTTCTGCAGCAACCGCCACAGCGGATCAGCGCTTCACGCATGGATGTGTGGCTTGACACTAGCCAGGTTCGCTTAACCGATAATGTGCGCGGCATCCACCCGCCCGCCCCCCAGACGCCTTAGGAGTCGCTATGAAAGTTTTAATCTGCACCGCGCTTTTAGCCCTAGCGGTGCCGCTCTCAGCGGCTGCCCAAACAACGCAAGCGCCGGTTGAAGTTGAAGCAGACCGCTTAGATCTTGATCAGCTCGCTGGCACGGCAGTCTATAGCGGCAATGTTAATATTCGCCAGGGTGAGATGCAGCTTCGCGGGGAGCGTGTCGAAATTCAGCGCAATGATGCTGGCGAACTTGCCCGCGCAATCGCCACGGGTGAGCGCGCTTACCTACGGAACCAGCTAGACGGTGAAACAACACCCATGGAAGGCTGGGCACGTCGCATTATCTATCATGTCGCCGAACGCCGGGTTGAGCTCATCGATCAGGCAGAGCTTACCCAACGAGGTGATCGTTTCCAGGGGGGGCGCTTGGAATACTTCATTGACCGAGAGGTCGTGCAGGCCCGCTCAGAAGTCGACGGAAGCGAATCACAGCGTATTCGCATGACCCTACAGCCCGCGCAATAGGGAGTTCATTTGTGACAACCCCCAGCACCACAGCAACTAACGAAACTGCTCCGGTAAAAACGCTCTATGCTCATCACCTGGCTAAAAGCTATAAGCGTCGCCGGGTGGTGAAAGATATTAACCTAGAGATTACCCAAGGCAGCGTTGTGGGGCTACTCGGCCCGAACGGAGCGGGTAAAACCACCTCGTTTTATATGATCGTTGGGTTGGTTAAGTCTGACGCAGGCAGCGTCGGTATTGATGATCTAGACCTCACCCGCGCACCCATGCATGAACGGGCTATTGCAGGCATTGGCTACCTGCCCCAGGAAGCCTCTATTTTTCGTAAGCTTTCGGTCGCCGACAACATCATGGCAATACTTGAAACTCGAAAGGAGCTTGACCGTAGCGCCCGTGAACAGCGTCTAGAGTCGCTACTTGAAGACTTCCACATTACCCATATCCGCGACAACCTGGGCATGAGCCTATCCGGTGGCGAGCGTCGGCGCGTTGAAATTGCCCGCTCACTGGCAACCGAGCCTGTGTTTATTCTGCTAGATGAACCGTTCGCAGGCGTAGACCCTATTTCAGTGGGTGATATCAAAACGATTATACGCGCGCTCAAACAGCGACATATCGGTGTCCTCATCACCGACCATAACGTACGAGACACGCTCGATATCTGCGATATCGCCTATATCGTTGGCGATGGCCAAATCATTGCTAGCGGCGACCCACAGTCTATCCTCGATAACCAGAAGGTGCGCGACGTCTATCTCGGGGCTGATTTCCGCCTATAAACAGGCGCCTACCGACTAATTACTTTTAATGGCATGCTTATTGCACTTGCACCTGAGGATAACTCGCACTAGGGTGGAGCTTTCTGATTAACGAGTGGTTCTCAGATGGTCATGAAAGCTTCTCTTCAACTGCGTATCGGCACACAGCTGACCATGACACCTCAGCTGCAGCAGGCAATTGCGCTGCTCCAGCTCTCAACACTCGACCTGCGGCAAGAAATTCAGCAAGCGCTCGACGCTAACCCAATGCTGGAACAAGAGGATGAATTTGGCGAGCAGGCGGTCACCGAGACGCCGGAAGCAGAATGGGCTGAAAGTATCCCTAGTGAGCTTTCTGTGGATAGTGACTGGTCCGACACCTACCAAGATATGGGCAGCACGGGCGGTAGCAGCGAAGGGCCTGATTTTGAGCGCCAGGCAGCAGGACAAAGCCTGCACGGTCACCTGCTTTGGCAACTTGCCATGACCGACTTCACGCTACGTGAGCACACTATTGCCGAAAGCTTGATCGATGCCCTCGATGCCAATGGCTACATCACTCAGCCGCTTAACGACATCCGCGAAGGCTTAAAAGCTCAGGGCCTGGACGGCCTAAGCCAGCGTGAAGTAGAGAACACCCTGTTGCGCTTGCAGCAGTTTGAGCCCACCGGGGTCTTCGCGCGGGACTTACGCGAGTGCCTAATGCTTCAGCTAGCCACGCTCCCCGAGGAGACGCCGCTTTTAGTACCTGCCAAACGGCTGGTGCGTCAATTTCTTGAGGCACTCGGCAAAGACGATATACGGCTGCTTAAACGACGCTTGAGCCTGGATGATGAACAACTCGATGATGTTATTCGCCTCATTCGCAGCCTTGACCCGCGCCCCGGCAGTGCCTACGGCGACAGCGATGATAGCTATATAACCCCAGATTTGGTCGTGCGGCACGATAATGAAGGCTGGCACCTGGAACTTAATCCAGAAGCGTTGCCCCGGCTACGCATTCAGCCTGACTACGCAAGCTTGATAAAGCGTGCTGATAAAAGCCAAGATAACCAGTTCCTTAAAGAGCACCTTCAAGAAGCCCGCTGGCTAATTAAAAGCCTTTCGAGCCGAAATGATACGCTGCTGCGAGTGGGTCGAGAAATTATCGCGCGCCAGATTGGCTTTTTAGAGCATGGTGAAGAGTCGATGAAACCGTTAATTTTAGCGGACATAGCCGAAGCCGTGGAGATGCATGAGTCCACCATCTCCCGGGTGACCACTCAAAAGTATATTCATACGCCCCGAGGAGTATTTGAACTCAAGTATTTCTTTTCCAGCCAGGTCAGCGGCCAAGATGGTGGCGACAGCCACTCCAGCACCGCTATCCGCGCGCGGATTAAGAAGTTGGTGCAAGATGAGCCACCGGGCAAGCCGCTTTCCGACAGCCGTTTGGTGACGCTCTTGGAAGCAGGCGGAATTAGTGTTGCAAGGCGCACAGTCGCCAAATATCGAGAGTCAATGGGCATTCCCTCTTCAAGTGAACGGCGCCGTTTACGTTAGCGAACAAGGAAACACCGCTATAGGGCTTTGCAACAGCGTAAAAAGGGTTACAATCGAAGTACAGTCCCATGGATAAGGAGCACGTCAATGCAAGTAAATATCACTGGTCATCATGTAGATCTGACTGACGCCTTGCGTGACTACGTAAATGAAAAACTAGCGCGCGTTGAGCGCCACTACGACAACATTACGACAGTACAAGTGACCTTATCTGTTGAGAAAGAGCGACAGCAAGCTGCCTGCACTCTGCACGCAGCCGGGGCTGATCTTCACGCCGAAGCATTAGATAATGACATGTACGCCGCTATTGATGCTTTAGCGGATAAGATCGATCGTCAACTCGTTAAACACAAGGAAAAAGCACAAGCTCGCGCCCAAGGCGCTGGTGTGCGTTAATTCAATGACGTTGGAAACCATACTCCCCCCGGAGCGCGTGCTATACGACGTGCCCGGGGGCAGCAAAAAAAGGGTGCTGGAGTTTTTCAGCACCTTTATTGCCCAAAACACCCCTAGCCTGGATAGCCAGGAAGTCTTTAGCCGTTTAATTGGTCGCGAACGCCTGGGAAGTACTGGTATAGGTAATGGCGTTGCCATTCCCCATGCTCGAAGCCCCCACTGCATCGCCCCTATTGCCGGCTTTTTAAAGCTTGCCGAGCCAGTCGATTTCGATGCCATTGATGGCGACCCTGTCGATCTGGTGTTTGTCTTGTTGGTGCCGGAAGAAGCTGACGACACGCACTTAGCATTACTTGGGCAAGTTGCCACCATCATGAACGAGGCTGATACGCGACAACAGCTTCGGAAAAGTACTAGCCAGCGTGAACTTCTTGAGCTTATCACCTCAAAAATCCGTGAAAAATCGGCGCACTAAGCGTCTACCTCGACGCTAGCCGCTACCTTTCTTCATTTTAAGCCTCATTAATTTTTTGGCAGCCCAAGAGAAACTCTATGCAATTGGTGATCATTAGCGGCCGTTCTGGGTCCGGTAAATCTATCGCCTTACAAGCGTTAGAAGATCTTGGCTACTACGCCATCGACAACTTACCCGCGATGCTGCTTGGCTCTTTAGTAGATGAGCTGCGTGTTCAGGGTGGGCGTACCCATTTAGCGGTAAGCATTGATGCCCGTAACCTGCCAGCAGCTCTTGAGCGCCTGCCAACGCTACTTGAAGAGCTCAATCAGCGGCAGATTCGTTTCCAGGTAATTTACCTGACCACCGATGCAAGAATTTTATTAGAGCGCTACTCCGCTACACGTCGTCGACATCCGCTAACTCGCGATAGCGACATGACGCTTGAGGAAGCCATTAACAAAGAAGAAGAAACGCTGCTTGAGATACGCGACCTTGCTGATCTCATGATCGACACTTCACGGCTTTCGGTGCACGACTTACGTCGCCGTATTACCGATCAAGTCGCCCATCAGCATAGCGACCAGCTAACCCTCACCTTTGAGTCATTTGGCTACAAGCGGGGCGTACCCCTAGATGCCGATATTGTGTTTGATGTGCGCTGCTTACCTAACCCCTACTGGGACCCAACGCTACGTCAGTACACTGGCAGAGACGCTAACATTGTGGCTTTTCTCAGCAGCTACCCCATTGTCGATGCGATGAGCAACGACATTTACAGCTGGTTAGAGAAGTGGCTGCCGGCTTACCAAAACAGCCAGAGAAGCTATATGACCATTGCAATCGGTTGTACCGGCGGCCAGCACCGCTCTGTTTACATGGTGGAGGAACTCGCGCAACGGCTCGTAAAACACATAGGGGAAGTACAGCTAAGGCATCGAGAACTGGGACTTCAGTACACTCTCAGTGAACAACCGGCGCAACCATCACCTTCAGAACCAGTCGAACCTGAGTAGCTTTAACACCTTAGATGCACGTATCCAACAAGACGACACCACTCGGCAAAAAGGAACCAGGGTGCCAGAACGAAATTTAACCCTTACCAATCAGCGCGGCTTACACGCGCGAGCGGCGACTAAACTGGTCAAATGCGGGCAACAGTTTTCAGCCAACATTTTCGTTTACAAGCAACAGCAAAAGGCCGACGCGGCTAATATTATGTCGCTACTGATGCTAGCAGCACCTTGTGGCACCGAGTTAAAGGTTATCGCAGAGGGCGATGACGCTGAACAGGCGCTGGAGGCCATCCAAAGCCTGTTCGACGCGAGATTTGATGAGGATCAATGATGGTACTAATCAGCTAACCGCTATCCCCAAACATGAGTTGCTAGCTGCCTGCGACCGTCATGGCATCAATTAACCAACTGCCGGTGTGAATACTGCCACGAGTGTCTATGTCATCAGCAACACCGACCAAGCCCGCAAACATGGTGTTGAGATTCCCAGCAATGGTGAACTCTTCTATAGGGTACTGCACTTTCCCATTTTCAACCCAAAAACCCGCGGCCCCTCTTGAATAGTCACCGGTAACGCCATTAACGCCCTGCCCCATTAGCTCGGTTACCCAAATCCCCCGACCCATCTCTTTCAGCAGCGCGTCCCGGCTCGTGGCAGGGTTTACCAATCGAATATTACGCGCACCGCCAGCATTAGCCGTGGTTTGCATCCCTAAACGGCGAGCGCTGTAGGATGAAAGCATATAGCTTGCGATATTTCCCTGGTCAATAAAGCGGTTATTGCGCGTTTGCACGCCTTCGCCATCGAAGGGAGAGCTTGCGGTTGCCCCCACTTCCATCGGTCGCTCTTCTAGGCTAAACCAGTTGGGAAAAAGTGGCGTTCCTAATCGGTCGCATAAAAAAGATGCCTGACGATAGAGCGCGCCGCCCGCTAACGCGCCCATCAGGTGGCCAATTAGCCCACTGGCAAGCGTAGGATCAAAAAGTACGGGGAAGGTGCCTGTCGGTGGGCGCTTCGCGCCTAAGCGCCTAAGTGTCCGAGCAGCCGCCTCTTGCCCCACGCTTTCAGGATCACGAAGCTCGCTCGGATTTCGCGCCGAGGTGTAGTCATAGTCCCGCTGCATGCCATTTTCATCCTGGGCGATTAACATGCAGGAAAGCGAGTGACTGCTACCCTTTTGCGTTCCCAAAAAACCGTGGCTATTGGCATAGACACGCACGCCTTCACCACTAGAGAGCGATGCCCCCTCCGACTGGTGAATCCCCGCCACGCTGCGGCCAGCCTGCTCGCAGGCCAAGGCTATCTCAATAGCCTCATCGGTGGTTAGCGGCCAAGGGTAATGCACTTTTAAATCGGGCAAATGCGATGCCATCAGGGCAGCATCAGCCAACCCTGCAGCGGGGTCTTCCCCTGTGTAGCGGGCAATCGCCAGGGCCTTTTCCACCGTCGCTTTAATAGAGGCACTGCTTGCATCGGACGACGACGCACTGCCTTTACGCTGCCCCACATACAGCGTCACGGCGATTCCTTGGTCGCGTGAAAGCTCTACCGTTTCCACCTCGCCCAAGCGCACGCTGATGCCCACGCCTTGGTCGACGCTTGCACCTACTTCAGCTGCATCTGCACCGAGCTGTTTTGCCAGCGCCAACGCCTCTTCTGCACGTGTAGTTAACAGCGCCTGCTGTGAGGTTGCGTCAAATGCCTGTGCCATGTTGTGGCCTCCTTTTCGCCAGAATCGCATTGGCGAATCAATGTTGTTGTCGCAGCTGATATAATGCTGCAAACGAATCTGATCAGTGAGTTCTAGTATGCCTAAGAAACGCCCCGAACCCTTCGATAGTGATGAACAGGAAGAACGCCCGAGCAAATCTCAGCTAAAACGAGAAATGCATGCGTTACAGGCACTTGGCGAAACACTTATTGCCATGAAGCCCGCAGAACTGGCGCGCTTTCCGCTCTCTGATGACATGCTGCGAGCCATTGAGGAAACCTCCCGCATCCGCTCCCATGAAGGGCGTCGACGCCACATGCAGTACGTGGGAAAACTTATTCGCAAAGAAGACCTCGTCGCTATTCAAGGGGTATTTGACGGCATTGAACAAGAGAAAGAGCAGCGTGACCATGCCTTTCATCGCCTTGAGAAATGGCGTGACCGTTTAATCGACGAAGGCGATGACGGTGTTGACTTATTTCTTGCCGAGTACCCTGACGGCGACCGCCAGACGCTGCGCCAGCTAGTGCGCAATGCACGAAAAGAGCGCGAACAAAGCAAGCCACCCACCAGCTCGCGTAAGCTTTTCAAGCACCTACGCGAGACGCTGGCCCTCTAAGTTTGGGTTAAGACGACTGGGTGCCACCAACGGTCAGCTCATCTAGCTTCAAGGTGGGCTGACCAACGCCGACCGGTACGCCTTGCCCCTCTTTGCCACACACCCCAATACCTGTGTCCATTTCCGCATCGTGGCCAATCATAGAGACTCTTCCCATGGCTTCTGGCCCATTACCGATAAGGGTAGCGCCTTTTACAGGCGCAGTAATTTTGCCATCTTCGATGAGATAGGCTTCGCTAGCCGAGAACACAAACTTGCCCGACGTAATATCCACCTGCCCGCCACCAAAACTCACCGCATAGATACCGCGCTTGACGCTCTTAATAATGTCGCTCGGCTCATCCTGGCCAGCTAACATGACGGTATTGGTCATCCGCGGCATCGGCAGGTGGGCGAATGACTCGCGCCGCGCATTGCCGGTCGGCGCCATGTTCATTAAACGGGCGTTAAGCTTGTCCTGCATATAACCCGTTAAAATACCGTTTTCGATGAGCGGCGTATTTTGTCCAGGCGTGCCTTCATCATCAACGCTGAGCGACCCACGCCCATCTGATAACGTAGCATCGTCGACAATAGTCACGCCTTTGGCAGCAACACGCTGACCCATTCGCCCAGCGAACGCCGAGCTACCTTTACGGTTAAAATCCCCCTCCAAACCATGGCCAACCGCTTCGTGTAGCAGGATGCCTGGCCACCCGGCGCCGAGCACTACTGGCATTTGCCCTGCAGGCGCGTCCACTGCATCTAAATTTACCAAGGCTTGGCGCACCGCCTCTTTGGCGTAACGCGCGGCAACGCCCTCATCTCGCAGCCTTGCCATGGAGTAACGCCCACCACCCCCTGCACTGCCGCGTTCGCGACGGCCATTTTTAAAGGCAATAACGCTGACATTAAAACGCACTAGCGGGCGGATATCTGCTGCTAAAGTGCCATCGCTGGCACGTACCAGCACTACTTCGTAGGTACCGGACAGTGAAGCGCTTACTTGACTGATACAAGGGTCAGCCGCACGCGCCACGCGGTCGGCCTCTTTCAGTAGCGCAACCTTATCTTCTGCTGTGAGGCCTGCCAGCGGGTCAATGCCTGCATAAAAGGGCGCTACAGAAACAGGCCTTACCGCCTGCCCAGAGAGCTGCTTGCCGCTACGTACAATCCCCGCTGCGGTGCGGCCAGTGTCCACCAGCGCATCGGCGGTAATCTGGTTTGAGTAGGCAAAGCCGGTTTTTTCGCCTGCTAGCGAACGTACACCCACCCCACCATCAATGTTGTAGCTGGCTTCTTTTACCTCGCCATCTTCCAACACCCATCCCTCTTGCCAGGTGCGCTGAAAATAGAGATCGGCGTAGTCGATGCCTGCCCCCATGGCATAGCCAAGCCCTGTGTCCAACGCATCTAGGTCAAGACCACTCGGCGTTAACAGAATGGAAACAGCGGTATCTAAATCGCTTTTAAGTGCGGTCATTGAGGGCCTTCTAAGGTAACCTGCGGCGATGTCCAGGGACCTCGCACGCGATAGTGAATAGTCGTCGCTCGATCAAACGCATCGCCAAACAGCTGGTCGGCGAGGAATAAGGCGCCCCCCACAATGGGGGCGCCCACGGCAATGGCCGCGATGGGTAAACTTTGGCTAACTGGCAGTGTGACGCCTAAACGCTGATCGAGTTCACGCTGCGCTAGGTTGATGTTGCCGGTAAGCGTCATTGAGGCTGCCGGGGCTTCAATATGCAACGGCCCGCGCATCATTAACTTCCCACCAGCCACATCCGCTGTGCCATATACCCTATCAAAAGCGGTGCCTTGACCCGTAACATCAGAAAAATCCAGACGTAATCGGCGTAATATGTTGTCAAAATTAAGCAGCCCAACCAACCTTGCGGGCGCGGACTCCAATGTCACAAAACGGCCATCACGGATATCGATATCAATCTCGCCGCCCGCTCGGCTCAAGTCAAGCTGCCAGGGTGCGCCAGGCCATGCTAGCTCAGCGTTGATGTCCGTTGAACGGCTACGCATCGCCACCGGCTGGCCAAGCCGCTCTAGGGCAGTACCCACATCCCCTCCGAGGATTGAAATATCGGCCCGCGTTTGACTGTTCACCGCACTGCCTTCCCAAAATAGTTCGCCCCGAGCCGAAAGCTGGCCAAGGGTCAACCCAACGGGTGACAGCGAAAAGCGTCGATCATCGGTTTGCCAATAGGCCGTTAGCGGGCCAAACCGCCCCCCACCCAAGCTGATTTCTGCAAGTCGTAACCGACCACTGGGCAGCTCGGCCAGCCATGAAGGAATGGGTGCCGACGTTGAGTATCGTGTTTCCACTGCCTCTACCCATGAGGCGGGTGAAGCTTCACTGCTACTATGTTCTTTAGAGGGCATGTCGAACAGTCGCTCGGCCTCCAGCGAAGTAATCATTATATCCAGAGGCCGCGCGGTCTTGGGGCGATACTCAACCCGACCCGAGATTAAATCACCGCTAAGCAGCATTCCCATCTGCTGCCCATGGATATCGCCCGACATGTTAATTTCACCAAAGCATTCGCTGCGGTAGCGTAAACACGGGGTACTTACCCTTAGCGAGATAGGTGCTTCGCTCTCTTCGTAATCAATATCTACCGGCGACTGGCTTTGCATCAGCGGCGCAACCGCTGCATGCCATGCCATTGGGTCTATTTCAGGTAGTTCGGCGACGACGTTAAAGCCTGGCTGGCGCAGCCAGCCTTGCGGCAACGACGCAGCCCCCAGCGCCAACTCGCCGGCTAATTCGCCATTTGCTAACGGCTGCCCACGCGCATGAATAAGCTCGGCTAGCTGGGTTTCCAGTCGCCCGCTCTCTATATCGGCCGTAAAGCGCCAGGGCCAGGGCTGCTCAGCGGTTTTAGCGAAGGGTTCAGGTAAGTGACTCACCACGCCCAGCCAACGGCTTTCGAGAGTTACCTTAGGCGTCGGCTCAAGGCGGACCTGACCACGCCACTCAGCACTGCCCTCAAATACTTGGCGAGCCTGTTCAGCAGGTATGTCTGCCAAGCGGAACAGCGCAGCGGTATTAACATCGCCACGTAAGTCGATTCGGTCTTGCTGGCTATTAACATCCGCCACAATTCGGCCACCTAGCAGCCGACCGCTGGCATTACCTGACAAAACATAGTTTTCGCCATGCTGCTGCCAGGTCAGCGCGCCCTCAACATTGGTTAAGGGTAATTCTAGGGGCTGGTAGGCGATGCTTGAAAACTGCGGGCGGGCATTGACCTCTACCTGCAAGGTGTCAGGCGCATTAAGCGGTAGCGACAGGGCAATATCTCCCTCTACATGGCCTTCAGCACGCACATCGTCAAGCAACGACATATCGACATTAGGAATAGCCTTGAGAAACTGAAGTAGCGATTGGCCATCGCTCTTTAATTGCCCAGAGAGCCTTAGCTGCTCATCGGCCATTATCAACTCACCTTCAGACGCCTGCACACCGTGGCTCTCGGCATACTCAATGTGGGCCTCAAGCACTTGCTCTTTCCAGGTCAACCGCCCCTCCACGTGCTCTAGCCGTGGCCAGTCGGGCGCGATAGGCATATGCCCCTGTGTTACCGACAGAGCCAGCGTCGCAGAGAGCTCATCGGCTGTTTGGTCGGTAGCTAAGGGCAGGCTAAGCTGGAGAGACCCGTTGGGCACATAGCCTCCGATATCGTTGAGCAGCCATTCACGCATTCCGGGTTCAAACGCGTAGATGGGCAGCCAGTGAGACAAGGGGTATTCCACAGCATCGACGTTGGCAAAATCGATATCTAAACCAAATTGACCACTCTCTTTATCCCTAATTAACCCAAAGCCACCGCTAACCTCTGCACCATCCCACTGCACGGCTAAATCACGACCACTAATCATTGTATTGGGGCCATCATAGACCCACTCCACCACGCCTTGGGCATGACTAAGCTGCATGGGGGCAATAAATAACCCAGGAAAATGTAGCGAACTCTCTCCCGCGCTACTGAAGGTCACTCGGCCGCGAAAATCCCGCGCTTGTACCCAGGCATCCAGTGGGCCGCCGCCGGGCGCCTGCTGCCAGGGCAAAACGGCAACATTGGTCAGCGCCGCATCAACCCCCCAGCGCCCCTCATGCTGGCCAACACTTAGCCCTTGAACTTGGCCACTGGGGGAAAGGGTTTGAAGCACCCGGGTTACTGATTCAGGCAACAGCACATAGTCGCGCCAGGCGGTCAGTGAAGAGAGTTCAAAAGCACTTGTGCGAAGCTCCCAAAAATCAGCCTGATGCGACAAATACCAGTGGTTCGGTAGCGCTGGGCCATCACTAATGCCAGAGGGGCGCGCCCACTCAACACTGTCAGCGTCGGCGCTTAGCCACGCTTTGCCACCCTCACCATCACGCTGCCAAAGGCCAGTTGCCTCAATATCTTGTAATACCGCGTATTGAATTTCATGGCGCAGAGTAAGCTCGGGGATATCCACCGCCAGGCGCGCTTCATCGAGCCGACCGCTATGCCATCGTCCCCACAGCTTAACTTCGCCCCCTGCCTGTTCTAGGTGGGGCATATAGTCCGGCCGAAATACCGCCGCTAATGACAGCAAGTGATCAAGCTGCATATCGAGCTGTAGTGCCGCCGAGAAGTCGCTAAACCCTCGCTGCCCTGGCTGCATTTCCACCTGCATATTCAGCGCAGGAAGGGCCTCTTCATCACTTAGGTCGGGGGTTTCTAAAATATTCACTACCCCCTCTAGCCGTGTGCGCCGCTCGTCACCGTTGAGCAATAAGGTAGGCGCATGCATGGCCACCTCATCTTCTTCTCCATGCAGCACAACGCGTGTGTTATCCACCCACAAGCGCTGACGCAGGATAATGCCTGCCCACTTATCAATTTTGGCTAAATCCAGCGTAGGCTCTGGCGCTATAAACTCGGGTAGCTCGGCAGGGTTTGGCCAGCCCCAAGCAGCGTCTTGCTGCTGGTAAAGATGAAACTCAGCCCCAGTAATACGGGCATCGTTAAAAATGGGGGCAACACTTAGGAGCGAGGCCCAGCTATCAAGCCGCAGGTGGGCCTGCTCAAGGGATAGCAGCCGTTGCCCTTGCGGCGTTGCTGCTTGTAAGCCCTCTAAGCGCAGAAATAAATCGTTGCGCTCAAGGGAGAGAGAAAGGTGCTCAATAGTCACCGGTACGCCGATACGCGCTTCAAGGAGCGCTTCAATGTTGGGCGTTAGCGCCCCTACTTGGCTAATCAGCAGCCTTATTACCAAAAGCAGTATGGCCAGCATGCCAAGCAGCCACGCAAATGCAATCAGGAGCCACCGCCCCCACGAACGTAGCGCTATCATTACATCAGCACAATATCGTACTGTTCTTGGGAGTAGTGCTGCTCAACCTGAAAACGGATCGTTTTGTTGATAAAGCTCTCCAGGTCAGCCACTGCTGCGGACTCTTCATCCAACAAGCGGTCTACCACTGGCTGGGATGCGAGTACCATATACGTCTCAGCGCTGTAAGCTCGCTCTTCGCGCAGTATTTCACGAAAAATTTCATAGCAAACAGTTTCAGGAGTTTTCAATGTGCCGCGTCCGCTACACGTAGGACACGCTTCACACAATGTCTGCTCCAAGCTTTCGCGCGTACGCTTGCGGGTCAACTGAACTAAGCCAAGCTCGGTTACCCCGGTACACTTGGTTTTAGCGTGATCCCGCTCTAGGGCTTTTTCCAGTACGCGCAGCACCTGACGTTGATGCTCAACATCTATCATATCGATAAAGTCGATAATGATAATACCGCCCAAGTTGCGCAACCGCAGCTGACGCGCTATCGCCGTCGCCGCTTCAAGATTGGTTTTAAAAATGGTTTCTTCGAGATTACGGTGACCGACATAGCCCCCGGTATTGACATCAATGGTGGTCATGGCTTCAGTGGGGTCAATCACTAAGTAGCCGCCCGACTTTAACTGCACTTTACGCCCTAACGCTTTTTGAATTTCATCCTCAACACTGTAAAGGTCAAAAATAGGGCGCTCGCCGGGGTAGTACTCAATACGATCCACCGCCTCGGGCATAAACTCTTCGGCGAACTCCACGAGTTTGACAAAGTTTTCCCGGGAGTCGATACGCACTTTTTCAATATCATCACGCATCACATCGCGTAACGTGCGCATAAAAAGCGGTAGGTCGTCGTAGATGACGCTAGGCGGAACAGCCGTGATTTTACGCTCACTTACTTTGCGCCAGATGCGCAGCAGAAAATACATATCCCCTGCCAGCTCTTCTTCGCCCACGCCTTCAGCCGCTGTGCGGACGATAAACCCCCCGGTCACATCGATGGTTTGCTCTTCTATACCCTTATCCAGCAGGGCTTTAAGCCGCTCCCGCTCGCGATCATCTTCAATACGCTGGGAGACGCCATGGTGTGGCGAGTCAGGCATGTAAACAAGGTAGCGTGAAGGAATTGAAAGGTGCGTTGTCAGTCGCGCACCTTTGCTGCCAATCGGGTCTTTGGTGACCTGCACCACCAGCGCCTGCCCCTCATGGAGTAACTGACCAATCGTTTGCTGCTCATCACTGGGCGTACCCGGCGGCATCACTTCATGGGCATGAATGAATGCTGCACGCTCTAAGCCAATATCAACAAAGGCAGCCTGCATACCAGGCAGTACCCGCACTACTTTACCTTTGTAGATATTACCTACGATGCCGCGCCGGCGTGAGCGCTCAATTAGCGCCTCTTGTAGTACGCCATTTTCTACCAGCGCAACGCGGGTCTCCATTGGCGTTAAATTTATGAGGACTTCACCGCTCATGCAAAATTCCTTATTGGGTCATAATCCTTGCCAGCACAGCAGGCGGTGAAACAGCGGTCACGTACTTCGATAACGCCCCGCCCATATAGGCACCCCTTGCTGGCACAACAAGCGCGTTGTTTCGAATAGCGGCAGCCCCACGACGGCGGAGTGACTACCGTGAATTTGCTCAACAAACACCGCCGCTAGGCCTTGAATCGCATAGCCACCGGCCTTATCCACTGGCTCGCCGGTTTGCCAGTAGCAAGCTATTTCATCCTGATCAATTACACGCATCTTCACTTGCGTGGTGACACAGCAAGAGAGTACACCCTGGGGGCCCACCACCGCGACCGCCGTTAGCACCTGATGGGTTCGCCCAGAAAGCGCTGAGAGCATTGCGGCGGCGTCTTGTTCGTCGCAAGGCTTGCCCATTATGGTGCCATCAATCACAACCGCCGTATCCGACCCTAACACCGGCAACTTGGTTTGCGGCACTGCCGCTTGTGCTTTGGCAATCGCCAGCCTCTCAACATAAGCGCTAGGCATCTCGCCAACTAAAGGCGTTTCATCTACGTCACTGGGCAACACACTCACGGGAACACCGATAGAGGCCAGCAGCGCTTTGCGCCTTGGTGACGCAGAGGCCAGGCACAGCAACGGCGCAGGCTCTTTACGCGGTGCTGTGGTAGCGTCTAATCGCTGTGGCTTACTCATCAGAGCCTCTCTGTATGCGGTTAGTTCGCACCGGCATATAGGCCTGTAAACACCAGATACTCATCATTACTCAACGCCTATATCAGGCACCTGCTAAGCGGCGCTCCAATGCGCGCAGCATGGTCGCAAGCCATGGCCATAGCAACGCGCTAATTATAGAGGGAATTAAGAAGGATAAGTGGATTGAAAAATCACCCGTTAGCGTGCGCAACCACTGTTCAATCAACTGCACAATGCCCAATAAAACCAGCACTAATACCGCTTGTTGAACTAAGGAATAGGTACGAAAGCGCGGGTAAACCAACGCACATAAAAAAGCCAACAGCGAAAGTATGACCGCATGTTGGCCGAGCGATGTTCCCTCAATTAAATCCATCAAAATACCAATCACAAAACCGTGAAACACCCCTACCCGACTAGGCGCCCGCATACACCAGTAGACCAACATGAGGCCAATCCACTCGGGTCGATATACCTGCCAACCATCAGCCAGAGGCATTACTTGCAAACACAGCGCCAGTAAAAAGCTCAACCACACCACTACCAGTGGCACCGCGGGTGCTCGTGCCATTAGGGCACCTCCTGAGTCACTGGTTGATTGGGTAGCCTAAGACGCTGCGCCGCGTGGATCGCACTGGCTGATATATCCATGTCCTCATCCCAATCCGCATCACCTAACTCCTCGGGCGGAGGGGGAAACAGCAACAGAAAATGCCGCGAACGCTGCAGCTGGGCGGAGGGTTCAGCGGTTACCTGGGCAAACGGCTGGCCCGGGTCATGATACACCTCGGTTACTCTCGCTACTGGATAGCCGGGCGGAAAGCGCTCGGCCAGCCCAGAGGTAGTCAGCAAATCACCCTCGCGAATATCCGCAGTATCCGGCACATGCAGTACGCTAACGCTGCCATAGCGTCCAGTACCCTGCACGATAAAACGCAGCCCATTCCGATTCACCTGAACAGGAAGCGCATGACTTGCATCTGCGAGTAAAAGGACGCGACTAGAGTACGCCGACACGGCTGTCACCTGCCCCACTAGACCAAATGCGTCAATGACTGGTTGGCCAACATAGGCACCATTGCGATGCCCGCGGTCAACCACCATCTGGTGGCTAAAAGGATCGTTATCCAGGGAGAGTAGCTCGGCGGTCATGTAGGGAATTTCATGTCGCTCTGCGGCCTGTAGCAGGCTACGCAGCTCAGCATTTTCAGCGGTTAAGCTGGCTAAACGCTGACCGCGGTGAGAAAGCGTTAGAATCTGCTCACGTAAGCGGCGATTTTCGTCCACCAACGCTTGCTGATCGGAAAGCGCAAGCGCCCCCCAATTCAGTAGATCGCTAGGCACGCTAACTACCCACTGAATAGGGGCCACAATCATGGTCATTTGGGCGCGAACATCTTCCATGCGCGTAAATCGCTGGTCAACAAACATTAAAACGCTTGCTGCCAACACGCAGAAGAACAGCCGGTAACCCGGCAACGGCCCGTGCGAAAACAGCGGTTTAATAGGCAATCCCCCGCGATAAACCGCTCTTATCAGTCGCTAGACAGCAACTCAAAGGTATGCTGATCAATCATTTCAAGCGCCTTACCGCCGCCTCGCGCGACACAGGTAAGCGGATCTTCCGCCACAATCACGGGTAAGCCTGTTTCTTCAGCAATCAACTTATCAAGATCGCGTAACAAAGCCCCACCGCCAGTTAGCACCAAACCACGCTCAGCGATGTCAGAGGCAAGCTCTGGCGGAGACTGCTCAAGTGCGCTCTTCACCGCCGCCACAATAGAGGCGAGCGTTTCCTGCAGCGCCTCTAGAATCTCGTGGGAATTAAGTGTAAAGCTCCGCGGAATACCCTCAGCTAAGTTACGACCGCGCACATCGATCTCGCGCAGTTCGCCGCCGGGGTAAGCGCAACCAATCTCTTCTTTGATGCGCTCTGCAGTGGCTTCGCCAATTAGACTTCCGTAGTGACGGCGCACGTACGCAGTGATTGCTTCATCGAAACGGTCACCACCGACGCGAATAGACTCTGAATAAACCACGCCATTAAGCGAGATAATGGCAATTTCAGTGGTACCACCACCGATATCCACCACCATCGAGCCTTGAGCCTCTTCTACCGGAAGCCCAGCACCAATGGCCGCTGCCATTGGCTCTTCAATCAGAAACACTTCACGAGCGCCAGCGCCTTCCGCTGATTCGCGGATTGCACGCCGTTCCACTTGGGTGGACATACACGGCACACAGACCAGAACCCGAGGGCTTGGTGTGAGGAAAGTGCTCTGATGGACTTTACGGATAAAGTGCTGAAGCATCTGCTCGGTAACGGTAAAGTCGGCGATAACGCCATCTTTCATCGGGCGGATGGCGGTAATGTTGCCTGGCGTGCGGCCAAGCATACGTTTGGCATCGGTGCCTACCGACGCCACGCTGCGCATATTGCCAGACTGGCGGATGGCAACCACGGACGGTTCATCGAGAACGATGCCACGACCGCGTACATAAATCAGTGTGTTGGCCGTACCCAAGTCGATCGATAGATCGCTGGAAAACAGCCCCCTCAGACGTTTGAACATGGATGTTGTTACCTAGTGCAGACCGGGAACCCTGTGCGGATGCAAACGGTATCACCGCAACCCCTTGGCAGCAAGCGCGAGTCTCGCCTAACACTGCCCGCAAGGGCCAATATGTGGTACCTTTTGCGGCTATTTTCTACGTCTGCAACACAAGACGAATTTAAGATGACCGTATGTATACCGCTGAACGCGGAATATGTTCCATCACATTTGCGAGGAAATCTCGATCATGGCGCTTGAAGACTCTCATGTGCGCCGGGCCGCGCACTTGGCCCGACTCGCCGTTAGCGATGACCAAGCCAGTGGCTTTGTGGACGACCTAAGCCGCATCCTGGACATGGTCGATCAACTGCAAAGCGTTGATACAGAAGGTGTTGTGCCACTTGCACACCCGCTGGATGCCACCCAGCGCCTGCGTGCCGACGAGGTAACGGAAACCAACCAGCGCGATAACTTCCAACGCTGCGCCCCCGCGGTGGAAGAAGGCCTCTACCTTGTACCGCGCGTCGTGGAATAAATAGTGGAATGAGTGGAACCCCCCGCCCACCCAGCGGGCGGCGCTGTTTTCTCTCCGCCTCTCCTTTTCGCCCCCGAACGGAGCTTCCGGGTCATGCATGACAAAACCGTTACCCAACTGGCCGCCGCGCTTAAAAGCGGCGAGTTTTCCAGCCGCGAGCTTACCTCGCACTTTTTACAGCGCATTGAGCAAGCCGATGGGACGCTCAATAGCTTTATCACTGTGACCGCTGAGCAAGCGCTCAATCAGGCCGACGTTGCCGACCAAGCACGCGCAGCGGGCAACGCCGGAGCGCTGGCAGGCATTCCCCTGGCACTGAAAGATATTTTCTGTACCCACGGGGTGAAAACCACCTGCGGCTCAAAAATGCTCGATAACTTTATCGCGCCCTATGATGCCACCGTGGTAGAAAAACTCAGCGTGGCCGGCACCATCAGCCTGGGCAAAACCAATATGGATGAGTTCGCCATGGGCTCATCCAATGAAAACAGCTACTTCGGCGCAGTGAAAAACCCCTGGGATTTATCAGCAGTGCCCGGTGGCAGCTCAGGTGGTAGCGCCGCTGCCGTAGCAGCAGGGCTAGTACCCGCCGCCATGGGCACTGATACCGGTGGCTCTATTCGCCAACCCGCGGCATTTTGTGGCATCACAGGCCTGAAGCCTACCTACGGACGCGTCTCCCGCTACGGCATCATCGCCTACGCCTCAAGCCTTGACCAAGCAGGCCCCATGGCGCGCAGTGCAGAAGATTGTGCCCATCTGCTCAACGTGATTGCCGGGCATGATGTGCGCGATTCCACCAGCGTTGCCCGCGGCGTTCCTGACTACACCGAAACCCTTAATGCACCGCTGTCAGGACTTAAAATCGGCCTGCCAAAAGAGTATTTTGGCGACGGCCTTGACCCTGAGGTTGAGAAAGCCGTCCGCGAAGCGGTGAAGGTCTATGAATCGTTAGGTGCCACGGTGAGAGAAGTTAGCTTGCCGCACACCCATTATGCGATTCCCGCTTACTACGTCATTGCTCCGGCCGAAGCGTCTTCTAATCTCTCCCGCTATGACGGTGTGCGCTTTGGCCATCGCTGCGATGCGCCGGCTGACTTGATTGACCTTTACACCCGCTCGCGGGCAGAGGGGTTTGGTGAAGAGGTTAAACGCCGCATTCTGATCGGCACCCACACGCTGTCCGAAGGCTTTTTTGACGCTTACTACACTAAAGCGCAAAAAGTACGCCGCCTGATACGCCAGGATTTCTTAGACGCTTTTGAAGATGTGGACGTACTGATGGGGCCAGCCTCGCCTACGCCTGCTTTTGATCTTGGCGCTAAAAAAGACCCAGTATCAATGTACTTGCAAGATATCTACACCATTGCCGTCAACCTTGCAGGCATTCCAGGTATTAGCGTACCGGCGGGCTTTGCGGGAGGTCGTCCTATCGGCCTACAAATTCTGGGCACCCACTTTGCCGAGGCGCAGCTGCTTAACGTGGCACATCAGTTTCAGCAAGCCACCGATTGGCACTTAAAACTTCCTGCTTTTGCCGAGGAGAACGCCTAATGCAATGGGAAACGGTGATTGGGCTTGAAGTCCATGTTCAGCTTGCAACACGCTCAAAGATATTCTCCGGCGCCTCGACTGCCTTTGGCGCAGAGCCAAATACACAGGCCTGCGCCGTTGATTTAGGCTTGCCAGGCGTCTTGCCAGTACTTAACGAGCAGGCCGTCGCCATGGCGGTGCAGTTCGGTCTTGCGGTTCATGCCGACATTCCTGAAGTGTCAGTGTTTGACCGCAAAAACTATTTTTACCCGGATTTGCCCAAAGGCTACCAAACCAGCCAGATGTATCATCCGATTGTGGGTGCCGGTGAAGTTGAGATAACCCTGGACGACGGCACCACTAAACGTATTCGCATCCACCACGCTCACCTTGAGGAAGACGCAGGCAAATCGCTGCACGAAGACTTCCACGGCATGACCGGTATTGACTTAAACCGAGCAGGCACGCCGCTGCTGGAAATAGTCTCTGAGCCAGACATGCGCAACGCGAAAGAAGCCGCGGCGTATCTCAAAGCAATCCACTCCATCGTGACCTATCTGGGCATTTCCGACGGCAACATGGCCGAAGGCTCCATGCGCTGCGACGTTAACGTGTCGGTGCGCCCGAAAGGCCAGGAAGCCTTTGGCACCCGTGCGGAAATTAAAAACGTCAACTCGTTTCGTTTTGTCGAGCGGGCCATCGCTTTTGAAGTTGAGCGTCAAATCGAGCTGATCGAAGATGGCGGTAAGGTGGTACAGGAAACCCGCCTGTTTGACCCCGAACGCGATGAAACTCGCAGCATGCGTACCAAAGAAGAAGCTAACGACTACCGCTACTTCCCCTGCCCGGACCTACTCCCGGTGGTGTTAGATCAGGCTTACCTTGAGCACCTGCGAAGCCAACTGCCCGAGCTACCCGCTGACAAACGGGCGCGCTTTCAAGCCGCGCTTGGGCTATCTGCTTACGACGCAAACGTACTCTCTGCCAGCCGTGAAATGGCTGAGTTTTTTGAGGAAGTACACCGGGTATGCGGCGATGCTAAGCAGGCCGCCAACTGGGTGCAAGGCGAGCTGTCAGGCGCGCTAAACCGCGAAAACTTGAGCATTACTAACAGCCCAGTTTCTGCGCGCCAGCTAGGCGAACTGATCAGCCGCGTACTGGACGACACCATTAATGGCAAGGCCGCTAAAGAGGTCTTCCAGGCGCTGTGGAATGGTCAGGGTGAGTCGGCCGATGAGGTCATTGAAACCAAAGGCCTTAAGCAGGTGACTGACAGCGGGGCCATTGAAGCAATGATCGACCAAGTGATCGCTGAAAGCCCGGCCCAAGTGGCCCAATACCGTGATTCTGAGCCAGAAAAACGCGGCAAGATGATTGGCTATTTTGTGGGGCAGGTGATGAAAGCCTCTCGGGGCACCGCTAACCCACAGCAGGTAAACGGCTTGCTCAAAGAGAAACTGGATGCGCTGTTGTAAAAAACCGAGTGCAACGGTCTAAAGCACCCTTAATATTGACGCATATTGTATGGATCATAGCGGCTGCCTTGGCAGCCGCTTTTTTGTATCGCTATAACAACTCACCAGGCTGAGTAAAACGGGTTAATCGCGCGCAGCCTGCGGCCCAAACGTCAGCGTCCAGCTCCGCGATTGCCGCAGTAGGAAACCCTACCCCTTGGCTAGCGGCCCCTTCTACTAAAAGCCCCGTCAAATCGCCCACTAGCGGCATATGACTGACCAACATAATCGCGTCACCTTCAGGCTGACTCAGCAGCCAATCACTCACGGCAGCAGGCGAATCATCAGGCGTAATAAAGTCCAGGGTATGAAGCGCCACGCCTAAGGCATCGCTAAAGCGCTGGGCCGTTTGCTGGGCACGCACATAAGGGCTTGCATACAGTATGGGTAGCGCTAATTCGCCCTGTTCAATTCGCACTGCCAGCCAGCGCGCCATGCTATCGGCTTCTTGTTCGCCACGTGGTGTAAGCAACCGAGCGTGATCAGGAAAGCCAGGGGCGGCTTCCCCATGGCGCATAATCAGCAGCTGGCGCGCTCCGCTACTCATGCCAGCCTCCGCTGTTGCGGTGCGCCTGCTGAACGGCCTCGCGGGGCAAGATAAACTCCACGTCGCTGCTTTGCTCGCCCATCATCAGCGTTCCCGCCATCTCCTGAGCAGGCACACCCTCGAACAGCACGCGGTTTAACCCCTCCGCCAGCGGCATGTAAACGCCCATTTCGCGAGCCTTTTCACACACCAGTTTAACCGTGTTCACGCCCTCTGCGACTTGCCCAAGCGCCGAGACAGCTTCTTCTAGGCTGCGCCCTTCACCCATAGAAAAGCCTACTCGGTAGTTACGAGACAAGTTAGACGAACAGGTAACAATTAAATCACCCACCCCGGCTAAGCCCAAGAACGTCATAGGGTTAGCTCCCTGAGCGACCGCAAAGCGACTCATTTCAGCCAGCGCACGGGTCATCAGCATACTGCGGGTGTTTTCGCCCATGCCGAGCGCTGCCGCCATACCAGCGGCAATGGCGTAAATGTTTTTGAGCGCGCCGCCCAGCTCAACACCGTGGCGGTCATTGCTGGCGTACACACGAAAATAGCCACAGCCTAGCGCTTGCTGCACTCGTGTGCGGGTAAGCGCGTCGGCACTGGCAATCACCGTAGCGGTTAGCTGCTTGTCAGCTATTTCAGATGCCAAATTAGGCCCAGCAATCACGCCAATATGCGTAAAGCCTGTCTCTTGCTCAAGCACTTGGCTCATCAGTAAAAAGCTGTCTTGCTCAATACCCTTGGTAGTACTGACCAAAATTTGCGTAGACGTCAGCCAAGGCTTTGCAGCCTGCACAACGCTACGAAAGGCCTTGGAAGGTATTGCAATTAATACCAACTCGGCACCTTCAAGCACGGCCTGCATATCCGTAGACGCCTGTACCACCGGGTTAATGGCGTAGTGCGGCAAATAGCGCCCGTTGCGATGTTCGTGGTTAATTTGCGTTACCAGCGCCTCATCGCGCATCCACTGGCGCACATTAGCGCCGTTATCTGCGGCAATGCTGGCCAGCGCAGTCCCAAAACTGCCGCCGCCAAGTACCGCGACATTGATCTGCTGTTCAGCCATAACGATATCCTGGTAGTTGTTCACTCGTATGCGGCATACCTTACCAAACTAAACGGCCCGCTTGGGTTTCAAGCGGGCCGTAGCAGCGTTAGCTGTTCATTAGGCAGTTAATACACTGTTGAGTCGTTTAACGTAAGCAGCCGGGTCATCTAGCTGGCCACCTTCAGCGATAATGGCCTGATCCAGCAGAATATGGGCTAATTGACCGAACAGATCGCCTTCGGCGTTTTCCAAACGCGCCACCAGAGCATGCTCAGGGTTCAATTCTAAAATAGGTTTTACTTCCGGCATTTTTTGGCCGGCGGCTTCCATAATGCGGCGCATCTGGTAGCCCATTTCATGTTCCGGCAGAACAACGCAGGCCGGCGAGTCTGTTAAGCGATGGGTGATTTTTACATCCTGCACGCCGTCGCTTAGCGCTTCTTTAACGCGCTTCACCAAGTCTTCCTTCGCTTTAGCGGTCTCTTCCTGCGCTTTTTTCTCGGCCTCGTCTTCCACGTCGCCAAGGTCTAGCTCACCTTTTGCCACATCGGCAAAGGATTTACCGTCAAACTCAGTCAGGTGGCTCATTAACCATTCATCAACACGGTCAGAGAGGAGCAGCACCTCAATACCTTTCTTACGGAAAATCTCCAAGTGTGGGCTGTTTTTTGCCGCATTAAAGCTGTCCGCCACCACGTAGTAGATCTTCTTCTGGCCTTCCTTCATGCGCTCAACATAATCTGCCAAGGCGTGCTCTTGGGCAGCAGAGTCTGTATGGGTAGAAGCAAAGCGCAGTAGACCGGCAATTTTTTCACGGTTAGCGAAATCCTCTCCCGGCCCCTCTTTCAGCACGCTACCAAAGGTATTCCAGAACGTCTGGTACTGCTCACTGTCTTTGGACAGTTTTTTGAGCATATCCAAGCCGCGCTTAGTTAATGCACCCTTAATTTTATCAACCTTGGGATCTTGCTGAAGCAGCTCGCGGGACACATTCAGCGATAGATCACGGGTATCCAGCACGCCTTTAATAAAGCGCAGGTAAAGCGGCAAGAACTGTTCGGCGTCGTCCATAATAAACACGCGCTGAACGTAGAGTTTGACGCCACGAGCGCCATCACGCTCGAACATATCAAACGGCGCACGACCAGGCACATAGAGCAGGCTAGTGTATTCGAGCTTGCCCTCAACCTTGTTGTGGCTCCAGGTTAGCGGGTCGCTGAAGTCATGGGCAACGTGCTTGTAAAACGCTTTATATTCGTCGTCGGATACCTCACTCTTCGGGCGAGCCCAAAGCGCGGTGGCTTCATTGACGGTTTCCCAGGTAGTCACTTCACTACCTTCTATCTCGTTGCCCTCGTCGTCTTTTGCCGTTTCGATTTTCGGCATGCGCACCGGCACTTCGATGTGATCTGAATACTTACGCACTAAGCTCTGCAGGCGGTAGTCATCTGCGAACTCTTTAGCATCCTCTTTAAGATGCAGAGTAATTTCGGTGCCATGAACCTCACGCTCAATATCAGCAACCGTGAACTCACCCTCGCCTTTCGAGCGCCACTCAACTCCATCAGAGGCGGCTGTGCCCGCTTTGCGGGTGCGTACCGACACTTCATCAGCGACAATAAATCCTGAGTAAAAGCCCACACCAAACTGGCCAATTAACTTGGCGTCTTTTTGCTGTTCACCGGAAAGCTGTTTAAGGAACTCGGCCGTTCCCGAACGCGCAATGGTTCCCAGGTTAGCAATCACGTCTTCACGATTCATACCAATGCCGTTGTCGCGCAAGGTAATGGTGTTAGCGTCGCTATCGTGCTCAATTTCAATACGCAGCTCACTGTCGCCTTCGTACAGCGCATCGTTGTCTAGCGCGGCGTAGCGTAATTTATCGCAGGCGTCAGCGGCGTTAGAAATAAGCTCGCGTAAGAAAATTTCCCGGTTGGAGTACAGGGAGTGAATCATCAAGTTTAGGAGCTGCTTAACTTCCGTTTGAAAGCCAAGAGTTTCTTCGTGGGTCGCAGTCGTCATGCGCTTAGCCCTCATTGTTCACGTTTTACTGGATGCTTCCGCCTACAGAAGACGGAAGCGAAAAAGATGTGAACTCAATATGGGGTTAGGCAGCGCGATTTCAAGAAGCTGAATGTGGAGAAGCATAAGTATCGACGCTGGCGTACTTCCAAGCCCGGTAGTCAGCGAGGCGCTGATCAATGCGGTTTAACAACCAACCTACAATTATTACATCGTCGACAAGGCCAATAATCAGCAGAAAGTCGGGAATGAGGTCGAAGGGCATGATCAAATAGGCCAGGGCAAACGCCATCATGCCAAATGCAGACCAGGGTACCGGACGGAAATCGCCGCGCAGTACATCACGGGTCATCGGCACAAATGTCTTTAATGCACGACCAATGCGTCTAACTGCCCATACGCGGGTTTTTAGTCGACGTAATAACCACCAAGTGGATAATGGGGTCATCGCAATTGAATCCTCTAAGTGTCACGATTGTCAGAACACTGTTTACGCTTTAAGTTCACTATAGCGGCTGTTAGCCCGCTAGCCAGCAAGAGGACGTGTCATGCAGGCTTCGCCATTTCGTTCCACCCTTCGCAGCCTCTGTACGGCTGTATTGGTAGGGTTACCGGTTGTCTCTTGGGCAGCCTCAGACGCCGCTATGCGCGATGCCCTTGAAGCAGCGCGTCAGCAGCAGTGGCAGCAGGTTGATGAGCGCGCAATTGAGGGGCATATTCTTAATGGCTACGTTGAGTATCACCGCTTGCGTGGCCAGTTGCCGAATGTTTCGTCTAGCCAAATACAGCGCTTTATAGACCAGCATGCCGACTCTCCCTTATCCGAGTGGATGCGGGGTCAAGCCATCGCCAAGTACGGCCACGCAGGCCGCTTTGGCGATCTGCTAGCAGTCGCTGACGGCGAGCCCGCAGGCACCGCTCGCCAGTGCTATTACTATACGGCCCTACTGGACAGAGAGCCTCAGCAGGCTAGAGAAGCAGGCCTTGCGCTATGGCGGGTCGGCAGCTCACAGCCTGATGCCTGTAACACACTATTTAGCCGCCTAAGATCAGATGGAACGATTAATGCCACGGCTATTTGGGAACGAAAAATGCTTGCATGGCAAGCGGGCGAGGAGCGTTTAAGCAGCTACCTAGGCGGGCTTCTAAGTGGCCAATGGCAAACGGCCCGCGAGACGGTTGAGTCTGTTAGCAATAACTCCCGCGCACTCACCTCAGCACCCGCCTGCCTTGGCCCTGAATGTGCCGCTACATCCGCCTTTTACAAAGCCGCCATGCAGCGCTACACGCGGGAAAATACCCCCGCTGCCTTTTCGGCTTGGCAGGAGATCGGGCCACGCTTGAGCTTAGCAGCCGCCGACCGACAGCCGATTGAAGAAGAGCTAGCTTTTTATGCCTTAGTACGCGATGTGCCAGGCACCCTAAGTTGGGTAGACAGTGTATTACCCAGCCTGGAAAGTGAGCGCGTACTGGAACTTCGGGTTCGCCGCGCCCTGGCCGAGCGTCAATGGACAGAGGTCATGCATTGGATTACAGAAATGCCAGCCAGCCAGCAAGAGAGGAGCCGCTGGCAGTATTGGCTGGCACGGGCCAACCATCAGCTCGGCAACCACGATGCTGCCGAAGCACGTTATCGTCAGGCGGCTACTGACCGCAGTTTTTACGGCTTTGCCGCTGCCGAACGGCTTAATCAGCCTTATCAGCTCAACTTAGAACGCAATCATTTTGATGAGGCATCCAGAGAACTAACGGCGCAGCTGCCCGCCGTACAGCGTACCGAAGCGTTACTGCGTATTGGTGAAGAGGGGCTTGCCAACAGTGAGTGGCTACACGCTGTGCGCAATGGCACTCCTCAGCAGGCGCGCGCCCTTGCTGACTACGCCGCACACCAGCAGTGGCATGCGCGCTTAGTGCAAACCACCATTGCTGCTGAGATGTGGGATGCCCTTGACTGGCGCTTCCCCCCCGCTTATCACGACAGCTTTATGCACTGGGGGCGTTTAACCGGCGTCGACCCGTTCCTATTAATGGCCATTACCCGTCGTGAAAGCGCTTATAACCCTGTTGCTCTTTCGCCAGCAGGTGCACGGGGCCTCATGCAGCTAATGCCAGGCACAGCAAGCCAGGTCAGCCGCCAGTTAGGTCTTAACGACCCAGGCCCCTATGGCGTACTAGATCCAGAACTCAATATCCGCTTGGGTAGCACTTATCTACGCGACAAAATTGAGCGCTACCAAGGCAATCGCCTAGCCGCGGCAGCTGCCTATAATGCAGGCCCCGGGCGGGTAGACCAGTGGTTGGGTAGCGGCGTGGAGTCATTTGATTTGTTCGTGGAGAGCATTCCGTTCCGAGAAACCCGCGATTATGTTCAAGCAGTCCTTAGCTACCGCGTTATTTTCGAAAGCTTAGCCAACGGCGGGAATAGCGACGGCGTATCTCTACTCAGTGAGAATGAGAAAGCCGTACACTATGACCGGGCCCTCCTCGTTCGCCGCTAATCACTTAACGGACTTAATTGCTTGAGCTAGCGCCCGGTTATACCGGGCGCTGCTCTAGGGCTAAGCGCACACCAAACATTATCAACACAGCCCCAGTGGCTGCATTTAATGTTTGCGCAAAACGAGCGCTGGCCAGCCATTTACTTGCCCCACCTACCATTAACACAACGCTAATTTGCCAAATATTGGCAATCACAAAATGAACACCGGCTAGCCACAGCGACTTTAATAAAGCGGGGTCTGTTGGCGCGATAAACTGTGGCAAAAAAGCCATATAGAACACGACCGTTTTGGGGTTAAGTACGTTAGAGAGCAACCCTTCTTTAACCGGTTGCCAGATAGATACTGGCGATGCAGTTTGCAAAACACTTTGGACGGGCAATGCGGTGCCTCGGCGAGCCGCCAGCAGGCTAGCCACACCAAGCCAAATCAAGTAAGCCGCCCCGGCAAGCTTAAGCAGATGAAAAGCCCATGCTGACTGCAGCAAAATTAAAGAGATACCCAGCGCTGAAATAGTGGCATGCACAAATAGCCCGCAACAGATAGCGATACTCGTTACTACGCCATCTCGAACGCCACCGCGAGCGGTATTACGTATTACCAGCAGAGTATCCACTCCAGGACTTATTGAAAGCAGCGTAATCGCAATCAAAAAAGAAATAAATTGCCCATCTATAAAGGTGATTTGCACCATCATATAAGCCCAATAGGTTAAAAAGCGTTACTCATTCGTCGCTGGACGCGCTGTTTTTTTGCTTCTAAAGTGATCTTGGCGAGCACACAATAACTCTGCTCGTTACTTCATTAAGCATGTTAAGGATACGAGCAATGGCAACGGGCACTGTCAAGTGGTTCAACGACACCAAAGGTTATGGCTTCATCGCACCTGATGACGGGGGCGATGATCTATTCGCACACTTTTCTGAAATCCAAGCGGAGGGTTTTAAGACCCTGCCTGATGGTCAAAAGGTTAGCTTTGACGTCACCCAGGGTAAAAAAGGTCTTCAGGCATCAAACATCCGCCTAGCCTAGCCATTAACAATTGGCGACGGTTGGAGTGACCAACGACAACACCCCGTCTTAAAACAGTCAAAACAGCGCCAACCACGAATATCCCAAAGGCCCGAAGTGCGGGCCTTTTTTGTGGGCAGATTCTCGCGTGAGGGCTTATTGAGTGGCGTTTAAGCTCTCAAGCTCTGCCTCTGTATCATCAGCGTTTTCTTCTGTGTCCGCTTCTTCTGAGCCATCTTCTTGGCTATTAGCCGCCTCTGAACTATCCATTTCGGAACTGTAAGGTTCTAAGCCATCGATACCTGCACCATTGGTACGTTCCCGTTCAATCTCTTCAAACTGCTCGTTTAATCGCTGCTGAGCTTCTTCAAAACGACGCTCAGTATCTTCGATTAGCGCATCAACATCGGTAGCTTCCAGGTCATCCTCTAAACGAGGACTCTCTGGCAAACTGCTCTCCGTTTCCCAGCTTGAGGAAAAGTCGTCACTCTCCATCGGCTCCAGAGCAGTGGACTGCTGCTCTACTTCCTGGAACTGTTGATCCAAGCGGCGCTGGGCCTCTTCAAAACGGCGCTCTGTTTCAGCAATAACATCATCGACATCTGAACGTGTTGTTTCCCCAGGCATTGCGCTTGCTTCATCTAATGCATCTTCTGGGTCTGCAGCTAAGGTGTCTTCTCCAGCCTGTATCTCTTCAGCGCCTTGGGGCTGCTCTTCATCCAACTCATCTTCGCCCTCAGCGCGTAACGCTTCGGCCTGCTCAAGCTCTTCAGCGGCTTGACGCGCTTCTACATCATCCTCAATTTCTTCAGGATCGGGCATTTCTGCGGCGTTCTCTGCTGCTGCAGGCGCATCCTCCTGTTGAACCACCTCATCATCCGATACCGATGATGCACTCTCTTCAGGGGCGACAGTAGGCTCTTCCTGGCTTTCACCACAGGCACTTAGCAGCAGTGCTAGGGCAGCAAGCGCAGGTATCCATAAACGATTTACCATCGAACCATTCTCCTCAGGTGGCTATATTTTAAAATTGTAGCAGCCGCTAAAAATAGCAGTCGCCTTTAGCATCGATCATTCGCTGCCAATAGCGGGCACTCATCAGGTAGCAGCACCTTCAATGCCAGTGGCACAATCTCAACGCAGAATCGGTCATAATGCCGCGCTTCTCCATCCAGCGTTAACGGCCAGGGAGGATCATCTTGTTGGGTGGTCACCGTTAGCTGGCTGACGGTGAAGTAGCTCACATAGCGACCTTCTTTAGGGAACTGCTGCAACTCGCTGATTAACGTTGGCAGCTCTAAAACAGAGGTGAAATCCTTAACCACCAGCACATCTAAGCGGCCGTCATCTAACTTAGCGCTGGGGGCTAATACTTGCCCTCCACCCGACTGGCGCCCGTTACCTAGTGCTAATAGCAGTAATTCCGCACTGCGCTCCTCATCGCCCCAGTGCAGCGTGCCGCGATAGCTTCGGTGCCGCCATGCCTTTAATGCGCCCATCAGCGAATAAGCCCCTCCACCCAGCATGCGCTTTAGCGTTTTAGGGGTGGATGAGGTAATTTCAGCTCCGAAGCCACCTGTCGTCATGTTGACATAGTAGCTGGTGAAGTCCTCGCCCTGCGCTTCTGCTGTTACGCGCACCACGTCAATGGGCGACGCTGAAAGCGTCAACGCCGCGGCTAGTGCAGGCCCTGGCTCCAGTGGCAAGCCAACGGATGTAGCGAAATCGTTGGCGCTGCCAAGGGGCACAATCCCCATTGCAGGACGCTGATCATGCGCTAGCTGCATCAAGCCATTAACCACTTCGCTGACAGTTCCATCGCCACCGCAGGCAACCACACAGGTTGCCCCCAGTTCAACCGATTGAGCAGCAAATGTAGCCGCGTCCCCCCCCTCCCAGGTTGAACGAACGATAATCTGCTTCCCTGCTTCTCTTTGCTCTTCAACGGCTTCGCGAAGTTCCGGATTACCGGCAGACTTACCATTAATAATGAGTAAATAACGTTGCTGTGAATCGTCCACCTAGGTTTTCCCTTTCCATGGTTAATTCGCTAGCACCTATCAGGCCAGCGCTTTCTCGACCACCTCAAACACATTTGATGATAGCGGCTCGCGCTTAATGCGCTCAAGCTGCTCACGCATCATCTGTTGGCGCACGTCATCAAAGCGCTGCCAGCGAGTTAACGGCGTAATCAGTCGCGCGGCTATTTCAGGATTTATCTGGTTAAGCTCAATCACCACATCCGCTAGCAAGGCGTAGCCTTTGCCGTCTAAGCGATGGAAATTGACTCTATTCTGAGCAAAGGCCCCTATCAGCGCACGCACCTTATTGGGGTTTTTAATTGAAAACGCCGGGTGCTGCATTAAATACTCGACTCGTTCCAGAACATCTGGCTGCGGCCGCGATACCTGAATCGTGAACCATTGATCCATAACAAGCGGATCATGCGCCCACTTCTGCCCAAATGCTTTAAGCGCTGGGGAGGCAAGGTCATCGCGGTCGCTATGCACCAGCAGCGTTAACGCGTGACGCACATCGGTCATATTATGATCCGCAGCAAATTGCGCTTCACACAGTGCCAGCCCCTGATGATCCTCAATCGACATTAAATACGTCAGCGCTACATTTTTAAGGCTCCGCTGAGCAATTTGCTCTGGCGACGGGGCATAGCGTTCTTCACTTACGTTGTCATTGTAGATAGTAAGAAATTCATCGCGTAGCGCCATCGCTAGCGATTGGCGCACGAACTCGCGGGCAGCGTGAATCGCATCAACATCAATAATAGGCTGCTGCTCAGCAATGTATGCCTCTGAAGGGAGTGTCAGCATTTCAGCCAGCACGGCTTTGTCGCTCATTTGCCCAGTTAACAGCGTTCTAAACGCTTCAACGACACGTCCATCCATGACTTTTTCGACGCCGTTACGATGAGCGGCAATTAGATCATCCAGCGCCAGCATAGCCAAACGCTGCCCTGCATCCCAACGGTTAAAGCCATCACTATCGTGGGTAAGCAGGAAGGCTAGGTCTTCACGGGAGTATGGAAAGTGCAGTTTTACGGGTGCCGAAAATTCGCGCAACAATGAAGGAACCGGTGCTTCTGCCACATCGGTAAATACAAATGTTTGCTCATCTTCACGCAGGTGAATAACTGCGTCTTTACCTAACTTCTCGCCTTCCAGAGTCAGCATTAGGTCTTGCCCTGACTTGGTACCCACCAAGCCCATCCGCACAGGAATATGCAGCGGCAGCTTATCAAACTGGCCCGGGGTTGAGGGCGTGCGCTGGCGTAGCGTGAGGTGATACTCGCCATGGGCATAGTCATACTCGCCACGGGCATCAATTTCCGGCGTGCCTGCCTGGGCGTACCAACGCATAAACTGGCCTAAATCAGCGCCTGAGACTTCCGCCATGCAGCCAACGAAATCTTCAATAGTGACCGCTTGGCCATCGAAGCGCTCAAAATAGAGATCAGAGCCGCGACGGAACGCTTCCCAGCCCAATAGATTACGCAGCATCCGCACCACTTCTGCACCCTTTTCATAAATCGTCAGGGTGTAGAAGTTGGTGATTTCAATGAAGTGGTCGGGGCGGATCGGGTGTGCCGTTGGCCCGGCGTCTTCAGCAAACTGCGCTGTACGGAAAAATGATACGTCTTGAATGCGTTTAACCGGTGCTGAATTGGTATCCGCTGAGAAACATTGGTCGCGAAAAACCGTAAAACCTTCTTTCAATGACAGCTGGAACCAGTCACGGCACGTTACCCGATTGCCGGACCAGTTATGAAAATATTCATGGGCAACAATACCCTCAACATTTTGATAAGCTGAATCTGTTGCAGTGTTAGGGTGCGTAAGTACCGCCGCAGAGTTAAAGATATTAAGCCCTTTGTTCTCCATGGCCCCCATATTGAAGTCGTTTACTGCCACAATCATAAATAGATCTAGGTCGTATTCACGGCCATAGGTCTGCTCATCCCAGGTCATGGCACGCTTAAGCGATGCCATGGCATGCTCTGTTTTATCGAGATTATCCTGCTCTACCCAAAGCTGAAGCGTCACGTCACGCCCACTCATGGTCGTAAAGTGGTCTTCAACTTTACGCAGGTCACCGGCTACCAACGCAAATAAATAGCACGGCTTAGGGTGCGGGTCTTCCCAGGTCACAAAGTGACGGCCGCCCTCCACTGTACCTTGATCAACGGGATTGCCGTTGGCTAAAAGCACTGGCTCGCTCGTAGCGTCGCCAATCACGGTGACCTTAAAGGTCGCCATCACATCGGGACGGTCAGGATAGAAAGTAATCCGCCGAAAGCCCTCTGCTTCGCATTGGGTGCAGTACATACCGTTGGACTGGTAGAGCCCTTCTAACGCGGTGTTACTGCTAGGCGCAATTTCCACTTCGCTTTCCAAGCTAAACGTTGCGGGTACGCGCTCAATACGTAGTGTGTCGGTATCACGCTGATAATCTGTATCGGTGAGAGGTTTGCCATCAATAGCGAGCTTAACTAGTGTCAGGTGTTCGCCATTTAGCACCAGAGGAGCATCAGCACTTGCCTCAGCGTGGCGCTCAATCATTAATCGCGCTTTAACGCGAGTCGCGGCGGGGTCAAGATCAAACGTCAGCTCGGTATGGGTAACGTGGTAGGCGGGCGGCTGATAGTCGCTTAAGTAAACCGGCTGCGGATCAGACATAGTGCGTGACTCCTGTAAGCTTTTAAGTGGGAGGATAGCGCCGCATCGGGCGCTATCGCATCAAATGAGTAGCGCGCAAATTAATCGCGGAAGTTATCAAACTGCAGCGGCAACTCAGGACCTTCTTCGCCACGCAGCAGCGCCATCACGTTTTGCAAATCGTCGCGCTTTTTACCCGTCACACGTACTTTTTCGCCCTGGATCTGAGCCTGTACTTTTAATTTGCTAGCTTTGATGCGCTTCACCACATCTTTGGCTTCTGCCGGATCAAGCCCTTGCTTAAGCACCACTTCCTGGCGTGCTTTAACGCCCGAAAGCAGCGCGTCTTGAATATCCATGCAACGGGCGTCAATACCACGGGCAATCAAACGGTTGCGCAGCACTTCGATCATCTGTTTGAGCTGAAAATCGACTTCCGCTTCCAGCTGAACTTTCTCGCCTTCGAGAGTAAAGCTTGCATCGACCCCTTTAAAATCAAAACGGGTTTGGACTTCGCGATTTGCTTGGTCAACGGCGTTAGATGCTTCGTGCTGATCAAATTCGGACACAATATCAAATGAGGGCATGGTGTAATTCCTGACAAGACATGACCCACTATTCTAGAGCAGCAAGCCCCTGCCCGGCTAATCCTCTTCCTAAACAGCGAGATTTTTAGTTAGGCAAACATTTATCCAAGCAACAAGCAATTTTATACAAACCTTATGCGCAATGGTGTTAATTCCTTAAAGATCGCTTACCCTAACCAACGTCAAGCTAACCAAGTACCCAGGAGCCACCATGAGTGATCGCGATGCACGCCACAAGGCGTCCATGGAAAAACTGAAAGCCCGCGTAGATGAAAAAGTGGCCAATGCCACTGAGCAGCGCGGGCTGCTGCTGGTAAATACTGGCAACGGCAAAGGCAAAACAACGGCGGCCTGGGGCACCGTTACCCGGGCGCTAGGGTACGGCTATAAAGTAGGTGTCGTGCAGTTCATTAAAGGCCAGTGGGAGTGCGGTGAGCGCAACCGTCTGGAGGAAGACCCAAATTTAAGCGTTGAAATTATGGCCACTGGCTTTACCTGGGATACCCAAAACCGAGAGGCCGACACCCAGGCTTGCCAAGCGGTATGGCAAGAGGCGGAGAAAATGCTCGCCGACCCTGACACCTACTTAGTTGTGCTAGATGAAATCACCTACATGCTGAAGTTCGGATATTTAGACATTGCCACCGTTAAGCAGGCGCTCATCAATCGTCCTGCGGAACAAACTGTGATTATGACTGGGCGTAATGCCCACCGTGAGCTGGTGGCCATGGCAGACACAGTGACTGAAATGCAGGAAGTGCGTCATGCCTTCAACAACGGCCTACAGGCACGCCGCGGTATCGATTTCTAACGTTCTGTGCCGCTAAAAAACAAGGGAGAGGCGATTAAATCGCCCCTCCCTTTGCTTACGCAGCTTAACGCGACTTACTTTATACTGCTAAACCACAACGTACTCTTAGTCGTGAAATGGGTTACGCAGCACAATAGTTTCGACACGATCAGGTCCGGTGGAAATAATATCAATGCTGGTGCCTACCTGCTCTTCTAAGAAGCTGATATACGCACGAGCGTTAGCAGGCAAATCCTCTACGCGTTTAGCGCCCAGCGTAGACTCTTTCCAGCCTGGTAGATCATGGTAAAGCGGCTCGATTGCCTCGTAGCCTTCCGAATCAACCGGATTATCCAGCACTTCACCATCTTTACTACGATAGCCAACGCACACGCGGATATTTTCCAAGCCGTCCAGTACATCAAGCTTAGTTAAACAGATACCTGATACCGAGTTGATTTGCACCGCGTGACGCAGCGCTACGGCGTCAAACCAGCCACAGCGACGTGGGCGGCCAGTGGTGGCACCGAACTCATGCCCACGCTCGGCTAGGTGGCGTCCGTCAACATCAAATAGCTCGGTAGGGAACGGACCGGAACCAACGCGGGTGGTGTACGCCTTAGTGATACCCAGCACGTAATCCAGGTATAGCGGGCCAACGCCTGATCCGGTTGCCGTACCACCTGCGGTGGTGTTGGAACTGGTTACGTAGGGATAGGTGCCATGGTCGATATCCAGCAGCGAGCCCTGGGCGCCTTCAAACAGAATATTATCACCCGCTTTGCGAAGGTCATGCACCATGCTGACCGTATCGGTCACCATCGGGCGAAGCTCTTCAGCCATTTGCATGGCGCTGTCCAATACTTCCTGGAAGTCTACCGCCTCTTCACCGTGGTAGTTCACCAGGACGAAGTTGTGGTAATCCAGCACTTCGCCAAGCTTGGAAGCAAAACGTTCACGGTGAAGCATATCGCCCAAACGCAGGCCACGGCGCGCCACTTTATCCTCATAGGCAGGGCCAATGCCACGCCCGGTAGTGCCAATTTTGGCCACGCCGCGGGCTTTTTCACGCGCTTGGTCCAAGCGAACGTGATAAGGCAGAATTAGCGGACAGGCAGGCGAAAGGCGCAGGCGCTCACGCACCGGCACACCTTTGGCTTCCAATTCGCGAATCTCTTTGATGAGCGCTTCGGGCGATAGCACCACACCGTTGCCAATTACGCAGGTTTTGCCGGGACGCAACACGCCTGAGGGAATCAGGTGAAGAACTGTTTTTTCACCGTCAATCACCAGCGTGTGACCAGCATTATGGCCGCCTTGGAAGCGAACAACCGCTGAGGCTGACTCGGTAAGCAGGTCGACAATTTTACCTTTACCTTCATCGCCCCACTGGGTACCCAGGACTACGACATTCTTACCCATTATGCACTCGTCTCTTGTGTCAGGGCCGTTGTCTGCCAACGGCCATCAATAAACTCAAGACGGCGGTCACAACTGTGCTCCGCCGGCCCAGTACGCTGCCCAGGCAGCGCTTGAATAACGCGTTCACCCTGCTCGCGTAGCGCAGCAATGGCCGTGTTAAGCGACTCCTCTTCTTGGGCAGGCGCCCAAACAGCCCCACCGCTAGGTGATGCTAACGACAACGATGCCAGCTGTTTTAAATCCATTGAAAAGCCAGTCGCTGGTCGCGCTCTACCAAAGGCACGGCCCGTATCGTCGTAGCGTCCACCTTTTGCGAGCGCATGTCCATAGCCTGGTACATAAGCCGCAAACATCATACCCGTGTGGTATTGATAGCCGCGCAACTCTGCTAGATCAAAATAGAGCGATACATCAAAACGTGCCAACACTCCTTTATAGAGCGCCTCTAACTGATCAAGCGCTGCGGTCACTGAGGCAGGCGCACCAGCAAAACGCTCGCGGGCCTCGCCCAGAACGCTTGCATCGCCATGCAACTCGCCCAGCGCCATTAGCATATCGGCCAGCACGGGGTCACTAACACTAGCACTGACCTGCTCAGCCAACTGCCCGGGCGACTTTAACGCCAGCGCTGCAAACAGCCCTCGCTCTTGCTCATCACTCAACGCAGCTGCTTCTACCAAACTCCGGTAGATGCCAATATGGCCTAGCGCTAAGTGAACCTCTTCAGCCCCAGCGGCTTTTAGGCTAGACAGCGCCAAATGAATAATTTCGCCGTCAGCCTCCAAGCCTGCATGACCGAACAGCTCAACGCCTACTTGAACCGGGCTACGCCCGCCTTGGTGCTGGTCAGCCTTGGCACGTAGCACATTAGTGCAGTAGCACAGACGCACCGGCCCTTGACGCTTTAGCGAATGAGCGTCCATACGCGCTACTTGTGGGGTAACATCAGCAGACGCCCCCATCATGCGGCCGGTTAATTGATCTGTCAGCTTAAACGTCTGGAGATCTAAATCGGTGCCGGTACCGGTGAGCAAAGAGTCCAAAAACTCCACCGGCGGCGGCATTACTTGGTCGTAGCCCCAGCAATGGTAGAGATCAAGCAGCGCACGGCGCAGCTCTTCCATGCGGCTTGCCTGAGGCGGCAGCACCTCATCCATGCCGTCGGGCAGTAGCCAGCGGTCAGCGATGGTCATGTGAACAATCCTGCGAGACGATGAAGGCCCTTCTACCCAACCCCTCTGCTACGCGTTAGATGCGCATCCAGGAGAGCATTAGTGAAACGAGGGCCACAAAAAAACCGGGCGACGCCCGGTCAATAAAGTCTATCACGTTTGTGCCCCAGATGAACCCCAGCAGTCATGCATCATGCCTGCTGGGGTTCCGGCAGCAAACTTACTCGCCGGTGTTGGGCGCTGCGCTGCGCAGGTAGCGGAAGAAATCGCTATCTGGCTCAAGCACCAGCAAGTTGTTATCGCCCGCGAAGCTTTCACGATAAGCGTTCAAGCTACGCCAGAAAGCGAAGAACTCCTGATCCTGGCTATACGCCTGGGAGAAGATAGCGGCCGCTTCGGCATCACCCTCACCACGCAGCGTTTCGGAACGCTCGTTAGCTTGGGCTAGCAGTACCTGACGACGGCGATCCGCATTGGCGCGAATCCGCTCGGCCTCTTCTTGACCCTGAGCACGCCACTCACGGGCTTCACGCTCACGCTCAGAGCGCATCCGCTCAAATACCGCCGCCGAAACATCTTGCGGGAGGTCAATACGCTTGATACGGATATCACGTATCGCCACACCCAGCTCTTCACGCATTAGCTCGTCAAGTTCAGATGTTGGCCCTGTCATCAGGTCATCACGACGTTCTGCAATGATTTCCTGCAAGTTAAGTCGACCAAACTCGTTACGTAGGCTCTCGTCGACACGCGGCTGAATTAGGCGAATAGCCATCAACTCATCGCCTGCTGTGGCTTCGTAGTAACGTGTCGGGTTGATTACCTGCCATTTTACGTAGGAATCAACGATGACAGCTTTCTGCTCAAGGGTCAGGTAACGACTTGTGTCGGTATCCAACGTAAGCAGACGGGTATCAAACTTACGGATTGTTTGAGCAATCGGTATTTTGGTGTGCAGACCCGGCTGGATATTCTCTTCAATAACCTCACCAAAACGGAGCTTAACAGCACGTTCGGTTTCATCCACCACATACAGGCTGTTACTGGCCAACCATGCCACGGCGGCAAGGCCACCTACGATTAGCAGGGATCGATTATTAATCATTTAGCGGCCCTCCCTGCGAATGGAGCTATTACCTGAGGACGATGAACTACCTTGACCACTGCGCAGAGAATCTAATACGCGCGGATCAATCGCCTCACTGCTATTACTGCTGCTGTTACTACTGCTAGAGCTACCGCCACTTGAACCGCCTCTCATTTGATCTAAGGGCAGATACATCAGTGGTGCATTTTCACTAATATCTAGCAAGACCTTAGGTGTGTTACCGAAGACCTCTTCAATAGCATCCAGGTACATACGCTCGCGCATAATCGCGGGCGAATTTTGATACTCGGTTAACAGCGCATTAAAGCGGTTAGCCTGACCCTGTGCTTCAGCAACTACCGACTCGCGATACCCCTGCCCCTGCTCTACCACACGCTGCGCCTGACCCTGTGCAGCTGGAATAATAGCGTTGGCATACGCCATACCTTCGTTAATCGTACGCTGACGATCTTCACGAGCACGAATAACGTCATCAAAGGCATCAATAACCGGTTCGGGCGCTGAGGTTGACTCAATGTTGATGGTTTGTAGACGAATACCTGCTCCATAGGCGTCTAGATAAGACTGAAGACGGCTTGCCACCGAGCTACCTAGAATTTCACGACCCGATGTCAAAATATCAATCATGTCGGTGCCACCCACTACGTGACGCAGTGCGGAGTCCAGAGCATTCTCGATAGAAAGCCCTGGATCTCGAACGTTAAGTACGAAATCACGCGGGTTAGCCACTTGGTACTGAGCGGAAATTTCCACTTCGACGATGTTCTCATCGCGGGTAAGCATTGATTGGGTTTGCGATACTGAACGCACCCGCGTCACGTTTACCATGCGCACATCATCAATAAGCGGTGGGTTCCATTGTAAGCCAGGGTCGACAATGCCCTGGTATTCACCAAAGCGTAGCACGACACCGCGTTCCGATTGGTCAACCAAATAGAAGCCTGACGCAGCCCAGATAGCCAAGGCAACGATAACCAGCAGACCGGGTAGGGCCAAGGAGTTGCGGGGCTTACCACCATCTCCTTTACCACTCCCTTTACCACCACCCCCTTTTTTGCCACCGCCCAACATACCGTTAAGCTTGTCTTGGAATTTCTTTAGCGCTTCGTCAAGGTCGGGAGGCCCTTGGTTATTGCCGCCGTTGTTACCTCCGTTATTGCCACCATTATTACCGCCGTTGCCACCACGATCTCCGCCGCTGTTATTACCGCGTCGGCCACCGCTGCTCCAGGGGTCGTGCTGGTTACCACCACCAGGCTCGTTCCAGGCCATACTTCGTCTCCACTAAGGTGTTCACCTACACGCGGCCTTGTTCAGAAAGGGCCGTCGTGCTTTTTAATATTATTGCTATATCAATCTTGTACCATTTTTCTACAAACAAGTAGATAAAAACTGATAGCAGGCGTGTTGCTAGAGCCTACTATCAGCGTCAAAAGCTACCATTCATCAGTTTCGCGCAGCGCTTGCGGTAAATAGGTATTAGCGCGCTCGCCTAGCTGGGCCATTAGCTGATTAAAGTCTCGTCTTGGCAAACGCACATCTAATACTGAGTGCCCCTGCTCGTCAAAAGACTCTTCCCGCACAGCGTTTAATTCATGCAGTCCCGCTCTTAATTTGCCCTGCTCAGGCGAAAGCGTCAGCGAAAAGCCAATAACATCATTTGCCAGGCGCTCGGTTAGCGCTTCATGTAGCAATTCTAACCCTTGACCTTGCTGAGCAGACAGCCAAACAACTTCAGGTGAACCGTGGCCATCGCGCTCGATGCGTGGCGCACTATCCAACCTATCAATTTTATTCATGACCTTAAGAACAGGCACACTGTCGGCGCCTATTTCTTCTAGAACGCGATTCACTTGCTCTACGTTCAAGTCTCTGTCTGGGTCAGCCGCATCAATCACATGCACCAACAGCGATGCTTCGGCCGCCTCTTGCAAGGTGGCACGAAACGCCTCGACCAACTTATGCGGAAGATGACGAATAAAGCCCACCGTATCGGCCAACACAACAGGGCCAACATCTTCAATTTCAAGGCGTCTAAGCGTTGGATCGAGCGTCGCGAAGAGTTGGTCAGCCGCGTATACCTCAGCGTTCGTCAACGCATTAAACAACGTTGACTTACCCGCGTTGGTATAGCCTACCAGCGATACACTGTGGATTTCTGCCCGCGATCGAGCGCGACGGTTCTGCTCGCGCTGGCTGCGCACTTTATCCAGTCGCTTATGGATCGATTTAATGCGAACACGCAACAAGCGACGGTCGGTTTCAAGCTGAGTTTCACCAGGGCCACGGAGGCCAATACCGCCTTTCTGGCGCTCAAGGTGAGTCCACCCGCGAATAAGGCGCGTAGACATGTATTCAAGCTGGGCAAGCTCTACTTGCAGTTTGCCTTCGTGAGTTCTTGCCCGCTGCGCGAAGATATCAAGTATCAAGCCAGTACGGTCAAGCACACGACACTTAAGCTCACGCTCAAGATTGCGCTCTTGGGAAGGTTTTAACGTGTGGTTGAAGATCACCAGTTCGGCTTCGTGAGCAGCGAGCATTGCCCGCAGCTCCTCCAACTTACCTGTCCCTATGAACGTGCGGGAATCAGGACGCTGGCGGCTAGCTGTGAGCAATGTCGCGGGCTCTGCACCAGCAGAGCGCACGAGTTCCAAGAACTCACCCGGGTCTTCACGTGCTTGTTCATCGTGGAAGTCAACGTGAACAAGTACAGCCGTTTCACCGGCATCTGGGCGTTCAAAAAACAATCAATACCTCATAGACTCTCTTGCTATCCAGCGGGCTTAGATGTCCGCGTCAGGCGCGGCAGGATCTTGTGCTGGCAAGCGCACATTGCGCGAGGGCACTACCGTAGAAATAGCATGTTTATAAACCATCTGACTGACGGTATTACGCAACAAGATGACAAACTGGTCAAACGATTCAATCTGGCCTTGCAGCTTAATGCCGTTTACCAGGAAGATAGAGACCGGAATGCGCTCCTTGCGCAAAATATTCAGGTACGGGTCTTGAAGGGACTGCCCTTTGGACATGTTGCTCTCCCTAAAACTGTCGTTGGGGTTGGTTATTAATGGCGTGCCCTACTGGTGCTACGCCGCAATCTTGTTGCCCGAAAGGCCTGGTCAACCGGCCACTCGAAAACACTTGCTTACGAACTGACTATCTTACGCTAAGGACTGCTTTCACGCACGAATTTCAGCACCTTATCCAAAGCGTCTGGCTGCTGCGAATCTACCCATGTAAGCGATGGCCAACTTCTTAACCACGTTAACTGTCGCTTAGCAAGCTGGCGGGTGGCAATAATTCCGCGCTCTAACAACGCTGCTTGGTCATACTCGCCGTCTAAATATTCCCACACCTGTCGATAGCCCACGCTTTTCATAGCGGGCAAATTAAGATGAAGCTCGCTGCGCTTTCTGAGGGCAGCCACCTCATCTATCAAGCCCTCTTCCAGCATTGTTTTAAAACGTCGGGCAATTCTGCTGTGTAAAACAGAGCGATCATTAGGCGCTAAAGCTATCGACAGCACCCGCCAAGGAAAGGTTTCCGGCTCCTGCTCTGCCCATAGCACACTCATTGGCCTTCCGCTGGCGTAGAACACCTCTAACGCACGCATTAAGCGCTGCGGATCATTGGGATGTATGCGCGCAGCCGAAGCGGGATCCACCTTCATAAGCGAGCGGTGCAGCCCTTCAAGCCCCTCTGCTTGGCGTTGAGCCTCTAAGCGCTGACGAATGGAAGCATCGGCGGCAGGTAAATTAGCCACGCCTTCAACCAAACGTTTGTAGTACAGCATGGTACCGCCTACCAGAAGGGGAACCTTACCTGCCGCGCTAATTTGCCGCATCTCTTGCAGCGCATCTTCACGGAAATCCGCCGCGGAATAGGGCTGAGCGGGGTCACGAATATCAATTAAACGGTGCGGCGCCCGGGCAAGTTCTGCGGCATTAGGTTTCGCACTGCCAATATCCATGCCCCGATACACCATGGCTGAGTCGACGCTGATTATTTCGTGCCCTAATTTTTCATGCAATGCGATGGCGGTATCTGTTTTTCCGGCCGCCGTAGGCCCCATTAAAAAAATAGCCAAGGGGCGTGTATCCGCCATTAGCTCGCTGCCCTCCATTTAAATACCACCCCTTTTTTCATTGACCACGCAGAAACAGCCGATCGAGCGCTTTCATGCTCATTTGCGTCCAGGTCGGGCGGCCATGGTTACACTGGTCACTGCGCTCTGTACGCTCCATATCGCGAAGTAACGCGTTCATTTCATCGACGGTTAACCGCCGGTTGGCACGTACGCTGCCATGGCAAGCCATGGTCGAAAGCAGCTCATGGATGCGTGCTTCCACTTGGTGAGTTCGGCCAAATCGCGAAAGCTCTTCAAGCATTTCACGCACCAGCGCTTCGGGGTCCGCCTGGGCCAGCAGAGCAGGGAGTTGCCGCACTAGCAGGGTTTCAGGCCCGGCTACGTCTAACTCAACGCCTAGCTGGATAATGGCATCGCGCTCGCTCTCTGCGGTGGCCACTTCCGTGCGGCTTGCGGCCAGAGAAACAGGCACTAGCAACGGCTGGGCATCAATCCCCTTGGCTGCCGCCAGCTGATTTTTCATACGCTCATAAACAATCCGTTCATGAGCGGCATGCATATCCACTAACACTAAACCTTTCGCGTTTTGCGCCAGAATATACACGCCATGCAACTGACCTAGGGCGAAGCCCAACGGGGGCGCCGCGGTGGCATCGTATTCAGGCATGCTTAACGGCGCTTCTCGTACTTCATTGGCCTTTGCGGGATTAACACCTGGGCCACTTGGCTGTGGTGTTAATAGGGTCTCTTCGTGGCCGGGGTGCAGCGCTTGATAGCCTTGCATAAAGCGGCGCACCCGCTCGGCACCGGGGTGGCGCTCAGGGCTATCTGCCAGCGGCATGCCCTGCTGCTGCCAGCGCGGCGCAGAGGGCTGATTTACCGACTCACCCGGCGCTTCATCGGCGACAGCACCACTCTGCTCGGGGTTTTGCGTGCCTTGAGCATGACCCTGCTGCTGCTCATCATCCGGCTTAGAAGCAGCCAGGCAGTGGTGCAGGCTAGAGTAAAGAAAGTCGTGCACCATGCGGCCATCGCGAAAGCGAACTTCATGCTTGGTAGGGTGCACGTTGACATCCACCACATCTGGATCAAGCTCAAGGTAAAGCACAAATACAGGATGGCGGCCGTTAAACAACACATCACGGTAGGCTTGGCGTACCGCATGCGCCACCAAGCGGTCACGCACCACACGGCCATTCACAAAGAAATACTGCTGATCCGCTTGGGAGCGGGAGTGCGTCGGCAGGCCTACCCAGCCGCTTAATCGCAGCCCCCCCGCTTCGCGCTCGATATAGCGGGCGTGTTCGATAAAGCTTTTGCCTAGCAGCGAGGCAATGCGCCGCTCACGAGCGGCAGGCGTAGCGCCCGGCGGCAGTTGGTGAACCACCTTCTGGTTATGGCGCAGCACCCAGGCAATATCGTAACGGGACAGCGCTTGGCGCCGAAATGCCTCCTCAACGTGGGCAAACTCGGTTTTTTCAGTGCGCAAAAACTTGCGCCGCGCTGGCGTATTAAAAAATAGGTCGCGCACCGCGACACTGGTACCACGAGGATGAGGAGCAGGTGTCACCCGCGCCTCCATACCACGCCCCTCAGCCACGACTCGCCAGCCTTGGCGCGGGTCATCCTCGGCATTCGAGACTAATTCTAGCCGCGATACCGAACTGATTGAGGCCAATGCCTCACCACGAAAGCCCAGCGAGCTAACCCCTTCTAGATCCTCAAGGCTGTTGATTTTGCTTGTAGCGTGACGCGCCAACGCTAACGGCAGGTCTTGCTCGCCAATACCAATACCGTCATCGCGCACCTTGATCAGCCGAGCACCGCCCTGCTCAATCTCCACCTCAATGCGCTGGCTACCCGCATCAATCGCATTCTCAATCAGCTCCTTGGTCACCGATGACGGACGTTCAACAACTTCCCCCGCGGCTATTTGGTTAGCCAAACGGGGGTCAAGCACATGAATACGCATTGGCGTAGCGATCAATTCAGTCAACCGGCACCTCAGAAACTCATCATCATGAACTAGGAATGCGTAGCACTTGGCCAACACGAATCACATCGCCATTTAGGTCGTTGGCCTGCCGGAGCTGGTTAACGGGCACTCCATGGCGAATTGCAATCGCCGATAACGTATCCCCCGACTGGATTCGATACTCATTACCACTGGGTCGGCGATGGTTGTCACGCTGCCAGGCCAGCAGGCTTGCCGGAGGCGGGTTGCGTTCGAAATGCTCGCGCATGCCCTTAAAGATAGCAGTGGATAGCCCCTGCTGATGCACTGGGTCACGAAGACGTCGCTCTTCATCGGGATTAGAAATAAATCCAACCTCGATCAGCAAAGAAGGAATATCCGGTGACTTAAGCACCATAAAGCCCGCTTGCTCGACTCGCGACTTATGCAAACGATTAACGCGCCCCAGTTGCTCTAGCACCTGCCCCCCAATAGAGAGCGAGTCGTTTAATGTGGCGGTCATGGTGAGGTCAAGCAGCACTCCGCGCAGTACCTGGTCTTTATCGCGCAGGGAAAGATTGCCATCAACACCGCCGATTAAATCTGCACGGTTTTCGCTATCGGCCAACCACTGAGCAGTTTCTGACGATGCACCCCGCTGAGAAAGCGCATACACCGAGCTGCCCTGGGGGCGTGGGCTGGTAAAGGCATCAGCATGAATAGAGACAAAAAAGTCAGCCTTCTGGTCCCTGGCAAGCTGCGTGCGCTGACGAAGCCCTAGATAGTAATCACCATCGCGAATCAACACCGCTTTAAAGCCAGTGGCACTATTTATCTCTGCCGCTAAGCGCCGAGATATCTCCAGCACGACATCTTTTTCTCGGGTGCCTGCAGGGCCAATTGCGCCTGGGTCTTCACCACCGTGCCCTGGATCAATGGCAATGATAATATCGCGCTGCGGGTGCGCCTGGGCTGGCTGAACTTCCGCTGGACGCTGCTCAGCGGGCGGCGCTGCTTGGCTAACGGGCACCTGCGCATCCGCCTGTACATTAGCGCGCTGGGCCATTATCTCTTGATCGCGGATCATCGCCTCAATAGGGTCAATGGGATTTTCTACCGCACTCTCACCCGGGTACTCAAGGTCGACCACCAAGCGATGGCCGTACTGATCATTAGGGGGAAGCGTAAAATGGCGCGGCGATATTTCACGGTTAAGCTCCAACACAACCCGCAGGCCACCGCCGTCTCGGGTTCCAGTACGGACAGCATCAATAGCGCTGCCGTCCAGTGGCAAGGTGGAGGCGTCGGTGTCCATTCGACTCTCGTCAAGATCGATCACCAGGCGCGCAGGGTTATCCAGCGAGAAAACATTGGCAGTGGCCGCTGCAGAAAGGTCAAACACCAGGCGCGCATGATCAGGGGCTGACCATAGCCGCATACTTTCAACCGTTGCCGCTTGTAACGATGAAACGCTTGCTGTGAGGGCTAAACACCCAGCTAAGAATATGCGAGCCAGGTGCTTTAGCGTGCCGTTCATATCCATTGAGTCACACCATGCTCCTGTTGCATGTTATCTGCTTGCTTGGCAAGGGCTTCCACAACGCTCTCACCGAAGGTACTGCCTGCCGTCAACAGCGCCCGTCGCCCTTGGCCTGCGACGCTAAGCTCAATGCGTAAATCTGCCGCAGGCAACCAACCTTCACCGCGGCTTGGCCACTCGATAAGACAGAGCGCGTCGTCGGCCAGTACATCTCGACCACCAATAAACTCAAGCTCTTCAGGGTCAGAGAGGCGGTATAAATCCAGGTGATAAATACGCTGCTCGACTAGCTCATAAGGCTCAACCAGGGTGTAAGTTGGGCTTTTCACCGCTCCTTGATAGCCGTAAGCCCTCAACACCCCCCGTGTTAATGTGGTTTTTCCAGCGCCTAAGTCGCCCTCTAAATAAACACGCCCGTGGCCTTTTAGCGCCAGTCCCAACGCCTCTCCGAAGGCAACGTGGGTCACTTCATCTTTCAATTGCACTTGCATGTTGGACGCCTTCACGGGTTGATTAACGCTCGTGCATAGGATGCCAGATCACTCGCTAGTAGGCCACGCTCCCCCTCTGCTTTTGCAGCTTCGTCTCCTGCCAATGCATGGGTCATTACTCCCAACCACGCAGCTTGCTCACGACTACTGCACTGGGCCACCAATGTGCCTAGCATGCCACTCAGCACATCGCCCATGCCACCGCTGGCCATGCCGGGATTGCCGTAAGGACAAACGACTAGGCCCGTTGGCCCAGCCACTAAGCTACCCGCGCCTTTTAATATAACAACGCCACCCCGTGCGCGTTGAAGTGCCTGCGCTGCAGCGGGCCGGTCTGACTGAACGTCTGCCACCGTGCAACCCAGCAGCCGCGCGGCTTCGCCAGGGTGAGGGGTTAAGATCCAGTCATCGCGGCGCAGATCCGGCCAATGACTAGCCAGCAGATTAAGTGCGTCGGCATCAACAACAAGCGGTGCCTGTGACTGGAGAGCGCATTGTAGCACTGCCTGACCCCACGCCCCCTGCCCTAACCCTGGGCCTACCACCACAACATCGGCCTGTGCAGGCAGTTCACTGGCCTCCGCGGCGCCGCGTACAGCATGAGCCATTACTTCCGGGCAACGCACTAAGCTCGCCGTTATATGGTCAGGAGAGGTTGCTAAACTGACCTTACCAGCGCCTAAACGCGCCGCCGCATGGGCAGCAAGCAAGGCCGCTCCTCCAAATCCCGGAGCGCCCCCCATCACCAGCACATGCCCCAAGCTACCCTTATGGCTGGTTCGAGAACGCGGCGTAAACGTTTCCTGCAGCAGCGAGTCGTCTAACCGCCAAGCAGTCGGCGGAATGTCAAAAAACACCTGGGCTTTCACCCCTAACGGGCGGAAGTCAATATCGCCGGTATAGGCAGGGGCATCGCCAGTGTGTAAGCCGATTTTATCGCCAATAAACGTAACCGTGCAGGAAGCCTCAACCGCCAGCCCCAGCACGGCCCCGCTATCGGCAGCGATACCCGATGGAATATCTAACGCCAGCACCGGTTGATGGGCAGCATTGATCGCCACGATAGCGCGGCGCATGTCACCTTCCACATCTCCTGCGAGCCCAGTACCAAGAAGCGCATCAACAATGACTTCGCCTACCAGCGCGGTAGCCGCCTGCCACTCCTCGCAGCCCACGCCTGCAGCAGTCGCAAGCTCTGCCGCCCGGGCGGCATCCTCTTTTAATGCGTGCAGAGGCTTAAGAGTGATGCGCTGCACCTTTAACCCCGCCTGCATCGCTAGAGCCGCTAGCACGTGGCCATCACCACCATTATTACCACTGCCACACAGTACCGTTACGCTGCGCGCCTGGGGCCAGCGAGAACGAAAACTGTGCCATGCACTAGAGGCAGCCCGCTGCATCAGGGCAAAGCTTTCAATCCCCCCTGCAATCGTCCGGCGATCGAGCTCACGCACTTGAGCCGCTTTATAAAGGGGGCGAAGCGAAGAAGTACTTAACGTGGGCACGATCTCTCCTTGAATCTGGTAATGGGGCTAGCCGATAAACGGCAATATCACAGTGTTACGGCGTAGATGTTTCGTCGACATTTTGCGATGGCAACTAATGCGGTAGCATAGCGCGCTTAACGCGCCAACGTTGACTTACCATGCCAAGCTCCACCACCTTTGCATTATCTAGTAATGAGCTGCTGCGTCTTGCCAACCTAATCAAAACCTGGGGACGAGAACTCGGTTTTCAGCAGGTAGGCATTACTGATACCCAGCTTGCCGCCCACGAGGCCCATCTTAATAGCTGGCTTGAGCAGGGCTATCACGGCGAAATGGGCTTTATGCAAAAGCATGGCACTAAACGCACGCGCCCAGAAGAGTTAGAGCCAGGCACCCGCCGCGTGGTCAGCGTACGTATGGATTACCTGCCTGCCGAGGTTGAAAGCGCTAAGGTGCTTGGCCAACCTCAGCGAGCCTATGTCTCCCGCTACGCCCTTGGCCGCGATTATCACAAATTAATGCGTAAACGCTTAGCCCAATTGGCAAAAAAAATCGAGCAGGAAGTCGGCGACTTCGGCTACCGGGCGTTTGTGGACTCAGCGCCAGTCATGGAGCGTGCATTAGCACAAAAGGCCGGACTGGGCTGGTTTGGCAAAAATGCCATGCTGCTCAACCCGAAAGCGGGCTCGCTATTTTTTTTAGGTGAGCTCTACACCGATCTGCCGCTACCGGTAGACGCACCGTTTGAACAGGAGCACTGCGGGAGCTGCAGTGCTTGCCGCACGGCTTGCCCAACGGGCGCCATCGTTGACGATAAAGTGGTCGACTCGCGCAAATGTATTTCCTACCTCACTATCGAGCTACACGGCGCGATCCCACTTGAATTTCGCCGCGCCATGGGTAACCGCGTTTACGGCTGCGACGACTGCCAACTGGTTTGCCCTTTTACTCGCTTTACCCGCACGACCCAGGAGGCTGACTTTGCGCCGCGCCATGACCTGGATCGTGCCGACCTTTGCAGCCTCTTCGCCTGGGGCGAAGAGGAGTTTTTAGACAAAACGGCGGGCAGCCCCATCAGACGCATTGGATATGAGCGCTGGCTGCGCAATATCGCCGTTGGCCTGGGCAACGCGCCCTGGAGCGAGGCCGTGGAAGCCGCCCTATGGGCGCGTAGGGCCTATCCAAGCGAACTCGTGCGTGAGCACGTCACCTGGGCTCTTGAAGAGCAGCACCTCAAGCGCAATGCGCGCATTACCAGTGAGGCTTATTAACCGCCTTACTCTTCTTCATCATTTCCAGAGTCAACGCGTAAAAATGTACTCCGGTAGTGGGCCAGTTCAGCAATCGACTCTTTAATATCATCCATGGCTAAATGCACGTTTTGCTTTTTAAAGCCTACCAAAGCACCAGGATTCCAGCGTTTTGCTAACTCTTTTAGCGTCGAAACGTCCAGGTTGCGGTAGTGAAAGAAATCGAGCAGCGCAGGCATTTCGCGTTCCAGAAAACGACGGTCCTGGTGAATGCTGTTACCACACATCGGCGACGACCCCGCCACCGCGTACTGCTGCAAAAACGCTAGGGTTTGCTGCTCGGCTTCGGCTGTTTCCACCTGACTTGCTTTGACACGGGCGACTAAGCCAGACTCGCCGTGGGTTTTCTGGTTCCAGTCATCCATTTGTGCCAGCAGGCTATCAGGCTGTTTCACCGCAATCACCGGCCCTTCCGCCACCACGTTTAAATCCGCGTCGGTAATGAGCGTCGCCACCTCGATGATGCGCTCTTTGTTAGGGTCCAGGCCGGTCATTTCCAAATCAATCCACACCAATAAGTCATCACGGGGTGTGACACTGTCAGCAAGTTGCTTGCTCATTACGTTCATTCCTTGGCCGGTATCGCCACTCGATAAGGCGATTTGAGTAAAAGTGTCGCTTATATTGTCGTCACCAGCACCCTATACAGGACAGTCGAGTGCCCAGGTGGGTACAATGCCCCTATTGTACCGAGCATCGGGTGGTCATGAGCAAACGTAAATTAAGTCGCCAGCAGCAGTGGCGAGTCGATAAAGTCCAGGCGGAACGTGCCCAGCGTGCAGAAAAGCGCGATGTAAAGGACGCAGAGAAACTTGCCGCTGGCGAATACGGTGCCGAACAGCCGGGCCGGGTAATGGCACACTTTGGCCGCACGCTAGAAGTGCGCGATGCCGACGGCACGCCCATTCGCTGTCATCTGCGCGCCAATTTAGATGGTTTAGTGACCGGTGACCGAGTGATTTGGCGGGCAGGCCAGGATGGCTCCGGCGTGGTGGTAGCACGAGAAGAGCGCGACAGTGTGCTTAAACGCCCTGATCCTCGCGGCCAGCTTAAACCCGTGGCGGCTAATATCGACCAGCTGCTGATTGTATTTGCCGTTGAGCCAGCCCCCCACCCCAATCTAATTGATCGCTACTTGGTCGCCGCCGAGGCGACGGGTATTGCGCCAGTGTTAGTGCTTAACAAAACCGACCTGCTGCCTGAAGATGGCGGTGAGCTAGGTAAGCTGTTGGAGCGCTATCGCAACCTAGGCTACCCGGTAGTGCGAACCACTATTGCCAACGATGCCGGCCTTGAAGCGCTGCGCCAGCAGCTGGAAGGGCGTACGTCGGTATTTGTTGGGCAAAGCGGTGTCGGCAAGTCATCGCTTATCGACCTCCTGCTTCCCGATGAAACCCTGCGCATCGGCGCGCTGTCGGAAGACTCGCGTAAAGGCACGCACACCACCACCACAGCCAGGCTCTACGCCATGCGCAGTGATGAGGTGAGCGACGGCGAGCTAATCGACTCCCCTGGGATTCGTGAATTTGGATTGATTCATCTTAACGAGCAGGAGGTCACCGACGGGTTTATTGAATTTCATCCGTATATTGGCCACTGCCGCTTCCGTGATTGCCGCCACCGAAATGAGCCGGGTTGCGCTTTACTTGAAGCCGTTGAGGCAGGCAAGATTCATCCAGAACGCTTTGCTAGCTACCGACGTATTCTCGATAGTCTGAACGCTTAACGCTAACGCTTAGCGCTATCGCCTTAAATTTTAATGCCTTAAGTTCAAGGACAGGGAGCCGTACATGAGCACCGTCAGTCACTCATCGGAAACCAATGTACTGCCGTTAATTGTTGAGCCAGAGCAACTGCATGAGCATCTGGGCGACGAACAACTATTGATCATCGACGTACCAGCGAACGGCGATAGCTATCGCCAGGGCCACGTGCCCGGCGCTATTTACCTAGATTTTCGCTATCTAATGCGCGGCGAAGGGCCAGTACCCAACGATGTGCCCAGCACTGAGTTTCTTTCACAGTTATTTAGCGCGCTGGGTCTCACCCGTGATACCCACGTGGTCGCTTACGATGATGAAGGCGGTGGCTGGGCGGCACGTTTGCTGTGGACGCTAGAGCTGATTGGCCACACCCGCTACTCCTATTTAAATGGCGGCATTCACGCTTGGCGAGACTCCGGTTTAAAAGAGAGCACTGAGTCAGCCGCTCCCACGCCAAGCAGCTACCACGCCGAGATGCTTAATCCGCTCGCGCTGATCACCTGTGATGAAATCAAACAGAAGCTGGATGATAAACAGTTCGCGGTGTGGGATGCTCGCTCCAAAGCGGAGTACGACGGCGAGAAAGGCAATAACAAGCACCTTGGCCATATCCCGGGCGCGGTAAATATGGACTGGGTTAACGCCATGGACCACAACCGCGCGTTGCGTATTCGCGATTACGCCGAGCTGATCACGGAGCTACAAGCCATGGGACTGACACCCGATATGGAAGTTGCTACCCACTGCCAGAGCCACCACCGCAGTAGCTTTACGTGGCTGGTGGGTAAGGCGCTAGGCTTCAACATTCGTGGCTACGCGGGCTCCTGGGGTGAATGGGGCAACCGCGACGATACACCGATTGAGAAGTGAAGATAATACTGTGACATTTTCCCAAAAAGCCTTTTCGCTACTCCAATACCCATTGCCCCACCACGCGCTTTCGCGCCTGACCGGCAGGTTCGCCCAGTGCGATAATCCCTGGGTAAAAGACCCCCTGATTAAGGCGTTTATCAAACGCTTTAAAGTGGACATGAGCCAAGCGCTGGAGCCAGACCCGACAGCCTACGCTACCTTTAACGACTTTTTTACCCGCGCCTTAAAGGCAGATGCCCGCCCACTGGGCGAAGGCCTGCTAAGCCCAGCCGATGGCACGCTTTCCCAGTACGGCCACTTAACCGCAGGCCAGCTGGTTCAGGCTAAAGGGCACACCTTCTCTGCACAAACCCTGCTAGGCGGCGACAGCGCGCTGGCGGAGGAGTTTATGGGCGGGAGCTTCGCCACCGTTTATCTCTCACCTAGCGACTACCACCGGGTGCATATGCCGGTTACCGGGACGTTGAGGGAGATGATCTACGTGCCGGGGAGGCTTTTTTCAGTGAATCAAGCAACGGCCAACTACGTGCCAGGCTTGTTTGCCCGTAACGAACGTTTGGTATGTATTTTTGATACCGAAAATGGCCCCATGGCCATGGTGCTGGTTGGCGCGATGATTGTCGCCGCTATTGAAACCGTTTGGTCGGGCCAAGTAACACCACTTTCTGGTCACCCCCAGCGCATGCAGTTTGGGCAGCCTATTGTGCTGGAAAGAGGTGCTGAAATGGGCCGCTTCAAGCTCGGCTCTACCGTGGTTATGTGCTTTGCCAAACCCATCAACTTTGACAACAACCCGCTCGGCGCCAAAGTAGAAATGGGGCAACACCTGGGTTCACCTTAATGGCTAACAGTTAGGCGTTGAAAATGCGAGCACGTCTTCCAGGCGTGCTTTGCCCATTGCCAGCTGAATCAAACGGTCAATCCCCAGCGCCACACCCGCGCTTTCTGGCATACCACGTTCAAGTGCGGCCAGCAGTCGCTCATCCACATCTACTTCTGGCAGGCCCAATTTACGCCGTTCCGCGTTATCTTCGTCAAATCGCTGGCGCTGCTCTTCAGCATCAATCAGCTCATCATAGCCATTTGCCAGCTCAACACCGTTTAAGTAAAGCTCAAAACGGGAGGCGACCCACTCGCCGTCGGCATCCTGATGTCGGCGTGCCAGCGCCGCTTGGCTAGCCGGGTAATCAAGCACAACACTTAGCTCCTGTTGACCTAGCTGCGGCTCAATCACCATGCTCATCAATAGATCCAGGCAGGTATCACGCCCCTCTTTTGCTAGCGTTTGAGCAGACATATGACCACGCTCTGCAGCCAAGGTCCGCAAGGTCTCTAGCGAGGTAGTAAATGGATCCACTGCTAAGTACGTATGAAAAAGTTCCCGATAGCGATAACGCACCACCGGACCTGCAAAGCTTGGTAGCACATTGGCAACCAGCGTGGTGGTCTCATCAATCAGCTGCGCCAGCGTAAATGCAGGGCGGTACCACTCCAGCATGGTAAATTCGATATTATGCCGCGCCCCCACCTCCCCATTACGGAAGCTCTTGGCAAGCTGAAAGATTGGCCCACTTCCTGCCGCCAAAAGTCGCTTCATATGAAACTCTGGAGAGGTTTGCAGCCACAGCTTGCGCTGGCCCTTATCGGTGCGCGCTAACGTAGAAAGCGACGCTAGGTGCACATCTGTGCTGCCCCCCTGCCCTAAGATCGGCGTCTCCACTTCCAGCACGCCTCTCTGGGCAAAAAAGGCCCGCACAATAGCTATTAAGCGAGCACGCTCGTGCAGTGTTTCAATCGTCGCTGTTGGCTGCCAGTTAGCTCTCATTTAAGTATCCTCAGCGTAATAAAGCCACGCATGACTCATCGCGTGGCTTTATAAAACAGATGCTTCCCGGCTAACTGACCGCCGTGCCCTAAAGCGGTGTTTATGCTCGAGACACGTAGTCACCAGAACGCGTATCAATCTTTAATACTTCACCCTGGTTGATAAACAGAGGGACACGAACCACAGCACCGGATGAAAGCGTCGCAGGCTTAGAACCGCCTTGTGCTGTATCACCTTTCAAACCAGGATCAGTCTCAACGACTTCTAGTTCAATAAAGTTAGGCGGCGTAACGGAAATCGCTTTGTCATTCCACAGCGTAATCGTGTAGGGCACCTGCTCTTTCAGCCACTTGATGGTATCGCCTAGCGCTTTTTTCTCTACTGCATACTGCTCAAACGAGCCATCAGTCTTCATGAAGTGCCACATATCTCCATCGTTGTAGAGATACTCCATCTCCAAATCCATGACGTCAGCGCCTTCCAGCGAATCACCAGATTTGAACGTCTTCTCACCCACACGGCCTGTCATCAGGTTACGCAGCTTAACGCGGTTAAACGCCTGGCCCTTGCCCGGCTTGACCAGTTCGTTTTCAACGATTGAGCAAGGATCTCCGTCGAGCATTACTTTCAGACCGGCCTTGAATTCGTTGGTAGAATAGTTCGCCATAAATGTCTCTCAATTATCCATTTCAGTTATTTGTTTCAACAGGTGGTGCGCGAAGCCACACTATGCCGCCGTCAGCTTGCTTATGTGCCAGCAGCGTTGCAAATGGCGTCGTTAAATAAGTGCGCGCATGATAACCCGAAGGAGGGCTTTTTTGCAGGAGAACATCATTATTGCCGCTAAGCAGACGCCTGCCCAGGTATCTCTTTCATGGCAGCAGCAGCTTTCCCAAGCGATCCGCGACCCAAATGCGCTTTGCAAACGCCTTGGTTTGAACAGCCAGTGGTTGCCCGGCGCTTCTGCTGGGCACGCGCTGTTTGATATCTGCGTCCCTGAAGCATACCTGGCACGTATCGAGCCAAATAATCCGGCAGACCCACTACTGCTCCAAGTGCTGCCTGTTAGCGATGAAACCCTAACACCAAAGGGCTACGTATTAGATCCGCTAGAAGAGGCCGAACACCGACCAGCCAAAGGGCTTATTCACAAATACGCTGGCCGTGTGCTGCTTATTGCAAGCCCTAACTGTGCTATCAACTGCCGCTACTGCTTCAGGCGTCACTTCCCTTATAGCGACAACGCGCCTTCACGCGCCCAGTGGCAGGAGGCCCTCGACTATATCCGCAACGACGCCTCCATCCACGAGGCGATTCTCTCTGGCGGCGATCCACTGGCCGCCAGCGATCGTCAACTGGCGTGGCTAGTGGCACAACTCGAAAGCATCCCACACCTAAAACGGCTGCGCATCCATACACGCTTACCGGTGGTTATACCCGACCGTGTGGATGATGCCCTGCTTGGCTGGCTCGCGGCGACTCGCTTACAAAAAGTGGTGGTACTGCATATTAACCACGCCAATGAAATTGACCAACCTGTGGTCGATGCTTGCGCCCGCCTAAAACACGCAGGCGTGACACTGCTTAACCAAAGCGTGCTGCTCAAAAGCGTTAACGACAACGTGCCAACCCTGGCAACTCTCTCCGAGCGGCTGTTTGAAGCTGGGGTACTGCCCTACTATTTGCATGTGTTTGATCCCGTGCAAGGCGCAGCCCACTTTGATGTTCCCGACGAAGACGCACAAGCACTGGTAAAGCAGCTGCTCGACCACTTACCCGGATTCCTGATGCCCCGGCTGGTCAGAGAAGTACCTGGCAAGGCCAGTAAGACGCCTCTGTAAGTGTAACGAACGGGTTGTCCACACTCATGTTTCATGGCGGTGCACCGGAGCCGTCTACGCACCAATATAAAGCAGCTTAAGACTATGGAACGCTCATCCAGTCGCCTGCCCATTCTGAATAAAAAAATATAACCACATGTAAAATATGTATTTTTTATCTATCGGCCAATATCTTGCTATGTATAAACAGGTAACACACGGGGTATTGGCCGCTAACGCTGCCGCACAATAGAGTTTCCAATAGAACGCTAGGGTTCCGACACCATCAACGATACGCCCCTGATGAGTGTGACTGGTCCGAGAGCGATCGACCTTGTGAGCCACAAGGTTACACGGCGGGATAAAAGCCCGGGAGGATAAGGCACAGTGATGCGCCGATGCCCCTTGAGTTTTTTTTAGCCGCTGGAGGCTCCCATGACTCGCTCTACTCGCACTCCTTCAAAACGTCTGCTGCTCGCCCCACTTTCTGCTGCCCTGCTGGCATCGTCGCTCGCGGGCACATTTACCTCCCCTCAAGCACATGCTCAAGAGCGTGATACCTTTAGCGTTTGTTGGTCGATTTATGCCGGCTGGATGCCTTGGGCCTATGCCGATGTGGAAGGCATCGTCGATAAGTGGGCCGACGAATACGGTATTAGCATCGATGTGGTGCAGGTCAATGACTACGTTGAGTCGATCAATCAGTTTACCTCAGGCAACGTTGATGGCTGCGCCATGACCAACATGGACGCCCTCACCATTCCCGCCGCGAGTGGTGTTGACTCCACCGCTCTCATCGTTGGCGACTACTCCAACGGTAACGATGGCATCGTTCTAAAAGACAGCGACACGCTTGCTGACATCGAAGGCCGTCGCGTCAATCTTGTGCAATTTAGCGTTTCTCACTACTTATTGGCACGAGGCCTTGAAAGCGTTGGCCTAACAGAGCGTGATGTTGAAACGGTCAATACGTCCGATGCGGATATAGTTGGCCTGTTTTCCAGTAGCAGCACGGAAGCCGTCACCGCTTGGAACCCACAGCTAAGCGCCATCGCCGACATGCCAGATGCCAACGTGGTCTACACCTCTGCAGAAATCCCCGGTGAAATCCTCGACCTGATGGTAGTCAACACCCAAACACTGGCAGATAACCCTGCGCTTGGCCACGCCCTGGTGGGTGCTTGGTACGAAGTGATGGGATTAGTCGACGCTAACGACGAAAACGCCCTCACCATTATGGCCGACGCTGCAGGCACCCACCTAGAGGGCTATCTTGAGCAATTAGAGGCTACTTACCTTTATACCGACCCGGCAGAAGCCATTGCGCTAATGGAAAGCCCAGACCTGCTGACCACCATGGAGCGAGTTGCCGAGTTCAGCTTTACCCACGGCCTGCTAGGCGATATGGCACCCAATGCAGGTGTTGTGGGCATAGAAACGCCAAGCGGTGTCTTTGGCGATGAGAGCAATGTGCAACTGCGCTTCGACCCAAGCTTTACCAAAGCTTACCTCGACGCCCAGTAACACCTTGTATGGGAGCGGTAGTTCGCCGCTCCCCCACTCTTATCTGTGGACACCGCCATGAAGCGATTAATCAACCTTACGCCCTCGCGGGGCGGCCGCTGGCTTTTGGGGCTGCTGCCATTTCTGCTGCTGGCGATGCTCTACATGAGCCTCTCCAACGCAAGGCTGGCGGAAAACCCCAACGATCGCCTACTTCCAACGCCCTCTACCATGGCAAGCTCTTTTTACCACTTGGCTACCGCAGAAAACGTGCGCACCGGGCAGATTGTACTGTGGACCGACACCTTCGCAAGCCTAGAGCGTATTGTGATTGGGGTAGGCATTAGTGCCTTGATTGGCTTGGTGGTGGGCATTCTAAACGGTGGTATTCCGCTTATTCGCGCCAAACTCTCGCCATTGGTGACCGTCGCCTCACTGATTCCGCCCATGGCGATACTGCCAATTCTATTTATCGCTTTTGGCACCGGCGAAGCCGCTAAAATTGCGCTGATTGTGATTGGCGTAACGCCCTTTCTGATTCGCGACCTGCAAGGCCATGCCTTACGGCTGCCCGATGAGCAGTTGATCAAAGCACAAACCCTAGGAGCCAGTTCCTGGCAAGTGCTGTTAAGAGTGTTGCTGCCCCAGCTTACCCCACGGCTACTAAACGCCACCCGCTTGGCACTCGGTACCGCGTGGCTTTTTTTGATCGCCGCAGAAGCGATTGCCGCCCAGGAAGGGTTGGGCTATCGCATTTTCTTGGTACGCCGCTACCTCTCTATGGACGTCATTCTGCCCTATGTGGCTTGGATCACTCTGCTGGCGTTCCTGCTTGACCAGCTGTTGGCCTGGATTTCTCGACTGGCATTCCCCTGGTACCACTCAGGCGAAGGAGATAAGTCATGAGCCTGCTGGCGGCCAAACTATTAGAGAAGCACTACGGTAACCATGTGGTGCTCGAAAACCTGAATTTTAGCGTTGAGCCTGGAGAGTTTGTCACCCTAGTGGGTGCTTCCGGCTGCGGTAAAACCACCTTTCTGAAAATGCTATTAGGCACCGAAGCCATCTCACGCGGCAGCTTAACCCTAGATGATCAGCCCATTCCCAATGAGCCGGGGCCGGATCGCGGCGTGGTATTTCAGAAGTACTCCGTATTCCCCCACTTAACCGTGCTCGGTAACGTGATGATTGCCGATGAGTTACATAGCTCAAAACTATTGGGCAAAAGCGTTGGGACTGCCAAGCGACACGCGATAGAAAAAGCCCGCGCTCGGATTTATGAAGTGGGCCTTAGCCATGCGCTTAACAAATACCCCCATGAGCTTTCCGGCGGTATGCAGCAGCGCCTAGCCATTGCACAAGCGCTAATGATGCAGCCGCGTATTTTGCTACTCGACGAGCCTTTTGGTGCCCTAGACCCAGGCATTCGCCAGGACATGCACGTGCTGATCAATCGCCTGTGGCAAGAGCAGCAGTTGACGATTTTTATGATCACCCACGACCTAAAAGAAGCCTTTGAGCTGGGTACACGGCTATGGGTCTTTGATAAAACCCGCCACGACCCGCAGGCACCAGAAGCGTTTGGGGCCACGATCACCTATGACCTGCCTATCTCCCGAGATCGCCCATCAACAGCACTCAAAGAAGCGCTTAGCCAAGGCGGCTTGAAAACTCACACCCAGGAGACGCTGCTATGACAGACGCTGTTATGAATCGCCAACCCGCTTACACCACCCATTTACCTGGCGGGCATCACTGGTCGCTGCGCCTGCGCCGCGGCACCACGCTCACCCTGACCGCTAAAGAAGTCGATAGCAACGTGGGGATGCTCTTCTATAACCCTGAAAACCTGTTGGAACGCTTAAACCTGCCTGACACCTTAAAGTGCCAGCACACCTTTAAGCTCACTCAGGGGCACTGCCTCTACTCGGACATGGGCCGCATTTTTGCTTCTATCACTCATGACGACCTGGGCTGGCACGATAGCGTTGGCGGCAATCTCATGCCCCATCATCTGCTGAAGAAGGGCTGGCAGCCGGTCAGCTATCAACAGGCCCACAACGATTGGACGCTCACCGGCTTCGACGCCTTTCTGGTTGAACTTGCCAAGTACGGCCTGGGCCGCCGTGATATGGCCGCCAATCTCAACCTGTTTTCCCGCGTTGAGAGCAACGACGACGGCAAGCTGCGCTATGTCTCGGGCCACTGCCAGCCTGGCCAAAGCGTCACGCTGCGCTTTGAGATGGACACACTCGTGCTGCTGCACACCTGCCCACATCCCCTCGACCCCAGTGCTGACTACCCCCGCCGGGGCGTGGATATCGCCCTAGGCACCGCCGAGCCAGTGACAGAAGACGACCCCTGCTATCGCTCACGGCCTGAAAATGCCCGTGGCTTTGCCAACAATCGCCTCTACCACCTCGGCTTATAAGGGAGACGCCAGATGATTATTGAAAGCACCCTACGCCCCGAAAACGCCGTGAGCCGCACCACGGTCAACGCAGGCGATCACTACATCGGCACCGTCAAGCGCGGCCAAACCCTGCGCATTCTCGATCTAGAAGGCAACCAAGCCGCTGACACACTTTTCTTCAGCGCCGACGATACCGCCGAGCGCTACAGCGCTATGGATACGGTACGCGAACAGGGCGCGGTTTACCTCACTGCAGGCACCACGCTGATGTCTAGCGAAGGCCGCGCCATGCTAACGATTACCGCCGACACCTGCGGCCGTCACGACACCCTAGGCGGCGCCTGCGCCAGCGAAAGCAACACCGTGCGCTACGACCTGGAAAAGCGCCATATGCACTCTTGCCGGGATAACTGGATGCAGGCGATTGCCAACTTTCCAGAGTTTGGTCTGACCAAGCGCGATATCACCCACAACATCAACTTCTTTATGAACGTGCCGGTCACCGCCGACGGCGGACTGACGTTTGAGGACGGCATTTCAGCGCCAGACAAATACGTGGAGATGGTCGCCGAGATGGATGTGATCGTGCTGGTCTCCAACTGCCCCCAGCTCAACAACCCCTGCAACGGCTACAACCCCACGCCTATCGAGCTATTGGTTTGGGAATAATCGATTCGCCCTAGGGACGACCCTAGAAGGCCAAGCAACCTGCGGGACGACCCGCCTTAGTTTGCAGGCAGTGCCATGTCCATCAACAAAACGTTTAGCAAAGTCCTGATTGCCAATCGCGGTGCCATTGCCGCCCGTATTTTACGCACGCTTAAAGCCCTCGGCGTGGGCAGCGTGGTGGTTTACGCCGATGCGGATCGCGACGCCCCCTATGTTCACCAAGCCGATGAGGCCTATCCGCTAGGTGAAGGCGGTGCCAGCGATACCTACCTCAATATCGACAAGCTGATCACCATTGCCAAACAAAGCGGTGCCCAGGCGGTCCACCCCGGCTACGGCTTCTTGTCTGAAAATACCCGTTTTATCGCTGCCTGCGACGCTGCCGGGCTAACCTTTTTAGGCCCCACCGTCGAACAGATTCAGCAGTTTGGCCTGAAACACGAAGCCCGCTCCCTCGCCAAGCAGGCGGGCGTACCGCTAGTACCTGGTTCTGAACTACTCGCCAGCGTTGATGAAGCGCTCACCAGCGCCGAGCAAATCGGCTACCCGGTCATGCTCAAATCCACCGCCGGTGGTGGCGGCATCGGCATGCAGGTATGCCAAACGCCCGCTGAGCTTGAGCGTGCCTTTGACTCGGTAAAAGGCCTGGGTGAGCGCAACTTCGGCGATGGCGGCGTGTTTCTGGAGGCCTATATTGCCCGCGCCCGCCACTTGGAAGTGCAGCTATTTGGCGACGGCCAAGGCAACGTGGTGGCGCTCGGCGAACGCGACTGCTCCACCCAGCGCCGCCACCAAAAAGTGCTTGAAGAGTGCCCAGCCCCTAATCTGTCGGAAGACATTCGCCAGGCGCTGCACAAAACGGCCGTTCAGCTGGGCAAAGCGGTTAACTACCGCAGCGCTGGTACCGTTGAGTTTATTTATGACACCGAACGCGAGGCGTTCTACTTTCTCGAAGTGAACACACGTCTCCAGGTCGAGCACGGCGTCACCGAAATGGTGTATGGGGTTGATATTGTAGAGTGGATGGTCAAGCTAGGCGCGGGTGAACTTCCTAGCCTTGAGTCACTTACCAAAGATCTCGCTCCCAGCGGCCATGCGGTTCAAGCGCGCCTCTACGCCGAAGACCCCGCCCACGATTTTCGCCCCAGCGCAGGCCTGCTGACAGAAGTTGATTTCCCCCAGGCTGACGGCCTGCGTATCGACCACGCCATAGAAGCCGGGCTGGAGATCTCAGCGCTGTTCGACCCCATGCTAGCCAAAGTCATCGCTCACGCCGACAGCCGCGACGCTGCTATTGAGCAGTTAGCTGCAACGCTTGATACTGCCAGTGTTTATGGCATCACCACCAACCGCAGCTGGCTTGCCCATGTACTGCGCGCCGAGCGCTTTCGCGTCGCCGATCTGGATACGCATTGGCTGACCACATTGGCGTGGGCACCGCCTGCCATCGAGGTGATCGCCCCTGGCACAATGACGACGATCCAGGATTACCCCGGCCGCCAGGGCCACTGGGACGTGGGTGTACCGCCTTCCGGGCCTTTTGACGACTGGTCATTCCGCCTGGGCAACCGCCTGCTGAGTAACTCCACCGATGCCGCTGGGTTTGAGATCACCCTGACTGGCCCGACGCTGCGCTTTCACCGCGCCACCCAAATCGCGCTGACGGGTGCCGAACTGCCCGCCACGCTGGATGGCGAAGCGGTGGCTTTTTGGCAGGTCATCGATATTCCTGCGGGCGCTACCCTTAGCCTGGGCAAGGCCGCGGCGGGTGCTCGCGCTTATCTATTGGTGCGCGGTGGCATCGAGTGTCCGCGATATTTAGGATCTCGCAGCACCTTCACCCTAGGCCAGTTTGGCGGTCACGGCGGTCGCGCACTGAGAAGCGGCGATATGCTCAATTTACCCACGCTTGCGGCTACTTCACCCGCTCAGTTGGACGATGCCTTAATACCCACCTTCGGCCATCAAGACAGCGGCAAGACCTGGCAAGTGGCCGTGCTTTACGGCCCTCACGGCGCGCCAGACTTTTTTACCGATAACGATATCCAGCGTTTTTTTGACCACGAGTGGGAAGTCCACTACAACTCCAGCCGCACCGGCGTGCGGCTGATTGGCCCCCGCCCCGAGTGGGCACGCGCCGACGGAGGCGAGGCGGGGCTGCACCCCTCTAATATCCACGATAACGCCTACGCCTTCGGCACTATCGACTTTACCGGCGATATGCCGGTGATTCTCGGCCCCGACGGCCCTTCGCTAGGCGGCTTTGTCTGCCCCGCCACCGTGGTGCGCGCCGAGCGCTGGAAGCTCGGGCAGCTCGCTGCGGGCGATAAGATACGCTTTGTGCCGGTTAGCCTTGCCACCGCCCGTGCCCTGGAAGAGCGCCAACTTGACCAGTTGGATACTCTCAAAGCGGTGCCCCTCGAAGAGATTCAGCCAGAACGCGACACCCCCATCCTGCGCAAAGTAGCCGCTGAGCAGGCCGGTGAGCGAATTGTGTATCGGCGTGCGGGAGATGATTTTCTGCTGATCGAATTTGGCGCGATGGAGCTGGATATCGCACTACGCTTTCGGGTACACGCCTGGATGCTCTGGCTGCGAGAACATTCACTCCCAGGATTGCGGGAATTAACCCCAGGCATTCGCTCGCTTCAGGTTCATTACGAGCCACGAGAACTGAGCCTTGATGCGCTTCTGGTGCATCTGCAAAAAGCCGAGCAGGCGCTGATCGATGTGGAATCACTGGAAGTCGAATCACGTGTGGTGCATCTACCGCTCTCTTGGGACGACCCCGCCTGCCAGGAAGCCATCGATAAATACCAGCGCAGCGTGCGCCCCGATGCACCCTGGTGCCCCAGCAACCTGGACTTTATTCGCCGTATTAATGCGCTTGAAAGCGAACAGCAAGTGCGCGATATCGTTTTCAATGCCCGCTATCTGGTCATGGGACTAGGCGACGTTTATCTAGGCGCCCCTGTCGCCACGCCGCTGGACCCGCGTCAGCGCTTGGTCACCACTAAATACAACCCCGCCCGCACCTGGACAGCGGAAAACTCCGTGGGCATTGGCGGCGCTTACCTGTGCGTTTACGGCATGGAAGGCCCCGGTGGCTACCAGTTTGTCGGTCGCACGCTGCAAATGTGGAACCGCTACCGCACCACCGCACATTTTGAGAACCCCTGGCTGCTGCGCTTTTTTGATCAGTTGCGCTTTCATAACGTCAGCCATGAAGAACTTGAGCAAATACGCCGCGACTTCCCCCACGGTCGATATGACTTACCCATCGAAACCACTCGCTTTCGCTTGGCGGACTACCAAGCCGAGATTGATAAGAACGCCGCCGCCATTGACGCTTTCCGCACCAAGCGCGAAGCCGCTTTCCAGGCGGAAATGGCGGCCTGGCGGGCCAACGGTCAGTTCACCTTTGAGGATCAAGCGCCGGAAGCCACCGAAGTCACAGCGCTCAATGAAGGCGAGCTAGGCATCGAAAGTCCCGTCACCGGCAGCCTGTGGAAGTTACTGGTGGAAGAAGGTGACCCGGTAACGGCTGGCCAGCCAGTGGCGCTGGTGGAGTCGATGAAAATGGAAGTTGAGATTACCGCCCACTGTGATGGTCATGTGGTTCGCCTGCCACTTTCAGAAGGGGCATCGATTGCTCCCGGTCAGCCCGTGGTGGTGCTCGCCAATGCAACTAACATGAAGTGACGTTAGCCACTCTTCAAATGCTGATAAATAAGGAATCCAAGATGATGCAACGCGCTTTAGATATTTCAAGCCTGCAAACCGCCTATCAGCAGGGCGAGTTCACCCCTGCTGCGTTAATCGACGAGCTATTGGCGCAAGCCGAAACCCACGGCAAAGAACCCGCCTGGATCACACGCTTGACGCGTGAACAGCTGGAACCCTATTTGCAGCGCCTGGAAGGCGAGTCGCCGGAAACCCTGCCGCTTTACGGCATTCCCTTTGCGCTGAAAGATAATATTGACCTCGCAGGGATTCCCACCACTGCGGGCAGCCCGGCCTATGCTTACACGCCCTCGGAAAACGCCTTTGTAGTGCAGCAGTTGATCGATGCGGGCGCGATTCCCATGGGCAAAACCAACCTGGATCAGTTTGCGACGGGGTTGGTCGGTGAGCGAGCGCTGGACGTTTATGGCACCCCAGCCAATGCCTTCGACCCAACGCTGGTGCCCGGCGGTTCCAGCAGCGGCTCTGCGGTGGTGACAGCCGCTGGCATGGTCAGCTTTGCGCTGGGCACCGATACTGCGGGCTCCGGCCGTGTGCCTGCATGCTTTCATAACTTATATGGCGTGAAGCCCAGCCTGGGGCTGCTTAGCTCCCGGGGCGTGGTACCCGCCTGCGCCACACTGGATACCATTAGCCTGTTTGCGCTGACCGCTGACGATAGTGCCAAAGTGCTAAATGTTACCGTTGCCTACGATGACCAATGTGCTTGGTCGCGCCAGCATGATTTTGCGATACACGGCCAACGCTACGGAAAAGCGCCCGCTACGTTTCGCTTTGGGGTACCACTGGAATCCCAGTGGCAAACCGATACGGCGTATACTCAAGGCATGCACCATGCAATTGCTGAGCTGGAAGCCCTGGGCGGCGAAAAAGTTGAGCTAGATTGTTCGCCGTTACTAGCAGCAGCACGCTTGCTTTATGAAGGCCCGTGGGTGGCCGAACGCTACCATGTGATTCGTGAATTAATGGAGAGCCACCCAGATGCGGTGCATCCCGTCACTTTCCAAATCACTCAGGGAGGCGCAACGCCGCTGGCGGTAGACGCCTTTGATGCGCGTTATAAGCTCGCCGAGTATAAGCGTCAGTCCGACGCACTCATCAGCCAAGTCGATGTGATGCTAACGCCTACCACGGTTACCCACCCCAGCAAGGCCGAGGTGGCGGCGGATCCTATCGGCGTTAACTCACGCTTGGGCACTTGGACCAACTTTATGAATCTGCTCGACTACAGCGCCCTGGCCGTGCCGGTAGGCTTTAGTGAGCGGGACTTGCCGGTAGGCATCACGCTCTTTGGGCCGGTATTTGCTGACCTAACGTTGCTGTCACTTGCTCGTGCCTTGGAAGCGCGACTGATGCTGCCATTAGGCGCAACGGGTATACCACACTCGCCCTTAGCGGAACTCCCCGTTTCTTCCCAAGATGGCAGCATGGAGCTAGTCGTGTGCGGTGCGCATCTAAATGGCCTGCCGCTTAACCATCAGCTCACCCAGCGGGGTGGCGTATTGGTGAGCACCACCCAAAGCGCGCCGTGCTATAAGCTGTTTGCTCTGGCTGGCGGGCCACCCAAGCGCCCGGCCATGGTGCGCGATGAAAACGGCCAAGCGATTGAGGTGGAAGTATGGCGCCTGCCCATCGAAACCCTGGGCAGCTTTTTAGCAGGCATCCCCGCCCCGCTCGGTTTAGGCCAAGTAGAGCTTGCCGACGGTAGCTGGAAATGCGGTTTTATCTGCACGGCGGGTGCGCTCAATGAAGGGGGTAACGCGGAGGATATTACTGAGTTTGGAAGCTGGCGAGCGTGGTTAAAGCGTTCTTCTTAACGCCGCCCTTCAGATGCGCTCAGCGGCTGCTTAACCGAACCGCGGTGGGCAGCCTTTAAGCACAGCCGTGCTAGGGGTAGCAATAACCACAGGAACGGCGTGAGCAGCCAGCGATAGAAAAAGCGCGTAATGATCAGTACCGGCAATAATACGATCAGCCAGATGAGAAACTGGCCCAGCCATACCGGCCAGCCTAGCCATTTTGATAGATTAGTCCCTAGTGCGCTCACCAAGCTTGGGTGGCGAACGACTACATAGGCCGTGGTCGCCACCGCTGCCACCTTGGCCATGCGCGGCAGCGTGGCGAACCGCCCTCCGGAGGCGACAATGCCTTGCCGCAGCCCTGCACGTGCACCCTGGGCGTCAACACTTCCTACCCGTGCGGCGCGGGCAGTTCGACCCGCCTTTAACACTTTGATCGTGCTGGCCATGACTAATATGTCAACGCCGGCCCAGCCAAGGTCACTTGCGCCTATTGCCTCACCGCGCCGCCACTGGCTCTCCAGGTCGCGTAAACCACTGGTAAAGAAATCTCCCACGCCCGACACCACCCGTTCGCCTTGCAGCCACTCCACGTTACCCTCGTCACCTACCACAAACTGATTTAGCAGCGCATGGCCATTGGCATCCAACAGCGCAATCCCCATCTGGCCGCGGCGGTAAGGCGTGAACTCAGCGCCCTCCTCTTCTTCTGCATCGCTCCACCAGCGGCGCACCTGCTGATAGCGCTCGCCGACCCAGTGCTGGGCGCGCAGGGTGGCGATATCGTGATCACGGAAGTAGCTGATAGGCAGTACTGCATCCGCGCCATAGCGCACGAGTACATCCTGAAACTGAGGAGAAAGCCCGTAGTCGATTAGGGCACTTCGCGCTATATCGCCGTGGCGCATAAGCGCCAGCGAAGCACTCATCCACAGCGCCTGGTCGGCGGTATAACTGAGAAACAGCGCATTGATCTCTGGCGACTCTTGTTCAAGGGTGGGCGCTAGCGCTGGAAGTGCGCGCTGCACTTCCAAGCGCACCAGACGAGAATCAAAAAGCTCATGAGAAGCGACAGCCGATAGCAGCCCTGCGATCAAAATCGCGGTTAACACGATGAGCTGCCATGGCCGCATTATTAGCCACCCCACTTAATTGGCAATCGCTTTGATCAACCCAGCGTTTCTGCCGTCACGTTCGCTGCCACCGGTTGGGTCGAGTGGTGACGGTTAATAGCGCTAAGGACGCCTTTCATGGAAGCGCTGGTGATGCTCTCATCTGTGCCCACGCCAAACACCGCTTTGCCGTCGATACGGACTTCTACATAGGCAATGGCTTCAGCGTCAGCACCTTGGCCGCGGGAGTGCTCGTGGTAGTCGATAATCTCTACATCCTGCCCATTGGCCATCAGTGCTTTTATAAAGGCCGCGAGCGGGCCATTACCCTGCCCTGTTAACCGCTGTCGTTCACCCTCTTTCTCGACGACAGCCTCTAACATCACCTTGGGGCTATCAGGTTCAGAAGAGAGACGATGGCTCACTAGTCCAAAGGGCGTGCGCTGCTCTAAATACTCGTCGGCAAAGGCTTGATAGATCATCTGAGAGGTGATCTCTTTGCCCGTACGCTCCGCTACTTCCTGCACGACCTGACTGAACTCGATAGAGAGACGACGTGGCAACTCTATTCCGTGCTCTTGCTCCAGCAGATAAGAAACGCCGCCTTTGCCTGATTGACTATTAACGCGAATCACCGCCTCGTAGCTACGGCCCACATCAAGCGGGTCGATAGGCAGGTAAGGCACGTCCCAAATGGCATCAGGATTCGCCCGGCGATCCGCCATGCCTTTTTTGATCGCGTCCTGGTGTGAGCCTGAAAAAGCGGTAAATACCAAATCGCCTACATACGGATGACGCGGATGCACCGGCAGTTGGTTGCAGTACTCCACCTCACGCATGATCGGGGTAATATTGGAGAAATCGAGCTGGGGGTGAACGCCCTGGGTGTACATATTCATGGCCAAGGTGACGATATCCACATTGCCGGTACGCTCGCCGTTACCAAACAGCGTCCCTTCCACACGGTCAGCGCCCGCCATTAGCGTTAACTCTGCTGCCGCCACACCTGTACCACGATCATTATGGGGGTGAACGCTCACAATCAGCGTGTCACGATTTTTCACATGGCGGCAAAACCATTCAATTTGGTCGGCGTAATTATTAGGCGTGGCCACCTCGACCGTCGCCGGTAGGTTAACAATCATCCGGTTATCAACGCTCGGTGCATAGGTGTCCATCACCGCTTCGACAATCTCTACCGCAAAATCCATCTCTGTGGTGGTAAACAGCTCGGGTGAGTATTGAAACGTCCAGTTCGTTTCAGGTTGATCTGCCATCAAGTCACGAATTTGTGCCGTAGCATCCACTGCTATTTGCACACACTCGTTTTTATCAACGTTAAAGACTACCCGGCGAAACATCGGATCAGTCGCATTATAGACGTGAACAATCGCGTTTTTGGCGCCTTCTAAAGCTTCAAACGTGCGCTCAATCAAGTGTGGGCGCGCCTGAGTAAGCACCTGGATCGTCACATCGTCAGGAATCTTATCCTGCTCTATCAGCGAGCGCACAAAATCAAAGTCCGTTTGCGATGCCGAAGGAAACCCCACCTCAATCTGTTTAAAACCGACCTTGAGCAACCTATCAAATAGGCGCTCCTTACGCTCTTGATCCATAGGGTCAATCAGCGATTGATTGCCGTCACGCAAGTCAACACTGCACCAGATAGGCGCTGTCTCAATACGCTGGTTGGGCCACTGGCGGTCAGGCAGCTCTACGGCCACGAAGGGGCGATATTTTTTTGAAGGCTCGGGCAGCATCATGGCAGGGCTCCTAACGTCAGTCGGTTTTGGGTGTATCGGCACGCTGGGTAAGCGCGGCTTCCATACGATCCAGCTGGCTGCGTAACTCTTTTACATCGGCACGCAATCCTTGCATTTCTGCAGCCTCCCCCTCGCCGCTTTCGAAGTCAATCAGCGCGCTCTCTTTTTGCATAACGTCCAGCACAATACCAATCATCATATTCAGGAAAATAAACGCATTGAGAAAAATGAACGTCAGGAAATAGATCCAGGCGTAGGGGTAGTATTCCATGGTGGGGTAAAGCACCGCGGTTGCCCAGCTCTCAAAGGTGGCTACCTGGAACAGCGTCAGCATAGCGAGGGCAATATTTCCCCACAGCTGCTCATCCACGTCATGGAAGATAAAACTGCCAATGGCGGCATAAATATAGAAGATGATGAACATGAGTAGCGCAACATAGCCCATGCGCGGAATCGACTTAACCAATGACACCAGCAATAGGCGAAGCTCTGGAATCATCGACACCAAGCGGAGCACCCTGAAGATTCTTAGCAGGCGCGCCAGCAGCACCATCTCCGAATCATCCATGGGGATGAGGCTGGCGGTCACAATCAGGAAATCAAAAACATTCCAGCCCTTTTTAAAGAAGCTGAGTAGGTTTTTCTCTGCCGCCATACGGATCAGCAGCTCAACTAAAAAGAACACCGTGACCGCGACGTCTAAGTATATAAGCCACTGTTCAAACTGACTTGCTTCTTCATAGGTGCGCGCCCCTATCATCAAGGCCGACACGACGATGATGGCAATGACTACTGTTTCAAACAGCTTATTGCTGCGCAGCTTCTCAAAACGGGCTTGCCAAGTAGTAAAGGATTCACTCATGGAGCAGGGGTTCTCTAGGGGTGTAATCGGCACACTTTATACCAAACTATTGGCCGTTCCACAGGTGTTGGTAGGTTTTGATTTCGGCCTAGCCGCTAGTGGTCGATATCACTTTCCGGTAAGCTCCTCCCGATTTAACAGCCTGGTTTGAGGTGGATATATGTGGAGCCTACTTAGGCTACCTGCCCTATCACTAACGATGCTGGTGATAGCGGGTTGTTCAGACCCCAAAATAGACACAAGTTCAATGCCCGCTGCGGTTGTCTCTGTCGATAAAGTGCGCGAATCGCTGCCTGCCTATAAACGCAACGAGTTCGACCAAGCGCTGACCATCATTGCAATGTCGTCGTTTAGCGGGGTCAATATCCTCAACCCCCACCGCATGAACGCCGCTGAAATTGCCGAGTCCGCCAATGCTTACATGCACGGCTTAACGGGCGATGAAATTATTGAGCGCGCCGACAAAATGCTGCGTGAGCGACGGGCAAGAGAGCGCGATCAAGCACTACGAACGCTTAACCGCCTGGAAGAAAAAGAAGCCAACGCCGAACAAGACCGCCAGCAACTTACCCAAGTGAGCATTGATCAGGCCGACTACTACCTCAGCACTAGCCCCTACGGCGCCCCGGAGCCTGTGATTGAACTAGCAGTGGCGAACGCGACTGAGCAGACACTATCCCAGCTGATGCTGCGAGGCGAGCTATCAAGCCCTGAGCACGATACACCGTGGGTCGACGAGACGTTTTTATACGTTATTTCTGGCGGGTTAGCGCCGGGCGAAACCGGCCAATGGAGTCTCGCCCCAAACCGATTTGGCCCCTGGGGCGACCCTCAAATTCCTCGGGACGTAAGGTTAACGATCACGCTTGAAGGAGTAAGGGATAGTGAAGGCAACCCCCTCTGGAACTCGCCGCCCCTAACGGAATCCGAAGCGGCGAGACTAGAAGCACTACGCAAAGACTTTGCGGGTATTCGCTTAGCTGATTAGATCGCTGGCGCGGTAGCCCATGAGATAAAGCACCCCATCAATGCCTAGGGTAGAAATTGCCTGACGCGCCTGGGCACGCACAACGGGCTTGGCACGAAAGGCAATTCCCATGCCCGCTTTGGCTAGCATTTTAAGGTCATTGGCGCCATCGCCCACGGCAATGGTTTGCGCAAGTGAAAAGCCTTCTCGCTGAGCGATCTGCTCTAGTAGCAGGGCTTTTCGCTCGGCGTCGACAATCGGCTCCTGCACTTCGCCGGTTACCTTGCCGTTTACAATCAACAATTCGTTGGCATGAATCTCATCAAAGCCCAGCCTCTCTTGGAGGTGGCGGGCAAAGTAAGTAAAGCCCCCAGATAGAATCGCCGTGCGGTAGCCAAAGTGCTTGAGGTTTTTCATTAACCGCTCGACGCCCTCCATCAGTGGCAGCTCAGCAGCGATACCGGCTAATACGGACTCGTCCAGCCCTTCGAGCTTGCTCATACGCTCGCGGAAGCTGGCTTGAAAATCCAGCTCGCCACGCATGGCACGCTCGGTCACCGCAGCCACTTCATCGCCCACGCCGTGGCGGCGCGCTAGCTCATCAATGACTTCGGCCTTAATCAGGGTAGAGTCCATGTCAAAGCAGACTAGCCGTGGTTTAGCCAGATCACGGTGATCCTCTTGGATGACAATATCCACCCCCAGCGACTCACCCAATGATAAGGCGGCTTTGCGCAATGCTTCCGTGTCTATCCGGTCACCGGAGAGGTGCTGTTCCACGCAGTCATGCGATTCTCCCGGCAGCGATGCATCTGCCAGTTGCTTGGGAACCCCTGCCTGCAAACCAAACTGCTCGACTAACTCAGCCACTTGCCGCTGGGCGTCCGCGGTGATCCGCGGCGCTAATACGGTTAAAAGAACATCACCGCGTGCCATCTATTACTCCCCTGCTTCTAAACGGTCTACTTTTTGGAAACCCCGCGGCAGCTTGCTGCCTCGCCTACCCCGCTCACCGCGATAATACGCGAGATCGTCGGCTTTTAGCGTCAGCTTGCGCTTACCCGCATGGATAATCAGCTCTTTATCATCCGCCACAACGGTAATATCGCGCACAAACTCCTCGCGCCGTGCGGCTCGGGGGCCAGGAATATCGAGCATTTTATTACCCTTGCCTTTAGACATCTCGGGCAATTGATCCAGTGGGAACAGCAGCAACCTACCTTCGTTAGAAACGGAGGCAACCCACAGCTCGTTGCCAGCAGGCACTTCTATTGGTGCCATCACGCTGCACCCCTTGGGTAGGCTGAGCACCGCTTTACCGGCTTTATTTTTACCCGTGAGCGTATCAAGCCGTGCCACAAACCCATAGCCACCGTCGGTGGCAAGCACAAAGCGCTGCTCGGGCGGTGCGAACATCAGCCCGGCCATTTTCGCCCCAGCCGCCACATTGGCACGGCCTGTCACCGGCTCGCCCTGGCCCCTTGCGCTGGGCAGGTTATGCGCCGACAGCGTATAAGCACGCCCGGTGTCATCCAGCAGCACCAGTGGCTGGTTAGTTTTGCCACGGGCCGCCAGGTGGAAGCTATCCCCTGCTTTGTAGGAGAGCCCTTCGGGGTCGATATCGTGGCCTTTCGCTGCGCGAATCCAGCCTTTGTCCGAGAGCACAACGGTAATCGGGTCGGCACCCATGAGTTCAACTTCAGAGAGTGCCTTGGACTCAGCACGCTCCACTAGCGGTGAACGACGGTCGTCGCCGTGCTCTTTGCCCGCCGCGCGAATCTCTTTCTCGATTAACGTAGTGAGTTTGGCTTCGCTACCCAGTAGGCCCTGTAGATACTTTCGCTCTTTCTCTAACTCATCCTGCTCGCCGCGAATTTTCATCTCTTCGAGCTTGGCAAGATGACGCAGGCGCAGCTCTAAAATGGCTTCAGCCTGACGCTCGGAGAGACTAAAAACAGCCATCAGTGAGGCTTTCGGGTCGTCCTCCTCGCGAATAATACGGATCACTTCGTCAAGGTCTAGATAAGCGATCAGCAGACCTTCCAGAATATGCAGCCGATCTTCGACCTTGCCTAGGCGGTGCTCTAAACGGCGACGTACTGTGCTGCGACGGAACTGTAACCACTCGCCCAGCATCTCAGGCAGTGGCATGACCCGTGGGCGGCCATCTAGGCCGATGACGTTCATGTTCACCCGCACGTTCTTTTCTAGATCCGTGGTGGCAAACAGGTGCGCCATTAGCGATTCAACATCAACGCGACTAGAGCGCGGTTCAATCACTAGGCGAGTGGGCTCTTCGTGGGTCGACTCATCGCGCAGATCAGCCACCATGGGCAGCTTTTTAGCCTGCATTTGCGCGGCGATTTGCTCTAACACTTTGGCACCGCTCACTTGATACGGCACCGACGTGATAACAATGTTGGCGTCTTCACGAATATAACGCGCACGCAGCTTGACGGAGCCTCGCCCGGATTCGTAGAGCTTTCTTAAGTCCGCAGGCGGGGTGATGATTTCGGCATCTGTTGGGAAATCCGGCGCTGGGACGAACGCCATTAAATCAGCAGTCGTGGCGCTGGGGTTGCGCAGCAGATGGCAGGTCGCTTCGACTACTTCCGTCACGTTATGGGGCGGTATATCCGTCGCCATACCCACCGCGATGCCGGTGCCACCATTCAATAACACATGGGGTAATCGAGCCGGCAACACAACAGGCTCTTGCATGGTGCCGTCGAAGTTAGGCGTCCACTCCACGGTGCCCTGGCCAAGTTCGCTGAGGAGTACTTCAGCAAACTTGGAAAGTTTGGCCTCGGTGTAGCGCATGGCGGCAAACGACTTGGGATCATCCGGGCTACCCCAGTTACCCTGGCCATCTACCAGTGGATAGCGGTAGCTAAACGACTGCGCCATCAGCACCATGGCTTCGTAACAAGCGCTGTCACCGTGGGGGTGAAATTTACCCAGCACGTCACCGACAGTACGCGCCGATTTTTTGTACTTGGCATTGGCGTGCAGCGCTAGCTCGCGCATGGCATAAATAATTCGCCGCTGCACAGGCTTCATGCCATCGCCAATGTTGGGCAGGGCCCGATCTAAAATGACGTACATCGAGTAGTCGAGGTACGCTTTTTCGGTGTAGTCGCGTAGGGAGAGTCGTTCGACATCACCCTCCGCTACTTGAATATCCATGGTCATCGGGGGTTATACCTCAATGTCTGCGAGGTTGCCGTAATCTTCCAGCCATTTTTTGCGGTCGCTGGCGCGCTTTTTGGCCAGCAGCATATCCATCATTTCCATGGTGCCGTCGCCCTCTTCTAGGGTGAGCTGAACTAAACGGCGGGTTTCCACGGCCATGGTGGTTTCACGTAGCTGCAGCGGGCTCATTTCACCCAAGCCTTTAAAGCGCTGAACATTGGGCGTTCCACGCTTGTTGGCCAGCTGTTTGAGAATGGCGGCTTTTTCGCTCTCATCCAGGGCGTAGTGAACTTCTTTACCTAAATCGATGCGGTAAAGCGGTGGCATCGCTACATAAACGTGGCCTGCATCAACTAGACTCGGGAAGTGGCGAACAAAGAGCGCGCATAACAGCGTTGCAATGTGCAGACCGTCGGAGTCGGCATCCGCGAGAATGCACACTTTGTGATAGCGCAACTTCTCCAGATCCGCACTGCCTGGGTCGGCACCGATCGCCACGGCGATATCGTGCACCTCCTGAGAGCCGTAAATATCGTGGGTCTCCACTTCCCAGGTATTCAGAATTTTGCCGCGCAGTGGGAGAATCGCTTGGGTTTCGCGATTACGCGCCTGCTTAGCGCTACCGCCCGCGGAGTCACCCTCAACTAAAAAAAGCTCGCTTTGGGCGGGGTCTTGGCCGGAGCAGTCGGCGAGTTTGCCAGGCAGCGCAGGGCCAGAAGTGACCTTTTTACGGGCGACCTTTTTGGACTTTTTCTGACGCTGCTGTGCGGCGCTGATCACCATTTCAGCCAGCTGCTCAGCCTGCTCAACATGATGATTAAGCCATAGTGAGAAGGCGTCTTTCACTACGCCAGAAACAAAGCCTGCAATGGTACGAGATGAGAGGCGCTCTTTGGTCTGCCCAGCAAACTGGGGATCGAGCATTTTCACCGAGAGCACGAAAGAGGCACGCTCCCACAGGTCTTCGGCGGTAAGTTTAATGCCCCGAGGCAACAGGCTACGGTATTCACAAAACTCCCGCAGCGCGTCTAACAGGCCAGAGCGAAACCCATTGACATGGGTGCCGCCTTGGGGAGTCGGGATCAGGTTAACGTAGCTCTCCAGCAGCGCCTCGCCGCCTTCGGGTAGCCACTGAATCGCCCAATCCACGCCGTGCTCATCATCAATAAAGTGACCAATGAAGGGCTCTTTGGGCAATACCTCGTAGCCGTCGGTGGCTTCGGCTAGGTAGTCGCGCAGGCCATCTGCATAGGCCCACTCGGTTTTGGTTCCGTCGGGTTCTACTAGCGTGACGGACAGCCCAGGGCACAGCACGGCTTTGGCGCGTAACAGGTGTTTTAGCTTGGAGAGCGCAAGCTTCGGGTTATCGAAGTAGCTTTCGTCGGGCCAGAAACGCACCAACGTACCGGTCGCCTTCTTGGCAGCTTTACCAATTTCATGCAACTCTTCGACTTTTTCACCAAACTCAAACGCCATGGCGTGACGCGTGCCGTTACGCGTAACTTCAACGTCTAGCCTGCGCGACAGGGCGTTAACCACCGACACCCCTACCCCGTGCAAGCCTCCTGAGAAGCGGTAGCTGGTGGAGGAGAACTTGCCACCCGAGTGCAGCTTGGTGAAGATTAACTCAACGCCGGATACGCCGTGCTCGGGGTGCAGGTCGATGGGCATGCCCCGACCATTGTCCTGAACCTCAATGGCGCCATCACTATGCAGCACCACGCTGATCGCCGAGGCGTGACCGGCGAGCGCCTCATCGACACTGTTGTCGATCACCTCTTGGGCGAGGTGGTTGGGCCGCGAGGTATCGGTGTACATACCGGGACGCTTACGCACCGGTTCGAGCCCGGACAGGACTTCAATAGAGCTCGCGCCGTACTGGGAGGCATCAAACTGGGTCATGTAGCGTCAGTTCCTGAAAAATAACGGTTCCTGAAAAATAACGGTTCCTGAAAAATCACGGTGTCTAAGAACAGTCGTGCCAGCCGCATAGCGTAGTGACACACGCTGCCTATACGCGCGGCTGACAAAAGGGCACAGGATAGCGGAAAAGCAAAAAGCTGTATATCTAGCCATGCTTATCGCAGGCAATGTGATAGAGGGCATCCCCCTCGTCAGGGGTAGCGGAGCGCCATTACTGGCTCGCTGACTCCTGCTCCGCTGCCCAAAACGCCTCGATTAGCCCACGGCTAGAGGCATCCATGCGGGATATATCACCCTCACCATCGATGATTGCCTGGGTGTCAGTGGCAATTTGCTTGCCGAGTTCTACGCCCCATTGATCAAATGGATTGATGTCCCATATCACCGCCTGCACAAATACTTTGTGCTCGTACAGGGCAATCAGCGCACCCAGGGTCGCTGGCGTTAGCTTATCCAACAGCACGGTAGAAGAGGGCTGATTGCCTCGGTAGCGCTTGTGCTCTGGGCGGGGGCCATCATCTTCCAAGGCGTCATCTCCTAGCATGAGTACCCGGGACTGGGCGAAGCAATTCGCCAGCGCCAACCGGTGCTGGGCTTTCAAGTGGCGGCGGGTATCCGGGTCTTCCACCTCATCGTAGCGTTTCAACGGGGCAATAAAATCACACACCACCGGCTGAGTGCCTTGATGAAGCAACTGATAAAACGCGTGCTGCGCGTTGGGGCCAAGCTGCCCCCATAGTACCGGGCAGGTTGAGTAGTTCACCGCCTTACCCTGACTGGTGACTGACTTGCCGTTGGATTCCATCTCCAGCTGTTCAAGATAGGCAGCAAAGTACTCCAACCGTCCATCGTAAGGCAGAATCGAATGGGCGCGAATATCTAGAAAATTGACATTCCAAATACCTGCCAAGCCCAACAGCACCGGCAGATTGTCTTCCATCGGCGCATGGCGGAAATGAGTATCCATCGCATGGGCACCCGCCAGCAGCTCGCGGAAGTTCTCCATGCCAACCACCAGCGCAATAGGCAAGCCAATGGTGCCCCATAGCGAGTAGCGACCGCCTACCCACTCCCAGAACATCAGCTGATGATCTGACGCAATTCCCCACTCGCTCATTTTATCGGGGCTAGCGGAAACTCCGATAAAGTGCTGACGAATGACCAGCTCCGCGCTGACGGGATTGGCATGGGTACGGGGTTGCTGGCCGCCATCCAACACATCGCTATGCTTGGAAAGCCGCCCTAGCAGCCAGTCGCGGGCTGTGTTGGCATTAGAAAGCGTATCGATGGTGGTGAACGACTTTGACGAGAGCACAAAAATAGTCGTTTCCGGATTAAAGCGGCTTAAATAATCTGCCAGTTGGGAGCCATCCATAGTGGAGGCAAAATGTACCTCTACCGGGTGAATATCCTTCGGTCGATAGTCGGCCAGGGCGTGGGTGACCATCAGCGGCCCTAAGTCCGAGCCGCCCACCCCCAGGTTCACCACATGACGAATCGGTTTGCCGGTCGCCCCCCGCCACTGCCCCGCGTGCAGCCGCTGCACTAGGCGCTCCATCTGGGCAAGACTCTCATGCACGTCGCTGACCACGTTGTGGCCTTCCACATTAAGCACGGCATCGGCAGGTAGCCGAAGAGCGGTGTGCAGCGCTGGACGATTTTCGCTTACATTTACCCGCTTACCGCTCAACAGGGCATCAATCGCCCCTGGCACGCCTGCTTCATGGGCAAGTGCTAACAGGTGTTCTAGGGTGTCGTCGTCCCAACGCTGCTTGGAAAGGTCCAGGGTGAGCCCCGCCACTTGACGCGTAAAGTTAGTCCAGCGGCTGGCATCGTCGCCAAATAGATTTCTCAAATGAACGCGTTGCAGCGACTGAGCATGCTGCGTAAGCGTTTGCCATGCGGGTAGCGTATCTGGGGTTGCGCGTGTTGCTGATGCCATGTGCCCTCTCCTGTGGCGTCATTCCATGTGGCAGGAATCTGTGATGGGCAGGTCTGTTCTGGTTAACCAAGGCCGCGTAAACTACGCAGCCTCATTAACAAACCTGGCTAGCCCATGAGTGATGCATCTTACCGCGACGCTATCTTTTCAACACCCCTTGATAAGGTGGCAAGGTTCTCCTTCGACGAACAGGTGGTCGCGTGCTTCCCTGATATGATCCGCCGTTCGGTGCCCGGCTATGGGCAAATCCTTGGCATGTTGAGCTTAATTGCCCAGCGCCACCTGCGCCACGGCGCCCACGTCTACGACCTGGGCTGCTCATTGGGGGCGTCGGGGTTGGCGCTGGCGGGCGCGCTGCCTGCCGATGCGTTTCGCTACACCGGGGTCGACCTTTCACCTGCCATGGCGGCTAGGGCCAAGCAAACGTTTCAAGAAGAGTGCCCTGATCACGCCATGCAGGTGGAAGAAGCCGACATACGCACGCTTGAGTATGCGCCTTCCGGCATGATCATTCTCAACTTTACGCTGCAGTTCCTGCCCCCCGCTGACCGCGATGCGCTGCTGAAGCGGCTGTACGACGCATTAGAACCCGGCGGCGTGCTGATTTTGTCAGAAAAAACCATCGATGCCGACGAACGAGATAACGCCTGGCGGGTGGAGCGCTACCACGACTTCAAACGCGCCAATGGCTACAGCGATATGGAAATCAGTCAAAAGCGCACCGCGCTGGAAAACGTCTTGATCCCTGACACCTTAGATGCCCTGCATGGCCGCTTAGCCCAGGCGGGTTTCCCCCGATCAATGACCTGGTTCCAGTACCTGAATTTCACCTCGCTAATCGCCTTTAAGGAGGGGTGACGTGCCGCTACTGCCCGACGACCATCGCGTGCTCTATCAAGCGTTTTTAGACCAAGCAACACAAGACGCCACGTTAACACCGTGGCTAGCCAAGCTGCCCGAGCAGCTCGCCAATGGGCTAGACCGCCATCGCCACGGCGACCTTTCGGCCTGGGAAAAAGCAGTCGCTAAACTGCCCAGCCTGCCAGCTGAGCGCCACGTCGATCTGACCAGCGATACGCTGACGGTCGACGTGGTCTTGACTGATAGCCAGCAGCGCCAGTGCTTTAACCTGCTGCGCAAGCTCGCCCCCTGGCGCAAAGGCCCCTTTCGGCTTGGTGGTATTGATATCGACACCGAGTGGCGCTCTGACTGGAAATGGCAACGCGTCGCCCCGCACCTCGCCCCCTTAAAGTACCGCAAGGTACTGGATGTGGGCGGCGGCAGCGGCTACCACGCTTGGCGTATGGCCGGTGAGGGCGCAGCTTTTGTACTGGTCATTGACCCTTCGCCGCGCTTTTACTGGCAGTTTCAGGCGGTGCGCCACTTTGTCGGCAACGCTGATGAAGGCCGTACGCAGTTTCTGCCGGTGGGCATAGAAGACGTACCGGAAAAACTGGGCTTTTTCGATACGGTATTTTCCATGGGCGTACTCTACCACCGCCCTTCACCTCTTGAGCACTTACAGCAGCTGAAAGATGCGCTAGCCCCCGGCGGCGAACTGGTGTTGGAGACGCTGGTGGTGGAAGGCGATGAACAAACGGTGTTTGTGCCCGGCGAGCGCTACGCCGCAATGCCCAACGTTTATTTCCTGCCCTCTTCAAAAGCGCTTTGCCACTGGCTAGGCCGTTGCGGCTTTACCAACGTGAGGGTGGTCGACGAAGCGGTAACAACGCTCGATGAACAGCGTTCAACCGAGTGGATGACCTATCAATCACTGGCAGACTTCCTCGACCCCAACGACCGTACGCGTACCATTGAAGGCTATCCCGCCCCACGGCGAGCGGTGATATTGGCGAATAAGGCGGGGTAGGCGTGCACGCTGTCAAACTTAGCGTTCACCGCGTTGTAGGCTCATAACGCTGACCAGCAAGCTACTGGTCAGGTTACAATTTTAACCACTAGCCATGTGCCAGCGCGTTACCAGCGCAGGTAGCTTCTGTTCGCGCTCGATAAAGAAATCGGTAGGGAACTGACAGTATATCCTGCTTATCATTTCATCTTGTCCCTTTTCAAGCACATCGATGCCATTCGCATCAGCATCGCTACGGCGTTGTTCACCGTGATAAACAAACTCCCACTCGCCTGCGCCATAGCCAGGCAACCAATCAAAAGGAATAGTATGGCTATTGAAACCCTTGAGCTTTTTCCAGCGGCCGGTGGTGGGGGTGGTCGTCCAGGTGAGCGGGTCGCCTATCAGATCGCGGCAGTCGGCAAGAATGTCCAGTACCGCTTGGCGCTACCTTTACGTGCATCACGCGCACGCTGGGTAACCACGCCTTTTGGGGTTAGGCAGTGCACCGCTGAACAAGGGCAAACCATTGGCTGCGCTCCTGTTCGCCAAATGCATTCAGGAAATGGGGCAACACTTCGTGGTTGGCCAGAGCACTTCGTTGCCCTGGTCATTCAAGATCATTAGCCAATACTGAAAATGATCGACCAGTTCCTGAGATGAGGCACGACTTTCTAGCAGACGCCCCAGCGCGGGTTGGGCGGCATCTAGCACAAGATGCGTGCATGAAGGCAAAGCCATTCTCATGAGGCCGCCCCCTGTGGGTTTTTCAAGGTGTCGGCACAGAGGTCGCTGAGTGCTTTGCCACTGCTGGCCGCCTGTTTAAGCGCTATCGCCTGCCCTTGAAAGCAGTGGGCTGACGTTTTATCGTCTTCGCTAGTCGCTTTACCTGGCAAACGCTGCCCCTCAGCCGCTTGCCCGGCACGCATATGAAAGGTGCCTTCCACGCTTAAGTGGTGGCACGCCTTGGTTTGCGCAAAGCGGTGGCGGTGTACCGTGTGGTGCTCGTCGCAGTAGATCCCTTCGCCTTCCGGCCCCACCACAAAGGCTACCTGGGGGCCCTACACAGGCTCCATGAGGAAAGTCTGGTTAAAGGCCATCTCGGTCTCCCGGTACTACATCAAATAGTTTCTTACTCATGCAGAGCTAACGTTCGCTCTAAACGGAAAGGTAGGATAAGCCTGTTGGCTAGCGGCAGGTACCGCCACGCCAAAACGCTTTTCTATATCGCCCATTTCAATAAATTTTTCGCTGCGCTGGTAAGCCGCTCGCAGATGCTCACTCAATTCGTTAACAGCCGCCGAAGGCTTGGCCCATTGGGATTCGGGTAAGGGTTTTGACCACTCGGCCAGCCAGTCGCTGGGCACGGCTTTGGGCAGGATATGCTTCATGCGGTATTCGGTGTACCAGTGGGCGAAGCGAGCATGCTCCCATAGGCGCTTACGCCGAAAACGCCGCCAGCGGGCGGGGTCGTTGGTGCGTTCGCATTCGGCTTTCTCGCGGGCTACATAGGCATTGTACCACTCGACGCCCCACTCCCTGGCAGAAGGGGTAATGGCATCGGCACCGTCTTCCATAAAGCGACGAATATACTCCCACTGAGCCAGCGCGCCGGGCAGTCCACCTACGCCCACCATTATGCCCGCACCCGGCAATGTATAGCCTGGGCGTTCCGGATCAGGGGGCAGCAGCGCAAAGTTCCAGCCAAAGCCGGTGATCGCTCCTGGCCCGAGGTTGGGGTTAAAGCCACACACCGCGATGACATCTTCCCAGGGTGCCAACACCGTGCGCCGTTCGCGTTTGAATAGCCGACAGATGGCATCATAAATCGGCGGGTAAACGTAGAAAAAGGTCATAGCGCCGATATGCAGTAGTGTCAAACCGACAGGGAAACTCTCCCGAGCACCGCGCAACCATTCGCCAATCTCAATTATTCCCATAAAACCCGATGCCGCTGCGGCTAGGCCCACTGCAGACGTTAACCACAGGTTTTGAGGCGCAGGAAGCCAGAAGCGACCTGAGGGATCTACCACAAAAGCAACTTCACGGCGCTGGCGGTTTAAGCGAATAGGGGGTATGCGCTTAAGCAGCGTATTGATCCAGATAATGCCTAAAATAAAGACATACAGGAAAACAAAGTACAGCCCCCCCCATCCTATAAGCACCATGTCGTACAAAGAGTTTTTAGTAATGGCAATAAAAAACAGCAACAACCCGAAGCCGTTCATAAACACAGCTCCTACGCTTAACATATGTCCCGCCGTCATCATGCTATCGGGGCTGGCACCCTGGCGAATATCCATAGTCACGTCATCGTGACGCACATCGATATGCGCCACATCCACCGCGTGCTCGCTATCTGCCGGTAGCGGTAACGGGCTTAAACAATATTGTTCGCCCCCGGCGCGGCTTTCATGTTCGCCTGCGCGCATGGGAGGCAGAGTTCCTTTTGGTTGGGTGTTAAACATAACTCTTCCTTGTTTAGGACGTCCAGGGCGTTAGCGGCATACTTGGACAAGTACCGAGTCTATTGCTATACCAACTATTTTCGAGGGCGCTTAGCTCGCGCCACTCCCCTAGCAGCGCACGGCCGCGGCGGTGTAACTCATAAACGCTGGTGGTCGATTCACCGTTGAGGCATGAGCGTACCACTAGCCGAACGAAGTAGTACTGGCTTAGCTTCTCTGGCAAAAAGTGGTAGATGACTGCGGTTCTGGAGCTTTCTGTTTGCTTATGGGCATAAGCCAGCACATCACTTGTCAGATCTTGATGCGCTCACTGGCCACTCAGCCTGAAATTGCCGTCTCCTCGACATAAACCTCAGCAAAGATAGCGGTGATCGGCCGGCTTGGTTGCCGGGCATGGCGCTGTTCGACCTCTTTTGAGAGGCGCGTGAGCTCTTCGCTAGGCTTGGCCCACTGTTCTTCGGGCAGGGGTTGCGACCACTGATCAAGACTCTCTGGTAGCGTTTTCTGTCCAGCTTTTTGGATGACGCTTATCTCCCATTCCGCAAGGTAAAAAGGTATCGTCCATAGGTCGATAATGTGCCACAGGTACCACATGGTGACCGCGAACAGGCCGATATCGCCCTCGCGGTAGCGGCGGTGCAGCCGGCGCCGGGCATTGTGGAAGGTATGCACGCCCTCGTAGGGCGGATCGCCGGGGCGATGCAGCCCGTGGGGGTCTTGGAGTTCCTCGCGGGTATTGACCTCGTGCTCCATATAAGCCCGCACTGCTTCCCAAAGCCCCAACGCCAGGGGCATGCCCGGCTGTGATAATTCAATAAAGTGCTGCTGCCCTGTCTCTGGCTCGATAAAGCCTATCCCCAAGCCATACTGACGCTGCACACCGTATTGCGTTACCCCCTGCGCTTGAGTCACCCAGGCCGCCACGCTCTCCCAGGGCACGATGATAGGCGGTTTGCCATCACCCGGCGCAAAGGCCACCTCGCGGCGCTGGCGATTAAAACGGGTAGGCACAGCCTCACGGAACTTGAAGTGGTAGTGGGCTTTAATCACTAAGGCTAATAGTAATACCAATGTCGAGAACACTACGGCCTGAGCAAATACCTCATCAAATACGAGTCCAGTAACCAGAAAAAATGCATCTACATCTTTTCCATATATCCCAATTGCCCCCCCTCCAATCAAGGGAAGAAGAAAAACTAGCATTAAAAACCCTATAAAAGGTATGCCTAACGTAAACTGCCAAGTAAATGGCGTGGGAAGGCTACCGCCGAAATCCAAGTAGGCATCGTTCACTTCCCCAATTGCCTGGTTGAAATCCAAGGGCGCTTCCCCTGTGGGCAAGGGAGCAGGTGAAAGATAGATAACTTTGCCACCTGGAAAGGGCTCGACATCTCCAGCCCGGTGGGGCTGGAGGATGTCAGGGCGCGGCGTTGGGTTTTGCTTGGCCGACATAGGAATGCCTTACATCAAGTAACTAGGGGTCAGGCAATGTATTGCCCACTTCGTCAGGCTGAAATTGTCGCCTTCTCGACATAAACCTCAGCGAAGATAGCCGTGATCGGCCGATTTGGTTGCCGGGCATGGCGCTGTCTGACTTCTTTTGATAGGCGCGTGAGCTCTGCGCTAGGCTTGGCCCACTGTATTTCGGGCAGGGGTTGCGACCACTCATCAAGGCTCGCCGGTAGCGTCTTCTGACCGGCCTTTTGGATGGTGCGGATTTCCCACTCAGCAAGATGGAAGGGAATCGTCCATAGGTCGATAATGTGCCACAGGTACCACATGGTGACCGCGAACAACCCGATATCGCCCTCGCGATATCGGCGGTGCAACCGGCGCCGGGCATTATGGAAGGTGTGCACGCCCTCGTAGGGCGGATCGCCGGGGCGATGCAGCCCGTGGGGGTCTTGGAGTTCCTCGCGGGTATTGACCTCGTACTCCATATAAGCCCGCACCGCTTCCCAAAGCCCCAACGCCAGGGGCATGCCCGGCTGTGATAATTCAATAAAGTGCTGCTGCCCTGTTTCAGGCTCGATAAAGCCTATCCCCAAGCCATACTGACGCTGCACACCGTATTGCGTCATACCCTGCGCCTGAGTCACCCAGGCCGCCACGTTTTCCCAGGGCACAATGATGGGCGGCTTGCCGTCGCCCGGCGCAAAGGCCACCTCGCGGCGCTGGCGATGAAAACGCGTAGGCACAGCCTCACGGAACTTGAAGTGGTAGTGGGCTTTAATCACTAAGGCTAATAGTAATACCAATGTCGAGAACACTACGGCTTGAGCAAATACCTCATTAAAGAGCCCAGCAATCCCTGCGTAAAATAGTGCGATATCCTTCCCTATTATCCACATTAGCCCCCCCCCCCAACATTGGAATAACAAAAACCAACATTAAAAAACCTATAAAGGGTATGCCTAACGTAAATTGCCAAGTGAAGGGAGTAGGAAGACTGCCTCCGAAATCCAAGTAGGCATCGTTCACTTCCCCAATCGCCTGGTTGAAATCCAGAGGTGCGGATTTCGTAGGCAAGGGAGCAGGTGAAAGATAGATAACTTTGCCACCTGGAAAGGGCTCGACATCTCCAGCCCGGTGGGGCTGGAGGATGTCAGGGCGCGGCGTTGGGTTTTGCTTGGCCGACATAGGAATGCCTTACATCAAGTAATTAGGGGTCAGGCAATGTATTGCCCACTTCGTCAGGCTGAAATTGTCGCCTCCTCGACATAAACCTCAGCGAAGATAGCCGTGATCGGCCGATTTGGTTGCCGGGCATGGCGCTGTTCGACCTCTGCCGAGAGGCGCATGAGTTCTTTACTGGGTTTGGCCCACTGTTTTTCGGGCAGGGGTTGCGACCACTCATCAAGGCTCGCCGGTAGCGTCTTCTGACCGGCCTTTTGGATGGTGCGGATTTCCCACTCAGCAAGATGGAAGGGAATCGTCCATAGGTCGATAATGTGCCACAGGTACCACATGGTGACCGCGAACAACCCGATATCGCCCTCGCGATATCGGCGGTGCAACCGGCGCCGGGCATTATGGAAGGTGTGCACGCCCTCGTAGGGCGGATCGCCGGGGCGATGCAGCCCGTGGGGGTCTTGGAGTTCCTCGCGGGTATTGACCTCGTACTCCATATAAGCCCGCACCGCTTCCCAAAGCCCCAACGCCAGGGGCATGCCCGGCTGTGATAATTCAATAAAGTGCTGCTGCCCTGTTTCAGGCTCGATAAAGCCTATCCCCAAGCCATACTGACGCTGCACACCGTATTGCGTTACCCCCTGCGCCTGGGTCACCCAGGCTGCCACGCTCTCCCAGGGCACGATGATAGGCGGTTTTCCGCCACCCGGCGCAAAGGCCACCTCGCGGCGCTGGCGATGAAAACGCGTAGGCACAGCCTCACGGAACTTGAAGTGGTAGTGGGCCTTAATAAACAACCCCAAAGCAAGAGTCAGCCCCCCACGCCCCCATTTCGAACCCTACATCAAAAAAAATCTTAAATTCACTGAAGAATAAATATTCTGAATTCGACGTTATAGCCGCAGAGAATGCCGGAAATACTAAAGCCATTATTAAGAAACCGATAAAAGGTATTCCTAATGTGAACTGCCAGGTAAAAGGTGTAGGAAGGCTTCCTCCGAAATCCAAGTAGGCATCGTTTACTTCCCCAATCGCCTGGTTGAAATCCAAGGGCGCCGCTCCCGTGGGCAAGGGAGCAGGCGACAGATAGATAACCTTACCACCTGGAAATGACTCAACATCTCCAGCCCGGTGGGGCTGGAGCATGTCAGGCCGCGGCGTTGGATTTTGTTTGTCCGACATAGAAGTGCCTTAATCAAATAAAAAGAAGGGGGTCGATGTGTTGCCACGGGGCCTCTTGACCACGAATAGCAACATCCGATGGCGTGTAATCTCCGCTGCCCCCTGAGGGTGATACATAAATATGGTAATCGTTGGCCTGATATTGGCCATCGCGGCCCAGCACTTCCAGCCGAACGGCAAAAACATTATGGGTGGGGCGCGCGGATATTGAGTTCAGTGGCTCGGGCTGAGGCAGGGCAAACGCAAGCGGCGCTTTATCCGCAAGGGACAAGCTTTCCACGATCTTATCGGTAGCCGTCACCCAGCGCTCAGGCCGATAATCTCGGCCACCATCTTCAGGGTGCACCTGGTAGGCCCCCAGGGAAAGGCGCACCGGTGCCTTGCCGCCAAAGGGTGCTGTTAGGTCTTGAAGGCTAATAGGAAAGACAAGTTTAAAATCGACCGATATTGGCCCGCTTACTCTCCTCTTCCACCAACTGTCAGCCTCTTCAATCGTGACATTGATTTTGGGCGCCTGGGCAATCTCTTGTAACCGTGCCTGATACGCTTCAAGCGTATCATTACCGGCCTTAGAGGCATCCTGGCTCCAGGGCGTAGAGAGCAACCATTCGTCATGGCGACTAATACTGTAATAGTTAGTCAGCCAGCTCCCTCCCAGTTCAAGTATGCTAAACAAGCCCCCAGCGAGATTAAAGCGCCAAAACACCGTCCCCAGGCGTGTACCCGCCGCGGCCCACTCGGCGCCTCGGAATACCACCGAATAGCCGGTGTGTAGTGTATGGGTTAGCCCATATACATTGGCGCCCAGCATCCCACCTGCACCGATTGTACTCGCCATGGCAGCACTCTGAGCGTTACGGTTACCACTACGGACAGCTTCCTGCCATGTTCCGTGCCGGTTAGAAAAACTTGAATACGCTGCAAAAGATCCAAAGAAGTATGTAAAACCGCCAAGAAAAACATGTAGCCTTCCAAGGGAGGCGCTCACACTTTGAGCACCGGGCACATTGAAATCACCGGCAAGCGCTTTCGCTCTAGCGCCGAGGGCAGTATCCATAATTGCTTGAGCAGCTAGGAACCCGGCCGAACCAGTAGCGGCAAAGACCTTAGCCAAATCAATAACAGTCAGAGCCTCATCAGTACCTCGCAGATTTTGGTACTGCCTAAATGTTTCTGCTAGTGTTGATAGCTGAGCCGCAAACACCAAAAGCCCCAGCCCATCCCCAGCCAAACTGACCCTCGGCGCTACCGCAATCCCTTGGCGTACATTGCTAATTAACCTGCCCACCTCGGCCTGCTGGGCGGCGGAAAATATCGCTGTCAGGCCAATCCGTCCGGGTTTAGCCCCCGCGATACGAACGCTGTTCTCGGGAAGCTCTTCGATTGGGCTAATGGCTTTAGCAAGGGCGGGCTCATGCACCGTTTGTAGCTCATGGCGCAGACGCTTGAACTCATTAAGTAGATCTTTCGCTTCAGGGGAGCGGTGCCCAGCGGTTTTCTTCACCTCGTTGCGGCGCTTGCGTATCGTGTCGAGCTCCTCACGCAGTGCCAAGACGCGCTGCACGGTGCGACGGAAATTCACTAACTCTTCATGCGACGCCACCACAAAAGTGGCTCCCGTGCGCTGTGCGGCATCCAGAATTCTCGCCGGTAGGGCCTTGGGTAGGCGTCGGAATAGCTCCTCAATATCAGGCATCGAGTGACGGTCGATACTTTGATAGAACTCATCCATCACGTGGGCAATTCCCCGCGAGATAGCGGGCCCCAGAGTCTGATGGGCACTATCAGCGATAACCTGAGTATTCTCGAGTAGTGTATCAATCGCAGGTAACCGCCCCGCCTCAAGGGACATAAGCTCACTGCGTAGGTCGTCTAGCTTGAGCAAGGTGCCGTAGCCAGCATTAGCAATTGAAGAGTACTGGCCGATGAAGTCATTTTGATCCACAAGCGGCAGCGTATGGAACAGCGGCCGATCATAGTGCGGTGCCTCCTCTAGCCAACCGGCTATTCGCTCAGTGACCTCGTCGCTACGACAGATATCCTTAAGGCAGCCATACTGGACTTTGAAAGCCTCAAGGGCCTGAACGTCGTCCTGCGCATCGAAATACCAAGCAGCGTTGTGGAAGCGTGTATTGCACAGCATATCGGCACGATCATCAGAGATAGTATCGAGCAAAGCATTCCAGCGCTGCAGCCGGGGGCGCTGTTCAGCAAGGAAGTCATCCATGCGCCCCCGATCAATCAGGTCATTAATGCCTCGCTCCCCGATTTTACTGCCTTTTAGCAGGGCCTTGAGCCGCTCATTGTGCCCCTGCTTCACCGAGAGCAGCGCCTCGCCATGGCGCTCTACAAAGTCGCTCCCTAAACTGTCGCCAAGACTCTCTTCGACATAGTAGCGATGAACTTCGCTATTCAATTGATCGGCGATTGTCCGCCAATTAGCGCGGTCTGCCTCGAGACGGATTTCGTATAGGCGATCCTTAAGGTCTTCGGGTAAGTCCGGGTCGGAGGGTTGCGGCAAACTACCGGTATTACTCTCCTGATTGAGGAAATCAAGCAGCGCCTGCCGAGCCTCACTTTGCCGAGGCTCCTCCATCGCGGCAACTTCGTCCCACATCGCCTGAACGGCTGGATCATTAAACACTTGGCGCATGTCATCCAGTGAGGCTTCGTTCAGTTGGGAAAGCGACTCTATATAGCAGGCCAGCATGTAATCCCGCTCGGTACGCCCCTCGTTCTCAGTGGCCCACTGCTCTATCCACCCTACGACTTCATCCTGAAACTGGGCCAAATCACGCATCACGCCAATATCATCGCGCGCAATCAGGCAAAGGCACTCGTCGCAATCTTCGACTTCATGCTGAGCAAGCAGCTTGCCTAAACGCGTTTTGTGGTAGTAGTGATCGTTTTCCCAGAGATAGGGCTCCGCCTCATGCTCGTAACCTTCTTCTGGCACTTCTAGCTCGGCGTCTTCTGCAAACTCGGCTACCCACTCTTCTGCCTGGGCTGTCGTGATCAGATGCCTGCCGCCACCGGTGACCGGGTTGGCACTGGCAAGATTGATCGCTTGCATAAAGGCATCGCGATCCTCTTCGCTTTCCTGCACCTGGGTGCGTTTTGCTGCGGTCCATTCGACCTCTGAAAAACAGACGTAAAGCGTGCGGTCGGTCTCGTATTCGAGCTTGCCGCCATTGTGCCCCTTAAGGGTATTCCCTTGATCGCGATACTCGTACTCATGCAGTTCGTTGCTTTCGCCATCCAGTACATAGAGATAGCCATTGCGCAGCAAACGAATGCCTAGCGGACGGGCTCTCAGTGAGTAAGGCATGCTTTTGTCGGGTTCAAGCTCTTCTACTATGCCGTAACGAAGCGGCACCAGTCGTACCTTGCCGGTGAAAAGAGAGCAAGTAGCGGCTTCGTCGCTATCCCGCGAGGAGAGTTCGTGGGCGGCAAATTCGGCATTGTCACGTTCATCTGAGGGGCGTTCAAACGCCGACATTGTTAGGCTTCCTTATATCGCCGCAGCGGCGGTATTTGGTGATCCAGTTTTTGGTGACGTAGCAGCTAGCGCTTGCTTCAGGCGCTGCTGGGCTGAATCGCTGCTGGCGATTAACAATGGATAAATCGAGTGCTGTTCTAGGGCTTGCCAGGAGGTGAGGCTCAAACGCGCCATTAAGGTGCACAGCAGCGCCCACTCTTTAGGCGAGTTGAAACCGTAATGACGTGCGTCCTCGACTAATAACGCAAGTAATTGAAAGCGCTGGAGGGTTGAGTCTGTACATGGCCAGCCGCCATGATGCTGTTCCACAAAGGCCATCAGGTGACGAATATCGCGGCGTCGATTACAGCTCTGCAGTCGTTGATGCTGCTCTTCGTTCAATGGGTAGCCACTCACGTCAAGCGTTAGCGGTGTCTCAGTCGTGGATTGGGGCGCATGATACTGCCACGCGCTTTTCACTGCATCGGGCAGATATAACTGCTGTATAGGCCCCCATGGGGCTGTGGCCATTGAGCTATTATTAGGCAGCATGGCGGCAATCACCGCCGGGTCGGCCACTCTGAGCATCATGGGTGTGCCCAATGGGTGTAACACAACTAATAGATGGCGGTAGTGTTTTGCCACCTCGGTGAGAGGGGCGTCACTTTCGATTAAATAGCCCCACTCAGCCAGCGTTCCTTGCGCCAGATAGTGTTTCAACACTAAATCCTGAGGCCCCGTCAGTTGGATTAGCCATGGCGAAATATCGTTCAGTGATGACAAGGGCGTCCCGGCATAAAGCAACTCTGCGTTTAAGTTCCCTTCTGACCAGTTATATAAGCGCTGTGCGGCTTTTTTGACCCTGACGCCATCTAAGATAAGGAAAACATTCCGGTGACGTGGCCATTGCCAACGGATGGTGTTGAGCAAGTGGGATGGCTGATTAGCAGTGGCCATCATTACTTCGCCTCCTTACGGGGGGAGCACAGTGGGCATAACGCGCTTTCTTGCAACAGCGCGGCGTACTGCGTGGCTGGCTCAATCGCCGTACTGAGCAACGGCGAGTGCCCTATCGCCTCTTTCCGCTCATGGTCTTTACCTTCCAGCACGGGGGCCAGTTTGGGCAGTTCAACCGCTTGCCCGGCGCCATTGCCGGGGCTGCCACCGGCATTGACCAACACTTTGGGGCCAACGATAGTGATACCGCTGGCGTCGAGTTTGATAAAGCTGCCACCGGCTTTTAGGGTGATTTCGCCATCGGCTTCAAGTACCGCTTTTTGCCCCGACTTGATATGCAGTTCCTGACCACTCTCACTTAACCAGGCCTCTCCGGCACGCATATGCATGGTGCCTTCCACGCTTAAATGCTGGGCGCCTTCGGTGTGCTCAAAGCGGTGGCGGTGCACGGTGTGATGCTCGTCGTTATCGATCTCGCTGATGCGGTCGTTGTGTACCTTAAGGTGGCTGTCGCGCTTGATCTCTTCCGTGCGGTCATTAAGGGTGAGTAGTTCAAGGTCTTTCTGGGCGTGGAGCCAAATTTGCTCTTCCCCGGTGGCGTCCTCAAAGCGCAGTTCGTTAAAGCCTTCTGACTTATGGCTCTGGGTACGGATGACCGTGCGGGTCTTGTGTTCCGGTAGCGGGTAGGGCGGGGTATTGACCGCGTGGTAGGTGCGGCCGGTGACCAGCGGTTGATCGGGGTCGCCCTCTAGGAACGAGACAATGACCTCGTGGCCGATACGGGGAATCGCCATGCTGCCGTAGCCGCCGCCTGCCCAGCCTTGGGCCACCCGCACCCAGCAACTGGCGGTTTCATTGGGTTCGGCGTAGCGGTCCCAGGGGAACTGGACTTTGACCCGGCCGTGTTCGTCGCAGTAGATCTCTTCACCTTCCGGCCCCACCACAAAGGCCACCTGGGGGCCATCCACGCGCGGCTTGGGGTTGGGCGTCGGGCGGAAGGTCTGCTCCTTCGGCATGATCACCACGTCATTGTGGTAGCGGGTCATTAGCTCGCCCGACTGGGCCGACGCAGAGCCGCTGCCCCCATTGTTACTGTCATAGCCTCCCCGGGCCATCCCGTCCTCTTCCAGGGCCTGGGGCTGCTCACCATGGTGCACCACCGAGACCACTTGCCAGTCACGGTTGAGGCTATCGATATCGTGGTCGGTGAGGGTAAAGCAAATACCGGGCGCAAGTTCGGGTAAATCACTCTCCGCTTCGGCGGTGGTGGCATCGGCACGCAGGGATTCTAAGCGGTGACGGGTGAAGGCCTTGCCGGCGGCGTCCTTCTTATAACGGCCAGGGTAATCAAAATGTTCGTAGTCTTCCCGCTGGGCATGCTCACCCAGCCCAGGGTCGTGGTGTTCGTGACTCTGGTCGTAGGGTGGGTTCTTAAAGGTGTAGTCTTTAAGCATGGCCGAAGCGGGGCGTACCCGGCTGGCCTGACGCAACTTGCGTACGTGGCGTCGGGGCGGGGAGCCCCCGGCGCGACCGTGGTAGACGCGCTCGCCTATGCTGGGCAGTACCACGGTGGCGTCAGCAAACACTAACGAGTGTTTACCCCCTTCGGCGTTCTCAAACGCATGGAAATAGAAACACCCCTCTTCGGCGGCTACACGCTCGATAAAGGCCAGATCGGTCTCGCGGTACTGCACCAAAAACTCGCGATCCAGGGGCGTGCGGGTGGTGGCAAAGCCGATATCGGTGAGGCTGCGCTCGCTGGCTAGCGTAGTAATCGCATCGTAAGGCGAGGCGTCCTGAAAGATGCGCGAATTATGGCGCAGGGATAACCGCCACAGCGCAGGGCGAATCTCGACCCGATAAAAGCTGCGTCGATGACCGCGATCGCCGCGATGCAGCTCTGCGATCACCCCATGCACGCGGCGCAGCGGTTCGCCGTCCTGCCAAATGCTAAGCGTCGCCTCCTGATCCAAACAGTCGGTGGGCGACAGGTCGTGGGTACGGCTGGCAAAGTCCACGGAGAGGGTAAACGGCTCAGAGAGGGCTTCACGATGGGTAAAACGCACCACGGCGGTATCATCCACCCCGGGTAGGGTCAGGGTAAACTGCAGGCCCGTTTTATCCGCCATCGCGCCGCTCCTTGGATCGTTATCTACTAAATAAGAACGGATTAGGATAGCGGCAACGGGGCCCGAGACAAGCCCAGATAGGCAAGTCACAGGGATCTCTTACGCGTGTAAGAAATGGCTTACAAGATTCTAAGCGCTGGCTTACAAAAAGGTGGGCTACCTGTTAAGGCGCTTGCAATTGCTAGCAAAAAACTGCATCCGATTGGCATTTATAAAAAGCTCTAGCGCCTCAAAATCACCAGCCAGCGGCCCAAGTTCATCACGCTGGCCAGTGACGCCGCCACGTAGGTAAACGCGCAAGCGGTGAGTACGTGGCGAGCACCGGGCATATCGTAGGGGGGGACGTACTCTTTGAGCAGTGGCAGTGCGCGGTTAAAACTGGCATCGAACTCCACGGGTAGCGTTACGAGATGCACGAGCGCGGCGGTACCAAAGCTAATCACCGCCATGGCGATCACCACGGCTAACCCGCCTGGCAGCCGGGTCAGCACAAACAGGAAAGGGGCCGCCATCATTAAAATAGCGCCCAGCTTTTCGGCTTTCTGAGCCACTTGCACTAAACGGCTGCGCGCTAGCAAGGGCGTATAGCCTTCATGGTGCTGGATGGCATGCCCCACTTCATGGGCAGCCACGGTGACGGCGGTAAGCGAGCGGCCATCGTAGTGGTCGGGGGAAAGGCGCACACACCTCGCTTCGGGGTCATAGTGGTCGCCATACTCCGTGCGCTCAACGTTGACGCCTTCTACCCCTAAACGGCGTAATAGATGGTCGGCTAGCTCCGCCCCGGTGCCCGGGTAATCGTCACGCCCACGGGTATGGCGTTTTAGCACCCATTTCGCCCACAGGTTGGGCAGCACAAAAACTGCCAGCGCCAACGCAATTAATACGATGAACATAGAAGCACCGAGCCTGAAAACGCCGCGAACATGATATTCACCCCTGATGAAAGGTCTAAATAAATGACCCGCTTATAGGCATTTAGTTTTATCACGTTCGCCGCAGCGCTGCATATGGCAGAGCTGGTTTGCCATTCAGTCCGGGGTGTTTCGGTGTGCTTCGACATCCCGCTCCACTGCCTGCAGCCCTCTGGCAGAAATATCGCCTTGGGCATAAGCATGCTCAGCAATCAAAATACTGTCTGCCGCGAGTACCAATTCACACGCGGTATCAGCCAATTCATCACGCAAGCGTTGAATAGCCGCTTCGCGCTTAGGGTCTTTATCTACCCGCCGAATATAGATCGCTTTAATCCGCCCTGGATAGGCTTTGACGACCTCGGTATAGACCTCCGGGTCGTGCTGGCCGCTGTCGCCAATTAAGATACACGGCATATCGCTATAGAGCGTCAACATACGATCGATAAGATCACGCTTATGGGCTTCCGCTCGCCGCGGCCATGGCTTGCGCAATGATATCCCCCACTCGCGCAGAAAGAGAATAGGGCCAACGGGAATGCGGTTAAGCTGAAAGAAGGTTTCCAGCATTTCATAAATAGCCCAAGGCCCCCTGGAAACATACAGAATAGGCCGCTCAGCCTTTTCGCTTTTACCGCGATAGAGCGCCTGATAGAGAGAAGCAACCCCAGGAAATGCCGTGCGACGATGAGGTTTACGCACAAATAAGCGGTAAAGCATTTTGAGCTTTTCTGCCACGCCAGTGAACATAACCGTATCGTCAATATCGCTAATGACAAGCAGGTCAGCCTCAGGCGGTGGCACGTAAACCTCAACGCTGGTGCGAACGGGCGCCTGCCCCTTGGCGTGCACTAAGATATCGGCTCGGTGCCAGGAAACATCCAACGGCAGGGTGGAACTGATAGGCAAATGAGCGTCAAAATAGCCGTCGCGATCGGTTGTCATGCATAGCTGATTATCGCCCACATGGATCTCAACCTGGGCATCAGGTAAACCACGCCGAAAGATACGCCGGGCCACATCGGCTGTGTCCCGCAGCATTCCTCGGCGAGGTATCGCACGCCCCAGGGCCGCCTGACGAAACACCCGGCCCATAACAAATATTTCACGCTGAGAACCGTAACCACGATAAGGATGCACAACCATCCCACCGCGCCCGCTGTCCCGCTTCATGGGCTTTGCAATAACGTGAGTAAGCCTTTTGGCAAAGCTTACCCATGGGTGATACCACGCCATTAAGCGAGCTGACCTGAGTGGCGACCTTCCTGCAACTCTTCCAGCAGTTTGGCATTAAAAGCGTCCAGGTCTTTGGGGGTACGACTGGTCACTAGGCCGTTATCAACTACGACCGGCTCGTCGACCCAGTTCACACCGGCATTGAGCAGATCTTGGGCGACGCTCAGCACGGAGGTCATTGTGCGCCCTTCTACTACGCCAGCATTAATCAAAATCCAAGGCGCGTGGCAAATGGCGGCAACCGGCTTGCCCGCTTGAAAAAATGCCTTAGCGAAGCTTAGCGCGTCTTCGTTCAAACGCAGCTCATCAGGATTGAACAGGCCACCGGGCAGCACCAGAGCGTGGTAGTCTGATTCTTTAGTATCTGCCAGCGACTTGTCAGCGTCGTAAGTATCGCCCCAGTTGGTTTCGGCCCAAGCGCGAATGCCCTTGCCCTCAGGCGAGACCACATGCACATCAACCCCTTCTTTTTGGAGCGCTGCGCGGGGCACGCTTAGTTCGGACTCTTCGAAACCGTCAGTAGCGAGAATGGCAACGCGTTTACCGTTCAATGCTTGATTCATCATGCTCTCCCTTTCGTGATGAGTGTGCGTCTACAATGCCTCTCCCAGTGTGGCGCATCTTGTACAGTCGTCAAGCGCAGATAGCGAATCCGTCCAGGCCCCACGCGTCTAGGCGTTGTACAACACGCGGCCCAGTTGGCTTACATCGTAACCGTTTAATGTGTTGGCTCGTTGGGCAAATCGGGGCGTGCGGGCAAACGCAAAAAGCGCCTGAACGGCTGGCTCAAAATAGCTTCTCCGATGCATCACCACATCGAAAGACTCCTCCACCAGCGGGATGAAATCTAGCTGCTGACGCTGTGCAGCAGCCTCCATGCCGAGTCCTACATCGGCATCGCCTTGGGCAATGACCAGCGCCAAATCGTCTTCGCTAAGGGAGGAATGCGCTGCCCACCTCAGCGCTTCTGGCACGATACCTGCCTCCTGTAGCAAGCAGCTTAAGAGCTGAGCAGCCCCCGCTCCTGGCTGGCGATGGGCAAGCACCACCCCTTGTTTGGCAATATCGCCTAGCGACCAAAGGTTCAGCGGATTACCCGGCGCCAACAGCAGCCCCTGGCGGCGCTTGGCCCAGTGCAGCACAATCAGATCGCGTACCCCGTTCAACCCTAGCGCAGCGGGTTCGTTATAACGCCCAGAAGAAGCATCCAGAAGATGAATGCCCGCCAGCATTGCCTTGCCCTCTAGCAAGCGACGCACGCCGTCGCCGCTGCCATGACACAACAAGGCCAGATCACTGCCGCTCTCGCGCACAGCCCACTCCAACAGCGGGTCTTGGCTACCGGCTAAAACCGCCGGAGGCGACTGCCGCTGTGCTTGGTCCCCTTCCAAGTGGCTAAGCACCCAAATGTCGATGTGCTGACGAGGAAACAGCAGTTTTCCCGTGGCGCGACTACAGGGAATATGGCCTTGGCGCACCAAGTCATACACCTTGCGCTCTTTTAAGCGCAAATAATCGGCCACTTCAGCGGTAGTTAAATAGCTGTGGTACATCGCTTACCCTGCATTTTTCTGCGTAAAGCTGCATATATTTCAGCAACTGATGCATAACTTCAATTAAACGTACACTATGCAGAATAACAAATACGTTTAGCTAACCCGTTGCCCTACGGCCATTACACTGGCTTTTCCGCGACCAGACGCTCCCACATCAGGTACTTATGTCAGCAAGTGATAACCCTTTCTATACGGCACTCGGGCTGATTCTGGGCATGGATTCCGCCTTGATCAACATTGTGACACTCTCACTGCAGGTGTCGCTGATTGCCGTGTTAATCGCCAGCGCCTTAGCCCTGCCAGTAGGCGCAGCGCTGGCGTTATGGCGTTTTCCTGGCCGCAACGCGCTAATCGTGCTGCTCAATGCATTAATGGGATTGCCACCAGTGGTAGCCGGGCTATGTGTTTATCTGCTGCTCTCCCGGGCGGGGCCGCTGGGCCAGTTCGGACTGCTGTTTACCCCCACCGCCATGGTGATTGCGCAGGTCATTTTGGTCTTTCCCATCATCGCGGCGCTAACCCGTCAGCAGGTTGAAGCACTACATCACGAGTATGCCGAACAATTACGCTCCTTGGGGCTTACCCAACTGCGCATGATGCCCACCCTGCTGTGGGATGCCCGCTTTGGTCTGCTTACGGTGGTACTGGCGGGCTTTGGGCGTGCCAGCGCCGAAGTGGGCGCAGTAATGATTGTCGGCGGCAATATTGATGGCGTTACCCGTGTGATGACCACCAGCATCGTACTGGAAACCAGCAAGGGCAACCTACCCCTTGCGCTGGGATTAGGCATTGTACTGCTGACACTGGTAACACTGATTAATGCGTTGGCTCACAGCGTCAGTGAAGCAGCAAAAAGGCGGCTAGGATGAACGCACCGCTGCTAACGCCCTCACAATTAAGTCACATGCCTCCGTCTGTAGTGCCCGCCCTGCACTTTCAGCAGGCTCATTTTGAGCATCGCGGCCACCGTTTGTTAGCCCCCACAACGCTTACGCTATCCGGCTGCTATCGCACCCTCATTATGGGGCCTAACGGGGCGGGCAAAAGCCTGTTCATGCGTTTGGCCCACGGGCTTTTGTACCCCAGCGGCGGCCAGATAAGTTGGGGAGGCGCAGCCCCGGTTCAGGCGATGGTATTTCAGCGGCCGGTGTTACTACGCCGCTCGGCCATCGACAACCTCACCTATGCCCTGGCGGTACAAGGTGTGCCCTGGCGCCAGCGCAAACCACTCGCCATGCAGGCGCTGGAGAAGTTCGGTTTAGCCGCCCTAGCCAGGCGCCCTGCACGAGTACTTTCCGGCGGCGAGCAGCAGCGCCTAACGCTGGCCCGAGCATGGCTTTTAAAACCCGCCGTACTGTTTTTAGATGAACCTACCTCGGCTCTCGACCCGGCGGCTATCAAATCCGTGGAAGACGCAGTGAATGAGTTCCACCAAAACGGTACGCGCATTGTGATGACGACCCACGACCTGCATCAAGCCAAGCGCTTGGCGGATGACGTGCTGTTTATGTACAGCGGTCAGGTACTCGAGCACACCCCTGCCGAACGTTTTTTCAACGCCCCAGCCTCTTCTCAGGCCAGGGCGTTTATCCGGGGTGAGCTGGTTTGGTAAGCCCCACCCAGCGCTGAACAATACCTAAAGGAGCAGACCGTGGATAAAACGACCACGCTTATTACCGCCAGCCTATGCACGACCGTCTTGGCCTGGAGCGCTTCGCTACTCGCGGATGACGACTTCATTACGCTCGCCTCTACGACCTCTACCGAGAATTCAGGCCTGTTCGACGCCATCATTCCCACGTTCACCGAGGCCACCGGCATCGACGTGCGGGTCGTAGCCGTTGGCACCGGGCAGGCGTTTGAAATTGCCCGTCGTGGCGATGCCGACAGCCTGCTGGTTCATGACACGGCGGGTGAAGAGCAGTTCGTGGCAGATGGGTACGCCACTGAGCGTTTGGACGTTATGTATAACGACTTCGTTATCGTAGGCCCGAGAGACGACCCGGCGGGCATCAGCGATAGCGAGAGCGTAGCCGACGCGTTTGCCCGCATTGCTGAGAGCGAGTCACCGTTTGCTTCTCGCGGTGATGACAGCGGCACGAACCGTGCTGAGCTGCGCCTATGGGAAGAGGCGGGCGTGACGCCCCAAGGCGAGTGGTACCGGGAGCTAGGCAGCGGCATGGGGCCGACGCTGAACACCGCGGCAGGTATGAATGCCTATACCTTCACCGACCGCGCCACGTGGGTCGCGTTTGAAAACCCACAAGACCTCACGCTGCTGTTCGAAGGCGACGAGGCGCTGTTCAATCAGTACGGGAGCCTGCTGCTGTCCGAGGAGCAACATCCGCACCTCAAGCATGAGTTGACCGCTCAGTGGCACGAATGGTTGGTGTCTGACGAAGGACAACAGGCCATCGCAGACTTTACCGTTGGTGGTCAGCAGCTGTTCTTCCCTAACGCGGAGTAACCCCTGCCAGTACGCAAAAGCCGCCTTGATCGCAGTGATCAAGGCGGCTTTTTTTTGCTGCTGTTTATTGCTTAAGGCAACGCGCTAGCGGAGTAGGTCGCGAATGTCCTTCGATTCCCAATGGGGAAAGTGCTTGCGCACCAGGGCATTCAAATCCCGCTCAAAAGCGACCCAATCGGTAGCGTTAGCTTGCTCACGGGCATTGGCCGCGCCGCGAATCATGCCTGCACCGACAGTCACGTTACTCAGCCGGTCAATGATAATAAAGCTACCCGTACCGGGGCTGGTGCGGTAGTTATCGACCGGAATTGCGGCGGTCAGCTCGACCTCGCAGCGGGCAATGGCGTTTAAGCCCAGCGCATCGGTGGTGTGCTTTTCCAGCGTATTGACATCGATCTGGTACTCAATCGCGCTTACCTGACCCGAAAGATCACGGGTGGCAAGCTTAAAGTCATAAAGCTTGCCGGGGGTGAGCGTCTCTTCATGCATCCAGACAATGTCGGCGTTGAACGCATTGGAAAGCGGCAGCTCAGCGTCTGCGCTGACAATCCAATCCCCACGGGAAATGTCAATTTCATCCTCTAGGGTGACGGTGATCGCCTGGCCTGGGTAGGCAGCCTCTAGGTCACCATCAAAGGTCACCACACGGGCGACGCGCGATGTTTTACCCGATGGCAGCACCTTCACTAACTGCCCAGGGCGCACGACGCCCGCCGCCAAGGTGCCGCAATAACCGCGAAAATCTAGGTTCGGGCGGTTAACGTACTGCACTGGCAGCCTTAGATCCGTGAGGTTTTGGTCGCGGCTAATTTCCACGCTTTCCAGCATTTCGATGAGCGTTTTACCTTCGTAGCGTTCATCAGTACTCGCATCAAAATACCAGGGCGTTTGTTCGCTTTGATTTACCACGTTGTCGCCGTTAAGGGCCGACATCGGCACAAAGCGGATGTCCGGCGCGCTCAGGTTAGTGGCAAATTCGCGGTACTCGGCAACGATTTCATTAAAGCGCGCCTCAGAAAAGCCCACCAAATCCATCTTATTGACCGCAATCACCAGATGCTGGATACCCAGCAAGTCAGCAATAAAGCTATGGCGTCGGGTTTGGGTCTGCACGCCATAACGGGCATCAATCAGAATAATCGCCAGGCTCGCAGTAGAAGCACCTGTGGCCATATTACGGGTGTACTGCTCGTGCCCTGGGGTATCGGCAATAATGAACTTACGCTTATCCGTCGAGAAAAAACGGTAGGCGACATCAATGGTAATGCCCTGCTCGCGCTCAGACTGCAGGCCATCTACCAATAGCGCCAAGTCCACCGTATCGCCGGTGGTGCCGCTGGTTTTGGACGCTTGAGTGATCGCCGCCAGCTGGTCTTCAAAGATCATTTTCGAATCGTGGAGCAATCGACCAATCAACGTGGACTTGCCATCATCAACGCTGCCGCAGGTGATAAAACGCAGCAAATCTTTGTTTTCATGCTCGTGCAGGTACTGCTCGATATTATCCGCGATTAAATTGGACTGGTGAGCCATTAAAAGTACCCCTCACGTTTTTTCTTCTCCATCGAGCCTACCTGATCACGATCAATGGCCCGGCCGCTGCGCTCGCTGGTTTTGGTCAACAGCATCTCTTGAATAATTTCCGGCAAGGTAGCTGCTTCAGACTCCACTGCACCGGTCAGCGGGTAGCAACCTAATGTCCTAAACCGAACAAACTTCTCTTCCGGCACTTCATCTGGCGCGAGGGGTAGGCGGTCATCATCGACCATCACTTGCATACCGTCACGCTCCACCACCGGGCGCTTGGCGGCGTAATAGAGTGGCACGATAGGAATCGACTCAAGGTAGATGTACTGCCAGATGTCCAACTCGGTCCAGTTAGAGAGCGGGAACACGCGGATAGACTCACCTTTATTGACCTTGGCGTTGTACACATTCCAGAGCTCAGGGCGCTGATTTTTCGGGTCCCAGCGGTGGTATTTATCGCGGAAGGAGTAAACGCGCTCTTTGGCGCGAGACGCCTCTTCATCACGGCGGGCGCCGCCGAAGGCCGCATCAAAGCCGTACTTATCCAGGGCTTGTTTCAGCGCCTGAGTCTTCATAATGTCGGTGTACTTGGCGCTACCATGATCGAAGGGGTTGATATTGGCCGCCCGCCCCTCTTCGTTGGTATGCACAATCAGTTCCATCCCCGCTTCTTCTGCCATGCGGTTACGGAACTCGATCATTTCCCGAAATTTCCAGGTGGTGTCGACATGCATCAGCGGAAACGGCGGTGTGCCGGGGTAGAACGCTTTGCGAGCCAGATGGAGCATGACCGAGGAGTCTTTACCGATAGAGTACATCATGACCGGGTTGCTAAACTCAGCGGCCACTTCCCGGATAATGTGGATCGATTCAGCTTCTAGCTGCTTTAAATGGGTCAAACGCGCGGCATCAGGTGCGCCGGGCACCTCTTGCCGAACCGTCGACGGCGCAGAAAACTGGTTCATTACCTACTCCCTCACAAAACGAAGCTTGCATGTGCAAACACTGTTTGCCGTCACACTGGGTATTACCCAGGGGTGGCTAATGATGAGTAGGGTAACGCTGGCCCGATAATAACCCAAAAGAATTAATAACTATCTTTTTATATCTTTATCGACTATCAAAAGATACCCAGGTAATTTTTACTAAGATTATTGCTGCGTGCACAGAAATCGCTATACCGCCACTCGCTCAATCCAGGTCTGCCACTCGGCGCCGTGCAGGTCGATAACGCGATAGCCAGGCCGAGAGGCTTCATCAATCGCGAAGCTTTCAGCACTGGGCATAAACTGATCCGCCATGGCTGGGCAGCCATACACGCCGATGTCCGCTCCCGCCACGCTATGCTTCTGTGCATAAGCCTGATGGGCATGACCAAATAGCACTATCTTTACCTGGGGGTAGGCACTTAACACTTGCCAGAAGGCATCACGGTCTTGCAAACCAATGGCGTCCATCCACGCGGCCCCCACGGCTACTGGCGGATGGTGCATGGCAATTAGCGTCGGCCTGTCGTCGAATTCAAGCTGTGCGGCAAGGGTGGAGAGCTGCTCGCTGCCGAGCCTACCGTATGGCTGCCCCTCAACCCGAGTATTTAGCAGCAGTAGGCGCCACTGCTCTAAATCCACTTCTTCAAGCAGCGGATGTTCCGCCAGCATCAGCTCAGGCTGATCGTGATTGCCAGGAATCCAGAACCATGGGCAAGGCAGCGCAGCCAGTGCCTGGCAGGCCAGCGAGTAAGAGGCAGAGGTTTCATCCTGGCTGACATCACCGGTGAACACGACGATGTCGGGCCGCTCGGCGATGACGCGCTCAAGCACCTGCTGAAATTGTCGCCAAGGCACACCGGCTCTAGAGCGTGCTTCTTTATCGGCATGTAAGTGAGCATCGGTAATTTGTACCAACCGCATTTAAGGTGTCTCCGGCACATCATAGGCGTGGCCATGGGCCAAACCGTGGGCTAACCACTCGCCCAAAAAGCGGTTGAGCTGCAGCTTTTCATCGGGTTGGTGCATTCTGGCATTGGGGTAACGGTAGCGGCCGCTGAAGTGACGCTCGCGCTGAAAGTCCGTCACCTCGGCCATACGCACATCATGGTAGAGGTGGACGCGCATCCGCGGCCCTTCAATCACCGCATCCAGAGGGCCGCTCTGGGAAACTTCTATCATGGTGGTATAGGGGGCCTGCTGCACAATGGTCAGATGTAGATCGCCAAAGTGCTGGTCGTCGCCATGCAGCGCAATATCGCGCTGCTGGCCACACTCCATATCCCCTACCAGACGAATCAAGCGCAGGTAATTAGCGCTACACTCACCCTGCAGAGATTTTAAATCGGTGACATAGGCAGCTCTGGCCATGCTCACTCCTTAATCAGGTTCGCTTGGCATCTGTGTTTGGCAATACAGCGCGATGAGAGGCCGCGCGCAGGGACGCGCGCTGCCCTGCTAACCAGTAAAGCGCAATCAAACACATGGCGTTGTCGAGCCTTCCCTGCTCCAGGAGTTCCCATACAGTGGGGTAATTAACGACATGAACACGAATATCTTCGTGCTCTTCATCCAATCCATGAATACCGCCCAGCCCTTGGCTATCGATCAGCCCGCAAAAGAGCGTCACCCGCTCGTTACAGGCGCCGGGGCTAGGGTAATACGTGTGCAGCTGAGTGATCTGGCCAACGTGGCATCCCGCTTCTTCCAGCGCTTCACGGCGGGCAACTTCTTCAAGCGGTTCATCCTTATCCGCAAGCCCGGCCACCAGTTCTAATTTCCAAGGAGACAGCGGGTCGTCAATGGCCCCTGCGCGAAACTGCTCGATCAGCACCAGGGCATCTTTAGCAGGGTCGTACAACAGAATGCCTACCGCATCATGGCGATTATGCACTTCACGGCGCATGGTGCTGCTCCAGCCCCCTTCAAACAGACGATGGCGCAGTTCCAACGCTTCTAGCCGGAAGAAACCTTGATAGAGAGTGTCGCGCTTAAGAAGCTCAACGTCGCTGCGGCCAAGTTGTGGCGGTGCTGAGGGGTTCGAACGATTCACCATAAAGCACTCCCGATGATAACAATCGATCTATTATCAATGCTCACCACCGGGAATGCCAATGCCGCTATAACTGTCTAGAAAAACTGGCTAGAAAAACTGTTTAGAAAAACCATCTTGAAAAGCTGACTTAAAAAGAACTCTAAAACTATAGCGTTTGCAGCAGTGCCTCTGCATCTTGGCGCAGTGCTTCATCAGATGCTTGGCGGCTATCACGCGCGGTACCGTTGACAGCGCGTTCAGCATGCTCGCGGGCGGCTTGTGTGTTGCCCTCTTCTTTTAAGAACGCCGCATAGTAGTAGTTAACGTCAATACCGTCAGGGCGGATCTCTAACGCTCGCTGAAACATGCGCTCAGCGGTATTGCTATTGCCGAACCCTAGCGGGCGACCCGGCGCGCGATCATAAAGGGCACCAAGGGTCACATACGCCGACCCATTGCCACCCTGCGGGTCGATCTCAATTGCTCGCTCTAACACATCACGGGCATCGCCAGCAGTGCCTAACGCGCCTAGACCGCCACGCTCACGGGCATAAGAAGCCAGCACAATACCCTGCCAAATCAGCACTTCAGCTTCATTGGGGTGCTGGCTCGCAAGGTTTTCGGCTTCGCTTGCCAGCGCTCTTAGTGTGCTTTCGCGCTGATTCGCCGGCATATCAGTCACGGTGTTTTCCCAACGATTTTTCAGTGAGAAAAGCTCACCGTCATAGGCCGACGCAGTTAACGGCGCTAAGGCCAGGGTACTGCCTAGGGCAGCAGCGATCAGTAAGCGAGAAAAAGGGTGTGTACGCATTAAAAGCTCCTAGATTATTTTTATACAGTGGATGACTGGAATAGCTTACCCTCACAATGTAACGAACGTTTGAATGATTCGCCAGTAGATCATCGGCTATGTGATAGTGAGCGCCCTTAGCGTAAGCTAGTCATTTTGTTCAAGGCGAAGAAAACCGATGAAAGGCCGCAATATGACGCGCTGGCGCGACCCAGCTAAAGATCCGCGCCAAGCGCCCAAAAGCAATTTAATTACCGCCGAAGGCGCTGCCCGCCTGCGCAGCATTTTAGATCACCTGTCCCGGGTGAAGCGGCCAGAAATATCGGCCAAGGTAGGCGAGGCCGCCGCCCAGGGCGACCGTAGCGAGAACGCGGATTACACCTACAACAAAAAAGAGTTAAATCGCGTTATTGCGCGGATTAGCTACTTAACCAATCGTTTGGATGAGCTGCAGGTCGTTGATAGGTTACCGGCCAACACCGATAAGGTGTTTTTTGGTGCCTTTGTAGATTTGGAAGATGAGGAAGGCGAAGCACTCTCCATTCGGATTGTTGGCCACGATGAAATCGATACTAAAAAACGCTGGATCAGTATCGATGCCCCCATGGCCAAAGCGCTGCTAGGCAAAGAGGTAGGCGACGACGTAACGGTGCTTACGCCCAACGGCGAAACGCTCTACACCATTACCGCCATTCGCTACACTGGCAAAGCTTAATCTGCGTTCAGCGCCGTTTTTTGGACGCCTGAACGCTGGTTTTGCTACTGTCTTCCGGCTTGGCACGGTAAACCCGAAAGCGTCGATTATCCGCCAGCGTTTCGAAGCTGCCAAACGTGCGCTCAAGCAGGCCGGGATAAGGTAAAAACGCATTGGCCACCAACACCAGCTGCCCTTTACCGGTTAAATGATTAGGCGCCTCTTCTATCAACCGCGCACTGGGTCCATAACTAATCTCGCGCTCTTGGTGAAACGGTGGATTACTCACAATCAGGTCAAAACGCTGCCCTTCAAGCGCCGAGTAAACATCACTTTCCAATACCTGGCCGCTAAGGTGGTTAGCCGCTAGCGTTCGGCGGCAGGCTTCTACTGCAAAAGCGCTTACATCCACGGCGGTAACTTCATGGCCACGGGCCGCTAGCCACGCACTCAAAATGCCATCGCCACAGCCCATATCCAGCACCTTTAATGCTTTTGGGGGCAGGGGCTCTAGGGCTGTTTCTACAGCGTGCAGCAGTAGCTGGGTTCCTTCATCCACTTTGCCATGACCAAACACACCAGGATGGCTCATCAGCGTCAGCGACAATGCTTCAAAGCGTTGCCATGCGCTGTCAGGATTTTCAATAGCCACGGTCCGGGTAGCAAACAAAGAGCAACGCCGAGCGTTATCCAGCTTGTCGCAGCGCATCCCCAGCCCGCTCAGTATTTTTGGCACGCGCTTGATACCGCCCTGGTGTTCACCCACCACGTCAACCGGTGTATTTTCAGGCAGCATGCGGCACAGCCACTCAAGCCACCAGATCCCCAACTGGTGGGCTTTTGGCCAAAATAGTACCACCTGCCCAGCCTGCTGAACAAAAGGCACATCGAACGGGCTAACGGCGGCTTTATCGCGGCCTTCCCACAGTCCACGCAGCGACACATTATCGCTCACCATCGCTTTGGAGCGATCGATCAGCCAAGGGTCTTCCGGGGGGGCAATCGGCCAAAGCTGGGCTGCCTGCCCATAATAACGTTCAAGGAGTTGGCAAGCGGGCAGTTGAGCACTCATTGGTCAGCCTCGGGTTTAGTAAAGGTATAAAGTAAATAGCGGCCTAGCCGCCAGTGAGGATCTTGGCGGCAGTACTGCTTTTCTAGCGCCAGCAGCGTTGCCTGCTCGCTCTCTTTGCCAGGGGGCTGGCGTAGGTAGTCTTGAAAGATACGTACCCCTGCAACGCTATCCATGATTAAGCCGTTCTCAGCCCCCCACTGGCATATTTCATCATGGGTAACCGGGGAAATCGGTGTTAAGCGCTGCCGCTTGCCCTTACCTTCCAACTGGTCACTGAGTGCTTTTTGCAGGTTGCCCTTCACCACGTTAGAAAAACGCAGCGCATCGCGGTTAAACACCATTAGGCTTAACTGCCCGCCAGGGGCTAAGAGGCTAGCGAGGGTTTGCATGGCCTGCCGAGGCTCTCCCAACCACTCAAGCACTGCGTGGCAAGTAATCAGCGGCCATGGCCCTGGGGCTTGCTGGGGCAATGCTTGAAGCGGCGCCGACAGGTAATCAAGCTGTTCGGGCAGCATGGCGCCTGCGGCAATACGCTCAGCATGCCAAACGCTTGCATGAGCTAGCATATCCAGGGAAGGCTCTGCCATGGTCACCGCGTGCCCACGCTCGGCAAACCACGCTGAAAGCTGCCCCAAGCCGCCGCCTACATCAAGCACAGGCTGCGCGTTTAGCGTCAGCATATCGGGCAGTAAGTAATCCAGCATAGCCAAGCGCAGCTCGCCCCGGGGTGCTTGATAAAGTGAGCGCGAGAACTTATCGACTAAGCCATCGAAGTAGCGATCTCCTGCCGACGTTAACTCGTAGCTTATAGGTGTATCTGTGGGGTTCATGCAGAGCGCCAAGCGTTGTTTCAAAGCCGCGTAGTTTACCCTGCTTAAACGCCAAACGCTTGCGGGCTAATACGGCACTGCCAATCGTCATGTTGCTCCATGGCGGCCGCTAGCTGAAACAGCTGTTTATCCTCCCCAAGGCGCCCCACCACTTGCACACCAACGGGCAAGCCATTAGCTGCCACATGAAAAGGCACAGACATCGCCGGCTGGCCGGTAAGGTTAGCCAGCTGTGTAAACGGGGTTCGGCGAAGCGCATCCACCGCTAAGCGTTTTAACATGCCCGCTTTTAGTGCCAATGAAGGCACCCCGGGTATGGCTAACAGCGCCATTAACCGTTCACGGGCGGCAGTCGGATATAGCTCACCCATTTTAGGGGCGGTATCTGCGGCCACCGGCATCACCAACGCATCAAAGCGCTGGTGAAAGTGACTCATCTGCTCCGCGGCCACATGCCAGTAACGCTTGGCAAGCTCATAATCTCTTGCTGAAAGTTTGGCTCCCAGCCTACCGACAGCTCGGGTGGAAGGCTCAATAGCTAGCCGATGCACCGGCACTCCCGTTTGCTGGCTCACCCAATGCAGGTCTGCGGCTAGGTGGCCTAAATAGAGCGTTAAATAGCTATCCGCCAGGGCATCACCTTCAACCGGCGGGTCGCACCACTCTACCTCATGCCCCATGGCGACCAACGCATGGGCAGCTTTCTCAACGGCGGCTGTCACCTCCGCACTTACCCGGGTGCCAAGGCCGCGACTCAAAAAAGCGCCTAGCGACACAGCGATACGCAGCGGCTTGCTGGAAGACGATAACGCAGCCACATAGCCCGTCTCACGGGGAGTGGGGTACGGCCCAGAGGGCGCCATGCCATTAATATGCTCTAACAGCTCCGCGCTATCCCGCACGCTACGCGTCAGCGCATGCTCAACCACCGCTCCTTGCCACACCTCACCGTGGGCAGGCGCGAGTGGCACCCGGCCACGGGAAGGTTTAAAACCAAACAGGCCACAGTAACTGGCGGGAATGCGAATAGAGCCACCGCCATCCCCCGCTAGCGCAATGGGCACCATGCCACTGGCAACCGCCGCGGCGGCACCACCGCTTGAGCCGCCGGGGGAGTACCCCTCCCGCCACGGGTTTTGTGGATGTGGAAACGCCTTTGGTTCGGTAATGCCCATTAGCCCAAGCTCTGGGGTTGCGGTCTGCCCCATCACCACCAAACCGGCCTCTCGCACGCGCTTAATCAGTAGCGAATCCTCTTTAGGGCGCCAGCTGGATAGTGAAGCACTACCAAAGGCGAGCGGCTCCCCTTCAAGGGCCATCAATAGGTCTTTGCTTAACGTGGGCACACCCGCAAAGGGGGACTTCTCAGCAGCGTTCAAGCGCTCCTGGTTGGCCCGTTCAAAACGCGTTCTTACCACCCCATGCAGCGTAGGATTTAGCGTTGTAATCGCATTTACCGCGGCATCAAACACCTCTTTTGAGCTAACCTTACCACCACGAATCAGCTCAGCGAGGCCGATGGCATCGTACTGTTGATACTCATGAACGTGCATTGTATTCGCTCGTTGTTAGTAAGACATTCATTCAAGACTAGCAAGGATACCTAGCGGTTGTTAGACGCCAGTATTACTATCCCCTCGGTGAGATAACGCCCCCCGTAAGTGTCGAGTTGATGCCCTTAGCTTTCGCACAAGGTACACTGGCTACGGTTAGACAATAGATTCATTTGAAGGCACTTCATGACCAGCGCGCCCCCACTTTATCTGCAAATACAGCAGCACCTGTTAGAGAAAATCCAGAGCGGTGCCTGGCCTGCACACCACCAAATCCCCCCCGAAGAGCAGCTTGCCCGAGATTTTGGGGTAAGCCGAATGACCGCTAACAAAGCGATCCGTGATCTCGTCCAAAAAGGCTACCTAACGCGCCAACCTGGGCTGGGTACCTTTGTGACAGATCGCAAAGCAGAGTCGTCTTTGGTCGAGGTGTACAACATTGCCGATGAAGTACGCTCCCGAGGGCATCATTACAGCAGCCACGTGTTGCTTTGCGAAGCCATTAAAGCAGATGACGAAATCGCTTTGCGCCTGGGTGTGCGCCTTGGCAGTCGCGTGTTTCAAACACTGCTCGTACACTTGGAAAACGACACGCCCATTCAACTTGAAAACCGCTATGTTAACCCCCGCTGGGTACCCAATTATCTGAAAAGTGATTTTTCGGTACATACACCCAACGAAATACTGGTAGCGGCCTGCCCAATCACTGACGTAGAGCACATCGTTGAGGCCGTGCTCGTCGATCAGCAAACCGCCGAGTGGCTGGCTATTGATACCGCTACCCCCTGTCTAAGCATGATCCGGCGCACATGGTCAGGTGAGCAGCTCATCAGCTATGCACGCTTACTGCACCCAGGCAACCGCTACAAGCTGCGCTCCTCGGTACATCGCCAATCTTCATAGATCCACGCTCTAGCCTCCCACTCTAAAGTCCCACTCATCGTATTGAAGTACTGCACCACACTAAATGTATATACATGAAACGTTAGCTGATGCTTTTTCCTCGTGGAAAGAGTAGACATTAGTCTAAACACTTAAGTGTAAATACTTACCCAACATCTTTAAAAAATAAATTAAAAAATTGATTGTATTGAAAAATACCAAGAATTCACCACCTCTCGACTGACCACTCTCTATTTTCTTGTTGTTGGCTACCTTGACGAATCCACTTCAATTGACCTTAATTGTATATACATTATGTTGTTCGAAATAAGTTTTGAAATAAGATTTTTGAGAGGAGCTCCCTATGTCGAATGCAACGGATCGTCGTCTCTGGCGCGATATCAGCGTCTTCGATGGCGTGCGGAAACTGCCCGACCGCATGGCCGTTATTACCGAGGGAGTGCACATTATCTCCTTGTCACCCATGGCTGAGTTCAACGAGGGACTCGCTAATAACTGCACAGAAATGGGCAGCGGCGGCGTAATGACGCCAGGCTTGGTGGATTGCCATACTCATCTTGTATTTGGTGGTTCTCGGGCTGAAGAGTTTGAAGCGCGACTTGAAGGGGCTAGCTATGAGGAGATCGCCAAACGCGGCGGCGGTATTCTTAGCACTGTTCGCGCCACCCGCGAAGCTAGCGAAGAGGAGCTGCTAAGGCTTGCTAAACCGCGTCTTGAAGCCCTGATTACCGACGGCGTTACCACCGTAGAGATTAAGTCTGGCTACGGGCTAACCGTCAAAGATGAACTCAAGATGCTACGCGTCGCGCGGCGGCTTGGCGAGATATTGCCTGTACGGGTGGTCACCACACTATTGGGTGCTCATGCCCTCCCCCCTGAATTCAAAGACGATAGCGACAGCTATATCGATCTGGTCTGCCAGGAGATGATACCCGCCGCCGTAGCCGAAGGCCTGGCAGATGCGGTTGATGTATTCTGCGAGAAGATCGCCTTCTCGGTGGAACAGTGCGAGCGGGTATTCGAAGCCGCCAAGGCCCATGGCCTACCCATTAAGGCCCACGCCGAGCAGCTCTCTAACCTAGGTGGAACGGCCATGGCTGCTCGCCACGGTGCGTTATCTGCTGATCACATTGAGTACCTGGATGACACGGGTATCGCCGCCATGCAGGAAGCTGGCAGCGTGGCGGTCATACTGCCCGGCGCCTTTCACACCTTACGCGAAACGCAACAACCACCTATCGCCGCGCTACGCAATGCAGGTGTGCCGATGGCGGTGGCAACAGATGCCAACCCCGGCAGCTCCCCGCTGTTTATGCCCACACTAATGCTCAACCTGGCCTGTACGCTGTTCCGTATGACACCCCAAGAAGCATTGGCGGGTATGACGGCTCATGGGGCAACCGCCCTAGGGCTGCCAGGTAAGGGGCTTATCCACGAAGGTGCAGAAGCTGACCTCTGCGTATGGGATATCGACGCACCCGCTGAGCTTGCTTACGCCGTACAGCCTGGGCGCCTTCGTCAGCGGCTCTTCCAGGGAGTGCTTACCCATGGCAATTAACCATGCTTCTAACAAAACGCCTCCCCGTACATCCGTTGAAACAACGCTCGACATGTCGCTCTGGACGGGACGAACAGACCCAGAACCCAACAGTGAGCGTTGGCATCAAAAGATCCAGCCCCTCAGCCAGAAGGCAGCGCCGGGCTGTGCGTTATTAGGTTTTGAAAGCGATGCAGGTGTTGCCAGAAATCAGGGGCGCATCGGTGCCGCGCAAGGCCCTACGGCACTGCGTAAAGCCCTGGCACCGCTGGCTTGGCACCGCACTGACCCGGCCTACGATGCGGGGAATGTGCGCTGCGAAGGTGATGCGTTAGAAACCGCCCAACAGACCCTCGCCGATCATGTATCGGCGCTGCTTAAGGCTAAGCACTTCCCCATTGTGCTGGGTGGCGGTCATGAAGTGGCCTACGGTAGCTGGCTGGGGCTTGCCCAGCATCTCGCTGATAACGGCGAAAAAGCCCCACGTATTGGCATTATCAATTTTGATGCCCATTTCGATCTGCGCGACCCCTCTCACGTGCGCTCTTCGGGCACCCCCTTTACGCAAATTGCTGATGAATGCGCCCAACGCGGCTGGCCATTTCGCTACGCCTGCTTAGGCGTAAGCCGCGCTGCCAACACACGCGCCCTGTTTAACCGTGCCGAACAACTCGATGTCATGGTGCGTGAAGACCGTGCCTTTCAACCGGCACACCTTGAGCGCATTCAACGCGACCTAGAGCGCTTCATAGTGCGCTGTGACCACCTCTATCTAACCATCGACCTGGATGTGCTACCCGCCGGGGAAGCCCCTGGGGTCAGCGCCCCTGCCGCCAGGGGCGTCTCACTCGCGTTGATTGAACCGCTCATCGAGGCCATCCGCGACAGCGGCAAGCTCCGCTTAGCCGATCTCGCCGAGCTAAACCCAGATCACGATACCGACAACCGTACTGCTCGCGCGGCGGCTCGGCTCGTTTTTGAATTAGCGCTCGATACTTAGCGCCCGGATTCGTTCATTCATCTATTACTAGCCCTTTAATAACAAACCGATGACTCAAGAGGAGTTTTGCCATGCCCACTAACGATAAACGTCACGACGCTTCCCGCAAAATTGCCGCCCCTACCGGTAACCAACTCAGCTGCAAAAGCTGGCTGACCGAAGCGCCAATGCGCATGTTGATGAACAACCTTCACCCTGACGTGGCCGAGCGCCCAGAGGATCTGGTGGTATATGGCGGTATTGGCCGCGCAGCGCGTGACTGGGAGTGCTACGACAAAATCGTTGAGACGCTGAAGCGCCTGGAAGATACGCAAACCCTGCTGGTGCAGTCCGGCAAGCCGGTGGGTGTATTTGAAACCCATAAAGACGCCCCCCGGGTGCTGATTGCCAACTCCAACCTGGTGCCCGCCTGGGCCAACTGGGAGCACTTTAACGAGTTGGATAAAAAAGGCCTGATGATGTACGGCCAGATGACCGCTGGGTCTTGGATCTACATCGGCTCCCAGGGCATTGTTCAAGGCACCTACGAAACCTTTGTTGAAGCGGGCCGCCAACACTTTGATGGTAACCTGACAGGCCGCTGGATTCTCACGGCGGGCCTTGGCGGCATGGGCGGCGCTCAACCTCTCGCCGCCACCCTCGCCGGTGCCTGCTCGCTGAATATCGAGTGCCAACAAACCAGCATCGATTTCCGCCTGCGCACACGCTACCTGGATGAGCAAGCCCACAACCTGGACGATGCACTGGCGCGCATAGAGCGCTACACCGCCGAAGGCAAAGCAATTTCGATTGGCCTATGCGCGAATGCGGCAGATGTATTGCCTGAGCTGGTCAAGCTTGGCGTGAAGCCCGATATGGTAACGGACCAAACCAGCGCCCATGACCCGCTGCATGGCTACCTGCCAGCAGGCTGGACCTGGGAAGAGTACGTCACTCGTGGCAAGTCTGAGCCACAAGCCACCGTCAAAGCGGCCAAGCATTCGATGGCCGTGCATGTTCAAGCCATGCTCGACTTCCAGAAAATGGGCGTGCCCACGTTTGATTACGGCAACAATATTCGTCAGATGGCGCAAGAAGAAGGGGTTGAGAATGCTTTCGACTTCCCAGGCTTTGTACCGGCCTATATCCGCCCCTTATTCTGCCAGGGAATTGGCCCCTTCCGCTGGGTCGCGCTATCAGGCGATCCGGAAGATATTTACAAAACCGACCAGAAAGTCAAAGAGCTGATCCCCAACGACCCGCACCTGCACAACTGGCTGGATATGGCCCGGGAGCGCATCAGCTTCCAGGGCCTTCCGGCACGTATCTGCTGGGTTGGCTTGAAAGATCGCGCGCGGCTTGGTCAAGCCTTCAATGAGATGGTCAAAAACGGTGAGCTTAAAGCACCGGTGGTTATCGGACGCGACCACCTGGATTCCGGTTCCGTGGCCAGCCCCAACCGCGAGACCGAGTCAATGATGGATGGCTCTGACGCCGTCTCCGACTGGCCGCTGTTGAATGCCCTACTTAACACCGCCGGTGGTGCAACGTGGGTGTCGCTACACCACGGAGGGGGTGTCGGTATGGGCTACTCCCAGCACTCCGGCGTAGTCATCGTTGCCGATGGCTCCGATGATGCCCACGCACGTCTTGGCCGCGTGCTGCGTAACGACCCAGGTACCGGCGTTATGCGCCACGCAGACGCAGGCTACGACATTGCTAAAGCGTCTGCCCGTGAAAACGGCCTCGATTTGCCGATGCTGAACCAGTAAAAGGAGTATTTGATCATGACCCATCTCGACATTCAGCCCGGTAAAATGACGCTGGCGCAGGCACGCCAGGTCTTTCAGTCCCCTGTCACTGTTAACCTACCAAGCAGCGCCAACGATGCGATTCAAAAGAGCGTCGATTGCGTTAACCGTGTAGTCGACGAGAACCGCACCGTTTATGGCATCAACACTGGGTTTGGGCTGCTTGCTCAAACCCGTATTGCCGATGAAGACCTAGAAGCGCTGCAGCGCTCGCTAGTGCTCTCCCACGCTACCGGCGTTGGCGCTGCGATGGATGACAGCCTCGTTCGGCTGATCATGGTGCTTAAGGTTAACAGTCTGGCGCGGGGCTTTTCCGGCATTCGTCGCGAAGTTCTCGATGCGCTGATCGCACTAATCAACGCCGAGGTATACCCGCATATTCCGCTTAAGGGTTCGGTGGGCGCCTCTGGTGACTTAGCGCCGCTAGCCCATATGAGTGTGGTACTGATTGGTGAAGGCAAAGCACGCCACAAAGGCGAATGGCTCTCCGCTGAGGAAGCGCTCAAAGTCGCCGGTCTTAGCCCCATTGCGCTGGCTCCTAAAGAGGGCCTGGCACTGCTCAACGGCACCCAGGTTTCCACCGCGTACGCGCTACGCGGCCTGTTCGATGCCGAAGACTTGTATGCCGCCGCCACGGTCTGCGGCTCACTGACGGTGGAAGCCACGTTAGGCTCGCGCTCGCCGTTCGATGCGCGTATTCATGAAGTGCGTGGCCAACGCGGCCAAATCGACGCAGCGGCGGCTTATCGGCATCTGCTCGGCGAAACCAGCGACATCGGCAACTCCCATGCCAACTGCGATAGAGTGCAGGATCCTTACTCCCTGCGCTGTCAGCCGCAGGTAATGGGGGCAGCACTGACCCAAATTCGCCATGTGGCTGACGTACTGGCAGTAGAAGTCAACGCGGTGTCTGATAACCCCTTAGTGTTTGAAGATACAGACGACATCATCTCCGGTGGCAACTTCCACGCCGAGCCAGTCGCCATGGCCGCGGATAACTTAGCCTTGGCCATTGCCGAGATCGGTGCGCTGGCGGAACGCCGTATCTCCTTAATGATGGACAAGCACATGTCCCAACTGCCGCCCTTCCTGGTCGAAAAAGGCGGCGTCAACTCTGGGTTTATGATCGCCCAGGTGACGGCGGCCGCCCTTGCCAGTGAAAACAAAGCGCTAGCGCATCCGCATAGCGTGGATAGCCTGCCTACCTCGGCCAATCAGGAAGACCACGTTTCTATGGCCCCGGCGGCTGGCAAGCGGTTATGGGAAATGGCCGACAACGTGCGTGGCATTCTCGCGATCGAATGGCTCAGTGCCTGCCAAGGGCTCGATATGCGCCACGGTTTAAACACCACCGAGCCACTGGAGCAAGCCAAACAGTTGCTGCGTAAGCATGTTACCCATTACGAACAGGACCGCTTCTTTGCCCCAGACATTGAAGCAGCCAGCGACCTTTTAGCCGCCAGAACACTAAGCCACCTGCTTCGGCCTGGCACCCTGCCAAGCCAGCACTAAGCGGCTGGTCTAACTGATAGCCAGAACGACCATATCTGGGGCAGTGTGGTACCGACCTACTGGTACCACAATATCCCGCTGATTGGCTTTCGGTTGGTAGCTGCCGCGAGTGCACATGCCGCGTTTGGTAAAAAAAGCAGTTTTTAAACACAACATTATTCTGAAAAACCTAACAGCGCGCCAACGAGCTAAGGGAAAACTCAAATCGATTTGCTGATATCGACAATGATAGCTACGCTGTTTTCAGGGTTTGTACAAAAAGCAATCGTGAAAAATAGCTTTGGTATAAATTCTAGCCGAGCAGAGTGTAATAGCACCCCTATTTGGCAGTTACTTATCTTCAAATTCATAAGGAGTGTGACGCTATGTCCAGCCCGGAACATAAGCAGAAGATCTGGAAAATGATCAAAGATATCAAGGTGGGCATGTTGGTGACGTTGGATAATGATGTGCCCCGGGCACGCCCGATGCACCTGGTCCAGAATGAATATGACGGTACGCTATGGTTCTTTACACGCCGAAGCGCTGAAAAAGTGTTTGAAGCGAAGAGGGATCACGACGTGTGCCTTAGTTTTTCTGACCAAGAAGATGGCGTCTATGTGTCGCTATCAGGAACAGCTAACCTGACTGACAATCAAGAGCTGATCGACAAATATTGGAATTCCTTTGTTGGGGCTTGGTTTCCAGAAGGTAAAGACGATCCTGACGTTGCCTTGATGGAAGTAAAAGTGCAAATGGGCGAGCACTGGAAGGCAAAAGAGAGCAAAGCCTACCAACTCTACGAAATCGCAAAGGCGAACCTTAAAAAGGACACCACTCCTAACTTAGGTGAAAACGAGAAGTTCGGCGGGTGACCGTTCCCACCTAGAATACCAAGCGCCCTATTCAACGGGCGCTTTTAGCTAATAGGTAGCAGCATTACGGTGATTCAGGCGGCCTGTGGCAAAGGCAAGCGCCGTTGTAGCTGCAAACGTATCGGAAAAAGCGCGTGTCTGGATCAGGCGTGCATCGTTCAATGCGATCTTAGCCAGGCTGACTTCTGCAAGCGTTGCCAAGCCATTTTCGTAAAGGCCTAGCGCTGTATCGTAAGTTTCTCGTCCTGCTTCTACTAACGGGCCAGATGCAGTGTAGGCAGCCAAGCTACTATGCAACAGGTTGTATGCCTCAACTATCTGGTGCGCAGCAGCACTACGAATTTCCCGAAGATCTTCTTCTGCGGCCTCTGCTTGTATTCTCGCCTGTGCCTGCTGGGTTTGACGCCGCCCTCCATCGAAAAGCGGCATGGTGAACACCACACCCGCAATAATTTCGTCTAATGGACGATTCATGGAACCTAAACTACCAAAACGGCTATCGCTCAACTCCACGTGCCCATGTAATTGCCCAACATTGGCCACCGCCGCCACTTTCGGCCGGGAATCTGCCGCGATGAGCTCAACTCCTGAACGTGATGCACGCACGCGCGCCAACGCCGCCTGAATATCAGGGCGTAGGGTCAACGACGTTTCTATTAGCTCCTCAAGCGGCCTGGGCACTTCTCGTGGCAATGTTCTACCCGACAGATCGGCCACCTCAAACGAGGTTAGAGGCGGCAGCCCCATCGCATGGACAAGAGTAGCATTAGCACGCTCTACCCGATTGTTGGCCAGGGTAAGATCAAACTGAGCTCGCGCCTCTATTTGCTGCGCCTGAGCAACTTCCGCTCTAATAGCCACGCCTTCTTGAAGCCGACCTTGTGCGACTTCGCGCAGCGTTTGGGCATCCTCTAGGCGCTCCTGGTCGATTGTCACCTCAGCCTTAGCCGCCATCAGTTGAAAGTAAGCTTCACTAACGTCGAAGATAACCTTTTGATGCGCTCCATGAAAAATAACATTACTAGCGATAGCCGTCTGTTCAGCCACTTCGCGAGCAGCATCACGGGCACCAAAATCAAACAGCAGCCATTCTACAGCAAGGTTAGGAAACAGCTGATAGCCTGTCGCGGTAAGGCGACCAGGCCCAATACCCAGGTCAGGAATACCCGACTCCGGCCGAGACACTCTTTCATACCCTGCCAGCACATTGGCTGATAACTGAGGGAGCCGTGTAGAATCCACCACGTCTATCGCCAGCTCAGCCTCACGGGCACGCAGCCATGCAGCGCGGGTGGCGGGGCTATTACGCTGTGCAATATCAATCAGCTCTGGGAGGGTGTAGCGATGTTCAGAATCAATATCAACATCGAGAGAGGACTGGGTAGAAAACTGAAAAGGAGCCAAGGGGCTTTCGGTAGTTTGTAAGGTAGCGGGCAAAGCAGCACTATTAGCACCGACATGCATTGGCATCTCGTCTATAGACGCCAATGTATTTGAGTATCCTCCCTGCTGCACACAGCCCGTTATTGCCCCACATGCTGCGACGAGCATTAATCGCTGAAGCGCTCTCCTCATGCTTTTCCCCCCTCTTCAGACAATAGATGGATCAGCGCAAACGCACGGTCGAGCGCGACATCATCGCTTCCCACAGCGTTGAGTGTTTCAAGGCGTTCGTGATTCGCAGACGCTTGCAAGGCAGCAGCCAGCGGCGCGGCGGCAGAGGCGCTCATAAGGGGTAGCAGCTGTGCCAACTGTAAGGCTACCGCAAGCCGCTGAGCACCTGCGGCGTCTGCTGCACTTTCAAAGCGAGGCCACTCAAACTTCATCACTTCACTCGCATGCTGAGCGGTATCAAGATGGCCATAAACGGTTTCTAGCGTGCCCTCACCCCGCAGAACTCTGGCCATACTCGCGAGCGCCTTATCGGTCTCTAACGCTCGAGAATCCCCCGCTTTTTCCGGCCAGATCAATGAAAATACTAGCCCCATGATGGCGATACCCACAAGAATGCCGAGGATGCGGTAGCCGGCATCCGCCAGGTCATAGTTTGGGCCAAAGCTTAGCGGTGAACCGGGCAGCACACAGATAAAAAACGCCAACGCCATTTGGAAACCAGCGTACTGCACTCTATATGATCCCGTTGCTACCCAGCCGGCTATAAAGCTGCCTATCGTGATCAGCAAAAAAAGGTGCCCTGGATCACTCAGGTGAGGCACGACGAAATACACAGAAAAAACGCCCATGGCGACGCCAACAAGACAGCCAATAATGCGCAGGGTGCTTTTTTGAAGGGTGTCACCGGAGGAGCTAAGCGCCACCACAAAGCAGGTCACCATAGCAGTGTGAATTTCAAAAAGACCGATACTGGTATACAAGGTGTAGGTCAAAAAAACAGCCAACAACACCTTAAGAGCGAACCTGATATAGGTGGGATTAGAAAACGCATCCTGATGGAAAAATGCGCCTTTTGCAGCGTGTTGTGCCGAGTTCGGCTGAGTAGCCAGAGGCTCGGCATACGCACGTATAGCCTGCGCCACTGGATCTTCCTCTGTGGGCAAAGGCATTTTAGCCTCACCCTGTGACAACTGAGACAAAAGCGAACTCCATTCCGGTGAACGCTTTCCTGCCACTGCCGCTGACTGTGCGACCGCAAGCAACTGGAAGCTAGCCGACAGTTGTTGCGCCATCCGCTCATGCGATTCCCGCGATACTTGGCCCAAAAGGCGTGCCATCCCAAGGTGCTTCTCCCCCGCTGTGTTACCTTCTCGCAGCAGCGGTTCAGCATCGCTGGGATCTCCGCCTGACAATAGGTGCGCCGATACTTCCAACCGTTCACGCAGCCGTTTCTGCACCAAGCGATATGGACTGCGACCAGCAAACATTCCCAAGGCGGCAAGCAGCACCATAGGCACAAACACCACCATCCATACCCAGGTTAATGCGCGCACCACCAGCCCTGGCATGCCGATATAGTCGTAAGCAGACAGGATGAAGACGAGAATAAACCCAAGTAGACCCGCGGGCTCTCCCAATTTACTCGCACGTGCCAGCCACATGCTCCCGAAGGTAACGCCCCCCATCAGGGCTAGCCGCAAAGCAGGTGAGCCTGCCACCAGCATCATCAGCACCACGCTAAGCGCAATAATGATCGTTACGGCCAGAATCAAGCCAACGCCGATGACAATATTCTCCCCTGCGTTATCTCGGTACATGAGAAAAATGAGATAGCAGGAGAGCAGCGCCAACGGCACTTGAAGCGTCATGGTCAGCACGGCGGTCATGCCGCACAGTAACGCAATATGCAAAGACATCACTAGCCGTCCATCAAACGGCTTCAGCTCTGCAAGCAGCGTGCCGCCAACCCCTCGAGGGGATCGCTTGGGCGCGCTACTCATGCAACTGCACCGAACGGATGATCACCGAGGCCGAAGCACCAATGCGCATCAGTTCCTCCGGTGGATCATCAAGACGAATGGTCACTGGAAAGCGCTGCGCCACACGTACCCAGTCAACCGAGCTATCCACAATCGGCAAACCAATGATATTGATCTCATCCGTGGTTCTGACGCCATACCCTAGACTTTCAACCCGCCCGCTCAAGCGCTGATTGGGTGCCGACATGACAAAGACATCGACCGGCGCTCCAATATGAATATTTGGCAGCTCTGTTTCACGGAACAGCGCAGACACTCTCCAGTCATCAGTATCAATCAGCGTAAATAGGGGAACGCCCACCATGACATGGGTGCCTACTCCAATATCTGCACCGGTAATACGACCAGAAATAGGGGCATAGACGTGGGTATCGCGCAGCTCTCGCTCTGCCATCGTTAGCGCTGAGCGTGCCAGATCAACCTGCGCCATTGCAGCGTCTAGCGAACCCACCAACGTTTGAGCGGCGGCCTGCTGACTCAACGTCTCATCCAGCGAGATCAGAGCATCTTGATACAAAGAGCGTGCGTTATCGACTTGCTGAGCCGTAACCATACCGCGGGGCAATAGGTTTTCCAGCCGCTCCAGCGTCTGACGAGTGAGCTCTACATGATTGCGGGCACGATCAATCTGGCGAGTGGCAATGTCTACATTTGTGTCTTGGACAGCAATTAAGCGGCGACCTGTCGCAACTTCTGCCTCGGCAGTACGTAGAACTGCTTGCGCTTGCTCGACCCTTAGCTCGTAAAACTCAGGGTCGATACGAAAGAGTAAGTCTCCCGCCTCGACAAACGTATTATTCTCGACGAAGACATCCACAACACGCCCCGGAACGTGGCTAGCAATGGGCACGGTCGTCGCTCGAATGGAAGCGTGGTCGGTACTGAGCGAGCTTTCTCGGAGCGTAATAACCCATATAACAGCCATGGCGGCTGCAGCTATTATTGCAAAACCTACTATGCGGACGAACATCGCCTTAATTGGAATGCGGTTCAATGCAGGCTTATGTTTTGTTTCGCTCATAGTGCCAGCTCTCCAGTCCATAGCGCCCAAATAATCACGCTAAATAGGATCGCTAAACATAAGTACACCAGCACCGGGGCCGGAAGATGTTCATTTAATCCGACACGTATAAAGGCCACTCTGATAAGTACGGCACCCATAATGCCGAGCAAAGAAGCCAGCAGCCATACAGGAAAGAAGGAACCATACAGTGGCATCGATGGCGCATGGGCCTGCATGGTGCAGCCAGTGAGCAGCACAAGCGCCACGCTCCCTAGGGTCAGTTGCTTAAAAACGTGCCTTACAATCATCGCAGCAGTTAACAACCTATTAAGCGTCAGCACTACTCATCCCCCTGACCCAATATTGAGAAGCAAGACAATAGCGAGCCCCCATAGCGTTAGCAGCGTGTTGGAAACTGCGTAAGGTACGGTGTAACCAAGCATAGGTACGTTGCTTTTGGCCACCTCTGACACCATGGCACCAGAAGCGGTGGACGTTCGAGCACCACCACAGCAGCCAAGATTAATAGCAGGATCAAAGCGGAAAATATACTTACCAATTAAAGGCGCAAGTACCATGGGCATACCCGTTGCAAACAGGCCTGCAAAGAAAATACCGAACCCCGCCTGCTGAAGGCCTGCAATAAAAGTAGGGCCAGCACTAATGCCCACCACCGCAATAAAGACGTTCAGGCCCACCGAGTTCATAAACCAGAGCGTTGACTCTGGCACATTGCCCACTCTTGGGTTCACCGTGCGATACCAGCCCAAAATAATACCCGCTATCAGCGCACCGCCAGAAGTTCCAAGCGTAATCGGCACCCCGTGGAGAGGTAGAATCAGCGAGCCTATTAGCCCTCCGACACAGATCCCAAGCCCCACTAATACCATGTTAGTTATTGTGGCTGGCCTATCTGCATAGCCAAGCGCTTCAACCACTCTCGCAGTATGGGTAGCGGTACCCGTGATGCGCACGATATCACCCCGATGGAGCTTGGTTTGCGCCAGTATCGGCACCTCTACACCAGCCGAGCCACGGCGAACGCTGTTTAAGTAGACACCGCGGGCAAAAGGCTCCTGGGCAAGTTCAATCAATTGGCGACCATCAACGGATTTAGCGGTTACCAAAACATCCACAGCCTCCACAGGAATATCAATAAGCGCCCGATCTTCAACTTCTTCGGTCATATTTGATAGCGCTACCAGCGCTTGCCGACGACCGGAAACAGCCACTACATCGCCTGCTTTCAACACTAGGCCGGGGGTAGGCTCGACAACCTGATTATGTTGGCGCACCCCTTCAATAAATAGCCGCTCACCGGCTGCCGCCTCAGCCTGGGCAAGGGTCATTCCCTCCACGCGACCACCTGCAGGAATTCGAAATGCGCGAATTTCATGCTGATGCCAGGCACTTCCCATTCCTCCTGAAGGCGCTCCAATGGAGTGCTCGCGCTCATAACGAGCACACTCCGCGGCGATATCAACGCGCAGCAGCTTTGGCCCCAGATAAGCCAATATCCAGCCTGTTCCAACGGTGCCAAAAATATAGGTAATGGCGTAGGCAACGGGAATGAGATTTTCTTGGTCAGCTATTTGCTCTGGCGACATACCTGTGCGCGCCATCGCATCCGTCGCAATACCGATAGAAGCGGAGATAGTTTGTGAGCCTGCCAGTAAGCCCGCGGCCAGCCCCGGACCGTATCCCGCTATCATGGCTGCTCCGGCAACAAAGGCTAAGATGACGCAACAAACCACCACAGCAAACAGTGCTTGAGGCAAGCCATCCGAGGCGATACCTCTAACAAACTGCGGCCCCACGCCAAAACCAACGGCAAATAGAAACATAATAAAAAAGATAGACTTAATCTGATCTGATATATCAATACCTAGTTGCCCAACCACAATACCGGTCAGCAGCGTTCCCGTTACAGCGCCAAGGCTAAACGATCCAAACCGTCTCGCTCCGATCCAGTAGCCGACTGCTAACGTAATAAAAATCGCCAGCTCTGGATGATTGCGAAGAGTGGACGGTATCCACTCAACTAAATAATTAACCATCATCTTGTTCGCTCCCTGCTAGCGTTAATTTAACGTTACCTCATATTTAACGCTAGTCGTCAAAAACTCGCCACCAGTGCTTAATTTAGTTTTTATTTACAATACAACTACGCTACAGATCCACGCAATAAAATTTAAACAACATTTCTATAGCAGCGCTCGCACATTATAAGAAAAATAATTTTTATATTAAAAATATCATTTACTTACCCAGACTCAGGATAAAAAAATCCTGTCAAAAAGATAGCACGCTAAAATAATCACTAAAGATAAGCCAAATAATAATTTATTTTTGAATAAAAAAACTTTAAATTTCGATAGTCTTAGGCTTATCTTTACAGAAAGACATCATGGGGAGAGCTGAAATGAGTGATCAGAACCATACTGAATCAAGCAAAATGTCGCCCTGGGATATGTTTAACATGGAAGTCCCTGAAGATCATATGCCACGTCAAGGTGTTCATCCACGTGCAGCTAAAGCTATTGTTAATAGTGAGGCATGGACAGATGCTCGCCCGGAGATGAACCTCTCATCCTTTGTTACTACATTTATGGAACCTGAAGAGGTCGAGCTGGCAAAAGAGCATATTCTTAAAAACCATATCGACCACGACATGTATCCACAACTGTTCAACATGGAACGCCGAATGGTGAAGTGGCTGCATACGCTGTGGAACGGCCCACAGGATGTTGAGCCTTACGGCGCTGCTACCGTCGGCTCTTCCGAAGCCTGCATGCTTGCAGGACTTGCTCACAAATGGAACTGGCGACAGGCCCGGGAAAAGGCCGGAAAAGACACCACACGCCCCAATATGGTCACCGGCGGCAATGTTCAAATTGTGTGGAAAAAATTCCTTCGCTATTTCGATGTTGAACCAAGAATCGTGCCCCTCAAGCCTGGCAACTACCGCCTGACAGCCGAGCATCTTGATGAATATGTCGATGAGAATACGATATGTGTCGTGGCGATTGCGGGTCAGACCTTCACCGGTGAAGATGATGATATTCAGGAAATTCATGATTGGCTAGATGGCTATGAGAAGCGCACGGGCATCTCTATCCCTATGCATATCGATGGCGCCTCAGGTGGGTTTGTTAACCCCTTCTGTTACCCAGAATATGAATGGGATTTCCGCCTTCCCCGTGTACAGTCCATCAATGCCTCTGGACATAAATTTGGACTCGTACCGCCTGGTCTTGGGTGGGTGATATTCCGTGAAAAAGAGGTCTTTAATAAGGATCTAATTTTTTATGTGAATTACCTGGGCGGGGAGATGCCCACTGCAACACTCAACTTCTCGCGCAATGCCGTTCAGATCGCTTTGCAATACTACGGCTTTATACGGCTAGGGTTTGATGGCTATCAGCGCATAATGACAAAAACGGTTGAGAACTCTCAATATCTGCGCGACCTGCTGATAGACAGTGGCTACTTCACCATCATGAATGAGACCCAACGCATCCCTGTGGTCGCCCTAACGCTTAAAGAGCAGTACAGCAATTTTAACGAGTTCGACGTGTCCGCCAAAGTGCGCGAGCGCGGTTGGGTGCTATCCGCCTATACCATGCCACCCGCCGCTGAGGAAGTTCGCTCGTTGCGTATCGTCGTGCGCCCACACCTAAACAAAAATGTTCTCAAAGGGTTAGCCAACGATATCATCAGCGCCTGCAAGTGGTTAGAGGAGTACGGTGGCAACAGCAAGCCTCCTGAACTACATACCCACGCCGCAACAGCGTACAAAGTCGCGCCCAGCAAATGTTGATCAAATATGTAGCTCGCGCCTAATCACAGAGCGCTGGCTGGAGCATCTGGTAGCCTGCGGAAGCCAGGAGTGGCAGTGTAAAACAGTCAGAAGGCTGCCACTCACAACGCTAATAAACGCTGCCCTCTATTGTGTGTTTCAAGGCTATGCCTTTCTGCAAGGATCACGACATGTCACAACGTAAAAAATCGACACTATCTGCGCTAACGGTGGCTGTATCAGGGTTGTTGATAGCGCCCGCACTCCTGGCGTGCACATCACTACTCTACAGTGATGCTCACAACAACGCCTATGCTGGGCGGACATTGGAGCTGCCCATGGAGCTTCCTTATAAGGTATCGTACTTCCCACAGGGCGCTACGTACGGCTCTCAAGCAGATAAACACCATGCGCTTGATTTTACAGGGCAAAACGCTTTTGTCTCTATCGGCGTGCCCGACCCAATATCCGGTGATGTTAAAGTGGTTGAGGGTCTCAACGACAAGGGTTTAACGTTCAGCCTTCTGGCGTTCCCAAGTGCAGAAGGCCCAACCGACATGGTGGATAACACCCAAGCGGTACTAGCGGCCATAGATCTCGGTGCCTGGGCTCTGTCACAGTTTGATACGGTTTCAGCGGTGAAAGATGCACTAGCAGAGCAGCCGACTATGGTAACGTCGTTACTTCCCGGACACCTGCTCAGCACGCCGTTTCACTATGTTATTCATGATGCTAGCGGAGAGTCTGCGGTTATTGAGTTCTTTAATGGTGAAAAAAACATCATTGATAACCCTTTAGGTGTTATGACGAATGGCCCAGAGTTCTCCTGGCACATGACAAACATGAATAACTACACTCACTTAAGCAATATTGACCACTCACGCCTTGACGCCCAAGGTGCTCGTTTAGAACAACCAGATTCAGGTATAGCAACAGCCGCACTACCTTCTTCTAACACCTCAGTTGGCAGGTTTGTGCGTGCTTTTTACTATGCAAACTTCGCTGAAAAAGCAGAAACCCCCGAGAGAGCTATTACAACGCTGTCGCAAATAATGAATAACTTTGACCGCCCCCGAGGCATCACAATAGATAACCGTTTTAAAGACGGCATCGCTAATATTACGGCACCGGGTGTTCATGACAACCGCGTCTATACTTCAGAGTATACGTCATGGGTCACGCTTACTGATTTAGCGCAGAGAAAAATCTACGTTCGCACATACGACAGCCTTAACTATATGAGTATTGACCTTAAAGAACTGACCGATATTGAAGAGATCAAGCATGTGTCACTCAGTGATCTTCATAGCGACATGCATAACGCGACAGCGGCTCTCGTTAACTGAATTAAAGCCAGTTAAAGCGACCGTTTTATTAATAGCATAGCGAGTAACACTACTCTTTAAGTTAACCATCGCCTACCACTACTGGTCTAAACGTATGTCATAAGGCCTACACCCAACGCCGCTCTGTTAGCCTACGCTAAGGGCGGCACTTTATTTTGCAAATAATGCTACACGCACCTCGCACCTTCTTAGTGGAGCCGCGCCACTTCTGTCGCCTTATGCACACTTTGAGTCGCCTGCTGCACACTAAGAACAAAAACTTGTTGCCACAATAGGGTGAATCTCTTAGCCCTTGAAAGGAGCAGCAAGTGAATAGAAACGTGATTTTGACCTGTGCCGTTACCGGTGCTGGCGATACACCTGCCAAAAGCCCCCATGTACCCGTCACTCCCAAGCAAATTGCCGATGACTGCATCGCTGCTGCCCAGGCAGGTGCCAGCGTGGCCCATATCCATGTTCGCGACCCTAAAACCGGCGGTATCAGCCACTCACTAGATCACTTTCGCGAAGTGATGACGCGCGTACGCGAAGCGAATGTGGATATCGTTATGAACATCACCGCAGGCGGTGGCGGCGACTGGATTCCTGACGCTAATGACCCCACCCGTGGTGGCCCCGGCACGGACATTCAAACACCTGCTCAGCGCCACGAGCCGGTAGGTGAGCTACTGCCCGAGCTGTGTACGCTCGACTGCGGCAGCCTCAATTTTGGCGATATGGTCTACGTAAACCCCGCTGATTGGCTTCGCGAACACGCCCGCTTGGTACAAGCTGCGGGCGTTAAACCGGAGCTTGAGTGTTTTGACCTGGGCCACGTGTGGTTTGCCCGGCAACTGCAGAAAGAGGGATTGATTGAAGGCGATCCTCTTTATCAGCTCTGCTTGGGTATTCCCTGGGGCGCTGAAGCGGACTCCGAAACCATGTTAGCCATGCGTAATAAGCTGCCAGAAAACGCCCAGTGGGCAGCCTTCGGCATTGGTCGTCATCAAATGCCCATGGCAGCCCAAGCCGTGCTGCTAGGCGGCCATGCCCGTGTTGGCCTGGAAGATAACCTCTACCTCAAAAAAGGCACCCTGGCTACCAACGCCCAGCTGGTAGAGCACGCGGCTACGTTGATTGAGAACCTGGGCGCCCGCGTGATGACACCCGCTGAAACCCGTACGCACCTCAAATTACGTGACCCTAACGCCCGTGGCATTGACGGTCAGGCAAGCGGAGGTGCCGCATGAGCCAGCAGCTCACGGTTATCGGCACGGGCGTGATCGGCAACGGCTGGATTGCACGGGCACTTGCAAACGGCTGGGATGTTGTGGCCTTCGACCCTAACCCCGACGCACCACCGCGTACCCGCGCTTTCGTTGAAAATGCCTGGGCAGCGCTGGAAAAGCATGGTCTCGCTAAAGACGCCAGCCCAACGCGGCTGCGCTTTGTGGACAGCTTAGAAGCAGCGGTGGACGGTGCTGATCTGATCCAAGAAAACGTGCCAGAGCGTTTGGATCTCAAGCGTAAGATTCTGGCTGAATTGGATGCGGCTAGCGCGCCAGACGTCCTGATAGGCTCATCAACATCTGGTTTTAAACCCAGCGATTTACAGCAGACCTGCACACGGGCGCCGGGGCGCGTGATCGTTGCGCACCCCTTTAATCCAGTTTATCTATTGCCGCTTGTGGAACTGGTAGGCGGTGAAGCGACCGAGCCCGAAGAGCTAGAGCGCGCTCACGTGCTCTATCAAGCACTCGCCATGCGCCCACTGGTGGTTCGCCGAGAGATTGAAGGGCACATTGCTGACCGCCTAATGGAAGCACTCTGGCGTGAAGCGCTGCATCTCGTCAATGATGGCGTGGCCACTACCGAAGAAATAGATGCGGCGGTAGTCTACGGCTGTGGATTGCGCTGGTCGTTGATGGGCACCTTCCTCACCTTCCATTTGGCAGGCGGCGAGCAGGGTATGCGCCACATGTTGGAGCAGTTTGGCCCCGCTCTAAAACTCCCTTGGACAAAACTGGAAGCCCCGGAACTCACGAACGAACTGATTGATCGTGTGGTGGAGGGCTGCGAGCACCAGGCCGCTGGGCGCTCGGTGGCAGAACTAGACCGCCGCCGTGATGACTTCCTGGTGGAGCTGCTGGGCTTAGTAGAAAAATACTGGCCCGAAGCCGAAGGCTTGGAAGGACGTATCTAATGGTGATTTTAGAGAGCCGCGTTGCCTCAGGCTGGGTCGACTATAACGGCCACATGAACGATGCCGAATACGCCCGGGTATTTTCGCTGGCGGTAGAGGCGTTAATGGAACACATCGGCCTAGACGAGCCAGGCCGTGCGCGCCACGGCTACACCCTCTATACCCTTGAAACGCACCTCTGCTATCGCCGCGAGGCTCACGAAGGGCAGCCACTCAGCGTAGAACTGACGCTGCTGGATCGCGACACTAAACGGCTGCATGTTTTCTTCAAGCTGCATGACGAGGAAGGCAGCCTGCTAGCGACCAGCGAGCAGATGCTAATGGGCATCGACAGCGATACCGGCCGCCCTGCCCCCTTCCCCCTATCCGTTGAGCAAACGCTTAATGCGCTGCCCCAAGCGGCGCCCTCGGCGTGGCCATCACAGGCTAGCCGAACCATCGCTATACGGCGATAACGACACAAAAAACAATAAGAACCGTCCGCTAATACGGGCGGTTCATCGGGATTGCCGGCCCGACGCCCGGCCCAGGAGGACATGAATATCGCTACGCCAACTCCCCCTCATCGACCCACGCCGCCGCATAACAATTCACCAAAGGCCGAGCTTAGCACTGACTACATGGTGACTGAGCTGGCGCAAGGCGGCTTCTTTCAAGGCATGCATAAGGGCATGACGCTAACCGCAAGCGCACTGGTGCTGCTCTTTGTACTTTTCACCGGTCTTGGCTCAGATACCGCTGGCAGCGTATTTGGTGCGACGCGCGCTTGGATTGAGAGCACCTTCAGCGGCTACTACCTCGTCACTGTGATGCTGCTAATGGCAGTATGCGTTTTTATTGTGTTTAGCCGCTATGGCAGTATACGGCTTGGCCCTGACGACAGTCGCCCCGAGTTCAGCAACTTTGCCTGGTTTGCGATGCTCCTCTCCGCGGGTATCGGTATTGGCATACTGTTTTTTGGCGTCGCAGAACCCGTCTTCTATCTCGACGATACCGGCGCCTTTGGCTACCCCAACAACCCTCATGCAGATATGGCGGGTGCTACCGCGATTGGGCACGAACGTGCTATCGATGCGCTACGCGTGACCCTTTTTCACTGGGGGCTTCACGGCTGGGCCATCTATGTCATCGTGGGTATGTCACTGGCTTATTTTGCTTACCGAAAAGGGTTGCCACTCGCACTGCGCTCGGCGCTTTATCCGTTTATAGGTGAACGCATTTTTGGCCCTATTGGTCATCTCTTCGATATCCTGGGCGTACTGGGATGCGTATTTGGTGTGGCAACATCTCTGGGCCTTGGGGTTAGCCAAATGGCCGTTGGGTTAGAACGGCTGGTGGGGGTTGACCCTGGGCTAACTACTCAGCTGATGCTGATTGCTGGCATTTCAGTTATCTCAATACTTTCCGCTGTATCCGGCGTACGTGGCGGTATTCGTCTTATTTCAGAGTTGAATATTTGGGTATCCCTGATTGTCGTCGGCATTTTCCTCATTGCAGGCCCCACGCTGTGGCTCATCATGACCTTCGGCGAAACGTTGCTCGACTACGCCATCAACTTCATTCCCATGGGGCTTTGGTACGCCGATGAGGAGGGAGACGCCGCCTGGCAACAGGGCTGGACAATCTTCTACTGGGGCTGGTGGCTCGCCTGGGCTCCCTTTGTGGGCCTTTTCATTGCCCGCATTTCCAAGGGCCGTACATTGCGCGAGTTTGTACTGGGCGTTCTGTTAGTGCCTACCCTGATCATCTTTGTTTGGCTGATCATCTTCGGGGGCAACGCCATGCACCAGGAGCTTTATGCCACGGGCGGCCCGGGCAACGCTGGCATTATCGAGCTAGTAAACGCCTGGAACCTACCGGCTGCACTGTTTGCCACGGCAGATGGCATTGTGGGTAGCGGAACCTTTGGGTGGATTCTCTCAGCCCTCATGGTCTTTCTGCTAATGAGCTGGTTTGTCACCTCTTCAGACTCAGGGACGTTAGTGCTCACCACTATTTTGTCGCTAGGCGATAACGAGCCGCCCATACGCTTTCGCGTTTTCTGGGGCGTAGTGATTGGCTTAGTCGCGGCGGTGCTGCTGGTGGCAGGCGGTCTAAGCGCACTGCAAACGGCGCTGATTGCAGCCGCTCTACCGCTGAGCGTGGTGGTGCTGGTAATGACAGCCGGCGTACTGCTTTCGCTGTTCCGCGAGTCGCTTGACGCACGGCGTCGTAAACGCTGAGCGAATAAGGCAAAGTACTAGGCGTCTATCGTTGGCGCTTAGTGCTCTATTAGTCACGCGAAGTTTACGAAATATGTCTATCGTCCGCTTTGAGGCAGGTTTAGCTAAGCGACATAAAACGCATACAAAGCGACATAACTTCCATGTGGCTACTGATGTGACTGGCGTCGTGCTTCTACCGGTGAACAGCCAAACTGCGCGCGATACGCCCGTGCAAAGCTCGAGCTTGATGTAAAGCCACACGCAATACCCACCTCTAACACATCCATATCGGTTCCCATCAGCAGGCGCTGCGCCCGTGATAAGCGCAGCGACAAATACCACTGCCGCGGCGTTTGATGAAGGTGCTCCTCAAATAGCCTTTGAAGATGGCGTAACGACACCCCCGTTCGCTCGGCAATCTTTATCAGGGGTAATGGCGCTTCCAGGTGGCGCTCCATTAACGCAACCGCTTCAATTAAACGCCGATTATGCGAGCCTAATCGGCGTGCCAGCGACATACGCTGCTGATCGTGGCGATTTCTTAAGCGCTCATGAATCAGCTGCTCAGAGACATCCACCGCCAGCTTGGTGCCGTGGCGCTGCTTGATAACCTCTAACGCCATGTCCATCGCCGCCGCGCCGCCTGCACAGGAAAACCGGCGCTCCCCTAGCTCAAACAGCTCATCGGATGTGTCAATCAGCGGAAAACGTTCGCGGAAGGCAGGCAAGCTCTCCCAGTGCAGCGTTACTCGCTCACCTTTCAGCAGCTCGGCAGCAGCCAATAGAAAACAGCCGGTATCAATGCCGCCCAGTGCGCAGCCAGCCTGGTCTAAACGGTGTAGCCAACTGACCAGAGGCCGCGTTAGATACGCCTCTGGTTCAAAGCCGCTGCAGACAGCCAGCGAGGGTAAGTCCCAACAGTCGCCAATCGGCTGATCAACCATCAGCGTCATGCCGTTGCTGGCACTAACGGGTTCACCATCCAAACTAAACAGCGTCCAGTCAAACAGGGGGCGACCGCTCATACGGTTGGCAATGCGTAAGGGTTCAACAGCGGAAAAAAATGCCATCATTGAAAAGCGAGGCAATAAAACAAACCCTATTCGCTCGGGCATAAGGCCGTGGTAATGCAAACGCACGTGGCTAACTCCTTATTAGGCTTTGCGGAGAGAAACCGCGCAGCAGCCACATTTCCGGCTTGCTGAAGTATGTACCCGTTGACCACCCTAGACGATGGCCGACGGGTTGAAGAGGAGTGCAGGGAGATCTCCGCTGCATTCTGGATCACGTTATCCTATGGCGTTTCGAACGAAGAAGAACTTGCCGTGTTGCGTAGTTGATTGGGTGCCAAACAACTATGAAGACTGTTTTTCGCCTTTATTGACTAAGCGTTCCATATTCAATGCAATTGACAACACCAAGATTAAACCTTCTTTTAGCAGCGACATGCCAATAACCGCGAAGTAAAAATACACCAACACGGTAATACCCGCCGCTATACCTGCCATGAGGCCCCCATACCCCATACTACCGCCAATCAGCGCAATGACACTTGCCAGTATGCCAACAAACCAAGACAAAAAAATGGCACCATCCCAAGCGGCCCTGAACCAATCAAAAACCGGAAATTCGGACTTGCTAGAAGCAACTTTTTCTTCATCGCTACTTTGGCGCATTGCAGCCAGGCGTAACGCCGCTCCTTTCCAAATTGACCAGGGAATAGTAAAAAATCGTACGACACATACCATAAGCGCCTGGATAACCGCTGGCACAATAGCCGTACCAATTTGGTTTTTTAACTGAGACATTTCCGTTTCCTTTTGAATTTTGTCGCGCCATTGGCGCAGAGGCATCATTGCCTCACCGTTAAACTGCTTGTTTATTACTCGCAGTAGAACCAACCTGACCGGCTGGCAAGTTCTTCTTACTCACAATAGTTAGCATTGAGTAGCTGAGCGCTGGCTTTTTCCAGCATGCTGCTAATTTCAATAGCATCCTGTGAGCTAAACACTTGACCACCAGTCTGTTCCGCCAAGCAATTAGAGAGACCATCTTTAGTAACATCGACGACGTTAATCGTGAGCCGTGGCTGATTTTGGGCAATCTCTGCTGCAATGTGACACTGATCCTGCCCACAACCGTCGGTTCCGTCGACAAAAGCGATGATGGTTGCATCCCGCTCCCGGCCATCCACTAAGCCGGCTGCTGCCACCAAGCTTTCAGCCAAGGGGGTGCCATCATAGGCATGTAAAGACTGGATACCGGCAATCAGCTGCTCTCGCTGCTCAAAGCTGAATATCCCTTGTTTGACCGGGGAACCACACCCTGCATAGGTAATGAGGCCAGTATCAATATCGGGGTGAAGCTGGTTAATAATATGAGATACAGAATCCTTGGCGACCTCTAATCGAGAGGTGCCTGACTCCAATGATAAGAGACGCTCATTGCCTGTATTACGCAGCATCATCTGATGAAACCCAGATAAGCCGAAATACCACTCTTCATCCTCTTGTGTTGCCGCAATATTGAGATTCATCGAACCGGACGTATCAAAAATCAATACAAACTCTGGTGGTAAGCCTTGCTCACCCTCACGGCATGCGTAAGGCACGGCCCCTGAATCATTGCCAAACCAGCGCGGCCAGTAGCGATCCAAAGGCCAAAATAGATACAGCAGCCACCCCAGAGCAAAGAGTAGAAGTAACGGCAACAACCACAACAGCGGCTTAAACGATCTACGGCGTGACGCCACTGCCACAGGGGCAACGGGCGTAACCACCGGAGCAGGCTTAGGCGTAACGATAGGCGCGGTGGCTTTCACCATATCCGCGCCCCAACGAATCACTACGGGTTCGCCGTTGAGGCTATAAAGGTGCTGCTTTTCAGCGGGGCCTATTAAGGTTCGCAAGCTTTCGCCAGCGTCACTATCACCGCGTCTAACCAGCTCATCGGCCAAACGCCCTAAGCTCTGCTGGCGTTGCTCATAACGCTCCAACAATAAAGATTGCTCATCTTTTGTTAAAGCATCAAACACCAGCGGCTGACCCGGCAGTTCCGTCCACCACTCCAGCGTATCCCCCTGACCGTTACGTGGTAGGGCGAACATACTGCCAATGCTAGGAGGAAAATGACGATGAATAAGCGCGACTTTGGCCTGATAGCTTTCAAAAGTACCACCCAGCATCACTTGGGTATCACGCAGGATCCGTTGCATTGTTACTCTTCCGCCTTATTCATAGCCTAAGCTTTGCTGAAGACGGCTTACCTGCTGCTCAAGTTCAGCTAAACGCGCTCTGCGGGCCTCAATTTCTGCTTCGTCACGGGCAGGCTCTTGATTAGCGTTCAATTGCTGTTCAATGGCATTAAGACGATGCTGAAGCCCAAGTTCCTCACCACTACGCGCTTGCAAGCGTGTCAGTAATGTTTGTAGAGAGCTATTGAGTGCTTGCTGCTTTTCTTGCTGAACACTCAAGTCCTCGCGGGTAGCCTGCTGCTGGGCGCGAATGTCGCTATAAACTTGATGAAACAAGGCGTTTTCTTCTTGATCCAGACGAACCTGCTGTTCGCGCTGCTCAACTTGAGCACGATAGGCCCCAGAGGTATCACAAGAGAGTTTTGCTACAAGGCTCGCATCGCGATTATAAGGATCACACTGTTCCGGCGTAGTCGCACAACCGGCCAGCAGCACCACGCTGCTGGCTATCATTATGGTTTTACTTATCATGGCGTTCTTCATAATGTTTCGGCTCGATTCCTTAACCCAACGTGATAGCAGAGCGCATGTTGTAGAGTTCATCCACTTCTTGCTGCAGTGCCAACACCTGCTGGTTCATCACGTCGATATCCTGTTCGACACGCGCCATTTCTGCGGGACTGGCTTCCACTCTTTCTGCGGCAGCAACCTCTTGATAACTATCTGCTTTCTTACGCATGTTAGCTAGTTCGCGACGCAAAATCCCAATATTGCTATCGATAGCTGCCAAGTCACGCTCAGCGGCCGCTTGGTCAAGTTGCTGTGCTTCCATATCAGTTTGAATGCGCTGAATACGAGCTTTATCTTCTTCCATCACCTCGCGCACGGTTTCAGTCCGCGCGATGACATTACGAGTGTCTTCTTGAATATCCGCACTCATTGCCTCTAAACGCTCGCTGGTATTCGCATACTCGCTGCGGCGTTGATCAAGATAATAGTTGGCACCCATGGCAACACCGCAAGCACCTAACCCGGCAATAATCATGCACTGCGTTCTATTACTCGGATTGGTGATAGCACAACCCAACATGCCTGCTGCGGCACCGGCTGCACAGGCTTGATAACCCGAACGACTAAAGAACTGCGCATCACTACCTTGGGTTAGTCGCGGGTCTGCAGCAGCGTTACTGCCGTTACCAGATAGCATCGAGCTTCCTGTCGTCACACAGCCGCTGAGCACCAACATGCTGCCAGCCACTGCTGACATCATTAGTGCTTTCTTCAAACTTAACGTGCGTGCTTTAAAAGACATCTGATTGCTTTGCATAGTAAGTTCCCTTGCGTTTTTTTTAATTGGCCATAGCTTTGCAGTTTTCCAGCCAGGCATTGGTGGAAATGTGTTGCTCTTGCAGATACTCCCGCTGGTTTTCCCAGTGAGTGTGTAGATAGGGCTTAAGCGGAGTGAGCTGTCGATTACGAGTGATAATTTCCTCAAATACTTCAACTTGCTCTTTGAGCAAGCTTTCACCGTACAATGTGGCTGACTCGACCAAGCTACTGGCGTAGTAACGGCTTAATGCCTGCAGCCTCGCATCCTGCTCTTCTAGGCGCTGTTGACGCATGCCGCAGCTTGCATCTGCGTTGCCAGACTCACAGTTAATTTGGTAATTATTATGGAGAAAATCGAGAAAAACGCCGTCATCCTCTAACTTAGTGCAGAGAAAACTCCCCAGATTAAGACTCGCGCGCACGGCTAAGTTGCGTGCTTCTTCTTGGCGCTGGTTACTTGCTCTTAGCTGGCTCTCTAAGTCGCGCAACTGCTCTTGTAATGCACTATCTTGAAGCTCAGACGCCAAGTTACTCAGCTGCTCAACCGTTCCGGCTGTATCTTGAGATCCGTCTGTAGACTCTAAATCTGCGCCCAGTTCGCGCCAGCTGGCTTCGATCTCAGCAATTCGATCCCGCGAGGTCAAAGTCGGCGCCACCAGCGACAAGCGAAAGCCTACTTGTCCACTTTGGGATTGGCCGCTGTCCCGGTAATAAGGCTCTTCGCCGCGTAATGCTGTGCGAATATCGCTCTGGGGTGTTAGATAACTGCCGCCGCGCACAACAAATCCACCTGCTTGCCCATGCTGGCGATCTAATTTATTGAGGCGAAACGGCTCAAACATCATTTCTGCCGCATTACCCAACATGTCATGCAGGCCTAGTGGGTTAGGATGCAGTAAACCCGCTAATTGCAATTGACCGTTAGCTGACTGGGGGCCAGCAAACCACTCATATGCATTCAAGCCTTCCGGCATGGGATATCGACCATCACGAAACTCAGCAACATCAACTTCTAAGCCACCCCGCGCGGCATATTCCCACTCAATTTCTGTGGGCAAGCGCACAAAACCCAGCACTCCATCCTCCTGCGGCAAAGCATCTTCACTGTTCTCACGCAGCCAAAGGTTATAACGGTCCGCTGCCGCTGTTGCCTCGAACCAACTCACTGATACCACCGGCAAGCGTAAGCGCGTTGAAGGTGACGGACACTCGTCCCCCATTAAGGCGTCATACTGCAATTGCGTTGTTTCATACTTAGCTAGTAGGTAGTAACGCGAGACGCCTTCGCTCTCACTGAAATTACCGGAAACATAGGAAGGCCGACGCTGCTCGACATACCCCCAGCCAGTACCGTCCTGACCGATATTGATTGGGAAATCATCCAGGGGTCCTGTCGCCGGAATATGCACTTTGCGAAACGCCATGGCGCCATCACAAGGCATCGGCAAAATGACATCATCATCTTGAGGCATGGGATTATACAATCGCTCATCCCATTCGGCTGAGGCAGTGCCCACCTGAAAAAGCAAAACAGCAGCGCACCCTGCACCACCCCAATGTCGGGAAAACTCTCTAAGGGATTTATAATTCACGCAGACTCTCCGCAGGTTCAATACTGAAAGCGCGCAGCATGCCAATCAACGCCACGACGAGGGCAACTAACAACGCCAATAAAAGGGCCATCACGCCGTGCACGAAGGTGATCCGGCAGACAACGCTCCCGGTTGTCGTACTCATTGCCAGGGCCTGGTTAAATATCTGGCTTCCCAGCCCATAGAGAGCAAGTCCAACCCCGTACGCTGCAAGCGTTAGCGTGCTGGCCTGCAAGACGATATATCCCGCGATTGCCGGACGATCGAAACCCAATAGGCGAAGCACTGCTAAATCCTTGCGCTTACGATCGATGTTAGCTAAGAAAGCGCCTAGCATTGACGCTAAACAACCCACCAACGCGGTACTCGCAATAACCCCAAACACCAGCCCCAACACATGGTTGATGGCCTTTACATTCTCGATCTCAGCCAAGCGGCTGGCCGTATCGATATGCTGGGCATTGAGCCACTGTTCCAGTTTCGCCACCTGATCCATGTCGGCGGCATACAAACGAGCACGAGAAAAATGTGTTTCCCTGTCACCTCGTTGCTCACCTGTCTCCACCCCAAGGGAGTCTATACGGTAGCCATCGCGAAAATCTTCAAGTGCAATCAATAGCGGTAGCGCGACAAAAGCAGCCGGTCGGGGGAAAACATCAGCGGGTAAAATACCTTTCACAATGACAGATTGCTGACCACGCTCTGCTCGGCCATCAAGACGGCGGCTAACAAACAAACTCAACTCTTCGTCAACGCCCACATTTAAGCGACGAGCAGCCGATTCACTCAGTACGACCGCAGATCCTTGAAGGGGCTGAGATAGCGAAAGTGATGCCAAGAGAGGGTCACCTTCCGCTGTGGGAATAATTTCAGCGTTATCGACGAAATGGCGGCGATCCAGTACCAAATCTGCTTGGGTATTGAGTGAGCGTGTCATACCAATTGCAAAACCCACCTCAGCGCGATTGCGCAGCTCTTCAAGCCATTCAGCATCATAACGACCGCTGGAAATCATACGAATTTCCAAGTTGCGAGGGTCATTAAGTAGCTCCGACTGTAATTGGCTGACGACCCCATGCTTAAGCCCGAACAGCAATAATAAGGGCGCAATCACGGCAACCAGCGCCGCGGCAATACACATCGACACCTTGCGGTCATGCCAGAGATCTTTTAATGCTAACGATGCCAGCAGTCGAAAACGCTTAGTTGCGGGGTTCAAAGACGGTCTCCCCTTTTACCGTGATGGCATCAAAGCGCGCTAAACCGAATGTCTGAACGAGATCCCAGTCATGGGAAACGACTAGCGCGGCAAGCTGTAGCTCTTCCACTACTTCCATAAACAGTGCAAAGAGCCCATGCGCGCTATGAGGGTCAAGTGCGGCGGTGGGTTCATCAGCCAATAACAGATGTGGCTCGTGTGCCAAAGCACGCACAAAAGCCACCCGCTGACGCTCACCAATGGAAAGCATGGCCGGACGCTTATCCATCAGCAGCGTTAAACCAAGGCGTTCGACGGCTTGCTCAACACGATCGCTTTTATTGGGCAACCCCTGCAGACGACGCGGCAGGGCAATATTGTCAGCCACATTTAAAAACGGCAGTAACCCACCGTTTTGCAGCACAAACCCTATATCACGCGCACGAAGCTTAGCCAGTTCACCTTGCTCGTGATTACGCCAAAGCGTTGCAACGTCGTGCTGTGCTTTCCCCAGAATAAAATGCTCAAGCCCGCTGGGTGCTAAAAGCAGACCCACCGCTTCTAATAAGGTGCTTTTTCCACACCCACTAGGGCCGGTAATCGCCAAGCACTCACCTGGTGATAGGCATAATTTTGGCAAGCGTATTTTATGTGCTTGCGTGCCTTGACCACGCTGCACCACCATGCCCTGTATCGCCAACATCCTGTTTACCTCAGTTGTTTTAAATGCCTATATCAGGGCATCATTTCAAGAGGAACAGGATAGACGTCGTCTCTTGGATCACTGCCTTCAGCAAGCGAAACCCAGCGATCGACATCCTCGTTATAGCGCTGATAGTGACGCAGCTTAATGCTCAGATTACGAATAAAGCGCTCTTGAGATAGACCATCCCAGCTCTTCCAGGTGGCTTCATCTAAATTGAGCACTTCGCTCTGGTAAGGTAGGTCTTCTAGGTACTCTCCCATCAAACCCAACTCGGCCAACTGTGTGGTCTCGTTTTGCTGCAGCTGATTGGGGTCGGTGCCCATGGCTGCTGCCACCGAACGCAGCCGATCAAACATGTCAGTAGGTGAAATAAGCCCTTGATTGGCAGCATCCAAAATCTGCGTTACGACATCACTAAGATCGCTCAACTGCGATTTCGTCAGTAGCACTCGAACGTCGGTACTTGGACGGTTTTGCTGTACTAGATCACGATCGCTAATCCAGGCCTCGAAAACCGGCGGAGCTACACTCCCCGTCTGCTGGCCAAGATAAGCAAGTTGCATGGCGTGGCCAATGAGGCTCGCATCTTCCAGCAGGCGCTGCTGATCGGGGTCAGTCTCATCAGGGTCAGACTGCTGCGCATTCAAGGCGCTTCCGATAGCACCGTCACCCAGGTAAGCCGCACGCACTTGAGACGTAATTGCCTCAGCCAAGGCATCCACTTTAGCGCCGAAAGCCTCGACATCGCCCGCTTCCACTGGGTAGTACAAAGAGGTGTTGGTGCCCGCATAGGTCGAGAGGTTTGCGTATTGGGCTGCAGCCCTAGCATGGTCGTTAAAACGTTCGCCGCTTGCCGTTTTCAAGTGAAGTGTGTAAATGGCCACGCCTGGATTAGCAGCCTCTAGCCGCACTTGGTCAGCACTTAACCCGGTTGAAGAGCGCTCATGATCACCCTCGATGGCGCTGGCATCGGTAATTAAAACAATATAGCGAGCGCCATACTGGCTCCAATCTACTTCATCAATTGCCTGCATCACCCCGGCATAAGCATCTTCTTCAAAACCCGGCGTGGAAACCGTAGCTTCATGGAGCTTATCCATGCGCGCCATCAAGTCTTCCCTGCCTTGAACCTCCATCGGGTTGGCATACATGCGACTGACGTACTCAAGTTCAGGCACCATCTCTACGCTGTCGCGAAAAGACACCAAACCAAATTTGACTTGCTGATCAAGGTTTTCCGCTTCGATTCGATCGAGTATCTTGCTCACTGCTTCACGAGTACGCTCGATATACGGCCCCATGGAAATCGTCGAGTCAATCACGAACACAACGCCTGCGTTAAATTCACGCAACTGACTGGCCTGCGTGCCACCTTCAGGGTCTGTTTCAACCCCAGCAGGATCCAGCTCACCCGCTTTACTAACTGACGCCACGTTCAATAAGCGTGCACGAAAGCCAGCTTCAGTGAATACCTCTTCACCTTCGAGTATGGGCAACAGGTAAAACTGTTCCTGAAGATCGACAAAGTACTCAGGCTCCCGTGCCAAAACCGCAGACACCTCTTCATCACGATCCAGGGCAGCATGTAAAGGAACTACCTGACTGGAAGGCTCGTATTCATCGAGAATGTCTTGCAGGTCATTTCTCTCACGGAAGAATAACAGGCGCTGACGGTTTGCTGGATTAGTGAACGCCAGCGTTAACTGCATTTTCCATGCAACACTGCAATCCGCCGGTAACCACCCACTCGTATCACCATAGCTATCCGGCCCAACTTTCAGCCATTCACGCCCATCAACGTCGCTGCGCTCATAAACATAAAAACGGGTAAATGCTGGCTGAAGTTCGCCACTGCTCCCCGCCGTCTGCGTTAATTCACACCCGGGTGTCGTCAGCACACGCTGATGCAGAGTTTGCTTACCTTCTTGCAGTAGCGGACGTGGATCGGCCAGCGCTACAGTGGCACCCAGCCCTATGCCTGATAAAGCAACCGTCGAAAAAACGAAGGTCGCGAGCGTTTTACGCATCATCCGCCCAACTCCTCAAAACGTGCCTGTGCTTCACTATTTTCAGGCTCAACATCGAGTACGATCTGGTACCAATAGCCCGCAGTTTCCGCATCGGCTGAGCTAAAGCAGGTGTTAGCCTGGTGATATGCTGGGTCGTATTCACGAGCATAAGCCAGCGCAATAGTGGCATCGCCAGCGATAGCGCGGTTGGCGTATAGACGCCGCGCTATTCCGCACTGATTGGCATCACGTGCGGCTTCGATCACAGACAGCAACGCTTCTGACGTCATATCTGCTTGGGAACAACCTTGCACAAATGCCAACTCATCCTGCTCACCTAGTGCTTCTATCGAACATGCCATTGCCGGGCCGGCCGATGATGCAGCACTGCTTTCTTGCAGATTTTCTTCAGAAGAGAGGTCGGCCTCTGCTTCGCTAACGTCGTTATCTGCTTGTACGATTTCCTCCTCTTCGAAACTGTCTTCTTCCTCGATGTTCTCTTGAGTAGTCGGCTCAGTTTCCGTGGTATTGGCATTGTTGCTAAACCAGTACCAAGCACCGAATGCCACGGCAGCCAAGAGTCCAAGCCCCAACAATAGAAACAACAAAGGCCCCCGCTTGCTTGTCTTGTTCACTGGCGGAGTTTCCACGACTGGCACGGGCTCAGGCTTAGGCGGCGCTTTTAATTCAGGTTCTGGTTCTGGCTCTGGCGCTGGGTCAGGCGTTTTTTCCGCGACAGGGGGCGAATGCAGGGCCGTACTGGCAGCTGCAGAAGGCGTAGAACCCGCAGCGCTGGACGGCATTAAATCGCGTGATAGCCGAATTACCCCTTCACCTTTCGTTCCCTGAGCATCCTGCAGTGTCAGCAGATATTGCGTAGAGCCGGGAAGCTCTAACAGAGGATCAATAATCGTGCTGTCGAGCACTACCTGGAGACGCTCGGCATCGGCTTCTTCCAGCCTTGCCAATTCAAACGAGTGAGTCTTAGTGCTCCACGTTTTGCCCGGATGCAGAAACTGTTGATCCTGGCTTTCTTGAATCGTCAGTTGCAGTGTCGTCGTTGCTCCTTTCCATCCCTTGAGCAGTAAACGGCCTTGCCCCGGCGTACCGGATTCCAGCGGACGCAGTTCAACCCGCATGGGTCACCTCCGGTTGGCGAAACGTTGACAGTACAGCACCCAGGCGCTCGTTTTGTTCCATGGTAATTTCCCGTCCCGCGGTATGACCTGCATTTTCCTGCGTCACGATACACAGTCCTGAAAGCCAGTCGGCCAAGTAAAGTACGGCTTGATTCACCGGTTGCGGCGCCAGACATGGCAGCTCGCCGGGCAAAATGAGAGGATTCGGCAAAAACAGCTTTTCTTTTTTACCCGCGAGGCTGTTAGGTCGCTGGTCAACCGGCACATTCTGATACCCCAGCCATGCAATAAAGTCGCGCAGCACCAATTGAGCGGCTAATACTTGACGCTCTACCAACTGATCACGTTTAGCACTGCTTTGGGCACGCCTTAGCAGCGCTTGATCCAAATGCTGCTGTAGCTCCATACGATTAGCGGCTGTGATCAGCTCGTCGGTCAGCGACTCAACCACGGCTTTGTCCAATCCCAACAGTTGAAGCAACGCCTGCCGCCCGGGTATTTCTCGCAGATGAGCCACCCATGCCTGGAAAACCTTGCGTGCGAAGCGGTGATCCGCACCTTGTAGCACTGGCGCGTTATTGGAGGCAGGTGCCGCCGCGGCATCATCATCAAAGGGAGAGCCGCTGGAGAAGGGGTCATCATTCAGGCTAAAGCCGCTATTGCAGTAGAGGCTATCGGCCTGCTTAGCTTCCTCTTTATCTGCATCGCCTTCTTTGGCTGGCACGCCGTCTTCTTCGCTATCGCTCAAGTACAGATCGCGAACTGTTTGCTGGGGTAGTTCCAACTGGTGCTGCAACTCACCTAGGGTTGCCAGGCGCTGCCCTAGGCTTTGCCACAAAAGCTTGGCGGCCTCGCGTTTTTTAGCCACTTCGCCACTGCCATCGGTGTGATGAAGAGGAGCCAAGCGTTTTTCAACCAAAGAGGTTAGTGTGTCGTTCAGCTGCTTTTCGATACTGGCCAGCTTAAAGTCCAGCGTGGCAATGCGGCCTAAGTACTGGCTGATGCGCTTGATGCCGCCATCGTTAAGCGCCAGCATCGCTTCCCAAGCTTCGTCAGGCGCGTGCACGTGCTTTTGAACGCTGGCATTCTCAGCAAAGGTAGACGCCATACGCACAAGAGGCGCTGCGCAGTCGTCGTTAATACCCAGCTCTTCATTATCACGGCTATCAAGGAAAGGAACAGGCAGCCGCGGCTTGCGCACTAGAAAAGTATTGTTGAAGGGTTCACCCGGCGCCCACTGGCTCATCCAGTCGTACTGTCCAAAACGCTCCAACAGGGTCATCTTAATCAACCCTTCCCAGCCTTCACGTAACTGGCTTTCCGTCAGGTTCAACGCGCCACTGATACGCTTATCAAACATGGTAAGCGTCCAGATTAGCCCCGGCGCTTTACCCGCACGGTCTTGGCTGGTTACGCCTTGGGTCTTTTCAATCCAGCGCGTTAGCACCGGGCCGACCGAGGTCACGTCGCTTTGTTTATCCGAGCTCGTACACACCACCAGAGCGTTCATTTCCTGGCTGTCTGTATACCGTTCGAATAAATAAGCTACTTTGCCGCGCAGTACTAGCTGTGAAACTGGGTTGCCCCCTTCGCTACTGGCTTGACTGGCAGCTTCAGTGACACTCTTCAGGCTAAGGCGACCGCGATAACCAGGAAAGTCTAATAAATCAACTTTTTCAACGTGAGGGTCTTGGGTTGGCTCAATCAGCGGGAACGTTAGCTCGGCGGTCAGTGCTGCTAACTGAGCTACCGATACCGCTACCGCTTTGCCGGGCGCTTCCTGCTCTACTGGGCGCACCTCTAAACTATGGTCACTGGCACTTCCTAAACGCTCAAGAATATCCACGTTCATAATGCTGTCACGCTGGCTATAGCCCTCGCCTTCGGGGGTCACGAGACACGTCAGCGGCGCATAAACGGTAGGGGCGTTGCCAAGGCGGCGTAAGGTGGACGCCAACTGCACATAAAGACGAGTAAGCTCTTCTTGCTCGCCCCACAGCAGAGAGAATAGATCAGCACGCTGTTCGCAGGAGAGGCGCGGCGCTAATTTGAGAACCCGCGGCCAGTAACGCGCTTCCAGTTTGCTAATCGATTTCTTAAAGCTGCCAGTAAGGTAATCCCATAATGAAACTACATCATCACCGCTTAACCCTGGCTGTTCGTCTGCCGTAATATCAACACCTTCGAACGGCCTGAGAATTCGCTCAATACGTGCTTCATCAAGTTCATAGTGCAACTGTTCATGGTCGAAATCGTTAAACCAGGCGTTAGCCAATATCTTGGCAATTTCAACTTCACTGAAAAGGCGCAGTTCAACAGGCGAATCCGCTGGCCCGCTCATCGCCGTACGACTGAAGCGGGTTACCAAACCAGTGGCTTCCTTACCCCCACCAACAGGGTTTACGTGCTCAATGAAATCAAGACGCTTGCCGCCGTAATCGGTTTCCAGCTTGCCGTTGTGTCCCGCGGCCATTGCCGAGATCAAGTAGGACTTCCCTGCTTGGGAAAGCCCGAAAAAACCAATGGTCATTGGAGTGCCCGCAGCACGCCCAAGGCTTGATGCCAAATTGCGCGCTTTGTGCAATTCCAGAATCAAATTATCAGCTTCACTATCCAGACGCGGGGCATTGCCACGGACGTTTTCGATCCACTCGATGGCTTGACCGGCACCGGCGTGCACAGCTTTCCAGCCTTGGCCCAGTTGGTGTTGTTTAGCCGTCAGATTGCTCATTTGCGCTTCACACTCCCGCTGTCCAGCCAGTAATTAGAATCGCCCAGCCCTGCATCAATCATCGTATTGAGCTGAAGATTAATATCTGATTTGCTAAATGACTTATTGGTATTGGAGCTAACTCGGCTAACTTTTAGCTCATCACTGATGAGGCCGACTTTGTCTTTTTTATCGACGACTTTGAGTTCCACTTCGACCACCGGCTGGTTGCCATTTCCATCATTCACTACTGCTTCTCTGTATTTATCCTTGCCCGACTCGGTCAGCTCAAGGGTATAGAGCGGTGAGGCCACCCAACGCTCGGCATCTAACTGACGATAACCAAGACGCACAATCCCCCCGCGCACCTGTACTTTTGTTTCGTCGTCTTCTGGCAGCTCAATCGCGGTGCCGTTTTCATTGGCTTTGATATCCCGATAGACCACGTCATCGCTTTTCATGACGTTGTTGTTATCAATCGAGCCTAAGTGGCGAATCAATGAGTAAGGCCTGAGCTCCTGAGTACGGAAGTAAAAACTGGGTAAATCTAACTGATCACACAACAGGCACAGCATCGCGCCGACCGCCGCAGTACTTTTGGGGTCATCAATCTCGCCATTAGAGTGGAAGGGGTACCAGTTACCAGTGCGATAGTTCTGCATGGGCAGAATCCGTCCTGGGGGTAGCGGCAGCATTTTGCGTAAAAACGCTTGGATACCTGGTAATCGTGATGGACGGCCCGTTAGCAGCAACATGTCGCAGCTATATTGATGGATCACCTCACATAGAGCGCCGAGGGTTTTACCGATGTTGATGCCATCGCCCAAAAACGCTTTATGCACGTGAGGGAGGTTAAAGGTAATCGGGATGTCCATTAGCTCGAACGGTGTGGCGCTAAGGTTTTTCACATCACGTCGCACGGCCCCATGTACATATTCCCTAACCGCCTCGCTTGCCGCGTGATCACCCAACAGCTCTCGGTACGTCGCGGTGATGACGTGCGGGTTCTCCTCACTTTCTTTTTCTTGAGGATCAAAATTTTCGTAATAACTGAGCAATTTCAACCCAAGAGGCGTGAAGACCTGCAAATTGAGCTGCTGTCGCAGCACCTGCTCCTGAGCACTCAGGCTTTCTCCACCCAGCAAGCGTGACATCATGGCATCCGGGGAAGACACCCCCGTCAGCCTAAGTGCCTCTTCAAAGCTCTTCAGTACAAAGGTCTGAATGACATCAAGCAGAATGTCATCGCCGGCAATACGAAAGCCATCACGAAAACGTTGCTCAGGAACGATATGAACATTGCTACTGTTGCCGCTTCTTTCATCGCTCTCGATACGGTAATCGGTGATCACTAAATCGGTGGTGCCACCACCAATATCGATACTGGCAAGCGTTATCCGATCCCGCTGCTGTTTTTCTGGGCGCGCCAAAGTGTCGAAAAATTCTTCAGGATGGCCTGCGAAGTTTTCATTGATTTCGGTATATAGATAAACCAGCTGCCCGCAGGTCGCTTCGTCCCACTCGACACGAATTTTTGGCAGCGGTGGTGACGGCGCGTCAGCCTCAACAGGCTCAAAGGGGTCATCCTCACCCTGATACCACCCCATGCCCTGCCAAATCAGTCCCACCGCTTCACGCATACGCTCATCCAGGATACTGCGCTCTGCAAGCGGCATAGCCGGGGGCACCGTCAAGATGATTGAACGTAGGCGGCGCGGAACATCGATATTGCCCTGACGAGAGCGTTGGGCCGGGCTATTGATTTGCATCAACGCCTGCGCCAACACTTCCGAAAGCATGAAGGTCATCAAGGAGCTACGCGAATAGTGCGGTTTGAAGACTGGAAGATCATCCTCCTCATCATCACGCATGACCGCATAGATCGCTTTGCCGCGCTCATTGATCAGGTTGGAAAAAGGAGCGGCCGTGGCGAAAGGCTCTTTATCTGCTTTGACATAAGCACTATTAAACCGCCAGCCGTGTGTGTACCGACTGCCGTCCCACAAATAACGCTTGGGGCTTGAAAGACCCGTCGAGCCTTCGGTACCGCGACGACGACTAGCCAGGCGCCCCGCCTCACCTCCCACTCGAGCAATGGTGGGCCAGCGGAAAGCGTCATGGCGGCCGCTCTTAACCGAGAGATGATCCTTACCAAAGAAGGTCTGGGAAAATTCGACACGACTTTCGAAAGGTTCGTTGTAAACGCACTCTGGGTCGACCAAGTCACGTAACTCGAGAACATAGTTCTGCTTTAAACCAGAGCCTGACTGCTCATGGTGCTCAATCAGAATACCGCAGGTGCGCGAATTGCCCACATCCAAAACAAGGTCGACAGAGATGGGGGTTTTCTGGCTAGCATCTTTACCTACTAAGCGAACCTCAGGTACTCGCACCTTGGGCTTTCGCTGTGTACGCTCGGCGGGAATCGGTTTCCACAACAGACTCAGCAGGTTCAAGTAGTGGGCCTGGGGATGTAGCGCCTTAATGTCATCCTCCAGCTCATTCTGATCCATCTCCGGATGGCCTTCCCGGTATAAATCATTGAGCCACTCTTTAACCCAGGCCAAGTCCATGAACCAGCCCATTTCATGGGGTGTCAAGGCAAGCTTAAATGTCTCTCCGGAACGCACGTCTTCTTCATTGGGTGCCAAGTAAGCCGTGCCTTCGCGCTTAAGCATACTCCGCGTATCAAACGCGATCGTCATACGATGGGTGTGGCCATCAACATCGGGCGTATCCAGCGCTACCAAACGCAGACGCGACCAGTTGCTGGGGCCCTCATCAAATCGATGCGGCGGCATGTGCCGAAAAAACGGTATCGGCACCCACTGCCGATCCAACAATGCCAAACTCGACTCCATATCCATGTCGAGGTACGGCTTACTAACTCGCTCAACCTTGTTGGGTTCCGGCTCATAAAAAGTAGTGCCATCTTCTTCATTGGTGAGCAGGCGTACCAAAAGGTCATCTGCCAATTTAGCAAACTCACCGCCGGTTTCCTTACGAGGCTCAAGCGTCAGGGCAAAATCTACAAACTGAACACCGGTATCGTTGACCAACGGGACAACGTCTTGGAACTGAGTGACTTCAGGCAACATGTCGCAACTCTTCTCTCAACTATTCCGCAATTATTCGTTGTCTTTCCACATTTGCATGGGAAAGGTCTCGTTGGCGTAGCTGACAGCGCAGTCGGCCATGTCAGTGGCACCCTGCTCGCAAAGCACTTCGGGCATATCGTAATGGCTGCCATCTTCACAGCTAGCCTGGCCCTGACTTTGGATCGAAAGTGCGCCCCCCTGCATTGCCGCATCGATTGGGCCTGTACAGGTAACGCCACCTTGACGCAGCTGCACTTGCCCCCTGCCCTCTTCAAACTCATACGAGACACGTAACGGGCGTCCTGTATCGCTATCCATGACGCCTGCCGCACGCCAGTTACCATTTAAAAAGTTAGCGGGACCATCCGCCGCCTGGGAGGGAATAGTAAGCGGCTCAAACGAGGCCGGAGGAGCTAACGCTGCATTATCAGGCAACATTTCTTGCCCCAGTTCGGGTGGGGCCATCGGCGCTTCGGGCTGATTACCAGCGGGTATTTCAGGAGCAGTTCCCTCCGCTGATAGCTCACTTACCGCCCCGTCGCCTTCAGGCAAAGTGGGCAGTTCAGGCATACCAGCTTCCGGCATACCTAAGCCAGGAACACCCAGATCTGGCGCTCCTATCTCCGGCAAACCAACGGCTGGTAATCCTGAGCCACGACCATCCAGCGCCAAACCGCTATTACCGGCACCTCCCCACCACCGCGGACTAGAAAGATCCGGCATTGAAATAGCAGGAAAACGCAAATCGGGTATCTTAGGCATACGTAGATTGTTCGAGCCCGTACCGGGTGCCTGGAAGTCAGGTGCTTGCAAATTGCCAGTGCCAACGCCAGGCAAATTAGCTTGTGGTGTGCAACTGCGCAGTCCAAAGAAACCCAGAAGAAGTAGCAATGGCAAGAGGAGAGCTAACGGCCACCAACGCCGCCACCAGGGGCGTCTTGCAACCATAAAAGGCGGCTCCGGCTCAGAAACTGGCTCAACCGGAGTAGCTGCTGCTAGCGGTATGGTTGGTTTCGGAACAGGAGCGTGCTCTTGTGGATAAAGAAAATGCAAGGGATCGGAAGAGCGCTTCGCATCGGGGTACTCAAACCCCCAAAAGGTAAGCACGGGCGTGCCGTTTACAAGGTAAACATGGTCTTGATCGGGAATTCTAATGACTTGCTTGAGCAACTTCGCCAACACGCCGCGGTCGTTATGTGCCCCATCTGCTTTGACCATTGAAGTGTCGCTGAAGCTTTTTAAAAAGCTTTCAAATTGACGCAACTCCTGCCGAGCCGGTGCCCGCTCTTCTTCGCTGGCCGCGCTCCACGGTATAACGTCGCCTTCAATTGCGCTGTACCAATCTAGGAGTTCACCCTGCTGGTCACTTTGGGGAATTGCTAGGTGGTGCTCCATGTTTGGAAAACCAGGCTCTTGCAACTTCCGTTTATGCGACTCACGCCGGATGGACTCACGGAGCTGAAGTGCCGAGCGAAAGACAGGCTGTCCAGTCTCCCCCAACGCTGAAAACTGCTCACTTTTACCGCTGCGTAGTAATACGCCCTGCATACTTGAACCCTTGAGTTTTTATATTTTACCCAGCACCAACAGGCACTCGTTTTAAAAATAGAGCGGTGATTTTTAGAATAAAAAAAACGTGCAGGCGCGCTCCCCAAATGGCACTTTCCCAAAAATGCCACTTTTTAGCTCACAATAGACAAACAGCCTTCTCTTTTTTTCGCTCTCTACTATTTATCTGATGTGCGTCAATTTTTTCGATACGACATAAGGTTAGCTAGGCCATACGAGCCAACAATTTTTTGTTTGTTATCATGAAAAAACTAATACACATTAACTAATTCTGTTTAGTAAATAAACTATCTTTTGGAGTAAGCCATTGCTCAACAGATACGCGTCATGCCAGGCGCACTAGCATCATGTCCGCCATCAACGCAACCAAAGGCTATACAAAAATAAAATCAATCTGCACATGCGTATAGGTTTAACTACTTCTTTTGGGGCTTTGCTATAGTGATGCTTAAAGTCCCTCAGGAGAGGCGCCATGTTAGCCCTGCAACACATCAGCAAAACGTTCAGCACGCCGCAGGGCGATATTCATGTGCTCAACCAGGTTGACCTAACCCTCCAGCAAGGAAGCAGTGTGGCGCTTATGGGCGAATCAGGCAGCGGTAAATCGACCCTACTTCACCTTGCCGCCGGGCTAGATACGCCGGACCACGGTAGTGTCACTATCAATGGGCAGACGCTTTCTGGCCTGAATGAGACCGCACGCTCCGCACTGCGCCGCCAACAACTGGGGCTTATCTTTCAACAATTTCATCTGGTGCCCAGTTTAAACGTTGCCGATAACCTTCGGTTGCAAGCGCGTCTTGCGGGCCGAGAAAACCCCGAATGGAGCCGCCATCTGCTGGAACGATTAGGGCTTGGCGGACGAGAATCGAACTACCCAGAGCAACTCTCCGGCGGCCAACAGCAACGCCTTGCCATTGGCCGCGCATTAGCTGTCCGCCCAGCGTTGCTATTAGCCGACGAACCTACGGGCAACCTGGACGAGCAAACGGCAGATATTGTACTCAACCTGCTATTAGCACTCGTTAAAGAGACGCAGTGCGCCCTGCTGATGGTGACCCATAGCGCGCGCGTCGCCGCACCACTCGACCGCACCTACCGGCTTCACCTAGGCCAACTGCAGGAAATGAGCGCATGATAGGACGCGTACTTATTACGCTACTGAGCCACTACAAGCGCCACCCTGCACAGCTTGTAATGCTGCTGGTGGGGCTTTGGGTGGCCAGTGCCCTATGGAGCAGCGTTCAAGCGATTAACGCCACAGCAAAAGAGAGCTATGCCCGAGCCAATGCGCTCTTCAGCGCTGACACCGACCAGCTTGACCGACGTGATGGTAACCCGCTAACCATTGACGACTATTTGACGCTACGTCGTGCAGGCTTCCCCGTTTCGCCGCTGCTAGAGGCCACCTTCACGCATAATGGCACCCGCTTTTCCGTACTGGGCATTGACCCTTTCACACTGCCCTCCTCAGGTGCTGGAGGTGATGGGTCACTCAACAATTTCATCACCCCACCTTGGCAAACACAGCTAGCGCCAGACACCTTGCCATCCTTAGGGCTTCGCCGAGAGGAGGCCACAGGCGCAACGCCTACTGTTGCCGGGCAGGCGCTACCGCCCCTTACGCTGCGTAACGACTTACCGCCTGACACGCTCATCATGGATATTGCTGCGGCTTCCAACCTGTTTGGTGAGCAGGCAACGCTTAGCCTGGCATCCGCTCCAGGAGCGCTTGACCAGCCGCCGGATGGCTACCGGATAACACGTGCAGCCAACCTGGCGTCACCAGAGCAGCTTACCGATAGTTTCCATCTTAATTTAACGGCCTTAGCGCTACTCTCGCTGGTGGTTGGGCTATTTATTGTTCAAGCCGCTTTAGGGTTGGCCATGGAGCAACGCTTAGCCACGCTGCGCACGCTACGTGCACTGGGCGTGCCAGCCACCACCTTAACGCTCGCCATCCTCATGGAGCTGCTCGTTTTTGGGATACTTGGCGCTTCTCTTGGCTTAACCAGCGGACTTTGGCTCGCCGGGAAACTCCTACCAGACGTTGCAAGCACTATTTCCTCGCTCTACCGAGCGGATGTTCAGCAGTCATTATCACTCCCCTGGCACTACTGGCTCGGCAGTGTCGCGATTACCCTGGGCGGTCTACTGCTCGCCGGCAGCGGAACGCTGTGGCGCGCGGCACGATTAAATGTACTGGCACTCGGTCACGCCTACGCGTGGCGCAGCGGCTATCAGCGCCAGCTCACGCGTATGCTAAAAGCAGGCGGCTTAGCGGCGCTGCTCACCCTTAGCCTGGCATTCTGGCTGAGCAGGCTTCCCGCTGGCAGCGGTCTGGTGGCGAGCTTTAGCCTAGTGGCGGCGCTACTGCTGACCTGCGCCCTGTGTTTACCGCCGCTACTCTATGGTGTGCTAAACACCCTGCAAAAAGTATTGCGCCGCTTTGCGTTAATGCAGTGGGCCGTGGCCGATATGCAGCTACAGCTACCTCGTTTATCGCTTGCCATGGTGGCGCTGTTGATTGCACTGGCAACTAACCTGGGGGTGAGTAGCATGGTAGGCGGTTTCCGGCTGACGTTTTTAGAGTGGCTAGACCAACGCCTAAGCGCGCCGCTTTATATCAATGCCGCGCCGTCGACCTTAGCCCCACTGAACGAGTGGCTGCTAACGCAAGAGAGCGTAATGGCAACGTTACCCACCGCAAGAGGTAGCACTGACCTACTGGCCACACCTTCATCCACCAATACTGAATTAACCTCCCAAGGCACGGTTACGCTGTTTGGCGTTAGCTCCTCGCCGTTATTAACCGCAAACTGGCCGCTACTGGACACCCTCGGCGATTCCGCGTCCGCTTGGCAAGCGCTAGGTAGCGACAGCGTCTTTATCAACGAACAGATGGCGATAGCGCGTGCCCTGGCACCGGGCGATACAGTGACACTCAATACCCGACAAGGCGCTGACAATTTTAAGATAGCCGCTATTTACCCTGACTACGGCAACCCCCAACAGCAGATACTGCTAACGGTAGAAGCGCTAACGCAGCGCTTTGACGGGGAGCTAGCCTCAATTGGTGTTGCCCTAAACGAGAATGCCGATGAAGATCAGTTTCGCCAGACCCTGATGAATGAATTTAACCTCTCCGCCGAAGCACTAGTGAACCAGCAAGAAGTTAAGCAGATCGCCACCCAAATTTTTGAGCGCACCTTTAGCATTACCCGTGCCCTTAATGGGTTAACGCTCGGCGTGGCCGCTCTGGCGCTACTAGCGACGCTGCTGGCCCAGGCGCATCAACGACAGCGCAAGCTGGCAGCCCTCTGGGCGCTGGGCGTTCCTCGCGCCACGCTGGTGAAACTACCTTTACTTCAGCTGGGCGGGCTTGCGCTATTAACGGGCTTTATCGCCTTACCGCTAGGTATCGCCATTACCTGGCTGCTAGTAGCGGTGATCAACGTCGCCGCTTTCGGGTGGCGGCTCCCGCTGCAGCTATTCCCGCTGGATATCGTCACAATGCTGCTAACGGCCATTGGCGTTGCTCTACTTGCCGCAGCCCTGCCCTGCGTACAGCTCTGGCGCACGTCGCCCCGCGCCCTACTCAATGAGGGCGACACATGAACAGACACTGGTTAAGCACAATAATGTTTAGTGCCCTGGCGTTAATAAGCCTCAGCGGCTGTAGCGAAGGCGATACTGAAAGCTCACCGCCTGCTCAGGAGGGCTTTGCTGGGCTTGGCGCACAGGCAGAAGGGTTTGCCCACGCCGACGCCTCTTCGCCGCTGGTGTTTCCTGACGATCACGGCCCTCACCCTGATTATCGTATTGAGTGGTGGTACCTCACCGCTAACCTTGAAGATAAGACAGGCGAACCACTAGGGCTGCAATGGACGCTCTTTCGCCAAGCGTTAATGCCGCCCCAGGAACGCCCAGCCCCAACTCCCTGGGCCAGCGACCAAGTATGGATGGCGCATATAGGCATTTCCCAACAGGCCACGCATCTCGCTGCAGAACGCTTCGCACGCAGCCATAGCGCCCGACCCCAAGGGCAAGCCGGCGTAATCGCTCTTCCTTTTCAAGCGTGGATTGACGACTGGACGCTGCAAAGCCCTTCAGATGATAACTTTGAACGCTTCACCCTCACTGCCTACAGCGGTGAAGGCGAAGAACGTTTTGGCTATGAACTTACCCTACAGGCAGAAGGCCCTCTAGTATGGCACGGCGAAAACGGGTTTAACGCCAAGACCGTGGAAGGCCAAGGCTCTCATTACTACAGCCAGCCCTTTCTAACCGTTAAAGGCAGCGTAACGTTGAACGGAGAAACCCATGAGGTTCAGGGCAACGGCTGGCTGGATCGGGAGTGGAGCAGCCAACTGCTGACCCCCGAACAAACCGGCTGGGACTGGTTTTCGCTGCATTTAAACGACGGCCGCAAGCTAATGGCCTACCGACTAAGAGGCGGAGGTGAAAACGGTGGCGACTACCTGTTCGCTCACTTATTTGATGCCGAAGGCAATACCCAGCAAATAGGCACCGATATCCTGACACTCACGCCTCTTTCCACCGCACGCGTGGCTGAGCGAGATATTCCCACCCGTTGGCAACTAACACTCCCCAACGCTGAAATTGATGTGACCATTGAAGCGCGCCACCCCAACCGCTGGATGCCCACCAGCGTTCCCTACTGGGAAGGCGACGTAATCGTACGTAGCACCCAAACCCAAGACGAGATCGGCGTTGGCTACCTTGAAATGACAGGCTATGAGTAGTTTTGATGACTTGGATTGACTGATACTCGCTTGGCTAAGCAAGGAGAGTCGATTGATCTATGCAGGTTGTAAGCATGTTTTGGAATGTCTTATCAATAAGCGCGAAATACTCCATCCAAGCCACCGCATTGGGTGGAGATGGATAACGTGGCGTCCGCAGAACGCCTTGCGTATTGCCTTCTTACATAACGCAGACTATCTTGTAATGTATGAAAACCGAACGCGCCTACAAATACCGCTTCTATCCCACGCCGGAGCAGGAAATCCTGCTGGCGCGGACGTTTGGGTGCGTGCGGTATGTCTGGAATGCAGTGCTGCTCCATCGCACCGATGCGTTCTATCAGCGTCAAGAAAAAATCGGTTATAACGGCGCTAGCGCCTTTCTAACGCAGTTGAAGAAGCAGCTGGATACGGCCTTTTTAGCCGAGGTCAGTTCGGTGCCGTTGCAACAATGCCTGCGCCATCAGCAAGCCGCCTTCAAGCATTTCTTTGCCAAGCGGGCGCGGTATCCCAACTTTAAATCCAAAAAGCACCGCCAGTCGGCCACCTTTGCCAGTTCAGCGTTTTCATACCGCAATGGCCAGATCACGCTGGCCAAGTGCAAAGAACCACTTAACATTCGCTGGAGCCGCGAGCTTCCTGCAACGCCCAGCACCGTCACGGTGTCCAAAGATGCCGCTGGTCGCTACTTCATCAGCTGTTTGTGCCAGGTGGATACCGAAGCGCTGCCGACCACGCCTAAGATGGTCGGCATTGACCCGGGGCTGAAGGACCTGTTCGTGACCAGTGATGGTAAACGGGTTAACAACCCGCGCCATACGGCACGCTATGCTCGCAAGCTGGCGCGGGCGCAGCGCCAACTCAGCCATAAGCAAAAAGGCTCGAACAATCGTGCTAAGGCACGGTTAAAGGTCGCTCGCTGTAACGCCAAAATTGCCGATACACGGCTTGACAACCTGCATAAACTCACTCGCCAGATCGTTAACGAGAACCAAGTGATCGCAGCGGAGAGCTTGCAGGTTAAGAACATGGTCAAAAATCGCCATCTCTCTAAAGCCATCAGCGATGTTGGCTGGGGGGAGTTGGTGCGCCAGCTTGACTACAAAGCGGCTTGGGTGGGACGGCAGTTCGTCCAAATCGACCGCTGGTACCCAAGCTCAAAACGCTGCCATGGCTGTGGTTTTGTGATGGGGTCACTACCACTGAATGTTCGCGCCTGGGACTGCCCAAGCTGTGGCACCGAAGGCATCGATCGTGACGTGAATGCGGCCCGCAACATTCTGCAAGCAGGCACCGCGCTATTAGCCGGTGCCGAGCGTTGAAGTAAATACCGAGGGGCACTCGGGAACCGACGCCTGTGGAATTTGTGTAAGACCGGCAGTGCCAAGGCATTGAAGGCGACGGACAACGAAGCAGGAACCAGGAAGGCAACAACCTGGGAATCCGCCACTACACTCTCTGATTTAGTGGTCGGAGGATGTCAAATGTAAGAAAGCAACACACAAGGCGTCCTAGCGGACGCCGCGCTATCCATCTCCACCCAATGCGGTGGCTTATGGAGTATTCCGCGCTTTTCGATAAAATTGCCGATTCGCTAGGCTGAAAGCCCTGCGAAACCTTTGAAACAGGGCTGCGTAAAACCATGCCGTGGTACTTGGATAACCCAGAATGGTCGACACCGTTAGCATGCGCTCAGCCTGGCAAGCCGTAACCCATGCTTAGCCAGCGTGCGCTTTCGTACCTAAACGAGGTGGTGCGCCGTGGTTCGCTACGCCGCGCGGCGGCGCATATTAATGTGGATGCCTCGGCCATTAGCCGCCAGTTGAAGGCGCTAGAAGAGGAGTTGGATGTACTTCTGTGCGAACGCCACGGTAGCGGTATGCGCGCAACGGAAGCAGGCAGGCTGTTGATTCAGCATTATCACGCTCAGCGTTTGTCTGAGGAGGCGGTGCTTTCTCAGTTGATGGCCATTCAGGAAATGGCCCGTGGCGAGGTGCGCATTGCCGTGGGGGAAGGCTTTATTGCCGATTTAATCGCCGCCCCCTTGGGGGCGTTTATGTCGCGTTTTTCCGGCATTAATGTGGAAATCCGCATGGCGGGCGTTAACGAGGCAATGACGTTAGTGAAGGAGATGGAGGTCGACCTTGCGCTGCTGTATGCCCCGCCGGTTGACCCACAGGTTCATTGCCATGTGGAAACCCGACAGCCACTCGATTTAATTGTGCCGCCTGGGCACGCACTAAGCGGCCTGTCTCGCCCGGCCACGTTAAGCGATATTGAGCAGTGGCCGTTGGCGTTAATGGATAACCCATTTGGGATGCGCCAGATGGTTAACATGGTGGCGCATCAGGAGCGTCGTTACCTGGATGCGCGCTTGCATACCAACTCGGTGGCGGTACTGAAGAATTTTGTGCGCTCGGGCATTGGGGTAACGTTTATGCCCGAACTCACCGTCGCCGATGAAATTCACCGTGGGGAGATTGTGACGCTGCCCATGGCCTACCCGGTAATGAGCGGCGCTAGGGCACAAATTGTCAGCTTAGAAGGCCGCCAGCTTACCGTTGCCGCCACTACCTGCGTGGAGCACTTGCGCACCGGCATGCGTTTTTTCTCTGCCGATGCGCCTAGGCTAGGTTAAATTTGCCGGCGCCAGCGGTTTTCAATGGTATCTAGCTCGGCGGGGCCGTAACAAGCAGCACTGTGCCCGCCGTAATGGGCCCATAGCTGGTCGCCAAAATCGAAGTGCCACCATTCGCTGGGCAAATTAGTGAAACCCTGCTGATGCATCGCTTGGTAAAGCAAGCGGCGGTTGTCTCTTACGCGCTGCTGGGCAGGTGTCAGTTGGCCACGCTGCTCATAGTGGTCGGTATGCGAAGCAGGCACTGCTTCATCAAACAGCGTGCCCATGTCTAACGACAAACCGTCGGCATCGCATAACGTGACATCGACCGCACCGCCCGTGAGATGTGGGCTGGGTTTGCTGGGGTCGCGGCTGGGCAGCGACACAAACTCACGGGTGCGGGATAGTAACTCTTCTTCACTGAGGTTAGGGTGGCGGTGCTTAATCGCTTCATGCAGCGTATCAAACAGATATTGCTGCACCCGCCAGGGCCGCCAGCCATCCAGCACCAGCAGTTTAATTCCTTCTGGCAGGCTTCTTGCCGCTGCCAGCAACGCGCGGTACACCCCTTCACGCACAAAGCACTCAGGAATCGCGCCGGGAATCCCCAAGCGCTGATACGCGGGAAACACCATGATGGGCGAAGGCGCCAAGCTCATGGGCAGCAGGCGTTCGTGGCACTCCTGAATAGCGATTTGGCTAACGATAGGCCATTCTGGCGCGGGCAAGCTCGGAATAGGCGCTAACGCTGACGTCGTAAAGGGTATAGAGACAGTAGGCATCTTCATTATCCAAGGGCTTGAGGCAGCAGTAGCGTTAGTGAGGGGAAGAAAATCAGCAGCAGCAGTACCGCAATCGCGGTGAGCACAAACGGCCAGATGGTTTTAAACAACGAGACAATCTCGATACGGCTTACTGCCGCTGCCACAAATACGCAGGCCCCCATGGGAGGTGTTATGAGGGCAATGGTGATGTTAAGGGTAATAATCACCCCCAGGTGAACGGGGTCGATGCCTGCCATCATGGCCACTGGCGCAAAGATCGGCGTAAGCAGCATCAACGCTGAAACTTCTTCCATAAACATGCCGGTCGCGAAGGTAATCGCGCTGAGTAGCAATAAGATGATGACGGGATTATCCGCGTAAGGAGCCAGCAAGCTGACAAACTGCTGGGGCACTTGGGCGTAAGAGAGCAGCCAGCTAATGGTGGCCGAGGCTGCCATAATCAAAAAAATGGCAGAGGTTAACCGCGTGGTGTCTTTAATGGCTTGCCAGCATTGAGGGAGCCTTAATCCACCTAACACAACGCCGCATAGGGCTACGTATAACGCGGTAAGCGCGCCAGATTCCGTCGGCGTTACAACGCCCAGCACAATACCCGCCACAATAATCACGGGGGCAATTAAGGCCGGCAGCGCCACGATTGTGGCAATACCCAGGGCTTTGGCGCTGGGCAATTTTCCGCTTTTCGGCATACGCTTTTTCCAGGCGTACCACGCATTCATGCCCATAAACGCTGTGCCTAATATCAAACCTGGAATAACCCCCGCCAAAAACAGGTCACCGACTGAGGTGTTAGTTAACGAGGCGTACAAAATCATGAAGATGCTGGGGGGAATAATTGGGCCGATAAGCGAGCTACCGGCGGTTAACCCAGCGGCAAACGCGCGCGAATAGCCCTCTTTTTCCATGGCGGGCACCAGCAGAGAACCCAGCGCGGAGGTATCCGCCACGGCAGAGCCGTTAACGCCTGCAAAAAAGACGCTGGAGACCACGTTCACATGCCCCATGCCACCGCGCATGTGCCCGACCAGTAAGCGCGCCAACCCCATTAGCCGTTCGGTAAGGCCGCTCACGTTCATCAGGTTACCGGCAAGAATAAACAGCGGTATCGCCATAAGTGAGAAAGCGTTGATACCACCAAAAAACTGCTGCGGCATCATGCGCGGAATCATCGAGGGGTCAACAAACATAAAGCCGACCACGGCGGTGGTTAACAGCGCAATAAAGAGCGGTAAACCAAGCAGTACGTGAACGAGAAAAACGCCAAGCATGGCAGCAATCATAAGGGGCGCTCCTCGTTATGCTCTTTTGAGGGGCTTTGTTCAGTGAGTACTGGCAGCGGGGCTGGACCGTGCCAAAAAACGTGCCACGCCAACAAGGCAAACCCGATAGGCATGGACATCAGTGGAATGGTTCGGCTAATGCCTAAGCCCGACGTGGTGAACATACCCACCGACTGCGCATAGTGGTAACTCACCCAAGCACCGCCAATGGCAAGGCCTAGGGTTAGCAGCCATTGGTAGATGTTCAGCAGGCGCGCCAATGGCACCGGTAATAGGCGCTCAATAAGCGCCACGCGCATGTGGCTGCCTTCTACCCATACAGCCCCTGCCGCTATCATCACGGTGCCAATGATTAAAAACCGTGAGAGCTCATCCGTCCAAATGGGGGCTCCTCCAACGAAATAGCGCATAAAAACGCCATAAAGGATGATGCTCAAGTTGGTCAACAAGAGGGCAGCGCCCACTGTAAGGGAGAGCGGGCGAGTGATCGCCAGCATGCGATGTTGAAGCGCGTGCATGAGAGTCGTATCCGCAAGGTAAAATAGGCGATGAGAAGGGCCGGTGTGTACCGGCCCCTTTACGTGATAGCCGTAACGCTGAGCTTAAGGCGTTGCGTATGGCCGTTAATTAAGCAGCTCGCTCATGCCCGCATCTTCCAGCGCCGTTTCAATCCACTGGTGTTCAATACCACGGTCACTCAGCCACTCAAGGTAAGCGGGTTGGCCAATCTCTCTGAAGGCAGCCAAGTCCTCTTCAGAGGGGCGAATCACTTCCATCCCCTGCTCTTCCAGGTAGGCAATGCGCTCTTCTACTTGAGACTCGTTATGCTCCCGTGCCTGCTGGTTCGCTTCTGCTACCGCTTCCATAAAGGCGTTGCGGGTCTCTTCTTCCCAGCTTTCGATCATCTGGCCGTTGCCCACCAGGAACTGGTTGGAGTACTGGATGTTGGCAAGCGTTAGGTAGTCCTGCACTTCATGCAGACTGCCTAAGATAATGTACATGGGTGGGTTCATCTGCCCATCGGCTACCCCGGTGCGCAGCGCCATATACACTTCGGTCCAGGGTATGGGCGTGCCGGATGCACCAAACGCTTCATAAAGGGCAACTTGGCTGGGGTCCATCGCCCTAAAGCGTAAGCCTTCAAAGTCATCCGGGTGGGTAATGGGCTTTTTGTTGTTGGTAAAGGCGAGGAAGCCGCCCTCTTCAACTACCGCTAGCATTTCAATGCCTGAGCGCTCTTTCACGACATTCTCAACGTCTTGCCAGTAGCTGCCCTCATCGAAGAACTGGCGGGCTGCCTCGAAGTCATCGAATAAAAACGGAATGGCACTCACAAAAATTTCGTCGGCGATGGGCGACACACCAGCAAAAGAAGCCACGTTCAGCATCGGCGAACTCATGGTTTGCTCCATGCGCTCTTGCTCTTCCCCTAGCATGCTGTTGGGATAAAGCTGAAGCTGAATCTCACCATCGGTTTTTTCTTCTACGAGGTTTTTTAAGTTTTCTGCAAATACGTGCACCGCGTTTTTATCCGGGTCTGGTGCGCCGTTATAACCTAGATTGATGGTGGTTTGTGCCATGGCTTGGCTGGCCATTAAAGCGCTACCGGTTAGGCAGGCTGCAGCCAGTGCTTTCATCGAAACGCGGGGGAAGTTTAGTGTCATCATGGTCTCATGTGTCCTCTTGAACGCCATACGTTGGCGTTATGCTTGATTGGATTACTTTTTTTATGTGAGGCATGCTGCCGGGCCGAGTTGCATTGGTTATTGAAAACTACTGAGTGTCTTATTTTTTCGGCTTCACTAGCAGACTAGAGGTTGCTGTGTTGACTATGCAACACTCAATGCGTTGCTTTTATAACAACACTTACAACTATCTGGAGTGTGTGACCGCTGTAATCCTCAGACGGCGTAGGGTAAGTGAGGTGTGAGCTGCAGCTGCAGTTTTGATGCTTGAGCAATGTGTTAGCGCCTACGCCACAACAGCTTGATGTAACCTGCACGCATTCAGCAGCAGCGCACTTATCGCATCACCTAGTTTTCTTACATCGTGACAAGCAGCGACAAATCGCTTTAGCAACAAAGAGTATATACGTAGGCTTCGACGGTACCTTTCTTAGCAAGCGTCACTGTTGTACGCAGACGCTAGTATTCAACACCCTCGAAATCATCCAGGGCCTCCCAGTGTTTCGACAAGCTCTCGGACACACGCCACGGCCGCTGAACTGGTCAAGAAAGGCGTAGACCCAAGGAACAGCGCGCATCTGAAAAAGCCCACATTCTAGCCGCATGGACAATGCAGGATGTTTTTAGCAAAAATCCGCGTAAACCCTCGCCCGATTGAGGGCGGGGATACAAGCGGGCAGCGCGCTAGCGCTGCAGGGGTTGTAGTGTCGTATTTATCTGGCACTATACATTCATACAGTCAACGAGTTGAAGCCGTTGTGTTAACAGCCACCAAAGTACGCATCTACCCCACCCCCGAACAGGCTGATTTCTTGAATCAGCAATTCGGCGCGGTGCGGTTTACGTACAACAAGGCACTGCACATTATCAGCTCGCAGTACAAGCGCCATGGCACCAAGCTGCGCGCTAAGAAAGACCTCAAGCCGTTGTTGGCGGTGGCGAAGAAGTCTCGCAACTACCACTGGCTCAAAGCGTTTGATTCTATCGCACTGCAACAGGCATGCATTAACCTGGATCGCGCCTTCCAGAACTTCTTCAGCCCCCAGTTAAAAGCCCGCTACCCTCGCTTTAAGCGCAAGCACGGTAAGCAATCGAGCTATCACTGTACCAGCGTTAAAGCGGGTGACGACTGGATCAAAGTGCCGAAGCTCACGCCGATTAAGGCGCGGATTCATCGACAGATCACGGGCGATCTCAAAAGCATCACGCTGACCCGTACCCCCACGGGCAAGTATTTTGCCTCGTTGCTGGTCGAGGACGGTGTAGAGGCAGCCGCACCGCTGCAAACGGTGGAGACGGTGCTGGGGGTCGATATGGGCTTAACGCATCTGGCCATCGACTCCACTGGCCGCAAGGTCGCCAATCCTCGCTTCTTGAAGCTGGCGTCTGCCAACCTACGCCGCAAGCAGAAAGCGCTTTCACGCTGCCAGAAAGGCAGCAAGCGCCGTGCGAAAGCGCGGCTAATGCTCGCCAAGGCGCATGAGCGGCTGGCGAATGCGCGTGCTGACTTCCAGCACAAACTGTCTCGACAACTCATTGACGACAACCAAGCGGTGGTGGTCGAGACACTGAGCGTGAAAAACATGCTCAAAAACCGCAAGCTGGCCAAGCATATTGCCGATGCCAGTTGGAGCAGGTTGATCGAAAAACTGGCGTATAAGGCGAAGCAGCAAGGCAAGCATCTGGTCAGAATCGACCAATGGTTCGCCAGCTCCAAAACCTGCGCGGGCTGCGGCCACAAAGTCGAACAAATGCCCCTCAGTGTCCGCACCTGGGATTGCCCAAGCTGTGGCACAAAGGCGATTGACCGTGACGTAAACGCCGCGATCACTATTCGCCAGCAAGGCATTTTAAAATTAAAGGCGGAAGGGCTGTCCGTCTCTGCCCATCGAGGCCTGTGTAAGACCGGTCACGCACCGGCTGCGGCCTAAGACGTGGGAAGCCTCACCCGTGGTTGCGTAGCGACGTAGGGTGGGGAGCAGTCACCCGCTGGATTGAGCACTACCAACAGCAACCGGGCCGCAACAAGCCCCCCACCGTCAAAACGGTAGCTCAACAGCATGGGCGTTGGTGCCGCCACCTTGCCCCCGGCTGGCTGATTTTTATCAATAAGCGCGAGCAGTGCCGCTGCAAAAAAACGGAGCATCTGACGTGCAACCTGCCCTTATCGCCACCATGCTAAACTGCCCTGTGATTGATCGGTTCAGCCTTGGAGGCCAGCATGCCATCTGCTCATCGTCGTAAGTTGCCCATTGGTATTCAAACGTTCTCGGATATCCGTGAAGGCGGTTATTACTACGTCGATAAAACGCCGTTCATTGAGAAGCTGGTTAACCAAAACAAGTATTACTTTCTTTCCCGACCACGCCGCTTTGGTAAAAGCCTGCTGTTGGATACCTTGGGCTGCCTGTTTGAGGGGCGCGAAGCGCTGTTTGACGGGTTATATATACACGATAAGTGGGACTGGCAGCAGCGCTACCCCGTGGTGCGCTTAAGTTTTGGCAGCGGTGTGATGCAGAACCGCCAAGAGTTGGATGTACGCATTCGTGAGCAGCTGCGCACCGAGCGAGAGCGTTTGGGGCTAGCGCTCGATCACAGTACAGATATTGCCGGTGAGTTTGCACACCTGATACGCGAGGCACACGCCAGCAGCGGTCAACGGGTCGTGGTACTGATCGATGAGTACGACAAGCCGATTCTGGATAACATCCTAGATACTGAGTGCGCCCGCGGACTGCGCGAGGGGCTAAAAAATCTGTATAGCGTGCTCAAAGATGCCGACCCACACCTGCATTTTGTGCTGCTCACCGGCGTTTCCAAGTTCAGCAAAGTCAGTCTCTTTTCAGGGCTAAATAACCTGCGCGATATCACCCTTTCATCAGACTATGCCGCCATCTGCGGCTACACTGACCACGATGTGGATACGGTATTTGCCCCCGAGCTACCCGGCCTTGACCGTGACGATATCCGCCGCTGGTACAACGGTTACCGCTGGGGTGGGCAAGAAGTCTCCAGCGTCTATAACCCTTTTGACGTTTTGTTATTGCTCGAAGAGCGTAAATTTAGCCCTTACTGGTTTGAGAGCGCTACCCCCACATTTTTGGTGGATATGCTAAAAAAGCGCGGCGTGTTTACGCCTGCGTTAAGCCAATTGCAAACCGAAGCTGAGTTGTTAGGCCGCTTTGATGTCGACCATATCGCAACCGAAGCACTTTTATTCCAAACGGGCTACCTGACGGTGCACTCGGTAGAAGAGCCCATGACCGGCTACTGGCTCTATACACTGGGCTACCCGAATCATGAAGTGGAAACCAGCCTTAACCAAGCGTTGCTACCAATACTTGGCGTAGCATCGCCCCCTAGAGAGCGGCTAACGCTGTTTCGTCTGCTGCAGGCGCACGACCTTGCAAGCCTAGAAACCCACCTTAAAGCCCTTTATGCGGGTTTACCCCACGACTGGTATCGCAACAACCCAATCGCTCAATATGAAGGTCATTATGCCAGCGTGTTTTACAGCCACTTTGCAGCGCTTGGCGTCGGCGTAACTGTCGAAGACGCTAGCCACCACGGTAAGGTAGATATGAGCGTCGACTTTAACGACCATATTTATCTGTTTGAATTTAAAGTGGTGGAACAGCTGCCAGTAGGCAAAGCGCTGGAACAAATCAAAGCCAAGGGCTATGCCGATAAACACCGTGCAAGCGGCAAACCGATTCATTTGATAGGTGTAGAGTTTTCAAGCGCTCAGCGGCAAATTGTAGCGTTTGAGATAGAGACATTATAGCGCTTGCGAAGGATATGCCTTTGCGTCGGCGGTGATGCATAGACAACGTATGCCGTTAACGACCAAGCAGTATAGCGCCTTTACACTTCTGTGCCGCACAGTTTGACCTCCTCCCCTCCTTCGCGCTTGAGCGTCTCAGGAAGAGGATTCCCTTGCGGGTGATCGCCGGTCGCCCAGTGAACTGGTTCCTGCTGCTGACGGCCTTACCGCACCGTTTACTTCACAGGCGCAACGGGCAGATCCTGCCCTGATAACTGCTCATGTGCCCGAGCCAGCATGTTCCTGGCCCCCACCACATCGGCGTGAGCCGTGTTGTCGCAGGCCAAACACGCGAACTGAGCGCGGGTTTTGCGATTGTCCGCATGAACGTGGCCGCATTCGGGGCAGGTCTGGCTGGTGTGGTGAGCTGGCACGGCGATTAGCAGTCCGCCTCGCCAGGTCTGCTTGTAACTGAGCTGGCGCCGGAACTCGAACCAGCCTTGGTCAAGGATCGCCTTGTTCAGCCCCGCCTTCTGCTTCACCTGCTTGCCCTGTGCCGCCAAAGTGCCCTTGGCGGAGGCCGACATGTTGCGCACCCGAAGCTCCTCGACGGCCACCATGGCGTGGTTGTTGCTGATGGCGGTCGAGAGCTTGTGTAGGGTGTCGCGGCGAACATTGGCGGCTTTCTGGTGCAGCCGGGTGATGCGGGCCTTCTGTTTCTTCCAGTTCTGAGAGAACTTGCGCTTGAGTCGGCGCTGCGCCGCGGCGATACGCTGCTCAAGCTGCCGGAAGCTGTTGCGGCCCGCATAGGAGGTACCATTGGAGTCCACGGCGAAATGCGCCACGCCCATGTCTAGGCCAACCGTCGAAGTGGCCGGGTGCCGAGGCGACTCAGCCACCTCGATCTCCATTTGAAAGCTGATGTGCCAGTGGCCACTGTCCCTGCCCAACGTGCAGCTTTTAACGGTGCCCACGACCGGACGCGATTAATGCACAAGGCGTCCTGCGGACGCCGCGCTATCCATCTCCACCCAATGCGGTGGCTTGGATGGAGTATTCCGCGCTTATAGACCTGAATTCATCGAACAACTGCAGCACTTTGGATCATACGGTAGAGGCAGGAGGGCCAGCAGCGGTACCCTCTCCGCCTTACCGACCAAAGTGAAGCAGAGTATGGGATACCGACAACTGACCCAGGCACAACGATATCAAATTTTTGCCCATAGGGATGTAGGATTGAGCCAACGTCAGATTGCTCAACAGCTTGGCATTCACAGCAGTACCGTGAGCCGTGAGCTGAGACGTAATTCGGGGGCCAAGGGATACGAACCCGCACAAGCGCAGCGTTACAGCGATCAGAGACGCCGCTCTGCCTGGAAGTGGACAAAGCGACTCCCTAGCCTGATCAATGATGTAGCTGACAGGCTTAGGGAAGAATGGAGTCCAGAGCAGATTAGCGGTTTTATGGCGCCGTTGACGGGGATAGGGGTGAGTCATCAATGGGTCTATTCGTTGATCTGGGACGATAAGGACAAGGGTGGCAATTTGTGGCGACATCTCCGCCAGCCCAAGCGTCGCAGTAAACATCGCGCCCATGCCAAAAGTGCAGGACTCGGCAAGATTCCTAAGCGTGTGGGGATAGAGCATCGGCCGCCTGCTATCGAAAAGCGCCTCACCATCGGTCACTGGGAAGGCGACACGGTGCTTTATGGGCATAAGCAAGCGGGGATAGTGACGTTGGTAGAGCGGCGAAGTGGCTACTTGTTGGCGGCACGTCTGCCAAAGGTAACGGCAGAACTAACGCAGAGAGCCATGGTTCGTTTACTTAAGCCTCGTCGGGGCACGGTGAAGACGATCACGCTAGACAATGGCTCGGAGTTTGCAGACCACGAGACGGTCGCAAAAGCGGTTAGCGCCTCCGTGTATTTCTGTGATCCTTACTGCTCAGGCCAGCGTGGGACAAACGAGAACACCAACGGCCTGATCAGGCAGTATTTTCCGAAAGGTACAAACTTCCGGAAGGTGACTAATGCAGAGCTGCGACGCATTGTTCACAAGCCATTGGTTAACATGCTGCCGACTGGCCTTGGCGAACTACCCCACTGAAGGTAAACCAAGATCACCTCTGGCGGCCTATAAAAAAGCGAATATGGTGAAACTATTTCTGTTTGATGTTGGGCTGCCCAACCACATGTTGGGTAGCAGTTACAAAGAGCTCAAACAACAAAACTATGAGTACAAAGGGTATGTGGCAGAAAATTTTGTGCAACAAGAGTTCACGGCCATTGGCGTCGATCCAAACTATTCGTGGAATGACGCACGCGCCGAAATTGAATTTATTTTAGCAACGGATGAAGGGGCATTGTCCCAGTCGAAGTCAAAAGTGGGAAACGCACACGAGCCAAATCACTGGCGTCCTACATCGAAAAATGCTCACCAAACAAAACATTTAAGTTAACGGGCACACAGGGTTCCTCAGCCCTAGCGCAAACCAATATTGTGATGCCCCTTTACTATACCCAGTTTTTACCGCAGAGGATCGAGTTGGAGAGTGGCAGCTAGACCCCACCAAACTCCCATAAACCGATGCGGTTGGCCGTGGCACTGTGACGCGCTATACTACGCGCGCCATAAGTCCCTGTAGCTCAGTAGGATAGAGCAGCCGCCTCCTAAGCGGCAGGTCGCAGGTTCGACTCCTGCCAGGGACGCCATGCAATTGACATCCTCCGACCACTGAACTCTCTGATTTAGTGGTCGGAGGATGTCAAATCCACCCCAAAAGGCGCAAAGCAAATATACCTGCCGTTACTGTAATGCTCGCCATCAGTGTGGTGATGGCAATAATGTTCGCCGCCAGGGCTACATTGCCGTTGATCGCTTTCACCATAACGAAGCTTGCAGCGGCCGTGGGGCTGGCAAAGAATAAGAACAGCAGGCCTAACTGCTCCCCAGAGAAGCCCATTAACCATGCCGCCAGCGTAGAGGCAAACGGCAGAATGATCATTTTCATGCTGCTGGCACTCAACGCAACTTGGCTCCCTACACGAATGCTGGCCACTGAGAGCGTTGCGCCAATGCAGATCAATGCAAGTGGCAAGGTTAACGAGGCAAAATAATCTCCCGAAGTGATTACCCAGCTGGGCAAAGGAATCGAGAAAGCAGTAAATGGCAGCGCCGCAAATACGGAAAGAATGAGCGGATTGGTGGCAATATGCTTAAGAATGCTTCGCCAGTCGGTGGATTGCCCGGGCTGGTAAGCCGCCAACGCAATCACTGAAAGCGCGTTATACATAATGATGACCACGCCTAGCAACAAGCTGCCCGCCGAAAGCCCGTAATTACCGTACATCCCCGCCGCTAGCGCTAAGCCAACGACACCGCAGTTTCCGCGAAAAGCGCCTTGGACATAAATACCCCTTTCGGCTCTAGGTACTCGGTAATGCGCCCACCCCCAGCTAAATGCAAATTGCGCTAACGTGGCGACGGCAAAAAAGAGCAGCAGCGGCACATCCAGCGCGACGCTCAAGTCTGCTTTAATCAAGCTTAAGAATATAAGAGTAGGGAGTGTTCCTTTGAAAACTAATGTTGAGGCCGTAGCAACAAAGGCGCTATCAATCCACCGCAAACGCTTTAAGCCAATACCAATAAAGACCATGGCAAAGACGGGCAGCGTGACGTCCAGCGTGCGGGAAAATAGCGCAAGTAGTTCCACAAAGGTACTCTCAGTCTAATAAGCAGCTGCTTATACTCTACCGATAACAAGCATTTGTCGACATCCGAGCGCGGTTAAAACAAGGGGGCGCTATCTTCAGCCGGCACCCGCAAAACCACGCTGTCACGCCCCAGTCCTTTGGCTTCATAACTAGCGGCATCTGCTCTGGCAAGCGCATCGTCAAAACTTTCATCGTTCTCGTCGAAGCGAGTAACACCGATACTCAGCGTAACCGTGTACTCTTTACCTTCTTGGTTTACCGCTATCTCACTGACTGATTGACGCAGAGACTCCGCGATTTTCTCTGCTTGACTGATAGTGCAACTTGGCAGAAGAACAGCAAACTCATCTCCTCCCTGGCGCGCCACATGGTCGCTTCGGCGCACTTCCCACGCCACCACCTGAGCAATCCGGCGAAGCATTTCATCACCTAGCGCATGACCACCTTCGTCATTGATAGGCTTGAAATGGTCAAGATCAAACATCAGTAGTGCTGAAGGTGTGCTGGTTTTCTGGAAATCAGCAAACGCCTCTTCAAGACGGCGCTCAAACCCTCGACGATTGAGCAAGCCGGTTAGCGGATCATGCTCAGCCTCCCAACGCTGAAGAGCCTCTTGCTGACGGCGCTCGGTAATATCCTTAACCACCCCGACCAAACCCAGCGAATGGCCACCCTGGGAAAGCATCACCACCCGTGCATGAACATCCAACCAAAGCGTTTCTCTATCGCTACGAATAAACCGCAGTTGACGTACAAAGTCGCTGCCAGACTTAAGGCTATGGCGCCACATATCCTCAGCGCCATCCAGGTCATCAGCATGTATTTGCTTTAACCATGCCGCCATTGGGGTACCCGAAGAAATACCCAATATTTCCAATAACGCGGGATTCATATAGGTAATATTGCCGCCAAAGTTGGCGACAAACATACCCTGGGGAGAAGCATTCAGAACCGAATCCAAGAAGGCCTCGCGCTCTTGCAAATTACCAACAAGCTGCTGGCGCTCGTCCTCTACACGGTTGAAGGTAACTGCCACCTGCTGAAGCTCTTGCATCGTCGTAGCAAGGCTAACATGGTCACGACGCCCACGCCCCACCTCACCGATCTGTGATTCTAATTGATTCAAAGGGGTCAGAATACGTGCCAGCAACCACCATAAAAACGGCATCATCAGTATCGCAAGCACGACCCAGATCCACCATAGTCTGTGGATGAATCCTATGAGTGGGAACTCAGCTTGCTCGACAGGCAGAAACAAACCCACTACCCAACTGGCGGGCCATATCTGCGCGTACGATTGCAGGCTCAGCCGTCCATCAATGAGTGTTTCAACCCCATCCCCTTGCCAACCATCAAGCGCTAATTCCAGCAAGGGATTGCCCACCAAGTTAGGTATAGGAGCGTTTATTAAGGCTTTATTAGGATGGTATAAAATTTTACCCGAAGACGTCGCTACGGCAGCAAACCCTAGTTCACCTAACCGCACCTTAGCCAAGCGACCAAATAAACCACCAGCATCTAAGCTTACTACCCCCCCAATAAAGCCAATAAACTCTCCTTCTGAATTTTTACGAGGCACACCCACCAGCACTAAAGGCATATTGCTGGCTCGTCCAACAAAGGGTTCGCTCACATAGGGCTGACGCGTCCCTTGCAGCATTTTAAAATATTCAAGTGAAGCCGTTTCCAGCCCCCTTCTACCTTCTACCCTGGGCCAATCCGCTATAATCCGCCCTTGGCTATCAGAAATAACAATACCCTCAAACCATGATAACAACGCGTCGTTTTGGCTAAGCGTAGCATCCAGAGCGTCAACGTCTTCATTTGTTGCCAGCAATTGATTTAAACGCTCAAGCGCTTGGAAACGTTGATCAACCTGATGAGTTATTTCATCAGCAAGAAGGTTGGTCTCGTAGCGCAAATGCTCCATGTTCGTTTCATACAGCATGTTCTTACCTACCTGCCACGCCATACCCAACACCAACGCCGCCAGCAATAAGAGCGCACAAGAAAGCCCCAGCAGTAGCCGACCTTTTAACGAACGCAAAACAGTAAATTTGTTAGCTAAACGGGCTAAAAGCACCGATTGTTCCTTTCACAATCCATTTTCCCTGACACTAAACGCTTCCATTAGTACCACATGAGATACCCCTCACCACATTACAGACGAGGAACTTACCAAAAAGGACACCCGCACGCGCGTTGAAAAACAATCTAGATTAGGCAAATTGTCTGGGTTAGGCAATTTGCCCTGCTCGGCACCGCCGCAACCCTCAGCTTTGTATACAATCATCGCCGGTGCCATTTTGACACAATTGATAAGCACAGCCATTTCACGTATGTTCGCCGGCTACTCCTTTGAGCTTATTTATAAGCGGCAGCCCCAATGGCGAAACGTACAGCTGGCTATACTTCAAATGGCATCCGCAAAATTTCTGCACTTGCTGAATTTCTGCCTGAGTTTGAGCATTTTTCGCGTATAAGCGGGGTTAAACCAAAACCTGATGCGGTTATTGGTTGGGGGCTTAAACCCACCAGCAAACGTGCCCGTCATTATGCTAAACGCTATGCGCTTCCTTATATTGCGTTGGAAGATGGTTTTCTGCGTTCTTTAGGACTCGCACCCGATGGGTATCAACCTCATAGTATGATCGTTGACCATACCGGGATCTACTATGATGCTTCACGCCCCAGTGACTTAGAGAACTGGCTAAACAGCGCCACGTTTGAGTTCGAAGAGCTTGAGCTAGCCCGTCAATGCATAGCGCTAATAAAGCGCTACCGGCTATCAAAATATAACCATGCCATCGACCAGCCAATTGATAGTAGCGCACAGGTTTTAGTGGTAGATCAAACTGCGGGCGATGCCTCTATTCATCATGGCGGTGCTAGTGCAGAAAGTTTTGAACAGATGCTCAAGCAGGCATTAAGCGACCACCCAGATGCCGAGATATTAGTCAAAGTTCATCCTGACGTGATTGCTGGCAAAAAACAGGGGCATTTAGCAAATGCAAAAAACCATCCTCGCTGCCGCCTAATTAGCCAAAACATCAACCCATGGGCCCTATTTGATCAAGTTGATACCGTTTATGTAGTGACCAGTCAGCTAGGCTTTGAGGCATTGCTAGCCGGCAAGCAGGTTCACTGTTTTGGCTTGCCCTTCTACGCCGGCTGGGGGCTAACGAAAGATCAGCTGCACTGTACCCGGCGGCGCGTAAAACGCAGTTTAGAAGAAGTGTTTGCCGCAGCCTATCTACGCTACACCCGCTACGCTAACCCCTACACGGGCAAGGCCGCTACGCTAGAAGAGACGATCGCACTTATCGCTGATCAAAAGCGTCAGCAAGAACGACTGCGCGGCCAATGGTTCGCCTGCGGCTTCTCCTTCTGGAAACGGCGTTTTATCAGCCAGTTTTTAGGGCCTGCTGCGGTTGTCCATTATCAAAAAGAGCTACCTGTCACACCTATCGCAGGCTCATCTTCTGCACAATTTTTGGTGTGGTCCAGCCGAATCAATGAAGACTTTAAGGCCCGCTACCCGCATCACCTTGACCAGCTAGGGCGCATGGAAGATGGCTTTATTCGCTCGGTGGGCTTGGGTGTCGATCTCACCCAGCCGCTCTCTTTGGTTATTGATCGCCAAGGGATCTACTACGATCCAAGCCAACCCAGTGAGCTAGAGACGCTGCTTAACCAAGCGGAGTTCAGCGATGACCTATTAACGCGGGCCGCTCAGCTACGCGAACGCTTAGTGGCGTTAAAGCTCTCGAAGTACAACGTGCCCGGCCAACAGGATATTACACTGCCCGCCAACCAGCAGGTTATCTTGGTACCCGGCCAAGTTGAAAGCGATGCTTCTATTGCCACCGGCTCGCCGGAAATACGCACGAACAGCGCCCTGCTAAGCGCAGTAAGAGAAGCACACCCCACTGCCTTCATTGTTTATAAAGCGCATCCCGATGTTTTGAGCGGCGCTCGAATAGGCACACTCGATACCAACGCTGAACGCCTGTATGATTTGGACGCCAGCCATATCGACATTACCGTGCTTTTGGAGCGCGTTGATGCGGTGCATACCATGAGCTCGCTCACCGGCTTTGAAGCGCTACTACGCGGCCGTCATGTATGCACCTACGGTCTGCCGTTTTATGCGGGCTGGGGGTTAACAACGGATGCTATGCACTGCCCAAGGCGTCAGCGCGTCTTAACACTCAACGCGCTAGTGGCAGGAACACTTCTGCTGTATCCAAACTACGTTGACCCACGTTCCCGTCAGCTTTGTAACGCTGAAACCGTCGTAAGCCTGTTGGAACAGGCCAGATCACAAAAACATAGTCTTACATGGAAGCAGCGTCTGTATCGCGGCTATCGTAATTTACTGATTGGAAGCCATTGAGTTGAAGCCAAAGCGCGCATTTTTATTTCTACAAGGCGTTTGCTCGCCCTTTAATCAACGTTTGGCGCGTAGACTAACCGATGACGGCCACCGCGTAGTCAAAGTCAACTTCAATGCTGGGGACATGGCCTACTGGCAACGCACCCATGGTCATAGCCACTTATTTCGCGACCCGCTAAGCGAACTCCCAGCATTTATACAGTCACTCTGGCAGCGTTACGCGATTACCGATCAAATCGTTTTTGGCGACCGACGCCCAGTCCACCGCCCAGCCGTTGATCAAGCAGCTGATGCAGGGGTACGTACCCATGTGTTTGAAGAGGGCTACTTTCGCCCTTTTTGGATTACCTTAGAGCGCGAAGGAGTGAACGGTCATTCACTGCTGCCTCGCGACCCCAGCTGGTTTTACGAAACCGGAAAAAAGCTGCCTGAACTCCCACCGCCGGTACGCTTTCGCTCATCGTTTAAAATCCGCGCGATGCACGATGTTGCCTATCACTTGGCAGGCCTAGCTAACCCCCTGATAGCGCCGCGCTACCGCAACCATGCGCCCATTACCGCGCCGGTTGAGTACGCGGGCTATATCAAGCGCTTTACGCTACTTAAACAGTGGAAAAAGCGCGATGCGAAACGCATCACATCACTTATCGAAAGCGGCAAACCCTATTTTATGCTGCCGCTTCAGCTCAATACTGATGCACAAATTCGTGACCACTCGCCCTATGCCAATATGAAAGAGGTGATGGATCACGTCATGGGCTCGTTTGCCGAACATGCCCCCAGTGATGCACTGCTGTGTATCAAAAATCATCCCCTGGATATGGGCTTAGTCAATTACCCTAAAATTATCGAAAAGCTGGTGGATTTTTACGGCCTGCAGGGGCGCATTGTTTATTTAGAGTCTGGCGACCTCAATCCGCTCATCAAGCACGCGGTAGGCACCGTGACGGTTAACAGCACCGTGGGCATTGTTTCTCTTGAAAAACAGTGCCCCACCTTTGCGCTGAGTGACCCCATCTATAATTTAGCGGGACTCACTTATGAAGGTTCGCTGGAAGAGTTCTGGCACCAGCCTCCGGCCCCCAACCCCACGCTGTTCGGCTATTTCCAAAACACGGTGATGCATGCCGCACAAGTGAATGGCGGGTTTTACTGTCAACCGAGCATTGATTTAGCCGTGGACAACTCAGCGCGTATACTTGAAGCCTGCCCTTCACCGTTGGAGAAGCTGCTTTGAGCACTGGCCAATCATCACCCCCCTCGGCTACCGAGATCTCTGCCCGTGCAGTTCAGCAACGCTGTGTCTTAATTACCGGTGCCACGGGGGCGATTGGAGGCGCGCTGGCGAAGGTCTATGCCACACCCGACACCCATCTTGTACTGCATGGCCGCCAACAGCACACATTGGAAGCACTTGCCGCGGAGTGTCGCATGGCAGGCGCAAAAGTAACGCTCTCATCGGTCAGCCTGACCGATGATACTGCCCTTAAAGCATGGTTAACCGCATTATCGGTTGATCAGGTGCCAGATATCGTCATTGCCAACGCTGGCAAAAACACGCACCCCACTCACGAGGGCGGGCTGGAGCCCTGGGACGACGTTCAAGCGCTATTAGATATCAACCTAAAGACGCCGATTGCCATGACCCAGCACTTGGTACCGGCGATGCAAGCACGAGGCAGCGGTCAGCTTGTGTTTATCAGCTCCCTGGCAGGCTGGCATGGCTTACCCACCACGCCCAGCTACAGTGCTAGCAAAGCAGGCATAAAAGCCTATGGCGAAGGCCTGAGAGGCTTGTTGGCGCCTCACGGTATCGGAGTCACAGTGGTCATGCCAGGCTATGTCACCTCTCCCATGAGCGAGGCAATGCCCGGCCCTAAACCGTGGGAGTGGTCACCCCAGCGCGCAGCAAATAAGATTGCCCGTGGCATCAATGCCAATCGCGCCCGGGTGAGTTTCCCTTTCCCGCTTAATTTCGGCACCTGGTGGCTTGCGGTGCTACCTGCAGGCATTTCCCAATGGCTGGTAAAGCGTTTTGGCTTTCACCACACAGGAGGCAGTTAACATGCAGGCCTCTTTTACACTTGCTTTAATAGCCCCCCTAACGGCAGGCCTGCTAGGCAGCTTGTTATGTGAAGCACTGCTAAAGCCTCGTCCGCGCCCCTTCTGGCAGCGTGGCATTGCCGCCAGTAGCATCCATGTAGGCAGCTGGCTGCTGCTGTTTGGCTTATTCACCTTACTATTACAGCGCCCCTGGTTTGCAGTGGTGTTTATTTTGTCGCTTCAGTTGGTCATCGTGCAGTCCAGCAATACCAAGTCCCGCACGCTCAATGAGCCTTTTATTTGCCACGATTTTGAGTATTTTTGGGACGCGATTCTTCACCCAAGGCTTTACGTGCCATTTTTTGGTATTGGGCTTGCGATTGCCGCCAGCAGCGCTGGTGCGGTTGCGATTGGCAGTTTTCTTTACTTCGAGTCTTCGCTACTCAGCCAGTGGAGCGGCGCTAGTTTTTTACTGGCGACATTCGGCATAGCCGCTTTAGGTGCACTATTGGTGGGGGCTGGGCTATATAAACTACCGTCGGTTAGCTTGGCGCCGGCTGCCGATCTCCATAGCCTGGGACTTTATTCCAGCCTGTGGGCCTACGGCAGTGCGCTCATGCGCTCGTCACCTCCTGCAGCGGCCTCTTCGCCCTTTAGTGCCATCGCAAAGCACCAGAAGCCTGCAGCAGATCCGCAAATGGCCGCAGGGTCGCGCGCACCTGATAACGCTGCCCTGCCTAACGTAGTGTTGGTGCAGAGCGAGTCGTTTTGCGACCCGCGCCCTTGGTGCCCTGAGGTTGCTTCCACCCTGCTAACGCATTTTGACGCCACCCGCGCCGAGGCCATTCAGCACGGCGACTTAGAGGTTCCCGCTTGGGGTGCTAACACAGTGCGAACCGAGTGCGCAGTGCTTACCGGGCTTGCGCCAGAGACCTGGGGCGCTCGTCAATTTAACCCTTACCGCACCCTTACACGGCATCCGCTGCCAAGCATCGCCAGCGCGTTTAAATCTCAGGGTTACCGCACCGTCTGCATACACCCTTACCCGGCTACCTTTTACATGCGTGACCAGGTTTTCCCCAAACTTGGCTTTGATACATTCATCGATGTTAGCGAATTCGACAGCCACGATAAGCACGGCCAATATATTAGTGACCGCGCGGTGGCACGAAAGATTGGACGCCTGCTTGAAGATGACGATAATAGGCCGCTATTTCTATTTGTCATTACCATGGAAAATCACGGCCCACTGCATTTAGAAGCACCTGATGAGGCACGGTTGGCCGCTACACTGCCAAACGCTGCTTGGCCGCTGCCAGAATACTTACGCGATCTAGCGGTCTATTTGCACCACTTAGGTGAAGCTGACCAAATGCTAGGCAGTGTTAAAACAGCGCTAAACTCAGTCGCTAGACCTGGGCTGTTAGGGTGGTACGGTGATCATGTGCCGATACTGCCCGCGGCTTACGCGCACTATTCACTGCCTACAGGCAGTACGCCTTACATGCTATGGTCGACAGATTTAGTAGGGCAAACACCCAGTCCAGCGCCTGCTGGGCATGCGCCACAGAAGATAGTCGCCAACGAACTTGGCGTCCGGCTATTTAAACAAGTGTTTGGACGCGATATAAGTAACGATGTGATCAAGGCAGAACCAGAACCTCAGGAGCAAGAATGACTAAACGCGTTGCCATTATCGGCGCCGCCCATCGTTTCCCCGGCACCACCCCTGAAACGTTCTGGCAGGACCTGCAAGCCGAAAAAGACCTCGTCACCCAAGTGGCTCCAGATCGCTGGAGCCATGATGCCTACTGGCACCCAGACAAACGCCACCCTGGCACCAGCGTGACCTTTTCCGCTGGTAGCCTTGGTGACATCAGCGGGTTTGACGCAGCGTTTTTCGGCATCTCGCCACGTGAAGCGGCGAATATGGATCCCCAGCAGCGCATGCTGCTGGAGCTTGCTTGGGAAGCCATGGAAAGCGCGGGCATAGTCCCTAACAGCCTACGCGGCAGCCAGTGCGGAGTGTTCCTGGGCGTCGCCAGCCTCGATTACTCCTACCGCATGGCTGACGACATGGGGGCCATTGACGCCTCTACCGCCACGGGCAACACCTCAAGCATTGCCTCGAACCGGCTCTCTTATGTGTTTGATTTACACGGCCCCAGCATGTCGCTGGATACTGCCTGCTCGTCTTCAATGGTGGCGTTTCACCAAGCTTGCCAGTCAATCCGCAGCGGCGAAACCACCATGGCACTGGCAGGCGGCATTAGCCTACACCTGCACCCCTACGGTTTTATTATCTTCTCCAAAGCCAGCATGCTCTCGCCAACCGGACGCTGCCAAGTCTTTGATGACGCAGGCGACGGCTACGTGCGCTCAGAAGGTGCCGGGCTGTTTTTGCTGAAAGACTACGACCTTGCCGTGGCCGATGGCGACAATATCCTGGCGGTTGTAGCAGGCTCAGCCGTCAATACCGACGGTCACAAATCCGGCCTAACAGTGCCCAACCCCAGCGCCCAGATTGATTTAATGCGCCGCGCCTACGAGCAGGCGGGCATCTCACCGGACGAGATCGATTATCTGGAAGCCCACGGCACCGGCACCGCCGTTGGCGACCCAATAGAGACCCGCGCGATTGGCGAAGCGTTAGGCAAACACCGCAAAACGCCGCTGCTGATTGGCTCGGTGAAAAGTAACGTTGGCCACCTGGAAACAGCCTCAGGGGTGGCTGGGCTTGCCAAGGCGCTCTACAGCCTGCAGCACCGTGAAGTGCCCGCCACTATCGGCATTCGCAAGCTCAACTCGCGCATCAAATTTGATGAGTGGAATATCAGCGTTGTTACCAAAGCCCAACCACTTAAGCCACAGGGTCGCTTAGTCATTGGGGTTAACTCTTTTGGCTTTGGCGGCGCTAATGCCCACGTCATTTTAGAAAGTGCGCCGGAAAAAAACACGGTACCTAGCCACACCTCTGCTGACGCACTACCTATCCGACTTAGCGCCCGCAGCCAAGAAGGCTTGGTTGCCAATGCCCAGGCCTTAGCAGCCTACCTGCGCGACAGCGAGCACTCTTTTTACGATATCGCCCACACGCTGTACCACCACCGGGAGCAGCACACCTTCGGTGCGCTCTACTTTGCCCACACGCCCACCGACGCGGCGGACGCCCTGAGCCAGTTTGCAGAAGGTGAGGAAGCAACAGCGGGTCAAGAAAACTCAGTCACCACCCTTGAGCGCTTAGCTGACGCTCGCGGACCGGTATTTGTTTACGATGGTAACGGCTGCCAATGGGAAACCATGGGCCACGATCTGTTGGAAAGTGACACCGTATTTAGCAGTGCCATTGATCGCGTTGATAGCCTGTTCCAGCAGTACGGTGATTTCTCCCTGCGCGACGAGCTAGCCGGTCGATATCAGCTTGATGACGCAGAGGGCCGTTTTGCCCGCACAGAAATCGCCCAGCCTGCTCTCTTTGCTTTACAAGTAGCGCTTACCGAATGGTTGCGCGCCCAGGGCATCATCCCAGCAGCGGTGTTTGGCCATAGTGTTGGCGAAGTAGCAGCGGCCTGGGCATCCGGAGCGCTTAGCCTGGAAGACGCGGTAAAAGTCATCTACTACCGCAGCTACTACCAAGGTAAGACCCGTGGCCTGGGTGAGATGAGTGCGGTAGCCATGAGCGCCGATGAGATCGCACCCTGGTTGGAAAAACCCGAGTATCAGCAGATTAGCCTGGCAGGCATCAATAGCCCGAAAGGCATCACCTTAGCAGGTGATCGGGATCAGCTAAGCGCGCTTGAAGCCGCCCTCAGCGACCAGGACATTTTCGCTAAACGGCTACCGCTTGATTACGCCTTCCATAGCCCGGCCATGGACAGCATCGAAGCGGACGTCGTTGAGGCGCTGGCGGATATTTCTCCCCAGACGACCCAGATTCCTTATATCTCCACCGTTACCGGCACCACCAGTGAAGGCAGCGCCCTCGGCGCCCACTACTGGTGGCTCAACATCCGCGAACCGGTGCTGTTTGATAACGCCGCAACTGTGCTGATGGAGCAGGGTTTTAACGTCTTTGTGGAAGTGGGCGCCCATCCTATTTTGCGTCGTTATCTCAACGAATCTTTACGCCAGCAAGAGCGTGATGGTTTGGTAGTGGGCACTATTGAACGCCACAAGCCTGGCCATGAAGGGCTTAACCGCTGCCTAAGCCAGCTGCTGCTCAGCGGCCTACGCCTGGATAGCCGCCGCTTTTTCCCGGTGGAAGGCCAGCGCGTACTACTTCCCCGCTACGCGTGGCAGCGTACCCATTACTGGGTGCAGGGCACCAACGATGGTCAAAACTTACTACTGCGCTATTACCAACACCCGCTGCTGGGCTACCCGCTAGCTCAGCAAGAGCACACCTGGGAAAGCCAGCTGGACACCAAACGCCAGCCCTGGCTTGCTGACCACGTGGTCGGCGAAGGCGCTGTTTTCCCCGGTGCAGGCTTTGTAGAGCTAACACTTGCGGCCGCGCTGCAGCAAAAAGACACCCCGCTGCTGGATATTGAAGAGCTAGAAATTCGCGCTCCGCTGCTGCTCGACGGCCCCAATGGCCGTACCATGCGCCTTACCCTGAACCCAGACGACGGCCGACTGGCGATACACTCTCGGGAACCCGCTACAGGCACCGAGTGGCAGCTAAACGCCGTGGCCCGTCGCATGCGCGAAAGCCGCGGCTTCTTACTCAGCCGCCAAGCGCCAACGCTCCCCACTCGTGCCCCTGACTACGCGTTGGACGAGCACCTGCAAATGGCCGAACGGATTGGGCTGCACTACGGCCCTGCGTTCCAGGCGATTAGCCGTGGCTGGATTGAAGGCGATAGCGTCATTGGGGAAGTATATCTTTCGGAGGTGATGCAGGGCCAGTTGGACACGCTTCACGTCCACCCAGGCATTCTGGACAGCGCTTTTCAGATGTTCATCCCACTGTTGGCACAACACAGCGAGTTTGCCGCTCAGCTCGCTTTTGTGCCGGTGCGCGTTGGTCGCATCCAGGTCAATGCGGAAGCTGGCGTACCCGTGGTGGCCCGCGCAGTGATGGGTAAGCGCGCGCCCCACTCGTTTACCGCCGATTTCGAACTGTTCGACGCCGCAGGCAACGCAGTGGCCGTGCTTAGCGAAACGCGCTTTAAGGCGATTCGTCTTAACCGTGCCCACCACCAGCACTTCAGTTATTTGGATGTGGAGCTAACGCCTGCGCCGCTTGATGCTGCAACGCTGGCACTACCCGCCGAGGCGCTCAGCCGTTTAGCAGGGCTAAGCGACGCGTATGCCCACCAAACTGGGCAGCGTTACGCCCAGGAAGTCGCCCCGCTACTCGATAGCCTGAGCGAAGCGTTTGCCCAGCAAAACAGCGAACAGGCGACAGATGAGAATGAACAGCTGACCCCCGACATCATTTGGCAGCTGTTGGTGCAAGACTACCCAGACTACTTTGCGCCCATTCACCTAGTGGGCCGCTTAGGCCTCCATCGGGAGCAGTTAACTAACGGTAGCGCTGAGCTTGAAAGCCTGGGCATTACAACCGAGCATCTCGCCGGTATTAACCGAGTGTTGATCGGCGAGAGCGGCTGGCAGGTGCTGGCCACCGAGCTTGGGGCGCTAATGGAAGCGACCTTAGCTACGCTACCTACTGGTCAGCGACTGCAGCTACTGGAAGCTGGCCCCTGCGCACCAGCCTTAGGCCAGCGCCTCTTAGAGCAGCTTGCCAACGCACGGCATATTGCTAAAGACGCACACCACTACCGCGCCATAACCACCAGTGACACCGCCCGCCACCAAGCGGAGCAGCTGCAAGAGCGCTTCCCGCTGATGGACATCCAGCCACTGGAAGACACCCTTCCCCTGCTTGCCTGCGCAGAAAAAGCTCAGCTTGCCTTTATCAGTGTGGATGTGACCCAGCCCGAACGCACGCGGCAGCTGATTGATGCCCTGCCCGCTCAGCTTTCCCCCGGCGCCCAGGTCATGGTGGTGGGTATTTCCCCCAGCCGCTGGCTGGACGATGTACTGGCAACCCCCGGTATCGACCAAACGGCTCTTGAGCAGAGCACCCTTAGCGACTGGCTGAATAATCAAGGGTTCAGGGTATCCCCGCCTATCGCGTTGGAAGAGGGTGATACAGGCGCCTACCTGCTGCATGCTCAATACACGCATGCTGAAAAACCAACCGCGTCGCCGCTACCAGCCGCGCGCCACGTGGTGGTGGCAAACCACGCGCAAGAAGCACTCGCCACCCAGCTGGCTGCGCAGCTAGACGAGCTGTCTGGCACTGCCAATGCTTGGTTGCGCATCAGCGACGCCACTCCGCAGGCTCTGCTTAATGAGGCGCTTGCTGAAAATAATGAGCTATTCACTGTACTGAACGTGATCGACCTGCGCGGCCTAGGGGCAGCGACCACCGCCGCCCAAACCCAGCGCTGCCATAGCGCGCAGCAATGGTCACTGGCGTTAGAAGCTAGCGGGCTTGAAGGGCAAGGTAGCCGTGTCACGCTCTGGCTACCCACCCAAGAAGCCAGCACCAGTGACGACGCTGCGCTATGGGGTTTTGGTCGCTCGCTGGCGAACGAAGCGGTTGGTCATCTGGTAACGCTTATCGACGTACCCTCAGCACCCAGTGCAGCTGCCCTTGCGACCTTTGCTGCCTCGGTGACGACGCCGGATAACGAAAACGAGCTGGTGATTACCCAAGCAGGCACGCGCTTGGCTACCCGCCTACGCACGCTGCCCGCACCCCATCCGCTCCACGCTCAGGAAGCCACACCGCACCAAGCGATGACCCTGGGCTTTGCCTTACCCGGCCAACTACGCCAACTACAGTGGCGGCCTCGCCCGCTACCCGCTCTCGGGGCGGATGAGGTGGAAATTCGCGTCAAGGCCACCGGGCTTAACTTTCGGGATGTGATGTACACCCTGGGGCTTTTGTCTGATGAGGCGATCGAGAATGGTTTCGCCGGGCCAACCCTGGGGCTTGAGTTCTCAGGTGACGTCATCGCTGTCGGTGAAAATGTTAGCCATGTGGCGCCAGGTCAAGCGGTGGTTGGCTTTGGCCCAGCAAGCTTTAGTGACCGGCTGATTGCTAGTCAGCACGCCGTGGCGCCGCTGCCCGACGGCATTAGCTACGCCGCAGCGGCGACCATTCCCACCACGTTTTTTACGGTGTACTACGCGCTGAAGCACCTAGCGCGCCTAGAACCCGGCGAGAAAGTGTTGATTCACGGCGCCGCAGGCGGCGTAGGGATTGCCGCGCTGCAAATTGCCCAGTGGCTGGGTGCGGAAATTTACGCCACGGTGGGCTCTGAAGAGAAGCGCGACTTCCTGCGTTTAATGGGGGTCGAGCACCTTTACGACTCCCGCTCGCTCACCTTTGCCGAAGAGATTTTGCAAGACACCCAGGGCGAAGGCGTGGATATCGTGCTTAATTCCCTGGCCGGCGAAGCCATTAACCAAAACCTTCGCGCCCTGCGCCCCTTTGGACGCTTTTTAGAACTCGGCAAGCGCGACTTCTATGAGAATACTCATATTGGCCTGCGTCCGTTCCGCAACAACCTCAGCTACTTCGGCATCGACTCCGACCAGCTGATGAAAGTGCAGCCTGCGCTTACCCAGCGCTTGTTCGGCGAAATGATGGCGCTGTTTAACGACGGCACGCTTAGCCCGCTGCCGTTTACCGCCTTCAGCCACAGCCAAGTGATTGACGCCTTCCGCTACATGCAGCAAGCGCGTCAAATCGGCAAGGTCGTCGTGACCTATGAGCAGCCCATCGCCCCGCCTAAGAACGAGGTGCTGGGTACCGCTGCCATGCAGCTACCGGCACATGCCAGCTATTTGATAACCGGCGGACTCGGCGGTTTTGGCCTTAAAACGGCGCAGTGGTTAGTAAGCAAAGGCGCGCGCCAGTTGATTCTGCTTAGCCGCAGCGGACCAGCCAGCGAAGAGGCCCAGGCAGCCATTAGCGAGTTTGAAGCCCAAGGGGTCACGGTGCTTGCCACCGCCTGCGATATCACTGACCGCGACGCACTTGCCAAGGTACTAGCCCGCGCCCAGCACGAGCTTGCTCCGCTTCGCGGGATTGTGCATGCCGCCACGGTGATTGATGATGGCTTGATTCGCAATTTGGATGCCACGCGTATTCAAAACGTACTGGCCCCCAAAATTGAAGGTGCGCGCCACCTGGATGCCCTTACCCGTGAAGCCGAGCTGGATTTCTTTATCCTCTACTCCTCAGCCACGACGCTGTTCGGCAACCCAGGCCAAGCCAACTACGTTGCTGCCAACCACTGGCTTGAAGCGTTTGCTGCCCGCCGCCGCGCCGAGGGCATGCCTGCTACCTGCGTTCGCTGGGGGGCAATTGAAGACGTGGGCTTCCTGGCGCGCAACACCCGCACACGGGACGCCCTGCAAGAGCGTTTGGGCGGCTCTGCCCTGCGTTCCGACGACGCTTTGAAGGTCCTGGAGCAAATGTTGATCACCCCAGGGGCAAGCCTAGGCGTGCTTGAACTTGAGTGGGGAGCCCTGGCACGCTTCCTGCCCACCGCTAACGCACCGCGCTTCACAGAAATTGCCCGTGCCAGCGACGATGATGGCAGTGTTGATAGTAATGACGACATCAGCGCTCTGCTTGCCGACCTTTCGCCTGAAGAGCTGCACAGCACGGTGACGGATCTTCTACGTGCCGAACTAGCCAGCATTCTGTTGATCGACGAAGAGAAGATCGACGTTAACCGCTCGGTATACGACATGGGCTTCGACTCGCTGATGGGCGTTGAGCTCATGACAGCTATCGAAAATCGGCTAGGAGTTCAGGTACCCGTGATGGTGCTCAGTGAAGCGTCTACCTTGAACAAACTGGCAGGCGTATTGATACAAAAACTGCACCAGCACGATGATGATGTTGAAGAGGCGCCACAAGATGCGTTAGCCTCTCTGGCCGCTCGCCATGGAGCGGACGGGCTCACCCATGAGTCAGCTTCATCACCTGTGACCGAGACACCATGACCGCCAAGCGCTCTGAACTGAAACGACAACTGCTGGAACAGGCCCGTAAACGCCCGACCCCACGTGCCGCCAGCGCATCGACACCTTCTAACAATGGGGTAGAGGGTGCTCGTTCAGTTCCCGAGCGCTTTACACGGTTCGACGCTCACCCTGGCTATCAGCAGCTTGCGATGATGCGCCAGGGAGCTGAGCAGCTCGGGTTGGTAGATCCCTTCTTCAAAGTACATGATGGGCTTGCCGGTGCCACGAGCAGTATTCACGGCCATACCTGCATCAACTTCGCCAGCTATAACTACCTGGGTTACTCTGGTGACCCACGCGTTGTGCAAGCCGCGTGCGATGCAGCCACGCACTACGGCACGTCGGTTTCTGCCAGCCGCGTTGTCTCTGGCGAACGGCCTATCCATGGTGAACTTGAGCAAGCTATCGCCCATACCTACGGCGTGGAAGATGCGGTTGCCTTTGTAAGCGGCCACGCCACGAACGTCTCAACCCTGGGTTATTTGCTTGGCCCAAAAGACCTGGTACTCCACGATGAGTACATTCACAACAGTTCATTAGTAGGCGCTCAACTCTCTGGCGCCAAGCGCATGTCGTTTAATCATAACGACCCAGAGGCGTTAGATGCCCTGTTAAGCCGCCACCGCCACCAGTTTGAGCGGGTGATCGTGGTTATTGAAGGGCTTTACAGTATGGATGGCGACATCCCCGACCTACCCCGCTTTATTGCGCTAAAGCAGCGTCATCAAGTGTGGTTAATGGTGGATGAGGCGCACTCGTTTGGCGTAATGGGTGACACCGGTCTAGGACTGCGGGAGCACTTTGCCATTGACCCAACCGAGGTGGATATTTGGATGGGTACCATGAGCAAAACGCTTTCTGGGTGCGGCGGCTACATTGCTGGCAACAAAGCGCTAGTCGAAACGCTGCGCTACTTCGCGCCCGGCTTTTTGTACAGCGTTGGCATGCCGGCTCAAGTTGCAGCTCCCTCGTTAAAAGTGCTGGAGCTGATGCAGCAAGAGCCCGAGCGAGTGACTCAGCTACAATCGATTTCCCGCTATTTTTTAGAGCAGGCACAGGCGCGCGGCTTGGATACCGGCCATAGCATTGGTTCGGCAGTAGTGCCGGTGATTGTGGGAAGCTCGCCGCTGGCAGCACACCTCTCTCATGCGTTGCTTGAACAGCATATCAACGTGCAACCTATCCTTTATCCGGCCGTGCCGGAAAAGAGCGCCCGATTACGTTTTTTCCTATCCTGCGAACATACCCAGGAACACATTGACACGACCCTAGATACACTTGTTACCCTGCTTTCTAATCACAAAAGGTAATGACCATGGAAGAAGTATCGGGCCAAGAAGACCCTGAGAGCAAAGAGAACGGTGAACCCTGCTGGTACGTCATACAGTGCAAAGGTGGCGAGTCTTTTCGCGCTGCTGAGCATCTCGCTAATCAGGATTACGAGGTCTTCCACCCCGTACTGGACGTACAGCGCAAACGTCAGGGTAAGCTAACCACAATCACCGAGCCGCTCTTCCCTTACTACCTGTTTATCCGCCTGGACCAAACCGTGAGTAACTGGCGCCCCATCCGCTCTACACGGGGCGTCTTGCGGCTACTTACCTTCGGCAATACCCCCATTGCGGTGCCCAACGCACTCATCGAAACTTTGCTAACGCAGCCACATCGCCAAGAAGGCAGCCACCGTTATTTTAGCGCCGGTGAGAAAGTCACCATTACCGATGGCCCCTTCAAAGATTTAGAAGCCGTCTTCCAACGCTGCAAAGGCGAAGAGCGCGCTATCGTATTGCTTAACGTGCTGCAACGCCCTCAGGATATCGAACTCGCGGTCGAAAGCCTGCAAAAGCGTGGGGGTTAACGCTCGACTCACTAGCGATGAAACTGTTGCTCGCGTTCAGGCTGCCAGAAAATGGCATCGACGCGCAGACGTACTTCAGTGTTGTTGGGTAGCGGCCACTCAATCACGTCGCCTATTTTAAGGCCGATTAACGCCGCCCCGATGGGTGCCATCACCGAAATACCGTCGGGCACGCTTTCCAGCGAGTGCGGGTACACCAGGGTACGAATCATCTGACGCTCACGCGTCAAATCGGTAAAGCGTATTTGGCTATTCATACTTACCACATCCTCAGGAATTTCCTGGGGGTCAAGCACTTCACCGCGCAGCAGCTCCTCTTCGAGTAGCTCTGCCACCATCAAGTCCTTCTCAGCGGCATTATCGATCAGGCGCTGAAGCCGTTCGGCATCAATACGGTTAATAATAATCGGAGGACGCTGCCCCATGGTTACTCTCCTTAGAAAGCAGTAAAAAATAAACCACAAAAAAAGCCCTCCCCAAAAAGGGAAGGACTGTATACAAGCACTATATACGCATTAGGCTGTAAAAGCGATCAGGTCACGCCCTGCTCAATCATCGCATCCGCTACCTTACGGAAGCCTGCAATATTGGCGCCTAGTACTAAGTTATCGGGCTCGCCAAACTCTTCCGCTGTCTCAGCACACTGGCGATGGATATCCGCCATAATTTGCTTCAGCTTCTCGTCAACTTTTTCGAGCGGCCACTGCTCCATGCTGCTGTTTTGCGCCATTTCCAACTGGCTGGTCGCCACCCCGCCGGCATTAGCCGCCTTACCTGGGCCGTAAGCAATCTTGGCTTCCAAAAAGCGGTCTACGGCCTCTTTGGTGGAGGGCATGTTGGCGCCTTCGCTAACGCAGTTAACACCGTTAGCCAACAAGGCGTTAGCGTCTGCTTCGGTCAGCTCGTTTTGGGTAGCACAGGGGAAGGCTGCATCGCCCTCAATGCGCCATACCGCATGCCCATCCTGCGGATAATCCCGCACCGAAATGAACTGCGCGTCCGGATGGTCGTGAAGATAGTTTTCCAGTGAAACGCGCTGTACTTCTTTTAACTGCTTGAGTAAGCCCAAATCGATACCGCTAGGATCGTGAATCGTGCCGGTGGAATCACTGCACGTAACCGGCTTAGCGCCTAACTCGCACAGCTTTTCAATGGTATAGATAGCCACATTGCCCGCGCCCGACACCAAACACGTTTTACCGCGCAACGCTTCGCCCCGGGCGGTTAGCATATTCTGGGCAAAATAAACCGCACCGTAGCCGGTTGCCTCTTTGCGGCCCAGCGAGCCACCCCAGTTAAGCCCTTTGCCAGTCAGTACACCTTCATAACGGCCGGTCAAACGCTTATATTGGCCAAACAGATAGCCGATCTCCCTTGAACCAACGCCAATATCACCTGCAGGTACATCGGAATGCGGGCCAATATGGCGGTGAAGCTCCGTCATAAACGACTGACAAAAACGCATGATTTCGTTGTCAGACTTGCCCTTAGGATCGAAGTCAGAACCACCTTTACCACCGCCAATCGGCAAACCGGTCAGTGCATTTTTAAAAATCTGCTCAAAGCCCAGAAACTTGATGATTCCAGACGTCACACTAGGGTGGAACCGCAAACCACCCTTATAAGGCCCAAGCGCGGAATTAAACTGTACGCGGTACCCTTTATTCACTTGAACGCGACCAGCATCATCCACCCAGCTAACGCGGAACATAATTTGGCGTTCAGGCTCGACGATGCGCTCAATGATGCTGTGCTGATGGTAATGCGGCGCACGCTCAAACAGTGGACGAAGACACTCCAACACTTCTTCAGTGGCTTGATAAAACTCTGACTGTGCAGGGCTACTTTTCGCTAAACGCGTCAGCGTATCGTGGACATAGGGCATAAATAGACACCATTTGCAGTTTTAAAATACGTAATTGGCCGGCCAGAGCTTTCACATATTTAACTGCGAGAGCGTAATCATGCATACCCTATGCCGCTTCGGTATGGGGCAAAAAACCAACAAAAATAGACTAAAGTCTAAAAAAAACTGCGCACTTCTGGTGCATCATGCAAATTGAATAAACTAAATTTAAACGATTAGTGGGCAAAAACGTTAAAATCAAAGACCGGGAAGCTCAGAATGCTGCCATTGTCGCTGATATGAATTGGGATGAGCATCTCCACTCCACAACGAGTCGCCCAAAAGGCGGGCGACGTTGCACTGCGGTTAATACCCCCAAGCAACAAAATGAGGGTTCAATTTTTCAGCTGGATTGGCATAACTGAGTGGTTCGCCTTGCAGGGTTTCTATACGGCCGCCCGCTTGAAGCAAAATAGCGTGGGAGGCGGCAGTATCCCATAAGCAGGTAGGCCCCAGGCGTGGGTAAACATCGGCGTTACCTTCCGCGATTACGCCAAATTTGAGCGAACTCCCCATAGGCTGAACCTGGTGGCGGCCTAGTTTATCCAGCCAGGCTGCTAAATCTGGACTTGGGTGAGAACGACTACCCATGACTCGCCACACTTTATCAGGCGCTGGTTTTCCTGCTGTTTGAATAGCATGACGCTGACCGTTTTCTATCTTAAATGCCCCTACTCCTTCAGCCGCTAAGTAAGCAGTGTCGAGAGCAGGCGCGGTCACCACGCCCAATACTGGCTTTCCGTTCTGAATCAGCGCAATGTTGACCGTAAATTCACCATTGCGCTTAATAAATTCTTTAGTGCCATCCAGCGGGTCTACCAGCCAATAACGGCTTTCGCTGTCTACCCCAGTAAATCCTGCAATATCTTCTTCAGAGAGAATAGGTAACCGCAGAGAAAGCGCCTGCAATCCCTGCATAATCACGTTATGAGCAGCTTGGTCTGCTTCCGTGAGCGGGCTTTTATCGGCTTTTAGCTCAACACTAAAGCTGCGGGCATAAACCGACATAATGGCCTCATTGGCTTTGTAGGCAATCCCTAACACTTGCTCTAGCAAATCGTGCATACCTTTCCTCCATGTGTTGGGCCAAAAAAAAGCCGCTACAGTGATTAGCTGAGCGGCTTTAATGAAACGCACTTATTAAGACAGCATCAAATATCGTAACCTGCTTCGCGGGCGAGCGTGGTATTGGCTTTCAACCAGCCCTCGATGTGCCCGCAGTCGAAGGTGCGGCCGTGCATGCGGAAGGCTTGAACGGTTTTGCCTTCCTGCATCAAGCGGTCAATGGCATCGGTCAGCTGGATTTCATTGCCAGCGCCCGGCGGCTGGTCTCGCAGCAGTTCCATAATGCGATACGGCAGCACATAGCGACCAATGACGGAAAGCCGCGAAGGGGCATCCTCTGGCGTTGGCTTTTCAACCACACCACGCATTGTGGCGCTCTCGCCAGCGACAGGCTCGTCACAGTCCACAATGCCGTAGCGGTAAACGTCTTCCTGTGGAACGGCTTCCACCATGATCTGGGAGGCATCGTTGGCATTCCAACGCGCCACCATGCTGCCCAGGTCACAGGCAGTGCTGCCTACTTGGGGCTTCACCAGTACATCCGGAAGGATCACCGCAAACGGTTCATCTTTATCCAGCAGATGTGCAGCACAGAAAATAGCATGGCCCAAGCCTTTGGCATTGGGCTGGCGTACGCTGGTGACCTTTAGCTGTTTAGGCGAAATGGCAGAAAGCGTTTCAAGCAGCGCATCTTTACCCTTACTTGCCAGCGAGTGCTCAAGCTCGAAATGCGCATCAAAATGGTCTTCAATCGCCGACTTCCCTGCTCTTGTTACTAAAATGATCTCATTAATGCCCGCCGCCAGCGCTTCTTCTACCACGTGCTGAATGAGCGGGCGATCAACAACGGGCACCATCTCTTTCGGGATCGCCTTGCTGATCGGCAACAGCCGTGTACCGAAACCGGCGACCGGAATAATCGCTTTGCGCACTTGGGACATTACATACTTCCTTTTTCGTTAAACTATTCGCGCCACTCAGTTACTTTACGCAGCAGCTGCGCAGTACTTGGGTCTTCGACGTTTTGCTGCTCGACTGGCTTACCCGATAACGTGTGATAAAGGCTGGTAGCCAGCTGCTTACCAAGCTCTACCCCTGGCTGGTCGAAGGGGTTGAGGTTCCACAGCACCGATTGTACAAACACCTTATGCTCGTAAAGCGCCAGCAGCGCCCCAATCGTCCACGCATCCAGCGCTTTGAAGAGTAAAACAGAATTAGGCTGGTTACCGCGATAACCCTGCGCCATATAGCCCCGCAACGCCTGGGGAATGGCATCATCTCCCAGCGCAAACAGCTGCGCTTGGGCTAAGCAGTTTGCCAAGGTGAGCGCTTCCTGAGACTGCAGCGCATGGTTCACTTTTTCAGAGGCTACCGCGGGGCGTGATGCCACAGCAATAAAGTCTGCACTTATCGTGTGGCTGCCCTGATGAAGTAGCTGATAAAACGCATGCTGAGCATTTGGCCCAACATCGCCCCACATAATAGGGCAAGTGGCATGATTAACCGAATGACCATCGCGGCCCACACTTTTGCCGTTAGATTCCATCTCCAACTGCTGTAAGTATCCAGGTAGACTCTTTAAGCGGCCATCATAAGGCAGCACGGCATGGGTCGGTATATGTAGGAACTGACTATTCCAAGCGCCCATCAACGCCATCAACACAGGAAAATTAGACGCTAAGGGTGCCTCAAGAAAGTGCCTGTCCATTGCATGGGCGCCCTCGAGCAACGCGTCGAAGCACGCCATACCAAGCTGCATCGCCACACTGATGCCAATGGGCGACCAAAGCGAAAAGCGCCCGCCTATCCACTCTTTAAATTCCAGTTGATGGGCGCCTGGAATACCAAACTCAGCCATTTTTTCTGGCTTTGATGACACGCCGATTAATTGATAGCGGCAAACGGTATCTTCATCTACCTCAAGCGCATGGCTCAACCACGCCAGTGCCGTGCGCACATTAAACTGCGTGTCGGCCGTGGTGAAGGATTTAGAAGCCAGCACCAACAGCGTCGTGGCAGGGTCGAGTTGCTCCATGAGTGGCAGCAACTGAGAGCCATCCATTGTAGAAACGTAGTGCACGCCCACTTTTGTGCTGCTAGGCCGGTCAGCTAAGGCTTCACTGACAAGTTTTGGCCCTAGATCAGAGCCGCCAACGCCTATATGCACAATATCGGTAATTGCTTGCCCGGTGGCGCCATACCAGTGCCCTTGATGCACACGGTTAACCATATCGACCATGCGCTCACGCTGCTGCTGGCAAAACGTAGCAGCGCTCTCCATACCCACAGGGGGCGTTACGGTGGCAGGCCACCGAGCCGCCATGTGCAGCGCCGCTCTCCTTTCAGAGGCGTTAACCTTAGCGCCCGCAAACAGCGCCTTGCGTTTAGCTTCTAAACCGCAGCTCCGCACCCACTCTACTAACAAATCTAAGGTGGTAGCGGTCACACGCTGCTTGCTGTAATCCACATGCAGCGTGCCAAAGGTGAAGGCTAACGCTTTAGCACGCTGAAGGGTCGCCTCCGAATTACTGCTTAGCAAATCGCTTAACGACTGGGCCTGTATCTGTTCAGCGTGGGCTTTTAGTGCGTTTACAGGTGTGTATAAGCGCTGATTTTCCGCAGAGAGAGACGTGTTCATATCATCATCCTTGAAAGAGTTTTTTCAGCCTGCTGTTTATTAAAAGCAAGCAACAAGCCAACTAGCTCGACCCCTTACACTTATAACACAAAATTACAAAATAGAAACAAAGGCAATGACCAGTGACGCGGTGGTTCGCATCAAGATGCCACTCACCGATTACTTATTCACTGCTTTTCAGCACACCCGCAAGCAGCTTGGTAGCACTTTCGATCAGTTCATCTAAGTGCTGCGGGCCCTTAAAGCTTTCCGCATACACTTTGTAAAGCGATTCCGTGCCGCTGGGGCGGGCCGCAAACCAGCCATTGTCAGTCGTTACCTTCAAACCACCAATGGCTGCGCCGTTACCAGGGGCGTTGACCAATACGGCAGTGATCGGATCACCCGCCAGCATGGTTTCGGTAACGCTCTCTGCGCTTAACTGTTTGAAAGCGGCTTTTTCTTCAGCGGTACAGGTAGTATCTACCCGCTTGTAAAACGGCTCGCCAAAACGCTCGGTTAAGGTGCGGTAATACTCGCTCGGTGTTTTACCGGTAACCGCCAGTATCTCGGCGGCCAATAGGCACAGCGCAATACCGTCCTTATCGGTAGACCACGCCTTGCCATCATGGGTAAGCAGGCTAGCGCCCGCGCTCTCCTCTCCCCCAAAGGCAAGCCACCCCTCGTGCAGGCCATCCACGAACCATTTAAAACCTACCGGCACTTCATAAAGCTCACGCCCGTGGGAGGCGACCACCCGGTCAATCATGGATGAGGACACCAGCGTCTTACCGATCTTAAGTGTCTCTGCCCACTCTGGCCGGTGGGTGATTAAGTAATCTACGCACACGGCTAAGAAGTGGTTAGGATTCATCAACCCGTTGGCGTCCACAATACCGTGGCGGTCGGCATCAGGGTCGTTGCCAAAGGAAAGATCAAAACGGTCTTTAATGTTTAGCAGGTTGGCCATGGCGGCAGCGCTAGAGCAATCCATACGAATTTTGCCGTCGTGATCAGGCGGCATAAAGCTAAAGCTGGCGTCTACCGTGGTATTGACTACCTCAAGATTAAGGCCGTAGTGCTCAGCGACCGCTTGCCATACCGGCAGCGCGGTTCCCCCCATGGGGTCTACCCCTAGCGTAAGGCTGGCGCTTTGAATAGCCGCCATATCCACCACCTTACCCAGCTGCGCTACGTAATGGGCCGTAAAGTCATACTCCTGGGCGTGAGCGAGCGCATCTTCAACCGAAACCAGCGCCATTTCGCCTAACTCACCTAGCAGATAGGCATTAGCACGCTGCTCAATCCATGTTGTAGCGTCGGTATCGGCAGGCCCACCGTGAGCCGGGTTGTACTTAATACCACCATCTTCTGGAGGGTTATGGGAGGGCGTAATGATAAGGCCATCGGCTTTGCCCGTTCCTGGCATCGCCTGATGTTGAAGGCTGTTGTGCTGCAAAATAGCGTGGCTGACCAGCGGTGTTGCCGTGTAGCCGTGATGCTTCTCAACAAATACGGGCACCTTGTTAGCCGCCAACACTCTCAGCGCGGACTCCCAGGCAGGGCGAGAAAGCGCGTGAGTATCAAAACCTAAAAAAAGCGGCCCTTGGTAGTCTTGCGCTTTACGGTAATCCACCACGGCTTGGGTAATCGCAAAAATATGCGCTGCGTTAAAAGTGCGGTCAGCAGCGCGCCCTCGATGGCCAGAAGTGCCAAAGGCGACACGCTCTTTGTCCACGTTGGCATCTGGGGTTTGATCAAAAAATGCGTTGACGATAGCGTCCATTAGCCCTACCTATTTCTTAATTAAAATTTTAATTGCTAATCGGCTTAATACTGGTTTTATAGACGTTGCGAAATAACTTTAAACGCTAACGATACCGAAAATATTTAATTAAGAAAAATAAGACAACTGTTTTTCCCATTCCCACGCATGACTGATAATTGTAGTTAAATCAGTATACTGAGGATTCCAAGCTAACTCAGCTTTAGCAAGCGTTGCATCAGCTACCAAACAGGCGGGGTCGCCTACGCGGCGCGGGCTTTCTTTCACCTTAACGCAACAGCCATCTTCCGAGACTACCTGCTGCACAGCATTTATAATCTCTTGCACAGAATACCCCAAGCCGTTGCCAAGATTATAACCTAAAGCACCCTGCTTGTTACCAGTAACAATTGCCTCTAGTGCTAACGCGTGGGCAGAACAGAGGTCCTCAACATGAATATAATCACGCACGCAAGTGCCATCATCAGTGGGATAATCGCGGCCAAATACCGTAATCGCCTCCCTACGCCCCGATGCCGCCTGAAGAATTAACGGGATCAAATGAGTTTCAGGATTGTGAGACTCTCCAAGCTCCCCTTCGGGGTCAGCACCACAAGCGTTGAAGTAGCGCAGAGTAATAGAGTTTAGGCCATGGGCAGCGTGGTAGTCTTTCAACACCCGCTCAACCATTAACTTGCTTGCTCCATATGGATTAATCGGCAGTTGGGGGTGAGCTTCATTAATAGGCACGTAAGCCGGTTCGCCAAAGGTAGCCGCCGTAGAAGAGAAAATAAAATGTTTAACTCCATGCCGTACCATAGCGTCGAGCAAGCTCAGCGTATTGGACACATTATTGCGGTAATATTTGCCTGGATTTGTCATCGACTCTCCCACCAGACTACAGGCAGCAAAGTTCATCACACCGTCAAAAACCTGCTGGCTGAAAAGCTGGTCTAACAAGGCGGTATCTGCAATATCGCCTTCTACCAGCTCGCCATACTTCACTAAGCTACGAAAACCGGTAGAGAGATTATCCAACACCACCACGACGTGCCCAGCCAAGGTTAGCTGCTTGACCATATGGGCACCGATATAGCCAGCACCGCCCACCACCAAAATATTCATAGGCACTCCATGCGTTTTAATATGAACGTACTGTCTTGGATATGGGCAGATTAGCCAAGCCGCCCCGCGTCTTGCAGCTTTAATACCCCGCTCAGCACACCACTAGCATCTACGACAAGCAGAGAGGTTACTTCGGCCTTGAGCATCATAGTTTCGGCATCCGTAAACATGTCGGTTTCACTCACGGAGAGCGGGGTGGAGGTCATCACATTGACGGCGGTTAAGCCATCAATGCTGTCGTGATTAAATAACGCGCGACGCAGATCCCCATCGGTAATCACCCCTTGCATAGCGCCATTACTCACTACAACGGCAATACCTAATCCACCTTGGGTAATGGTCATAATGACCTCTTTCATACTATCTTGAGGGGCGCAAATTGGCAGTTCTGTATGCATCACATCTTTAACACGTGTCAGTAAGCGCTTGCCAAGACTCCCCCCGGGGTGAAATACCGCAAAATCTTGTGGATTAAAATCACGTTTTTCCATTAGCGCTACTGCCAGCGCATCGCCCATCGCCAATGTTACCGTGGTAGACGTAGTTGGCGCCAAGTTGTTCGGGCAAGCTTCACGTTCAACAGACACATCCAGCACTAAATCACAGTGGCGGCCAAGGGTAGAGTCAGGATTTCCGACCATAGCTATGGTTTTTACACCAAAATGGCGTAGTGAAGGAATCAAGCGAATCACCTCATCAGTCTCACCACTGTAAGAAATCAGAATGACCACATCAGTCGTAGTGAACATTCCTAAATCGCCATGGTAGGCCTCCGCTGGATGAACAGAAAAACTGGGCGTACCGGTAGAAGCCAGCGTAGCAGCTATTTTATTGCCTATAATGCCGGACTTACCCATGCCCGTTACCACCACCCGACCAGGCGTTTCTAGCATCATATTCACTGCTTGAGTGAAAGTGCCATTTAGCCGAGTGGCAGCGGCTTCCAACGCTTGCGCCTGCACCTGAAACACTTCTTTCCCAATACTAACACTCGACATATGCATAATTTCCTTCTGTGTTGTAAATAAACACCTAAACCATTAATTAATGGCTCCAGCTGCTAACATACAAAAACATTCGCCGAGGCCAGCGATCGACGAAAAAAAGCCAGCACGGTGGCTGGCAAGAAAATAATGTTTCTGCATAACGCAGAACCAAAAAAGACTTTAAAATCAATCAATTGCAAGTTAAAAATCTAGCACGGTAAGATGAATTACTTTATCAAGTAAGATATCTATTTATTGCTACTACAACTTTTTGAGCAGCAATTTGTGCATCACGCTTATCTACAGCCTCCACCATCACCCTTACTAAAGGTTCTGTTCCAGAATTTCGAAGCAGTACACGACCATTAATTTTCAAATCAGCTTCAGCCTCTAGCACCGCCTTTTTTACTTCTGGCAAATTCACTACGTTAGTTTGATAACCAGAAGGTAGCTTAACATTAATTAAAACCTGCGGTAATTTTTGCATACCTTGCTTAACTGTAAAGAGAGAAGTGCCTTGTTGAAGCAAACAAGTAAGTACTCGCAAAGATACAATAATTGCATCTCCTGTGGAAGCATAGTCTAAACTCAATAGATGACCAGAGTTTTCGCCACCCAACCGCCACCCTGTTTCTTTCAACAACTCCATTACATACCGATCACCTACTTTGGCGCGCTGAAATGGTATATGCAATGCCTTAAGCGCATGCTCCAAACCAAGATTACTCATTTGAGTACCTATCACACCACCATTATAACCTCTCGACTTGGCATCTTTTGCCAACAAGTAAAGAAGCTCATCGCCATCTACCACAGAGCCGGTATGATCTACCATCATCAAGCGGTCAGCATCACCATCCAGCGCAATTCCTATATCTGCTTTGTGCTCCAACACGGCTTCGCAAAGACTCTGCATAGACGTTGCACCACATTCATTATTAATGTTTAAACCGTCTGGTTTATTGTGAATGCATACCAACTCAGCACCTAATTCACGGTAAACCGCGGGTGCCACTTTATAAGCAGCCCCATTGGCGCAATCCAGCACAATTTTAAGACCGCTCAAACTTAAGTCGCTAGGAAGGTTAGCCTTACAATACTCGGTATAACGCCCAGCGGCATCATCAACACGACGAGCTTTACCCAGCATACCCGAATCCACGCAAGTCATGCCGCCATCCATAGCCACCTGTAACCAGCGCTCAATTTCCTGCTCTTGCTGGTCATTAAGTTTATTGCCGCCTTGAGCAAAAATCTTAATACCATTATCATAAAAAGGGTTATGAGATGCACTAATCACCACGCCTGCATCCGCGCGAAAAGTAGAGGTTAAGTAGGCAACTCCAGGCGTTGGCAATGGGCCAACAAGTGCAACGTTGACCCCCGCCGCTGAAAAACCCGCCTCTAGTGCAGACTCAAGCATATAGCCACTAGCACGTGTATCTTTACCTATTAGCACTTCCTTAACACCTTCAGCACCCAACACTTGACCCGCTGCCCAGCCTAATTTCATAGCAAAATCTGGCGTCATTGGGAATTCGCCAACACGACCCCGAACGCCGTCTGTGCCAAAATATTTACGCATGATTCAATTAACCCGCAATGGTGGATGGTGAATAATTGACTTAAGGTTTTTGAGTAGCCTGAATATAGTGAGCAACTATCGAGCTAAGTAGCGAATACAAACTATAAAGCACACTAACTATTTTATCCCACTACTCTACTGTAACGCTCTTAGCGAGATTACGAGGCTTATCAACATCCGTACCCTTTACCAGGGCCACATGATAGGAGAGCAACTGAAGCGCCACCACATGCAACACAGGAGAAAGCAGCCCGTAATGCTCAGGCATAAGCTGTACATTTACCCCTTCAGTGGGCTTCATCGCACTGCCGCCATCGGCAAACACATAAAGCTGGCCGCCACGTGCACTGACTTCCTGCATATTGGCTTTAAGTTTTTCCAGCATTTCATCATTGGGGGCCACCACAACCACCGGCATTTCTGAATCAACCAATGCCAAGGGGCCGTGCTTTAACTCACCCGCGGGGTAGGCTTCGGCATGAATGTAGGTGATCTCTTTAAGCTTTAGAGCCCCTTCCAAGGCTATAGGATAGTGCCGCCCACGGCCCAAAAACAGCGCATGTTGTTTATTGGAAAAGTGCTGAGCCCACTTCTCAATGCTCGGCTCTAACGCCAGCACTTTATCCACGGCGATGGGCAAGTGACGCAGCTCATCTAAATAGACTTTTTCATCTTCAGCGCTTAAACGCTGTTTAACCTTGGCGAGTAACAATGTTAGCAAAAACAGCGCGCTTAGCTGGGTAGTGAACGCTTTGGTAGACGCCACACCAATTTCAGGCCCTGCGCGGGTGATAAAGCGCAGGGCGGTTTCACGCATGATGGCCGACTCTGGAACGTTGCATATCGCCAAGGTGCAGTTATGCCCCTGAACCTTGGCATGGTGTAGCGCGGCTAGCGTATCGGCGGTTTCACCAGATTGAGAAATCACCACCACCAATTGGTCGGGGTTTGGAACGCTTTGGCGATAGCGGTATTCGCTGGCGATTTCTACGTTACAGGGAATGCCCGCGACCTGCTCAATCCAGTACTTCGCGGTCATCCCCGCATAGCTAGAGGTACCACACGCCAGGATCAGTACCGAATCCACCTGCTGGAAAATCTCAGCGGCTTCCGCACCAAAAATACCGGGCTGCAACTGCCCTGCCCCACTAATCATTTCCAGCGTGTTGCTGAGCGCCTGCGGCTGCTCGAAGATTTCCTTCTGCATGTAGTGGCTGTAATCGCCCAACTCGACCGCGTTAGCGTTCAGGCTAGACGTTACAATAGCGCGTTCGACCATCTGGCCGATACCATCGACCACTAGTACCGCATCGCGGCTCAAACGAGCTACATCGCCGTTTTCCAGATACATCATGCGCTTGGTGACAGAGAGCAGCGCAGAGGCATCGGAGGCGGCGTAGTAGCCATCTTCCGCTACGCCCAGCATTAACGGGGAGCCTTCACGGGCAACCACTAGGCAATCCGGCTCTTCCTCACTAATTACCGCTAACGCAAACGCGCCCTTCAGGTGGACAACGGCACACTGCACAGCAGAAAATAGGTTTTCAGCGGGTTCGCCAATTAGGCCCTTAAAGCAGGCTTGAATCAGATGGACAATGGTTTCTGTGTCGGTATCCGAGGTGAACACATACCCAAGGCCTTGAAGCTGCTCACGCAGAGACTCGTAGTTTTCAATAATGCCGTTGTGCACCAAAGCCAACTTGCCAGAAATATGCGGATGGGCATTGCGCTCCGCGGGAACACCATGAGTCGCCCAACGAGTGTGAGCAATGCCAATATTGCCGCTGAATGTCTGCTGTTTTACCAGAGTTGCCAGTTCAGCTACACGCCCTTTAGAACGTGCCCGTTGCAAACCACTCACACCATCACTGGTTAATAACGCCAACCCCGCAGAATCGTAGCCGCGGTATTCCAACGTTGCTAGTCCTTTAAGTAGAAAAGGAGTGCTATCCTTTGCGCTAACCGCGCCAACAATGCCGCACATAAAAATCTCGTTAGTTAGTAATGGAAGACGCTTTAACTGGTGTATTTAGCTCAACATCACAGGACACCTTCTTACCAATGAGGCTATGGAGGTACTTAGGCGGCAAGCCATAGCCCGGTCTAACACTTCTAATAGAATCTTCAGTAATAATATCACCCGCCTTTAAGTCTTTAACAAAGTAAAGTGAGCGGCGAAATTGGACATTCCCCTGCTCGCTGGACTTCCTGCCGTAGTCAACACTTCCAAGTGCCTGCCAAGCTGTCTTCGTGTCACGACATAGTGCTGCAAGCTCAGCGGGTTCAAGTGAAAAGCTGTCGTCAGGCCCACCTCCATTGCGGTTTAGCGTGAAGTGCTTTTCTATTAGGCTGGCGCCCAACGCTACGCTAGTTATAGCGGTAGTGTTATCAACTGTATGGTCAGAAAGACCGGTGACAAGCCCGAAGCTTTTAACCATATCGGGAATGGTTTTTAGGTTGTAGTCTTCTGGTGGTGCTGGGTAGCCACTGACGCAGTGAAGAATCGCTAGCTCTTTACAGCCGGCTCCTTTTGCCGCGTCAATAGCTTGCTGAATTTCTTCCGCATTGGCCATGCCAGTGGAGATAATCATCGGCTTTCCAGTTCTAGCCACATATTCGATCAGCGGTAAATCAATAGCTTCAAAAGAGGCTATTTTATAGGCTGGTGCACCGAGCTCTTCCAACATATCCACAGCGGTAGAATCGAAAGGCGAGCTGAAGATCGTGACGCCTAACTCTTGGGCATACTCAAAAAGTGGCTTGTGCCAATCCCACGGCATGTGAGCTTCTTCATAAAGCTCATAAAGTGTGCGCCCATCCCAAAGACCACCCTTTATTTTAAAATCGTCGCTATTACAGTTGAGGGTAATGGTATCTGGTCGATAGGTTTGCAGCTTAACGGCATCCGCACCTGCTTTAGCAGCTTCTTCGATGATGCGCATGGCTGTTTCTAGCTTGCCATTGTGATTAGCTGAAAGCTCAGCAATCACATAGGGTGGCTGATCGGCGGCAATACGACGGCCAGCAATCTTAATAACGGGAGTTGTCATAGAACATAGGCTCCTTGATGAGCTTGCCATTCACTACGGAGCAGACCATAGCCAATGACATCGTGGTAGGTGTGTCCATCAAAGTGATGATCGCGTAAGTGGGCTTCTGCGGTGAAGCCTAGGCGTTCGTGAAAACGCCGCGAGCGTTGATTGCTGGCTAGCGCTTCACCACATAACTTGTGCTGGGCTAGGGTACCAAAAGCGTAGGTTAATGCAGCAAGCCCCAACGCCTGGCCACTTCCTTTGGGAGATTCAGGTGCAAGATAAAACCCCCACTCAGCTCTCTTAGCATCGACATCGACTTGTTCAATATTCACGAAGCCGAACGGCTGACCATCCCGTTCTGCTAATAACAGGTGGCGAAATAGATTGACTTGAGAACGCTTAAACCAAGCGCTATGTTCGGCCTCACTAATCTCATGCTGCGTGTACATATAACTGCGAACATCTGGATGGTTGCGCCAAAACCGCACAATGGCGAGGTCTGATTCTATAACCGGCCTAAGCGTTACTGCCAAGCTTGCGAAAGTGTTCATTGCGCTGCCTCCTGCGGAAACATGGCATAACATAAAGTGGCTACACCCTCACCTGCAGTCGCCCTTGCCGCGACATTAGACATGGCTTGCAGGTTGCCAGGTTGTTGAAGGGCAGCGAGCTCGCATGCCAATCCGTCAAGCTGGTCAGGTGTTCCTAGGCAGATAGCAACACCCGCTTTTTCAAGCGCCTGCGCAATGGGTTGTTGATTTTCCGCCAACACTAACATTAGGGTGGGAAGACCCAGGCAGCAACGCTCCCAAGAGGTGCTGCCCGCTGCGCCAATGGCAATATCCGCCTCGGCCATGCGGCGTGCCATATCGCTAACATTCACCACTACCTCGGTGGGCCAGTGCATGCTTTCTGCCTGTTTTTTGACTGTTTCTTGCCAGGGGGCAGTAGCCCCCATTACCACGCTTATTTGAATATCACTGGGTAAATCACACTTATTAAGCGCCTCTAGAAGCTGGCCGGTGGCATTGTCTTTATCCACACCTCCTAAACTGATCAATAACCGCTTAAATCGTGCATTACGTCGACGCGCTAGGCTCCAGCTGCGCAGTTCGGCAAACTCTGGGCGCAGCAAAGCGTAGTGGGCGCCGATCAGCATGCGGCACTGCATGGGTACCAACGATGCATAATCGCTCGACTTACGCCCTAAGTTCTGATCAAGCAGCAGATCAGCACGATGCGGGCGATCAGCCAAATCATCAATCACCAGCAACTTAGCCCCAGTATGGCAACCACTAGGCAGTACAGCATCTTGCCAGCGAGCATCTAGGGCGTAGTGATCCACCACCAACCAGTCTGGCTTAAGCTGCTCTATCAGCGGGCGGGAGGCCGCGGCATCTTGCTGCCAGCTAGCCCCTAGCCACTGAGCATGGGAGATATCCCCCGCTTGCGGCTCAGATACAGCGCCATTCTCAAGTTCGTTTATTGGCAAGCGATGTACCACTATATCGCGTGCTGTAATCGCCTCAATTAAATGACCTTGGTGTTCACGGCATATAAAGTGGCATTCTACTCCCCTTTCTACAAGGGAATCGGCTAGCGTTAAGCAGCGCATAATATGCCCACTACCTATATCCAGAGAGGCATCTGCGCGAAAGACAACCACACTAGCAGGGGAATGAGGTATGGAACTATTGTTACTTATCTTTTCTCGGCCTAACTCGTTCAGGCTTACCCCTTTCATGCCTGATCCTTTCATATATGACCCTTTTGAGCCGCCTGTTTCTCAGCCTGCCAAGCTTTGAACAGCCATTCGGCACGATGCCAGTCTTCTGGTGTGTCTATGTCCTGCACCCGGTGGCGTGGCAGCGCTACAGGTACTGCACGTTGGCTGAAAATGGGGGAACCACGTTGCCATGCGTCGGCGCGCCCCCAGTAGAATTGACCGGCATCGTGCCACGCTTCGTCAAGATCCTGGGAGCGGGTGGTGAAGTACTCCGGCTGAAACATAGCAATCCGCCCTTCGCTGGTGAGGCGCAAGGCCCGCTGAATAGGAAAAGCGTAGCTGGTTACGGAGAAGGCATAGTCTACATCGTTCTCTTGCAGTGCCTTCATGCCTGCAAACAGGTCTTCAGGCTGTACAAAGGGTGCCGTAGCATAGAGACAGCATACGGCTTTTGGTGCTTCTCCCTGTTCCGCCAGCCATTCAATTGCATGGGCAACTACTGGGATAGTGCCCGTATAATCGTCGGAGAGCACGGCTGGACGACGAAACGGTACGCTAGCGCCTTGTGCTTCGGCCATTGCAGCAATTTCATCGTCATCGGTGGAAACAATCACCCGCGAAAAACAACCGCTCGCCAATGCGGCCTTTATAGACCAGGCAATCATTGGCTTGCCTGCAAATTCGCGAATATTTTTGCGCGGAATACGCTTACTACCGCCTCGAGCGGGAATTATTGCCACTGCATCATTGGGGGCAGTCGTTGTCATACCTGCTCCAAAATTGCCTGAAGTACTGAGACTACTTGCTCCTGCTGCCCTTCATTCATTGCAGGGTAAAGAGGCAAGCTGATTGCTTCAGCGTAATAACGTTCTGCCTCTGGGAAATCACCCTCACAAAAACCTAACTGCTCATAGTAGGGCTGCGTATGAACTGGGATATAGTGCAGATTAACACCGATACCTTGCTCGCGTAGCGCTTCAAACACCTGCCGATGCGTTAGTCGGATTTCATCACACTTTAACCGAATAACATAAAGATGACGGCCAGAATAGCTGTCTGGATGCTGGCTAGGAGTGATAACGGGTAGCTTAGCAAGCGCAACATCATAGCATTCAGCCAATGCGTTGCGACGGGCAACATAATCATCTAGTCGGCTTAGCTGAGAAAGGCCTAATGCACCCTGTAATTCAGTCATTCGGTAGTTGAAGCCAAGATCAACCTGTTGGTAGTACCAGGGACCATCAGCTTCGCGGGTCATTAGAGCAGGGTCTCGCGTTACTCCATGACTACGCAGCAGGTCCATATGGCGGGCCAACTTCTCATCATTAGTAAGTGCCATACCTCCTTCGGCGGTAGTAATGATCTTCACCGGGTGGAAGCTAAATACTGTAATATCGCTGTAGCGACCATTACCTATGTACTCGCCTTGATACTTACCACCAATAGCATGAGAGGCATCTTCAATAATACGAAAGCCATAGCGCTGGCTGAGGTCGTGGATTGGCTGCATCTCACACGGTTGCCCGCATAAGTGAACCGCAACAACCACTTTAGGCAATCGCCCTTCTTGCTCGGCTTGTTCGAGCTTGACTTCAAGTGCTTTAGGGCAAAGGTTGTAAGTGCAGGGGTCTATATCGACAAAATCAACATTGGCGCCACAGTAAAGGCCACAGTTAGCAGAGGCCACAAACGTAACCGGCGAGGTCCAAAGCCAGTCACCTTTATCTAAACCTAATGCAAGACAGGCAATGTGCAAGGCAGAAGTAGCGCTATTGACTGCTAATGCATGTTTTGCACCCACATGTTTTGCAACTGACTGTTCAAATAGGGGCACTACCGGCCCCTGTGTTAAAAAGTCAGAAGTCAGCACATTAATAACAGAATCAATGTCATCCTGAGTGATGTCTTGCCGACCGTAAGGTATCATTTTAGATAGCTCCAATTTTATCTCGGTTATATTCAATCCACTCTGCTAAAGCCTCATCCGACATCCATTGTGTATTATTATCACTGGAATATTCAAAGCCTTCAGCTACCTTCTTACCATTTTTAATTCGGTGCTCACAGGAGCCCCAATTATTAATCGTGGGCAGAATTTTAAAGTGCTCGGAATATTCGTAGGTATAGTACGAGTCTTCTGGACTGATCATCTGCTCATGGAGTTTTTCACCCGGGCGAATACCAACCACCTCTTGCCTAGCTGCAGGAGCTACGACCTTGGCAAGATCCGTTACTTTCATAGAAGGTATTTTTTTAACGTAGATTTCGCCTCCTTCCATATCTTCAAAGGCGTGCCACACTAATTCTACACCTTCTTCTAAAGAAATCATGAAGCGGGTCATACGCTCATCAGTGATGGGTAATACGCCTTTATCACGAATAGACATGAAGAAAGGAATCACTGAACCCCTAGACCCCATTACGTTACCGTAACGAACGACGGCAAAACGAGTATCATGACCGCCAGCGTAGGAGTTACCAGCTACAAACAATTTGTCTGATGTAAGCTTAGTAGCACCGTATAAGTTAATCGGGCTGCTCGCTTTATCAGTAGAGAGTGCAACTACTCGTTTCACGCCTTTATCAATACAGGCATCAATTAGGTTCATTGCGCCCATTACATTCGTTTTTACACACTCAAATGGGTTGTATTCAGCGGTAGGAACAATTTTAGTAGCAGCGGCATGTACAACATAGTCAACGCCGTCTAGTGCACGGTACATCCGGTCACGGTCACGGACATCCCCAATAAAGAAGCGGACTCGCTCATCTCCGTTAAATAGCTTCGCCATTTCCCACTGCTTCATCTCATCACGCGAGTAGATAATAACTTTTTTAGGGTTATATTTCTCAAGCACCATGGGCACAAACTTATGGCCAAAAGAACCAGTACCACCTGTAATAAGGATTGTTGAATTTTTTAACATTTTCTAACTCCTAAAGACTTGGTTTAATTTCGAATTTCTCTACAACTTGGTCTGCAATTCTTTCCATAGCAACATCCCCATGAATTAAAAGATTGTTCATTTTCTCCTTTCGCCACTTAGGAATTCCAATGCCATCATTTGTAAGCGGCCTTAGTGAATATTGATTGATAGTTGACACTTCTTCTGTACCTAAATAACACATCAAAAAAGCTGATTTTTTTCGTGTTTCATGAGCAGGCGACAAGTAATTGCCATCTAAAAGATATTGTTCATAATTACTTCTTGAGGATGGGTAACAAAGGTCAACAGGGTAGTCGTAACGTCCAAAATAGGAAGTTAACATTACTGGCACACCTTGTGCAGTCAGCTCTAAAGCACTTGAACCATTATATAATAGCGCAAGATCAAGGTAGGGGGCTAACGCGTGTCCGTTTATATCCTTATGCCCTAAAACTAAAACATTTTCTGGAATATCCACCTTAATTAAATCAGCAAATGTTTCTACCAAATCAAGCGCTATTTCAGGCCTAAGCTCATGAGGATGTGGTTTAACAAGCAATAAAATATCATTTGATTTAGCTACCACTTCAACAGTATGAGTAATCCAATCTGCCATATCTTGATGTGCTGGACCGCCATCGTAGGGAACATTCAAATCCACTGGTACTTTTCCAAAAGCACAAACTATTTTTTTACCTTCTTCTTTTGCTCGTCGAATAACATCTAAGACTTCTAGCTCTTTAACATCATCACTAGACCCAACACGATTAACTTTAATGAGCGAACTTGCCTTTTCTAAATACTCAGCATTATCCTTATTCTCATCATACCAAATATCAAACTTATCCTTTCGAGCCATAAAGGGAGCCCTAATATTGGGATAAAGAGTCATATCAGTGACACACATCGTATTAGCAAATTTACTTCCCAGATTTGAAAAATAAGCTTCATACGCCACGTTGCAGTTTATAAAGCTCAAGTTAGGATCATTCTTCTCTCTTGCAAAATCTCGCATAACGCAATAAGGAACAACATGACTATTACCAGACACAAGAGCGACTGGAATACCTTTCTTCACTAAAGAAGTATAAACATCATCACACACTTTTAAATACAAATCACACTGATATAATCTTTCAACGAAAACACTATGAATACTAGGAACATTTATATCCACAAAATATCTTCTAGAGTGATTTGATAAATTCTCATAAAACCCTTGATAAAAATTAATCCCATTTGCCATTACATTTTTTTTCTCCCAATCTACAAGCCAGTCATAGTGGAGATCAAAATGATTAAAGCTCATGGGAATAATACCTGAAAATCTATCGATAGCCTCTATGCCGGTAGGCTGATTTTCCGTCATACCACTGGTGAGATTAATGATAGCATACCCTTTCTTCTTAAGCTCAATATAGCTAGGCAGCATCATTGCCAGCGTATTAAAGCACGTATGAGAACCAATAATAACAACGCCCTTAGGTATTTTAGGCTGGGGTATAGAGTTTAAATAATCGCTAGATTGAATACAAAAATTTACCTTATCAAGGTTTAGCCTAGTACCCAACTTTTTAACAATAGTGCCAGGTTTTTTTTCTAACACCCGGTACTGCTCACACGACTCAACCAATAAACCTTTCTCCCTTAAAAAAAGAGCATTAATGCCTATGACTCTTGGGTCATTTTTTAAATCATTACTAAGCAAATCATAGTACTTATAAAACTCGCCTGCATCACCTTCAAACTTTCTCAACTTCAACTCAAATAGAGCCAATGAAACCTTGCCTTTAACCTTAAATAGCGACAGGAATTTTTTAGCTATATCAACCTTGCCAGAATTAGCCACGATATCTGCAAGATAAGTTAAATGATTCAACCTTTTTTTGGAAAATGAGCTTATCTTTTCACCTTCTGCATGAACAATGTTAGCTATTTTATGAATATCCTCAATATTACTTTTAACACCAAAGTAATTACTGCGAGAAAGATCTACCAAAATATTGTTCAAAACAAAGTCAAGATTCGTTCGAAATTTTTCATTGAGATCTGCTCCATACAATGATGCTACTCTTTCTAAGAGTCTATGCCTAGCAACGTAATCTCTTTCTGACCTTCCAGGCTTCACATTAAGCGCAGTTAGCATCTTTTTAAGCGCACCCTGATTAAACTTAAAAAAGAATTGATGCTTAATCTTATCTTCAAGATCTTTAGCTGGTAATAAAATGTTATTTTCGCATCGCTTGTTTTGATAAACAGCATCCAACAAACTTTCTGCTTGACCATACTGTAAGTTTGCTATTAGGCATTTAAAATAATTTACTAAAATATCCTCTGAGTTATCAGAAAAAATAATACTATCAATTAACTCAAGATTTATATCCGGAATTTGAGAAAGAGGCCTGCCACGTGTTCTATAGATCACAATAGTTAATGCATAGAAAAAGCTACTAATTAAAGCAATATCTTTTTTATGAAAATCTATATTTACAGCAATATAAGTAAGGCATCGATTAGTATATTCAACCAAACAGCTATAATTTGCTGAATTTAATAGAATAACGCTAATCTGGCTATATCCGTACAAATAAGATTTTCCAACCACACCAGCTTCAATAATGCCCATTACTTCTTCGACATTAGCAGCCGAGAAAGCATCTGTATCCACAATATACTTAAGAACCTTAAACGAAACACTCAGCTGTCTACTACCTGCGCTTTTTAGTGCATTCCGATAGAGCTTGTTATTTTTAAGATCAAAAATCCGCTCGTGCTTTAAGCTCTCAACTAAAAACTCACTTATCAAATCTTCAAACTCTATAAAACTATCTGTCTCCAACCCCATATAACGAGGATAAATGAAATATGATATATAAAAGATTTCTTCAAGACTTAATTCTTTATTACGCCTATTGATTACTACTTCATCATTAGTCAGCCCCCAACCAGAGTAAAATGGAGCCCCAAAAACCTTAACATCCAAACCAAAAATGAGGGCTTCAAAGCCGCTCAAAGAAGAAATAGTATAAACCGTATCTACCTGTTCGAAAACTTCATACAGACTAGAGTCAGGCGGAATTATTGCACACAATGATAGAAGTTCTTTTTTTATCTTCTTACCTTTTCTTGTACCATAATAGTAATCTGGATGAGGCCGGTAAAATATATCTGAATTCGGATTTTCCTCAACAGCTTTTGCAATCAAACTAGCGTTGCTTTTCACTTTACTCGCACTATTTAATACAGACGCATCATCTTCAACTTGCCCTAAAACAAGAACTGCGTGACGTCGTTTTTTTTCAAAACCATTTTTTTTATCATAAGGCTTAGGATTGTAATATTTTGTAAGCCTGGCATTTTTAAATAAATCTAAAAAGCTTTCTGCCTTTTGCAACTCCTCATCTGAAAGGCTATATTCTTTTAACAAACACTCAAGGTCAGTTTCAACACGGGAGTCAAAATGCATGCCTTTCCAGTCGACTGCTAAAGAACATGGCTTAGTATGTAGCAGGCCGGAACCAATAGAACGTAAGAAACCATCTTCAATATAACCGACTTTTATTTTTTTTCTTGCCTTTCTCTCTTGAAATTTTGAATAAAGATAGTAAGTCCTAGGTAATTTTTTACTCCATCCTATAAAGGCTATTTCCGTATTTTCAGGCAAATAATTTATAAAGGTCTTTTTTACTCTAAAGAAGGAGGACTTCCCCTTTACAAAGGCTGTTCTGTACTCTTTTAAGTATTGGCTTGCATATTGACGTTTCCAAGGGTTAAATCCATACAAAATAGCGACGGGCAAATCCGGCCTACTAGTCCAATTACTTCCAACCAGCTCAACTGACATATTATTTTTGGTTTTTAAATCTGTAAAAGAGTATACATCCTTTGCTAACTTTATAGCTTTCTTGAATCTTTTCAAAACACACCTCGTTAATACTAAAATTTATTTTCAACAGCATTGATAATGCCATTCTAACTTTCATTTAATATCAGTATGATATGCTTTTATTGCTTCAAAAACATTATCGTACCAAATGCACTTTTTATTCTTTAAATATATACCCGCCTGACAAAGATCTTTCAATATTCCCTCTGAGTGAGACACCATTATTAATGAAGAACTAGAAATCTTATCTTGAAATATATTTTTAGCTTTTTGTTTAAAAGCCTTATCTCCGACCGCTGTTGCTTCATCAGATATAAATATGTCAAAATTAAATGCCAGTGAAAGCCCAAATGACAACCTAGACTTCATACCAGAGGAGTAAGTTTTTACTGGCTCATCAAATGCCTTACCTATTTCAGCAAAATCTTCAACAAAGGAAATAACCCTTTTAATTTCTTCTGCCCCACTGCCCTGAACCCGGGCGACAAACTTGACGTTTTGTCGACCAGTCATATTGCCTTGCATTCCACCGGAAAGGCCCACGGGCCAGGAAACACGACTATGCCGAATGACTTCACCGCGCTCGGGGGAATCCATCCCAGCGATCAGGCGAAGTAGCGTTGACTTTCCAGCGCCGTTGCGGCCAATTAGCCCAACACTCACCCCTTGAGGAATCGTTAGGTTAATATCTTTTAGTACCCAATCACTTCCGTGGTGATTGTGATAACGCTTATAGAGGTTCTTTATTTCAATCATTTGTTTATGAATCTTGAGGTGTGAGTGGTGAATCGTGAGTAGTAAGTTGTGAATGGTGATTACGCCTCGCTCACTACTCTCACGTCTTTGCCTTTGCGCTCATAGAGGCTTTCGAGTTCACCTTTTAGCGCTATGCGGGCAGCTTGTTCACCGTGCACCAAATGAATCGTGCTGGGCCAGCGGCGCATGCGTTTGACGAAGTTGAGCAGGTTATTTTGGTCTGCGTGGGCGGAGTATCCACTAATAGTAGTGACACCTGCTTTTATATCAAACCGTTGGCCGTCTATTTCTACCCAGCCGCCCCGGGGGCCGTATTGTTGAATAGCGCGGCCTGGGGTGCCTGCACCTTGGTAGCCGACGAACAGTACTTGGTGGCGTTCATCGCCTAGCATGGCTTTTAGATAATTCATGATGCGCCCACCTGCGCACATGCCGCTGGCGGCAATAACTACCGCTGGGCGGCCGGTTTTCGCAAGGTACGCCACGGTTTGCTCATGAGCTTCGTGGCTTTCTACTGTATAGAGATTTTCAAAGTTAAGCGGGTGGCGGCCACTGCCCAGGCGGCGCTGGGCTTCATTATCCCAGTAGGGTTTTAGCTGGCGGTAAACCTGGGTAAAACGGGCGGCAAGTGGCGAATCGACGATGATTTCTAACGCTTTCCAGCGGCTGGGTTTGGATTTTGCGCTGGCTTCAAAAATGATGCCTTCCAGCTCGTAGAGCAGCTCTTGGGTACGGCCAATGCTGAAGGCGGGTACCATCACCGTGCCGCCGTTAGTAAGCGCTTGCTCTATAGCGTTTTTAAGCGTGGCACGGCGGTTACGGCGATTTGGATGTAGCCGGTCGCCGTAGGTGCTTTCCAGCACTAACTGTTCGCAGCCGTAGGGTGATTGCGGTGCGGGTAACAGCGGTGCATAAGGGGCGCCTAAATCTCCACTGAACACAACTCGCTCTTTTTCGCCGCTGGCATCCTGGTGGGCTACTTCTACATAGCTAGAACCAAGAATGTGCCCTGCCCGCTTGAGCTTCACTCTAGTGGTAATGCCGCCTTCGCCGGATTTTTCGACCACGTTATGCCATTTGCCGTAGGGCACACTAACGATTTGGGTTTCTAGCTGGGCTTGAAAGCGTTCAATAAGCTGGGCGTTGCGGGTAAAGCCGATTTTGAGCGCATCTTCAATTACCAGCGGCAACAACACGGCGGAAGGAACAGAGCAAATAATAGGCCCTTTAAAGCCTGCAGCCAGCAGGTAAGGCAGTCGCCCTACGTGGTCGATATGTACATGGGTAATGATGAGGGCTTTTACAGTGCTGATATCGAACTCGATTTGCAGCTGCTGGAAGCTGTCTTGCGCTTCGTCTTCGCCCTGAAACAAGCCACAATCCACTAATAGTGAGTGTTCACTGCTGAGGATAAGCTGATGGCAACTGCCGGTAACGCCAGCGGCTCCGCCATGGTGGATGATGTTGAGCATAGAATTCCTTTTCTTGCGCAAGGCTAACAGCGCGGAGCGGTGCCGGGGTTGTTAAGCGGCTTGGCTTTTTAAGAGTGGCCATGCACCTTGCTTTGAGGCTTCCAGAATGACGATTTCGTTAATCGTGCCATCCTCTGCGTAACTAATATGTGTATTCCAATCTTGAGAAACCTCCCTAACGGTAGGCTTTTCTGATAGGTGTAGAACTAGGATATCATCTGCTTCATCATACGTAGTTCGCATTACTTATCCTCCCACTCAAAGTGATGCATGACTGTTTTAACCACCACTTTATCTTCTAAAACTGCTGCTATAGACAAGAGATTGTCTTGACGGTTTTCAAAATGACGCGCTATCCAAAAACGCGTAGAGTCTTTATATTTCACTGCTCCCCGCTCTATCAATTCTAGCTGTTCACTTTCCGTGATATTTCGAGTGACCATGCGCTCACGGGCATGACGTGTTATGTGAATATCTACCATGAAACGGTGACTATACATATTTACCTTCTGCACTTGTGTGCCGACGCCCTCCGTGCCGGGCTGCCGCTGCAGGTGCGTTAACGCTTACGCCACGCTACGGAAACCCTTCACCCCTCACACTTCCCCCGTCACCAATCTCACATCAATCCCGATGGTCTTTCACAATCATAATGATCATGCTGAGGATGAAGGCCAAAAAGATGGTAATGATGGCAAACACGCTGCTGTTATATAAGCGGTTAGGCTCGGTTGGGTATTCTGGGTACAGCGGGCTTTGCAGTACGCTTACTTGCTTGAGCTGGCGGGCGGCTTCTAAGCGGGTGTTTTCTAATGCGGCCAGGGCGCTGGAGTAAGTTTCTTGAGCAAACTGGGCTTGTAGCTCCAGGGTTTCGTACTCGGCGGAGATGCGGTTAAGCGAGTCCCCTGCCGCTTGGGCTAGGCGGTCGCGCTGCTCAATGATTTGGTCGCGAAGTGCTTCAATATTGCGCTCTACTTGGCGCATCTCGGAAGATTGTGCGCTTTGGAAGCTGGCAAGTGCGTTGCGCTGGGCCTGTAAGCGGGCAAGATCGCCTTCTAGCGTAGCAACCACTTGGTTAATGCTTTCCACTGTGGACGTGGGCGATACTAAGCCGTACTGGTTTTGAAAGTCGAGTAGCTCTGAACGTGTATCTCTAAAACGGTCTTCCAGGCGCACCATTTGATGCTCTAGAAAACGTACTTGCTCGTCTGCTAGGCGGTGCCCCATTTCATTCATGTGGTTTTCGCCAGCTTCCAGCAATAGCGTTGCCATGCTGTGGGCGAACTCTGGGGTGTAGCCTTGCACACGTATGTTGAGCACTCCTGCATACTCGTCCAACTCCACTTCTACCCGGCGTAGGTAGTATTTATGTAAATCTTCAATGGGGGCGTTTACATCGCGCAACCTGGCAAAAAAATCGCCATGCTGGCTATAGTGCTGGCGAATACCTAGCTGGTCGTTTAGCAACCGCAACATATCCACTGATAATAAGTGCTCACGGAGCAGTAGAAGATCTGCCGTGTTACCCCCACCGCCCCCCATTAATGATGAAAGGCTGAATTCAGGCGTGGCGACCTGGGGGCTTTCTAGAACTACTGTGGTGCGGGATACATAAAGCTCTTCTGCCCAGAAAAACCAATAAAAGGACACCAAGAGTATAGCAACACATGCAACAGCCCACTGGGGAGACTGTTTAATATAACGAATGGTGGAACCTTGCATGGATTATTTCGCCTTTAAACGATCAACAAAACGGAGGTGCATTAGTAGCCCTAGTGCATTTAAAAAAAGTGTCACTAACCAAAAATAGAGCATACTAGTACCGTGAATAGTTTTATAGTTTTCAAAAAAACCTAAACGCAGCGTTTCTAACGCATGGGGAATCGGGTTAAGCATTAAGTAATCCAGAAGCCAATGTGGCAGCTGGTTTAAAGGCAACATTACCCCTGAGATAATTAGCAGCGGCAAAGAAAGCATACGAACTACTTTACCAACCTCGGGCACTAGCGTTGCCGCAACGGAAGTGACAAGACCCAACCCTAACCCGAGGCTCCATAGTGATAACCATGCCGCGATTACTTTCACGGCGTTATCCGGATAGATATCCAATCCCAACATTAAGCCAAACAAAATAAAAAGTAAAAACACAAAAGTTCGCAGCATGCCTTCTAGAAAATTACGTACGACCACTGGGTCCACGGGCTGTACTTGGCGGTAGGCGAACAAAGCGCTATTAGCTTCAATCGCTCCCATCCCGCGAATCATACCTTCCCGAACAAGAAAAAAACCCATTAGCCCTGCTACCATCCAAGGTATGAAAGATGCGTTAACGATGAGCCTATCGCCGCGAATGAAGCTGCGAATACCCACCATGATAGTTATAAAGGCCAGAGGCTCAAAAACCATCCAGAACCAGCCCATGCGATCGCTCATGGTGCGGGAAATGGCTTCCCGCATAAACATGGCGTACCACACGCTGCGGGTAACTTGCCAAGGCGTGCGGGCGCCTTTCGGCGCCCCTTTTACATTAGCCATAGCGCTACTTTTAAATTAGTGAGGTGTGAGGTGTGAGGTGTGAGGTGTGAGGTGTGAGGTGTGAGGTGTGAGGTGTGAGGTGTGAGCATTGTGTCTATTCAGCACTTACCACTCACCATTAACTACTCACCCCTCACCATTAACCACTCACCACTCACCATTAAAACGCTTACAGATCCAAGGCTACACGGGTGGTAACGGCGATTTGGAACAGTATTTGCGTAAGCGTGGACGCTAACTGTAGATTGTGGGTGGGCGCTTTGGGCATGATGAGAATCTCATCCCCCGGGCGTAACGGCGAGTTGCGGGCATGCTCCACTGCGCCGTTTTGGCGCACCAGCAGAATTTGGTCTTTATCTGCACGTTCGGTAAAGCCACCAGCGCTTTCCACGTAGTCGATAACGCTCATGCCTGGGCGATACACCGCGGCCTGGGGCACAAGAATTTCCCCGCTGATGAGTACTGAATCGCTAATTTCGGGAATGGTGATTACATCACCATCCTGTAGGCGAATGTCAGAAATACCGTCCTTTGAAGCAACCACTAAGCGGCCGCTTGGCTCCAGCTCACTGGCACGTTCAATAAAGCGCTCAATGAGTTCGGCTTCTTGAAGGCGTATCTGCGCTTCTTGGTCGGTACGCGACGAGGCACCCAGGTAGGTGGTTTCTAAGCGGCGCAGGCTATCTTGAAGCGACTGCTCCTGCTGCTGGCGAACGCTTTCCCGCTGTAGTGAAATGCTTTCAACGGCGGTCATATTTTCAGGCACTGCGATGGCATCCAGCAATTCGCTTAAGCGCGCATTGCGGGGAAGCGCGAAGCGCGATGGGCCGTAATAGCTGCCTTCCACTTCCACCACGATGGTTTCGCTGCGCTGGTCGGCGCTAAACAGAACTTCGTCGCCGCTGCGAATCGTTTGGCCGTAAAACATATCGATGGGGAAGTACTGAGCGATGGGGCCATCTTCACGGTCGCCACGTAGAAGCACATGCGATACGCCGCTTCTTAAGCGCGCCAAACTGACGATTTCAGCCCCACTCAGCAGGCTGCCCGTTAGTTCGTAACGGTGTTCGCGATGTACATCTCCACCTACTGCGATGGCAGGGCCGCGTTCTTCTACCACAATGGTGTCGCCATCTTGAAACTGTGGGCGGGCAATGGTGCCGTTAATCAGAAAGTCATAAAGATCGACGGTAGCTACGGTGCTGTTGTTACGCATCACACGGATCTGACGGTAGCTGCCTAGGTCTTGATCGATACCGCCGGCTTGGTCGAGGAAATAAAGCAGCGAATCGTTAGGGGTGCCTGCGTAGCGGCCGGGGTTTTCCACATAGCCGGTTACAAATACAGCCACGGGCTGAACGCCCTGGAGGTTGGTGTATACCTCTACGTTATCCGGGTATACAGAAGTAATCGCGCTACGCACGCTGTTATCTACTTGCTGGCTGTTTTGACCTTGTACATTCAGCGGGCCAGAACCGGGGATAAAAATGTTGCCTTGGGCATCTACGGGCAGAACGCGATCCAGCTCAAAAGCCCCCCAAGCGCGCACGGTGACCTGGTCACCCGGCTTAATACGGTAATCCGCATTTAGGCCATCGCCCATGGCACCACGAAAGCCACCGGTAAAGAGGTTTGATCCAAAGGGTGGCAACGCATCAGGATTTTGCATGGGCAAGGTGACGGGGCCATAGGTGCCGCTGCGCCAGTCAGCCCGCGGCGTGTCATCTACTTGCTCTTGCTGTTGCCCGCTTTGCCCACTTCGTGCGCTCTGCTCGGGCAGAATGGAATCAGCAAGACTAAGCGATTGCGCTGAGGCGGGGCCTGCTACCAGCGCACCTATCATCAACGTCACGGCAACCACGCTGTGTTTTAGCGAAATACGCGGCATCGGCAGTAAAATTCTCATTAGTAGCGCCCTTCTACGGCCTGGGTCACAAGTCGCTGGCTCACCCAGCCATTTGGCGTTTCACACACTAGCGCGGCTTGGGCATTGCCACCCGCCGCTACCACGCGCAGCTGGCGGCATGGGCGACCACTGGCGGCTAGGTAGGTTGAGTCGGCGATGATTTCGACGTTATCACCCCAGGGGCTGCGTGCCATGCTATGTATCCCGCTGGCAGGCGCCTGCGACAAGAAGCGGTTTAGCGCTTCATCTTCCAGCGGCTTAGCGGTGTCGTTAGTGAGTACGTACTGAGCGGATTGCTGTGAGGTGCCAGAGGGGTAATTGGTGGCACAGCCGCTTACCACGGCAACGCTTAGCGCCGCCAGCAGCATGCGCGCTGGCCGCGATAGGGAAATAGGGGTATTTAGTAACATAAGGATTTCCATTAAAAAGGCACGCTACCGCCCAGGGATTATACGGGCGTGTTCCCTTGCCCTACGCTGTACGGGTGAATATTAATTAACCTGTGCTATTAAAATGCACGCGCCATTGTAAGGTATTCGCTTGGCAGGCTCTACGTTGATAAGCCTTATATAGCAGAAACATTCTAGTTATCTGTTACACAACAGCTGTACACAGAGTAGCGTTTCTATTCATACGTTTTGAACCTGATGTTAGGAAAGCGTGGCCTGCTATACGCCTGTGGTAAGCTCCGCAGCATAGATTGTTAAGTGAGGCGCAGCGTGATGAATATTACTGTGTTTGGGACAGGTTATGTGGGCCTAGTGGCGGGTGCTTGTTTGGCAGAAGTAGGCCATCAAGTCACGTGCATGGATATAAACCCTGAACGGATTGCACGCTTAAATGCAGGGGAAACCCCTATTTTTGAGCCCGGTCTGAGCACTATTTTGCAGCAAAATAGAGCCGCCGGCCGCTTACATTTCACCACCAACACTGCGGATGCCGTTGCAAAGGGTGATTTGCTATTTATCGCCGTCGGCACCCCACCCGATGAAGATGGCAGTGCTGATTTACGCTATGTGCTTAATGTTGCACGCAGCATTGGCGAACACATGGCTGGCTATAAACTTATTATCAACAAATCGACGGTACCCGTTGGTACCGCCGAGAAAGTGGCCGGTGCCCTTAGAGAAGGCCAGGCGCAAAGCGGCACTGACCACCCCTTTGATGTGTGTTCAAACCCTGAGTTTATGAAAGAAGGCGCAGCGATTGAGGACTTTACCCGCGGCGCTCGTATTGTGGTGGGGACTGAAAGCGAGCACGTAAAGGCGCTAATGCGGGAGTGCTACGCGCCTTATAACCGTAATCACGATAAGCTCATGTTTATGAGCGTTCGCGCCGCCGAGCTCACTAAATATGCTGCTAATGCCATGCTGGCCACTAAAATCAGCTTCATGAATGAAATCGCCAACCTCGCCGAGCGGCTTAACGTCGATATTGAAGAGGTACGCAGAGGCATCGGCAGCGACCCTCGCATTGGCTACCACTTTATTTACCCTGGCTGTGGCTATGGCGGCTCCTGCTTTCCAAAGGATGTCCAGGCCCTAGAGCGGATGGCCTATGAGCTAGGCATCGAGCCTCAGCTGCTATGTGCCGTAGAAGCGGTCAATACGCGGCAGAAGCAGAGCCTTTTCGCTAAGCTTTCCGCCGAGATGGGCGATTTAAAAGGCAAGACAATTGCTATCTGGGGTCTTGCCTTTAAACCAAATACCGACGATATGCGTGAAGCCCCTAGCCGAACGTTAATGGAGGCTCTCTGGAAAGCGGGGGCAAAGATACAGGCTTATGACCCTGAAGCCATGGCCGAGTGCCGGCGCATTTATGGCGATCGCAATGATTTAATGTTGGCTGGAGATCGCATTCAAGCCGTTAAAGGCGCTGATGCGTTGGTCATTTGCACCGAATGGAAAGCCTTCCGAAGCGTAGATTTTGAATGGCTTGCAAGCCAGCTTAGTGAGAAATTGGTAGTCGATGGCCGCAATCTTTACAACCCAAGCGCACTGAATGACGCCGGAGTTCGCTACATTGGCGTGGGTCGCAGTAGCTCCTAAAACTTAAAGCGCTACTACCCAGGCACCTTAAGGCGCCTGGGTGGCTTTGATATAGTATACTAATTTTGGATAGTGGCTTGTATAGAAGGCTTGACCGCTGAATGTAAATCTCACCATGAAAGAATATTTACTTAACATATATCAAAGAACTTCTTAATCCCTAAGCTAAGCGCTAAGCGTTCTGAAAGATCAGTTAAGCTTAGTGCGCACAGAAAAACACCCCCACAACACTGCTAACCAGAACACAAACATCATTACTCCACTATTATGAGTCAAAAATGCCTGCGAAAATCCAAAGTCAATGTAAGCTACTGGTAATAAAACGCCTGCTACTGCCAGCGAACGTAACTCCAAGTCAGGACTATTGAGCTGGCGAGAGAAAAATCTCATAGGGATCAAGTAAAGTGCTAGCAAAACCACTAAACCAATTAAACCCCGTTTAGCCCAGGCATCAAGAAACTCATTATGAGGATGCTTATAATGAACAACATTGGGATTAATTTTACCATTATAAGCCAAAGTTTCTATCCCTTCTTGATAGCCATTGCTTCCCCACCCAGTAAAAGGCTTTTCTAAAATCAACTGCGATGCTCCCCTCCACATTTCAAAGCGAGCCCCAACAGAGTTACTTCTATTTTCGCCAGAAGCATAGTTAGCTATATCATCAAACGCCTGATGAACTCGTTGTTGTACACCAAACTGCGGCACCGCATATATAGTTGCCGCTGCAACTATTATACCTATCCCCACCACTCCCTTAGCTAATTTTGAAAAAGAGTATCCATAACCGCGATATAGCACTAAAAGTACAAAAGGAATACCGATCCATCCACCACGGCTGCCTGAAAATAGCGAGCCCAAAAAACCCATGAATGCCCCAATCAACATCAATGTCAGCCAAGACTTTCGACGTGGCTGCAGCCAAGCCCAACCCAACCCAGCCAAACACAGGATACCCATTAGCATACTCAAGTTTCCAAACTGAATAACTTGTGTGTAACCCGTCGCTCGCCATGCATTTTCTACTAGCTTCTGCCAGCTCGCCCAACCCCCAGCCCCAATAGCTCCGAATGCCAAACCAACCCAAAGCCAAGAAAGGCGCGGAGGATAAGCCATGACCATTAGCAAAGCCGGTAAAGCAAGCAAAAAACGAATAGGCTTATCGAACCCACTCACCCCCTGTTGATCCCACAAGGCTTCCAGCATACTAACAAGTGTGTAAGCTAACACAGCGCAGATTATCAACCAGTCCTGATGAGACAAATTCATGGCTGGACGCTTAACAAGCAAAACAAGACTACCTATCAAAAGCATTGCAGAACCCAATGAATAACCAGAAGGTATAATCAATGCAAAAGTGCCTAACAGAAAGACCGCAACGCTGTTATATAAACGCAAAAGAGACACTCCCTAAGTCGAGTGGTAAAAAATGATAGCAGTCATCGGGCATCCAAAATAAAAACTAGAGGGCTAGAACAAGAATAAAGTAACATATGGTAAAGTTTTTAATCGGGGATTACGCCAATACAATCACAACAACAGATTGAGGCAAAGTCAAACTGAAGACAGTTACTTGATTAAATATACGCCTATGGCCAGTTTAACTTGGCTACTAAAGGCAACTCAATAAGCATTAGGATTAATAAAGCCTTTAAAAATCGTAAGTGCGATAATGCGTAAATCTAACCAAACTGACCAATTATCTATGTACCATAAATCATACTCAACCCGTCGCTCCATCTTATCAAGCGTGTCAGTTTCACCGCGAAAGCCATTAACCTGAGCCCAGCCTGTAATTCCCGGCTTAACCTTGTGACGACGCATGTAAGACTCTACAAGATCTTTATAATATTCGTTATGTGCCAATGCATGAGGACGAGGTCCGACGATTGACATTCGGCCTTGCAAGACATTATAAAACTGCGGCAGTTCATCTAACGAGGTTCGACGCAGGAAAGCCCCTAGCTTGGTCACCCGAGGATCACCCTTCCTAGCTTGTGTGACGCCCTCCTCTTCATGAATCTCCATTGAGCGAAACTTATATACCTTGAAACACTTACCATTATTGCCAGTACGATACTGTTTGAAAAGCACCGGCCCTGGCGAAGTTAACTTGATACAAATAGCAATCCCGACACATACGGGAAAAATCAATATGCAAATCAGCCCCCCTATCACAAAGTCTTCTAAACGCTTGATTACTTTCGCCATGCCGCTCATCGGAGAAACACTGAGGTCGATTGCATAGTGACCAGCTACTTCACTGATACGGTGATTCAGTAAACTCATATCACGGAAAGCAGGGAAAAAGCGAATCTCAACAGTATGATTGCGCAAAGCATAGAAGATTGAGCGAACGGTAGTTCCCATTTCTAATGGTACACAGATCCAGACCTCTCTGGCTCCTAAGTCTGTTACCCTCCTAGCTAGACGTTCAAGCCAAGCATCATCTGGCATACGAGATAGACGCTCGATTCCCGCAATTGAATAGCCTTCCCCCGGCGAAGAGCGCATACCATGAGCCACTCTTACCAAATGTTCTCCTGGGCCTACCAAGAATACCAAGCGACGAGCTCTTCCCCTCAAACGCGCTCCTCTCAGTACTGACTGTATTGCTATACGTACGCTGCTTGCCATTACAAAGGACAGCAGTAAAGTACCTCCAATCCAAAATCTTGAATACCGTTGTGCGGCGTCAGCAAAATAGATTATTGACGTAGCCAATAACCCAACCACTAACCAAACTAACAGTAATCGCCCCAAAAGCTTCAAATTACTTGTAATACGCCAACGCGTGTAGCCACCGAGAAGACTATTAAGCATTACTACCAACAATGCCATAATAACCATAGCCAATATTACACGCTCTGGTAGTGGAATATTTCCAAAACGCCAGAAGTGTGCAAGCCAACCACCCGACAAAATCGCACACGCATCAATAAATGGGATTATTAACTGCGCAGGGTAGCGCTCAGCTAGTCCTTTAGTATTGTTAAGCATTCAAGCACCGTAAACTAAATTATGAAATCACACACATGAAAAACAACTATTTCCTAACGTCACATAAAGACGAAATTATCACATCATAAGTAAAAAGAAGTAGAAATTTCGGATAATCTAATAAATAGCGACGAATTAGCTTAGGCTCGTCAAAAATACGATAAAGCCAACGTAAGTTAAGATAATTCATCCATTTGGGATAGTATTGAGTTCCCCCACTGGCAGTTTGATGAAGAAAACCTCCACAAGTAAATCCTAAACCTCTCCAGCCAGATGCACTCAAATCAAACAGAAACTTTTCCTGTAAAGGAGATCCCATTCCAACAATAACAATATCTGGATTCTCCTCAGCAAGCTGCTTGATAAAAAGATCTCTATCATCGCTATTTTCAAAAAAACCATGTCTAAAACCGCTAACTAACAATGTAGGAAATTCCACTTTTATCTTTTCTATGGCTTCATGCGCGACACCAGGCTCACTACCGATAAAGAAAATACTTTTTTTATTTTCACAAGCATCATGAAAAACTACAGGAGCTAGAGAAGTCATATCAAAGCTTATTCTATAACATTTTTTACCGATACACTTCATTGCTAATACTAGCAAAAACCCGTCGTAACATATTGTATGAAAACGATCAATCAGCGCAATATTTTTTCTAGCTATTAAATATGAATAAGGGTTTAAAAAAGTAACTAATTGACTTTTCTCTTCATAGGCTACACTGGAGCGCTTATTTTTTAAAAAACAAACGAGACTGAGATATTTTTTTTCCTTCATATTCCCTTCCTTTTAACTAAAGTATCATAAAGAAACTTTACCGAAAATCTTGAAATTAGCTAGCTCGCTATAATTAAGGGCGATTCCGGCAATAATGCCAAACACAATCACAACTTGATAAAAATAGAAAGGATTAGCCAATTGCAGAAAAAACTGTGGAGTCATTGAAAAAAAGATAACTATCAAAAAACCACACCTATCTATTTGGCCAGCCTGCCACTTATAAAAAGACAAAACCAAGTACGATAATCCATAGGCCATATAGATTAAGAATAGAATTAAACCAAATTCTGATAAAATCCATAACCATTCGAAATGTGGCGCCACACCTGGAACAGATGTAACACTCTGAAACCAAACATGAAAGTATCCTAAGCCAAGCCCAAAGAAAAGATTACCAGCATCTAAATGCATAAAGAAATTATCTAAAATGAAAACACGGAAAGAGCTAGAACCATCTAGCTCAGCATCATTCACAGTACTCACGATTCGTTCCCAAACCCCTACATCTTGCAAAGCAATAATAGCTCCCCAACCCAATAGTGGTGTAACAGCCAGCCATAAAAAAGTCATTCCCAGCTGCAAACGAAACACTATTAGCAACCACATCACTAAAAAAGACATTGCACTAATCGAACGAGTAGAGGTCATGAGAACAACCCATACCAAGCCTAACAAAAGAAGAAACTTGAGCCTACCACCGAGAAGAACCCAACAATAACCAAGGCCGCATAATAGCGTGAAAGCTAAAGAAGCGAAACCAATTGGACTGGTAATACTTCCATAATAGCGAACAGCATTATTCATAAAAATGCCACCGCCTATGATAACCTCGTAAAAAGTTTGAACGACAATAAAAAAAGAACACCAACCTAAAAATATAGCAATCGCCCTCTGAGTAAAATGCTTATCACTTTTCAGAAAATTATAAACCAACAAAGAAACCATCAGAAATAAAAAAAGCCTAAAAAAAGGAGAAAAAATTTCTATTATATTCCCCCTTAAAACCCCAACTATCGATCCGTACAACATAAAAAATACTAATAAAATATGAAAAAAGCCGATATTTTGGATTTTTTTAATAAAAACAAGACTTATAAAAAAAACAAGCAGTGAGAATGCAATTATTGCAATTGCCCTAAGCTCTGAGCTATGATCTAGAAAGGACTGTTCTACATACCCTGAAAACGACAACAATAGCGCGGAAAAAAACAAAAAAAATGTGGAACGCCAACTTCTATTTTTACCAAGAGTCATCATATAACTCCTCGCAGTCACAAGTATACTGTGTGAAAAGTGTTTGCAAGTTTGGACCAAGTAATAATTTTTGCTGCGCCAAACGCGGTAACCAACTGCAAAAATTAATAGCTCGAACGTTAAACATCATGCTTGCAGTCAACAATGCTCCCGAATTTACGCCAGCAACAGCTGCATAACGATGTTGAATGAGATGTACTTCGGCGGGCGCCTGAGTATTCACGACACATCCAGGCTCAACCAAATGCTCATAAACTTGCTGGTCTAGTGGGTGTGGCTTTATATATAGCATTTTCCCCCTATGTTTTAAAAAAGTTCGGATTTTAATTATTAACTCTTCATTCTCTTGATTATTCAGTAACCCAAGACATACTAGAGGAGAGGTGAAAAATAAGACCCCGTCGGGCACTGACGACTCTCCCTCTTCAGCATATAAATTTCGTGCAAGCTCAGTAACAGCTAGAGTATGCCAATAACGAACATTTTCATTATCAGCAGAATTTAGCAAGCCCCATCGCTGATCCAAAAATAACTTTGTAGCCAATAGTCGCTTCAGAAAAAACTTAACCATATAGAAACGCTTACCCTCTCTTAGCGACACTTCACGTTCCTGCGTCAAAGTGTGGTAACTACCGATGCCCTCTTCAAATGCAAAGGTCTTGATGTGTGGCGCTGTTGATTTACTTAAATATTTCAATACTGTAGGCTTAAAGTATGTATGATGTCCTAAAAAAACTGAATTCTCAGAATTTTGGCTCCCTTTAGGCATCCAGCGACGTAAAAGGGAACCAAAAACCCCAAGCCCAATGCTTCGCTTCGTTTGGTGAACTAATTCTACATGGACGCCCGACAGCGTCATAAAGCTACATTCTTTCAGAAGATATTGGCCATGCATTGCTGGCACAATATGTAGTGTTATAGAGTCATTAGCTGACGACTGATAAAGGCAATATGAAAGACTACTAATTGCATGAAAAGGTGAAATAACATCGAAAGCATGATAGGTGTTAGGCATAATAAAAACCATAATTTATAGAAAATTTGCAACTTTTTTTGATACATTATAAGCAAGAGAGCAGAGCCATGTTAATCTCTTCGAAAGACTAAGATACCCCGCTCAAAAAATAAAAAACTTTCTACAAGCAGGTCGTCTGTTTTTTATATAACTAATGCACACAAAAGCAACTGTGGATTGAAGCTTTGCTTTCTGAACCTGCATAATATGAAAAACTATCGTTGGAACCATAAACGAATCAAACGAATTAACTACGTCTTAAACTTTAATTTTCACATAAAGCCAAAGAAATATTTAATCTTGATGCGAACTAAGTCTCTAGCGGTGCCCACAACGATTAACAATTGCTGGTTGTATTTATGCATGACCAGACTCGTGATGGTCGACGCTACCGCTTACTGAGCGTGATAAGTATGTTGGTGGATAGCTGTTTTCTTACAAGGTGAGTTATTGGGACACTGGAAAACATAATTGAATAGGATTGTAAGCCTTTCTCTGTTCTCTGTTCTCTGTTCTCTGTTCTCTGTTCTCTGTTCTCTGTTCTCTGTTCTCTGTTCTCTGTTCTCTGTTCTCTGTTCTCTGTTCTCTGTTCTCTGTTCTCTGTTCTCTGTTCTCTGTTCTCTGTTCTCTGTTCTCTGTTCTCTGTTCATTGTTCATTGTTCATTGTTCATTGTTCATTGTTCATTGTTCATTGTTCATTGTAAATATATTATCGATAAGCTATTAATATAGGCGAGAGATGGCATCAAGGTTTAAGGATAATCTTTATCACCCAGCAGAGCAAAGCTGTATACCTATTTAAATATTACAATCAGACTACGCGCTATAACTGATTTTTCCGATGTCTGTTTCGAAAACGCGAAAAAAGATCCAAATCACGTTAATCGTTAGCTTTGGCACTATAATAACGAACGCCCTAATTTTTGTCTTGGAAAAATCAACTCACAAAGTAATTTTTTTGTTATAATCTCAAATCTATTATTAAACTCTCTAAAACGGTGGACTACCAAGCTTACGATGCCAGCAGGATCATTTGGACCAACGATCGATTGCTATTCTTTTAAACCTAGAATAAGCCATACTTTTATATACAAGCATAATAGCAAAAGCACAACATAATGCTAAGGGTATGCCGTAAATTGGAAGAAGTATTGAAAACAAAGCCGCAAACATGAAGAAGCTTATAAACGCAATTATATGACTTATTATAATATGTCTATCGACTGACATAGCATACAGTCCGTAATGTGGAACCATGCTCATAGCAAAAAATATAATGGCTATTAAAAGCACATAAAGAATATTTACGTTCAGAGTATATATTTCTTTTTGCAGTAAAAAAAGCATAGGGTGAATAAGCAATGCTGCTAAAACACACAGTATAAAAGTTACTAACAAAGTTTGCCGAAGCAAATTTTTCATCCCATCGTTATAGCTTTTAAGGTCTTGCTCTTTATAAGCTCGTATGATTTTCGGATATAAAAAAACAAATACTGCCGCATCCAAGAATGACATCACTGTATTAGCCACACCTGCATACAGGACATATGCTGCAAGTACATCTGTTCCCGAAAGATTTTGAACCCAATATCGATCAATTGTAAACATACCGCGAAGTGCTAGCGTTGCTACTAGTAAAGGAAAAGCCACTTTAATTCCACGACTAATCCAATTCCAATTAATCGACTTACTTAAGCATCTTCGGTCTAGCGCCAGCAACGCTGTTGAACCTAGCAAACACGCCACCAGTGCTCCTAAACACCATGCAATGAATACAAAATCAAGAGATTGAGTTTCAGGTAACAACCAAAAAAAGATAGCAACAATGAAAGCCCAAAGCCCAGATCGCAAAAAAAGCACTATGCTGGCAAGCAGCTGGCGAGACATGGCTACCAACAACCTATTCAACTCTTGAGCGAGATGTTCCAGTACAAGTATGGCAAAAAACCAAGGTGCTACTGACCAAGGCAAAAGCTCAAAATAAAAAATTAAAAAAAGTAAAGGCAAGACGGCAAGATAAATTCCTACAAAGAATACGCCTTGATCACGTAGCAATCTAGCCCACTGCTTTTGCGAACTACCGATTAACTCTCGTGTACTATAGGAGTAAAAATCAAAGCCTAGACCATAAAGCGAATAGCCAATGGTAGCTACCAACAAGCCGTATAGCGCCACTTCAGCTGGTTCAAGAAAAAATGCTAGAAAAAATAGCAACGAAAATTTAGCTAATAATGTGCTAGCACGTAGTCCAAGGTTAATTAATCGCTCTAAAGGGAATGCTGGCACAAAGCTTATCCCATATAAATACAAGAGATGAAAGGGAACGCGACATTTCTTTTGTCTACTTCAGCAACTATCTTAGGAAGAATCCTTCACCATACTTTCCCTGACCAATGCAATAAACTGCGATAAAAAGGCTGCCATAACTGATACCATACCTCCCAGCATGAGTGCTAAGGCCATCATCAGACTACGGTTTATACCCGTAGCCTCTAGGCTCTGTACCGACACTTGCACTATTTGGCCTTCTCTTAACTGAGAAATACGCTGCTGTATATCAGCAATAAGCTTAATGCTATTTACGACCTGATCACTGGCCCTTTCTCCACTCGATTGTTCTGCAGCTTGCAATACATTTTCAGCATTCTGCAGCTGCTGTTCAAGGCTGGAGCGATACATAGTAACGCGCTCTTTTTGATCTTCTGCAACTTGAGCCAAGAGTGATTCGTGCATTTGCATTACTAGCCCTGCATTTTCTGCCGTCGCTTCTGATCCCAAACGTATCAACAGTGTATCACCTGGGTTAGTGACCCTAACCTCAAAGGGCAGCCTCTCTAATGCTTCCAATTCTCTTTGCTCACGTGTTACCGGGCCTATATAGAGGTTATTAATCTTAGCAACTACTGAATTTGGTGCTTCTAAAGCACTTCCTGGTTCTTTCTCTGCAACCTGATAAATTGATACATACTCATAGGTACGCTCTTTCAACATTAAGTAGGTCAAGGTGCCAAGCACCACAACTAAGAACATGATCAACATGATCTTCCAGCGTTTGATGAGTATCTTAGCAAGATCAACCAATGTGATTTCGTCTTGCGAAGAGTTGTAATGTGGTTCATAAGGAGGAGACTGATTCATACTATTTCGCCGATAAAGAATGAAAGCTAGAGACACGCTACCGCCCGGGGATTATCGGACGCATTCCCTTGCCCTGAAATACTCAATGCGCCACGACGCTATGATGAGCCTGGCACTACAGAGGCTATAAGAGCAAGGTTTTATGAGCGCTTAATAATACTTAATTAGCTGCAAAAAGTCCATGCTATCTACTGAACAAGCCATCAATCCACTGCTGTCAAAATTACAGCAGGATGTATGTTAGCACTTTTTACTCTAAACATTTTCGCAAATTTAGGTAGGAATTATCTAGTCGTGAACTGCGCCTGCGTAAACATAACACGGGGTTTTGCTAACAGTGGCGTATAGTAAAAACGAAACCAGCGTCGATGGATATTTGCAATTTTGCAAAACAGGCTTGCAGAAGCGCACACTTAAAATCTTAATCCATTGATTTATGAATATATTTTTATGATTGGAGTTATCATAATACTCAAAATTTGAGCATATATTCTAAAAAAAACCGGCCTCAAAGAGACCGGTTCTATTACTGCTTTTAGCGATTACTGCTTAAAGCGAAGCGTTTTAGCCAGGCTTAGAAGTGGTAACGAGCGCCTGTCAGCCAGTAAACGTCGTCGCCATCGGCGCGATCAACACTGATACCATCGCCGCCACCTACAGTAATATCAACTGACTGCTGATCAGCCTGGTGTAGCTCGGTAAACACGTCAAAGTTGCTGGAAACTTTGTAGTAGGTACCCAGCGCCCAAGCAGTGCGGCTGTCAGCGTTATCACGATCTACATTGTAGATATCGGCATTAAATGCCCAAGGACCAGTGGTGAAAGTACCACCCAGACCTACAGTGTCGAAACCGCCACCACGCGTGCTGTTGTCATCACGAGTTTCATAACCCAGGCGGGCAGAGAACTGGTCAGTAATAGCGTAAGAACCGATTAGGCCGTAACGCATTTCACCGTTACCGCCGTCGCCACGCGCTACATCTTCAACAAAGCCCAGACCAACTGTCAAAGGGCCTTCAGCGTAACGAACACCACCTTGGGCTGCTACTAACGATCCTTGCTCAGTAGTCTGAGGGGCAGCAGCACCACCTAGGTTGCCCTCATTACGCAGACCACGCTCACTGAAGTGCTTCAGCTGCAAGAAGGCAGTGAAACCTTCCAGATCAGGCGTGTAGTAACCGATAGAGTCGCCACGTGACTGGGTCGGGTGACCAGCGAACTCTAGACCACGGTCGATGTAAACATCGAACGGCAGAGAAACAAACTGGTTGTACATAGAGTCAAAGTTACCGGCTTGGATTGTACCAAACTGGTCGCTTTGCAAGCCTAGGTAAGCTTGACGAGTTTCAGAGAAGGCTGAGAAATCGTTACCGTTACGGTTGCCAGACTCATCAGCACGGAAACGCCATTCAACACGACCAAAAGCAGTCAGGTCACGAGAAACTTCCTGGCTCATGCGCAGACCAAGACGAGAGTAAACGTCTACAAACTCAGCGCCATTGTTGACAGAAACATTTTCGCCAGCGCCAGCAGCTTGCTCGGCATCTGTAGAAGAGCGGTAGGCAGGGCCACCACCGGCGATACCGACTGCGATACGGCCATAAACGTCAAGTTTGGTGCCGTCTTGGTCGTATACGGTAGCTGCTTGAGCGGCAGCAGAGGCACCGAGGGCGCCAATGATAGCAGTCGCTAAAAGTGTCTTTTTCATGATGTAGGTTCCTTAACTAGCTTACTGTTTCGATCGTTTTTACAAGCTTTCAAAAATGAAGCCTGCAGTTGGCTTGCGGGTCATGCTCTTGTTCCATCCTCCGGTTTTTCCCGGTGGTATGTGGCATGTCCTCAGCTAAACCTTGTTATATTCCAATGCTCGCAGGTCAAACTCTATACCGTGAACCCAATGAACGCAATAGAAAAAAACAGTGTTTTTTTACGATTTATGCTTTTTTGGGGAACCCAGCTAGACTTGCCCGGTCTCAGTGGCCTTCAAATTTCTGCTGAAGACCTTTTAGTTTTTCTTCTAAACTTATCGGCTTTGCTTTACTTCCTTGCGAGGGGAGCAGCCCAGCATTTTTATCGCCATGCTTATTAAGCGGTTGCGCGGTAGTTCCGCTATTTTCTGCTGAAGCTACCATTGTAGCGGCGTTTTTCGGTTTCGCCGCATTTTTCTGCGGGTCTATAGCCGACTCATCAGAGGGCCGCTCTTTTCGCCGCTGGCGGGCGTGTAAAGAGGCTTCTTTATCAACCTTTCCCACTGGATTACCATCCAAGTCGAAGCGCTCTACGCCCTCACGCATTGATTTTACGTAGCGTGGTAAATTCACGTAGTTAGCAAGCGCTCGCCGAATTAATTTACCCGACCAAGGCTCCCGCTGAGCAAGGTCGTGATGAATACCAATCTTAAGCGGTTTGGTGTGCCCTTTAAAAAAGGCCTTCGGATAACGTTGGTACCACTGGTTTAGAAGCGCTTGGGGTGAAGGTGCTTCCGCTTCTTTTGCAACTTCGTGCACAGTTTCTTGTGCAGCTTCTTTTGCAACTTCACGCCCTACTGTTCTTTCTGCAGCGTTACTCTCGCCTGCCTCCGGCCCTGGCTTTTCGTGTTGCTGGGGGATGCTTTCTGGCGCTTCCAAAGACGCTTCAGGGGCGGGTGTAGTGTCATTGGGTTTGCTTTGGGCAGCCAGTTGCTGCTTGAGCCAGGCATTCTCTTGGCGAAGCGTTTTTAGCTCGGACGTTGTGCGCTCAAGATGCGCCTCTAATGATGCTAATAAGTGCTGTACGCTGGCGGCCATGCTCCCCTCCTTTGTCCTAATCAGTCGTTGAAGCGCTCGTATACGACGAAATCATAGTGGGGCTGCCCCTCCGCTGGGCTTCCTGCCACCCGCTGCACTTCGCGCCATTCCTCCAGAGAGAACTCTGGGAAGGACGCATCGCCATCAACATCAATGTCTACTTCAGTAATATAGAGGCGTTGCGCAAAAGGTAGCGCCTGACGATAAATCTCACCGCCTCCCATCACCATGATCTCTTCAGCCGCTTCAATGGTGGCCTGCTGATCAGCTAGCTCCAGCGCCGTCGGCAGATCATGGCATACCCGCGTGCCAGCTGCCTGAAAATTTGTATCTCGCGTTACCACGATATTAAGCCGGTTAGGTAGCGGCTTGCCAATAGACGCATAGGTTTTACGCCCCATGACCAGCGGCTTCGCTTGGGTCATCCGCTTGAAGAACTTTAAATCTTCAGGCAAATACCAGGGTAGTTTGCCATTCACGCCAATGACACGGTTTTTCGCCATGGCAACAATCATAGCGATCGGTACTAGCGAGTCGAATTCGCCCTCTTGGGAGCTCATACGGCCACCTCCGCTTTTATATGGGGATGTGAATCATACCCGGTGATCTCTATATCCTCGAAGGAGAAATCAAATAAGCGGGTTACCTGATCATTAAGCGTAAGCTTAGGCGCCGCCAGGGGCGTACGTGTTAGCTGCTCTTGGGCTTGCTCCAAATGGTTGCTATATAAGTGTGCATCGCCGAGCGTATGAATAAATTCACCGGGTTTTAAGCCCGTTACGTGGGCGACCATACTAAGCAGCAGCGCATAGCTTGCAATATTAAACGGCACGCCTAGAAAAATATCCGCACTGCGCTGATAAAGCTGACAGGAAAGGCGCCCGTTAGCCACATAGAATTGAAATAGGCAGTGACACGGTGGCAGCTTCATTTCATCTACCTGGGCGGGGTTCCAGGCAGACACAATCAACCTACGCGACTGGGGCGACGTGCGAATTTGCTCTAACACATTGGCAATTTGATCTACGCTGCCACCCTTAGGGTTTGGCCAGCTACGCCATTGATAACCGTAAACAGGCCCTAAATCGCCGTTTTCATCCGCCCACTCATCCCAGATGCGCACGCCATTTTCTTGGAGGTAGCCAATATTGGTATCGCCTTTCAAAAACCACAGCAGCTCATGGATGATAGAGCGTAGATGCAGTTTTTTGGTCGTTAGCAGCGGAAAGCCACGAGAGAGGTCAAAGCGCATTTGATGGCCGAAAATTGAGCGCGTGCCGGTACCCGTCCGGTCGTTGCGATCAACGCCTTCCTCTAACACAGTGCGCATTAAGTCAAGATAAGGCTGTTCAAGCGCTTCTTTCGGCGTGGGCGTTGTTGCAGTCACAGAATTTCCAGATTGTCAGGCAGTGTGGGAATGTATTCTATACATGGAAGCCATATGCGGCCAGAAGCTATGTGCGACCTGGGAGTCGCACATAGCTATTCACCGCTTACGATTTACTTACGTCAGTTTTGGCGTCGACAGGGTTATTGCGTGACCACGCAATCAAGTAGAGGCCAAACGCGATCATTGGTAGCGTTAGCAGCATCCCCATGGTGAACCAACCGAAAGCAAGATAACCAATATGCGCATCGGGCATGCGTACAAACTCCACCATAAAGCGGAATACGCCATAGCCCAGCAGGAACAGCCCCGACACAAAGCCGCGCGCACGAGGCTTGGAAGATACCCACCAGAGAATGACAAACAGCACAACGCCTTCTAACAGCGCCTCATAAAGCGCCGAAGGGTGGCGTGGCTCAGGCCCCATACCTGGGAAAGGCATCCCCCATGGCAGCGACGTTACCCGCCCCGGCAACTCATAATTGATAAAGTTGCCTATACGCCCAGCGCCTAACCCAATCGGCACTAACGGCGCTATAAAGTCGGTAAGGGTAAAAAACGCCAACTGCTTGCGGCGTGCAAACAGCCAAGCGGCGAGCAGCACACCCAGCAGGCCGCCGTGGAAGCTCATACCGCCATCCCATACCCGGAAAACCCAAAGGGGGTCTGCCGCCCACTGCTCCAGGCCATAAAATAGCGCGTAGCCTAAACGCCCACCGGCCACTACGCCGATGGCACAGTAGAACAGTAAATCGCCAATATCGTCTTTCGTGAGCCCTATGCGCGGCGCTCGCTTACAGCCTAACCACCAGGCAGCTACAAACCCGACCACGTACATTAAGCCATACCAATGAACTTGCAGCGGACCCAGTGAAATTGCAACCGGGTCAATTGTTGGGTAATTGATCATCAAAAATCTCTAAGCGAAAAGAAGTAAAGCGGCCAACACGTGAGCCGAAAAGCCATCATGCCAAAATGAAGCGAAGCCCTACGACTGCAAGCAGCGCTGCAAATGAGAACCGTAGCGCTTGGGCTGGAAGCACATGGGCAAGTTTCACCCCTAACCTTGCAAAGGGCACGCTGGTTAGCACAATCCCTAGAAAGGCTGGCCACATAACAAACCCCGTGGCCCAAGGGGGTAGCAGCGGATTACCCCATCCGACGATGATAAACGTAATAGCGCCTACCACCGCGATGGGCAGCCCACAGGCAGCTGAAGTGCCTACCGCCTGGGTCATGGAAGCACCACAGCGCGATAACCAAGGAACCGTCATTGCCCCGCCACCAATCCCAAATAGTGCAGAAATAGCGCCTACGACACCACCGGCTACTGTCATCGCGGCCTTACCAGGCAACCCCACCCCCGGTTTAGGGTTAAGGCCTAGCACCATTTTGACTGCCAACAGCAGCACAAAGATACCAAACAGAGTACCCAAAACAGTGCCCGACAAATTACCGGCAATAAATACACCGCCAATCGCCCCCAGCATTAACCCAGGTAGTAACGCCATAAACCAGGGGCGGTGCACACTTCCCTTGCGAAAATGCCCCAGCGCTGAAGAAGCGCCGGTTATCACGATGGTAGCCAGCGAGGTACCCACCGCCAAATGCATCGTGATTTCAGGTGCAATGTTTTGCAGGCCGAAGGCAAATACCAGCGCAGGCACAATGATAAGCCCCCCGCCAACGCCAAATAGCCCCGCCATTGTGCCTGCTGCCGCCCCTAAAACTAAATAACTTGCAATAATAGCCACTACTGTCATGAGGTAGGTGTCTCGTTGTTTATATTAGGTACCCATTTGGTAATCATGCCCACGAGCGTTTCGGGCTGATAGGGCTTAGCAAGCACATCGTCTAACCCGGCGGCCTCACAGGTATCACGCCTGGCATTATCAACATTTGCGGTTAACGCGACCAGCACGCTGCGCGGGCTATCATTGTCATGCTCATAGTCGCGCCAGCGTTGCGCAGTTTCAAACCCGTCTAAGGTTGGCATAAAAATATCCATGAACACCAAATCATAAAACGTGGTTTGTTGTCGCTCTAATGCCTGCTCGCCGCTGCTTACCCCTTCTACATAAAGCCCTTGGGCCTCAAGCATTTGCCGCGCCAGCATTAAATTTACGGGGCCATCATCCACCACTAGCACTTTAATCTGCCGTTTGGTGCTGGCTGGCAACGCCTGATCACCTCCTGCTTCGCTAGCACTTTGCAGGGCAAAATTAGCCAGCAGAGCACGAATATCAGCCAGCCGGTCTTGCACGTGGCTAATGTCTTGATGGCACTCTTTACACTGGTCTTTCTGCATTAAGTCATCCAGATAAGCAAACAGATTATCGGCTTCCCGCTGTAGAAGTGTTAAGTAGCCTGATTTCAATCGTGATTCTTCTCGCGCACGGTCTCGCCCCGCCATAAGGTGCTTAAGCTGTTGTTGCTGTTGATGTAAATTTTCAAGCAGCGCTGGATCCTGCTTGGGTTGCTCAGCCGTTGGCGGTATAAATGGCGCTTTGTCTTGAATACTCACTAGCTTGGCAAGTATCTCGTTGACGTGTGCCACCCGCTGTAGCGGCAAAAGCGGCTCAGTGCCCATGGGCGTAATTGGCTGTTCACCTGATGGCGGGTGCGCCAAGGTATGGCTAAGCGCCTTGGTATGACTAAGTGCCTTGGTGTTGCGCTCAAGTACTTTTAACTCATGCATGAAGAGCACATCTATCCGCTTGGCCCGGCTTTTAAGCAGCATAAGGAAGGCAGCCACGTTCATGCAGCTACCTAATAACAGGGTAAGGGTAAGCCAAAGCGTTGTGCTCCATGACGTTTGATTTGGCGACATCCCCCAGATAACGAGTCCCACTGACACACACAGCATGACCAGTGCGACTTGCACAAGCAGCAAAGGCCAAAGAATCGGCCATGTAACGGCATTCCAAAAGTGCTCTCGCTGATAGGATTGCATGTTCAGAGTCCTGAGTTGCGGTCAAGCATCGGTGGTCAAACATCCTGTTCTAAGGTTAGTGTACGTCTACACACCAACGCTGTCATTCCGCTCTTGTAGAGGTTGACGCTGTTGCTCACTGAATCTAAAGGATGACAGAGTTCGCGATGTGCTTAATAACCTTTGCCTGGCACCCAGGCAGCACCCAACCGCTTCGCCTAGCGGCGAACCGCGATGAGTTTCACGCACGCCCCACGGCGCCTTTAGCCTTTTGGGATGAACCCCATGGGCTGATCGGCGGACGGGATTTAGAAGCGGGGGGCACTTGGCTGGCGGCGAACCAGCAGGGTCGGGTAGCCGCACTAACCAATGTACGCGACCCCCGTCTTGCTACGCCGGCCAACGCACCTAGCCGGGGGGAACTGGTGGCGAGTGCCCTTCAATGTAGCGACATTGATGCTTGGCTGATAGAACTGGCTAACACCGAGGCGAAGCACTACGCCGGATTTAACCTGCTCGTCGCTACAACAGAACGCTTATGGCATCTGCATAGAGGTTACGATGGCACTCACCTGACCGAGATCGCCAGCGGGGTGCATGGCCTTTCCAATGCGACGCTAAACACTCCCTGGCCAAAGTTAACCGCCGTAAAGCAGGTTTTAGCCCATAGCCACCCTGATAACTGGCGCCACGCTACTCAAGAGGCCTTGCACAGCCCACGGGTAGCACCTGACACCAGCTTGCCCGATACGGGAGTTGGCTTATCGCTTGAACGCCAGCTTTCTGCCGCCTTTATTATCGGTGAACAGTACGGTACTCGGGCGACAACGTGGTTAACGCTCAATCAGCAGGGGGAAGTGGCAATGACCGAGCAGCGCTTTGGGCCGCTCGGCCGTTTTGAAGGGGAAACGACACTCTCAAGTTCAGTCTCGCGGGGGTAATAGATGCGAAAGCTGCCATTCATCCATGCGCATATTTAAATGGGCATGCACTTGAGCGGGGGTATCCTGCTGCATAATTTCTTCAAGCAGCTGCTTTGCATCCGTAAAGCTTACTCGGCGAATCGCCGCGCGTACTTTAGGCAAACTGGGGGCGTTCATGGAAAGGCTCGTGAACCCCATGGCCATTAATAACAGCGCCCCGGCAGGGTCCCCTGCCAGCTCGCCACACAGCGAAATAGGTTTATCCAGCCGCTTGGCATCTTGGGAGAGCTCTTGCAGCGCACCGAGAAGCGCTGGGTGCAGCGCATCGTAAAGGCTTGATACTCGCGGGTTGTTGCGGTCTACCGCTAGCAGATATTGCGTTAAATCGTTGCTACCCACTGAGAAAAAATCAACCCGCTTGGCTAACGCATCCATTTGATAAATGGTCGCGGGTACTTCGATCATCACACCCACCTGGGGCCGGATTACGGTGGTACCCTCCTCACCTAACTCGACAATAGCACGATCCAGCAGGCGCAGTGCCTCATCGACCTCTTCTACATTGGTGATCATCGGAAAGAGTACGTAGAGGTTACCCAAATCATGAGAGGCTTTAAGCATGGCGCGCAGCTGCACCATCAATACTTCGGGGTGATCCAGGGTTACCCGCATGCCGCGCCAACCCAAAAACGGGTTAGCTTCCTCAATAGGGAAATATGGGAGGTCTTTATCGCCACCAATATCCAGGGTGCGCATTACCACCGGCAGCGGCGCAAAGCCTTCGAGCTGCTCGCGATACATCCGCATTTGCTCTTTTTCACCGGGAAAGCGCTCGGTAATCATAAACGGCACTTCGGTACGGTATAGCCCGACGCCACCAATACGACTTTTAAGCAGCGAACTGGCATCGACGGCTAAGCCCGTGTTGACCATCAGCGGCATAGAGTAGCCATCAGGCGTTTCGCTGGGCTGGTCTTGCTCGTGCTCCAGCACTTCACTGAGGGCTTTCTCTTCGGCGATTAAATTGGCGTAGCGGGTTTTCAGCTCTTCAGCGGGCCGCACAAACAAGCGGCCACGGTGCCCATCCAGCACAACGGGGGCGCCGTTTAAGCGCGGCAGCGGTAAATCCACCATCCCCAATACGGTGGGAATACCCATGGCGCGGGCCACAATAGCCACGTGAGAGGTGCTTGAACCGCGTACCGACACCAGGCCTTTCAGCTTATCCCGCGGCACTTCACCCAACATCGCTACGCTGATTTCGTCACCGACTAAGATGGCGTTATCAGGGTAGGTTTCAGGCGTTGAGGGCGTATCTTCCTGCAAGTGCGACAGCACGCGGCGGCCCAGGTCGCGAATATCCGCCGCCCGCTCGCGCAGGTAGTCATCATCGACACGCTCTAAGTATTGCACATGGCGGCGCACCACATCGGCCAACGCCCCAGGTGCCCACTGCCCTTCACGAATACGTTTCTCTACCTCTTCTGAGAGCGCTGCTTCACCAAGCATTTGCTGGTACACATCAAAGAGAGCAAGTTCCTGGGCAGAAATACGGCTTGCCAAGCGCTCACCCGCAGCGCGAATCTCACTGCGCGTTTTGCCGATGGCCTCTTTTAAGCGAGCAACTTCGTAATCCTGATCATTAGGGATCAGGTCGGGGACGCTATTGAGATCAGCAGGCGGGGTAATGACTACCGCTTCGCCCATGGCCATACCGGGGGATGCCGCCACGCCTTTGAACATGGCTTGGCCACCTGGCAGCGCAGGGCGGGAAAGATTACCCGTGGCTAACGCATGGGCTAGCACCCCTGCCAGCTGAGCAGCCATAGTTACCAAAAAGGCTTCGTCTTCATCATCGTACTGGCGTTTTTCAGCCTGTTGAACCACTAATACGCCAAGCATGAGGCGCTGGTGAATAATCGGCACCCCCAAGAAGCTTGAGTAGCGCTCTTCACCCGTGGCCTCAAAATAGCGAAAATGGGAATGCGCCTGGGCGTCTTCCAGATTAAGCGGTTCACTGCGCTTGGCGACTAGCCCCACCAAGCCTTCTCCCAGGGGCAGCACCACGCGGCCCACCGCCTGGGTACGCAAACCAATGGTTTCCATCAGCACTAACGACTCAAGCTCTTTATCGTAAAGATAAAAAGAGCATACGTCGGTTTGCATGGCCTTGCGTATGCGGCGAACCATGGTTGACAGCGCGGCATCGAGGTTTCGAGCGCCATTCACTTCCTGAATGACGCGACGTAGCACCTCAAGCATGGAGGTTTTACTTTTCACTATTATTTGCCTCGCTGAGGGATTTCCGGCTGGCTTTGCTGCCCCATCCTAGGCAGCAAAGCGCAATTACCCTTCGTTATCTTGTGCTAGGCGCTGTACACGCGGAGAAAGTTCTCGTAACGCGCGTCGATATACCTCTCGTTTAAACGGCACCACCTGCCCCAGCGGGTACCAGTAGCTTACCCAGCGCCAGCCATCGAATTCGGGCTTGGGCGTAGCCGTCATGCAGATTCGGTTCTCTTGACAGCGAATCCTAAGTAAAAACCACTTCTGCTTCTGGCCGATACAGACCGGTCGCGAGTGGGTACGAATCATGCGTCGTGGAAGACGGTAGCGCAGCCAGCCCCGGGTGCAGGCGACAATATCAACATCGTCGGCGGTTAGGCCGATCTCTTCGTGAAGCTCACGAAAAAGCGCTTGTTGTGGAGTCTCGCTTGCTTTAATGCCTCCCTGGGGGAATTGCCACGCATTTTGTCCTACACGACGCGCCCAGAGCAGTTGCCCCTGGCTGTTGGCAATAATAATGCCAACATTGGGGCGAAAGCCGTCAGCGTCGATCACGGACATCACCTTAATAAATTTTCAGTTATGTCCATTTTTCCACAAGGGAGACAGCCGTATCAATACAATATAACGCTAAGTGGTTAAACCAGGGCGACTCTGCGATAATCCGCCGCTTTGTGTCCCGCGATTAACACGCTATCAACCATCACATTAACCATAAGGGGAGCGCCGTGAGTCTGGCCATTTTCGATTTGGATAATACGCTGCTATCCATCGACAGCGATCACGCCTGGGGTGAATTTCTACTCGAACAGGGCGCCGTTGATCCTGTTGCTTACCGAGAAGCCAACGAACGCTTTATGGCCGATTACAACGCAGGCACCCTGGATATGGCAGCGTTTCTGGAGATGGCACTGAAGCCGCTTGCGGAAAACACGCCGGAACAGCTAGCCGCCTGGCATCAGCAGTTTATGGCCAGCAAAATTGAGCCGCATATTCTCCCCAAGGCCGAAGAGCTTTTGGCCCGCCACCGCACCAAAGGGGATACGCTGCTGATTATCACCGCCACCAACCGCTTTATTACTGCGCCAATTGCTGAGCGCTTGGGCGTTGATGATTTAATCGCGGTTGATCCTGAAATGATCGATGGACACTATACTGGGCGTGTGTCAGGGGTGCCGAGCTACCGCGAAGGCAAAGTCACTCGTTTAAAGCAGTGGCTTGAAGATCAAGACTTAACCATGGATGGCGCTTGGTTTTACAGCGACTCCCACAACGACCTGCCGCTGCTTGAGCAAGTCGAGCACCCCGTCGCCGTCGACCCCGACGATACGCTCCGAGAAGTCGCCGAAACGCGCCATTGGCGGATTATGAGTTTGCGTGATTGAGAGTGGTGAGTGGTGAGTGGTGAGTGGTGAGTGGTGAGTGGTGAGTGAAGCGTAGATGGTCAAAAAAGCCCTGCAAACTGAGTTTGCAGGGCTTTTGCGTTTGCTAGGCGCTCATTTAAGAGCGCCAGCGGGCGTGCTTAGCCGAGCAGGTGCTCAACGGCAGCGCGCTCTTCACGCAGTTCTTTCTCGGTGGCTTGCATCTTCTCTTTGCTGAACGCGTCCAGCTCGAAACCTTGAACGATTTCGTACTTACCGCCCTGGCAGCGCACCGGATAAGAGTAGATGATGCCTGCGTCGATGCCGTAGCTGCCGTCAGACGGAATTGCCATGCTGACGATGCCGTCACAACCCAGCGCCCAATCGCGCATGTGGTCGATAGCTGAAGAAGCGGCAGACGCTGCAGATGACGCACCGCGTGCCTTAATGATCGCCGCGCCGCGCTGCTGAACGGTGGGGATAAAGTCGTTTTCGTACCAGTCGCGCTCAACCAGATCAAACGCCGCTTTGCCATCGACTTTGCACTGGGCCAGATCCGGGTACTGGGTGGCACTGTGGTTGCCCCAGATGATCATGTTTTCAACGTCGGTGACGTGCTTGCCGGTTTTCTGAGCCAACTGGGTCAACGCGCGGTTGTGATCCAGGCGCGTCATGGCGGTGAACTGACCCGCGTCCAGGTCCGGCGCGTTGCAAGAGGCAATCAGCGCGTTGGTGTTGGCCGGGTTACCGACAACTAGCACGCGCACGTCGCGGCTGGCGTGATCGTTTAGCGCTTTGCCCTGCACGGAGAAGATAGCAGCGTTGGCTTCCAGAAGGTCTTTACGCTCCATACCGGGGCCACGCGGACGGGCACCTACCAGCAGGGCGAAATCCGCATCTTTGAACGCGACGTTGGGGTCATCGGTTGCGACAACGTCTTTGACCAGCGGGAAGGCACAGTCGTTGACTTCCATCACCACGCCGTTCAGGGCGTCCATCGCCTGAGGGATTTCCAGAAGCTGAAGAATGACAGGCTGATCCGGCCCCAACATGTCGCCAGCAGCGATGCGGAAAATAAGAGAGTAGCTGATTTGGCCTGCGCCGCCGGTAATCGCAATACGTACTGGATCTTTCATCATTGCTCCTTGATGGTTTGCCGAGTGTAAGGGCTCGCCTGAGGGTGGTTCGACAGAAATTAAGACGACAAGATGGTATGCCCAGCCGGGCAAAAACTCAATCAGACATGAGGCTAGTACCCTTCCCGCCGCTGCTTGGTACTCGCTGAGAAGCTCGGGTTACGCTATGGTGTGACAGGCTGCGCGCCCCGCCTTCAGCAGGGTCTTTAATGTACAGCTTTAACGTACAGCTTAAATATACGGTTTTCTGGGCTTATACGGATATAGCAACCCCATGCGACGAATCCCCTACTCTTACGCCCTTGCCAGCTTGCTGGTTCTAGCGCTGGTAATATGGCTTGCCTTTGGCGATTTTCAGCGCTTTCAAACCGACCCACCCGAGAGCAGCAGCACGGAAAGCGAGGCGCTTCCACGGGTAGAGGTGATGGTTCAGCAAAGCACCCCTTTTGTTCCTCAGCAGATTATTCAAGGCCAATTAACCGCCCAGCGCGAAACCATCTTACGCGCTAGCGTGGCTGGCTTCGTAGCGGAAAAGCCCATTACCCAGGGGGCGACAGTGGCCCAAGGCGATACCCTGCTGGTGCTGGATAATGAAGCCCTACCCGAGCGTTTGCAGCAAGCAAGGGATGAGCTTGCCGTGGCAGAAGCTGAGTTTTCCGGGGCGCAGAACCTACGCCGCCGGGAGCTCATTTCACAGCCAGAACTGCTGCGCCTACAGAGCGCGTTAAGCGCCAGCGCTGCCCAGGTTGCCCAGTTGGAAAAACAGCTAAACGACACCCGCCCCACCGCCCCGTTTGAGGGCGTCCTTGACCGGGTACAGGTTGAACTAGGCGATTTGCTGCAGTCCGGCGAAGAGTGGGGCCGCTTAATTGACGACCGCCGTTTAACCGGAACGGCTTGGGTATCTCAACAGCAGGTTGGCGAACTCAGCGTTGGCCTACCGGTCACTGCGCGGCTGTTAAACGGGAGCGCGCTAACCGGCGAGATAACCCATATCAGTAGCCGTGCTGAAGAGGCCACCCGTACCTTTTATATCGAAGCAACCCTGGACAACCCTGACCGGCAACGTTTGGCAGGGGGCAGCGCGGAGTTCACCATTACCCTGCCGCCGCGCCATGTACATACGCTCTCCCCCGCGCTTTTTAGCCTGAACGAACAGGGCCAGTTGGCGGTTAAGCACATCGTCGATGAAAACCAGGTGGCCCAAACAGCCATTGAACTGGTGAGCGCCGATATTGAGCGCGCTTACGTGACGGGTATGCCGGATCCGCTGCAACTGATTACCCTTGGCGCTGGCTTAGTTGCCCCGGGCGATACCGTCACGCCGGTGCCTGCCAACCGCCAGGAAGGTGGTTATGCGCCAACTCATTAATGCGGCGCTTACCCATACGCGCACCACGCTACTGCTGCTCGCTGGGTTACTGCTAGCGGGCATGGCTGCCTGGCAAACCATTCCTAAGGAAGCAAACCCCGACGTCACTATCCCCATTGTTTACGTTTCGCTCTCTCTGGAAGGGGTTAGCCCCGAAGATGGGGAGCGGCTTTTAATTCGCCCCATGGAGCAGGAGCTGCGGGGGATCGAAGGGCTACGCAAATTTACCGCACAGTCCAGCGAAGGCCATGCCGCGGTAACCCTTGAGTTTGACCCAGGCTTCAACCCGAATACAGCCCTCTCTGATGTACGCGAACGCGTGGATATTGCCCGCAGCAGCTTGCCCGCTGAAGCCGAAGAGCCGCGGGTAATGGAAGTGAATGTCTCCGAATTCCCTGTGCTTACCATTGGCCTTTCCGGGCAGTTAGATACCCGCGAGCGTATTACGATTGCCCGGCGCCTCAAAGAAGAGATTGAGGGCATCGCCAATGTGTTGGAAGTGGATATTGCCGGGGAGCGGGAAGACCTGCTGGAAATCGTCGTTGATCCACTGGTGCTAGAGAGCTATGGCATTGATTTTGACGCGCTGTTTAATCAGGTATCGCGCAACAACCGCCTCGTCGCCGCCGGCAGCCTGGACACTGGCGCTGGGCGTTTAGCGCTGAAGGTACCGGGCATTATTGAATCCCTAGATGATGTGATGCAGATGCCGGTGAAAGTAGAAGGCGACCAAGTGGTCACCTTCGGCGATGTGGCTTGGATTCACCCCACCTATAAAGAGGCCGAAGGCTTTGCCCGTATTGACGGCGAGCCCGCGGTGGTGCTGGAAATTTCCAAGCGCGCCGGGGCCAATATCATCGCCACTATCGATGCCGTAAGGGAACGCTTTGCCCAGGCAGGCGACCTGCTACCGGAACAGCTCAGCGTTACCACTATTTTGGATGAATCGGTCACGGTGCAGAACATGCTCTCCGAGCTGTTAAACAACGTACTGACCGCCGTCGTGCTGGTGCTGATTGTGGTCGTGGCGGTGATGGGCTGGCGCATGGCACTGCTGGTGGGTTTAACTATTCCGGGGGCATTTTTAACCGGCATTCTACTGGTGTGGGCCTTTGGCTTTACACTCAACATTGTGGTGCTGTTCGCGTTGATCTTAGTGGCTGGCATGCTGGTGGATGGCGCCATTGTGGTGAGTGAACTGGCCGACCGCCATTTACATGAAGGGCAGTCGCCCCATCAAGCGTGGCTGAACGCAGCGTCGCGGATGAGTTGGCCGGTCATTGCCTCTACGGCAACGACGTTGGCGGTGTTTGTACCGCTGCTGTTTTGGCCAGGAATGGTGGGGCAGTTTATGAAGTACCTGCCCGCCACGGTGATCTTATGCTTGCTGGCATCCCTGGCCATGGCGCTTATATTTCTACCTACGCTTGGGCGGCTGGTGACCCGCTCTGCCAAACCGGCTTCTGAGGCCCTCGCTTCAAGTGAAGAAGCCACCCACGAGGGAACCGCCAACCCCGAAAGCACAGCCCTTGGGCGCCACTACCGCAGCCTGTTAGCGCGGCTGCTGCAACACCCTAGCTGGGTACTGCTGTTCGCCCTGCTACTGATCGCCCTGCTCTACACCGGCTACGCACGCTTTAATCACGGGGTGGATTTCTTTCCCAACGTGGAACCAGACAGCGCCCAGGTATTAGTGCGCGCCCGGGGTGACTTTTCGGCTTTGGAAGCCGATGCCATCCTGCAGCGCGTGGAAAACCGCCTGGGTGGCATGAGCGAAGTAGAAGCGCTTTATGCCCGTTCATTTGCAGTACCTGACCAGCAGATGGGCAGTGATGTGGTGGGCGTGCTGCAGTTTCAGTTTGTGGACTGGTACCAGCGCCGCCCCGCACAAGCGATATTAGACGATATGGCCGAGCGCACCCGGGATATTCCTGGCATAACAATGGAGTTCCAGGAGCAGGAGATGGGCCCCGGTGGCGGCAAACCCATTGTGCTAGAGATAAGCGCCACCGACCCGGACGTTGCCGATGCGGGGGTTAATCAACTCGTGGGGCTTATGCGTGAGCTGGGCGGGTTCACCGACATTCAGGACAACCGCAGCCTTCCGGGGGTGGAGTGGCGGGTGAACGTTGATCGTGAAGCCGCCGCCCGCATGGGCACCGACATTACGACCATTGGCAGTGCGGTACAGCTGCTGACCACGGGACTGCAGGTGGCTAGCTACCGTCCGCCTACGGTGAGCGATGAAGTGGATATTCGCGTTCGCCTGCCCGAGTCCTGGCGATCGCTGGATCAACTTGAGCGGTTAACTATTAATACCCAGCGCGGCCAAGTGCCTATCTCTCACTTTGTAACGCTGACCCCGGCACCCAAAGTTGGCACGCTGAACCGCATTGATGGGCGTCGGGCGATTACCCTTGAGGCAGACTTAGCCCCCGGCTACCTAGCCGACGAGCGCTTACGGGCGCTGCTTTCAGCGGGCGAAGGCCAACTGCCCGATGGCTTGATGGTGAATGTGGCAGGCGAGCAGGAAGACCAGCAAGAGGCGATGCAGTTTTTGATTAGCGCCTTTTTGATTGCCATTGGCCTCATGGCGCTGATCTTAGTCACTCAGTTCAATAGCTACTACCAAGCGGCACTGGTGCTCTCTGCCATTGTGTTCTCAACGGCAGGGGTACTCATGGGCCTCCTGATTACCGGCCAAGCTTTTGGCATTGTAATGGTAGGCATGGGGGTTATTGCCCTGGCAGGCATTGTGGTAAACAACAATATTGTCTTGATTGATACCTACAACGAGCTGCGGGGCAATGGCATGATGCCCGCAGAGGCGGCGCTGGAAGCGGGCTGTTTGCGACTGCGCCCAGTATTGCTGACGGCGATTACCACGGTACTGGGGCTAATGCCCATGGTGTTGGGCATTAACGTGAATCTGTTTGCCCCAGCCCTTGGCTTTAACGCCCCTTCCGCCCAATGGTGGACCCAGATGTCAAGCGCCATCGCCGGTGGCCTAACCTTCGCCACCGGGCTTACGCTCCTGCTAACGCCATGTATGCTGGTCATTGGCGGAAAGCTTAGGCGCTAGCCCAGCGCGCTCCTCAATGAGCAGCTTCGATCACTTAGGCCGGATTTAGCCGACAGGCAGCATACTTGAACTCGGGTATTTTACCGTAAGGGTCAAGGGCCGGGTTGGTAAGCAGATTAGCCGCCGCTTCAGCATAGGCAAACGGCACAAATACCATGCCATCGGGAATTTTTGGGTCCATGCGGGCGGTTAGCGTAATCGTGCCTCGTCGTGTCGTGATCGTCAGCTTTTCACCGGGGGAGACCCCTAACCGATAAAGCTCGCCGGGAGAAAGGCTGGCTACCGCTTCTGGCTCTAGCGCATCCAGCGCCTGGCTGCGCCGGGTCATAGAGCCAGTGTGCCAGTGCTCCAACTGCCGGCCGGTGGTGAGCACTGTGGGGTACTCGTCATCCACTGGCTCATCCGGCGGCAGCGGGCGCGTGGGGGCGAATTTTGCCAGCCCGCCAGCGCGCGGAAAGGCATCTCTAAACACCACATCCTGGCCCGGCGCATCCTCCGCCGGGCAGGGATACGTCACCGAACCCTCCCGTGCAAGCCGCTCCCAGCTAATGTGATTTAGCGATGTCATGCCCTGCTGCATCTCCGCGAACACCTCTTTAGGGTGAGCGTAGTGCCAGCCGAGCCCAAAGCGGTTGGCGATTTCTTGAATAATCCAACCGTCAGGCTTGGCATCTCCCGGCAAGGGCAGCGCTACACGACCTAGCTGCACCTGGCGGTTAGTGTTCGTCACGGTGCCCTCTTTTTCCGGCCAGGCGGAGGCAGGCAGAATCACATCAGCGAACTGGGCGGTTTCGGTGACGAACAGGTCCTGTACCACTAAATGCTCAAGCATACCCAATGCAGCCCGGGCGTGGGTCAGATCCGGGTCAGACATGGCGGGGTTTTCCCCCAAAATATACATACCACGCACGCTGCCTGCATGGATGGCATCCATCACTTCAACGACGGTTAGCCCCGGCTCATCGCTCAGCGGCGTGTTCCAGAGCTCCTCAAAAGCGCCTCGCAATTGGCTATCACCCACCGGTTGATAGTCCGGCAGCACCATGGGAATTAGCCCCGCATCCGAGGCGCCCTGGACATTGTTCTGCCCGCGCAGTGGGTGAAGGCCAGTGCCCGGGCGCCCCGTGTGGCCGCAGGCCAGCGCCAAAGAGATCAAGCAGCGGGCGTTATCAGTGCCGTGGGTATGCTGGGAGATACCCATGCCCCAGAAAATCATCGCTTTATCGGCATTGGCATAACGGCGTGCCACGTCGCGAAGGGTATCAGGTGCTACGCCGCACAGCGCGCTCATGGTCTCAGGTGTGCTGTGTGCCACGCTATTTTTAAGCGCCTCAAAACCTTCGGTATGGGCAGCGATGAACGCTTCGTCATACAGCTCTTCGGCAATAATCACATGCAAGAGCGCATTAAACAGCGAAACATCGGCGCCCGGCGTAAAGCGCACGCTTAGGCTGGCGTAAGCATCTAATGCCTGCCCGCGAGGGTCGAGGATAATAATCTCGGTGCCGCGTTTGGCCGCCTGCTTAAAGAAGGTGGCCGCCACCGGGTGATTCACCGCCGGGTTACAGCCAGTGAGAATCACTACGTCCGCATCAAGCGCCTGCATAAACGAGGCGGTAACCGCCCCAGAACCCAAGCACTCCATCAGCGCGGCCACGGAGCTGGCATGGCATAGCCGCGTGCAGTGGTCGACGTTATTGCTGCCAAAGCCGGTACGCACCAACTTTTGGAACAACCAAGCCTCCTCATTAGAGCACTTGGCACTGCCAAAGCCCGCTAACGCTGTTGGGCCGTGGGCGGTTTTGATGTTGATCAACCCGCCTGCTGCCGCGTCTAGCGCCTCCTCCCAGCTAGCTTCGCGGAAGTGGCTCAATGGATGGTTGGAGTCAAAGTTCGGGTCGAGGGTTTTGGGTATACCGGGTTTGCGCAGCAGTGGCTTGGTGAGCCGCGCTGGATGGCTGACATAATCAAATCCAAAGCGCCCTTTCACGCATAAGCGGCCTTGGTTGGCAGGGCCGTTGCGCCCCTCCACGTAAGCCAGGGAATCATGATTTATATGATAGGTAAGCTGACAGCCCACACCGCAGTAGGGGCAAACGGAATCCACCTGGCGCTGACTGCTCGTATCACCGCGCCCAGTCGCATCCACCAGCGTGGCGGGCATGAGTGCGCCAGTAGGACACGCCTGTACGCACTCGCCACAACCCACGCAGGTGCTGTCGCCCATGGGGTCGCTAAAATCAAAAACGACAGCGGTGGCTGCGCCGCGCTGCGCCAAACCAATCACGTCATTACTCTGCACTTCGCGGCAAGCCCGTACGCATAGGTTGCAGGTAATGCATGCCTCCAGATTAACGTGCATGGCCGGGTGGCTGGTATCCGGCTGCGCAATGGTAGGCGCGACCGCCGCATGGCTAACCGATGAGTGACGACGTGGCGGTAGCCAAGCTTTTACAGCATTTTCATTAACCGCCAGCTGGTCAGCCATGGCCCAAAAGTGGCTGGAGCGGTCGGGGCTTTCCGCTCGGCTGGGCTGGTCGGCCATCAGCAGTTCCAGCACGGTTTCCCGGGCTTGCACGGCGCGAGTAGAGCTTGCGCTACGCACCACCATACCGGGAGCCGCTTCACGTATGCAGCTGGCGGCCAGGGCGCGCTCGCCGTCGACTTCTACCATACAGGCTCGGCAGTTACCGTCGGAACGGTAGCCGGGCGCTTCTTTAAAGCACAGGTGGGGGATGGTTTCTCCGCTGCGCTTGGCCACCTGCCATAGGGTTTCACCGGGGTAAGCCGTTACCACATGGCCATCCAGGGTTAACGTAAAGGGGGCGGTCATGGCGTACTCCCTCTAGCAGCATCGCTGACGATAATCTGCTGCTGGCTAAGCTCGGCTCGAAAATCTTTAAGAAGTCCCAGCACCGGGTTGGGTGCCGCCTGCCCCAGCCCGCAAATTGAGGCGTCTTGCATCACTTGGGCCAAGCGGGTAAGCGCCTGAACATCCCAGTGGGGACTCTCCAGCAAGGTGAGCATTTTTTCGGTGCCCACTCGGCAAGGCGTACACTGTCCACAAGACTCATCGGCGAAAAAGGCCAGCAGGTTGGTCGCCACGGCCTGCAGGTTATCGTGATCGGAAAGCACCACAATCGCCGCCGAGCCTATAAAACAGCCATGTTCATGTAGCGTATCGAAATCCAGCGGAATATCCGCCTTACTGGCGGGAAGAATACCGCCCGACGCGCCACCAGGCAGGTAGGCAGCCAGGGTGTGGCCCTCCACCATGCCCCCGCAGTACTCTTCAAGGAGCTCACCCAAGGTAATACCCGCGGGCGCTAGGTAAACGCCAGGCTTTTTTACCCGGCCGGATACGGAAAAACTGCGTAACCCGCTTCTATCATTGCGCCCCTGCTCAGCAAACCACGCGGCGCCCTTTTTCCAAATACGTGGAATCCAGTACACCGTTTCGACGTTATTAACCAACGTGGGGCGGCCAAACAGCCCCTGCTGGGCAACGTAAGGGGGCCTATGGCGAGGCTTGCCGGGTTTGCCCTCAAGGGATTCAATCAGCGCCGACTCTTCACCACAGATATAGGCCCCTGCACCTCGGCGCAACACGATAAACCCTGGCACCACTAGCTCAGCTTTTTCCAGCTCATTAATTGCTTCGTTTAAAACCCGGTGAAGCCCCGGGTACTCGTCGCGCAGGTAAATATAGAGCTGCTCGGCCTCAATGGCCCAGGCGCTGACCAACGCCCCTTCCAAAAACTGATGCGGAGATTTTTCCAGGTAGTAGCGGTCTTTGAAGGTGCCGGGCTCGCCCTCATCAGCGTTAATCACGCAGTAACGCGGGCCCGGCTCTTGGTGCACGAAATGCCACTTCTTAAAGGTGGGAAAGCCTGCCCCGCCCAGCCCGCGTAGCATCGAGCGCTCAAGCAATGTCATAAGCGCCTCAACCGTCACCTGACCACTACGGCACTGGCTAAGTAGCTCAAAGCCACCGGCTTGGCGGTAAGCCTGCAACCGCTGCCAAACAATCGCTTCCGGGTGAAAATGGCCGGTGTCCACCACCGCTTCAACGCCGTCTGCAGTGGCATACCGCACATGGTGATGCCCTACTTCCACCACCGGCGCGCTGTCGCAGCGGCCCATACAGGGGGCACGAACCACCCGAACAGAGGCTGGGTCGACCCGAGCTTCCAAGGCGTGGTGCAGCTTATTTGCCCCCGCTAACTGACAGGAGAGCGAATCGCACACGCGAATAGTAGTGTCCGGTGGAGGCGCCTGGTGGTCGTGAACCACGTCAAAGTGAGCATAAAAGGTCGCGGTTTCGTACACCGCGGCCATGGGCAGGTTCATATAGGTCGCTAATGCGCGCAGCTCAACCACTGATAAATAGCCATGGGCATCTTGAATCGCGTGTAGGTGCTCAATCAGCAGATCGCGGCGTTTGAGTGCGGGGGTGGTGCGCTCATCACCCAGCAGGTCGCGTAGCGCTGCTAAGGCTATGGGGGCAACCTCGCGCCCTTGAGGGTAACCACGACGACGGCGATTAGGAGTATGAGACGGCATGGCACGCTATCCAAAGAGACTATTAAAAAACGGTGTACAAGCGCTTGATAGCCCATAAAGGGTTACGCTATCAAAAAAAAGTAATTCAACTAGCTTTTACAGCGAAACGTTTGCAACGAGCGGCCACTTGGCGGGTCGTAGTGTTGCGCAACAATGTTTTAAGCATAGAGGTTAACCCACGTTAGCGAAACCAAGGCGTTAGCCTGATGCAATGCGGCACGCTGCCAAACAGCGCCTGGATGCAATGTTACTGGCAACGTTTGTGGGTAATCTTTATTATCTGCTGTCTTTTTAATAGGTTAGGTTAGGAGCGTGACATGGATAAACGAGCACCCTGGATAATCACGCTCTTATTAGTAGCCGTTCTGAACGCGCCGCAGGCGTTTGGCGCTAACTCCTTCAAGATAATTACTTCATTTAGCGTGATCGAAGACCTCGTGAAGCGGGTAGCGGGCAGCGATATCACGATTACCAACCTTGTGCCAACGGGGAAAGATGTCCACCGCTGGGAGCTAACGCCCCCCAATGTGCTGGCCATTGAAGAAGCAGATATTATGTTTTACAACGGTTTTGGCTTAGAGCCTTGGATGCGCCACGTGGAAGCGATGGCTCGAGACAGCCTTACCCTGATCGCCCTTGCCGAAAATGCCGACTATGAGCCGCTGCCTATTTCAACAGGGCAGTTTAAAGGCAACCCTGACCCCCATATGTGGATGGACCCTAAAGGGGCCGCCGCTTATATCGACGTGATCGCGCAAACCCTAATCGAGCACTACCCCGAGAAAGCCGAAGCCTTTAACACCCGAGCCACAGAGGCCCATGAGGCGCTAGCAAAGCTGGATCGAACACTATTAGAGCGCCTACAAGGCATACCTCAAACCAATCGCCTGTTGGTGACCAGTGAGGCAGGCATGAGCTATTTTGCGCGCGCCTATGAGTTTGAGTACGCCGCTATTTGGGGTGTAAACCATGAAACCCTTGGCAGCGCCGAGGCAATGGCGTCAATGAGCATGCGTTTGGCGGAAAAACGCCCACAGGCACTGTTTTATGAAAGCACGGTGCCGTGTATTCATATGGACGCCCTTGCCCGGGAGGTCAACGTAAGCCTTAAAGGCCCGCTTTATGTGGATACATTGGGGGCAAGCGATAGCCCTGCCTATAACTACCCCGCTATGCTGCGCCATAACGTGGAGCAGCTTCACGAAGGCTTAGGCGGGGCCCGTGCCGACTAGTCAGCACCCTACTATTATTAGCAAACCGCGGACACGTAATAGCTAACGCGGATTACTCTGTTAGTACCCGCAATGAGTTAATCAACAGGTCAGGCTGGCTCTGCTCTATGGGCTCACCGTGGTTATAGCCGTAGGGCAACGCCACGGTGGTAAAGCCCGCGGCTTTGCCTGCCGCTATATCGTGACGGGAGTCCCCCACCATCACGCTGGCTGAAGGGGGAATATCCAGCGCTTGTGCGGCGTGCAAAAGCGGCGCCGGGCTGGGCTTTTTCTCGGCCAGCGAATCGCCGCCCAGACAAAGAGTAAACAATGGCAGCAGTTCGAAGTGGCTTAAGATTGGCGCAATAAAACGTTCGGGTTTATTAGTGATTAACACCAGCGCATAGCCCTTTTGGTGCAAAGCATTAAGTGTCGGCTGCACCCCTGGATACAGCTGAGTCAGCGCATTGGGGGCTGCACTGTAGTGGCGCATAAACGCGTCATACGCGTTGGCCTGCAAGGCTTGCCCTGGCGCCTGTTCAACCGCCCAGGTTAGCGCTCGCTCCACCAATACCGGCGCGCCGTTACCCACCCAGTCGCGCACGTGCTCTTCGCTAGGTGCTGCTAGGCCAACCTCATTCAGCGCTTTTTGTACGGCGACCGCTAAATCTGGCACGGAATCAATTAACGTGCCGTCTAAATCAAATGCAATTAACCGCTTTCCTTGCAAAATAGTGTGCACGCTGCTGCTCTCCTATAGGGCGCAATGAAGCCCTGCTGACTCAACGTAATATCCATTTCTTTTACTATCTTATCGTTTTTGCACATCGTAAGGCAGGCTAGAAGGTTCTATGCTGAGGCTATATTAGCAAGGAGAGCATAATGGCCATTCCACGAATTGTGATCGTTGGCGGCGGGGCGGGCGGGTTGGCTCTTGCCACACGCCTTGGACAGACGCTAGGCAAACAAAAGCGCGCGGAGATCGTACTGTTGGATCGCAACGCCACCCATGTATGGAAGCCGCTTTTACATGAACTGGCCACCGGAGCGCTTAACTCCAGCATGGATGAGGTAGATTACCGAGGGCACTCCTCCGCCCACCATTACCGCTACCAGCGCGGCTCATTGGATGGTCTTGATCGCGAGAAAAAAGTCATTCACCTGTCGCCCATTTTGGATGAAAACGGTGAGGAAGTACTGCCCGCCCGGGAGCTTACCTACGACTATCTCGTGCTAGCACTCGGCAGCGTTTCAAACGATTTTGGCACCGAAGGTGTTGCAGAACACTGCCACTTTATGGACTCGCCCCAGCAGGCCAAGGCGTTTCAGCACCACATGATTAACACCTTTTTACGCTATACCGACCCCTCGCTACGCCAACATACCCAATTAACCATTGGTATCGTGGGGGGCGGCGCTACCGGCGTAGAGCTTTCCGCCGAACTGTTAGACGCCTCGCGCCTGCTCAACGCCTACGGCGTTACCGCACTTGATCACCAGAATATCAGCGTGCATTTGATCGAAGGCGCCCCTCGCCTGTTGCCCGCCCTTTCCGAGCGCATTGGTCTCACTGTTCAGCAAGAGCTGGAGAGCATGGGAGTTCACGTGCATGTGAACACCACTATTAAGCAGGCGCAGCAGTACCAGCTAATCACGGGTGATGGGGACGTTATCGAAACCGACCTAAACGTGTGGGCGGCAGGGATTAAAGCGCCCCCTTTTTTAGCAGAGATTGGCTTGACGGCTAATAAGAAGAATCAAATCCAGGTTGCGCAAACGCTACAAAGTGTTGATGACCCGCATATCTTTGCCATGGGCGATTGCGCCAGCTGCCCACAAGGGGAGGACAGCACCGTTCCGCCCCGCGCCCAGGCAGCCCACCAGCAAGCCAAGCTGCTGGCTAAAAATCTAGTGAATGCGCTGGAGAGCAAGCCCCTAAAACCGTTTATGTACCGCGACCACGGCTCGCTGGTGTCACTGGCTCGCTATGACGCAGTCGGCAACTTAATGCGCAGCTCCGCTTCTCGCGGACTGTTTCTAGAGGGCTGGCTGGCGCGGCAAGCCTACGCTTCGCTCTACCGGATGCACCAGCTCTCTATTCATGGCGCACCTAAAACCGGGCTTGCCTGGCTAGTCGATAAGCTAAACCGCTACCTGAAACCACGCATGAAACTGCACTAAACCGCGCTTTAAGCCCTGTATCTTTTCATCCGGTACCTTTCCATCCGGTACTGTTTAACCCTGTACTTTGTTAACCCTGTACTTTGTTAACCCAGTACTTTGCCAACCCAGCACTTTGTTAACCCGGCACCTTGGCCAGTTCGTTACGCAGCTGCTGAATAACACTGTCGTAACCGTAGGGGTCACTTGCTTGATGGGCACTAAAAATGGCCGAGCCTGCGACAAAGGTATCGGCACCGGCGGCGGCGATATCGGCAATGTTATCTACCTTGACGCCACCGTCGATCTCTAGGCGGATCGGTCGGCCAGAGGCATCAATACGTGCCCGCGCTTCACGCAGCTTATCCAGCGTACCAGGGATAAATGACTGGCCACCGAACCCTGGGTTAACACTCATCAGCAGCACCATGTCGATTTTGTCCATCACGTAATCAAGGTACGAAAGCGGGGTCGCTGGATTAAACACCAGCCCCGCTTTGCAACCGCCGTCACGGATCAGTTGCAGCGACCGGTCGATATGCTCGGAAGCCTCTGGGTGAAACGTGATGTAGTTCGCCCCGGCCTCGATAAAGTCGCCAATCATACGGTCAACCGGCTTCACCATTAGATGTACATCAATGGGCGCAGTAACGCCGTGCTGCCGCAGCGCTTTGCACACCATGGGGCCAATGGTCAGGTTGGGCACGTAGTGGTTGTCCATCACGTCGAAGTGAACAATATCAGCACCGGAGGCCAACACGTTATCAACCTCCTCGCCAAGCCGCGCAAAATTAGCGGAGAGAATCGAAGGGGCAATCAGAAAATCGTGCGCAGCGGACATAATGCGTTCCTTGGTTACCAGGGGAAGTAGGCGCACATCTTACCAGAGCCATCCACGAAGCCCCATCTTGCTGAGCGGGCAGGCTGCACGAAGCCATACACTCATATTCTTAAAAAGAATATAAAACACAATTGTAATTCCACAATCACAGGTATAACCTTAGTGCCATTGCGACAAGATCGCCCCCGAATGTAAGGAGCTTGCTATGCCTTTGCCAACGTTTTCACGCCCCCTTTTCCGCCGCAGTCTGCTGTCGATTGCGCTGGGTGCAACAGTTGCCAGCGCCGCTTTATCCAGCACGGCGGCGGCTCAAGAGCGCGAGCTACTGAACTCCTCCTACGATATCGCCCGTGAACTTTTCAGCGCTATCAACCCCGAGTTCCAAGCGTGGTGGCAAGAAGAGCACGGTGAAGAGATTGATATTAACCAATCCCACGGTGGCTCTTCCGCCCAAGCGCGCGCCATCCTGCAGGGCCTGCGTGCAGATGTCGTCACCTTTAACCAGGTAACAGATGTTCAAGTGCTCGCTGATGCTGGTTTAGTCGCAGATGATTGGCAGGAAGCGTTTGAAAACAACGCCTCTCCTTACTACTCCACCACCGCGTTTTTGGTACGTAAAGACAACCCCAAAGGCATCGAAAGCTGGGATGATTTGGTTAAAGAAGACATTCAAATGGTCTTCCCTAACCCTAAAACCTCCGGTAACGGCCGCTACACCTACTTAGCCGCTTGGGGCTTTGCTGAAAACGAATTTGATGGCGATGAAGAGCAAATCCACGACTTTATGCGCACCTTCCTGCGCAACGTAGCGGTCTTTGATACCGGCGGTCGCGGCGCTACCACCAGCTTCATCGAGCGTGGTATCGGTGATGTCCTGATCAGCTTCGAGTCGGAAGTGAACAACATCCGTAGTGAATACGGCAGCGACGATTACGAAGTTATCGTGCCGCCGGTCAGCGTCTTGGCCGAGTTCCCAATCGCAGTGGTTGGCCCTAACGCAGAACGCAACGGCAATAGTGACTTGGCCCAGAGCTACCTTGAGTATCTGTACAGCGAAGATGCCCAGCGCCAGTTAGCAGGCTTTAACTATCGGGTTCATAACGAAACCGTGGTGGCAGAATTTGCCGACCAATTCCCTGAAACCGAGCTGTTTGAAGTTGAGGACGTGTTCGGTAGCTGGGAAGAAGCGATGGAAAACCACTTTGCCGGTGGTGCCCTACTTGACCAACTGCAGCGTCGTTAACGGTACCCCATGCGCCAATTAGCACTATGGCGGCCCGGCAGCACACGCGTGCTGCCGGGCTTTGGCCTTTCAATGGGTATCAGCGTGATGTTTATCTCGCTGGTACTGTTACTTCCGATCACGGGCCTTTTTGGCCAGTTGGCGGGGCTTAGCCTTGCTGAGTATTGGGCGATTATTACCGAAGGCCGCGTGGTGGCCAGCTACATGGTTACCATCGGCGCGGCCGCCGTCGCCGCACTGGTTAACGCGGTATTTGGCCTGCTGCTGGCCTGGGTACTGGTGCGCTATGAGTTCCCCGGTAAGCGTCTATTAGACGCCTTAATGGATTTACCCTTTGCGCTGCCCACGGCCGTGGCGGGTATCACCCTTGCCACGCTATATGCGGGCAGTGGCTGGATGGGCCAACTACTAGAGCCATTAGGCTTTCAAGTGGCTTATACCTGGGTAGGTATCGCCCTGGCCATGGCGTTTACCAGCATTCCTTTTGTGGTGCGCACTGTTCAGCCAGTGCTTGAAGACCTGCCTGCCGAGGTGGACGAAGCCGCTATGTCCCTGGGTGCAACCGACGGCGTAGCGTTTCGCCGGGTGATCATGCCGCACCTTTGGCCTGCGCTGGTCACCGGCACAGGGCTTGCCTTTGTACGCTCGCTGGGCGAGTTCGGGGCGATTATCTTTATCGCCGGTAATATGCCCTACGAAACGGAAATTACCGCGCTGATGATTTTCGTCAAGCTACAAGAGTATGACTACGCCGGTGCCTCTGCGATTGCCTCGGTGGTACTGATGGTATCGCTTGCCCTGCTGCTGGCGATCAACATTTGGCAAGGCCGCTTCGTGCGCCGCTTGCATGGAGGAAAAGGCTAATGCGCAGAATTGGTGATGCGCCCTCTGTGCGGCGCCTATTGATTGGCGCGGCGCTGATTCTCGCCGCGCTGTTTTTGTTGCTGCCGCTGGTGGCTATTTTTGCCCAAGCATTTTCCCAGGGCGTGATGGTGTTTTGGGCCAACGTAAGCAATACATTCACCTTGCATGCCATCGGCTTAACGCTGGTAATCGCGCTACTGACGATTCCTGTGTGCCTGGTTTTTGGTGTGGCGCTTGCGTGGCTGGTAACCCGCTTTAGCTTTCCTGGTCGGCGCATCTTGCAAACGCTGATTGATATTCCATTTGCCGTTTCACCAGTGGTCGCCGGGCTTATTTATCTGCTGCTCTATGGGCGCAATGGCTGGATTGGTAGCTGGTTAGATACCTATGACATCCAGCTGATGTTTGCCTGGCCCGGCATCCTCATGGTGACAATTTTCGTTACCTGCCCCTTTGTTGCGCGCGAGCTTATTCCGCTGATGCAGGCCCAAGGTTCGAAAGAAGAAGAAGCTGCGGTGACCCTCGGTGCTGGCGGCTGGACCACCTTCCGGCGTGTCACGCTCCCCAATATTCGCTGGGCGCTGCTGTACGGAATCATTCTCACCAACGCCCGAGCGGTGGGTGAATTTGGTGCCGTATCGGTGGTCGCAGGGGCTATTCGCGGGAAAACCAACACGTTGCCGCTGCATCTAGAGCAGCTTTATCAGGATTACAACACAGTGGGCGCGTTTGCCAGCGCCGCACTGCTGGCCCTTATTGCCCTGTTAACCCTTGCGGCCAAGGCAGGCCTGGAATGGCGCGCATCGCGCCGGGAGGCTTTCTTATGAGTATTCGCTTAGAGAATATTGCCAAGCACTTTGCCAATACCCAGGCACTGGAGCCCATCAACCTCGATATCCACGAAGGTGAGCTGGTGGGCTTGCTCGGCCCCTCTGGCTCAGGAAAAACTACCCTGCTGCGCATTATTGCCGGGCTTGAGAGTGCGGATCGCTCGCCTACGCCGGGTAAAATCATCTTTGGTGATCGCGATGTGACCCATGTCCACGTGCGCGACCGCCGGATTGGCTTTGTCTTCCAGCACTACGCGCTATTTCGCCATATGAGCGTGTACGACAACGTGGCGTTTGGCTTAACCGTCATGCCTAGAAAGCGGCGCCCTTCTAGCGGTGAAATTCGTGCGCGGGTGTTTAGACTCTTGGAAATGGTTCAGCTGCAAAATTTGGCTAACCGCCTGCCCGCTCAACTCTCAGGCGGCCAGCAACAGCGCGTATCGCTGGCTCGCGCCCTGGCCGTTGAGCCGGATGTGCTGCTGCTGGACGAACCGTTTGGGGCGCTGGATGCCAAAGTACGCCAGGATCTGCGCCGCTGGCTGCGCCGCCTCCACGAAGAGTTAAACTTCACCAGCGTGTTTGTCACCCACGACCAAGAAGAAGCATTAGAGCTATCAGACCGCGTTGTGGTGATGAGCAACGGCCGCATCGAGCAGATTGACACGCCGGACACGCTCTATCGCTCACCGAAAAACCGCTTTGTGTTTGAGTTTCTGGGCGATGTAAACCACCTAGAAGGCCGCGTGCGCGACGGCGTACTTACCTGCGGCGACGCCCACTTAAACGTTGACCTACCCGATGGCGATGAAGAGCTGCTGCTACGCCCCCATGAGGTGCGCCTTTCGGAGCAGCCTAGTTCAGAGGGCCACTTGCCGGTGACGGTTACTGCTATTTCCCCGGTAGGGGCAGAAGTGCGTGTTGAACTGGAAGCCGACTGGCTGGCTAAACCGTGGCTTGCCACCGTGCGCCATGCGGATTTCGAGCGGCTAGAGATGCGTCGCGGGCAACGTCTGTTTGCCCACCCCCGCCAGTGGCATCGATTTAAAGAGGACGTACCCACGTCCGAGAAGCAAACGCGGGCGGCATAAACCGTTATACTGGCGTGGTTTTGCGTTTAAAGATGCGCCAACGTGTTGTCGGCCAAGCTTTTTTTGCATATTGTGGCTTTACGCCCTAACGGGCGATAACTATTCATCACGGTGACTGCGGAGAACCCTATGCGTCGGCGCCACTTTTTACGCTTTTCTGGGGCACTACTGGCCGGTATTTTACTAGCAGGCTGTGCCAGCCCTCAATATCTTCAGCTTAGCCCCGAACGCAGTGCTAACGTGCCACAAACGGGCTCCGGACAGCAGGTGACCGTTATTGCGGCCGATGCGCGAAGCAGTGAGGTTATTGGCACTCGCTCGGGTGGCACGATGTCCACCGCGCAGATTACCGTCAATAGCCATGAGCTGATACCGCGTTTGCAGGCAGAAGCCGAGCGCGCTGTACGCGATATGGGGTTCAACCCAACCCGTGAAGCCGCACAAGGACGCCCGACGCTGAAGCTCGAGCTTGCCAGCCTAAACTACGTCCGCGGCGATAGCGGCCAGCCGCTGGTGGATGAAGCACGCATTGAAGGGGTATTCCGGGCCATCGCCGAAAATAAAGGCTCCACCTATACAGGCACTTATACGTCCCGTCGCACCCAGGGCTATGCCATCAAACCCGGCGAAGACGCTAATACGCGTATGTTAAATGACCTGCTAAGCGATGGTTTGAACCGCGCGTTCAGCGACCCAGAGCTGGGCCGCCTGCTTGCTCGCTGAATCTTGCTAGCAACAGCGATTCACAATACCGACTCGTAAAAGCCGGTTAGCAGAAAATACGATAGCTCTCGTTAGAACGGCTTTAGTCAGAACGCTACCGGGCGCGGACACACTAAACGTGTGGACCGCGCCTTTTTAATGCCCATACGCTTTCACTGCACCCTCGCTCGTCGGCCTCACCGTTTTCTAACAGCTCGACCTGAAAGTTAGGCGCCAGCAAGCGTTCAACTTCTCTGCTGGGAACGCTAAAGGGCGGCCCAGCCTCCTGATCCCCGTGGGATAAGCTGACGAGCAGACCTTGAGCCCCAGGCGGAACTAGCTGAGCTAAATGAAATGCATAGCGCTCGCGGGTGGCCGGTGGCAAAGCAATCAGCGAGGCGCGGTCGTAAAACGCCCCCACTTCCGCCGCCTGCTTGATATGCAGATGAAAGAAATCTCCGCACCACAGCTCAACGCTACCCTGACGAGACACATCAAAGCCTGCCTGGGTATAGCGGGAGACTCCGGCGCTCCGCTGGGCAAAAAACTGCTCAATTGCTTCCGGCGCCAGCTCAATACCCAGCACCGGATGCCCCTGTTCAGCCAACCAGCGCATATCTAGACTTTTGCCACATAGCGGCACCAGCACTTTGGCGCCGGGCGTTACCCCTAGCGTTGACCAATAGCGAGCCAACGCCGGATGAGTGTCGGATAAGTGAAAGCCGATACGCCCCTCTTGCCAGCGCTGTAGCCATGGGTTTTCCATCGCTATACCCTCGTTCAAAGCCCTCGTTTAAGGCGCTCGTTTAAAACCAGCGGTCGCGCTTTTTACGACGGCGAGGCAAATGGGGAACAATCAACCCCACCAGCAGGCCAGCGCCCGCCACACCACCGCCGTACATGAAGTAGCGCATTAGCAGGTCTTCTTCCTGGGTATCCAAACGCGCCTGGAGTGCCCGCACCTGCTGGCGAGACTGTTCTGCTGCGCTATCAAGCTCGCGGTTGCGTGCTTCTAGCTCGGCAATACGCTGCTCACGCACTTCCAGGGTTTCCCGCATGGAGCTAACCCGCTGCTCCCAGGTAGCGTTGATACCGTCCAGCTCTTCGGTCAGCTCACCCACTTGGCTCTCAAGCACCGGCAGCTGTTCACGGGCGCTGGGGGTTTGCTGTAACTCGCTGCTTAACACCCACACCGTATCACCGCTGCTACTGCGCACGCGGGTGTAATTACCGCTGGTTTCAAGCGTTTCTACCTGCTCACCAGCATTCAGCGTTCCCACGATGCGGTAACCATCAGTAGGGCCGCTGCGTACATAGGTGTTTAACTCATCGCTGACCCAGGCCTGACTATCAGACTGGGCAAACGCTGAGGTGCCGCTAACGCTTAACAACACACCTACGGCAGCGGCATAACAACTCAAACGAAATTTTTCTACTGGCATGACGTCATGTCCTGATCGTAAAACGGGCGGTGGCCGACGAAGTCACCCGCACGTACCGCTAAGCTTTGCGCTTGTCTTAGGCGCTTACCCTTCTCCGCGGGGAGGTAACGGAAAGGGACGAGGAAACTCCGCAACACGGGCATCGCTTTTTACTGCCTTTAAAGGACCTTCGCGCTCTACTTCATCAATGCGCACAATGGCATTGAGAGGCAGATAACTTCGCTTCACTCCCTCAAAGGTTCGCTGTAGTTTTTCAGCTCCTGGATCAACGACTACCCGCGATGCATCGTCAAAGACAAACTCCTCGACTTCAATAAAGCCCCAGAGTTCGCTTTGAAAGATCTCTCTTACATATAAATCCCAAATTTCACCCTGTTGGTGAACCACTACACGGTAAATCGGCTTGGCCGCCATCTTGGCCTATTCCTCTTGCCACTTGAAGGTAACGTTATCCCGCCTAGCCTACCATATTCCAGGGTAGCGCCTTTAGCAGACATCATCGAAAACAGCGCTTTCATTGTTTATCAGCCTCAAAGGGAAGTGATTAGCCGGTGGTAGCGCCCTTCGTGTATGGTGAGTTCGTGGTAAGGCAATTTTTTTCACCCACCCACAGGAGTTACCATCTATGCAAAAAGATCCCAATAAGGGTTACATCGCCCTATTAGGTTGGAGCCTCAATGCGATCGAAGCCGCAGAGACGTTTGACCGACGCTACATAGTGGTGGCACCCGATTGGGCAGAAGAGCATTGCCAAAAACATGACATTCCTTACGTACCTTGGAATTTTGAGCGTCTCAACGACCGCTCAATGGAAATCGCTGAAACGCTAAAAGAGAAAGGCGTTGATGTTGCCATCCCACTGTATGAAGAAACCGTTGAGTGGGCCGGAGCGATTAACTCGTTACTGCTGGATAACCCGCGCATTTATGGCCAGTCACTGCTGCTACGCGATAAAGCACTGATGAAGCGTCGTGCACAGCTAGGCGGCATTCGTGTCGGCATTTTCGAAGAAGCCCACGATAAAGAGGACGTTGTTCGCTTCCTCAAACGGGTTAATCAGACCCTACTTAAGCTGGACGGCGACCCCAACGACCCGATCCACCTCAAAGCATTTGATAAAGCTGGCTGCCTCGGCCACCGGGTTATTCGCACGCCGGATGAAGTGGATTCTATCCCCGATGAAGAATTTCCGGTATTGATGGAATCCCACTTGGACGGCTGGGAATTTGCCGTTGAAGCATGGATTCACAATGGCAAGATTGCCTTTTTGAATATTTCGGAGTATGTGACTCTCGGCTATTCAGTATTTGTGCCTGCGTCACCAGAACTTGAACAGTATCGCGAGCAAATTGTTGCGCAGATCGAAAAACTGATTAAGGCGTTTGATATCGAGTTTGGCCTGATTCACCCCGAGTATTTTGTTACTAGTGATGGTGAGATGTACTTTGGTGAGGTTGCTTACCGTCCGCCAGGCTTTAAAGTCTTTGAGCTACTGGAGCGTGTTTACGGCTTCAACGCCTACCAAGCAACAATGCTTGTCTTTGACCCGAAAAGTACCCAGGAAGAGGTGTCCGCCTTCTTCCCCAAAGAGATTGAAGATGCAAACGGCTTCGCAGGCTGCTTTGGTGTTTACCCACGCCGTCGCGTTGTCAGCCGCCTGGAGATTCCCGAAGAGACCGAGGATCACCCCTATTTTGAATCTCATGAGCTAAGCACCCCTATAGAAGAGACCGTCACTAAACGCACCGCGTTTGGAACCCACTGGGGCTTGATCTATTTTAAAGGTGACGATGCGCATACCATCCGCGATCTTTTAAAACGCCAAGAGGCTCTCGACTTCTATGTATAATCCCCGCTACGGTAAGGGTAAGGAGTCTATGTGACGAACCACCAAGAGGCCTCTTCACCTGAAGATGCCAAGCTCAACGATCTATTGAGCAACTTTGATGACGCGGTGCGCCTGCTTTTGCAGGCGCCTGATGTCTCCAAAGTAGCGAAACTCCCCCGGGTAATGGATACCGCGCGACGTGTCTTGATGGTAGACGGCGGCTGCGCCGCCCTTGAGGCGCGCGCGGCGGATTTTGAATCCGCCGGGATATTTGAAGGGTCTGATTGGGCAACTCCCCAGTATTTAATCCCTACGCTGACCCCCTTTGCGCTGAAAAGTGCCGATGCAAATGTCGTGGTGATCGAAGCATTGAGCGAACTGCGACTTCTGGCCGTTGCTAAGGGCGATTATCTGCATTCGCTGGTCTCCCAGGAGCATGCTCATCACTATTTAACCCAAGTGATGGCCATTAACCTGTGGCTGCTGTTCAACGCACCAAGTGAAGCAGAACGTGAAACCCAGGGTCGGTTAGCTAACATCCCCCGCCAGCTCTTCCAGCACTTGGCCGAGCGTATTGGCTACGAACATGTTATTGACCAGCTAATTGATGAAATCTGGCGGATCCTTAAGCAGCGTCCGATTCAGGTCGATGCCATTAAGCAGATGATTACCCAAATCGCCTTATGCCAAGCCAACCCAGAGATAGACCTGGGCTCAAGTGGCCAAGGCGCCGACAGGCTGGTCAGCTCGCTTTACGGGCCGACCCAAGCCTGCCGAGAGGACCCAGGCGTTGCGCTTTACCGAGAACGACTGGAGCGGATGGACAGCGCTGCATTGCAAGCGGAATCCACCGGCTTCGCCCGTGCCATGCACGATACGGGGCTAGTATCACCCTACCATGCCGTACTGATGCGCTATTTGCTGGAAGAAGGCGACCACCTGCTCTCCGAGGCATTAGGGCTATCGGCCACTGGCCGTGACTGCCTGTTATGCTATCGCGAGCTGGTACACGCGCTAATTCGTAGCGGCGTGTATCCAGCTACCGCCCAGGCAGTTTATGGCCTGGCACTGCTACTTGAGCGAGGCATTCTCTATCAACCTCCGGTAGCACCCGCCATGTGGCGCCAACTTAACCTGCAGCTGTCTGAGTGGTCAGAGGCGCGGCTTACCATTGCCTACGGCGATTATGCGTCTCCGCGGGCACGCCTAATTGAGGGCGTACTCTGTATGCTGGGGCTTCCGCTAGGCGTTGGCCAAGGCAACAATCCCACGTGCCAGTCGGCTCGGGCACTTTCCATGTGGGCCTATAACGACCCCGACTACCTGCTGCAAATGGTGACCTGGGCGGCGCGTGACGACGAAATTATTATGCATTTCGAAGGCCAGCCCATCTCTTCCATGGAAAGCGCGCTGGGCGTTGCCGCCGAGCTGCCCATGGATCTAGATCCGGTCTCGCTGATTGTTGTGCCCCACCTAGATCGTATTTATGCCGAAATGGGCAGGCGCTGTATTGGCCGTGAAGGCGACCCCCACCGCTGGGTAAATCCCGAGTTTCACGGATGGTGGTCTGGTCGTGGCTTTAGCATCAATGTCGACGTTGCAACAGGTCAACTCTGTAACGTGGATGACTTTGTGCGCCACTTCTACGCAAGCTACCACCCTTACTACAATGGTAATCAACCGCTTATTCACCCGCAGCCAGCTGGCATTGCGGTGACCGACAGTGCCGCCCGCTTTATTGGCTGGCATGCGATTACGATTTTACGCGCGTCACTCGACCCAAATGATGTCATGCGTATCTACTTCTACAACCCCAATAACGATAGCGGGCAAAACTGGGGTGATGAGGTAAAAGTCGGCACCTCCGGTAACGGCGAACGGTTTGGCGAAGCTTCACTGCCCTTCGACCAGTTCACCTCCCGGCTGTATATTTACCACTACGACCCACTGGAACGGGGCGAGCTTGCCAAAGTATCGGATGAAGAGCTTGAAAGCGTTAAAGGCTATCTTCACCGTAGCTGGGGGGCTGCTCGACTGCCGCCTACCGAGCTTCAGGCAAACGAAGGCCCCAACACGCCGCCAGAAGGGCTCTAATAGCTGCCATTAATAACCCCATAGACGCCATGATTCGACTCGATCAATTGTTGGTCAGCCAAGGGCTGGCCAACTCACGTACCCGCGCCCAACGGCTGATCCGTAATGGACGCGTTCACCTTGCCGATGGGCGCGCGCTTATCAAACCTTCGGAAAAGTGGCCCGCCGATACCCCGTTACAGGTAGAAGATGATCCGGAGGAGCGCTATGTTTCCCGGGCGGGTTTAAAGCTGGAAGGCGTACTTAAGGCACTTGAAATGCGCCTGGATGGGCGAGGCGTGCTGGATATTGGCCAGTCCACGGGCGGCTTTACCGACTGCGCGTTGTCGTTTGGTGCGCAACATGTAGTGGGCGTTGAGGTGGGCCACGGCCAATTAGCAGACACGCTGCGTGCCGACCCAAGGGTAGCCTGCCTGGAAGGTTTGAACGCTCGCCACATGAGCACCTCGAAAGCCCTTCTGCAGGCGCTCACAGAGCACCCCATTGACCTTGCCGTCATGGATGTCTCATTTATCTCGCAAACCCTTATCTTACCCGAGATTGCTGCACTGCTGCCCCAGACAGGCCAGCTTCTCTCACTGGTAAAGCCGCAGTTTGAGCTGGAGCCCGGCGCGTTGGATAAACGCGGCGTGGTGCGCAACCGCAGCCGCTATGCCGAGGTAGAGCAGAAAATTCGTGGCGCCTGTGAGCAGTGCGGGCTGCATATTAGCCATTGGCAAGAGAGCCCGATTACCGGCAGTGACGGTAATCGGGAGTTTTTACTGCTCGCCAGTAAGCGATAGGCAATGTATTGAGTTTGAGGTTAATTAGCTTAAGTTAGCGGGCGGTAGCCGCTTGGCGGACTGCACTTTGACGGACTTCCCATCATCGGGGTGCAGCCACACATCCATCTGCTCAAAGGCTACCCGCACGCCCGCTTCCCGAAATAGCTCATCAACCCGGCAGTTAACCTCATCGGCGGCAAACAGCCGGTCAACCAAGTCATTAACAAAGATACGCAGTTCAAAGTTCAGGCTATGCTGCCCATAGCTTAGGCAGAACACTTGAGGCTCCGGGTCTGTTAGTACTCGCTCATTCTCATCGGCGGCTTGGCGCAGTAATTGGTGTACTAACGGCAGGTCAGACCCGTGGGATACACCATAAGTGAGCACCACACGGGTAACGTTATCCGACAGCGACCAGTTGATAAGCTGATCGGTAACAAAGGTTTTATTAGGAATAATAATCTCTTTGCGATCAAAGTCGGTAACCGTGGTGGCCCGAATGCGTATTCGGCTGACGGTGCCATGAAGGTTGCCAATGGTAATCGTGTCACCAATCCGTATGGGGCGCTCAAACAGAATAATCAGGCCGGAAATAAAGTTGGCAAAGATCTCCTGCAGACCAAAGCCCAAGCCGACACTCAGCGCCGCCACCAGCCACTGCAACTTATCCCAGGAAACGCCCAGGGTGGCCAAGGCCATCACCACCCCCGTACCGACGATGGTGTAGGAAAGCAGCGAGCTAATCGCATAGGCACTGCCCTGCTTAAGCGCTAGGCGCGAAAGCACCATCACTTCTAGCAAGCCCGGTAGGTTACTTGCCATAATAAACGTTAGCGCAATAACCAGCAGCGCGGCGAACACATCCGAAATCGATAGCGTATCGCCAACTAAGTCGCCCTCCTGGGCATCCCATAGCGCTACGTGATCTAGATAGCCCAACACCGTGAGCAGATCCGCCCACACCAAATACAGCAGCGCGCTGAACCCAATTAACAAGATAAGTTTAGAGAGCCGCAGCGACTGGGTATTGATCTTCTCCATATCCAGCGGCGGCTCCTCCACAACCTCCAGCCCGCCTTCAGCACCTTCTTGCACCATGGCGCGGCGCCGGGCCAGCGCGCGACGATACGCAAGCCTGCGCGCCGCCACTGCTAGGCTACGCACGACGGTAGCTTCAACCACTACCCATAGCCCTAAGAGGTAGAGCGTACTGGCAAAACGCCCGACTAGGCGCAGCGCAGTATACTCGTACCCCCAGGCGACTAAGCCCAGCAGCATTAGCGGCACCGAGGCCATCGTTAACCCGAGTATCAAACGAAAGAGCCTTACGCCAAAAAATGGTACATGGGATAAGATCAATTGCCCCAGCCACCAGCTCATGGCGAGTAGCCCCATAGAGAATAACCCCATGGCCACTGGTCGCAGCGCCAGGGGTGTTTCCATCTGTTCTGACATGGCGGCAATGGCTACCACGGGGGCCAGCGCGACACCTAATCCGCCAAGCAGCTTCCGCAGCCGAGCGTTATAGCCGGGAGACCAGGTAAAATGGCGCTCGGCTACCCCATCAGATATGAGCAAACGGCGCCCGAGCGCCACTACGCCCCAGCTTAAGCCTAGCTGCAACAGCGCTGGCGCCACGCTATTTGCCAACGCGCCTTGCCCCGCCTGCAGCCCAACGCCGATGCCCGCTAACGCCAGCGGGCCAGGGATGGCCAGCAAAGCATTGAGCAGCACCGCTTTAGGCGTATGGAGCTGGGTATCGCTTTTTAATCGCCCAATTTGCGAGTGGATAAGCGCTAGTCGGGTTTTAATGCGACGACGCAAGCCGACGAGTAGCAGGCCAATCAACACCAGCGGCGCTCCGCCAAGCATTTGCCAAGAAAGCCCCTCCCACCGGTTCGGCAAAATAGCGCGCCATTCGCCCTCCCGCCATTCAGCACGGACATTGTTAGGCAACTGACGCAGCCAATTCAAATCTAACGGGCGGCTATTGGCGACCCAGAACAACTGCTCATCAATCGTGGCGCGTAAGCTACGCGTAGTCATTAATAGCTGCTGCTGATTGAGCTGCAATTCGATGGCAGCACTTAACAAGCTGCCATAAGACTGTTCAAGCTGTTCGACCAGCTCGCGACGGGATTGATACAGCCGTGTGAGGGAGTTAACCAAGCCCGGTGTAACCTCTACCCCCGCTTCTTGCAGCCGCTGGGTGGCTAGGCGCTCGCCTTGGCGTAGCTGGTCACGTTGGCGGATTAAATCAAACTGCTTTAGGCGCAGGTCTGCAATTTCGTCCTGTAAATCGCGTCGGGGAGCGATAGTCGGCAACGACTGACGCTGCTCGCGAAGGATGCGTGAGAGCAGTTGGCTGCCGCGAATCGCATCTAGCTGTTCATTTAGGCTGCGCTGCAGTTGACGCACTTGGTCTAGCTGCCGATGGGCTTCAATGTTTTCTCGCACTATGCCGTTGGCGCGATCGGTAGCACGCAGGAGTTCAAGGCTCAGCTCTTGGTTAATTTGCTGAGCGCGCAGCACCACAGGGTGACCTTCAGCTATTAACGGGTCGTCTCGGGCGGCATCGGCAATCGCCTGCTCAGACTGCAGGCGCCGCTGGCGATCAATCACCCCTCGTAGCAAGTTGAGCTGCTGCTCTTGATGCTCTATTTGCAACGACAGCAAATCACGGCGCTGCTGGGCTAGCTCGCGTAATCGACTGTTAGCACTTAGCTCGCGCTGATTTAAGTTTACTTCGCGCTCTGCCAGAGCCCGCTCAAGGCGCAGCTGAATCAGACGCGGGTCGTTTTGAGCGGAAAGCTGCCGCCCTTCAAGCAATGATTCCCGTTCGTCGTAGTCGCGTCGTAAGGTCTCAGCGCGCTGCAAGGCGTCGGAGATTGATTGTTGAGCACGTTCTGGTAGCGTTTGGGCGGCAAGCAGCTGGGAATTAACATCAGCCAGCTGGCTCTCCAACTGCTGAAGCTCTACCACGGACTGCGCCTGCTGAGCCTCCAGCGCTTCAAGCGGCATATCACTTAGATTATCTACCGAGAGCTGCAGGCTCTCCTCTTCGGCTTCGTTTAACTCTCGCTCTAAACGCAGTAATAACTCCGGCGCTTGCGCAATACGTTGCTCAAGGGCGTTAAGACGCTCATCAACAGCGCTCAAGCGCTCGTAGGTCTGAAGCGCGGCCTCTAAGGTTTCTTTGTCTCGAAGCTGCTGAGCGCTTAACTCGCTTTCCTGAGCCACCAAGTCGGCCAAACGCTCAGAAAGCTGCTCCTTGGGCGGCACCCCGCTGGGAATATTCGCGTATACGGCAGTGACACCGATACCCATAATAAACGTTAATGCCCAAACGGTTTTTATAACCACCTTTACCGCGAATTTCACCACGCTTATATGCCTCATCGACACCAAAATCCCGCGACTGCGGGAAACAGCGCCATTGTCAGACGTTCTTTCCCCCAGCGCAATCTAGAGTAGTTGACTTAGCCCTACAGCCTGTATAGAAACAAGCCTGACAACTGCTTTTTCTCTATTTGCGAGCCACCTTGATGGTCATCCGAAAATTATTATGTACCGGCGTTATGGCACTCTTAGGCGCACAAACGTTCACAACCAGTGCGCTAGCGGAATCCCGCGAAGACGTCGAAGCGCGTATTCGTGCGTTAAATACTGAGCTTCACCAGCTCCGCCAACAGCTGCAACAAATTGACGCACCTGAAGAGGCGGCGATGGGCCTACCGGTGGAGTTGCTTCCTGAAGAAGTAGCGCTTGAGGATCTTAGCGACCGACGCCAGTTAGAGCAGGAGTCCTCGCGCAACCCCTTCTCGATCACCACACACCGCCTCAACTATTTATTGCCAGTGAGCTATAACGCCAACCAGAATGCTGAGAACTTTCGTAATGTTACCGAAGATAGCTCTCCGGACAGTGCAGAAGTGAAGTTTCAGTTCAGCGCAAAGTTCAACTTAGCTCAGGGTCTCTTCGGTGATGTCGGCGATATTTATTTTGGCTATACCCAGCGTAGCTGGTGGCAAGCTTACAATACTGACGCCTCCTCCCCCTTCCGGGAGACCAATTATGAGCCAGAAATTTTCATTGATTTTGACAACGCCTGGAGTGCCTTAGGTTGGGTGAATACCCGTAACCGACTCTCCTTTAACCACCAGTCGAACGGCCGCTCAGACCCGTTATCACGTAGTTGGAACCGGGTGTATATGGAAAACACCTTTCAGCGTGGCGACTGGGCGCTTACATTAGCGCCCTATTGGCGCGTGCCTGAATCCGACAACAGCGACGATAACCCAGATATTCAGCGGTTTATGGGCTACGGCGACATCCGTCTAGCGAAACGTCTTAATAATAACCATGAAGTAGAAGGGTTAGTACGGGGCAACCCCAGTGCCGGCAATTATGGCACTCAGATCGACTACAGCTGGCCTGCGTTCAATAGTGTACGAGCCCACCTGCAGTACTATTATGGCTATGGCGAGAGCATGATTGATTACGATAACCGCGTACACCGGCTAAGCATCGGCTTCAGTTTAAATCCTCTGTTCAGCGCTACCGGACTGAACCGCTAAGGTTTAGGGGTTGTCTACTGAGCGACGACTGCTATGCTTGAAGTCGTCACTTATCACTTCGTCAAAGGAAGACATCATGGCTAAACGTAATACTGACTCCTCTGCTCGCGCTGATCAGCTTAAAGAAGATCTGCGTTATCTCAGCGAAACCGTTGAAGAGCTAGTCAATGCCACCTCAAAGGATGCTAGCGGCGAAATGCGCGATCTTCGTGAGCGCGCCGAACGTCGCCTGAAAGATACCCGCGCACGGCTTGAAGCAAAAGGCGAGCGCATTTATGACGAAACCCGCGAGTCCCTCTCTCATCAAGTGGACTGTTGCGACCGTTACGTTCACGACAATCCCTGGACCAGCATTGGTATTGGCGCTGCTGCAGGCTTAATCGTGGGTATGCTGCTCGGTCGTCGCTAATGGCTTTGGGGCCAACCCAACGCGTATTCTCTGCCGCTAAACGCCTGCTGAAGTCACTGATAGCGAATGGTGAAACCCGCCTGCGTTTGGCGGTGTTGGAACTTGAAGAGGAGCGCGCACGTTTACTCACGCTGCTGTTATTAGCGGGCGCAAGCCTTTTGCTACTACTTCTAGGTGTGGCAACGTTAACGGCGCTTGTGGTCGTGCTTTTTTGGGATACGTATCGCCTTACGGCTATCAGCGTAAGCGCCTTTGTGCTGATCGCCTCAAGCTTCCTGTTGGCGGTTGTTGCGCTTCGTCAAGCTAAACGACATACGCTGTTGAAAGAGACACTAAAACAGCTAGCCGCTGACCGTGCGCTGTTGGAGGCAAATGAAGATGACATCACCCACCGTCGATAAGCCACTTACCCGTGCTGAGCGAAAAGCGGCTCTGCTTGCGGATTTAGAGCAGCAACGCGTGGACATGCTGGTCAATAGTGATTACTTACTTCGGGCGACTGCCCCGCTGGATAAGCACTGGAACAGCTTAAAACTGCCCCTATACGCTGTTGGCGGCATAGTGGCATTTCGACTGATACGCCACCCTGGCGGGATGATGGCAGCAGGCCGCAAAGCATTGGCAGGCTACATGTTGTTCCGTAAGTTTAAGCTGCTGGCGAAAGTGGCCTCTTAAACAACGACTTAAAAAGCCACCCATGGCTTGAAAACGATGAAGGCCGCATCAAGGGTTATCCAACCGATGCGGCCTTCATCGTTTTTGCTTAGGGCTTTTTCATCCAAGAATCAACACGACTCTCCGCAGGCCACGCCACTTGCCCATGCCCACTGGAAGTTGTACCCCCCAAGCTCGCCGGTAACGTCCAGCACTTCACCAATAAAACGCAGTTGCGGTAGATCTTTTACTGCAAAGGTTTTTGAAGAGATCGCCTCAGTACTGACGCCTCCCATAGTCACTTCAGCTGTCCTCCACCCTTCTGTACCTGCGGGCTTGAGCTGCCAGCGATTTAGCCGTTCCGCCCAGCTGTCCAGAGCATCGTTGTTATAGTGAGCCAAGGGACGAGTCGGGTCATTTTCGGGCATCCACTCAAGCAGCGCCTGGGCAAATCGTTTAGGAAAACGCTCCCCCAGCCATGTGGAGAGCTGCCGTTTCGGCGTCGCCGCCCGGGCATCTCGCAGGGATGCTGCAACGTCTTCCTCTGGCAACAGATTAATTTCAATAGGTTCACCGGGCTGCCAAACGCTGGATATTTGCAGCATTGATGGCCCCGATAACCCTCGATGGGTAAATAGCATCGGCTCGACAAACTGGCGCCCGTTGCAGCTCACCGCTGCCGGCAAGCTCATACCTGAAAGCTCAGCAGCCCGGACTTTCCAGGTATCGCTTAAGGTAAAGGGCACCAAACCAGGCCGGGTAGGCAATACCTCTAAACCAAATTGCCGAGCAAGTTCATAGCCAAATCCCGTTGCGCCCATAGTAGGAATGGAAAGCCCTCCCGTCGCCACCACTACCACGCCAGCATCAACGCGGCCTAGGGAAGTAACTAAGCGCATTCCCTCCCCGACTTGCTCAACGGACGTAATATGAGTGCCCAGAGCAATCTCTGCACCTGCCCATTCGCACTCGGTGAGCAGTACTCTTACGATCTCTTTGGCAGAAGATGCACAAAACAGCTGCCCCGGCGCCTTTTCTACGTACTCGACACCGTGGCGCTCCACCAGAGAAACAAAGTGCTCTGGTCGATAACGCTTTAGCGCAGAAATACAAAAATACGGATTTTCCGCGTAAAAGTGCTGAGGTGTGGTGCCAAGGTTGGTAAAGTTGCAGCGTCCGCCGCCTGACATAAGAATTTTCTTGCCTGCTTTTTTGGCATGATCCAGCACCAGCACACGCCGCCCTGCGTAGCCTGCCTGGGCCGCACACATTAACCCTGCGGCACCAGCGCCAATTACTACGACGTCGTAGACCATAAAAGAGGTTCCCAACAAGTAAAGCCAAACATTTTAACAGGTAAAGCGGAACAATTTGCTGTACTTTAAAATCACACTGTACAATTAAAGTACAAAAAACATCTGTTCCAAAGCACAGAAATAGCGTCCTATTGGGGCTTTTTAACGCGCTGCTACTTATAATAGCTAACTACGCTGAGACACTGATGCACGTTTATAGACGTATCGTACTTATTTTTCTGGTGGCACTACTGTGCTCCACCTCACTCTACGCCCAGTCGCTCCCTTCCGTTATTGGAAGTCGCGCCGAACTCACTACTTGGTCTGACCCCCTGGAAGCCCTTGGCACCCTGAGTGCTGACGAGAGTGTCACACTCTCTGCCACGGTTACCGAAACAATTGCCGAAATCAACTTTCAAGATGGTCAACAGGTTGAGCGCGGTCAGTTACTTATTCGCTTGCAAGACGCCGAAGAGCAGGCTCAGTTAAGGGCCGCACAAGCGCTAACCGATGAGCGTCGCAATGCGTCAGAACGAGCGGCACAGCTGCAGCAGCGCAACCTGGCCGCCCGGGCGGATGTGGAAGATACTCAAGCGCGGCTTCGCCAAGCAGAGGCCGATGCGCAGGCACTAGAAGCGCGACTAGCCAATTATCAAATACAGGCCCCTTTTAGCGGGCGCGTGGGTTTTCGCAACGTCAGCGTCGGCGCACTAGTCACGCCAGGCATGGAACTCGTCACCCTGGATAAGCTCAACGTAATGAAGCTTGATTTCAGCGTTCCCGAGGTGTTTTTGGGGCGTTTATCCTCCGGGCTTTCATTAAGTGCCAAAACCGCTGCCTTCCCCGATGAGATTTTCAGCGGTCAAATTGCCAGTATCGGCACCCGTATTGACCCTGTCTCGCGCAGCGTGAGCGTTCGTGCAGAGCTTGATAACCCTGGCCTACGGTTACGTCCCGGCATGCTGATGGAAGTTATCGTACAGCAGCGCGCTCGTGACGCAGTGGTACTTCCTGAAGCTGCGTTTGAGCCCAGCGGTGACCGCCACTACGTAATGCTAATTCATGAACAGGACGATGAATCTTTGCGCCTTGAGCAGCGGGAGGTCTCCATCGGCGAACGACGCCATGGGGAGGTGGAAGTTCTCGAAGGCATCGAGTCAGGTGACTTGGTCGTCGTTCATGGCCTACAGATGGCTCGGGATGGCCAGGAAGTTCGCTTGCTAGGCGTCGTCGATAGCGACACCAGTATCCGCGCACTGCTGGAGGCTGATCGCTAATGCGCTTATCCGATATTTCGGTTCAACGGCCCGTACTAGCCATGGTAATTGCAGCGCTTATCGTTGCCTTCGGACTAATGGCGCTCAACCGGTTGCCGCTTCAGGAATACCCTACCGTTGATCCCCCCATTGTCAGTATCGACACCCGCTATCCCGGCGCCTCTGCAAGCGTTGTAGAAACCCGTATTACCCAGGTGTTGGAAGACCGCATCGCAGGGGTTGAAGGCATTGAGCTAATCACCTCCCAAAGTGAAGACGGCCGCTCACGCATTGAGATCGAGTTTGCCCTTACCCGCGATATTGACGCCGCCGCCAACGATGTGCGCGACCGCATTTCCGGGGCGTTGCGAAACCTACCTGACGACGCCGACAACCCTGAAGTCACGAAAGCAGACAGCAGCGAAGAGATCGTCATGTGGTTGAGCCTTTCAGGGGCAGACTACACCATTACCGAACTTACTGATTACGCCAACCGGTTTTTAGTAGATAGCCTATCCGTGCAAACCGGCGTGGCTAGGGTACGGGTAGGCGGTGGCCGCGATTACGCGATGCGCGTCTGGTTAGACCGCAACGCCCTCGCCGCCCGGGGATTGACCGTCGGTGATATCGAAGACGCGCTACGCGCTGAAAACGTTGAGTTGCCGGCCGGTTCAATCGAGTCTGTAGACCGCCAGTTTATCGTTCGCCTTCCTCGCAGCTTTGCCACTGCAGATGATTTTAAGCGCCTGGCCCTAAGCCAAGGGGATAACGGCTATTTGGTGCGATTAGCCGACGTTGCCAGGGTAGAAGTTGGCTCGGTGGAGGACCGTTCGGTATTCCGCGCCAACGGCGTTCCCATGGTGGGCCTGGGCATGATTATGCAGTCCACCGCGAATGTGGTTGAGCTATCTGAAGCCGTCCAGCAGGAGCTTGAACGTCTACAAGGGACGCTGCCCGAGGGCATGACGCTTAGCTTAAATTACGACGCTTCACTCTTTGTGTCAGGCGCCATCAAGCAGGTGATCATGACACTCTTCATCGCCATGGGGCTGGTGGTGGTGGTAATTTTCCTCTTTTTGGGCAACCTGCGTACTACGTTAGTCCCCGCAGTGACAGTGCCTATCGCAGTGATTGGTGCCTTTACAGCCCTTGCGGCCATGAACTTTTCGATCAATCTGCTGACACTGCTGGCATTAGTACTAGCGATTGGCTTGATTGTCGATGACGCCATTGTGGTGCTTGAGAACATTAACCGACGCATGCACGACTACGGCGAAACACCGCTGGTCGCGGCGTTTCGCGGTACACGCCAAATTGCTTTTGCGGTGATCGCCACCACCCTGGTGCTGGTAGCCGTCTTTCTACCCTTAAGCATGTTACAGGGCGATATTGGTCGGCTGTTTTCAGAGTTCGCGCTTACCATGGCAGCGGCAGTGGTAGTATCTACGCTGCTGGCGCTAACCCTCACGCCCATGATGGCGTCCAAAATCCTCAAGCCCGGCATGCACGACAGCCGCATTGGCCAAGGCGTGCAGTGGGTGCTAACCGGCACCCAGCGCCGCTACCAACACGGTTTAGAAGCGGTACTGCGATTTAAATGGATCGTTGTTGCACTGTTTGTGTTGCTGATTGCGGCAACGGCGTGGCTAGCATCCGAATTACCCAACGAGTACACCCCCCAGGAGGATCGTGGCAATTTTATCGTGCTAGTGAATGGCCCTGAAGGGGCAACGTTTGACTACATGATGGACTACATGGATGAGATCGAGGCTCGCTTAACGCCTTTCGTTGAAAGCGGCGAGCTGGAGCGTATCGTGGTACGCGCCCCGCGTGGGTTTGGCAACATCGAAAACTTTAACAGCGGTTTTATCATCATCAATATGGCGGACTGGGGTAGCCGTCGCAGCGCATGGGAGATTATGGCGGATGTTCGTCAAACCTTAGGCACTTTACCCGGGGTCCAGGCGTTTCCTGTGATGCGGCAAGGCTTTGGTCAGCGTACCCAGAAGCCCGTCCAGTTTGTACTGGGCGGCGGCACCTATGAAGAGCTCGCTGGCTGGCGAGACACGCTACTTAATCATGTGCGCGAAGATAACCCTCGGCTAACCGCCCTAGAGAGCAATTACGACGAAACACAGCCCCAGCTTCGTGTAGATATCAACTACGAGCGCGCTGCCGATCTTGGCGTTACCGTAACGGAGATAGGCCGTACCCTTGAAGTGTTGCTGGGTGGGCGCAATGTCACCCGCTACGTGGATGACGGCGAGGAGTACGATGTCATTTTAGAGGGCGACCGGGGGCGGCAAAACAGCCCCCGAGCACTGGATAGTATTCAGGTGCGCTCAGCCCGCTCTGGTGAGCTGATCCCGCTGGCCAGCTTAGTGACACTCTCAGACTTTGCTGGCGCTAGCACGCTTAACCGCTTTGACCGGGTTAGAGCAATTACCATTGAAGCTAACCTAGCCGATGGTTACCCGTTGGGCGAAGCGCTTGCCTACCTTCAGCAAACCGCTGACGACATTCTGCCGGAGGAGGCTCAAACCAACCTAGCAGGACCATCGCGGGACTTCCAACAGGCCAGCGGTGCCACTACCTTTTTGCTGGTGCTTGGCGCGGTGGTGGTCTTCCTGGTGCTTGCTGCGCAGTTTGAAAGCTTAATCCACCCCTTTGTGATCATGCTCACCGTGCCGTTAGCCATGAGCGGCGCGCTGCTTGCACTGCTACTAACGGGCCAGTCGCTTAATATCTACAGCCAAGTGGGGCTTGTGCTGTTGATCGGCCTGGCGGCTAAAAATGGCATCTTGATAGTGGAGTTCGCCAACCAGCTGCGCGATGAAGGCCAAGCGTTTCGCTCTGCGCTTATTGAAGCCTCGGTAACGCGGCTAAGGCCCATTCTAATGACCGCCATCACCACCATGGCCGGTTCAATTCCGCTGATTTTATCAAGCGGCCCAGGTGCGGAATCGCGCTTGGTTATCGGCACCGTGATTATGGCGGGCGTTGGGGCAGCCACGATCTTCACCCTGTTTGTCGTGCCCGTGGCGTATGACCTGCTAGCACGCTATACGGGTTCGCCGGGGGCAGTGAAACGCAGGCTTGAAGATGAGATCGCAAGCGCTCCGACAGCACCCCACGAGCCCCTTGAAACGCCGGATCGATAGCACCGTTTGGCGCTTTATGGGTGGCGCCACTCCTAAACACCCTGTGAAATACAGCTATTGTGCAAGCTATTAATGACTGCGGTTAAACGCACAGCGCGCCCCTTATTAGGGGCGCGCTGTGCGTTTGGCGATACGGCTGGTTTACTTGATACTGCTCGTTAGCCAGTGCCGCATTTCACTTATTAGCAGTCGCCAATACGCTCGCCTTCAATCACAGTCTGCATGGTTAGCTCACCCATGGGCGACTGCGTAAAAATATCAACGGTGCCTTCAATCTGCTCGCCCATAAAGCGCATTTCACCATCGATAGTGGCTTCGCCACCTTCAGCACGGCACACCATGCTGTAGGAGAGGCCGTCGGCATTCATGTCCTGATTAAGCAGCTCGCAGCCCGCCTCTTCTTCGATAAACCCAAACTCAGCGCTGTCTAACTCATCTTGAGTAATGCACTGGCGCTCGGTTTCGGTTTGATCCGGAATCTGCATTTCGCCACTCATCGTGGTCACGCTGACGAACTCCCACTCGCCAGGCGTTACGTTAGGTGTTTCTGCCAGGGCGACCATCGGGAAAGCCAAAAAGGCTGCTACTGCCATGTTACGTATCATCATCGTTATACTCACTGCGTTGCTTTAGAAAATCTTTATTATCCTACCTGATTCGGCACAGCGATGCCCGCGCAAGAGAAGCACTGCTACACTCAAGCCTTAAAGTATCCGCTTAAGAGAAGCCGCTATGCAAGACGATGCCTTAGTGAATCACACCTTTGACTGCCCCTACTGCGACACAACGCTTACTTTCGTCATCGACACCTCCCAAGGGAGCCACGACACGTGGGAGGACTGCCACCAGTGCTGTGCGCCCATTCAATTGCAGGTGATTATCTCGCCCATAACCGGTGAGCTTGAAGCCGTCGTCACCGGCCGTGACGACGACGTGCTATGAGCTATGAGCCGGGCACTATGAACTAGGCGCTATCCGTCTGCTTTAAGAGCATTAGGCGTTTGGCCTCGTTGCGGCGCATAAAGTACCACGCCAATAGCGTTACCAATGAAACGGTCAATATAATCAGCGTGGCTAACGCATTGATCTTCGGCGACACCCCCATACGCACCGATGAAAACACCACCATAGGTAGGGTATTTGCCCCTGGGCCAGAGACAAAACTGGCGATAACCAAGTCGTCTAACGACAGGGTAAACGCCAGTAGCCAACCGGCAGCCAGCGCAGGCGCAATGACCGGCAGAGTCACAAAGAAGAACGTTTTCACCGGCGGAGAGCCAAGGTCCATGGCCGCTTCTTCTATCGAGCGATCAACTTCGCGCAGACGTGCGGCGACCACCACCGCTACATAAGCACTACAGAAGGTAGTGTGAGCAATCCAAATAGTCGCCATACCGCGATCAGCGGGCCAGCCGATTAGCTGTGCCATCTGCACAAAAAGCAGCAGCAACGACAGCCCCGTAATGACTTCCGGCATGACCAGTGGTGCGGTCACCATGCTCGAAAGCGCTGTTTTACCCCGAAACTGACCATAGCGCGTCATTACAAACGCGGCGACAGTACCCAGACACACCGCCATGCTGGCCGCAAAGAAAGCGATTTTGAGACTGGTCCATACCGCTGCCAATATCTGTTTGTCGCGGAATAACTCCCCGTACCACTGAGTGGAAAACCCAGCCCACACGGTGACTAACCGTGAGGCGTTAAAGGAGTAAACCACCAACACCACCATAGGCAGATAGAGAAACAGCAGGCCCAGCACCAGCATCACAGTGGTAAAACTAGGACGACGGCGAGCGCTGATCATTTTTCAAGCTCCCGTGATTGGTAACGGTGAAACCACACAATAGGTATTAGCAACAGCAGTAGCATTACCATTGCCAGTGCGGAGGCGACCGGCCAGTCGCGGTTTAAGAAGAACTCTTCCCAAAGCACTTTACCGATCATCAGTGTATTAGGCCCACCCAGTAGCTCCGGGATGACGAACTCACCCACAGCAGGAATAAACACCAGCATAGAGCCTGCCACAATCCCTCCCATAGAGAGCGGTAGCGTGACCGTTATAAAGGTATTGAGCTTGCGCGACCCAAGATCAGATGCCGCTTCTAATAGAGAATTGTCCAATCGTGTTAGGTGGGCATAAAGCGGCAGCACCATAAACGGTAGGTAGGCATAGACAATTCCAACAATGACCGCAAACTGGGTATTCATCATCCGTAGCGGGGAGTCAATCAACCCGACCCCCATTAGGAAGTTATTGATTAGCCCGCTATTGCTCAAAATCCCCATCCAGGCATACACCCGAATCAAAAACGATGTCCAGGAGGGCAGCATAACCAGCAGCAGCAAGATAAGCTGCCATCGCCCCGGCGCCCGTGCCATGGCGTAAGCCATTGGGTAGCCAATCAATAAACAAACCGTGGTGGAAATAAACGCGGTTTTAATCGAGCCCCAGTACGCGGCAAGGTACAAAGAGTCTGAGAGTAAGAAAAGGTAGTTCCCCATGTTGAGAAACACATGCAGCGTTTGGTCAGCGTACTCTACCAGCGGCCCATAGGGCGGAATGGCGATGACTGACTCAGACAAGCTGATTTTAAGCACCAACGCAAACGGCAACAAAAAAAACAGCGTCAGCCACACCAGGGGAAGCGCAATCACCCCCCGGCGGCCTAGCTGCAGGCGCTTCATAAAACCAGTCACACGAGATGGCATCATTTAAGGCGATCTCCTAAGGGCCAACAGGGCATTAGCGATTCAGCACGATAGCGCTATGGTCTTCCCAATAGACGTAGACGCTATCCTCCCAGGTTGGACGGTCGCCTCGACGCTCGGTATTGGCCATGCTGACTTTTATCCGTTGCCCCGATGCGGTGCGCACGTAGTAGAGCGAGTAGCCGCCTAGATAAGCGATATCGTCTACCGTCCCCTCTTCCCAGTTGTGCTCCGTGGCGGGCTTTTCACGGGTTAGCCAGATTTTTTCTGGGCGAAGCGCGGCCCACACCCGACGATCTACCGCTTGAGTGGTAATGCCGTGGTCAATATAGAGCGGCCGAGAGAGAGCAGGCGAGCTAATACGGCAGTGGTCGGCAGCATCTTCGACGATCTCTCCTTCAAACAAATTTACGGTGCCAACAAACTCCGCCACCATGCGGCTGGCTGGGCTCTCGTAAATGTCCACCGGCGAGCCCACCTGCTCAATCCAGCCATCGGCCATAATGGCCACGCGGTCCGCCATGGTCATGGCTTCTTCTTGATCGTGGGTCACCATGATGCAGGTCACCCCAACTTGCTCAATAATTTCGACCACTTCCAGCTGCATTTCGGTACGTAGCTTTTTATCCAACGCCCCCATGGGCTCATCGAGCAACAACAGTTTGGGCCGCTTAGCCAGCGACCTTGCCAATGCCACACGCTGGCGCTGGCCGCCGGAAAGCTGGTGCGGCTTACGCTTGGCAAACCGCTCCATGTGCACCAGTTTGAGCATTTGGGCCACACGTGCCTCAATGTCCGCTTTGGAGAGCTTGTCTTGCTTCAGCCCAAAGGCAATATTTTGCGCCACGGTCATATGAGGGAACAGCGCATAGGACTGGAACATCATATTGATCGGGCGTTTATGGGGCGGCATATCGGTAATATTTTCACCGCTCAATAAGATTTTGCCTTCACTGGGCGTTTCAAAGCCTGCCAGCATGCGTAGCAGCGTTGATTTACCCGACCCCGACCCACCCAGCAGCGCAAAAATCTCGCCACGCTTTACCGTAAGGTTAACGTCATCCACCGCTAAAGCATCGTCAAAACGCTTACTGAGTCGCTTTACCTCCAGCACGATATCCTCGGCAAACCGCGGGGTTTTTCCCTGGGGCCGCGGAGCCGACGAGGTTTCCGATGGTGAAGAAGACGACGCGTTCGACAGGGGCGTAGTGACCATTCGCCACTCCCATCAAAAGGCCCGACAAACCGGGCGTTAAAAAGACAAACAGCGAGCCAGGCACACGACCTGGCTCGCCATCAGACGGTGGATAAATTAACGGCCGGACTTAACGCGGTTCCAGATACGCGTGCGGGCACGCTGAACTTCCTGGGGCTTTTCTACCGCGACATAGAGGTTCTGCAAAACGTCCGTTTCAGGATATACAGCAGGATCGTTTAACAGCTCTTCGGAGACAAACTCGTTAGCCGCTGCGTTCGGGTTAGCATAGCGCACGTATTCGCTAATTTCGGCGGCAATTTCAGGTTCAAGAATAAAGTTAATAAAGGCATGGGCATTTTCAGTATTAGGCGCATCTGCCGGAATCGCCATCATATCAAACCACAATGCCGCCCCTTCCTTAGGAATGCTGTAGCCAATCGTAAAATCACGGCCCGCTTCTTCGGCACGGTCAGCTGCCTGAAAAATATCGCCGGAATAGCCCGCTGCCACACAAATATCGCCATTAGCTAAGTCAGACACATAGCGCGAGGAGTGGAAGTAGGTGATGTTGCCACGAATAGCCGCAATCAACTCGCCGGCGGCTTCTAAATCTTCAATGTTTTCACTTAGGGGGCTAAGACCTAGGTAGGCCATAGCGGGTGACAACATTTCATCACCAGAGTCGAGCATGGCTAATCCACAGCCCGCATCGCTGAGCTGGGTCGTAATTTCAGGGTCAAACAGCAGCGCCCAACTATCCAGGGGAGCATCGTCACCTAGTATCTCAGTAACGCGATCGACGTTATAGCCAAGACCGTTGGTTCCCCACATGTAGGGCACTGAGTATTCGCTACCCTGGTCAATGGCTTCTAAATTGCTCATCAAGTCAGGGTCTAGGTTGCCTAAATTGGGCAACAGGTCATGATCGAGCGGCTGGTAAACGCCGGCTCTCAATTGGCGAGTGAAGTAGTGGGTTGATGGAACGACGACATCGTATCCTGAGCGCCCTGATAACAACGCAGCATCAAGAATTTCATTACTGTCATAAACATCATAAGTGACACTAATACCGGTGCGCTCGGTAAATTTCTCCAGGGTTTCCGGTGCAATATAGTCTGACCAGTTATACACCCGTACTTCATCAGCATGGGCAGCAGTGGCCGCTACGGCAAAAGAGATGGCCGCAACGGCCCCGGAAAGTTTGTGGATGTTCCTCATGTCACTCCTCCTCGTCAAAACAATTATTGCAAACATTCAATGGTCAGTTACGCGCGTCAGCCCCTACGTCACCACCCGCAATAGCTTAGGCGATTCTGCAAACCGTGCGAATTTTGCGGTGCAGTGCAGACAACCGCAAGTCAATGTGAAAAATTCTTGTCTTATGCCATCAGTGCCCCCATCTCACAGTCTGTGTCGCTAGCAACCACGTCACTATATAAGCTCACTATCAATAAGATTGTTTTTTTCAATTTTAGCTATTAGTAGTAGAGCGTTATCATGCGGGACAAATTATTCCCCTACCAATCACTTAACACGGAGATTATTTAAATGTCTTTGATCAACACTGAAGTAAAACCGTTTAAAGCGACTGCCTACCTGAACGGTGAGTTTGTTGACGTAACCGAAGCAGATCTTAAAGGCCAGTGGTCAGTATTTTTCTTCTACCCCGCTGACTTCACGTTCGTTTGCCCCACTGAGCTTGGCGACCTGGCCGACAACTACGCAGAATTCAAGAAGCTGGGAGTTGAAATTTACAGCGTTTCAACCGATACCCACTTCACTCACAAAGCGTGGCACGACAGCTCTGAGACTATCGGCAAGCTGCAGTACCCAATGATTGCTGACCCGACGCTGCGCATTTCGCGCAACTTTGAAGTCCTCATCGAAGAAGCCGGTCTTGCTGAGCGCGGCACCTTCGTTGTTGACCCAGACGGCAAAATTCAGATCGTTGAAATTAACGCTGGCAACATCGGCCGTAATGCCGAAGAGCTACTGCGTAAGGTGAAAGCCGCTCAATACGTTCGCGCTAACCCGAACGAAGTTTGCCCGGCAAAATGGAAAGAAGGCGAAGAGACGCTAGCACCTTCTCTGGATCTAGTAGGCAAAATCTAACTCGCCCTTAGCTGCCAGCCTAGGCTTGCCAGCGCTAAGCTGCCAAACCAGGGTGGCCCTATAGGCAGTATGACACCCGGGCATAGTTCCGGGTGTTTTTCTTTAAGCACCATTTTTACGCAACTATCGTTTTCCCTTACGCCATTATTTGCGCTGAATGTTTTTTAGTGAGCGGCGTTTAAGGTCGAGAACATTGACAAGCAGATCGCGAGGAAACCACTGTCATGCTGGACGCTAATTTAAAAAACCAGTTGAAAGCTTATCTGGAAAAAGTGACTCAACCGTTCGAGATTGTTGCGTCCCTCGATGACGGTGCCAAGTCACAAGAACTGCTGGGCCTGCTGGAAGACATCAGTAGCCTAAGCGACAACATTACCCTACACAGCGATGGCCAAGATAGCCGCAAGCCATCCTTTGCTATTAATCGCCCCGGTGAAGAGACCGGTGTGGTGTTTGCTGGCATCCCCATGGGCCACGAGTTTACCTCGCTGGTTCTTGCGCTGCTGCAAGTGGGCGGCCACCCGCCTAAAACCTCAGAAGAGATACTTAATCAAATCAAGTCCCTGGACGGCGACATGCTGTTCGAGACTTACTACTCGCTTTCGTGCCAGAACTGCCCTGATGTCGTTCAAGCGCTCAACTTAATGGCGATCTTTAACCCGAACGTGCGTCACGTCGCCATTGATGGCGCGCTGTTCCAGGATGAAGTAGAAGCGCGGGAAATTATGTCGGTGCCCAGCATCTACTTAAACGGCAAGCCTTTTGACCAGGGTCGCATGACACTTGAGCAAATCTTAGCCAAAGTAGACACTGGCGCTGCCGAGCGTGAAGCGAAAAAGCTTAGCGAAAAAGCCGCCTTTGATACGCTAGTGATTGGGGGTGGCCCCGCCGGTGCATCAGCAGCCATTTACTCCGCCCGCAAAGGCATTAACACCGGTGTTGCTGCAGAGCGCTTTGGTGGCCAAGTGGCCGACACTATGGGCATTGAGAACTTTATTTCAGTTTCCCATACCGAAGGCCCAAAGCTAGTTAGCGCATTGGAAGAGCACGTCAAAGAGTACGAGGTTGACGTAATGAACCTTCAGCGCGCTACGTCGTTCAAGGCTGCTGAAGCGGAAGGCGGTTTGCATGAAGTCACCCTGGAGTCCGGCGCGAAGCTAAAGAGCAAAACACTCGTGCTAGCCACCGGCGCACGCTGGCGTGAAATGAATGTTCCCGGTGAGCAGCAGTACCGTAACAAAGGGGTGGCTTATTGCCCCCATTGCGATGGCCCACTGTTCAAAGGCAAGCGCGTTGCCGTTATTGGTGGCGGCAACTCTGGCGTAGAAGCGGCCATTGACCTTGCGGGCATCGTGGGTCACGTAACGCTGGTAGAGTTCATGGGTGAAATGCGCGCAGATGCAGTGCTGCAGAGAAAACTCAAGAGCCTGCCCAACGTCGATATTATCTTGAACGCGCAAACCACCGAAGTAACCGGCGATGGCAGCCGCGTTAACGGCCTAACCTATAAAGACCGTACTACCGATGACATCAAAACCATCGCGTTAGAGGGTATTTTTGTTCAGATCGGCTTAGTACCTAATACCGAGTGGCTGAAAGGCTCACCGATTGAGATGACGCCCCGCGGAGAGATTATTGTCGATGCCCATGGCATGACCTCGGTACCCGGTGTGTTTGCTGCAGGGGATGTCACCACCGTGCCCTACAAACAGATCATTATTGCCATGGGCGAAGGCGCAAAAGCCTCGCTAGGCGCCTTTGATTATCTGATTCGCAATTAACTAGCCAAAGGGCGGGTTACCGCCCTTTGGGATCGTTCTTTTGACGTATAAGACCGTGACGTCACGCCCGCTACTTAGCGGGCTTTTTTTTACTCTCTTTTCCCACATACCTTACAGGCGGGATCGCGGGGCACCTGGAAGTGGCGCCATTGTCCACTCATGCCCTCAAAGGTCGAAAGCCCTTGGTGGGGCTTTCCAGCACCGCTTAACAGTTTGAAGGCTTCCACCGCTTGAAAACAGCCAATTAAACCAACGAGCGGTGCCATCACCCCGCTTTCAGCACAGCTAAGAGCTTCATCATCGCTATCATCAGGGGGATAAAGGCAGGCGTAACAGGGGGCATCTGAGTTTCGGGGGTCAAATACCGCCAGCTGCCCGGAAAAGCGTATCGCCGCGCCAGAAACAAGCGGCACACCCGCCTGCTGTGTGGCGGTATTAATCGCGTAGCGGCTTGAAAAACGGTCGGTGCAATCAAGCACAACATCTGCCGAAGCCACTAACGTCTGTAACTGCTCGCCTGCTGCGTGCTGCTCCACAGCCACTACCTGGCACTCAGGATTCAGCGCTTCCATGCTGGCTTTCGCTGAGCATGCTTTATTAACGCCAATGCTTGCCTGCTGATGGGCGATTTGCCGCTGCAGGTTAGAAAGCTCAACAACATCTGCATCGGCAATGGTTATACGCCCAACGCCCGCGGCCGCTAAGTAGAGTGCTGCCGGCGAGCCCAACCCACCTGCACCTATAATCAGCGCATGGGCGCCTCGCAGGCGCTCCTGGCCGTCGATATCAACCTCGGGCAGCATGATTTGGCGGCTATAGCGCAGCAGCGCCTGATCGTCCATCATCGGCTTACTTATCCTCAAATTCCTCGAAGTCGGGTATGTGCAGGCTGAAGCTCTCTTTCACCTCTTCCATGACCACGTAGCTTTTCGACTCTTTTACCCCGGGCAAGGTGAGTACCACATCGCCGAGTAACTGGCGGTAGGCCGCCATCTCAGGAATCCGGCACTTCAAAATATAATCAAACTGACCAGAGACTAAGTGGCACTCTTGTATCTGCGGGAGCGTTTCCACCGCGCGGCGGAACTCATCAAATACTGCAGGCGACTGAGTTTCCAGACTGATTTCTACAAACACCAGCAGGTTAGCTTTTAAGGCTCGTGGATCGAGAATCGCTTGGTAGCCGCGAATGATACCGGCTCGCTCAAGGCGCTTGACGCGCTCTAAGCAAGGGGTTGTGGATAAGCCAACTTCTGAAGCAAGGTCCACGTAGGAAATACGCGCATTCTCCTGCAGACATCGCAAAATTTTAAGATCGATACGGTCCAGCGTTCTATTTTTAGGTTTCATGGCAGGATCCATTACTGATGAATCAGGCAGTTTTAAAGGTGCCCTAGGGTAACCCGTTCATGACCGCCGACGTCTCGCACACTTTCAACGTTCTGATAGCCGGCCAGTACAAGCGCTTCTCGCACCTGACCAGCCTGAGAATAGCCATGCTCTAGTGCCAGCCACCCTTCGGCGGAGAGATACACACTGGCGGTATTGGCTAAATGAATTAAATCAGCCATACCATTGGCCTCGGCTACTAATGCAGAACGCGGCTCAAAGCGCACATCGCCTTGGCATAAGTGGGGGTCGTCAGCCGCAATATAGGGCGGGTTACTAACAATGATATTGAATTTATTAGCGTATTCAGGCGCCGAAAAAGCGCTGAACCAGTCACTTTGTACAAACTCTGCATTGGCAATCGCCAGCACCTGGGCGTTGCGAGCCGCAAGGCGAACCGCTTCCAGGCGAATATCCGCGCCCATCACATGCCAGCCAGGTTTTTCACTGGCAAAGGCCAGCGCAATAGCGCCTGTGCCGGTGCCTAGGTCAAGCAGCCAACCGGCTTCTGCCTGCCCACGACCCAGCACCGCTTCTACCAGTGTTTCCGTATCAGGCCGGGGGATAAGCGTATCAGCCGACGTGGCCAATCGCAGGCCCCAAAACTCACGTTCACCGGTTAAATAGGCCACTGGTTGCCCCTGAGCGCGAGCAGCAACCAGAGCATCAAACCGCGCATGTTCCCAGGTAGGACATTCACGGTCGCCCCAGGTATAAAGCCAGGTGCGGTTATACCCCGTTGCATGGCTAAGCAGCACTTCAGCATCTATTCGCGCTGAGGGCGAACCCGCGGCTTGCAGACGCGGCACTGCAAGCCGCAGTAGAGCATCGTAGGTCATGACAGACAACGCACCCATTAGGCTTCCTGAAGGGCGGAAAGCTGCTCTGCTTGATACTCGTGGATCAGCGGCTCAATGACTTCATCTAGCTGCTCACCGCTAACAACTTCCGTTAGCTTATAGAGCGTTAGATTGATGCGGTGGTCAGTAATGCGACCTTGGGGGAAGTTGTAGGTACGAATACGTTCGCTACGATCCCCGGACCCCACCAGCGAGCGGCGGGTGTCGGCTTGCTCTTGTCGCTGGGAATCCACCGCATTGCGCTTGAGCTTTGCCGCCAGTAACGACATCGCTTTGGCTCGGTTTTTATGCTGGCTTCGCTCTTCCTGGCACTCCACCACTACGCCGGAAGGCAAGTGGGTAATACGAATAGCAGAATCGGTGGTGTTAACGTGCTGACCACCCGCACCGCTTGAACGGTAGGTATCCACGCGCAAATCGGAAGGGTTAATGTCGATATCGCCCACGTCATCCACTTCCGGCATCACTGCCACGGTACAGGCCGAGGTATGAATGCGCCCCTGGGACTCGGTGGCCGGTACCCGCTGTACCCGGTGGGCACCTGATTCAAACTTCAAGCGGGCATAAACACCCTCACCTTTAACCCGGGAAATGACCTCTTTATAGCCGCCCTGCTCGCCGTGGCTGGCACTAATCACTTCAACGCGCCAGCCACGCTTCTCGGCATAGCGGGAATACATACGAAACAGGTCACCGGCAAAGATCGCTGCTTCATCGCCACCAGTGCCCGCGCGCACTTCTAGAAACACGCCACGGCCGTCGTCAGGGTCTTTAGGCACCAGCAAGCGCTTAAGCTCAACGTCCAGGTTTCCAAGCTGCTCGCGCCCGTCGCTGATCTCCATTTCTGCTAGTTCACGCATTTCTGGGTCGCTGTCGCGGCTGAGTTGTTCAGCCTCTTCAATACTGACCTCAACCTCACGATAACGCTGCCAGGTGGCAACCAGCTCCTCCAGCTCAGCGTATTCACGGGAGTAGTCACGGAAACGCTGCTGGTTGTTAATCACCTCAGGATCAGACAACAGCATTGCCAGCTCTTCAAAGCGTTCGGTAAAGCTATCTAAGCGTTGGCGCAAAGTCTCTTTCATGCGGGTGTATCATCCTTCTGGCGTTTTACCGGGCGTGCGGGCTGCTCAAACGCAGGTTTAGCGGGAAGCAGTAACTGCGGCATGGCGTTCAGCAATTCGTGGTTTTCCTGGGAGGCCGCTTCTCGCAGCGCAAGCGTCGGGTGGTGCATCAAACGGTTGGCTAATTGATGCGCCATTCGCTCAATCACTTTAGCGGGGTCTTCCCCACGCGCTAAACGCTCAAGCGCTTGCTCTCGAGAGTGGTCGCGTATCGCTTCACCGTGACGACGGTAGTCGCGAATCAACTCACCGCCTTTGCGAATACGGCGCTCGTGAAGCCAATTGCCGACACCATGCTCAATTAGCGATTCAGCCTGGTCAGCGGCCACTTGGCGATGGCGCCGGTTCTCTTGAATAACCTCTTCCAGGTCATCAACGGTGTAGAGGAAAACATCGGCAAGCTCGCCTACCTGCGGCTCAATGTCTCTGGGCACCGCAATATCCACCATGAACACAGGACGGTGGCGGCGTTTTTTCAGCGCCCGCTCCACCATGCCTTTGCCTAGGATTGGCAGCGGAGAGGCCGTCGAAGAGATGACGATATCGGCATACTCTAGCGCATCAGGAATCTCAGACAGCGTAATGGCAGTGCCCCCAAGCGGTGACGACACCTGTTCCGCCCGCTCACGAGTACGGTTTGCCACCGTGAGCTGACGCACACCGGCTTCATGGAGGTGGCGCGCTACCAGCTCGATGGTCTCCCCTGCACCAATCAGCAGCGCACGAGCTCGGCTAAAGTCATCAAAAATACGGCTGGCCATACTCACCGCGGCATAGGCGACCGAGACGGGGTTTTTACCAATACCGGTTTCTGTACGCACCTGTTTAGCTACCGCGAAGGTATGCTGAAACAGACGCTCCAACTCGCCGCCTAAGCCTTTGGCCTGGCGCGCTTGTTGGTAGGCATCTTTTAATTGCCCAAGAATTTGCGGCTCGCCCAGCACCATAGAGTCCAGGCCAACGGCGACGCGCATCAAATGGCGTGCCGCATCGTTGTCTAGATAATGGTAGGCGCAACGGGAGAGGTCTTCGACGCGCAAATTATGGAAGCGTCCAAGCCAATCCAGCACAACCTGCTCACCGGCAGCATCCGTCACGCAGTAAAGCTCGGTACGGTTACAGGTCGAGAGCACGGCTGCTTCGTTGATTTGTGGCAGGCTACGCAGTTCAGCCAACGCACTTTCCAGCTGCGTCGGCGTAAAGGCCACCTGCTCACGCACGGCCACACTGGCAGTACGATGATTTATTCCCAGGGCAAGAAGCGTCATGCGATATGCGTCTTCGCTAGTGGATCGGTCGTCACGTCACTCGTCTATGTGTCTGGCTTGCTAAAGCAAGTCTATCGGGCGCCGCCGTTAAGAAATTGCGCTGACGCTACTCTTTTTCAAGGTGAGATATCCTACCACAGCAGAGCATGATCTGGCCCACACCACTTTGCCGCAGGCAGCCAAGCCGCTATGCTGAGCACTCGGCCACTTGATCGAGAGACGCATGCCCCTTCGCGCACCACTATCGGGTTTATCCCTACTGCCATTGGCCACCACGCTATTCTTAATGAGCGGCTGCCAATCTTCAGCCTCTTTTACCGAGGGCGGCTTACCTACCCATACAAGCGACCCCATGCAGTCGGCGCCGCCGATTACCCGCGGCCTTGATGCGGACGGGCTTCGTACTTTGCTGACAGCTGAGTTTGCTGGCCAGCGGGGTGATTACCGCTCCGCTAGCCAAGGCTATTTAGAAGCGGCTCAACGCTATAGCGTACCGGCACTTGCTGAACGCGCCACCTTTGCTGCCCGGTTTGGCAACGATATCGCGTTAATTGAGGCATCTGCCCTGCGCTGGCGTGAGCTAGCCCCAAACGCAGAAGCCCCTAATCGCCTGCTCGCGGCGCTCTCTTTACAGCGCGGCGATTGGTACGACAGCCTAGAACAGCGCCTGGCGATTACCCAGGCAGGTGGCAATGGCGAAATAGCCGCCTTTGCTGAAATAGCGGTAGCCGAAGAAGCTCCTCTAAATCTGCTTATTCAGCCACTGCGGGCGCACCTTGCCCAACCCAACGCTGACCAGCTTGAGTTTCATAGCGACGTATTGCTCGGCACCGCTCTTATGGAAGCTGCCCTTGGCGATACACATCAAGCACAGCAGCGCCTTGACCAAGTTGCCCAGCGAGAACCCGCCTCTGCCCAGCTATGGCTTGCCAAGGCACGCCTTGCCTTGGAAACCGGCAATCACCAAACAGCGCAGCGAGCGGCCCAAGCGGGGCTTGAACTCGCACCTGATGATGTCCGCTTTGTGCTAATGCTGGCTCAGGCGGAAATTCGCCTAAACAACATTGCCGCTGCCGAAGTACAAACTAATACGCTGCTGGAAAACCACGGCGGCAATCAGGATCTGCGCATTGCGCTGGCTCAGCTGTATCTGGAAGAGGGCCACAGCGAACCTGCTTACCGGCTACTCCAGCCGCTAATTGGCCAAGACACCGTTCCCAACATTGCCTACTACCTGCTCGGCGCCATTGCCCAATCCCAGGGTGAGGTTGATGATGCCCTGCTTTACTACCGCCAGGTACACGATGGCGATGAGTTTCTTCCCGCCCGTGCGACCGCGGCGCGTATGTTGATTGAAGACGACCGTTTGCTAGACGCACGCGCCCTACTGCGCATTGAAAGGATGCGTCACGATGACTATTTCGGCGACCTAGTCATGCTTGAAGTACAGCTATTAGACGAGCTAGGTTTGCAAGAAGATGCCACCACATTGCTAAACCGGGAACTCACCCGCACCCCCGACGACACCACACTGCTCTATTTACGGGCAATGCGCTTTTGGGAGCTGGGCGACGTTGACGCTATGGAACAGGATTTGCGCCAGATTTTGCGCACTGAGCCCAATGACGCAATGGCGCTTAATGCGCTGGGCTACACCCTCGCGGATCTCAACGTACCAGGACGCCTGGAAGAAGCTCGCGAACTCATAGAGCGCGCCTACGAAGTTGACCCGGAAAACCCTGCAATACTCGATAGCATGGGCTGGGTCTACTTTCGGCTTGGCCAACCTGAAGATGCGCTTGCCTGGCTAGAAAGCGCCTATGCTCAAATGCCCGATCAAGAGATCGCCGCACACCTCGCCGAAGTTCTGCATGCGCTCGGGCGCAGCGATGAGGCGCGCCGTATCATTAGGCAAATACGCCAGCGCACTACTCAGCACCCACAAATCGATGAGCTACTGGAGCGTCATCCTGAACTAACGCCAACAGATACGCCCTAACGCTTGTCTTTAATTGCAGTGACTCACCGCACCTATTAACTGCCCCTATACGCAGTACTGACATGGAGTTTGTTTATGTTGACCACACGCCCCGCCGCTTCACGCTTACCCACACCCTATCTTGTTAAGGCAAAACGTAGCGCTCGCCTGTGGGTAACCAGCATTGCCCTGCTGGCACTTGCTGGCTGTGCCAGCCAGGCACCGGTTGACGAGAGCGGCCGTCAAGCAGGTCAGTGGGAACGTCAGCAGGCCGACGTTGAAGCCTTCGACACTTGGACAATGGTAGGCAAAGCGGGACTAAGAACCCCCGACGAAAGCACCAGCGCTAATTTAGACTGGAACCAGCACCCCCACTATTTCCGCATGCTGATTAGCGGGCCATTTGGCGGCGGCCGAAGCGTACTGGAAGGTCGCGAAGGACGTTTTTCGCTTACCACCAGCGACGGCCGCTTTGAGGCAGAGACACCCGAAGCCTTAATGGAAGAGCAGTTAGGCTGGTCGCTGCCGGTAAGCGCCATGCCCGACTGGGTACGTGGCCTACCCGGCGACCACGCCAGCTACCAAATGGAAACCGATGAGCTTGGCTACCCCAACTTCCTCCAGCAAGATGGCTGGGAAATTGATTACCGCGACTGGGAGCAAGTAGAAGGCATGTGGCTACCCCGCCGATTGGTCATGAACTATGGGGATGTGCGCATTACCTTGGTGGTCAACCAGTGGCGCCCTACAAATAGTTAATTGATGAATTGATTGAGACCTTGAATGCCTGCCTCAACCTCTTTAACGCTTCCCGCACCAGGGAAGCTTAACCGGATGCTGCACATTGTGGGCCGTCGACAAGACGGCTACCACGAGCTGCAAACCATTTTTCAGTTTATTGATCTGTGCGACCAGCTACACTTCACCCCGCGTCAAGACAGTAAGATTGAAATGGCTAACCATGTGATGGGCGTTGCCCACGATGACAACCTAATCGTCCGCGCGGCACGGCTGCTTCAAAAGGCATGCGGCACCCACTACGGTGCCACCATAACCATTGATAAGCGCCTGCCCATGGGCGGCGGCTTAGGCGGCGGCAGCTCAAATGCGGCAACCGTACTCCTGGGACTTAACCATGTATGGCAGCTTGGCCTCACCAACACTGAGCTAGCCACGCTCGGGCTTACCCTGGGTGCCGATGTTCCGGTATTTATTCATGGCCACAGCGCGTGGGCAGAAGGTGTGGGTGAAAAACTAACCACCGTCACCCTGGACACTCCCTGGTTTGTGGTCATCCACCCCCATGTCAGCGTCGCTACCGGTGCGGTCTTCCAAGACCCAGAATTGACACGCGACAGCCACCCCATTACTATGGCGCGCGCATTGCAGGGGGGAGCGCCGGAGTGGCGTAACGACTGTGAAGCCATCGTAAAAAAACGCTACCCGCCCATTGCGGAAGCGCTTGATTGGCTCACGCAGTATGCACCTAGCCAGCTGACCGGTACCGGCGCCTGTTTGTTTGCGGCCTTTGATTCACAGCAAGCCGCACAAGCTGTCGTCGCTGAACTGACCGGCCAACACTGGCACGCATGGGTAGCACGCGGGCTCAACACCTCTCCCCTACAAGATGCTCTGGGCTGCTGAAAGCGCCCGGTCATCGCATTAGGTTTATTGCTGGGGTATCGCCAAGTGGTAAGGCACCGGTTTTTGGTATCGGCATTCCCAGGTTCGAATCCTGGTACCCCAGCCAACCTGATTATGATCTGCGTTTTCTCCCCTGATCCCCAACACTGCAAAGGTGGCTGCGCGTGTCAAAATTGATGGTTTTCACCGGGAATGCCAATCCCGAACTCGCTCAAAAGATTGCCGAGAGCTTGGACAGCCGTATGGGCAATGCCACGGTTGGTCAATTTAGCGACGGCGAAATCGCGGTCGAGATCAATGAGAACGTGCGCGGTAAGGATGTATTCATCCTTCAATCCACCTGTGCACCTACGAATGACAACCTGATGGAACTGATTCTGATGGTCGATGCCCTGCGTCGCGCCTCAGCCGCTCGTATTACCGCGGTAGTTCCCTACTTTGGCTATGCTCGCCAGGATCGTCGTGTACGCTCCGCCCGCGTTCCCATCTCAGCAAAAGTCGTTGCTGATATGATGGTGAAGGGGGGCGTTGACCGCGTTATGACCATGGACCTGCATGCTGACCAAATCCAAGGTTTCTTCGATGTGCCGGTTGATAACGTCTACGGCTCGCCTATTTTGCTTGACGACATCGAGCGCCAAAACTACAGCGATCTCGTTGTTGTTTCCCCCGATGTTGGCGGCGTTGTGCGTGCCCGCGCCATTGCCAAACAGCTAAACGCTGACTTGGCCATTATTGATAAGCGTCGTCCACAGGCTAACCAAGCCCAGGTCATGCATATCATCGGTGAAATCGAAGGCCGCACCTGCGTGGTCGTTGATGACATGATCGATACCGCTGGCACGCTGTGCAAAGCGGGTGAAGCGTTAAAAGACCATGGCGCCGCGCGCGTTGTGGCCTATGCGACGCACCCGATTTTGTCTGGCCCTGCGGTCGACAACATCACGAACTCTGTACTGGACGAAGTCGTCGTGACCGACACTATTCCACTCTCTGACTACGCACGTCGGAGTGGAAAAATTCGTCAGTTGAGCGTTGCTGGCCTGATTGCGGAAGCGATTCGCCGGGTGAGCAACGAAGAATCTGTCAGCGCGATGTTCCATTAATCGCCTGACAACATAGCCCCCACCTTGGGGGCCCTGGAAGCGTCATCGCCTGGTCGCGGTCGGCGGCGCTTCCTTACTTAAACTAAGAGGCAATTCCATGTCTGATTTTATCCTGAAAGCCAGCGTTCGTAACGACCTGGGGAAAGGTGCGAGCCGCCGCCTGCGTCGTGCGAACCAACTCGTACCGGCCGTTGTATACGGCGGCGAGAAAGGCGCTCAATCAATCTCTGTAGAAAAAACTGCTTTCTACAAAGCCATTGAAGATGAGTCCTTCTTCTCCTCAGTAATCAAGCTGGTTATTGATGGTACCGAAGAGCAAGTGGTTGTACGTGACCTTCAGCGTCACCCCTTCAAGCCACTTCTGACCCACGCTGACTTCATGCGTGTTGATGCTACCCACGCCATCACCATCAACGTGCCACTGCACGTAGTGAATGAAGAGAAGTGTGTAGGCATCAAAGACCAAGGCGGCGAACTGCACGTCCTGGCTAACGAAGTTGCTATCAGCTGCTTGCCGAAAGACCTTCCGGACTTCCTGGAAGTTGACATCAGCAAAGTTGAACTCGGTACTACTCTGCACTTGTCTGACCTGACCCTGCCGGCCGGTGTGACGTCTGTCGACCTGTCCCACGGCGAAGAACACGACAACGCCATCCTCAACATCACCAAAGTGAAAGTACGCGGCGGCGATGACGAAGAAAGCGAAGGCGAAGGCGAAGAAGAGTCCAGCGCTGAGTAAGCTCTGGTTAATTAACGCTGCTTTGCTGGGTGCCACTTAGCGACCCACCAAGCAGCGTTGAGCTTGGGCTGCCCTTATGGCCCAAGGATGTTAAAATCAAGCGCTTAGGCGCTTGATTTTTTTTGCGGCCTGCCAGCCGTGGCAGCTGCTTTTAAAGCTGCCGCTGACACGATGTCAAAATTTCTCCCAGACGTTTTTGGAGGTGGGAAAATGAGCCAGGTAACGGCCATTATCGGGCTGGGCAACCCCGGCGCAGAGTATGACGCCACGCGCCACAACGCTGGTTTTTGGCTAGTAGACGCCATTGCACGCAGCGCCCATACGGAGCTTCGCCCTGAGAAAAAATTCTTAGGCCTCTATGCCAAAGCACGTATTGGCGACCAAGACGTGCACCTACTCAACCCCTCCACTTTTATGAATCGTAGCGGTGCTGCTGTCGCGGCCCTCACTCAGTTTTTTAAACTGACCCCTGAGAACCTGCTGGTCGCTCACGACGAATTAGACCTGCCGCCAGGGCAAGCACGTTACAAAACCGGCGGCGGGCACGGCGGGCACAACGGCCTGCGAGACATCATTAGCGCACTCGGCAATCAAAATACATTTCACCGGGTTCGCGTGGGTATCGGCCACCCCGGCGAAGCGCGCCAAGTCACTAACTATGTGCTTGGGCGCCCAGGCAAAGCAGACCAGGAAGCCATTGAGCACGCCCTGGATGAGTGCCAAGCCACCCTACCTTTTGTGTTAAAAGGCGAATGGGCCAAAGCCATGAACCGCCTACATAGCGTAAAATAAGGGCAAACGCTTAACAGTACGCGCTTTTAGCACTCTCTTTTTTCAATTACGGCACGCGCCTCGTTAATGGCGCTGCCCTAGCGGCCAGGAAGTTATTTATGGGCTTTAACTGCGGCATCGTCGGCCTACCTAATGTAGGTAAATCCACGCTTTTCAATGCGCTGACAAAATCCGGCATTGATGCGGAAAATTTCCCGTTCTGCACCATCGAACCCAACGTGGGTATCGTGCCGATGCCTGATCCACGCCTGGACAAACTGGCGGCGATCGTTAAACCACAGAAAATCCTGCCAACCACCATGGAGTTTGTGGATATTGCTGGCTTAGTGGCCGGCGCCTCCAAAGGTGAAGGCTTAGGCAACAAGTTCCTGGCTAACATCCGCGAAACTCAGGCGATCGCCCACGTGGTGCGCTGCTTTGATAACGATAACGTTATCCACGTCGCCAACCAGGTAGACCCTCGGGCAGATATCGAAACCATTAATATTGAGCTAGCGCTTGCCGACTTAGATACCGTCGAAAAAGCCAGCCAGCGCCTGCTTCGCTCAGTTAAGGGCGGCGATAAAGACGCCACCGCCACCAAAGTAATACTCGATAAAATCCAGCCTCACCTCGCCGAAGGGCAGCCGTTGCGTAGCTTTGAGCTAACCGACGATGAAAAGCACCAGGTTAAGAGCTTTGGTTTCTTGACGCTTAAACCCACCATGTACATTGCTAACGTCAATGAAGATGGCTTTGAAGACAATCCTTACCTGGACATCGTCAAAGAAATCGCCGCCGAAGAAGGCGCCGTAGTGGTGCCGGTGTGTAACCAGCTTGAGGCAGAAATTGCCGAGCTTGAGGACGAAGAGCGCAGCATGTTTTTGGCCGAAATGGGCATGGAAGAGCCGGGGTTGGATCGCGTAATTCGTGCCGGCTACGCTCTGCTTGGCCTGCAAACTTACTTTACTGCCGGAGTAAAAGAAGTTCGCGCCTGGACAGTGAAGCAAGGTGCCAGTGCACCAGAAGCAGCAGGCGTGATTCACACCGACTTCCAGAAAGGCTTTATTCGAGCCGAAGTGATCGCCTATGACGACTACGTTACTCTTGGTGGCGAGCAAGGCGCCAAAGATGCCGGCAAATGGCGCCTGGAAGGCAAAGAGTACATCGTTAAAGATGGCGACGTTATCCACTTCCGCTTTAATGTCTAGAAGTAACCACAGAAGTTCTTGACGGGCGGCAATACAGTGAGTATCATTCGCCCCCGTTGAATGGCTACGTAGCTCAGCTGGTTAGAGCACATCACTCATAATGATGGGGTCCCCTGTTCAAATCAGGGCGTAGCCACCAACCTCTCGCAAATAAAGACTGCGAGCATACAGACACAGAAAAGCCCGCTGACATGTCAGCGGGCTTTTTCGTTGGAGCTAGGCTCAGCTCAGCGCATCAGCGCAACTCAGGACGGTCTAAAAACGCCGTTAACGCTCGGGTTAGATACTCAACGTCTTTCGTACCCGCTGTTTCACGAATCGAGTGCATCGCCCATTGGGGTAGCCCCACATCAATGGTCGGCACCCCCACTTCTGTCGCGGTAATTGGCCCAATAGTGCTACCACACCCCATATCTGCCCGGGTCACAAACGACTGCACCGGCACCTCTGCTTTACGGCACATGTCGCGGAACAGTGCGCCTGTGACACTATTCGTTGCATAACGCTGGCTGCTATTTACTTTGATAACCGGGCCACCGTTGATTGCCGGGCCGTGTCGCTCGTCGTGCTTATCCTGGAAGTTAGGGTGCAGCGCATGGGCGTTGTCGCACGAAATCATCAAGGACGCTTGAATCAGCTGTATCAGCGACTCCTCTGAACCGCCCCCCACTTGGGCATTTAAGCGCTTTAATACATCCCCTAAAAATGGCCCCTGGGCGCCACAGGCGCTCGCACTGCCCACTTCTTCATGATCATTTGCGACCAGCAACGCACCTTGGCTTGCATCACAATCAAGCAGCGCCTCTAGCCCGACAAAGCACGACAATAGATTATCCAAGCGAGCACTAGCCACCAGCTCCTGGCGCAACCCTATCAACGACGGGGGCTGAACATCGTAAAAACTCAGTTCAAAATCCACCACTTCAACCGCACGCAAGCCATGCTGCTGCTCCAGCCACTCCCCCAGCAGGTCGCTGAGATTAGCCGTGTCGCTCTGCATCAACACCGGCGACATTTGCGTTTGTGGGTTAATCGCGCGACCTGCATTCACATCGCGATCTAAATGTATCGCCAAGCTAGGGATCATCGCGATAGGACGGTCGACATTTAACAGCACGCTCTCCAGCCGCCCATCTGCGTGACGCACATGAACGCGCCCCGCCAAGCCCAAATCTCTGTCAAACCAAGGGGTTAACAGCACGCCGCCATACACTTGCACCCCCAACTGTAGCCAGCCAGCGGCATACTGAGTGGCATTTGGTTTTAAGTGCAGCCCGGGGCTGTCGGTATGAGCACCCAGCATACGCAGGCTGGTTAACTTGCCTGCAGGCAGTTGAAAAGCGATAACCGAGGAGTCGTTACGCGTCACGTAGTAGCGTTTTCCCGGTGCAAGCTGCCAATTCGCTGCTTCATCCAAGCGCTGAAAGCCCGCCTGCTCCAAACGCTGCGCCATACTACGCGTCGCGTGCCATGGCGTAGGCGACTGGTGCAGAAAATCACATAGTCGCGTTAAACGTTCTGCGTTGAAAGCTTCGGACATGGAAATCCTCATAACAGTAATGATTGAGTCTCACAGGCTAAATGACCTGCTACAATGCTCCCTCGGCCTACGCAACTCATAGGCTATCTGCGGGTCTAGGGAAGAATGAGTTTACACAAATCCGGGAGAGCTTGACTGATGAGCTTGTTTGCAACGCTTTCACGCTCGGTCGCATTTGCCGTCATGCTGGTCATCACCAGCCCGGCAGCGCTGGCGCAACTCGCGCCGACCGACGAACAACGCCAAGCGGCAGTAGAAATTGCGGACTCGCTCCGCTACGGCCACTATGCTGATATTACCTTCGACGAGCAGTGGTCTCAGGAAGCTTTCCAGCGCTATCTAGATATTTTAGATGGCCAGCGTTCATATCTTCTAAGCCGCGATATTGAACCCTTCCGTCACCTGGAAACCAGCATGGTGGAGGTACTTTTCGACGGTAATCTAGACGACGCATTTGAACTTTACAACCGCCTGAGTGATCGCCATGTAGCGCGCCTTGAGTGGCTTTTAGCGCGCCTTGATGCTGGCCTCTCTTTCGAGTTCGACAGCGACGAGCGCCTGGAAGTAGACCGCGAAGATGCGCCCTGGGCTAACCGCGAGAGTGAACTGGATGAGCTGTGGCGCAAACGGCTTAAAAACGATGCGCTCACCCTGGCCTTGACCGACCAAGACGATGAGCAAATTGAAGCCAACCTGCGCCAGCGTTACGAAGGGCAGCTTACACGACTGCGCCAAACAGAGGCTGAAGACGTATTCGGCTTATTGATGGCTTCTGTTGCAAGCACCATCGATCCTCACACAGGCTACCTCTCGCCCCGCCAAGGAGAGTCGTTCGATATTCAAATGAGCCTTTCCCTTGAAGGCATTGGCGCACTGCTGCAAGCCGACGGCGAATACGTCAAAGTATCTAGCCTGGTTCCTGGCGGCCCTGCTGATCGCGCCGGCGTACTAGAGCCTGCCGACCGCATTATTGCAGTGGGCCAGGAAGAGGGCGAGATGGTCAATGTGGTGGGCATGCGCCTGGATAACGTCGTAGACCTGATTCGCGGCCCCAAAGGCTCAGTTGTGCGCCTTGATGTTGTGCCCGCCCAAGCAGTTGATATGACTCGTTCGCAAATTGTCGAAATTACCCGTGACACGGTAAGCCTGGAAGATCAGGCCGCCAAGAGCGAAATTGTCGAAGTCAATCGAGATGGCAAACCTCACCGTATTGGTATTATCAATATCCCCACTTTCTATGTGGATTTTGATGCCTGGCAGGCTGGTGAAGAGGAGTACCGCAGCACCACGCGAGATGTTGCCCGCGAAGTTGAGAAACTCAAGCAGGAAGGCGTAGAAGGCATTGTACTCGACCTGCGTAACAACGGCGGTGGCGCCCTCCAGGAAGCTAACTCACTCATTGGCCTGTTTATCGACCGCGGTCCCACGGTGCAAGTACGCGACGCCCAGGGGCGCATTCAGCTCTATGGCGACACCGAAGCAGGCACACTATACGACGGCCCGCTAACCGTTCTGGTCAATCGCCTTTCCGCCTCTGCCTCTGAAATTTTTGCCGGTGCTATTCAAGACTATGGCCGTGGCATCGTGGTAGGCACCCCTACGTTTGGTAAAGGCACTGTACAAACCTTAAACGACTTAAGCCACGGCCAGATCAAGCTGACCCGCGCTAAGTTTTACCGCATTTCTGGCGACAGCACGCAAAACCGCGGCGTCATTCCGGACATCACCTTCCCCAGCTTGATCGACCCCGAGCGCATTGGTGAAAGCAGCTTGGATAACGCTCTGGCCTGGGACACGGTACAAAATGTCCAGTATCGCCGCTACGGCTCTCCTGAGGATGTCCTCGCCACGCTGCTTTCCCAGCATGAAGTACGGGCCGAAGAAAACCCCAACTTCCGCTACCTTGAGCGCCAATCTACGCTTTCCCGTCAGCTACGCGAGCAGCATACCAGCGTGAGCCTGAACCGCGAACAGCGCCAGCGCGAGCTGGAAGCCCGGGAGGCCGAGCAACTCTCTCTTGAGAACCAACGCCGCCGCGCCCTGGGCTTACCTGAACTGGAAGAGTGGATGGACGCACGGGGTGATGGTACTGAGTCAGGCAGCCCAGACGAGGACGATAACAACGACGATATGCCCGTTGATCGCGCCCACGCCCTAGAAGCTGCCGAGATTTTACTCGACTACGCTCACCTGAAAGCTATCCAACGGATGGCCAAGCGCTAAACGCATCCTGCCTACATGCTAGGCAGGCGCACTACCCAACGAAAACGCCAGCCCGCTTATTCAATCGCAGGCTGGCGTTTTTGTGTGTGTGCTTATTTTTTATGTGCGCTTACAACCCACGCTGGCTTACGCCACACGAGTGTTTACAAGGAAAGTGTCGACCGAAAGTTTTCTAAAACGCTTAACTAGCAGAGGGCTGCTCGACGCGCAGGCCGGTCACCCATCTTAGCAAGCCGCTGGCTAAGCTCACTGACCCGCAAGGCACTACCATCACTACCGGCCTGGATAATGGCTTGCGCCCACTCAGGCAGCTGTGACGCCAAGCGGTAGTACACCCACTGCCCTTCTCGCTGGTCGCTAAGCAAGCCACATTGACGCAGCTGAGCCAAATGACGCGACACCTTTGGCTGTGACTCGTCCAGCGCATAGGTCATCTCACAGACGCACAACGACTGCTCTTTGGCGATCAGCAATACCAGCATTAGCCGTGTCTCATCGCTTAAACACTTAAACACCTGCAACGCTTCCAGGCTCGCTACTTTGCCCACAACACTCTTCCTAACCAGTGAATAATGCACATAGTTTACGCTACTAAAATAGCCAACGGTAAGGCACAAAAAATCACCCAAGATGCTAATCGCAACGGGTGTTATGGCTTATCAGTAATAACGGTGTAAAAAACGGGCAGTCTTAAAGCAGAAGGGTATAAAAAAGAGTGTAAGATGCTTATTGGCTCCCCGAGCAGGACTCGAACCTGCGACCCAATGATTAACAGTCATTTGCTCTACCAACTGAGCTATCGGGGAATGTTTACCGTAAACAGTAATTGTAGCAGAACAGCAATTTGGCTCCTCGAGCAGGACTCGAACCTGCGACCCAATGATTAACAGTCATTTGCTCTACCAACTGAGCTATCGAGGAACATTACATATTGCTGATGTGTTAAGAGCGAGGCCACTGAAGCTACAAACGACTTACTTCAGAATGTTGGCTCCTCGAGCAGGACTCGAACCTGCGACCCAATGATTAACAGTCATTTGCTCTACCAACTGAGCTATCGAGGAACTGCTCAAACACGGTGCGTAGTATACTGATTGAAACGCTTAGGTCAAGTATCGTTTCCTGGTGAACGCTAGCCCCTGGTTTCTTGTGCCCGTATAATGCCCTTCATTCTACGGCAGCCAATTAGCTGCTCATGAGTTTTCATTCATCCCTCGTCCCCCCGACGACCCATAGACGACAGGTACCGATGGCGAAGAAGCTTTTTATCAAAACGCACGGCTGCCAAATGAACGAGTACGACTCCTCCCGTATGGCGGATATGCTCGGCGAATCTCATCAGCTGGAATTGACCGATAACGAGAAAGAAGCAGACGTGATTCTGCTGAACACCTGCTCGATTCGCGAAAAGGCTCAAGATAAGGTCTACCACCAACTGGGTCGCTGGAAAAAGCTTAAAGACGCCAACCCAGACCTAGTGATTGGCGTAGGCGGCTGCGTGGCTAGCCAAGAAGGTGAAGCGCTGCGTAAGCGGGCCCCCTTTGTGGACATGATATTCGGCCCACAAACGCTACACCGCGTGCCCAAGATGCTGGACGCCCGCAACAATAACCAAATTGCTGCGGTGGACGTTACCTTCCCTGAAATCGAAAAATTTGATCACCTGCCTCAGCCAACATCCGACGGCGCGACGGCATTTGTTTCAATCATGGAAGGCTGCTCGAAATACTGCACCTTCTGTGTAGTGCCCTACACCCGCGGTGAAGAGGTCTCCCGTCCCTTCGAGGCCGTGATGGACGAGGTGATTCACTTAGCCGACCAAGGCGTGCGGGAGGTCAACCTGTTGGGCCAAAACGTTAACGCCTACCGCGGCGATAACGAGGATGGCGATGAGATTGACCTTGCCGAGCTGATCGCCTGTGTCGCCGCCGTCGATGGCATCGACCGTATCCGCTTTACAACTTCGCACCCAGTGGAGTTCACCGACAGCTTGGTCGACGCCTTTGCCGATATTCCAGAGCTGGTCAGCCACCTGCACCTTCCCGTGCAGTCTGGCTCTGACCGCATCTTGAGTGCTATGAAGCGGGGCCACACCGCCGAAGAGTACATTGAGAAAATGGAGCGCATCCGCGCTAATCGCCCGGATATTAGTTTCTCCTCTGACTTTATCATTGGCTTCCCTGGCGAGACCGAAGAGGATTTCGAAGCAACAATGGATCTGATTCATCGCATTGGCTTTGACCACTCCTTCAGCTTTGTTTACTCAGCGCGCCCAGGTACGCCCGCTTCTGGCCTGCCGGATGAAACGCCAGAAAGCGTTAAAAAGCAGCGACTCGCCATTTTGCAGGAACGAATTCTGCAGCAGACTGCTCAGATCAGCCGCCGCATGGTCGGCACTACTCAGCGTGTACTGGTCTCCGGCTTTTCACCAAGAGACCCTGGCCAACTCTCGGGCCGTACCGAAAATAACCGCGTGGTTAACTTTCGCGCGGCCAACCCTACGGAGCTTATTGGCTACTTTGTGGACGTGGAAATCACCGAAGCACTGCCCAATTCACTGCGTGGTGAGCTTGCTTCTGACGAGCGTTATTAATTATTCGCTATCCTAGGTAATTGCCCCGGCACCGCCGGGGCAGTAAGCTGAAGCTCACACACATCAACTAACGGGTTTCTTACTCTTGAGCCAGCCATCACCTCAGGCCAATCGCATTATCACCCTAAGCCTTGAACCCAATGACCCGCAGCGGCTTGCCAGCCTATGCGGCCAACAGGACGAGCACCTAAAACTGATTGAGAGCCGCCTGGACGTGACACTGCGCAACCGGGGCAATATTTTTCAGTTGGCCGGTGCTGCGAACCGTATTAAAGCGGCTGCTAACGTGCTGGAACATCTCTACCGTGAAACGGCGGCTAGCGAACTTGAAGCCGACACGGTGCACTTATTTCTCCAAGAGTCTGGCCTGGAAGCGCTAGAAGAAGAAGTGGATGGCGATGGCGGTGGTGATGACGTGGTGATGCGAACGCCGCGCACCATGATCAAGCCCCGTGGGTTGAACCAGCAGCGCTACGTGCAAAGCATCCGTGAGCACGATATCAACTTTGGCATTGGGCCTGCCGGTACCGGTAAAACCTACCTAGCCGTAGCCGCTGCCGTGGAAGCACTCAACCAGCAGGAAGTTCGCCGTATTTTACTGGTGCGCCCTGCGGTAGAAGCGGGAGAAAAGCTAGGCTTTTTGCCGGGAGATCTCGCCCAGAAGATCGACCCTTACCTGCGCCCGCTTTACGATGCGCTGTACGAGATGATCGGTTTCGAACAGGTCGCCAAGCTGATTGAGCGCCAGGTGATTGAAATCGCCCCGCTGGCTTATATGCGCGGACGCACGCTGAATAACTCTTACATCATCTTGGATGAGAGCCAAAACACCACGCCGGAACAGATGAAAATGTTCCTCACGCGGATTGGCTTTGGCTCGACAGCGGTGATTACTGGTGACATCACCCAGGTAGACCTGCCACGCGGGCAGCGCTCTGGGCTGTCTCAGGTGCTGGACGTGCTTAAAGAAACGCCGGGAATCGGCGTGACCCACTTTGCGGCCAAAGATGTTGTGCGCCATCCGCTGGTTCAGCGCATCATCGAGGCCTACGATGAGTTTGAATCTCAGCAGGAAGTGGAAGAGCGCGCCCGCCGTGAGACTCGCCAACAGGAGCGCGAAGCCCGCCTACACGCGCTTGAACGCTCAGGAAACGCACCGTAATGAGCGATATTGTGATTGATCGCCAGGTAGCTATTAATGAACCGCAGCTACCCACTCTTGAACAGCTCACCCTTTGGGTGGGCTGTGTGTTTTCACGCCATCCGGATGACGAGCGCTTAGAGCTGACCATTCGCTTGGTCGGCAACGCTGAAAGCCAAGCGCTGAACCGCGACTATCGGGGTAAGGATAAGCCCACCAATGTGCTCTCCTTCCCTTTTGAGAACCCACCAGGCATGACACTACCGCTGCTGGGCGATCTAATTATTTGTCACGATATCGTCGCCCAGGAGGCAAGCGAGCAGCAAAAGTCGCTGACGCATCATTACGCCCACATGGTCATCCACGGCACCCTGCATTTAATGGGCTACGATCATATTGACGAGCAAGAGGCAGAGGAGATGGAGCAGATCGAGCGTGAGCTTCTCGCCTCGCTGGATATTCCTGACCCTTACCTGAGTAACTGTCTGTGACTGCCCACACGTCACTTGTTACACCTAACGTATCTGCCCGTAACTGAGAGATGAGACGCAATGAGCGAAGACCGATCGAGCAACCCCAATCAAAAATCCTGGCTCGAGAAACTCTTTGGCGCCCTTTCCGGTGACAATGACGAACCCAGCTCACGGGATGAGCTGATGACGTTTTTACGCCACACTGCAGGAAAGCTGAAGCTTGACCAAGACGCCATCATGATTATTGAAGGTGCACTTGAGATTAGCGACCAGCAGGTGCGGGAAATATTAATCCCACGCTCCCAGGTGTCGGCCATTACGCTTGATCAAACCAGCGATGGCTACCTGCCCCTCATTAAGGAAACCGGCCACTCTCGCTATCCGGTGATCGGTGAAAACCTTGATGATGTTAAAGGTATTCTACTGGTTAAAGATCTGCTTCCCCTGCTCTCGCAGACCCAAGAGAGCCGTGATGCTTTTAAGCTTGAAGATGTGCTACGTCCGGCCATGTTTATTCCGGAGTCCAAGCGCTTAAACAGCCTGCTTAAGGAGTTCCGCGACACCCACAACCACATGGCGATAGTGGTGGACGAGTACGGCGGCACTGCGGGCATTATCACCATTGAGGACATTCTGGAGCAGATTGTCGGGGATATCGAAGATGAACACGATACCGACGAAGAGGACGATATCCGCACGCTGGATAACGGCCACTTCGCGATTCGCGCTTTAACCCCCATTGAAGACTTCAACGAACGGTTCGGCACCGAGTTTTCCGATGACGAGTTTGACACCGTTGGCGGCTTGGTGATGCAGCAGTTTGGTCACTTGCCGGGGCGTGGCGAGCATACCTGTTTCGGCGGCTGGCGCTTTGTCATCCTGAATGCTGACAACCGGCGAATCCGCTTACTTGAAGCGTATCCCGATCAAAACACCGACAGTGACGACGCGGGCGACGACTAACCGTCTATTCAGATTACTTTTCGATAGGATATCACCATGGGGTTGACGCCCACGTTTGCGCTTCAGCTGCTGGCCGCCCTGGTGGCGGGCGGCTTTACCACGCTCACCGCCTCACCGTTTGAACTATGGTGGCTAGGGCCCGTTGCGATTGCCCTTTTATACACTGGCCTGCACACCTTAACCCCGGCCCAAGCGGCGCTAAAAGGCTGGCTATATGGCGTAGCGCTGTTTGCCAGCGGCACTTCTTGGGTGTATGTCTCTATTCATGACTATGGCTATACCGGCATGCCCTTGGCGGTGTTTCTTACCGCGCTATTTGTGGCCGTTTTAGCCCTGTTTTTTGCCGGTACCTTCTGGCTCTATCGACGTTTTTTTGGCCCCCGCTGGGCATTGTTAACCTTCGCGGGCGCCTGGGTGTTAGGGGAAGTACTGCGCACCTACCTCTTTACCGGCTTTCCTTGGCTGCTGGTTGGTTCAAGCTATGTCGATTCTCCCCTTGCCAGCTGGGCACCCATCGGCGGCGTTTACCTGCTTTCGCTATTCGTCGTGCTCACGGGGACCTTAGGGGCAGAGCTATTGCGTCGCCAGTGGTGGGCGCTAGCGCCCATCGCCGTTATTTGGCTAGCGCCGTTGGCGCTCCCCACGCTCTGGACCACACCGGTTGATGAGCCTACTCGCGTTGCGCTGCTGCAAGGCAACCTGCCACAGCTTTTAAAGTGGACGCCAGAAGGCCAGCGGGTGGCCGCCAATACCTATAGCAATCTAACCCGTGAGGTCGCCGATAACGCAGACCTCATCCTGTGGCCCGAAACCGCGCTACCCATGATGGAGCATCAGGCCCAGCCTGTACTTGAGCGGGTGCAGGCCAATTTGCCCCCCGGCGCCGCATTAATGACAGGCATTGTTCAGTTAGATGAACAGAATCGTTACTTCAACAGCGTCATCGGGGTAGGCAATGTAGAAGGCAGTTATCAAAAAGAGCACCTAGTGCCGTTTGGTGAGTATCTTCCGTTAGAAAGTGTATTGCGCGGCGCTATTAACTTTTTTGACCTCCCGATGTCGAGCTTTACTAAGGGCGCCTCTGAACAAGCTCCTATGCAGGCTGCGGGCGTAAGCATAGGCAACGCTATTTGCTATGAAATTATCTATCCGCAGCTTGTTGCACGGCGTGCAGCTGATAGCGAGGTGATTGTCACAGTGTCTAACGATACGTGGTTTGGCGCCTCCATCGGGCCTCACCAGCACCTGCAAATGGCCCGCCTGCGCGCGCTGGAAAACGGCCGCTATGTAGTGCGCGCCACCAGCAATGGTATTACCGCGATTATTGATCCAAGAGGTGAGCTGGTGGATCGAGCGCCACAGTTTGAAACCACCTACTTAACCGGCGAGTTCTACGCCATGGAGGGGCTAACGCCGTTCACTCGCATGGGTAGTTGGCCCACGTGGTTATTAGCTGGATTGCTACTGTTACCTGGGCTGCCCCGCCGTCGTTAGCTCTAGTCGCCTAGCAAGCACCCAAAAGCCCCTGCCACCCAAAGGGTGGCAGGGGCTTTTTTAGGGCTATTAACTCAGCTCATTGTGTAAAAATAACGAGAGAATCAAGCGTTAGGCGTTTCGCCCAACACCTCGGGAATCGTCATTTTTACGTAGCGGCCTGGCGCAGGTTCAATCACCTTTAGCTCGCCCTCTCCGGGCTGGCGAACGGGCACCATCTTTTTCGGGTCAGCGTCCGCATAGCCGTTCTTAGTGACCCACGCCTGCCAGTGTGGCCACCAAGAGCCTTCATTAAACGTCGCCCCCTCTTGCCATGCCTCATGGGTTTCTGGCAACGCATCGTTGGTCCAGTAGCCGTACTTATTTTTATGGGGCGGGTTCACAATGCCTGCGATATGGCCAGAGCCGCCCAAGACAAACGTTACCGGCCCTTTGGGCAACAGCGCACCGTAATAGGTACTATTCCATTTGGCGATATGATCTTCTTTAGTCGACACGAAGTAGCACGGCGCCGATACTTTACGCAGGTCAATCTTCACATCGTCTAACTCAATACCACCTGGCTCTACCAAGCGGTTTTCCAGGTACATATGGCGCAGGTACCACGCGTGTGTACCCGCTGGCAGGTTGGTACCATCGGTATTCCAATACAGTAAATCAAACGCTGCAGGAATTTCACCTTTCAGATAATTATTGATATAGAACGACCAGAACAGATCATTCTCGCGCAATAAATTAAAGGTATAGGCCATCGAGCGGCCATCTAAATACCCCTTCATTTCTAGCGTATTCTCAATCCCTTCCACCACGCGCTCGTTAAGGAATACGCCTATATCACCGGGGTCGCGGAAATCTTGCAGCGTTGCCATATAGGTAACGGACTTCACTTTGCGCGCGCGCCGCGTACTCGTTAGGTAGGCCACAGTCGAGGCGGTTAAAGTCCCACCCACACAGTAGCTCAACAGATTGACCGACTTCTCGCCACAGGCCTGCTCAATGGCTTCCATCGCGCTGATGGGGCCCATTTGCATGTAATCAGCCCAGGTGATGTCGCGCTGCTCTGGGCCAGGGTTACGCCAGGAAATCAGGAAGACGGTATGCCCCTGATCTACCATCCATTTGACTAACGAGTTATCTTCCCGCAGATCCAATATGTAATATTTATTGATCCACGGTGGCACGATTAACAGCGGTGTCTTAAAGGTTTTTTCCGTCGTAGGCGTGTATTGAATTAACTGAATCAGTTCATTCTCATACACGACAGCACCGGGCGTGACAGCAATATTGTCGCCTACGCCAAAGGCGCTGCGATCGGTCATGCGTACGTTAATGCCTTCCGCAGAGTTGGCTAAATCTTCACGTAGGCGGGTAAGACCGTCGACAAGATTTTGTCCCCGGGTTTCCAGCGTACAGCGCATCACTTCAGGGTTGGTAGAAACAAAGTTGGTGGGCGCCATGGCGTTGACCAGCTGACGCGCATAAAAAGTCAGATTACGCTTATGGATAGGGTCTAGCGTATCCAGCCCATCAATCAGCTCTTCTACCATCTGCGAAAACAGCAGGTACTGCTGCATAATCGATAAGTAGTAGGGTTCTTGTGTCCAGGCTTCATCTTTAAAGCGACGATCGCCTTTTGCCGGCGTTACCAATGGCGTCACCTGCTCGCCAGCCATCGCGCGAATACCCTGTTGCCAGAGCAACCACTGGTCTTGTACTAACCGTGACTGCGTTTGCCACAGCAAGTTAGGGTCGCTCATTAGCGACTTCGCGGCGGCTTCAAAGCTCTCGCGCATGTCACTATGAACGGAGTCTGCGGCTTCACTGGGTGCCATTCGCGTTAGTAAGTCTTCAAAGAGACCTCGGTACTGTTCGCCGATCTCACTAATCTGCGCCTTCCATGTCTCCATCTCTTCTTGAGACATTGCTTTAGACGGCAATTTCCACCCTGACTGCATACTCGCTCTCCCCTACCCTGCATGTGGCGTAGCCCACGCCCAGGCAATATCATTCAGAAACAACACGGCGCCCCTAGAGGCGCCGCTGACAGTGCTATTTTAGTTTTTGCGTGAAGACTGGCTGGAGGCTTTCGCGGGCTGATCGCCTTTCACAGCGGACGTTGCCTGCTCGCTCATTTTCTGCCCAGCCTCGCTGAACAGCTTTTCCATTTCGGATTTAAACTGCAGGCTCATTTCGCCCATCACACGAGCATCTTCCTGCATTTGTTGAGATAGCTCGTTCATCATTTCGGCTTGTTTAGTGCCAAAATCGCGCAGACTTTCTGCGTCTTTAATCTCGGTGGCACTGCGAATGCGCTCAGTTCCCATTTGGCTGTAACGCTTCATGGCTTCTAACTGGTACTGCGTCAGCTTCTCCATGTTGTTGAGCATCAGCGAATTCATCTTACGCATCGGCTCAAACATCTGGCGGGTCTGAGTGTTGAAGGCGTCCATCATTTTATCTTGCATTGTATTTGCTCCTGTCTCTCGTTCCTTGGCATGAGCCTGGAGAGGCTCATCACACGGCGCATTGCTGCACTGCAAAAAGAGTAATCGTTGGCATGATGCTTTGCAACATTCTTGCGATAAAGGGCTTATTACGAATAGCCCCTTTATCGCAACGCCCACCCAAATCAGTTAGAAATGGCGATACTTTCCTCACTGCTTTTAGCGTCGCTTATATGAGTCTAGCAGGGCTGTCTCTTATAACCAGCATCTACCGCTGCCGAGGCAACGCTAATATGGACAGTTCAATCAGTTTACGCTAAACGCTGGCCGGAGACACAAGGGTGATAGAGCGGTTGAACGCTATTGCCGTCTGGATCCAGGCAGTAAAAGCTGCGAGCACCATCAGGGTGGTCATGTGGGGGGCCGGTTACCTCAACACCCTGCGCCTTTAAATAGTCATACCAAGCGTCCACATCCTCGGGGGTATCTACCACAAAGCCAAAGTGATCCAGGCGCTGGGGAGCCTCTCCTATGGGGGATGTTGCGCGACTTAAAGAGAGATTGTCATTACCCAGGGTCAGGTAAACCAAATCGTCATGGGCGCGGCGCAGCACTTCCATGCCCAGTAGTTCTACATAAAAGCGTTCACAGGCTTCCAAGTCCTGGGTCTGCAGGGCGATATGACGCATGCCATTGAGGGGAGCTGGGCGTTTCATAGCGACTTCCTTTGGTCATTGATATGTTTATGATACTTTATGGAAAATATTTCCATTTAACCTTCTCGTCAAGCCAAGGGGCCTTGAATGTTCTGTATTATCGTCAAGACACAACTCAAACCTGATCAGCGGGAATACTTTCTGGAAGCGATGTTGCCCAATGCCGCCGCCTCAGTGCGCGACGAGCCGGGATGCCATGTTTTCGACGTGCTTGAAGACCAGCAGGATCCAAATCTCTTTTATCTTTATGAAATATACCGAGATGAATCGGCCTTGGCCGAACATAAGCAGACAGCTCATTACAAGGCCTGCCGGGAGGTTGTGAACCCCCTGATTGAGCATCAGAGTGTGATCCGCGCGGGGGTATTAGCCATCAATCAAAAATAACTGACAGGGAGCGTTAATTGACACAATCGCTGCATTAACCTCCCTGCCAGAACGTTCTCAACAGGCTTACAAATGCTCTTTCAAGTACTTTTTCAACTGCTCTTTCAAGTACGCTTTTAAGTACCATTACAACTACGCTTTTAACAGCTGATGTAACGACTGCTTGTTTAACGCTTATCCTTTTGCCCGAGAGCGAGATGAGGCCGTGGCTTTTGCCTTGGTGCTTCTCTCGCTTGAGGTGCTTTTGCTGGCGTCTTCTTGACTGCTTTCATTATGGCTTGTGTCACTACCGCCATCACTGCTGGCAGAACCGGCTTGGCGCAGCATATCCAGCATCATTTGCTGATAAGTGCCGAAGTTAGCGAGCCCCTGTGAAAGCCCCTGCTGCATCATCGGCTGCTGCAGATAGGGACGCATTAAGCTCATCGGGTCATATCCTTCTACGCCCGACTCCATTTGCCGCTGAATATTTTCCAGCATGCTTTGCTGGAACGCCTCTACATCAGGCAGCCCCAGGGATTGCCGAAACTCATCCGGCGTTAGGTCAAACTCAACGTTAATTTTCATAGGCGACTCCTTAACCGTCTCATTTGAGTGTAGCAGTGAACCCGCTTGCTCAACCGAGACGTTACCGCTGATTTAAACGCGGCGTATCAACGCTAACGTCTGCATTTTGACCACGGTGACGTAGCCAATGATCAAGCAGCGTGATCGCCATCATCGCTTCGGCAATCGGCGTTGCCCGAATACCCACGCAGGGGTCGTGGCGCCCTTTGGTAATAACGTCCACCGGCTGACCGTGTACATCAATGGAGCGCCCCGGCGTGGTGATGCTCGACGTGGGTTTGAGCGCTAAGCGAGCGACAATAGGCTGACCACTGGAAATACCGCCTAGCACGCCGCCTGCGTGGTTGGAAAGAAAGCCTTCCGGGGTCATTTCATCGCGGTGCTCGCTGCCGCGCTGGGCTACCGAGCCAAAACCTGCACCAATCTCAATGCCTTTCACCGCATTAATACTCATTAAGCCGTGGGCGAGATCAGCATCCAGCCGGTCAAACACCGGCTCACCTAGTCCGACCGGGACGCCGTCGGCAATGACAGTAATTTCTGCGCCCACGGAGTCTTGATCCCGACGCAGCTGATCCATATAGGCTTCAAGTTCGGGAACTTTATCCGGGTCGGGGCAGAAGAAGGCGTTCTCTCCTACCGCATCCCAGGTTTTAAAGTCGATTTTGATGGGGCCCAACTGGCTCATATAGCCACGAACCTGAACACCTTGCGCCGCCAACACTTTTTTAGCGATGGCACCAGCCGCTACGCGCATCGCGGTTTCCCGCGCGCTGGAACGGCCGCCACCTCGATAGTCTCGGTGGCCGTACTTATGGTGATAGGTGTAGTCGGCGTGGGCAGGCCGGAACTGATCTTTTATCTTGGAGTAGTCTTTGGAGCGTTGATCGGTGTTCTCAATTAACAGGCCAATCGACGTCCCGGTGGTTTTACCTTCAAATACGCCCGAAAGAATCCGCACTTGGTCGGGCTCTTTGCGCTGGGTAGTGTGGCGAGAACTGCCGGGGCGGCGGCGGTCTAAATCCCCCTGCAAATCTTCTTCGCTGATTGGGATGCCAGGGGGGCAGCCGTCGACAATGGCTCCCAATGCGGGGCCGTGGCTCTCGCCAAAGGTAGTGACAGTAAATAGTTTGCCAAACGTATTGCCAGACATGGGCGTTAATTCCTCACGCAAAAGACGCCGCATGGGCGTCGAGTTCAGCGGCGCTCAAGGCAAACACGCCCTGGCCGCCACGCTCGAATTCAAGCCAAATAAAGGGTACCTCAGGAAAAGCAGCCTCTACATGGCGGTCAGAGTTACCAACTTCGACAATCAGCCAGCCCTCATCGGTTAAATGCGGCCGCGCTTCACGCAGAATGCGCCGCACAATATCCAAACCATCGCTACCCGCCCCTAACGCTAGCGACGGTTCATGCCGAAACTCAGCGGGCATGGTGGCCAAGTCACGGGCATCCACATAGGGCGGGTTAGAGACAATCAGGTCAAAGCGCTGGCCTTCCAATCCGTCAAACACGTCCGATTCCACCGCGCGGACTCGGTCTCCCACGTCGTGGCGAGTAATGTTTTGCCGGGCAACGGCAAGGGCATCTTGGCTAATATCCGCCAGGGCAACTTCACAGGTGGGCAGGACTAGCGCGGTGGCTATACCAATGCAGCCAGAGCCAGTACATAAATCCAGCACGCGAGCAGGCGGCTCTTCCGGGAACCAGGCGGCAAAGCCATCCTCAATTAGTTCGCCGATGGGCGAGCGAGGAATAAGTACCCGTTCGTCAACGCTGAAGGGGTAGCCCGCGAAAAAAGCCTCCCCCAGCAGGTAGGGCAAGGGGCGGCGAGTGGACACCCGCTCTCGCGCTAGGCGAATAATGCGCTCGCGCTCAATCGGCAAAAGCCGTGCGTCCAGCACTGCGGGGTCGACATTCCAGGGTAGATGCAGCGCGCCTAAACAGAGCGCTACCGCCTCATCCCAGGGAGACTCGGTGCCATGACCATAGTGCAAGCCTGCCAAATAGAATTCGCTGGACACCCAGCGCAGATAGTCGCGCAGTGTCAAAAGGTCGCTCAGCAGCGTTGAGTCTGGCAGCAAAAGCGTTGAGTGGGAGGTCTCATCATTGAGATGCGTAGTCACAGCGGCTCCTGGCATAAAAGTTCGTAGAAGGATTGTACCTTTGACGCTACCCGGTTCACAGCTAGATGCTTCACAGTCTGTTTATAGCGAGGTAGTTCTCAACGTAGCGGTTCACAGTCACGTCAGGCTCGCTATACTGTCTCGCTTTACTGCGCGCTTCTCGCTTATGCTATTTCATTAACCGTTAATTTTTGCTATTTGAGCTGCCCATGACGCGACACCTGCCCAACGACGACGATATCAGTGCCTTTCGCCAAGCGCTGCAAGCGGCAGGCGTGCGCCGTATTGCCTCTAATCAAGCCGACCTCGGCAAGCCTAAGCGTAATAGCGATGCTCAAGAAGCTCGGCGGCGGGCGGCGGTAGAAAGCAGTACCACCCAAACCAGTGGCCGCACCTCCGATGGCCGGGTGGAAGCCGTTCGGCCTTCGGAGTATTTAGAGTTCAGCGTCCCCGACCTCCCCTGGCGCACCTTTAGCCAGCTAAAGCGTGGCCAAACCGTTTGGCAAGCAGGACTAGACCTGCACGGCTATACCCTGGAAGAGGCCCGCATTGAGCTTGAAAGTTTTCTAAGGGACTCTGCCGCCCAGGGGCTGCGCTGCGTGTTGGTGGTTCACGGCAAGGCCTGGGGTTCAACCTCGGACTTCCCAGTCCTCAAAAGCCATACCAATACGTGGCTGCGTGAATGGCCCGGCGTGCTGGCTTTTTGCTCCGCCACTGATGTCGATGGTGGCACCGGGGCCGTCTATATTCTGCTGCGTAAACGTGGCCAGTAGCTTACTGCGTTGCGTCTGAGGCAATGCCGGGCATCCTGCGCTCCAACGCTTGATTCGCCAAGTGGCGCCCCAGGCGAATCAAATCGTTGGCGCGGTGGAACTCATAGGTACTGCAAACCGTCTTGGGAATTTCGATCAGCACATCCGGCGGGTAACCCGCAATTTTATACTTTGCCAGCGCCGCTTGCGTAATATCAAACGACTCTAAAATCATATCCAGTTTGCCCCACTCACGCCTACCACGCAGATCAACCGTTTCATCAACGTCGCTCTCTTCGCCGTTGTTGATGCTTAGTCCATCCCATAGCCGCCGCGTAGTGGCACGCACATCATCCATCCACCCACCAATATTGGCATCCCGGTCGCGCTCTAAGTCAGTGCGGGTGTCGCTGTCCTCTTCGCCCGGTAACAACTCTTCTAATGAGATTGGTTGGGGGCTGTGGGCGGTGACGTTGACGGCCACCACAAAGTCCGCTTCGTGAGCAGCGAGAATCGGCATCATCGGCAGCGGGTTCAGTAAGCCGCCATCCACCAACACTTGGTCACCGATATGTACCGGCGTAATAACGCCCGGCACCGCGATAGAGGCTCGAATCGCTCTTAACAGCGGGCCATTCTGAAACCACACCTCGCGCTGGCGCACTAAATCGGTCGCTACGGTGGTGACAGGTATCGGCAGATCTTCGATCAGCGTATCGCCGACCAGGGATTCCAACTTGCTCATCACTTTATTTGCTCGCATGGCCCCCATCGGGCTCCAGGTGACATCGACGAGCTTCAGCACATCCAGGTAATCCAGGTTACACACCCACTCCCGGTACTCGGGCAGCTTCCCTGATGCGTAAACACCGCCAATAAGGGCGCCCATGGAGCATCCTGCAATAGAAATTATTTCAAAGCCGCGCGCCTCAAGCGCTTCAATAACACCGATATGGGCATAGCCCCTTGCGCCACCGCTACCCAACACCAGTGCCACTTTATTGCCGGTACGCTCAATACCGTTGGCGCTGCTAGCACTCACTTGACTACCCGCGACGCGCGTTAGTTTATTCATGTCGTTCGTCCTACGGCTGCCCCGTCGTTTCTTTATGACAGTGTTGGACCACCACACTGGCTACTTGATCAACGGCTTTAGGTTCAAGGTGTAAGTGGTGGCCACCCGCAAGTACCTGGCGGGTTAAATGAGGCACCGCTTGGCGGGCCTTTTCCGCCCAGGCACGCTCGCCTAAAATACCGCGCGCTCCTTCTATCAATAGCACCGGCGCTTGTATCTCCGCCAGTAATGCCAATACTTGCTGGGGGGTAAAGCGCACCAGCGAAGGCTTTAGCAGGCGAGAATCGGTGCGCATCTGCACATGCCCGTCTGACGTCGCCTGGGTGTTACGCTCTACCAGCGGAGTGGCGGTCATCGTGTCTAGCGGGGTTACCCCACCGGCTACTCGTGCGGCAACTGCGCTCTCAATATCAGGATAGCGGGGCGCGCGGGAAAGCGGGCGGCGATAGGCCAACAACCCTTTACGCAACTGACTGGCCGTCTCTTCGGCTTCAGTATTTAGTGCGCCTAGCCCATCCAGCAAGACCAACCGCTCAACCCGCTCGGGTAGCGCTGAGGCGAGTAAACAGGCCACCGCCGCCCCCATGGAGTGAGCAAGCAGCACAGCCTGCTCAATGTTTAGGGCATCCATAACATCTAGCACATCGTGGCTATAGTCCCACAGCGCGTAGTCACTACCTGCTGGCGAATGCGCAGAGTGGCCGTGGCCACGAAAATCGATAGCCACAATACGAATATCCAGCGCTTCCACTAAGCGCGGTGCTAGGCGCGTAAAGCTTGCCGCGTTATCTAGCCAGCCATGTAGGGCAAGCCAAGTAGGCGCATTGGCACGCCCCCAGCTCAGGGCTGCTAGCCGCCCATGGGCTAACGAAAGTGGCTGCGCGGCACTGCCTGTTGCCGTAGAAAAAGTGGGGGTAGTCATAAACAGTATCTCTAAGCGAAAGCCCTACGTGTTTGTGGGGGTAAGCAGGTGATGTGTAGTTCGTCAGATGACGCTATTCGGCGTAGACGTTACCATGCTCAGCGCAAGGCTTCTGCCGCTTTTGACGCCCCCTACTACTTTGGAGTTTGCTATGAAACCCCGCCGTGACACCCGTGCCCGCAATTTAGTGTTCTTGATTACCATCGTCAGCGCCTTAGTGGTGGGCCTTTGGCTAGCCCGCTAACCCTGGCTGGCTAAGTTAGGCGCTTGCATTTTTTTACTCATGAATAAATACTGCCTACAACAACTGTATATAAACACACTATTTATTCATGAGGATGCTGACGATGCCGTCTCAACCCACCACTGTTGCGACAGCCCAGCCGTTAACGTCTCAGCCGCTGCCCTTTCCTCCATTACATGGTCGCGCCGGTTTTAGCGGCTTTCCTTCCCCCGCCCAGGATTATGAACAGCGCACGCTGGATCTCAACGTTCGGCTAATCAAAAACCCTACCCAGACGTTTTACCTTACCGCCAGAGGCGACAGCATGGAGGGCTGGGGTATCTTCGACGGCGATCTGCTGGTAGTGGATCGCAGCGTACAGCCGCGCCTTGGCCATATACTGGTGGCCATGTTTAACGAAGAAGTACTGATTAAGCGCTACGCGCTGCATGGCGGTACACCACACCTCTGCTCGGCCCATCCCCACTACCCGCCGCTGCCCTTAAAGGGCACAGAGTGCCAACTATGGGGGGTGGTACGTGCGGTGGTTCATGAGTATTTGCCATGATCGGCCTCGTCGATGCCAACAACTTTTATGTCAGCTGTGAGCGGATATTTGCCCCATCGCTTGAAGGCAAAGCCGTGGGTGTGATGTCCAATAACGATGGCTGTGTTATTGCCCGCTCGGCTGAAATGAAGGCGATGGAGATCCCTATGGGCACTCCATCTTTCCAGTTGGAAGGGTTACGGCGCCGGGGTGAGATTTATCTATTGTCATCCAATTACGAGCTATACGGCGATATGTCAGCGCGGCTTGCCCAGCTGCTGGAGGACGCCTGCCCAGACATGGCGCCCTACTCCATTGATGAAATGTTTATCTATTTAGACGGATTGAGCGAGCCGCAGTGCCAAGCCATAGGTGAAGCGCTACGCCGACGCATTCGCCGCCATCTTGGGCTACCGGTATGCGTAGGGCTTGCCCCCACCCATACACTGGCAAAGCTCGCCAACCATGTGGCTAAAAAACAGCCACACTACCAGGGCGTCTGCTTGCTTAACGCACATAGCAACACCACCACGGCGCTACTTAAACAGCTGCCGGTCAGCGCTGTATGGGGCGTAGGCAGGCGGCTGGCCGAGCAGCTCGCCATTTACGGCATACGTACAGCGTGGGAGCTGCGGGAGAGTGATACCAAGGCGCTGCGCAAGCGCTTTTCCGTGGTGCTGGCTCGCACGGCGTTAGAGCTGCGCGGCACACCCTGCCTGGAAATGAACGCCGTGGAGCAGCCACGCCAGCGGATTATGACCTCCCGCTCCTTTGGCAAGGCAACCGGCGATCAAGCAGAGCTACACGCAGCACTGCGGCGCCACGCCCAGCGTAGCGCCGAAAAACTGCGCCAACAACATAGCTTGGCCCGCGCTGTAATGCTCTTTTTAAGTACCAACCGTCACCGCAAAGACCAGCCGCAGTACTACCCCAGGGCGATGATCTCGCTGCCTATCCCCAGCGACGATACGCGGCTTATTCTCCAGGCCGTACGTGAAGGGCTAATGCAGATATACCGCCCTGGGCATCACTTTATAAAAGCGGGTGTCATGTTGCTGGACTTAGTCGATGCCCAGGCGCATCAGCTTTCGTTACTCCAACCAACGTTACAAACGCATCCACATTTGATGGGGACGGTAGATGCTATTAATCAGCGGATGGGCCAAGGCACGATACGTTTTGGCATGACGGATGCCCAAGCGCCATGGCAGCTACGCTGCGCGCATCGCTCACGGCGTTATACAACTCGGTGGGATGAACTAATGGAGGCTGGCACGCACCCCGGCGCTATCCAGGCGTTTACTTCTCGCCCGTAACCGCTACGCTTGACGTTCAATGCGTGGAAAATCTTGCCGTTATGTCTCTTACCCGTCCTGATACAGAGTATGCCCCCGATCCCGACCTGCCTCAGCGTTGGGCGAGTCGCTATATCAGGCACTATTTTCGCCGCCACCCTGCGTTTGAGGCACCTAACCCCCAAACACTAAAGCAGGCAAGACGCTGGATCATTGCTTGGGCTGCCGTGGCGGGCATTATCTCCGGCTCACTGATCGGCGGTGCCGAGTGGTGGATGCGGGGCTTCGCCGACGACTGGGAAGCCATGAGCCTCAAAGAGCAGCTCCCCTACTGGGCTGGGTATATGGCCTTCGCAGGCTTTATTACCGTGTTAGAGATTGGCTTTTTATACTGGAATGCGCTGCGCGGCGTGTCAAAAATTAGCCGTTTGGCAGGCCTGCGCTACGGCCAAGGCGAGCCATTATCCCCTGAAATACAGTTGACAGTTCATGGCGTTTCACGGGTTGCATTGGAGTATCCAAGCCCAGGCAGCTTAATCTATGGCGTTGATCCCCACGCCTACCTACATGGCTGGAAGCTCACTTTTAAAGCCTTGCTGTATCGCTTAAAAATTAGCTTAAGCAGTTTTATTCTGCGTTTAGTGTTGCGTCGCTTGCTCGGCCGCCTCACGTTGCGCGGTTTTCTACCCGTGCTCACCGGGCCGCTATACGCAGTATGGAACGCCTGGATTGCTGCGCGCATTACGCAAGAAGCCTACTTACAGGCCCGTGGCCCTGAACTGGTTCAGCACATCATGGAAACACTGGCGAACAGCGATGCGCATACGCGCTACTTAGTCGCCCAAGGCGTGGGAGAGCTCATGATGCGTAACCAGCACCCGCATCCCAACTTAGTCCTGTTATTGGCTCGCTTGCTGGATAGCCTACCGGATAAGCCCACTGCCCTTGAGGTTGATTGGCCAACCGCACTACACGACTATGCGCAGCTGACCGACCCCAACCGCCAAACGCTACTTGATACGCTTACCCAAGCGACTCTGCTTAGCGGCAGCTATCGCGGTTCACGCAAACACTTCTTAAACGACGTCTTTGCCACCTGCCAAACGCCGCTGCAAAAGGAAAAAGTGGCCTCCCTGCAGCGGCGCTTACTATCTGGTCAAAAGCTCTAACGTCTTAGGCGGGTTTTAACGCGTGACGCAAACGCGGGCTTAACGTTTCCCCCAGGGCAGCCATTACCACCAAAATAGCCAGCAGCCACGGCCAGTGGGCAGTAAACGACACGTGGTAAATGCCCAAGGCATCCACAAAAATCACTAAAATGCCCAACGGGCTTACGTAGCGCACCATGGTAAGCCATATTGCGTAGGGCAGTGGTGCTAGGCCCAGCTCATCGCGGAAGGTCTCACTTTTCAGCACAAAGCCCGCCAGCAGTACCATGCCTAAGCCACCCAATGGCATCATCCAACGCGATGTTAAGTAATCCAGCCAATCAAAGAACGTTCTACCGGCCAGGGTCCAGTCAGCACCCACATTAAACGACAGCATGGCCAATGTGCTGATCAACCACAGCACAATGCCCGTCGCCCAGGACGCCGACTTACGGCTCATGCCTTTGTTATCACACAGCCAAGACACCGTGGCCTCAACCATGGAAATGGAGGAAGTTAGCGCAGCCATAGAGAGCATTAAGAAAAACAGAATGCCAAACAGCGTGCCCAGCGGCATCGCCTGGAAGGCTAGCGGCAGACTCATAAAAATCAGCCCAGGACCTTCACCGGGGTTCATGCCATTGGCAAAAATAACCGGGAAAATGGCTAATCCCGCCATTAGCGCCACTGCGGTATCTGCTAATGCAACGCTCACCGTGGTTCGGCCAATAGAGGCGCCTTTGGGCAAGTAACTGCCGTAGGTAAGAATGGCACCAGAAGCCAATGAAAGGGTGAAAAACGCGTGGCCCAGCGCCGCCAACATCCCCTCGCTGGAGAGGCTGCCCGTATTGAATGAGAACAGAAAGCGCACCGCATCGCCAAAACCGCCGGAAAACACCCCAAACACAATCAGTAGCACCAGCATTAACACAAGACCAGGCATCATCCAGCTAACGCTCTTTTCGATGCCTTCTTGCACGCCTTTTCCTACGATCAGCATAGTGAGGAGCGTTACTAGGGTGCTCCAGCCCCCCAGGATGAGTGGGTTAGCATTGTTGGCACCAAATACGGCAGCCATCTCATCGACACTACCGCCGCTCAAGCCGCCGGTTAGCATTTTCCACAGATATGAGAACGACCACCCTGCCACGACGACATAGAACGACAAGATCATAAAGCCGCACAACATGGCCATCCAGCCAATCAGCGACCAAGCAGAGGAGCGACCCGACTCATTCACCACGCGTCGAATCGCGTCAATAGGGCTACCACGACCACGACGCCCAAAGGAGATCTCGGTCATCATTACCGGCACGCCAACAGCCAGGATGCATGCTAAATAAACCAGCACAAAGGCGCCGCCGCCATACTCCCCGGTGATATAAGGAAACTTCCAAATATTGCCAAGTCCCACCGCCGAGCCGGTGGCTGCCAACATAAAGCCCCAGCGGCCTAGCCACTGAATGCGAGGTTGCCCAGTAGACGCCATGTCCTTCCACCCTATCGAAAAAAGGCGCCTATCCTAGAGGATTTTTTACCCAAAGCCCAAGCTTCTGTTGCCGCTGAGCACATACCGGCTAGGCCACCTTGAGCGCTTTGGCTTCCGCATCTAGCCGTTGGGCAGTTTGATCAACCTTTCTTAACCACATCAAGAGCAGCGCCCCTACGGCAACAAAGCCCCCTGCCAGCCATAATCCCAAGCGGTAATTCCCCGAGGCCTCCGCCAGCATACCGGTCAGCGCAGGGGCGAAAATTTGCGCCGCGCCGTAGGCCAGCGTCATTTGCCCCATTAACTTAGCGGGGCTAGAGGGGTAGAGCCTGCCCGCCATAGTGAGCACTAAGCTAACGCAGCCTAAGAAGGTGCCGCCATAAAGCACCGCGCTAAATAGCACCCCAGCCAGGCTTGAAGTGATAGCGGGCAGCACAATGCCCACCACTTGTATCCACATTGCCACGCTTAGCGCCCCTAGATAACCAATGCGCCGGGCCACCAAATCCCACAGCATCACCGCGGGCGCAGCCGCCAGCCCCACTAAGGCGAAGGTCCAGTTACCCGCCCCGGCCAGCAGCGGCTCGCGTTCGACAATAGTGACAATAAATGTGGCGCTAATCACATAACCGTAGCCAGCACAGAAGTAGGCAGGCAGCATCAGGCGCATAAACGTGCGAGAGGGCGGTTTAGCAGGCGCTTGAGGAGCCGTGCCTGCCCCAGACACTGGTTTCACTGGGCGAGGCAACCAGCGCCACGCGGGCACGAGCAGCGCTGCACCCAGGGCACTGAAGCCCCACCACTGCGCCTGCCAATTCAAAGACAGCCCCAGCATCAGCTCAACCGCTAACGCCGCCACAACAATACCAATGCCCACCCCAGCAAAGTGAATACCCAGCTCGCCCCGCTGCTGGTGCTGGATCAACCAGTGCAAGATCAACCCTGATGCCAACAGCATTGAGCCGCTGCTGGAAAGCCCCGCCAGAAAACGCAGCCCCGCCCATAGCCAGAAGTGCTCAGTCAGCGCCATCCCCGCCGTGGTCAGCACGGCGAGCACGAGGCCAATACGAAACAGCGTGTCTTTAAGGTAAATACTGCGAATAGAGGCCGCCAACACCGCCCCCAGCATATAGCCCGCATAGTTTAACGCCGCTAACCAGCCGCCATCGGCATCGCCGATCCAGCTCTGCTGCTGCATCACCGGGAGTAGAGGTGTGTAGGCAAAGCGGGCAACGCCGATACACAAAATTTGGCTAAAGACACCGGCCAACAGCACTTTAAAGCGCTGCGACTGAAGACTTGCGATGGTCATGGAGACATCCTCGTCAAGATACCGTTGTTTTTATCAGCATGGTTTATATTCATTTTTAATGAATCAATAATACGCGGAAACGTCGACGACACCATCGCCCAAACGTGGCATGTCGATCAGCGCATCTAAACCAAGAATCTGGCAGACTAGGCACGATGACCACTACTTAACGGAGAGTGCTTACATGAGCAATAGCGCCACCCCCTGGACACAGCCAATGCCCGACGCGCAGTTCAAACTGATGCGCGATATCCTTGCCGCTCCAAGCCCGGTAGGCCTGGAAGGCGCCATGACCTACGGCGTACTCAAGCCCCATTTTGAGAGCTTTGCGCCCAGCGACTGGCACCTGCATCAATTTAAGGGCAACGCTGGCGTGGTGCTGGATACGCACCCTGGCCGTGATGATATGTTCACATTAATGATCATCGGCCACGCGGATAAAATCCGCATGCAGGTACGTTCCATCGGCGACGATGGCAAAATCTGGATTAATACGGACTCCTTTCTGCCCACGGTGCTGATCGGCCATGAAGTTAAGCTGTTCAGCGAAGATCCCGAAGCCCCCGGCAGCTACCGCATTATCCAAGGGGGCACCGTGGAAGCGCTGGGCGCGATTCACTTCTCTGACCCGGCACAGCGCGATGGCAGCAAGGGTATTAAGAAAGAGCAAATCTACCTCGATCTGCAGATCCACGGCGAAAACAAGAAACAACAGGTGCTGAACTTGGGTGTTCGCCCAGGTGATTCAATTATTTTTGACCGCCCAATCCGCCCTGGCTTTAGCCCTAACACCTTCTACGGCGCCTATTTGGATAATGGCTTAGGCTGTTTTGTAACCGCAGAAGTGGCGCGCTTGATTGCCGAAGCAGGCGGTACCGAAAAGGTACGCGTGCTGTTTGCCATTGCCAGCTACGAAGAGATTGGCCGTTTTGGCAGCCGCGTTATGGCCGGTGAGCTAAAACCTGACGCGCTGATTGGCGTGGATGTTAATCACGACTACGTGGCCGCCCCCGGCATTGGCGACAAGCGTATGCAGCCGCTAGAGATGGGCAAAGGCTTCACGATGTCGGTGGGTTCGATTGCCAGCGAACAGCTCAACCGCATTATTGCCAGCGCCGCCAACGAGCAAGAGATCCCCATGCAGCGCGACATCGTAGGGGTGGATACCGGTACCGACGGCATGGCGGGCGTGTTAGCGTCCATCGACAGCGCAGCCACCTCGATTGGCTTCCCTATCCGCAACATGCACACAATTTCAGAAACCGGCAACACCCAGGATGTGATGGCCGCTATCCATGCGATCACCCACACTATTCAAGCATTAGATAAGCTGCCTGACCTTCAACGAGAGTTTCTCGACAATCACCCGCGGCTTGATCAGGCTAGCCCGCTTGACCATCAGGGTAGCGCCAAGCCCAAGGGCGACGAAGAGCCAAAAGACCCAGAAGCAAACCCCGCCTAAACGGCATAAAAAAACCCCGGCCATTGCTGGCCGGGGCTTCATCAGGTCCTCCCTAATCTTTCTTCACGAACATCCTGCTCATGCTTCCATGTGTTCCACAAGCGGTCCCTGCCTGCACTTCCTTGTAACGCTATCCCTGCGCTATGTGCACAGAGTGCGCCCTATAGCGGTCGAGTTATCTAACCTGGGATATGAAATGCTAAAAAAGTCCTCTGCCGCTTTGTGCCATACGATAAAGAAAGCTTGCGGCAGCTTTGTATCGAAACATACAATCAAGCACGTTTGCCAAATAAAAAGGACTTTGTCATGCCAACCACAGCCTGCTGTTCAACCTTACGCCGCGCCACCCACAAACGCGCAGCCCCCCTATTGGTAGCGGCTTTTGGCATCGCCCTAAGCGCACCCACTTGGGGTAACAGCTGGCAAGGCAGCCTCGGTGCGGGCGCCACCTATGCGCCGAACTATTTGGGTAGCGATGATTACGATACGCGTCTCCTGCCGGTACTTAACCTGGCTTACGGCGATCTGCTTTCAATCAACGTACGTGATGGCATTGAGTGGCATGCCGTTCGCCAAGGCAACTGGACGGCCTCCCCGTTCATCGGTTACACCTTCGGGCGCGATAATAAAGGCGACATCAGCCAGTTTGAAAAGGTCGATGGCGGCGCCACCCTGGGACTTCGTGTAAGTTATCAGCAGGGGCCATGGCGCTACAGTGTTGCAGGCAGTACGCCTGTTAGCGGCGACGTGGAGGGTGCTAAGTTTTCCGCAAGAGCCGCTCTACGCATGCCCGTGAATCAGCGTACGTTTTTTACCTTATCGCCCAGCGTAACCTACTCCAACGAAAAGTGGACCGACTCATTATTTGGCGTTTCGGCACAAGACAGTGCCCGTAGCGGGGTCGCATCCTACACGCCCGATAGCGGCTACTGGCGCATGGGCGTTAATGCAAGCCTTAGCTACGCATTAACACCCGAATGGACAGCCACAAGCTTCATAGGCACTACCTATCTAACCGGCAGCGCAGCAGATAGCCCAATAGTTGATGAGCTGGGCAGCGAATGGCAAGCCTTAGGCGGTATTTCGTTAAGCTATCGCTTCTAATAGGCTAGGCAAGTGTTAAACACCAGGGCTGGAGTCACCAACATTTACAAAGAGCAACAGGCACGTATGGAGAACAACGCCACACGACACTGGATGATAGAACGTTGCAGCCATTTTTCAGGGGTAGGGTTAATCGTTGCCACGCTGTTCTTTGCGTTTTCTTTAACCCCCAGCCTAATACCCCGCCCACTAGTAGCTCAAGGCATTGTTTCTGGGCTTAGCTTTACGGCAGGCTATGCGCTAGGCGTAACAAGCCGCTTCCTGTGGCACTACCTACACTTACCCGAACCCAGCTCGAAAGTAGAGCGCTACCTAAAATGGCTGGCCGCCCTGCTTTGCCTCGCCGTCTCAAGTATCTTTCTTTGGCAAGCTGCCGAGTGGCAAAACAGCATTCGGCTACTAATGGAAATGGAGCCGACTCCCGGCACGCGGCCACTATCAGTAGCACTGATCGCTGCGGCTGTGTTCATTTTTTTACTGTTAATTGCGCTGCTTTTCAAACGCACTTTTCGGCTGCTTTCCCATAAGCTGGCGCACATACTGCCGCGTCGTACGGCGCAAGTATTTGGCATCATCGCTGCCGTGGCGCTATTTTGGTCAGTAATTGAGGGGGTAATTTTTTCCTATGCGCTCAAGGTAGCTGACCGTTCTTATCAGCAGGTAGATGAGCTGATGCAGGATGAGTTATCGCCTCCCCAAGCGCCAAACAAGCCTGGTAGTGCTGAATCATTAATTAGCTGGGAGGCACTAGGCAGCCGTGGGCGGCGTTTTGTTACTCAAGGCCCAGACGGCGGGCAAATCAGTGAATTCCTAGGCGAAGCCGCCCTTGACCCCGTACGGGTTTATGTGGGTCTCAACGCCGCAGATACCGCCGCTGAACGGGCCGAGCTAGCCCTTGAAGAACTCATCCGTATAGGCGGGTTTGAGCGTTCCGTTTTGATTATCGCGACCCCCACAGGGCGAGGCTGGATAGACCCTGCTGCCCAAGATACCGTGGAGTACCTGCACCGAGGCGATATTGCCACGATAGCAGCCCAGTACTCCTACCTACCCAGCCATCTGGCGCTCATTTCCGAAGCCGAATACGGTGTTGAAAACGCCCGCGCACTGTTCACCACGGTATACGACTACTGGACGTCACTGCCTAGCGATGAACGCCCAAAACTGTATTTAACCGGCCTTAGTTTAGGCGCCCTTAACTCTGACCTCTCTTTCGACCTCTACGACATTATTGACGACCCTTTCCACGGCGCCCTATGGAGCGGCCCTCCCTTTCGAAGCGACACCTGGCGCTCAGTGACTGCTGACCGCGACCCAGGTAGCCCTGCATGGCTGCCCACCTTTCGCGGAGGTTCGGTCGTCCGCTTTATGAATCAAACCCAAGGGCTTCAAACTGCGCCGGCTGAATGGGGGGATTTCCGCATCGCCTATCTGCAATATGCCAGCGACCCCATTACATTTTTTGAGCCGGAAGCTTTCTGGCGCGAACCGGAGTGGCTGCGCGCCCCACGCGGCCCGGATGTTTCTCCCCAGTTGCGCTGGTATCCGGTGGTTACCATGCTGCAGCTGCTGGCTGATTTAACCACCGGCAGCGCCCCAACTGGCTATGGTCATGAAATAGCGGCTGAACACTACATTGATGCTTGGGCGGCACTTTCCGAACCACCCGATTGGGATGAGCAGCAACTCACTCGCCTACGTGACTATTTTATTCAAGCCCGTGAAGCGCGAGTCCATCACTAATACAAAACCTCATTTACGCAATTACATAACATTGGGGAGTCGACCTACACTGAAGGTGCAAACACAGGAGATCCACTATGTCACAGCAACATATGTCTCAACAAAAGTGCGCATGCCCCAAGTGCAAATGCTCCGTCGATAACCACTCTATCGAAAAAGATGGGCAGCGTTACTGCTGCCAATCTTGCGCGAACGGCCACGCCGATGGTTCTGGCGACTGTGGTCACGATTGCCAATGTGGTGAGTCAGCTAATTGACGTCGACGCCTGGTCGCCCAGCGGCTTATTCCACCGTCTTCCAGCGTGCGAAAAAGAGAGATGCCAGCTAGGCTAAATAGACCTCCATTCTCAAAGGAAGAGAGCATGCCCTCCACTACCGTAATCGTCGTTATCATTGTTGTGATCGCTGTCGCAGGCATTGGTTTCAGCGGCGGACTGCCGTTTTAGAACAAACACCATTAGGATACAGCGCCCCCAGCTAACCCGTTGCTGGGGGCATATAAACCTGAAGCGTCTTGATATATAAAACGTTATGCGCTCAATAGCTTTAATTAGTTAACACCCAGTAAGCTAAACAGCGCATTAACATTCATACTTATCCTTCAGCGACTCCTCTGATTAACCTAAAAATAGCCCCTTAAAGCTCACTATATTCAATAATGTGTTTTTTTAAGGAGTGGTATCTTTGTTATTCAAGAGCCAATCCCCCTTTGAGTACCGCTAGATTAATGAATACCCATGAACAGAACCGCCTGTTCGCGCTCCGCCAGCTAAACTTGCTGGATACCTCGCCAAGTGAAGGTTTTGATCGGATTACGCGAATGGCTAGCCAGCTTTTCGATTTGCCGATCGCGGCCGTATCACTCACCGACGAAAACCGCCAGTGGTTCAAGTCTCGGGTTGGGGTCGAGCATTGGGAAATACCCCGGGATACGGCTCCGTGCGCGGATGTCTGCAGTACTTCGCAACTACTTATTATTCCGGATCTGCTCTCCTCAGCCACCTACCGCAATAGTTTTTTAGCGGGCACCGGTATTCGTTTTTATGCTGGCGCGCCGCTAGTGACCCGAGAAGGACATACCCTAGGCGCTATGTGCGTACTGGGGATGCACCCCCGTGAGGTGTCTGAACAGGAGCAAACGACGCTCCGCGACTTGGCGGCCATGGTGATGTCACAGATTGAATTACAGCACGCTTTTGGCCGAGTCGATCCCTTGACGGGGTTATCCAACCGCAACCAGTTTTCCGAAGATTTACAAGACATGGAGCACGATGAGCCGAACGCCGGGCGCGTCGCCCTATATACCGAATTAGTCGATGCTAACGAATTAAGCGCGCTTCATCGCAATATGGGGCCTGCATGCCTTGATGAGCTAGCGAAAGTTGCTGCACGCTGCTTGCAACAAGCCATAGGCTCAACGGTAAAACTCTATCACCTGGGCGGTTGCCAATTTGTACATCTAATGAGTCAAACGGGTGATACGCACCTACTGGACGAGGCACTTGGCATACGACAGGCGCTGCTTGCACTTATAAGCGCCAGTGACGCCCCGCTATTAGTGCACCCCACAATGGGGATTGCGCCATTTCATTTGGGTGAGGTTAAAGCGGCAGATGTTTTGCGGAGCGCCTATGCCGCTTGTCTGGATGCGCGCCAAGCAGGAAAAGGGGCAGGCCTCTTCTCGCTGGAACTGGACGCCCATTACCAACGGCGGTTTATGCTGATAAGCGATATTGGCAGGGCACTAGAAAACGATAGCGAGCTGTATTTGGTTTTTCAGCCACGGGTCTCACTTGATAGCGGAAAGTGTACCGGGGCAGAAGCCCTATTGCGCTGGCGCCACCCCACGTTGGGCGAGGTATCGCCTGGGGAGTTTATTCCGCTGATCGAAAACACACCGATGGCTAAGCCTCTCACGCAGTGGGTGTTACGCCATGCTGTTCGTCAAGCTTCAAGTTGGTATCACCAAGGCGGTAAACTGCGAATTTCGATCAATGTGTCAGCGACCAATCTTGAAGAAGAAGATTTTGCCGTGCGGCTACTTGATGAAATGGCGGGCATGGCACTACCGAGTTCGGCCATTGAAATAGAGCTTACCGAAAGTGCGCTCATAGGCCAGGGGGAAGTAGCGGTCAATCAGCTTCAGGTAATGATAGCGGCAGGCCTGCAAATCGCCATCGATGATTTTGGTACCGGTTACAGCAGCCTCTCGTACTTACGCGAAATCCCCGCCCATACCGTAAAAATTGATCGTTGCTTTATCACCGATCTCGGACAAAATGAACGCACCGCAACGCTGGTTAATTCCATGATCACGATGGCCCATGCGCTAGGTTACCGTGTGGTGGCCGAGGGAGTAGAAACTAATGCCGCCTACCATCGGCTTGCACAGCTGGGTAGCGACGAAGTGCAGGGGTACCTTATAGCTAAGCCGCTTTTGCCCGACGTATTCGAAAAATGGTTACAGAATCAAACGCCCATCATCAAGCACTAGCCGGCACCGTTCTTAATGCAGCGCTCACCGAGAGGCTTTACCCCTCCTTTAGAAAGACAAAGCCTGCAAGAATGGTAAGCTGTAAGCCTTTTCAAAAAATAAGCATTAAAAGACCAATGACCACTAGTAGGCCAATCATGAAAATTATACCTACTGTACTCGCCAAAAATTTCAACATTTCATTTCTCCATTAGTTAGCTCATATTGAGATAACGACTAAAACATCGCCATCATGTTGCTCGACAATGCTAGGTTCCTTACAACTAAGATAGGAGCCAAGACCAGTTCATGCAAACGTGGCGCTTGGAATAATGGTTCAGCGGTGAATTAATGTGGCTTGCACCAGCTCACCAGCGCCTCAACGCCCCCTGTCAGTAAGCTTCCGTTCTAGCTTTCGCGAAGGTGCACAGTGGCTTACATGACAGCGTATAAGTATCAAAACAGATTAAGTAGCCGTTACCTGGCTCCTGGGTTGCATTCGCCAATTCAACCTTTTACAAAAGATCGGTCATCACCCATCCATACACCCATGACCAGGCCCACACGCAGATTTGAGGATGAAGTCCGATACGCTGTTGTTGAAAAATCAGGGCGTCGAGTTCTGGTGACCACACATGCTCACATGTATGCAAACCTTAGGTTCACCAGAAACACTTTCGCTTTAAAATGGGCTGACTCCTTTCTTCAGACAATTCGAAGCCCCAATATTTCTCGCGCTTGCTTCCAGGTAGCCACTGGACGCTGATACTTTTCACACAATTCAACGGCCCGTTTTACCAGTGCTGTATTCGAGGTCGCTAGCGTATCACGGTCAGTACGAACGTTATCCTCAAGTCCAGTACGGGTATGCCCACCAGCAGCAATTGACCATTCGTTGAGTAGATATTGATTGGCTCCTATGCCTGCGCCACACCATTGGGCATCTGGCGCTAGCCGTTTCAGCGTTTCAATAAAGAAGTCAAAACTGTGTTTGTCGGCGGGCATTGAGTTTTTAACACCCATGACGAACTGCACGTATAGCGGCGCTTTCAGCTTACCCTGCTTTGAGAGCGCGACCGCCTGATGAATATGCGAGAGATCAAACGCTTCAATCTCGGGCTTAATATCGTATTTGAGCATTTCAGTGGCGAGCCACTCCACCAGTTGGGGAGGGTTCTCGTAAACCCGGTTGGGAAAGTTGTTAGAACCTACCGAGAGGCTAGCCATATCCGGTTTCAGTGGCAGCATGCCACCGCGAGCTTCGCCTGCGCCGGATCGGCCGCCGGTAGAAAGCTGGATAATCATGCCCGGGCAGTGTTTCTTGAGTCCTTCCATCAGGCGACCAAATTTTTCTGGGTCAGAGGAAGGCGTTTGGTCGTCGTTACGCACATGGCAGTGCGCAATACTGGCCCCGGCTTCAAAGGCCGCCTGGGTACTCTCTATTTGCTCATTGACGGTAATCGGTACCGCAGGATTATTCTCCTTACGCGGCAGGCTACCCGTTATGGCAACACAGATAATGCATGGCTGAGACATAAGCACCTCGCTTTATTTTTATAATAAGCACTAACAATAGGAATAAGCGTAGATGTAATACGGCTAATACCTAACATTAAAAAAACGCACTAATAACGTTTTACAACACTTACATTCGTTATTAACGGCTGCACTCCCTATCACTCTGAGGCGATTAAAGCACTGCCACTTTCGCTTTTCATAATGCGAGGAATGAAAAAAAGTCCAATCTGGCCATATTAACAACAAGGCGCTCTGTCCTTAGCGACAAGACGGCCTGAGAATGCATCTCACAAGGTTGCACCTCTGTTATTCGCAACGCCGATTTAACAACGCACGTCCTTGTTAGCGCTGGCTACCGGCACCCCACCACCACGATGTGGCGAAGGTGGCAGCGCATACTGACCCACAACAAAACTTACAAGGTGACCTCATGGATAACACTCGACTGAAAGGTAAACACTGTCTCATTACTGGCGCTGCGCGTGGCATGGGGGCGGCTGTCGCTGAGCATTATGCCGCGCAAGGGGCAAAGGTCTGCGTGGCGGATCTCAACATCGAGGGGTGCGAAGAGGTCGCTCAGCGCATCAAATCAAAAGGTGGCGATGCCATTGCCATTAAGTTGAATGTGACTAACCGCGCAGAAGTGCAAGCAGCCGTTAACGCCACAGTAGAAGCGTTTGGTAGTTTAAACGTGATGGTGAACAACGCCGGTATCAATAAGCCGTTAATGTTTCTGGATATCACTGAAGAAAATTGGCATCAGATTATGGATGTTAATGCGCTGGGTTGCTTACTCGGCATGCAGGAAGCCGCTAAACAGATGATTAGCCAGGGCAAAGAAAGCGGGCCTTATAAAATCATTAACGTGGGCTCGATTCTTTCCCGCCAGGCATTTGACGATGTGGTGCCCTATTCCTGCAGCAAGCATGCCGTGCTGGCGATGATTAACGGCGGTGCAAAAGCACTGGTTGATCACAATATTACCGTTAACGGCTATGCCCCAGGCGTGGTTCGTACCGAGCTTTGGGAGCAGCTGGATAAAGACTTAGTCAGCATCGGCAAATTCGAGAAGCAGGGCCAGTCGATGGATGAGCTGGCTGAAAAAATGATTCTGATGAAGCGTTACTCTTACCCAGAAGACGTAGTTGGCACCGCGTCGTTCCTCGCCAGCCAGGAGTCCGATTACATGACCGGCCAGCTGCTGATGATCGATGGCGGCATGATCATGCAGTAAGCATCCAGCAAAGAAGCCACCGCCCCCATGCCTGCCTCTCAGGGATGGGGGCTACTCTTTTTTATCTGCTCAGTAATGGCACTGCTCAATAATGCCCCTTTTCCCGCATAACGTTATCAGCGCGCTCTTGGGCGATAGAGAGGGCTTTTTTAATCGAGCGCCGCCCGTCTAGCACCTCGAAAATCTCATTACCTGCGATGCTGATAAGCTCGGTAATGCCAGGAACCGGCGGGCGTGGCCACGCCTGTAAAACATCCTGCTTCGCCATATCATCAACAATCGTAATCACCGGCGACAGCGCGGACACTTCCGGGTCTTGGCTAACGCTAAAACGCGGGGTAACTAGGCTACCGTTCATGATGTAGAGCTTAGACATATTGGGCGATGTGAGGTGTTTTAACGCCGTCCACACGGCCTCCACCCGCTCTTTGGATAGGTTGGCAGGTATCGCCAGCGCATACCCACCAATAGGCGTAATCGCCCTACCGTGATTGCCCACCGGATGAGACAAATACCCGGTATTGCCGTATGCCGGTGATCGCTTATCGAACTCAATCAAAGGTGCCAGCAGCGTGTAGCAGTAAGCCATGCACGACTCACCCGAGGCATAGGACTGCGCTCGCTCGTACCAGGACATATTGAGAATATTCGGTGGGGAGTATTTAAGAATATCCAGCATATACTCGCAGGCTCGGTAAGCGGCATCCGATTGAAACATGGGCCGCAGCTGCTCACCGCTGGCGTTTTGAAAATCAAAGCCGCCTGCATGAAGCGGTAGATCGACAATGGGCTGGCCAAATTTAGCCATCAGAAAGCTAAACGTATGCCCCAGCGGCGTGCCACGGGCGGCGTTCCAAGCGATGCCGTATCGCCCTTTCGCGGGGTCGTGCAACTGCCGTGCGACTTTTACCAAGGCCTCGGTGGTGCTGGGGGGCGTTAACTGCGCAGCCGCCAAAATATCCTTGCGATAACAGAGCAGTTCAGGGGTGGTTTGTACCGGTATGCCATATTGGCAGCCCGCATAGCCGGCGCTTTGGATCGCCATCGGGTGGAAGTCAGAAAGATCGTAGCCATCGCGCTGGATGAGCGCGTCTAGCGGCATCAAAACGCCCTGCGAAACCAAGTCGCCAAACCAGGGCAAGTCGCAGGCCACAATGTCGTAGCGGGATTTCGCCAAGCGAGCATTGTCGAGAATATCATCCAGTAAGTTATCAATGGAGCGCGCTTTATTGCGAATTTCCAGGCCGAAAATAGACTCTAGCTGGCGTTTTAAATTATGCATGGCCATGAACGTAGGGTCCGCATGCGCCAGCACACGTAAGCCCCCTTTCAGCTCAAGCCGTGCGGAGAGCACAGCGGGTGTCGAGATCACCTGCTGAGACGCTGACGTGCCTAAAAATATCTTGCTGCCAGATTCCGAGGCGGGGTCAATCCCAAACAGCGGGCCCAGTAAGCCCTTAATGCGCTCCGCGTAGCTTTCCCACTCATCTATCATCTGTGGGGAGGGGTGCAATGAGACGGTTTTTCCGGTTTTTGTGCGTGGGCGCGAAATGAGAAGGCCGCGCTGCATAATGCTTTCAATCCCGCGCTTTGCGGTGCCGTAGGTCAGTCCTGAGGCATCCGCCAGCGAGGTGGGCGTGGTTAATCGGCCCGCCAAATGATTGCGCATCACGTGCAGTAACATGCGCATCTCACGGTACCCCAACGACATCGAGAGCGTGGATTCGGTCTCGTTTTCAAACTTCTCAATGAACTCAATGAAGCGCGCTAACTCGGTGTTCGATATTTTAGATAAGGGCGTTTGTGAAAGCGTATCGTAAGGCCCTTCAGGATGCGTATCGTCAAACATAGTCAGCCCACTCACCTCTTTTTCATGATGGCGTTAACTTACCCCATCGATGATCAACCGGATACCTAACAAAATGAGTAGGCAAAGAATCACCCGGAAAAACAGCTCGCCATCCATGCGCCGCTGAATGACCAACCCTAACCGAATACCCAGCCATGCCACCGGCATCAGCAGCAGTGCGATGGTGAGATTATCGAACGTCACCAGGCCGAGCAGCGTATAGGGCACCAGCTTTACCACGTTGGTGATCGCCAGAAACACCACCGCCGTGCCTAAAAACTGCTGCTTAGTGAGCTGGCACTGCAGCAAGTAAAAGTTCAGCGGTGGGCCGCCCGCATGGGCAATAAAGCTGGTAAACCCTGCTATTCCTCCACACAAACGCCCCACCCACGTGGGCAGCAGCCGGCCACGCAGCGGCTTAAGCAGCCCCCACAGGCCAAACAGCACGGAAAAAATCCCCAGTAGCAGTGTCAGCAGCGCCTCATCAAACCAGCCATAGGTGAAGTAGCCCACCGCAACGCCCAATATCGCAGGCGGAAACATCAGCCACAACAAGCGGTCCACCCGCTGTCGCCACCACGCTTTTAGGCTAAACACGTCCATGACAATCAGCAGCGGTAGCATCACCGCCACTGCAAAGGTGGGGCTCGCCTTTAGCGAGATCAGCGGCACCGCGACCACCCCCACCCCGCCTGCAAACCCTGATTTGGAAATCCCCGTCAGTAACACGGCCACTATCATCAGTGCCACAAACACCCAATCAAACGCCATCAGAACACCCCTTTTAGATTGCGCCTTAACGCCGGGCCACCCACGCAGAAAAAAGGGCCATGACAGGCACGGCCCTTTTTCGGTAGGTCAACCAGTATGCCTGCGTAAGGCGTGCTTACAGTACGGTGCACACTTCATCGAAGGAGAAGCGGTCGCCACGCGGGAACAGGGCGCTGGCATCGCCATAGCCTAAGTTGCACAGGAAGTTGCTCTTCACTTTCCCATCAGGGAAGAACTCTTCATCCACCGCCGCGTTGTTGAAGCCCGACATAGGGCCAGCATCCAAACCTAGCGCACGGGCCGCTAAAATCAAATAGCCGCCTTGAATAGAGCTATTGCGGAACGCCGTGGAGTGAATGAAATCCGGCTTGCCTTCAAACAGCGCTTTGGCGTCTTTGTTATGGGCAAACATGCGCGGCAGGTGCTCGTAAAACTCGGTATCAAAACCCAGCACCGCAACCACCGGTGCCTTCATGGTTTTTTCCTGATTGCCCGGCAACAGAGCAGGCTTCAGGCGCTCTTTGGCCGCATCGGTGGTCAGAAAGATAATCCGCGTTGGCTGGCAATTCATCGAGGTGGGGCCGTAATGCATCAGATTATACAGTTCGCGCAGCGTTTCCTCGCTCACCTCTCGGTCCTGCCAAACGTTATGGGTACGCGCTTCTGTGAATAGGGTGGCTATCGCTGCTTGGTTTATCGTTGTCATGGTGTTGCCTCTTTCGGTGTAACCCGCTCAGTAGGAGCCAGGCGTTCAGGGTGAGTCGTTCAGGCCGTCTTTAAGCCGAAATCGTATTGAAAATAGCGGTATGGGGTATCCATCTGCCGACCGTCGGGCGCTTTTCCCGCTGGCATGTGAATGAACTCTTTCACCAGGGAATCTTTAACGCCAAATACCGCGTCAGAGTCGAGGTAGGGGTCGTCTTCCGCGAAGATTTGAGTCACCAGGGTTTCGTAGCCCGGTGCCATCAGCATGAAGTGCACATGGGCGGGGCGATAAGGATGACGCCCGGTGATTTCAAGCATTTTGCCCACCGGCCCATCGGTCGGGATGGGATAAGGGGACGGCGTCACTGTCCAGAAAGCGTAGCGGCCCTGGCTGTCGGTATGAAAGCGTGCGCGCAGGGTCGCGCTTTCAAGCTCAGGCTTCTGGACGTCATAAAAGCCTTCGCTGTCTGATTGCCAAACGTCGATGGCGACATTCGCCAAAGGCTTGCCATGGGCGTCGTGTACGTAACCTTCGATGAACAGAGGCTCCCCTTCCACGCCCCAGTTAATGGCATCGCCCTGGTTGGCTTGGGGAGGGTCGGCGACGTAAAAAGGCCCCAACACGGTGCTTTCGGTAATCTTAGGGTCGCTGCTGGCGTGGTTAATCGCATCCACCAGCATGGTGACACCCAAGGTGTCAGACAGCAGGATAAACTCCTGGCGTTCGTCGTCGCACATTTGCCCTGCACGGGTAAGAAACTCAATTGCCTGAGTCCACTCTTTCTCGGTGGGCTTCACCTCACGTAGGTAGGCATGCAGGTGTTTAACCAAGCCATTGATCAGCGTTTTCAGCCGTTCATCTTCACAGCTTGAAAACTCATCAATTACGGCGGCGGTAATATTGTCGGTGGTGAGATTACGCATGTGCGCGCCCTCCCTGCGTGGCTGGCGAAGGTTCACCCAATCCTGACAGACGCTCGGTATGATGCACGGTGGCGATATAATCATCGTTACCATGCCCAGTGGCGATCAGGGCGGTGTAGGCTTCGCGCATTTGCGCTGCTAGAGGGGTCGATACCCCAGCGCCGTGGGCGCAGTCGAGGATCAGATCGAGATCTTTGGCCATCTGCGCGGCGGAAAACGTCGAAGTAAAATCGCGCGCTAACAGGGGCGGCACCTTGTACTTCACCATGGGGGAGCCCACCGCGCTGTCAGAGATCAGCTCCAGCATAGCGTCCCACTCAATATTGCCTTTACGCGCCAGCGTCAGCGCTTCACTCATCATCCCGGCACTGACGGCAATCATCAGGTTGATGGCCAGTTTGGCCACCCGGGCCTGCTCTTCGTCACCCAGCCAGTACTGCGCTTTGGTAAACGCTGCAAACACGGGTTTGGCTGCTTCCAGCGCTTCCCGTGGGCCGGAAACCATCGCGGAAAGCGTGCCCGCCTCTGCCGCGACGGGGTTACCAGATACAGGGCTGCGCAGATAGACCACACCGTGAGCCTTTGCCGCCTCAGCCACTCGCGCAGAGGCTTCCACACTCACCGTGCTTGTCTCAATCAAGGTGCTGCCGGGCATCATGTGGCGAATCAGCTCGCCAGACTCAAGGCACAGACTGATCAATGCGCGGTCATCGGGGATCGACACAAACACCAAGTCGCAACCGGCCACGGCCTCTGCCAGCGTTTGATGAGGCGTCACCCCAATCTCTGCAGCGAGAGCAAGGCGCTCCGCCGACAGGTCAAACCCTTGAACAGGGGTTCCGGCTTGAACAATTCGGGCGGCCATCGGCAAACCCAGTTTACCCAAGCCTACCCACGCCACTTTTGGGGTCGTTGAAGGCGTTGCAGAAGCGGTTGTCATGGGGTGACCTCCTGTGTTGATTGCGCTTCACGCGCCAGCAGTTCGGCGTGAATGCGGTGGCCGGATTTGGCCAGCTCAGCGATACCCTGCTGAGTCTCCATGAGCAGACGGCCGCCACGTTTTTTGAACTGCCCGGCCACCATCACGCTATCGACGTTGGCAAGGCTGGTTTGCATTACCACTGTAGAAACTGGATCGTTCACCGGCTGCATGTTGAGCTGGTTGCTATCGAGCAGCACCAAGTCGGCCTGCTTACCCGGCGTGAGGCTGCCAATACGGTCATCAAGACCCAGTGCTTTTGCGCCATCGAGGGTGATCCAGCCCAGCGCCTCCCGAGTGGTAATGGTGGAGGTATCGGGGATCTTGCCCTGCTCACGGCGCGAGGCATCGTTATCAAGCGCGCGCTGCATACCCAGCGCTGCCCGGGCAACGCTGAACATATCTCCGGAGAGCACCGATTCGAGATCCACGCCCAAAGACACCACGCCGCGGTTTTGACGAACGAGCCCAGTCACCGGGAAACCGTGGCCCTGGGTCATCTCGTTTTCAGGGGCAATGGAGAACGTCACGCCGCTGGCGCAGAACCGTGACATTTGGCCCTCGTCCAAACTTTGGCCATGCACAATGTTGATATCGGGGCCTAACAGGCCACGCGCTTCCACTTCGTCCCAAGCACCGGGGGCCACGGCCTCACCGCCGCCCTGGTGCATTGAGGCAACCAGGCCAAACTCTTTGGCCAAAGCAAAGTCCTGCAGCGTCACATCCAAGGTTGAGTAGTGAGGGCCAAGAATAGCCATGCCTAACGTGACAAGCCCGTCTGGATTTGCCAGCTCGCCGTTTAATAAGCGCTCTATCTCATGACGAGGATGAGGAATTTCACTAAAGTGCGGCTGACCAGGTTGTGGGTCAGGTTTTGGGGAGCCATGCATAAACAGCGCTCGAATGCCGGACTCTTTTAACCCACGCACAGCAGCGTCGGTGTGCGCGGGAGTCGGGTTGTTATGGCACCAGTCACCTAACGTGGTGGTACCGCAATTAAGCTGGTTTATCGCGCCCATCCGGGTAGCAATGTAGATATCCTCGGGCGTAAATAGCGCCGCAAGGCCTCGATGAACATGGCGAAAATACTCCAGCAGCGTCCAGTTGGCGGCAACGCCGCGCAGGCCGGTCTGCCAGGTATGCATATGGGCATTCACCAACCCGGGAATCAGGATACCGCCGCCGCAGTCGATCTCCTCGGCTGCGTGTGCCGTGGGGTGATCGGTCAGGTCATGCCCCACGGCGACGATACGATCACCCTCGATCAGTACCTGTCCATCGCTCAGTTCGCCCAACTGCGGATCCATGGTGACAATCGTGGCGTTCACAAACAGCGTGTTCATTGGCCACCTCCACTCTCCGCCTGGGGCCGTTTCCCCGACTGGGCATCACTTAGCAAACGGTGGATACCCTTGGCTTCCACATCGCGTGGGTTCCAGTAAGGGTTGCGGGTCGCAATCTCCGTGGCCCGATCTACATCGTCTACGCTAAAGCCTAGCTCGGAGAGTGCGCTTGGGGCCCCGACAGCACGCCCTAAATCGTAAAGGCCAGCCGCCGCGTCGTCACAGCCCAGCGCACGCTCAATACGCGCCATCGCTTCCGGCACCGCTGGCGCGTTATAGGCCAGCGCATACGGCAGCACAATGGTGTGCGTTTCCGCATGGGGAAGGTTAAAAGAGCCGCCGAGGGTATGGCACAGCTTGTGATGCAGCGACATGCCCACCGAGCCCAGGCAAGTGCCGCACAGCCAAGCGCCGTAGAGCGCATCAGAGCGCGCTTCAACATGGGTGGGGTCGTTGGCAATGACCGGTAGGCTTCGCGCCAGCGCCGCAATCCCCTCTTCTGCCATCAGCGCAATCACCGGATTGCAGTCGCGGGCATACAGCGCCTCTACCGCATGGGCAATCGCGTTAATCCCGCTGGTGCCTGACATCACCGCAGGCAGCGTTAGGGTCAGGTCAACGTCGTAAATGACCGTTTCCGGCAGTACGTCTAGGGTGCGCTGGGTAGTTTTGATGCCGTCGCTTGTTTCCCCCAGGATCGGCGTCATTTCCGAGCCTGCGTAGGTGGTGGGTATCGCGATCTGAGGCAAGCCAGTACGCAAGGCAATGGCTTTACCCAAGCCGATGGTAGAGCCGCCACCAATGGCCACTGTGCAGTCTACGTTGAGCTCTTTGACTACCTGTAAGGCATGTTTGGTCACCTCGACCGGCGTATGCATCACAGCATCCGCATAAACGCCCACGCCCTTATCACCTAGCAGTGCTAGTACGCGGCTTGCCTGCTCGTGCTGCTGAGGCGTGGCTAACACCAGGGCGCGGGAACAGCCGAGATGTTCAAGCTCTTCCCTTAGCTGAGCCAGGGTACCTTGGCCAAATACCACCCGGGATGGCAGGCCATCATAAACAAAAGGTTGCATAAAACATTCCTTAGTCGCTTGAAGGGAGCTGTGTGCTCGCTAGCCTTTAGCTGCTAGCCAGCACACTAATCGCAGCAGGTGAGCTAGCTCGCCTGCGCCTGCTTTCCCATACCGGTAATGGCTTGCACCAACGCGTCCTCACTGACGTTGTCACCATCAAACTCTGCGGTGACGCGGCCGTCGTACATCGCGATAATGCGGTTACTCAGACCCAGCACTTCGGGCATCTCGGAAGAGATCACCAACACGGCGTAGCCGGATTTGGCTAAGTCTTTGACGAGGGTGTGGATTTCAGATTTAGAGCCGACATCAATCCCCCGCGTTGGCTCATCGAGGATGAGCAATTTAGGCTGGGTATGCAGCCACTTGCCGATGACGATCTTCTGCTGATTACCACCGCTTAAATTGCCGACCTTTTGGCGCCAGCTGGGGGTTTTGATTTTCATGGCTTGGTGATATTTGTCGTAGACTTCGCGCTCTTTCGCACTGGTCATAAAGCCTAATGACGACACGCTAGAGAGGCTTGCCAATGTCATATTGTCACGACAGTTCATGCCCAGAATCAGGCCCTGATCTTTGCGGTCTTCTGGCACTAACGCGACACCGTTCATTACCGCATCGTGGGAGTTACGAAAATTCACCACGTCACCATCAAGTACGACCTCACCAGCAGAAGGTTTACGCAGGCCAAAAATAGTTTCGGCCACCTCTGAGCGCCCTGCGCCGACCAAACCATACATGCCAACAATCTCGCCCTTGCGAACGTTAAAGCTGACATCTTCAAAAACACGCTTCACTGACAGGTGGCGTACTTCCAGCATGTTGTCGCCAAAATCACTGGGCTTGCTGGCATGATCAAGCGTTAGGCTGCGGCCGATCATCATCCGCGTGATTTCGTCTTCGTTGGTATCCGCGGTATTGACCGTGCCGGTGTACTCGCCGTCTCGCAGCACTGAAATGCGATGGGATAGATGGAAAATCTCATCCATGCGGTGGGAGATATACACAATGCCCACCCCCTGCTCACATAACGAATTGATCACCTCATAAAGCACTGGTTTTTCGTAGTCAGTGAGCGATGCCGTGGGCTCGTCAAACACGACGACCTGTGGCGTAAAGGCGAGCGCCCTGCCAATTTCCACCATCTGCTTTTTGGCAATCGACAGCGAGCCCACTACATCGTCATGCTGAAAACCGCACTTGAGCCGCTCAAGAATCTTATTGGTATCCTCCCGCAGTTTTCGCCAATCCACGCGATTGAACGACTTTCTGGGTAGGCTGCCGAGAAAGATGTTTTCGGCGACCGTCATTTCAGCGACCAGCGACTGCTCCTGATGGATCAGTACGACCCCCGCGCGTTTGGCATGCTTGGGGTTCTCGAAGGCCATTTCTTGGCCACCCAGAATAATCTTGCCTTCGTTGGCCTGGTGCTTACCGGCCAGCACTTTCATTAGGGTCGATTTGCCAGCCCCGTTCTCACCCAGCAAGGCATGTACCTCACCGGGGCGAACGTCAAAATCAACGTTATTAAGCGCGACCACACCGGGGAATCGTTTCGTGATGCCCTTAAGTTCTAGGATGGGTGCTGCATCGATGGGCTGACGTGATTGCGTTGAAGAGGCGTTCATATCCGCACCTCCTTGGCCGAGGGTGCATTAAGCTTCTTATCAATGATCAACACAGAGATGAGAATCGCGCCGAGAATAACGAGTACGTAAAAAGCGGGTACCTGCATCAAATTCATGCCGTTGCGCAGAATACCGATGGCCAGTACGCCGCCTAGCGTGCCGACAATGCTGCCGTAGCCACCGGTTAACTTCGTGCCGCCTAGCACTACCGCCGTGATCACCCAAAGCTCGTAGTCTCGGCCTAGATTAGGCGTGGCGGCCCCCATTTGGCTGGCAAGCAGCACACCCGCGAGTGCCGCGAAAAACCCTACGATGATGAAGTTGATCATCATGTGTCGGCCTAGGCGGATACCCGCATCAATCGATGCTTCAGGGTTGCCGCCTACGGCAAAGGTGTTGCGGCCATGGCTGGTGCGCGTCAACACTAGATGCATGATCAGCGCACAAATCAGAAAGATGATGGCCAAAACGGGAACCGGCCCGATCGTACTTGTGCCGAAATCGGCGAACGCAAAGTTCATGGCGAAGAAAGACTGCTCACCGGTGTATAGAAAGATCAAGCCACGGACCCCCAGCATGGCCCCTAGCGTTACGATGAACGCGTTAACACCGGTTTTCCAAACAACCAAGCCATTGAGAGCACCCAGCAAAATACCTGAGCCTAACGCAGCGAGAATGGCCAGCGTCATGCTCATTTCCTGCAACCCCACCGCCAGAGAAGCGGAAAGCCCCAGTATCGCGCCCACCGACAAATCGATGTTGCCGTTAATCATCACAAAGGTCATGCCTAGGGCAATCAGGCCTATCGTTGAGGTCTGCACCAGAATGTTGCTGATATTCCCAAATGACAGGAAGTACTCCGACATAACGCTAAAGAAGATAAACAGAGCAATAACGAATACCCAGATCGGCTGTATTTTCGCTCTACCACGGAAGAACCCTTTTACTGATGTCATCTTGCATTCCTCCGCGTTATGAGTGGCTCGTAAACAAGCGCTTACGTTTGTTAGCGAGGTCCAGCCATACGGCCAGAATGATAATTACCCAGGTCACGATCCACTGGATGTAGTAGGGGTAGCCCATCAACAGCAGGCCGTTTTGGATAAAGCCGAGGATCAACACGCCAATCACCGTTTTCCAGATACTGCCTGCACCGCCTAGCAAGCTTGTGCCGCCCAGGATGATGCCGGCCAACACCAGTAGCTCGTACCCCTGCCCTACGTTGTTTTGCGAGCCCATGACCCGCGAGCCAAGCACCAGGGCGGCACACGCCACACAGAAAGCGGAAATTAGATAAGTGCTGAACACACACCAGTTTTTACGAATACCCGAATACACGGCCGCCATTGGATTACCGCCCACGGCAAAGATGCGTCGCCCATATCCGGTGTAGGACATCACTACTTGAATCACGATAGCCAGCAGACCAAACATCAGAACCGGTACCGCAATCCCCCCCACGAACCCACGGCCGAAGAAGGCAAACCAGGTATTCTCTTGATTGGCAATATCGACGTTCTGGCCGCCGCTATAAATCAGCACAAACCCTTGTATGGCTGACAGCATGGCCAGCGTCACAATCAACGAGTTGAGTCGTAGAAAACCAATCAAAAATCCGTTAACGGCACCGAGCATTAAGGTCAGCGCGAACATCAACAGAATGGCGTTAGTGGGGCCAATTTTGTCATGTAGATCCACCACTAGGACGGTGGAGAACGACAGCATTGAGCCAACGGAAAGGTCTAAGTTGCCGCCAATAATGACCACAGTGACACCCACCGCGATAATGCCAATAATGGATGCCTGGCGAACAACGGTCATCATGTTTGACTGAGAGAGGAACTGCTCAGAAAAAAACGAAAAAACGAACATGCCGATCAGGAAAAAAATGAGAATGCCCTGAGCCGATAAAAAACTCAGCACACCTGCTTTGCTAAGCTTTCCTGACGGCACTCCAACCTTTGTTTGTTCTGTGGAAGCCATGCTATTCACCTGTAAAAAAATCACCTAGGGAGGCACCTATAAAGATGACGATGCACGATGTTTATCGTCACACTAGCGGCACCTCCCAGCGCAGGAAGCCTGCATTCAGGTGCGCACCCCATCGGTATTGAGTTGTCTTTACATCATCAATACTGGGTAATGCGCCCTATCTTCAGAAAACCGGGCGATCAAACTCTTCAAGGTTTTCTGCGGTGATTTTCGGTGTATCAAAGAAGTTCATTTTCGGAAGATCTTCGCCAGCTAACACATCCAGTGCGGTTTGCAGCGCTGCTTCTGCATCATCCACCGGGGATTGGTAGATAGAGCCGTAATATTCACCGCGGGCAATCGCGTCGTAGCCAACCGCGAAGTTTGTGGCCCCAATAAAGATAATGTCGCCTGCACGCCCCGCGCCTTTAGCGGCATTTAAAGCGCCTACACCCATGTTGTCGTCGCCCGAATACACACCGTCGATATGGTCATATTTCGTTAGGAAATCTTCCATTACCCGCTGGGCACGCTCACGGTTCCAGTTACCGGGCTGTGTTTCCAACAGTTCGACACCTGGGCAAGCTTCAGCTAAGCGATCTTCAAACCCACCTGCACGTTCCATGGCCGTGGTGTAGCCAGGCTGGCCGGAAATCTGAACAATTTGACCCTCGCCCCCCAAGGCATCGCACATCATTTCAGCAGAGGAAATGCCCTGCTGAACGTTGTCCGGCCCAGAGAAAGCAGCAATAAACTCCATGCCTGCTTCAGCGATTTTAGAGTTGGTCACGATGACAGGAATGCCAGCACTATGCGCTTGGCGAATCGCGGGGATAACCGCTTGGCCGTTGGTTGGCCAAATAATGATGGCGTCGACACGCTGTTGAATGAGGTCTTGCATTTGGCCGATTTGGCGGGCCACATCACCACCCGCGTCTAGCACCACGATATCCACATTTTCCTCACGCGCTGCCGCCGCTTCAAATGCACGCTCATACGTCGTTTGGTAGCTATCGACACCGACGTTGTTTTGGGTAATGCCAATGCGATAGGTAGTTTCAGCTTGAGCCGTCGTAATCGACATCATCATGACAGACGCGGCAATAGCGGTTTTCTTGAACATTGCGTTTCTCCTGACTTTTTTAGTAATTGTTATTTGACCTGCGGACTATGCAGGCCTGGATTTGGAGCTTACTGCTGGGCTTTGATTTGGCACAATGCAGCCACAGCACAGAAATGGCCAAGTTGGTTATTTTAATGTATTACATTCCTAAGACAGCTCTCACTAACATCAACAGCGCATTCAACTGAGGCGTGTATCGTGGCATGCATCTCTCACTGCGCAGCGCCCAGCCATTACAAGAGCCTTTGCCCATCGTTATTTGAAAGCACTCCCACCGGTCGCCCTTCTAGTGCCGGGTTAAACACCCGCTCACAAGAGACATAGACGTTATTACAGTCGGCCAAGGCGATCATTGCAGCGTAACCCCTGCAAGCTGTGACTCACATGGGTGACAACGCACCAAACATGGGATTCGTGGCCAGCGTGGAGAATGGGGGTAAGCAGAGTTACTCGCACAGATAACACACAAAGGTATTTCACTGAGAGGACAACGAGAGGGAATGCTCAAACTCAAAAAACAAAAAAGCCCGCTGATTGCTCAGCGGGCTTTTTCTATATTCTGTGGCGGAGAGGGAGTCCGCTTCGCCACTAATAAAAACAATAATTTAAATAACAAAATAAAACCCTACCAACATCCTACCCAACATAAATAGTAGTGCTTGGCTGCTACTAGATGCAACGTTAAACGCCTATATAACATAGCAAACCGCTTATTGGGTGCCCTTACCCAACAGTAAACCGCTTTATTAACCCCTGTTTGGCAATGAAAGGCGCGGTGGTGCTTGCGGCTGGGTGGTGGACGGTTGACCAATAAGCCGCCTCGCTTATCCTGCCTTGTCGTTACCGCTTCGCTGCATGGGGCTTCGCCCCATAACCCATTGGCTAAGTGCCTACGCTTACCTAGCTGGCCCTGTGTGACCCATACCGTGACAAAATCACCTGAATGCCAAGCACCAGCCCGGAGCGCCCCAGATCATGCCGCTGGGTTACCTTGGGTTGTTGTATCGCGTGCCTACGGTGGGGAGAGTTTGACGGCTAGCATAGAGGCAAGCGGGCAACTTTTCGGCTTCACGCCAGCTCGCCTAAAGGCCCGTTAAATCAGCGTGATAGCGCTTTGAATGTGGCATTTATGAAACGGTGGCCACGGCATGCAGAGCATAGAGCCATAGGCGGCATGATGGGGTGATAAAGAAACAACAACCAACCCCTGAAAATTTGCCGTACATAGGCAAATTCCGCGACTGATTGCCCCCGTACTGGCGGGGTAGGTGGGGGAGTACCTTTTTCATTTTCCTGCATGTCGGAGCGCCGGCGGCAGCCACAAAAAAGCCGCGAAGCTTGCTACTCTTCGCGGCTTAGGTAAGCGGCCTACTGGCTAGTATTCAAGCAACTCAGGTGCATTCACCATGTAGAAGGGTGAAAGCCTTAGTTCAATGTGAGCGCTGTTGTAGCCAGTGCCCTCAGGGGCGTAGAAGTTCGCTTCATCGCGGGCTTCATTCAGCGCCGCCACACGACCTTGCAGCCCTGCCACCTCGATAGCTTCCAGTAGTTCGCGCTCTGCTTTTGCCATGGCGGCTTTACCGACCTCATAGCCTACACCACGTTGCAGGCTTTCCAGCTCGCTCAGCTCAGCTTGAAGGTCATCACGCATTTTATTCAACCCACGGCGCGCAGCGGCTTGTTTCTCTGCCTGTTCGGCTGCTTTCTCGGCTGCTTTGCGGGCTTTCGCTAGCGTGGTGGTGGCCTGCCCCTTGGCGGCTTCGTCTACCTCGCCTAGCAGAGCGCTTGCTTCAAGGCGTTCCACTTCTTCGGCAGCTCTACGGGCTTGGGCTTCCAGATCGGCGGCGATGCTATCGCTATCTTTCATGGCTGCAACCGTAGCGTTGATCTTATCGACACGCTGTTGAAGATCGACCATTGCCTGAGTAACCGCTTCCAGCGCCTTCGGTGAAGCCTCTGGCCTAGCCTTACGGGCGGTGGCAATTGCTTTCTCTACCTGAGTTTGTGCTTCACTGCATTCAGCATAAACGGCTTGGGATTCCTCAAAGCGGCTGCGAGTTTGCTTAAGGTCGTTCCAGGCGCGCTGTAACTCTTGGCGAATTGGATCATCACGATGTGTAGCGCTTCGCTCCAACTTTTTAGCTAGATGTTCCGTCACCTTCTGAACCTGCTCAGGGGTAGCTGGGTCGGCAATGATTAAGCCGTCTGGGCGTTCTTGCCGGGTCAAATACGTGAGGTGCCGTTCAGCCGTCTCCATTTGATGCCGCGCCTCTGACGCTTTGACAGTGGCGGCGCTTAACGCTTTTTGGGCTTCTTGGTGCTGTTCAAGCCATGCTATCCAGGTGGTTAAATCGTTGTTCATTGGGTTGCCTCGCTTTTGGGTTGTTTCATTTCAGATAACAGCAGCAGCCAGCCAGCGGCGTTAACGTCGCCAGCGCTGGCCATTTCGTTGAGCATTCGCGCCAGCTCGGCGCGCCGCTGTTGGGTTGGGTTGGGTAAATCTGGGAACCGCGTTTCTTCATTTTCATACCACTTTTATTTGCCGTTAATCGGGCCTTATTGGGCCTTTTCTTTAGCGTTGGGCTATCGCATGGCGTCACCTCCCGGCTGCGCTAAGCGCTGGCCTTGGCTAGTGAGTGGCGTGACGTTGAGGTGTACATTTCGCCGGGAGGCACCTGTACATGCTTTGCCTGAGTAAGCCGGGGTTGGTGTACAGGTCGCACAGGTGATAAGCCGCATCGCTATGCGGATACTGGCCACCTGCGGTGGTACACGCTGGGTAGCCGAAAATTTCCCGAAATCCGGGGCTGCTGTCCCCCGTGGCCCAGGTTGTTGGGTGTCAGAAGAACCTAGGCTTTTTCCGAGGCTTGGCTGGCTGCAACGGGTCATTGCTCAAGCGCCCTTTTCAGCCAACGGTTAGCCGCTTGACGGCCTGCGTTGTTCTTAACGTGGGTGCGCTGTTCCTGCATGGCGGCTTGTTCCCAGGCAGCGCTATACCCTTCGGCTAGCTGCATGGCATCGCTGTGTTGCTGGGTGGCCAGTCTCAGGCGAATAAAGCGCCTATCCTCAGCCAGCAGGCCACACCGTTTCTCTATCAGCGCCAGCCATGGCTCTATGCGGGTGGTCACGTTGGCACGCCGTGGGTGTTGTCGTGGTCGGTTGCTGGGCTTGCCTTGCGACCGTGAAGCGCCAGCGCTGGCTTGCAGTTGGGCAATGCGGGCAAGTAAGGCGTCACTGTTCATGCCAGTACCCCCGGTGGAATATCAGCGGGTGACAGCTCCCCATGCGCCAGCATGGCTATCAGCAGTTCGCGGCCTTCCTCAAGGGAGGCCCGCAAGCGCTCACGTTCTTCATGTTCAAGGCGTCGTTTCACTGACATAACGCGGTAGTGGTGGGCATCTATGGTGGCTTGCTGTTGGATGCGGCTTACCCGCTCCCTTGGCAGGGGTGGGAACATGCGCCTAAACGACTCGGTGATATGCCATTCCCAATCATCAAGCGTGCTTTTGGGGGTGGTTTGCGTACAGTTAATGACACAAGTCCAAGGCGCTGCGGCTTCGCCTACGCGCTGAAAATCAACCCCGGCTGCTTCACCTTTGCGCTCAAACGTCCAGCGGTAGTAACGGGTAAGGTATTCCGTTTCCCCTAGCTGGCTGCTGACCACCAAACCCCATGTGCTAGCCATGGGTTCCCCATAGCGCCCTAGCGTGTCGCTTGACCATTCCCCGCTCATGGGGTTGATGTTGGCCGGGTCAACGGTTTGGCGCACCACACGCCATGGGCGAATAGGGGCAGCGGCGCGGGGCTGCATAGGCCCACCCATTAGGTAAAGGTATTTATCCCAAGCGCCAGCAATCGCGGCTTTACGTATGGCATCCAGTATCGCGGCGGCTTCTGGCTCTGGCCGGGTGGCGGCTTCCCAATCAGTAACGCGCTGCTCATCCTTTAGGCGGCGCACTTCACGCCATACCGTGACGGACGGCAGGCCCACAAATTGAAACTGCCGAATACCCCAGCAGGCGGCCCACGCTTCAATACGCGGGGCGCTGGTTTCTAGTGGCTGGCCGTAGTGGTCGAGGTTATCGCCCGGTACACCTTTGCGGCTGTGCTGCTTACCGTTGATATTCTTCGCCACATACTTAGCCACGTAACCCGCTGCACTTCCTTTGTTCCGGTCGATCTTGACCGCTTTAAATCGGATGCTGGTGTTGTGCGTTACTTCCCCCGGTGAATCTTCTAGGGCATAGCGGCGTAAAATCCCGGTTACACGGGCTTCATCTTCTGGGCGCATCCATATCAGTAGGTGCCAATGCGGGGTGCCATCGTGGTGGGGCTCAGCTACCCGGATGCCGTAAATACCCAAGCCTTCACGCTTTAGCTTGGCGCGGGCCTTGGCCCATTGGTTTTGCAGGTAGGCTTGTGCTTCACGCGGGTCAGCGCCAGCGTATTTATGGTTGAGGCTGGCGTTCTGGCGTACCGGGTGAAAGCGGCTAGGGGTGGTGATGGTGTAGAACATGCCGCAATGCCCGGCCCGGTCGGCTTCCCGCTCAGTGTCAGCAATGCGCAGCATTAGCTCTGCCCGCCGAAACTCAGGGTTAGCCAGGCCAAGCTCTGTCAGTTCTGCCAGCGTGTACTGGTCGCCCTCTTGGTTGGTGGCGGTGATCGCTTCCAGTAGGCGTGCATTTCGGGTGGCTTGGTCGATACGGCGGCGGTAGCCTTCGTTGCTCACGTAGATACCCGCCCGCTTCTGAGTACGACCTAACAGGCGTTGCCGCTGCTCACGGCGGCGGCTGGTTAAGCGGCGAAGCTGCCGACGCCACCACAATGGGCAAGCGAGCCGCAACAGTTCCCCGGTGCAGCTATATCCCATGGGCGGGGTTAGATGATGCTGGGTGGCACGGCGGCGGGCGCGTTGCAGCGCGTAAATAGGGTCGTTGAGCCGTGCGGTTTCCAGCTCAACGGCGCGGGCTTGGGCGGTGGCGTGGTCGATCAAGGCTTGATCGTCGTTGCTACACTTCCAGGGGCCACAGCTCAGCAGCGCATCAGCAAGGGCTTGTCGATCAATAAAGGCGGCGTGGCTGGTCATACCGCCCCCTTGCCACTTACCGTGCGTGGCTTCTCAGCGCCAGCGCCAACCCCAGTGGGTTGGCATAGATCGGCAAGGCATAGGCGCGCCCCATACCGTGTGCTATTCTCAGGTTTAGCGTTTGCTTTGGTCAGCGGCGCGGAGAAGGCCCAGCCATTGCGCTGGGCTTTTTCATGGGTGCTAGTCAGCATTGCGCCCCCATTCCAGCTCATCGCCGTCACCTTCAATGATTTCTTCAATCAGGTCTTGGGCCATATCAGCCGCCCGTTTACCCATGCAGCGGAACGCGACCGACCAAGCCTCTACTTGCTGTGCCGTAGTGCCTTCCCCCATGTCGTTAATATCCCCCATGATTTCGGCTAAACGTTCATGGGCTTGGGCAATATCGCGGATCTCAGCCAGTTGCTTTTGAGCCTTTACGCTTGGGTAGGTCATGACACGGTTCTCCACTCATTGATGCTGAGTATTTCCAGGGACATATCGGTAAGGGGGATTGCGGCGGGCACAGCAAACCACTGCTTAGGGTCGCCACCTCGCTTGCGGGCGTCGGCTTCCAGCTTTCGACGCTCAACGCGGGACAGGCCCGCTTGCTGGCACACGTCGCGCCATGTCAGCAGGCGGCTATCATCGGCAGGCAAGGCAAAGCGGATGCAGCCGAACAGGTCGCGGTATTCCCAGAATTTGAGGTTTACCAGGGCGTTGTCAGTCCGACAGGGCTTGGTAGCGGTAGGCTCCCAAAATGACGCCGATGAAAAACACACCAATGGCGTTTCAAAGCGGCCATCCATGTGGGGCAGCAGTTGGCCGCTGTTCAGTATCTGGGGGAGCAACGTTAGGGTTGTGTAGTGGAAAAGGCGGTTCATGCAGCCACCGCCCCAGGAAGCAGCGCTTCCAGTTCGCGGGCAATGGCTTGAAGCTGTTCAAGCGCGTCATGCGGGGCGCGTTGGCAAGGGGGCAAGTACACGCTGTAGGTCTGAGAAACAGCGGTGGGGTTGTGCAGGTCAGCACAGCGGCTAACGCTTACATTCAGTTGAAGTAGCACGCCCGAAAAATCGACGCTAACCCAATAGCTGCCTTGGGTACTGGTCGTCAGCGCCAGCGCTTGAATACGGGCGATGGCGTCCCGGTAGGGTTGGGGTATTTGACATTGGCTCACGACAGCACCTCACTACGCACGCGGCTAAGTGCCTGCTCAATGGTGGGCTTAGTGATGGGGTCGGTGCGGAAAGGCGCTAGCAGTTCAAGCAAGCGCTTTAGCTGGGGTGTGGTTAATTTCATGCTAAGCCCCCTACGCTGCGCTTAGCAGTCTCTAGGGCGCGGGCTTCTAGCTGTTGGGCTTTTTCAATGTGGTGGTTGTAACGCTTAAGGCGGGTGCGCGTGCTGGAATCGGCAAATAGTGCGGCTTTCGCCATTTGGCGATGCGCTTCGGCACGGCTGGATAAACTGCGGGTAATCAGGTTGGACAGGCGTAATGATGCCATGGGTGAAGCTCCTTTGTGATTTGGAGCCGTCCCCAACTGTCGCCAAACAGTATTGGAGGCGGCTGTACGCAGGTTGGCGAACCGGTCACAAAGGTAAAACCGGCAGACCCGTAGGTCTCCCACGCACAGCCACCATTGACGCATTACAGGCATAAAAAAAGCGCCATGAATGCGGTGGGCGCTGTTGCGCCTTTGTGATTTCGGGTCGCCAAACCCTGCTGACGATTTTGCGCCAGCTCCCTTAGCGTAATTGCATCGCGGTGTATTGGCAAGCATTAGCAAGCCTCCCGCTGGGATTGTTCCCAAGCTTCAACGTCCGAGAGTGCCCAGCGGGTTAAGTTTTCCCCCAACTTGACCGGCTTAGGAAACCGGCCTTGCTGTGCCCAGCGGTAAATAGTTGAGGGGTGGGTATCGAAGCGGTTAGCTAGGTTTTTGACGGTTAGCCAAACTTTAACTTTTTCGCCGTAGCTGGCGGGGGCTTGGGTGGTAGCTGCCATGTTGCATAACCTCGCATGTTGAGTACGGGGCTAGGATGGCTTGATAGGTGGTGTGTGATGTAGCAGGTAAAATTCAAGTTACCTGCCATGAACCTTATTCATTGATTGAAAGGTATTTTCTAAGCGTTCTGCAATACATTAATCCTTCAAAAACTGGATCATCTAGGCGTTTACGAATGGCATCTACAATAGCTTGCCCGCTTTCAATGCCATATTTATTTGCAATCGGCTGGCATGCTTCCCTTGATAACGGATAAGCCGCTGGACCTTTTTCTCTGCGTAGCCTTATATACTCATTAATAGCATTTTCACGCTGCTCTAACGCATATCTAGCACGACGCCCCTTTCTTTTAAGAGCTTGCTCGCTACCGTACTCACCCAAGTATTGATCCTCCTGATTAAGGTAGCGGGCGGCCATTTCAGCCAGATTTTCCATGTCTTCTGGTTGAATCATTGTATTGGGGCTGTAATTAGCCAGTAACGGCCTATGCCGTACGAGTTGCTCCAATGCAAATAACAGTTTCCCCTTTACTTTTCCATGTTCGCGCATTCTACGGTTACGCTCTAATATTGCCGCCATCCTTTCAGCAGACACACGACAAATAGCATTCTCAAGGTTGTCAAAACCTGCATTAGATAAGTACAAGTAAAGGCAGTCTCTCATTTCGGCCTTTGGGTCGCCGCAATGGGGTGTCTCCGCTTCTAATACCTTATAAGTAGTATTTCGCCCCTCAATGTATTTTCCCAACCGCTCAAGCACGTTATTTAGATCATCCTGAATAGCCTTCAGCTCATCATCCATCGCTGACCACCTCTCCCCGGATCGGTGCGACATTGCCAGCGCCAGCAGGTGCAGGCGTGGTGACAAAATCAGCCCATTGCTGCATAACGCGGGCACGCTTGGCCAACATATCGCCGCGACGGTAAGCCGCTTCTGCACCGTTTTTGATGGTGTGCGCCAGCGCCATTTCTGCTATGTCGTGGGGGGTACTGGTGCGCTCTGCTATCCAATCACGGAAGGTAGAACGGAAGCCGTGAACAGTGGCCCGGTGGCTCTCCCCCATGCGTTTCAGCAAGGCAGACATTGCCGCGTCTGAAAGCGGTTTCCCCCGTGGGCTTACAAATACCCGGTTATGCCCTTTTGGCTGCGCTTTTAATAGCTTAATAACAGCGGGGGCTAACGGTACCCGATGCTCTTTACCTGCTTTCATGCGCTCAGCGGGTATGGTCCAGGTAGCGGCTTCGAGGTCGATTTCCTGCCAAGTAGCGCCACGGGCTTCACCAGATCGGCAGCCCGTTAATATGGTGAAGGCTAAACAGGTAGCCGCGTCGCCCGTTCGCTTAGAAAGCGTTTGCCAAAAGGCGGGCATATTGTCGATGGGTAAAGCGCGGTGGTGTTCTACTTTCGCCACCCGGTTGGGTGATGGCAGGATGTTATCTAGGTTGCCTTTCCAGCGTGCCGGGTTGTCGCCACTGCGATGGCCGTTCACCGTGGCCCAATTCAATACCGCTTCAATGCGCTGCCTTACACGGGTAGCGGTTTCCGTTTTTGCTTCCCAGATCGGTTGCAGCACTTGCTTAACGTGCACCAGCTCAATATCTGAAACGGCCATTTTGCCCAGCGTAGGGTAAGCATAGGCGGCTAACGTGCTTTCCCACTGTTTGCCGTGCTTGATATTACGCGCTTCGGCTTGCTTGATTTTAATAACTGCGCTGGCGGCATCTTCAAAGGTTAAGCGGGCTAGCTCAGCAGCTTGGCGGGCTTGGCTGGCGGCTTTACGCTCAGTTACCGGGTCAACGCCTGCATCTAGCTTTTCACGCACTAGGCGGGCTTTGTCTCGGGCCATTGCCAACGTAACAGAGGGATAACTGCCAAGCCCCATATCACGGCGCACCTTGTAGGGCTTTCCACTTTTGGCGTACCGTGTTTCCCCGGTGGTGTAGCGCAATATCCAAGACCGTGCGCCAGCAGGCGTAACCCGCAAGTGCAGGCCATCCACTTCACCCACTGAGTGAAGCCCAGGCGCATTTATTCGCTTCACTTCAAGTGCAGAAAGCACCTTTGATTTTTTCGGCATTGTCTCCCCCAAAACACTGACCCAACATCCTACCCAACATAGAGTATGTGATTGGGTGCGATTCGATGCAAGCGCATAAAACGCCATGCAATCGTAAGATATTGTTTTCTGGGAAGCAGACACAAAAAAGCCCGCTCATAGCGGGCTTTTTCGGGATGTTCTGGCGGAGAGGGAGGGATTCGAACCCTCGAAGCCTTTCGACTTACACACTTTCCAGGCGTGCTCCTTCGACCACTCGGACACCTCTCCACTTTTTGCTCGGTTGTTAGGGCGTTGCCTTTCCCAACAGAACGGCGCATATTTTATTGCCCAAACCCTAAAATAGCAAGCCTTTTAAAGATTTAACCAACGGGCAGTACGGCGTAGCGCCCGCTAGCTTCTAGGCAGAGCGTGTTGCCGCAGTAGAGCTTCTGGGTCAGTGCAATGCTGCCCTTGCCCCGTGTATTTAGCTTATCCGCTAGTTGCTCTGGGCCTTGAGGGTCGCTGGGGGAGCAAATAATACGGTAGTCGCTGGTGACTGGAGCAAGGAAACGCTGATGGGCTTCGGCGACCACTACATCTTGTGCCCACCCCTGGGCACGCAGCCACAGCGTTACCCAACACCAGCCCAGTAGCGTGGTTTGCGCGGTGAGCGCGCCGCCAAAGCCCGTGCCTTTATCGTTTAGGTTGGGGCTAAGCGCTAGCTGCCAGCTCAGCCCTCCTTCCTCTTGGGCCATGCTTTGAATGCCAAGCGAGCCCACCATGGGAATCGCCTCGCCTAGCCACTGCTGAAAGGCGGTAAGGTCTTCTTGGCTTTTCGGTAGCGGCAGGCGTGGGTAAGGCACTCCCGGCTGGCGTAACTGGCTCATAGAATATCCCTGTGTGTTAACTCCACAAGTGCTAACCCCAACGCTCAACAAAGTCGGCCTGGTTATGCTGCGCTAGTGGCTTGTGGCGGCCAGCTAAGCTACCCAAATAGATAAAGGCCACTACTTCATCCTCTTCGTTAAGCTCTAAGCCTTTGCGCACCACAGGGTCAAAGGCGTATTTACCACTGCGCCACATGGCGCCTAAACCCAACGCATGGGCAGCCAGCAAAATACCGTGGGCGGCACAACCAGCAGAAATCACCTGTTCAATTTTGGGCACTTTGGGAACATCAGGCGCTACCTTGGCAATCACGGCGATTATCATCGGCGCACGCAGCGGCTTTTTGCGCGCGGCATTGAGCGTATCGTCGCTGGCATGAGGGTCTTCTTGAAACTCCGCTTCTGCAAACAGCTCGCCCAGGCGTTCGCGCCCTTCACCGATAAACTCAATAAAGCGCCAGGGGCGCAGCTCTTTATGATCCGGAGCGCGCAGCGCCGCTTGGTAAATAGCGCTAAGCTGTTCAGTACTGGGTGCAGGCTCAGTCAGTTTGCCCATGGAACTGCGTTCATGAAGTAGCGTTAGTGCATCCATTATCACTCCCCTTTTCATTTATCGTTGGGCGCTACGTTAGCGCCGCTCGCTTACTGCCTAGCTAGGCGCAGGGGGCTGGGTGGTGTTAACCCTGGCGTTGCCCGCCAAGGGCTTATATCTAGCCCGCCACGCCGCACGTAGCGGGCCAGCACCAGCAGCTCATCTGGTTTAATCTTTTCCATTAAATCGGTGAAGATGTGCTCGACGCAGTGCTCGTGAAAGTCCTGGTGCTGCCGGTAGCCAATCAGATAATGCAGCAACCCTTCGCGGTCAATTTTAGGGCCTTTATAGCGAATCATCACGCTGCCCCAATCAGGCTGGCCCGTCACAGGGCAGTTAGATTTCAGCAGATGGGAATACAGCGTCTCTTCGACGATCTCTTCGCCTGCTATTAAGTGCTGCGCGCTAGGGGTGTAACCGCTTATTTCAATATCCAGGTTATCCAGACATTCCCCCGGCAATCGCTGGGGGGCAAGCTCACTGTCATCTACCGCTAACAACTCTACGCCAACAGAAGCCCCCGCCGCTGCGGCTAAGTCACTAATCAGTGTGCTTTGCACTTCTTCTTGGCTGGCAAAGCGAGTTTGATTAAGACTATTGAGATAAAGCTTCCAAGATTTGGACTCGATCAAGTTGGGTGAGTCAGCGGGTAGACGAAAGCGAGCAACGGCTACGATGGGTTTACCACGGCCGTTCAGCCAGGAAACTTCAAAGGCGTGCCACTCATCTTCCCCCACGAACGGTAGCTTGCCTTCCTCAATCCCCAGCGGGGCACGGTTAGCTGCCCGGGGAATAGGGTATAAAAGCCCAGCGTCATACTGTTCTGGATAAGCGGAATCGCGCCCAAGCGGCGCGTGTTCTAAGGTGTCTGGGCGTTCTGCCATTACGTTTACTCTTTAAGGTATACGGTAAAACGATTAACTGCGGATGCCTTTGCCACGCTCTAACATGGTAAGCGCCACCATAAACAGCGCAACGATAAAGGCAAAGATGGCGGCCAACGCCCAGCCTACCGGAATATCAGAAACGCCTAAAAATCCGTAGCGGAAGACGTTAACCATATACAAGATGGGGTTGAGCATTGAAACGCCCTGCCAAAACTCGGGCAGCATCGAAATCGAGTAAAACACGCCGCCCAGGTAGGTTAACGGGGTCAAAATAAACGTCGGCACGATAGAAATATCATCAAACTTATTCGCTAGCAGCGCGTTAATAAAACCACCGATGGAAAACAGTGCCGAGGTCAGTACGACAACTAATACCGTGAGCAACGGATGCTCCATAGTTAAGCGGGTAAAGAACAGCGAAACCACCGTTACAATCAGGCCCACTCCCAGCCCTCGAGCCATTCCGCCCAAAACAAAGCCAGATAAGATGACCCAGTTAGGCATCGGCGAGACCATCATCTCTTCTATAGAACGCTGAAACTTATTGGAAAAGAAGCTTGAGGCCACGTTGGAGTAACTATTGGTGATCACTGACATCATAATCAACCCAGGGACAATGAAGTCCATGTAGCTGAACCCGTCCATATCACCGATGCGCGAGCCAATTAAATTACCAAAAATAATGAAGTACATCGCCATGGTGATGGACGGCGGCAGCAGGGTTTGTGGCCAAATTCGCGTAAAGCGCTTGATCTCCTTAAGTACTAATGTCCACAGCGCAATGAGGGTTTGGGTTGCATTCATACCTGCGCCTCCTGCGGCTCGCGCTGGTCAATCGCCTGCTGGCTTCCTTCCACCATGGAAACAAACATCTCCTCTAAGCGGTTAGCGCGATTACGCATGGAAACCACCTTGAGTCCCTGCTCGCTTAACGCGCTAAATACATCGTTAAGCTCCTGGCCCTTATGAATGACCAACGCCAGCTGGGAAGGCTCAATCTGCAGAATCTCAAACCCTTCAATTCTGGGCGCTTGGTCAACCGGTGCCGCTAAATCGAGCAGGAAGGTTTCAGTATCCAGTTCCGCCAATAACTCGCGCACGCTGGTGTTACGCACAATTTCACCGTGGTTAATGATGGCAATATTGCGACATAGGCTTTCGGCCTCTTCGAGGTAGTGCGTGGTCAGGATAATGGTGGTGCCTTCATCGCGGTTAATACGCCGCATGTACTCCCACATACTCCGACGCAGTTCGATATCCACTCCCGCTGTTGGCTCATCAAGAATCAGCAGCTTTGGGCGGTGCATGAGCGCACGGGCAATCATCAGACGACGCTTCATACCACCGGAGAGCATACGTGCACTGCCGTTGCGCTTATCCCACAGCCCAAGATCACTAAGCAGCTGCTTGGCGCGGGGCAGCGCTTCCTTACGGGTCATACCGTAGTAACCCGCCTGGGCCAACACGATATCCAGGACTTTTTCAAACTGGTTAAAGTTGAACTCCTGGGGCACCACGCCAAGCTGATACTTAGCTTTGGCGAAATCTTTATCAACATCGATACCAAAAATTGACACCTTGCCTGTCGATTTCTGCACCAGCGAACACACCACGCCTAATGTGGTGGATTTACCCGCCCCATTGGGGCCTAGCAAGGCAAAAAAGTCGCCTTGTTGGACATCGAGATCAATACCTTTTAACGCGTGAAAGCCGTTGCCATACACTTTAGTGAGGCCACGGATAGACAATGCCGGTTCGGCCATGAACATGTCCTGTCAGCAAATGGGGAGCACAAAAAACGAGCTAGATGAAGGAATATCGGGGCATTCATATATTTTTCAAGCCGCTTGAAAAGCAGCCACGCAAAAATATCGCCACTTAGGTGCGATTCGTCGTTATAGAAATGGAGAAAATGTACTGATGACATGGGAAGAAAAGAGTACGTTTGCTTGGAGCGGGAAAAGAGATTCGAACTCTCGACCCTCGCCTTGGCAAGGCGATGCTCTACCACTGAGCTATTCCCGCGATGCAAACGATCTACAACAAGCACTACTGAGATGTGCGAGATGGCGTCCCATAGGGGGTTCGAACCCCTGTTACCGCCGTGAAAGGGCGGTGTCCTAGACCACTAGACGAATGGGACGCTGTAAGCATTTGACTGCTTGGAGCGGGAAAAGAGATTCGAACTCTCGACCCTCGCCTTGGCAAGGCGATGCTCTACCACTGAGCTATTCCCGCTTAATCTGCACTACTCGCGATCGGATTGGCGTCCCATAGGGGGTTCGAACCCCTGTTACCGCCGTGAAAGGGCGGTGTCCTAGACCACTAGACGAATGGGACGTTTTGGAGCGGGAAAAGAGATTCGAACTCTCGACCCTCGCCTTGGCAAGGCGATGCTCTACCACTGAGCTATTCCCGCAATTCCGACAACCTGACGATGTAAGTGGCGTCCCATAGGGGGTTCGAACCCCTGTTACCGCCGTGAAAGGGCGGTGTCCTAGACCACTAGACGAATGGGACGTTTCATTGCCTCGTCGAGGTGGCGCGTATATTACTCAGAGCCTCACTTTGTGTCAAGCACTCTGAAATCGAAACAGTTTTACAGCCCTAACGGCCATCCCATGATTACTCGCCCAGTGGAAGGCTAAGCCGATGGGTTGATTGAGCGTACCCACGCTCCACCCAGCAACGGCGGTGCTGTTAGCGTGTAATCCCTAACCTGGCGATTTCTCTGACCTTAGCACATGCTGAACCTAGGCAGGTTATCTACTGTCACTCTGGTAGGTGATACGCTAGCCTGCTTATCAAGCCTCTGATTAACGGTAACCAGAGGGAGAGGAGATCCCCATGGCGAAAATAGAAAAATCCATTGACGAGTGGCGCAAACAGCTCACCCCCGAGCAGTATCGGGTAGCGCGAGAAAAGGGAACCGAGCGGCCATTCACCGGCGACTATCAGGTCAGCGATGCCCAAGGCATCTACCATTGCGTGTGCTGCCATGCGCCGCTGTTTGAAAATGAACACAAGTTTGATGCGGGCTGCGGCTGGCCCAGCTTTGACAGGCCGCTTGGCAAACGATGCGTGGAAGAGCATACAGACACCAGCCACGGGATGCAGCGTACCGAGGTGGTTTGCTCCCACTGCGATGCCCATCTTGGCCACGTATTCCCCGACGGCCCCCCAGAGACGACTGGACTGCGTTACTGCATCAACTCTGTTTCGCTAGAGTTTCACCCCGACGAATAGCAAAAACCGTTATCAATCCCAGCAAGGCGGGCACCATCTGTTAGAATGGTCGCCCGCTTTTTTGTGCTTGTATTTTGTGCTTGTAGGAGAGACTCATGCTCGGCTGGTTCCCCGGACATATGAACAAGGCCCGCCGCCAGATCAAGGATGCGCTGCCAGAAATTGATGTTGTAATTGAAGTGCTTGATGCGCGCCTGCCCTACTCCAGCGCTAACCCGATGCTGGCCGAGCTGACTCGCCACAAACCGGTGCTCAAAATTCTCTCCCGGGCCGACCTTGCCGACCCCGAGCGTACCGCCGAGTGGGTGGCTTTTTTTGATGCCCAAGAGGATACCCGCGCACTGGCGATCACCACCACCAATACCCGGGAACTCAAGAAGATACCCACGCTTTGCCATGAGCTGGCAGGCGCCGTGCGCGCTGACCGCGATGTACGCGTAATGGTGATGGGCATTCCCAATGTAGGAAAGTCCACCCTGATTAACGGTTTAGCAGGGCGAAAAATCGCCAAAACCGGCAACGAACCCGCGGTCACTAAGCGTCAGCAGAAAGTTCGCATCGACGGGCGCGTGGCGCTGATCGACACGCCAGGAGTGCTCTGGCCGAAAATTGAAGACCAGGCCAGCGCCTATCGCTTAGCCGCCAGCGGGGCTATTCGCGATACAGCCATTGAATACACCGATGTGGCGATTGTGACCAGCGCCGAGCTTGCCAAACGGTACCCGCAAGAGCTAACCGCCCGCTACAAGCTAAAAGCACTGCCCACCTACGAAGCACCGGTTGCTTTCGAGGTTGATGCCGACGGCCCCAAAAAACCCGATTTTCTAGCCATTGCCGGTTTCGACGGCCACGCCATATTGAAAGAAATCGCCGGAAAACGCGGCGGCCTACGCGCAGGCGGCACGGTAGACCTGCACCGCGGTGCCGAAGTGCTGCTGCACGAACTGCGCGATGGCAAGCTCGGCCGGGTTACCTTGGAAACCCCCAGTGATATTCCACCGCCACCGCTACAAAACGACGAAGACAGCCCGCTACCATCCGACGCATAATGGGCGAATAATCAGTTACTTCTAACGGCCACTGGACACTTTTGGATAACGCACCCCATGGACACCCCGCAGCCTACAGAATTACAGCCGCTGAAAAAGTCACACAAACTGCACAAGGTTTGCTATGACATTCGCGGCCCCGTGCTCGACCACGCCAAGCGCCTGGAAGAAGAGGGCCAGCGAATTTTAAAGCTCAACATTGGCAACCCGGCCCCCTTTGGCTTTGAAGCGCCGGAAGAAATTCTGCAGGACGTGATGCGCAACCTGCCCACTGCCCAGGGTTACTGTGACTCAAAAGGCCTCTACTCCGCGCGCAAGGCGATTATGCAGGAGTGCCAGCGCAAGCAGATTCCAGGAGTTGGCATTGAAGACATCTATATCGGCAACGGCGTTTCCGAGCTGATTGTGATGGCGATGCAAGCGCTCTTAAATGACGGCGACGAAGTGCTGATTCCCGCCCCCGACTACCCACTCTGGACGGCCGCTGCCCACTTATCCGGCGGCCATGGTGTTCACTACCTGTGTGATGAGCAGGCTGATTGGGCGCCAGACATAGCCGATATACGTGCCAAAGTAACCAGTCGCACCCGGGCCATTGTAATTATTAACCCCAACAATCCCACCGGGGCGGTCTATCCGCCCGAGGTAGTTCGGGAAGTCCTGGCTATCGCCCAAGAGCACAATCTTGTGGTGTTTTCTGATGAGATCTACGACAAAATTCTGTATGACGGTGTAGAGCATACCTCTACCGGCGCCTTAGCCGATGACGACCAGCTTGTGATTACCATGAATGGCTTGTCCAAAAGCTACCGCTGTGCTGGTTTCCGATCAGGCTGGATGACGATCTCCGGCACGCTTGCCAAACAGCGCGCCCAGGACTTCATCCAGGGGCTAACCATGCTCGCCTCTATGCGCCTGTGCGCTAACGTGCCGGCCCAGCACGCCATTCAAACGGCACTGGGGGGTTACCAGTCGATTAACGATTTGATTCTACCCGGTGGCCGGCTGTTGGCGCAGCGGGATATCACCGTCGAAAAGCTCAACGCGATTCCGGGTGTCTCCTGCGTAACGCCCAAAGGGGCGCTTTACGCCTTTCCCCGCTTAGACCCGAAGGTCTTTAAGATCAAAGATGACCAGCAGCTGGTGTTAGATCTGCTGCTGCAGGAAAAAATCCTGCTGGTACAAGGCACCGCCTTCAATTGGCCAGAGCCCGATCACGTGCGCATTGTAACGCTGCCTTGGGCCGACCAGCTTGGCGATGCCCTCGACCGCTTTGCTAATTTCTTGTCTCGTTACCGTCAATAAATTCACGGGCTTGAAACTGGTGCCTGCTGCACGTATCTAAGCAACTATCCTACAACCGCTTTTAAATCCTTTAGGGAGAACCTTAACGATGATGCGAATTCTGCTTTTTCTGGCCACCAACTTAGCGGTCGTGCTGGTGGCCAGCTTTACGCTGCGACTCTTTGGCGTAGAAGGCTACCTGCGCAGCCAAGGCATCAACTTCACAAGCCTGCTACTGTTCTGCTTTATTTTCGGTATGGTCGGCTCGATGATCTCGTTGTTCATTTCCAAATGGATGGCAAAGCGCAGCACCGGTACGATCATTATCGAAGCACCCTCGAACGCCACCGAACAGTGGTTAGTAGATACCGTGGCCGAGCTCTCCCGGGAAGCAGGCATTAAAACCCCAGAAGTGGGTATTTTCCCGGCCCAGCAATCCAATGCGTTTGCCACTGGCTGGAACAAAGATGATGCCCTAGTTGCCGTTTCTGCTGGGCTATTGAACCGTATGCGCCCGGAAGAGGTACGCGCGGTACTGGCCCACGAAATTGGCCACGTGGCGAACGGCGACATGGTTACCTTGGCGCTTATTCAAGGCGTGGTGAACACCTTTGTGATGTTCTTTGCCCGTGTGGTGGCGCATTTAGTCGACAACTTCCTGAAAAGCCGCAGCGGTGGCGAGGGGGGGTTAGGCTTTATGGGCTACTTTGCCGTGGTTATTGTCGCAGAGATTGTCTTTGGGATTGTTGCCTCGGCAATCGTTGCTTGGTTCTCGCGCTACCGGGAGTACCGTGCCGATGAGGCCGGGGCACGCTTAGCAGGCACCGGCGCTATGGTGAATGCTTTGGCTCGCTTGAAAGCCGAAACGGAGCTACCTGATCAAATGCCGGATACCATGCGGGCCATGGCAATTACCAAAGGCCAGACCCGCTCACTGGTGGAGCGCCTGTTTGCTAGCCACCCACCGCTGGATGACCGTATCCGTGCGCTAAAAGAAGCCGCCTACCGTCAGTAACCGCCTTCATTTAGCCAAAGAACGTAAGGCCCGCAGATGCGGGCCTTACTGTTTTGGGTGCTCATGGTTTTTGATATACCCAGTTTTAACCACAAAGCTTTCTAAACCAAATATTAAGCACACTGCACCTGAAAGCCCGCCGCGCTTAACGGCGTTTGCAAAGACACAGCATCGCCTTTTAAAACGACCGTTAACGTGTTGAATTCCCGTCGCAGCGGGTAATTAGCACGGCAGTCATCAAAGCCTTTTTGAATCCCCTGCTCAAGCACCTTGCGCTGTAGCGCGTCATGGTCACGGCGTACATCGTACACGGCATGCACACAGAGCCGTAACGCCTCTTCCACGGGAAGTGCATGCTGCAGCGTTAGCCCGGCAAGGGCCGGCGGCGTGCAAAGTTCACTAAAGGGCATTGGGTTCGACTGCACTAAGTGGTCGGCCAGCGCCTGTTGAATCATCCAGGTGCCGCGCAGCTTGCCATCCAGGCTGTGCCCCGCAATATGTGGCGTAGCCAGCGCTACTAAGTCACGTAGTCCAGCGTCTATCTGCGGCTCGTTTTCCCATACATCCAAAATAGCCGTGATATCGCCTTTACCTGCTAAACGGCTGCGCAGCGCCAAGCCATCAATACAGTCACCCCGCCCGGCATTTAATAGCACCGTGCCAGGCGCCAGCTCGTTAATCCGCTGAGCATCGAACAGTTGATAGGTGGCGTGGGGGCCTTCTTTCACCAGCGGTGTATGTAAACAGAGCACATCGCAGCGCTCAATCAGCATATCCAGCGCGACGAAGCCGCCCTCCCCCTCCTGCTCGGCTTTTGGGGGATCACACACCAGCACCTCAATGCCTAGCGCCTGTAAGCGGCGCTGTAAGCGGCTACCCACGTTGCCCGCACCCACAATGCCTACTGTGCGCCTTAGCAGCGACCAACCTTCACGCTCACTCACCGTGAGCAAGCTGCTGAGCACATAGTCCACCACGGCCTCAGCATTACAACCAGGGGCGCTGGCAAAGCCAATCCCGCGCTCTGCCAAGTAGGTAAGATCAATATGATCGGTGCCGATGGTGCAGGTGCCTACAAAGCGCACCTGACTTTGCGCCAGTAGCGCTTGGTTAACCTGGGTGATGGAGCGCACAACCAGGGCGTCAGCACCTGTCACATCGGCGGCGCGTATCTCACGCCCCGGCACGCGGTTAAGCGTTCCAAAGGCGCCAAAACAGGTGTCGGCAGCGGGGATATTAGCGTCGATGACAAGTTTCATAGGCGTTTGGGTATCCGGGCTTTACAATACGCCCGCAACGGCTTGATAAGCAGCCGTGTTTGCGGGGCATTTAAGGAGAGTGTTGTGATCGTACGCTGGGAAACCGACCATGACTATGTGTTAGTGCATATTCACCAGGATATGTTTGGCGACTGGATTTTTAGCCGCGCCTGGGGGCAAATTGGCACTCAGTTTGGCGGGCTAAAGCACCAGTTGGCAGATACGCTGGAGCAAGCACACATGTGGCTTGAAGATGAGACCACCATCCAGACATCGCGGGGTTTCCGTAAAGTGCTGGAGGCAGCCGATCATACACCTGAAGGGCAGGAAGCGATGCGCCAGCTATCGCTACTCGACGCGCTGTAGCCACTCCCTCCCCCTTTTACAACTACGTAATTTAAGTAAGATCTATGTGATTTAAGCAAAACCTATGCCATTTAGGCAAAATATCAGCCCAAAAAACGCCGCCCGTCTCGCTGATGAGCCCCTACGGGCGGGGCTTTTTCGGGCGGTGAGGTGATCGCGTTGAGCGCCACCTCATCCAGCCAGCCGCGCGCCTGTAGCCAAGCACTTAGCCGCTCCAAATCGAAGCCTCGATCTAGCTCAACCCCCTCACCATCCACTAAGACCGGAATACGCACCCCATAGCGTTCAACGAGGGCATCGTTATCGCTAATCTCAATACGGTGCAGCGCTACTTCTTGGTTAGCCAGCGTGGTGACTAGCGCCTCAAGCTGGGCGCATAAATGGCAGCCCAGGGTAGTGTAAATTGATAGCTGAATCATTACCTACGCTCTTCTCCTGATGACTATTTGTGGCGTAACAAGAATACATGGTGCAGGTTGGTGCGCCGCTGGAAATCCGGGTCGAAGGTGCGCGAGGTGATCTCCTCCACCACGTACTGCTCGCTAAGCGCCTCGTCTAATTTGAAACGCCGCTGATTGTTTGAGAACACCAGCGTGCCACCTGGAGCAAGGCGCGCCATGGCGAGTTCAACTAACCGCGAGTGGTCACGCTGCACGTCTAAGGTGTCGCGCATCTTCTTAGAGTTTGAAAACGTGGGCGGATCCATAAAGATCAGATCAAACTCGGCGTTGGCAGTTTCTAACCAGCGGAAACAGTCATCCCGCACGACCCGGTGCAGCCTGGGGTCCAGCTTATTCAACGCAAAGTTATCCCGCGCCCACTCAAGGTAGGTATTGGACATATCCACGCTGACACTGTCGCTTGCGCCACCCAAGGCAGCCTGTACCGTTGCGGTGGCGGTATAGCAGAACAGGTTTAAAAAGCGTTTGCCGCTGGCCATATCACTGAGCATGCGACGTACCGGACGGTGATCCAAAAACAGGCCGGTATCCAAGTAGTCACGCAGGTTCACCCATAGCCGTGCCGCCCCCTCCTGAACTTCAAAACGCTCACCGCTAGCAGAGCGCTTCTGGTACTGAGCGCTGCCTGCCTGCTTCTCACGGCGTTTGATATACACCTTGCTGGCGTCAACACCCAGCGCATCTGGCAACACTTCCAGCGCATCAAATAGGCGCTTTTGAGCCTGGGCTGGGTTAATGGAGCTAGGCGCCGCATACTCCTGCACATGCACGCGATCGCCATATCGGTCGATCGCCAAAGCGTATTCCGGCATGTCTGCATCGTAGATGCGGTAGCAGGTTTCACCACTCTGTTTTAACCATTTTTTCAGACGTTTTTGGTTTTTCGCCAACCGGTTGGCAAACATCTGGGCATTTTCAGACACCGATGGTGTTGCACTAGCGTCCGACGGCTGGCTAGTGTCACCATTTTGCGGGACTTTCTCAGAGGGTGCATCCTCTCCCCCTGCATGGCTACCAATCGCCATCAGCAGCAGTTTGGCATCCAAGGCGCCATTCTTCAGCGCGTACTGCTTATGAGCGCGTAGACCCAACCGATGGCCTAAATCCGGGTTGCCGGTAAACAGCGCCAGCGTCCAGCCAGGAAACAGTGCTTTAGCTTTTTCACCCAGCTGGGCGTATAGGCGAACCAGTTCTGGTAGCTCGCCCAGGCGCTCGCCATAGGGCGGATTAGTGATTAACAACCCCTGTTCGGCGGTAAGCGTCTCTGGCCTTGTTAACTGGCTAAGGCTTTGTCCATGTAGGGTAATAAGCGCCGGAATGCCTGCACGCATGGCGTTAGCCTTCGCAGCCGTTAATGCCGCCGGGCTTTGGTCAAAGCCAATCAGCGCTGTTTTACAGCGTTTACGGCCGATAGACGCACGGGCTTCAGCTTCACGCTTAAGCTCCCGCCACAACGCCTCGTCGTGGCCTGCCCAGCCGTGAAAACCAAAGCGTTCCCGATTGACATTGGGCGCCTGGTCGGCAGCCATCATTGCCGCTTCAATTAATAGCGTACCGGCCCCGCATAGCGGGTCTAACAGCGGTTCACCGGCTTTGGCACGCTCAGGCCAGCCTGCACGAACCAACAGGGCTGCAGCTAAATTCTCTTTTAGTGGCGCATGCCCGACATCGCGGCGGTAGCCACGGCGGTGAAGGCTTTCACCAGAAAGGTCAATTCCCAGCGTTAGGTTTGCCCGGTGCAAGTGCGTATAAATGCGTAGATCAGGCGTCTTGGTGTCGATGCTAGGCCGCTCTTGGCCCGCTAACTGAAGAGAATCGACAATGCCATCTTTTACAGTTTGGGCTCCGAAGCGCGTATGGCGAATATGATCGCTGCGGCCATGGAAATCTACCGCGAGGGTTTTGCCTGGGAGTAAGTGCTGTGTCCAGGCAATTCGGGTCGATGCGTCATGTACTTGCTCAGCAGTTTCTATCATCGACTCCCGGGCCAACAGCAAAATAACGCGGTTCGCCAGACGTGACCACAGGCATACGCGGTAAGCCGTTTCTTGGCTGGCCGAGAAATAAACCCCTGCTACGGTAGTTTTACCCGGCACGGCGCCTAAAGCCGTTAATTCATCTGCAAGCAGGCCTTCAATGCCTTTAGGGCACGTCGCCAGGAGGTTTTGGGGGGCAGTTTGGTTCAGCTCGGTCATGGTGTTCGCCGCGCGTAACCGCGCGATATTCCTATATATGGCAAATGTGTTTACGTCTTATGACAATTTCATAGTCGACAAGTGACCCCATGATGGTCTAACAATAGGAGTGTAGCTACTGAAAAAAACGCATGCGTTGTTGGTCATAGTCGTTAATGGGTTCATCCACTTTATGTGAATGCGTTAATGATGTATGGCTTGTCGAGAGTACCGCTTGGCCCGTTCAGCACGTGAGTGCTAGGCATTAGCGCTTGTGCGGTACCTCGCTGTTGAGGTCAGCTCTCGGAACAGACGCTGATGCGATAAAGGTGACACATTGCTTGTTAGCAACTTTGTGAACCTACGCAACACAGCATCAGGCTCTGTTTCTTATCAAAGGCTTTCATGAAACGAGGTTAGCCAATGAAACGACAAAAACGTGATCGCTTCCAACGGGCTTATGTTCACGGATATAAAGCGGGTATTACGGGTCGCTCCCGTGATGATTGCCCCAGCCAAGATGTTAATTTACGCGAATACTGGATGAGCGGCTGGCGTGAAGGGCGCGGCGACCAGTGGGACGGTATGACTGGCGTTTCCGGCATCCATAAAAACCCCCTAGTCATGTCCTAGTTTTCACTTTTTACAAGTTACGTTAGGTATAAGTAGCCCGCGAGCACGCGGGCTTTTTAATGAGTTCTTATCTCGCCCCCATTTTCCCCTACTGACGTCTTTACCGCCCTTTCTTCAGCGCCTCGGCACACTGTTTCACAAGCCCTGGCCCCTGATAAATCAAGCCTGAGTAGAGCTGTACTAAATCAGCGCCTGCGGCAATTTTAGCGTTGGCTGCGTCGCCGCTGTCGATTCCCCCCACGCCAATAATGGGTAGCGTAGGAAGCTGTGCTCGCAGCAGGCGAATAACGGTGTTAGAGGCTTCAAAAACCGGCTTACCGGATAACCCTCCCGCCTCGTTTGCCTGTGAATCACTTTTCACCGCATCCCGGGAAACCGTGGTGTTAGTGGCAATGACACCATCTAACGCGTTACCCGCAATACTGCCTGCTACCAGCGCGACTTCCTCTTCACTCATATCCGGGGCAATTTTTACCAACAGCGGCACCCTGCGGCCTGTCTCGACATCCAGCGCATAGCTGCGGGCGCGGATAGGCCCAAGCAGCGCGTCTAGCTGCTCACCAAACTGCAGGGTGCGTAAGCCTGGGGTGTTGGGCGATGAGATATTCACCGCGATGTAATCAGCCACACCGTGGACGGCCTCTAGACAGAGCAAATAGTCATCTAGGGCATGCTCGACCGAGGTAGTAAGGTTTTTACCGATATTGATGCCCACAATGCCACCGTAATGGCGCTGCTTTACTTGCTGCACCAGGTGTTCAACCCCTTTGTTATTAAAACCAAAGCGGTTGATGATGGCCTCATGACCCGCCAAGCGAAACAAGCGCGGTTTTGGGTTGCCTGGCTGCGCTTTGGGCGTCACAGTTCCCACTTCCACAAAGCCAAAGCCCAGCGCGCCTAATGCATCCAGGTGGTCAGCATTTTTGTCTAACCCGGCGGCAAGGCCTACTCGGTTGCTAAAACGCAGCCCCATCAGTTCAACAGGGTCGCTTACCGGCTCGCCGTAGACGCGCTTAACACTACCTACCCGATGCAGGGCATCTAACCCACGCAGCGCTATACCATGCGACGTTTCCGGGTCTAAGCGAAACAGCAGCGAACGGGCAATGTTATACATCAGCAAGGCTCTCCTGGGCGATGGGTAGGCAGCATAAGCGGGGCGGCCGCAGTATAACGCACATCAACAGCAGTTCGCAGGGTAAGCAGCCCACAAAAAAGCCGTGCCCTGGCGAACCAGGGCACGGCTTATACTGACAGCTCGGCGTAAGATTTACGCTTCGCTATCGCTCTCTGCGAGATCCACCAGTTCACGAATAGCAACGGCAAATAGTGCAAAGCCACCTTCACTGCCGCCACGAACCTCATCAATCAAGCGGCACCAGCGACGATGCAGCTCAGCATGCTGCTCTAGCCATTGGGCGACACGCTCTTGGGTATCGCGACTGCCCGCCTCAAGTTTCAGCACGCTTGTGGTAAGCGCTAACTGCTGGCGGTCGATGTCGTCACGGAAGGACTCCCTTGCCTGCGCTTGCCAAGCATCGCGCACTTCTAGGTGAGTTACCTGCTGGATCATCCAGGGAAGTTCCAGGCGGCTGCCGATCTCGTAGAACACTTCGGCGACCCGCTGGGGCTTCTCATTGGTGACTCGTGCCGCTTGAATAATTCCCAGGCCAGCGTAGAGGCTTGGTGCAGCTGCTACCGTTGAGGCCAACGCTTCCGGCACGCCAGCTTCCTGCAGCTCATCACAGCGCTTGCGCCAAGCAGCCTGCTCTTCACCGCTTAGCAACTCGCCAATACCCTCTTGCAGCTGCGCCAAGCGCGGGCCAAAGAACTCGATGGCATCGTGGGTAGAAAGCCCCAGGTGGGTACGCAGGAACCAGCGAGTAGCACGACGGATCATGCGCATCAGTTCGAGCATCATCGAGTACTGCACACGACTCGGCACTTGGTTATCCAGCGCTTCAATCTGCGCCCACAGGGCAGGCAGATTAAATGCATCACGAGCAACGATGTAAGCGCGCGCGATATCAGCCCGCCCGGCTCCCGTGGAATCCATCAAACGGCGAACGAACACAATGCCCATGTGATCGACCAAATCGTTTGCCACCTGAGTAGCAACGATTTCACGCTTCAAGCGGTGCTCATACATCTCACCCTGATAGCGCTCGGTCAGCACGGCTGGGAACAGGCGCTCTAAGTGGCGATGAATATAGAGATCATCTGGTATATCTGAGTTGATCAAATCGCCTTTCAGAGTGCTCTTAGCATAGGAGATCAGCACAGCCAGCTCCGGCAAGCGCATACCCTGGTTGTTGCTGACACGCTCTTTCAGCACATCGTCAGCGGGCAAGAATTCAAGTTCACGGTCGATCTGCCCGGCAGACTCAAGCTCACTAATAAAGCGGCGGAAGGGCCCCATCCCATGCTGGGAAAGGATTTCCGAGAGGTCAAGCGCCTGGGTTTGGCGATAGTTATCCAAAATAACCAGGTCAGCAACCTCTTCTGTCATATCCGCCAGCAGCTGGTTGCGCTGCTTGTCGGTCATATCGCCACGCTTAACCACTTCATCAATCAATATCTTGATATTGACCTCGTGGTCGGAGCAGTTAACCCCACCCGCGTTATCAATAAAGTCGGTGTAAACCCGCACGCCGTTGGCGGCGGCTTCCATCCGCCCGCGCTGAGTAAAGCCGAGGTTACCGCCCTCACCTACCACGCGGCAGTGCAGCTCAGTGCCGTTAATGCGCAGTGCGTCGTTGGCTTTATCACCCACGTCAGCGTCGGTTTCATCGGAGCTTTTCACATAGGTCCCGATGCCGCCATTCCAAAGCAGGTCGATCTTGGCCTTCAACATGGCGCGAATCAGATCGTTGGGGGATAGGCGTGTTTCTTGAATGCCAAATACCTGCTGCATTTCAGGGCTGATGGCGACGGATTTAGCGCTACGGCTAAACACGCCGCCGCCTTTGGAAATCAACTCTACGCTGTAGTCTTCCCAACTGGAGCGGGGCAGGTTAAACAGGCGTGTACGTTCAGCAAAGGCGGCGTCTGCATCCGGATTAGGGTCGACAAAAATATGCAGGTGGTTAAACGCCCCCACCAACTGAATTTTATCCGACAGCAGCATACCGTTACCGAACACGTCACCGGCCATATCACCAATACCGACTACCGTGAACAGGTCTTGCTGGGTGTTGATGCCGAGGTTCTTGAAGTGGCGTTTAACAGACTCCCAGGCTCCACGGGCGGTAATCGCCATTTTCTTATGGTCATAGCCATTGGCGCCGCCAGAGGCAAACGCATCCCCCAGCCAGTGTCCATACTCAACCGAGATCTCGTTGGCGATGTCCGAGAAAGTCGCGGTGCCTTTATCAGCAGCAACGACTAGATAGGAGTCATCTTCATCGTGGCGCACTACGTTTTGTGGCGGCACTACCTCACCACCCACGAGGTTGTCGGTGACATCTAACAGCGCGCGGATAAAGATTTTGTAACAGGCGATACCTTCCTTTTGCTGCGTTTCACGGTCGGCATTTTCCGGCATGCGCTTGCACACAAAGCCGCCCTTTGCGCCTACCGGCACGATGACTGCATTTTTGACCTGCTGTGCTTTAACTAGGCCGAGCACCTCGGTACGGAAGTCTTCCAGACGGTCAGACCAGCGCAAGCCACCCCGCGCTACTTTGCCACCGCGCAGGTGTACGCCTTCTACTCTTGGCGAACAAACAAAAATTTCAAACGCCGGGCGGGGCTTGGGCATACCCGTGACTTTCGATGGTTCAAGCTTATAGGCGATATAGTCTTTAAAGCCGCCGTTATCAGCTTTCTGGTAGTAGTTGGTACGCAGCGTGGCTTGAATAAGCTCCATAAAACGGCGCAACAATTGATCATCGTTTAAGCTCGCCACGCCCTCCAGGTGCTCGTTTAAACGGGCCACACAGTCGTCGGTTGCACTCTGCTGATGCGCTGGGTCAAAGCGCAGCCGGAACAGCTCAACCAGCCCTTGGGTAATCGCCGGGTAATTCACCAGCGTTGCCGCGATGTAGTCTTGGGACATACCAAAGCGGATCTGCTTTAAGTAGCGGGCATAGCCGCGCAGCATGGCCACTTCGCGCCAATCTACCCCTGCCCCAATAATCAGCCGATTGAAGGCGTCATTGTCTGCTTCACCTGCCCAAATACGCTTAAACGCTTCGCTGAAGGTATCGCGCATTTCGCTTAAGTTCACACCTTCACGGCTGTGCTCAAGCTCAAAGTCATGGATCCAATAGCGCTGCTGAGGGGCGTTGATATCGTAGGGGCGCTCACCAATCACCCGCAGCCCTAAGTTCTCCATCATCGGCAAAACATCGGATAATGGTATCTGCGACTCACGGTGGTACAGCTTCAGGTTCATACCGCCCGCTTGCTCCTCAAGGGGGCGATAGAGCGACAGTGAAAGGTCTGCGCCACCATCTAAATCCAACAGATGCTGTACATCAAACACCGCCGTGCGGGCATTAAAATCTTCACGGTAGCTGGCCGAGAACGCCTCTTGGAACTGCTCAGTCAGTAGATTGGCACGCTCTTCGCCAAACCCTTCGATCATTGCGGCCTGCAGGTCATCGCGCCAGCTGCGCGCTAAGCGTGCCACTTTGCTTTCCAGACGCTTAAGGTCGTATTGGCTAGGCGTATCACCGTTAAAGCGCAAAATAAGCTGAATACGCGCCAACACTGACTCCGACAAATAGGTGTTGAAGTCGCCAAAGTGGGCATCTAGCTCGTCACACAGCATATTTTGAATACGCTGGCGCAGGTCAGTAGAGAACACATCCCGAGGTACAAAAACTAAGCAGGAGTAAAACTTACCGCTGACATCCGCGCGAATAAACAGACGTACCTGACGGCGCTCACGGATATTAAGAATACCTAGCGAAGTGCTGGCCAGCGATTCCGTACTAATCTGGAACAGGTCGTCACGGGGATACACTTCCAGCACTTGAAGCAGCTGTTTGCCGTTGTGTCCGTGCGGGTTGAAACCGGCAATATCCATAACGGCTTTCAACTTACGACGCAACAGCGGAATGTTGCGCGGAGATTCGTTGTACACCGTAGAAGTGAACAAGCCAAAGAAACGCCGTTCACCGATGACATTGCCATCATCGTCGTAGCGATCAACGGTGATGTAATCAGGATACGTGGGGCGGTGTACCCGAGAGTGGTGGGCACTTTTGGCAAACGACAGTAGCTGAGGCACCAGCACATAGTCGTTGTGCTCATCGATACCTTCTTCGGTACGAATACGCTCCCGATAGCGCGGCTGATCAAGGCGGAAAACACCTAGCACGCTATTGGGATCACGCTGTAACTCATTGCCTTCCAGTAAGTACTCGTCGTAACCCAGGAAGGTGAAGTTGTCCTTAAGCAGCCACTCTAAAAAAGCGATGGCTTCTTCGTGATCATCTGGGTCGATCTGTGGTGGGCAGTTTTTTTCAAGCTCTTGAATCGCAGTGGTTATCTGCCCGCACATTGCGTCAAAATCACCTACAGCGGTGCGCACATCCCGCAGTACGTCGCGCAATTTGCTTTCAATGTTAGCCAGTGCGTCAGGGTCGGTATGGCGATCCACCTCAATGACGATGAGCGATTCCCGCGCTTCCGGCGCATCTTCATCCCGTGGCGAGGCAAGCTCTTTTAGCTGATGCTGGCCATTGCGCGCAACAGCAAAGACGGCATTTTGAATAGCATGCACCGTTAGACCACGGCGGTTTAACTCAATACGCACTGAGTCGACTAAAAATGGCATATCTTCATGTAAAACAGCCACAAAAGTGTGGGTAGACTGCCAGCCATGCTCTTCGAAATCGGGGTTAAACACCCGTACTTTGGGGCTTAGGGGGTCGTGATTTTGCAGAAACTGCCAAATCGATAGCGTGGCGCCATAGAGATCGTCGAGCCGACGATCAACCAAGTCTTCAACGGGTACCGTGGCATAAAAGTGCCGAGCGAAGGCTTCAACATCTGCCGCGCGTGCAGGCTCCAATCGCGCTTTCAATCGCTCTTGTAGCTGCTTTAAAAGATCCTGCCGACTCTCTTCAATCGCAACGTAATGCATCCATCACCTCGACTGCCTGGGGCCACGACTATGGCCAAAAAACGAAGAACAATAGGCCTTTAGGCCACGCTGCTCACTAGCTTACGCTACCCATGGCCGCCACCCTAACCATCTGACAGGTTATTCATGGTGTATGCCGCTTGTGCATCATAAGCACTATTGACAATTTGACGATCACACTAATGTACGCCGCGTGAGCCATACCCCGCATTCACAATGATGGGTAAAGGGAAACTGATCAAAAAGCGCGAACCGTTCTATGCGGTGGGTCTTAGTCAGTATGGTTAAATTTTCAGCGAGCGTTGCCGGGTTGCATGAAATATAGACGATCTGTTCGTATTCGCTGATTTGCTGACAGCTCTGCTCGTCTAAGCCTGCCCGCGGTGGATCGACCAGCACCGTAGAAAAATCGTAGCTTTCCAGCCCCATCTCGGCCACCCGGCGGCCAGCTTTTTCGCCTTTCAGCGCTGAGGAAAACTCCTCTGCAGACATTCTGGCCACCTGGGCGTTGGTCACGCTATTCGCTTCCAGATTGACGTTGGCACTAGCCACCGAGGTGCGGGAAATTTCCGTCGCCAGCACGCGGCGAAAGTTATCCGCCAAAGCAATGGTAAAGTTGCCGTTGCCGCAGTAAAGCTCTACCAAGTCTTCGCTCTGACGGCCAGCGGTCACTTCACGCGCCCAGCTCAGCATGGTTTGGCAGATATGCGCGTTGGGCTGGGTAAAGCTGTTCTCTACTTGCTGGTAGTGCAGCGGACGGCCATCTACCGTTAAGCGCTCCCAAACGTGGTCCTGGGTGAGCACGATGCGCTGCTTGCGCGAGCGGCCAATAATCATAATGCCCAGCGCTTTTTCCAGCTCACGCGCCTCTGCTTCCCAAGCATCTTCCAGCGGGCGGTGGTAAATCAGCGTGACCAAGGCTTCCCCTGAAAGCGTGGTCAGAAATTCCACTTGAAACAGCCTGCGGCGTAGCTCATCGCTGGCTAGAAACGCCTCGCGCAAGCGTGGCATCAGCGCATTGATATGCTTACTGGCAACCGGAAACTGATCAAGGCGCACCACTTTTTTGTTCTTGGGGTTTTCTGGATCGACCTCGAACATGGCATAAAAAAGGTCATCCTCTTCATGCCAAATACGAAACTCGCAGCGTTGGCGGTAGTGGCTTGGCGGCGAGGGATATACTTCAAGCTCAGGGGGCGCAAAGTGGGCGAAGGTGCTCTCAATATAAGTGCGTTTTTCGGCTAGCTGCTCAGCGTAGCGTTCTGGATCGACAGTGGGGATCGCCAAGGTGGCTCCTCTTAAAGATGGGTAATCATTAACCGTTTGGGGAACTAAGAAGATGGGCTACTACACTGCCTCTGCGTCGGGCAGGGTTAAACGCTGCGGCGCTCGAAAACCATAGCGGGCGAACCCATCAATCAGTGCATCCGCTGGCGCAGTGGTAAAACAGCGGCCGTCAGCCGTGCTAAAGGCCAGCTGTTTGGCTATTTGACCAACTCGTCGAGCAATGGCATCGCCGGAATCAACCCACGCCAGTGGCGTTGGAGTGAGCGTTGCAAGCATAGGTTTTAGCAGCGGGAAGTGGGTGCAGCCAAGCACCACAGTATCTAGCGCGGGGGTCGACTGAGCGGCTTGCCATAGCGGCAGCAGCGCTTGATGAATACGGGTAGCGTTAAGCGGCGTGCCAGCTAACCACGCTTCCGCCTCCGTGACCAGTGCGTCTGCCGCTACTTTCGTCACCAGGCAGTCACTGGCAAAGCTTTCGATTAGCCTCTGCGTGTAAGGCCGATTAACCGTCGCGGTGGTAGCTAGCAGGCCAATATGGCGTGTCTTGCTTGCTAGCGCTGCCGGTTTAATGGCCGGCACCGTACCCACCACGGGAATCGTTAAGGTTTGACGAAGACCTTCCAGCGCCAGCGTACTGGCGGTATTGCAGGCAACCACTAACAGGCTGGCCTGACACGCCGCAACCGCCGCTTGGCAAACCGCTACAATGCGCTTAGCCAGCGTGTCATCGTCACGTAGCCCATAAGGCAACCAAGCATTATCACAGGCATAGCACATCGCCACCTTGGGGTAGTGCAAACGCAACGAGTTAGCGACGGAAAGACCACCTACACCTGAATCAAAAATCAGCACAGGGCCTACCATGTCAGCGTTCCCAACCTATCATACGCTCTTGCCACGCCAGCCCTCTCCAAGCCATTAATAAACAGCGGGGCGTAAGTTTAACACGCCCCGCTCTGCGCTGAAGAGTTCTTGGATTCCTAGAGCGATGGCACCTCAGCGCCACACAGCTCGGCATATAGCTCGGGATAAGCATGCTGAAGGCGCTCCAGCTCCTGCTCAGCCCCTTCTGGCAGGGCTTCGCGGAGTTCCTGCATATCTTCAGGGCTAAAGTGTTTGTCGATAAGCGGGAACAAGCCTTCGCGCTCGCGGCGCAAGTAAGCGCGATGCGCCTCCAGGTAGGCTTTTAGATCTTGTGCGAAACGATCCATCGGCAAAATATTATCCATTAAAATCATATCGATATCGTTGGATAGCCGTCGCAGACGCGGTTTAAGCTCACGATAGTCAGCCGCCATTTGCTCCATCAGCGGGAGATGTTCAGGCGCTTTGGCCTCTAGCCGCTCTACACATATCCGCTCTAGCGGGGTGGCAAAGCCGTCCATATAGGAAAGAATGTAGTCCACCACTTCGCGCATCAACTGAAAGTTAGGGCGCTCCCCCAACGCCAGAGTTTTCTGCTTAAGCTGAAGCACATGGAGCATACGTGCCATATTGGCATGATCTAGACGCAATTGGTTTAACATCGTGCCGTCTCCTCTATAAGTGTCATGCTTGCCGCCCCCAACAGGAGCCTGGCACGCGGTCATCAGCGGTATCTGCTGATTTTGACTGGTTTCAACTACACTAGCATTACTGTTTACCATGCGTTCCGCGCCGATTGCTAGACAGCCGCCGCGACTACCGCAGGTGCTTTTTCTTTAGCGTTGTTTAAAGCCTGTCCAGATAGGCTTTCTCGTCGGTTAAGCCAAAGGTAGTCTTACAGGTCGCTGTTTACCACAGACACTTGTTAATAGCGTGTTGTTCAACGTCTCGATTTACAACGGAAGTTTACATGGATCTTTTTGACCGCCAGCCTGCGTCGCCCGCCGAGGATGCACCGCTCGCTTACCGCATGCGGCCGCTGACGCTTGACGACTATGTTGGCCAGCAAGCACTGGTAGGGCCAGACAAACCACTGCGACGCATGGCGGAGTCTGGTGTGGTGCGCTCAATGATTTTATGGGGGCCGCCTGGAGTGGGTAAGACCACGCTTGCAGAACTTCTGGCGCGTGCCTCGAGTGCTCACTTGGAACACCTGAGCGCGGTGATGGCCGGAGTAAAAGAGATTCGCCTGGCGGTTGAGCGTGCCCAACAAAGTACCTCGCCGACACTGCTTTTTTTAGACGAGATTCACCGCTTAAACAAAAGCCAGCAGGATGCGCTTCTACCACACGTTGAGTCAGGCCTGCTGACCCTAATTGGCGCGACGACCGAAAATCCTTCCTTCGAAGTGAACTCAGCCCTGCTATCCCGTGCCCGGGTCTATGTCCTTAAACCCCTCAGTCAGGATGAGTTGATAACGGTTATGCGCCAGGCGCTAAGCGATCAGCAGCGGGGCTTGGGTAAACGCGCTATCGACATTGAGGAAGGCGTACTGGAAGCGCTTGCACACGCCAGCGCAGGTGATGCTCGCCGCGCACTAGGGCTGCTGGAAACCGCCTGCGACTTTATTGAACCGAGTAATGGCCGGGAAGTGCTTAATAAAGCAGTGCTGGCCGATGTGGTCGGCCATCAGTCAAGCGCCTTTGATAAGCAGGGTGATGCCTATTACGACTTGCTTTCGGCGATTCATAAATCCATCCGCTCATCGCGCCCGGATGCAGCCTTACTGTATATGGCGCGCTTTATACAAGGCGGTGGCGACCCGCTAGACATCGTGCGCCGCTTAACCGCCATTGCCTCTGAAGATGTAGGCAATGCAGACCCCCGCGCCTTACCCTTGGTAATTTCCGCCTGGGATGCGTATTTACGTTTAGGTGATTACGAAGGCCAGCGGGCCATTGCCCATGCGGCTATTCACTTAGCAGTAGCCCCCAAAAGCAACCGCATTGACCGCGCTTGGAAAGCGGCCAAACAGTTTGCCCAGCAGCAGCCACAGTTAGAAGTACCTAGCTATTTACGTAATGCGCCCACCAAACTCATGGAGCAGCTAGGGCACGGTGAAGGGTATCGCTACGCCCACAACGAACCTGACGGTTATCCAGCGGGCAGTGCCCATAGCTGCTGGCCCGACGCACTACCCACCGCCCGTTTTTACGAGCCCAGTACGCTAGGACAGGAAAAACGCTTTGGGGAGATAATGGCGTGGCGGGAGCAGCGTGACCAAGAAGCAGATCAGGCGCCCTAAGGCGCCTGATATGGTCGAAAACGTCGCTAAAACAGGGGGTCTTAGAACCCTTCGCGGATCACATCCGTGCCTTCTGGAATGTCAAAATCAAACAGGCTGCGGTCGATATTGCCATTACGAGTAATATTGCTGAACGTAATAGCGGTACGCTGGCCTGTGCTGTCCATCATCCACAGCTCGGTCAGCGTTTGATCATCAAACACCATGCTTAACTCTTCAAACAGCGTATCCGCAGAAGAGGGAATCAAAGTGAACACATCATCCCCGTTATCTTGCTCATAAAACACTTCGTAGCTGGCGGTCAAATCAGAAGCGCTACCCGACAGCAGAAGCGCAGGCGTATGAGACACTCGGTTATCCATTGCCTGCACGGTTACCTGCTCCAGGTCCGGGTCATACAGGTGAACATCGCTACCGTCTGATACCACAATTTGTGAATACGGCGCTTCCACTTCCCAACGCAGCATGCCGGGACGCGAGAGCCACATTTCACCACGTGCACTCTGCAAACGCTCGCCATCACCACCTAATATCTGCTGCTCAAACGTTGCGTGATAGCTCTCTAGCGGGTCGAGTCGTTCGGTCAAGCGCTCGGCTGCGTCATTTGCCCATAAAGCAGAGGATGCAAAGGTTAACCCCAGTGCACTGGCCGCCAAGACTAATGGTGAAGTGCGTCGTGTTTGAGTATCGCGCATTACTGTACTCCCTAGGCAATAATTGCCGAAAAGCGGTCGTGCTTAAGCCAGTTATTCTAACGAACGGCATTAAGACGTTCCATGTGGCTTCTATGACGCGAAAAGCGCCGTAGGGTTTCACCTACGGCGTGGCTTCCACGTTTGTTGCATGATTTATAACGCGTTTACTGCCGCTTTAATGACCAACAGGCGGTGGCGCTAGCACCTCGCGGGCACCATTGGTACCCATTGAAGACACAACCCCTGCGCCCTCCATGGCTTCCACTAACCGTGCTGCCCGGTTATAGCCGATTTTGAAACGGCGCTGCACCGCTGAGATCGATGCTTTGCGGGTCTGGGTAACGAACTGCACCGCCTCGTCATAAAGCGCATCCTGCTCAGCGTCATCGCCATCTACACCGTCGGCTTCTAAGCCGGTTAATGCATCTGCTGAAACGCCGCCGGAAAGAATTTCTTCAATGTACTCGGGCGAACCTCGGCGCTTCCAGTCATCTACCACACGGTGGACTTCATCATCATCTACAAAGGCACCGTGAATACGGTTAGGCGGACCAGAACCAGCAGGCAGATAAAGCATATCGCCGTGGCCTAGCAAGCTTTCCGCACCGCCTTGATCCAGAATAGTGCGTGAATCAATCCTCGATGAGACCTGAAACGCCATCCGCGACGGAATATTGGCCTTGATCAAGCCCGTGACCACATCAACAGAGGGCCGCTGGGTAGCCAGAATGAGATGGATACCCGCTGCACGCGCTTTTTGTGCCAAACGCGCGATTAACTCTTCGACCTTTTTGCCCACGATCATAAACATATCGGCAAATTCGTCGATTACCACCACAATGTAGGGCAGCTTTTCGAGTACGGGTGGTGTTTGGTGCATTTCCCAGGGTTGCGGCTCCCACAGCGGGTCAGCCACTTGGGCACCTGCACGCCCTGCCTCATCCAAACGGCCATTAAATCCGGCGATATTGCGCACGCCCATGGCAGCCATTAGCTTATAGCGGCGCTCCATTTCCGCCACACACCAGCGCAGGCTATTGGCAGCCTCTTTCATGTCGGTAACCACAGGCGCCAGCAAATGGGGGATGCCATCGTACACCGATAGCTCCAGCATTTTCGGGTCGACCATAATCAGCTTAAGCTCGTCGGGCGTGGCTTTGAGCAGCATCGAAATCAGCATGGCGTTGACGCCTACTGACTTACCGGAACCCGTGGTACCTGCCACCAGCAAGTGAGGCATTTTTCCCAGGTTAGCCACCACCGGGCCGCCGCCAATATCTTGGCCTAACGCCATGGTAAGCGGCGAGGTTTCCTGCTGGTAACGATCAGAGTCGATCACCTCACGCAAACGGATCATCGCCCGATGGGGGTTGGGAATCTCAATACCTACCGTTGGTCGCCCTGGGATCACTTCTACAACGCGAACGCTCTTAACCATCAACGAGCGCGCCAGGTCTTTAGCAAGGTTGCTGATTTTAGAAACCTTCACTCCCGCGGCGGGTTTAATCTCAAAGCGGGTAATTACCGGCCCAGGCCACGTATCGACAACTTCCGCTTTAACCCCGTACTCGCGTAGCCGCACTTCCAGCAGTTCTGCCATATCCGACAGTTGCTCATCGGTATAATTGGGCTGATGCGGCTCCGGTGGCGTTAACAGCTGCAGGCTAGGGACATCCCCTTCTGGCTCGTCCAGGGTTTCAAATGCCGGGCGTTGGCTCTGCAGGTGCTCAACAGTCCATAGCGTGGGGCCGTTATCAGCCTCCTCCTCGGCTGGCTCGGAAAAAGTTGGCTCGTGACGCGCGGACGCCACCGCCGGTGCGGATGGAGCGACGACTTCGTCTTCATCCCACACTGGCTCAGGCACAACTTCCGGCACACGCTCGCGACGGGGTTCCGCTGCGATAGGCATCACTGGATCAGTCGTATCAGCTGGGGGGCGTGGCGATACCGCAGGCAAAGGGGCCAGCGGCTCAGGCTCAGGGACAGGCTCTGGTTTGGGCTTTGGTTCAGATACAAAATTTTGTTCTGTTTCTGTTTCTGGCTCTGATTTTGGTTTTGGTTCTGGTTCTGGCTCTTTAGCAGACAGCGGCACACGCGGCTCAGTGGGCTCATCAGGCGTGTTAGTACGCATCGCAAAAGCGTCTGCCCGCGGCAGCTCATTAGGCGTTGGCTCAGGCGCTTTTGCAGGCTCAGTGGCAGCAGGCTCAACAGCAGTAGACTCAGAAAGCGCTGGCTCAACCGGCACTTCTGTCGGCTCTACCTTAGCGGCGGGCCACTCTTTAGGCGCCGCAGCCGCCTCCCACGGAATGGATGTATCCATCGTGGCTGAGGGCGCTTCATCAGCGCTTGCAAACGCTGCGGAAAAACTGGGTTCGCGCCGCTCACGGCCGCGAACACGCGTAGGTTCAGACTCATCACTACCAGCTTCTGAGCTAAAGGCTACCGTGCTACCCCATTCTGCTTGCTTGTGAGTTTTCTCAACGCTCTCCTCATCCTCTTTTTCAAAAACGTATTCAGTCTCCTTTTCGATATCCTTTTTGGCGCTGCTTGGGGTCTCCACATGGTGCTCTTGGGCAAACAGCTTAGGCTCCATGACACTCGATTTAGGCGTATCAGCAGCAACTGAGCTAGAACCAGCAGCTCTTGGCTCACCTACCCGAGAGCGTTCTTTAACCTTTTGCGAGGCTGCTTTGGCCGCTGCACGGACAGCAGCCCGCTCGGCCCGCTTCTCTTGCCCTTTCGCACGCCGCGCGCTGAACCAGCCGCCTAACTTACATAGCCGACGTCCCACCTCATCGGCGACTTGCAACCACGACATGCCGCTAAATAACGGAAAGCCGATTAAAATAAGCGCGGCCGCTATTAGTCCTACCCCACCGCTGCCCACCAACGGTTTTAGCGTGCCGACTAAGCCCTCGCCTAATATGCCGCCAGAGGCATAGGGCAAAATACTGTTGGGGTGATAAAAATGCAGCGCGCCCAGCATTGTGGTGCCAAACATCAGTAGCAATAAGCCACCGGCATGGACTGCAATAGCAACAGGGTCTACTTCAAAACGTACTTGGCGGGAGCGCATGAGCCACCATGCGGCGTAGCCCAACATCCCCGGCCACCATAGTGCACTGGCCCCCAACAATGAGTAGAGAACATCGGCAAGCCACGCACCCACAGGGCCCATCCAGTTACGCACATCGGTTTCCGGCCCTTGATACGACCAGCCAGGGTCTGCGGGGTGGTAACTAAACAGTGCTAATAATAGGAACACACATAGCGCAAGCAACACCACGACAACGCCTTCGCGTACCGAGCCCTGCAAACGCAAACCAAACCGGCGGGCTTTATCCTTTGCAGCTTTCACCCTGGCCGAAGAACTTGATGATGATGGTTGACGCGAATTTCGCTGCGTTCGCTTGTCTACCGCCTTATTTACTTTCAAGCGACTCTCCCTTTACACCTCAATGGCGTCTTTAATCCACTTGCGAGTTTGCATCATACCGAGCATCCTTGCGCCGTCACAGAGCTTCTTGAAGCGCTCAGTAACAGGAGCAAGTAATGCTACCTTGGCTTTCATCGCCACATCCGCTATTTCCTTCTACCGCACTGGCCCTCGACTCGCCAAACGGTTTACTGGCAGCAGGGGGAGAACTATCCCCCAACTGGCTAGTTGACGCTTACCGGCGGGGTATTTTTCCGTGGTACAGCGACGGTGAACCCATTTTATGGTGGAGCCCTAACCCGCGCATGGTCTTGCAACCAGCACAGTTTATACTCCGCCGCAGCCTTGCCAAACGTCTACGCAATGGTGGCTTTAGCATCACGTTAGATCAACACTTTGAGCAAGTAATTGACGCCTGTGCTGCCCCTCGACAGGGCGAGCCAGGCACATGGATCAACGCCGATATGCGCAGTGCTTATCAGCGCCTCCACGAGCTAGGCATTGCCCATAGCATTGAGGTACATCAGGCAAATCAGTTAGTGGGCGGTCTTTATGGGTTAGCCATGGGGCCCGTGTTTTTCGGTGAGTCAATGTTTTCAAATGTTCCCGATGCATCAAAAATAGCCCTTGCCCACTTAGCCCGCGCCATGCAGAGCCACGGCGGTGAGCTAATTGACTGCCAAATGCATACACCTCATTTGGCTAGTCTTGGCGCAACAACGGTCGCCCGGGAGACATTCATCAACTATCTTGAGAAGTGGTTGCCGGAAAAAGCATTTAGATTAACACCTTCAGCCCATGCAGCACCCATCGTGCCAACCTCGCCCTGGCTAACAGCCATAGCGTTGGCTGACCAACCCTAATGGCTGAACACCAGTTTAAACAAGGAGGCAAGCCGTGAGTAGTAACGCTCCTCGCCGCCCTGTGCGGGATTTGCGCTTCTTCCTGACCGTGCCACACGCTTGCAGCTACCTGCCCGACAGAGAAGCTACCACGCTATTTTTAGACCCCCAAGAGTCGCCCGTTCCAGGTGTTTACGACTCACTTTCACTGTTAGGGTTTCGTCGCAGCGGCCGCCATTTGTATCGTCCGCATTGCGAAGGCTGTAATGCCTGCCGCTCGGTACGCATTCCTATTAGCTACTTTAGTGCCAACCGCACGCAACGAAAAATTTTGCGCCGCAACCAGGATATTACAACGCGGGTAATTCCTGCGCGCTTTTTACCTGAGCACTACGCGCTTTACGCTGACTATATCCGGTTACGCCACGCCGACGGCGACATGTACCCTCCCAGCCGAGAACAGTACCGCACCTTTCTCACCCTTGATGAGCCTTATGCACAGTTGTTGGAAATGTATTTGGGTGAGGAGCTAGTGGCCGTCGCCGCCTTTGATCAGTTAGAACACGGCCTCTCTGCAATCTATACGTTTTTTGCGGTGGGCGATGAGCTAGACAAGCGCTCGCTTGGCACGCTGGCAATTCTTAAATTAATCGAACTCTGCCGTCAAAAAGCACTGCCTCACCTCTATTTAGGTTATTGGATTGAGGAGTGTCGAAAAATGCGCTACAAACGGGCCTTTTCGCCGATGGAGATGCTGGATGGACGGCACTGGCGACCATTAATTGACTAATCTTGCCAGCTTTTTTGCCTTGACGGCGGGCTTGCGGCACAATATAGCGCTGTTTCTCCGGCGCCTGAGATATAATAACGCCTTACGAAGCGACCGTTCGACTAACCGTTGTCTTAAATACTACGTTAAATAAGTGAGGATCTGCCTATATGGCACGCGAAGATCATATTGAAATGGAAGGCGTTATTGTTGATACCCTTCCCAACACCATGTTCCGTGTGGAGCTTGAAAACGGCCATGTCGTTACCGCCCACATTTCTGGCAAGATGCGCAAAAACTACATCCGCATCCTGACGGGCGATAAGGTAAAAGTGGAACTGACGCCTTACGATCTTTCTAAAGGCCGTATCGTTTACCGTTCGCGCTAAGCCTTGATGACGCTTGTTGAGCAGACTCTGCTAGTGCATGCACATCTAAGTTAAATACGGCGCCGCTCCCTGGAAACGACAACGCCCCGTCGATGACAGGGCGCTGTGCGTTACTGCTTTACTAGCTTAGGCTGACAACCACGCTGACTCTTTCAGCTATGAACTTCAAGCACAAAAGAGCCAGGCATGATGCTTAACAGCGACTTAGCGCCCTTATCAGGGCGCATCCGCCATTTCCGATTCGGTAGAAAGATGCAGTTCACCCTCTTCTAGGCTGACATGCACAATCCCCCCTTGGTCTGCCAACTCGCCAAACAAAATCATTTCAGCCAACGGCTTTTTAAGCTTCTCTTGAATGAGGCGAGCCATAGGACGCGCACCCATGTCTGGGTCGTAGCCCTTCTCTGCCAGCCAATCTCTGGCGGTATCATCCACTTCCAGTTGAACGCGTTTCTCATCCAGCTGCGCCTGAAGCTCAATCAAGAACTTATCAACCACGTTGCGCACCACAGAGGTATGCAGCGCATGGAATTGAATAATTCCGTCCAAACGATTGCGGAACTCTGGTGAGAACGTCCGACGAATCACTTCCATGGCATCGGTAGAGTGATCCTGATGCTGGAAACCAATTGAGCGACGCGATGCCTGCTCAGCCCCTGCGTTTGAGGTCATGATCAGGATAACGTGCCGGAAATCCGCTTCGCGACCGTTGTTGTCCGTCAGGCGGCCATGATCCATGACCTGCAGCAGCAGGTTAAAGACTTCAGGGTGGGCCTTTTCGATCTCATCAAGTAGCAGAACACAGTGAGGCTGCTTGGTTACCGCTTCGGTAAGCAAACCACCCTGGTCGTAACCTACGTAGCCAGGAGGCGCGCCAATCAAGCGTGATACGGTGTGGCGCTCCATATACTCCGACATATCAAAGCGCACCAGCTCGATGCCCATAATATGCGCAAGCTGTTTAGCCACTTCGGTCTTACCGACACCGGTAGGCCCTGCGAACAGGAAGCTGCCCACGGGTTTATCCGGTGACTTCAGCCCTGCACGAGATAATTTTATCGCGGCAGATAGCGAGTCAATCGCTTCATCCTGGCCAAACACAAGCATTTTCAGATCGCGGTCGAGCTTTTCAAGCAGCTTCCGATCCGAGCTTGAAACGCTTTTCGGCGGAATACGCGCAATGGAGGCAACAACGGCTTCGACCTGCTCCACATCAATGGTTGGCGTGCGCACTTCAGGCGGCAGCATGCGCTGATGCGCGCCCGCTTCGTCAATCACATCAATGGCTTTATCGGGCAAGTAACGATCGTTAATGTAGCGATCCGCTAAGCGCGCAGCGCTCTCCAAAGCACCATCGGTGTACTTGAGTTCGTGGTGCTCCTCAAAACGTGAGCGCAATCCTTTAAGAATTTTGATGGTGTCTTCCACTGAGGGCGCCAGCACATCCACTTTTTGGAAGCGACGTGCCAGTGCACGATCTTTCTCAAAAATACCGCGAAACTCTTGGAAAGTCGTTGAACCGATGCAGCGTAGCTCGCCAGAAGAGAGCAAGGGCTTTAACAGGTTAGACGCATCCATCACGCCGCCAGAAGCCGCTCCGGCACCAATGACGGTGTGAATTTCATCAATAAACAGCACTGCGTTTGGCTGCTTACGCAATTCACTAAGCAGACTTTTGAGGCGTTTTTCAAAATCGCCGCGGTACTTCGTTCCCGCCAGCAGCGCACCCATATCCAGTGAGTACACAACTGCATCAGCAATAACGTCAGGCACGTCTTCTTCAACGATGCGCTTCGCCAAGCCTTCAGCAATCGCCGTTTTACCGACCCCGGCCTCACCGACCAGTAGCGGGTTGTTCTTACGCCGACGAGCAAGAATCTGCACCACGCGCTCAAGCTCGTGGTCTCGGCCAATCAATGGGTCAATTTTACCCTGGCGCGCTTGCTCGTTTAAATTGGTGGCATAACCGGTTAACGGGTGCGCGGCACCTTCTGCGCTGCCCTCTTCGGCATCTTCGCTCTCTGGAGAAGAGGGCGACTGCGCAGGGCCATGGCCTGCTACTTTAGAAATTCCATGGGCGATGTAATTCACCGCATCAACACGGGCGACACTCTGTTGCTTCAGGAAATAAACCGCTTGGCTTTCTTGCTCGGAAAAAATAGCAACCAGCACATTCGCACCGGTGACTTCACTTTTACCGGATGACTGTACATGGAACACAGCACGCTGCAGCACACGCTGAAAACCAAGCGTAGGCTGCGTTTCACGATCGCCCTGGCCTTCAGGGATCAGGGGCGTGGTCGAGTTAATAAAATCCTGCAGATCGGACCGCAGCTTGTCGAGGTTTGCCCCACACGCCTTCAGTACATCCACCGCAGAGGCATTGTCCAGCAATGCTAGGAGCAGATGCTCAACGGTCATAAATTCGTGGCGCTTAGAGCGTGCCACGGTGAAGGCCGTGTTCAGGGTCAGTTCAAGTTCTTTGCTCAGCATGGCAGTCCCCTTTTCGCTACTACCTAGGGCATATTGCCACCTAGGGGTTGCATCGGATCAGTTTAATCGACCGGCACTTTCAACATCGGGTACAAATGGCGCGGTTGCAAGCCCCTCCGCTAATTTTTTTCAACGCTTTCAGTTAGCAGATTCGATATCACACATTAATGGGTGCTCGCATTCACGGGCGTATTCATTGACTTGATAACTTTTAGTTTCGGCAATGTCGCGAGTAAAGATACCGCAGGTAGCTTTACCCTGGGTGTGCACCGCGAGCATTACTTGCACCGCTTTTTCACTATCCATACCGAAAAAGCCTTGCAAAATTTCTACGACAAACTCCATAGGAGTGTAATCGTCGTTATGTAGCACCACTTTATAAAGCGGTGGCTGAGCTAACTCAGGCTTGGCTGTTTCTACCGCCAGGCCATCATCATGGTCAGGCATATCAGGGCGTGACATGCCTGCTTGCAGGATAGTCGCCAGGTATGAACTGTGAATATTGGGCATAAGCAGCAAGGGATATCGTCTCTCAGCTGTCGCGCGGCATCTAGTTTGAGTCGTTACTTCTATAAGACGCGCGACGCCAGCAAGGGTTCATGGAAAAAACAAATTATCACACTGGGCGAGACAAAAAACCCTCGCCCGGCTAGCGGACGAGGGGTGATAGCAACATTTTTAATGCGCTATGCCCAGCGGCAGCACGAACGGCTGCTGGGTGTGGGTATTAGCCTTTAGCAACCATTGCAAGGGCGTCATTGAGCGTTTTGCTCGGGCGCATTGCTTGGCTGGCCAGCTCACCATTAGGGTGGAAGTAGCCTTGAATGTCCATGGTTTGGCCTTGAACACTGTTTAGCTCATCAACGATAGTGGCTTCATTGGCTTTCAGGGTTTCAGCCAAGCGAGCAAAGAGAGTTTTCATCTCTGCATCCTGATCCTGCGCAGCCAGTGCATCGGCCCAGTACATCGCTAAGTAGAAGTGGCTGCCACGGTTATCAAGCTCACCTACTTTACGCGATGGAGACTTGTTGCTGTCGAGGAATTGGCCGTTAGCCTCATCCAGCGCTTTGGCCAACAGCGTCGCGCGCTCGTTACCAAATGTGCTGCCCAAGTGCTCCAGAGACGCCGCTAGTGCCAAGAATTCGCCCAGCGAATCCCAACGCAGGTGGTTCTCTTCTAAGAACTGCTGAACGTGCTTAGGTGCTGAACCGCCCGCGCCGGTTTCAAACAGGCCGCCACCATTCATCAACGGCACAATAGAGAGCATCTTAGCACTGGTGCCTAGCTCCATAATCGGGAACAAGTCGGTGAGGTAGTCACGCAGCACGTTACCCGTCACGGAGATAGTGTCTTCACCTTTACGAATACGCTCAAGGGAGAGCTGCATAGCATCTACCGGCGCCAGAATACGAATATCCAGACCAGCGGTATCGTGCGCCTTCAAGTATGTTTCTACCTTCTTGATCAGCTGAGCATCGTGGGCGCGGTTAGCGTCGAGCCAGAAAATAGCCGGCGCGCCGCTGTCACGGGCGCGGGTGACGGCAAGCTTCACCCAATCCTGAATCGGGGCATCTTTGGTCTGGCACATACGCCAGATATCGCCAGCTTCCACCGGGTGGCTGAACAGCGTCTGGCCTGACTCATCCGTCACAACCACGGCACCCTCAGCCTGAATATGGAAGGTTTTGTCGTGGGAGCCGTACTCTTCCGCCTTTTGCGCCATCAAGCCCACATTAGGCACACTGCCCATGGTGGTAGGATCAAAGGCGCCATGTTTTTTGCAATCGTCAATCACTGCTTGGTAAATGGTCGCATAACAGCGGTCTGGAATAACCGCTTTCGCGTCTTGCAGCTCGTCGTTGACATTCCACATTTTGCCAGAATCGCGAATCATAGCTGGCATAGAGGCGTCGATGATGACATCGCTAGGCACGTGTAGGTTGGTAATCCCCTTGTGGGAGTTCACCATCGCCATGGCAGGACGTTCCTGGTAAAGCGCCTCGATATCACTCTTGATCGTTTCTTGCTGAGCGCTAGGCAGCTTTCCAATCGCGCTGTACAGATCGCCGATACCGCTGTTGGGGTTGAAGCCAACCTCTTTTAACGCATCCGCATGCTTTTCGAGTACGTCTTTGTAGAACTCCTCAACCACGATGCCGAACATGATCGGGTCCGACACTTTCATCATGGTGGCTTTCAGGTGCAGCGAAAACAGCACACCAAGCTCTTTGGCATCATTGATCTGACCTTCGATAAAGCTGCGCAGGCGGCGGCTGCTCATGCTAGCAGCGTCGATCACTTCGCCTTCAAGCACGGAGAGGCTTTCTTTCAGTACAACGTTGGTGCCATCTTTTTGCTGCAGCTCAATTTTAAGCTTAGTGGCCTTCTCCATAACGGCCGACTGCTCGCTACCGTAGAAGTCACCTTCGCTCATGTGAGACACGTGGGACTTGGAGTCCGCGCTCCACTCACCCATGCGGTGCGGGTATTTACGGGCGTAATTTTTTACTGATTTTGGCGCACGGCGATCAGAGTTACCTTCACGCAGCACGGGGTTTACCGCACTGCCTTTGGCTTTGTCATAGCGCGCTTTAATGGAAGCTTCTTCATCGTTCTGCGGCTCTTCCGGATAGTCCGGCAGCGAGTAGCCTTGGCTTTGTAGCTCTTTAATGGTGGCTTTTAACTGCGGGCCGGAGGCACTGATGTTCGGCAGCTTGATAATATTGGCTTCAGGCGTGGTAGCCAGCTGGCCAAGCTCGGCCAGGTCATCGCTAACGCGCTGCTCGTCGCTGAGCACATCGGGGAACTGCGCCAATACCCGCGCGGCCAAAGAGATATCCCGCGTTTCAACTTCGACACCGGCAGAGTCGGTGAAGGCATCAATGATCGGTAACAAAGAGTAGGTTGCTAGCGCAGGGGCTTCGTCGGTGAGCGTATAAATGATCTTCGGCGTTGTGGACATTTTTGCGTTAACCTCTTTTTTTCTGTCGCTGTGATTATAAAAAATCTCAAGCTACGCGGCGCATTCAACAAAAGACCAGGCCGCGAAATAGGCGGAGCATTTCTTGGCTGCCCCGGCATCACTCGGTGGTTTACTGCGGTGGTGATTACGACGACTCAAGCACGTCTCATACGGCTACGCCGAAGTATACCAGCGCTGAACTTTAACCGCATGAACGATTGTCGACAAATTAAAAGCACGACCTACGAGGCAACATGAGTACGCTTTACTTACTGCATAAACCCTATCGAATGCTCTCCCAGTTTACCGATAACCAAGGCCGTGCCACCTTAGCCGATGTAATTAACGCGCCCGGCGTTTATGCCGCTGGAAGGCTGGACTACGACTCAGAGGGGCTGCTACTGCTCAGCGATGACGGTGGCCTCATTCATCGCATTGCCCACCCACGGCATAAGCAGCCAAAAACCTACTGGGTGCAGCTTGAGGGGCATATAAGCGATGAGGCGATCAGCTTGCTTAAACAAGGCATCACCCTGAAAGATGGTCCCACTCAGCCCGCCAAAGCACGGCGCATTGAAGCGCCTGCCATGGCGCCGCGCGACCCCGCCATTGACCCCAAGCGCCACCCCTCCACTAGCTGGCTGGAGCTAACCATCAGCGAGGGCCGTAACCGTCAGGTTCGGCGCATGACCGCCCATGTAGGTTTTCCCACCCTGCGTCTGATTCGCGCAGCGATTGGCCCATGGCAGCTGGGAGACCTAGCGCCCGGCGAGTGGCGCAAAGAGACGCTACATGCCCCACAGTCAACCAAACCTAAACGTGGCAGCTCGCCACGGCGTAGGCGCACCTCATGAGCCATATACGTAGCACAGCTGCCTGTGTGATCCAGCAAAACGGGCGCTACTTGATGGTGGAAGAAGCACGCGGTGGCAAAGCAACCGTTTTTAATCAGCCTGCAGGACATGTGGAGCCTGGCGAAGGGCCGCTTGCGGCGATAGTGCGCGAGGTAAAAGAAGAGACCGCTTGGCAGGTAACGTTAACGGGCTATTTAGGGCTTTATGTATTTCACACACCGGAGGGAGTGACGTTTCATAGCCACGGTTTTGTCGCCACCCCAGATACCCAACTGAACACCCCTATAGATAGCGATATAACGGCTACCCATTGGCTCACGCGCCAAGAAATAGAAGCACTTAATGCCGCTCAGCGGCTACGCAGCCCTTTGGTGCTTAAACGCATTATTGATGCCAGCAACGGACACTGCTACCCCCTTACCGTGATTCGGGAGTGAAGCACTCGAAGCGTTAAGCCCCCATCGTGTATAATCTCCGGCCACTTGCTTACTGCTCTTATGCACACTACTTCTACTGGGGATGCCTATGTCGGCCACCACTGGGTCGTCCACTACCGAGCCAACCGCTAACGGCAAAGTTATTGTCGGCATGTCGGGTGGCGTCGATTCGTCTGTTTCTGCCCTTCTTCTACTCCAACAGGGGTACGAGGTTGAGGGCCTGTTCATGAAGAATTGGGACGAAGACGACGGCACAGAGTACTGCACAGCGAAGGAAGACCTCGCCGATGCCGAAGCGGTGTGCGCCAAGCTGGGGATTAAGCTGCATACGGCTAATTTCGCCGCTGAATATTGGGATAACGTGTTTGAACACTTCCTTTCCGAGTATAAGGCAGGCCGAACGCCTAACCCTGACATTCTGTGTAACCGGGAGATCAAATTTAAGGTCTTTTTGGAATACGCCGAAATGCTAGGCGCAGATAAAATTGCGACCGGACACTATGTGCGTCAAGGGGTTCGTGAAGGGCGCCCGCGCCTGCTAAAAGGCTTGGATGGTAACAAAGACCAGAGCTACTTCCTGCATGCAGTGCCCGAAGCGGCCATTGCACGCACGCTATTCCCTGTCGGCGAGTTGGAGAAACCCGCCGTCCGAGCCTTGGCAGAGCACCACGACCTAGTAACCGCCAAGAAGAAAGACTCCACGGGCATTTGCTTTATTGGTGAGCGCCGTTTCCGCGATTTTCTGCAGCAATACCTACCTGCACAGCCCGGTATGATTGAAACCCCGGAAGGCGATGTCATCGGTAAGCACATGGGGCTCATGTACTACACCCTTGGCCAGCGCCAGGGCCTGGGTATCGGCGGCCTTGCCAACTACTCAGAAGACCCCTGGTACGTGGCTGCCAAAGATTTAGCACGCAACGTACTGATTGCCGTACAGGGCAAGCATCATCCGCTGCTCTATACCGATACCCTAGCCACAGAAAAAATGGATTGGGTCGCGGGCGAACCGCCCACACAGCAGGGCCGCTTTACCGCAAAAACCCGCTATCGCCAAAGCGACTGCCCCTGCGAAATGCGCGCTCTTGCGGATGGCAGCGTGGAAGTGGTCTTCGATGATCCACAATGGGCGGTAACGCCAGGGCAGTCGCTGGTACTTTACGATGGTGATATCTGTTTAGGCGGTGGCGTGATCCGCGCCACTTGGAAAGCTTCGGAGGCTGCTGCATGAGTGCCACACCTATTCATCGCGCACCGGATACGCCGGCTGCCCGCCAGGCGCTCGCACTTGCTGGCGTTTTTCAAGCCGCAAGCCTCGTCGATGAGCTAGCACGCACGGGGCAAGTCGATTCCCGCGCCTGGGAAACGCTGATTAACGCCACGGTAGACACCAACCCGGAAAGTTTTGAAGCCATTTATGGCGGCCACCCCAACAACCTTCGCCGCGGGCTGGATACACTGGAAGCTTTGGTAGGCCGCAAACAGGCCAACCCCGTGGTGCTGCGCTATGGCTTTTCACTACTGCTGTTAATGAACAAACTGCGCACCGATCGCCACATGATGGATGTACTCGGCCAAAAGCTAGCCCATGTCCAGGGGCAGGCGGAGCACTTCGGCACTACTCATGAGAACGTCATTGCCAGCCTAGGCGAGACCTATCAGGAAACAATTTCGACGTTTAAAACGCGCATTGTGGTGCAAGGCGACCCTTCACTGCTGCAAACCCGCATGATGCCGGAGCGGGTTCGCGCGTGTTTGATGGCAGGCATTCGCTTTGCACTGCTTTGGCACCAATTGGGCGGTCGCCGCTGGAAGCTTGTTTTCCAGCGTAAAGCTCTACGGCGCGCGCTGGATAGCCTTAGCTAACCCTTTTTATACAATCCTGCTCTCTTCATCCCCCTATCGACCCATTGGAAGCTTACGCCATGCAACTCTCAGCTTTAACCGCCCTTTCCCCCGTTGACGGCCGCTACGGCGCTAAAGCCGCTGTGTTACGTGAACACTTCAGCGAATTCGGCCTGATCCGTGCGCGCGTGATTGTGGAAGTACGCTGGTTGCAGCGCCTGGCAGACCACAGCCAAATTGTCGAAGTCCCTCCCCTTTCCGCTGAAGCGACTGCGTTTTTAGAGCAGCTGATTCGCGACTTCTCGGTAGAAGACGCTGAGCGTATCAAGGAAATTGAGCGCACGACTAACCATGATGTCAAAGCGGTTGAGTACTTCTTGAAAGAGAAGATTGCAGGCCAAGCCGAACTCAATGCCGTCACCGAATTTATTCACTTTGCCTGTACCAGTGAAGACATCAACAACCTCTCTTACGGCGTGATGTTGGCCGACGGCCTAAAAGCCTTGCTGCCCACTATGCATGAGGTTGCCGACGATATTGCCAAGCTGGCAATTGCCCACGCAGGTCAGCCGATGCTGTCCCGCACCCACGGCCAAACGGCCAGCCCGACCACCCTGGGCAAAGAGATGGCCAACGTGGCTTACCGCCTTAAGCGCCAGCTCAAGCAGATCGAAAGTGTTGAGATACTAGGCAAAATTAACGGTGCCGTGGGTAACTACAACGCACACCTAACCACCTACCCTGATATCGACTGGGAAGCCAATGCGCGCACTTTTGTGGAAGGTTTAGGCTTGAGCTTTAACCCCTACACCACGCAAATCGAACCCCACGATTACATTGCTGAGCTGTTCGATGCCATTTGCCGCTTCAACACCATCCTGATCGATTTTGACCGCGATGTATGGGGCTACATCTCCCTGGGCTACTTCAAACAACGCACCGTGGAAGGCGAAATTGGCTCATCCACCATGCCGCATAAAGTTAACCCAATCGACTTTGAAAACTCGGAAGGCAACCTGGGCCTTGCCAACGCGGTACTTAGCCACTTGGCGCAAAAACTGCCGATTTCCCGCTGGCAACGCGACCTGACGGACTCCACGGTGCTGCGTAACCTCGGTGTAGGCTTGGCCTATGGATTGATCGGCTACCACGCCAGCTTAAAAGGCATTAGCAAACTAGAAGCCAACCCAGAGCGGCTGGCAGAAGATTTAAACAATAGCTGGGAAGTGCTCGCCGAGCCGATCCAAACGGTCATGCGCCGCTACGGCATTGAAAAGCCTTACGAAAAACTGAAAGAGCTAACCCGTGGAAAGCGCATCGACCAAGCAGGCTTTGCCGCCTTCATTGATACGCTCGAATTACCCGCGACGGTAAAAGATGAGCTGAAAGCGCTCTCACCGGCTAGCTACATTGGTAATGCTACGGCACAAGCCGAAGCGATTACCCAGCGGCTAGATTTACTGTAATTCGTTGTTGTCATCAACAGTTGTCATTAACAGTTGTCACTAACTGTAATAGCGCCGCGTTCACCTATTTAGGATACCGCCATGAGCCAACCCAATACGCCATTAACGTTGCTGGGCGATTTGACCCCAGAAGACTTTTTGGCCAACTACTGGCAACAGAAACCGCTACTGATTCGTGGTGCTATCCCCGAGTTCATCAGCCCCATTGAGCCAGACGAGCTAGCGGGCCTGGCCTGCGAACCCGGCGTTGAGGCTCGGCTAGTCGAGGAAAATGGCCCCGATGGCCCCTGGCAGGTATCCCACGGCCCGTTTGACGACGCCACCTTTGAGCGGCTTCCAGAAGGCAACTGGAGCCTGCTGGTGCAGGCCGTCGATCATTACGTGCCCTCTATTGCGGCGTTAATGGATGAGTTTGATTTTTTACCCCGTTGGCGGCTAGACGACATCATGATCAGCTACGCCCCCCCTGGTGGCAGCGTTGGGCCGCATATTGATCAGTATGATGTCTTCCTGCTCCAGGCCAGCGGCCATCGTCGCTGGCAGTTGGGCGGCAAGCAGTCTGACGATGCGCCGATCATTCAAGGGATCGACCTGCGCATTCTTGAAACCTTTGAAGTAGAAGCAAACTCCGACTGGACGCTAGCACCCGGCGACATGCTCTACCTGCCACCCGGCTGGGCGCACCATGGGGTTAGCCAAACCGATGACTGCATGACGATATCAGTCGGCTTTCGCGCGCCCTCAGCAGATGAAGCCATCACTTCCTATGCTGATTACCTTGGTGAACAGCTATCGGCTTCCCAGCGCTACAGCGATGCAGGCATGGCACCCGCCAGCCAGCTAGGTGAGGTGGACGATGCCGCCGTAGAACGGATGCGCCAATTTATTCTTGAAACCCTGGATCAGCCGGAACAAATGGCACAATGGTTCGGCCGCGTTATGACGCAGCCAAAATATATCGATCAGGTTGTTCCCTTGGAGCAGCCCATGAGCGAAGAAGACCTTGTTACGCAACTACACGCTGGCGAGCCACTGTTCCAAATGCCGGGTTCCCGAATCGCTTGGCGTAGTGATGCCAGCGGCACCACCCTGTTTGTTGATGGCGATGGCCACCCCTGCACAGAAGCATTAGCCAAACGCCTTGCTGACCCTGCCCCCATCCACGCTGACGTGCTGGAACTCAGCGGTGCCACTGAACTCATCACGCAGCTCACCAATACGGGCAGCCTAGGCTTTATGGGCGAAGAGGACGAGGAGTAGCCGTGTCACCTGTGGACATTGTTAGTGGCGATTGGCCCACGCTAGGGGAGGCAGCCTCTGCTATTCGCTGCACTGTCTTTATTGAAGAGCAGCGCGTGCCCCAAGAGGAAGAGTGGGATGGCCGGGATGCCGAGTGCCGCCATTTTTTAGCCACTCTCAATGGCCAGCCGGTAGGCACCGCCCGCCTGCTGCCAGATGGCCATATTGGTCGCGTGGCTGTTCTTCCCAGCGCCAGAGGTACGGGAATTGGTTATCAGCTGATGGAAGCAGCCATTCAAGCTGCCCGCGAAGCTGGCCATGCAAAAGCCGAGCTTAGCGCTCAACTACATGCCCTGGCTTTTTATGAGCGCTTAGGTTTTGTTGCCTACGGCGAGGTATTTATGGATGCAGGCATTCCCCATCGCGACATGGCGTTAGCACTTTAGAGAATACCTCTTATTGCCCACTTAACCGTCTCATAACGGACGACTGCGCCACCGCTAGGTGGCGCTTTTTTTGGCCTGTTGATAGTGAACTGACGAAAAACGACTACACAAACACGGCGTTATGACTAGGCCCTGTAGTCGAGTTACAACCCCTTCTGCCCCCAAGTGACAATTGTTGAATGCGTCGTACTAGTTGATAGTTGTTGCATTGCAGTACGGCGCACTCGCTCAGTTTGCTTATAGCTTTCAAGAGAGTGCGACGTTCCTCTTAGAGACGTTTCTATTAGAGACGATTATCTAAGCGACACAGCAACTTAAATAAGTAACTCTGAAAAAACTTCGCAAGTGCAACATAAGCATTAACTAACGTACTTGCGATATCGCTATCACGACCCCGGAGGTATCAGCTCATGTCAGGACTTCTCGACGATATTAAAGCCATCGCCCAATTACGCGAAGCACAAGGTGGTAAATGGGAAGCGATCAAGCCAGAATACGCCGCCCGTATGCGTGCCCAGAACCGCTTTCACACCGGCCTAGATATTGCCCGCTACACCGCTAAAATTATGCGTGAAGACATGGCGGCCTACGACGCTGATACATCTAAGTACACCCAGTCCCTGGGCTGCTGGCACGGTTTTATCGGCCAGCAAAAGTTGATCTCGATTAAAAAGCATTTTGGCACCACCAAGCGCAGCTACCTCTACCTCTCTGGCTGGATGGTTGCCGCACTACGCTCTGAGTTTGGTCCGCTGCCTGACCAGTCCATGCACGAAAAAACCTCCGTTGCCAACCTGATTGAAGAGCTATACACCTTCTTGAAGCAGGCAGATGCGTGGGAACTTAACCACCTCTTCCGCGCGCTGGATGACGCCAAAGAAGCTGGCGATAGCGCTAAAGAGCAGGAATTGATCAGCAAAATCGATAACCACGAAACACACGTCGTGCCGATTATCGCTGACATCGACGCGGGCTTTGGTAACGCCGAAGCGACCTACCTGCTGGCTAAGAAATTTATCCAGGCAGGCGCGTGCTGCATCCAGCTGGAAAACCAGGTATCTGACGAAAAGCAGTGTGGTCACCAGGACGGTAAAGTGACCGTTCCTCATGAAGACTTCCTGGCAAAAATCAACGCCGTACGTTATGCCTTCCTAGAACTAGGCGTAGATGATGGCGTCATCGTGGCACGTACTGACTCGCTAGGTGCAGGCCTGACCCAGAAGATCGCTGTTACCAACGCACCAGGCGACCTGGGCGACCAGTACAACAGCTTCTTGGATGGCGATGTTATCGAGAATGCTGACGATATTAACAACGGCGATGTTGTCATCAAGCAGAACGGCAAACTGGTTAAACCCAAGCGTTTGGCCTCAGGCCTCTACCAGTTCAAAGCTGGCACCGGCGAAGACCGCGTTATTTTGGACTGCATCACCAGCCTTCAAAACGGTGCTGACCTGCTGTGGATTGAAACCGAAAAACCCCACGTTGGCCAAATTGCCAGCATGGTTAACCGCATTCGCGAAGTGTGCCCGGACGCCAAGCTGGTTTACAACAACTCACCGTCCTTCAACTGGACGCTGAACTTCCGCCAGCAAGTGTTTGATGCGTGGGAGAAAGAAGGTAAAGACGTTTCCGCTTACCAGCGCGATAAGCTGATGAGCGTTGAGTACGACAACACCGAACTTGGCCAATTGGCAGATGAGTGGACGCGTAACTTCCAGCGCGATGGCTCCCGTGAAGCCGGCATCTTCCACCACCTGATCACACTGCCGACTTACCACACTGCGGCACTCTCTACCGACAACTTAGCGAAAGGCTACTTTGGTGACGAGGGAATGCTGGCCTACGTTAAAGGCGTGCAGCGCGAAGAAATTCGCCAAGGCATCGCGACTGTTAAGCACCAGGATATGGCAGGCTCGAACATTGGCGACGACCATAAAGAGTTCTTCCACGGTGATGCCGCACTGAAAGCCGGTGGTAAAGACAACACAATGAACCAATTCGGTTAATTCATACCGGATAAGCAATAAAGCTTAAGCAGTCAACCAAAGGGGGCGAAAGCCCCCTTTTTTGTGTTGGATAGTTTGTTGTGTTGGATAATTTTTCGTATTGGACAGTTGGCCCGCTTCTAGTCGCTTATTGCCACCCATAGGCGCACATCACGCATGTGCAAAGTATTTGCACACTGCTTGCGCAATGCGCGCCTCCTCAGCACTTTATGACCTTTTTCATTGATGGCTGGTCAAACAAAGATGCTTCCGTTATCTTTTAACGAACGCTGTTCTATTATCATGCTATTCGTTGCAGCTTTTTGAGCTGAGACACTGGAGGTTTTAATGAAACGTCTACTACCCGTTGCTGCGTTAAGCATTCTTACATTGGCGGGTTGTGCCAATACCGCCCCTTACTCAGGCGATGTATACCGCGGCAGCCAAGCCCAAACCGGCCAAAGCGTTGCGTATGGCACCATTGTTGCCGTACGTCCGGTACAAATTCAGGCGGACAGCCGCACCGGTAACTTGCTGGGCGGCGGCGGCGGCGCAGTGATCGGCGGTATTTTAGGTAACCAAGTAGGCGGCGGTACTGGCCGACAGCTGGCAACCGTAGCAGGCGCACTCGGTGGTGCCGTTGCCGGTACGGCAGCTGAAGACCGTGCTAACCGTGTTAGCGCACTCGAAATGGAAATCCGCCGCGATGACGGCACGGACGTTATTGTGGTTCAGCGCGCCGACCGTCAATTCCAAGCTGGCCAGCGGGTTCGCTTGATTGGCAGTGGTGCCAACATGAGTGTTGCGCCCTACTAAGCGCTCGCTATACAGTTTTAAAGTTCAAGTAAATTAAAAGCGCCCGATCAGCCAAGCTGATCGGGCGCTTTTTTATGGCGCTGAGGGCGTTAGTGAGTAGTTTTGCTACTTGCCCAGCTCGCCAGTTTCATAACAATAAGCCCTATGATGGCTAGTAGCACCACCACTAACAGGATATCTACCGGACGCACCAGCGTAGTGGCGCCTAGGATCGCCAGCGCACCAATCCATAAGTGGCGATTATCACCGTGGGTCTTTAAAACATCCGGTAGCATTTTATCTAGGCCTTGGCTTACGCCGTTATCCCAACGCTTATTAGCAAAATAGGCAATCAAAACAAAGGCGATTACCCAAAGAACGAAGACCGTCATAGAAAACTCCATATAAAGCTGTCTGGAAGAGGGAGAAGAAGTTGTGGCTGTAGAGTATCCCTGCGCACAGCATGGCGCAATACCGCCAAAGGCCAGTAGCGGGAAAAACCCCGGTTTACCCCCTGACAAGCTAGCTCACACGCGTTACCATGTTGGGACATGCACTCACCGAAAGGTTAATCAATGCAAATTGCGCAAAACTCGGTTGTCGCGTTCCACTATACCCTGACCAATGATGCAGGTGAGGTGCTTGACAGTTCCGAAGGCCGCGAGCCGCTGACCTACCTCCACGGCGCTGGCAACATTATCCCAGGTCTGGAAAAAGAGCTCGAAGGCCGTGCCGCTGGTGACAAACTGAACGTTTCCGTTTCGCCTTCTGAAGGCTACGGTGAAGTTCAAGAACAGCTGATGCAAGAAGTACCCCGTGATGCCTTCCAGGGCGTTGAAAGCATTGAGCCAGGCATGCAGTTCCAGGCGCAAACTCAGGGCGGCCCACTGATGGTCACCGTCAAGAAAGTTGAAGGCGATACAGTTGTGGTTGATGGCAACCACCCGCTGGCAGGCCAGCAGCTCAACTTCGATGTTGAGATTGCTACAGTGCGTGAAGCAAGCCAGGAAGAAGTCGAGCACGGTCATGTGCACGGCGAAGGCGGCGTAGAGCACTAACTTTCTTAGTTGCTGAACGTTCGCATAAAAGGGTGGCCATGGGCCGCCCTTTTTATTGGATACCCTTCAGCCAGCTAACGTCTAACCTCGACTTTTTACCCACCTTTTTTAACCACTACTCTTCTGGAATTAACACGAGCTGACCATAGCGCACGCTGCGCGATGAGGTCACTTCGTCGGCAAACTGTTTCAAGGCGCTACCCTGCCCTTTTAGAAGCGCCACTTCCAGGCAGCTATCGTGGTTGATATGCACATGGAGGGTTGAAAGCGTCAGGTCGTGGTGGTCGTGGGAGTGGCGAGTTAAGCGTTTAGATAAATCCCGCGCGGCGTGATCATACACGTAGACCAGCGCCCCCATACAAGGTGCCTCTGGGGCCACCTCTTCCCTTGCCTGTGTCAAACCACTGCGTGTTAGATCGCGAATTGCCTCTGAACGGTTCTGATAGCCGCGTATGCGCATTAGCGCGTCCACCTCATTAAGCAACTCTTCATCCAACGTCACCGTGACACGTTGCATCCCGCCTCCTATTGTCTACGCCTAGTTAACCTACCCAGTGCGGCAAAGAGCATCTTCCTGACCGTAGAGTATGATGTTATTGTTAAATCATCATACTTTTAAGTTAAAAGGCTAAGCTATGTTTCGCTACCAGCGTTCCATCTTACTGGGCCTGACCGCTTTTTGCTTAGCGTTTAATAGCCCACTTCAAGCGAAAGAGCAGCTTGTGCTCGCCATTGGCGGTGAACCCGAACAAGGGTTCGACCCTCTGTTAGGTTGGGGCCAGTATGGCAGCCCGCTGTTTCAAGCAACGCTGTTATCCCGTGGCCATGACCTAGCCCCAATGCCGGAGCTTGCCACGGCGTGGTCACTTTCAGAAGACCGGCTCACTTGGACGCTCACCCTGCGCGACGATGCCTACTTTGCCGATGGTACGCCACTCACCGCAGCGGATGTTGCCTACACCTTTAATGCGGCGTCTAGTGCGGGGGGGCGCGCCGACCTTAGCGCGTTACAAGCAGCTCACGCTATTGACCGATATACCGTTGAACTGACCCTCAAAGCACCCCGTATCACCTTTATCGACCAGTTAATGACCCTAGGGATTGTGCCTGCCGCAGAGCGGGAAAATGGCTATGGCGATCATTATGGCAGGCAACCTCTGGGCGCTGGCCCTTACCAACTGGTGGAGTGGCAGGAAGGCGAACAGCTTATCGTTGAGCGTAACCCCTACTATTACGGCGAACCGCCTGCCTTTGAGCGGTTAGTATTTCTATTCACCGGGGAGGACACCACCTTAAGTGCCGCGCACGCCGGGCAAGTTGACCTCGCCGCGCTGCCACCGGCGCTGGCAGCCAACCTTCCTACCCATATGCAGCGCGTGGTGATGGAGAGCGTTGATAACCGCGGCATCCTGTTCCCAATGCAGCCAGCGAGCGGTGAACACGCGCCTTCAGGCGCCCCTATTGGTAATGATGTCACCGCCGATATCGCCATCCGTCGGGCGATTAACCTGGCCCTTGATCGAGAAACGCTGGTAGACGTTGCCCTACATGGCTATGGACGCCCTGCGTTTGGCCCTGCCGACGGTTTGGCATGGAGCGATACAGATGAAGCGTTTGAAGCGCCTGACCTTACACGCGCACATACCCTTTTAGATGACGCAGGCTGGGAGCTTCGCGCAGACGGGCTGCGCTACAAGGACGACCAACCGGCGCGCTTTCGTTTAACCTACCCGGCGAGCGACACCACGCGCCAATTATTAGCCCAAGTGAGTGCTGACATGGTGCGCCCCTTAGGGATTGAGATGCAGCCCACAGGGCGCCACTGGGACGAGATACAGCGCGAGGCGCTCCACCAGGATGCCATTGTCTTTGGCTTTGGCAGCCACAGCCCCCAGGAAGTGTACTACTTGTTTCATAGTCAGCACGCAGGCTTTGGGTTCTACAACAGCGGCTACTACACCAACGCGTCAGTAGACCACCACTTAGACGCTGCTCAAGCAGCCGCTAACCCCAAAACAGCTAACCAGCACTGGCAAGCCGCCCAGTGGGATGGCGAAACCGGCTATGGTGTTCGTGGTGATACCAGCTGGGCATGGATGGTTAACCTTGCTCACGTCTATGCTGCCCATCGCTGCCTAGATGTTGGCGAACTGGGTATTGCTCCCCATGGCCACGGCTGGCCCATTACCGCCAACCTCCAAACGTGGCGCTGGACGTGCGATTGACCCGCTGGCTAGCCTACCGCTGTCTGCGCTTAACACTGGTACTGTTTTGCGTCGCCGCGCTGTCGTTCGGGCTCATGATGCTGTCCCCCATCGACCCGGTAGACGCCTACCTCGGCCCGCAAATGGCCCAGGTGAGCCCTGAGCAGCGCGCCCTCATTACAGAGCGCTGGGGCTTTGAGTCCCCACCTGCCGTCCAGTTTGGCCACTGGCTACGTCAACTACTCAGCGGCGAACTCGGCTGGAGCCATATCTACAACCAGCCGGTCAGCGAGGTCATCAGCCAGCGCTTTTACCGCTCTATTATGCTACTAGGCAGCGCGTGGCTTCTCTCGGTAGTGGTGGGCTTTGCTTTAGGCGTTATTGCAGGCGCAAAAGAGGGGTCAACGCTCGATAGAGTGATTAGCGGCTATGCGTATATCACCGCCTCAACGCCCACTTTTTGGCTCGGCATAGTAGGCCTGCTGTTGTTTTCGGTGTACCTGGGCTGGACGCCTATCTGCTGTGCCGGCCCACCAGGAATGCTGAGTCAGGAGGTCAGCCTACTCACCCGGCTACATCATTTAGCGCTTCCCGTTGCGACATTGACGCTCCTGGGTATTGCCTCGATTACGCTACACACTCGTACGCGCATGATTGCGCTGATGCGCTCTGAGATTGCCACCCATGCCTTTGCCCAGGGGGCCAGTCGTATTGATATTGCCTGGCGACACGGTATACGCCACGCAAGCCTCCCCGCACTTACCTTAGCGTTTGCCTCGTTGGGCGAGCTATTTGGCGGCGCCATTTTAATCGAACAGATTTTTGCCTACCCAGGGCTTGGGCAAGCCACCGTTGAGGCAGGACTGCGTAGCGATGTCCCCCTGTTACTGGGCATTGCGCTCTTTACCGCGCTGTTCGTCAGCGTAGGTAATCTAATCGCCGACAGTCTTTATCACCTGATTGACCCACGTATCGAGCAGGGGCCGCTATGAGCGCCTCCCAGCCGCGCCTTTATGCTGTGGCGTATATCGCATTTGCAGTGGTGCTATTAAGCGCACTTATCGCCAGCCCCTTATGGCTCGGGGCAGCACCGCTACAGATGCAGTTTGATGCGCGCCTTGCGCCACCCAGTGCCAGCCACTGGCTAGGCACCGACGCACTGGGCCGTGAGTTATGGGCACGCACCCTGGCCGGGCTTCGGCTAAGCTTTTGGGTCGGTATCAGCGCGGCACTGCTGGGCACCGCCATTGCGTTAACCTTGGCCGCTATCGCTACACTGTCCAGTAAACTTGATGCGCTGGTCAGCCTACTGATCGATACACTGCTCAGCGTGCCGCATTTGATTTTACTGCTGTTAATTGCCTTTGCATTGGGCGGCGGCACCCAGGCCGTCATTATTGCCGTCGCCGTTACCCACTGGCCAAGCCTAGCGAGGGTACTGAGGGCTGAGCTACTCACTCTGCGTCATGCCCCTTACGTGCGTATTTCACGCTCGCTGGGCAAATCCCGTGGCTTTATCCTGCTGCATCATTTATTACCCCACGTACTGCCTCACTGCCTTGTTGGTGCCCTGCTACTGTTTCCCCACGCCATTTTGCATGAAGCCGCCCTCACCTTTTTAGGGGTTGGCCTAGACCCCAACCAACCGGCCATCGGGGTATTACTGGCGGACGCCATGCGCTACATCACCGCAGGCTACTGGTGGCTTGGGGTATTTCCAGGGTTAGGGCTACTGCTGCTGGTGCTGTGCATTGATCGGCTAGCGTTTACGTTACGGCGGGCGTTATAGCTCGCTGGCGTCCACCGCCTGTTGTCACTCACTCAAGGAGCCTGTTGTGCTGCATATTGATCGTCTCACGCTACAGCTGCCCTACTACCAGCCCTGGTGGAAGCGGCAATGGGCTACTTGTTTTGAGCAAATAACGTTAAGCCTTATGCCAGGAGAAGTACACGCCATTGTCGGCGCCTCCGGTGCAGGAAAGAGCCTGCTAGCCTACGCGATTATGGGCCTGCTGCCTGAAGGTGCCAAAACCAGCGGTCAGCTTGTTTTTCACTCTGAGGCGTTAACGCCTGCCCGCCAATGCCAACTTCGCGGGCGCCAGCTTGCGCTAATCCCCCAGTCACTCAGCGCGCTCGACCCGTTAGTACGTAGCCAGCGCCAGGTAAGTTGGGCAGCCCGCCGGGCGGGGCACGCGAAATCTAGTGCCTGGCAAACTGCAGGGAAAGCGCTCGCTCATTATCAGCTCGATGACGCTGCACAGCGTGCTTATCCCCATGAGCTTTCGGGAGGCATGGCACGACGAGTGCTCACGGCCATGGCCCACGTCAGCCACGCGCAGCTGATTATTGCCGATGAGCCCAGCGTTGGGCTAGACCCGCTGCAGCGTGAGCGCGTGATGGCGGCACTGAAAGCACTTGCCGATCAAGGCAAGGCCGTGATGTTAATTACCCACGATTTACGCCACGCCCTGCCCATTGCTGACCAAGTGACGATTATGCGCCAGGGGCAGTGCGTAGAAACTACCACCGCCTGCGCCTTTCAGGGCAGCGGTGACACGCTAAGCAGCGGATACGCCAAGTCGCTTTGGCAAGCACTACCCGATAACGCTTTCAGCCTCCCTGTGGCGCAGATGGCGCATAGCAAGGAGCCAAACATTGCTTGAAGCCCAGCATCTTCAGTTTGGCTTTCGCCCTGAACAACTGGTTTTAAATGATATCTCGCTCGCACTTAGTGAGGGAGAGTGGCTCGGGCTGAGTGGTGATTCAGGCGCAGGAAAATCGACCCTGGGTAAACTCTTGGCGGGCCAGCTTAGCCCTAAAGGTGGGCGTATTTATATTGATGGTGGACCGCTCCCAGCTAGCGGGCTAAGCCCGGTACAGTGGCTGCCGCAGTCGCCCGAGCTTGCTGTTAATCCCCGCTGGCGAGTCGCTAAAATTCTTCATGAGGCGTGGCAGCCGCCAGCAGCGCTTCTTCACGCCTTTGGCATTCAGCCCGCTTGGCTGTCGCGCTTCCCCCATGCACTATCCGGTGGGGAATTACAGCGGATTTGCGTGCTAAGAGCCTTAGCACCTGGGGTGCGGTACTTAATTGCCGATGAAATCTCCACCATGCTCGACCCCATTACCCAGGTTGCGCTATGGCAGGCACTCAAAACATACGCTGAAAAACATCGGCTCGGCGTGCTGGTCATCAGTCATGACACGGCCCTGTTGAAACGTCTCTGCCAGCGGCGCTACCACCTTACCCAGGGCTATTGTATAAGCTGCTAGCGGTTAGCGCGACGTTCAAAGCGCCACATACCCACTCCAATAATAAGGGCGACCCCCAGCAATAACCATGAACCAACGGCCACCCCTTGCCACTGCCCCCAGCGCCAGAAAGGCTCCAGCCAAAACCCACCCACGCTGGCCCCCAAATAGTAGAACACCAAGTAGAGTGCCGAGGCGCTGCCCCGTGCACCCTGGGCATAACGGCCTACCCAACTAGACGCTAGCGAATGGGCCAGGAAAAAGCCAAACGCGTTGATGGTTAAACCGACAATAATTAACGTTAACGAGTTGGCTAACGTGACCGCCGTACCAAGCATCAAAATAACCACTCCAACGCTGATACAGCTGGCGGGAGAGAATCGTCCTGCTAACCTACCTGAAACGGTAGAGCCAAAGGTGCCGCCTAGATAGGTTAGGAAGATTAACCCTAGGCCGCTGGCGGCTAAGTGGTAGGGCTCAACCGCTAGACGAAAAGTGATATAGCTGTATTGATTGATAAAGATAAGAAAGTTGATGCCACCTAAACAGTAGGCTGCCAACAGCACAGGGGTGCGCAGGTGGCCCAGCAAATCCCCCACTGCTTGACGCAACTTAAAACGCTTGGCGGTAAAGGCGCGGCTATTGGGCAGTAGCCGCCAGAACACTACACACCCGACGACCGTCATTACCCCAACCGCTAAAAAGGCCGCAGTAGGCCCACCTACATCAGCGGCAACGCCGCCAACAATCCGCCCGCTAATGCCACCTAGGGAGTTGGCACCGATGTAAAGCCCTACAGCGCTCAGTAACGCCGGCTTGTCGAACTCATCCCCCATCCAGGCAATGGCGACGGCGGGAAGGCCCCCCAGCACAAACCCCTGCAGTAAGCGCAGAAATAGAAGACTTTCAAAGGTCGGTGCAAACGCTAGCGCCAGCGAAAGAGCGCCCGCAAGCAGCAGCGTAATGCGCATGATGGCCTCTCGACCGATGGCATCAGAAAGCGGCCCAAAAACCAGCAGTGCTAAGGCAAGTGAGAGCGTGGATACCGACATCAGCATGCTGACACCCAGGGTGGAGACCCCGTAGGCGTCTTTCAGCCCTGGCAGCAGCGGTTGAGGCACATACAAATTGATAAACACAAGAAACGACCCTAAGCATAGGGCCGCCGTCGCGCGCCACCAGGCGCGCGTTTTGGCTTCGATCATGCCATTCCCACTATTAAACGCCGAGTATCAAAGCGGTGATGGTGGCAGGCACTTACTGGGTAAAACGACTACCCAGCTGGGCAAGGTTAGTCGGCTCTAAAGTACGGCGTGATTGCCAGTAGTAACGCTGCCAGTAGTTGTTATCCAGGCTGGAAATAATCACCCCTTGGGAGGTGGAGGCGTGAAGAAAGTGACCATCCCCCACGTAAATGCCCACATGATTATAAGCTCCTGGAGGACGGAAGAAGACCAGATCGCCCGCCTGCAGCTCTTGGCGGTCGATCGGGCGTCCCTCATGCACTTGATCCTGGGTAGAACGAGGTAGCTGTAAATTAAACGTGTCGCGGAAAACATTTCTTACCAGGGCGGAGCAGTCGATCCCTCGCTCCGTCGTTCCTCCAATCCGATAAGGCGTACCTGCCCATTGCTGGTGCTGCTCTAACAGCGCTTGGCGAATAGCTGTTGGTGGAGGCGTCTGGAGGCTACGCAGATGTGCATCGATAGGATCAACGGGTGACATTTGGGGAGTGGCTCCCTTCATCCCCGGAAGCGACATCGAGAAATAATCTTCAGGGGCTTCCATGCCTTGGCGTGTAGCTGAGCCAGCGCAGCCAGCTAAAAAAGCAACAACGACACAAGCACTTACAACACGGACAGCGGTCACAGCGGGGTGTGGCAACGCAACCATGCGATTAACCTCATAACAGTGTGGACGGTGAAAGAGAGTGAAATATGACAAAACTCATTTTTTTCAGCCTGAGGACTATAAGCTAATCATCTTAGGTTTGGCGAGCATCAATGTAACGTACGCTGATCACCGGGCAGGGTATCAATATGCAGCGGCGCGAAATGGCGCGGCTTATTGCCAGGAAAATCGAGGCTCGACCAGGGGCCTGCTAATACCGGCGCACCGCACACCCAGGCCACCATCGCCTGGCGAAATCCTGCTAAAAAACTTTCCCGCTCAGGGGTTTCTCCCATAAAAAACGAAAAACCTGCGTACATGCCCACCGCGTACTCTTGCCAACCGGCGTAATGGTCAGCGGCCAGCTTGTATGCCCGATCCAATACATCTGCAAACGCTTTACGCTCTAGCCAGCCAAGCTGGCGAGCCGCAATGGCGAGGTCTACCAGTTGAGCGATATCCCAGGCAGCCATGTCCACATCATTACAACCGTCTTCGTTGCTACGTACACGGCGCAACCGGAGTAGATGATGCCGCTCCTCTTCACCGCAATCGCCCGACTCCAAAATAGCGATTTCAGCATTTAACCGTTCGTTGTTGAGCGTATAAGGCGCATAGTTGATCTGGTACTCCTGGCGATCGCCGGACTCCAACATAAAGGTTAAAAACTCCTGCATGTCATTCGCGCTGCTCAGGTGATAATGGCTTTCCACCCACTCGCGGATATCGGCGCACTCCCGGGGGCTTTCTACCTGAGGCTCGCTCCAGACGGCGCTATTTAGCGGCCCTACCAACGACATAGCGGTGAAGTGACTTAGCGTAGGCCGCTCGCCGGGTTCGCACCAGGCATCGTGGCGCCAATCAAGCCAATGAAACAGGCTGCCAGGGTCATCAAGATGCCATGCAATCTCGTTAATCAACGAGTCATGCTCAGGCTCGGGCAGGCAACTCTCCCAGGCAAACCATGCATCTAACAAGCGCTTAGGCGTGGCATAAAAACGGCACAGGCAGCTACGCAGGGCGCTGGCGTAGGCCAGTAACGGTGCCTGCTCAAACAGCCCGCTATCCATCGCCATATGCAGATAAAATGCGAACTTCTCCGCCATGTGAATAGTGGCCGCATGGCGGCTCACGCCTTTCACAGCGTTGCGCTGCTGCAACTCATCGGGCGTAGGTTGCCCAAACAAGGTTTGTGAAGGCGGCATCACGCCGTGTACCGCATCCGCTGCCAATTGGTTAAGGTGGTGCGCCTGGGCCGGCAACCAGTAACGTGCCAACGCCTGATGGCCCTCATCTGCATGTAAGCCCAACGAGTCTTGAAGGTACACCGCCGCATCGGCGCGGCGCTGTTCAGCAACAGGTGCCGAAGGATTAAGTTGGCGTAGCATCACATCGGGTTCCCGCACGCTCGCTAACGCTAATAGCCAATGATGCGGCGAATTGCGCCACTGCTTAATACGCGCTCGAGACGCGCTTCGCGTCATATCGTCCAGCAACGTTCCCAATGGATGCTTCCAAGGGCTGTGGGACGCGTGCATCAGCAGCTTGTGGCGAACATTAGGCGTCATGCCACGGCGGTCGACCCCTTCAAACAGGCTTTGGCCACGCATGTACGCTTTTAAAACGGCATACCAGTCGTGGTAGCGACGGCCGATCAAGTCGGCGGCATGGGCAGCCAGCGCATCGGCCTCATCCTGGCTTAACCACTCACAGCAGGCTCCTGCCCAGGCTAATTCCACCACTCGTAGCCAGTCCCAGGCTGCCCACTCTAGCGGCTCACCTTCGCTGACAAACTTATTCAGCACCGGCGCATAAGGAGAATCTTCCAACACATTACGTTGCCACTCTAACCGCTGAGCATTATCCATGGTCAGTAGTTCACGAGCTTCAATATCCCAGCGTTGGCGCTCGCCCTGGGCGCTTAACCACAGGATGACCTCTAGCAGCTGTTCGCGGTCGTGAACCTGCCAAATACGCTCTAACCACTCTGGTGCATCAGGCCAGTCGATGGCATTGGCTGGGTAGCTCATCACCGGCCTGAACAGGGCACATAGCCGCCACGGCTGAGCAGCAGGCATTTGCGGCCATAGCGACTTAAGCTCAGGCAAAGTTAACAACGCTTGTTCAAGCGTCTCCCAGGTAATGCCTTCGCCTTCGCTCTCCAGGTCAGCTAACGCTTGGCAGGCATCAATAAAACGGTCGTCGGCACCGGTTTCCCAGCCCTTTGCGCCTAATGCTCGGCGTAAATCACCAAGCCAAGCCCGCAGGTCGCTGTACTCAGAGGTAATTCGCCGGGTTACGTGGTGGGCCCAGTTGGTGGCTTCTGCCTGAGTTAGCCACCCCGCTGCGCCCGCCAGCGCTGCCCACTCAAGTGTGCCTAAAAGCCGGTCGGCCTCACCTGGGGGCGCACCCAAGCCGTGGAAAAGCTGGTCGGCCAGATCGCCCCGGTGGGCAATACCTAGCTGCAGCAGGCGCTGTTCAGCCGCCACTGCATCCACCGCCAGCGGGTGTGGAGTAAACGCCCAATCACACAGCACCAGCTGTTGGGCCCACCAGGCATTCAGCGCGTCGACCAAAAGACACCTCGAAGAAGCAGAAAGCGATCAATGAAAGCCAAACAAAATGAAGCAGCCCTAATCAGGCTGCTAAAAGTTGGATAGTGTAACGGAAACTTGTGCCAAGACCGATAGCAACGCCACAAAACAACGCTGCCCGACACAAAGGCCGGGCAGCGCATATAGGACAGGCTGTGAGGCGCTAAGCGCTTTTGACTTTACTGATGACCCATAGCAAAACGACTGCACCAACGGTCGCCGTCACCAGCGAGCCGATAAAACCGCCGGCTTGAAGCCCTAAGAGGCTGAACAGGAAGCCGCCAACCAACGCACCAATAATACCGACACCGATATTACCCAGCACACCGAAACCGCCGCCGCGCATGATGTTGCCAGCAATCCAGCCAGCTAAACCACCAATAATTAACCATGCAATAAAGCCCATAGTGCCTCCTTGATATTCACTTTGCTTGGGGGTTTATCTATCTACGTTAGCTGCTTCATCTCGCCAGCTGTTTTACCTACGCATCGCGCTTGTCCTAACATAGCACACAGCGCTACCGTTCGGCGCACCGGATGCTTGCTCTCTATAAAGGAAACCCCATGATCCCCGATTCTCTCAAACAGCTCCTTAACAACGTAGACGGCCAGCAACAGGCCAGCTGGCAAGGGCGTGAGGTAGTGCTGTTCAAGATGGCCTGGGGGGAAATGGTGATCAGCCTTCAGGGTGCGCAGGTCCTGCATTTTCAACCCACAGGCGATGACAACTGGCTATGGGTCACGCCCACTCCACAAGCGCTGCCTGGTGCCATCCGTGGCGGCATCCCACTTTGTTGGCCGTGGTTTGGAGACGAGCGTTATGCCGATGAAAGCCCTGAACGTGATGGCCCCTTTCACGGCCTTGCCCGCCATGCCCAGTGGCATCTAGAAGCCGTGGATGAGCACGCCGAAGGCATCGAAGTTCACCTCTCACCCGCAAAGCGTCTGCATAGCGTATTGACGGCCCGCGTGGTTATTCAGGCCAACGCCCAGCGGCTGAATGTCGAGCTGATTAGCGAAAACGTTGGCGACACGCCGATTAAAACTAGCGGCGCGCTGCATACCTACGTAGCCGTTGCCGATACCCACCAGTGCCGTCTGGAAGGACTAGCGGGCGCGCGCTACTTAGATAAGCTGCGCGATTTTGCTGAAGATGAGCAACAAGGAACACTGGCCGTTCGTGGCGCGGTTGATAGCATTTATCATACCAATGAAGCCGTACTGCTTAACGATGGCAGGCGAAGCCTACGCATTGCCAAACAGTCCAGCGACTCTACCGTCGTATGGCACCCCGACAGCGAGCTACCTAGCGATACCCCCGCCGAGTCAGCTCGCCACTTTCTCTGTGTAGAAGCGGCGAATACCCGCCTAGATCCGGTTTGGCTGGTGCCTGGCGCACAGCACCTGCTAGGTACGACATTAAGCCGCGGCTAATTCGTGTTTTAGCAATCACTTGCACATCAATAACTTGGTAATGTAGCGATACCGATAGATGCCATACAACTCAGACAAGGAGCTTCCATGAATCCTCAAGACCTGCTTGAGGCAGCCACGCTTGTGTTTAACCTAGTGGGCATGGTGGTGTGCTTGGTTGGCCTTACGCTCGCCCAAAAGATGTCACGCAAATGGCCAGGCTATGTGATCGCAGTGATAGGCTTCCAAATTGCAACGATGCCGATGTTCTATCAGTTAGTGCTCATGCTGCGGCACTAGCCGCTATGCTGGTAGCACTCCCCCTAACTTTGTGATGCCTACGAGGCCTGTTTTATGCGCCAGCCGTTAAGCCGCGAATTGAGCAATTTATTAGAGCGGGGCCGCGATCGGCAGTTGCGGCTGGCGGTCACGGGACTATCTCAAGCAGGAAAAACTGCGTTCTTAACCTCGTTAGTGAATCAGTTACGCCACGCAGGAGTGGAAGCGCAACTTGATTTATTACCGGTCGCTCGCGAAGGCCGTTTACTGGGTGCGCAGCGGCTGAACCAACCAGACCTCGGTGTGCCACGCTTTCCCTACGACCCTGGAATGGCCGCACTTCGTGATACCCCACCCCGCTGGCCTGAGCCGACCCGCGGCATTAGCGAGCTACGCTTACAGCTACGCTACCGGCCCGCCCAGCAGGGCTGGCTTGCGCCAGACATCGCCCACTTAACCCTTGACCTATTTGACTACCCCGGCGAGTGGCTGCTGGATCTCCCCTTGCTACAGCACGACTTTTATAGTTGGTGCCACGCCCAGGCGCAGCTTGAAGGGCCACATAGGAAAGCGCTATTTAGCGAATGGTTAACCGAGATTGAACACCTTGACCCCACCGCTGAAGCCGATGAAACCCAACTCGCCACGCTTGCAGAAGCCTACGCCCAAGGCCTGCGGCGCGCCAAGCAAGCGGGGTTTTCAGACCTGCAGCCCGGGCGTTTTTTACTACCAGGAGAGCTAGATGGCGCGCCGGTGCTGCAGTTTTTCCCGCTACCCGCGCTTCGCACCCCCAAAGAGACCCTGGAAGCACTGCCTAACACCAGCGTTTACGCCACGTTAGCGGCGCGATTTCGCTACTACCAGCAGCAGGTGGTACGGCCTTTTTACCGCGACCATTTCCGTCGCTTTGACCGCCAAATTGTGCTGGTCGATGTACTTGGCGCGCTTAATGCCGGCCCAGAGCGTTTTGAAGACCTTTCTAGGGCGCTGCGCCAGCTGATGCAGAGCTTTGATTACGGCAAGCGCAGTCTGCTGACGCGTCTGTTTGCGCCCAAAATTGACCGGCTCGCCATTGCCGCCACCAAAGCTGACCACGTCACCCCCGACCAGCACGGCAATGTGGTACTACTACTAGAAGCACTGCTAGCCGAGCCCCTCAAAGACCTACGCTTTGCCGACATACCAGTGAAAGCGCTATCGCTGGCAGCTATCCGCGCCACCGATGCCAGGGAAGTGCTCCACGAAGGCAAGCACACACCTGCGTTAAAAGGCACGACGCTTGAAGGTGAAGAGGTGCTGGTCTACCCAGGCGATGTCCCAAGTCGCCTGCCGAAAGCCGACTTCTGGCAGCAGCAAGGATTTGATTTCCCTAGCTTCCGCCCCATGGCGACCGATGCAGAGGCGCTTTCGCACATTCGTATGGACGCCGCCATCGACTGGCTGATTGGAGATAAACTGAAATGAGTACCCCGCAGCCACGTCGGCACTTCACGCTAGATGAGACACCGAAGCATGCGCCCTCCTCAGAACCCTTACGCCAGCGCGAAACCTTCGCCGCCACCGAGCCTCATCAGCCACTACCCCCCCAAGCAGAGCTAAAAGCGTTGCCCGAGGCAAGCCTAGGCACGCCCCGCAAGCGACGCTGGGGGCTAATGTTTGCGCTGGTGGGCGGTGCCACATTGGGCGCCGTAGAGTTAGCCACAGGCATTCCCGCAGCGCTTTCCCAATCTCAGTGGATGAGCATGGCCTGGCAGCTCTTTGGTATTAGCCTCATTGGCCTAGGCGGTGTCTCCCTGCTTAAAGAGCTTGGTCGCCTGCGCCGCTTGAAGCGCCACGACACGCTGCGAGCTGACCTTGCCGAACTGCCCCAGCGCTCAACTAAGCAGGCTCAAGCCATGGCTGAGCAGCTCAAGCGCCAGCTAAAAGTAAGCAATGACGACCCACACTGGCTGGCCTTTCAGCGCGCGTGCCAGCCCCACCACAGCGGCGAAGAGATACAAACCCTGTTGCGCTATCACCTGCTGGCGCCCCGTGACCGCGAAGCCCAGCGCTTGATTACCCGTATGTCCGGTGAAACCGCCATTATGGTCGCCATTAGCCCGCTGACCCTGGTGGATATGGCACTGGTGGCTTGGCGAAGCTTGGCGATGGTTGATCGATTATGCCGCCTATACGGCCTGGAGCTTGGCTACGCCAGCCGCCTGAGGCTATTTCGCAACGTACTACACAACATGGCGTTTGCCGGCGCTAGCGAACTCGCCACCGATGCCAGCATGGATATGCTCTCGCTGGATTTGGCAGGCAGGCTCTCCGCACGGGCAGGCCAGGGGCTAGCCACCGGGCTACTCAGTGCCCGTTTAGGGTTACGCGCCCAGCGCTTATGCCGCCCCGTGGCCTTTACCCCTGAAGAACAACCTAAGCTCGCTGACCTGCGCCAGGATTTATGGCGGCAGATCAAACGATTGGATAAAGAGCCTGTTCCCGCAAAAAAGGCACACGATTAACGCGATAAGTTGTTAACGGCACGATAGAGCAAAGCGCTGTTTTAACCATTCTGCTACGGCGGCTTCACCGTGATGACCAATGCGCTCAGCGCCTTTTATACGGTCAAATAACGCAGGATGAGCATTAGTCATTACCTGCGCCTCACCGGCTAAGTTGAGCATTTCTGTGTCGTTAAGGTTGTCGCCAAACGCTAAGCACTCTGCGGGCGTTAGCCTTAGCGTTTCTAACAGTGCCGCTAGTGCAACACCTTTATTAACGCCCCCGGCCATAATCTCTAATGCATCGGTCGTCGAGTAAGTAATATGCAGGTCGGCACCATGACGCTCCGACGCCAAGGCCTCTAGCTGCGCTAGCGCCTTTGGGTCGCCTAAATAGAGCACTTTCCCCACACCGCTAGCCTCCATCTCTTCAGGTGGCACGACCTCATAGGTAAAGCCCGTTGAAGCGTGCAACGATAGTAAATGCGGCGCTTCGGCATCCACATGCCAGCCGTTTTCACGGTAGAGGCTAAGGCGCACTTGGGGCGGACGCGGCAGCTGAATCAGCGCTTGAGCATGGGCAGGGGCAAGATGGGTAGCATTCAGCAGGCGGCCCTCAGGGTCGTGGGTATAAGCCCCGTTGGTGCTGATTAAATGAGCGGGGATGTTCAGTTGATCACGAAATACCCGCATATCGTTGTAATGGCGGCCAGACGCCAACGCGACATGATGCCCCTGTTCCGCTAGCGCGCGCAGCACGTCAATTGTGCTCTGGTGCAGCCGGTGGTCACTGCCTAACAGCGTGCCATCAAGGTCGGAAACAATCAGCCGCGGTGTCATAAGCGCTCCTCGTTAAACAATGGATCAGCAGCCCTGGGTAGACTTCAGCTTAACCGATTCAACGAAGCACGGGTAAGTCATTGACCTGCCGTTGAGGATCCAACTTCCCCACGGAGGGTAATTGGCGCAGCCAGTGGGAATCCGTATAGTGTCAGCCTACTCTCGCCAACTGATTGAACACATGCTTCAAAACAACTCCCTGCTTGCCCAGCTCAAGCAACAGATTCGTCAAACCACCCCACGCGCCGAAGGGGTGATAAAAGCCACCGATAAAGGGTTTGGGTTTCTAGAAACCGACGACGGTGAATCCTATTTCGTACCACCGCCCGCCATGAAGCAAGTGCTTCACGGTGATCGCGTGGAAGCCGTCATCCACGAAAACGGTGACAAGAAGTCCGTTGTGCCGGAAAAGCTGATTGAAGCTGGGCTGGATCGGTTTGTTGCCCGTGTGCAGAAGCGCGAAGGACGTCTCGCCGTTGTACCCGATCACCCCTCGATTAAAAACGTTCTCAAATCGCGCATTAAGAACAGCCTTGATGAAGCCACCATTGCTGATGGCGACTGGGTTGTGGCGCGACTGGTGCGTCATCCACTGAAAACCGACGACCGTGCCTTTTTTGCCCAAATTGATGAGCTGGTCGCCAAGAGCGACGACCCCGCCGTGCCGTGGCGCGTTACCCTGGCCCGCCATGCGCTGGAGCAAGAGTGCCCCGATGCTGGCACCGACTGGCCGCTGATCGATGAAGGCCTTACCCGTGAAGACTTAACCGCAACGCCCTTCTTCACTATCGACGGTGAAAAAACCCGCGATATGGATGATGCGCTGCACATCTCCCAACGCGCCGAAGGTGGCTGGCGGTTAAGCGTAGCAATCGCCGACCCCACCGCTTACGTGGAAGAGGGCCATGCGGCGGATTTAGAAGCCCGCACCCGCGCCTTCACCGTTTACCTGCCCGGCCAAAACGTCACCATGTTGCCGGAGCAGTTAGCGGATGATCTCTGCTCACTATGGGAAGGCCAGGAGCGCCCTGCCCTCGCCTGTACGCTGGACATTAACGCCGACGGCAGCCTGGGCGATTACCGCTTCTTCGCGGCGAATGTAAAATCCCATGCCAAACTTGCCTATGACAGCGTTTCCGACTGGATCGAAGGTCAAGGCGAGTGGGCACCAGCTGATGATGTTGCCGAACAGCTTACTGCCCTACGTGAGCTAACCGAAGCGCGTACCGCTTGGCGCAACGAGCACGCACTGGTATTTAAAGACCGCCCCGACTACGTGTTTGATCTCGATCCCGCTGGCAACGTGCTGGCCGTGCGCACCGAAGAGCGCCGCATAGCCAACCGCATGATCGAAGAGTCAATGATTGTCGCCAATGCCTGCTGTGCGGACTTCCTGGCACAACATATCGGCCACGGCATCTTCAATGTGCATCGCGCATTCGAACCTGAAAAAGCCGAGGCCGCTCAGGAGTTCCTGGCAGGCCAAGAGATTGTCGTTGAGCGCGAAGCGCTAACCGAGCTTGCCCGCTACACCGAGCTTAAGCGCGCCCTGGAAAGCCGCGATGACGCTTGGCTAGATGCACGCCTACGCCGCTTCCAAGGGTTTACCAGCATGTCGGCCCAGCCTGGCCCGCATTTCGGCTTAGGGTTGACTGCCTACGCTACTTGGACATCACCCATCCGTAAGTATGGCGATATGGTCAACCACCGCTTGATCAAGCGCGTGCTAAAAGGGGAACAGGCCCCCGCCGAGGCCACCCAGCAGCTCACCGAGCAGCTCACCGAACGCCGCCGCCTGAACCGTATGGCCGAGCGCGACGTGAAAGATTGGCTCTACGTGCGTTACCTAACGCCTGCCGCACAGAACCAGGACACCTTTGAGGCCGAAATCATGGCCATCAACCGTGGCGGCATGCGCGTTCGCCTGTTGGAAAATGGCGCGACAGCGTTTGTGCCTGCGCCTTTAATGCACAGCGACCGCAGCAAAGTGGTGATTGATGATAAAGAGGGCCGTATCCAGATCGAAGGCGAAGAGCGTTACAAGCTTGGCGACCCGCTTCGCGTGGTGCTCACTGAGGCCCGTGAAGAGACCCGCTCGCTGGTAGCGAAGCCGACCGCGGCTGATTCCTAGCAAGCAACGGCCTTACCGAAAAGTAAAAGGGGCAGCGATGACGCTGCCCTTTTTTTGTGGCACGGCTTGGTGGATAGCGAGCAGCCGCTAAAGGTTAAAAAAGCGCTTCGTTTCGCTCACTTATTAAGGGCCAGCTAGCGTCTTTTTCAGACACTACCGTGGGCGGAATGGGCCACTCAATGGCGAGACGTTCATCGTTATAGCGCAAACCACGTTCCGCCTCAGGATGATAGGCCGCAGAGACCAGATAGCTGACTTCAACATCATCGGTCAGCGTCTGAAAAGAGTGCGCAAAGCCTGGCGGCACATAAAGCTGGAGGCGGTTTGTATCAGTCAATTCAAACAGTTGATGCCGTAAATACGTTGCCGAATCCTTTCGAATATCCACGATAACATCGACAATCGCGCCTTTAAGGCAGCGTACCAACTTAGCTTCGGCATGGGGCTGCCGCTGGTAGTGCAACCCCCTTAACGTTCCACGCTGGGCAGAAAAAGAGGTGTTTTGCTGCACAAAGTCACTTAGCAAACCATGGCGTTCAAACTCGACACGACACATGGTGCGAGCAAAAAAACCGCGCTCATCCCCCCGTGGTTCAAGCTCAATCAGCCTGGCATCTTTAAGATTCGTTTGATGAAAAAGCATGGCTTACTCCGTGGGGGTAGCAGCAGGCGCAGGCATCAGTGCCGGGGTAAACATGGCTTCCTGCTCGGCATACAGGCGATCAATCAAGCGCCCTGGCGGTATGCGTACATCATCAAAGGTCAGCGCCGCATCTTTTTCAATAGGACCTACCACCTGACAGCCCAGCGCCAACCCGATAGGCAGTAGCCGTTCTCTGCGTATGACCTCAATGTTTTCTGCCACCCCATAGACTTCGAAGCCGCCTAGCTCTTGAATGCTATCGCCCGCCTGCAAGGGTTTCTTGGCTATGGCGATGACGCCCACGCTTGGTCCACCTAAGGGTGTTAACACGGGATCTCGAAACAGTACGGCGCGGGCAATCGATGTAGGCACTTCGAAATGACATAAATGATAAGGCGTTGTAAAGCAGTAATAAGGCCCCTTACCCATCTTGTAGAGTTCGAGGTAATGGCGCTGGCGAGGGCTTTCTATCGTCCCTAGCACAAACACGCCCGGCCCCGGCTGCGCCCCTACCACGTAGTCAACCAACCCCGGCCCCTCTGGGTTCAGGTAGGGTTCAAATGCCGACACGGTTTGCTCGATGGGCACTAGCGTTCCATCGGGCACGCCGCCAGAAAAATCAGGGCCAAGCATACCGCGCTGCGCGACCTGCATACCGGTGCCATTGGCCACAATCGCCTGTTCGAACGATATCTTAGTGCCATCAGCAAAAGAGGCCACCATGGCGGGCTTTTGCCCCCAGCGTTTGGCAAAGCTTTCCTGGGTAGCCGGGTTGCGATAAGGGTCATGCAGACCCTTAATATTGCCGCACAGCACGGGTTTCACGCCCAAGCCTGCGACGAACCGATAAAGGTTCATCTGTACACCTGGCTGGTCACCATCGGCAAAGCTGTAAACAACGCCTGCCGCATCGGCTTTTACTTTCAAAATAGGGCCAACCGTACCATCGAGCTCCGCATTCATCTGAATGACATCTTTGCCACTCTCCAGCGCTGCCACTACCACATGCGCCGCGAACTCCAGTGAACCGGTCACCTCGATGATGGCGTCCAGCCCTTCTGCGCGAGCCAGTGCAACAGCATCCTCGATGACGGCCGGTCGCCCAGCCGCAATCGCTGCTTCAAGTGCCTGCTGGGTGTCACAGGCCACTGGCTCAATGTCGGCTTGCTGAAATACTTTAACCGCAGCATCCAAGTGACGATTAGCAATGGCACAAAGGCGTATTCCAGGTGTCGCGGTCATGATCTGAAGGCCGATACCGCTGGCTTGAAACCCTGCTCCGACGATCCCTACGCGAATGGGATTACCCTGTGCCTCTCGTTGGGCAAGCGCTGTATCAACAATAATCATCGATGGTTCAATCCTTCCAGAGCTTCCAAGGGGCACCTTTCGCCCAGGCGGTCTCAAGCACCATTCTGTCTCTCAGCGTATCCATGCTTTGCCAGTAACCGTTGTGATGAAAATAGCCCAATTTGCCAAGCTCGATCATCCGGTTCATGGGGCCGTTTTCCCAAACGGTCTGGCTATCGTCGATCATTTCAAACACTTCCGGGTTGCACACAAAGAAGCCACCATTGATCAGCCCGCCATCAATTTCTCCCTTTTCACGAAACCCTTCTACTTGGCTATTACCTTCCTTCAAGCGCAGCGCCCCGTATCGGCCTGGCTGCGTTACCGCGGTCAGCGTGCACCAATTTTTCGAAGCTAAATGTGAATCGATCAGTGCATTAATGTTCAGGTCACTCACACCATCGCCGTAGGTTAAACAAAAGGGTTCATCTGCTAGATAAGGCATGGCCTTTTTGAGCCGTCCACCGGTCATGGCATCATCACCTGTATCCAACACGGTGACTTTCCAGTCATCATTCACGCTTTCGAGCCAGTCGACGCTCCCTGTCTTCAAGTCGATGGTGTAATCGGTACGGTTACCGCGATAATTGAGAAAATAGTCGCGAATGTACTCCACCTTGTAGCCACCCAAAACAACGAACTCCTTTAAGCCATGATGGGCATACATTTTCATAATGTGCCAAAGGATCGGCTTCCCCCCCACCTCCACCATGGGCTTGGGTCGAATCGCAGTTTCCTCACTTAAGCGCGTGCCATACCCACCGGCAAAAATGGCAACTTTCATGGCCCCACCTCCGTTAAAGGTGTCGAAGTAACATTTGTGGCTGCAGCCGGAGTGGTAGGATTCCCTCTATGGCGAATTTGCCACCGCAGACTTTCAGATAGATATCCCGACGCAATATGCGCCTGAAGCACATGCAATCGCATATAGCGTGAAGCCCTGAACTGGGCATCAGAAAACGCCATGCTTTTAAGCCCATTGGCCAACCCGATGATCGAATCTTGCAGTGTCATTTTCGGTTGATGGTCGGGCGCTAGCGTAGCGAACAAACTGAAATCCACTTGGTAGGAACGGCTGTCTGCTGGCGCTTGGGTATTAATACTCAATGTGGTGCCAGGGATTGCCTGTGCAACCGCCGTCGCTAAGTCACGCACTTGATGATTGCGCTCGTTAGAGCCGGTATTGACCTTGAGTATGCGGCCACCGTTTTCAGATTTACGCTGCACTGCCCAGTCGATAGCCCTGGCCATATCCACCACATCGATCAGGGGCCGCCAAGGTGTGCCATCGCTAAGCACGGTAATATGCTGCTGGCTCAACGCACAGGCGACGAAATCATTGAGCACGAGATCCAGGCGTAACCGCTCTGACATCCCACAAGCAGTCGCAAAGCGTAAACTAGTAATCACCATATCACCGTCGATGCTCGCCAACGCATCCTCAGCGGCAATTTTCGAGCGGGCATAGGCGGTAACCGGTGCCACCGGATCTTCTTCACAGCGCGGAGCGCCCAGTGCGACGCCATAAATACTGCAGCTAGAAGCAAACACGAAGTTTTCTACGCCCGCCTTAGCAGCTGCTTGAGCTATATAAAGCGTTGCCTGATGATTCACTCTATCCGTCACTGCGGCGAAACGGTCTCCCATAGGGTCATTGGAAATCGCCGCCAGTTGAATCACCGCCGTATAGCCTTCAAAAAAACCCTCCGGAATATTCCGCACGTCTCCCAGAAATTGTTGATCCAGATATCGCTCAGGAACAAACTCAACCCCGGTTAAACAATGCGCGAAATAAGCATTGTCATAACCATGGAGAATGGCCGAGGGATGTCGTACGGCTAATTCTCGCACCACAACAGCACCAACATATCCCATATTCCCCACGATTAAGATTTTCAAAATAACACCTCATCCTTGTTATCAAATAACTAAAACTTCTTATCGACAATCTTCTTATCGGCCCATTCTGAAACTAATCTCACCTTGCTTTTCTTCATTTATGTCTGCTTTTTCTTTACGATGCTGCTCTAACAGTCGCATTGTGGTTTTCATTTTTTCGTTAGGCGTGTCTGCAGATTCTGGTTCTGGAAAAAACCAAATACTTTCAATTATGCCTCGCAATACTATTCCAGCTTTATTGAACCTTCTTTTAAATAAAAGCGTAAAAAAGAGCCGAGATGCTCGGAAGAACTCCGAAATCATGCCATAGCGCGAAAAGGTAAAGCGGTAGTACTTACGCGATATAAAAAGTTTGTTGCGAATAAAATATCGATACAGTTTCAAGCGCCCGGGATTACTTTCGGTAAGTATGCTGATGGGGCCATCCTCTTGGCGCAAATGATTTACTTTGCTCAGGCCGACTAAATAACCAGGTGTTTTCTGAGTAACCCTCAACGTAAATTCAGTGTCTTCGCCCCATATAAACATCGCCGTGATAGGCAAACCATACTCCGCTAGCGTAGCGCGCGGCAGCAGAATTGAGACGAATGTGGAGCGTTGAACAGCGACCATACCCAGCTCAAGAATGTCCGGCCAATCTTGATAGCCAATACGGTTCTTTAAGGTGCTGACAGCCGGGGTATTGGTGGCAAGCCCTGTCTCAGTTAAAGCCTTCGAAATAAGGAAAGCTGCCTTTTTTTCTTTTTTCTTAAGCTCATCATCAGCCTTCATTAAATAGTGAAGCGCGTCCTTCTCAGGTATAACATCATCATCCATAGCCCAAATAAAATCGGCGCCCTTTTGGTAAGCAAGGCGTAAACCTGCATTGTAGCCACCCGAAGCCCCTATATTATCCTTCAGCACACTCACAATGAGACCCGGATAATCACCCTCAGAGAGCATTTTTTCGGTTCCATCATTACTGGCATTATCAATAATAATGACGCAGTCACATGGCCAAGACTGGGAGTAGACTGCATCAAGACATCGCTTCAGCAGACCCTTTCGGTTATATGTAAGGATTACCGCGAAAACTTTATGCATGAGAAAATCCCCAGAATAGTCATTATTCTCGTAATAAGGGTCGATCCTTTTAAATTCACCGACAGATACCTACCAAATCAAAAAGTTAATTACTTTTTTACAACTTAAGTTAAACAATATCTTCCGCTAACAGCCAGGCTCTCCACTATCAGTCTGACTCAGTGGCAAGAAATGGACGCGCCATCAAAAATCACAATAAGAAACTTAAAAACACTATTTGTTACAATCAGAAAATAAGCGTTGCGCCTTGTACTGTCAAGATTTAAGGAGGTTTAACTATCTAATCTGTAGTACTATTTTTTCCATCTAATAAAGCCATCAAAAAGAGCAGTTTCACAATTACCCCTTTTGATTCATCGTTTTATTTAATCGTAAGGTTCTCTTGTATACCTATTTAACAACTGAAAACGGCGCCGTTAAGGCGCCGTTTTGGTTTCTGTAGAGACAGATGAGCGACGGCTCACCCGCCGCCGCCCTGCCGATGTTCAGAGAAAAAGCGTAGCATCGCCTGTGAGGCATCGGGACCTTTGGGGTCAGTGTAACTTCCCTGGGCACTGCCTCCCGCCCAAGCGTGTCCCGCCCCTTTTATCCGCCACTGCTCCAAGTGGGGTTTGCCTGCCGCATCGTGGTACGTAGTACGCGTGTAGGCATGACCATTGGCCTCCTGTCCTTGCTCCACCGTCGCCCCTGTTTGACGCGATACGCTGAACTGAGCAGCAATACGGTCGGCGTTACTGGGGTGTACGGTTGTATCCCGATCACCATGAAAAATAATCGCAGGTACGTCTGATGCCCAACGGGCCCCTTTGGCTTTATTACCGCCACCAAGTGGCCCAGTGCCACCTTGCATAGCGCCAAGAGCATCAGGAAGGCTTTGAGCAGCGCCGTGAGGAAGCCCAGAGTGTACGCCCACCGCTGCAAACAGATCCGGATACGTCATGGCCAACGTTGTCGCCATGGCTGCGCCTGCCGAGAGCCCTGCCACATACACGCGGCTTTCATCGAGTCCATGAGTATCGATGATTTGCTGGGTCATGCCCGCAAGAATCGCTGGCTCACCGCCTTCGCGCTGCTGATCTTCGGCTTTGAACCAGTTCCAGCATTTAGAGCTATTGGCACTCATCGGCTGAGCCGGATAGAGCACGCAACACAGCTGCTCTTCAGCCAGCCGGTTCATATCGGTGCCTGAAGCAAAGTCATCAGGATTCTGCGTACAGCCATGCAGCATGACCACCAGCGGCAACGCTTGGCCATGGTAGCCACTGGGTATATACAGTTTGTAATCACGCGTACCCACAGGATTAGAAAAACGCCCGGCAGTGAACGCGCCCGGCTTTGGCTCCTCGGTGGTGTGCTCGGGCTGTGCTAAGTTCCCTCGAAACGTCATCCACTTTTCCCGCCATCCTGCTGGCATCTTAATATCGCTTGCCGAGAAGACCCCAGCTATCGGCTCAGCTGGCTCTGGCTCTGGCCCTGGCTTCGATATCGTCACGTCTTCGTCAATGACCTGGCAGGTTCCGTCAAAGGTATTCCCGCCCTGGTAAGGGCTATCCGGCGTTTCTTCACCTTTCATTTCGGGCATTGCGCCCTGAAGGAGAGCCATGGCTTCGTTCAACTTACCCGCGCGGGTGAGTCGTGTTGCTTCTTCCATTCGCTTCGTCATGGTGGCGCTAATCATGATCAATGTCCCTATTCACCTAAGCGGTGGTTAATGATTCAGTGGATTCGGTCTGCCAAAGCGGCCTTCACCGCTTTACTGGCATGCAGGGCGCCTAGTACCACCACGGATTCAATAGTAGCAAGAGCAAGCTCCGGCGTTACGTCATCAGCAATGCAGGCCATACCCAAAACCTGAATCTGCAATTTCTCACCTGCTGACTGCAGCGCTTCAAGATCCGAGCGGCTGTAGTTTTCAAGTCCCAATACGAACGCCTTGCGGGTTACGGTTTCCTTCACCACCTCGGCATGAGTCGCCAATTGATTACGAATGGCCGTGCGAATTAGATCGGTACGGTTGGAGTAAAACCCCTCCTGAACCAGTAGATCGATTTGCCCTAAATCGACGACCCCCAAATTGATGGTGATCTTCTCGCTGGCGTCGCCGGTCTTACGGCGAAGTTCATGAACGCTCATGGGTGATCCTCGTTGCGCCCAGCATTGGGCTTCATAGCTAAAAAAACATCCAAATAGATTCCACATACCATCTATATGGATGGTATATTAGATCAAAGCACGTAATAGTCAAGGTGCGAGCAAATGGAAAAACGGGTCTAAGCGTGCTTGAAAGGAGAAGCTGCCCAGGAGATGGGAAAGACATTGCTGAATGAAGCGCAAAAAAAAAGAGCACCCGAAGGTGCTCTTTTTAACTTGCTTGGTAAAGCGAGTGCTTACCAGCCAGTCACTTCTTTCAGCGCGTCGCCGATTTGTGCCAAAGAACGCACGGTTTTAACACCAGCGTCTTCAAGAGCAGCAAACTTCTCGTCGGCTGTACCTTTGCCGCCCGAGATGATCGCGCCCGCGTGGCCCATACGCTTGCCAGGAGGTGCAGTTACACCGGCAATGTAGGAAACCACAGGCTTGGAAACGTTGGCTTTGATGTAGGCCGCTGCTTCTTCTTCAGCGGTACCACCGATCTCACCAATCATCACGATCGCTTCGGTTTTCGGGTCTTTCTCAAACATCTCAAGGATGTCGATGAAATTAGAACCCGGGATCGGGTCGCCGCCGATGCCCACACAGGTAGACTGACCGAAACCGTGATCAGTCGTCTGCTTAACGGCTTCGTAGGTCAGGGTACCTGAACGAGACACGATACCGACTTTGCCCGGCTGGTGAATGTGACCCGGCATAATGCCGATTTTACATTCGCCTGGGGTGATAACACCGGGGCAGTTCGGGCCGATCAGGCGTACGCCCAGCTCGTCGCATTTTACTTTTGCTTCAAGCATATCCAGCGTGGCGATACCTTCGGTGATGCACACGATTAGCTTGATGCCCGAATTAGCGGCTTCAAGAATCGAGTCTTTACAGAACGGTGCCGGAACGTAAATCACGCTAGCCTCTGCACCGGTTTTCTCAACCGCTTCTTTCACGGTGTTGAAAACAGGCAGGCCCAGGTGCGTCTGACCACCTTTGCCCGGCGTAACGCCACCGACCATCTGCGTGCCGTAGGCAATCGCCTGCTCGGAGTGGAACGTGCCCTGGCCACCGGTGAAACCTTGGCAGATGACCTTGGTGTTCTTATCGATCAGGATGCTCATTACTTGCCCTCCGCCGCTTTAACGACCTGCTGAGCCGCGTCGGTCAGACTGGTAGCAGCGATGATGTTCAGACCGCTAGACGCTAATTTTTCAGTGCCCAGCTCGGCGTTGTTACCTTCCAGACGTACCACAACCGGTACGTTAACACCGACTTGTTCAACGGCACCGATGATGCCTTCAGCAATCATGTCGCAGCGAACGATACCGCCGAAGATGTTAACCAGAACGGCTTTAACGTTGTCGTCAGACAGGATGATCTTGAACGCTTCTGCTACGCGCTCTTTGGTCGCGCCGCCGCCTACGTCCAGGAAGTTAGCGGGCTTGCCGCCACTCAAGTTGACGATGTCCATGGTACCCATGGCTAGGCCAGCACCGTTAACCATGCAGCCGATGTTGCCATCAAGTGCTACGTAGTTAAGCTCCCACTTCGCTGCATCGGCTTCACGAGAGTCTTCCTGGGAAGGATCGCGCATCGCTTGCAGGTCTGGGTGGCGGTACAGCGCATTGCTGTCGAGGCCCAGTTTGGCGTCGAGGCAGTGCAGATTGCCTTCGTCGGTAACAACCAGCGGGTTGATTTCCAGCAGGGCCAAGTCTTTTTCATGGAACAGCTTGGACAGACCCAGGAAAATCTTAGTGAACTGCTTAATCTGGTCGCCTTTTAGGCCCAGCGCAAACGCTAGCTCACGCGCCTGGTAGGGCTGTGCGCCAACCAGCGGATCAATCTCTGCTTTAAGAATCTTTTCCGGCGTCTCTTCAGCAACCGTCTCGATTTCTACACCACCTTCGGTAGAGGCCATAAAGACCACACGGCGGGTAGTACGGTCTACCACTGCGCCAAGGTAGAGCTCATCGGCGATGTCAGTGCAGGTCTCAACCAAAATCTTGGCAACTGGCTGACCTTTTTCGTCAGTTTGGAACGTTACCAGATTTTTACCCAGCCACTGCTCGGCAAACGCTTTCGCTTCAGCTGGATCTTTAATCAGCTTAACGCCGCCCGCTTTACCACGGCCACCAGCGTGAACTTGGGCTTTAACAACCCACATGTCGCCGCCGATTTTTTTACACGCTTCTTCCGCTTCTTCGGGGGTGTCCACGGCAAAGCCTTTGGACACTGGCAGACCATAATCAGCAAACAGCTGTTTGCCTTGATACTCGTGAAGGTTCATCGATTCATGCCATTGGTTGCATGTGACTCGAACGATGACTAGTTGCTTTGAAAGAACCGGTCATCCCCGTTCTTTTGATCCTTGTGTTTCATTACAAGGCCAAAAGTGTGGCGCCACCTAGTAGGTGGCGCTTCGTTATTACTTACTGGATTATTTACGCTTCTTGCGGTTAGCCATATGAATCGCATGGCCTTCTACCGCAAGCGCTGCTTCATGCACCGCTTCCGACATAGTCGGGTGCGCATAGCAGGTTAAGGCCAGGTCTTCAGCACTAGAGCCAAATTCCATGGCAATCACGCCTTGGGCAATCATTTCACCCGCGTGCTGGCCAACGATGTGCATGCCAAGGATACGGTCAGTTTCCGCATCAGCGATGATCTTGGCGCTGCCTTCGGTGGCATTGTTAGCCATTGCACGGCCGCTTGCCGCAAAGGGGAAGCTGCCCGTTTTTACTTCGATGCCTTTGGCTTTGGCATCTTGCTCAGTCATACCCACCCACGCCACTTCCGGGAAGGTGTAAATCACATTCGGGATCGTGTCGTAGTTCATCTCGGCTTTGTGGCCTGCGATGATGTCGGCGACCATAATGCCTTCTTCAGATGCCTTGTGTGCCAGCATGGGGCCACGCACACAGTCACCAATGGCGTAAACGCCGGGCACATTCGTGCGGCACTGGTCGTCAACGAAGATGAAGCCGCGCTCGTCAAGCTCGACGCTAACACCGTCAGCAATCACGCCTTTGGTGTATGGGCGGCGGCCAACGCAAACAATCAGCTTGTCGAACGTCATTTCCTGTTCGCCGTTGCCGTCGGTGTATTTGACGATAACTTCTTCGCCATTAACTTCCGAACCGGTCACACGGGCGCCCAGTTTAATATCCATGCCCTGCTTTTTAAGCAGTTTTTGGGTCTCTTTGGCGATCGCCGTATCAACCATCGGCAGGAAGGCGTCCATCGCTTCAAGAACGGTCACTTCAGAACCTAAACGGTTCCAAACGCTGCCAAGCTCCAGGCCAATAACGCCAGCACCGATAACGCCAAGACGCTTCGGCGTTTCTTGGAATTCCAGCGCGCCGGTGGAGTCAACAATTAGGCCTTCGGTTAGCGGCGTCGGCGGAATTTCAACCGGCACAGAGCCTGCTGCAATGACGATATTATCGGCGTCATAGGTAGTAGCGTTGCCATCTAAGCCTGTTACTTCGACTTGCTTACCGGAAACCACTTTACCGGTACCTTCAATAGCGGTAACGCCGTTAGCCTTAAACAAACCAGAGATGCCGCCGGTCAAGTTCTTAACGATCTTGTCCTTACGAGCCATCATCTTTTCGACGTCCATGGTGACGTCGCCTGCCTGGATACCCATATCGTCGAAGTCGTGCTTGGCTTCGACGAACTTGTGTGAGGCTTCAAGCAATGCTTTAGACGGGATACAGCCTACATTCAAGCAAGTACCGCCGTGGACGACATTGCCTTCTTTACCGATCCATTTCTCAACGCAGGCGGTTTTGAGGCCCAGTTGCGCAGCGCGAATAGCGGCAACATAACCACCAGGGCCTGCACCAATAACGATCACGTCAAACTTGTCAGCCATGTTGGCTCCTTTAGCATGGTTGCCTCTGCCCGATTGGTTTAAACCGGGCTAGAGGCAGTGTGCGATTGCATAAGAACGTTAGTTAAAACAGAGCACATTAACGCGCTTTGTTAAACGTCCAGCAACAGGCGTGCAGGATCTTCAAGTAACTCTTTGATAGTTACCAGGAAACGCACTGCGTCTTTACCATCAATCATACGGTGGTCGTACGAGAGCGCCAGGTACATCATTGGGCGAATCTCGACCTTACCGTTTACCGCCATCGGGCGATCCTGAATCTTATGCATGCCCAGAATTGCGGTTTGTGGCGGGTTGATGATCGGCGTCGACATCAGCGAGCCGAAGGTGCCACCGTTAGTGATAGTAAAGGTGCCGCCGATCATGTCGTCCATGCCCAGCTTGCCGTCACGACCACGCTTACCGAAGTCCATGATGGTCCGCTCAACATCGGCAATTTTCATGCTGTCAGTATCACGCAGTACCGGAACCACCAAACCGCGATCAGTAGATACAGCAACGCCGATATCCTGATAGCCGTGGTATACAATGTCGGTACCATCGATAGAGGCGTTGACATCCGGGAAGCGCTTGAGCGCTTCAGAAGCGGCTTTAACAAAGAAGCCCATGAAGCCCAGCTTAATATCGTGAGCTTTTAAGAACGTATCTTTGTACTGAGCACGCAGGGCCATGATTTCGGTCATGTCCACTTCATTATACGTGGTCAGCATGGCAGCGGTTTGCTGGGCCTGAACCAAGCGCTTGGCAATGGTTTGACGCAAACGGCTCATGGGCACGCGTTTTTCGACACGCTCGCCTTCCGTTACCGGGGCTGTGGCCGTAGCGGCTTTTGCCGGCGCAGCAGACTTCGCCGCCTTCTTAGCAGTGCCATCGTTAACTGCTTTTTGCACGTCTTCTTTCAAGATACGGCCACCTTTGCCGGTGCCTTCGATCTTGGCAACGTCTAAATCATGCTCGGCAACCATTTTACGTGCCGCCGGGGCAAGAATTTTATCACCAATTTTTTCGTCACTGGTGCCATCGTCAGCTGAAGCGGCAGGGGTCTTATCAGCAGCGGTAGCGCCTTCTGCACCTGCACCTGCACCTTCTGCAAAGATAGCTAGAACCGCTTCAGACTCTACCTGACTGCCTTCCTCGGCCTTAATTTCAGCCAGAGCGCCATCAGCAGGGGCAACCACTTCAAGCACAACTTTATCGGTTTCGATATCGGCTAGCACTTCATCGCGCTTAACCGCTTCGCCTACCTTCTTATGCCAAGTCGCCACGGTGCCTTCCTGAATAGATTCAGGGAAGCTCGGTGCTTTTACATCATGCTTTTTACCACCGCCGTTGCCACCGTTGGCTTTCTTTTCAGCGGTTTTTTCTTCGGACTTCTCTTCTGACGTTTTCGCACTGTCGCCAGAAGATTTGTCTTCTTTGCTGCTTGATGCACTGGCTTCGCCAATTTTGCCCAATACCTGCTCAGACTCGACGGTTTCGCCCTCTTCGGCCATTACGTCGGTCAAGGTACCCGCTTCCGGTGCGACGACTTCGAGCACCACTTTATCGGTTTCGATTTCAACAATCAGTTCGTCACGTTCGACGCTGTCACCCGGCTTTTTATGCCACGCAGCAACAGTGCCCTCGGCAACGGATTCCGGAAAGGTTGGCGCTTTTATATCAATAGCCATGTCGTTTCCCTTATATGTTCTCTAAATCTGATGGGCGCTTATAGGTTAAAAGCGTCTTCCACCAGCTGGCGCTGCTGTTCAGTGTGGACGGACATATAGCCTGCTGCCGGAGCAGCCGAGGCAGGACGTCCTGCAAATTTCAACTCACGTCCAAAGCCATCTTTAAGTATATCGGCTACGGCACGCATGTGGTGCTGACTGGAGTACCAGGCGCCTTGGTTCAACGGCTCTTCCTGACACCACACAATGTCTTCCACATTGGCATACGCCTGGAGCACATCCAGAAGCTCTTCTTTCGGGAAGGGATAGAGCTGCTCAAGACGAATAATCGCCGTATCGTTACGCTCGTTTTCAGCACGCCAGTTAGCTAAATCGTAGTACACCTTACCGGCGCACATGATCACGCGAGTGACCTGCTCAGCCGCAAGCTCTGCCTGATCCGGCAGTACCATGTTGAACTTGCCATGGGCAAGGTCTTCAAGGCTGGACACAGCGTCTTTATGGCGTAAGAGCGACTTAGGCGACATTACGATCAGCGGTTTACGCAGTGGGCGAATTACCTGGCGACGCAGCAGGTGGTAAATCTGCGCCGGTGTGGTAGGCACACATACCTGCATATTGTGCTCAGCACACATCTGCAGGAAACGCTCCAAACGCGCTGAGGAGTGCTCAGGGCCTTGGCCTTCATAGCCATGGGGTAGCAGCATGGTTAAACCACACAGACGGCCCCACTTAGTTTCACCCGAGGAGATGAACTGGTCGACCACTACCTGGGCACCGTTGAAGAAGTCACCAAACTGGGCTTCCCAAATGACTAGATGATTCGGTGCGGTAGTAGCGTAACCGTATTCAAACGCTAGCACGGCTTCTTCGGAAAGGAAGGAGTCGTGGATAGTAAAACGCGGCTGACTGTCGGCCATGTTTTGCAGCGGTACGTAGGTAGAACCATCTTTCTGGTTATGTACCACCGCATGACGATGCGAGAAGGTACCGCGACCAACGTCCTGACCCGTGATACGAATCGGGTGGCCTTGATCAAGCAACGTGGCGTAAGCAAGGGTTTCAGCGAAGCCCCAGTTAAGCCCCATGCCACCCGCCTGCATCTTACGGCGATCTTCGTAAATCTTAGCCACTTGGCGCTGTACATCGACCCCGTCAGGAATCTCGCACATTTTTGCCGCGAGCTGCTGCAGACGCTTCATATCAAAGGTAGTGTCTGCGTCGCCGCTCCACTCATGCCCCAGGTACGGTGCCCAATCCACGAATAGCGTGGTGTTAGGCTCTTGAACCAGCGCATTGGCAACGTGATTACCCGCCACTAAGTCATCGCGATAGGTCTCGACCATCGCTTTAGCGTCTTCTTCAGAAATAACGCCCTGCTCGACCAACCGCTTGGCATACACAGTACGCGAAGAGGCATGGTCTTTGATTTTGGCGTACATCATCGGCTGGGTGCCTGACGGCTCGTCGGCTTCGTTATGGCCGCGACGGCGGTAGCACACCAGGTCGATCACCACGTCTTTCTTAAACTGCTGGCGGTAATCCAGCGCCACTTGGGTCGCGTGAATGACAGCATCGGGGTCATCGCCGTTAACGTGGAAAATCGGCGCCTGAACCATTTTGGCGATATCGGTACAGTATTCAGTAGAACGTGAATCCAGCGGGTTCGAGGTTGTGAACCCCACCTGGTTGTTAATCACGATATGAACCGTGCCGCCGGTTTTGTAAGCGCGGGTTTGAGACATCTGGAATGTCTCCATAACCACGCCCTGTCCAGCAAAGGCAGCATCACCATGAACATTGATTGGCAGTACTTTGCTGCCCTCTTCGTCATTGCGGCGGTCTTGACGTGCACGCACCGAGCCTTCAACTACCGGCGCCACAATTTCCAGGTGCGACGGGTTGAAAGACATGGCCAAGTGGACTTCACCACCAGGGGACATGACGTTAGAACTAAAGCCCTGGTGGTATTTAACGTCGCCAGAACCACGCTCAATCACTTTTTTGCCATCAAACTCGTCGATCAAGTCAGTTGGGTTTTTACCCAGAATATTGACCAACAGGTTGAGGCGACCGCGGTGAGCCATACCGATAACGACTTCTTTAGTGCCATAACCACCGGCACGCTGAATGAGTTCGTCCATCATCGGAACAAATGATTCGCCGCCTTCCAAACCAAAGCGTTTGGTGCCTGGGTATTTAGACGCCAGGTAATTTTCCAAACCTTCAGCAGCGGTTAAGCGCTCAAGTATATGCTTGCGCACGTCATCGCTAAATTTGGGGGCACTGCGAACCGACTCAAAACGCCGCTGCAGCCAGCGTTTCTCTTCGGTATCAACGATGTGCATGATCTCGCAGCCGATGGAGCGGCAATACGTCTGCTCCAGCGCATCGACGATTTCACGCAGCGGCGCTTTATCGATACCTAAGAAAAACGAACCGGTCTGGAACTCGGTGTCTAGATCAGCTTTTGAGAGCTGATGGAACGACAAGTCGAGGTCGGGAATGGGGGTGGGATTACGCAGACCTAGCGGGTCGATATTAGCCTTCTGATGACCACGGAAGCGATAGGCGTTAATCAGCTGCAGGACTTTCACCTGCTTTTTGTTTTCACCACTATCAACAGTGGCAACCACCTGCCCAGGACGGCTTTCCCGGCCTAGCTGGTAGAACTGATCACGAATCGGGCTTAGTGGAACATCGTGGGAGGCACTGCCCTCAGAACGCGGCAGCTGGTCAAAATAGCTGCGCCACTCGTCAGGGACAGAATCGGGATCGGCGAGGTACTGCTCATAAAGCGCTTCCACGTAGTGGACATTGCCGCCACTAACGTGAGAAGAACGCCACATTAAATCCATTATGCCTTGTTGCATCTCTCGGTCACCCTGCACTGATGGGGTGGTATCGGCATCGCTGCACTAGCGCAACGACATCGCTATTGCCCTGCCGGCGGGGCGGGACATTTGCCGGCGGCGCCGACCGGAGGCCGGAAGCCCTGTTCATCGTACGTTTTTCATGACGCGCTATTTTATTATCAGTTCATGCTCAAAAGCCGGCACTTCCAGCACCGGCTTTTAAGCTTGACTCATCATGGGGTGCGACGCGTCGCCGCACAACATGATAGCCCCTATGATAACAAGCGAAGCGCCACGATTTAAGTAGCTTTGTAGCTGAACTTAAGTGGCACTCGCTTTTTTCTCATGCTTTAGGCATTTACGTAGCGTCTGCCAGCAACATTTCGCGAATCTTACCAATTGCGCGGGTCGGATTCAGCCCTTTTGGACAAACTGCAACGCAATTCATGATACCGCGGCAGCGGAAAACGGAGAACGGGTCTTCCAGACTGGTCAAGCGCTCGCGTGTTGCCGTATCCCGTGTATCGGCCAGGAAGCGGTAAGACTGCAACAAACCCGCTGGGCCGACAAAGCGTTCCGGGTTCCACCAGAATGATGGGCAAGACGTCGAACAGCAAGCACACAGAATACACTCGTACAGACCGTCTAGCTTATCGCGCTCTTCTGGTGACTGCAGACGCTCAATGGCCGGTGCCGGGGTATCGTTCTGCAGGTACGGCTGAATGCGCTCGTACTGCTTATAGAACAGACCCATATCGACAACCATATCGCGAATAACCGGCAGGCCAGGCAGCGGACGCAGGGTCAGCTTGTTGTTTTTCACAACGTCTGACAGCGGCGTGATACATGCCAAGCCGTTTTTGCCGTTCATGTTCATGCCATCGGAACCGCATACGCCTTCACGGCAGCTGCGACGAAACGCCAGTCCGCTATCCTGCTCTTTCATCAGGTGCAGAACATCTAGCACCATCAGATCGCGGCCCTTAGTATCGACCTGAAACTCCTGCATATAAGGCGCGGAGTCGGTTTCCGGATTGTAACGGTATACGGATACCTGAAGATTGGACATGGTGACTCCCTCTCGTCAATGCGGAGATTAGTAGGTACGAACCTTAGGCTCGAAGGTATCAACGGTTTTCGGCTTAAAGTTGACGTCGCGCTGCTTCAGCACTTTCGTTGCTGGGAAGTAGAGCGAGTGCTTCAGCCAGTTGACATCATCACGGTCAGGATAGTCGTAGCGCGAGTGAGCACCACGGCTCTCTTTACGCTCTAGGGCAGCAATCGCCGTTGCTTCCGCCACTTCCATCAAGTTATCAAGCTCCAGTGCTTCAACACGTGCGGTGTTAAAGGCATTGGACTTATCCGGGAGGTGCGCATTGGCAATACGGGCGCGCAGCTCATCCAGCTTTTTGACACCGTCTTGCATGTTTTTCTCTTCACGGAATACGCCGAAAGAGTTCTGCATGATGTCTTGTAGCTCAGCTTTGAGCTCGGGGATGCTTTCACCGCCTTCTGATTCGTTCCAGCGCGTGATGCGTTTCATGGCTGATTCGATGTCAGACTCAGAGGCATCCAGATACTCAATACCTTCGTTCAGAGCGCCTTCGATAAACATACCCGCTGCACGGCCGAACACGACCAGATCAAGCAAGGAGTTACCGCCCAAACGGTTAGCACCGTGAACCGATACACACGCCGCTTCACCACACGCAAACAGACCGTTAACGATATGGTCTTTGCCATTCTCGTCTTGGGTAATCGCCTGGCCATGAACGTTGGTTGGAATGCCGCCCATCATGTAGTGGCAAGTAGGCACGACCGGGATTGGATCTTTAGCAGGGTCAACGTGAGCAAAGGTTTTAGATAGCTCAACGATACCCGGCAAACGCTTACCTAGGACGTCTTCGCCCAAGTGATCAAGCTTCAAGAAGACGTGATCGCCTTTATCGCCACAGCCGCGGCCTTCCAAAATCTCCATCACCATGGAGCGGGCTACAACGTCACGGCCTGCCAAATCTTTGGCATTCGGCGCGTAACGCTCCATGAAGCGCTCGCCATCTTTATTGACCAAGTAACCACCTTCACCACGGCAACCTTCCGTTACCAAGGTGCCCGCACCGTAAATGCCGGTCGGGTGGAACTGCCACATTTCCATATCCTGCATCGGGAAGCCAGCGCGTAGCGCCATGCCGATACCGTCGCCTGTATTGATCAGAGCGTTAGTAGTAGAGGCATAAATACGACCCGCACCGCCGGTCGCCAGTACGGTGGCTTTCGATTTAACGTGGACAACTTCGCCAGTCTCGATGCACATGGCGATACAACCCACCACATCACCGTTAGCATTTTTCACCAGATCAACCGCGTACCACTCGTTCAAGAACGTGGTGTTGTTCTTGAGGTTGTTCTGGTAAAGCGTGTGCAGTAGCGCGTGACCGGTACGGTCAGCTGCCGCACAAGTACGTGCCGCCTGGCCGCCTTCACCAAAGTTCTTTGACTGACCACCAAACGGGCGTTGATAAATACGGCCGTTATCGAAACGAGAGAACGGCAGCCCCATGTGCTCAAGCTCAAATACTGCTTTTGGTCCTTCAGAACACATGTACTCTGCCGCGTCCTGGTCAGCGATGTAATCGCCGCCTTTAACGGTGTCGTACATGTGCCAGCGCCAATCATCATTTGGGTCGGCTGAGGCGATCGCACAGGTAATACCGCCCTGGGCAGAAACAGTGTGAGAGCGCGTCGGGAACACTTTGGACAGAACCGCTGTCTTTTTACCGGACTTAGCCAGCTCTAAAGCAGCACGCAGGCCAGAGCCACCGCCACCCACAATGATGGCGTCAAACGTCAGGCTACGAAGGTTAGACATGTATCAAGCTCCCCACAGAATTTGAATGCCCCACACCAGGTATACGAAGATGGCCAGAATAATCAGCGTCTGGACACCTACGCGCAGGCGAGTGGACTTGAGATAATCGGTGGTGACAGTCCACAAACCGATCCAGGCGTGTGCTGCAATGGAGATAAACGCCAGCAGCGAGAAGATACGCATCCACGTTTGGCTGAACAGTCCGCTCCAGGCGTAGTAATCCAGGTTCGGATTGAACAGCAGATAGGCGACTATAAAGACCGTATAAAGGGCCAGGATAACCGCAGAAACCCGCTGCATTAGCCAATCAGAAAGCCCGCTGCGGCCAAAGCTAGTGATGTTAGTTACCATACCCAGACTCCTGCCAAAATGATCAGAACGGCACTAACCACGACAGTGATCTGTGCTTTTTTCACACCACCTTCAAGGGTTACGCCAATATCAGCATCCATTAACAGGTGTTTGATACCTGCGACAAAATGGAATGCTAAAGCGGACAACAACCCCCAAGCGATGAACTTGGCAAAAAAGTTGTTGGCCAGCGCACTGCTGACGGCATCGAAGCCAGCCGGAGATGATAGGGATTTACCCAGCGCCCAAAAAGCGAAAATCAGGCCAACGAACAGGATGACACCCGTGATACGGTGTGTAATCGACGTTAGCGCCGGAAGTGGGAAATGTATCGTATTTAAATCTAAGTTTACGGGTCGTTTGCTATTCACGGCGTTGTACACACTCTCTTGGCCCGCTCTGCGACTGTTCGGGCATGGCCCGAGCGGGCAGTGATTGCTGGAAGGGGCTCGGCCGTTGCCAAGTCGAGCACGACCACCTGCCTGCCGGTCGCGCGCCGTGGATTATAAGAACCTTAGCCCCCGCTGACAAACTGAACTCAGGCTAGACTCGACCATGGTGCAAGATGATTACCACCAAACCGAGTCGATTTTGCGTTGCAGCATAGCTATAGTGACAGGAGTTTGACGGTTTGATAAGTCTCCTAACGTATCGTCAACTCACTGGCACTTCTATAGTATAAACTGCCTAAACATCATATACAGAAATTATTCACAACAACAACATTTGTACAACCATGACTGGCGAATAGGCTAATTGACAAAATGTTGCACGCTTCTATAGTGGGCAGGCCTTTTCGCCGGCGCGGTAAGCGAAACAACGACTTTACGTCCCAAACCGAATTCGAAAGGAGGCCAGCATGGCTGACAGGAAAGCGACATTGACGGTAGACGGTTTAGAAAAACCGATCGATCTACCCATGTATTCCGGCACACTTGGCCCCGACGTCATCGACGTACGCGGCTTAGGCGCTGAAGGCCTGTTTACCTACGACCCCGGCTTCATGGCCACTTCTTCCTGCCAGTCCGCAATCACCTATATTGATGGCGGCAAGGGCGTACTGCTTCACCGCGGCTACCCCATTGACCAGCTGGCTAAAGAATCTAACTTTGTCGAAGTTTGCTACACCTTACTTTTCGGTGAGCTACCCGACGACGAGCAGTACGCTGATTTCGAATCGCGCATTCGCAATCACACTATGGTTCACGACCAGATCAACAACTTCTTCAAAGGGTTCCGCCGCGACGCGCATCCCATGTCGATCTTGTGTGGCGTTGTGGGCGGCCTAGCAGCCTTCTACCACGACCATATGGACATTACCCAAGAAGAAGATCGCGTCATTAGCGCCGTTCGCCTCATTGCGAAAATGCCTACTCTGGCTGCAATGTCGCACAAATATAATGTTGGTCAGCCCTTTAACTATCCGCGCAACGACCTGAGCTATGCAGAGAACTTCCTCTACATGATGTTCAGCAACCCGTGCGAAGAGTACAAAATCAACCCGGTATACGCGAAAGCCATGGACCGCATCTTTATGCTGCATGCGGACCACGAGCAGAACGCCTCTACTTCTACCGTGCGCTTAGCAGGCTCTACCGGGGCTAACCCGTTCGCATGTATTAGTGCCGGTATTGCCGCACTATGGGGTCCGGCCCACGGCGGTGCCAACGAAGCCGTATTAAATATGTTAGATGAGATCGGCGACGACTCTGAAGAAAACATTCAGCGCTTTGTCGATAAAGCGAAAGATAAAGATGACCCGTTCAAGCTGATGGGCTTTGGTCACCGCGTTTATCGCAACTTCGACCCGCGTGCCAAGGTAATGAAAGAGACCTGCGACGAAGTACTTGCCGAGCTGGGCATGGCCGACGACCCGCAGCTCAAAATTGCCAAGCGGCTTGAGCAGATCGCCCTGGAAGATGAGTACTTCATTGAGCGCAAGCTTTACCCGAACGTTGATTTCTATTCGGGCATCATCCTCAAGGCAATGGGCATTCCTACCAATATGTTCACCGTTATTTTTGCGGTATCCCGGACGATTGGCTGGATTTCTCATTGGCACGAAATGCTCAGCGAAAGCTACAAAATTGGTCGCCCGCGCCAGCTCTATATTGGCCATGACCAGCGTGATTATCCTAAAAAATAAATCTGTAGCCGTCAGGCGGATTTATAGGATGATGAAAGGCCACCTTCGGGTGGCCTTTTGCGTATATTTCGCCACCCACTTATTGATATCGACAAAACCGACATCCACAAGAAAGGTGCTCTATGAAGACCATCAAAACCGTCGCCTTTATTGGCTTAGGCGTTATGGGCTACCCCATGGCAGGCCACCTCGCGAAACAGGGTTTAACCACCCGCACGTATAACCGCACTTATAGCAAAGCTGAAGCATGGGCCAAGGAATACAGCGGGACTGCCCATGCTACACCTAAAGAAGCCGCTGAAGGCGCAGATCTCGTGCTGGTATGCGTGGGTAACGACGACGACGTAAGACAAGTCACCACCGGCGTTGACGGCGTATTAAGCACTATGGCCAGCGGCAGCATTCTAGTTGACCACACTACCGCTTCTGCGGATTTGGCGTTAGAGCTAGATAATGCTTGCCGCGAGAAAGGCGTCGCCTTTCTAGACGCGCCTGTTTCAGGCGGCCAGCAAGGCGCTGAAAATGGCGCGCTGACGGTTATGTGCGGCGGTGAACAGCACCATTTTGATGCCGTAGCGCCTGTTCTCAACCACTATGCCAAGGCCGTCACATTGATGGGGCCTGCTAGCAGTGGCCAGCTCACCAAAATGGTTAACCAGATCTGCATTGCCGGTTTAGTACAAGGTCTTTCCGAAGGCCTGCATTTTGCTGAGCAGGCAGGTCTTGATCAGCAACAGGTCATCGACGTTATCTCAAAAGGTGCCGCGGGTTCATGGCAAATGGATAATCGCCACAAAACCATGATTGCCGATGAGTATAACCATGGCTTCGCAGTGAACTGGATGCGCAAGGATTTAGGCATTTGCCTAGAGCAAGCGCGTCGCCTGAATGCCACCCTTCCCGTCACCGCCCTGGTCGATCAATTCTATGCGGATGTGCAGCGCATGGAGGGCGGCCGGTGGGACACGTCGTCACTTTTAAAGCGGCTACGAAAGCCAGAATAACGCTTGACTTTTTAGCAGCTCGGTCTTGAAAAGGGTTTTCCACACTATCTGTGGATAACCCTGTTCACAACCACTAGAAAACGTCCCACAATCGCCATGAACAGTGACCCAGCCTTAAATTGGTCATTTTTTAACCTAATGTAAGTCATTGATTTTATAGATTTTAATTTAAATCGCTGGTTTTTTAGGCTAACAACAAGGGGTTGTGCACAACCCCTTCGCTAGAATCGCAAAAGTGGACAAGTCAAGCACAAAATCACTCAAAAAGAGGCCGATATAGGGTAGAAACACAAATGACAGGCAAGCAAAAAACGCCAACTAACAGGTAAGAACCCGTTGGCAGATTAACAGAACAAGCAATGTAGGAGGTGGCGTCCCATAGGGGGTTCGAACCCCTGTTACCGCCGTGAAAGGGCGGTGTCCTAGACCACTAGACGAATGGGACGTATCTAACCTTGAAATAACGCGCGATGCTCGTTATTGGTGGAGCCTAGCGGGATCGAACCGCTGACCTCAACACTGCCAGTGTTGCGCTCTCCCAGCTGAGCTAAGGCCCCACATGTCGTTAAGACGGAGCGTATAATACTGATTAGGCTGACCTTCGTCAACCCTATCACTCACCGAAAAGCGCCAAACTCACCCAACAGGCGGAATTTGGCGCTTCCCAAGAGGGCTTACAGTTCCCGGTACTCTTTTTCGAAGCGCTTAGCTTGCTTCTTGGATACGCCACCTAATACTTCAAGCGCATTTCGAAGCCGTGCACGGGTGACATCCGACCCCAAAATCGCCATAGCATCCATCACAGAGGTACTTGACGAGCTGCCCGTAATGGCAATAAAGACCGGCGCTAAGAAAGCCTTCATTTTTAGCTCAAAATGCTCTGCTAACGCTTTCACTTCAGCTAACAATGCCTCTTTATCCCAGCCAGGCACCGTTTCAAAACGCCATACCAAGAACTGCAGCAACTTCACCAGCGTTTCTTTATCGAGTTTAACGCTGTCAAAGTCATCTTCTGTTAAGGCGGGCAACCCTGAGAAGAAGTGACCTGCCAGCGGCACCACCTGCGAGAGCGTTTCAACCCGCGGGCGTACCTGGGGTAAAATTTGCTTCACATAGGCATCATTAAACGCCCATTCGCGCAGTGCTTGGAGCAGCGCATCGTCGTCAAGGTCTTCACGAATGTAGACGCCGTTTAACCAGGTCAACTTTTCCAAATCGAACACCGGCCCACCCAGCGATACCCGCTGAATATCAAACTCCTCCATCATATCGGATAGGCTGAACTTCTCCCGCTCATCCGGCATCGACCAGCCCATGCGCCCCAGGTAGTTGGTCACTGCTTGGGGAAGGAACCCCATGCGACGGTAATAGTTAATCGACGTTGGGTTCTTACGCTTGGAAAGTTTGGATTTATCCGGGTTACGCAACAGCGGCATATGGCAAAGCTCAGGCATTTCCCAGCCAAAGTACTCATATAAAAGCTGGTGCTTAGGCGCTGAGTTAATCCACTCTTCCCCACGTAACACATGGGTAATGCCCATCAAATGGTCATCCACCACGTTAGCAAGGTGGTAAGTAGGCATACCGTCTGATTTAAGTAGAATTTGCGCATCCACTTGCGCCCACTCAACCTCAATAGCCCCGCGAAGCATATCCTTTACAACACACACGCCGGTACTCGGCACGTTCATGCGCACCACATAGGGCCAATTCTCTTGCTCGCGGCGCGCCTGCTCGTCTGCATCTAGCGCTAGATCAACGGGCTTTAGCGCCAACTGCATCCCAGCCGCTTTACGGGCCTCTCGCAGTTCATCAAGCTCTTCACTGGTGCGATAACATTTAAATGCATGACCGGCATCTAGCAATTGCTGCGAATACTGGGCGTAAATATCCCCACGCTCGCTTTGGCGGTACGGGCCGTGGGGGCCGCCAACATCCGGGCCTTCATCCCACTCAAGGCCCAGCCAGCGCAGAGAATCCAAAATCATCTGCTCCGACTCAGGCGTAGAACGCACCCGATCCGTATCTTCAATACGCAAAATGAACTGCCCGCCGTGTTGGCGCGCAAAACAGAGATTAAACAGCGCGATGTAAGCAGTGCCTACATGGGGGTCGCCCGTAGGAGAAGGTGCGATACGCGTACGTACGGTCATCAAATTATCCTTTTGCAATTAAGCGTGGCGACATTATACGCACCCTTTAGCTAACCAACAGTATCCTTCAGGGAACGAGTTTCCCTTAAAAGCGTCAGATCGAATGCTTAAGAGTAATAGATTGCAAGATGCGCGTTAAAGCACAATCGCTTAGTATGGCGCTGTACCTATGATTCGTGTTCATGTTTGAAAATGAGACACACTATTTAGCAGTAGACCATTTTTAGCATGTCCAGAGCGCCACCGTAAGCGGTGGAAGTACATCCAACGAGCTTTTTAAGCTCATCGATAGGAAGATGAAATGGAATCGCTAGGCTCACGTATCAAGCAACTGCGGCTTAGGGCCAAGCTCAACAAAGCTGCCCTTGCACGTAAAGTTGGCGTATCAGATGTCACCATTTCCTATTGGGAGTCTGGGGCGATCAAGCAGATTGGCCATGAGCGCTTAGTGGCGCTTGCCGATGCTCTTGATTGCTCTTTGGCTACCCTTTTGGAAGGTGATAGCGCGCCGCAACTTTTAACCTTGACTCACACTGGCCCCCTCCCCTGGGAACAAGTGCAAGCAACCACGATTACGGTACCCAGCCACCTGCCGTTGAAAATTGACTGGAAAGCACCGTGTGTCATGGCAACCCCCGCTAGCAATACGGATTTTTCGCCGGTTGCAGCCGGTGACTTACTGCTGCTAGGCCCAACACACGTGTTTCATAAAGCAGGACATTACCTTATTCAGCGTGATGAACGCTTTATCATTGAGCACTTTTCAAAAGCGCCCAGTGATACGGCCATTCACGCTGTACTGTTAGCCCATTGGTGCCCTGCCTAAAGCATCTTACCCCTAGATCCTTAATTTTCTTCAACAATGATCACCTGGTCACGCGTGCGTCTTGGTTCACTCCCCACCAAGAAGCGGCGTGAGTAGGTGGCCACCTGCCCCAAGCCATGGCGGGACTGGCTCACAAGCTCTCCCGTCAGGTGCTCTCCTTGGGCGCCAATGCGCGCTTGAACTTCCCTAGGCTGCACGCTGGCTTCTGAAAGCTGAACTCGAACAATGTAGCCGCCATCGGGCAAACCGCTCCCAGAACCAAAGGGCCCAGCACCGAACTGCCCATCCATGACGCTTGTGCGAGACTGCCAACGTACACGACTTATCTCACGCTCAATGGTTACCTGAACCTGAGCGCCGTCCGGCAGATTTGTCTCGCCCTCGACCATCAAGCGGCGATCGGTGCGCAGCGAAGCTTTAGTGGAAATAGCCACCTCTAAAGGCTCGACGGCCTCAACCACCTCTTCAGGCTGCTGCGGTGCGGCCTCTTCGCTCACCGCTTCAGGCTGCACCTCTGTCTGCTCCTCTTCCTGGCCACCACAACCTGCCAGTAGCAAGGCACTCACTAGCACGATACTGATGCCACCTAGTGTTTTATGCATAGAGACTCCTCAACAGCGAAACCCAAGCTTACCACCGCCTAACATTTACCACAGCGATTTAGACCGCAAAACACGCAAAGTGCTGCAGGGGTTTCTAACGAAAGGGTTATTTCTGTGGTGGCTGGTATGCAGGCTAACTGAAAAGCGCCTCGGGGAAGCACGACAGAACCTTTAATGAGGTCATAAATAAGTTTGAACGATGGCTGCTTTGCAGGGTATTGCAATATGCGATTAATAGAACATATCCATTCCGGGGTTATCAGGGTTATAAACTTTGACGTCAGAAAAACACGGGGTTATAGTAACCCCAAGCTGAAAGTTACGGGAGCAGGAGGTGAATAGCAGAGCACTGATAAAAGAGCTAGAGCAAGATGGCTGGAAACTAGCCAGAATCAACGGCAGCCACCACCACTTCAGGCACCCTAACAAACCCGGCACAGTTACTGTGCCACACCCCAAAAAAGATTTGAAAACGGGATTGGTTAGAGGAATTAGAAAAAGCGCTGGCCTCTTATGAAACTGACTACCATTGCCCCCATCAAAAGGAGATCAACGTATGCTGTTTCCAATTGCAATTGAACGTGGCGACGAACAGCACGCCTATGGCGTGGTAGTTCCCGACCTTAACGGCTGCTTTTCAGCGGGCGATACCTTTGAAGAAGCATTAGCCAATGTGAAGGAAGCAATCGAAGGATGGCTGGAAGTGGCCGTGGAATACGGCGACCCCATTCCCGAGGCCCAAACCATTGAGCAGCATATGGAGAATCCAGATTTTGAGGGCTGGATTTGGGCAGTAGTCGATATCGATCTCACTCCGTACCTTGGTAAAAGCCACAAGATCAATGTCACTTTGCCTGATTTACTGGTTAAACAGATTGACGACTATGTAGCCAGCCATCCCGGCGACAAAACGCGCTCTGGTTTTCTTTCGCGTGTTGCCATGGCAGAGCTGGCACGAGCACGTAAGAGGGCATAATCGATGTATAACAAACGCTAGCCACTTCACATGGCTAGGTGTTTTTATTGCCGGAATTTTTATCGGAGTTAGTTCCACCGAGGGGGCTTACCGTTTAGAACCACCAGCGGATCAGCCTAATGGACACACCGCAAACGGAACGCCAGCGCAGCCAGAACCTAATGACCACCATGGAAGGCACGGTACACCTGAAGCTGCCGGAAAAGAACGCCCCCCTGGCACCTACGCTGCGCGAACCGAAGCCCGCGCTATACGTCGCATTGGGATGAATTGATGAAGGCGTATACAGATGAGGGGGTGGCTAGGAGAGCTAAACGTTTACTTTGATGAGCTTTTTCTCATCCATACTAAGAACATCTAGAACCCTAGTCACCCCTTTTACTTCTAGCTGACTTATCTAATTGATTTGTATAAAAATTAATTGGTATATGGGCTACAGTATATTTTTCGCCTGTTGAATGATGTGTATGGGCTGTAAAAAAACCTTTAAAAGTATTTAAGCTATCCAACTCTATTTTTTCAAAATCATCAAAGTCATATTCGGGAGCGTACTTGAACACATACTCATTCCATCTATTAACACATCTATCCAATCTTTCTTTAAAATTATAAATCAAAAGCCCTCCATGCTGCTCGCTATCGGAGGCATTAGAATATCTAGTAGAGAGCTGCAGAAAACCTTCAAAAATATGGTTATTACTATAACTATCGTTTAAGATTTTTGCTTCACCGACCCATTTAAGACGATTTATCGCATTAGTTATAACTATATCTGCATTACCGCCACCAGACTGTTTCATCGAAATATTTGCATTAAAGGGCCTGAGGCAATTTACTATACTATGAGTTATACTATCTTCCGCCGCCTCACTTGAGTAAACAATATTATTAGATGATTGGCATATATCTTTGACATATTCTATTAACCCATATACGCCTTCAACGAAAAGACCATACTCTTGAGAACTTCTAACTTTTGCGGCCGCTATATGAGCAGGATCTTCCTCATAAAAAGACATATCATAGCTCACTTTCAAGCACCTCTTCCGATAAAACAAACCTTCTAATCACCTTTTTCTTGAAGTCAAAATCCTCTAACCCTGTCAATGGATTTATAATATACTTTTTATTAATTGACTCAGAGACTTCTAACTCTGTCATTTCTTCAACCTCGCCATTCTCGACAAAATAATATTTTGGAGTTAAAAGACTGGGGGTGAGGTTGCACAAAGCCTCAATCAACATAGGTAATTCTCTGGAATTATCTAAGTCGAGTATTTTTGCCAAAGCATATGATGAATAATCTAAAGAGGCCCATTTAGACCTCTCATAAGTTTCTACAGCTTTTTCAAAACGAGAAAGTGCTGCTGAATAATTCTCAGCAATAAATTCATTTTCTTGCTTGAAAACGTGTAAAATCTTCATCGCTCTATATCGCATAAGGCAGTATTTTAGACATTATAAACCTATAATCGCTATTACCATAACAACCCAGTATCTTAATTTGATCAATCTTTGGTGACAGGCTGTCCAGAACCCTGGGTGATCCAGCAACCTCCACACCTGCCTGATACCCCCCTGCACCGCCAGCGATATCCCATATTTTTCTAATTGCGTAAGGCCTAAAATCGTAATTTATCGCTTGAGAACCAGACCCATGGTATTTTTCGTCACGTAGATCAGCTTTATCATATGGTTTAGTTTCTTTTTTAAGCCCATTCTCATCAGCCTCAAAGAAAAACTTTGTTACTCGATCCGTTCCTTCTTCATGTTTATCTTGATAAAGTGGCAAAATACAAGGGTAAAAGTTTTTTTCTTCAATTACCCGGCGAGTACCTATCGCATTCCTCACTTTTTTATATATAGTCGAAAAGGCCTCATCTTTCGAGAAATTAGTCATATTATTATTGCTTGCATTTGTCAACCTGACTTCGCAAGTACCATCGTTTGTATCAACAGATAATACATCTATGCTAAGCAAATCATTTAATGTATATGCAGCTATCTTTTCCAGACCGGCAAGTCTATGCCTTGTTGACTGCGTCAAATCTTTTTCATGAAGATCAACTCGCTCCCGCACTCTCCTTTTTGATCCAAAATAGAGAGTACATTTGTTATCACTTTTAAAAAACTTCGCAGAATAATAGTCATCGTATGAAACCTCAGAAGCCTGAGGCAAATTTGGAAAACTATCACTAAACGGGTTGCCTTCTGCTATATTGCTCTCAAACCATGTAACAAGTGAACTAGCTTCAGAAGGACTGAGCTTTAATATACAGACTTCTTTATCAGCATAGCTCAGGAAGTCAACATACTTCTCTAAAAGAGCATCCCTTATATTATAAATATCCACTTCATCTTTTTCGTCTAGCTGTTCTTTAATCTTCTCTGCAGTCTCAACTAAACCCTTTCCCCCAGACAAATCTACCACACTTAGCAAATGTCTATTGATAGCTCGAAAACGAAAACCATGCTTGTTAATTTCTTTGTATATATGTAAACACTCGTCAATCAAATTATCTTTATCGCACATCTCAACCATGCTAAAGCTTCCTAAAAATTTTATTAAACCACCCGCCCAATCCGAATCTCACACCGCCCTAGAATCTCCACATCGTGCATATCCTGCGGCTTAATCATCTCCGGCTGGTAGAGGACGTTGTCACTTATCAAGTACAGAGCCCCTCCCACTAACCGCAGCACCCGCTTAATCCGCCGTTACCCACTCATCAGCAGCAAAACACCCCTTCCTGCTTCGGGTCGCGGTTGCTGCGTTTTGCGCAAAGCACCAAGTATATTAAGCCAGCTTAACCGATGAATCACGGTGACACCATTCTCCTAATGCCCCTTTATCACCTGTTTCCTTGGATACCAAGGTAGCCTGCCAGTCCTCGTGCCTAGGCGCGCATTAAGGCGCAGTCACTTATTTTGTGCTGCCTACCCTTTCTTGCGTACAATTGCCCGCCAACGCGCCCACCACGTCTGATAGGCCACCATGCTAGGCCATGGTGCTGCTGTTCATTTAGTGAATAGCCGCGATCAGAGGGCAATTGATTTGTGTACTTACACCGCATACCAAGTATGCAAGTGGTTGATATGAAAAAAGAAAGCCCTGCCAACGCCGCCCGCCTGTTTTCTGTGGCCCCCATGATGGATTGGACGACCCGCGATTACAGAGCATTCGCACGCACCTTAACCAAGCGGGCGCTGTTGTATACCGAGATGGTGACGACCGGTGCGATTTTGCATGGCTCGCCCCGTGAGCGCTTTTTGGGCTTTAGTGAGGTTGAACACCCCATTGCGTTGCAGTTGGGCGGTAGCGATGCGGGGGAGCTTGCGGAGTGCGCGGCGATTGCCGAGGCGTGGGGCTATGATGAAGTTAACCTGAACGTGGGCTGCCCAAGCGACCGCGTGCAGAACAACATGATTGGCGCCTGCTTGATGGGCCACCCTGAAAAAGTAGCGGAGGCTATACGCGCCATGCAGGCAGCGGTGTCGATTCCGGTCACGGTGAAATGCCGTATTGGTATTGATGACCAGGATGAAGATGCGGATTTGGCGCGCTTTATTAATATTGTTGCGGATGCGGGCTGTGAAGTGTTTACCGTTCATGCGCGTAAGGCGTGGCTGCAGGGGTTATCGCCTAAGCAGAACCGTGATGTGCCGCCGCTTAACTACCCCCGCGTGCATCGTCTGAAGCAGCACCACCCTGAACTACATATTGGCATTAACGGCGGTATAAAAACCCTCGACGAGTGCCAGGCGCAGCTCATGCACGTGGATAGCGTGATGGTGGGCCGTGAGGCGTATCAAAACCCGTGGCTGTTAGCAGGTGTCGATGCGCAGCTGTTTGGCGAACCTGGGCCAGCACAAACACGCCTAGAGGCGGCCATGGCGTTTCGCCCCTATATTCAGCAGCGGTTGGATGAGGGGGCCAAGTTGAATCACATCACCCGCCACCTGCTGGGGCTGTTTCAGGGCTGCTCGGGCGGCAGGCGCTTTCGGCGTCATTTGTCAGAACACGCCCACAAAGAGGGTGTGGGGTTGCGTGTTTACGATGAAGCGCTCAGCTTAGTGCGTGAGCCCTCCACCGAGCCGCTAGAAGTAGAACAGCCCGCCACGTTGTAACGTAGCGGGCTGTGCTGAGCGGGGTAAAATCGTTAATCGCTTATCGGCTTAGCTACCCCGCACGCCTTTCTCAATGCGCTCACCGACCTCTTGATCAATATTGCGCCAGTATTCAAAAGCGCGCGCTAGCACGGGCTCGGTGACGCCGCCAGACAAGTGACCTACCACGTTAGAAACTAACCGGTCACGCTGCTCGTCATCCATCACTTGGCGAACAAGCGCGTGGGCTTGGCTCCAATCATCGTCATCAGGGCGCAGCGTGTAGGCAGAGCGTACCAGCTGGCCATCGGTCGACCACACGGCATCCTCTGGAAAGCGCTCAGGGTCAGCCTTGGCGCCACCTTTACTGTTGGGGGTGTATACCGGGTCGGTGGAGTGCTTAATTCGCATCGCGCCACCCTGGCTGTAGCTATGTACCGGGCATTTAGGCGCGTTTACCGGGATATGCTTGTAGTTTACCCCCAAGCGAGCACGGTGTGCGTCCGCATAGGAAATCACCCGCGCCAGCAGCATTTTATCAGGCGAGAAGCCCGTGCCCGGCACCGAGTTGTTAGGCTCAAAGGCGGCTTGCTCAATCTCGCTATGAAAGTCCGTCGGGTTACGGTTCAAGGTTAACTTGCCCACTTCCATCAGCGGGTAGTCATCGTGGGGCCATACTTTGGTTAAGTCGAAGGGGTTGATGCGGTAGGTCTTGGCATCTTCAAACGGCATGATCTGCATTTGCAGCGTCCAGGACGGGTAGTCACCCCGTTTGATCGCCTCGAACAAGTCACGACGATGGTAATCGGCATCGCTGCCTGCCATTTGGTCGGCCTGCTCCTGGGTCATGCACTTAATGCCTTGATCGGTTTTGAAGTGGTATTTCACCCAAAACCGTTCACCTTCATCATTCACCCACATATAGGTGTGGCTGGAGTAGCCATTCATATGCCGCCATGTGGCGGGTACCCCCCGGTCTCCCATTAGCCATGCCACTTGGTGGGCTGACTCTGGTGCCAGTGTCCAAAAATCCCACTGCATATCGTGATCCCGCAAACCATTGTCAGCGCGGCGTTTTTGCGAGTGAATAAAGTGCTGGAACTTCATAGGATCACGGACGAAAAACACGGGGGTATTGTTACCCACCATGTCGAAATTGCCTTCGTCGGTGTAAAACTTAATCGAGAAACCACGTGGGTCACGCCATGTATCTGGGCTTCCACTCTCCCCGGCCACTGTCGAAAAACGGATCAGTACATCCGTTTTAGTGCCCGGCTGAAGAAATTTTGCTTTGGTGTACTTACTGACATCTTGGGTAACTTCAAAATGGCCGAAGGCGCCACTACCTTTTGCGTGGGGCTGGCGGTCGGGAATCATCTCTCGGTTAAAAGCCGCCATTTGCTCCATGAGATAGTGGTCATGCATTACGATCGGGCCATCGGCACCCACAGAAAGGGAGTGTTCGTCGCTGGAAACCGGGATGCCCGCTTCGTTAGTTGTATACTTACTGCTCGTCATTACTCTTCCTCCATGTCGCGTTCGACGTGGCACGGTCTGTACCACTGGAAAGCACCGCCCATTGCAGCGTTGTTAACGTAAGCTTAAACGGTACCCACACAGGTATAGCTAACAAGCCGGTATCGCGCCATCCGTGGCGTGGGTTCGACGGCGTCTAAAAGCGTTAATACATCGCATCAGGCGGTGGTGTAAGGCTAGATTGAAAGCTTTCAATCGCGGTTTCTGCCTCCTCAATCTCATCAAAACGAGCGATGTGATAAAGCGCTTCACCTTCGTTGGCCAGCGGCAGTCGGCTCATGCCAATCACAATGCCGTCAGCCATAGAGAGCACCTCATCCTCATCATTGCCGAAAGGGTCCGCGACCTTGCCCAGCACTTCGCCTTTGGCCACCCGCGCGCCTAGGCGCACTTTAGGGCGCAATATGCCGTCGATAGGTGCCCGTGCCCAGCTGGAGCCATTAGCCAGTTCAGCAGGTGCCGAGGAGCGCTGCCGCTGAGCGCCGGCTAGCATGTCCAACCGGCGCATTACCCGTAAAACGCCCCGCACACCTGGCGCAATGGCCCACTCATCAAAGCGCAGCGCCTCACCCGCTTCGTAAGTGAGCACCGGTATCCCGCGGTTCTGCGCGTAATGCCGAAGGCTTCCTTCCCGCAGCTCCGCATTGAGAATTACCGGCGCACCAAACGCATCTGCCATGCGCTCTGTTTCGCTACCCGCACTTAGCTGGGCGCGAATTTGCGGTAAATTTGTGCGGTGAATCGCCCCGGTGTGCAGGTCGATAATATGCGTTGCTTGGTCGACTATCTGCTCACGAAATAGCGCCGCAATGCGGCCGCCGAGCGAGCCTTTTTCGCTGCCCGGAAAGCAGCGATTTAAATCGCGCCGGTCAGGCAGGTAGCGGGTTTGTTGTAAAAAGCCGAAGACATTAACGACCGGCACCGCGATCAGCGTACCCCGCAGGCTATTAATTGCTTTTGAGCGCAGTAAACGCCGCACGATCTCGACACCATTAATTTCATCGCCGTGAATGCCACCGCACACCAGCATCACCGGCCCCGCCTTGCGGCCATGTACCACTTCAAGCGGAATATGCAGCGGCGTATGGGTATATAAACGCGCAACTGGCATATCAATTTGTAAGCGCTGGCCGGGCTGAATGGTATGTCCAGCTAATTCAATGGGGGCTCGTGCCATGCTGTTCTTCCTATAACGGGCGTAGAGTGGGTACTCTACGAGTAACGACATACGTTTTAAAACGGTGCTTTAGCACTCGGCTCATACACGCATCTTATGCGCTCACTCATTATAAAGAACGATTTTGCTCACTCATGCTGCGGCGCTCACCCACCAACCATACAGTTTTGAATGTAAAATCACCCGTTTTCAGATAAAATATGCGCGTCCGCATTGATAGTGAGGTTACGTTTTCATGGCCAGAAAGACCAAAGCAGAAGCCGCAGCTACTCGCGAAGCGCTGCTGGATGCTGCTGAAGAAGTGTTTTTCGCGAAAGGCGTCGCTCGCACATCACTAGAGCAGATTGCCCGCCATGCTGGCCTTACCCGTGGAGCAGTTTACTGGCATTTCAAAGATAAGGCGGACCTCTTTAAAGCGTTAGTTGAGCGTGTCCGCATGCCTTTTCAGTCATTGATGGACGAAGTGGATATATCCGACGCTGATATTTCGCCGTTAGAATCAATTCGCCGAGCCTGCCACACCGGTATGGCTAGGCTTGAGCAGCCTTCATATCAAAGGATATTGTCTATCTTGATGCATCGCTGCGAATTCTTCAGTGACATCAATCCTTTAGAAATGCAGGATAAAATTGCTAAGGAATGTTTTGATGAGATGCTAGCGGCATTTAAGCTTGCACAACATCAGCAACTACTGCGTGATGGCCTTAGCCCAGAGGTTGCTACAAAAATGATGCAGTCTATGTTGGGTGGCCTATTCCATGACTGGCTTCGCAATCCCAGTGTTTATTCCATTGATGAGCGCAGCGGCAAAATGATTGATGCATTCATTTTCCTAGTTAAACGTTAACACAAGGCTTTTGCTGCAATGCAGCGCTACTCCTATACTGGTGAGACCCACAGCTTAGGAGTGCTTTATGGATGCACTGGAATTTATACGCGTTCGAGAACTCGATATCGCCGTACGCATTTGGAACCCCAATGCCCCGCGCACGTTAATTGCTTGGCATGGTCTTGCCCGCCACGGCGGTGACTTTTCCGCACTGGCCCGGCAACTAGGGGACGAATGGCGCATCATCGCACCGGACACGCCCGGTCGAGGACTTTCCAGTTGGTCCCTGTTCCCCGCCCATGACTATCTCTATAGCCACTATATAACCGTTGCACTTGGCGTTTTAGACCACTTTAAATTGCAGCAGGTAGACTGGCTAGGCACCTCTATGGGCGGGCTACTAGGCATGCTAATGGCTGCCGACCCACGGCACAGTAACCGCATAAAGCGGCTGATTCTAAACGACGTGGGCCCTGAGCTTAACCCGCAGGGTTTGATTGCACTCTCTAGCTATTTTGGCGTTGCCCACCGCTTCAATAATTTTGCCGACTTACACGCAGAGTTAAAGCAGCATTACGCAAGCTTTGGGCTTACCCATGAACAGGAGTGGCGCGAGTTAGCGCTCAATAGTGCACGGCGCTTACCCGACGGCAGTTGGACCTACCATTTTGACCCACGCATCGGGGAACAATTTGTCCACGACACCCCTCGGGACATGTGGAAGGAGTGGGCAAATATTCGCTGCCCGGTGATGGTCATTCGCGGCGCCGAATCTACTTTATTAGATGCCGAAACGCTGCCACGTATGGCCAAGGCACAGCCATCGCTGCAAACGTTAACCGTGGCTAATTGCGGCCACGCCCCCATGCTTAACCAGCCGGAGCAGGCCGCCCCCATCCGTCAGTTTCTCGACACCGCTATCCCCACTTACACCGCCCCCGCAGAGGTGTCCACTACCCAGCCATTGATCCTTTGGCTAAGCAAACAGTGGCGGCGGTTATTTAACCGCTAGGCAGTGATGGCTAGGCGGAATAGCCGTTCGACCGCTGCTGCTGTTTATGGTGCAGCCGCAGCTTGCTTAACCAAACGCGCGTCTCTAGATACTGCTGTTCCAGCACGCTGCGATACGCGCCCTCTTCGGCTAGGTATTTCACCAATACCCGGCGTTCACCCAATCGGGGAGTATCACCAGCTTTGCAGTGCAGCTTGATAAAACTATTCGGCTCATCATCGAGCAGTGAGGTAGCGTACCCATCGTGCTGAGGCTCTGTCACAACAACGGTAGCCCCCAATAAGCAGCGCCGTTTAAACGGTTGGTAGCGATGTAGCCCACGCTGAAGGGCATGGCATATGGCCGCCGCAATGGGCGAGGCAGCGGCTAGCGACCCCCATAGCACAAGCACACCTACAGGCACTCTTAACATACCCAGCGGTAGCCAACGCAGCACCAATAACTCAACAGCCAGTGAGATAGCCCCCGCCAGGAGCACTAGAATACTTAGCGCAAGCGTGGCGGGCACACCGGCAAAGCCCAGTGAAACAAGCGTACTGGCCGTATGGTCGTCACGCAGGCTATCTCGTTCGAATAGCTCAAGAGGCGCTATCCTGACTAGCACCAGTAGCCAATACAGCACAATCAAGGCCAGTAGGAACGTGAAAACAGCGGTCGGAAATTGCACAGCGGCAGAAATCAATGTTTGCATGGCGTGACCTCCTCCAGACCAACAGGCTAGTAATATTTTCGCTTGGATTTATCTTTATTAGTACAAGCTGAAAATGATGGTCTCTATTAGCGTAGTCCACATTACGCTTCTGCGTAGCGCATAGCCTTGACGCGTATCAGCCAGGCATAAAAAAACGGGCATCACGTTGTCCGTGATGCCCGCTTAGTAACCCCCCTGTTACGCTAGTGCTGGTGGTGCTCTAGTGCGGGGGAACTGGCCGTTTGATTAGGGTGTCGTTTGCGGTAGAGCCAGTCAGACACCGTCGCAATCATCGCGTAGAAGCTAGGAATGAACAGGCTACCCAGCACTGCCACCGAGGCCATCCCCATCGCCACGGTTGTGCCGATATGGTGGCTACTCACGTCGCTAGCACCTGAGGCTAATGCCAAGGGCAACGTACCAAAGATAAACGCCAGTGATGTCATGACAATAGGCCGGAAGCGCAATTCAGCAGCCGTAATAGCGGCTTCACGGATCGTCTTACCCTGCTCTTTACGCTGCAGTTCGGCAAACTCGACAATCAAAATAGCGTTCTTGGCCGCCAATCCCACGACCACCAGCATGCCGATCTGCACGTAGACACTGGTATCCAAGCCTCGCAGCACAATCCCCCCAATACCGCCTAAGAAAGCAAACGGGGTGGCGGTCAGTACCGCTAAAGGCAGCGACCAGCTTTCGTATTGAGCCGCTAGAATCAAGAAGACCATTAAGATACCAAACACAATCGCCAGGACTGCGGTGTTACCCAAGTTTGCTTCCTGATAGGCCGTGCCCGTCCAGCCCATACCCCAGTTAGGGCCAAGGGTGTCTAACACCACGGCTTCCATGGCCTCAATAGCCTGCGCCGAGCTATACCCTTCGGCAGGGCCACCCTGGAACTGCGCACCTGTATAAACGCCAAAGCGGGAAACCACAGAAGGGCCCACCTGGCGTTCAAGAGTAACAAACTCGGAAAGCGGAATACGCTCGCCATTACCGCCCCGTACAAACACGCTATTAATATCCTCGGGGGTCTTACGGAACTCATCTTCGTTCTGTAAATAGACCTGGAAGTTACGGTTTTGGTAGCTAAAGAAGTTAACAAAGCCGTTGCCGAAGGTATTGGAGAGCGCTGAGGAAATGTTCTCTAACGCTACGCCATAGCTCAGCGCCTTCTGCTGATCAATTTCAGCCCGGAAGGAGGGCACATTGACGTTGAACGTTGAGAATACCTGGTTCAACGCAGGATGCTGATTCGCGGCCCCCATAATTTGCAGCGAGGCTTCATACAACTCTCGCGGCGAAGCGCCGTCAAACGATTGCAAAAAGCCGGTAAAACCACCGGTGGTTGAAAGCCCCATAATCGGCGGTACGTTAAACGCCATAGCAGAGCCGCCATCGATACTGGCGCCTAACTGCATAATGCGGCCTACCAACTCATCAGCGGTTAAATCGCGCTCCGCCCAAGGATGCATATTAATAAACATAATGCCGCGGGCTGTATTCACCGCACTGGAGAGAATGTCATACCCCGCTACCGCTGAGGAGTACTCCACGCCGGGAATATCTTCAATAGCCGCGCTCAGCTTAGTCATATAGTTTTGGGTACGGTCAAGCGACGCAGCATCCGGTAGCGACACGCTTACCAACACAATCCCCTGGTCGGTTTCGGGCACCAGCGTAGAGGGCGTATTGGCATATAGCCAATAGGAACCCACGCTAGTAGCCACTGTGAGCGCCAGCGCCAGCACCCAGAAGCGCACCAACTTTTTCACACCCCACATATACACGGCTGTGATGCCTGCAAACAGGCGATCGAACAGGCGCAGCGGTGTGGTAATTGCACGCCTAAATGCCGACTGTTTGGTTTTATGCAGGTTGTGCTTAATGAAAATGGCGGAAAGCGCTGGCGTGAAGGTCAAGGCCATTAATGCCGAGAGCGCCACCGATATCGTCACGGTAATCGCAAACTGCTGGTAAATTTGCCCGGTAAAACCACCCATGAAAGCTACCGGCACAAAGACGGCAGCCATAATCAGTGAGGTGGCAATGACGGGGCCGCCCACTTCTTTCATGGCACGAATAGTGGCATCACGAACGCTAATGTCTTCCTCTTCGCTCAGCACGCGCTCGACGTTCTCTACCACTAGGATAGCGTCGTCCACCACTATCCCGATCGACAGCACTAACGCAAATAGCGTTAATAAGTTTATCGAGAAATCAAACAGGTAGAAGCCCGCAAAGGTACCAATAACCGATACCGGCACCACCGACATAGCAATAACAGTAAAGCGCCAGTTCTGTAGAAAAATAAACAGAATGACAATAACGATCAGAAAGGCTTCGATAAAGGTTTTGAGTACCGTTTCTACCGAGGCATCGATGAACAGCGTTGTATCGTAGGGTGTCACATACTCAAGCCCCGGCGGAAAGCGCACCGCCAGCTCTTCCATCGTGTCGCGTACCGCCTCAGCCGTCGACAGAGCATTAGCCCCAGGCTGCTGGTTGATAATGATGGGGGTCATCGTCGCGCCGTTTAAGCGCGCGTTAACCCCGTAGAACGAGGCGCCCAGCTCAATACGCGCAACGTCTTCCAGGCGCAGTGAAGAGCCATCGGGATTTGTGCGAAGGTAGATGTTACGAAAGTCGTCAGCATCTGATAAACGTCCGCCAGCGGTAATCGTATAAGTATAGGCGCGAGGTTCGCTTTGTGGCGTAGCCGCTAAATTACCTGCGGGAATTTCGGTGTTTTGCGCCCGTATAGCGCTTGCCACTTCGCTGGGGGTTAGGTCGTACTGAGCCAGTTTGTCTGGGTCCATCCAAATACGCATGGCGAACTCGCCGCCGCCCAACACCTCAGCGTTACCCACGCCGGGCACTTGGCGCAGTTCGTCGAGAATATTAAGGGTGGCGTAGTTCTGCATGTAAACATTGTTGTAATCACCGTTTGGCGAGGTCAGCGCCACCAGCATCAGAATCGAATCAGAGCGCAATTCAACCCTAACCCCCTGAGACTGCACAGCTTCAGGTAGCCGTGAGAGCGCGCCCTGCACCCGGTTGTTCACGTTGATGGTGTTGATATCACCGTCGGTACCAATATTGAACGCCACGCTCAAGCTCATAGTGCCATTGTCGGCGCTGTTGGAGGTCATGTAGAGCATGTCCTCAACGCCGTTAATGGCCTCAGCAAGCGGCGCTGCCACTGTTTGCGCCACAGTTTCAGCATCCGCCCCAGGAAACTGGGCTTGCACTGAGACCGTAGGCGGCACAACGCTGGGATACTGCTCAATGGGCAGTATTCGCATCGCCAGGGAGCCTACCAGCGTCAGGATAATCGCCAGCACCGTGGCGAAAATCGGACGACTGATAAAGAAGTTGGAAAAATTCATTATTGCGCGCCCTCTTCCCCTTCGTCTGCTGGCATATCCCCAGCACCTTCGGCCATCTCTTCAGCTGCTTCAGCCTGTGCTTGCTGCTCCTCAGCTTCGGCTTCTTCAACGCGCTCAACCAACTCTTCCGCGTTGTCTTCAAAACGCTTAGGTTCAATCTCCCGGCCCGGCTCCACCCCGGCGGTGTCACCAACAATGACGCGCTCACCCTCTTCAAGGCCATCTACAATTATCTGCCAAGGGCCTGCTACGTCGCCGAGCTGAACGGTACGCTCACGGGCTTTGCTCTCTTCATCCAGCACAAACACACGCGGCCCCATCAGCCCCTGGGTCACGGCAATTTCCGGCACAGCAATCACGTTAAAGCGCTTTAGACCTTCAAGGCGTACTCGCACAAACTGCCCAGGCAGCACGGCACCGTCAGGGTTAGCAAAGCTAGCCGAGGCCTGAACCGTACTGGTGCCGCCATCTACCCGTGAGCCAAGGTAGTTCAATTGCCCTTCAAGCTCAGAACCACTGCCACCGCTTAGCCCAGGCACTGTCAGGCGGGCGGTGATATCAGAAGCCTCGCTCTCCTCTCCAAGCTGTCGGCGTAGTTCAAATGCATCTCGCTGGGGCAGTTGGAAACGCACTTCAAGGGGGTCTAACGGCGTGATGGTGGCAAGCTCAGTTCCGGAGTTCACCAGGTTGCCGACGTTAATTTGGCTTAAGCTGATCATTCCCGATACCGGGGCAGTGACGTTGGCATAGCCTAAATCAAGATTGGCGCTGGTGAGTGCGGCTTCCGCTTGAGCAACCCGCGCCTGGGCAACACGTTGATCCGCTAAGGCTTGGTCATACTGCTGGCGGCTCACTGAGTTTTGGCTCAATAGCTGTTCAAAACGCTGGGCATCGCGCTGGGCGCGGGCTAGCTCAGCGCGGGCGCTCTGTAGGTCAGCATCGCGCTGATTAACCGTAGCCTGATAAAGGTCTGGCTCGATGGTATAGAGCCGATCGCCCTGCTCGACTAACTGCCCAGGCTCGAAATGGCGCTCTTCCAGAAAGCCGCTTACCCGCGCGACGAGCGTTACTTCACTATCGCTGCGCAGCAGTGACGGGTAAGACTTATTCAGCGGTATATCCTGCCGAGCTACTTCGGCGACTTCCACCGCATGAGGAGGCGCTTCCTGCTGCGCCTGCTGCTGTTGCGGCTGCTCTTGCCCGCAGGCTGCCAGCGCCAGTGCAGCTATCAGCGTCACTAGACTCGCTCTACCTGAGTGAATCATTTTCTTCATACGTCGAATTCCCATTCATCTTTTTTTGAACATTGACGGATAGCAACACAGCGCTCATTCAGTCTGGCGCTAAGTAGATACTTCTAATACTAAGTGGGTATCACAAGCGTGGTAATCATTGCGGGCATTGCTGCCGCTAGGCGTCGGGCGTGGGCGGAGCGCCAATATCCAGCGCACCCTGGTAAGCGTCCCCGCTTTCAGGAAGGGTGAAACTCACGGGATCACCGGTCAGCCACGCATTGACCTCTTCAATAGCGGCAACATCTAGCAACCCTGCCTGCTGGCGCAGAGAAAGGAGGTTCACCACGTAGTCGTAGCGGGCCTCTGCAAAGTTGGCGATGGCGTTATAGAGGTTTTGTTCGGCGTTTAACACGTCGACGATGTTACGCGTGCCGACTTCGTAGCCCGCCCGGGTGGCTTCTAATGCGCTGCGGGTAGAAACAATCGCCTGCTGGCGTGCCTCTACCGTCTCGACGTTATTGCTGACTTGGGTGTACAGCGAGCGTACCTGCTGAATCGTAGTGCGGCGCTGAGACTCAAAGTCGTACTGGCTGCGCTCAAGCTGGAAGGTGCCCTGGCGAATACTGGCGCTCGTGCTGCCGCCCGTATAAATAGGCAAGTTAGCCGAGACCCCCAATTGGCTTGATGAGTCATGACCACTGGCAAGGTCGCTATCACTTTCAGCATACCGATAGTTGGCAAACGCCTGAACGCTGGGAAGACGGCCTGCCCGAGCAATCTCTACGCCAACTCGAGAAAGCTCGATACCTGCCCGCTGGGCCAGCACTTGCGGATTGCGCTCAATAGCTTGCTCCACCCAGTAATCGCGGCTGCTTGGGGAGGGCAAGACCACGGGCATATCACCTAACGCATCGATAGTGGCATAGCGGCGTCCAGTGAGCTCTTCAAGCACTTCGAAGGCCACCTGCAGATTACTCTCAGCGGCAATACGGTCGGCCCGGGACTGGTCAAAACTTGCCCGCGCTTCTTCCACCTCAGTAATTGCAATTAGCCCTACCTCAAACTGCTCGCTGGCCTGCTCTAACTGGCGGCCAATCGCACGTTCCTGCGCCAAGCGCGCATCTAGCACTTCATGGGCACGCAGAATGTCAAAGTAGGCACCCGCCACATCAATCAACAATTGTTGCTCGGTGGCCGCCAACAAGTACACCTGCTGGTCGATTTGACGCTCAGCTTGGCTTACTTCTTGACGGGTGACCGCATTAAACAGTGCCTGTGAGGCTTCTAGCGAAAGCGATGCCGTATTGAAGTTGTCATCGCTGACGCCTGCACCTGGGGTGGTTGGATCAGTAACAGCACCGGCCCTTGCCGAGTTTTGACTTTCATACTGGCGGTTATGGACCACGTTACCTGAGGCATTTACTTGCGGCAGTAAACCACCGCGCACCACATCTCGTGACGCTTCCACACTGGAAAAATCAGCGCGTGCCGAAGCCAATGTCGCATTATTGTTGAGCGCATCACGCGTAATAGTCACTAGGTCTGCTGCGTGAGCAGGCAGCATCAAGGAAGACGTAAGCACTGCTAACAGCAGGGGACGAAAAGGGGCATTGACTGCCCAGTGTGCCAGTCGCATGGGGTTGCCTCTAGGTGTCAGCGTAGGATGGCGCAACACGTATGCCATTCAGAAGGAGTGGCATTATAGTTACATTCATGTATGTATGCCAGACTTGTACTTCGTCCAATTGTGTGGACAAACAACTTGTCAAGCCTGCACTCCCCTACCTTAGCCCAAAGCATCTTGAGCAGGCACCCTTTTAGGTTCCGGCTAACGAAATTCCCTCAGGTCGACTCCCCATTTCTGCAACCTAGAAGAGAGCGTGGTGGGCTTGAGGCCAAGCAATTCAGCGGCCCCGCCGCCGCCCGATATTTTTCCACGAGTGATAGTGAGTGCCCGCAGCGTGTTATCCATCTGACGTTGACATAACGCTTGTTCCGTCAAAAGTATTTCCGCCTGCGAAACCTTGCGCTCTTCCTCAACATTCAGCGGTGTATTATGCAAAGGCGATTCTGCTAGCAGATCATCAAAAGAGAGGCGCCGATTCTGTGTAACAATCACTTGTCGCTCGATCACATTCTCAAGCTCACGAATATTACCTGGCCAAGAGTAGCGCTGCAGCGTCTCCAGCTGCGCTGGCGGTATGCGTACGCCCGGCTTGTTAAACTTGAGGCAGGCGCGGTGTAAAAAATGCCGCGCTAGCAAGGGCACGTCTTCAATCCGTTTGCGTAGCGGCACCGAATCGATCGGGAATACATTCAGGCGGAAATAGAGATCTTCACGGAAGTGGCCTGCATCGATCATGTCTCGCAGTTCACGGTTAGTGGCGGCAATCACACGCACGTCTACTTCACGCGTGCGATTATCGCCCACGCGCTCAAACTGCTGATCCTGCAGCACTCTTAGCAACTTACTCTGCAGCTCTAAGGGGATTTCACCCACTTCATCCAAAAATAGCGTCCCGCCGTGGGCCAGCTCAAAGCGCCCGTTACGGTCTTGAACCGCGCCGGTAAACGCACCTTTTACATGGCCGAAGAACTCACTCTCAAAAAGATCCCGAGGAATAGCTGCACAGTTCACGCGGATAAGCGGCCTGTAGCTGCGCGTGCTGCCCGCATGAATCGCGCGGGCAATCAGCTCTTTGCCCGTGCCCGACTCGCCGCTAATGAGAACGTTAGCGGTCGTTGGCGCGACCATCTCAATCTGCTTGATGAGCTTTGCCACGGCTGGGCTATTACCCACAATATTGCGGTGGTTTAGCTCCGCTTTAATTTCTTCTTGAAGGTACTCGTTCTCCAGCTCTAAGCGCTGCTTGAGTGATTCCACTTCCGCCAGCGCATCACGCAACTGCTGCTCGGCACGCTTGCGCTCGCGGATATCACGAAACAACACGACGGCACCCACTAACCGGCCCATCTCAAAAATCGGCGTACTGGTGTACTCAACAGGGATCGCTTCGCCGTTTTTATGCCAGAACACTTCGTTATCGACGTGATGCACCTGGCCGTCGCTGAAGGAGGCATGAATGGGACACTGCTGCACGGGAAAGTGGCTGCCGTCGCCATGGGTGTGGTGAAACATTAAATGGGCATCGTGACCCACCATGTCGTCCGTGCTCCAGCCCAAAATACGCTCAGCGGCAGGGTTAACAAAGGTAGTTTTACCCTCAGCATCCAATCCGTAAATGCCTTCGCCCGCAGCGCTAAGAATCAGTTGGTTCTGCTTCTCAATGCGCTCAAATACCTGCTCGACACGCTGCCAACCTACTTCTCCCTGGCGGTGCTGGCGGCCTAGCTCTGCTTTTGCTCGCCGCTGCTCAGCTTTATTGCGATCAATCAGCGTTAATAACAGCAACCCTGAGCCTTCAATGCGCAGGGCATAAACCTCCACCCGGTAGGGCTGGCGCAGCATATCGAGTATCACCAAATCATCTGACCATGCCGTTTTTTGTACTAGCGCCTCATCGGTAAAACTGACCCATAGCGGCAGTGACGCGCTTAAGCGATGGCTAAACGGGGCAGCCAATGGCAGGGGTTCATCAATACAGAGCAATTCGCAGGCGGCTTGGTTAGCGGATATCAGCCTGTCTTCGTAGGGGTCTATAACGATCATTGCCAGGGGCGAGAACCTGCCCATTAGGTCGCTGGCCGAAGCGTGCGCGCGCTCTTGTTCATACATTAGCGTGTACCTCATGGCTCAGGGGTGATGAGTTTAATAAGCCATACAATTCCCACGCCACTTACGATTTATCGTCAATAAAACAACGAAATATCGTTATTTACGATTTTTCGTTACTTCTTATACGCATAAAGGCGATTACCTAAAAAAGAACTTAACTATTTAAAAACAGATAGTTAAGAAACAAACACCAAAGTTGGCACACAAATCGCAACAACAAGGGTAGCGCCGCACGCTTTTATTCTTTTTCGCACCAAGACGGCGCAGCCATTTGTTTTTTTGCTCCTGTGAGGTGAACGTCCATGAAAGACAATAACGACCACAGCAGTCTCGGCAACCCCTTCGATCACCGACAATCACTTATTCATGGACGGCACTGTGATTGCCACGACTGTCAGCCGACAACGAAGTCCATTATCACTCCGACACAGGCAGGCGCCTCTTCGGCGCCAACCGATAGCGACGCGATGATGGATCGGATGGTTGAGAGCGCCCTGGTACGCGGCATGTTTGGTCACAGCGATATGCATCGCCGCCAATTTATGAAATTGGTGGGTGGTGGCACGGTGGCCGCGGCGCTGGCCAGTTTGCTGCCCATGGATGCTATTAAAGCCGCCGCAAAAGAGGATTTAGGCCCACTGGAAAAAACCGAACTGGATATCGGCTTTATCCCCATCACCTGTGCAACGCCGATCATCATGGCCCATCCGATGGGCTTTTATGAGCGCTACGGTCTGAATGTCAATGTGATTAAAACCGCTGGCTGGGCACTCATTCGCGATAACTCGCTCAACGACCGCTTTGATGCCGCGCACATGCTGTCGCCCATGCCGCTAGCCATGAGCCTGGGGGCTGGTTCCTCTCAGCGCTCCTTTGTTACGCCTGCAATTGAAAATATCAACGGCCAGGCCATCGTTCTGCATAACGACCATCAAGACAAACGCGACCCTCAACAGTGGAAAGGCTTCACCTTTGGCGTACCGTTTGAATACTCGATGCACAACTTCCTGCTGCGCTACTACGTGGCCGAGCACGGTTTAGACCCTGATCAAGACATTCAAATTCGCGTCATTCCGCCACCCGAAATGGTCGCCAACCTGCGCGCAGGCAATATTGACGGTTTCTTGTCGCCCGACCCCTTTAACCAGCGCGCCGTGTTTGAGCGCATCGGCTTTATTCACATCCTCACCAAAGATATTTGGGACGGCCATCCCTGCTGTGCCTTTGCGACCAGCGCTACCTTCGCCCGTGAAAACCCCAACACCTACGGAGCCTTGCTGCGTTCAATTATCGACGCCACTCAGTACTCGTCTGACCCGGCCAATCGTTCTGAGATCGCAGAGGCGATTGCCCCGACTAACTACCTTAACCAGCCAGTCACCGTGATTGAGCAGGTGCTAACCGGGCGCTATGCAGATGGCTTAGGTGAGGTGCAAAACGTGCCTAACCGTATCGACTTTGACCCTTTCCCCTGGCACTCCATGGCGGTATGGATCCTGACCCAAATGAAGCGCTGGGGATATATCGAGGGCCACGTGGATTATCAACAGGTTGCACGTGATGTGTTTCTGGCGACCGAAGCCCGCGATGTGATGCGCGAGCTGGGGTATGACGCCCCAGAGGAGACCTCACGTAACTACGAGATCATGGGTAAAACCTTTGATTACACCCAGCCCGACGCCTATCTGCAAAGCTTTGATATCGGCAGGAGTTAACCATGGATCGCACAACGACCGAGTGGAAATTAAGCCTCAACTTACGCGCTGGCCTGCTGGCGGTGGTTATTTTAGCGCTGCTATTGGGCCTATGGGAGGGCCTTAACCGGGCGCCTATCTTGGGCGGCGGGGCTGAGCTTAGTGAGTATGAAATGCTGTTAGGCGGGGCCGATGAGACTGCCAGCGTACCGCCTCCTTCAGCGATTATGGTGCGCGCTTGGGAGCAGCTATCTGACCCCTTTTACGACGCGGGCCCCAACGATAAAGGCATTGGCATTCAGTTGGGTTACTCGCTGTATCGCGTCTTAGCTGGCTATTTAATGGCCGCCGCCGTGGCGATCCCGATCGGCTTTCTGATTGGCATGTCGCCGCTGATGTATAAAGCGCTGAACCCGTTTATTCAGGTGTTGCGCCCTATCTCCCCATTGGCCTGGATGCCGCTGGCGCTGTTTATCATTCGCGATGCGGAGGCGTCGGCGATCTTTGTCATCTTCATCTGCTCGATATGGCCAATGCTGCTGAATACTGCCTTTGGCGTTGCTGGGGTAAGAAGCGACTGGGTCAACGTCGCCCGCACCCATGAGCTTTCATCGCTGAAAACCGCCTTCAAAGTCATTCTGCCTGCCGCCGCGCCTACCATTTTAACCGGTATGCGAATCTCTATCGGCATTGCTTGGCTGGTGATTGTAGCCGCCGAGATGCTGGTGGGAGGTACGGGTATTGGCTACTACGTGTGGAATGAGTGGAACAACTTAGATCTCACCAGTGTGATCTTCTCCATCTTGATGATCGGCATTGTCGGCATGCTGCTTGATATGTCCCTGGCCTATGTGGCGCGCTTTGTGACCTACGCAGAATAAACGCCGTGGCACACACCCAGAGCCATCATAAAGAGCTATTACAAAGCGCTATCGTGAGGAGTTACTAATGAGTCATGCGTTTGTCGAAGTTCAACAAGCCGCCAAGCGATTTCCTGGCGCCACTAAAACGTCACCGCCACTAACGGTATTTGAGAACGTTAGCTTCCAGCTGCAAAAAGGCGAGTTCGTTTGCATCATCGGCCACTCCGGCTGTGGCAAATCAACCATCATGAATGCCCTGGCAGGGCTGGATCAGTTCTCTGACGGCTCTATGGTCATGGAAGGCAACGAGATCAATGGCCCCGGCCTTGAGCGTGGCGTGGTGTTTCAAAACTACAGCCTGCTGCCCTGGCTAACCACCCTTGAAAACGTCCGCTTTGGCGTTCGTGCTCGCTGGAAAAACTGGAGTGAGCACCAGGTCACCGAGCACAGCATGAAGTACTTAGAGCTGGTTGGGCTCAAAGATGTAGTGGATCGCAAGCCATCACAGCTTTCCGGCGGCATGCGGCAGCGGGTCAGTATCGCCCGCGCCTTTGCCACCAAGCCTAAGCTACTGCTGCTTGATGAGCCGTTTGGCGCACTTGACGCGCTTACCCGCGGCGTCATTCAGGATGAGCTGGTCAAAATCTGGACCAAAGACCAGCAAACTGTGTTCATGATCACCCACGATGTGGATGAGGCGATTCTACTCGCTGACCGCATTTTCTTAATGACCAACGGCCCCGAAGCACGTATTGCAGAAGCAGTGGAAATCGACCTGCCACGCCCACGCAATCGCGCCGAAATCATCAAGCACCCCAACTTCTACACCATCCGTAATTACTTGGTCGACTTTCTGGTCAACCGCTCAGGCGATTTACGCGTTCAGGAAGATGAATCCAAAGGATTGCGCTACCCAACACCCGTAAATCCAGCCCGTAACGATGCACAAGATGAGGGCAACTCCCCTCAACATGAAGAGAAGTTAGTGAAGTTCACACCCAAGGAGATTCGTCATGGATAAGCTCGAAATGCGTCACACCCTGCTCGCCGCCAAAGCGCGTAAAAAAATGAGCTGGGACGATATTGGTAAAGCGGTAGGTATGTCGCCAGTTTGGGTGGCTTCCGCCTGCTACGGCATGAATAGCGCCAACCAGGATATTGCCCATAAGCTCTGCGACACGCTTGGTGTCGATAACGACGTCACCGACGCCTTGGTAGCCTTCCCCACGAAAGCCTGGGATGAAGCGATCCCACAGGACCCGTTCGTCTATCGCCTGTATGAAATGGTCGGCGTTTATGGGGAGACCCTAAAAGACGTGGTGCAGGAAAAATTTGGCGACGGCATTATGAGCGCTATCGATTTCACCATGGAAGTCGACAAAATCGAGGATCCCAAAGGGGATCGCGTATTACTAACGCTTAACGGTAAGTTCTTGCCCTATAAGTCCTGGTAAAGCATAAAGCGGGCTATACGAACACCTCAGCTAATCAGCTGAGGTGTTTTCGTTTACCCTCCTAACGCGTATGGCGCTGCCACCACACGCCTTGGCCGCTAAGCGCCTATCATTGATACTGCTTGTGGGCACGTTGATTCAAACAACTAAGAGGCGTATGGGTATGTACAAGCTTGCGTTTTTTGTTCCCGTAGAAGATGCCGAAAATGTGAAAGAAGCCGTGTTTGAAACCGGCGCTGGCCGGATAGGCGATTATGAAGCCTGCTGCTTTCAAACCCGTGGCACTGGGCAGTTCCGCCCGCTGAAAGGCGCAAACCCGCATATGGGGCAGGTAGGGGCGCTTGAAACCGTGGAAGAGTATAAAATCGAGCTGGTGTGCGAGGATGAGCTGATTAAAGCAGCCATTGCTGCACTAAAGCTCGCTCATCCTTATGAAGAAGTGGCCTATGACGTTTGGCAACTTGCTGATTTTTAAAGCGCTTAGGCGCTGCCGAAATAGCGCTCGCGGTCTTCAGGCATAATCGTACTACTATGCAGCGGATAGTCGGCGCGTTGACGGGCTACACCGGCTGTATGGTCAGCCAAGCTTTTACGATCTGCCACGCTTTTGCGATCTGCATAGTAGTGCTGCAATGTACGCTCTATGGTGGGAAATGCCAGCGCGTCCCACGGGATTTCATGCTCTTCAAATAGCGCTACTTCCAAGCTCTCCGGGCCTGCACTGAACCCCCCTAGCAAGTCGGCGAGAAAAATCATATACACTTGATTGATATGCGGCAGGTCGATGAGCGTGTACAGCTCGCCTAGGTCAACCTCAGCGAAGGCTTCTTCCCAGGTTTCCCTCATCGCGGCCTGCTGGGTGGTTTCAGCGTTCTCCATGTAGCCAGCCGGTAATGTCCAGTACCCTTTGCGCGGGGCTATCGCTCGTTTACACAGCAGCACTTTTGAGCCACTAATGGGCAGCGTACCCGCCACAATGCGCGGATTTTGGTAGTGGATGGTGCCGCAAGCATCGCATAGGTAACGAGAGCGGTCGTCTCCTTCGGGAACAGCAAAACGGACTTTTTCTCCACACTGACTACAAAAGTTCATCGCGTTTTCTCTGGGCTGTGGGAATAGGCGTCAACATGCTTGACGTTGATCACCGCGGCTGGGTAAAAGGGAACAAAGTAAATGGAACCCCTATGTTAGAGACTCTACGCAAACAGCTGCAACAGCATACGCCTCAACGGTTAGACCACGTTACGCTACCAGAGGCGGCTGTATTACTGCCTATTGTTGAGCGTCCAGCCCCAACGCTACTCTTTACCCGCCGGGCAAGCCACCTAAACACCCACAGCGGCCAAGTGGCATTTCCGGGTGGCAAACGCGAAGCGGGCGATACCGACCTTTACGCCACTGCCCTACGGGAGGCCATGGAAGAGATTGCGTTAGCGCCAGGGCTGGTGCAACCCCTGGGGCGCCTATCAGACGTTATTTCGCTCCACGGCATTCGCGTGACGCCCTGGGTGGGCATTATTCCACCGGACTTGCCCTTGGTGGCTGACCCGTCCGAGTTAGACGCTATTTTTGAAGTACCGCTAAGCCACTTTCTAGATGATAAGCGTACCCATACCGACGTCATTACGGTAGATGGCATTACCCACTATGTGCCCAGCTACCATGTTGATGGTCATGTGATTTGGGGGCTTTCAGCAATGATGCTGGTGGAGCTATTGGCCGAGGGATTTGGTATGTCCATTAATCTCCACCAGCGCCCCGTCGGCGCGTTACGACACTTTCCTGAAAGAAGAAGCCGCCCGCACACGTCAGCCCGCCACCCTGGCATGAGAAACCCAAAATGATCGCATCTGACCTGCAAACCCCGCCCGTTTTTGCACCTGCGGCACACAATGCCTTAGTCGAAGCACTGGTCGAACAAGGCTGGTACGTCGGTACTAAGGTCATTGACTCAGCGCTTTGCCAAGCCTTGTATCGCGAGCTGCTGCACATGGCCGAGCACGACGCGCTTAATGAAGCAGGCATTGGTCGTGGCCAGCACCACCACCTTCGTAAGGATGTCCGGGGCGATGCCATTCATTGGCTAGATCGTGAAAGTGAAGCTCAGCGCCTCTACCTTAACGCCATGGGAGAGCTGCAGCAGTCGCTCAATCAGGCGCTGTTTCTCGGCTTATTTGAGTATGAAGCGCACTTTGCCCACTATCCGCCTGGCGCATTTTATCAGCGCCATTTGGATAGTTTTAAGGGACGCGCTAACCGTGTCATTTCTACCGTCGGCTACTTAAACCCTGACTGGCCCAGCGATGGCGGCGGCGAAATGGTCATTTACCACCCTGACGATCCCACTCAAGAGGTGGCGCGTGTGGTACCTGAGGCGGGTACCTTCGCCTGCTTTTTATCCGAATCTATACCCCATGAAGTGCTGCCCACCCAGCAACCCCGTGCCAGCATCGCGGGCTGGTTCAGGCGTAACGCCTCGCTGGGTGGCGTGCTTGACCCGGCACATTAAATGATGCACCAGACTAATAAAGACGAGGCCGCGCTGCACAGTAAAATTGCAGCACTAGAAGCACGCAATGCGGCGTTGGAAGAGGAGAAGTGCCACTACCAGTGGCTAGCAGAGAGTACCACCGACCTGATCTCTCGCCATGCCCGTGATGGCACGTTCCTATACGCTTCCCAAGCGGCGCGGGATTTATTAGGTTATGAGCCCGACGAGCTTATCGGCGTTTCTGCATACCAACTTTTCCACCCTGCCGATTTAGACGACCTGCTTAGCAAATCTCCCCAGGTGTACTACCACGACGGTTTTTATCAGCAGACGTACCGGTTTCGCGCCAAGGCGGGCCACTACGTCTGGTTTGAAACCACCAGCCGCACCCGCCGCGATAGCGTTACGGGTGAATTGATCGATATTTTATGTGTATCACGGGATGTTGGACGACGAATTCATGCTGAGGCCACGCGGGAACGCTTAGCCCAGGTGGTAGAATCCACCACCGACTACGTGCTGTTTTTAGGCCCCAACCAGCACATCTTTGGTGCCAATGAAGCCGCCCGCCGCTGTTTTACGCTACCTAAAGACGCTATGCAGGTCGCACTCCAGCAGCTTTATCAGGCGGACTCTCTTGCGTTACTTAAAGAGGTCGTTTTCCCCGCAGTGGAACGCTACGGCTCTTGGAGCGGCGAACTAGAAATGCGGGGTGCAAGCAACTCTGTTCCCGTATTAAGCGTGGTGCTTGCCCACCGTAGCCGAGGAGCAGAGCCCGGGCACTTTGCGCTTATCAACCGCGACATTAGCGTTCGCAAGGCCGCCGAAGCCCAAGCCCGGCGCCATCAGGAGCAAATTGCTCACGCTAACCGTTTAGCAGCGGCTGGAGAGCTGGCCTCCAACATTGCCCACGAAATAAACCAGCCCCTTGGCGCCATTGCTAATTACACTAGCGGAGCGCTTTTTAAGTGCCAGCAAACCCCTGAACTGCCTGCTAAAGAATTACTGCTCCCGTTGTCGCGTATTGATGAGCAGGTGCAGCGTCTCGCACAGCGGCTTCGTCACATGCGCAGTTTTGTGCGTAAGCGCAGCCATCGCGTTCGCCCCATCGTCCTTGAGGATGTGGTAATAGCTGCCTGCCAGCTATGTGATTGGCAATACCAGCAGGGGGCGATAAAGCTGTCCCCATGCCTCCCCCCTGAGCTACCGCGCATTTACGCTGACCCCATTGCCCTGGAGCAAGTCATCGTTAACTTACTACTCAATGCGCTGACGGCTAGCCGCGAACAGCATAGTGCTGAGCACGTGGTTATTCGTGCTTATATGAGCGGCAGTCGTCAGGTTACGCTTAGCGTGGAAGATCAAGGGTCAGGCATCGCACCTGAACATCGCCACGCGATCTTCGATGCTTTTTTCACCACTCGCGATGAGGGGCTAGGCATGGGGTTGGCCATTAGCCGATCATTAATGGAGAGTATGGGGGGCGCACTTGCCTTGCGTTCGGCAGAACCGCTTGGCGGCGCATGCTTTGATGTTACCTTACGCGCCGAGACCCCAGCTCATAATGAACGCTAGGCGTTAGCTGCACCTTAACTTACGTTTGCTTAAGGAAACAACCATGCACCGCCACGATACTAAATCGGCCACATCCACCCCCCCACCGCTTACCTCACCCTCTACGGTTATCGCCGTGGTTGATGATGACCAAGCACTGCGGGACTCCCTGGTATGGCTATTAGAATCCGTGGGGTTAGCGACGTATGCCTTTGCCGACGGCGAGGCGTTTTTAGCCGCTGAGTACTGCGAATTCGGCGCTGTGCTGCTGGATGTACGGATGCCAGGAATGAGCGGTCTTCAGGTTCAGCAGCAACTGGTAGACCATCACGCCGCCCTGCCGGTGATTATGATGACAGGGCACGGCGATGTACCCATGGCAGTCGCTGCACTGAAGAATGGTGCTTTTGACTTTATCGAAAAGCCCTTTAACCATCAGCAGCTGATTGATGTTGTGCAGCAGGCTCTGGGCAGCGCTTATGCGCAGCGTCGTGTTTTTCAGCAGCAGCGTTTATTACAGGCACGCTATCAGTCACTGCGCCCCAAAGAGCAGCGTATCGTTGCCCATGTAGCAGAAGGAATGACCAGCAAAGAAATTGCTGAACACATGCAGATTAGCGGCAAAACCGTTGAGGTGTATCGGCTTCGCGCCATGAAAGCAATGGGTGCCGCTAACTTGGCAGAACTAGTGCGTCAGGCGGTGGCGCTGGAACTCGTTCCAGCACTCACAGCTGACGAATAACTTAACTTAGCGGTACGATCTGGCCATTGGCATTTTCTAATATCTCTCGCACCTGTTCGTAGTTGATAACGTGCGCACCATCACCTTTATGCTCTTCAATTAAGCTGACAACGTTGAGCAACGTTTCCATACCAAACGCTTGCTCATCGGTGGCGGTAAACGCCTGCACGTAAGCTTCCCCAGCAGCGCCCCAGCCCACCTTAACGGGTGCATCGATGATATTAACCTCTGTGCCCACGGGCACACGCCAGAACACCGACTCAATGTCTTCTGAGTGCATACGGATACAGCCACGGCTGGCACGCATGCCAATACCATCTGGCTGGTTAGTGCCATGGATGAGGTAACCAGGGATATCTAACAAAATGGCGTATTGGCCAAGTGGGTTATCTGGGCCTGGCGGCACAACCGCTGGCGGCGGATCGCCCCGCTCGGCGGCCTCACGTCGAATTGAGGCCGGTGGATACCAGGCCGGGTTTTCAAGGCGCATGGTGGTTTTAGTGATTCCTAACGGCGTATTGTATGCATCGCGACCGATCCCAATAGGATAGGTCTCCACCCGCGGTGTCTCGCCATTACTTACCTCTGGGTAATAGTACAGTCGCAGCTCGGCTACGTTAATCACAATACCGGTACGCGGCTCATCCGGCAGGATAAACTGGCCAGGTATCGTGACTTCAGTACCTTCACCGGGCACCCAGATGCTTACATCCGGATTGGCCATGCGAATTTCTTCGTAGCCCACATTATGCAACCGAGCAATATCCAGCAGGGTATCCTCACTGCCAGCCGTCACCGTGTACACCTCTCCGACCATATTGCCCTCTTCAGGCAAAGCAAAATGGCCCTTCGGTGACTCCTTCTCATTAGCACCAGCGGTGCTTGCTAACAGCCAAGCACCCAGCGCAAGGCTAGTAATCGTTAACTGCTTAATGCACTGCAAGGGCTGATAGCGCGCCATCGTCGTCATGGGTTCTCCTTTTTTATAGGCCTTGGGCATTGCCAACTGGGCCATTTGGCTATGAATATGCCCATTGCCTTGAGCTAGGTCAATTCGGCACACTGTCGCAGCCATGCCCCATGGCGACTCATCACGGCTATTCATCACTCCTATCTATCACTACTGTCCTACCATTACTGTCTATCACCGCGATCCATCACCTCATGCACTCGTGAGCCACGCACCTAAGTCCTGCGCCACTTCTATATTCATTCTTCTGTTTCTCTACTCCTTGTTAACGTGAGTATTACTAACAGTGGGAATTCAAAAATGCTTATAAATCATGCGGGCTTATTAGCAATAATAAAAAATATTGATTTTATCTTTGCAAAAGTGAGTACAGCGTCTACCTTGATAAGTGTCTCAGCGCAGTGAAGCGCTGGGCAGGGTACGCTACCCCCCGTAGTTTACACCCGTTGATTTAACGAACTAGCCTACTTGGCTATTAGGAGTAATAGCGATCTAGTTTGCGTAAGTAGAAACTGCGCAATGGGTATTTTAGGAGAAATACTAATACCTACTTACTAGCACCGTTATTAATTTGTTTAGACATTGACGTCTTTTCGTTATGTCTTATTGCAAGCGCAAGGAGCAAGAGCAATGAAAATGATCAAACCCGCTTTTCTAGGCACTCTGATGGTACCGGCATTTATGTTTGCAGCAACAGCTGTAAATGCCAACGAGCACACAGAGACGGCAACCACGACGATGGAAGCCACTTACCTTACCAGCCAGCCTGAAGGCACCTTCCACGCTGATTCGCTGATGGGTAATGATGTTAAAAGCTCCGTGGAAGATGACGAAGATATCGGCACCATCTCTGACCTGATTATCAATGAAGATGGACAAATTCAAGCAGTCGTTGTGGGTGTTGGCGGCTTCCTCGGTATGGGCGAAAAAGACATCGCCATCGAATGGGATTCGCTTGAACTTACTAAAGATCATGATGATGAAGAATATGTCATCCGTGTAAATGCTTCACAAGATGCTCTTGAAGAAGCAGAAGAGTATGAGCGCGATAACGACTAACAACTAGTTAGACTCTAAAAGGCCTTGGCATTGCCAAGGCCTTTTTTATGGTTATTTATTAATTTCTATTAAAAAAAATGGCGCCACATAATTAACATGGCGCCATAACTTAAGTTATAAAAACGAAAAAAAACATTAATTTTTAAGCTTGGCTTCCATTGTAATTTCTGCATTCAGAACTTTAGAAACGGGGCAATTGTCTTTAGCCATTTCTGCCGCTTCTTTAAATGCAGCTTCATCAGCACCACTGATGGAAGCTTCTACCTCTAAGTGAATCTTAGAGATATCAAAGCCATCTGTACTTTGAGAAAGCGTCACCCTAGCGTTGGTATCAATTGTTTCTGCGGTGTAGCCTTTTTCGCCCAAAATCATAGAAAGCGCCATTGAAAAACAACTGGCATGGGCCGCGCCAATCAGCTCTTCTGGATTGGTGCCTGGCTCGTCTTCAAAGCGCTTTTTAAAAGAGTAGTTAGTGGCTTCCAAAACGCCACTTTCGGTGGATACGGTGCCTTGACCATCCTTCAAGCCACCTTCCCAATGTGCACTAGCTTTACGATCCATCCTGTTCTCCTTTCCTGTGGTGTTTCGCTAATTGCATGAGTAGGCACACACTGCGCCCACTAGCTCCTTCAGCGTAGCCGATTCTATCAACTATGCCGAATTAACCCACTAACTGCCGGACGTCTCTTCGATACTGCTTTGCAATGCACGTACAGAGTGCTCTCCCCGCTCTTCAAAAGGATCACTAAGATCTATCACCATTTCTACACGGCGATTTACCCCTCGCCCTTCAGGAGTTGAATTGGAAGCTAATGGTCTGGTATCCGCAAAACCTTGAATCACCAGTTGCTCAGGCAGTAATTCTTCTGTGGCAACAAGCACATTGGCCACCGATGCGGCACGCATAGCGGAAAGATCCCAATTGCTGCGGAAACGGGAGGTGCGGATGGGCACGTTATCCGTATGCCCGTGAACAGACACTGAGCCATCTACGGAAGCTAGCACAGACGCTAAATCAACAAGCAAATTAACAAAATCAGACGTTACATCAGCATTACCTGAGCCAAACGTGCCCTGCTCCGCCACTCGTATCACCACACGGAACTGGTCAACCTCAATTTCTGTCACGCCTTCTAGCGACGACTCTTGTAATAGCGCCTCAAGTGCGCTTGCTACTTGCAAGGTGCGCTGCTGTCGCTGTGATTCCAAAAGGCTACGCATCGTTTCGAGCTGGGGTTGCTGAAGCGTTGTGCGTTGACGAACCTCGTCAACAAAGGTGCGGTCTGGCGTAGCGGGGGAGAAATTTTGTAATACCGCACTGGTTCCCATGGGTATTTGCGTGGCTTCTACATCACGCTGTACGCCAAACGCTTTTGACAGCTCATCTGCCACTCGGCGAAATTTTTCAGCGTCAATCTCTGCAAATGACAATAAAAGTACAAAAAAGCACAGCAGCAGTGTCATTAAATCTGCATAGGTCACCATCCATGCTGGTATGTTGCTCTTCTTAGCCATCGCTTACGTTCGCTCGCCTGCAGGAGTTTTTTCGTCAGCATTTGATGCACCGCGGCGCTCGGGAGGTAAATAAAGCGTCAGCATTTGCTCAAGGACGCGTGGATTTTTGTCACCTTTTATTGCCAGGAGCGCATCAATCCACAGCTGCTGCATTTTGGCTTCTTGGTTCATACGCACCCAAAGTTTTTCAGCGATTGGGTTGGCGATCATAGTGGCAATCATTGCACCATAGAGCGTGGTCAATAGAGCAACCGCCATCGCGGGGCCAATCAAGGAGGGGTCACCCATATTAGAGAGCATCTGTACCAAGCCCACCAACGTACCAATCATGCCCATCGCAGGAGAAACTTCTCCCAACGCAGAAAAAACGCGGCCGCCCGCCTCGTTACGCTCTAAGGTCAATAAGCGCTCTTTTTCCATCATCTCTTTGATCATGTCGGCACTGAAGCCGTCGGCGAGCATTTGCAAACCTTTTGCAAGAAAGGGTGAATTTACTTCTTTGTTTTCTAAGGCAATCATGCCTTCTCGGCGAGCAACTTTAGACAACTCTACTAGCTCTTCAATGCTCTCCTGAACGTTGGGCAACTGAAATTTAAAAGCCCTCGCCGCCGCTTTAAAAGCAAATTTAAATTGCGTGATACTGAATTTTGCCAGTACGACAAATAAGCTTCCCCCGACAACTAGCAGCAGCCCGGTCGGGTTCATAAACACTTCGGGTGACGTGCCTAGTATTACAGCGGCGCCCACCAGAACAGCTGCCCCCACCAAACCAATCAGCGTTGCGAGATCCACGGCCTTTCCTCAAAATTGTAAAAAGTGCGTAAGCACCGTTTAGCGAGACAGTAGAGACTAGTTACATTACGGTCAACGCTAAAACAGTAACGATACACAGGTTGACATTATTGCACGAAGTCAATCTAAGGAAACTGTTGATAAGACGCGCGATCTGTTCGCTTTCAGATACTTTGTCTCTACACTTTTGAGTACCATAACAATCACTATAAATAATGTCATCGACGTAAGGACACGCCATGTCAACGGCTGATGCGATGCGCCTGCTGCTGCTCTCTTCTTTGTGGGGGCTTTCGTTTATTTTTATGCGGGTAGCAGTGCCAGAATTTGGGCCAGTGCCGCTTGTGTTGCTGCGTATGGGGGTTGGAGCGCTGTTGCTAGTGCCGCTGCTAATGAGCCTGAAGTACCTGCGGCTGATTTGGCAGCATAAGGGGCCGCTACTGCTGCTGGGTATTATCAACCATGTGCTGCCTTTTTCACTGCTGGCCCTAGCGACCACACGCCTTGAAGCAGGCTTTACCTCTCTTCTTAACGCCACGACTCCGATTTTTACCGCGCTGTTAGGTGCCGCTTTTTTTGCAACCCCCGTGCAGCGCCAGCAATACCTTGGGTTAGCCCTGGCCCTGCTGGGGGTGTATGTGCTTTCCGCTAACCGACTAGATTTTGCACTGGGTGGCGATGGCTGGTTTATTGTCGCGGTGTTAGGGGCGACTTTTTGTTACGGCATTGCTAGTAACTATTCAAAGACCCGCCTGGGGCATCTGCCCAGTCGCGTACTTGCAGCGGGCAGCAGCGCGATGTCTGCCTTAGTTCTGCTAATACCCGGCCTGCTGTTATGGCCAAGCGAGCCAGTGGGCCCCCTTGCGTGGGGCAATGCGCTGGCGTTAGCGGCCCTCAGTACTACGCTGGCATTCCTACTGTATTTTGGTTTACTCGCCAGCGCAGGCGCTACGGCCACATCAACCGTCACTTTTTTAGTACCGGTCAGCGCGCTAATGTGGGGCTATTTACTATTGGATGAAACGCTAAGCCTTCAGGTAGTGGTGGGTATGGTAATTACCTTACTGGGCACAGCGATTGCCACCCGGTTATTACGGTTTAAGCATCGCGGTGCGTTGGCACCACCTCATCCCCGACACAAATGACGCTACCTTGCCCAGCGGTTAAGGTAGCATTCTGACCAAAGTAGGCGCCTTTAAGATGAGGCTGAGTGTTGAGCGCAAGCAGCGTTTTCAAAGGCTCGCCCGGTGCGGGTATCGCCGCCGTTTGCTGGTCAACGGTGGTGATTTTGCAGCGTTGGCAAGGTTTGCGTAACGTTAGCTCATAACCGCCCTGCTCTGCGGACAGCGTTGCCCACTGGTCTTCAGCCCAAGCATCTGCACACTCAATAACGATATTGGGACGAAAGCGGTTCATCGGTATGGGGGCCTGCCCATCGGCAATGAGCGCTTGATTTAGCGCGTCTAAAGAAGCGGTAGTGGTTATAAGAAAGGGGTAACCATCAGCAAAATAGGTGTGGGCTTCTCCGCCTGCTAAAAAATCCGCCTCAACCGCACGCGTAAACTCAGCTGCAAATCGCACCATACTGATGCCTCGTGCCTGCTCGCCCAAAGCTGACTCAAGCCAACGGGACACCTCGTCACCTTCAGGCAGCGCTTTACAGTGATCTTCCCATACCTTAACTAAGCGAAGATTACCCTTGGGGTCTGATAGGGAAATGGCAATTGGGTCCACACTGGGATGGGAGAGCACCAGCGCTTCAGACGTGAGCGCGACCGAAATGGTGGCAAGCGCAGGTAACTGGCGCTGGGTAACAAAACGCTGCTGGGCATCCACTAGCATCCAACGCCGATCCCAAGCCAAGCCATGGGCATAAATATCACTTTGAGTAACGTCGATCCCCTTAAGCGATTTAACCGGATAGACGCTGAGTTGGGTAATTTTCATGAGAATCTCGCACTCGATATGGCAGCTCTTTAATTAAGAGCCTATCGAGTTTGCCAGCTCGCCGCTAGCGACCCTGAGACTAAAGCGTGTTACCCGCTTCAATCCGATACCCCAAATCCATCACGTGGTGCTCAAGTGATTCGCCGCGAATGCGCGACAACAGCGTTTTCGCGGCGGCTTCACCAATGGCTTGCCGAGGCGTAATGACGCTGGCAAGGCGCGGCGTCATCGCTTGGCCAACATCGTGACCATGAAACCCAGCAATCGCCATCTGTTGAGGCACCTTGACGCCATGGCGTAAACATTCGAAGTAAGCCCCTACCGCCACGTCGTCGTTTGTGCAAAAAACACCATCGGCATTGGGGTAATTTCGTTGAATTTCCTGCATCAATGCCGCCCCTACACTATAGGAAGAGCGTTGGCTGCTTTGCAGCGTTACCGGTGTTAACCCCTGCTCTTCCATCGCCTGGCGATAGCCTAGCTCCCGCTGACGTGTGCGCTCATCCAGGCGCACGGCAAGATAAATTACCTGACGCCTGCCACGGCGGATCATCTCACTCACCATATCGTAAGCAGCCTGGACGTTATCGTAGCCCACTGCCTGCTGCAGTGGCGGGCGGCGGGTGTCCATTATTTCGACAATAGGGATGCCTGCTGTCTCCAACATCTTCAGGCTACGTGGCGTGTGGTCACGATCTGACAAGATAACGCCGTCCACATTATAAGAGAGCAGCGAAGCCAAGCTGCGCTCTTCAAGCTCGGGGCTGTAACCATAGTGAGAGAGCATCAAGTGATAGCCGGCGGGCTCGGTGTACGCTTCGATGCCGACTATCACATCCGCAAATACTTGGTTGGTTAACGACGGCACCAGCACGCCGATAGAGTGGCTGGTCGCACGCGAAAGCAGGTCTGGCGCCCGATTGGGTATGTAGCCAAGCTGTTCGGCAACGCTAAAAATACGTTCGCGAAGCCCTTCCGATACCGTATCAGGATCCCGCAAGCAGCGACTGACGGTCATTTTAGTCGCGTCAACGCGGTCAGCTATATCTTGTAATGTCGGGCGTTTTTTCTTCAATGGCGTCACTGCCTGTTTTTTTGAATACTTTGGTCTTGAATGCTTTGGTCTGAAATACTTAGCTCTTGAATACGCGGGGGCCATACCATAGCGAATAATAAGGCCCGCCGCCTATCCCATCCTTTAGCCTAATGGGCACGCGATGTGGGCGTTAACGCTGCCTTAAAACATGCGACAATCTCACGAGGAGATTTTGCAATCGATATCGTCACCGCCTCCTCACTGCTTGGCGGCTCTAAATCGGCAAGCTGACTTGCCAACATGCTGTCGCCTTTAAAGAAGTGTCCTGCCCTGGTTTCCAACCGCTCACGCAGTAGCGCGTGGCTTCCCTCTAGATATAAAACACGCAGTGCAGAATCACCTTCACGTAGGCGTTCACGATAGCGTTTTTTAAGGCCGGAACAGGCGATAACAACAGATGCATTACGCGCCTTGTGGGCCGCGAACAAGTCAGCAAGCGTTGCCAGCCAGTCACGACGATCATCGTCATTGAGCGGCGTACCGCTAGCCATTTTCGCCACATTCGCCGGTGAATGATGGTCATCACCGTCAATAAACGTGGCTCCCAGCGCTGCCGCTAACTGCTGCCCAACATGGGATTTACCTGACCCAGAAACGCCCATGACAAGAATACGATGTGATGGCTTATCCACTCGATGCTCCTATCAATTGCCGCGCACGGCGGTGAGATCAGGCAGCCAGGTTACGATGCCAGGAAACGCAATCAGCACCACCAGAACAACGATCAAGGCGGCGTAATAAGGCAGCATGGCTTTTACCAGGGATTCCATTGAGACCTTGCCGACGCCACACCCCACGTACAGGCAAGTGCCAACCGGTGGGGTTAACAGCCCAATCCCTAAAATAAAGGCCATTAGAACGCCAAAGTAAGCAGCATCGACGCCGACGGATGTCACGATTGGCGCGAGCATGGGCGCCATAATCACCATGGCTGGCGTTAAGTCCATAACGAAGCCCACCAACAGTAGTAGACCCGCCACAATCAGCAGCAGCAAAAGCGGCTCTTGGGTAATGGCCTGCACTTGGCGCACTAACGTTTGTGGCACCATGTTAATGGTTAAAAACCAAGCGATAACGGTGGCAAAGGCCAGCAGCATCATCACCATGCCGGTGAGCCTTGCCGTGCGAATCAGCATACCGACCAACTCACTTAGCTTAAATTCACGGTATACCAACAGAGAAATGGCCAGCGAATAAAGCAACGCGGCAACGGCTGCTTCGGTGGCGGTAAACACGCCACCAATAATGCCACCAATGACGATCACAGGGAGCGCCAGGGCTAGCCAGGCATCTTTAAAGGCTTTCCACAAACGGTCCCAGCGGAATTGGCGAACGCCACCGCCCTGCTTGCCCGCCAGAATATAGGTGGTCACCATTAGCGCGGCACCAATTAACAGGCCCGGAACAAGTCCCGCGATAAACAGACGACTGATCGATGTTTCGGTCACAATGCCATATAAAATAAGCGGTATAGAGGGCGGGATGATAATCCCAATTACCGACGACACGGTGTTAATCGCCGTGGCGTTAGCTGCGGTATACCCTTGCTGCTTCATTGAGGGAATCATCATTGCGCCAGTGGCTGCAGTATCCGCTACCGCCGAGCCGCTGATCCCACCAAAAAACATCGAACCGGCAATGGCTACCTGACCAAGCCCTCCGCGCACAAAGCCAACCAGCGCACCGGCAAGCTCCATTAAGCGCCGAGCAATACCGCCGTTGCTCATTACTTCGCCAACGAGGATAAAAAATGGAATGGCTAGCAGCGGGAAGCTATTCACGCCACGGATCGACTGCTCAATCATAATCGATAGGGGGATATCGGAGAGCACCGCCATCACCAGGGCAGCGACCCCAAGGCCAAACGCAATCGGTAAACCAATCACAATAGATGCCAATAGTATGGCGAGAAAAATCCACAGCATGATTAACGCCCCCCAGGTAAGTCAGTCGATTGGCGATGCGGTTGACGAATAACACCCAGGCTGACCCACATACGCCAGAGCGCAACCGCCGCAATAAAAATGACGCATAGCACCAACGAAAGGCTGACCAAGCTTAACGGCACGCCCATGATGGCAGAGCGACCGCTGGAACGTGTGAGCACTTGATAACCGCCCCAAATCATCACCAGCATCAGCCCGGTAATAATCAGGTGTTGTAAGAAATAGAGCATGTGCGCGACGCGCAATGGTAAGCGCCTTACCAGCGCATCAACCGCAATATGCTCGTAGCGTGCAAAAGCGGCAGCAGCGCCCATAAAAACCAGCCAAATAAACAGCATTCGGGCCAACTCATCGGCCCAAGGCAGTGAATGATTAAACACAGAGCGGCCAACGACATTACTGGACACCGCCACAATCAGCGCCACCAAAATAGCGCCAATCAAATATTCCATAGCGAGCGTTAGCCAGCGAAACAACAGCGGCCCCTGTTGCGTCTCGGTATCAAGCTCAAGCAGCTTACGGTTAGGATCGTTCAAATAAACTGACGGATCTTCCAGCACCGGTTCTGCAGCGGTCACCGAATTGGGGGGAGTAGAGGAGGTAGTCATAAGAACTCCAGGGGCACTGACACGTCGGGCAGGCACATGGGCCTGCCCGTTGTCGCGCTATACGTGCAGGATTAGTGACTGCTTTCTTCGACGATTTGCTGAATTTCAGCGATCAGATCTTCACCGATACGCGGCGCCCACTCGTCATAAACAGGCTGTACAGCGTTTTGGAAAGCGGCTAACTGATCATCATCTAAACGGGTGATTTGCATGCCGCGCGCTTCTAACTGGTCACGCGACCAGTCGTCATACTCGGCAGAGAGCTGAATTTCATAGTCAGCCGACTGGCGAGTGGCCTCCATAACGAGCTCTTGGTACTCAGGCGCCATGCGGTTCCAGGTACGCTCGGAAAGCATCATGATAAACGGCGTATACACATGGCGCGTTTCGGTGCCGTAGTCCTGCACTTCGTTAAAGTTAGAGGTCAGGATGGTGCTCCAAGGATTCTCCTGGCCGTCCACAACACCTTGCTCAAGCGCCGAAAATAGCTCGCCAAAGGCCATGGGTGTTGGGTTGGCACCTAACGCTTCCCAAATGGCTAAGTGCACAGGATTTTCCATCGTACGAACGCTGAGTCCGCGAACGTCCAATCCAGCAACATCGTCAGGTGATTCGATGGGCCGTGCACTGTTAGATAGCTGGCGGTAGCCATTTTCTGAGAACGTTAGTGCTTTTAAGCCTGTGCCCTCAAACGCATCCAGCATTCCCTGAGCCACGTCACTCTGCATAACAGCAACCGCGGCTTCGCGGCTCGGCAGTAGGAATGGAAGGTCAAACACTGAAAGCGCTTGCACATAGCCGGTGGTCGCCGAGCTGGAAGGGTAGGTCATGTCCAACGTGCCAGTTTGCAGCATTTCCATCATTTGGACGTCATCACCCAACTGGCTGTTGGGGAAAACATTGACCGTAATACGTCCATCCGTGCGCTGCTCAAGAATTTCGCCGAAGTACTGGCTAGAAAGAAACTGCGGCGACGTTTCAGATAAGCCAATCCCCATACGTAAGGTGTGGCTTCCGTGGTCAGCCACGATCTCGCCTTCAATGGCGGGCGGATCAGAAAGTTCAGGGCTTTGAGCATGTGCCATGCCAAAAGTCAGAGTGGTCGCACCGACCAGAGTAAGCGTGCTGCGCCAAATCGTTTTCATGACGTTATCTCCAGAATAGTTGTTGTTGGTGTGCTATTTATCAAAGGTCTATCGAATCGTATCGGCCATCAGGCTTACGGCTTATGTTTCAATAAATTGTTACCGGTAACATTCGATAGATAAAGGCTAGCCACCGCGACACGGCGTGTCAAAACAAAACGTCTAACTTACGACCAACGTCTAGGGATAGCTACTCGCTGCCCCCCGCGCTACATTACGCGTTATGCATTCTGTCCCGGAGTCGACATGCCAGCGCCAGATCCTTGTACTGAACTAGAGCTAGACCACCAGCTCTGCTTTGCACTCTATTCAACATCGCTGATGATGACCAAAGTTTATAAGCCTCTACTCAAAGAGTTAGGGCTTACTTACCCTCAATACCTTGCCATGCTGGTCCTCTGGCAAGAGGATGGCATTACTGTTGGGACACTAAGCAAGCGTTTACTAACCGACCCAGGCTCATTAACGCCCCTGCTAAAACGGCTTGAAAGCGAACAGCTACTTATTCGTCAGCGTAGCCAGCAAGATGAGCGAGTTGTTGAGCTTTTCTTGACACAAAACGGCCGTTCACTACGTGAGCAGGCGCGCCATATTCCTAGCTGTATCGTCAACGCTAGCGAAAAGTCTGTGGACACATTAACCCAGCTTAAAGAGGATTTAGCCCAGCTGCGGGAAAGCCTACAAAAGCTTCAATGAGCCACTAGACACCGTATTGAGGTGCCTACTTTTTTGGCCAATTTGCTTGCGCGCAAAATAAAGCTGCACTAAATTAAAGCGGCTACATATACCACCCACTTACAACAATCACCTATAGGAAATACGCTATGTCTATCGAAACAATTGCTTACCGCGCCCATGCGAATGCTACTGGCGGCCGCGAAGGCCATGCTAAATCTTCTGATGGCGCGCTGGACGTTCAGCTCAGCACGCCCAAAGAGCTGGGTGGCGCTGGCGGTCAAGGCACCAACCCTGAGCAGCTGTTTGCGGCAGGCTACTCTGCTTGCTTTTTAGGCGCTCTCAAGCACGTGGCAGGTCAGGGAAAAGTTAAGCTCCCTGAAGATACCCAGATCGACGGCAGCGTGGGTATTGGCGCCATTCCTACCGGCTTTGGTATCGAGGTCGAGCTTAAAATCAGCCTGCCCGGTTTAGAGAAGGACGTAGCTCAAACATTGGTCGATAAAGCCCACATCGTCTGCCCTTACTCTAACGCCACGCGCGGCAATATTGATGTCACGCTGACCCTGGTTTAATTACCCAGCGCCCAGGCTACCGCTTTGCTGGCATGCAAAGCGGTAGTATCGTAAAGCGGCACCGATGTATGGCGCTGATCAACAAGCAGTGCTATTTCCGTACAGCCGAGAATAACGGCTTGAGCTCCCCGCCGGTGTAATGAGGCAATAATATCCAAATAGCGCTGCCGAGATGACTCATTAAACTGGCCATGACATAGCTCTTTGAAAATAATGTCATGTACAGCTTGGCGATCGTCATCCTTGGGTGTGAGCACATCAATGGCAAAGCGCCCTTTCAAGCGCGCCTTGTAGAATTCTTGTTCCATGGTAAATCGAGTCCCTAACAAGCCGACCCGCGTGACACCATCTTGCTGACACTTTTCCCCAGTCGCATCGGCAATATGTAGCAATGGGATATGAATAGCGGCTTCAATCTCAGGGGCTACGTTATGCATAGTGTTGGTTGCCAATAGCAGGCCCTCGGCCCCGGCAAGCTCAATTCGTTTTGCCGCCTGAGCAAGTAGCGCTCCTGCCGCCTGCCAATTGCCCTGTCGCTGTAACGCTTCTATTTCAGCGAAGTCCACGCTCACTAACACCATAGGAGCAGAGTGAAAGCCGCCTAACGCGTGATTCACGCCTTCATTGATTGCTTTGTAATAGCTCTGCGTTGACTCCCAGCTCATACCGCCCAGCACGCCGATAACACGCATCGTGTTTCTCCTTGATAGCTAACCACTCGTTAACATGCTAAAAAATATAGACCTTGTACCAGCGCTATACGGCCCCATGAAGACTGAACGACCCAACTTCTTCGGATGAGTTGCTGTACCGCCCTTTTATTCACCTGGTAAAGAGCGAGGAAAATATGAGCGATAACACGACCTATACACCACCCCGGGTATGGAAGTGGGAACCTGGGAACGGTGGTCAGTTTGCCAACATCAATCGTCCTGTGGCGGGTGCCACCCACGATAAGCCGTTGCCGGTCGGCAAGCACCCTCTGCAGCTCTACTCGCTGGCGACCCCAAACGGCGTAAAAGTTACGGTGATGCTCGAAGAGCTGCTAGAAAAAGGTTTTTCAGCGGCTGAGTATGATGCGTACCTGATACAAATTGGTGAAGGCGACCAATTTGGCAGTGGCTTTGTTGAGGTAAACCCTAACTCCAAAATACCAGCGCTTATGGATCACAGCGTTACCCCGCATCAGCGGGTATTTGAGTCAGGGGCAATTCTGCTTTACCTAGCGGAAAAATTTAATGCTTTCTTACCCACTGACCCAGCCAAGCGCACCGAGTGCCTTTCGTGGCTATTTTGGCAGATGGGCAGTGCACCGATGTTAGGCGGCGGCTTTGGTCACTTTTATGCCTACGCACCAGAAAAATACCAATACCCGATTGACCGCTACACCATGGAAGTGAAGCGTCAGCTGGATGTGCTGGATCGGCATTTAGCGGAAAACCGCTTTATGGCGGGTGATGAGTATACGATTGCCGATATGGCGATCTACCCATGGTATGGAGCGCTGGTGAAAAACCGCGTTTACGAAGCCGCTGAGTTTCTTGAGGCCCATACCTACCAGCATGTTATACGCTGGACTGAAGAAATTGACGCGCGCCCTGCCGTTCAACGAGGCCGCATGGTCAACCGTACCTGGGGCGAGCCAGGCGAGCAGCTCCCTGAGCGTCACGATGCCAGTGACTTCGATCAACTGCCGATCAATAGCTAACTGTAAGAGTGGGTATTGCCAAGGATGGCGGTGCTCAATTCTGTGCAAACATACTCTTCGCTTAAGCTAAGCGTAATTTAGCCAGCGGTTAAAACACATATCCATATAAGCCTTCTCCCCGTTCGAGGCTACTCGGTGAATAAACCTTAAACACCGAGTTCATTGAGGATAGGGCTTGGTAGTCCGATGGTGGTTATTTAATCGCTAGCGTGCTCTTCCCACCAATCCGCGTAGGAACTGTTTTGCGGCGCAAAACCGCCCTCATCAGGTGCACCATCTTGCCACCAGACAGGGCCACGCTCGCCAAGTGCCTCTTTGGCCGCCTGCACGCCCTCACGGGCTTGGCGCAGTGCAGTGTCATCGTCTTGCTGTTGAGCACTACGCACCGCTCGCCTGGCTTTCATTAGCGACTTGATATGGGTGCGTTTTTCATCTTCGCTAAGGCGAGGGTCGGTACAGCGCCATAACCGTTTTTTAGCTACAAAATAGCGGCCATCCGGCGTATGTGGGTATTTATTAGCCATACCGCCCTCTCTCGTTTAAGTTAGGCGCCAGTGTGGGTATGTCCTGGGCATCATCTCCCCAGCGATATCGCCAGCTGCGTAGGCGTATAGATTACCCAGTGCTGCGGCAGCGCTTTGCCTGTGGGAAGAAAGTTGCTTACACGCTAACGAAACACCTAGCGGTCGCGCAGTAGCCACTGAGGGGTAATCTCATGCTGGCCATGCTCATCAGTAATAAACAGCGAACCGTCACTAATCATGACGGCCCAGTTAATAGCACGGGGAAGACCTGCTGCAACAGTGGATAAGGCTTCTTGGGGCAGCCCGGCCACATGGACATTTTTCAGTGCCGCCACGGCAGGTAATACTTTGCTTTCCCAAATATCGACCCGCCCGTACGCCAGGAGTGAGACCCGCTCAGCACGGCGCGAACACCAGGTAAGACGCTCCGCATCCGGCAGCCCTACTTCTACCCAGTGCAGCACTCGGCCATCTAGGCTCTTTTCCCACAAGGCAGGCTCGTCTACATCGGAAAGCCCACGCCCAAAGGCTAATGCCTCGCTGTACCAGAGTATGTAAGCAATCAGACGCGCGCACATCCGGTCTTCGGTTTCAGACGGATGGCGGGCGACGGTAAACCGCAGCGTTTCATAAACATTGCGGTCAAGGTCGGTAAGGTTGATATCAACTTTATAGGGGGTAGCACTCAACGCCATTGGGAATATCCATCTAAAATTTGCGCCAGTGTAGCGGATTTATCGAAACGATTTATCGAAACATAGGGTGGCAGAGCGCTACACCGCTCGGTAATCCGCTAATAAGGCAGCGTTTTTTAAGGTTTCCTTTTCATGCATCGGCTCGCGCCACGTTTCGGCTAACGCTGCTTGATACCACGCTTCCATGGCAGGCAATGCGAGTAGGCGCTGGACATAGGCAAGTGATGCTTCACTCAGCGGCAGGTTAAATGTCTGTACTCGAAAGGCGACGGGGGCGTAAAACGCATCGACGGCAGTGAACTGCTCACCTGCCAAAAAGGGGCCACCAAAGCGCTCAAGCCCTTCCTGCCATAGTGTGTCTAAGCGTGCCAGATTGTTGTTTAGCTCGGCTGAAAAATTATTAAGCGTTACGCGAACGCCACAGTTCATCGAACACTCATCCCGCAGCGCTCCAAAACCACTGTGCATCTCGGCACTTGCGCAGCGTGCCCAGGCACGCGCTGCTTTTTCCTGGGGCCATACGTTAGCGTGCGCTTCAGCAAGGTATTCAACGATCGCCAACGAGTCCCATACGGCTACCTCGCTCTCAACATCCACTAGGCAAGGTACTAAGCCTGAGGGTGAAAAACGCGTGAAGGTCGCATAGCTTTCACCAAAACCACCTTCAAAGGGCATCAAATGTTCGTTAAAAGGAATCTCCAACGCCTTCATCAGCACCCAAGGGCGCAGCGACCAAGAGGAGTAGTTCTTATTGGCGATATAAAGATCAAACATAAACGCTCCTTGTAGGTAGTAACGGGCACAGTTTTTGGATTTTGAGCATAAAAGAGGGGTGACGTAGCCGCCACCCCTTCGTTAAGCAAACCTGACAAACTAAGGATTAAAAGTTGGGTTTACGCTTCTCAACAAATGCGCTCATGCCCTCTTTTTGCTCCTCGCCTGCAAAGCAAAGCGCGAACAAGCTGGTTTCCAGCGCCAACGCACTACCGAGGTCTTGATCCAAGCCATCGTGAACAGCTTGCTTAGCGCCCCGTACCGACAGCGGGCCGTTACCTTTAAGCTGCTTGGTGAGCTCTTCCACATAGTTTTCAAGCTCTGCCTGGGGCATCACGCGGTTAACTAGCCCAATACGCAGCGCTTCTTGGGCATCAATTTTGCGCCCCGTGGTAACGAGGTCAATCGCCATGGCGGGGCCAACGCGGCGCGGTAAGCGCTGGGTACCACCAAAGCCAGGAATCACACCAAGCAATACTTCAGGCTGCCCGAAAACAGCATTATCGCTTGCTACTGCCCAGTCGCAGGCCAGCGCCAGTTCGCAGCCGCCGCCAAGGCAAAACCCATTAACGAGCGCGACCACCGGCACGGGTAACGTTTCCAAGCGTTTAATGGTGCGCAGCGCCTGGCTTGCGAACGCACGGGCTTCCTCGGGTGTTTTATCGCGCATTTCCGTGATATCAGCCCCAGCAACAAACGACTTTTCACCGGCGCCGGTAATTAGCACGGCGCGTAAATGGGGATGCGCCTCTAGCTCGACAAGGTGTGACTCCAACGCGCTTAACACCTCGCTATTCAGCGCGTTAAGTGCCTTAGGACGGTTAATCGTCAGGCGCACCACACCGTCGTTATCAATTTTCTCAATGACTGCGTCGCTCATACTGGCTCCTTAATTGTTATTACGCATGAAAGTGAATACCCAACAACCCTAGCGAACGCTTGGTTGGTAGGCAATCACTTCTTTTGTCGAGCCTAGCGGCGTTGACGATGTTATTCGTATATATGGAAGCCTCGGCCACTTTTACGGCCAAGATAGCCCGCATCGACCATGCGCTTTAACAGTGGGCATGGGCGATATTTGGGGTCGCCAAAGCCTTCTTGGAGAACTTCCATAATCGCCAAACAAACGTCTAACCCAATCAAATCGGCCAGCGCCAGTGGCCCCATGGGGTGGGCGGCGCCTAGCTTCATCGCTTCATCAATCGCTTCAGGGGTGGCGGTTCCTTCTTGAACGATAAACGCAGCTTCGTTAATCATCGGCACCAGCAAGCGGTTAACCGCAAAGCCCGGCGCGTCGCCAATCGGCACGGCGGTTTTACCCAACGCTTTGGTGAGCGCCTCAATGCGCGCCACGGTGGCATCAGAGGTCTGCTCGGCACGAATCACTTCCACCAGCTTGAGCACTGGCACCGGGTTAAAAAAGTGCATGCCCACCACCCGCTCCGGGCGCTCGCAAACCGCGGCCAAGCGGGTCAGCGAAAGCGACGACGTGTTGGAAGCTAAGATGGCATCGTGGCTTAAGTGGCTAAGATCACGAAACAGCTTTTCCTTAAGCGCTGGCTGTTCTGGCGCGGCTTCAATAATAATGCTGCAGTCGCTCAGTGCTTCAAGCGCCGTGGTGGTGGAAAGCCTGGCCAGCGCATCACGCTTGTCGGCTTCACTGATTTTTTCTTTAGCGACCAGCTTGCCAAGCCCTTTATCGATGGCGGCTTGAGCACGGGTTAGCTGCTCGTCGGCCACATCGTAAAGGCGCACCGTAAATCCACTGGCCACCACTACCTGGGCAATCCCTTGCCCCATGGTACCGGCGCCTACTACGCCAATGTGTTGTTCGTTCATGGTTGTGTTCCTTTAATTAATGCTGCTTGGCTTCTTCACGCAGGACAAATTTCTGAATCTTGCCGGTAGAGGTCTTGGGCAGCTCGCTGAAGATGACGGTCTTCGGCACTTTGTAGCCCGCCAGATGCTCACGGCAGTGGGCGATGATATCGGCCTCGGTCACTTCTCCATACCCGATTTTCAGTTTGACGAAGGCGCAGGGCGTCTCGCCCCATTTTTCGTCGGGCTTGGCGACCACAGCGGCTTCTTCCACAGCGGGATGGCTGTAGATGGCATCCTCCACTTCGATGGTAGAGATATTTTCACCGCCGGAGATAATGATGTCTTTAGAGCGGTCCTTGATCTCGATGTAACCGTCGGCATGCCAAACCGCTAAATCCCCCGTGTGGTACCAGCCTCCTTCCAACGCATTGGCAGTGGCATCCGGGTTTTTCAGATAGCCCTTCATGACGTTATTACCGCGCATTAAAATTTCGCCAACGGTTTGGCCATCTTTAGGCACCGGCTCCAAACTTACCGGGTCTGCCACGCACAGCGCTTCTAACATGTGGTAGCGCACGCCTTGCCGAGCCTTCAGTTTTGAGCGGGACTCAAGCGGCAGCTCGTTCCACTCCTCGCGCCAGGCACATACCGTGACAGGGCCGTACACTTCGGTGAGGCCATACACATGGGTCACTTCAATGCCGAGCTTCTCAACCCCAGCAATCACAGAGGCAGGTGGCGCAGCACCCGCCGTGGTGACCTTCACCGGGTGGTCAAATTCGCGCTTCTGGTCAGCGGCAAGGTTCACCAAACCATTGAGGACAATCGGGGCGCCGCTAAAGTGGGTCACCTTCTCATCCACAATAAGATCGTTAATTCGCTTCGGGTCTACTTTGCGTAAACACACGCTAACCCCGGCATTGGCAGCAATGGTCCAGGGGAAGCACCAGCCGTTGCAGTGGAACATGGGCAGTGTCCAGAGGTAGACCGGGTGGTGGGGCATAGCCCACTCTAAAATATTGCTGACGGCGTTTAAGTAAGCGCCACGGTGGTGGTAAACCACCCCTTTAGGCTTGCCAGTAGTACCGGAGGTGTAGTTAAGCGAAATCGCCTGCCACTCATCGTTAGGCAACCGGTAGGCATACTCTGGGTCACCTTCAGCGAGCAGCGCTTCATACTCTATCTCGCCGATGCCTTGGGTTTCGCCTAGAAACTCCACATCCGCCACATCGATAATCAGCGGTTTTTCATCTAGCAGGGCGACGGCTTCGTTTATAACGCTAGCAAACTCAGGGTCAACCAGAATGGCTTTTGCTTCGCCGTGGGTCAGCATGTAGCTGATGGCTTCAGCATCTAGGCGAATATTCAGGGTATTAAGCACACAGCCCGCAAGCGGCACGCCGAAGTGTGCTTCAAACATCGCCGGAATGTTCGGCAACATGGCTGCTACCGTTTGGCCGGGCTGAATGCCACGTTTTTCAAGAGCGGAAGCCAGCTGGCGGCAGCGGGTCCAGGTTTCTGACCAGGTGCGCCGCGTATTGCCGTGGACCACCGCCGGGAAATCGGGATAAACAGAGGCTGAACGCTCAATAAACGTCAGCGGGGAAAGTGCCACATGGTTGGCAGCCGTGGGTGATAAGCCTTGCTCGAAAATGGAAACGTTCATAAATCACCTTCTGTATGAATAGTTAAATACGTACTACGTTTTTTATAATTTAGCGTTGATCTTGCTCGTCCGTTTCTTTATCAGGCCCAGGCTCACGCCCAAACAGGTTTTTCTTTTGCACGAGCATGTATAGCACTACGCCTGCGGCTAACCCCCAGCCTGCACCGTAAACCGCCAGCACAACCGCCATGGTGCCCGCTACGCCGCGCTCTGCGGTAGTTTTGGTCTGTTCAATTCCCACCATCAAGCAAATATAGCCTGTGAGCAGCAGGGTCAGCGAAAGGGCGATAGGCAGTACCGGCTGAAACATACTGACCAGCGGCAGCGTAAATAGCGCAATAAAGCCCGTAATCCAGAAGGTGCCACCGCCGCTATAAATAGACTCCATGGCATTGCGACCATTTTTATAACGCTCGGCCATGGTAGCGGTTACTGCGGTCCAGATAGGGCCCGCTAACCCAGGGTAAGGCGCGAAGAAGGCGTGCATGCCATTACGAATGGCCGTGACATGGTGAATACGGTCGGTGCTGTAATCGATTTTTTCATCGGTACGAATATGGTCGACGCGGGACATCAGTGTGCGCCCCACCACAATGTCACCAAACGCGATGACGTAAGCGATGACCGCAGTAGGTACGGCTAACATAAACACATCAATGCTGGGGAAGCCCACGACAAAAGGCAGATAGCCCCACATTTCGGTGAAGTTCGGCTGGGTAATTCCCCATTCGATCGTCGGGCGCGGATACTCACCAATCGCCCAGGCAATTAAGATGGCGGCAATCATCCCGGGCACCATGCCGTAGTTAGCGATTTTCCGCATGATCGCGTGGTCTTCAACCCAGCGCTTAAAGGCCACAGAAAACAGCATAAAGATCGCGATTAACATACCGGCAATGAGCGAAACGGGGGTTTCAGCCAAACGTCCGCCCTGCTGTATTTCTCCAGTAATGGCAGCAATACCAGCACCAATAATAATCCCGGCTTGAAGGGAGTTAGGCACCAAGTGCACCAGCTTACGCCCTAACCCGGTTACCCCTAGGATGAAGAAGATCAAGAAGACGAGAAATTGCAGTGCGAATAGCGCCTGGATCGCCTCGGGACCAGGTTCAAAATCCCCCAAATAGACCAGCACTACCGGCACCGCCGGGGTAATCCACCCAGGCACCATAGGCACACCCAGCAGGGCTGGCAGCATAAAGCCAACGCCACAGACCACCACAAAAGCTAACGCAACGTCGTAGGGTAAACCCAGGTACTGCTCTAACAGCGGAATCATGGCCAGGCTGACTACAAACATAATCAGCCCTTGAATCATCTCCGCCATTTCCCAGCGGTAATGAATAAACGGAAGGCGGACTTTAAAGGGCCCTGCCGGCCAATAGGGCTGCTCTTCCCCGTGCTGGCGATGCTTTAACTGCATGAAATGCTCCTTAGGTGTTAGTCATTGTTAACGTGTGTTCCCCACTGAATGCCTGCCCTTTCGGCACTCCTACCCTATCGGCACATTTTTAAACGGCCGTTTCATTGTGTATTAACGTAAGCCGCCGACCTTTTAGGGTCGGCGGATAGAGGGTGGAGAGGAGCAGTGTCTGCTCAGTAAGGCTATGCAGCTGGGTCGAAGTCGCTCAGGCACTGCATGCCAGACTCGATGATGGCGCGCTGGGCGAGGCCTACCGGCAGCCACTGGGTAATGGCGAAGTGTGCGCTGCACAGCTTGGCGGTGTAGAACGGCTCGTCACTGCCATCGCCAATCGCTTTTGTCGCTGTCAGCGCTGCTTGGCCCATTTGCCAAGCACACAGCACGTGGCCAGCAAGGTTCAGGAAGGGAGTGGCATAGGCTTGTACGGCATCAGGGCCATTCTCTGGGTCGCTACCCTGCTCAAGCACACTCACCATAGCGGCATGCAGGTCATCAGCACCGCTAGCAAGCGCGTTACCCAGCGCCGCAAGTGAAGGATCACCACGCAGTGCTTCAGCGGTTTGATTTACTTCGTTGATCAGCGCTGAAAGAGCGGCACCGCTGTCGCGTTGCAGCTTACGTCCGGCTAAATCCAGCGCCTGAATACCGTTAGTGCCTTCGTAAATAGGCGCAATTCGCGCATCGCGCAGAAGCTGAGCAGCGCCGGTTTCTTCCACATAGCCCATGCCGCCATGCACCTGTACACCCATCGAGGCGATATCCACAGCTTGGTCGGTCGAAAAACTTTTTACGATAGGGATTAGTACGTCGGCACACGCCTGAGCGGATTGGCGCTCGGCTTCGCTTTCGCTATGGCGGGCAAGGTCAAGCTGACCGGCACAGTAAAGTGCCAACGCGCGCAGGGCATCGGTGCGAGCGCGCATAGAGAGCAGCATACGACGCACATCTAAGTGGTCGCTAATTGCACACTCATTGCCGCCGCGAGACTTGGGCGAGCGGCCTTGAGTACGCTCCTGGGCATAGGCGAAGGCGTGCTGGCAAGCACGCTCCGCCACGCCAATACCTTGAATACCTACTTTGTGACGCGCTTCGTTCATCATGGTGAACATGTGATTGAGCCCGCGTCCCTCTTCGCCCACCAAATAGCCGATAGCACCGCCCTTTTCGCCGAAACTGAGGGTGCAGGTAGGCGAGCCGTGAATACCCAGCTTGTGCTCGATAGACGCGCAGGTAACGTCGTTTTGCTCACCCAGAGAGCCATCGTCATTCACTAGGAATTTAGGCACCAAAAAGAGCGAGATGCCTTTATTACCTTCCGGTGCATCAGGCTTACGCGCGAGTACTAGGTGGATAATATTTTCAGCGGCGTCGTGCTCACCCCAGGTGATATAAATTTTTTGGCCGCTGATACGGTAGTGGTCGCCTTCTGGAACGGCTTTAGTGCGGACTTTAGAGAGATCCGACCCCGCCTGGGACTCGGTCAAGTTCATGGTACCCGTCCAGGTACCTTCTACTAACTTGGGAAGGTAGGTCGTTTTTAGCGCTTCGCTGCCGTGATGGGCTAACGCTTCGATTGCGCCCGCCGTAAGCATCGGGCAAAGTCCCAGCGCCATATTGGCCCCGTGAAGCATTTCCTGGACGGCGCTTGCCACCACTTCAGGCAGGTTTTGGCCGCCTAACGCTTCAGAAACGCCAATACCGTTCCAACCGCCCTCAACATAGGCTTGATAGGCCGAAGCGAAGCCTTCTGGCGTAGAAACAGTGCCATCTACGTGACGTTTAGCACCCTGCTGGTCGCCAATGCTATTGAGCGGCCCCCATACGTCGCCTGCCAGTTTTGCCGCCTCTTCCAGCACTGCTTCCACAAGATCGGGGGAAGCTTCTTCAAAGCCCGGCAGCGCAAGCGAACGGTGCGTGAGCATCTCTTCAAGTACAAAGCGTAGATCGCGTACCGGCGCGGCATAATAATTCATGGCAAAACCTCAGGCAAAGACGGTGATAATCAGCTATTAGCAAAAACACTACACGAGATAGTAGTTTCACTACTTTTATCACGCCATTAGCCCAAGGTCTCACCTTGGCAAATAATATCCGCTATTTATTTACGCACCCCTGCCTGCTCAACGTCATCGTAGTAAGTAATATGGGACTCATCTTCAGCGGGTGGCCCAACCACCGGCTCCGCAACGTTGATTTCAGGCACTACGTCAGAAAGGTCTTCTAAATGCTCGTGCTCAAGCGCACCCAGCATTAACTCCTCAGTCACCACCAGCTCAGCCCCTGCATTGGACATAGGCGTCGTGGCGGTAAAAGGCGCCACGGGCACTGGCGCGGGGCGAACGCTGCGCCGCCAACTGAAAAACAGTAGGAAAAACAAGCTAAGCGAGCCAAATGCCCAAAACAGCCCGGCATCGCCCATGGCGGTCATTACAGGAGAAATCATCAGCGGACTGATCGTCGCGCCAATGGAGTTGATCAACAAAAGGCCCTGGCTCATACGCACCAACGCACCCGCCGGTGCACGGTCAGCCGCGTGGCTAACCGCCACCGGGTAAAGCGCAAACACACCACCGCCCAGCAAAAACAGCAGTACCGCCAACAGTGGGGTCGAAAGTGGTAGCCACAGCATGGCCGCTGAAATCACTACGCAAAAAGCGCTGATAGCCATCAGCACCATTTGGCGGTCGTGCCGGTCCGACCAGCGGCCAATCGGGTACTGCAACAGCATGGCACCTAAAATCACCACAGCCATCATTTGGCCTACCTGGTTAAGACTCATGCCATTGCGCTGTAGGTAAAGCGGCAGCAGCGTATAGGCCGCTGCGACAACCATCCCCGAGCCTAAGCTCCCCATCACGCCGGTGGGTGTCATCGTAATCAGCCGGAGCGGTGGTAACGGCTCTGCGTGCTCTATAATCGGCGATACGCGCGGTATCATCGCCATGGGCAGTACCGATAAAGAAGCCAATAGGCCAATCACCATAAACGGCGCTGTGTCACCCATAGCGCTCGTCACCCCCAGCAACAGCTGGCCCAGCACACCCGCGGCGTAGAGCGAAATCATATACAGCGCCAGCAGGCGGCCACGCACTTTTTGCTCGCCCGAGGTAAGCAACCAGCTTTCAATCACTAAGTACACGCCCACCGTGGCCCACCCGCCTATCAAGCGCAGCACGAACCAGGCCCAGGGATCAAAAAACAGTCCTTGTAGCAGTACGGTAACCGCCACAAGAGAGGCAAAGCTGCCATAAGCGCGGATATGACCAATGCGAAGCAGGAGGCGGTCATTAAACATCGCACCCAGGGCGAGGCCGATGAAATAGGCTGAGGAGACAACCCCAATGACCGTGGCGGATTCACCCGCAGCATCCAATCGCACGGTAATTAAGGTGGCAAGAAAACCGTTACCAATCCCAAGAATAAACAGCCCTAATAAGGGCGCTAGCGCCATGGCCAGCAGTTGCCGCGACATGAGTACCTCACCTTGCCAGATGGTTAATGTGTAGCCGTTTAAACGCCTATCACATCTGGCAGGCAAGAAAACAGGCGCGCAATTATTGCTTTCGTTGCACCAAAGTCAACGCTTTTTCATACCCCAGGCATGTAAATTAGTGTTTTGTAAATATTGCGGTGTCTTTGCCAGGAAATTCCACTGCCAACCCCTGCTTGTTGGCCCACCAGCGAAAGGTCACTTCACTAAAAAAGCTCACGTGGGTAGGGTCATTAATGTAGTGCCAGCGGCTAAACGCTTCCTGGCTAGTCACACGCTTGGTCATCAGTCCAAGGTAGCCGCCCGGCGTAAGGTTTGCGACTAGCTGAGAAAGCACCTCGCCGGGCGCCGCGAGATGTTCGACGACTTCAGTGGCGGTAATAAAGTCATAGCTGCGATTTAGCACGTCCTGATTAGGGGCGTAGTAAATATCGTAAACCGCCATGGTATGCCCAGCCTCTTCAAACATCACTGAAAGTGTCGGGCCAGGGCCTGAGCCAAAATCCAGTCCCGACGCACCGTCGGTAAGCTTGCCAAGCATTGGATCAAATAAACGCCCTAAGAAGCGCCGATATCCCGTATCATGCGGCGAATTCTGATGCTGGTCATACTCGGCTTTTTCTTCCGCTGCGGTTAAATGCTGCTCTTGAGGGACAAACACCAACGCACACGTGGCACACTGGTAGTATTCACGTCGGCGGTCTTGGTGATAAAGCGCGGGTTCAAGCGCATTGCATAGCGGGCAACGTCGCATCATCGTATTCTCTTGTCTTACGTTTGTATTAAGGAAGGTGGCATGCTCACAGGTTTAGATCATCTTGTGGTGACAGTGACCGATATGGGTCGCGCAGTCGATTTTTACTCACGCGTACTGGGCCTTGATGTCCGCTACCGGGATGCCCAGCGGGTAGATTTAATGCTCGGTGATACTGCCCTGCGGCTTCACCAAACGGACACGGATATTGCTCCTGTGTCAGCAACACCGACGCCTGGCAGCCTCGATTTATGCTTACGCTGCCAGCTGCCGCTGGATGAGTTTAAACATCACCTGGATGTGTTAGCGATCGATGTGGAGCTGGGCCCAGTGGCACGACAGGGCGCCAACGGCCCTATTGAGTCCATCTATCTGCGCGACCCGGATGGCAACTTGCTGGAAATTTGTCGCCCTTCATCTCGCGAACAGCAGACTAGCGCCTATTAATGCGATGCTCTACTTACCACGCTATCATAGCGCGCTTAAACGTCGCTCTAGAACGTTTGTTCATAGCAGATTATGTTGAATAGTAGATAAGGATCGGTCATGCGCGATAACGCCAATGATGCGCCAATTGAGGGCGAAGTAATTAGTAACGAAACACACTCAGAGCAGCCAGGAAAAGAGTCGTCATCGCCGCCCGATACCACCATGGCTATGGTGATCTACGCCCTCTATTTAGCCAGTTTTGTGGTGGGGTTCACCTCGATTATCGGTGTGATCATTGCCTATGTGTATCGGGGCAAAGGCCCAGCATGGCTGGATGAACACTACCGCTATCAGGTGCGTACTTTCTGGATCGGCCTACTGTACGCCAGCGTGGCCACTCTCTTGACCCTTGTACTGGTGGGCTTCCCGCTGCTGCTAGCGCTGGCGGTGTGGTTTATTGTGCGCTGTGTAAAAGGCTTTAAGGGCCTTCAGGAAAAACGCGCGCCGTCTAATGTGGACAGCTGGCTGCTTTAAGGTATGACCCAAAAAGCCCCCACCACACGCAAGCGTTTCTCCCAGGCAAGCGCTATTGCTTGGCTGTGGAAATCACTCTCTCACTGGTCGCTGGCGAAGCTGTGGCGCTTCGCCGCTCTGCTCGGCCCTCAGGTATACCGCTTCAGTAAGCGAGAGCGGCGGGTAACCGATATTAATCTGGAAGTGGTCTACCCAGACATCACGCCAAGCGAGCGCAAAGCACTCGCCAAACAGAGTTTAAAACACTCTGCCGCCACCATGCTGGAACTAGGCCATGCCTGGATGGCAGCGCCGGAAAAGGTAGAAGCGAGCATTCTCGCAGTGCATGGCCGTGAAAAACTGGACAGTGCCCGGGCGGAAGGGCGTGGTGTCATTGTGCTAGCCCCCCATTTTGGCAACTGGGAAGTGCTGAACTTCTGGCTATCCAATCACTTCCCCTTCACCGCCATGTACGAACCGCCCAAAATTGCTGATTTAGAGTCCATTACCCGCCATGGCCGTGAACGCATGGGCGCAAGCTTAGTACCTACTAACCCCCGGGGAGTCGCTGCGCTTCTCAAAGCACTTAAACGCAGCGAAGCCATTGGCATTCTTCCCGACCAAGAGCCTGCCTGGGGCAGCGGTGTTTTTGCGCCTTTTTTTGGACGCAAGGCCTACACCGCTACCCTGCTACCCAAACTAGTGGCCCGCACCCAGGCTCGCGTAGTGACTGGGGTGGCGTTACGGATACCGGGGAAGGGGTTTGAAATACACTTTCTGGATGCCGATGAACGTGTGTATAGCGACGACGACATCGCCTCTGCCACCGGCGTCAACGCCAGTGTAGAAGCATCGATTGCCCTGGAGCCGGCCCAGTACCAGTGGGAATACAAGCGCTACCGCAAGGTGGTCGAAGAGCAACAAGGGCTCCCCAACGCGAACGACTACCGGCTCTATTGAACGAGGTAAGCTATGACCCAGCGTGATATCTCTAAAGAGGATACGCGGCCACCGCAAATTATTTATGCGCTCTATTTAGCGGGTTTGGTAACCGCCAATATCACGCTGCTGATTGGCGTGATTATCGCCTATGTATACCGCCGAGAAGCCCCTCTATGGCTTCAGCCCCACTACCGCTACCTTATTCGCACCTTCTGGATCGGCAGCCTCTATTTTATTGTCACGTTCACCTTGAGCCTGACCGTAGTGGGCGCCTTGCTGTGGCCGTTACTGGTCATTTGGCTGGGCGTTCGCTGCGTACTTGGCTGGCTGAGCGTGCGCAAGGGCGAACCACCCGCACGCCCTGGCAGCTGGCTTTGGTAATACGTGAGAGAGAAAGCGCCACACGTTAGGTCACTCTATTCATCGCTGTGCCGGGCATACACGTCGTCCAAGCGCTCGATGTCATCTTCGCCTAAGTAGCTGCCCGACTGCACTTCGATAAGCTCTAAGGGGATCTTGCCCAGGTTTTCCAATCGATGCGGCACACCAATAGGAATGTACGTGGACTGGTTCTCACTGACTAAGAAGGTTCGTTCATTAACAGTGACTTGCGCAGTGCCGCTGACTACGACCCAATGCTCGGCTCGGTGATGATGACGCTGTAACGACAACCGCCCGCCAGGCTTTACCGTTATATGCTTTACCTGATAACGCTCACCACTATCCATCGCTTGAAAGCTTCCCCACGGGCGATGCACCTGTGCCGCTGTATGCACTTCACTGCGCCCAGCCTCGGTGAGCGTTGCCACCAAGTGCTTCACCTGTTGGGCATACTCACGATGCGCAACCAGCACACTGTCTGGGGTTTCAACCACCACTAAATCTTCTACGCCTAGGGTTGCCACTAAACGGTGTTCGGCAATCACCAGAGAGCGATGAGTATCGCGCAGCACACAGTCGCCCTGCACAACGTTGCCCGCCGCATCCGAAGGCTGGGCCGCCCACAGCGCATCAAAGCTGCCAATATCGCTCCACTGCGCGTCCAGCGATACCACTGCCGCCTGCTGGCTCTGTTCCATAACCGCGTAGTCAATCGAGTCCGCTGGGCAGCGGCGAAATGCCTCCTCCCCCAAGCGTAAAAAATCCAGATCCCGATGAGACTCAGCAACCGCCGCTTCACAGGCGCTTAACATGTCGGGCTGGAAGGCCTTAAGCTCGGCAAGGTAGCTTCCCGCTCGCAGTAAAAACATGCCGCTATTCCACAACGTGTTGCCTTGCGCTAACAGCGCCTTCGCGCGCTCGGCATTGGGCTTCTCAATAAACGACGCTACCCGGTGTCCCCCACCTAACGGACTGCCGCAAGCAATATAGCCATAGCCCGTTTCCGGGTAAGTAGGCACAACGCCAAACGTTACCAGATGCCCCGCCTCGGCAAGCGGCACTGCGGCGTTAACGCTGGAATGAAAAGCTGTCAGATCACCGATGACATGGTCAGCAGGGAGCACCAACAGTAATGGGTCGCTTCCCCCTTGGCGGGCGATTAGCGCAGCACACGCAATAGCAGGCGCGGTATTGCGTCCTTCAGGCTCTAGCACCAGCGAGCCAGCATAGCCGCTTTCCCGAAGTTGCTCGGCCATTAAAAATCGGTGGGCATGGTGGCCCATTAAAATAGGCGGTGCCGTTACCAAGCCCTCTAAACGCGCCAACGTTTGTTGCAGTAAACTCTGCGAGGAGGTTAAGCGCAGGAACTGTTTAGGCATCTGCTCCCGTGAGAGCGGCCACAGCCGCGTACCGCTTCCACCGCTGAGAATTACCGGCTGGATCATGGTGTCATCCTTGTCTGCGAGGCCGAGGGGCCAAAGTCTTCCTGCAGCCAGTGGCGCAAGTCGTTCATTTTGGCCACGCGCTCACTGTTATCAAGTGCTGGAAGGGTGCCTTCAATAAAGCCTCGCTCACGAAACGGCGCTAACAGCGCCGGGTCGCCGCTAATAATATGCACCGGTACCGCAGCACTGGCATTGTCTCCCGTAATCAACGGTGCAGCTTGGTGGTCGCCCAGAGCTATCAGCAGCGTATTTTCATCCACCACCCGCTCGGCCCAGCGCCCAGTCACTTTTACAGAGTAGTCTACCGACCATGCATAATGGTCACGAATGCGCTCTATGTCCCGCCAAATCACGTCGGGCGGATCACCTGCATGCTCCCAGGGGGCAAAAATCTGCCCATCCCCTATCATCGACCAGTTTTCCAACACCGGAAGAATAGGCGTCCAGGGTGCATGGCTTGAGATCAGCGCTATCTGGGCAAACACAGGGCTATCGCCCAATAGATGGCGCTGGGTGTAGTCCAGAACAAATTGGTCCGGCATGGTCACCCAATGCAGCGGAGGCCCCGCATAGGGAATATCCTTTGCCGCAGCAATCTCGTCAAAACCGTAGGCCACCCCTTCAGGCCATGCCAGCGTAATGGCGGGCATCACGGTTAGCGTGCGCTGCCCGGTCGCACGAAAATCATCAACCAACGTGGAGTGGCCGCTCTCTAGCATCAACCGATACCATAGCTGGTTATCAATCCAGCGGCCGCTGAGCGTAGTGGCGTGAGCGAGCCACGACTGCCCTCCACGGATAGGCGCATCTAGCAGCCCTGAAACAACATGAAGGTTTTGGTCTGCCAGCCGCTCCTCCATCTCCGCGAGCGTCTGCAAAATCTGTTCGCTGTAGCGGGGATTATCAATCGCCGAGACACCGTAAGACTCGATGAATGTTAAAAGGACATTTCGCCCCTCAAGACCGGGTAACGGCTGAGCCTCAATGGGTGAACTCTCTAGCTGCTCGGTAAATGCCTGCCGTGCCTGGTGGGTGGCGACGACCTGCTCCCACTGAAAGCGCGTGGTATTAACAGCGGGTAGAGCGGAATTCGGCACTAGCCGGTGGCCATTTGCTTCGAGTACAGCGAAGAACAGCGCCGCTCCCAGCAGCAGCGCAACCACCGTACCCTGCGGCTGCTTTAGCGTTAAGTAGCGCTTGGGTAGCAGTAACCAGACAAGACCCCATAGGGTACCCAGCACCAGCATACCCCCCAGTAGCATCAGGAAAACCGCCATTAGTTGGCCTACATTACCTACAAGCAGGTGATAAACAGAGCGTACCAGGGGTAAATCTAAGTAGAGGTTCAACGAGCGGCCAAAAGCGGTGTGAGTGGCGGCATCGCCAAGGTTAGCGGCGATTACCAACGCCAGCCAAGCGACAACCGCAACCACGAGCCAGCGACGAACAAGGCCTGGCGGAACGAGCTGTATGCCTGCCGCGACTACCCATGCTTCCCAGGCAATCAGTGGCGAGCCAATGTCACCAAAACGCCACCATAGTGGTACTACCAGCAGGCAGTTAAGCGTAAGAGCCGTGAATAAAAAACGAAGCATTGGCACCTCTGCCGCCTGTGAATAATCATTTCCCCGCCGACACATCATGGCGTGGCATCGAAGTTAATGTAGCGTTGAATGTTGCTAATACCGCTACGCAGCTTATTACTATTTTAACTGTCACCCTGGTAGGTGGCGCTAGAAAACCGCAAAATACATATACTCATTTATCTAATCGTATAGTTTTCGTTCAAATATTTCATATACTGATTTTGCTGGCTCTCTTTTTACATAACCGAAAGGATCTCGCTCATGGGTGGCCGTTTTACAGCAAGGTGCATACTGTCGTTAAGCTGCTTGATTGCTCTTCCTGCCACCGCCAATGATGACGAGGTGTTCAATCACGTTATCGAGCGCGCCCAAGCACTCGCCGATGCGCCCTATCAAGCACCTGAAGAATCGCTGCCCAGCGCGCTTAAGGAGTTGAGCTATGACGACTATCGGCAAATTCGCTTTAACCCTGATCGGGCGTACTGGCGGGATGAAAGCCCTTTCTCAGTTCAACTTTTCCATAGCGGGTTTTTATTTCAAACCCCTGTGAACATTAACATTGTCGATAGTGGCGATGTGTCTCCGCTGCCCTTTTCAACGGATGATTTTAACTACGACCACCAAGCTAGCCACCTGCTTGAAGAGGATCTAACCGGCAGCGGCCACGCAGGGTTTCGTTTGCACTACCCGATTAACAGCGACGACTATGCCGACGAATTCGCCGTTTTTCTGGGTGCCAGCTACTTTCGTCTGATTGGCCGTGACCAGACATACGGCCTATCTACCCGGGGGCTGGCGATTGATACCGTATCCAGCAAGGGTGAAGAGTTTCCGGCGTTCCGCGAGTTCTGGCTTTATAAACCCGACGAAGAAAGCAGTGCGTTTACGCTGCTCGCGCTAATGGATAGCCCTTCGCTCAGTGGCGCTTACCGGTTTATTATCCAACCCGGTGAAAACACCCAGGCTGAGATAGAAGCAACGCTATTCGCGCGGGAAGATGTAGAAAAGCTTGGCGTTGCGCCCTTAACCAGTATGTTTGCCTTTGGTGACATCAACCCCGAACTGCCAGATGATTTTCGCCCTCAGGTTCACGACTCCGATGGGCTGCTGATTCACACCGGCGCCGATGAGTGGATCTGGCGACCGCTGGATAACCCATCAGCCGTGCGCGTTTCTACTTTTTTAGATAACGCCCCCTCAGGGTTTGGCTTAATGCAGCGGGAAAGAGATTTCAGCCGCTATCTGGATTTAGAAGCCCACTACCACCGCCGCCCGAGCCAATGGGTGGAACCCCTGGAAAATTGGGGCGCAGGTCATGTAGAACTGGTGGAAATACCCACCCCTGATGAAACCCACGACAACATTGTCGCTTACTGGGTAGCTGAAGATGCGTTAAACGCCGGTGAGTCGCGCCGCCTGCACTACCGCACCTATACGCTGAACACTCAACCAGATGAGCACGCGCTAGGACAGGTCATGCGCACCCGCCATGGCAACGCCGCGGTACCGGGGCAAGAAGACTCCTCCTCTGCCAACCAGCGCCAGTTTATTGTCGACTTCCACGGCGGCGTTCTTGAAGAGATCAGCCCTGACCAGCCGGTTGAGCTTGATATCAGCTCGCTTTCTGGAGAAATACTGCTCCCCCAGGTAACCCCCCTACCCGAAGGTGGTTGGCGCGCCCGTTTCAGGATTCCCGCTGACAGCACGCCTCATGACATCCGGCTTCGGCTACTGCTGAACGACGAGCCTATCAGCGAAACCTGGAACTACGTATGGTACCCCGATGCCTGAAAACCGCGAGGCTATGCTCTCTCTCCCTTGGCTAAGATGCCGCCGCGCTTTTTTTGCGATCATCGTCGTCGCTACCAGTATTGCAGGCAGCGCTGCCATGGTGCAGGTGGTGACCCACCTGCCCCTGGGCTGGCAAATAGCGATGCTCACGCTATTTGTGTTGACCTTTAGCTGGGTTGCCCTTGCTTTCTGGGGTGCCGTCTGTGGCTTTGTGCTTTGCATGCTGCGCCTTGATCCCCTGAGTTTGCGCCGCGTTCCTTTCTTGCCCTCGGATGCAAAACAGCTGACAGGCCGGACAGCGCTGGTCATGCCGATCTATGCAGAGCCCCCTATTCCCACTATTGCTGGTTTAGAGGCCACCTGCCGTTCGCTGCTGCATCAGGCGAACAGCCTCGGCTCAGGAGCGGTAATAGGTGATCACGTTGAAGTATTTATTCTGAGTGATACCCAGGATAAGGCTCTAGCACGGGAAGAGGCAGGCCACGTGGCGGCCCTACAGCAGCGACTTGACGGACACCTAGAGGTTCACTATCGCCGCCGCCCTAATAACCTTGGTCGCAAAGCTGGCAATATTGCCGAGTTTTGCCGCCGCTGGGGACGTCGTTACGACTATCTAGTAGTGCTGGATGCCGACAGTCTGATGAGCGGCGCCACGCTTTTACATCTTATTGATCGCATGCAGCGCCAGCCCAAAGTGGGCCTGATTCAAACCGTACCGATACCGGTGGGGCAGCGCACCCTCTTCGGTCGCTTTAGCCAATTAGCATCGGCGCTTTATAGCCCCATGCTGGCGGCCGGGCAGAGCTTTTGGCAGGGCGATGCCGCTAATTATTGGGGCCACAACGCGATTGTTCGTACCCGTGCTTTTATGGCCCACGCAGGGCTACCCTCCCTTTCAGGTAAGCCGCCTTTGGGTGGTGAGCTGCTCAGCCATGATTTTGTAGAAGCAGCGCTGCTTAAGCGCGGCGGCTGGCAAGTGCTGCTGGATACAATGGCCACCACCGCCGTATCACGCCATGACCCTGCCGTTAGCGCCTCGCATAATAGCTTTGAGGCTATGCCCAGCAATCTACTCGACTTTGCCAAACGCGACCGCCGCTGGCTGCAAGGCAACCTACAGCATTTGCGGCTGCTTAACGGCGCAGGCTTTCATTTCATTAGCCGTTTGCACTTCTTTTTTGGCGCATTTGCCTACCTCTCTTCGCTGATATGGCTTGGCCTTCTGGTGTGCACCAGCATCCTGGTAGGGTATCAAGCCGTGGAGTCTCAGCCTCACTACCCTTTGCCTCAGGCACTCTCCCTTGGGCTACTCTCGGTCACGCTGGCCATGCTGGTAGCCCCCAAGCTATTAGGCCTTTTACTCACCTACTGGCAATGTCCTCACGGGTTTGGTGGGCGCCTGCGGCTTATTACCAGCACCTTGCTAGAGATTCTGTTTGCGGCCTTAATCGCCCCGCTAATGATGGCGTGGCATAGCCTGTTTATTATTAATGTCTTGATAGGACGGGCCATTGACTGGCAAACCCAGCATCGGGGCGAGCGTTCGTTAAGCTGGAAAGAGTGCTGGCGCCATGCAGGCTGGATGACGCTTGGTGGCGCTGCTTGGGCAGGCATGCTGGTGCTTTTTTCGCCTTCGGCGTTTGGCTGGCTAACGCCCGCTTGGCTGGGGCTCATCGCGGCAGTGCCCATCGTCAAATACACCAGCAGCGCTACCTGGGGCAGTGCGGTGAGCCATAAGGGTTTACTCCGCACCCCCAGTACCGTTATCACGCCGCCGCTCTTAGCAGATTTTGTAGCTCTCACCGCCCTCAGCCATCAATCACTTGGTCAACGCCCTGTACACACGGGCATACTGAAACCACCGCCTAGCGAGTTACCTGGCGAGATGCCATGCCAATCGTTTTACCAGCACCGTCTCCCGCCCGCTAAAGCAGCCTCCCCCTCGGCTAAGGAGCGTTACTAATGCCCTCTGCTTTTTTTCAACAGCTACGCAGTGCCAGTGGTGTGGCGCGCTCGCTTTTTATCTACTGGCGCCCAGGCAGGCAGCGCAGCTTACAGCGTCTCTACCGCCCTTTTATTCAGCCGGGAACGGTAGCGTTTGATATTGGCGCCCATTTAGGCGACCGCAGCGCAGCGTTTCACGCACTGGGAGCTCATGTTGTGGCGCTAGAGCCGCAGCCTGCACTGGCCAAATGGTTTAAGCGGTTGGTTAACCAGCCAGGGGTCACGCTGCTGCCGTTAGCCGCAGGCCCACAGCCTGGCTTTGCAGATATCGCTATTAGTGTTGGCAACCCTACCCTATCGACGCTTGCCACCGAGTGGCGCAGCCAAGTAAGCACGCGCAACCCTGGTTTTCGTCAAATCGCGTGGGAAGAGAAGCTCAAGGTAGAGGTCACCACGCTGGATCAACTGATTGCGACGTATGGCGAACCTAGCTTTATTAAGATTGACGTTGAAGGCTTTGAGGCTGAGGTGCTCATGGGGCTTACCCACCCGGTCGCCGCCCTGTCAGTGGAGTTTGTCGCCGGTGTATTAGAGGTCAGCCATGCCTGTATGGAACAGCTTGCTCGCCTGGGCGATTACCGTTTCAATGCTATCGCCGGTGAGCAGCGCAAGTTCCGCTGGGAAACATGGCAGTCGCCCGAAGCGATCACCCAGTGGCTAAACAGTGGCGCCGACGGGCTGGCTTCTGGCGACCTTTACGCCTGCCGGAGCGATCACCCTTTGCTGAACGCACCCAATAACCTCTCCTATCACGAGTCACAACACGAATGATTTATCACTGGCAAACCCTCACCGCCCCACGGCTGGCGGCTATCGCCAAAGGCAGCCCGGTAGCGATAATGACCCTCGGCGCCATTGAGCAGCACGGGACCCACCTGCCGTTAGGCACCGACCTGATCATTGGGGAAGGGTTACAGGCTGCCATGCTGGATATGATCGACCCAAGGGTCGATGTGCTCTGCCTACCGGCTGTGGCCGTAGGCGCTAGTGATGAACACGCCGGTTTTGCAGGAACACTCAGCCTTCCCGCTCCCCTCGCCATCGCCACGTTAGAGGCTTATGGCACAAGCATTGCCCGCGCGGGCATACAAAAACTGGTGCTGATCAATAGCCACGGGGGCAATAAAGCCGTGATGGATCTTGCCGCACTGACACTGAGAAAGCAGTTTGCGATGCGGGTGGTAAAAGCCACGTATACGCGACTACCCGCCCTAAAAGATGCCATTGACCCAGAAGAGCTTCGCTATGGCCTGCATGGTGGGCTACTGGAAACCGCGATGATGCACTATTTGGCCCCATCACTGGTGACGCTGGATGGCTATCAACCAACACCACCGGCCATGCCTGCGCCCGGCGCCCTTGTTAGCCCGGAAGGGAGCGCCGCTTTTGCTTGGCTTGCGGAAGATTTAAGTGCCCAGGGCGTTGCAGGTGATGCCACCGGTGCCAATGCTGAGCTGGGTGAGCGACTGGTCAAGCATTACGCGGCACAGCTGGCACAAGTGGTGGCCGAAACCGCCCACTTGCCACCACTGACTGCTCAACGTTAACACCGTTACCGACCACGACCCTCAAGCACATCATCCAGAAAGTGCCCTGCACGATTGGCTTTAGCGCTTAAATAGCGGTGGTTATGGTCGGTCACGCTGCCATAAAGCGCTTGGCGAGAGACCACCTCAATGCCGCCTTCACGTAGGGCGGCCATTTTCAATGGGTTGTTGGTTAATAGCTGCACTTTGTTGATGTCCAGCGCGTTAAGCATATCCACCGCAACCGCGTATTGGCGCTCGTCATCACCAAAGCCGAGAACCTGGTCAGCGTCTACTGTGTCCAGGCCACCATCTTGTAGCGTATAAGCGCGTAGCTTGTTTGCCAGGCCAATGCCCCGCCCCTCTTGGGCTAAGTAAAGCAGCACACCGCCGCCCATGGATTGAATATCAGCCACGGCGTTACGCAGCTGCTCGCCGCAGTCACAGCGCAAACTGCCAAACAGATCACCGGTTAAACAAGCAGAGTGCATACGCATCGGCACCGCGCCTGAGAGGCGTTCAGGCTGACCAATCACCACCGCTACATGCTCACGCAGGCCGTCAGGCTCCCGAAATAGCACAAAGCGGCTTTCCGCCGCATCTTCCAGAGGGATGCGCGCCTCACTAACACGCTTCAACATACCCGGGGCGCCCGCTAAGCACTTCTCTGCGTCCCGGGCGTTAACCTCCAACAGCTCACCGTTGGCCAACTGTTGATCAATACGCGCAGCCGCTGAAGCGCTTACCTCGGCACTCAGCGCCGCGGGGACTAATAGCGCACGGCGCATTAACGCCACCGCCCCACGCTCACCGACGCCTGCAGGCTTCAGCCCACTCAACAGCGCAGGGGTTAGCGGCGTGCTCTCCTGAGAGAGCGCTAACCGGTGCAGATCAGCTTCACTAACGTGCTTGGGTAGTGGTAAACAGGCGGCATCCGCTGTTAATGCCATTCCCATCGCCTCAAGCCGGTGGCGTGTTAGCACCAACGCTGGGCGCGAACCCGATAATGCAGCCAAGCTGTCAACCGATGCACTGCCTTCTAACGCTTGCACCAGCAGACGCTGCTCACCGGTGTTCACTACTACCGGCAGACCGCGACGAATATCAAAAATGGCGCGTTCAATGTGATACATGTAGGCCTCCAGGTTGCCTTTTATAACGGGCAAAGTTCGCTTGCGCTGGGCAATATGGCCCCGCATGATGAAGTGATACGGTTTGTAGGGAGGCGTTATGCCCAATTCCAGCAGTGGTCAACCCTCTGCCCATGCCAATGGCAGCATCAATAGTGATACCGCGTGGCAGTGGTTGTTGGCGATACGCCATAGCCTGCCCTCTAGCGCTAACATCACGCTTAATCAAAGTGGGTGGCAAAGCCAAGCGGAGGTGACCGATACCGCCCGCGACCTGTTGGACTGCCTCACGCCGCTGGCAGCCCAATCGTGCTGGGTAATGGCTCAACTGGGGCAAAGCCTTGATGGGCGAATTGCCACGGAAAGCGGCCACTCTCACTACATCAACGGCTTTGAAAGCCTGGTGCATTTGCACCGCCTGCGGGCACTGGCAGATGCCGTGGTGGTGGGCGCGGGCACTGCAGCGGCTGACAATCCTCAGCTCACCGTGCGCCATGTCACCGGCCAGCACCCCGTGCGGGTGGTCATTGACCCAAGAGGCCGAGTACCCGCTGAGCATTTGCTGTTCACTACGGATACCGCGCCCACGCTGCATATCACCGGGCCAGATGTTAGCAATGACACACACAACGCCGAACGCTGCGTGCTGCCGCTTAACGCCCACGGGCAGTTCCACCCCCAGGACGTCATCACACTGCTGGCGCAGCGCGGCCTGACACGCGTATTGATAGAAGGGGGCGGCATTACCGTCTCGCAGTTTATTGAAGCAGGCACGGTCGAGCGTCTGCACCTGCTGGTGGCGCCGCTGCTGATTGGCTCCGGCAGGCCCGGCCTGCAAATGACACCTATTGATACCTTGGAAAGCGCCCTGCGCCCGGCGATGCGTACGTTCCGGTGTGGAGATGACACGCTGTTTGACGTTCAACTGCCCAGGCGCCGCTGAAGCGTTTGAAGCCGCCGTTGGCGTAAAAGTCGCGGACGCTGGCGAAGAGGCTGGCGTTGCCTTAGCCCGTTTAGCAAGTGCTACCCAGATGCCAGGCAGGCTAGAGAGCAGTACAAGCACGCCATACGCCAGCGAAACGGCAACGCCTTGCGCTGACGGCAGGCCAACAAATACCCAAACGCCCGCCGCTGCCCCTTCACGCAGTCCCCAACCAGCAATCGAAAGCGGTACCAGCATCGCCAGCAGCAGCACTGGCGCCAGCGCTAGAATATCCACCGCTGCGAGCTCAACACCAATCGCCCGAGCGGCACAAACCATCACCACCCCATAGCTAAACACGATGGTTAACGACGAAAGAAGCTGCCACGGCCATACCTGCCGCTTGAGCAAACTGCGGCGTATTTCCTGCCCAAAAACGGCACTCCACGCTGGCAATGCAATGCGCGAGGTGCGCCGCAGCCATACCGCAATAGCGACGGCGGCTGCTACCAACAGTGCTACGCCAATCACAATGCTCAGCAGTCGCCGCGTACCCAATGCCGCGTGCCATAGGGGCGATGAAAGCAGAGCGAGTAACGTGAGTAGTGCAACCGCGACCTGACCTGACGCGCGCTCAATGACGACCGCGCGCCATGCGCTCCCTTTGGAAGCCGCTTGCCCTGCATGGCGATGGGCGCGCCCCGCATCTCCCAGCACCCCACCGGGCAGCAGCTGGTTAACCAACAGCGCCAGATAGTACTCACGCAGGGCATAACCAAAACGCAGCGGCACCCCCACCAACCCAGCCGTAAACTTCCAGCGCCAAGCGCTCAGCATGACCTGCACCACGCTCACTATCAGCGCCAGCGCCATCCAACCAAAAGAAAAGCGCTGTACTTCGGCAATCACCGCCCCAGGCTCTACCCAAAGCACAATGGCCACCAGCAGCCCCAGGCTAATTAGCCCACGTTGCACCCAGGGGGTGCGTAAAGTGCGCCTGACCCTCATGGGCTATGCCCCATCCGCTGGCAGCGCCAGCAGATCGCGGTGGCCAACCCAAGCACCCACCCTGCCCTGATTAACCGCCTGTTGGCGGCTGTCGCGCCATTGGCTGATGCGTGCTGCTGCTGCAGGTGCTTGTTCGGTGGCTGCTTCTGCCCACCCGGCAATCAGCGCGTGCATTAGCGGCCGCACGACGGGGTTGCTGGAAGTAAGCTGCCACGGCGTGTCCGCCTCACTCACCCGGTAGCCCTGCTGTTTAAAGGCATCAACCAACGCACCATGGGCATCGCCACCTAAGGCAGCGCCCAGCCCCTTATCGCGCTGCTGATGGGCATTGAACAAGCCAAGCACCCAGCGGTCTTCGTCGTTCTCTATGGGGGTTAGCTGTGGATCTGTAAAGCACCATGCGCCAGTGACGCTCATCGCCACGAGCACGCCTTGGCGATGCGTCACACACTGGCTAACCAGCGCTTCTATCCACTCCCGGGAGACAAGGTCTAGCAGCGCAGAGGCCGTCACCAAACGCGCCTTGGCAATGGCCGGATGTTCAAAACTGGTGAGCGATACGCAGTAGCTCTCTATGGATACAGGCTGCCCCTTGGCATCGCGCAGCGCTACCGCTCGCTCGCGTGCCTCCTTGAGTAAGTCAGCATCGTGGTCAAACAGCATCCAGTGCTGCTTACTGGGTAACTGGGGCGCCAGAAACTGCGTATTACTGCCCCGACCACAGCCTAAGTCTGCAATGGTGGCTGCGTGTTCTTGGTCAGGGGAGGCATTATTTACATCGTTGGCAAGCCAAGTAGCGGCTGCTTGGGTAAGCTTCTGACTGCGCGCGTTGGCATCAACACTTTCGCGCAGCGTTAGCCAGTCCGCCTGAAACTGGCTGCCCGCTGCCAACAACGACGGCGGACACTGCAGCGCATCCGCAAAGATAGCCCCGGCGGTTTGCCAATCATTTACGTTGCCTCGCGCTTTCGCAGCGCCGGCACGTAGCTCAGTGCGAAGTGCTGTACCTTGGCAAAAATTGTGTAACGCCTCTTGCAGTGCTGCAACATCCCCAGGTGCAACGCTTAAGCCCGCCCCTTCCGGCAGCGTATCTTTCAGGGCGCCTCCGGTGGTGGTAATCACGGGTAGACCATGGGCCAGGGCTTCGGTGACGACCATGCCGTAGCCCTCATACCAGGAGGGCAATACCAACGCGTGGGCACGCTGATACGCCGCTTCCAAGGTGGCCGGATCGCACTCCCCATGGATCACTACACGACCTGCAAGCCCGTTCTCATCAATAAGCTGCTGTACCCGGCGAGTAAATTCCGCATCTCGGGCGCCGCCATAGCAGTCGCATTGCCAATTAACGGCACTGACACCTGCCAGTGCTTTTACCAATATGTCCTGCCCTTTGCGTGGGGTAAGGGTGGCTACACACAGCAGTCGAATAGGCTCATCAGGCGCTGCCGCTGGGCTGATCGGCGCAGGCGCCACGCCAGGCTCTACCACGCTAATGAGCGCGCTGAGGGGCTGCCCATAGTGCTTGGCAAGTTCACCTAAGCGACGCGCAGTAAACTGGCTGGTCACAATCACTCTAGCAACGCTTGCTATACCGGCTAACTCACTAAGGTGAAAACGCTGTTGAACCTCGCGGCTAAGCCCCTGTTCGTCCCCTAAGGGGTGGTGCAGTAGTGCGGTAATCTCCAGCCGATGGGCGTGTTTACCCACCGCCTCCGGCAATGCTCCCATCGCCAAACCATCGATAATCACCTTCGCGCCGTCGGGCTGCGCCGCTAACGCGGCGCCAAGCGCTTGGGAAGCCGTGTCATCCGCATCGGGGAAACGGCCCGGCAATCCCATCACATCAATAGTAAAACCTTGGCCACGCAGCGCTGAGACTATCTGCGCGTCGTAGATGTAGCCACCTGTCCGCTGGCCCGGCTCACCGGCGACTATCAGCGCCAAACGTTGGCTCATAGCGCGCCTTCATAACTTGCCCAAGCCACATGAGACTCGTGCAGTTTAATCTCCATGTGGGTTAGCCCCTGGGCGGTAGTACCCATTTTGCCCGCTTTAATCGCAGCGGCCAGCTGGTCAAAAATCACTTTAGCCATAAATTCTGTGGTGGTGTTGCGCCCCTTAAATTCGCTCACCTCATCCAAATTTTGAAAGTTATAGTTCGCCAATACCTCTTTGACTGTTTCGCTGGCGAGACCGATATCGATCACCAGCCCGTCCTGATCAAGCTCCGGGCGCTGAAACACCACATCCACCACATACGTGGCGCCATGGGTGCGCTGGGCAGGGCCAAAAATCTCACCTTTAAAGCTGTGGGCGATCATAAAGTGATCACGAACGCATAAACGGTACATAGATGCTCCTGTTATCAATAGAAAACATGTATCAAAAGACGGCTATGGATAGCGAATACGGTGACAAAGTGCGGTACTGCCCGGGCCAAATAGCTGCGCTGCGATGGCAGGAAAGTCAGCGAAATCACTTTCACCGCTAATCAGCGCATCCAGCCGCTGATCGGTGAGTAAACTTAAGGCCAGCGTTAAGCGGCGGCGGTAATCCCAGCGGGGCTGTAAGACAGCGGGCAGCTGTCCAACCTGGCTGGCTCTTAGCGTTAGCCGCTGGGAGTGAAAAGCACCGCCCAGCGGTAACGCCACATCCCCTTTGCCGAACCAGCTCATTTCAATCACACGTCCTTCGTTGCCTACTAAGCTAAGCCCTAGACGCAGACCATCGGGATGGCCGCTGGCATGAATCACACAGTCTTGATCCGTAGGGGCATTTTCAGGCGTACAAAACGCCACGCCTAACTGAGCGGCAAGCGCCTCACGGGCTGGATTAGTATCGATTAAACGCACATCGACGCCAGGGATTTGCGCGCACAAGTACGCGACCAAAGCGCCAACGACCCCAGCGCCCACCACACAAACCCGCTCGCCGAGCATCGGATTTGCATCCCAAACGCCGTTAATCGCGGTTTCCATATTGGCCGCCAGCACCGCGCGGTAAGCAGGCACCTGCTCTGGCAATACCAACACCGCATCCGCGGGTACCACGTAGTGGTTTTGGTGGGGGTAAAGGCAAAAAACCGTTTTATGTAGCAGTTCTTGTGGGCCTTGCGCGACGCGCCCTACGCTACAGTAGCCATACTTAACAGGCGTAGGGAAATCACCGGTTTGGAAGGGAGCACGCATACGCGCGTACTCGCTTTCAGGCACACGGGCGTTAAACACCAGGGACTCCGTGCCCCGGCTAACGCCGCTGTAAAGCGCACGGACGAGGATCTCGCTCTCACCTGGAGCCATTAACGGTTCATGCTTTAGCTCGCCAAAGGCTTCGCGAGTGACCCAAAAGGCGGTAGCAGTATCAGGCACCGACATAACATTTCCTTATGACTGAAGCACTTATTCCATCCTCTACCCCAGCGCTTTGAAAACTAACGCGCCGTTGCATGACTCTTCTACAGCTTAGCGCAGAAAAAAAATGGGGCGATTAACGCTAGTTAAGCATTAGGATGGCCTAAAAAGGTAAAGCCGCTCACAACGTTGATTCTTAATATGGACAGTTCTACCACCGTATACAAGAATGGTACATAGAAAAACAGTTGCATCATTTATTTTTAACTGCGGCTAAACGCGCCGCTCTGTGGGTACCCATGCGTTTCTCCTTCAACGCCCCTTATTACTCACTGCCCAAACGGCTATATAGCGCCGCGGAATTAGTGCTCGGCGGCATTTTTCTATTGATAGTAGGCAGTGGACTACCGGCATTGATGGCTAGCCCAGCGCACTGGGCAGTGGCCTATGGCTTCTACGCCTGTATAAGCCTATTAACGCTGGTTTTTTGGCCCCACGGCCAGCTGGGTTGGGCAAACCGCGTCACGCTAGCGAGAGCCGCCTTGGTGGCGGTTGTTGCAGGTGGGTTAGTGGGCAATGCCTTTATTGCTGGGCTGTGGCAGTGGTTGGCTATTGCGGTGATCGCGCTGGCGTTAGACGGGGTAGATGGCTGGATTGCTAGGCGCACCCAAAGTCACTCTGCTTTTGGCGCCCGCTTTGATATGGAGCTAGATGCCCTGCTAATTATGCTGCTCTGCGTGGGGTTATTAACCCTTGAGCCCACACTAGGCGCATGGGTACTCATCATAGGCGGGATGCGTTACTTGTTTATCGCGGCTAGCGGGCCACTACCATGGCTTCGCCAGCCACTATTCGCCAGTTTCCGCCGCAAGGCCGTATGCGTTTGGCAAGTGGCCGCGCTGCTACTGGCCTTAACGCCACTTACTTCTTCTGTCGCCACTTTCTTACTTGCACTCAGCGCACTGATCACGCTGGCCTACTCATTTGGTGTTGACGTGTGGTGGCTGTATAAACAGCGCTTGGTTGATAAGGCGACAACAAGCCGTGCATCCCCGGAGGGCAAACCTACGAACTCGGACCACGTAACGCCGCCGACAACAGGAGGGCGGTAAACAAGCCCGAACAACTGCTGCCGGGCTCGCCGAGTGGACTACCGGGTAAGTTCCTGCCGCACAATCGCAGCGCCTTCACTCAACGCCTTCAGCTTGCCTTGTGCCACTTTACGCGGCAGGGGCGTCATGCCGCAGTTGGTGCAAGGGTAAAGCTTGTCGGCATCGACGAACTTGAGCGCCTTGCGCAGCGTGTCGGCGACTTGCTCTGGGGTTTCGACCGTGTGGGTGGCTACGTCGATGGCTCCAACCATCACCTTTTTGCCGCGAATCAGTTCGATCAGCTCCATGGGCACATGAGAGTTCTGGCACTCCAGCGAAACAATGTCGATGTTCGACGCCTGCAGTTTGGGGAAGATTTCCTCGTATTGACGCCACTCCGAGCCCAGGGTCTTCTTCCAATCGGTGTTGGCTTTGATGCCGTAGCCATAGCAGATATGCACGCCGGTCTCGCAGGCGACCCCTTCGATGGCTTTTTCTAGAGCAGCGATACCCCAGTCGTTCACCTCATCGAAGAAGACGTTGAAGGCAGGCTCATCGAACTGGATGATATCCACCCCCGCCGCCGCTAGGTCGCGAGCTTCCTGGTTGAGAATTTTGGCAAATTCCCAGGCGAGTTTTTCACGGCTCTTGTAGTGGCCATCGTAGAGCGTATCGACCATGGTCATAGGCCCCGGCAGCGCCCATTTAATGGGCTGGTCGGTTTGCTGACGCAGGAATTTAGCGTCATTAACAAACACCGGCTTCTCCCGCGACACAGGGCCGACCACCGAAGGAACGCTGGCCTCGTAGCGATCGCGTATTTTGACGGTCTTGCGCTGTTCGAAATCGACGCCGCCGAGGTGCTCGATGAAGGTCGTCACAAAGTGCTGGCGGGTCTGCTCGCCGTCGCTGACGATATCGATGCCTGCCTGCCGCTGATCGTGTAAACACACGCGCAGTGCATCCCGCTTGCCTTCGGCCAGCTCATCACCCTGCAGTTTCCAGGGAGACCAAAGCGTCGCAGGCTGGGCCAACCAGGCGGGCTTGGGTAGGCTACCGGCCGTCGATGTGGGCAATAATGTTTTCATCAATAGGTTTTCTCGATAAAAGGTTGATCAAAGGGCGTAATCTGCTGACCATCGCTCAAGTACATGGCGGAAAGGCTCGATGAAATACCGCTCGGTGAACTTACCCTGCTCGACGGCCAGTTGGCTGCGCTCTTCCCGGTCGTACTCAATGCGTGTCAGCGAGTAGTCCTGATGCTTCAAATGGGGTTGATAGACCTTGCCTGCCACCGAATTGGCGTTGTAGATCTCGGGGCGATAAATCTTCTGAAACGTCTCCATCGTGCTGATGGCGCTGATCAGTTCGAGGTCACTGTAGTCAGCCAGCAGATCACCAGAGAAATAGAACGCCAGCGGGGCCACGCTATGGGGTGGCATGAAGTACCGCACCTGCAGGCCCATTTTGGCAAAATAGAAATCCGTCAACGAGGACGCGTCGTTCACGTACTCGACGCCCAGTACGGGATGACGATTTTCCGTTTGGCGATACACCTTGTTGCTAGAAACACTGAGGCAGATCACCGGCGCCTTGCGTGAGAGAGCCCGGTAAGCGTCAGAATCTACGAAACGCTTGAACAGCTTGCCGTGAAGATCGCCAAACCCCTCGGGGATACCAAACTCCGTCCGGCCCTTGTTGTGCTCCGAAAGCCACACGCTGAAATCGTAGTCGCGAACGTAGGAGGAGAAGTTGTTCCCCATCATGCCCTCGATGCGCTTGTCGAGATGCTGGTCGATGATGGTCGTCTTCAACATCTCAATCGCAGGAAAGGCATCGCCCGCTTTTGCCATGTTCAGCTCGCCGGTGATGATATCCAGCTCGACGGCGTAACGATCCGCCTTGGGGTTATCCCAATGCGCCAGGGTATTGAAACGGTTGTTGATCATGGTCAGCGCGTTACGCAGGTTTTCTTGGCAGCGCTGCCCTCTCGCTAGGTTAGCGAAATTAGTCGTGGCACGCGTGCTCTCGGCAGGACGGTAGTTTTCGTCGAACCGGACGCTCTTAATATCGAATGTGAAGTCGTAGCTCATCGCGAACAAGCACCCTATTGATCGAGACTGGCGTAAGCGCTGCGGTGAAGCTCAGCGCCTGATGCCATGTGTGATGTTTCGATGAACAGGCGTTAACACCACGTTCATCGAAGAGGATGCGTACTTTATGCCAGACCATGCACATGAATGAAAAGCGACATTATTTCAACTCACCATGAAATTTATTCATGATGAGTTGTTTCGCGGAGGGTTCAGCCCTGTTGGAACGGGTATACCGGGCCGATTTGCAGCAGCTGAGTCAACTCATCTAGCGCGGTGAGCACTTCTGTGGCGAGTTGGGGGTCAGCGAGGTCTTCACTGGTGAGGCGTTCGCGGTAGTGACGGCTCACCCAAGCAGTGAGGTCATCATAGAGCGCGTCGTTGAGCAGTACGCGGCCAGTCAGCGCAGCGCGCTCGGCTTCCGTTAGCACCACCCGCAGGCGCAGGCAGGCGGGACCGCCGCCGTTACGCATGCTCTGCTTCACGTCTTTAACGATCACTTCGCCGATGGGGTTATTGCCCGCCAGGATGAAGTTTTGAATCGTGTGCCAAACGGCTTCGCGCTCCTGGCACTCGCTGGGTACCACCAGGGTCATGGTGCCGTCTGGGTTGGAGAGCAGTTGGGAGTTGAACAGGTACGATGCCACTGCATCTTCCATGCTCACGGCTTCCACCGGCACCCGCACGGGAATCAGTGGCGTGCTCATCTTGGCGCGCAGCTCGTTCAGCGTGCGCTCTTCATCAAGAAACGCCATTTCGTGATAGAGCAGCACCGGGCCGTTGCCCACGGCAATCACATCGTTGTGGAACACCCCAGCATCAATGGCCTCCGGGTGCTGCTGGGCGAAGACGGTTTGGGCCTCACTCAGATCGTGCTGGCGGGCTACGGCTTGGCTGGCTTCCAGGGTTTGGCGGGCGGGATAACGCTTGGGTTCGCGCTCACCGCTACGCACGTCGCCAAACGCTTGGCGGCCGTAAACGAAGAGATGAACGCCTGGCTCGCTGTATTCGCCGCACAGGCGTGTGTGGTTGGCCGCCCCTTCATCAGAAAACGCGGGCGTGGCGGGCAGCACCGGGTGATGGGCAAAGCGCTGCTCATCGCGGAAAATCGCTTGCAACACGCGGCCAGTGGTTTTCGGCTCCAGGTAGCGGTGAAAGCTGGACTGCAGGTTGGCGGGGGTGAAGTGCACCCGGCCATCCAGTGCATCGACGCTGGGGGTAATCGTGCCTGCGTTAGCCGTCCACATGCTGGAGGCTGAACATACCGCCCGCAGCAGCTGCGGCGCTTGTTTCGCGGCTTGGACGAGGATCTCGCTGTTGCTGCCGCTAAAGCCTAAGTCTCGCAGCGCGCCCAAATCCGGGCGCTGCTGAGGAGGCAGCACGCCCTGGGCGTAGCCTGCGTCCATCAGCGACTTCATTTTGGCCAACCCCTGTAGCGCCCCCTCTTTAGGGTTGGAGACCAAGCCACCGTGGCTCATGGAGGCTACGTTGCCGTGGGCAAGACCCGAGTAGTTATGGGTAAGCCCTACCAAGCCGTCGAAGTTGACTTCTCGAATGCTGTTCACGCTCATAGGTTAACTCCCGGCGGCAGGGTTTCCGGCATCTCCAGGCTCTCGGCTTCCATGGAGGCGACCGGGTAGGCGCAGTAATCCGCCGCGTAGTAGGCGCTGGGGCGGTGATTGCCGCTGTCGCCTACGCCGCCGAAGGGTGCATCGCCAGAGGCACCGGTGGTCTGGCGGTTCCAGTTCACAATGCCTGCACGAATACGCAGCAGGAAGTCGTCCCAATCCGCCTGCTCACCACCAATCAACCCAGCGGAAAGGCCGTAGCGGGTGTCGTTGGCAAGGGCTAGCGCCTCATCCCAGTCCGCGTAGCGATGGATTTTCAGCAGCGGGCCGAAGTGCTCCTCGTCGGGCACCTCAAGGCCCGTCACGTCGATCAGCGCGGGGCTGAGCAGGCTGGTGTTGTCTTTCAAGCGCTGCATGCGGTTAATTACCGTGCCGCCCATAGCTTCTAGCTCGTCTTGTGCTTTGAGCAGGCCATCGGCGGCGGCTACGCTTACTAGGCCGCCATAGAACGGCGCAGGCTCTACTTCAAACTGTCCGGCCACATGCAGCTTGGTGATAGCGTCAGAGAGCGCATCAATCAAGCGATCACCGACCTCACCTTGGGGCACTATTAAACGGCGGGCGCAGGTGCAGCGCTGGCCGCCAGATAAAAACGCCGACTGCAAAATAGCCAGCACCGCAGCGCGCTCGTCGTCGACGTCTTTCACTACCAACGGGTTATTGCCGCCCAGCTCTAAAGCCAAAATTTTATCTAGCTGCCCGGCAAACTGCTGCTGCAGCAGTCCGCCCACTTTAGCGCTGCCGGTAAACAGCAGGCCATCGATACCCGGGTGTGCTGCCAAGGCTTGGCCGACGGCAACGCCTCCCTGTACTAGGTTAATCACCCCGGCAGGAAGCCCGGCTTCTAACCAGCACTGCAGGGTTAAATCGGCGGTTAGCGGCGTTTGGTCACTAGGTTTAAACACTACGGTGTTACCGGCAAGCAGCGCAGGCACCATATGGCCGTTGGGTAGGTGACCAGGGAAGTTATAGGGGCCAAACACCGCCATTACACCATGGGGGCGATGACGCAGCACGGCATTGGCGCTGCCCACTGCTTTTTCGCGCTCGCCGGTGCGCTCATGGTAGGCCTTAATAGAGAGTGCAATCTTACCCACCATCGCTCCCGCTTCGGTGCGTGCTTCCCAAAGCGGCTTGCCGGTTTCACTGGCAATCGCCGTGGCAAGCTCTTCGCTGCGCGCTTTGACAATACTGGCAAAGCGCTCAACAAGCGCTTGGCGCTGCGCAAACGGTGTGCGCGCCCACGCAGGAAAAGCGGCCCTTGCGGCATCAATGGCAGCGCCAACCTGCTCGCTTGCTGCGGAGCCCCCCTGCCACAGCAGTTTGCCGCTGACAGAGTCATGTTTGGTGAAGGTATCGGCTTCGCCGGCTACCCAGGCGCCGTTGATCAGTTGCTGCTGTTGGGCGTGCATCGTTCTCTCCTTCCCTTATGCGTACTTGTTTTGCGTGCCTGCTATACATACGTGTTGTGAAGCACTAGGTTTCCAACAAACGAACATGGTCACCCGTTGTCACGCCCAGCCGCTTCGCTTCTTGCTGGCTCAGTACGATGATGTCGTCCTGGCTGGGCGCGCGGCCTATCCAGCTAGCGGTAAAGTTCAGCATCTGAGTCGTGGCCGCCAGCCAGCGGCTGACGCTCTCATCATGCGCGTCTGGGGATATTTCAACGTGGCAAAGCCGTGAGTTGCGAATCGCCCGCACGTCGTCGATATACGCCTCAACGGTGGGGCCGCCATCAAAAATGTCGATATAACCTTCCCAGCGCAGCCCCTCTTTTTTGAGCATCTCTAGGGCCGGTCGGGTGTGGCGGTGCACTTGACCAATACAGGCCCGCGCCTCCTCCGACATGAAGGTGGTATAAATGGGGAACTTGGGCATCAGCTCGCCTATGAAGCTTTTCTGCCCCAGGCCGGTCAGCCGATCAGCTTCATTGAAGTCCATGGGAAAGAAGTGCTTGCCCAAGCTATCCCAAAAGGGGCTTTTATTGTTGTCATCAAAGACGCCGCGCATCTCCGCCAACACCTTTTGCGGAAACCGGTCGCGGAACTGGGCCATAAACAGCCAGCGCGCTTTGGAGAGCAGCGCGCCATTGCGCAAGTGTTTGTTGACCTCGCCACGATACTCCGGGCGCAAAAACAGCGAACACACTTCCGCATCGCCGGTGTGGTCCGAGCTTAAAAACAGCGTGTCGATGGTGCGGTGTAGATCCAGCTGTACAGAGGAGTGCGCCAGGGTACCTAAGCGATAGTTGTAAAACGGCACTTCTCGGCCGACCTGACCTTCAATGGCACAGCAGCCAGCCAACTCGCCGCTCTCTTCGTCTTCCAAGACAAAAAAGTACAGCCGGTCGTCTACCGCAGTGCGCTCTTCAAAGGCGCGGGCGGCGGCTTCAATTTTACCGGCCAAAAACTCGCGGTTATCTGGCAGTGAAGTAAAGCCAACGCCTGCTTGTTGCGCGAGGGCCTGAAGCCCATCTAAATCGTCGCGGGCAATGGGTCGAATGCGCATTACATCTCTCCTTCATCGAGCGCATCTACCGCGCTTGGCAGGGTCAAAGGTGCTGCCAGCACCGCACGCCCTTCTTCAACGCCCAGGCGCTCAGCGTGCTGCGGAGAAAGCATGAGCTGGCCGGTGGGCGAGAGTGCATAGCGCGCCACGATACAGCGGAAATCACCTAAGGTTTGATTGGCAATCATCGCGGGTTCCGCATCGGGCAGAGCGTGTTCGGGCCGTATCCTCACCGGATGCCAAGCGGCACGGCGAAAGGTTTCCAGCCGCTCGCGTTCGGCTTTGACAATCGGCCCGGCGTCGAAAATATCCACATGGCGAGAGCGCACAAAGCCCTCTGCCAGCAGTTCCGTTAGGGCCTCTTCATGGGCGGGGTGCTCCCGACCAATCGAAGCACGCGCCTGGGGAGTGAGCAGCGGCAAATAGAGCGGAAACTGCGGCATCACTTCGGCAATAAAGCTTTTTGAGCGTACCCCGGCAATGTGATTCATCTCTTGATAGCTACGGGCAAAGAAATGGCGGCCCACACTCTCCCAAAAAGGGGACTCATTATTGCTATCCAGATAGCCTGGAAATGCCACCGCCAGAATGCGCGAGAAGCGCTCTGGGTACTGGGCAATAAACATCAAACGAGAGCGGCGCAGCAGGCTTTCTGCGCTGGTGCCTTTGTAACGCGGATTCAGCGACAGTGCGCAGAGCAGTGTCGTATCAGAAGCTTCGTGGGAGAGCGCCAGTGTCTGTACTTCGCGGCGCACATTCAGCTGCTGAGACGCGTGGATCAGCGTCTCCTGGCGGTAGGTATAGTAGGCTTCCGCCGCCCCCGCCTGAGCCCGAATGGTGGCTGTCCCTAGCACCTCATCGCGGCTGTGATCTGCTAATACGAACATATAGTGTTCGTGGCCGGGGAACTCTACTTGGCTGTTGAAGGCTTCCTGGGAGCGCAGGATGCGCTCCTCAAGCCGGTCACGGTTGGCAGGCAGGTTGGTTAACCGTGGCACCGCGTGCTCGGCCAACTGCTCCAGGGCTGACAGATCAGCCATTGTTACCGGTCGGATTACCAACATCCTTAACGCTCCCTCTTGTGTCGCTTGCTGCCTACTCATGCGCTGGCAACAAGCCGCTCAATGGCACGTTCAAGGCGCGCCATGCCTTCAACAATATCCGCCTCGGGAATGACTAATGATGGCGCCATCCGCAGCACGTTCGGCCCCGCAATCAGCGCCATCAAACCCTCTTCAATGGCGAGCGGAAGAATGTCTTTGGCACGGCCTTCATAGGCATCCGACATCTGGGCACCCATCAGCAGGCCCATGCCGCGAATCTCCTTAAACACGCCGTGTTTACGGTTGATGGTTTCAAGGTGCTCGCGGAACAGGTCGTGGCGGTGCTTGACGCCTTCCAACACGTCGGGCGTGTCGATAAACTCCACCGCCGCAAGCGCCACCGCAGAGGCAAGCGCGTTACCTCCGTAGGTAGAGCCGTGGGTGCCGATGGCCAGCGACTTGGCAATGGCATCGGTGGTTAAGGTGGCGCCGACAGGAAAGCCGCCGCCCAGGGATTTAGCGCTGGTGAGAATATCCGGGGTAATGCCGAAATTCTTATAGGCGTAAAGCTCACCGCTGCGGCCCACACCAGTTTGTACTTCGTCAAAAATCAGCAGCGCGTTATGCTCGTCACATAAATCGCGCAGGCCCTGAAGGAACGCTTGGGTGGCGGGCACGATGCCGCCCTCGCCCTGCATGGGTTCAACCATGATTGCGCAGGTATCATCCCCGACTAGCTTACGAACGCTTTCCAGGTCGTTAAAATTGGCGTGCAGAATCCCACCGGGAATCGGGCCAAAGCCTTGGGAGTATTTGGGCTGTCCACCCACGCTCACGGTGAAAAAAGTGCGCCCGTGGAAGGATTGATAAAACGAGATGATTTTATCTTTGTGCTCACCATGGTGGTCAACCGCCCAACGGCGGGCCAGCTTCAGTGCGGCTTCGTTAGCTTCACCACCGGATGAGCAAAGAAACACTTTATCGGCAAAGGTGCGCTCGGTGAGCGTCTTGGCAAGCTTAAGCGCAGGTTCGTTGGTAAATACGTTGGAAAGATGCCAAAGCTTTTCGCTCTGCTCTTTAAGCGCATTGACCAGCACTGGGTGGCAATGGCCTAGGGAGTTCACCGCGATACCGCCAGCGAAGTCGATGTATTCGCGCCCCTGCTGATCCCACAAGCGACTGCCCTCACCGCGCACCGGAATAATCTGCTGTGGCGAGTAGTTGGGCGCCATGTAGTGATCGAAATCCTGACGATTAGGGGTGTAACTCATGGGACGATACCTCCAGTGGGGTAAACAATAGATTTAGTATACGGTGGGCAGCAGGCGCCGTGCTTTCAGTATTGGGACGGTAAATTATGAAAAGCTGCGCTTAACCAAGCCGCTCTTCTCGTGGCGTAATGCCAAAGTGATTGCGATAGGCCGTGGAGAAGTGCGCGCCAGAGGAGAACCCGGTGATTAACGCAATATCACCTACCGGGCGATCGCTCTCTCTTAGCTGTTTGCGCGCTTCTTGTAAGCGTAAATCCAGGTAATAACGGCTGGGCACTGCCTGCAGGTATTTCTTAAACAGCCGCTCTAACTGCCGCCGAGAAATACCCAAATGCTCTGCCAGCTCTAGCGTAGAAAGCGGCTCTTCAATGTTGGCTTCCATTAGCGTTACAGCGTCTACCAAGCTTTCTGGCGCATGACCCAAGCGATTGCGCAGCGGTACATGCTGGCGCTCATCGGCGAGCCGGATACGATCGCACACAAACTGTTCAGAGACTTGCTCGGCCAAGCGCTGACCATGATGATTGCCGATGAGCGTAAGCATCATATCCATTGCCGCTGAGCCACCTGCGCAGGTGATACGGTCGCGGTCGATTTCAAATAGCTGCTGAGAAAGCGTGACCTGGGGGTATGCCTGGGCAAAGGCATCAAAGCGCTGCCAGGGCAGCGTCGCCCGGTAGCCCTCTAACAGCCCACAGCGGGCGAGCACCTCGGTACCGCCAGCAAGCCCACCGATAGCGACACCTCTTCCCTGATGACTGCGCAACCACTCGTTGAGCTTAGCGGGCAACGCATAGGGTAGTGGCGTGGGCGCACACACCAGCAACATATCCAGCGGCCCAAGCGGTGCACCTAGCGCGTGCTGCGCTACCATAGAAAGCTGCGCGCTGCTGCGCACAGGCTCATCGCTTAAACTGAGCGTGACCGTTTGATACAGCATCTGCCCGCTCAACTGGTTAGCCATTTGCAGCGGCTCAATGGCGCTTGCATGGGCCAATAGCGAGAACCCCGGCAGCAGCACAAAGGCCACCCGTTTACGTTCACTTCCAGATAGCGTCAACGTGCTTGAGAACATAGTGAGCTGCTTTGCTGCATAAAAACCGCCGTCGGCTTGAGTAGCTGTCTAATACTTGGCTAACTGTCTATTTAAAAAGTCATCTTACCCAATTGTACCAATGAAGGAAGCGCCTGTTGGCCCTATATAAAAAAAGGCGTCGCACGGCTAATAAGTGAAGAGAGTGGCTGCCTGAAACGAAGCAAGACACATTGAAATGAAGTTGGCGAGATGTAAGCAATGGCCCTGAAATGCAAATTGCCGGACACAAGGTCCGGCAATCAATTTAGAAAAGGAGAAGAGTGAAGAAATTAGCCTCCACTGTTACCTGCTCCAAGAATTAGGAACCCAGCCACCACTAACCCTAGAGCTATAATCACCAGAGGAATCAGCTTATGCATCCCTCGTGGAGACTTCTTTGCCTCAGGCTGGCGCTGAGGTTCAGCGTTCTCAAAATCTTCTGGTATGCGCTGATTCAATACGTGCTCTTTTTCTTCTTCCCGAGTCTTACTTTCCCTGGTATCCATAAACGTCTCCTGTCCTCCGGTAGAAAAAGTGAGTGCGACGACCTCTAGCTAACGCAACCGCATCACCACTTATAAACTAATGACATCGAACTCAACGTTAGGGTTCACATCCGCATCGTAATCCACATCATCACGCTCAAAGCCAAATAGCTTCAAAAACTCATGCTTATAACCAGCATAGTCGGTAATTTCGAATAAGTTTTCGGTGGTGACGTCTGACCACAGATCTTGACAGGCTTGTTGCACGTCATCGCGCAGCTCCCAATCGTCCAGGCGCAAACGGCCCTTCTCATCGGTGGCCATATCGCCCGCCTGGGAATAAAGGTACTCGCCGAACAGCCGGTTAAGCTGGTCGATAGTGCCTTCGTGCAGGCCCTGCTCTTTCATTATGCGGTATACCATGGCGATATATAGCGGCATGACCGGAATGGCCGCACTGGCCTGGGTAACCACCGACTTGAGCACGGCTACATTGGCACCACCACCGCTTGTTTGCAGCTTGGCATCAATGGCGGCGGCGGCGCGATCCAAGTCTTCCTTGGCTTTGCCCAGCGCGCCATGCCAGTAGATCGGCCAGGTAATTTCAGTGCCAATGTAACTAAACGCCACGCTGCGGGCGCCTTTTGCCAGCACACCGGCATGGTCTAGGGCTTCCATCCACAGTTCCCAATCTTCGCCGCCCATCACCGTGATGGTATCGTCGATCTCTTGCTGGGTGGCAGGCTCTACTTCAGCTTCAATGATGACGTCTTTGTTGGTATCGATAGCCGTTGCACGGTAGGTATCGCCAATCGGCTTTAGGCTTGAGCGCTTAACTTCACCGGTATCCGGCAGTTTGCGCACTGGCGAGGCAAGGGAGTAGACCACTAGATCGATTTCCCCCATGTCCTGCTTAATCAACTCAATGGCTTTTTCCCGCGCCTCATGTGAGAACGCATCGCCGTTGATTGATTTACTGTAGAGCCCTTCCTGCTTAGCAAATTTGTCGAATGCCGCACTGTTGTACCAGCCTGCGGTGCCGGTTTTTTTCTCACTGCTGGGCTTTTCAAAGAACACGCCCAGCGTGTCTGCACCATAACCAAAGGCAGCGGTAATCCTAGCTGCTAAGCCGTAGCCGCTGGAAGCGCCTATCACCAGCACTTTCTTAGGGCCAGCACTTTTATCTAAACCACGGGCGCGGGTCGCTTCGATCTGTTCCAGAACGTTCTGCTCGCAGCCTACAGGGTGAGTCGTCGTACAGATAAAACCACGCACTTTAGGTTTAATAATCACGTTGAACCTCTTTATCAAATTGATTTCATTATCAACATGGCAATGCCATCAGCTAGTGAGGCTATTCTAGCCGTCTCGGCGCGCTGTGTCCGCACTTGAGCTTCTCTGTCGATCGCGGCAGGATAGCGACCTGTTAACCACTTGCCGACGAGACTCCCCATGAATGCACAGCAGCTAGTCGATGAACGCGGCGACCTATGGCTTGCCCTGGCCCCACTTTGGCTTGACCGTGAACCCAGCGAGCGTGACTACGCCAAGATGATTGATGTGATTCAACAGCACAATATGTCACTGAAAGAACTTGAGTGGATGTTCCGCTTGGAAATGGCACCGGTCATGTCTCGACATCAGCTGTCGGTTGCCAGCGAGTGGCGCCAGTTTGATGACTATAAACTGATGAAACAGTTAGTCAGCCACAACCTGCGGCTGAAAGGCTGGCGGCGCAAGAGTTGGGCGCTATTTTCATCGTTGACTACGATGATGGTTCGCCACCGCTGGGAGGCCCTAATGAACCGTTTAATGGTAGCCCGTGGTGAGCTTTAAACGCCCCGCCGAGTGACGTTCACGCTTTATCCAGCGCGGCTTCTAGTGCTAAGCGTAGCGGCAAGCCGTGGTCTTTAGGGCCAAAACGGGCGATTACCTGGCCATCTCGCCCTACTAAAAATTTAGTGAAGTTCCATTTAATTATTTTGGTTCCCATCACACCGGGCGCCTCCCGCTTAAGAAGCACAAACAGAGGGTGGGCATTACCGCCGTTGACATTGACCTTCTCCATCAGCGGAAAACTAACGCCAAACTGCTGCTCGCCGAAGGCACAAAAAGCCTCAGCGCTCTCCGGTGACTGCCTGCCAAACTGATTACAGGGGAAGCCAAGCACCGTAAAGCCACGGTCGCGGTAGCGCGTATAAAGCGTCTCCAGCTCTTTTAGCTGCGGCGTAAAACCACATTTGCTAGCCACATTAACCACTAGCAATACCTGCCCACGCAGAGCGCGTAAATTAAACGGCTCACCCTGGTGGGTATAGCAGTCTTGATCATAAATCATCATCGCAAGGCCCCTACCTGCCTTCGCTAGCGTGTTATCACCATGCCACGGCAAATGCGGTTACGCCAGAACCGATTAACTGATTGGCCCCACCACGACACGCAGTGCCAGGGCGATCAGCAATATCCCGGTGACCCGGTTAATCCAGTGGGCGTAACGCTGCAGCCAAGGCAATACGCTTGAGTGGGAAAGCCCCACCGCCACTAGCACGTACCAGCCACCGTCAATCACCATCGCTGTTGCCACAATTATTGCTTTAGCAAGAATGCTCATTTCGGGCGTTACAAACTGGCTGAGCAACGCCACAAAAAAGATAATTAACTTAGGATTACCCAGCGCCACTAAGACCCCTTCTTTAGCGGCCTGACGCGTGGTGGTCAGCACAGCACCCGGTACTAACGCCCCCGCTTTTCCTGCCCGCAGTGCTTTAACGCCCAGCCACGCCAAATACGCAGCGCCTAACCACGTAATAATTTGAAACAGCTGGGGATGGCGCACAATCAGAGCTCCCAACCCCCACACGGTTAACAGCGCATAAAACCCCACACCGAGAGCGTGGAATACAGCGGCAGTCACCCCCGGCAGGCGGCCGCCCCCCAGCGTATGACGCAACACCAGCGCCAGACTCGGCCCCGGCGACATAGCCCCCATAGCGCAGATCGCGGCCAATGATAGCCAGAGTGACAGCGGCATTATTCTCTCCGTGGAATAGGTCATTAAGGAAGCGCTATTATACGCCAGCCTTACCTGCGTTCAGGTAATAAATGCAGGCGCTTAAATAACGCTGTTAGCATGGTACGCTGTTGGGTAAAATTTTCCCTTTTTTGATCAAGATGACGCCTGCCACGCAGGCGGTTCATGGCTAATAAGGACTTCAACATGGGTAGGGCGTTTCAAAACCGTAAGGAATCCATGGCCAAAACGGCCGCTGCGAAAACCAGGGTTTATAGCAAGTACGGGCGTGAAATCTACGTCTGCGCTAAAGCCGGCGGCACCGACCCTAACGGTAACCTAGCACTACGCGGTTTAATGGAACGTGCCAAGAAAGATCAGGTGCCTTCCCACGTAATAGATAAAGCACTGGATAAAGCCAGCGGTGCTGGCGGCGAGGACTTTTCAACAGCGCGCTATGAGGGCTTTGGCCCAGGCAACGCCATGGTGATTGTTGACTGCCTAACCGACAACCCGAACCGCACCTTTGGCGATGTGCGTGGTTGCTTCACTAAAACCAAGAGCAAGATTGGCACGCCCGGCAGCGTGAGCCATATGTTCGACCACTGCGCTATTTTCTCGTTTTCTGGCAGCGACGAAGAAGCCGTGCTTGAAGCGCTGATGGAAGCCGATGTGGACGTTACTGATATCGAGCAGGATGAGAGCCGTATTACCGTCTTTGCTCCGCATACCGACTACGCTAAAGCCAAGCAGGCCCTGCTAGACACTTTTGGCGAGATCGACTTTGAGGTGGATGAAATTCAGTTCCTGCCACAAACCACGACACCGGTTGAGGGTGAGGATGTGGCCGTGTTTGAAAAACTGCTTGATATGCTTAACGAGCTGGACGATGTGCAGAACGTGTTCCACAGCGCAGAGCTTCCCGAAGCGAGCGCGTAGCACCCTACTGAGTTAGCGCATCGCGTGGCACAAAGATCCACCCTTCGGCCGCTGGCATCGCTGCTGGCGGCCAAGAGATGCTCTCTTTGGCATGCTCCAAACTCCAGGCAAGCAGTGCACAGAGCCAAGCATCCTGAATATCCTGCTGCTTTGGCGTTGGCTGCTGCAGCATAGCGGTATGTTCAGCGGGTAGGCTTACTCGTTGACGCAGGGCAGTAAACACCGCAGAACGCTTGGCAGGCGACGGATAGCCCTCCACCGCGCTAAGCGAACCATCCGCGCTTTGCCACTGCCCACAGGTGGCAATGTGCGGTGCAAAACGCGCCAGCAAGTGCATCCCTTTCGTGGCCTGGCTGCCAATCATATCTTTAATCGGCGAAAGGGGCGTTACGCCTCTCTGAAAGAGCCAGCGTTCGGTCTCGCGGTATAAATAAGGGTTTTCCTGAGATCGGCCAAGCGCGCTGACCGCTTCACCACGTGCAAGCGCCAGCAACGCCTGTGGAAGTGCCAGCGGGGTATCAATGGCCATCACCACACGCTCGTTGCCGCTTGCTTGATGCTGACAAAGCGTTAGCAGGCGATGAATCAAGTCGCGGCTGTCGTGTGCCTCGTTAAGCGTCGTGCGCAGGTTTCCTCGCCACGGTATGCCTACTAGGTTAAGCGACCTATCCAACACTACCAATGCATCGCGACTGGCAGGGTTGTTATCGCAGTTCCAACCACCGACGTCCCAGCCCATATAAAGCGTTTTAGGTGATGTCATCGACCAGTCACGTCCTGCGATTCCAATGCCGCACCGGGCGGCAACAGCGCAGGCTTAATGCCCAAGTCGCTGAGTACCTGCTTACCTCGCACGGTCATATCGGTAATAAATAAAAACTGTTGCCGTGGGTCAACGGGGTAGGCTCGAATACGGTAGTGCGTGCCCCAAGGCGTCTCTTCTGCCACGACGACAATTGGCTGGTCAAACTTAAGATACGCGCTGGTAAGCGCCACATCTCTCAAGGCTTTACGCACCCGGCCCGCCTCATGCTCGGGATGTAGATAAAAGCTCGCCACACACTGTAAGCTGGTGCCGCCGTTATTAGCATTGTGGATCGCTGAATCCCAAAGTTTAAGATGCGGCACTGCAACCAAATCATCGTCTGGGGTTTGAATCTCTACCGTGCGCATCCCGACGTGCTTCACCTCACCGTATGTACCCTCGATATTCACCCAGTCCCCCGGCCGATAGGGCAGTTCAACCGCTGAGACCACGCCGGCTATCAGGCTACTCACGTAGTCTTTTAGGGCAAAGCCGATCGCCAAACCAAGCGCCCCCAACAGCGTCACCATATTGCGCATGGATGGCTCGATGACAACAGGCACGGCAATGACGAGTGCAGTAATTAAAATCAGCAGTCGCGTCAGCGGTACCAGGGCAAATACCCGAAACCGCAGCTGGCCATGTAACCGATTAGCCAGCCATTTCAGGCCATGCTGGCTAACAATAATCAGTAGCACCGTGCTGACCAGCGTAACGCCGAGGATAATTAGCGCCTGGCTATCGATATCGTTAAACAGCCTGGCGTACTGCTCTTTGTCGTCCATTCCTCCTCCTAAAGCGCATCAACCAGGTAGTTGCGGGATTCCAACAGCTGTCGCACGCTGGCATAACTAAGGGGTGAAACTTGCCAGCGCCCCTGGTGACAGCTAAGCAACCCCCGACGTGCCAACGATAGCCGCGCGCTTAACACTTCATGGTCAGAAAACGGGAGCACATCTCCTAGCGCCTGATCCTCCAACCCACCGTGAATTAACAGCGTATGCAGCAGCAATGTAGCCAGGTCTCCAGTCTCCGCAGGTAGCTCTGCTTCCGCCAAGGCGTCCAGCAGCCACAGCTCTTGAGACTGAGCGTCGTCTTGGGATTGTGTTGATTCGTCGCTTTCAGCAGGCTCACGCAGCCGCTCTCGCCAATAGTGCCATGCTATGCCTAAATGCCCACGGCAGTGGGCCGATAAACGCTGCAGCTCTTTATGCATCGTTTTACGCTCATTTTCAGCGTTATCGTCACTGTCGTTTGCAAGAATGGGGTTACCGGTACGGGTGCTATACACGCTGGGGCAGCTACCCCCACCGGCTAAGTTCGCGAAATAGTGAGCTAACTGTTTGCCCTCCACTGCCTGAAGAGTGAATGCTGGCGTGCCGTCCAGGCCAATCGCCTGCTGCAAATAGGCGTATGTCCAGCTGTCGCAGCCAATTACCCCACGCCCCATGCGTCCGCTTAACGCACGCTCTAGTAACTCACGCACGCCTTGTAAGCCTTGGGTATGGCGCAAAAAGTATCGCTCCAACTCTGGCAGCGCCCAATTAGGCTGGTTTTCACAACGCGCTATCCATCCACGCTTTCCTTCAGAGAGTTCCTGATAGGTAGGGGTAGCCAAGCAGCTAACGCCCTGCTGCTTTGCCCAATAGTTAACAACGGCGAAATGCCCACCATGGGGCGGGGTAACGAAAAACACCACTGGCTCTTCTTCAAGGCCCTGCTGGTGAAGGACGCGGGCAAATTCAATAGCCCCAGGCGACCAATCCACGTTAGGCACCAAGTGGGCAAGCCGCACTTCTGGCAGGGCACGCAGCTCGCTCTCTTGCTTTGCTTTATGCTCTGCGGCCTCTCTGCCCACTAGCCAACGAGTTGCCGTTTGCCAGCTCCGTCGCCACTGGCTCGCCTGGGTACGCTCTGGGGTCGTAAAATCCGTTAGCTCAACTACCTTCCATAATGATGGGGCCTCATTGCTTGAGCGCTGCGCCATAAGGCTACCTTTCCGCTAGATAAGAAAATAAAGATTAGCACGCCTAACGTTGGCATGGCCGCGCAACATGAACTTGTCGTCTACTATGAAGTGACTAGAAATATCTACTAAACTGATAGCTACTTAATGTGAATACGGTGTGCAGGAGGCATATATGAGCGTGATTAACGTGACCATGGAAGAGTTACACGAGAAGCTTTCAAAGTGCATTGCTGGAGAAAGGTTGCTCATCGATCATGATGGCAACCGCTTTAGTGCACGCATCCAGCATGTGGGCATGACAGGCGTAAAAGTCATCCCTGAAACGGATATTAAAAATAGCACCCACGAGCCTGGAGATGTCGAGGGTACTACAGTGCCCTATGAGGATATCTGGGAGCTTGAAGTAAAAGGGGTGGTATACAGCAGGCTGCCCGACAAAGCTTAATCCGCCTAAGCCCTTGATACCTAAAAGACAGATCCATACCTAGAGGACAACACAAAGCCCGGGGCTAACGGCCCTGGGCAATGGCTACACGCTCTAGCACCAGAGTTTCGCGGTGAATGGAAAAGCCCATGGTGGCTGGCTTGCGTGCAATAACGCTACGGTTATGACGCAGCGCTTCTTCAAGCGACACCCACCGCGCCGCCATGCCGTTAGCAGTTTCGTACTCTGCCATTTTTGCTTCACCCAACGTATTGCCAATTTGGCAGGTAAACCAGTGAGACGTTTGAAACATCACATCCCACTGCTTTTTCCAGGTGGGGGTATATTCTGTTACGTAGCCAAAATGTGAGGTTACTTCGATATCCTGGGCGCCAGTCTCTTCATACAGTTCACGGTGCAGGCCCACTTCAGGGCTTTCCCCAGTGCCTATACCGCCGCCTGGAAAGCTAAAGTCATCGTAACGCTCGGTGTAGAGCAACAAAATATTCTCATCACGGGTGACGATGGCACGGGAAGCTTCACGCTTTAATACCCGCATCTGCTCTAACGCAAGCGATGCGGGGAGTGCTTCGTGAACGAGATGAGCAATATGATGCATGGATCTTCCTGGCAAATAAAAGCGGCCATTCTACGCAAATGGCCGCTTTAGTTCATGCGCTCAATTAATGGCGTTAAGCGCTAATTCAAGTGCTTAAAAAGTGAGGCAGATTTTGCCAAAGTGCTTGCCAGACTCTTGATGACGGAAAGCGTCAGCAATGTCATGGAGCGCAAACTCGCGGTCAATAATCGGCCGCAGATTGGAGGCTTCAATGGCGTGAATCATCTCGATTTGGTGACGACGGCTACCGACGATAAGCCCTTGCAGCTTCGCTTGTTTAGCCATCAATTTGGCCGTTGGAATCTCACCTTCGCGGCCGGTTAACACACCAATCAGCGAAATATGCCCACCAATTTTTATCGCATCAATCGACTGCGGCAGCGTGCCGGGGCCGCCTACTTCAACCACGTGGTCTACACCTTTACCATCGGTCAACGCTTTAACCGCCTTCCCCCAGTCTGGCGTCTCTTTGTAGTTGATGGTGTGCTCAGCGCCCAGCTCCCGCAGGCGGGCCAATTTCTCACTGGAAGAGGAGGTCGCGATTACCCTTGCGCCCATCATCTTGGCAAACTGCAGCGCAAAGATGGAGACACCCCCCGTGCCTAATACCAAGACCGTATCACCCGCCTTAAGACCGCCGTCCACCACCAGCGCACGCCATGCGGTTAGTCCTGCAGTGGTGAGCGTTGCAGACTCTGCGTGGCTGTAACCCTTGGGCTGGTGGGTAAACCAGGTAGTTGGACGAATGATCTGTTCACGGGCGTAGCCGTCGATGCCATCCCCTGGTGTGGTCGTGAAATCGCCGACTCGCGCAGGGCCTTCCAGCCAGTCGGGGAAGAAGGTAGACACCACCGCATCACCAACGGCGAACTCACTCACACCTTCACCGATTGCTTCCACAACGCCTGCCCCATCCGACATAGGAATGCGGCCATCATCAGTGGGGATCATCCCCTTCACGACGGCGTAATCGTGAAAATTTAACGAACTAGCATGCAGGCGTACTTTAATTTCGCCGGGGCCAGGTTCACCTGGAGCGGCGAGATCAACCACGTCTAATTTATCTAAACCGCCGGGGTGTTGAAGCTGAATGGCTTGCATTGCTCTCCCTCCTTTAAAACGCGCTCGATTAAAACGAGCTGTAAACGACCAGTCTACTACTAAGTGAGGGTAGTGCAATCAAGTTCAAGCCCTTTCAAAACAGGCTAGTCTAGGTCGTGCCCCAAAAAACCGCCGGACTGTCGCTGCCAGAGGCTGGCGTAAATGCCGTTTTGCGCCAGCAGCTCCTGGTGGGTGCCGCTCTCCACCATGCGCCCTTCATCCACCACAATCAAACGGTCCAGCATGGCGATCGTGGAAAGCCGGTGGGCAATCGCAATCACCGTTTTACCTTCCATCAACGCATCCAGCTGTTCTTGAATGGCGGCTTCCACTTCGGAATCCAGCGCTGACGTGGCTTCATCCAGCACCAAAATGGGCGCGTTTTTAAGCAGCACCCGGGCAATTGCAATGCGTTGACGCTGCCCCCCAGAGAGCTTGACGCCGCGCTCACCGACATGGGCATCCAGGCCGCGACGGCCTTTGGGGTCGACTAAATCATTGATAAACCTATCTGCGTGGGCGCGACTTACCGCCTGCCATACATCTTCATCACTGGCATGGGGGCTGCCGTAGCGAATATTATCCCGCAGCGAGCGGTGCAGTAGCGAGGTGTCCTGGGTAACCATACCAATCTGATGGCGCAACGAGGTTTGGGTGACATCGGCAATATTCTGCCCATCGATTAAAATCCGCCCACCCTGCAGGTCGTAAAAACGCAGCAGCAGATTTGCCAGGGTGGACTTGCCTGCCCCTGAACGGCCAATCAGGCCAATTTTCTCGCCGGGTTTGATGGTTAAACTCAGCCCGTCAAAGACGTTTTTACTCTCCCCTTTCGCCTGGGCATACTGAAAGCGCAGCGCATCAAACACGATCTCGCCGTTGGGCACGACAAGTGCTTTGGCCTTAGGGGCATCTTTGATCGTCGGCTCCTGGGCGATGGTATTCATGCCATCCTGCACCGTGCCAATGTTTTCAAAAAGCCCAGCGACTTCCCATAAAATCCAGTCGGACATAAAGCGAATGCGCATCACCAGCGCAATGGCGATGGCCAATACGCCCAGGGAAATGGCGTCCATATACCAGGCGCTAATCGCCATGCCCGCGGTGCCCACTAGCAGCAGCGTATTGAGCAGCGTTAAACAGACGCTCATCACCGTGACCAAGCGCATCTGACGGTGAACGGTGACCATGAAGCCCTCCATCGCGTCTTTCGCGTAGCCTTGTTCGCGCTCGGTATCGGCGAAGAGTTTGATGGTTTGGATATTGCTGTAGCTGTCGACCACGCGCCCCGTCATCTGGGCACGGGCATCGGCTTGGGCCATAGAGACATCCCGTAGACGCGGAACGAAAAAGCGCATAATGCCTAAATAGCCCACAAGCCATAGGCCAAGGGGCAACAGCAGCCAGGGGTCGGCGCGGCCCAATAGAATCGCTGCCCCGGTAAAATAGACAACGGCGTAGACCATCAGGTCCATCACTTTGGTGACGGTTTCTCGGATCGCCAGCGCCGTTTGCATGACTTTTTGTGACACCCGCCCGGCAAACTCATCCTGATAAAACGCTAGGCTTTGGCTGAGCATGTGGCGGTGAGAAAGCCAGCGGCCAATCATGGGGTAGTTGCCGAAAATCGTCTGATGGGTCACCAGGGACTGCATTAGCACCAGCAACGGCAGGCCCACAATTACCAACAAGCCCACGCCTGCTAACCACAGGCCGTGGTGTTGCCAAAAGCTTTCTCGCTCTACGTTGCCCAGCCAGTCAACCAGCTCGCCCATATAACTGAAGAACACCACTTCTGCTGCGGAGACCAGCGCCGTCAGCAACGATACCGCCAGTAGCCACGGCCATACCGGGCGTGAGAAGTGCCAAATAAACGGCAATAACCCCTTCGGCGGCGTGGTGACCTCATCTTCCGGGTAGGGGTTTACTCGCCCCTCAAAGTAACGGAACAGCGGCGTAAGTATACGAGACAGCATGGGAGGTCCTTGCGTTACTGATAAGACAGAAGCAGCAGAGTAAAATAGAGTTAAGAAATGAGCTAGCGGCGCAGCAGCCAGCGCGCCGCAAACGGGGCCGCAATCATCAAGGTGATCATTCGCAGCAGGTGGTGAAACGCTACAAACACAGGATCAATATTCAGCGCCACAGCAAGAATGGCCATTTCACCAATACCACCAGGCGCCAGTGCTAAAAGCGCTACATCACGTCCAATCCCCAGCGCTTGATGGATTAACTCAGCAAAAATAGCCAGTACGATTAACGCAAGTAGCGTGGCGACCCCTGATTGCCACAAATAACGCCCCAGTAACCGCCGAGTCATTCCCTGAAAACGCGAACCAATGGCGCTACCCAACACCCACAGCATGAGGTTCATGCCCCAGTTAGGTAGCGTTAGACTGGCAAGGTTAAACCCCGACAGCAGTGCTGCCATGAGAAGCGGTGTCAGTAGCGCAGCGCTGGGAACGCGCAGCCAACGACCCAGCGGTAGCAGCAAAGGAATAGTCAACAACATCCAGCCATGTGCTAACACCGTGTCTGCTGGACCCAGCTGTCCTTCACCGCCTTCAAATATCCAAAAGAGTGGGGGAAGAAAGAGGATGACTAAAATGATACGCAGCGACTGAGCAATAGCGATACGTTGGGGGTCGCCGCCGCATTTGTCGCCCAACATAATCATGGCCGTCATGGCACCAGGAGCGGCCCCAAACCAGGCGCTAACCGGATCAAAACCACAGCGCCGATACCATGCTGCTGCCACCGCCGTCGAAGCGGCCACACCTAGCAGTAACAGTACGGATGAAACAGGCCAATCCATTATCCGCTGCGCAAGTTCAGGCGTAACTTGGCTGCCAAGCACTAAGCCCATTACCGCTAAAAATACGTTACGCAGTGGTTCGGGCACGCCAACGTTAACGCCTTTTGCCGACATCAGCAGGTTAGCTACCAGCGGGCCAAGCATCCAAGCCAGCGGCAATCCCATGAGGTGAAACAACGCACCACCGACGGCACCTACGCCTAGCGATGTGACCAGCGCGTTTACACTTCCTGCCCTGACACGTATGCCTTTCACACACACCCCGCTGATTAACCCTGGTCATACCGAACGGGTAATTACCCTGCTAAGCATTACCGTTAGCTTATCAGTTTTGGTTTACCGCGGGGTATTAGAAAGGCATCAAAGCCCCTCTTATGGCCTTAATCTTCATCGTCGTCGTCTCGCATGCGCGCCTGACGTTCGGCCTCTTCCTCTTTAGCGTCGTCGATAACTTCCATGAGCTCATCAACATTGGCGATGTGGGTGTCAGCATCGAAGTGGCCGGTAAGCTTACTATCCGGATGTAGCTCGCCCGACTCGTACAGCGACCACATCTCTCTGCCATATTCCGTTGTCAGCAGCTCCGGTGCGTACTGGCCAAAGTAGTTGCGCATATTATCGACATCGCGATAAAGCATGGCGGCGGCGCTGTTGTTGCCTGCGGCATCGACGGCCTGGGGCAAATCGATAATCACCGGACCGGAGGCATCTACCAGCACGTTGAATTCTGACAAGTCACCGTGGATCAAACCCGCACACAGCATACGCACTACGTCTTGAATGACTTTGGCGTAGTAGGTTTTGGCTTGCACTGGCGTGAGCGTAACTTCGTCTAAGCGCGGCGCTACGTTACCTTCGGCGTCGCTGATCATCTCCATCAGCAATACGCCATCGACAAAACCGTGAGGTTCAGGGACACGAACACCTGCGGAAGCAAGCCGATAGAGCGCGTCTACTTCGGCATTTAGCCACGCCTGCTCCTGCTCTTTTTGGCCATAGCGGGTTTTTTTTGCCATGGCCCTGGCCCGGCGGCTATTACGCTCTTTACGCCCTTCCTGGTACTGCACCGCCTGTTTAAAGCTACGCTGTTTGGCCTCTTTGAATACCTTTGCACAGCGTACTTCTTCGCCGCAGCGCACCACATAAACCTGCGCTTCTTTACCACTCATTAACTGCACCAACACCTCATCGATCATTCCATCATCGACCAGGGGCTGTAAACGTTTGGGGATTTTCATGGTTAGCTGCGTCGGCTCCTCTTTATTATCTTTACCATCTAACATTGCTATTTGAGTTCAATGTCCCGTCACTCAAAAACGGATACGGCGAACGCGGAAGGCACGCCCTTTCAGTTTGTCACGCTCAAGCTTGGCTTGGGCTTTTTGAACGACGCTATGCTCCACCGCCACATAGGCGCTGCGCGCCAAGACTTTAATTTTACCGACCTGCTCACCACTCAGCCCACCTTCGCTGGTCAACGCACCAAGAATATCCCCCGGGCGCAGCTTATCTTTTTTACCGCCTGCCAACTGTAGCGTTGCCATAGGCGGCTCAAACGGCACAGAGTGCTGGGGTTTAGGCAATGGTTCCGTGGTAATCGGCTGCTCTAGCAAGCCTTCCAGCCGCTCTAGCCGATAATGTTCTTTAGGGGTTACCAAGGTACAGGCAACACCGCTAGCGCCCGCGCGCCCGGTGCGCCCTACCCGATGCACGTGAACATCAAGCTCACGGGCAATTTGATAGTTGAACACCGCATCTAACTGGGCAATATCCAAACCGCGCGCCGCAACATCCGTGGCGACCAGAATAGACGCACTCTGGTTGGCAAACAGGATTAGTCGACGGTCACGATCTTTTTGCTCTAAGTCGCCGTTGAGCGCTACGGCGCTAAATCCAGCATCGGTAAGTTGCTCCGCCACCGCTTGGGTTTCGCGCTTGGTGTTGCAAAACACCACGCTGGTCGCCGGCCGATAGACCAGCAGCAGCTGCTGAAGGGCGGCAAACCGCGCCTCTTCGTTAGTGACTTCATAAAAGTGCTGATCAATGGTAGTGGCATCGTGAAGCTCAGCCACTTTGACAGTGACCGGATCACGCATTACGCCGCGGGTCATGGTGGCAAGGCCACCAGATGCCTGCTCATCCGGGAAGGTCGCACTGAACAGCAGCGTCTGGCGATCCGCAGGCGTGTCGGCAATGATGTCGTCAATGGTCGCCTGGAAGCCCATATCCAACATACGGTCAGCTTCATCCAGTACCAAGGTGGTCAGCGAGCCCAGCGTTAGAGAGCCTTTACGTAAATGCTCGTCAATGCGTCCGGGTGTGCCCACCACGATATGCGCGCCGTGCTCTAGCGAACCCAGCTGCGGCCCAAATGGTGCACCACCGCACAAGGTAAGCACCTTAACGTTGGGCAACCCTCTCGCCAAACGGCGCAGTTCGTCGGCTACTTGATCGGCTAGCTCCCGAGTGGGGCACAGCACCAGGCCTTGAACGACAAACGCGTCTACACGAAGCGCAGCCAGCAGCGCTAAGCCAAATGCGGCGGTCTTACCAGAGCCGGTTTTGGCTTGGGCTAGCACGTCGCGCCCCGCCAGCATCGGCGGCAGGCTTTGCGCCTGAACCGGCGTCATGTCGTGATAGCCAAGGGAGTCTAGATTCGTCAACAGCGCGGGTGAGAGCGCAAGCGATGCAAAAGAGGTGTCGGACACAAAAAATTCCTGAAGGGGCTATTCAGCCCAGCAAACCGATAATGTGAAGCACCATACCAGAAAGTGCTTTCCACTGCCTTGCTGTCTAGGTCAATGGGGAGAGCAATCGATAACGTCCACACTTACGTCGCAAGCACCGCAAAGCACCCTTGGCTCAGTGTAGCCAAATCGTTGGGGGAAAGCTCAATCTCCAACCCACGCCGTCCAGCGCTAACGTACAACGTAGAAAACCCCTGCGCCGAGGCATCAATATAGGTAGGCAGGCGCTTTTTCTGCCCCAGAGGGCTAACGCCACCCAGCACATAGCCAGTGGTACGCTCTACCTCCGGCGGTTCCGCCATGGCCGCTTTCTTCGCCCCAGCGGCTTTAGCAATCTGCTTAAGCCCTAGCTGACAACTCACCGGCACAATGCCTACCGCCAGCTGCTTGCCATCTAACTTTACCACCAGCGTTTTAAATACCTGCTCAACCGCTACGCCCAGTTTTTCAGCCGCTTCTTGACCGTATGACGGAGCAGCGGCATCGTGTTGATACTCATGGAGCTGAAACACAATGCCTGCGCGCTTTGCACTATTAATTGCCGGAGTCATGGAGTTCTCGTCAGTTAACGTCGTTCGCCATGGTGGAAAAGCCCACCTGCGAAAATAGAGGCATGATAAAACATAAACGACCGCGCCCGCTTGTTAAGCGGGCGCGGTCGTTGCGTACATAGCGGCTAACGTATTACTGGCAAGGCACCACACGACGCAACGTATCTTTCGCCCACAGCGTTTGGCCATCCGGCGTACGTCCATGCTCGTTCCAGCGCTCGGTGGTTTCGAGGCAGAAAGAACCAGCATCTTCGATACGCGGGTTAGCGCTGCTAGGGCGCTCCCCACCAATACGCATCACATCCGGATTTTCAGTCGTGTAGCGTGGGGCAACGGTAGAACTTGCGCAGCCGGCAACCAGAGCGGTTACCAGCAGCACGGGCAAACAGCGGCGCAAAGGCATGTTTTGAAACCCTCAAAATAGCGATAGTAGGCCGACACGATTTGTCGGTAGCGCTAAATATCACTGCCACTGAGTTCACGTCAACATTTATTCACACAAGCACATTATGTAACCAGGGTGATGCTAGTCACCGGACGTAAATTGCGCAGCCTGCAGTGCTTCTCAACGCTTTCGACAATCTCTTCGGCATCGTCTATTTGCTGCTTATCCAGTTGAATATCGACCATTAAGAAACTGCCTACCTGGGCCAAACGCACATCGTCATCGGCGATATCGAAGTCTGCTACTTGTTGCACCATCTCTTGGCGCACGCTGCCCACCGACTCACCAAACATTAGCTCGCGCAGCGCACCGCGCACCATACGGATAGGCATCGGTAAAAAGTAGCCTGCAATGATCAACACCATCACGGGGTCGGCAAAGCGCGCATAGCCTGCCCAAGGGGTTAATGTCAGCCCCCAGGTAAGCGCAAACCCAAGCATCACCGCAGCACTTAGCCAGGTATCCATCTGCCACTGACGCAGCTCAGCGGCTAATAACGACGAGCGGGCAATGCGTGCGTAGCGGTTTAACCACCACCAGGTAAGTAAACAACCGGTTACGTTTACCACCCCAAACATCAGCGCAAGATCCAGAGTGACCAGTCGCCCACCCTGGGCAAGGCTCCATAGGGCGGACACCAGCGAAAACACGCACACCAGCGCAATCACCACGCCTTTGAGCAGTACAGCCAGCGGCTCCACCGTTAGCCGCCCAAAGGGGTAGTTATCATCCGCGGGTTTACGCGCCTGCTGAAGCGCAAACAGTGAAAGCGAGGCCAGCACTAAACTTAATAGCGAATAGCCGCTGTCGAATAAAATAGTGATCGAGCCGCTGGCAAGGCCTAACACAAGCCCAGTAAAAGCAAACAGGCTCGCAGAAATAGCGGAAAATCTAAGCGCACGGCGCTCGGCAACAAAGGGGGACACGATTTTACTCCTAAAATCTTACTTAATTTTGCGCCATCATAATGATTACACTACGGGCTAACCAATCGCTCAGTGCTAATAAAAATGGCGCTCAACAGAAGGCATATTTCATGCGAGCAGAACAGGTACAGGCGTTTATTGATGTCACCGAGCACGGCTCCTTTGCCGCTGCGGCACGCCATACCGGCATAAAACGCAGCACTTTGAGCGCCGCGGTAAACGCACTGGAAGATAGCCTGGGGGTCGAGCTGTTTGAGCGTTCGGGCAATAGCCTACAACTCTCGGCGGTGGGCGAAAGCGTGCTGCCAGACTGTTACCGGCTGCTAACCAGCGCCAGCCGGATCAAAAAGCATTGCCAGCAGCATATGCAGGGGGTGGAAAACCAGCTGTGCATTGCCAGGGACGACGCCCTGCCCGAAGCTTTCTGGCGGCAGGTAATGCATGACTTGAAGCAGCGCTATCCGCTAACGGCCATCTCCGTCTACCTATTACCCCCACAAGAGCATCCACAGTTTGTATCGCGGCAAACGGTGGATATTGCCTTTGGCCTGTACACCGCTGAAGGCGCCTCGGTGGATGCTTCCAACCTTGCCCCTGTCAGTATGTGCTTGGTGGCCGCCCCCACTCACCCGTTAAGCCGCCTATTAAGCGTTAATCGAGACGACCTCGCCCAATATACCCAGGTGTGCCTAACCTACGACCAAGGAGACAAACTGGTCAGCGAAGCCCTGTTCTCTACTAACTACCTGGGGCTAACCATGTTTGAGGTAATACGCGATGCGGCTATTAACGGTACGGGGTGGGCGCTACTGCCCTACCCTCTGGTGAAAGAAGCGCTGGAAGAGCACCGTCTTTGCGCGCTAAACCACGACCTCGCCCTAGAGAGCCATTACTACCGCTACGTGGAGGGTGAAAACCTGGGCGTAGTGGCCACAGCGCTATTGAATAGCGTGACGCGCTTCTTAGGCACTACCCGCTAAATCGTGTTGATGGTATTTGCCAAGGGGAAACGTTGAAATTTATCAGTGGCGAAAATCGCCAATGCCTTCCACTCTGTAAAAAAGTGCTAAATAAGGAGAGCAAGGACACGCTAGAGAACCGACACAGGGGCAGTGTCATCTACGTGTAAAGTACGTCTGCCAGTGTCGATGTTGCCGTCAACTAAGGAGTAGTTTCCACGATGGTAAGACTCGATAAAAAAGCCACTAGGCTCTATGTCCTAGACACTAACGTCCTTATCCATGACCCCGCAGCGCTCTACCATTTCGATGAGCACGACGTGGTTATCCCTATGACGGTGCTTGAGGAGCTAGACAAGCACAAAAACGGTGTTCGTGAAATCGCCCGCACGGCGCGGCAAATTAGCCGTACCCTCTCCGACCTTACCAACCAAGTCACCTTTGATGAGATACAAAAAGGCATACCCATTCCGCGTATCAGCGGCGAGTCCGGGCGCCTGCATTTTTTGTGTTACAGCGACCTAAAAACCTTTGATGCGTTAGACGACAGTCCAGACAACCGAATTTTGGCGGAAACTTGCCGGCTGCGGGATGAGCGCCCCGATGCCTCCGTCATACTGATCACCAAAGATATTAACCTACGCGTTAAAGCCGCCGCGCTTAAAGTGCCGGTAGAGGATTACCTTAACGACCGCGCCTTCTCCGATAGCGATGCCATGATTGAAGGCGCCCAGATATATGCATCGGCAGGCCAGGATGGCGCGTCGCTGTGGGAAACGCTAAATGTGGACGTGACCGTCGAGCGGGTCGACCACCACACCTTCTACCTACTGAACGGCAATATGCCCCGCCATTGGCATGTGGGCATGCTGGTATCGGATAGCGAAAATGGCGCTGAGTTTGAAGCCATTGTGCGCGAACTTTCCCCCGTATCAGCCCGCCTGCAGCTGCTCACCAACTATCGTCACCATGCCGGGGTTTGGGGCGTCCACGCCCATGACAGCCGCCAGAATTTCACGCTTAACCTACTGATGGACCCGGATATAGACCTTGTCACCATTGCTGGCAATGCAGGTACCGGTAAAACCTTCATGACGCTGGCCGCGGCTTTCCAGCAAACCCTAGACGCCAAGCAGTTTGAGCGCATCGTGTTTACGCGGGCGCCCATTCCCATGGGCGAAGACATTGGCTTTTTACCGGGCACTGAAGAGGAGAAGATGACGCCCTGGATGGGCGCTTTCCACGACAACATGGATAACTTACTGCGCAATGAAGAAGGCGAATCCAGTTGGGATAACGGCGCCACACGGCAGCTGATTGGCTCGCGGGTGCAAATTCGCTCGCCCAGCTTTATGCGTGGGCGCACCCTCAACGACACCTTTTTGATTATCGACGAGGCCCAGAACTTCACTCCCAAGCAACTGAAATCGCTGGTCACACGGGCCGGCCGCAATACTAAGATTGTTTGTTTAGGTAACGTTGGCCAAATCGACACCCCTTACCTTACCGCCAACACCTGCGGCATGGCCGCTGTGGTCGAGCGTTTTAGGGATTGGCCCCACGCAGGACATATCACCCTAACCAGCGTAGAGCGTTCACGCTTAGCACTTGCCGCAGAAGAGCTGTTATAGCGCCGACCTCAGGAGCCTTCACTAACCTAACTGGTTAACAACTCGTTTCAGCCCGGCCCACTGTGCAATGTGCTTCAGAACCGCACTTCAGCACCGTGGGCTGTTTCTTGGCTGCATGTTTAGCGGTCAACGGTATCCGATGGGTTCCCTTTCCAAGGGTTTTCAACGCCTACGGTATCTGCGGCAAAGGCCTTGCGCTCACCTAACGGCCGAGGCTTACCCACCGTCGTATCGTTATAGGTCTGACGCTCCATCTCACAGTTCACTTCTGCCCCAAACAGCACAACAAAGGCTGAGAGCCAAAACCACAGCATTAACGCCACCACCGCACCAAGAGAGCCGTAGAGTTCGCTAAAGCTCGAAAAGTAGCGCACATACAGCGATAAACCACCCGAGCCCAGTAGCCACATCGTTGTGGCAAACAGCGTGCCATAGCTTAACCACTTCCACTTGGCAGCGCGGCGATAGGGGGCAAAGCGGTAGAGCAGTGCGATCAAAGCGCTCATAATGACAAGCAGTGCTGGCCAGCGCAGCCACTGCAGCACTTTATTCAGTGGCGGCTCCACTGCCAACATGTCTACCACCATGGGTACCACCGCAATAAAGCCGAGTGATACAAGGGTCATCACGATCAGCCCAAACGTCAGCGATAACAATACGCCAAGGCGCAGTAGCGCGGGGCGCTTCTCCTGCTCGCCATAAACCACGTTTAGCCCCACGACTAGAGTAGAAACGCCTTTAGAAGCGATATACATGGCCGTTAATAAACCGGCCAGTGCAGTCATCACGCTCCCCGACTGCGCACTTTCGACGAAATCCTGGGCCTGCTGATCGATCAGGTTCGCCGCGTCCGGCGGCATAAAGCGGCTAACTTCATACAGCTGGCGCCCGGCTTCAACAGGGTCGAACATCAAGCCCCATAGCGAGATAACCGCCGCAATTGTAGGAAACAGCGCCAACAGCGCATAAAACGCGATGCCAGCCGCATACATCGTGATGCGGTCGCGCCGCGCTGCACGTAGAACACGCCAAACAATATCGTACCAACCCATGCGTGTTATATCGTCAGGAGTCGTGGCCTCACGGCCTCTTGAATCTGTTTGTTCAGGCGGCTCTAACTCAAGCTCTCGATGCTTAGCATTTTGATCGCTCATCGCAGCCCCTCCCACAGTAACAAGAGCGCCAGCACCACAGCGAACGCCATCATCAAACCGCTGCCATGGTGACGCATCCATGCTTCACTGGATAAAAGCCGCGTTAGCCGCCCCATCGCGAACTGCTCGAAGGCCAGCGCTGCATTAACGCTTGCTCCTTTTACCTTTTGGCATTTGTGTGCCACGGCGCTTGCCACCTCCACAGCGTTTATGGCGACTACGCTATATAGCCACCATAAATCGCCTGCCGGCGGCCTCTTGGCACGCAGGTGCCGCAGCCAGTAAAAGCTTATTACCACCAGCAGCACACCCACCGGAAATGGCCATACAATTCCCAGCCACTCATCCATTGGCGGTAACACAACGCTGCCCTCTGGCAGCGGAAGCCATAGCGGGGTCGTCAGCGCGGCAATAACCGCGACAAGCCATGCTCCCGGCTGGAAAGCATCGCTGCCCCCTAGGTGGCGCTGCTGCCATTGGCGCCATACACATACGCTCACTAGCGCTGCCGTGCCGATAGCAGCCCAGGTTAACAGCGTAATTAAGAGCGTATGCTCCATCTCGTAAAGGGCGTGTTTGACCCCCCACTTACTGATCATCCCCGCCGCTAGCGCACCGGTTAACGACACCCCAGGCAGCGCGATGAGCGCAAACAGCAGCGGCGTCGGCCAACGGGGCATGTGCTCGCTAATACTGGTTCCCATAAATAGCGCCCCCTTCGCCAGCGCATGATGGGCAGCAAACAGCACCACACCTGGCAGCAGCAGCGGCCACACCCCGGGCGCAACAAGCCCCATCGCTACCATGGCGGTTAACATGCCCATCTGGCTAATACTGGAGTAGGCTAACACGGCCTTAGGATGGTGCTGCCAAACCCCATAAATCGCCGCGCCAAATGCCGCGGCCAAGCCTGCCACCAGCATCCAGTTACCCAGCTGAATCAACTCAGGGGAAAGTTCATCAAACCCTAACGGCAGTACGTTAAGCCAGCCTAATAGGCCCGCTTTTATCATGGCACCACTCAACACCGCACTTGCCGGGGCGGGAGCAACCGGATGGGCCAACGGCAGCCATACATGCAGGCCAATAACCCCCGCCTTGACACCAAACCCAAGCCATAGCAAAAGCGCCATAAAAGCGCCCTGGTCGGCTGCGGCAATGCCTTCCCGAACCCCCTCAAGTGACAGGGTTTCCGCAGTGCCTGCCACCCACAAAAAACCGCCGAGAATCAGCCCTTCGCCTATCACAGCCAATATTAAATACGCCTTGCCACCCAGCCGCGCCTCCTGGCTGCCGCTGTGAACCACGAGAGCGTAAGCAGCAAATGTCATTAACGCGAAGCCTAGGTAAAAGCTGGCAATATCCTGAGCAATAATCAGCAGTACGTTGCCCAAAAACGTCAGCGGCCAAAGCAGTGCCAAGCGCAGCAAGCGGCGTTCGGCAGCATGATCTCCCGCCTGGGCCTTCGCCTGTTCAGCGGCGAAATACCCTCGCCCGTGCACCGCAGCCAAACTCCATAGCAGGGTAGTAAACACAAGCCACGGGCGAGTTAGCGCATTCAACTCCCAGAAACCACCCAGCATCCATGCCTCAATGACCCACTGCGCCTCTCCGCCATAGGCCAGCAGTAACGCAGGCCAGGAAGCCGTTAGCCACGTCAATGTAAAGTAGTGGCGCGCTGCCACCGGCGTTCGATAGGCCTGCCACACCACATTACCCGCAATGCAAAGTGGCCAAAACAGAGCCGCAATTAAGAGCAGTGTCATCATGGCAGATACTCCCCGACCGCAACCCGCGTTGCCCAGTCCAGTGGGCTAAACGGCAGCCCTGCCAATAAGCCTGCCCCAATGCTTACCACAGCGGTAAATACCGCAGGCCATAGCAACCAGCCATGGGTTTCCAGACGACCCAGGCGCTGCTCCTTTGGCCACTCGCCTTCACCATGGGCAGGCCCCTCGCGGAACCACAGGCGGTGCACAATCGGCAGGAAATAGAGCGCATTTAAGGTACTACTGACCACCAGCACAGCCACCACCCAGTGCATATTGGCCTGAACCGCCCCCACACCCAGGTACCACTTAGTGATAAAACCAGCCACGGGGGGCAGTCCAATCATCCCCAACGCACCCACCGTAAACGCAATACTGGTGAGCGGCATACGTTTGCCAGCGCCGTCCATTTCATCTATGCGGTGAATACCTAGCTCCTCGGCGTAATTACCCGCGCAGAAGAACAGCGTTACTTTCATCAGCCCCTGGTGCAACAGATGGGCCAGTGCCCCGATGGTGCCAAACGGGCCGAAAAGGCTAACCCCCAGTACAACGTAGGAGACTTGGCTAATGGTTGAAAATGCTAGCCGGGGTTTAAGCTCATGCTGCGCAATTGCCCGCAGCGAGCCATAAATGATGGTGATGGAAGCAGCGATAGCCAGCGCGGTGGTAACGCCTAACTCGACGCTCAGCTCGATCCCGTAAAGATCATAGATAATCCGCATAATGCCAAACGCACCGGCTTTCACTACCGCAACGGCATGTAACAGCGCACTCACGGGGGCCGGGGCCACCATCGCTCTAGGCAGCCAGCCGTGAAAGGGCACCATCGCCGCTTTTACGGCAAGCCCGCCCACTAGCAGCGCAAATATTAGCGTTAGCTGCCCACGGTGATCGTTAAGATAAGGAGAAAGCCCTTGCTCCGACGCAAACGAATGGTCGCTTGTTAAGCTGTAAAGCATCACGACGCCCAACAGCAGCACTACCCCACCCGTTAGCGTGTAGCGCAAATAAACCCGCCCCGCTGCTAACGCTTTAGCGGTGCCCGCATGAACCACCAGCGGATACGTAGACAGCGTCAACATTTCGTAGAAAATCAAAAAAGTAAACAGGTTGCCCGCTAACGCGATCCCCAAGGTACTGGCCACACACAGGCTGAAGAAACCAAAAAAGCGTTTCCGATTAGCCGCGCCTTCCAAGTAGCCAATGGCGTAGATCGTGGTGCATAACCATAAAAGCGACGACAGGCCAGCAAACATTACCCCCAGCGCGTCGGCACGCAGCACAAAATCGATACCGCCGATAATCTGAAAGCTAAAGGTGTCCAGGTGGCCTTGGGACACCCGCCCAATCATTAACGCCACCAGGATAATTTTACCGACAGCAGCCACCAAGTTAACGCTGGTGCGTAGCCGTCGTGCCTCCTCGGGTACAAGAAAGATCACCACGGCTGCAATAATAGAGGTAGCCAAGGTGGCAAGGGGTAACCATGCCGCGTTCATAGGCCACCTCCATGTAATAGCGACAGCGGTAAATGGGCCAGCAATCCCAGGGCAAACGCTGCCAGGGCAAGCCCTAGCGCGACTAGATCCATGCTCGGCGCCAACGGCTGATAGTGGTGCCTCGGGGCGGTTTCATCAAAGGAGTAGCGAAACACACGAAACACGTAGGCCGCGGATAACAGCGTGCCCACCAAAAGCGCTGCGACAGCAACCCACTGCTGGGTCATCACCATCGCCTGTAGAAGCAGCCACTTCGCCGTAAAGCCTGAGCTAGGCGGTAAGCCCATAAGCGTTACGGAAGCGATACCAAACACCAGTAATGACAGCGGCAAACGACGGCTAGTGCCCGCGAGGCCCTTCAGCGAGCTTTCACCTGTGGCAAGAATCAAATTACCCGCAGCCATAAACATCGCAGCTTTCGCCAGCGCGTGTCCCATCAGCTGTAACCAAAACCCCTCCCATGCTAGCGCCTTCGGTAAAGGGGGAATGTCAGGCCCGATCAGTAGAGGAAAAGCCACCATCAAATAGCCCAGCTGGGCCACCGTTGAAGAGGCCACCAGGGTTTTAAGCGAATCTGATCGCCATGCCACCAGACCACCCCACACAATGGCCAGCATTCCCAGCCAAGCGACAAAGCGAGGGGCAAACACCGCATCAGGAAGCAGAATACTCCACAGCATAATTAAGATGAATAGCGATGCTTTAACCACCAGCGCCGCGTGTAGCGCGCTTACCGGAGTCCAAGCACTTTCATGCACTGGGGTTAACCATCCATGTAAAGGAAATAGCGCCGCCTTTAGCGCCAGACCTGCGCCTATTAGCGCTGCGGCTATCCAAGCAACCGGCCCTGGCTCCACGACCTCCGCTAACGCCTGAAGATCAAGCTCCCCCCAGTACCCAAGCACCAGAGCGACACCCAGCAGATAAGCCAGCGACCCTACCAGCGCCAGTAACAGATAGCGCATGCCCGCCAGTAGCGCAGCAGGTTTACCCGATAAAAGCAGCATGCCTACCGCCGCTAACCCCATCAACTCTAGGGCGGCATAAAGCGTTAGCAGATCCGCCGCCAGCCAGATCAGGGAAAGCGCACTGATCAACACACCCATCAAAGGCCACAGCCAGCGCGACTGTTTACCGGGGTTTGTTAAGCGTAAATGTCCCGGGGTATACAGCGCCGCAGCGGCACCCACCCACTGGGTAACCAGCAGCATTAAAACGCTGACGCCGGTTAAGCGAAGCGACACCGTTACCCCCGCCACCTGCCACTGCCAGCGCAAAAGCCCCGCCTGCTGGTAATCCATCATGAGCAGAACGCCTGCCAACAGAATGGGCACGCAGGCAAGCCCTACAGGTAACGCTCGCCGGGGAGAGCATAAGGCGCCTAAGAGGCCAAAGAGAATCGGCAGTGCTAGCGTCGCGCCTAATGCCCAGTGGGTAAGCCAAAGGGGGTCGAACGTCGTTTCTGTAAGACCAAACCGCCAGTTCATTGGGTGTGCTCCTTGGCCTTACCGTCGTGGCCCAGGGCATCCTCGCCTTCCAGCAGAAGAAGATGACGAATCAACAGCGCCCCTAGTAACGAACCCAGCCAGGCAATCGCCAGGCCAACGCTCACTAATGCCTGCGCGCCCTCCACGGTGCCCGCCATACCGGCAAGCAGGAGAAACACGCCGGAACCAAGAATATTGAAGGCAAGCAAGCGGCGTAGTAAATGGCGATGCAGCGCAAACGCCCCCATGGCCGTTGCCGCAATAAACACCGCCGCTAGCACAAGGGGATGTTCAGTTGGAGAGTACGCCATTTCAGGCATCACATAGCGGATCGCGCCGCCCATCATTAAGCACCATGCCAGCGCTAAAAACGCCCGCGCTAAGCCGTGATGCCAAGAGCCACGTAAATTATCGTAGTAGGTTACGCGCCTACCGCGGGTAGACGTTTCAGCGTCAGAAGGAAACATTCTTAACGCATAAAAAAAGCTCGCCCCCGTTAACAGCGCCCCCAACACAAGCTCGGCTAAAGCCAACCAGGGGGCGCCTAACCACCACCACGCCAAGGTCATGAGCAGGGCAAATACCACGAACAGGCAGCTAGCCCGTAACAGATGGCGATCAAACAGGCAGGCAAGCGCTACTACACATAAGCAGAGTGCTAGCCCCCCTTCTAATAATATAGAGGAAGCTATCATGCGCCTTCGCTAATCCCTTGCATCGGCTATAGGGGTAATTACTTTGCCTGCCTTTTAATCACTTGTCGACGCAGCCCTAGGCTAAACGCTCGCTAAGCCAGCGGCCAATATCGCCTACCTGCTGGGGGCAAAGTGCGTGAGCCATTGGGTACTGGCGATAATTCACCTCATACCCCAATGTTTTTAAACGCTCAACCCCACTGCGGCCAAGGGTTTCCGGCACGATGGGGTCAAAATTGCCGTGGTGAGCTTCAATAGGAATGTGCCGGTTGGCGTCGGCTAGCTCGATACTATCGGCGGTAGCAAAGTAGGTCGACATGGCTAACAAGCCGCCTAAAGGCTGAGGGAAAGAGAGCGCGGCCTGGTAAGCAACGGCCCCACCCTGGGAGAAGCCAGCCACAATAATGCGCTGGCTATCAATGCCTTGGTCGATCTGCTCTTGAATAAGCGCCTGAATCCGCTCGGCAGATTTCATCAGCTGGCCTTCGTCTACGCGGCGCCCCAGATCCATCGCGAGAATGTCATACCAAGCTGGCATCACCATGCCGCCATTGATGGTCACTGGCAGGCGCGGCGCATGGGGCATAATAAAGCGCACATGCGCATCGTCAGGTAGCGTAAGCGCGGGAACCAGCGGCTCAAAATCGTGCCCATCGGCACCTAAGCCATGAATGATAAACACACACGCGTCGGCGGGTTGACCATTTTTCGGTTCAATAATCAGTTCGCCTGGGGCTGTCATGAGGTTAATTCCTTGCTGAATTTAAAAGCGCCACCCTAGCGCAAAGTAACGTTAACAGCGAGACATTGTCCGCTTAAAACGGCCAAACCAGCGGAATAAGCGTCAACGAAATGGCACCGGTAAGTAAGTTTAAACCACCGCCCACACGTAAAAAATCGCTTATTCGATAACCACCAGGGCCGTGCACCATTAAGTTGGTTTGATAGCCAATCGGGGTTAGAAAGCTCGCCGAAGCAGCAAACATAACCGCTACCACATAGGGCATCGGATTAACCCCTAGGCTTTCGGCGGCGGCTATCACCACCGGGAAAATAATCACCGCGGCGGCATTATTGGTGACTAACTCAGTGAGCAGCGCTACAACGCAGTAAGTACCAATGAGCAAAAGCAATGGATTACCCGCCACCAGGGAAAGAGCGCCTCCCGCGATGACATCGGCAGCACCCGAGCTTTGTAGCGCTGCCCCCACGCCAAAAGAGGCAGCGATGGTCAGTAGTACTTGGGTATCTAAACCTCGCTTGGCGGCCCCGACTGTGCAACAACCCGTGAGCAGCGCAAGCGCAGCCCCAAGCATCGCGGCATTGAGCATACTCAACACCCCAAAGGCAGCAAGCAGCACAGCACCCAGCAAAATCGCCCAGGCCAGCGGAGCTTTTTCATGAACCGGGCGCGCTGCGCCGTTCAGCTCGCTGATTAGTAGGAAGTCTTTCGACTGACGGTGGCGCTCAATAAACGGTGGGCGCGCCTCTAATAGCAGCACATCAGCAGGCTGCAAGCGCACTTGCCCTAGGTTACCCGTTACCCGCTCACCGCTCCGGCAAACGGCCAGCACCGCAGCACCGTATAGCGTTCTAAAACGTCCATCGCGGATGCGCTGGCCAATAAACTGGCACTGATTGGAAACTACCGCCTCTACCAGCCGACGCTCCTTAAACTCTTTCTCCAAGCTGGAAGCGCCATCGTGAGAAGGAATTAAACCGCGTATCTGCTGCAGCTCAACGGCCGCATCGGAGGTGCCTACAAACACTAACCGATCCCCACCCTTTAGCTGCTCCCCGGGTCCCACGACGCTCACTACGTTACCGGCACGCTCTATTTCGACCAGAAACAACTCCTGCAAATGGCGCAGTCCAGCCTCTTCCACCGTGCGTTCAACCAAAATACCGGCAGGATCAACCTCCATCTCAATGGTGAACTCGCGGGGGTTAGCAAAGGCTTTTGCCATACCCTCTCGGGAAGGCAGAAGACGCGGCCCCAGCAGAATCAGATAAGTAAGCCCAACCACCGCCACAGGAATGCCAACCCAGGCCAAATCAAACAGCCCCATGGCAAAATCAGGGTAACGCTCGACCAGTAGCCCATGCACCACCAGATTAGTGCTGGTACCAAATAGGGTGATAGTCCCGCCCAGTATTGAAGCGAAACTCAGCGGCATTAAAAGCCGCTGCGGAGAGAGCCGTAGCCGACGACTCCAGCTCATCACGGCAGGAATATAGGTGGCGACGACGGGGGTGTTATTAAGAAAACCACTCAGCGATGCTACCGGCAGCAGCAGCCGCACAAGCGCACCTCGCTCACTGTTAGGGCGGCCTAGGACATAACGAATAATGAGGTCGATGCCGCCGGTTTCACGAATACTGGCGACCAGTACGTACATAAACGCCACGGTAAACAGGCCGCTGTTGGAAAAACCGCCCAGCGCTTGCTGCGGGTCAATTACCCCCAGCGTCATTAACACCACTACCGCACCCAACAGAATAATATCGGGGCCAAGGCGCGATAGCGCCATCAGTGGAAAGATAGTCAGCACTACCCCAACAGCGATCCAAGCATCCAGCGACATAACCCCACGTCCTTAACAGAAAGCTTTATAAAAAGGCTTAACAAAAAAGCATGGGAGCATTGTGACGCCAATCACATATTCTAAAAAGTTATTTTTAGAAACAGATCAAGATCAAAAAAGAATATATGAATGTGAGGTGTGAGGTGTGAGGTGTGAGGTGTGAGGTGTGAGGTGTGAGGTGTGAGGTGTGAGGTGTGAGACAGAGTAGATTGGAGTAGAAATAAAAAAACCCCGCTCAAGGCGGGGTTTTTCAGCAAGCTAGCATAATGAGCTAGCTGCGGACATCAAGGGTTCTAATTATAGAACTTTGATGTTGGAAGCCTGAAGGCCTTTTTTACCCTGGGTGACGTCGAAGGAAACCTTCTGGCCGTCTTGCAGAGTTTTGAAGCCGTCAGCTTGAATTTCGGAGAAGTGCGCGAACAGGTCGTCGCCATTGTCGTCCGGAGAAATGAAGCCGAAGCCTTTAGTGTCGTTAAACCACTTAACGGTACCAGTTGCCATGATCGAAATCCTCGATAAAGCGAATTATAAAGCCGGGGTAATACCCGAGTTGCAGTGGGTAGAACAAGAAACTTTCACCAGACTCACGCTTGGGCGTTCGATACTGCTGACAACGTTCGACTTGCTAACCAACTGCGTTTAGCATGCGCTTTACTTAGCCGCACGTCAACACTATGATCGAAAAAAATGACATTGCAATTACTTTTTTTCCAAAATCCAATTTGCCGCTTTTTCAGCGATCATCAGCGTCGGTGAATTAGTATTTCCGCTAGTAATTGTGGGCATTACGCCTGCGTCAGCCACGCGTAAACCCGTTATTCCACGTACTCTAAGCTGTGCATCAACCACCGCCATCGGGTCGTCTGCTCGCCCCATACGCGTTGTGCCTACCGGGTGGAAAATTGTCGTCCCAATGTCCCCCGCAAGGCGCGCTAATTCATCGTCGGTTTGGTATTCAACCCCGGGCTTTACTTCCTCCGGTGCGTATTTAGCGAACGCAGGCTGCTCAGCAATGCGCCGTGTCACGCGCAGTGAATCTGCCGCTACCTTACGGTCTTCCTCAGTGCTTAGATAGTTAGGCTCAATGGCCGGTGCCGTTTGTGGGTCGCGGTTTTTGATCCGAACCGTGCCACGGCTGGTGGGATTCAGGTTGCATACGCTGGCAGTAATTGCCGGGAAGTTATGCAGCGGCTGACCAAACGCATCCAAACTTAAGGGCTGTACGTGGTACTCAATGTTGGCGTGTTGGTACTCGTCAGAACTGCGGGTAAAAATGCACAGCTGAGACGGTGCCATGCTCATCGGGCCAGAGCGTTTCAACAAATATTCAAGCCCAATCTTGGCTTTACCCACCAAGGAGTTGGCCATGGTGTTCAAGGTTTTAGCGCCATTAACCCTATATACCGAGCGGATCTGTAGGTGATCCTGCAGGTTCTCACCCACCCCAGGAAGCGCTGCCACCACATCAATGCCATGGCGTTGCAGTAGCTCAGGCGCACCAATACCGGAAAGCTGCAGAATCTGCGGCGATCCGATAGCCCCCGCACTCAGTACCACTTCCTTATTCGCCGCGACCTCCATCACGCTGCCCTCGCGTAGAAGTTCTGCGCCTACGCAGCGTGGCTGACCATCTTGCTGCTCAAACAGCAGGCGGTTAACGTGGGTAGAGTGCCAGAGCGTCAGATTGGTGCGCTTCTTTATTGGCCGCAAAAACGCCTTGGAGGTATTCCAGCGCCAGCCTTTACGCTGGTTAACCTCAAAGTAGTTAACGCCTTCGTTATCGCCGCGATTGAAATCATCGGTGCGTGGAATACCCGCTTGCACCGCTGCTTCGGCGAAGTCATCCAGCACTTCCCAACTCAAACGTTGCTTTTCGATTCGCCATTCGCCGCCATGGCCGTGGTAACGACGGTGCTCAGCATCGCCATCACCACCGTCATCCAGCCGGTGATGGTCTTCGTGCTTCATGAAATCCGGCAGGCAGTTTTCCCAGCGCCACGCGTCGCTGCCGGTCAGTTCAGCCCAGTGGTCGTAATCCCTTGCCTGACCACGCAGGTAGAGCATGCCGTTAATACTGGAACAGCCACCCAGGGTTTTGCCGCGTGGATAGATCAGCGAACGACCGTTGAGGCCTTTATCAGGCTCAGTGCGAAACAGCCAATCCGTGCGAGGGTTGTTAATGCAGTAAAGGTAGCCCACCGGAATATGAATCCAGTGGTAGTTATCCGGCCCGCCCGCTTCAACCAGCAGCACCCGATTATTCGGGTTGGCGCTTAGCCGATTGGCCAACAGGCACCCTGCGGTGCCTGCGCCGATTACGATGTAATCAAAGTTATTAGTAGCAGCGTGTGCCATGAACTGGCTCCCGTAACGTAGCGGCGTTACTTAGCCGTAGGCATTACAAATTCAGCACCCGCGTCGATGGAGTCAGACCAACGCTGCATGATGGATTTCTGCTTGGTGTAAAAGCGCACGCCCTCTTCTCCGTAGGCATGGGTATCGCCAAATAGCGAACGCTTCCAACCACCAAATCCATGCCATGCCATCGGCACTGGAATAGGCACGTTAATCCCCACCATCCCCACTTGGATACGGCGGCCAAATTCACGGGCGACGCTGCCACTTTCAGTGAAGCAGCTCACGCCGTTGCCGAATTCATGGTCGTTGATCAGTTGAATCGCCGTGGCAACATCGGGAACGCGCACACACACCAGCACCGGGCCAAAGATCTCTTCTTTATAAATAGTCATCTCAGGCGAAACGTGGTCAAACAGCGTGCCACCCATCCAGAAGCCTTCACCGCAGCCTTCGCCGGTATGGCCGGTGTCAAAATCACGGCCATCAACCACGAGCTCAGCGCCTTCGGCCACGCCTTTTTCGATATACCCAGTAATACGCTGATGCGCCTGCTGGGTCACAATCGGGCCCATTTCCGCATCCAACTGCATACCGTCTTTAACCTTCAGTGCTTTGGCACGCTCGGTGAGCATAGGCATAACTTTATCTCCCACGTCACCCACCAGCACGGCCACGCTAATCGCCATGCAACGTTCACCAGCGGAACCATAGGCCGCCCCAATCAGCGCATCCACCGCTTTATCCAAATTCGCATCGGGCATTACCACCATGTGATTCTTTGCCCCGCCCAACGCCTGTACGCGCTTACCGTGTTTGGCACCGCGCTCATAAATCAGGTTAGCAATAGGAGTAGAGCCGACAAACGAAAGCGCTTTAACGTCAGGGTGGTCAATCAGCGCTTCCACCGAATCTTTATCACCCTGCACCACGTTAAACACGCCATCCGGTAGACCTGCCTGCTTAAGGAGGTCGGCCATCATCAGCGATGCGCTGGGATCCAAGGGGCTGGGCTTGAGAATAAAGGTGTTGCCCGCCGCAATGGCAATCGGGAACATCCACATCGGCACCATAACGGGGAAGTTAAACGGCGTAATGCCTGCGACGACACCCAGGGGCTGGCGCAGCGTCCAGTTATCAATCCCGGTACTGACCTGCTCGGTGTAATCGCCTTTTAGCAGTTGAGGAATACCGCAGGCGAATTCAACAATATCGATCCCCCTGGCCACTTCACCCTGGGCATCGGTAAATACTTTGCCATGCTCTTTGGTAATCGCTTCCGCCAGCTCATCTTTATGAGCGTTTAGCAGCTCCAAAAATTTAAACAACACCCGTGCGCGGCGAATCGGCGGGGTATCCGCCCAAGCGGGAAAAGCTGCCTGGGCAGCCTGAACAGCGGTGTCCACATCCGTTTGCGAGGCCAATGCTACCCGTCCCGTCACTTTTCCTGTGGCGGGGTTAAATACGTCTTGAGCATTAGCCGAGTCGCCTGCGCTTACTTGGCCGTTAATAAAATGCTGAATAGCGGTTGTTGTCATGGGGCTACCTTTATAACGAGTGCTTAAGTAATCAATGATAGCCCAACAGACTACCCCCCTTTTCACGGCAATCAATTGAGTAATTTTTAACCCAGATATAAGATTTACTAATAACACACCACTATGGGGAGCCTATTTATGCAGGAGTACGCAGCGCTACGCGCCTTTGTTGCCGTCGCACGCACCGGCAGCGTGTCGCGGGCTGCCGAACAGCTACACCTTACCCAGCCCGCTGTCAGCCTAAAGTTGAAGCAGTTGCAGCAACACTTAGGCCTTACGCTGTTTACCCGCCGCCCCCAAGGGTTAACGCTAACCGCCGATGGCTATGCGCTACTCCCCGCTGCTGAAAACGCTTTAGCCAGCGCCCTTGCCTTTGAGCAGAGCGCCAGCGCCTTACACAGCACGCTGCGGGGAAAATTAAAAATTGGCACCATTGTCGATCCAGAATTTATCCGCCTAGGCGATTTTCTTAGCCGATTAATGGCTCGGGCACCGCAGTTGGAAACCGAACTACATCACGGCATGAGCGGCAGCGTGTTGGCGGATGTAGAGCAGGGCGAATTAGACGTGGGCTTTTTTCTCGCTCCGCCCGGCGAAGGTACCGCCAATACAGGTATGGGCAGTGACACCCTTGCCTGGCGTGAACTCACCCACTTTCATTACCACGTGGTAGCCCCGGCAGGCTGGGAAGCCAAGCTAGCGGATACCCGCTGGGAAGTGTTGGCACGGCTGCCCTGGATTGTGACACCCCCCGTTTCAGCCCATTACCGGCTACTAAACCGTGCATTAGCCGAAAGTGGCGCTACGCCAAACCGCGTCGCCCAGGTAGACCAAGAAGCCTGCATGCTGGATTTAGTGCGCGCGGGCGTAGGGCTTAGCTTGGCCCGGGATGCGTTGGCCATGGCCGAACGCCAGGAGAGCGGCTTGGCTGTCGCCGATAACGTCCGCCTGCCTTGCGCTCTTAGTTTGATATGGCGTAATGACCGCGCGACAGAACCCACTATTAAAGCAGCGCTTGATACGCTGAATACCGTGTGGCCCCATCGCCCAGGTTAGACAGTTAATGTACATCTCTGGCGCTTTATGTATAAGTAGTTGGAACCTAGCGTCGTTCACCGACTCCTAGAGCGATGACTTATTACGTACACTGGAGCGCCCCATGTCTCGTTTTGCCCACCTTCGCCCCTTAACGCTTGGCGTACTGGTAGCCGCCAGCTTTACCAACGCCTCACTTCAGGCTCAGGAACAACCTAATGCCGTGGCCACATTTGCAGGCGGCTGCTTTTGGTGCATGGAGCCGCCTTACGACCGCCAAGCAGGGGTTATTTCCACCCTCTCTGGCTATACCGGCGGGGAGCGCGAGAACCCTACCTATCAAGAGATTGGCCGAGGCGATACGGGGCACGCCCAATCTGTTGAGGTTACCTATAACCCCGAGGAGATCAGCTACGAGCAGCTTCTGGAAATTTTTTGGTACAACGTTGACCCCTTTGCGGTTGATAAACAGTTCTGCGATGTAGGCTCACAGTACCGTTCAGCGATTTTTTATCACGACGATGAGCAGCGTGAGCTCGCCGAAGCCACCAAAGCTGAGATAGAGCAGCGCTTTGACCGTGAAGTTGCCACGCAAATTATGCCCGCTAGCGAGTTCTGGGAAGCTGAGGAGTACCACCAAGCGTACTATCAAAAAAATCCGCTGCGCTACCGCTTTTACCGCCATAACTGTGGCCGAGATAACCGCTTAGAAGAGGTGTGGGGTGAAGACGCTGGCGGCCCAACCTACAATTAGCCGCTAACAATTCATTTGGGCAAAACCACACTTTCTCAACTAGAGTGAATAGCATCATCAATAGACCAGTCGGCTATGGACTGGTCTACGTTCTAACGCACCGTTGATCTAAAGATAGGAGATCTTATGAGCAACAGCATCACAACCGTTAACCCGAGCACTGGCGAAACACTAAATACCTATACATTTATGGATTCCAGCCAGGCTAAGCAAGTGGTTGACGCAAGCTATCAAGCGTTCCTGGACTGGCGACTACACTCCCTTGCACACCGTGCCAGCATTGTTAAAGCCATTGGCAAAGCGCTGAGTGCCCATAAAGAAGCGCTTGCTGAGTTAATCGTTCAAGAGATGGGCAAGCCACCAAAGGAAGCCCGTCAGGAGATCGACCTGTGCGCTGGCATCTGTGATTACACCGCTGAACACGGCCCCACGGAACTCGCCGATGAAGAGCGCAAGCCGGGTAACGGTAAGCGCGGTATTATTACCTACTCGCCCATGGGTGTGATTTACGGCATTCAGCCATGGAATTTCCCTGCCTACCAAGTAGTGCGTTACTCCATCGCCAATATCATGGCGGGTAACAGCGTCTTGCTAAAACACGCTGAAAACGTGACGGGCAGCGGCTTGCTGCTTGAGAAAATTTACCGTGACGCTGGCCTACCTGAAAATGTCTTCCGCACGCTGGTTATTTCCCACGATGTTTCCGATGAAGTGATTGCCCATGACGCAGTACGGGGCGTTACCCTCACCGGCAGCGATGGCGCGGGGCGTCAAGTAGCGGCAAAAGCGGCCGAGAATCTGAAGAAAACCGTACTGGAACTAGGCTCTAACGATGCGTACTTGGTACTCGATGATGCGGATCTTGATGTAGCGGTAGATACCTGTGTCACAGGCCGGGTTTTCAATGGCGGGCAAACCTGCGTCGCCGCAAAACGCTTTGTGGTAACGGACGCTAACTACGATGCCTTCAAAGAGCGCTTTGTTGAAAAAATGAAAGCGGTAAAAGTGGGTGATCCCAAAGCAAGCGATACCGACGTTGGCCCGATGGCCCGGGTCGACCTACGCGATAAGCTCCACGCGCAGGTAGAAGAGAGTGTTAGCAAAGGTGCCAAGATACTTTGTGGCGGTGAAAAGCCAGCAGGTAAAGGCGCCTTCTACCCAGTCACCGTGCTGGACAACGTAACGCCCGGCCAGCCCGCTTATGACGACGAGCTATTTGGTCCGGTTGCCGCGCTAATTCGCGCCAAAGATGATGAAGATGCCATGCGCATTGCCAACAACAGCCGCTATGGCTTAGGTGGCGGCATTATCTCTAAAGACGTCAAACGCGCCACCGAGCTAGCCAGCAAGTACTTTGATACGGGCATGGTATTTATTAACGGTTTTGGTGTAGCCACGCCGGAAATGCCCTTTGGCGGGGTTAAAAACTCCGGTTACGGGCGTGAGCACGGCGGCTTTGGGATGCACGAATTCGTCAATGTTAAATCGGTAATTGTCGTTCAAGAGTGATGCTTTAAACACCCAGTAGCATGGGGCGTGAAAAAGAGAGCGCCGCTAGCCTAATAAAGGCTGGCGGCGTTGTTATTCCTCACTGCCAAACTGAGTCGCTTAAACAGGCTGAGATGCTCTCCGTTGCCATAGCTTCAGCACCAATACCACGACCACCCAAGTCGCCAATGCCGCGACAACATCATCTAAGACAATCCCTACTCCGCCCTGAACGTACTCTGCCAGATGAATAGGCGGTGGTTTTAACGCATCAAAGAAGCGGAAAATAGCAAATGCCAGCGCCATGACAAGCGGATGGCGAGCCGCCTTTAGCCCGATAACCGCAAGTGGAAAGGCTACATACTCATCGGCCACAATACTGCCAGGGTCTCCCTCTCCCAGCTGCAACGCAGCGTAATGACACACCGGCACAGCCAACGCCACTAAAACGGCCATCATGGCGCCCTGCTGACCCAACGGCCGACCTAGTAACCACCATGCCAACGGTATACCGAGTAGTGAACCAAACGTACCTGGCGCAATCGGCGCTAGCCCCAGCCCAAAACCTGTGGCTAGCCAAAGGTTAAGTGTTTCAAGCATTACCCTGCCTGCCGTGCCTGGCGCTCCAGCTCATCAACCACCTCTTTTGGCAAGTTGAGCGCGCCAGCCAACTGATCAAGCCAGGCGCGTTCCATAGGGTTTTGCTCATCGGTCACGGCCACACTCATCAGATACATTTCCCGTGCGGCCTGGGGGGAGTCTGCTTCACGGGCCAGCGCCTGGGCATCCAGCGGTGCTTTAAGCTGCTGCTCTACCCAGCTATGCATCTCCTGATCAGCCCCCAAAGCATCAATCTGCTCGGTAATCAGCGCCTGCTCCTGCTCATCAATATGACCGTCAGCTCGGGCGGCCATAATCATCGCTTGAAGCAGCTCTAAGCTGCGCCGCTCTTGGTATTCACCACTAAGGACTTCTACCCGCTCCCCTTCTGCGACGCTGTTAGCACTGCCTCCTTTAGCCTCTTGGGAGTTTTGCCATGCCTTCCATGCCAACATGCCCACACCTGCTATTGCACCATATTTAAGCGCTTTGCCTCCCATGCTTCGGCCCCGCTTAGAGCCAACCAATAGGCCCATCGCACCGCCACCTAGCAGGCTTTTCATATCAAAACTGCTCGCCTTACCCCCTTGGTTAGCCCCTTGACTACTGCCCCCACCCAACTGGCGAGAAAGGCCATCCAGCATACCTTTAACATCCATGCCGCCACCGCCCTGCTGGCTACCACTGTTATTCTGACTACCACTGCTATTCTGACTACCCGTGGCTTGCTGCATCAGCTGCTGCAAAATTTTGCTTGCGTTCATCCTTGTACTCCTTGTCAACATTTAGGCTATACCGTCAGCGACCCTTTTACTTCTACTGTGCTGCCCTGGCGGCTGGTACGCACGTCTATACGGACTGGCATTTGTTCTTTGAGTTCGCTGACATGGGAGATAACCCCAATCATACGACCGCCCATTTGCAGCTCGCTGAGCATGGCAATGGCTTGATCTAGTGCATCCTGATCCAGGCTGCCAAAGCCTTCATCAATAAATAGCGCATCCAGCTGAATACCACCCGCGTAGGCCTGCACCACGTCGGAAAGCCCCAACGCCAGCGAAAGCGCTGCCATAAACGACTCACCGCCGGAGAGCGTCGCTACCGAACGACTCTTGCCGGTGTAGGTGTCGGCTACGTCCAGCTCCAATCCTGACGCTTTATTGCCTTTAGAGGGATCTTCGCGGCGCACCAACTGATAGCGCCCTCGGCTCATACGCACCAGCCGTTCAGACGCCTGAATCAGTACGTCGTCCAACAACACGCCCAGCACAAACCGCTGCAAGCTAATGCGATGACCAGTCCGCCCGTTGGCTACCTCGCTGAGCGTTCCCCACACCCGATACTGGGCTTCAAGCTCGGCCTGGGCCGCGTGGGCGGCGGTGAGCTTTTGACGAATCCCCTGCAGGGCCTTTAACCGCCCATCCAACGCTCGCCACGCCTCTAGCTGGGTATGCTCCTCAGCTTGGGCTGCTTCCGTGAGCGTGGTAAGTGTAGCGAGCTCTGGCGGCGTTTTTTCCGCAAGCTGGGCATGGTAGTTGTGTAGCGCGCCCTCAAGCTCGGCTAGACGCCGCTGATACGCCTCTACTTGGCGTGCTAGCTCTTGCCGTTGGCTATCCTCTAACTGAGCCGCCTGAAAGGCAGCTTCGCTTTCAAACGAACTGCCCTGTAGTGCCGTTTGCCACTCAGCCTGCGCCTGTTCAAGGGCTTGCTGGCAGTGCGCTACCCGCTGATTCGCGCCACGCAGTTGCTCTTCTGCCCGCGCCTGCTGGGTTTGGTTAGCCGAAAGCGTCTGCTGAGTAGCCTCCCAGGCTTTTTCGAACTCAGCAATCTGGCTGTCCAGCTCTGTGAGCGTTTGGCGCATAGCTAACGGGTTACGGGCATTTTCAGGCAGCGATTGACTTAATTGATCGCGCTGGCTCTCTAGCCGTAACGCCTCTTCTTTGGCCTTTTCAACCATAGGCCGCTGAGCTTTGAGCTGCTTATCCAGCGTGCCCCAGTCACGGCGTAGCGCGTCACGAGCGTCGATATGCTGGTTAATCTCACCTTCGACATTTGCCCGACGCTCGACTTGGCGGCGTAATTGTTCACAGGCTTGTTGCAATTCGGCCTGTGGCTGGCTGGCCCATTCGCCAAGCTGTTGACTAAGGCGCTGCGTCTGCTCGGCGTTGTAACTCATCTGTTGTACTAACTGCTGGACCTGACGCTCGGCGGTGTCCAACGCGTGACGGGCTTGCTCCTGGGATGAGCGGGCGGTTTCCACCTGGGCTTGGGTAACGATGTCCGCATGTTTAACCGCCGGGGCCGGGTGCTCAAGACTGCCGCACACCGGGCAAGGTGCGTCCTCCTCAAGGGATAGCGCTAGCAGTGCGGCCTGCCCCTGATGCCAGCGCATCTCTTGCTCCGTCGCGTGCCGCTTGGCCTGCTCTGCGTCGCTGCGTCGGCGGTTGAGCGCCTCCGCTGCCTGCTGTTGTTGAACAGTGAGTTCACGCCCCTGCCGAATCAGTTCATCCAACGCTTGTCGCTGAGTTAGCAGGTTCTCATGACGGCTTAGCTCCGAGGGGGCGCTGGCCAACTGCTGGCCCTCCGCTTGCAGGCGCTCAAGAGTGAGACTTATCGCTTCACCTTGCTGGCGAATGCTGTCTAACCGCGCTTCATCGCACTTTAGGTGGTCATCGGCTTGCTGCCAAGCGGCCTGGGCCGTTTGGCAGCGTGCTTCAAGCTCGCTTAACTGCTGGCCTTTTTGGATAAACTCGCCCAACTGTCGATGGCGCTCACGAAGCGCGGGCAGTTCCGTTTGGTGCTGGCGCGCCGTCTCAAAGGCGTGCTTGGCTTGCTCGGTGCTGGCAAGCTGAGTGGTGAGTGCGGCATCGGCCTGCTGCTGTTCTGTTTGGGCGGTACTCAGCGCCTGTTTCGCTTGGGCTAACGCAGTGCTGTGGGGCCGCAGCGCTTGGGCGTGGTCGCTTTGGGTCAAGCGGCTTTGGCAATCTGTTATTTGCGCTTGCTGCTCAAGGTGGCGTGCTTTATCCGCGGCCAGGCTGTCGCGGGCTTCAAATTGACGCTGCAGCGTTAGGGCCTCGTCTCGCCGCTGTTCAGCGCTGCGCCGCTGCTGCTGAGCAGTTTCAAAGCACTGCCGCGCCTGCCCTACTTGCGGGGTTAGCGCCGATAACTCTTGCGCTAACGCCGCCTCGCTTTCCAGCTCGCCACCGGCCAAAATGCCGCTAATATGCTGGCGATGGTCACTCACCGCCCGCTCAATTTGGTTTGCCTGGGTACGCAGGCGCTCTTCAATGCGCTGAAAAATGTGCGTTTGAAACAGCTGCGAAAAGATTTTCTCGCGGTCTTTTGATTCTGCCAGCAACAGCTCGCGGAACTTACCCTGGGGCAGCACCATCACTTGACGAAATTGATTAGCATCCAGGCCGATTAAAGCGTGCAACTGGCTGTTGGCATCGGTGACCTTACGCGCCACCAAACATTCATTTTCTTCGCCTTCCGGAGTCAGCCGCCATAGCTGGGCTTCAGCGCTTTGCGTGGTCGTGCCTTCGCCAGTGGCCTTGGGGCGCTCTTGCTGGGGCACCCGGCGCACTCGGTAAGCCCCATCACGCAGGCGAAAATCCAAGCTGACCTCCGTCAACAACGTATCAGCAGCCTGGTCGCAACGCATCTGCCCGGCATCGCGGTCATTACCGGTGGTTTGGCCGTAAAGCGCAAAGCAGATGGCATCTAATATCGAGCTTTTCCCGGCACCCGTGGGGCCGTTAATCAAAAACAGCGGGCTTTTGCCCAGCGCCGTGAACTCAATCGTTTCGCTGCCTGCAAAGGGGCCAAACGCCTGCATGGTGAGCGTTAGCGGCGTCATGGCTTCTCCTCCTGCTCGCGGCTTAGCGTGGTGATGAGTTCACGCATGGCGCTAGCCTGCTCCTCGCTCATTTTTTCACCGCTGGTTTGGCTGAAGAAATCGCTAAACATATCCAGGGCACTAAACTGCAGCCGCTCACGGTCTAATTGCTGACGCCCTCGCGCCTCTAACATGCCGGGCTTTTCTAAATGCAGCACGTTGGGGTAGACCTCGCGCAGCTTGCCCATGGGGTCAAGAATCGCGTGGCGGTCGGTCAGCCGCACTAACAGGTAGTCATCGGCTTGGGCGTCGGTTCTCCCCTGTGCTAACAGCGCGTCCAGTTCACCTTCCAACACGCGCACTTCTCGACGCGGTGTCAACGGGCGGTGTTCAATCTGGCTTACGCCCTCGGGGCCAATATCCACCAGGGTAACGCCCTTGCGCTGATTAGCTTCAGAAAAGCTGTATTTAAGCAGCGAGCCGCTGTAGCGAATATGTTCACCGCCGCGATATTGCGGCCCGTGAAGGTGGCCTAAGGCGACATAGTCAAACGCTTGCATTGGCTCCCACGCCACGCTCTCTGCGCCGCCTAGGGTCAACGGGCGTTCGGAATCACTGGCGCTACCACCATCCACAAAGCAGTGGCTCATCAGTACGGCGGGACGGCCTGCTTGACGCTTTGCCTCAATACGCTCTATCAAGTAGCGGTGAGCGCTATCAAAGTCACGTACATCGGCTGAAAACTGGCTGCGCACATACTCTGGGTCAGCGTAGGGAATACCGAACACATCCACGTCTACCCCGTTAATCGACAGTGTCACGGGGCGATCACAGGCAGCTAAATCAGACAAAATATGTAGGCCAGCCTGGCGCAGGTGGCGCGCGCCGAAGCCCAGGCGCTCCGCGCCGTCGTGGTTGCCGGAGATCATAATTACCGGCAAACCACGCTTTTCACACAGTTCGCCAAGGATGTCATCTAATAGCGTGACGGCGGCGGCGGGTGGCACAGAGCGGTCGTAGATATCACCGGCAATCAGCACAGCATCCACCGCATCGCGGTCGATAATCTCAATGAGCTGATTCAGTACATGACGTTGGTCTTCCAGCAGCGAGAGGTTGTGAAACAGCCGCCCCAGGTGCCAATCGGCGGTATGAAGTAGTCGCATGGCAGGCTCAACGCAAAAAATATGGCCCATCATATCAATGCCGCCTTCTCTCTACCCATAAAAAACCCCGCACGGCGGCGGGGTAATTTCTACAACATATACGAACAATTAGTTTCGGAAAGCATCCGGATACGTGGTTATGTCGACTCCCCACAGTATGGGCATTAGGAAATAAACCGCGGCCACAATCAGCAGCAGCGCAATAATGTTGAGCCAGAAGCCGTTACGCACCATTTCAATAATTTTAATCTTGCCAGTGGCAAAAATAATCGCATTGGGCGGTGTACCTACCGGCAGCATAAAGGCGCAGTTGGCTGCCATGGCTGCGGGTACCATCAGTACGAAGGGGTGAATATTCAGCGCCAACGCAAGCGATGCCAAGACCGGCAAAATCATTGTAGCCGTTGCGGTGTTAGAGGTGATCTCGGTTAAGAACAGCACCATGCCCGCAGCTAGCAGTATCACTAGCAGGAAGTTAACCCCTTCTAGCACGCTCATTTGCCCGCCAATCCAGATAGCCAGCCCGGAGGAGCTAAAGCCAGCGGCAATCGCCAAGCCGCCACCGAACAACAACAAAATGCCCCAAGGTACATCCTTGGCAACATCCCACCCCAGCAAGCACCCCCCTTTATTAGGCGAAGGGATTAAGAACAGCAGGATAGCCGCAAAAATAGCAATCATGGTGTCGTTAATGCCGGGAATCGCTAGTATCTGCCCTTGCCATAGGAACGAACGGGTAATCCAGAAAAACGCCGCGAACAGGAAGACCCCCAACACTGCTTTCTCTTCGAAGGTGATCTTACCCAGCGCGGCCTTTTCCTTAGCAATGAGCGCTTTGCCACCCGGAAGGTTGCTGAATTTAATCGGATAAATGAAGCGGGTCAGCATAATCCAGCCAATAAATAGCAGCACCACCACGACAGGAAAGGCAAACATCATCCAGCTGGCAAAGGTGATCTCAACGCCAAACAGCTCATTAACGATGGCTGCCAGAATAATATTGGGGGGTGTTCCAATCAGGGTGCCCAAGCCCCCGATGGTGCCGCCGTAGCCAACACCAAAAATCAGCGCTTTACTGAATTTATCGATGTCTTCGCTGTGGTCACCCTCGCCCTTATTCAGCTCTAGCGTAACCTGATAAACAATGGCAGTGCCGATAGGCAACATCATCATCACCGCTGCCGTATTGGAGACCCACATCGACAGAAAGCCGGTGGCGGCCATAAAGCCGAACACGATGCTATTAATACTGGTGCCTAACACCGAAATAATATTCAGCGCTATACGCTTGTGCAGATCCCACTTCTCCATGGCTAGCGCAATCATAAAACCGCCAAGGAATAAGAAGATAATCGGGTTGCCGTAGGCAGCCGTGACGGCACTGCTCTCCAGCGCACCGGTGATGGGCAGCAATACAATCGGCAGTAGCGAGGTAACGGGGATTGGAATGGCTTCGGTAATCCACCAAACGGCTACCCACAGCGTGGTGGCAAGCACCATGCGGCCTTCCAAGCTCAAATCTGCCGGGTGAAAAAATAGCAGCACAAAGGCAAATAGCATCGGCCCTAACACTAAGCCCACTTTTTGGGCCGTCGTATAGGCAGGTGGGCGAGGCGGCTTGGAGCCACTACCCTGTTGCGTATTTGAAGAACCTGGCGAGGCGCTACCCGTACCCGTTGTTGGCAACGCGCACATGAGTAGATTTTTGACCTGGTCGTGGGAGTGCCAAAGCTGATCCCAGAGCGTCATCGTAGCAGTTCTGCGCATTAGAAAAGTATCGCTTGCAGTCAGGTGAAAAAAAGGGGGGTTATAAAACAGCGTAGCCCCATGACCTAGTTAAACCAGTCAGGCTGGTTTTTGTGGCGCCCTTTATTCACTGCGACAAGCCATTAGTCCAGTAAATTGGCCAAATATACAACCAAAGTCTAACAACCTTGGTCTTAAAAACTTTAGTCTTAAAGGCTTCGGTCTTAAAAGCGTTGGTCTTAAAAGCGTTGGTCTGGAAAAACTTGGCCTGGAAAACCTCAACCTGAAAATTAGCAATCGCCGGAGATATTAACGTGCTAGATCGTTTTACTATGCCGCTCACCCATCGTCCGCTGGCAATAATGGCGCGATACCTTCATCGCCTGAGCATCGCTCCCGACCACGTCACGCTCAGCGCTTTTTTAGTCGGTATCACCGCCCTGCCGCTGCTTGCCTTCGAGCAGTACGGGCTAGCACTGATCGCCATTGTGCTAAACCGCGTGGGCGATGGCCTGGATGGCGCCCTTGCTAGGCTAAGCGGCCAGCAAAGCGATGCCGGTGGATTTATTGATATTGGGTTGGATTTTGTGTTTTACGCAGCGGTTGTGCTTGGGTTTGCGCTTGCTAACCCGGCGCAAAACGCATTAGCCGCTGCGGTGTTGCTATTTGCATTTATCGGCACAGGAACGTCGTTTCTCGCCTTTGCCATTGCTGCCAAAGCGCGCAACGTTGAGCGGCCCAACTTCCCGCAAAAAGCTTTCTACTATTTAGAAGGGCTAACCGAAGGCACCGAAACCGTGGCTGCGCTGGTGCTCTTCTGCCTCTTTCCTCAGCACTTTCCATGGCTGGCGGGGCTATTTGCCGCTGCTTGCATCATCACTACGGCTACCCGCCTGTGGGGTGGTTACTGGACGCTGCGCCAGTATCGCGATAGTTAAATAATTCATCACGGCACCCTGATTTGTTTGGTGCGCACAATGTGTGCTAACGAACCGACAGGGGTTAACGTTAAGCACATCGTCCTGGAAGAGAAGAAGCGTGTTTACACGACACGCTATGCACATTAACCAGGACATAATCTGTGACGCTTTTTACCTGGACGTCTTTCCTACGTGATAAGTATCAACACCATGCCTCTACGGCACTTTGGCGTTCAACAGCGCCAGTGCGCGAAGAGCTGTTTAGTGCAGAAAGGCTGGAACAACATGCAGGTAGCTTAGCTAGGGCACAATACGTCACCCCAACCCCGCCCCAGGTGATGTCCTTAACCCGGCGCCTCAATGATAATGCCAGCAAGCTACTTGCCGCCTACCGAGCCTGTGCTGCCACCCAGGCAGATGGCCGGGATATCGTGCCCGCCGCTGCTTGGCTGCTTGATAATTATCACCTGATTGAAGCACAGATTCGCGAAGTGCGCGGCGACCTCCCTCCCGGTTATTATCGCCAGTTACCCAAGCTGTCAGAAGGCCCCTTTGCGGGTTACCCGCGCGTGTTTGGTCTCGCGTGGGCATTTGTTGCGCATACCGATAGCAACTTAGAACTCTCCAACCTGCGCACCTTTATTCGCGCCTATCAACGCGAACAGCCGCTTACGATTGGCGAGTTATGGGCGGTAGCGATCACCCTGCGTATCGTACTTATAGAAAACCTTCGCCGTCTTGCCGACCAAATCATTAATGAGCAAACAGCGCGCGACAAAGCGGACACATTAGCGGCTAAATGGATAGGCTCCGACAATGAATCAGCTAGTCACTTTTCGTTAGACGTTCGCTCAGCCGATGATGAAGCCCCACCGTTCGCCTTTCAGAACATACCGCTCTCTGAGCCCTTCACAGCCCAACTTGCCAAACGCTTACGCGGTGTTAATCCACGTACCAGCCCTCTGGCCTGCTGGCTTTTTGAGCAGCTTAACCGCCAGGGCGACTCTATTGATGACATTGTACAGAGTGCTCAGCAGCGCCAAGGGGCGGCGAATGTCACCGTACGCAACGTCATTACCAGCATGCGCTTTATCTCCAGCACCGATTGGGCTGAACTACTTGAAAGTGTCAGCTTAGTCGACGCTAAACTAAGCGAACGAAGCCATTTCGCGCAGTACGATTTTTCAACACGCAACCATTATCGCAGCGCAGTGGAAGAGCTTTCACGCGGCTCCACCCACACCGAGCTTGACGTAGTTGACCATGCCCTAGCAGCCTCCCAAGAGGCCGTCGCGCTTACGGACTCCCCTCAAGAAGCCGCACGGGTAGGCGACCCCGGCTACTTTTTGGTGGCTGCCGGACGCAACGCGCTTGAGCAGCGCCTTGGCTTTCGCACGCCGTTTCGCCGACAGTTTCGCCAAGCACTGTTAAACGGCGGTCTTCGTGGCTATACCACCCTACTGACAGCCACCTCGATAGCGTTAATCGCCGCCGCCAGCGGGTTGCTGTTAACGCTCTCGGGTAGCGCAGGAGAGTCCTCGGTTTTTTGGCTACTGTTATTGGCTAGCCTGAGCATCCTTCCAATGATTGAAGTTGCTACCATCATTGTTAATCGAGTCATTATTCATAGCATCGGCGCTCAACCGCTCCCCAGCCTGGACCTTGCTAAAGGCGTCCCTCCAGAACTTCGTACGCTCGTTGCAGTACCCACATTATTAACCAATGAAGCCGACCTGCAAGAGCAGCTTGACCGCCTTGAGGTGCATTACCTCAGCAGTGGCGAAGGCGCTCTCATCTATGCGCTGCTAACGGATGGTATTGACGCTCAACACCCGGAAATAGCAGAAGACGCAGCGTTATTAAAAGCGGCCGCAACGCGAGTAAAACGGCTCAACGATCACCACTGCCCGTCCGGTAATGAAAAACGCTTCTTTTTACTCCACCGCAAACGCGTATTTAACCCAAGCGAGCACTGCTGGATGGGCTGGGAGCGTAAGCGAGGCAAGCTCCACGAACTCAACAGGCTGTTGCGCGGCGCAACCGACACGACATTTATCGCCCCACCCGCACTCCCTAAAGATGTTCGTTATGTCATTACGTTAGATGCAGATACACGCTTACCAAGGGGGGTTGCCAGCAAGCTGGTCGGTAAACTAGCCCACCCGTTAAACCAACCGCGTTTTGACGAGCAGCACCAGCGCATTGTGGAAGGCTACGCCATTCTTCAACCACGGGTGACCCAATCGCTGCCCACAGGCGAAGGAGGCTCTGCGTACCAGCGGCTGTGCTCTGCCCCCGGGGGCATTGACCCCTATGCCGCTGCTGCTTCAGACCTGTATCAAGACCTCGTAGGTGAAGGGTCTTATGCCGGCAAAGGTATTTATAACATTGATGCTTTTGAAGCCTCGCTAGCCAACCGCGTTCCCGATAATAGCCTGCTTAGCCACGATATGTTTGAGGGTATTTTTGCCCGCGCGGGCCTCTCTTCAGACATTGAAGTCGTTGAAGACTTCCCAAGCCGTTACGATGTTGTGGCAAAGCGCCAACATCGCTGGGTGCGTGGCGATTGGCAGTTACTTCCGTGGCTCTTCAAAGCGCCACTCCCCCTAACGGGACGCCTGAAAATACTCGGCAACCTTCGCCGCTCGCTGCTTTCACCGTTACTGCTGGCTAGCTTGGCAGTCAGCTGGCAGCTGCCTCTATTAATGGCCTGGGTTGGCTCACTTATGGTTTTTTTCATCATCAGTGCGCCCACCCTGCTGTCACTGGTTAGCTCGTTTATACCGCTACAACCAGGGGTTAATTTACGTCACCATTTTCAGCAGTGGCTGGATGAGCTAGCGCTAGGGGTAAAGCAAATCTTGCTGCAGCTGCTGTTCCTGCCCGACCAAGCATGGCGAATGCTGGATGCTATTGCTCGCACGCTAACGCGGCTGTTTATCACACATCGCCGTTTGCTGGAGTGGACCTCTGCCGCTCAAACAATGAAAAGCCCCCATTTAACGGTCGGGGGATTTTATATGCATATGGCCCCTGGCACATTACTTGGCGTAGCCCTGGCGCTCAGTACGCTGTGGTTTAACAGTAGCGTTTGGATAATTGCCGCGCCTATGGCGCTGCTATGGGGGTCAGCTCCGGCCATTGCATCTTGGCTAAGCGGTACCAACTCCCACCCACCATTAACTGCTGAGCACGCACTTGAGCTGCGGCTGATCGCCCGCAAAACATGGCGTTACTTTGAAACGTTTGTTGATGCTTCCAGCAACCATCTACCGCCCGATAATTTTCAAGAAGACCCTCACCCCGTTATTGCTCAGCGCACGTCGCCAACCAACATGGGCCTCTATTTGCTGGCAGCGCTGGCTGCGCGAGATTTTGGCTGGATCAGCCAACAGGATGCGCTCAAACGCCTGGAAGCGACGCTCACCGTTATGCATGGCCTGCCACGCTACCGGGGGCATTTTTTCAACTGGTATGCAACCGAAGACCTGCGGCCGCTCGTCCCTCGCTATGTCTCCACCGTGGATAGCGGCAATCTTGCTGGCCACCTGATTACCCTCGCTAATGCCCTGGAAACATGGCAGCAGGATGCGTTGGCCCCCGTTGCTCGTCAAGGCATCGCCGATACGCTAGCGCTGGCGTTGGAGGCACTGAAACGCGTAGCACCGACAACCGCCACCCCCGAAGCCATGCACCCGCTCACTGCACAGCTTGAGAATATTAAGGCATTAATAAACCAAAATTCCGCCTTACCCCTGGACTTAGCCACCCTGATCACGCAGACAAAACAGACACGTGATGTCGCATACGACCTACTCGAAGGCCGTCATGATGCTGACAGTGAAAACGGGCTATTTTGGGTCAATGCACTGCATAAAGTGGTTGCTCAGCACCACAACGATGTATTGAAAACGCCGCTCTCATTAGCCAACCATGCGGAGCGGCTACAAAAACTGGCAGCAAAAGCCCGGCGCCTAGCCCTTAACATGAATTTTGCCTTTCTGCTTAACCAGGAACGGCAGCTGCTCTCCATTGGCTACTCACTGGATGATGCCAGCCTAGATAGCAGTTGCTATGACCTGTTAGCGTCAGAGGCACGGCTAGCCAGCCTGTTTGCTATCGCCAAAGGTGATGCCCCCACCCGTCACTGGTTCCGCCTTGGCCGCTCGGCAACGCCCTTAAAACACGGCGCTGCCCTCATTTCGTGGTCAGGCTCCATGTTTGAATACCTAATGCCCTCACTCATCATGCGCGCCCCTGCAGGAAGCCTACTGGAGCAAACCAACCGCTTAGTGGTTAAGCGCCAGCAGCTGTACGCTGCGCAGTTTTCAGCCCCCTGGGGCATTTCTGAGTCGGGATATAACGCACGGGATATAGAGCAAACGTATCAATACTCCAATTTTGGCGTGCCTGGCCTAGGGCTCAAGCGTGGCCTTTCGGCAGATTTAGTGATTGCGCCTTATGCCACCGGCTTGGCCACGATGATTGACCCAGCAGAGGCCTGCCAAAATTATCGCTGTCTTGCCGACATGGGCGCACTGGGCCGCTACGGCTACTACGAAGCGTTAGATCTAACCCGCTCGCGGCTACCTAAAGGCGAAGAGCGAGTGATTGTGCGCAGCTATATGGCGCACCACCAAGGTATGACCATCGTCGCCATTGCCAACACGCTTCATCACGGGCAAATGCGGGCACGTTTTCACCGTGAACCGATGATTCAAGCCAGCGAACTGCTGTTACAAGAGCGTATTCCACGTGACGTTGCGATTGCTTACCCACGCGTAGAAGAGGTGAAATCGACCGCCAGTCAGGTCATCAACGAAGCACAAACAATACGCCGTGTTTCAACCGTGATTAATGGCCCGCCGGTGACGCATCTCCTCTCAAACGGCAACTACTCGGTGATGCTAACCGCGACAGGCGGCGGTTATAGCCGATGGCACGATATCGCCATCACCCGCTGGCAACCCGACACCACGCGTGACCACTGGGGAAGCTTTATTTTTCTCCGCGACACACGGCGCCCCTGCATGTGGACCGCAACGGGGCAAACCACAGGACCTAAAAACAGTGCCCACGATGCGTACAACCACGTGCTGTTTGCCGAAGATTATGCGCGCTACTCCCACCATCACGAATCCATTGCCAGTCACTTAGAGATACTTGTTTCTGGCGAGGACGACAGCGAAGTGCGCCTTGTCACGCTGACCAACAGCGGTCGCCACACCTGCGACATTGACGTTACCTCCTATGCAGAATTAGTGCTCACTACCCCCAGCACCGACAATGCCCACCCCGGCTTTGCCAAGCTCTTCGTGGTAACAGAGTACCTGCCCGAGTTTGACGCCTTAGTGGCCACGCGCCGAAAACGTGCCCCTGACGATGTCAATATATGGGCCGCTCACTTTGCGGTTGTAGAAGGCGAACGGCTAGGAGACTTCCAATACGAGACCGACCGCGAGAAATTTATCGGGAGAGGCAACCATATTTACCAAGCGTCTGCTCTTGCTGAGGGCCAGCCCTTATCCAACACGGTAGGCAGCGTTATTGACCCCATTTTTGCGCTGCGCTGCTGCCTACGCATTGCGCCTGGCAGTGCTGCCCGTGTCGCCTACTGGACCGTTGTGGCGTCATCCCGAGAAGCACTGTTGGATTTAGTTGATAAACACCACGACCACAGCGCCTGTGAACGCGCCAAAATGCTGGCCTGGACCCAAGCCCAAGTGCAGCTGCGGCACTTAGCGATTGCCCCTGAAGAGGCGGCCGATTTTCAGCGGCTAGCGGCGCCGCTCCTCTACCCAGACGCCCGTTTTAGAGCCTCTCAAGCCGCCATTCAGCGTGGCGCAGGGCCGCAATCGCTGCTTTGGCAACACGGAATATCCGGTGACTTGCCTATCGTACTGCTACGCATTGAGTCCATGGATGACATCGCACAGCTGCATCAGCTACTTCGCGCCCACGAGTACTGGCATTTAAAGCGCCTTGAAGTCGACGTGGTGATTATCAACGAGCGCGCCTCCTCTTATGTTCAGGATCTACAGCAGGCCATTGAAACAACGTTACTTAAAAGCCAATCACGACCACGCCTGCACTGTAGCCAGGCACAGGGAGCCGTCTTTGCCTTGCGGGCCGATTTGATAAGCGTAGCATCCCGCCACCAGATTCAATCGATTGCCCGGATAGCATTAATCGCACACCGGGGAGCGATTACCGACCAGCTCGCTATCTCCTTACCAGCGCCACCCGCGAGCCCGCCTGCCACCTTCACCAAGCGAGCACTGCCTCAGCAGCGCCTTAATGGAAGCGTCGCCGCACCCTGCGCTGAACCACCAACGCTTGAGTTTTTTAACGGGCTTGGTGGGTTTGCAAAGCAAGGCCGCGAATATGTCACGGTTCTGGAAGAAGGCAGAACAACCCCTGCACCCTGGATTAACGTGATCGCCAACCAGCAGTTTGGGTTTCAAGTCTCTGCGGAGGGAGCCGGCTATTTATGGGCAGACAGCAGCCGAGAGAATCAATTAACAGCCTGGTCTAACGACCCTGTCACAGACCCTAGCGGGGATGCTATTTATATTCGAGACGAAGAGTCTCACGCCCTGTATACCGCGACAGCCAGCCCGATACGCGACTCAGGCTGTTACATTGCCCGCCATGGCTTTGGCTATAGCCAGTTTGAACACGCCGTCGATGGGCTCAGCATGACGTTGCTGCACTTTGTCCCCCTTGATGCGTCGCTGCGCATCTCACGGCTCAGCATAACCAATCACTCAGAGCGGCCACGCCATCTCTCTGTGACCGCCTATGCAGAGTGGGTATTGGGCACCTCGCGCAGCGCATCTGCGCCTTTTCTAATCACCTCTCAAGCAGCGGATAGCGGCGCTTTATTGGTCACCAACCCATGGAATGCCGCCTTTCCAGAGCGGGTAGCGTTTCTTGATATCGGCGTGCCGCCTACTCAATTTACGGGCAATCGCAGCGAGTTTATTGGTTACGGAAAAAGCCTAGCAGAGCCTGCCGGGCTACGGGGAAAAACGCCACTATCCGGTACGCTAGGCGCAGGACAAGACCCCTGCACGGCCCTGCAACGCCGCCTAACAGTAGCCCCCGGTGAAACCGTCGAGATGGTCGTCTTACTTGGGCAAGGGGGCACAACCGACGAAGTCGCAGAGGTAATTGCCCGTTTCCGTAGTGCCGATATTGACGCAGAACTTGCCCGTATTCACGACCACTGGCACAGGCAGCTCAATGCCATCCAGGTTTCAACACCGGACAGGGCCATGGATATCATGCTGAACGGCTGGCTGCTGTACCAAACCATCGCCTGCCGCCTAACGGCACGCTCAGCGTTCTACCAAGCCAGCGGCGCTTATGGCTTCCGCGACCAGCTGCAAGATGGCATGGCGTTAACCTTCAGCCACCCCGAAACAACGCGCCAGCATCTACTACGGGCCGCTTCACGCCAATTTCCAGAAGGCGATGTACAGCACTGGTGGTTGCCTCACTCAGGACAAGGCGTGCGCACGCGCATCTCTGACGACCGTATTTGGCTGGCCTATGCCTGTGCACGCTATATGGCCACCACCCAAGACGTTGCGATACTCGACGAGCCGGTACATTTTTTAGATGGCCCTCTCCTATCGCCTGACCAGCATGAACATTTTTTCCAACCTACGACCTCTTTAGAAACCGCGTCGCTGTTTGAACACTGCGCCCGCAGCCTAGATATTAGCCTTTCGCAACTAGGTGAACGGGGCTTGCCACTCATCGGCGGCGGCGACTGGAATGATGGCATGAACCGCGTAGGCATTGAGGGCAAAGGAGAGAGCGTTTGGCTTGGCTGGCTGTTAGTAACAACGCTTGATCTGTTGACCCCAATCGCCGAACAGCGCGAAGCTCAACTATCGCATCCAGAGCAGCATCCTCATTCAGAGCCGCAGCGTGCTGCTCGCTGGCAGCAGCACGCCTTAGCCCTTCGCCTAGCGCTGGAAAAAACGGCCTGGGATGGCCAGTGGTACCGGCGCGCCACCTACGACGATGGCGCATGGCTTGGCAGCAAAGCAAGCGATGCCTGCCAGATTGATTCTATTGCGCAGTCGTGGGCGGTACTTTCGGGTGCCAGCGACCCCCAGCGCACAGCCTTGGCAATGGCATCGCTGGAACGCACGCTCATACGGCATGATCAGCAGTTAGCGCTGCTCTTCTGGCCACCCTTTGATCAACCCCAGCGTGATCCCGGCTATATCAGCGGCTACCCACCGGGCATGCGGGAAAATGGCGGCCAATATAGCCATGCGGCGATGTGGGCGATACAGGCATTTGCACGCCTTGGCAATGGTGATAAAGCGCACCAACTTTTTGCCCTGCTCAACCCCATTAACCATACACACACCGCAGAAGAGGCTGCTCGCTATCGCGTGGAGCCTTACGTAGTGGCCGCGGATGTGTACTCCGTTGCCCCCCACACCGGGCGGGGTGGGTGGACGTGGTACACCGGTGCCGCTGGTTTGATGCACCAAGCCGGGATAGAGGGAATTTTAGGTATTCGCCGCGAAGGAGACTGGCTACTCATTTCCCCCTGCCTACCCAGCCACTGGCCCAGCGTTAGCGCTGATATTACGCTGGCTAAAACGCACTACCATATCAAGGTGAGCAATACGCACGACCCAGCAATGGCGCTCCCGACAGACGACATTTACGCCACGCTTGATGGGCATCGTATTACCAACATAGGCGCAGGCACGCCCGTCCGCGTACCGCTGGATAGCCAACATCACCAGCTCGACGTGTTTTTACCACGGCATTCATAGACCCGTTTTGAAACACAAAATCTCCAGCGTGAGGCGGAAATTTTGTGGCTACTAAATGAGTAAACGGGTCGCAATTTGCGATTGATTCTCACAAAACCATGGTTTAACCTCGAAGGGTACAGGATAAGTACCCATTAATTTTTTAGCTGTAACGGCTATCAAAAGTCGCGATAAACACGCGTCGTAGCAATCACAAGGAGTGGTGGCATGCAACATAACCAACTGGCAGATATTTCCCAAGCGGGTCTCCAACTGGCTATTCAAGAAATCAAGGAAGAGATGTTTGATACCCCCGAGTGTGATTACACCATTGCCAAGCTGCTCAGCCACTGCGGTCAGTTTGAGGCAGCCGAGCGGCGGCTAGATGACATGCTGCTGAAATGGGGTTCTTCGCCGGATGTGCTCGAACTTACTAAAAAAGGCCACGCCAACCTTACGGCGTTAAGCGCTATCGCCGATATTTCCCGCTCTCCTTCTCAGGTTGAACATGGCGTTTTAGCGTCCGCTCAGACATCCACCATTGCTTAACTAGCAGTGCACTGATTAAAAAAACGGCGTGCTACCTGGGTAGCACGCCGTTTTTATTGGGTACTCGGGCGCCGTTCGCTGCTTGATGTAGCGCGCCCCCACGCTTAAGTATTATCTCGTTGCTGGTATTAACCCTTTGCTGGCTTAAAAAGCCCCACCAGCCGCTGACGCTCCTCCTCTTCATAAAAGCTTGGGTCGTCAAAGAGGTCGCGCTGCGTATCATCAAAGATCATTTCCAATGCCTCTGCACTACTTTGTACCATTGGCTCAAAGTGGGCGGTATGCGTCACCAGGGCCGACACGTGGCGGCGACGGTAAAGCGCGTAAATACCCAATACAGTAAACACGCTGGCGATATAAATGGGTAAACCGTGACTTCCTACAACCGTCATCAGCGACCCCGCTGCAATGGGGGCCACGGCACAGCCCGCGCCGTGCATCACCAGCATATCCGCCGAACCAGAGACAATTTCATCCGGATGCAGCTGGTCAATCAGCTGGGCGACCGCCAGCGGGTAGAGCGAAAACGCCAAGCCACCCCAGATAAAATAGAGCCCCAGCAGGACTTCCTGGCTAGGCGCAAACGGCATGCCCGCGGCGATTAGCGCCGCAAGAAATACCACCCAGGTCATGACTCTGGGGCGGTCATGGGTATCTGAAAAACGCCCGATGGGGATCTGCAGCAGAGCACCCCCGATAATCGCCACGCTCATGACCAGCCCAACGCCGCCAATATCAAACCCAAGCTGTGTGGCGTACACCGGGGTCATTGACCAAAACGCGCCCATGGCTAATCCCGATAAGGCGGCAGAGGCCACCGCCAGCGGCGCAAAGCCTAATAGTGCCCGTAGGCTGCTTTTGGGGCGTTCGGGGATTTTAGGCTGAACACGGCGGGTCATGGTGATGGGTAACAATGCCCAGCTAATTAAAATGGCGATCACCACAAACAGCAAAAACCCCTGTGGCGATGCAAGCCGCAGCAGCTGCTGAGCCGCGGCGAGAGCACCCAGGTTAACCACCATATACACCGCGAAAATACGCCCCCGCTCGTGGCTAGCGGCTTGGCTATTCAGCCAACTCTCAATCACGGTAATCAAGGTGATAAACGAAAGCCCGTAAACCACTCGTAAGGGTAACCACACCCACGGGTTGATAAACACAAGGTGCAACAGTGCCACCGAAGCACAAATGGAGGCACAGAAACCAAAGGTGCGAATGTGCCCCATCCGTCGAATTAAGCGCCCGCTTACCCAGGTGCCACAAATGAAGCCGACAAAGTAGCCGGACATAATCATCCCCAGCACCGCGCTGGAAAAGCCCTCCCCTGTGCCGCGTAGTGTTAGCAGGGTATTCAGCAAGCCATTGCCCAGCAGCAACAGCGCCACGCTCCATAAAATCGATTTAACCGGTTTAAGCATTGCCAACGAACGCATTGCGCTTCCCCATCGCAAACACCTAGAGAGGAAGATGCATAAAGAGTGCCAGCCAGCGGCGCCAAAACAATCGTTGACAGGCTAACGTTCCTTATATAGAACGTTCTATACAAAGAACAATCTATGCAAAGAACAATTCACACAAAGAAAAATCCATACAAAGAACAACGAGACACCGCCATGGATGAGTACTCGCTTAACACCCTAGGCCAGCACTTACAGTCACTCCGCCAAGCGCGAGGCTGGTCGCTCTCTTACCTGGCTAACGCAGCGGGTATTGCTAAATCTAACTTAAGCCGCCTAGAGCAAGGTAATGGCAACCCCACGCTAGATACGCTGTGGCGACTCGCCGCGCAGCTCAATGTGCCTTTTGGCACGCTGGTGGCACCTATCACGATGCCCCTTGGGGAAGATGGCGTTCAGGTTCAACTGATTGACCAAGGCAAAGATTCACCCCAAGTGGATGCCTACTGGATGCGCTGCGCGCCCCATACCTTGCGCCATGCGGAAGCCCACACGCCAGGCACCCAGGAAACCTTAACGCTGATTAGCGGCTGGTTAGAAGCCGGCCCAGAAGGTGCTGCCACGGCACTCGCCCCCGGTGAAAGCGTGACCTTTCCTGCCGACGAACCACACCTTTACCGCACCCATGACGGCGAGGCCACCATGCTACTCACCGTGACCTACGGCACACAGAGGAACACGCCATGAGCGAGATTGTTAGCCATTCTCCTGGGCGAAGCGTCCTGCAAGGCGTGCGGGAAGCCATTCCGCTGCTGGGCGGCTATATTCCGGTGGCGCTGTCGTTTGGTTTAGTCGCTAGCCAAGCGGGGTTTAGCACGCTAGAGGCCGCCGCGATCTCGCTGCTGATCTACGCCGGTGCTTCGCAGTTTCTGTTTGTGGGCATGATCGCCACCGGCGCGCCGCTGTGGCTGGTGGTGGCCTTAACCCTGCTGATCAACGTGCGCCACGTGGTGTATGGCCCTAACCTTGCCCACCTGCTGCCGCGCAGCCGCCACTGGCCCTGGTTAATGCACGGCCTGACCGACCAAGTATTTGCGCTCGCGCTCACCCGGCTTCCCCAACTGCCCGAAGCCAAGCGCTTCTGCTGGTTTGTAGGGGCATCGCTTTTTGTCTGGGCGGCATGGGTAGTGTTTACGATGGTAGGCGCCACCGCCGGTGAAGCGTTTACCGCCCGCTGGCCGCTGCTAGGTGAAATTATGCCCTTCGCCCTGCCCGCGCTGTTTCTCACCATGGTAGCCCCGCGCTTTACCAATAAGCGTTGGGCCGCTGCCATGGGGGCTACCATTGCAGCCGCGCTTGGGCTAACCCTTGTAGGCGGCAGCAACGTGGCTATTCCGCTAGGCGCCGCCTGCGGCGCGCTGTGCTTTTACACCGTGAAGTTTCAAAAAGGGAGGCGCCCACAATGAGTACCGGACTCTGGCTCGCCGTACTGATATGCGCCTTCGGCACGCTGCTGATGCGCGTCGTGCCGTTCTTGTGGATGCAGCGCCGCTTGGGCAGCGATACCGATATGAGCGCCATGCCTCAGTGGCTGGGCATTCTTGGCCCGCTGATGATTGCTGGGGTACTGGGCGTTTCTATTGTGCCGATCAACCCCAGCGCCATTTCATGGTTCGCTACCGTTATCGGGCTGAGCGCCACCTTACTCACATGGTGGCGGCTACGCTCGCTAGGCTGGCCGGTAGCCGCTGGGGTAGCGGTGTTTGGGATAGTGGAGATCGCCTTTGCTCTATAAACCAGCCCGTTAAGGCGTCGCTGTGCGCTCCATCAAATACTCCGCCACTGCCTGATACGCTGGCAGCGAGGTCGGGTCGTTAGCGGCATTGGCCGCCACCGGGTGCGAGGCAAAGCGCACAATCACCATCTCGGCAGTGGGGTCGATATAAATGGTTTGCCCATGCACCCCACGCGCCGCGAAGGCGCCATGTTCGTTATGCAGCGACCACCACATGCCACGGTAGCTACCGCCGGGTAAATAGCGGTAGCCTGCCTGTGCAAACGCCTGCCTATCGCCGCCTTGGCGAATGCGTTCTACCGCTGCCGCTGGAAATAGCCGCTCGCCGTTTATCTCGCCTTCGTTTAACACTAGCTGGCCGACTCTAGCCAAATCACGCAGGCCCGCGCTAAGCCCGCCGCCTGCAAACGGCGTACCGATAGAATCGACCGTAAAGTAGCCATCCTGCTCGGCGCCCATGCGCTGCCAAATGCGCGACGACAACAGCGATGCCACCGACTCGCCAGTTGTACGTGCAATCACCCACCCCAGCGCATCGGTGTTGATGGTTTTATAGCCAAACGCTTGCCCATGCTCGCCTTCTGGCTGCACGGTAGCGAGGTACTCATAGTAGGTGCGCGGCCCGGTATAATCCTCTGGCTTAGGCAGCGGGCTTGCCGCCGCGTTATACGCCCAGATTTCCGCGTTGGGGTCGCTGTACTCCTCACTAAACGCAAGCCCCGTGGTCATTTCCAAAAGCTGCTGTACCGTGGCATTGCCAAAGGCGCTCTCCGCTAGCTCGGGGATGATTTCCCCCACCAGCGCCTGCTCATCCAGCACGCCCTCCGCCACCAGAATTTCACCCAGCAGGCCGGTCATGGATTTGGTCACCGACATGGCGCCGTGCTGTCCCGTCTCATCCAAGCAGCCTGCGTAGGTTTCGTACACCACCTGCCCCTGGTGCAAAATTAGCACGCCATCGGTGTAGTTTTCGTTCAGCGCAGCCTGCCAGGTCATTGGCTCGCTACCGCCAATGGGGGTGAACGTCACATCGTTAATCCCATCGTCCAGCGCGTAGCTAAACGGCACCGGCGCGCCTAACCCACGGCTTACCTGCTTGGTAGGCAACAGCTCGCGAAAGTGGCACACCGTCCAGCGCATTTTGGGAAAGCTGAAGTAGTTGGAATCCGGCTGACCAATGATGCGCTCTGGCGGCGGTGGAAAGCCCTGCATCCACCCTAAACGCTTAGGGTCAGACGCCTCGGCACTTAGCACCTCCGCCTGCGCCCCCTGGGCAAGCACGGCGGACGCGCACAGCACGGCAGGCAGCGCCGAGCGCATAGCAAAACAATACCTTGGCATGATTCACTCCTTGATCAACCGCCCGGTACAGCACCGAACAAGCATGCTCCTCAGTATAGCGAGAACCGCTGCGCTTATTGCTGGCCTTGTAGGGTTTGTTGAATCACCTCACCTAAAGACGCAATCGCTGCATTACGCGCTTCAAACGCCGCCTCGGTTTCGGTGATATAAAACACTACCACCGTGGGTGCTTGCTCCGGCGGCCAAATAATCGCGGTAATCGAGCGTGAGCCATAACCACCCGCGCCGGTTCTGTCCGCAATTTCCCAGTCCGGCATAGCGGCGCGAAACAGGCCATCGGCCACCGTATTGCCCTTCATCCATGTTTCAAGCTGCTGCCGAGACTCTGGCGTTAGCACATCACCCAGCACCAGTTTTTCTAACGTGGCCAGCATCGCGTTGGGTGTGGTGGTGTCACGCTTATCTCCTGGCGTAGCTTCATTTAGCTCGGTTTCAAAGCGATCTAGGCGAGTGATGCGGTCATCCATGCGACGCGCAAACGCGGTAACCGCTTCTGGCCCGCCTAATGCTTGCAGTACTAGGTTAGCGGCGGTGTTATCACTGGTGGTCATGGTGGCATCACACAGTTCAAACAGCGTCATCGGCTGCTGGCCCGCGTACTGCTCGGTGACCGGCGAATAGGTCACTAGCTCCGACTCCGCAAAACTGACCTCAGTATCCAGCGCTAGCTGCCCTTCATCCACCTGCGCCAGCAGCGCGCCGCAGGCCAAGGTCTTAAACGTACTGGACATCGCAAAGCGCTCATCCGCGTTCACTTCCCAGCGCTGGCCCGTGGCAAAGTTGTGGGCGGCAAAGCCAATACGTGCCTCAAGTTCCTGTTCGATACGCTGCAATTCCGCTCTCACAGGATCCTTGTCGGCTATCACCGTGACAGGAATAATAAGTAGGCATACCAATAATGCAAAACGTAGCCAGCGTAATGGAACAGAGTACGGCATGGTTATAATCTCTGAGGGTCACAGTAAAGAAGACAATATATTTTGAACACAAATTATAACAAAGCATTAGGGCCAGCATTTCACTGGCCCTAATTATTTCTTTAACGACTATTTTGAATGACGAACTCTCAACACTCAGTCTAAGCAACTAGCTACTTAACGGTTGGCGAGCATTTTACGAATTTCGTCATTCAGCTCTTTGAATACATTCCGTGGGCTGACTTCATCAAGCATTTCAACGATGCGCTGGGTTTGTGCCACCGTCAAATCACGGTTGTCGGTGATGCTTTCAAGTTTCACTTTCACCACGTGATCGCGGATATCATCAACTGACGCGTGGTTGGCAACCATGTCGGTGACGGTTTTGCTCGACTTGGCGAACTGAATAAAGTCCTTGTTAATCAGGTCGTAGGATAACTCGCCTTTACGGTTAGTGTAGGTCTTCACTATCGCTTCATACTCAGCGCTGTCTACCGTTGCCAGCTCTTCAGCGGTCTCTTCCTGGGCGCTGGCATCCTCTTTTTCACCGCTGAGTTTGACTTTCCCGCGCCGCGAATAGGGCATGCCGGAAGTAAGCGCCATAACCTCCTTAAAGGCCTCAAGGGGGAACAGTTTCAGATCAGTATTATGTGAAGGGTCGGGTTCTCCCGACTTGCGGTTGATGGTGGCGATGCCCGGCTGGTCAGTGTCGTAGCGCATGATAACAATGCCAGCGTGGCCGCCGCGAAGCTTCTGACGGTAAGCAGCGGCTTCGATGGTAGATAGCTCAACCATTGTGGTTCTGATCATAAAAATGTCCTTATCTGTTGAGATGAGTACCAAACATTGGCATATACAACGCTAAGCGCACCGAAACAGTTAGCATCAGATACGCATAGCGCCCTTTAACCGTAGCAGAGTTCTAGATAGAGCGCGGAATTGGTCACCATTTTCATTAATATCAATGGCCTCGGCGGCTATTAATGTGGTCGCAACAGGACGCTGGGATGCAATGAGCTTCACTAATATCAACTACCTTACCTTGAACAACGACCACAGGAGATAGACATGCAGACGATTGAGCTAGGCGGCGACAACGTACCCCGTATCGGCCAGGGCACGTGGTATATGGGCGAGGATGCCGGGCAGCGCCAAGCGGAGGTGAGAGCGCTGCGTGCAGGCCTAGACCTGGGCATGACGCTGATTGATACCGCCGAGATGTATGCCGAAGGCGGTGCTGAAGAGGTGGTTGGCCAAGCGATCCGTAGTCGGCGCGATGAGGTGTATCTGGTCAGCAAGGTTTACCCACACAACGCCAGCGCCAAGGGTGTTCAAGCCGCCTGCGAGCGCAGCCTGCGACGGTTAGGCACCGACACGATTGATCTCTACCTGCTGCACTGGCGCGGCCAGTACCTGCTGAGCGAAACCGTGGAAGCGTTTGAGCGGCTGCGCGAGCAGGGCAAGATACTGCGCTGGGGTGTGTCGAACTTTGACGTTGACGACCTAGAAGAGCTAGACGCGCCCGCGTGCGCCACCAATCAGGTGCTCTACAACCCCGAAGCACGCGGCATTGAATACGACCTGCTGCCCTGGCAAGCACAACACAACATGCCGCTAATGGCCTACTGCCCAATCGGGCAAGGCGGCGCGCTGCTACATAACGCCACCCTGCAACGCATCGCTGACAAACACAGCGCCACCCCCGCGCAAGTGGCGCTCGCCTGGGCACTGCGCCACCCCGGCGTAATCGCTATTCCTAAAGCCGTAAACCTGGATCACCTCAAACAGAACGCTGAGGCCGATAACGTCAGTCTCGACGAAGAGGATCTAGCACAGATCGACGCCGCCTACGCGCCGCCAACACGTAAGCAGGGTTTAATGATGGTGTGAGTAAGTGCCCATCAACGACCCGTTCAGGAGCAACCTTATGGATGTCATCAGCGACACCGCCGCTAGAACCCATCTAGCAAAAATCATGGAGCAGGTCTGTGAAGACCACTCCCCTATGATCATTACCCGGAATAAATCTCCATCCGTGGTCATGATTTCTCTGGAAGACTACGAGGCACTGCAAGAAACCGCGTACCTTCTGCGCGTACCAAAAAACGCACGGCGCTTGCTGGAATCCGTTGTCGAGCTGGAACAGGGCGGTGGTGGAGAAAAACCACGTCTTGAGTGAAGTTCATACTCTCCGCAAACGCCTGTGTAGATTATCTGCAAGGGCAGAAAACCGACAAAAGGCTCTTCACCGAATCAACAAGCTAATCAAAGAGACCAAGCGAGAGCCATTTGAAGGAGTCGGCAAGCCAGAACCCCTTAAACATAACCTCGCGGGTTACTGGTCTCGGCGAATCAACGAAGAACACCGCATCGTTTACAAAGTCACTGATGACACTTTGCTTATTGCCCAGCTTCGGTATCACTACTGATTTAAAGCGGAGCTTGGTGGCAATTTTGGAGGCGTGCCGGGGTGGAACAACTGTCCGGCAACAGCGGCCGGTTATGCCTTATTCGTACTTGCTCCAGAGCCTAAGAACTTTTACCACTCGCTCGTCCTCAAGCACTTGGTAGACTAAACGATGCTGAATATTGATGCGGCGTGAATAGGCCCCCGCGAGATCACCAATAAGCTTCTCAAACGGAGGCGGCTTGCGGTAGGGGTCTTCAGCTATCAGCGCTAACAATGCCTGGGCGTTTGATTTGAGGCCGCTGGAGGCCAACTTCTTTGCATCTTTCTGGGCTTGCTTGGTGTAAACCAACGTCCATGTCACCAATCCAGCTCCTTATCGCATTCATCCACGGGGGTATCCATCCCCTCACGAATAGACTCCCGCATACCGGGTACGGAGAGCAGGTAGAGAGTTTCCTGAATGGCGGACCAATCCTCCTCGGAAACCAGGACGGCTTTGTTGCGCTTCCCCATGATGACGATGGGTTGGTGGGATTCGGCGGTCTCGTCAATCAACCGATAAAGGTTGCTGCGCGCCTCTGTTGCTGTGATTCCGGTCATGACGCACCTCTTGCGTGTTCAAACTTCCATCAAGTGTACGTCTGTGGACACGTACGTCAAGACGAACGCTTTGCATAACACCCGCCATAAACGGCGCGAGGAGCGAGCGTCCGGCGACCGTAGGGAGCGTAGGGAGCGTATTTAATGGCCTTGTTATGCATTCTTGACCTCGATGAACCACTTGGGCTGCATTTCTTTGAAGTCCGTTCGAACATTAGATGGCAGGTAACTGGCTGAATCCAAAACAAACTCCTTGCCGCCTGCACGCTTGAAAACGACCCAGTGCCAGAAATTCTTGCCATCTTCCTGGTGATGCTTGATTGACAGCAATGCCAAATCGGGCAGTGCACTCCAAGATTCAAAAGGAGTTTCATTTGGAGACGTCTCGACTCCTGCACTGGACAACATCTCCCTGACATATTCGGTCTCTGACCAAAGCGATTTATCTTCGGCATAGATACCCATAGCATTGGCTACAGCCTTCATTTCCGAGTAGGTTTTACCCAGAACATTGGCCACCGACGCAATTCCGCACCCTGTGGTTTCTTCCTGTATCACGGACTTCAGCACCGTTCTCTCCTTAATGCATAACGCCGCGCTCTGCGGCAAATTTGGAGCGCAGCGGAAAATTTGTCCGCCAGCAGCGATTTGATACTCATTGAGCCTTCTCCCCCAGCTCAGCCCGTTTGGCTAAGCTGAAAAGGCGACCAAACCTAACAGGAGAAGACTCAATGAACTTTTACAATAGCACTCACCGTCACTACTGTGGAATTGATCTGCATGCCCGTAGCTTATATGTCTGCATCCTGGATCAGCAGGGCGAAACCCTTCTGCATAAAGAGATTCCAGCCAAACCAGAACCTCTGCTTCATCTGATCGAACCTTACCTGGACGATCTGGTCATCGGCACCGAATGCATGCACTGCTGGTACTGGATCGCTGATTTCTGTGAAGACCAGGGCATTACCTTCATTCTCGGCCATGCCCTTTATATGAAGGCCATTCATGGTGGTAAAACCAAGAATGACCGCGTGGATTCTTACAAAATTGCGGCGCTTATTCGAGGCGGTAATTTTCCCCTTGCATATGTCTACCCACGCAGCATGCGAGCTACCCGTGACCTGCTTCGCCGTCGAACTGGACTCGTTCGCCACGGCGCGGATCTCAAAGCTCATGTGGTCAACACCACGAGTCAGTACAACCTGCCACCCAACAAGGTCAATTTAAAAAATGTCAGTGCCAGAGAGCAACTAGGCAGAACCTTTGATGACCCGCTCGTTCAGCGCAATATCGATCTAGATATGGCCGTTTTAGAGTGCTACCACCGGGAACTAAGCCAGGTGGAATGGCTATTGGAAAAGCAGGCCAAAAAGCATCAGCCGACCTACTACCACTTATTAAAAACCATTCCCGGCGTTGGCCGTATTCTGGCCCTCACTATTCTGTATGAAGTGGGTGATATTCGACGTTTTGAATCTGTCCAGAAGTTCGCCTCCTATTCCCGACTGATCAAGTGCAAAGCCGAATCGGCCGGTAAGACCTATGGCACCCAGGGCAACAAGATTGGTAATGCCCATCTGAAGTGGGCTTTTTCTGAGGCTGCGGTGCTTTATCTGCGCAGCAATCCAGGCGCACAAAAGCTGTTGCAACGCTTCCAGAAACGCATGAGTAAAGCCAAAGCGTTATCAGCTCTGGCCCACAAGCTCGGGCGTGCGGTCTATTTCATGTTAAAGAACGAGAAGGTGTTTGATGAACAACGCTTTTTAACGAGTTAGTCACGCAGCAGGCTGATGATCAACGTCTAACTGGATCATCATGGAGTGTGCTGAAATAGGGTGTCTGTTGACTGATTTTGAGATCTGAACCCCGACTTCTACACCCAACTCGAAGCCCGTCGCTTTGATTATCCATCCTGCTGGCGTGCACCAATACCCTGAGCGAGTGGGCTTACACCGGCGCTGAACCTGAAACTAACTGGGACTGTAAAGTAACCCGCTTTTTGAATAGGACAGAGGCTGGTTAACCGATGAATGTCTAGTGCCCCAGACCCACCTGCAAGGAGCAACCCGGTCTGGCAGTGGTAAACCACCACGTTAAGAGAGCCTCAATAGGTGTTTGCTGTAAGCCACTCACAGCCAACGATGACAGATGAAGTAGGATCACTAGCTCAGGGACTTGCCATTGGCCGCTGACGCGGCCAATAAAAAACACTGCGGCCTATTGACAGAGAGAAGGCTCATAGGTGTTATGTGCGCATCTCATTCTTCTATCTCAGGGACTTCAAAAATCATTGGGACACTTGAGCGAAATGCCTTACCAGCAGCAATAGCTTGGCGAAATCTAAGTTTTGGCAAGGATTTAACAATTTCCTGACCAAAATAGTTAGCAAGAAATTCACTGCTCGTTTTATCAAACTCTTGAAATGAGACGATAGTGTTGCATTGGGTGAGAATAGTCTTCGAAACATTTGCTGTTCTTTGTGCAATAACTAACAACCCTACATTGTATTTCCTGCCCTGAAGTGCAATCTGGGCGATACTATTGAGTAAGCCCTGTGAAGCCTTGTCAGATACGCCTGCAAAGTTCCATTCGGGGACAATAGTATGTGCCTCTTCCAATACAAGGCATAACCTCTTGCCAAAATTATTTTCGGTCTTGGCGATGTGAAAAAGTATGCGGAAGAATGTCTTGGTGTACGTCAATACTCCGGAAGTATTTTCAACATGTGGCAATTCGAAGATGGCAAGCTTGTTCTCACTTTCCATGAACGCTTTAAGCTGATCATAAATTGTTCTTGATACTTCTTTCTTCTTGGCGCGTGAATTTTCAGTGTCTTTATTGTAATTATTCCCAATTTCCCGCTCGATGAAGTCGATATCTTTGAAAAGTTGCTCCGAAACATCTTGAGAAATAACAGACTGAGGATTTAGATCCTCAAATTTCCCTACGTACTCTCCAGTAAAGTCTATGCAGATAACTTTAGTGTCGTCTTCCTTGAGGTATTCTCTGATTAAGTTCCGTGAAAATACGGACTTACCTGTACCTGTAACCCCTATTACAGCCATATGGTGAGACATTGCCAATGGTTTGCTAAGTACAACAGGGTAGTTTGTATTTGGGATTCGACCAACGATAATTTCGTCATTCGCTATTGTTGGCTCATCAATATTAGAAGCTAAAAATACTGGAGTATTTATCTCAGGAACCCAGCCGAATTGCTCAAATTGAAGCCTCTCTAAATTCCACGTCCCAAGTTGGATTGCCTCTCCGACAATAAACCCTGACTCGTTCTTTTGTTCCAAACTTTCAATACTCGTGACCCCCTCAACAATTTGATAAAGAACTTCAGTTGAACCAACCTTGACTCCAAGCAACTGCCCTTCGCTGACTTCTATAGCTGAGTTGTAGGTAAATCTCAAATAGTTTATTTTGCTATGCTCGGTAACTATACCAACTAGTCGCCCAAGAAGGTCATTGGTCGGCACTTCTTCAATTTTATATACCACGTCACGTGATCCAGCTCCGACGAAGGGAGTTTTAGAAAAAACGTGATCAATAGAAGGACTTGCAAGGACTTTAACCCAGCTCTCCTGATTCAGAATATATTCTTCAATAATCAGACCTCGCCGGGGCCGCTGTTCAGGGCCATGCTTAAATTCAACGAAGTCAAAAGGTTGGCATTGACCAGAGCCACTTAATGCAGGAGCAAGTTTAACCAAAAAAGTGTTTTTAGATTTAACTCCAAAAATTTGACCTATCGCGCTTTTTGATTGATTTGATTTTTCCGGAGTTATCAAATCTTCCAAAGATCTCGCGAGAGATGGAAGATTGAGAATTGTGAAAACAATCCAGAAAACAAGCAATGCATCAAATTCATTTGAATCCGCACCAAACTGTTTATAAATACCCCACAAGAAGAACGCAGAAAAAAGGGCTTCCGGCTTTCCAATTTCTCGGTTTAGTCTAGATAAGAATCGAATAAGTTTGTTTTCATCAGCTAAAGGTAGCTGGCGAAACCAAAGCAGCCCGTAACTTGAAAACAATAGATAAATAGTGACAGAGAAAAACCCCCAGTATAAAAAATCCCTGTCAGGGGTATCCACTAACAATAACGAAATACCCGCTGTTACTGCGTTAACAAAGATGTTGGAATCTTTAGAAAAATGCGGTTGGTCTATGAGAGATAGCAATACGAGTAAAAGCAATCCTGACGTAAACCAAAACTGACCAAGTATGAAGGAAAATCCCCCAGTCAGTAGTCGTCCGACTATGAGTAGAGTAATAAGCGAGAGTGCTATCAACGTGAGTCTATATTTTTTTGTCATTTGTCATCCAAGATTGATCGATAACTCGTAGCACATAACGCTGCATTCAGCGGCTCGTCCGCTGCAATGCTTGGTTATATTGCTCTAACTCCAAACCCAAAAAGTGCGTTCCTGGAACAGGATTGTTCGTTACGGGTGGATGCTCAACAAATCCATATGATCTGTATAATTTCAAAGCAGTTTTGAACTCTGGAAGAACATCTAAACAAATTTTCTTGTAGCCACTGATAACAGCCTCTTGCAATACTCTATCAACTAGCAGTGTACCCAGATTGTGGCCACGAGCACTTGGTTGGATATAAACTCGCTTCATTTCACAGACCGACTCATCCAATCTCCGAAATGCAGCACACCCAACAGGCTTGCTGTCTTTTTTCACCAAAAAGATCTTTGACTCTTCAGAGCTATACTTTTCAGGTAAGTGGTTAAATTCCTGATCATTACCTTGAAAAGAAAGATCTACCGAGGTGCTGGCAACATACTCGCGGTACAAATCAAGAACATCATTTAGATCATCAGGAAAAACTGCTCTTACTACCTTGAACACTTTCCTCTCCTAGCGATATAACAGTGATTATATCCCCTGCTGCATAACCTCAATGAACGTGCGGGCACATTGATTGAGGTTATGCAGCCACAAAATTGACTTTACCCCATTAATTCCATTGAAAGCAAAGCGAATTTTGGCTACATAACCAAAATCCGCGTGCTTGCGTGTTTTGCCCTGTTCAATAAAACTGTGTTTATGGACAGCCACCAAGGGTGGCTCTTATGAAACTGATGGAACGCGTCAAGGCGAGCCTGCGGGTCAAGCGCTATAGCTTCCGTACTGAGAAAACCTACTGCTACTGGATTCGCTTTCACAATTTGCGGCACACTGCACTTAACTTACCCCCTTGCATCTCCCCCACCCGCAGCCTAGACTCCGCTAACTAACTGCTTGACGGGGTGCCGGTGAATCCGGCTGAGATGGCGCAGGGCGTATCTGCTGATACTGCCAAAGCGCTGGTCCCGCTGAACCTGATCCGGCTAATGCGCTGCTCCTAGATGAGCGCGCGGGTACCGGCGTAGGGATCAAGCGATGGCCTTGGCTAGCTTTCACGACTGCACGCCACCTTCCACGCCATCTTCTCGATCTTTATCGCCTACCTCCGGATCACCACTACCGGAGGCATCATGGGCTACCACTTTACTGATCTCACCACCGCCTGCCAAACCGATTGGCGCGCCTATATTGAGCACGATTTTGTGCGCCAGCTGGGCAACGCCACGCTGCCTGATGCATCGTTTCGCCACTACCTGAAGCAGGATTACCTGTTTTTGATCCACTTTGCCCGCGCCTATGCGCTGGCCGCCTACAAAAGCCCCACCCTTGCCGACCTGCGCCAAGCCCATGAAGGTTTAAAAGCCATTGTGGATGTGGAGCTGGGCCTGCACGTGGGCTTTTGCCAAGAGTGGGGCATCAGCGAAGAAGAGCTTGCCGAGCTACCAGAAGCCCGCGCAACCCTGGCCTACACCCGCTATGTGCTGGATACCGGAAACCGTGGCGACCTGCTCGATTTGCACGTAGCGCTGGCCCCTTGCTTAGTGGGCTACGGCGAAATCGCCAACTGGCTGAACGCTCAGCCAACCACGGTGCGCGGCGCGCAAAACCCCTTTGACGCCTGGATTGCCATGTACGAAGGCGAAGAGTTTCAGGCCGCTATGCAGGCGGAGCTTGAATGGCTCGATGCCCGCTTGGCCGATGTCACCCCTGCCCGCTTTGCTGAACTTGCCAAAATCTTCCGCGATGCCACGCGCCTGGAAATCGACTTCTGGCAGATGGGCCTGGAACTCAGCGAATAACCCCCCCTCACGCACGACCTAAAAACACCAAAAACAAAGGAAGACCACCGAAATGAATAAGACCGTCAAGAGTAAAACCAGCCACTTTTTAGCCGAAACCGCCCAGGTAGATGCCGCCGCCGTGGCGCCGCTGCCCGCCTCGCGCAAGGTGTACGTAGAAGGCTCGCGGCCGGATATCCGCGTGCCGTTTCGGGAAATTACCCTATCACCCACTAAGACCAGCAGCATTGATGAACAGAACCCGCCGCTGCTGGTGTACGACACCTCCGGCCCTTACACCGATCCAGACGCCCGCATTGATTTGCGCAAGGGCCTGCCAGAACTGCGCCGCACTTGGATTGAGGAGCGCAACGACACCGAGTTTTTAGACGGCCCCACCAGCCATTACGGCAAGCGCCGCGCCAACGACCCAACGCTTGCCCAGCTGCGCTTTGACCTAACCCGCACCCCGCGCCGTGCCAAAGCAGGGAAAAACGTTACTCAGCTACACTACGCCCGCCAGGGCATCATCACGCCAGAAATGGAATTTATTGCCATCCGCGAAAACCAGCGCCGCCAGGCGTTGGGCACTGCAGAAGTAGAGCGCATTCTGGGCCATCAGCATGGGGGCCAGAGCTTTGGCGCCAGCCTGCCCAAAGAGATCACCCCGGAGTTCGTGCGCGATGAAGTCGCTCGTGGCCGGGCGATTATTCCCTGTAATATCAACCACCCAGAATCCGAGCCGATGATTATTGGCCGTAACTTCCTGGTGAAGATTAACGGCAACCTGGGTAACTCGGCGGTCACCTCTTCCATTGAAGAAGAAGTCGATAAAATGACCTGGGGCATCCGCTGGGGGTCAGACACCATCATGGACCTCTCCACCGGCCAGAACATCCATGAAACCCGCGAGTGGATCATCCGCAACTCGCCGGTGCCGATTGGTACGGTGCCCATCTATCAGGCGCTGGAGAAAGTAAACGGCGTTGCCGAAGACCTCACCTGGGAGGTCTTCCGCGATACCTTGATTGAGCAGGCGGAACAGGGCGTGGATTACTTCACCATTCACGCCGGCGTGCTGCTGCGCTATGTGCCGCTCACCGCCAACCGCGTCACCGGCATTGTTAGCCGTGGCGGCTCTATTATGGCGAAGTGGTGTTTGTACCATCATCAGGAGAGCTTCCTGTATACCCACTTCGAGGAGATCTGCGAGATCTGCAAGCAGTACGACGTGGCGTTCTCCCTTGGCGACGGCCTGCGCCCCGGATCAATCGCGGATGCCAACGATGAAGCGCAGTTCGCTGAACTCGAAACCCTGGGCGAGTTGACGAAGATCGCCTGGAAGCATGACGTTCAGGTAATGATCGAAGGCCCCGGTCACGTGCCCATGCACTTGATCAAAGAGAACATGGATAAGCAGCTTGAAGCCTGCCACGAAGCGCCGTTCTACACCCTCGGCCCGCTCACTACCGATATCGCCCCCGGTTACGACCACATTACCTCGGGCATTGGGGCAGCGATGATCGGTTGGTTTGGCTGTGCGATGCTCTGCTACGTGACGCCGAAAGAGCACCTGGGCCTGCCCAATAAAGATGACGTCAAAACCGGCATCATTACCTACAAAATTGCTGCCCACGCGGCAGATTTAGCCAAGGGCCATCCGGCGTCGCAGCGTCGTGATAACGCCCTTTCTAAGGCGCGCTTCGAGTTCCGTTGGGAAGACCAGTTCAATCTGGGCCTAGACCCGGATACCGCGCGGGAATTCCACGATGAAACCCTGCCGAAGGATTCCGCCAAGGTGGCGCACTTCTGCTCGATGTGCGGGCCGAAGTTCTGCTCCATGAAGATCAGCCAGGAAGTGCGCGATACCTACCGGGATCGCACACCTGAGAACGCCGCCGAGAGCGATGCGGAAGCGGTGAAGCGCGGCATGCAGGAGCAGGCGGAGAAGTTCCGCCGGGAAGGCAGCGAGCTATACCAGGAGGTGTAGCCCGCCATCCACGGCGCTAGGCAGTGCTTAGCGCCACTTTTAATACGCCATCGCGCTGATGGGAGAAAAGATCGTAGGCTTCGACGATATCCTCCAGCGCGAAGCGGTGGGTCACCATGGGGCCAAGATCTAGGCGCCCGGCGGCGATGGTGCTCATCAGCCGGCGCATGCGCTCTTTGCCGCCAGGGCACAGTGAGGTAATGATTTTGTGATCACCCAGCCCCGCACAGAAAGCACCCAGAGGAATCGTTAAGTCTTCGGAGTAAACGCCCAGGCTGGATAGGGTTCCGCCAGGTTTTAGCACCCGCAAGGCAGACTCAAAGGTTTGCTGTAGGCCAAGTGCCTCAATAGCCACATCCACACCCCGCCCACCGGTCAGCTTGAGAATTTCTTCCACGACATCCACTTTACGGAAATCCAGCGTGATATCCGCACCCATCTGTTTGGCTATCGCTAATCGCTCATCCACACCGTCTACCGCGATAATCATCCCGGCCCCGCGTAACCGTGCCCCTGCCGTGGCACATAGCCCAATGGGGCCTTGGGCAAACACCACTACGGTGTCGCCAATGTTGATACCGCCCGCCTCTGCGCCTGCAAAACCGGTCGACATAATGTCGGGGCACATCAACACTTGTTCATCGGTTAAGCCATCCGGCACGGGCGAGAGGTTGGCCTGGGCATCGGGCACCAATAAGTATTCCGCCTGGGCGCCGTCAATGGTGTTGCCAAAGCGCCAGCCGCCCATCGGTTTATAGCCGTGGCTGTGGTGGCCGCCATCTTGCGAGGAGCAGCCATCCTGGCAGGCATAAGAGGTAAAGCTGGGGCAGATCGCACCGGCAATCACCCGCTGGCCTTCTTGGTAGCCTTTAACGTTGGCGCCGAGTTTTTCAATCACGCCCACCGGCTCGTGACCGATGGTTAGGCCACGCTCAACCGGGTATTCGCCTTTTAAGATGTGGACATCGGTACCGCAGATGGTGGTGGTAGTCACGCGCATTAGCGCATCGTTGGGGCCGATATCGGGAATGGGCTTGTCGTCAATTTCAATACGGCCTGGCTCAACAAAAATCGCCGCTTTCATCATGGTAGGCATGGCGCACACCTTAAGTAAGAGGAGTCATAACACGTCACTCTTAAGCGTAGGTGATTAAGCGGTTATTGATAGCCGCTAAACATGCGCCATGTCACGTTGTGGTGCGTTAATCGACAAGCGCTGCCCGGCTAGCTGCAGCGCCCACCAGGGCGTTAATTGCGCTTAAAGTTTTCATCCGGCGTAACGGGCGTTGCCTGGGTGCCAGCATCATCCAGGTCGGCCCACGGTTCACGCGGTGCCTCGGCACGCGAACCGGTACGTGCGGCAAAACGCTCGCCATGCAGCGCCTTAAGCAGCCCAAACACCATTAAGATCACCACAACTGAAAACGGCAGCGCCGCCATGATGACCGCAGATTGCAGCGTTTCAAGCCCGCCAGCCAGCAGCATGACAGCCGTGAGCAGCCCAAGCGCCGCCCCCCAAATAATGCGGTGCGCGGTGGGCGGGTCCGGGTCGCCCCCGGCTAAAATTGTGTTAATCACCAGCGTGCCCGCATTGGCAGAGGTGATCAGGTAGGTAGCAATCAGCACCACTAATACGGCTGATAGCCCTACGCCCAATATGCCTAAGTTCATCGCTGATACGGTCGCAAATAGCGCAGTTGCGACATTTTCATCTACCGCTTCGACAATGCCGCCCGACCCAAACAGTTCATGATAGAGCGCGGTGCCACCAAACAGGCCAATCCAGATAATGGTGATTACGGTAGGTACCAGCAGCACGCCCATCACAAACTCACGGAAGGTACGACCACGGGACACCCGTGCGATAAACATGCCGACAAACGGCGACCAGGCCAGCCACCACCCCCAGAAGAACACCGTCCACTCTGACTGCCAGCCGTCAGCAACGGTCGCGTTGGTATGAAAGGTCATGCCGAATATGTTTTGCAGGTAGTCACCGGCAGACTCGATGGTGAGTGCAATGAGGTACTGGGTAGGCCCAAACAACAGCATAAATGCCACGACCGCAATGCTCAGCCAGAAGTTCGCCTCTGAAAGTAGGCGCACACCACGCTTAACACCGGAGACCACTGAGAAGGTCGCCACGCTCATAATCACCGCGGTAATCAGCAGCTGTAGTTTGACCGAGGACTCCAGCCCAAACACGGCTTCTAACCCTGCATTCATTTGTTGAACGCCTAGCCCCAGGGTCGTCGCGATACCGAACACGGTGCCAAACACCGCGAGTAGGTCGACCATGTCACCCAATAGGCCATGGTTACGCTTGCCTAGAATGGGCTCCAACCCAGAGCGCACCGTCAACGGCAGGTTGCGCCGATAGGCAAAGTACGCCAGCACGAGGGCAACAAAGGAGAAAATCGCCCAGCCGTTCAACCCCCAGTGGAAGTAGGTAAGCCGCATGGCCACCCGCGCCGCCTCTGGGCTCATGCCTTCGGCAATAAAGGGGTTTTCTTGAAACTGCAAAATGGGCTGCGCGACCGCCCAGAACAGAATACCGACCCCGGTGCCTGCGGCAAACAGCATCGAAACCCAGGAGAAAAACGTGAACTCAGGCTGCTCAAAATCGCCCCCCAAGCGCACGTTTTTGTAACGCCCAACGCCTAGCCAGATCATAAACAGCAGCAAAAATGCCACCAGCAAGACGTAATACCACTCAAGAAAGGGGTTCAATGTGCCACGGATACGATCAAGGACTTCTGCAAGATGCTCAGTAAAAAACGCCCCATACCCCAAAGCAACCACCACCATAATAATGGCGATAAGCGTGACGCGGGCATTCATTCCCTTAAACAATCCCGACGTAGCTTGGCGATACATCACATCTCCTCATTAAGTCTTTTGGTTTTTGTTTTATTCTAAACATATAGCGACACCAACCCAATGCACCTTTATGGCTGCAAGAAAGCTTAACGCCAAATGCGTGGCCAGCGCCTAGGGAAGATGGTGCAGAGTAAGCTGGGTGATGAGCGTGGTAAATCTGCTTTTTGGGTAGTGATAAACAGCCCATGGTGGGAAACGCTGGACGCTGCGGGGCGTAGCATTACAGCGATAACTACTTTCGGTAACTATTTTTAATAACTACTTTTTAAAATCAGTTTGTGTAAACGCATACAGGGGCCGAAGGCCCCTGTATTAATAACTGCTAAGTATTTGCTAAGCGTTATTACTTTTTCAGTTTATCTTTGGCTTCACCCTTGCCTTTTTGCAGTTCGCCTTTCGCCTGCTGGGCTTTACCTTTAACTTCTGTTTCGGTGCTATTGGTCATCTTGCCAGTCGCTTCTTTTACTTTACCCGCAGCTTTATTGCCCGTACCTTTAATTTTATCAGTTTTACTATCAGTCATGACGAACACCTCTAATCCGTTAGTAGGGAGAGTGACGCATAGCACGTGTCAATCACACGGCTGTTATCAGGCGACACCTTACTAGCGTAGACCTTGTTAGAAAATTTGCTCAATTTTTAGCATTTTTAAAGCCTCAAACTACGCATTCCGCCAACGAACCATTAAGCCAATAGGCAAAAATAAAACACAGCCCGATTTATCCAGGCGTAAAAATAGTAAAACCCCACCGCTTGAAAGCGATGGGGTTTATATTCATCTTGTATGGCGTAGCGAACGCACCCGCTGGTTTAGAAGCGGTAACGTAGACCAATGCTGTAAGCGTCCAGGTCGTAGTCTGACTTGCTCAGGTAGCGTGTGATGTCGGCGCTAATTGCAAGAGTATCAGAGACATCGAACTCAGCACCGGCACCGAATGAAACGTCATCGTCACGGCCGCTTTCGCTTAAACCGTACCCACTAGCAGTGAGTTTTACTTCGGAATAGCCTAGCAGGCCAAACAGGCGGGCAGACTCACCTAACGGCACAATGCCTTTTAAGAAACCGCCGACGAGGTAATCCAGCTCAATATCTAATCCGTAGTTGCTATCAGATCCACCCGTAGCGCCATGCAGCTCAACCGCTAGATAATCATCTAGCTTCATGCCTGCCACAAGCCGAAGGCCTACAGAGTTAAAATCACTATCAACACCGTCAAAATCCAGATTCCAGGCCATAGCGTCGGCACCGATATAACCCTGGGGATATCCGGCTTGAAATGATTGCGCTTGGGCAGCGTTAGCTAATAGCAGTGAAGAGGTAATTAGAAACACTTTAGCCGACTTTTTCATCTTATTCCCTTGTTGTAATTGCACTATCAAGGTGCCTTAATCAAGCCACAAATTTTAACTAAAATTAATAATGGTTACAATTTATTGTTTTACGCGCAATCATCAGCATGATGCATAAAAAAAAACCCACCGCTTGGAAGCGATGGGGTTTACAGTCATCTTGTATGGCGTGGCAAACACGCCCGCTGGTTTAGAAGCGGTAACGTAGACCTACACTGGCCGCATCAAACGTGTAGGCAGATTTATCCAGGTAGCGCATGTAGTCGGCGCCAATGGAAAGGTTGGGGGCTACATCCATCTCGGCACCTGCACCGTAGGAGAAACCGGTTTCACGATCGCGGTCAAAGTCTACTTCCGTGAAACCCGCCAAACCGTATAAGCGTACTTCTGGGGCGATAGGAATAATCCCCTTGGCATAGGCACCCACCAAGTGGTCTAGCTCTACATTACCGTCGGAGCCGCCGGTACCAAGATGGCCTTCAAGGGCAAAGTATTCGTTAAACTGCGCGCCACCGCGTAGGCGTAGACCGACATCATCCCGGGAGGAGCCACGGTCTGGGTCTAGGCTCCAGAACATAGCATCGCCGCCCACGTAGCCTTGCGGGTATTGAAAAGATTGCTGCGCTTGAGCCGATGCCGCGAAAGCACCCGCACCAACCAGAAGCGCTGCGGAGGTGAGTGATAAAACGGTCATCTTCATAGATAAAGCCTCAATTAAAAAACAGTGTTTCCTTACGTTTTAGAAGTGTGGCTTAACCCTATAAAGAACGCAAATATTTTGCCGCGCTTGCTTTTAATTTCCTTTTTTCTTCACCTTTTCACCTACCTTTTGACAGGCTTAATACGACAATACCACCCACCACTACCGCACCACCGACTAACTGCCCTGGGCTAAGCATCTGCCCTAATACGAAATAGCCAATCACCAAGGAGGCAACCGGTTCGATATTCATCACCGGCGCGTTACGCGCCATATCCAGGCGTGGCACGAAGATAAACAGTACCGAGAATGCCGAACCGTACAGGAGCGCTAAAAGCGTTAACCCCATCCAACCCGTGCTGTTTTCCGGCAGGCCCATTCCGCCTGGCACAGCCCCCAGTAGCCCACCGATAATCATCGCGATAAATACGGTTTGCATGGTGAGCAGGCTGCGTAATGTGCTGCCAACCCCTGCCAAGCGGTGCTCGGTGACCCATAGCGCGCAGGCAAACGCAAAGGCCGCGCTTAACCCAAAACCAATGCCCGCCAGCCAGCCTGGCCCCATGGCATCGGCGTCCGCTATCCAGCTAGGAATATCGAGCACCACCAGCAGCCCAACTAAAATGGTGCCCATAATCACACAGCTGCGCAGCGAAGGCCGCTTTCCCCCCAACGCCCAACTTAATAGCGCCAGTTGAATCGGAAAGGTATTCACTAGCAGCAGCGCAATCACCACCGGCAGCCGTGCCACCGCTGAATAGAGGCTGACGCTTTGGATAGCGATTAATAACCCCACCGCTAATTGCCAGGGCCAGCTGCCCGGCGGTAGCCAAAGTCGCTTTTTTTGGGCAATGACCAATGCCAGCAAAATGAGGCAGGCCACCCCCGAGCGAGTGAGTACGGCCAGCAGGAGGCCAGTGCCGTTATCAAACGCCAAACGTGCCGACACATGGTTAGCGGCAAACATGGTGGCAACGGTCATCATCAGCAAAATAGCCAGATGCCGGGGGAGTAGCGCAGGGGGTGCAGTAGAAGACATAGCAGCAGAGCGGCTCATGGTAGGTATGATAAAAAGTAGCTAACCGACATTTTACATAGAAGGCTAACGAAATACCGCGCTAATATCCTGCAGCGCAGCATGTTAAACTAAGGTCTACCCCCTCTTTACGCTAACTACTTTACAAAGGTTGTTATGAACGCACCGGTGCTGGTTATAAATTGCGGCTCATCGTCTATTAAATACGCCTTGATTGATTCAGACCCACAGGCGCCACGCTTGGCAGGCTTAGCGGAACGTTTAGGCAGCGAAGAGGCGCGTATAAAAGGCAAAAACAGTGCCGGTGAGAGCTTTACCCAAACGCTGCCCAATGCTGATCATGCAGAAGCCCTGAACGCCATTTTGGAGCGTCTTGAAGGCCGCATACCCGGCGCCGTTGGTCACCGCATTGTGCACGGTGGAGAACACTTTACCCAAGCAGCGCTGATCGATGATAGCGTGATTGACGCCATCAATGCGACGTCAGCACTGGCGCCTCTGCACAACCCGGCTAACTTGGCCGGTATTGCTGCTACGCAAAAAGTGTTCCCTGACCTTCCCCAGGTGGCTGTCTTTGATACCGCATTCCACCAAACCTTGCCGCCCCGGGCCTACCGCTATGCGCTGCCTGAAGCGCTCTATACTGAGCATAGCATTCGTCGCTACGGCTTCCACGGCACCAGCCACGCTTTTGTCAGTCAGCGTGCCGGTGAACTCAGCAGCCGGGGTGCTGGCGGCTGGCTAGTCGCTCATTTGGGCAACGGCTGTTCTACCAGCGCTGTGTGGAATAACCAAAGCCTGGATACCAGCATGGGCCTAACCCCGCTGGAAGGCTTGGTAATGGGCACCCGAAGCGGCGATGTCGACCCAAGCCTGCATGCCCACCTGCACCGCCAGCTGGGCTGGTCGCTGGATGAGATCGACAGCGTGCTCAACAAACAGAGCGGCCTGCTGGGCCTTTCTGGCCTTACCAACGACATGCGTGAAATAGAAGACCAAGCATTGGCCGGGCACAGCGGTGCCCAACTGGCACTGGATGTATTCTGCTACCGCGTGGCCAAATCGCTGGCGGCGCTCTCCTGCGCCCTGCCCTCCCTTGATGGCGTAATTTTTACCGGTGGTATTGGCGAGAACTCACCTACCGTGCGCCGTGAGGTGCTCGCCCTGCTGCCCCACTTTGGCTTTAACCTGGACGAGTCGACCAACCAAGCGACGATTCGTGGCAAAGAGGGCAAGCTGGATAGCACTGGCCACAGCGGCCCGGAAGTGTGGGTGATACCCACCGATGAAGAGGGCCGTATTGCTATGGAAACTCGCCAACGCGTGGAGACCCCCGAATGAACAGTATGCCTGACCAACCCCAAGCTATCTTATTAGTGCCAACCAGCGTAGGCGCTGGCCTTACCTCAGCCTGCTTGGGATTAATTCAAGCGCTGGATACCATTGGCTTAAAGGCCGGTTTTTTGAAACCGTTCATGCAGAACGAATTAAACGGCCCAGGGCTAGACCGCTCGACGGCGCTGGTATCGCGCACGCTTAACCAGCGTCCGCCATCGCCTATTTCTCAGGCACGCCTGGAGCGTTTACTACGTGATGACCATACCGATGAGCTGATGGAAAACGTGGTCGAGCTTTACGAGCAGGTTACCCAGCAGGCGTACCGGGATGGCAGTGCTCTGGATCTTATTGTGGTGGAGGGGGTCGTGCCCACCCAGCACACTACCTACGCAACCCAGACCAACGCGCAGCTAGCCGATGCGCTCAACGCGCGGATCATCCTGGTCGGCACCGGCGATTTACACCAACCTCAGCGGCTAGCCGAAGAGCTAGATATGCACGCCCGCAGCTTCGGTGGCGTTAGCTCCACCCGAACCCTGGGCGGCATTTTAATGCGAATGAAGAACCTCCCCTACGGGCAGGAGGACGACCTATCTGCTGCGCCAGGCACTATTAAGCCGCAGTTAGAAGAGCCGGTGCTTAACGAACTGCGCCGCTACTCACCCGCGCTGGCCACGGATAGCTTTCACCTGATCGGTGTGGTGCCCTACAGCAAAACATTAAGCGCGCCGCGCACGTTAGATGTTGCCCGTGCGTTAAATGCCAAAATGCTGAATGAAGGGGATGCGGCCAGCCGCCGGGTTCTATCTACAAGTCTGTGTGCCCGTAGCGCGGCCAATGCGCTGCATATTTTCAAACCCGGCAGCTTGGTCGTAGCATCAGGCGACCGTGATGATGTAGTGCTGGCCTCGGCCTTGGCCACCATGAACGGCACTCAGCTAGCGGGCGTTTTGCTCACCAACGGCTTTATGCCTAACGACAACATGATTGAAATGTGTCGCCCGGCACTCAAAACCGGCCTGCCGGTACTCGCGGTTGAAACCGACAGCCTTACCACGGCACAAAACCTGAGCCAGCTCAGCGGCGAAATCCCTATGGACGATTTCGAACGCGCCGAACAGGTCGCCCGCTACGTGGCCGCTCACCTTGATTTAGAGTGGCTGAAAGCCAAGCTCAGCCGGGGCTATACCCGCCGCCTCTCGCCCTCTGCTTTCCGGCATCAGTTGGTCAAACGCGCACAGCAGGCTAAAAAGCGCATTGTGCTGCCCGAAGGTGATGAGCCACGCACCATCGAAGCGGCGATTATCTGCCAACGGCGCGGCATTGCTGACTGTGTATTGCTAGGCAAACGAGACGATATTGAAAACGTCGCCCGCCACCGAGGGTTAACGCTCCCCGAGACGCTGACAATCATCGACCCAGAGAGCAGCCGGGCTAATTACATTAGCCCGATGGTGGAACGCCGTCGTGGCAAACTCAACGAGATCACCGCAGAAGCCCAGCTGCAGGACAACGTGGTACTTGGCACCATGATGCTGCAGCTAGACGAAGTGGATGGGCTAGTGTCTGGCGCGGTACACACCACCGCCAATACGGTTCGTCCCGCGTTTCAATTGATCAAAACCGCCCCCGAATACACGCAGGTGTCGTCGATCTTCTTTATGCTGCTGCCAGAACAGGTGGTGGTGTACGGCGACTGCGCGGTGAACCCAGACCCTGATGCCGAAACCCTGGCCGAAATCGCGCTGCAGAGTGCTCGCTCGGCAGAAGCCTTTGGCATCGAACCCCGCGTTGCCATGATCAGCTACTCCACCGGCGACTCCGGCACCGGCGCCGATGTGGATAAAGTGCGCGAAGCCACCCGCATCGCCAAAGAGCGGGCGCCGCATCTTGCCATAGACGGCCCACTGCAGTACGACGCCGCGGCTATTGAGAGCGTTGGCAAGCAGAAAGCCCCGGACTCCCCGGTAGCAGGCCGTGCCACGGTGTTTGTGTTCCCCGACCTCAACACCGGCAACACCACCTACAAAGCCGTACAGCGCAGCGCCCGAGTGGTTAGCGTTGGGCCGATGCTGCAGGGCTTGAACAAACCGGTAAACGATCTTTCCCGAGGTGCTTTGGTCGACGATATCGTTTACACCATCGCCCTAACTGCCATGCAGGCCAGCCAGCGGGAAAGCTAAGCGATTAGAACGGCCAACAGAATAGAACGGCTAACATAGAGGCCCCGACATTGCTCGGGGCCTCTATGTTAATAAGCACTATATTTTATTTTGCAAAGGGGGGCGTTACGCCCACATAGGCACCATGGCTTCAAGCACCATCACCAAGCTCATCGCGGTAATGGTGAGGATGGAGACACCAAAAATCTTTTTGGCCCAACGCACATCATCCTCTAAGCGAAAGCCACATAGCGCCAAGTAAAGCCAGTAGCCGCCCATCGCCAACGCCACAAGGAGGTAGCCTGTACCCGCCTGGCTTGCCAACGCAAGGGCCAATGAGGCGGGAATAAACGCGATGATATAGCCAAGAATGTGGTGTTTTGCCCGCTTAATACCGTGAACCACCGGCAAAACGGGAATAGACGCCCGCTGATAATCCGCATAGCGGAAAATCGCAATGGCATAGGAGTGGGGCATTTGCCACAGGCAGAAAATAATCAACAGCATTAGTGCGCCGCTGTCGAACTGCCCGGTGACCGCGCAGTAGCCAACAACTGGCGGCATCGCGCCGGAAAGGCTGCCCACTAAGGTGCCGTACTCAGAGTGGCGCTTCATATAGAGGCTATACACTCCTACGTAAACGCCCCAGCCAATCACCGCCAGCGCCACGGCCAAACCGTTGGTCCCTAGCGCTAAACACACCACCCCCACCACCCCAAGCAGCGCCGAAATCCCCAGCGCCTGAGTGATCGAGATGCGCCCTTTCGCCAAAGGGCGGTGACGCGTGCGCGCCATCAACGCATCAATATCACGGTCGATAACGTTATTACACGCACAGCCCGAAGCAATAATCAGGGATATGCCCACGATCACCGAGATAAACGTGACCCACTCAAAGGCTCCTTGCGCCGCTAAAAAATACCCCCCAACGGTCGCAATCAAATTGCCACCGATAATTCCCGGCTTGGTAAGCGCCAGCAAGTCGCGCCAGCGGCTTGGGTTACTCTTTAGCCGACCATCATGTTGAGTTACCGATGCTGCATGTTCCATAAGCGAGCCCTTACCACCAGGACGACAATCGTCAGTATTAAAACGAAGACATCAAGCCTCAGCCTGCGCCTGCTTTGTTGTTCTTATACGTATGCTCTTACGTGCGTAGCTGCTGCCTACATCACATACAGCATTGCACGCTGGCAATGACAACCACCCATAGGTGCCGACACTGCCCTGTCGTTTATTAAGGCCGCAAATGAAATCACGGTTAGCACTAAACATAGCAGAAGAGTGGCAATATAGAATTTAACGCTATCGAAAAATATCGCTAAATAACGGTACTTACGGCAATTCCCTCACGGGTAGCGGCTCGTTCATCGTCGGTCACCACACTATCGAAATCAGATAAAGAGGCAAAATAAGCAGGCCGCACCACCCCAAACTTACTGGCATCCACCACTAAAATTCTTTGCATTGCAGTGGCAATGGCGGCTTGTTTCGGTGCTACTTCGTGAAAATGAAAGCAGCTAACACCCCGCTCGCAGTCTACCCCCGCTGCGGAAATAAGCGCCTTATTAATCCCTAGGCGTTCAATAGCGGCCCCCATGTCATCGCTACCAAACGACTGCGACGAGGCATAAAACAGCCCGCCCAGCAGCACTAACCGCACATTGGCAAGGCCTGCTACCGCATTGGCGACATTCAACGCATAAGTAACAACGGTTAACTCGCGAAAGTGGCTTAGCTGGCCAAGCAGGGGTATGAGCGTTGAACCACAGTCGATAAACAGCGTGTCCCCTTCTTCAATAACGCGAGCAACGTGCTGACATAAGCGATGCTTAACCTGGTAGTGGTTCGCTTCCTGCTCGGTGAGGTCATAGACCGGCGTAACCCCTGGGTAGCCTGCCATCACCAACCTGCCCCCTAATAGGCTGATGGGCGAAGGATGGGTCGTCAGGTCGCGACGAATGGTCATTTCAGACACGCCGCAAAGCTCAGCCGCCTCCCGCAAATGTAGCGTGCCGCCACTGGTAAGCGCTTCCTGCAAGCTGGCCAGGCGTCGTGTACTACGGTCACTCATGGCTGAACTCTCCTTTTTACATGCACTGTTAGCCGCGTAGAGCACATCGTTGAGCGTCTATGCTGGGCCAGCGGCTCATGTTTTACCACCGTCTTAACGCTCGATTGCCGCTGGTAACGGCACCTCATCAAAGGCGGCGTTCTGAAAACTGATATTTGCAAAACAGTGTTAAAAAAATAACACTGAATGTTATAATTTTAACATCAATACCAGCCTACACGACGACAACTCCTTATAGCCGACTTCTTACGGCTTCATGACAACCTGCTGAGGCTCTCATGACGACTCAAAATGTTTCCCGCTTTTTCTCTCCCGCCTCGCTCAGCGCGGGCGTTTTACTGGCACCGGCTGGGGTTGTACATCCCGCATTAGCGAGCAGCACTCCACCGCCACCACTAAAGCGTTAATGGCTTATTCAGTTAAGCTGATTTGCGTTAATCGCCCCCACTTCCCCGCTCCGAGGTACTCACATGACCCTCTTCATGAGCTTGGTAGGCATGGTCACTCTAGTTTCCATCGCCCTGATCTTCTCCTACGACCGCAAATCAATACGGCTACGCACCGTACTGGGCGCTTTTGCTATCCAAGCAAGCATTGGCGCTTTTGTACTTTACGTGCCCTTTGGCCAAGCGGTGCTACAAGCTATCTCGTCCGGCGTTAGCCAAGTATTGGTTTACGCAAATGACGGCATCAGCTTCCTGTTTGGCGGCTTAGCCGATGTCGATAACGTCGGTTTTGTGTTCGCGATTAAAGTACTGCCCGTGATTATCTTTTTCTCGTCTCTTATCGCGGTTCTTTATTACATCGGCATTATGCAGTGGGTTATTCGGATTTTAGGCGGCGCGCTGCAAAAAGCCCTTGGCACCTCGCGCACAGAGTCGCTTTCAGCAACGGCGAACATCTTCGTCGGCCAAACCGAAGCGCCGCTGGTGGTTCGACCGTTTATCGCCCGCATGACCCCGTCTCAGCTATTTGCGGTGATGTGTGGTGGCCTCGCATCGGTGGCAGGTTCCATACTGGCTGGCTACGCTGCCCTGGGTATTCCTATGGAGTACTTGATTGCCGCCTCATTTATGGCAGCCCCCGGTGGCCTGCTATTTGCAAAGCTGATAATGCCAGAGACCCAAGACGCGGAAGGAGGCGACAGCGTCTCTCAGGTAGAAGAGGAGCTTAAGGCGCAAGACGACAAACCCGCCAACGTCCTGGATGCTGCCGCAGCGGGTGCGACGTCGGGTATGAAACTTGCCGCTAATGTGGGCGCCATGCTGCTCGCCTTTATTGCCCTTATCGCTCTTGTGAACGGTATTTTAGGCGGCGTTGGTGGCTGGTTTGGCTTTGAATCACTCAGCCTTGAGCTGATTCTAGGCTGGCTATTTGCACCGCTTGCCTTCCTGCTCGGCGTACCTTGGGAAGAGGCTGCATTCGCCGGTTCGTTTATCGGCCAAAAACTGGTGGTTAACGAGTTTGTCGCCTACCTCAATCTTGCGCCCTATATTAGTGGGGAACAGGTTGTCGCCTCCACGGGTCAGATGATGACGCCCCATACCATGGCGATACTCTCCTTTGCGCTGTGTGGTTTCGCCAATCTCTCATCTATCGCTATTTTGCTGGGTGGCCTGGGTAGCATTGCGCCGACCCGGCGCAAAGAGATTGCCCGTTTTGGCCTTAAAGCCGTACTGGCCGGTACACTCTCTAACCTTATGTCGGCGTCTATTGCCGGCTTCTTTATTGCGCTGAGTAGCGCGACGGCCTAACCCAGCAAGCACGCTTTTACGTTACGGGTGCTGCAATGTATGCGCAGTGCCCATTTTATTTTTTTACTGTTTTGCGAGAATTCCATGACCGCGACTGCCTCTTCCCAGCTCACTCACGCTCAAATGATCCGCGCCGCCCGCCAAGCCCTCGCGCTAATGGACTTAACCAGCCTGAACGATGACGACACCGACGGCACGATTGAAGCGCTTTGCCAGCAGGTGAAAACGCCCTTTGGCAACCCGGCAGCAGTGTGCGTTTATCCGCAGTTTATTGTTACCGCAAACCGGGCACTCACCGCCCATAAGTTAAACGGGCAGGTCAAAATCGCCACGGTGACAAACTTTCCCCACGGTGGCGATGACATCATGGGCGCAGCGCGCGCAACCCGCGAAGCGGTCGCCTCCGGCGCCGATGAAGTAGACGTAGTTTTCCCTTACCGCACGCTAATGGCAGGCGATGAAGAAACCGGCCTAGAGCTGGTTGAAATGTGTAAAGCCGCCTGCGGTGGCCAAGCGCTGTTAAAAGTCATCATTGAATCTGGCGAGCTTAAAGATCCCGCGCTTATCAAGCGCGCCAGTGAGCTTGCCATTGAAGGTGGCGCCGACTTTATTAAAACCTCCACCGGCAAGGTGGCCACCAACGCTACCCTGGAAGCTGCCGACATCATGCTCAAGGCGATTAAAGCCAGCGGCAAAGACGTAGGCTTTAAAGCTGCAGGCGGTGTACGCACTGTTGAAGAAGCCGCTGACTACTTAGCTCTAGCCGCCGATATTATGGGCCCACAGTGGGTCACGCCCGAGCACTTCCGGTTCGGCGCATCCAGCCTGCTGGCTAACCTGTTGAACACGCTAAACGGCAATGCTGATGCCGTGACGAATGGAGGCTACTAAATGCCGTCTAACGCTTCTCACCACGCCCTGCTCCCCCAAGAACTGATTCGCCTGAAGCGCGACGGCCAGCCGCTGCCCGCTGAAGAGATCAAAGCCTTCGTCCAAGGCATTGCCGACGACCGCATCAGCGACGCACAGATTGGCGCCTTCACCATGTCGGTATTTTTAAACGGCATGAGCCGCGAAGAAGTCGTGGCGCTGACCACGGCCACCCGCGACTCCGGCCACGTGATGCAGTGGGATTCGCTCAATTTGCCCGGCCCGATTGTGGATAAGCACTCCACCGGCGGCGTGGGCGACTTGGTATCGCTGGTGCTTGGCCCGTGGGTCGCCGCCTGCGGCGCGTTCGTGCCGATGATTTCCGGCCGTGGCCTGGGCCACACCGGCGGCACCCTGGACAAGCTGGAATCGATCCCCGGCTACAACCCCTACCCCGCACCGGAACGCTTCAGCGAGGTAGTGAAATCCACCGGCGTGGCGATTATCGGCCAAACCGGCAACCTCGCCCCAGCAGATAAGCGCATCTACGGCGTGCGTGATGTCACCGCCACCGTGGAATCCATTCCGCTGATTACGGCGTCTATCTTGGGCAAGAAGCTGGCTTCTGGCCTGGACGCCCTGGTGATGGACGTTAAAGTGGGCAGCGGCGCGTTTATGCCCACCCCGGAAAAATCCCGCGAGCTGGCGAAAAGTATCGCCAACGTCGCCACCCAAGCGGGCACACCCACCACGGCGCTGCTCACCGACATGAGCCAGCCGCTGGCCCCTTGTGCCGGTAACGCGGTAGAGATCGTTGAGACGTTGGCACTGCTGCGCGGCGATCGCGCCAACAGCCGCGTGATGCAGGTCACCCGCGAACTCGCCGTTGAAATGCTGATGGCGGGCAAACTGGCCGCTAACCGCGGAGAAGCCCTCGCCAAGCTAGAGAAAGCGCTAACGTCTGGCGCGGCGGCTGAGGTGTTTGCCCGCATGGTGCGCGAGCTGGGCGGCCCCGCCGACTTTATGGAGCGACCAGACAGCTACTTAGCGACCGCCCCGGTTATTCAAGCGGTATACCCCGAGCAGAGCGGTATCGTGCAGCGCTTTGATACCCGCGCCGTGGGCATGAGCGTGGTTGAGCTGGGCGGCGGTCGCCTGCGTAACGATGCCAGCGTCGATCACAGCGTGGGCTTTAGCGATATTGTTGAAATCGGCGACCGTGTGGATAGCCAGCGCCCGCTAGCCATCGTTCACGCCCGCACAGAAGACGCCGCCGCACGCGCGGCTGCGCAACTTCGTGCGGCAGTCACGATTGGGGATGCCGACGCCAGCGCCGATACCCTGCTGCAAGAGACCTTTCGAGGAGAAGCCTAATGCCCCGCGCCGTTGTCTTAGTGCTTGATTCTTTTGGAATTGGCAGCGCCCCAGATGCTGATAAATTTGGCGACCAGGGTTCGGACACCCTGGGCCACATCGCCGCGGCCTGCGCCCGTGGCGAGGCAGATACGGCTGGGCGTTCTGGCCCGCTGATGCTGCCCAACATGGCTGCGCTCGGCCTGTTTCACGCCCACCGTGATGCCACCGGCAGCGTGGCGGAAGGCGTGAATTTGCCCGAACAGCTAACGGGCGCTTACGCCCACGCCAAAGAGATCTCCAGCGGTAAAGACACCCCTTCCGGCCACTGGGAAATTGCCGGTGTGCCGGTGCGCTTTGACTGGGGCTATTTTCTCGATAAAACCGACAGCTTTCCCCTGGAGCTGCTGGATACCATCATCCGTGAGGCAGAGCTGACGGGCGTAATCGGCAACTGTCACGCCTCAGGCACCGAAATTATTGCTCGCCTGGGCGAAGAGCATATCGCCACAGGCAAACCAATTGTGTATACCTCCGCAGACTCCGTGTTCCAGATTGCGGCCCACGAAGAGCACTTTGGCCTAGAGCGCCTCTACGCCTTATGTGAAACCGTGCGCGAGCTGCTGGAGCCCTACAACATTGGCCGTGTAATCGCCCGCCCGTTTATTGGCGATGACCGCGAAAGCTTTGCGCGCACCGGCAACCGCCGCGACTACAGCGTCGAGCCGCCCAGCCCCACCGTGCTGCAAAAGCTCGCCGATGCCGGTGGTGAAGTAGTATCGATTGGCAAGATCGCCGATATCTACGCCCACTGCGGCATTACCCACAAGGTCAAAGCCAGCGGCCATGACGCGCTCATGGACGCCACCTTGGCCGAAGTGGCGCGCACCGCTAATGACGCCCGCGACCGCTCGACCATGATCATGACCAACTTCGTGGATTTCGATTCGGTCTATGGCCACCGCCGCGACGTACCGGGCTACGCTGCCGCCCTGGAGCACTTTGACGCCCGCCTGCCGAAGCTGCTCGCCGCCCTTAACGACGACGATTTACTGCTGCTCACCGCCGACCACGGCTGCGACCCTAGCTGGGAAGGCACCGAGCACACCCGCGAGTACGTGCCGGTAATGGTGCGCGGCGCAGGCTTCGCCCCTGGTCCCCTGGGCGAGCGCGGCACCTTTGCCGACATCGGCCAAACGCTGGCGGCCTTCTTCGCGGTTGAAGCGATGGAAGATGGCGAGAGCTTCTTACCCAACGCGGCCTAATCAGCCGTGTTTAGTCAAAAAATGCGTTACAGATAACGGTTGATAGGAGTGTTTCATGGCAACACCACACATAAATGCCGAGATGGGCGATTTCGCAGATACCGTGCTAATGCCCGGCGACCCACTCCGCGCCAAGTACATCGCCGACACCTACCTTGAGAACGTGCGCCAGGTGAACGACGTGCGCAGCATGTTCGGCTATACCGGCACCTACAAAGGCCGCAAGATTTCCGTCATGGGCCACGGCATGGGCATTCCTTCGGTGTCTATTTATGCCAAAGAGCTAATTACCGACTTTGGCGTAAAATCGATTATTCGTGTAGGTTCCTGCGGCGCGGTGCGCGACGATGTCAACGTGCGCGATGTGGTGATTGGTATGGGGGCCTGCACCGATTCCAAAGTGAACCGCATGCGCTTTAACGACCACGACTTCGCGGCCATTGCCGATTTTGAGCTGACGAGTCACGCCGTTGCTGCCGCCAAGGCGCAGAACGTGCCGGTAAAAGTCGGCAATATCTTCTCGGCGGATCTGTTCTACAACCCGCAAACCGACATGGCTGAACTGCTTAAGCGCTACGGCATCGTGGGTGTAGAAATGGAAGCGGCAGGCCTTTACGGCGTTGCGGCGGAGTTTGGTGCCCGCGCGTTAACCATCTGCACCGTGTCGGACCATATTTTAAAAGGCGACTCGCTCTCCAGTGCCGACCGCCAGACCACCTTCAACGATATGATGGTGATCGCGCTAGATACCGTACTGCGCGACGATGCAGCCAGCGCCTGAACGTCCCATAAAATGAGGATAACGCCATGAGCCAAGCGGATCAGGCATTGGTAGACACACTGTTAACCACCCTGGGCAACGCCTACGCGCCCTACTCCAACCACCCGGTAGCAGCGGTAATGGAGTGCCCGGATGGCCAGCAGTTTGCGGGTAGCAACGTGGAAGTGGCTCACTACAAAGGGCTATGCGCCGAAGCCTCGGCTATTTCCGCCATGATTACCGCAGGCCAGCGTGAGCTTGCCAAGGTATACGTGATGGGCCCTGGCGAGCATCTCTGCACGCCCTGCGGCGACTGCCGCCAGCGCATTCGCGAATTCGCCATCCCCAGCACGCTCATCATGGTGCTCTCCAAGCAGGGCGAGGTGTTAAAAACCTACACCATGGAACAGCTACTCCCCGATGCCTTCGGCCCGGAACAGCTGCCGGGGCGTTGATAAACGTCCCTAAGCATACAAACGGGCAAGCAATTGCCCGTTTTATTCCATCAAATAAACCTTAAGCAATGCAATTGACGATAACCTTTTACACCAACCTGGCCTCTCCCCATTTGTAAGCAATCGCTTAAAGCTCTGTAAGCTATCTCTTACGCATGTAAGAGATCCTTGCGACTTGCTCTCCAAGTCTTGCCCCCGGGCCATGTATCGCTATCCTAATCCGTTCTTATTTAGCAGATAACGATCCAAGGAGCGGCGCGATGGTAGATAAAACGGGCCTGCAGTTTACCCTGACCCTACCCGGGGTGGATGATACCGCCGTGGTGCGTTTTACCCATCGTGAAGCGCTGTCTGAACCGTTTACGCTCTCCGTGGACTTTGCCAGCCGTACCCATGACCTGTCACCCACTGACTGTTTGGATCAAGAAGCGACGCTGTCGATTTGGCAAGACGGTGAGCCGCTGCGCCGCGTGCATGGGATTATCGCTGAGCTGCACCGCAGCGATCGCGGACACCGCCGCAGCTTCTATCGGGTGGAGATTCGTCCGGCACTGTGGCGGCTATCGCTACGCCATAACTCGCGTATCTTCCAGGACACCTCGCTTTATGACGCCATCACCACCCTAGCCAGCGAACGCAGACTCACCGATATCGGCTTCGCCACCACCCGCACGCCCCTGGATCGCGAGTTTCTGGTTCAGTACCGTGAAACCGACCTGGCCTTTATCGAGCGCGTCGCCGCCGAAGAGGGCTGCTTCTATTTTCATGAGTTTGAAAATGCCGAAGGCGGTAAACACTCGCTGGTGTTTGCCGACTCGACAGTGGTGTTGCCTAGCGTCGGCGAGCGCGTCTACCACGGCCGCGCCGGGGGCACCCCGCCCCGACGCCATGTGCGCAAGTTGCGTCAGGTCAGCCGGGTACGTCCCGCCTCGGCGATGCTCAAGGACTACACGTTTAAGAATCCTGCCTACGCCCAGATCCACGAGCACCAGGCACCGGGGCTGGGCGAACACGCCCAGCGGGAAGATTACGAACACTTTGACTACCCTGGCCGTTATAAGAAGGACGCCTCCGGCAAGCCCTTTACCCGCCACCTGTTAGAATCCCTGCGCGCCGACGCCACCACCGCCGAGGCCGAGAGTGACCTTCCCGAGCTCGCCCCCGGTATCTGCTTTACCCTCACCGACCACGATATTGATAGCCTTAACCAAGCGTGGCAGGTGGTCTCGGTGGTGCACCACGGCGAGCAACCCCAAGCCCTGGAAGAGGACGGTATGGCGCGGGGAAACAATGGCAGCAGCCTGCCATCAGGCGAGCTGATGACCCGCTACCACAACGACGTGGTGATCATGCCGAAGGACCAAACCTTCCGCCCGATCCCCAATCCAAAGCCTAGAGTAGACGGCCCCCAGGTGGCCTTTGTGGTCGGCCCCGAAGGCGAAGAGATCTACTGCGACGAACACGGCCGGGTCAAGGTGCAATTCCCCTGGGACCGCTACGCCGAACCCAATGAAACCGCCAGTTGCTGGGTGCGGGTGGCCCAAGACTGGGCAGGCGGCGGCTACGGCAGCCTGGCGATTCCCCGTATCGGCCACGAGGTCATTGTTTCGTTCCTAGAGGGCGACCCCGATCAACCGCTGGTTACTGGGCGCACCTACCACGCGGTTAACACGCCCCCGTACCCGCTGCCGAAACACAAAACCCGCACGGTGATCCGAACTCAAAGCCACAAGGCCGAAGGCTTTAACGAACTGCGCTTTGAAGATGAAGCGGGCGAAGAGCACATTTGGCTCCACGCCCAAAAAGACCTGGAGCTATTAACCCTTAACGACCGCACCGAAGAGATTCGCCGCGACAGCCACCTCAAGCTGCATCGCAACCGCCTGAGCGAAATCCATAACGACGATCACCTCACCGTCCACGGTAAGCGATTTGAGCACATCGAAGGCGCCCAGCATTTAAGCGTGGAAGGCACTATGCATATGCGCGCAGGGCAAGCCTGGCTAAGCGAAAGTGGTCAGGAACTGCATATCAAGTCGGGCCAAAAAGCCGTCCTCGAAGCCGATGGCGAAATCACCCTTAAAGCCGGTGGCAGCTTTATCAAACTCGACGCCAGCGGTATCACCATCGTTGGCCCCAAAGTGCTGGTCAATGCAGGTGGGAGTCCAGGCAATGGTAGTGGTCAAGCCACTGAGCTCCCCCGACGAGCAGGCGAGGCAGCGCTAGAGGTAAGCGATGACGTCACCCTAGAACCACACCAAGATCCGCTGTTTGAAAGTGCGGCCATTGCAGCAGCCACCTGGGTAGCAAGTCAAGACGAAGTAGGGCAGGAAGAAGACGACTACAACGCCAATATTGAAAGCAAAGAGAAAGCACCGATAGAGAGTGAGTCAGTAGCTGTGCTCCGTGAAAAAGCCCAGCGGTGGCAGTGCCGCCAGGGGCAAATAGCCGCCGCGCGCCAGAAAGCCAACCGTTTACCTGAACATAGTGACCAGCGCGCGAGCTTGCTAGCGACAACAGAACGCTTTGAGCGCGATAACCTCGCCGTTGAACATGCAAGGCTGGCACAACATATTTATGAGCCAAGCCAGCCTGTACCTGTAGGCTGGGAAAATGTAAGTACGGATGAGGATTTTTTAGCCGATATAGAATTGACCAAAGAACAGCTTAATCCTGATGACGGCGACTTTCGAGCGGGTATGTATACATCGAACCCAGACGTATTCGGTAATGCTTTTGAACCTGCGCTAGTGTTCAAAGGCACCACCTCACGAGAAGATTGGCTTAATAATTTTGCACAAGGCGCTGATCGACATTCCGATTATTATGAGCGAGCTGTCGAGCTAGGAGACCTTATCCAACGCTCTGGCGCTAAAATTCATATAACGGGTCACTCTCTCGGCGGCGGTATGGCCTCAGCTGCCTCCCGTGCTAGTGGCATGGCAGCAACCACTTTCAATGCTGCAGGCTTGCACCCTAATACCGTTGAGCGTTACGGGGGTACCCTGCATATTCTTGAGCAAGAAAATATTGCTGCCTATCGGGTAAGAGGAGAAGTTCTAACCAACTTGCAGGAACAAAATTCGGGGTTGGCTATACCTAGCCTTGCCGGGTGGGGCCAACAACAACTCGCCAAAAAGCTACCCAATGCGACAGGCATCCCCCATGAATTGCCAGGGCACGGTATTAGCCGTATTGATCGCCATAGCATGACACAAGTGATTGACGGCCTGGAGGCGGAAAAAGCCTTTGATCAGCGACATCTTGCAGAAGCAACGGGGCACCACTGCCAGTAGCCAAAGGATACTTTATGCTGTTCACACAAAGGCAATTGTCTCGCATGCCTATCTTAATCGTATTACTGGTAGGCCTATTGATCACTGGCTGCCAACCATCTGAAGGAGTTTCTATGTCCCGCTCATACACTGCCAGTGAGTTTTTTACCGGCCCTCAGCTTGAAATGGCCGAAGCTATAGAGCGCAATGATATGGTCGCCCTTCGCCAGGGGTATGAACAAGGCATTGACCTACATGCCCGCGGCGACAGGCAGATCACCCTAATGTGGTTTGCGCTGCTGCAAGAGAATATTGATGCCGTTCGAACACTGGTTGAGTTAGGAGTGCATCCCAATGAAAGCCCTGTAGAGGGTGGAGGAACCCCACTTGGCCAAGCCTTTCGGCATAACGATGCTCGCTACCTAGAAGCTATGCTGGACGGCGGACTCTCACCCAATGATGCCACGGATAATGAGGGCAATGATAAAGACTACCCGCTTATCTTTAGTGCGATTACCAGTGGTACCTTAGAGCACGTGAAATTGCTGGTTGAGCGTGGTGCAGATATACATTACAGAATTCGAGAGGGTAAAGGCCAAAGCGTATTTGATCACAGCACATTAGGCACCAGGCCTGAAGTAGCTATTTTCCTCCTTGAGCAAGGAGTGGAGCCGAATATCCGTATGGAAAATGGCGTCACAACCGCCTGGGGGGTTCATTTAAAGATTCAAAACCTTCAACCTGGGCTTATGCGCGACCAGTTTATTCGGTTGCGCGATATGATGATTGAACATGGCGTTGAGTTCCCCCCCCCTACGCCAGTCGAAGTGCGCAAACAGATGCGAGCTGAAGGCTTAACACCACGAGTGCCGCCAGGGCATGATTATTAATTATTTTTTTCGCTAGGTCTGTGAAAACGGTGCACATTGAATAAGCGTATAGAGCCACGCGAACACTACCGCCAGGGCACTCATTCGGGCAACCACTGCCAACTCATTAGCCTCACAAACGGTCATTGCGAGGTATTCTTTAGCTATTACGCAGGCTAGAAGCGGAGAAAGCCTTTGATTAGCGCTATCTTGCCGAAGCAACGGGGCACTATTGCTAGCTGCCAGAGGGTACTTTATGTGGATCACGCACACCCTAGTATTTCGCATGCGAATCGTGATCATACTATTGGCAGGCCTATTGATCACTGGCTGCCAACCATCTGAAGGAGTTTCTATGTCCCGCTCATACACTGCCAGTGAGTTTTTTACCGGCCCTCAGCTTGAAATGGCCGAAGCTATAGAGCGCAATGATATGGTCGCCCTTCGCCAGGGGTATGAACAAGGCATTGACCTACATGCCCGCGGCGACAGGCAGATCACCCTAATGTGGTTTGCGCTGCTGCAAGAGAATATTGATGCCGTTCGAACACTGGTTGAGTTAGGAGTGCATCCCAATGAAAGCCCTGTAGAGGGTGGAGGAACCCCACTTGGCCAAGCCTTTCGGCATAACGATGCTCGCTACCTAGAAGCTATGCTGGACGGCGGACTCTCACCCAATGATGCCACGGATAATGAGGGCAATGATAAAGACTACCCGCTTATCTTTAGTGCGATTACCAGTGGTACCTTAGAGCACGTTCAATTGCTGGTTGAGCGTGGTGCAGATATACATTACCGACTCCGAGATGGTGTGGGCTCCAGCCCGCTCGATAGCAGTACAACAGGCACTAAACCTGAAATTGCTATCTACTTACTTGAGCAAGGTGCTGAGCCGAATATCCGCATGGAAAATGGTGTTACCACCGCCTGGCGCATTCATAATCGCCTATTGAATAGAAGTGGTGCTGTGCGGGAAGGCTTTGTACAGCTTCGCGAGATGATGGTCGAACGTGGCATTGAATTTCCTCCACCCTCTCCAGTTGAAGTGCGTGAGCAGATGCGGACTGAAGGTTTAACACCACGAGTGCCGCCAGGGCATGATTATTAATCATTTCTTTCGCTGAGTCTGTGAAAATGGTGCACATTGATTAAGCGTATAGAGTCCCGCCAACACTACCGCAGGGGCAATACTCATTTGAGCAACACGGGCCAGCTAGTAAGCCAACAAACACGGCGAGGTCACGTTCTGCTATGCCCATGCCCAGCGGATAATCGGCGAACAGCAGCGACACAGTGAAAGCGCTGAAGGGAGCAGATGGGCACGGCAGCACAGCCTGACGGCTACCAACGCGCTCCAGGCCAGCCAGTTCGGCGACCTGCCCGCGCTTAACTGGCACACCTACGGCAGCGGCCACCTGCACGGCATGCCCCCGGCCTTGATCTAAAAATTGCCCTGGAACCTGATGCCCTGCACCGAGAGACCCCGCGCCGCCTCAGCACTAGCGCCAATGCGCGCAATCAGCCGCTGGTGATGGAGCGTGGGTACACCAATCTCGGTCAGTTGAATCACCTCTCCCTGCGCAACCCCGAGACCACCCGCCAGCGCATTCGCGAGTTCGCCACCCCCAACACGCACATCATGGTGCTCTCCAAGCAGGGCGAGGTGTTAAAAACCTACACCATGGACAGCCTGCTACCCGATGCCTTTGGGCCGGAGCAGTTGCCGGGGCGCTAGCCGCGAAACCACCATTAAAAAGCCCGCTGTAGGTCATACAGCGGGCTTTTTATTTCACTTAACAGATAGGCTAATACGTCGTTTAAAAGTAGCCTGCGCCTCTAGGCATCATCCCAAGGTTATTCTCGACCTTGGTAACCCCCGGTATATTCTCAGCCGCCACGGTGACCGCCTGCTTTTGCTCGACGGATTCCACCAGCCCCCAAATTTCCACAGCGCCACCATCCACAATCAAACTGATGCTTTCGGTATGCACACCCGTATTTTGATCAACCTCTTTTAAAATAGCATCGCGAATCTTGCGGTCATCCGTTGGCGACTCCGTGGGCGCAACCGCCGCATTGGCAATGCCCTGTAGCAAATTCGCACGGCTGACAATACCGACCAGTTTGCCTTCACGAACCACCGGCACACGCTTGATATGGTGCTTTTCCAGCAGCCGAGCAATAGTATGCAGCGGCGTATTCTCTTCAACGCAGAGCGGGTCTGGCGTCATCACTTCCTGTGCTTTCCGCCCATGGGATTTCACATACTCACCAGGATCTTTGCCGCCTGTAAAGAGTGATAGCCACCAGGAACGCCCTTGGCGCTCATCGCCTTTTACCCGGCGCATGAGATCACCCTCACTGACGATACCCAGTACGCGGCGCTCGTCATCGACCACCGGCACTGCGCTAATGCGATGCTCAAGCAGCAGCTGTGCTATTTCCCGCACTTCTGCATCAGGGCCTACGCTGATGACTTTGGGCGTCATAATATCGATAGCTTGCATGGTTCATCCCCCTTAAAGCTGATTCTGGTAGCCGACCCGTCAAGGCCAAGTACTTACCCGTTAAGCATGGGCTACAGGTTCAGATTGAGCTGTTGTTCTTTGAGCCTAGCTCGCTGCCAGTAATTTATCTATGTCAGCGCGTTATCGCTGAGACTCTTGTGATCTAGCTCAGTTTATTGGCTACTCTCATCGGTGCTGCTCTCGGCGACTTTCTCTACATCCACAATACCCGAGCGACTAACCACCACCTTCCAGCGGGCAAGATAGGGCACATCTTCACTACCAGTTTCACGTATCACCAAGTTGAATAAATGGCGGCGCTCAACGCTTTCCCTAACCGATTGGCCATCTTTTAAGCGGTAAATATGGTGTTTCTCTTTGCTCATTAAGCGAATCAGCATGGAAAGATCGACATGCAAGGTTTCACGCGTGTGCTCGTAGCCGCTTAAAAAGCGCGTCGGCGACATACGTGAACTCGACCGATAGTGCATCACTACTTCTTCACGCTGAGCCACCGTGCGGCGGCGCATTTTTTGAATATCGTCATCCAATGCCGCGTATCGCTTATAGTCAAACCACTCTAACTGCCGTCCTACCAGTGCATTGCGGGTGGGGTCGATGTATTGTCGCCGCCACTTTGGCCGCCCACGACGTAGCCAGCGCCATAGTGTGTTACGCAGGTCGTCCTTAAACACTTCCCGCATGGCATAAAGCAGCGCCATGGCCAACACAAACAGCGCGGTTATGTCACCGACTACATCCCGTAAGTGAAGGATGCCCAGCGATACAAAGGCCATCACCACCGCCGTTGCTAAGGCTTTGACCGCCTTTTGCTCACCGCCGCCTAGCTCCATCGCGCTCTGCTTTAAGGTAATGGGGTATTCAATCAATCGCCGCAGTAAGCGCATTTTGTTCGACATACGCGTGGGGTCATCCATTACCCGCTGAGCGTTGTACTCTTGCTCGCGGCGGTACTCCCCTTCCCGGTGGCATATCGTGATAAAGCGCCGCTTTATATCGCTAAACCCACCACCTCGGGGCATGTGTGCCACCAGTGCCAGCAGCTGCTGCTCCGTAAACCAGGAGAGGTAGTTATCGATGTTGGCAAAGTATTTATAAAGCCGTTCATCGCTTGGGGGGTTACGCCTTAAACGCTTTAGAATGCCATCGCTTAAATCACTCATCTCAGCAAGCTGCTGGCGCAGCGACTCTTCAGCCTCATTGCTCTCGCTCTTCTGTTCACGCTCATCGCTACGGGCATGACGAAGTTTACGTGCGCTCGCTAGCATCGCCTGGGTGGTCCGTTCTAATGCAACCACGTACTGGTAGGCATAAAGGCTCAGACTTAAGCGATATGAGTCGCTACCTAACTGATTACGGCTTGCCAATCGGCTATGCACCAGGGGTAGGTGGTACTTGTCGCTGTAGTAGGTGCGTGAGACATGAAGGGCGCCATGATAAAACGCCTCCTCAGAGATCACATGGGTGCTCAGGCCTAACTCGCCCGGCACAAACAGGTAGACATCAAGCGTATGCGAGGTCTCTTCCTTAAGCTGACGCGAGAGACGCAGCTGAAAGCTGTTTTTACGCTCAACATTGATCACCTAACCAATCTCCTACTTCATTGCGTAACGCGATGATATACCATGGCTAAAAACAACCATGGTGGCACGCTTTAATGCAGCTACGGTTCACTTCTTCGCTTTGGAGCTAGGCAATGTCCATTGCCCGTTTCTCACCCTTTGAGCTGCTACTGCTAAAAAGCCGCAGCCAAGTGGATACGGCAACCCTGCTACTATTAGCCTGGGTGCTGGTGCATCGCCAGCACGTTTCTGAGGGGCAGCGTCGGCGCCGTTTGGCTCAGGTGACGGCGCAATTTCGCCACGGCCATGAGCTGGGGCCCGTTATGGGTATTGCCCACAGCCAAGACCTGCAGGCAATTCAGCTCGCCGCCGAGGTAGTTCGCAAAGAGTGCTCTAAGGAGCGCAGTCTGAGTATCATTCATCAAGCCATTACCGTGGCGACCGACGACGGGGAAATATCCCTAGCGAACCACTACATCCTGCGCTTCCTGGCCGACCTGTTAAACGTAACACCCGCCACACTAAGTACGCTGTTTCAGGAGCTCACCGGTAAACCACTGCTCCCGCCGGAAGACCCTAGCCGAGATACCTACTGGCAGCAGCATGACCCAGAGTACCATGCCCGCCAAGCCCAGGAAGCCCAAGCGGCCGAGCGTCAAGCGAAAGAAGCCCAAGCCAAAGCGGAGCAGCGCCAGCAGGCGAAAACAGACAAGCAGCAGCAAAAACAGCAGGAGAAACAGCGTCAACAGGAGCAGGCGCGTAACGCTAAAGCGCGTGCTCAGCGAGAGAAGGAACAGCGTCATCGGGAAAAGGCCCAGCAGGAGAAGGCACGGCGAGAACAGGCTCAGCAGGAGCGAGCTAGCCGGGAACGCTGGCAACAAGAGCAGGCACGCCAGGAAGAGTCTCGCCGCCAGCAGCGCCAGCGCTCAAGCAGCCCACCGCCGCCTGACCGCAAAACCCGCGCCTTGGCGGTGTTAGGCTTAACGCCCGGCGCCAGCCGAACCGATGTGCGCCAAGCCTATCGTCGCATGGCACAGCTGCATCACCCGGATCGGTTCTACTCAGAAAGCGACCACCAAGTTGCCCTGGCGTCGGCACGCTTTCAACGCATAAAAAGTGCCTATGATTATTTAATGCAAACCTACTAAGCCGCCTTTATGTCGTTAAACGGCGGCTTCCTTAATGCCGTCATAGCTTGCGAGTATTCACCACGTTATGCGCGATTTGTATCAACGATTAGCCCTTTCGCCCAGCGCGAATGAAGCTGACATTAACAGTGCGGTGGCCCGCTGCCCTAACAGCGCACTTCGCCAGGACGCCAAGGCCGTGCTGGCAATCGCCGAGCGCCGCGAAGCCTACGATACGCTCCACGATACGGTAAGTGATATTGGCCGTTTACGGGCTCGCTTAGGCTTAACCCATGGCGCGCATTGGCAGGGGGACGTAGCGAACGATTTCTCACTGCCGCCGGACAACGCCATCTCCCGCCATGATGAGCTGGTCGACCGGGTAAGCCTCGCGGTTTCGCTCTATAACCGTTGGCGTCGTTGGCGAGGCCCCTGGCTACTCATCGGCACTTTCGCCGCTGGAGCTGGCATAGGCCTCGCCCTTGGGTTCGCCCTGAGCCTGGGGCTTAGCTTGGGGTAATTCGCCCTCACGCTCACGGGCATCCCTGCGCTTTTCAGTTTTGGTCGGGCGTGGCGCTGGCGTTGGGGGCGCCGGTTTTTTTCGCGCGCCCTCCTGCTCATGGTCGCCACTATCGTTAATGGAGAAGTCGCTCCCTTCGCCTGCCGGGTCTCGGGCATCCGAGCGCGCTTCCATGCTAACGCTAAGCCGCGGTATGCCAAGATCCATTTCCTGAGCTTCCATACGCTGCTTAAGCAGCAAATTAAACGCCCTGGAGACATCCCACTGCATTTCAGGGGCGGTACGAAAACGCATGCGTAGAATGGGGCAGCCATCTTCAAACCCTTGCACCCCCTGCATTTCCAGCGGCGACCAGATGTAATGGCGCATCATCGGATCTTTGCGCAGCTCCTGAGCCGTCTCTTGCATTAAGGTAATCGCGTCGTCAATTTTCATGTCGTAAGGGATACGAATCCGCATTAACGCGATACCAAACTGGCGCGACATGTTATGGATTGACTCAATACGGCTAAAGGTAATGATGTGAACGATACCATCTAAATCCCGCAGCTTAACGGTGCGCAACGTTAAGCCTTCTACCGTTCCCATATGGCCGTTGATTTGCACAAAATCATCTACCGCGAGTGAGTCTTCAATCAGGATAAAAATACCGGTGATTAAGTCCTGCACGAGCGTTTGGGCACCAAAGCCAATCGCCAAGCCGATCACACCCGCACCCGCCAGCAGCGGCGTCACATTCACGCCCAGGTTGGCCAACCCCGCAATGACCGCAATAATTAAAATGGTGACAAAAATCACATTGCGAATCATGGGGGTAATGGTTTGCGCCCTGGCCTGATTAACCCGCCGCCCCCGAGAGCGAGCAGAGGAAGTCAGCGCACGCTGAATGGCCGTATCAGCAAATATCCACACCAGCCACGCCAGTAGCACGGTTGACCCCAGGCTGATCAACGCTTGTCCAATACGGGCGCTTGCCACGGCCTGCTGGCCCAAGCCAAAGAACGAGCCACCCCACACTTGCATGGAAAGCTCAGCAAACACCATCCAGGTACAGATATGCGCCAGCACAAACCCAAACCGCTCCAAACGCTTACGGTACTGGCTATAACGGTGACGATGGCGACGCTTGCCCATGCGCTCTGCCTGGCGCCGCAGTAGCCCCGTCGCCACCAAGGTAAGTACCAGCAAGCTGGCCGTTATGATCGAGCGGGCCAAGGCGGTGCCCACATCACCAACGGTAATAAAGATCGCTAAAAGTGAGCCGCCTACCATTAACAGCGCCGGAATATGCCACAGGCCGCCAAGGGTGCGGATCATTTCAACCGCGGCACTGGCATCGCGGCGCTGCTTGTAGGGGCGGTTACAAATCAAATGACGAATAGGACGTTTGAACCGGAAAATAAAGCGCGCTGAAAGCAGCGCTGCCAGCATATTAGCAAGCACAGAGACCAAGCTTGAAAGCTCAGAACCCAGCATCTCCACCAAGCGTGACGAATTTACCGCGTCGCCTAGTGCAATCAGTGCACCAATAGCAAATAGCCCACGCAGCGCTTTATGCTGGAGCAACTGCACTGCGGTGAACCGATGACCACGGCTGAAAAAGGCGATTACGGTTTCAAACACCACCGAAAGCGCACGCCCGCACAGGCAAACATAAGCCACTACCAACACGATCGTGCGACCCGAGCTTGAAGGTAGCAGCTGGCCAATGCCCAAAGTAATCGCAAACGACAGTGCCCAAGGCAGCATGCGGCGTAAAAAGTGAACGACCAATAGCCACGCTTTCGGGTCGCGGGGCAAATCAAGCGGCCACTCACGCCGCGTTGCGAGTAGGCGGCCCAACGCAATCATCAAGATGAGTAGCACGCTCCAGACAACACCCAGCACGGCGGCATCCACGACCGCACGAATTGCCTCGCCCTGGCCAGCTCCCTCATTTAAAGCACGTAAATCATCAGCCCCCTGCACGAGTTGTCGCGACCACTCATCAATCGGCGAATTACCCGCTTGGGCTTGTTCGCCAAGATCAGACAGCGTATCCGCCAGCGCGCCTAGCAACCCTTGGCGCACCACACCATCCTCTTCAGCAGCCTGCGCGGTCACTTGCAACTCACGCAGTGAGTCAAGTAGCTCCCTGCGCCGCTCCTCGTTCTCGAGCATCGAGATAACGTCGTTAAGCGAGCTTTGAAAGTCATCACTACTGACGCTTGGCTCTTCACTGGGGACGCTTCCACCCACTAGGCTAGGCAGCGAAACACTCTGTGCTTGGGCCTGCGCCATAACACCTAGCAGGACGGCGATGATAACGCCCATCATCAGCTTGATTATCCAGAGCTGTCGCACACTTTACTCCTGTCGTGGGCCGGCTTTAACACACCGGTTTCTCAACGTTTTCCTGACTGCACACACTCAGCCTCAACGCGTGACTATGATAGGCTGGGTGCCTAAACGTTCACCTCAAGGATGGCGAGATGACGCTACAAGCTCCACCTCACCGGTTAAATAGTAACGGGCAACCGAGGCGTGTTGGCGTAGAAGTTGAATTTGCCGGCCTACCGCCTCGCGATACTGCTGCGCTGGTGCGTGACTTATTTGGTGGTGAGCTTAACGTGGTAAGCCCCCACCGGCTACTGGTAGAAGGCACCCAGTGGGGCGAGTTTGGCATAGAGCTAGATACTCAATACGCACACCCTGACAAAACGCTGCTGGAAGAGCTCCACGAAAACGACAGCGAGTGGGCGCGCCAACAACACCAGCGGCGGGTAGAGTTCCATCAAAAGACCCGGGAATTGATTGGCGATATGGTGACCGGCCTAGTGCCCACCGAAATTGTTTGCCCCCCTATTCCCTGGGATGAGCTTGAGACACTAGACACGCTATTCCAGACACTGCGCGATAGAGGCGCCAAAGGCACCGATGCGAGCCTGCTGTATGGGTTTGGGCTACACCTCAACCCGGAGATAGAGCGGCTTGATGTTGAGTATCTGCTCGCCATGCTGCGCGCTTACTTACTTTTGGCAAGCTGGCTGCGCGATGAAATCAAAGTAGATATCACTCGGGAAGTTTTGCCCCACGCCAACCCTTTCCCCAAAGAGTACGCACTGAAAGTTCTCGACTTTAATTATCAACCTGACCTAGATAGTTTTATTGATGACTATCTGCACTACAACCCTACACGTAACCGTGAGCTAGACCTGCTGCCTCTCTTCGCGTTCCTGCGCCCTGATCACCCCCATGAGTTACTGCATAGCCAGCTCATTAAACCACGCCCTACTTTTCACTACCGGCTACCCAATGCGCAGCTTTCGCAGCCCGGCTGGGGCTCGGTAATGGAGTGGAACCGCTGGATAGAGGTCGAAAAGCTAGCCGCTAACGCCAGTGTGCTGCAGGCGCGCTGCGATGAATATATTGCCTACCATAACCGCCCCTTGCTGGTGCGGTTTAAAGAGAAGCTGCTACGTCTATTCGGTCGTCGCTAACCCACTGACATGTGAGCTTTGCCAGAATGTCTCGACCGCTAATTGGAATTACCTCATCAGATCACAAAAGCCATCTTGCGTTTTGTTTTGACTGGTTTGCCGTATGGCGACACGGCGGCAAACCCCTGCGCTTATCGCCCTCTCGCCCACTGCCCGACCACCTGGACGGTTTAATTATCGGCGGTGGCGACGATATTCAGGCCCATTTGTATGGTGGTGAAGTGCAGTTGGACGTGCGCCTAGACCCCGCGCGGGACGCGCTAGAGCTTAACCTGCTGGATCGGTTTATCCCTAAAGGCACGCCAGTGCTGGGTATTTGCCGAGGAGCGCAGTTAATCAACGTCCATTTAGGTGGCACTCTCGACCCCGATATCTACACCACCCACGAAGGCTTAAAACGGCGTCGAACCGTGCTGCCTCGCAAGACGGTTGATATTGTCGGGGCAAGCCAACTTCATCAGCTGCTGGGAGTTACCTGGTGCAGGGTTAATAGCTTGCACCATCAAGCCGTCAATAAAGCGGGCAAAGGGATTAATATTGTCGCCCGTGACCGAGATGGGCTGGTACAGGGTATCGAGTCAACGGAGCATACGTTTTTGATTGGCGTGCAGTGGCATCCAGAGTGGCTGGTATTTAACCGCCCCCAACAGCGCTTAATTAATGCGCTGGTGGAGGCAGCCAAAAAAACAGGCGTTAACTAGCAAGATACGCCTGCCGGTGAGCCACTAGCTTTTTAATGCTGCCAGCGCTGCCTCGTAGTCTGGCTCGTTTTTCAGCTCGCTGACCAACTCACTGTGAAGCACGCGGTTATCAGCATCCAGCACGACCACCGCACGGGCGCACAACCCTTCCATAGCACTATTACATAGTGCTACGCCCCATGCTTCTTGAAACTCACGATGGCGGAATGTTGAGAGCGTTTTAACATTATCCAGCCCTTCTGCTCCGCAAAACCGCTTCGCTGCAAACGGCAGGTCAGCAGACACGACCAGCACCACGGTATTCTCTAAGCTTGAGGCCAGCTCATTAAAACGCCGGGTAGATGTTGCGCAGGTGGGGGTGTCAACGCTGGGGATAATATTCAACACCTTACGCTGGCCTTGGTAAGTCTCCAGTGTGACATCCTGTAGGTCAGCATCTGTTAATGCCATGGTGGGGGCTACTTGCCCAGCAGCAGGCAGCTTGCCTGCTACGTCCATTGGCTCACCCGCTCGTGTTATCTGTTGCATATCAGGCTCCTAGTGTATGGTAAAACGATAATATGGTGCGAAGTTTCAGCTTACAGGGGATGCCCCTGCTTCGGCTATCTTTCCTCAGGCGCGATACGACCACGAGACCTACATGACCTCTTTAGTCATTATTAAAACCGGCGACGCCTTCCCAGAAGTAATTGAGCAGCATGGTGATTTTGAGCAGCTCTTTATACAGCAGCTCACTGCGGCGCTGCCTAGCCATCTAACGTTAACCGTATGGGATGCGCGTGAGCCAACCACGCCTGCGCCACCGTCGTCCTTTGCCGGCGTGATGATTACCGGCTCTCACAGCATGGTGAGCAACCAAGAGCCATGGAGCGAAGCGCTAAAGCCCTGGTTACAACAGGCGTTAGCAGAAGATATCCCCATGCTGGGCGTTTGCTATGGGCATCAGTTAATGGCCGCCGCCTTAGGGGGGGTTAGCGACTATCATCCAGCGGGACGGGAGTCTGGAACGCACCAGGTGCGGCTTACCCAGGCGGGCCTTCAGGACCCACTGTTTGGCCAACTGCCTGAACGTTTCCCAGCACAGCTTACCCATGCCCAGTCGGTCATGCAGCTGCCACCCGGCGCAACGGTACTGGCCCACAACAGCCACGACGCTCACCAAGCGCTGCGCTATGGCTCACGACAATGGAGCGTACAGTTTCATCCCGAGTTCACCCCACCTGTCATGCGCGCTTATATTGAACGCCAGCAAACAGCTCTGCGCGAGCAGGGGGAAGACCCACAGGCGCTGCTTGCCGCCATCACAGCAACACCCGACGCCACCAGCTTACTGCGTCGTTTTCTCGCCTTTCTGTAACTGTGGCTAGCGTTGCTGCCCCCGCCGTGAGGCCAGCCGATCCGCTAGGCGGGTTGGCTCGGGCAGCTTCGTGCGACCTAAACAGCACATCACCCAGGAAAGAGATGTCTCAAGGGAAAGCCGGTGCCCAGGCGACACAAAGACGGGCTTAACTTTCGTCCGTGACCTCAATACCGCGCCAATAACATGACTACCTGCGGTTAAAGGCACCCAGTCGCCCCGCGCTTCGCCCACCTCTGCATGCTTGCCATACAGCCGAGACTTAGCGATACCGATGGTCGGTATATCCAGCCATAGCCCCAGATGTGCCGCAACGCCTAGCCGACGTGGGTGGGCAATACCCTGGCCATCCACCATTACCAGCTCTGGCCTCACACTGAGTTTTTCAAACGCGCCTAGGGCGGCGGGAATCTCGCGAAAAGAGAGCAGGCCAGGAATGTAGGGCATCCGTGTTGGCTCGCGATGCACGACTTGCTCAACAACCGTGAGATAGGGTGCGGCGGCTTGCTCCCACTTAAGCACCACCACCGCGGCATGGGTAATAGCCCCCTCCTCCTCAAAGCCAATATCCACCCCCGCGATATGCTTCACCGGCTCGATGCGATCATCACTCTCCAATTGTGATGCTAACTCTTTCTGAAGAGCAATCGCCTGCGTAGGAGAGAGATTCCATTCGTGTAGCACTGCGTCCATGCTTGCTCCCTCAATGCGTATTAGTGGAAGAGTATTAATGGAAAGAGAGTTAATAGAGAAAGTGTTAATAGAGAAAGTGTAAATAGAAAAAAGTTAACCGTTGCGCATAAAGGTAGCCAAAAAAAATCCCCCCATGCCAATAAGCATGGGGGGATTTTGCACGTTCAGTGCGAATAGCTAGCGCTCATCGAGCGCCTGAATACTCGCTTAAGCGCGTTCGCGGCGACGAACCGGCGCGTCACCATCGTCACGACGACGGCGTGGTGCACGCTCAGGGGCGCTATCTTCGCTAATTTCTAGCGGACGACCGGCCACACGGGCACGGGCCATTTTCGCAAGAATAGTGGAAGGCAGGCCACTGGGTAGTTCAACTACCGAGAAAGCGTTGCGGATATCGATACGACCGATACGCGCACCTTCAATACCGCCTTCGTTTGCCAGTGCGCCAACCAGTTGACCTGGCTTCACGCCATCTTTATGGCCAACGGAAACGCGGTAGCGGGTCATGCCTTCGCTAGGCGCGCTTGAACGCTCACGACGAGCACCCGGCTTACCGGCCGGTGCGCCATCACGCATCGGCTTCTCTTTGCGCGGCGCCTGTAAGCGACCAATCGGTGCTTCATCAGCACGCGCCATGGCGGCAAACGCACAGGCTAGCTCGATGGCATCGTGGCCTTCTTCGACCAAGCGCTCAACCAGCGCACGCTGCTCTTCAGCGCCTTTGGTCAGCGCTGCAACAACGCGGTGATGGAACACTTCATCGCGATGGGCACGAATAGCGGCTTCGTCAGGCAGCGGCATTTCGGTCATTTTCTGACCCGTTGCCTGCTCCATCCAGCCCACTTTGCGGCCTTCACGGAAGCCAGCGAAGGTAATCGCGATGCCGCTACGACCCGCACGGCCAGTACGACCGATACGGTGGGTGTAGGCTTCCGCATCCTGAGGCAGGTCGTAGTTAATAACGTGAGTAATACGCGACACGTCAAGACCGCGCGCAGCGACGTCTGTCGCAATCAGCACATCAACTTTGCCGCGCTTCAAACGTGTAATAGTGCGCTCACGAAGGCTCTGATCGAGATCACCCGATAGGCCTGCCGCGTTAACACCACGGGCCGTTAGCTGTTCAACCAGCGTGGTACAGGCCGCACGGGTACGCACAAACACGATAGCCCCATCAACTGGCTCAACTTCCAGAATACGTGCCAGGGCTTCAAGCTTTGCGCCACCATCAACGCGGACAATGCGCTGTTCGATGTTTTCACCGGTGGTCGTACGCGACTCAATCGCCACCTTAACCGGGTCAACAAGATACCGGTTAACAATGCGCTCGATTTCTGCCGGCAACGTCGCCGAGAAGAACACGCGCTGTGCATTTTTAGGGGTATCGGCAACCACGCGTTTTACGTCGTCGATAAAGCCCATGCGCAGCATTTCATCGGCTTCATCCAGCACGAGCGCTGAAAGGCCGTCAAGTTTCAAGCTGCCACGATCAAGGTGATCGATGATGCGGCCAGGGGTGCCAACGATAATTTGGGCACCACGTTTTAGTGCACCTAACTGCTCACGGTACTCTTGACCACCACACAGGATCGCAACTTCAAGACCCTTAAGGTTTTGGCCATACTTACTGAACGAAGCCGCAACCTGCTGAGCAAGCTCACGGGTCGGAGCCATAACCAATACTTGAGGCTCGCGACGGGTAAGTTCTAAACGCGATAACAATGGCAGTGCAAACGCAGCGGTTTTGCCGGTACCGGTTTGTGCTTGGCCCAGCATATCGCGGCCTTCCAACAACGCAGGAATAGTCTGCGCCTGGATGGGCGAAGGAATTTCGTAGCCTTGTGCTTCAACAGCAGAGAGAACGGCAGGCAACAGAGCAAGATCGCCGAAGCTCGGCGAAGCGACAGAAGTCGAGGTCATTAATCACACCTTGGTAGGCCGGCTTTACCGGCAAAAAACATCGTAAGCGTCTCTGACTCTGGAATCGATGCGCGTTAAAAAACGCAACAAAAAAACAGGCTCCGCGTAAGCGGATATCGTCATAAGTGGAGTCGGAGACGCCGGTCGCACCTAGCATCCGGTCAGCAAACACCGCTAATTGCGGGCCAACCGTTGTGGCGACCTTCTGCGCCGATTTCACCCGTTTGGTGAAATACTGGAGGCGCGCCATCTTCACAGCAATGAACATCTGCAGTTAGCAAGATGTTCCCGCAAGCGCAGTTACGTACAAATTAAAAACTACGTAAATGAACGCTTATCGTCATGATGGAGGGGTCAACACATGCGAGGAGCGCGCATGCTAACACTGCAAGCAGCTCCTGACTAGTGTTTTTACATTAACTGTTATTAAAATCGAGACTTGCACATATTCGCTGTTCGTCTAACCTGAAAGTTGCTTAGGCATGTTCAACAACTTCAAGGAGCGATGAGATGAACTGGGATCAAATCGAAGGCAAATGGAAAGAAGTAAAAGGAAAGGCACGTACAAGCTGGGGTGACCTCACCGATGATGAGCTTGACCAAATTGGTGGTCGCAAAGATCAGCTAGTAGGTAAACTCCAACAAAAGTACGGCCTTCAGAAAGAAGAGGCTGAAAAGCGTGCCGACGATTGGGCCGACAGCCTGTAAGCGCTGAAGCTGAAACAGCTCTAATTAACAGCTCTGATGGAAGCCATGCTTTAACCAGCATCGCCATAAGTAATACCCCGTAGCCACATGGAGAGAAGCTATGCGTAAATCTATTTTAACCACCGCCATAAGCACCGTTCTACTGGGCAGCCTTGCCTTTGGCGCACAGGCTTCAAACCAGCCCCAAGGCATGTACTCCGCAGATGACATATTAGATGCTGAGGTTTATTTTGCTGATGGCTCTGGCGAAGAAATTGGCGAGGTTGACGACATCCTTTTTGATGATGATATGCGCATCACCGCGCTGGTCATTGAGAGCGGTACCGTCCTTGGTCTTGGAGGCCGAGAGATTGTAGTAGGTACTGATTATTTCACTCTTGAAACACACACCGAAGGCGATGGTGACACTGAGCATCGCGTTATGCTCAACGCCACGTCAGAAGAAGTGGAGTCCTTCCCTACTTATGATCGCGACTGGTGGGAGCAGACCAGAGCCAACGCACGTGACGCATGGGAAACAACCCGCGATGGCGCCCAGAGCGCTTGGCAGTCCACCCGTGATGCGGTAAATCAGGATTAAGAAGCTTCCTCCTCCTTATAAAGGTTAGTAAGACCTTTAAGCACCAGCAAAAGGGCCACCCGTTTTAGGTGGCCCTTTTGCTATTTAACAACGCCTATCGGCATAGATTACCTGTGGCGGCGGATGCCCTGCCCTGAAAGCCGCTCCCGATCATGGGGGCGCTCAAAATCGAGCAGCGGGCCAGCGGGCACAATGCGAGTTGGGTTGATGGTGTCGTGGCTGTAATAGTAGTGGCGCTTGATATGATCCATGTTGACCGTTTCCGCCACGCCTGGCCATTGATAAAGCTCGCGCACATAGTTAGCCAAATTGGGATAGTCTTCAATACGGTTGAAGTTGCACTTGAAGTGGCCGTAATAGACAGCATCAAAGCGGATTAACGTGGTAAAGAGCCGAACATCAGCTTCGGTCAGCCACTCACCGGCGAGATAGCGATGCTCGCTCAGCCGCTTTTCGATGCGCTCCAAGGATTCAAACAGCGCGTGCACGTGCTTTTCATACACGCCCTGCTCTGTGGCAAAACCTGACTTGTACACACCGTTATTAATATGCTCGTAGACATCATCATTGACCTCATCAATAACGCTGCGAAGATCTTCCGGGTAAAAATCTAAATCGTTGCCGGTTAGCGCATCAAATCCACGATTAAGCATACGTAACAGGTCAGCCGACTCGTTATTGACGATCGCGCTGCGCTTTTTATCCCATAGGACAGGCACCGTCACTCGCCCGGTATAGTTTGGGTCGGTCAGCGTATAAAGCTGATGATGGTATTCTGCGTTATTAATCGGGTCGCCACTGGCGCCCTCATCTTGATGATACGTCCAGCCTTTATCGAGCATTAATGGGCTAACATGAGAAACACCAATCAGCCCTTCAAGGCCTTTCAGCTTACGCATAATCAGCGTGCGGTGTGCCCATGGACAAGCTAACGACACATAAAGATGATAGCGGTCTGGCTCCGCCGGGTAGCTCTGCCCAGCACCTTCCGGGGAGCTTCCTACCCAGTCGCGCAGCTGGGCAGATTCGCGCACAAATTCGCCGCCGTGCTTTTTGGTGTCATACCACTGATCAACCCATTCGCCGTTAACAAGTAATCCCATCGAGGCTCTCCAGAAGTGAACGTATATTAAATGCAGCTTGCATTTAGCATACGCTCGCCCTCTGTATGCTCAAGCGGATGTTTTACGGCGTTTCATTCGAGGGAATCGAATCGTCAGGGCACTCCTCGTTGACCGCCTGCTTCAGCGCTTGCGCCATCGCGTGGGCGGCAGGGCCAGCCCGGTCCCGGTCTCGAAAAATCATCTGCACCGGCACTTCACGAATACTACCTGCCGCAAGCGGCAGCCTTTTTAACTCCCCACTCCTAAGATCATCCACAATGCGGGTTTCAGGCATCCAAGCAAAACCCAGCCCTCGCTTAAGCATATCCAGAGAGGTATTAAGATGGCTCACCGTCCAGCGCTGCTCGGCTTTTAACCATCCTGCGTTCGTTGATTGACGCAACGCGGAGTCACGCACGACCAATTGCCGGTGCTGTGATAAATCGCGTAAATCCAGCGGGCGCCCTAGCTGATGAAGCGGATGCTTTGGGTGAGCCACGGCCACAAATCGCACGAATGCCAAGGGCTCTCCTAAAAAACCCTGCGCTTCTATGCCCGATACGACCAAGTCAGCCCGGCCATCGTAGAGCATCTCGATCCCCCCATTGAGGACGCTTTCATGTAGCTGAACACGAACCTGGGGATAGGTTTCTGAAAAGCGCTCGAGCGCTTTGGCTTGAGCAGCCGCTGGAAAAACCTGATCAATAGCCACGACGACTTCGGCTTCCAAGCCAGCCGCTAACCGCGATGCCACATCTTCAAGTGTGTCAGCGCTTTCGATTAACTGACGCGCGCGGCGCAGCAGTAATTCACCCGCCTCTGTGAGGCGTACCTGCCTACCCACAGGCTCTAATACCTGTACACCTAGCTGCTCTTCTAATTTATGTACTGCATGGTTAAGCGTTGAGGGGCTTTTATGAACGGCTTCTGCCGCACGCGCAAACCCACCATGGTCAACCACAGCGGCCAGCATCTGCCATTGTGCAAGTGTTACCCGAGACATTTCGATTTCCTCGACGCTAGACAGCGAAATAATCCGCTTAATCTTCGAAAAAACCTTACTAGAATGCCAGTAAATTAAAAAAAGTACCTGCTTGAAAAAAATTATCGCCAATCGGTCAGGTAACAGAAGAGACAACAATCCTGGGCGTTAATAAATACACCTTTAACGTCCAGCGTCGCCCAGATCTGGAAAATAATGTAAAACTGACTATTTAGTGCGCCTGCTAATTGGTTACTTTTGTTAGCAAACAGTGTTCAAAAATCGTAATATCTGCTTAATACTTCCGCATTTTAACGGAAGTATATTTTGTGGATAGATATACAGTCTATTCACTCCATCCTCGTTGGGGTATGGTTCCTGGGCTTATTCACTTTTATGTTACTTTTTTTACACGAATCTGGCGGTCCATTTACCCATGTTGCGAATCCTTCATTCGCTGCCCCGCACGCATAAATTATTACTGTTACCTGTGGCCACTATGGTCACTGTGCTGGGCACACAAAAGCTAGTAACGACGTACAATGACTTGAACCAGCCTAATACCCCACTGGAGAGCGTATTAGTTCCGCTTCCCAGTGATTCTGCGCCGGGCGTGCCATCGCTACGCCAAGAGCGAACACCCGTTGCAGAAGCGATCGGCCGCGCCTCCCGCGCAATCGACGCGACCCGAGACCACATCCCACTGAGCGACTTAGCCGCTACAGAAATTATCGACCTGGATATAGATCTGGACGTAATTGCTAGCGCTGAGGCATCGACGACCAGTGAAAGCCCCATGGCTAAATTGGATGACGGCGCTCTGCATATGGCCGTTGTACTAGGCACGCTGTCTAGTGGCATGCTCAATATCGACGCCTCTTCAGTCGAAATCGCTGATGCTACTTCCTACGAAGACTACGACTTATTTGATGATATCTCTTTCCTCGAGTTTGAATTAGCAGCAGAAGAGCCCTTCGTTCCTGAGTGGAAAACGCACATTGTTGAGTCTGGTGAAACCTTCGCAGTACTCGCGCAAAATAAGCTAGGTCTTGGATATAGCGAAGTGCTAGCGCTGCTTGAGGATCTACCAGAGCCTCGCATGTTGACCCATTGGCGAGCAGGTAATAGCTTCGATTATCAGCTGGACGAAAATCAGCGCCTGCTTTCGCTACGCATGATGAAAAACGCCCGCGACGGCGTTTTATTAGAGCGTGAAGAAGAGCAGTACGCCGTTACCACAATCGAGCGCCAGGGCGAGCCTGTGCAGCGCCTCTACGCGGGCAGTGTAAGCGGTAGTTTTGCGCGCTCCGCTCAGGCAACCGGCCTAACCAGCAGTTCCGTTACCGAGCTTACTCGGTTGCTTGAAAAGAAACTCGATTTTCGTCGTGACAGCCGCCGGGGCGACCGTTTCCAGGTGCTCGTTGAGTCTGACATGATCGGCGGAGAAACTCTCGACTCCCGCGTACTGGCCGTTAAATACGACGGCGAGCGTATGGATTTAACGGTCGTGCGTAACGCCACCGACAATAATTTTTATACGCCGGAAGGCAACAGCCTGGATCCAGCTTTTGCCCGTTACCCGTTTGAAGGCAACTATCGCCTTAGCTCCAACTTTAACCCTCGCCGTTTGCACCCGGTGACTGGTCGCGTTAGCCCTCATAATGGAACCGACTTTGCGATGCCCATTGGCACGCCAATCATTGCACCTGCAAACGGTCGAGTTGAGCGCGTAGGCAACCACCACGCCGCAGGCCGCTATATTGTGGTTCGCCATGACAACGGTTACCGAACACGTTATTTACACCTGTCTCGTCCTCTCGTCAGCCAGGGTGAGCGTATTGAAATGGGTGAGCGTATCGCCCTTTCCGGCAACACTGGGCGTAGCACCGGCCCTCACCTTCACTACGAAGTCATCGTCAATAATACGCCGGTTAACGCCATGACCGTGGACCTGCCTGAGAACACTAGCCTAAGCGGTGATACGCTGATTGCGTTCCAGCGCCACGCTGAGCCGGTACTTGCAGCACTTGAAAGTGGCGAGACAGGCCCCGTTAACGTAGCCGGTTACCAACGTGAAGAGAGTAGCCAATAAGCAACTGGTGTATAAATAGCTAGCATAAACGCCGCCCCTAGTGGGCGGCGTTTATGGTTTATAGCGGGTAAAACTACTGGCTCTCGTCACGTCATAACCTGAGACACGAAGTAACGCGATATTAAGAAGCACTAGCTAGTTTTCGCCAAAGCACTGAGTAACAGCGCATCCCGGCGGTAAATATCATCACGAAACTCCACCTCCCCCTGGGCATTTGGCCAAGCCGTGAGATAGTGCAACGCGACCGGGATACGCTGTGGCAGATTAACATTACGGTCACTGGCGCTACTGTTCATCAGCGAAGAGAGCTGGTGATGACTGCCGCTGTCCTGCAGCAACATTTGCGCAAACTCTAACACGCCCTCCACCCGCACACAGCCAGAGCTGAGCGCCCGCTGCTGCCGCTGAAACAAGCCTGTCGCCGGTGTATCGTGCAGGTAAATCATATCGTTATTTGGGAAGCGGACCACCACGCGGCCAAGGGGGTTAGATCGACCTGCCACTTGGCGCAGCATAACGCCGCCTGGGCGCTGCCAATCAATGGTATCTGCATCTAGGCGCTCGCCACTATGGCTTAATACCTGAATATTCTGCTGCGCTAAATAGCTGGGATCCTGCCGCACCCGGGGCAAGACATCTTCACGCATGATGGTCGGGGGAATTGTCCAGCTAGGGTTAACCGTTAAATGGCTTATAGAGGAGTGAATAATGGGCGTTTCACGCCGCGGGGTACCTACCACTACCCGGGCATCCCAGCGCTCGCCGTTAGGCCGGAGGTAGTGCAGACGGTAGCCAGCAATGTCTACCCACACCTGCGGCTCGGACGTGAGGTTTGTCCCAATCCAACGCGCCCGCTCTAAATTCACCCGCAATTGATCAATCCGCGAGCCCACCGGTGTGTTCAGGGCTAAGCGTGTTTGCTCGCCCACAATGCCATCGTCTTGCAGCTGGTGACGTCGCTGGAAGCGTTTAACGGCGCTTTCAAGCTCAGTATCAAAGTGGCGGGGGTCACGAACGGACGACTGAACCCCAATCATGGGATACGCACTGCTATCAGCAGCCAATAAGCCAGCATCTCCCCATAGCGCCAGCCGCTGGCGCAGTACGGCCACATCGTCTCCTGTATCGCCTCGGCGCAACGACGTTTCTCTACCGGCTAAATGGGGGGCACTGCCTTGGGATTCGAGATGGCGATACTGGCTTAGCATCTCGCGGAGCTGAGCATATGCGGGGGTGGTGGGACGGGCTAAAGTGAGGGCACGCTCTATGTCACTGTCCTCAACCGCGTGTACAACACGCAGCATGGAGTAACGGTTTTCCGGACGCGGCAGTTCCCAGTTGGTTTCCATATCACGCGGGTCTACCTTGCCACGACCAAGGTGATCTAACGCTAGAAGAAGTGACTGGGTCGCCTTGAGTTCAAACCTCGCTTGGGCCGACTCTCCCGCTTGCTGGCTAAAGTGAAAATCGTCGAGCAACGTATGCGCAGCGTAATCTCTGGGGGTTAAGCCATCACTTTCAAGGCTATTTAGCGCACTGACTAATGCCTCAACGGCCGCTTTTGTTTGCCACGCAGGCTCGCCCTCTTTGTGTTGATAGAACGCCGCCACAGGTAGGCGGTGACTGGTTTCAGCTAAATGCTGCGCCAATGCTTGCTGCAGCGGTGCATTACCTGATGCTGCATAAGCAGTGGTGAGCGCGTAAGGCGATTGGGTTAGCGCCAAACATAGCGCTGCGCCCATCGCCCATCGTCTTAGTAGCTGCTTCTCGTTCATCACCCCTCCTTGCGTTACTATGCTGAATCGCTATACCTGTAGATCCCGGTCGGTACGCTTAACTTTATAATAGCTGCTTACTTACATTCATCCCGTTATCTATTCCAGGATTACGCTCTATGTTACCTCGCTCATGTCTTTCTACTACGCTGTTTTCCTTGCCCGTTTTGCTATTTAGCCTGCCCCTTCAAGCAGCCAGCTTTTTGGCTCAGGTAGCGTCTGCGCCACCACACGGGGTGTCCACCTTGCATCATCAGTTACTGCAGCTAGCCCCCACCGCCACCCCTGAAGCGCTGCGGCTTGCAGCACAAGCGCTTAGCTGCGCAGAGCCGTCTGCTGAACGCTTAGCAGTGATTGATTACTCGCTGCCCTCCACCGAACCACGCATGTGGGTCTTCGACCTCCACCAGCATGCGCTGCTGTTTGAAGAGCTGGTTTCTCATGGGCAAGGCTCTGGGGATGCGGTAGCAGAGGTCTTTTCCAACACGCCAGAGAGCCATCAGTCCAGCATTGGCCTCTTTCGCACCATGAACAGCTACTATGGACGCAATGGCTACTCGCTGCGTCTTGACGGTTTGGAAGCCAACGTCAATAACCTCGCCTTTGAGCGAGCTATTGTGATCCATGGTGCCAATTACGTCAGCGAGGACTTTATTGAGCAAACAGGTCGGCTAGGTCGTAGCCAAGGCTGCCCCGCCGTACGCGAAGAGATTACCTACCCGCTTATCGACAGCCTGAAAGAGAATCAGTATGTGTTCGCTTATTATCCCGATGAAGAGTGGCTCGCTACCTCAGCTTACCTTCGCTGCACCACCGAGCTCCCGCAGCTGGCGCAGCGTTAATCACAAATAAGACGGTGCTAACAGCTGAGATACCTATACAGCGCTTCCCACTATACAACTAAACAGCGGCTGAATTTGCTCATTAACCCAAGTTAAACCAAGCAAGCAAGAAAACACTCTGCAATAATTTGTGACAAAACAGCACAAACATATTTCTACTTTGCAGGTGTGGTCATGTTTGCTTTTATGCGTCCCTATCAAACCATTCGCCGTTTAGAGCAGGAAGTCACTGACCTCCAAGGGCAGTTGGATGCCGAAAGAGTATCCCACAGCTGCCGTGCCCTTAGTTTAATGACCCCGGTTGAGTCATTGAGCATGCTTCAAACTAAAGGAGCGGATATGCTGGCGTCCATCAGCCAGGGCATGGAGGCTCACGCGGGTCAACTGGCGGCTGAGCGGGCCACTCTGGCCGATATGTTTACGCGCCTGCATCACGCCGAACACACCGCACAAATGCTGAAGCTCCAGTGTCATCGCCAGCCCTCAGCCCCACCTTCAACAGGCTCGGTTACCACTAAACCGGCGCTGCACGATATTCGTCAACTCAGCGTTACACTAGCGCGCAGTGCAGGCCACACAAGAGCATTGGCGATGAGCGCGGCTCTTGAGGTTGCCCACTCCGCCTCCCCATCACCTGGCATGGCTGCCGTTGTTCAAGATATGGAGCGGTTGGCCGAATATACCCAGCGGTTATCCCGACAACTAGACCAGTGCGCTGAACAGATCGCCACCCAACTACAACAAGATACCGAAGCGGCAGCCCACCAGTGCCAGGTCACCCAAACGTTAACCCAAGCAGCGCAAGAGGCCGAGCAGGTTATAGAGCAGTTAACCGACCAAGCACGTCATATGTATAAGGTTATTCACCACAGCACCACAACAGCGTGCTTGCACGCTGCAAAACTTGAGCACGCTGCCTGGAAAAGCCGCTTGTATAAGCAGCTGCTTTCGGCACAGTTCGATGAAACAATCGAAGATCACCAACACTGCACTCTTGGCCAGTGGTACTACCTGGGCGATGGAAAGCGCTACCAAAAGACCGCCGCTTACCGTGCCTTAGCCGGCCCCCATCGCCGCTTCCATGAAAGTGGCTTAGAAGCACTACGCTTTGCTCGACAAGGCGACCATACCGGACAGTTGGCATCGCTTGCCCTGATGGAAGAAGCGAGCCTTCAATTAGTACAGCAGCTAGACCAGCTAATTGAGTATGCAGTGTATGAAGTGCCGCTTGCCACGGGCTATCGCTCCCCCCTCGCCGATGCTCCTTGAAACCTCATTACCTGCTGAGTGCACATAGCATTGGCATTTGTGCCATGCTGAAGACGTAATAATCTTCCCAAACGCATTCAGTAAGAGGCTATATAGTGCAGATCAAAAAGCTAGATCTTGCCTTGCAAGGTGGCGGCTCCCACGGTGCTTACACCTGGGGCGTTATTGACCGCCTGTTAGAGGATGACCGCATTGAAATCGAGGGTATTAGTGGCACCAGCGCAGGCGCCATGAATGGTGTCGTAATGGCCGACGCCCTCACCCGTGGTGATAAAGAGACAGCGCGTAAAGCGCTCCGCGATTTTTGGCAGGCTGTTAGTCGTGCTGGCATGTCAAGCCCCATCCGCCGCTCCCCATTAGATGTACTCACTGGCAACTGGAGCCTAGATCACTCGCCTGGCTACATTGCAATGGATCTCATGAGCCGTCTGGTTTCGCCTTACCAATTTAACCCACTCAATATCAATCCACTGCGGGACATTGTGGCTGAGCACATCGATTTTGAGCGTGTCCGACGCTGCGAAAAGCTCAAATTATTTGTTGCCGCAACCAATGTACGCACGGGTAAACAGCGCGTGTTCCGGCGTGAAGAGATGAGCGTCGACGCCGTGATGGCGTCTGCCTGCCTCCCCTTTGTTTTTCAAGCAGTGGAAATAGACGGTGAAGCCTACTGGGATGGCGGCTACATGGGTAATCCAGCGCTTTTTCCATTAATGGAAGAGTGCAGTGCTCGGGATATCATGCTGGTGCAGATTAACCCCATAAGCCGAGACGATGTTCCCACATCTGCTTCAGCTATTATGAACCGGCTCAATGAAATCACCTTTAATGCGTCGCTAATAAAAGAGATCCGCATGATTGCGCTACTGAAAAGCGCTTTGGAAGAGCAAGGTATCCAGAATAGCTATCAGCAGGCACTGTTTCATCGTATTAGCGGCGAACACGCATTAGAAGCCCTTTCCGTATCCAGCAAAATGAACTCTGAGTGGGCTTTCCTTTGCCATCTGTTTGAACAGGGTCGTGACGCCGCCGATCGCTGGCTTGCTGAACACTTTGAAGCACTGGGTAATTACTCATCGCTGGATATCGACGCTGTGTACCTGAACGAATAAATGGCACTAGCGTGTTGCAAACGTCGCTGACTCCGCCCCACCGTGGGGCAGAAACCGTTTTTTTATGCTTACAAAAATAACGTTATTTTCAACCCAACTTAAAAAACAACTACAACCAATTGTTTTGAGTAATAAAAGTAACATTTGGCGGATTAATTGCTTTTCCTACCACTAATGGTGGTAGGCGTGGACCAGGCCCAGTGGGTACGAGTGCGTCGAACCTGACCTTCAGAGAAGAAGGCATGTTCTCGTCAATTACGTAGCGTCTTTTAGAGAAGCGCTTCACGTGTTGGCAAACTCGCTCTAACCCCAGAGAGGCCTTCCATGGATATTCGCAATAAAGCCAACCGAATTCGGCTGCTAAATTTCTCTACGCCGCAAATGCGCGCATTTCACTTTTCATGGTTCGCCTTCCATATCTGCTTTTTCGGCTGGTTTGGTATCACCCCCCTCATGGCGGTCGTTCGAGAAGACCTATCGCTCACTCAAACCCAAATCGGCAATACCATTATTGCATCGGTCGCCATTACCGTGATTGTGCGCCTACTGATTGGCGTACTTTGCGACAAGATAGGGCCACGTAAAACCTACACCGGGCTACTCCTGCTAGGCTCGCTCCCCGTGATGGGCATTGGTTTTGCCAACAGTTTTGAAACGTTCCTGTTAGCCCGCTTGGCCATTGGCGCTATCGGTGCCTCGTTTGTTATTACCCAGTACCACACCACCATGATGTTTGCGCCTAATGTAGTGGGTACCGCCAATGCCACTAGCGCGGGATGGGGCAACCTAGGGGGTGGCACGACCCAGATTCTGATGCCGCTGATATTCGCCGGCCTTTTAATGCTTGGCGTGAGCGAAACACTGGGCTGGCGGCTTGCCATGGTGGTACCCGGCGTTGTGATGTTTTGCACCGGCATCGGCTACTGGCTTTTCACGCAAGATGCGCCGAACGGCAACTTTGACGCGCTACGCGCCCGGGGCGAGCTACCCGAAGCCACGGGGGAAAACGGCGCAACTCAGAGCTTTTTAGCCGCGGCGAAAGATATTCGAGTATGGGCGTTATTTGTTGTCTACGGACTCTGTTTTGGGGTTGAGCTGACCATCAATAATATCGCGGCCATCTACTTCTTTGACCACTTCGATTTAACCCTTGCCACGGCGGGCATGATTGCTGGGCTGTTTGGCCTGATGAATATCTTCGCTCGCACCTTGGGTGGCATCTTTTCCGACTTATTTGCTAAACACGCAGGGTTGAAAGGCCGGGTACGCTGGTTATTCATTGCCTTAATTTGCGAAGGTATCGCGCTAATTGCCTTTTCACAAATGCACGTATTAAGCCTAGCCATAGGCATCATGCTGGTGTTCAGCCTGTTTGTGCAGATGGCCGAAGGGGCCACCTACGGGGTAGTACCGTTTATCAATAAGAAAGCGCTAGGCGCTGTGGCGGGTATTGTGGGCGCAGGCGGTAATGTGGGCGCTGTTTGCGCTGCTTTTCTCTTTCGCAACGAAAATATCAGCTACCAACAAGGGCTTTTTTACCTAGGCCTTACCGTGTTAGTACTCGCCTCCTGCGTACTGCTGGTACGCTTTAGCGATGCTACGGAAGCTAAAGAGGCGCAGGCCTACCGTGACGCGGTAGGTGAAGAAACCGGCGCAGGCGCCCTTTCACTGCGTTAACGTTCCCCCCGCAGCTTAGCTGCGGGGCAATTTATGTCAGGCGGCGAGCAACAAGGAAACCGTTATGTCTTCAGCCCAACAGTTACTCTTAACCGCCCTGCGTTGCGATATCGACAACCTGCGCCACTTGGCGACCACCTCAGACATCGTCGGTGATATTAGCCGTTTTATTCACGTCCTTCAGCGCGAACGAGGCGCCTCAACCATCTACCTCGTCTCAAAGGGAAAGCGCTTCAAAACCCGGCGCATGGCGTATTTGCAAGAGAGTCAAGAAGCTGAGACCTTAATGCGCCAGCGGCTTGAGGCCCTCAGTCACGAGGCCAAACCGCAAGCGGCCGCTCGTCTGCTTAGACGAATTGCAACGGTGTGGCTTGCACTCGACGAGCTTGATACCTTGCGCTGCGCCATTGATACGTTTGCCATCTCCCCCGACTCCGCTACTCAGGCCTTTAACCACTTAATTAGCGGCTTGCTCGCGATTGTGTTTGAAGCTGCAGACACCGCAGCAGACGCAGATGTTACCAAAGCGCTGGTGGCCATATTTCACTTGATGCAGGGGAAGGAGCTGGCAGGCCAAGAGCGAGCATGCGGCGCCTACGGTTTTACCCATGGACATTTTGATAAGGCCCATCGCGAGCTACTGAATCAGCTGGTGCATGATCAACAGCGCTGCTTCGATACTTTTGTAGAATTTGCCAATGCCGAGGCCCAGCTTCTCTGGCAAGAAGCGATGTCGACACGCGCGCTTTGTGGCATTAATCAGCTTCGCGATATTGCCTGCCAACGCATTCGTCGTTCAAATAATGAAACGGCACCGCTGGGTGAAACCTGGTACGCATTGACAACGCTACGTATCGACACGATTAAGGAAATTGAGGATAGCCTCAACCAACAGTTAACCATTCTATGCCACCGCAAAATCGAACAGGCACAGGCTACCCTTGAACAGCTTAAAGCACAGCCTTGCCAGCACACTCCCGCTCCTTGTGAGCAGCTGCTAGCGTTAAACGACACCTACCCTTTAGGAGAGCTTACCGCCAGTGCATTAACCTCACCGCTTGGACGTTCGTTAATTGAGCTAACCCATGCCCATTCACGCCGCTTACAAGGCCTTAGCGATGAGCTGGAAAACACCCGTAAAGCCCTACGTGAACGCAAACTGATTGAGCGAGCCAAAGGGCTCATTATGGCTCATCAGGAAATGACTGAAGAGGAGGCATATCGTTTTCTGCGTAAAACATCAATGGATCAAAGCAAAAGTATGGCCGACATGGCGCAATCAATTCTCGACCTTTCTATCGTGCTGAAGCGAAAATCGGAAACCCCCACGCGCTGATGGCAAGGGCCCGCACTATTTGCAAGATTAGCGCTCATTGACCATTCTAATTATTCCGGTATGAAGCAGCCCATTATTTGAATGAACAAGGAGCGTCCCCCAATGCGTCACCGCGTACTTTTGATCACCGGTGCCTCAAGCGGCATCGGTGCTGCTACCGCACGCGCAGCCGCACGTGAAGGTTACAAACTCGTACTTGCCGCCCGTTCAACCACTAAGTTAACAGCACTCGCTGAAGAGCTAGGCCCAGAAAAAGTCCTTACCTGCGAAGTGGATGTCACCGACATGGCCCAGCAGCAGGCGATGGTAGAGCAAGCCCTTGAGACCTTTGGTCGACTGGATGCCGTTTTTGCCAATGCCGGACGCGGCGGTTCTCCCGGCGGCTTTAGCGGTGCTGATCACACTGCATGGCAACAGATGATCATGACTAACATCTACGGCGTAGGGCTAACCCTGCAAGCCTGCCTACCCGAGCTAAAACGCTGCAAGGGACACGTGCTTTTAACCGGTTCAGCAGCGGGACGCACCACCATTCCTGGCTCTATGTATAGCGCGACCAAATGGGCTGTTACAGGCATTGGTTACAACTTACGTGAGGAGCTGCGCGGCACTGGCATGCGCGTCACGTTAATAGAGCCAGGAATGGTGAATACGCCATTTTTCGATGAGCCACCTGAATATTCCCTTGAAGACCGTGATATTGCCAATGCCGTGGTTTATGCCCTCTCCCAGCCCGCCCATGTGGATGTTAACGAGATACTTATTCGCCCCACGCCGCCAATGGAATAAATCGCTCGAACGCTTATGACTTGTAATTGCCTGCAAATGCCCACATAACGTTCTATTACCAAGCGTGCTAATTAGTTTAGCGCGCCACACGTTCCGTCTTGCAGGTGACCCATGAGCCAACTCGCTACCACTGCACTTTCTGTGCTGGATTTAGCGCCCATCCGTCAAGGCGGCAACGCCGCTGAAACGTTCGATAACAGCGTTGCCTTGGCGCAGCGAGCAGAGCAACTAGGCTATACCCGCTACTGGCTGGCTGAACACCACAATATCGCGGGCATCGCCAGCGCTGCCACCGCCGTCCTGATTGGTCACGTTGCTGGGCAGACCTCAGCCATTCGCGTTGGTAGCGGCGGTATCATGCTGCCTAACCACCCACCACTGGTGATTGCGGAGCAGTTTGGCACGCTTGAAACGCTCTACCCCGGCCGTATTGATTTAGGCTTAGGCCGTGCCCCTGGCTCTGATGGCGCAACCATGCAGGCCATGCGCAGGAATGCTCACGCGGGGGTCGATGACTTCCCACAATTGCTTAATGAGCTACGCAGCTATTTAGGCGATGCCGACCCTCATCAACGCGTAAAAGCCGTTCCAGGCCAAGGCACTCACGTACCCATCTGGCTACTCGGCTCTAGTGGCTATAGCGCACAGTTGGCCGCTAAACTAGGGCTACCCTTTGCCTTTGCGGCCCAATTTGCGCCGGGCTACTTATTTGAAGCACTGCGGCTCTATCGAGACAACTTCCGCCCTTCTGAACACCTAAGTAAACCGCATGCCATGGTGGGCCTACCTGTTATGGCGGCTGAAAGCGATGCGATGGCGCATTACCTAGCCACCACCGCGCAGCAGAAGTTTCTTAACCTTATCCGCGGCAAGCCTACGCAGTCGCTGCCACCGGTTGAGCAGCTAGACTGGTCACCGGTTGAGCAGGCTCAGGTCAGCCAGTTTTTAGGCGCAGCCATTATTGGTGGGCCAGCGACGGTTAAAGCAGAGCTTGAAGAATTCCAAGCACGCACTGGCGCGGATGAACTCATGATTAATAGCGACTTTTACGATCATAAAGATCGCTTGCGCAGCTATGAAATCGTTGCGGACGTAGCCCGCTAAGCGGCTATTCTTAACGCGCCCGCGCCCTACCCTTTGGCAATCAGAAAGGCACCTGCCGCCACCATAAGCGAGCCTGCGGTCCGGTTGGTGCCTCTTTGAGCACGCTCTGACTGAAAGAACCGTCGCGCAGAGGAGGCAAACGAGGCCACCAGCATTAAGCCCATCATTAACCCTACTAACGTTAAGCCCACTACGAGGAACATATCACTTCGGTTAAGCACGGTGAGATCAATAAAGGTGGGTAAGAACGCAATATAAAATAGAATTACTTTTGGGTTAGACGCCGAAATTAAGAAGCCTTGCGTAAAGCTCTTGAGAATATCGCGGGTAGACACGCTATTGTCATAGTGGGCCGACGCTAACGCATTGTTCGTCACCTCGGCTGTCCACATCTGCCAGCCAAGATAAAACAGATAAGCAGCCCCCACATAACGCAACAGGGTGAACGCCTCACCCCAGTTTTCGGCCAACGCTGCCAAGCCATAAAACGCCAGTAGCAGATAAATAATGTCGTTTGCCGTCATGCCCAGCGCCAGCGGTATGCATGGTCGAGTGCCCGCAGCCATTCCCTTCGCCAACAGCGCAAAAATGCCGGGGCCTGGCGTGACCGCAAAAATAAAAATCGCTAAAAAATAGGTCAGTGCACTTTCTATTGTCATGATGGGACCCTATAAGCACATCAGAGTATACTAACGTACGCCATGCTTTTGTTATCTAGATAACCGTTTTACGGAAACACTGCCCATGCAATCTCACGCATTTACGCCAATGACCTCGGAAGACTTCAGTGAGTTTTGGCCAACATTTCAGGCCATTGTAGCGGCACAAGAAACCTACGCGATAGACCCTAACATCACGTATGAAAATGCTTTTACGTTATGGTGCCAAACACCGCTTTACAGCATCGCGGTTAAAGATGAGGAAAACCAACTGCTGGGCGCTTATTATTTAAAAGCCAATGCCGCAGGCCCCGGTAAACACATATGCAACTGTGGCTATATGGTGACGCCACAAGCACGCGGCAAAGGGGTTGCCAAAGCCATGTGCGAACACTCCCAAGCGTTGGCTGCAGAAGCGGGCTTCGAAGCCATGCAGTTTAATGCAGTAGTAGCCAGTAATCAGGTGGCAGTGAAGCTATGGCAGCGGTTAGGTTTTCATATTGTGGGCACGGTGCCCAACGCTTACCGCCACGCCACGCTGGGCTTGGTCGATACGCATGTGATGTATAAAATGCTGTCAGCCTCGGCTTACGCTTAACTGCCTTCCACGCCATCCAATGTGCGCGCTTGCACTGCCATAGCCTTTCCTTCCTCATTCGTACAAATACCAAAACTACGATAGGGTAAAACACATATACCGACTACTTCTTTTAGTGCCCTATGCCCATAAACCTTTCAGGCCTACAGCGCCTCTCCTTGCGCACCCGCATCATTGCGCTGGTCACAACGCTGGTATTTACCATCACGATGCTGATTAGCTGGGTGGCCTCCCGTGAGGCAGCCGCTCAGTTGGAAGCAAATATCGGCGAAACCAGCGCCAATACGGCCTACCACATGGTAGACAAGCTTAATCGCAGCATGGACGCGCGTATTAAAGAGGTTAAGCTGTTACTGGGCCTAAAGGATACGGGGGATGATGAGCTCGCTCGCGCCCAGCTTGAGTATTTACAGGGTAATTACGACGTGGTGTCGTGGCTTGGCATCACCGACACCCAGGGCACCGTGGTAGCTGCCACTGGCGGTATTTTAGAAGGGCAGTCCATAGCCCAGCGCCCTGTCTTTATTGAAGGGCAACATGAGCTCTGGATTGGTGATGTGCATGATGCGGTGTTGCTGTCCCAACTACTGCCCAACCCCACTGGAGAGCCTATTCAGTTTGTGGATATCGCAGCCCCGCTTGAAGATGCTAGCGGCGCATTTAGCGGCGTACTAGCCGTTCATTTAAGCTGGGAATGGGCAGCGCGCGTTAAAGACTCTATGTTTTCACCAGCGCTGCAAGAGCAGCAAACCGACCTTCTATTACTTTCAAAAGACGGCACCGTCCTCTTAGGCCCACCTTATTTGCGCGGCCAAGCATTGCCGTTTACGCACGATACAAGCAGCCCTTCGATGCCGCAGTGGTCCGTTGAAACATGGTCCGATGGGCGGCGCTATGTGACGGGCATCGCGCATAGTCAAGGGTTTGGCGATTTTCCTGGGCTTGGCTGGGTAGCCGTTAGCAGGCAGCCAGTTGAGGCCGCCTTTGCGCCCGTCGCACGCCTTAACGAGCTGATATTAGGTACGGGGTTACTCGTTGCCCTGCTCTTTTCAATTATTGGCTGGGTATTGGCATCCCGCCTTGTTGCACCGTTAACTCGACTCGCCCGTGCAGCTGATAACATCCAAACTGCACAAACACACGCTGCTATTACTCTTGAAACCGGCTCCCCCGAATTTGAACGCCTTTCTACGTCTATGCGCGATATGGTCGAGCGCCTATTAGACCAGCGCCAAACCATCAGCCGCCTAGAAGATTTAGCCAATACCGACCCGCTGACTGGCCTTCCTAACCGCTCTTTTCTTGATCAATATTTGCAGCACACACTGGCAGAAATGGAGCGTCAACAACATAGTTTGGTCGTACTGATGTTTGATTTGGATGGCTTTAAACGGGTTAACGACACGCTTGGGCACCATGCCGGAGACCTCCTGCTGATAGAAGTCACCCAGCGCTTGAAAGCAACGCTGCGCAGCGGTGATGTCGTGGCACGCTTAGGCGGCGACGAGTTTGTTATGATCATCAAAAGCCCTAGTGTATCCAGCGCCTCTCTTGCTAAAGACATTAGTCAGCGTTTACTTACCCATATTGCTAAGCCGGTGCCCCTACCTGATGGGCAAACCGCACAGGTAGGATGCAGCTTAGGAGCCGCCATTTGGCCCCAACATGGTCATGCCATTAGCCAAGTATTTCAGCGGGCAGACGCCGCGCTTTATCAAGCCAAACACCAGGGAAAACATCGCCTTATCATTTATGAAGAGGCGCATTGAAGCAACGCTGTAACGTCGCTTCGGCAGCAGTGCTGCCCATGGCGGTTAAGAGGGCAATATTACGCTCAGGGATCAGTGCCGTATCGCCATAAAAAGCGATCGCTTTTTCAACGCTTGCTTCGCGCAACAGGTGTACCATCGCATAGGGCGAGCGATTGGTGTAATTCGAAGCGTCTTCCGGTTCGGCATCAGCAAAGCAGTAATCTGGGTGAAACGTGGCTAACTGATAGATACCGTCATAGCCCTGCTCTTCTAGCAGGCTTTCCGCGAACTCAACGTAATCTAAGTAGTGGTCGAAATTTTTAAACAACGTGGGAAATACCAAGAGCGTGGTATCGGTTTCAGGGTGCTCATTTAGCCACTCAATCTCAGCCACTAGCTCCTCCAGGGCGACTTCCATTTTTTTTGAGCGCACGACTTCCACGCGAATACTGCCATTCTCTAACTCGCGCTTAGCAAAGGGACAAATATTGTGCTCCACAATAAAGCTGCGTACCCATGCCAACGTCTGTTCGATAATGGTGCTGTCTGTTACTTGCATGACGACTCATACCTTCGGTACTGAATTAAGGGCGAAATCTCTCAGATAACGCGAGTTTACCTGGCAACCGCTGTCTTGGCTTTAGGCATGCTCTTGGTAACGAGCCAGTGCCACTTCATAAGACTTGTGAATATGGTCGTCCATTAGCGCTCGTGCGGCGGCTGCATCGCGTTGAAGCGCCAGCTCCACTAATTCATGGTGCTGATCATCCAATGCTTGGCGAATGGTCGGCATTTTTGGCCCTAACCGCCGATAACGATCAAACTGGTCGTGTAACTGCTCAATAAAGCGCAGTAGCCACACCGAGCCACAGGGCGCCACTAGCGTTCGATGAAACTGAGTATGCAGGCGCTCCCACTCTTCCCCTTTATCCAGCGTAATATCCGCACGCTTTAGCCGATGGGCGGCAGCTAATAAATCTGCCTCCCATAGGGCATCCCCTTGTGCAATGGCACGCTCAAGCGCCATACCTTCAAGCTCGGTGCGCATCTGGGCAATATCATCCAGCTCATCACGGGAGAGCTTGGGCACTCTAAAGCCACGTTGATTCTCTTGCTCTAGCAAGCCATACGCCGCCAGTTTGTTGAGCGCTTCACGCAGCGGGCTAAGCCCTACTTGGTACTGCTCTTTTAGCGCATTAATCGCCAATTTTTCCCCTGCTTTAAAGCGCCCCCCCACCAAATCTCTGCGCAATAGATCGTAAATGGGGCTAGATGCCTTACCGGTAGGGAGCTGGATATGCTTGTTCATGCCGGAGTCCTTTTGCGTACCTTACGCAATGCATCGGTTAACGGAGATTCTTCACGTAGATGTTGACGCCTCTTGCAAGGCTCACCTATATTCTATTTTAGACAAGATAATCGATTTTTTAACTTACAAACGATAAACAGGCATTTCGATGATTTCTGATGCAGCGTTTTTTCTCACACAGCTTCCTCTACAGGCACCTGGAAAATGAAGCAAACCGCACTTTTGTGGGCCTTTTTCCGCGTCGGCATTTTTGGCTTTGGCGGCGGCCCTTCCATGATACCGCTGGTACGTGCAGAAGTTGTAACACGCCATCAATGGCTCACCGATGAAGAATTTGCCGATGTACTGGCGATTGCGAACACCTTGCCTGGCCCTATTGCGACAAAAATGCCTGGATATATTGGTTATCGCGTAGCAGGAACTAGCGGCTGCGTCATTGCGGTACTCGCGACTATTTTCCCCATGGTGGTGGCCATGATTGTGATGTTAGGCATTTTTAGCCGCTACCGCGACGTAGGCTGGATACGGGGCATGGGGCAGGCCGTGATTCCGGTCGTCATGGTTATGATGGGACAACTGACCTGGGATTTTTTCGACAAATCACAGGCAGCGCTAGGCTGGCTGGCAAGTGCTGTCATGGCAGTCGCTGCCGGTGCCATTATTTATTGGCTGGGCGTACACCCAGGCTGGGTGATTGGCGCCATTCTGCTAACAGCCCTGCTTCGGCCCACGCATAAAAAACCGGCGGAGGGCTCAGCATGATCTATTGGGAGCTGTTCTTAGCTTTTTTTATTCCCAACATTATTGGTTATGGCGGCGGCCCGGCGATTATTCCGCTTATTGAAGCGGAGGTGGTGGGTCGCTATGGCTGGATGACAGCACAAGGCTTTGCCGAAACGCTGGCTCTCGGCAACGCGCTTCCCAGCCCAATTGCCACCAAAATGGCAGGCTATATCGGTTATGAAGTAGCGGGCATAGGCGGTGCGTTGATTGCCGTTGCGGCGACTGTCATTCCCTCACTATTACTGATGCTAGGGGCGCTTGGGTTGCTCTATCGCCATCGAGACTCCCCCCGGGTCAAACGGATGAGCCAATGGGTTCGCCCAGTCATCGCGATGATGATGGCGTGGTTAACGTTGGGCTTTTTACTCGAAAGCGTGACTACCAGTGGAGCCATACACACGCTGATTATCGGCATCGTAGCAGCAATTGCATTGATTCGCTTTAAAACGCATCCCGCCTTTGTGGTTATGGGTGCATTGATTTACGGAGGTTTTTTCCTCGGCTAATGCTGATTAACCATTAACGCTTATTGACGATTACCACAATAAAAACCCGATAACGGGACCACGCGCTCACCACACCGCTGCAGTAAGGGCGGAATCCCATAGCACCACCCTATCCATAAAGGTGTAGAAAAATGACGCGCTTAAAATTGACTCTAAGCACTACCCTCGTTGCCATCGGCCTTGCGTCTAGTATGGCGATCACCACCGCGGCTCAAGCAGACTATCCGGAGCAGGATATCCGCTTAGTCATCCCTTACGGCCCAGGCGGGGCAACCGATATTCTGTTTCGCTTGATTTCTCAGGAAGCTGAAAAGCACCTGGGTGAATCCGTTGTTCCCGTCAATATGGCAGGCGCGGGCGCTACCCTTGGCTCCCGCAATGTTAAAGAGGCGTCCCCGGATGGTTACACGCTGCTGGGTAGCCACGACACCATTGCGCTTTCCAAGTTAGCCGGTACCGTCGATTATTCGTTTGACGCATTCGAGCCGGTCGCGCTGCTCACCCAAACCATCAACATCCCAGCGGCTCACGCCGATCATGACGTACAAAGCGCCGACGAGATCGCCGACTATGTTCGTGAAAACCCCGGTCAAGTGCGCTTTAGCATCATCCCGAGCTCAACGGATCACTTCTTCTGGTCACAGTTTTTTCAGGAAGCAGGCATTGATATGGCGGACGTTCGCCTAGTCGGTTACCCAGATACCGGTGAACAGGTGTCGGCCTTAATGGCGAAAGAAATCGACTTTGCGATGTTTAATCTGCCGTCTGGCGGCGCGTTCTTTGAAGATGGCACTTTCCGTGCCCTCGGCATCGCCCACCCTGAGCGCCTGGATGGCATGCCTGATGTGCCAACGCTGCGCGAGCTTGGCATCGCGATGGATCACTCTACCAGCCGCGGTATCTTTGCCCCCAAAGGCACCCCCCAGGACATTTTAGACACTATCGCCGAGGCTTATGGCCAAGCGCTTGAGAACGAGCGCGTGCAAAGCCGCATCGAAAACGAATTTGGCTCTGTCGTGCGATTCCTCGCCGGGGATGATTATCAAGCGTTCTTGGATGAGAACGAAGCCGCATTAACTGCTGCCGCCGAAAACATCGACTTCCAGAACTAAGAGCGCTTCCTCTAGCCCACGTAACGTGGGCTAGAGATGCCGGAGGCATCACAAATGCTGACGCTAACGAAAGACCGCGCCCTGGCGCTGGCGCTGCTCCTGATTGTGGCTGTCATGTGGATTGAGTCGGGCGATATCCGCCCACCTACCAGTTGGCAACCGTATGGATCAGCGCTTTTCCCTCGTATTTTGCTAGTACTCATTGGGCTGCTGTCCCTCACTATCCTAGTGCGATCACTGCTGGTGAAAGTGCCCGAGCGGGCAGGTACAAAGCAGCTGCTCCAAGAGTGGTTTCAGAAGCGACGCATCATCGTTGCTATCTTTTTCCTGTTTGGGCTTTATGCAGCTTTACTCCCTTTGGTGGGCTACATCGTGGCGACGATAGGCTTCTTAGTCGCTTCGCTTGCACTTCTCATGGGCATAAATACACGACGTAAGTGGGTCATCAACCTCACGCTCAGTTTTACGCTGACGTTGGTTATTTTTGTCATTTTCCGCCATGGCCTGAACGTCTGGCTGCCTTAACCTATGGAGTAAATAATGACTAATTTTTTCCTCCAAGCCCTCGCTGAGGTCGGCACGCCATCGGTTTTGGGTTTGATCGTGATCGGGGTGTTGTTCGGAATCATCGGCGGTAGCATTCCTGGCTTTACCGTCACCATGGCCATTCTGGTGGTCTTTCCATTCACTTTTGCGATGGACCCGGTAAGCGGCGTTTCATTGATGGTCGGCGTGTTCGTGGGTGGCTATTCAGGTGGCATTGTGTCGGGCGTAATGCTTGGGATACCCGGCACACCCTCTTCCATTACCACCGTGTATGACGGCTACCCCATGGCACAAAAGGGCGAACCTGGGCGCGCACTCGGTATTGGTGTTGTCGCCTCGTTTTTAGGCACCCTGATTAGCGTCGCAGTGCTGGTCTTTTTCGGCCCGTTAATTGCCAGTTTCAGTATGAATTTTCGCCCTTGGGAAATCACTGCGCTCATCGTATTTGCGTTAACCCTTGTGGCCGGGCTTTCAAACGGCGCATTACTAAAAGGCTTACTCGCAGCGGCGTTGGGCTTGTTGATTACCACCGTGGGCTACGACCGAAATAGCAACTTACGGTTTGATTTTGGCATTCCGGCCCTGGGGTCAGGCTTTGAAATTCTGCCTGTCATGATCGGCATCTTTGCCTTCTCCCAACTGCTTGGCAATATTGAAAAGCTCAAGGATGGCGGTAGCGACGCTAAAAATATCGATACCAACGTAATGATTCCCTATGGCCGTATTATGAAAGATATGGCAGGGCAAAAGCTTAATACGTTGCGCTCTGCCTTAATCGGCAGCTTAGTCGGCGCGTTACCTGGCACGGGCGGTACGGTGGCTAACTTTTTAAGCTACGACCAAGCCAAAAAATTCTCTAAGCATCCGGAAGAGTTTGGCAAAGGCACTCCAAGCGGTCTCGTGGCTTCGGAAGCATCTAATAGTGCCGTTGCCGGTGGCGCCTTTGTTCCCACCCTGGCGTTAGGGATACCGGGGGATTTGCCGATGGCCATCATGATGGGGGTACTCATCCTGCACGGCATTACGCCAGGGCCAATGATGTTTGAACAAAACCCCGTACTGGTAGGTGCTATCTACGCCAGCCTGCTGATCGGCGCAGTGGTCATGGTGCTCTGCAACCTGTTGCTAGTGCGTTGGTTTGCCAAAATATCGCTCATTCCACAGCAGATTCTCGTTCCCGTCGTGCTCATGCTATGCGCGATTGGCGCCTATGCGCTGAATAACAATCTGTTCGATATTTGGGTGCTATTTATCTTCGGGATTATTGGTTACCTGCTGTGGAAAGCGGAAGTACCGCTAACGCCGCTGATACTGGGTGTGGTGCTTGGCAACAATCTTGAGCGCCAGTTATTTCGCGCCCTGGAGCTTAACGATAGTTGGCTCACCTTCTTAACACGGCCACTATCAGCGCTTTTCTTAGCGTTAGCCGTCGCCTCGGTCATCTTCTCTCTCTATCAAGACCGAAAGATACAACATGCAAAAACAGCGGCTCAACAAGAGAACGCTTGAGATGCCCATGCCCATAACGCTGAACTGAACTAACGACTTAAAAGGAATCTGGTATGCAACACGATGCACTTTACTACCCTAGCGCCTCCCGCCGTATGGCAACATTTGGCAAGCGCGGCATGGTGGCCACATCGCAGCCATTAGCCGCCCAAGTGGGCATAGGTATTCTGCAGGAAGGCGGCAATGCGATTGATGCCGCCATCGCCACGGCAGCTGCGCTGACGGTCGTCGAGCCAACGTCCAATGGCATTGGCAGCGACGCCTTCGCTATTGTTTGGGTAGACGGTAAACTGCATGGCCTTAACGCCAGCGGCCCTGCCCCGCAAGCGGCGTCGATTGAAGCACTTAAAGCCCTCGGGCATGATGCTATACCTAACCATGGCATGCTGCCGGTCACCGTGCCCGGTGCTCCCGCGGCCTGGGCGGCACTCTCTGAACGCTTTGGCAAGCTGCCGTTTGCCGAATTGCTCGCCCCGGCTATCGCCCTAGCAGAAGAAGGCTTTGCCGTAACGCCCGTGATTCACCAAATGTGGGAAGAAGCCTGCCATACCTACTCCGCTTACCCAGATGCCGCATTTAAGCCCTGGTTTGATACCTTCGCTCCCAACGGCCATGCCCCGCGACCCGGCGAGCTATGGTCCTCTCCCGGCCATGCCAACAGCTTAAAAGCCATTGCAGAAACCAAAGCAGAGGCCTTTTATAAGGGCGAGCTGGCGGAGGCGATCGATGCGTTCTCCCGCGAGCATGGCGGTTTAATTCGTAAAGAGGATTTAGCCGCTTACCAGCCCGAGTGGGTTGAGCCCATCAGCGTGCGCTATAAAGGTCACGATATTTGGGAAATACCACCCAACGGCAGCGGCATGATCGTGCTGCAGGCACTCGGCATGCTGGAACGGTTAGACCCGTGCCCAGACGATGCCGTTGAAACCCTGCACCGACGTATTGAAGCCACTAAGTTGGCCTACATGGATGGCTTCAAACATATTACCGAGCGCAGCGAGATGGCGCCCACCACCGAGCAAATGCTGGATGATCGCTACCTGAAAGCACGCGCCGCGCTGATTGGCGAACAGGCCGTTGACCCAGCACACGGCAATCCCCTGCAAGGCGGCACGGTCTATCTCGCCACCGCCGACGACGAAGGCAATATGGTGTCGTTTATCCAAAGTAATTTTAAAGGCTTTGGTTCCGGCATGGTGGTGGCCGGCACCGGGATTAGCCTGCAAAACCGAGGCTGGTCGTTCTCGCTTGACCCGGAACACACCAACGCATTGGCACCTGGCAAACGTACCTATCACACCATTATCCCGGGCTTTATCACTAAAGATAACCAAGCTGTTGGGCCCTTTGGTGTGATGGGCGGCTACATGCAGCCCCAGGGCCAAGTGCAGGTGGTCACTGCGATGATTGAGGATCAGCTCAACCCACAGGCTGCACTGGATATGCCGCGTTGGAAATGGACGACTGGCAAAACCGTTGAGGTTGAAGCCGACTTCCCTAACCACCTCGCCTTGGCCCTCGCACGCCGCGGCCACAAGATTGTTAAGGTGGCGGATTCGATCAGCTTCGGCCGAGGCCAAATCATTCTGCGCGACCCTAAAACGGGCGTACTGCAAGGCGGTACCGAGCCACGCACCGACGGCGCTGCACTGCCGCTTTAACGCTTCACGCCTACTGCTACGCAGCGTAAATGCGGCGGGCAGTAGGCTGGCTATCAACGCCAAAGCACCGCATCATAGCAGCCTCTTTTTTAATGTTGCTGATCAATGACACCGCCACCATCACCTTCTCCGCCCCACTCCCCCTTCAGCGGCTTCTTTAGCGTTTTCCGCTATAGCCGCAGCGCGCTTACCCTTGTTTGGGAAACTTCCCGCTGGATGATGCTGGGCTTAGCACTCTGCACCTTAGTGGCGGGTGTGCTGCCTGCGGTGGCAGCGTGGGTCGGCCAGCTGATTGTGGATGGCGTGGTGGCAGCAATGGAGAGCTACCAAGCCGCGAGTTCACCCAGCCTCCTGGAGACATTGACACCGGTGCTGGGCTTAGTGGCCCTTGAGGGGCTGATTATTGCGCTGATCGCCCTGGCCCAGCGTGGGCTATCGGCCCAGCAGTCGCTGCTGCGGGCCATGCTAGGCAACAAAGTCAACGTAATGATTTTAGAAAAAGCAGGCACGCTCTCGCTTGGACAGTTTGAAGACTCAGAGCTTTACGACAAACTGACCCGCGCCCGCCGGGAAGCCTCTACCCGCCCGCTTGCCTTAGTCAATAAAACCTTTGGGCTGCTACAGAACGCCATTTCGCTGGCAAGCTTTGGTTTTTTACTGGTGCAGTTTTCCCCCTGGGCGCTGCTTATTTTAGTTGCTGGCGCGCTGCCGGTGTTTCTTTCAGAAGCGAAATTTTCCGGCGATGCGTTTCGGCTATTTCGCTGGCGTTCGCCCCAAGCTCGCATGCAGATGTATTTAGAAACAGTGCTGGCTCGGGAAGACAGTATCAAAGAGGTAAAGCTCTTCGGCTTAGAACCCTTGTTTTTGCAACGTTACCGAGACATCTTCAACCGACTGTTTGTTGAAGAGCGCCTGCTAACACTGCGTCGAGAAAGCTGGGGGTTTATCCTTGGCCTGCTTGGCACACTCACCTTTTATGCCGCATACGGCTGGGTGGTGGTAGAAACCATTGTAGGGGCCCTCACCCTTGGTCAAATGACCATGTATCTGATGGTTTTCAAACAGGGGCAAGGCGCTTTATCAGCCAGCCTGACCGCCATCAGCGGCATGTATGAAGATAACCTGTACCTATCCAATCTTTATGAATACCTTGAGCATCCCACCGACGTTGAAGAAGGCCATCTCACCCAGGGCGTTGCCCCGGGTGACGGGCTGCGCTTTGAGCACGTCAGCTTCTCGTATCCTGGTGGTGGTGAAGTGCTACACGATATTTCGCTTCATTTGATGCCGGGAAGCAGCCTGGCGTTAGTGGGAGAAAACGGCTCGGGCAAAACAACGTTGATTAAGCTGTTAACGCGGCTTTACCACCCAACTAAGGGGCGGATTCTGTTAGATGGTAGCGACTTAAAATCCTGGGATACTCAGGCATTGCGGGAACGGGTCGGGGTCATTTTCCAGGATTTTGTGCGCTACCAACTAACCGTGGGCGAAAACCTCGGCGTGGGCGATACCCAAGCGTTTGAGGACGAACAGCGCTGGCAACAGGCGGCGCACAATGGCATGGCGGATGAATTTATCACCCGTATGCCCAGTGGCTATCAAACCCAGCTAGGGCGCTGGTTTAAAAATGGTCAAGAGCTGTCAGGCGGCCAGTGGCAAAAGGTAGCGCTTTCACGCGCTTATATGCGTAAAAATGCCGATATTTTAGTGTTAGATGAACCCACTGCCGCCATGGATGCCGCCGCAGAAGCGGAAGTATTCGCCCGTTTTCGGGAACACAGTCGTGACAAAATGACGATTCTGATTTCCCACCGTTTTTCCACCGTACGTAGTGCTGAGCATATCGTGGTGATTGACCAAGGACACATTATAGAACAAGGCACCCATGAATCGCTGTTAGAAGACAACGGGCGCTATGCATCCCTCTTTCACTTACAGGCTGAAGGGTATAGATAAAACCTATTCACTAGACCAGCGGCGACTCTTAAGCATCAAAAAAACAGTCTAGCTTCGCCTCTTATATTTATAAAATAATAACAGCGAACATTTCGCTGTTATTTTTAACTATGTTATCAGTTTTATAAAAAATTAATTTCTACCATAGGTTTTGACAACCCCTCCTTTTAAAATTCTCAAAAAGCCAAAAACTTGCAATATGCAAGAAAAGTAATGGCAAAAAGCAACAGTCGTATCTCATCACTTTCTCAATAATCTAAAGTAAAAAGACAACCCTCTGTTTTATTTAAAAAAATAACAATATGGCACTCCTCCTGCTATCTAATAGTTAATAACAGGAGGAGTGGACAATGAACTTCCCATCAATTCAAAAACTTACCGCCGCCATCGCGCTTAGTGCTTCAATCAGCGGCTGTGCCTCTATCGGCACTGATCCGGTAAGGCCTAGGGAAGGTTCTCCAGTAATGACCAATCACACTCCCTATAGCCGGTGCCTCAATGAGCTAAGCCAACAGCCAGGTACCAACATGCCGGTTGTTAGTGTAGGCCAAATTTTAGATCGGACTGGTCAAGTAAGCTACTCGACTATTACTGATAGCCCGATATTAACGCAAGGCGTATCAGAAATGCTGATAAGTGCTCTTTATAAAACACGCAAAGTGAGACTGGCGGAGCGCCTAGACATTCGCATTCCTCTGGCTGAGCGTCAGCTTCAAGATGCCGGAGCAATGCAAATATCTACGGCACCGCTCAATGTCCAGCCCGTTAATTTTGTCATCTTAGGTGCACTTACAGAGCTTAATTATAACATTCTTACTCAAGGTGCCCGGCTGTTCGTCGGTTTAGCAGGCGGAGGCACTCGCGAAGCGGTGATTAACGTTGGTTTAGATTTACGCGTTATTGACGCCAATACCTTCCAAACAGTGTATGTCACAAGTTTACAAAAGCAGATTGTCGGTAACCAAGTAGAAGCCGGTGTTTATCGCTTCTTTGACAATCAGCTTGTTGAATTCGACGCCGGGTCGGTGAGGAATGAGCCTCTTCAACTTGGTGTTCGATCCGTCGTGGAAATGGCTGCCTACCAGATCCTGACGGACGGTCTCGGACTGCCAATCGCTGACACCGATGAGTGTCAAGTGGCAGACGGGCATTATCCAGCGGCTTATTAAAAGGATGCCGTCATGAAAACCTTAAACAAAACTGCACTTTCTGTTGCTATCGCGTTTGCAGGTATTACCTCTGTATCGACAGCACTGGCTTTCGATTCAGTCACCTGGGTGTGGGATGCAACTGTCAACAGCACGGTGGACACTTCCGCACTCTCGGATATAAATGTCACACCCGCCGGCTTAACGCAGACTGAGAATGATCAAGTGGGGTTCGGAACAATGACCTCCACCAGTTTAGTCACAGCCGTCGACAATTTAATCGTTCCCATCATCAGTGGTAATACGATTGACGATTTAGGATCGATTGAAAGCGTGGCCACCGCGGTAGGTAACAACGCTGCCATCGAGTCTGATGTGTCGATGCAAACAGATAGTAGCCAGCTGTATGCGGGAGTCGGACTGAGCGTGGATCCCCTCATCACCTCAGCCCTTGTACCGGGCGCTATTTTAGCGACCTCCTCGGTAATAGGTGCCACCAACCTAACGGTCGATAGTGCGGCCACGGGCGTAGGAAATAACTTAACTCTCGACCTTACCACCACCTCAGATCAAGATGCTTTTGCAATTGCTAACAACGAACAACTGTCGGTGGCTCTTGTCACCAGCACGTCGACTGTGGATGCGGTGCTCTTTAGCGGCATCAATGGTATGGCAGGTAGCTCCGTGCCCTCTGTCTCTTCTTCCGCTACCTCTGTGGGTAATAACCTATCCGTCAAAGTGGACGGCAACTTCTGAAAGTAAACGCTATCGAAGGCGCCCATACAGCGTATGGGCGCCAAGGAGATAACATCATGCACGTCTGTCAATTAATCCCTGTGCAAAAAAAGGCGCGTACCACAGCAATACTTGGCACAGGCCTGCTGATAGTAATGGCATGTAGCACTCCATTAGACGCTAGGGAACGAGACCCCTTAATGGGGCCATTCCCCTATGATTATCCAGACCGCGCTAATGTGCAGAGTTCGCTATTACTTCAAGAAGCACGCTGGAGGCAGGCACGTGAGCGTAATAGCGCCATGCCCACGTCAAATCAAGATAGCCCTGCCGCTGGGCGCTTAGACCCAACTACTGGTGACTTATCAGGTGGCGTCGTTATTATTAATTCATCAACCTCAATTGCTGTTGGCAACTGGCAGCAAATTGAAATGACGTTAGGCGATGGGGCCGAAGGATTGATCATGACGGAAAACCACCAAACTAATCAGGCAGAAGCTAAGTCTCTATCTAAAATAAGCAATTTTTTAGACATGGAAAGCGGGAGCAGTGGCCTGGTACTGTTAGAAGAGAGCACCGCAGAATAATATAAAAAATTATCTCTCCGGCTCCCCATGTATAGCTTTTGTTAAAAAATGTCACAAAAATTCTGAGCCTAAAATAGCTGGTATGCTTTGAGTAAGGTAAACATTTACCGGTTGGCACGGCTGAGGATTATCGCTATGGGCGCTCTTACAACTTCGCAAAAAAACCGAGAAACGGTCGAAAAAGCAGTCAGCTCTCAGGCATTTAAAAAAGAGAAAAACCTAGAAAAATCATGTCTTGTACTCATTGTCGAAGACGACGAAGACACCGCAGCTCTCTACCAAGCGATACTGGCTCCGCACTTTCGGAACGTCAAAGTTGCTAGAACCGGTTGCGATGCGGTGTCGGTTTTACTAGCACACCAGGGGCCAGCAGCGGTTATTTTAGATTATCAATTACCAGACATGACCGGCATAGACGTTATGCTCACCTGCCGTGACCTTGACCACCCCATCGTGTGTATGATCATTTCTGCAAATGAACTGACTGCCCAGAATACGTCATGCGGTGAAGTTGTTCGGCTTGTAAAACCGATGGGGTGTAAAGCGCTGGTCGATTGGACGGCAAGGCTTATTACAAAACTTGAACAGCAGCAACTAGATGCCGAGATTGAAGATGCCTCTCCCGAAGCATTATTGCTCGGCGATAGCAGCGTAATGCACCACTTACGCCAAAAAATCCCTTTATTGGCATTATCCAATGCGCCTCTCTGGCTGCATGGTGAGAGCGGTACTGGAAAAGAGCTTGCAGCGCGCAGTATTCATTATTGCAGCGCCCGGTCAAAAGGACCGTTCGTTGCGGTTAACTGTGCCACTTTTCCAGAATCTCTGATTGAATCGATGATATTTGGACACATTAAAGGCGCTTTTAGTGGCGCGACAAGGGATCAGAAAGGTTTTTTCGAAGCAGCTAATGGGGGCACACTTTTTCTTGACGAAATAGGCGATATGCCGCTTGCTTTTCAAGCTAAGCTATTAAGAACATTACAGACAGGCACTATTTTACCTGTTGGAAGCACGCAGCCCATTCACGTTGACTGCCGTATTGTTAGCGCCTGCCATCGTAACCTCGCTGAGGCAGTTGCCCAGGGCGAATTCCGGGAAGACCTCTACTACCGGCTGAACGTACTGAGTATTGAGCTCCCTCCGTTACGCGATCGCGATAACGATGTGGTAGCGCTTGCACAAAGACTATTATCCAAAATCGCCCTGGAAGAGCATACACTTGCTTGCAAGCTTAGCATTAATGCCGTTAACTCTTTGAAAGCATATAGCTGGCCAGGCAATGTTAGAGAGCTTGAGAACATACTTAGGCGTGCTGCTATTCTTTACCAAGGGATGGAGTTACACGACACGCATCTAGCCCTAGGACCAATATCCAAAAATACTCAAAAAAATATAGAATCAGACATTACTCCTATCGGCATTATTAAAACATCTGGAAAAACATTAAAAGAGTTAGAAAACCACATTTTTGAATCAACGATAGCTGAACACAAAGGCTGTATTGATGCTGCAGCAAAGTCATTAGGCATTGCTCCATCAACACTCTACAGAAGAATCAAGAAGACAGTACTATAAAAATAGTAAAATTTAACAATACTACTATCAAACGCTATCAATCAAAAACCATATACTCTAATTAGCACATACTAACAACTAACACATACCATTGTTTATAAAAGCCTGTCTTGTTTCATTTGACAATAACTCCAGCTGATCAATCAGCGTCATTAACTGATCATTTTTTTCTAGAGGAGAGCTATTTTCCAAAGCCTCTGCACGCAATGCAATAGCAGTACAGCCTAACGATGCTGCCGCTCCCTTTAGCGAATGTGCTTCTATACATAAAGCATCGTGATCTTTTGATAGACAAGCGCCACGCAAGCGTAATAAGCGCTCTTCTAGACGGTTCAAAAAAGCACTAATCAACGTACGCAATGCCGCCGGATCAAAAGTTTCTTGTAGCTCGTCACATACGTTCACATCCAGCACACACGCTGTCTCCTCTGTTTGCGCTGACACATCTTGTAGCAAACAGTTGTTTGGCCCTTCCATCTCCTTGCTAATGGAAACCGTTGTAAAACGATTTAATAAATGGTTCAGCTCTTCTCGCGTAAATGGTTTAGTAATCATACCGTCCATACCGACTTCAAGGCACCTCGCTCGATGCTCTGGCATAACGTTTGCTGTCATCGCAACAATCGGCATCCTTGGTAGTGCATTCTCAGCTTCAAATTCTCGCCAACGTTGCGTGGTCTCGGGGCCATCCAAGATTGGCATTTGCATATCCATTAAAACGATATCAATCGATGAATAAAACGCTTGAAGATAGTTTAAGGCCGACTGACCATTGTCCGTAATCGTGACGTGTTGCCCCAACTGCTCTAGCATTACTCTCGCCACCGTTTGATTAATAGCGTTATCTTCAACAACCAAAACATGATGGGCAGATGCAGGCTGAACTAACGGCTCACGATGCGGAAAAACGTCATTTTCTGACACATTTGCCATAGGTATTACACACCAGAAGCAGCTGCCGACACCTACCTCGCTTGTCACACCGATCTTTCCATGCATGGCCTCTATTAAACGTTTGCAGATCACAAGGCCCAGTCCTGTGCCTTCGTGCCGCCGCGAGATTGAAGCATCTACCTGGGAAAACGCCGAAAAAAGCCTTTCTTGGTCAGCGTCCGAGATACCGCAGCCAGTGTCATGCACTTCTATTAACAGCTTATTTTCGTCCAGAGGGGCCACATGGCATGTCACAGAGCCACTATCGGTAAACTTTAAAGCATTGTTAATCAGGTTCATTAAGACCTGGCGAAGACGCGCTGCGTCACCAATAAAAAAGCGTGGCAGTGTAGGGTCAATAACGTAAGTAAACTCAATACAGCTATTTTCCTCCTGCAGCACATAACCTGTGCATAACGTTTCTATACATTCTCTGATATCAAATGGTCGGTTTTCTAAGTCCAAGCACCCACTTTCAATTTTAGTATAATCCAACACATCGTTAATAACGCTACGCAAACTATCTGCGCTTCGCTTTAGCGCGGAAAGATACGCATGAGCTTTAGGCGTTTTCACCTCTTCACTTAATAGATCCGCCATACCAACCACACCATTAAGCGGCGTGCGAATTTCGTGACTCATGACTGCCATAAATTCAGATTTAGCTTGGCTGGCAATTTCAGCACGCTTGGCCGTCTCTTTCAGCTCTTGGCTCTTTTCTTCTAGGGCTAGTGCTTTTCGGTGGCTTATTTTACCTTCACGAATTAAGGCTCGCACCAAAAGGATTCCAGACAGGGTTAATGCCAGCAAAATAATTAACGCAAGCCCATACAACTGGGTCATCTTATTACGTTCTAATGTACGTAGCCTCGCAACATTTGCATTTGTATCAATTAAAATATTACCCGTATAACGCTGCAAATCGGCTATTTCACCTAATGCTTTAACAATCATTTCATTACTGATGGCCTCTGGATCATCCCACAAGGGGTGTAAAATGGCATCGACACTATCGATAATAGCCGAAGTTTTATCGACTAGCTCGTTAACTCCTTTTATCTTAGAGACAGCCAAGTAAATATCACCTCGCTGAAAGAGCACTTTTCGACTATATAAAATCTCAAACCGCAGCAACAAATCATCCACTGTGGCGCTACCCACCTGCATATTAACCAGTGTAAGGTGAAACTCTCTTACTTCTCTGTCAAACTGATACCCTGACCAAACCAAGTTTTCTAGCAGCCTATTCTCAATAGCATGTTGGCGTTGAAAAATAGTCGCTCCGGTAATAATGGCCGACAGAAAAAACAAGATTGCTGAAAAGGTAGCAACCCGGGCCCTACGAGAAAAATAGTGCTGCAAGATAGGAAACATCGCGCACACCCGGCTAGCGATTTATAATGAACAACTTAATGACTACTGGACTTGGATACGCTTAACCTGCCAAACCGAGCGCGTCATTATCTCTTCGTTTAGCAGCGAAGGGGTTTCATCAAAGGGGTAAATAATAAACAGCGGCCCATGATCTCGGATTCTGAGTGGCTGACCGTCTGCACTCATCGCCAGAATAACCTCATGGTCATAAAAATCACTGACCGGCACCGTTGAGGCGTAATCATTTAGAGCAATAACTCTCAGCTGTGCACCTTTCGCACCCACCGCTTCTAAAATAGCTCGGCCTAGCGGTCCTTCAAAACTGACAACGCCATCATGCCACGGCGTATTAGTGTGCGTAGTGCGCTGTGTCAGCGCCTCTAACATGGCTTTATCGAAATGCGCTTCATCTCCCACATTCGTGTGAGTAATGTTTCCCGTTACCTCAAGCATAACCCTGCCAGCGGGTGCCTCTATGGCCTGAGCGCCGTTGATAAACAAAACGAAAAAAAATAAAAAAAACTTCTTAAATAAGCACTTAGTCATCTCAACACCTCCTGGGTTATAGACGCAGTATAGCGCTACGGCTAAAGCGTTAACTGTAAACCTTTGTGTCAAAAACAAACTAAACTAGAATAATAATATTAGAAATTTCTCAGTGGTGTGGGATTAATCACACGATGAATGGTGGGTAACGCGCTATGCATATCGGTGTGCTTGAGGACGACCTCGACCAGCAGGCTTTTATTGAACAGTGCCTTGTTTCCGCCGACCATCAAGTCTCGCTGTTTAGCCGCGCAAGCGAACTGCGCCGAGCGACTCAAGAAGAGCGTTTTGATTTTCTTATCATCGACTGGCGCCTGCCCGACGGCTGCGGGATGGATGTCGTGGGTCATCTCCGTCAAAACGACGGCTGGCGCGGCCCTATCCTATTTGTTACCGCAAGCCAAAATGAAGATGACGTCGTTCACGCACTTGAACAAGGAGCCGATGACTTTTTAGCGAAGCCGTTACGTCCCAAAGAGTTAATTGCCCGTGTTAGCGCACTGGGTCGTCGTGCAGGTTACGATACACCAAGGCCCGCGATTTCTTGCCCAAGTGTATTTTCTATTAACACCGAAGAACACAGTATCAGCATCGCTGATACTAGCGTGGCGCTAACCGAACGAGAGTACCAATTGGCAACGCTGTTCTTTTCTAAAGTTGGAGAGCTTTTAACTCGGGCACATCTTTTAGAACTGATATGGGGCATTAAGGGCAGCGTCTCTACCCGCACAGTGGATACTCATGTCAGTCGACTACGTCGAAAGCTGGAGCTAGATGGTCGCCATGGGCTTCGGCTGCGCAGCATTTACCAGTCAGGCTATCGAATGGAAATTTCTTCCCCCGCCATAAGCGACCAATAAAAAAGCCGACCTATTAGGTCGGCCAAGCTGATGAGAGCTGCTCGGTAAAAAGTCGAGCAGTGAGATGCCTGGGAAAGGCATCGCCAAAGCGCCTAATTAAGCGGCTTGGCGATACCCTCGCCCAGAGGATTTCCCTTTACGTGAGTAGCTTCCTTTACCTTTTTTGGGTGTTTGCTGCTGCATTTTGAACATGGGCGTTCGCAGCTGTGCTTTTAGTGCATTATCGCGAACTTTGCCTTTTTGCATAAAATAGATCCTTTTTAAAAAAGCTTATATGGCTCTTTACGGCAGTTATCTGAGTACGTTTTGTCTATTAGGTTCCTGTAAAATTCAACACGACGTTCACTAACGTAACTGATATATCGTCAAAAGTGGGCGCCAGCCACCATGCTCACCCAGCCGGCCAGCCGCTTGCGCCAAGGGCGGTTATGCCAGCGGTCAAGATCGTAATGCTCTGCATGGCGAATATCCTCCTCGACCAACTCACGAACGTAACGGGCAAACTCTTCATCGTAAACGTTGAGATTGCCCTCTTTGTTGATCCGGAAGGAGCGATTATCGAGATTGGTAGACCCAATGCTGGCCCAGCGGTCGTCGATACTAATCAGCTTGGCATGATACATCGACGGCTGATACTCATGAATCTTCACGCCAGCTTCAAGCATGGGTCGCCAACGGTTAACCGAGGCATGGCGAACAAAGCCTTTGTCGATACTATCGCCAGGCACCAAAATATTGACCTCAACATTGCGTTCGCGAGCCTCAACTAGCGCCTTAAGAAACTCGTCATCTGGGTAGAAGTAAGCTGAGCCGAGCGTGATGCGCTGCTCAGCGGTGGCAATCGCCACCATTAGCATCATGCGCATACGGTGGCGGCCTTCACTCGGGGTACTGGTCACCATTTGAGCATCCAATGCCCCTTGGATTTCAAGTTCGGGGAAATAGGCATCTCCTAGCAATAATCGTCCGCTGGCGTCCAGCCACGTATCAACAAAGGCCGCCTGCATATTGGCGACTACCGGCCCCTCCACACGAAAGTGATGGTCACGATAAGCCAGACCATCATCGTCAGGTAGCCAATTGTCGGTAATGCTAGCGCCGCCAATAAAGCCGGTGCGGCCATCTACCATCAGCAGCTTGCGGTGAGTACGGTGATTAAAGTGGGCCAGCTCATACCATGACGGCTTACGCCAGCGGATCACGTCGACACCAGCCTCCTCCATGCGCTCAAACTTATTAACCGCCGCAGAGGATGAGCCTACATAGTCGATCAGAGCATGTACCGCCACACCACGCTCTGCCGCCGCTATCAGAGCATCGACAAACGGCTCTGTGGCCTTTTCGCCCCAGAACTCAAACGTCTCAAAGGTAATCGATGTTTCAGCAGAGTCGATGGCTTCCAGCATCGCCGCATAGATGGCCTCGCCATCCTGAAGGGGGTCGATACGGTTGCCCGCGACGATGGGCTGCTCAAAGATAAGCCCCATACTTCGGCGGAAGTCTGCATCGCGGGTGTCAAAATTCACCGAGACGGGCTCAAGCAGCCGTTTAGGGGAAGGCATAGCGTTATAAAACAGTACGCTGCCTAGGGCGAAGAGCAACGTAATAACAGTGGTGGTTAAGGCAATGAGCCGAGTTCGACGTTTCACAGATGGCTCCCTGCCTTATGAGTTTGGCCCATGATTGCAGTTGCTTGGACGTAAAGCCAGCGATTCAGTCAACCTCACTCAGCGCGCTACGCCATATGCTCGGCGATCGCTTCAGTGGTACATTTTTCAGCGGCTGATGGCACCATGCTGACCACGCTTCCCACCACAATCACGCACGGTGAAGGCAGCGGCTGAGCGGCTAGCTGCTCAGGCATATCCGCTAACGTGCCCACCAGCGATTGCTGCTCAGGCTGGCTGGCATTGGCAATCAACATAATCGGCCACTGATCGGGGAGCCCTGCTTGGCGTAGGCCATGGCAAATGGCGTCGACTTTGGAAAGCCCCATATAAAACACCAGGGTTTCATCTTTACGCGCCAGCGTCGTCCAATCGGGAGCACCACCTTCACGGCACAGTTGTGCGGTAATAAAGCGCAACTGCTGGGCGTGGCCACGGTCGGTGAGAGGAATACCCATGCCAGCGGCGGCAGCCGATGCAGCGGTAATGCCAGGGACAATGTGCGCCGGTAATGAGGCATTGGCTAACGCTGCTAACTCCTCCCCCATTCGCCCAAATACGCCAGGGTCGCCGCCTTTTAATCGCACTACCGATTTTCCCGCGTGGGCAAGTTTAACCATTAACGCACCGATTTCAGCTTGGGGCACGCTGTGGTGGCCGCTAGCTTTACCCACATAATAGCGCTCGGTGCCCGCAGGTATCAGTGCCAGCACATCATCCCCCACCAAGCGGTCGTAGACCACGGCATCGGCCTGCATCAATAGCCGTGCCGCTTTAAGCGTTAGTAGCTCCACATCGCCGCTGCCCGCACCGACTAAATACACCGTTCCAGCACGACACTCGCCAGTTAACGGCAGGTGTACACGAACGGCTGCCTCGCGACCAAAGGGCGCTAGCACCCGCTGGCTTAGGCGCATAAAAGCCCCTAGCCATTTTTGGGTTAGCTGTTTGCTTAGCGCGCGCATTGGGCCGCTCCTTTCCGTAATACTAATTAACGATGTGCGCTCCCAGCCTCTTTAACGCGCTAGCAGTGCAATCACCACAACAGCCAGCGCCACTGAGACCCCCTTCCAAAACAGCACGGGATCGCGCTCCAATAGCGGTAGTTTAGCGCGATTAAGTATCTCGGTGCTTGGCGAACGCAGCTCAAAGATGAATTCCGAAAGCGCCGGATAACGGTAGTGAGGGTTGGGGTGCAAAGCTTTTTTGAGCACCTCATCCACCCAGGCGGGCAGTGCGCGATTTTCGCTCAGCGCCGATTGGTAGGCAAGTTTGTGCTGTGCCGCCCGGGTGCGGGTTTTGGCCACCTCGGTGCCATAGGGCAGCGTGCCGGTTAACAGTTGGTAAGTGATCACCGCCAATGAATACAGGTCAGCGCGGGGCGACCCTCCTTCACCGAGAAAATACTCGGGAGCAGTGTACTGAGCGGTACCTAAAATATCGTCGCCCGTTCGGGGTTCGCTTTCAGCCTCGACGATGCCCGCCACCTTGGCCGCACCAAAATCGATTAGCGTCACGGTGCCATGGGTATCAATCATGACGTTATCAGGGCGCACGTCCTGATGGAGCATTTCCAAACGGTGAAAGGCGCGTAACCCTTTAGCGATCTGCTCGACAATGGGGCGAACGGTGGCTAATTCAGCGTTGGGGTGGTCGCGCATCCACTGGGTCAACGTTTGCCCTTCAATATATGCCAACACGGTGTAAAGATAGCGGCGTTGGCGCTCTTGGGTGGGTGCCTTAAGCACATGTTCATTATTAATGCGCCGTGCGATCCACTCCTCGCGCACAAACCGCTCAATACTCGCGGGGTCTTGGCTGAGCTCGGTTGAAAGCGTCTTCAGCGCCACTTTATCGCCACTGTCTACGTCTTCAGCTAGGTAGACATGGCTGCGGCTACTGGCATGCAGTTGGCGCACAATGCGATAGCCATCCACTTCACTCCCAGCGCGTAATTCAGGCGGTGGGGGTAGCGCCCCTAGCGCCGCATAGAGCTCATTTGAGTGGCGCTCTGGTAGGGAATCAATACGCACAATCTGCACGGTGAGGTTATCGTTGCTGCCATTCTCGATAGCGGCTGCGATTAGCGCCTCGGCCGCCACGTCGAGATCGCCCCAATGGCCGTGAATCAGCGCGACCATTTCAGCGCCGGTTAACCACTCATATACACCATCGGTGGTGAGTACAAACACATCGCCTTCACTTAGCGATACGGCCCGATAATCAAGCTCCAGATGCTGGCTGGCCCCCATAGCACGGCTTAAATGGCTGACTTCCCGGGATGCCCAGAAGCGGTGATCCTCGGTCAGTGGCTCCAGCGCCTTGCCTGAAAGTTGATAGATACGGCTATCGCCGACGTGAAACAGGTGTGCGGTGGTGGATTTAATCACCATCGCGCTTAACGTACACACATAGCCGCGATCTAGATTGTATCGGTACTGGCTTTGTCGGGTTTGGGCGTAAAGCCACGCATTGGTGGCCTGGAGCACTCGCTGGGCTGAGGTTTGAACCCTCCAGGTGGCTGGGGTAGCGTAATAGTCCGTTAAAAAACTGCCCACCGCGGCCTCGCTTGCCTCGCGGCTGACATCGCTGCTGCTAATCCCATCGGCGAGAGCAATCGCGATGCCTTTGGCCACCCGCTGTGGTTCGCTAGGTAAATAAGCGCCATAAAAATCTTGATTGCGCGGTTTGCGCCCTTTATCAGAGTGCTGGCCGAGTGAAATGGTCAGCGCTGCCATACTGGCTTCCCCTAAAAAAAGCCTTCGCCGTAGCGAAGGCTGTGTTGAGCCTGCCTATCAGATTACAGGGCTTTTTGTGGCCCGGTGCGCACATGGGTGGCGTACAGTGTTAAACCGGTCAGCGAAATACCGCCAATCAGGTTGCCGATCACTACCGGGATCTCGTTCCAGATCATGTAGTCCATGACCGAGAAGTCGCCGCCCAACATCAGCGCGGAGGGGAACAGGAACATGTTAACGATGGAGTGCTCGAAGCCCATGTAGAAAAACAGCATGATCGGCATCCACATGGCGATCACCTTGCCTCCCACCGTCGTCGAGATCATTGCCCCCACCACGCCAAGCGAGACCATCCAGTTGCACAGCACGCCACGGACGAACACCGTCAACATACCGGCAGCGCCAAACTCTTTGTAGCCCAGGGTACGGTCTTTGCCCACTTCCGAGATCGCCACGCCCACCGCATCCGGCGGTGTAGAAAAGCCGTAGGTGAAGACAATCGCCATTAGGAACGCTACCGTTAGCGCACCGAGCAGATTACCGGTAAAGACCACCCCCCAGTGCTTAAGGATGCGCTTGATGGTAACCCCCGGCCGTTTGTCTAGCCAGGCCAGCGGTGTAAGTACGAAGACCCCAGTCAGCAGGTCGAAACCCATCAGGTAGAGCATGCAGAACCCCACCGGGAACATCAAAGCCCCCAGAAAAGCCGAGCCAGTCTGTACGGTGATGGTGACAGCAAACACGGCGGCCAAGGCCAGGATGGCACCCGCCATGAAAGAGCGCAGCAGTGCGTCCCGATTGGCCATGTGGAGCTTGGCTTCGCCCGCATCGACCATTTTGCTGGCAAATTCGGCCGGTAATAAATAGGACATAACAGAGCGTTCCTTATTTTTAGTTGAGAATGAAAAAAACATAGGCCTTACCACCACAACGCGTTAGCGCATGAATACTTGGGCAGCGTGAAGATCAGCGGGAGCCGCGGGGCTGGTAGTAACTCTTTGCACCACGCTGCCCACCACAATCAAGCACGGTGAAGGCAGCGGGTTAGCGGCTAACTGTTCAGGCATACCGGCAAGCGAACCCACTAGCGACTGCTGCACGTGCTGGCTGGCGTTGGCCACTAACATGATCGGCCAATCATCCGGCAAGCCCGCCTGGCGTAGGCCTTGGCAAATGGCGCCTACTTTGGAAAGGCCCATATAAAACACCAAGGTTTCATCTTTGCGGGCAAGCGTCCCCCAGTCTGGCGTGCCGTCTTCACGGCATAGCTGGGCAGTGACAAAGCGCAGCTGTTGCGCATGGCCACGGTCGGTGAGCGGAATGCCCATACAGGCAGCGGCTGCAGAAGCTGCGGTAATCCCCGGCACAATGGCCGCTGGCACCTGGGCGGCGGCCAGAGCATCCAGCTCTTCGCCCATCCGTCCGAACACCGCCGGGTCGCCACCCTTCAAGCGCACTACCGATTTACCTTCCTGGGCGAGCTTTACCATCAGCTCGCCGATCTCAACTTGCGGAACGCTATGGTGGCCGCGCGCTTTGCCTACGTAGTAACGTTCGCAACCGGCAGGAAGTAACGCGAGGACGTCGTCACCCACCAAACGGTCATACACCACAGCGTCGGCCTGCATCAGCAAGCGTGCAGCCTTGAGGGTCAACAGCTCCGCATCGCCGCTGCCTGCGCCGACTAAATAGACCTGCCCTGCGCGGCACTCGCCCCGCAGTTGTAAAGGTAAGTCCGTTGCATGCTGAGCCGGCGTCCATAGCGCGCGGGGCGAAAAACGCATAAAGGCGTTAAGCCACTTCAGAATTAGGGGATTGCTTAGCGCGCGCATTCGGCCGTTCCTCTTCAATAAGTGATTTCAATTCGGGAATACAGCTGCCGCACTGGGTACCGCAAGCAAGCCTTGCGCCCAGCGCTTCCACGCTGACATCGCCCTCGCGAATAGCCTTTACGATGGTGGTTTGGCCCACTTGATGGCAGCTACAAATGACCGGGCCGGTTTCCGCAGCGCCGTCATCACAACCTGCCAATAAACGGCGGCGATGGGTGTCGCTTAAGGACGTGTCATTAAACCGGGCTTCCAACCATGCCAATCCAGGTAGCTCTTTAGGGGGGCCTACCATTAGCCACCAGCAAAGCTGACCCTTTTCTACGCCAACGGCGCGCAATCGTCCGTTAGCAGGATCTTGACTCATCACGGAGAGCGGCCCCGGCATCCACGCGTTTATCTGTGCTAGCCAGTCATTAATCGGTTGGGTGTTGGCAAGCTGCCAACGCTGGCAACCGCGCATCGGCGTACGGGCCCAGTAGGCACTTTCACACCAGGGCGACGCATCGCTCAGGCCATCGGCGACGATCAGCGTGGCTTGCCAATCGGTGGGTAGCGCTGCCAATGCTACAGCGCCATGCTTCGCTTCCGGCTGGCCGGAAAGTGGGTCGGTGATGCTATCAATCAACGCACTACTTCTGGCCTGTTTGGTGAAGCAGTCAGTCCAGTGGATAGGCACAAACACGTCGCCGCGGCGCTGGGCGTTCGATACCCGAACACGACCAATGAACTCACCCTTCGCCGCAGTTAACACCGCAAGCTCTTGGTCAACCACACCAGCGCTGCGCGCATCGTCGGGATGCACTTCTATAAAGGGCTCCGTACGGTGATTCATCAGGCGTGGCGAACGGGCTGTGCGTGTCATGGTGTGCCACTGATCGCGAATTCGCCCGGTGTTCACGCGCAGCGGGTAGGCAGCACTGAGCGCTTGCTCAGGTCCCTGTGGCCGTATGGCGAGTAACTTGGCACGGCCACTCGCCGTAGCAAACTCGCCGTCCGCAAACAGGCGTGCCGTCCCATGGGGAGCCGCCTTTGTGACCGGCCATTGAATGGGTGCTAAAGCGTCGTAGCCTTCCCTACCCAGGCCAATCAAACCCGATATATCAAACAGCCGCTTTGAACCTTTTGAAGAGGCTTCATTTTCGAACCCTGACAGACGAGCGTGCTCGTCGAAAATTTCCCAGGGATGCATGTAGTTAAACGCCTCAGCAAACCCTAAGCGTTTCGCCACCTCACACATTATCCACCAGTCGTGCTGCGCCTCACCGGGGGGTGGCAGCATGCCCCGCTGGCGAGAAATACGCCGTTCGGAATTGGTCACGGTGCCGTCTTTCTCTGACCAGCCCGAGGCGGGTAGCACAATATCCGCATAAGGCAGTAAGTCGGTGTGGGCGGCGCATTCGGAAACGATCACTAGCGGGCACTTTTTTAGTGCGGCCCGAACTCGCGCTGCATCAGGCAGGCTGATGGCGGGATTGGTGGCCATCACCCAGAGCGCTTTTATCTCACCTCGCTCAATAGCTTCAAAAAGCTCTACTGCTTTATAGCCTGGGCTATCCGGCAAGCAAGGTGTCAGGCTATCAGTCGTCCAGAAGCGGCTAACAAGGTCGAGCGCACCGGGAGTGTGGTAATCCATGTGTGCCGCTAGTTGGTTAGCCAGCCCACCCACTTCGCGGCCACCCATGGCATTAGGCTGGCCCGTCATCGAGAACGGCCCTGCCCCCGGCAAGCCAATCTTCCCCCCGGCCAGGTGGCAGTTAATAATCGCATTGCACTTATCGGTACCGCTGGCGGATTGATTAATCCCCTGCGAGTAGAGCGTGACCACATGCAGCTGGCTGGCAAACCAGTAGTAGAAGGTTTCCAGACGCTCGGGGTCGACATCACAGGCAACCGCTACCTCCGCTACCGATCCCGCTGTTTGCTGCGCGGCATTCAGCGCCTCTTCCAAGCCTTCGGTGTGGCGCTCCAAATAGAGCGTATCGAGCTTTTGATGTTGGGCCATCCACGCCAGCAGGCCATTAAAAAGATAAGCATCACTACCCGGCTTAATCCCTAGATAGAGGTCGGCAATCTCGCAGCTATCGGTGACGCGGGGGTCAATTACCACCACGCGCATCAACGGGTTGCGCTCTTTGGCTACCTTCAAACGCTGATAAAGCACAGGGTGATTCCAGGCCAAGTTAGAACCCACCAACACCACCAGCTCGGCCTCTTCAAGGTCTTCGTAGTTACACGGCACCGCGTCCGCACCAAAGGCACGCTTGTAGCCAACTACCGCCGAGGCCATGCAGAGCCGAGAATTGGTATCCAAATGAGGCGTACCCAAAAAGCCTTTAAACAGCTTATTGGCCACGTAGTAATCTTCTGTCAGCAGTTGGCCCGATAGATAAGCGGCAACCGTTTGGGCTCCATGCTCATCCCGCAGGGTATTTAAGCGGTTAGCGGTGGCGCTCAACGCGGCGTCCCATGAGACCTCCACACCATCGACACTAGGGCGAGTCAGCCGCCCATGGTGTCCTAAGGTTTCGTGTAGCGCAGAACCTTTGACGCATAGACGCCCAAAGTTTGCCGGGTGCTCGCGGTCGCCTTCTACAGCGCTCAGCGTGCCCGCTTCAACCGTCGCCTTCACGCCACAACCGACGCCGCAGTATGGGCAGGTGGTTTTGGACTGCTGCCCTGCTTTTGCCCCTCGCATAACACCTCCTCGGGTCGTACCTGAACGCTGTCTTAAACAGGTGTTTAAATGCCGGACATAAAAAAACGCCCAGTCCCTTTCCCTAAAGCGCGATACAAACGCATTAGAGAAGAGGGCTGGACGTCGTTGCCACAGCGCACCTTCAGTGGTGCAGACTATTTTTTTACAACTGAAAATTTCTAACAGCTACACATTTTCTAACGGCTACTTATTTTTCTTGCGGCTTTGGAGTTGCTCGCTGCCATCGCCAAATAATGAGTACCTATTACTTATTAACTGTCTTGTGGGTTAGGTAACTGCAAAATAAAGACCCAAAGCTATAATTTTAAAAATTATCAAATAAATACAAATACTTATAAAAATACAAATAACATCAAAAGCCACTACTTGGCTCTCAGAGCAAGACAAAGTGGTGCCCAAGAGTGCATGCACCGCCCTTTTTCGCACCATCGCTGTGCACCCTGTCCAAATATCCGCGCTACCACTGACCCGTACCAACAACTTAACTAACTGACAATGTTGAACAAATAAACATTAATGGCCAGTTGGCTAGTTCCTTGCTTGAAACAGCGTAAGATTTTTAAGTACTTGGCGGCCAATGGCGGCTGCCCTGTGTTTGAAAACGGATTTAAAACGACGCTATCGGGCAACGACGCCCCTGACGCGCACTCTTTTTGCAGTTCTATGCAAAGAGGTGCACGACAGGGGCGTTTTTTTGTTTGGTGCTCAAGCAGCCGCAAAGACACAGAGGAGCCCCCATGGAAACTACTTCACGGTGCTCACCCAGCGACCATCTAGTAATAATTGGCAACGGCATGGCAAGCCATCGCTTGATTGAGGCCTTGGTCAAACAGCCCAAGCGTCCCCAGCGCATCACAGTGATTGGCGCCGAGTCAGCGCCTGCTTATAACCGCATCCTGCTCTCTCCACTACTGGCCGGTGAAGTGCAGCAGGATGCGCTGACGCTGCGCGATGCCACATGGTATGCCGAACAGGGTGTCACGCTAATACTCGGTGAAAAGGTCGAGACACTTGATCGCTCACGCCAGACATTGATCACCGATAACGGGCGGTCGCTTGATTATGACCGCCTGGTAATTGCCACCGGCTCGCGCCCGACACTGCCCGACGTTCCGGGTATTGAGCTTGCGGGGGTGCACGGCTTTCGCGATTTGCAAGATGCTGACGCGCTGACCGATATTGCCCAGCGCGGCGGTGACACCCTTGTGATTGGCGGCGGCTTGCTGGGCCTGGAGGCCGCTGAAGGGCTGCGTAAACGCGGCAATGATATCAAAGTGAGCGTGCTCCAACGCAGCGAGCGGCTGATGAACCGGCAGCTGGATGCTACCGCAGCGCACCTACTTAAAGACGAACTGACTCAGCGCGGTTTAACGATCATTACCGGTGCTCAGTTAGCACGGCTAGAAGGCGACGCACAGGGCCGGGTTGCTAAGGTACACCTTGCCGATGGCCGACAGTTACACGCCACCAGCGTGATTATTGCCGCTGGCATTACCCCCAATATCGAGCTAGGCCACCAGGCAGGCCTGACCACCCAGCGGGCTATTGTGGTGGATGAGTGGCTAACCACCAGCGACCCCGCAATTTATGCGCTAGGCGAGTGCTGCCAGTTTGATGGCACTACTTACGGCTTGGTAGAACCGATTTGGCAACAGGTAGAAGTGCTTGCCACCACGCTATGTGGCACCGCTGTCCAAGGCTACGCAGACGCCCCCAGCGCTACCAAACTCAAAGTCAGCGGTGTGGCGCTCTACGCCTTTGGCCCTACCGAGGCTAGCGACGAGCATGACGTATTGAGTTACCACGACATTGAGCGTGGCGACTACCGTCGCCTGCTGCTGCGCGACGGACGGATTGAAGGCGCTGTGCTCTACGGCGATACCCGCCAAGGCCCTTGGTATTTCGAGCAGGCGCTCGCGAGCAATAACCTTAACGACTGCCGCCAAGCACTGTTGTTTGGTGCGGCTGATGTAAAGGCGCTCAAAGATCATCAAAACGATACACCTCATTTATCGACGTCAGAGGCGGCATAACTATGTCTATGAAGAGCATGTCTATGAAGAGCATGTCTACCAAAAACACGACAACTCCCGAACAGCTCATCATTATCGGTAACGGCATGGTCGGCCACCATCTGGTCGAGCAGCTAGTCGATAACGGTGGTCTTGAGCGCTACCAAGTGACGGTGTTTGGTGAAGAGCGGCATCGCGCCTACGACCGCGTACATCTATCTGAGTATTTCAGCGGGCGCGACGCCGAATCGCTAGCGCTATGCGAGGCGGATTACTACGCTACCAGCGGCGTGGAGCTACGCAGTGGCGAAGCCGTGATCGAGATTGACCGTAACGCTCAGGAAGTCGTTACCGATCAAGGCCGCTACGCCTATGACCGCTTAGTCCTGGCGACCGGCTCCTTCCCTTTTGTGCCACCGATTCCCGGCAACGACCGTGAGGGATGCTTGGTATATCGCACCCTAGATGACTTAGATGCCATTCAAGTCGCCGCCGAAAATGCCACTAATGGCGTAGTGGTGGGTGGCGGCCTACTGGGCTTGGAAGCAGCAAACGCCCTGCGCGGCTTAAATCTAGATACCGCCGTCGTCGAGTTTGCCTCCCGCTTAATGCCGATGCAGGTAGACAGCGAAGGTGGCGAGCTACTGCGCGAAAAAATCGAGTCACTCGGCGTGCAGGTCCTTACCGAGCGCGCGACTCAACGCATCGAAGACGGCGATAACAGTCTCCACCGCATGGTCTTCCAAGACGAAAAAGTACTGGAGACCGACCTGATTGTATTCTCTGCCGGCATTCGCCCCCGCGACCAGCTCGCCCGAGCGTGTGGCCTGGAACTTGGTGAGCGTGGCGGCATCGTGGTGGATGATCATTGCCTTACCAGTGATCCAGCCATCCTTGCCATTGGCGAAGTCGCGCTATGGAACCAAAGCATTTTTGGCCTGGTGGCGCCCGGCTACCAAATGGCTAAAACAGCGCTCTCCACATTAACCGGCGGTGACGCCCGCTTTAGTGGTGCGGATATGAGCACCAAGCTTAAGCTGCTGGGCGTAGATGTGGGTTCGATTGGTGATGCCCACGGCAACCAGACCCCTGGCGCACGCATGTTTCGTTATTTAGACCCCATCAAGCAGGAGTACCGCAAGCTCGTGGTTTCTAGCGACGGTAAAAAACTGCTCGGTGCGATGATGGTAGGCAACAACAGCGTTTATGACACCCTGCTACAGTACTACTCTAACGGCATCGAACTGCCCGACGAACCCGCCTCACTGATTCTGCCGCAAAGCAGCGGCGCCGCACCCACGCTTGGCCCCGGTGCATTGCCAGAAACAGCGATGATTTGCTCCTGCCACAATGTCTCTAAAGGCGATATTTGCGCCACCATTGATGACGGTGCGGTGGACCTAGCCGATGTAAAAGGCGCCACCAAAGCCAGCACCGGCTGCGGTGGCTGTACCGCGCTACTCAAAAGCGTGGTGGATCACGAGCTTGAATCCCGCGGTGTTGAGGTCGACAAATCGATTTGTGAGCACTTCTCTTACACCCGTCAGGAGCTTTACGACATTGTGCGTGTTGAAGGCATTAAAACCTTTAGCGAGCTGATCGAAAAACACGGCAACGCCGATACTCACCACCTGGGCTGCGATATCTGCAAACCCGCCGTGGCCTCTATCCTAGCCTCCTGCTTTAACGAGCCGATCACCGATGCGGCACATATCCCCTTGCAGGATACCAACGACACCTTCATGGCCAACATGCAGAAGAACGGCACCTACTCGGTAGTGCCCCGCATCGCTGGCGGCGAGATCACCCCAGATAAGCTGATTGTGCTAGGCGAAGTGGCTAAAAAATACAGCCTCTACTCCAAAGTCACTGGCGGTCAACGTATCGACCTATTCGGCGCTCGCTTGGAAGACTTGCCAGATATCTGGGGCGAGCTGATTGCCGCAGGTTTCGAAACGGGACACGCCTATGGCAAATCACTGCGTACCGTAAAATCCTGTGTGGGTAGCACCTGGTGCCGCTATGGCGTGCAGGACAGTGTTGGTATGGCGATTCAACTGGAGAACCGCTACAAGGGCCTGCGCTCACCCCACAAAATAAAGTTCGGCGTATCCGGTTGCACCCGCGAGTGCGCCGAGGCTCAGAGCAAAGATATCGGGATTATCGCCACCGAAAATGGCTGGAACCTCTACGTGTGTGGTAACGGTGGCATGCGCCCCCGCCACGCCGAACTGTTCGCCACCGATCTTGACGACGAGCAGCTCTACCGCACCATTGACCGTTTCTTAATGTTCTATGTGCGTACCGCCGACCGCTTGCAGCGCACCTCAGTGTGGCGCGAAAACCTCGACGGCGGCCTGGACTACCTCAAAGAGGTAATACTGGACGACAGCCTAGGCATCAACGACGAGCTAGAGCGCCAGATGCAAACCGTGGTGGATACCTACCAGTGCGAATGGGCCGATGCCATCAGCGACCCGGAGAAGCTCAAGCGCTTCCGCAGCTTCGTCAATGACGATCGCCCGGATCCATCAATCATCATGACCTCCGAGCGTGGCCAACTGCGCCCCGCTTAAGCGGCTCTTTTCACTGAATAAAAATGAGGCAACCCATGACCGCAACGGCACTGAAAAAAGAGAGGGATAGGGTGGATATTCAAAACAGCCAGGCGTGGCAAAAGGTCTGTACTAAAGCTGACTTGGTGGAGTTCTCAGGCGTTGCCGCCTGGCTTGAAACCGCCGAAGGCGCAGCCCAAGTAGCAATCTTCTACTTGCCAGGACAAGGGGCAGCCGATGAGCTTTTTGCACTTGACCACTTTGACCCTTTCTCTAACGCCAACGTCATCGCCCGAGGCATTGTAGGTGACATTAAAGGCGCGGCGGTAGTCGCCTCGCCCATCTACAAGCAGCACTTTCGCCTTGAAAACGGCCAGTGTTTAGAAGATGAAGAGGTCAAACTGCGTACTTGGAAGATCGAGTTTAAAGGTGATGAGGTGTGGGTTGAGGGCTGATTCTCGATTCAGTGATTAATGGCTGATCAAGCGTAAACGCCGCCCCATCGGGTGGCGTTTTAAGTCTACTGATTACTTGGGAAGAGGCCGATTAGTCAACTTATGTCCTTTTTATAAAGCACGCTATCAAGCCTTAGCCCCGCCACTAATGAATAATCAGGCAGCTTTTCTCCCGCCTCAAATCCGACTTTTTCCAGTACCCGCCTGGAAGCACCGTTATCCACTGAAACAATCGCCGAGAGCGTATTCAGCCGGTAAACACTGCGTGCTTCATTGATCAAGAAGTGTAATGCGCGTTGGGCAATTCCGTGGCCGCACGCTTGCTCGCCAATGCGATAGCCCACTTTGCCTTGGCCGTTTTGCATATCGCGTAAATTGGCGCGCCCTACAATAGTGCCTCTTTTACGAATCAGCAGCGGGCTCATTCGACGTTGGGCGTTTAGCGCCAGGCACTCAATGATGTGCTGAGTAGTGCCTTGCGGAGTATAAAAACTCTGAGGGCGCGCTTCGATGTACTGCTCGAACCACTCACGCTCTTGGGTTTCAAATACCAACAGTTCGGCAGCATCTTCTGGGGTGATGAGTTTGAAGGTCAAATCGTTAGCATGGCGCATAAGCACGTCTCTCCCTGGGGTGCAAAGCAGGTGGCTAAAGGCTATTTCTGTGAACAAAAGATCAACAAAACGCTGACATTGCGCGCAGTGATATTGCTATGCTTGCCAGCCTCTTAGTCAAGCAGGCACTGGAGCCATAACGTTCATGAAGACTGAATCGAACACTTTAGCCTTCTCCGCATTTATGGCGCTATTGATTGGTAGCGCTGGCATTGCGGGAACGCTACTTTCCAACTCCCAAGCGATCCTGCTGGATGGGCTGTTTAACCTTATCTATTTCAGCGTCGCACTAGTGACCATCAAGGTAAGCAAGTTAGCTAACCTTCCGGACAGTGACGCTTACCCGTTTGGTTACAGCTACTTTGAGTCATTAGTTAACCTTTGCAAAGGGCTGTTAATTTTAGGCGTATCTATTTTTGCGTTGGTCGATGCAGTAGCTGCTCTGCTGACTGGTGGGCGGGCAATTTCACCGGGGGTCGCCGTCGTCTACGCGCTATTCGCTACCACGGCTTGCTCGCTTACCGCATGGGTAATGCACCGCAGTCAGCGCCATGTTCGAAGCCCGCTGGTCAGCGCTGACAAACTCAACTGGATAGTTAACAGTATTATCTCTGCCGCTGTGCTTGCAGCATTCTGCCTCGTCATGCTGTTTGAGCGCATAGGGTGGCAGGTTATTCTGCCCTATGTGGACTCAGTGCTTGTGATTGCGGTGGTGGTACTCTGCCTAGGTGTGCCGGTACGCATGGCATCCCAAGCGCTGCGGGAGTTGCTTAACAAGGCACCTGAAGAGGCGATTGCGGTACCCATACGCCAAGCAGTCGCCCGTGCGCTAGCCGACATAGACACCCATGAAGTACGAGTACGCATGGTTCGCCCAGGCCGGCTTCTCTATGTGATTGTGCATGTAGTCTTATCCAAAGACCTCTCAGAAGCATCACTGGCTAACCAAGACAGGCTGCGTCAGCGCATTGATGAAGAGGTGCGCCGCGAACATTCGCCGGTAGTATGTGACGTGGTGTTTACCGCCGATACCCGATGGGCAGCGCCCTCCTGTGGGCTGCTGGTTAAGAAAGCATAAACGTTCTTAACGCTACTCCATACGCAAATAGGCACCCGAAGGTGCCTATCTTCAAACATTTTATCCTGACGGCAAATAAGCCTTAAGACTCTGGTTCCAAACGATAGACGCCGCCATCTTCGTCATCGGTCACCACATAAAGCATGCCATCTGGCCCTTGTCGCACATCACGAATACGTCCCAAGGTATCTGCTAAGAGTACCTCTTCATGGGTGACGTCACCGTTATCATCCAGCACTAAACGATGCAGCTGTTCACGACGCAGCGAACCCACAAACAGGTTGTTGCGCCATTCGCTAACATCGCCGGTGGTGTAAAAGGCCATACCTGAAGGTGCCATGGACTCTTCCCACACATAGTTGGGTGGCCTAACCCCCGGGGCTTCAGTTCCAAGACCAATGTGCGCATCAGTGGTGTACTCGGTACCATGGGCAACCATCGGCCAGCCGTAGTTGGCGCCTTGCTCCACTTTATAGAGCAGGTCACCACCGTTCGGCCCGTGATCAACGGCCCACACATCACCGGTTTCAGGGTGAATCGTTAAGCCCTGATTATTGCGATGTCCAAACGAGTAAATTTCCGGACGCAGATTGCCAGGCGCCATCTCAACAAAGGGGTTATCCGGATGCGCGCCGCCATCTTCAAGTAGACGAATCATCTTACCACCCGGGTTGGTTAAATCCTGGGGCAAGTTCTGCACGTTACGATCGCCAATAGAGAAAATAATCTCGCCATTACCGGGAAATACAATACGCGACCCGTAATGGGCGCCAGGGTAGGTACGGGGCACCTGGGTATAGAGTGTTTCTACGTCCGTCAGCTCTGCATTATCTGCATCAATACGGGCACGGCCAACGGCTAAGCCGGTGCCGTAATCAGGCTCATAGGTACTGAAAGCACGTGGGTCACCGGGGCTTGAAAAGGTAAAGTAAATCCAGCCGTTATCGTCATAATCAGGGTGTACGACTACGTCTAGCAAGCCGCCTTGATTACCACCTTCGGTCGCCGACTCATCATCTTCGTCAATATCCGTTTTGGGTAAATTACCAAGTTCAATCACCTCACCGTCATCGATCAGCTGCAATCGCCCAGGGCGCTCTGTCACGAGCATACGTCCGTCAGGCAGCCAAGCGACGGCCCAGGGATGCTCTAGCCCACCGACGACTTGAGTAACACTGAAGTTAACTTCTTCGCTCTCTATGCTACTCGCAACACTTTCATCTTTAATACTCACATCGGCACTGGCAGCACTTGCACCCACTAGCAGTGCGCTTACTAACACCGAAGAGACAACTGCTACCGACGAAGCAGAACGTGTTTTACGGAATAGATATCGTCCTTGAGAGGTCATACGGTGCTCCTTGTGAAGATCGATTAACGTCTGTGCATTTCTTTTTTCAGCCTAGAAAAGTTGCTTACACCCCGCAATCAATGATAGCAGGCTAACATTCTATCTCGACAACCCAGTCATCTCGAAACAGCGCCGGGGTGAACTCATAGGGATAGCCGCCTGGATTAGCAATCACACGGGTACCGTTATGCAGACGGTCGACCGGCTCATGGACATGACCATGTACCCATAGATCCATTTTCCCCATCAATTGCGGCAAGTGCGAAGCAAAGGCGGGAGAAAGCGCATCGCCAAGATACTGGTCAGGAATGCAGCTATGTAACGGTGCGTGGTGGCTAATGACTACTTTGGGGCCATCAAAAGGTTTCGCGAGTTCATGGCTTAACCAGTTGAGCGCCTCCAGGTGTAGTTCCCGACTGGCCTGGGGCGTAAAGGGCTGCCCAGGAGCCGTGGTGACAATGCGAAAGTCGGGCATGTAACGCAGTGCTTTTGCTTCGGTATCTTGCGGGTTACGCGTTGGGTCGTCCGCATATAGCGCAAAATCGGTCCAAAGCGTGGTGCCATAAAAACGTACCCCGCCCAGGGTGACGGCTCGGTTATCCAGTAATTCAATCTGATAGCGCGCAGCTTCAAGGGCTAACTCTTCACGCAGCTGGGGCATGCAGGTGCCGTAAAACTCATGATTTCCCGGCACGTATAAAATAGGTAGCGTCGGAAACTGCTGCCTTGCCCAGGCCAGCCCTTCCGTTTTCCGGTGAATATCTCCGGCCAGAATGATGATGTCCGCCTCTATCTCGGGCAGCTCACGATGGCCATCAAAAAACTCCAAATGAAGATCAGACAAAATTCGTAAGCGCATATAAATTCTCACTTATCTTTATGACTTCACGCGGCTGATAAACTGGCTGGCAAGATGAACGACGAGGGCCTCCGCTTCACGGTGAGGCACATGATGAATACCAGGCAGAATCTCGCAGTGTGCGGGGCCATGCACATAGCGCGCTATTTGCTCGGGCTGCCGGTGGGAGCCGTACTCATCTTTTTCACCATGGAGAACCAGCGTGGGGCAGTCGACCTGTTCCAATGCAGGCCTCAGTGACCAGCTTTCAAATGCTGGGTGCAGCCAAATATCCGTCCAGGCATGCAGCACCCAGCGGGCTTTATCGCCATGGTATTTTTCGAGCTTGGCAAACTGCTCTGGCGCTTCAAATGCGACCTGGGCGTCTTGTATACCCTGCCGGGTGCGGCGCTCGTTGATGGACTGGGCCGCAATGGTAATGAGCCCCGTACACTGCTCAGCGTAATGCCCGGCACAGTGCACCGCCATGCCGCCGCCAACGCTATGACCAAGGGCGATAAATTGCTCAAGCTGAAACGCAGCGTAAAGTGCCGCAAAGCTTGTCGTCGGTTCATCCTCAATAAACGTGTGTAAAGGGTGAGCCGTACATGGCTCAGAGCGGCCATAGCCTAGCCGGTCGTAGGCAATCACGCGCTGCTGGGTAGCAGCGCAAAGCGCTGCGGGAAAGCTACGCCACAGCTCAACGCAACCCAGCGAGTCATGAAAAAGTACAATGGGGGTGTCGCAACACGCCTGCTGCGGCTCCCAAGTGCGAGTAAATAAGCGACCGCCGGGGGAGGCTATCCAGCGGTCGTGGAAGGTTATCGTCATGGCATGGCTCTTAAGCTAGTCAGTTGTTATTAGTGATCAGCAGTCAACATACCATGCTAGGTACGGTGCTGATTCTCTAGCGTTTTAAGAAGTTACTCTTTACTAAATGCACCACTTCATCCATCCGCCCGCTGAGCACCGCTTTCGCGGAGTAAAGCGCTGTGGAGGCGACTTGTCCAGCTTCCACCTTTGGCGGCATGACGAGTTCCATGGGGTTAACGACCACATCTAATAATGCAGGGCCTGGATGTGCCAACCACTGGCGAATGGCCGCATCTAGTTCACTCTCCTGCTCTACCCGTTGCCCCCATAGACCCATTGCACGCGCTACTTCACCGAAATCAGGGTTTTCTAGCTCCGTGTAAACATCCAGCAACCCTTCGACCTTCTGCTCTAGCTCTACAAAGCTCAGCGAGCTGTTGTTATAGACCACGATTTTAAGCGGGATTTGCTGCTGTACTAAGGTAAGCAGATCCCCCATTAGCATCGATAAACCTCCATCCCCACACATAGCAATTACCTGGCGTCCGGGGTGCGCTAACTGAACCCCTAGCGCTTGCGGGTAGGCGTTGGCCATGGTGCCGTGTTGCAAACTAGATAACGTCCGCCGCTGTTCGGCCGACCGAATGTGGCGCAACATCCACACATTGACGCTGCCAGTATCAGCGGTGAAAAAAGCGTTGTCAGCGGCATGGCGATCAATTGCCAAGGTGAGTTCCTGGGGATGAATCACATCGGCGTCCTGGCTCTTATTCGCCGACTTCTCCAGTGACTTGGCATAACGCTTTTGGCATTTCTCTAGCCAGCGCGTCCGGTCATTGGCTTCCACTACCTGGGAAAGTGCTTCACAGGTATCACGGATGCTGCCGACGATGCCCACATCAACGGGGTAGCGCTTGCCAATTTGAGTGGGGTCATGGTCTATCTGAATAATAGAGGCGCGTTCGGGGTAGAACTGGGTAAACGCAAAGTTGCAGCCCAGCATAAGCAACGTGTCGCACTCTGCCACCGCGTGATAACCACCCTCCAGGCCATAAACTCCCGTCATACCGACTTGGTAAGGGTTATCGTATTCCATGAAGTCTTTTGCTCGGGATGTCCAGGCGATGGGGGCCTGTAGCTTTTCTGCAAGCGCGATTACCTGCTCTCGGGCATCTTCACAGCCTGATCCCGCAAAAATCGTAATATTACCGCCTTTATTAAGCTGGGTGACCGCTGGCACCAAAGCCTCTGCACTTGGTCGCAACGAGTAGCTAAATTGATGGGTGCGGTAATCAAGCTGGTTTTCAGGGGTTTGCGTCATCACATCGCCTGGCACTATGAGCACCGCCACGCCGCGCTTGGCAAGCGCAGCTTGAGCTGCATGCGCCGTCATTCGACGCGCCTGCTCTGGCGAAACGATGGTTTCGCAAAACACGCTGTACTGCTTAAAAATAGGCGCTTGGTCAACTTCCTGGGGAAACTGGCTACCCACTTCCCCTAGCGATATTTGGCTAGCAATCAGCACGACTGGCGAGCCGTTTCGATGCGCATCAAATAACCCATTAACGAAGTGCAGACTACCCGGGCCACAAGAACCAGCGCACAGCGCAAGCTCTTGTGTCATATAGGCTTCGCCGCCGGCGGCAAAGCCGCCGACTTCTTCATGGCGAACCCCTACCCAAGCTATATCACTTTTTTGTAACGCATCAGTGAAGTGGTTAAGCGTATCGCCCACGATGCCGTAACAGCGTTTAGCCCCTGCCTTTTGCAGTGTATCGACCATGATTTCAGCAACATTTGCGCTCATTGACGACTCCTTTCGCAACGGATATTTGCAGTAGTAATGTCAAAAACAATATTAATAACAGCACTACAGCCTAGCTGCTGATCGACTTCTTTGCTGCCCTGTGATAGCAACAAAGAAATCAAATGCTGCAATGCAGCAAAAAGGGGCTATACTGCAGGGGTGTCCCTACAGGAGGACCACCAATGATGATTACATTAGCAACCTATGCGCGAGACGATGAAGTGCTCTCTTTTTGGGGCTTACAAGCCAGATGGCAGCAAGCCGCTAATGAGGCGTTAGCCACCTATTTTGGCTAAAACTAGTCGTATTCACCGCTTTTACACCCCTTTAGACGAAAAGATAACTACCCAAGCCGACGTTACTCGTCGGCTTCTTTATGTTATGAAAATCTTTTCCATTCAATGACGTATGAGATTTTTACGCCTATTTGTAAGCTAAAGCTTACGCTTCATAGCAAATTGCTTACATCTTTTGGACTACCCATGGGGCTGAAAAGCGCCTAATATCTGACATTACAGCTAACTTGCTGCATAGCACAACGTAAGCCGTGTATAACTAAAAAAATCCCCTTAACCTCTGCACTAGGAGTGCTCGCCATGCAACACTCAGTTACCCAAAGTCAGGCGTTGGAAGTAGATGTCATGGAAGTTTGGGCGCAAAGCGCTCAGCAACAACGCGCCGCCTTTGATGCTGTTGCTGCTTATATGCGTAAGCAATAAGCTCACACATCAGTAAGTGTTCAAACTGCATCAGCTCACTAGCGAGCCGATGCAGTAGCCCTCTCAGAGTTACCTACTTATTACCTGGTTATTATCCAGTTATTACCTAGTTAGGTTTGAAAGTTTGCCGTATTTTTCCTAGCGTCCACGACTCTCCTCCCCTGGATTAAGCTCAGCCAAGTAAGTATCTTGCAAGATATACATTCGCTTTACATCGCGATACTTGCCGTTGATGAAAAACTCCTTAACTAAGTGCCCTTCTTCAATAAACCCACTCTCTTCGTAGAGGTGGATGGCTTTGATGTTATCCACCGCAACAATGAGATACACCTTATGTAAGTTCAAGATGGTAAAGGAGTAGTGCAGCGCTTGGCGGATAAGCGAGCGGGCAAACCCTTTACCCTGGTGATCCGGGGTAATGATGATCTGAAACTCGGCGCCACGATGGATATAGTCAATTTCAATCAGCTCTACCAAGCCAATCGCATGGCCGCTGCTGTCTTCTGCTACAAAACGGCGCTCCGCGTTGTCGTGGATATGCTTGTTGTAAAGTTCTTCCAGCTCATCAAATGATTCGTAAGGCTCTTCAAACCAGTACGACATAATACTTTGGTTATTATTCAGCTCATGCACGAAACGCAGGTCGTTACGCTCCAGAGCACGTAAATAAAGTTTATGACTCATTGCTGACTACTCGTATTAACGATGTTGAAACCTCGGCTATTGGGCGCTTAATGGCGCGATAGGTTCACTGCTGACGCTTTAGCCGTTGAAAAGAATAAAGTTCTGCCAGTGGGTGATCGTTACCTTCAATCAACGCGCGCAACAGCTTGGCCCCCACTACGCTATAGGTAATGCCATTGCCGCCATACGCGAGTGCAAAATGCACCCTTGGCCCAAGCGATGCATGGGGGCCAAAGTAAGGCAGGCCATCACTCGTTTCCGCAAACGTACCTGCCCAACAAAAGGTAGGGTTGATATCCAGCGCTGGCCATAGCGTTTCGATCTTTGCGGCTAAGCCTTGGGCTTTTTCTATCACCCGCGCATCACGGCGTTCAGGAATATCTTCTTCGTCGTCATCGCCCCCTACCAGCAGGCGTCCATCCTGGGTAGAACGCATATATAAATAAGGTCTTGCCGACTCCCATACCAGCGTATGGCGAAGTATGCCAAGCGCCTCATAGGGTAATGGATCCGTAACGAATGCGTAGCTGCTGCGATTAGCCGCCACCGATTCTGGCAACCAGTTTTGCGACTCGTACCCAGCGGCGATGACGACCTGCTGGCAGCGTAGCGAGGCACCGTTAGTGAGGATTATTTCAACTCCCTGCGCACTGGGTTCTATTCGCTCAACTTGGGTACGGTCATACACCTCGCCACCCCGAGCCACCACCTTTTCAAACAGCTGATAGGCCATTCGATAAGGGTCTATGCTCGCACCAAGTTCGGACAAAATGGCGCCGGGAGCTTCGAAGCCATATGTCGACAGCACCTCATGACGTTCAAGCCACGTAACATCAAACCCATGCTGTTGGCGTAACACCAGCTCCGCTTTCAGGGCGGCTACGTCCTCCTCATTGCTCGCATAATAGAGGCTTTGATGGCGCTCAAAGGCCACATTACCCAACTCTGCCGCTAAGCCTTCCAGCGTCAGAATAGCGTCGGCGCAGGCATGGTAGGCCATTACTGCGTTCGCCTCCCCATACTGCTCAGCCAAATCCACCATGTGGGTGTCGATTTCGTACTGCAGCAACGCAGTGCTGGCCGCAGAACTGCCCCACCCTACTTCACGCCGCTCTACCACCACCACGTGATGGCCATGGCGGCTTAGCTCATTAGCGATTAACGCCCCGGTTATCCCCCCTCCTATGATGACCACTTCGCATTCATGGTCTCTGATTAATTGTGGAAACGCCGTCAATAACCCATTTTTTACCGCCCAAAACGGGTAGCCACTTTTAAGATCCATCTCATCACCTGTGCGGAGTTGTCCTACAGTATGCTGTTAACAATAGTTGGTTACGGCCACATTGCTCTGTTAACGAAGCGTTCAGGCGAGGAAATGTAGATGATCGATTTGCGTAGCGATACGGTGACCCGCCCTACGGCCGCCATGCTGGATGCCATGATGACCGCCCCGTTGGGAGATGATGTATGGGGTGACGACCCGACCGTCAATGCCTTTCAAGCGGCACTTGCCCAGCAGGCAGGTAAAGAGGCGGCACTGCTGTTTCCCAGCGGCACCCAAAGCAATTTGGTCGCGCTGATGGCTCACTGCGAACGGGGCGATGAGTATATTGTTGGGCAATCTGCCCACACCTACCGGTATGAAGGCGGTGGAGCAGCGGTGTTAGGCAGCATTCAGCCACAGCCGATTGAGAACGACGAAGATGGCAGCCTTCCCCTGGAAAAAATTTCCGCTGCAGTAAAGGCAGATGACTTCCACTTTGCACGCACTCGGTTATTGGCATTGGAAAACACCATCGGCGGCAAGGTGTTGCCCGCTGCCTATATACAGCAGGCAACTGATTTAGCTCGCCAACATGGTTTATCAACGCACCTAGATGGCGCCCGGCTATTTAATGCCGTCGTGGCAACTGAGCGCTCGTTGAAGCAGCTCTGCCAACCGTTTGATAGCGTGTCGCTGTGCTTCTCTAAAGGGCTTGGCACGCCGATGGGGTCTGCACTGGTCGGCTCCCAAAGGCTGATTGATAAGGCACGCCGATTACGTAAGATGGTCGGCGGTGGCATGCGCCAATCCGGCATTATTGCTGCGGCTTGCCAGCATGCGCTGGACCACCACGTAAGCGATCTTGCTCACGACCATCGCCGAGCGGCCCGCTTGGCAGAAGGGCTCTCGGCACTTCCCGGGGTTGAAGTAACCTCTCAGGCCACTAACATGGTGTTTGTCCGCTTTCCCGATAAGCATGTGCAGCCACTGGCAACGTGGCTAAAAGAGCACGGCATTCTCATTGAGCTACTTTACGCGACGCGCCTTGTTGTCCACCGTGATATAAACGATGCGGATATTGATGTGGTCATCGCCGTAATGCAGCGCTACTTCGCATACCAATAGCTTCGTTTAAACGCGCCAGTCAAAAGTTTGAACTGCCTCACGCTTTCGCCTCATTAGCGTGGGGCTATGCGAAAAAGACGTCTACACTCTAAGTGCGTATTTTGCGTACAAGGGAACTTAGTTAATGACGTCATCCTACTGTCCTACCGCTCTACTTATAACGAGCGGTTTGCTCTTTGCCACGGTTGCCTTTGGGCAACCGTCGGACACTACTTACCCGTGGGATGACGCGCTGATTAACGCGGCTCAGCAAGTGACCTTGGGGCCCAGGCCCCTCTTTCTAGTTAATGATATGAGCACCGGGAATGCCCATGAGCGCCGGTTAAAATCCGAGCTGCTGGCCTGTGCAGCCGAGCAAACCCAGTGGCAACGCTCGCCCCTAACCATTGGGCACCGGGGGGCCCCGCTTCAGTTTCCAGAACATACCCTTGAGTCTTATCTGGCAGGCGCCCAAGGCGGCGCCGGCATTCTAGAGTGTGATGTCACCTTTACTGCCGATGAGGAGCTGGTCTGCCGCCACTCCCAGTGTGATTTGCACTACACCACCAATATTGTGGAAACAGCCCTCGCCCAGCAGTGCAGCACTCCCCCCACGTTTGATGAGGCCACGGGTGAACTTACCAATGCTGCCGACATTCGCTGCTGTACCAGCGATATTACGCTGGCTGAGTTCCGCACGTTACAAGGCACCATGGAAGGGGTAAATACCGAGGCCACTACTCTAGAAGCCTATCTGGCCGGCACACCCCCCTGGCGCACCGACTTATACGCCACCCGGGGCACCTTAATGAGCCACGCAGACAGCATTGCCCTCTTCCAGCAACTGGGCGTAAAAATGATGCCCGAGCTAAAAGCGCCCATGGTGGACATGCCTTATACCGGCCACTCCGAAGAGGGGGGTACTCAGCAAAACTTTACCCAGAAAGACTATGCGCAAAAACTAATTGATGAGTATTTAGCCGCAGGTATCAACCCACAAGACGTCTACCCCCAGTCATTTAACTTGGACGACGTGCGCTACTGGATTGAAAACGCGCCTACCTTTGGCGCCCAGGCGGTGTATTTAGAGGGCCGCTACAGCGACGAACATTTTGATCACAACGACCCCGCTAGCTGGCAGCCCAGCATGGATGAACTCGTTGAACTAGGGGTCGCTATTCTCGCGCCACCCACGTGGATGCTGCTTGAACCCAACCCTAACTTTACGCCCACAGAAAACGGCTCTCGGGCAGAAGAAGGGGCGGCTCCCAGCAGTGAAGACCATGCCCGTCGGCTACAGCCCTCACGCTATGCGCAAGAAGCGCGCGATGCCGGATTACTACTGATTGCATGGACAATGGAGCGTTCAGGGCCGCTAGCGGAAGGTAGCGAGTGGTACCACCACACCACTCAAGATGTTATCAGCCAAGAAGGCGATATACTGATTACGATTGATGCGCTGATTAATGACGTTGGTGTACGCGGTATTTTTACCGACTGGCCTGCCACGGTGGCATTTTTTGATAACTGTTCGCAGCGGGGCGCCCCTTAACACAGCGGATCGCCCTCTTACCCAGACAGACACTCACTCTTAACAATTAATTACCGTTGAGAGACAAACTGTATTTTTATAATCGCTCACTAGACACTGGTACGACATCAAGATAATGGAAAACAGCACCCCGGCGTAGGCAAGGGAACCTAATCAGCACTGTTCGGGGAAATAAAAAAACCAAATAGCGGAACACTATGCATGCTTTCGGTTGGATGACACGCCTTCAGGCGGGTCTCTTCATACTATTGGTATGGTGTTATCCCGTTGTGGCTAACGCAGACACGCTACGTCTGTCGCCTCCCCTACAAGAGCACTGCGACTTGGGCGCAGCTACTAGCTATTGGCACGATACCCAAGGGCTTAACTTGCCAGCGCTATTGGCGCTTGGCCCGGCGTTTGAGGAAGTCCAAACTAAACGCGATTTAAATTTCGGCTATACTCAAAGCGATATTTGGCTACGGACTCACCTACATAACGACTCCGACGAGGCGGCCTCGTGGCTGGTACGGTTTGAATACCCCTTTCTGGATCACGTGACGCTGTACACGCTGCGGGGTCAGCTTAGCGAAGCGCAACACAGCGGCAGCGCACTGCCAGTATCCACGCGAGCCTTGGCGCACCGCCAAGCGGTCTTTCCGCTAACGTTAGAGGCAGGCGAACAAGTCACGCTCTACACCCATGTCAGCGCATCGGGTAGTAAGTTTTTAAGCTATGCCTTAATGACGCCCGAAGCTTTTTATGCACAAAATGACCGACATAATTTCTGGCTGGCGACCTATTTTGGCATGCTGTTAGCGCTCAGCACTTACAACCTGCTGCTGTTTTTTGGTTTAAAAGAACGAGTGTTTCTTTACTACGCGCTCTTTGCATTTGGCTTCACGCTGGCAATATTGACGTTTAACGGCCTTGGCACGCTGATATTCTGGAGTTTTTTAGGCGATAACACAGCACGCTTAGTAGCGTTCGGATTCACCTTTGCCTCTACCATGGGCACGCTATTTGCCCAAAGCTTTCTCAACACTGCCCTCTACTGCCCTCGTTGGCACCGCGCCATTACATTTTTCCGGGGTTATTGTTGGCTAGCGCTGATAGCCGTGATGCTATTGCCCACACAACCCGCTCTCCGCTTAATGGACATCACCGGGTTTACGGCATCGCTACTTATACTTGCGTGTGGTATTTATTGCAGTTGGTGTCGGGTGCCCAGTGCCCGCTTATTTGTACTCGCTTGGTCGCTATTTTTACTCGGCGCGGCGGTTTTTGCCCTGCGCAACCTTGGTCTACTGCCCGCTAACTTTATCACGCTACACGGCATACAAATCGGCTCAGCGCTGGAGATGCTGCTGCTCTCCTTTGCCCTCGCCGCGCGTTTTAACAAGCTTAAAAAGCAAAAAGAGCAAGCCCAAGCAGAAACCGTTGCCATGCTGAAACATCAAGAAACACTTTTAGAAGCCAAAGTAGCCGAGCGTACCTATGCACTAGAACGCTTAGCCAATCACGACATGCTTACCGGTTTGCTCAACCGCAATGGCTTAGCCCGCTGCGCCAGTCAAGCCCTAGAGCGCAGCCGCCAACAACATACCCCGCTTTCCCTGTTTATGTGTGACCTGGACCGCTTCAAGCCTATTAATGATGCGCATGGCCACGAAGCAGGCGACTTTGTACTGCAACAAGTAGCCAAACGGTTAACACACTTAGCCCGAAATGATGACCACTGCGCGCGGTTTGGGGGAGATGAGTTTGTGGTTCTTTTTGAAGGGCTGTGCGACCCAAAAGCCATTGATGAACTGCGTTGCCGTATCGAACAGGCCATTCAACAACCTATCAAACTTCCTGATGGTAGATTGGTCTGCATTGGGGTCAGTATCGGCACGAGTACCAGTTATGATGCGAATGCAACGCTGGAAAGTTTAATGCGTGAAGCCGACCACAACATGTACGCGGTAAAGTCGTGCCAACCATACTACCGCTACGGCTCTGCGGGGTAACGGTCACTGGCTTTTTACGAAAACAGCCTAGGAGAAAACCAGCAAGGCCGCACACCCCGCAGCCCCCACGGCGAAAGGTAAAAACTGGCTATTACGATCTTCTGGCAACTCCTCTTTTAGTACGTTGAGTACCAACCCCCCCGCTACAAAGGCATACACCAGGCTGATAACCGCGTCTGTTACTTGGAACGCCTGTCCTACTAACCAGCCCATAAACACAGCAGCCGCCAGCACCCACCGACCTTTGGCCATATAAATATGACGATGATGCTGCACCAAACCGTGATCGTTAACTAGAAAATGAAACCCCATGGCTAAAAAGAAGAACAACACTTCTGGTAGCTGGTTATCGCGATATACCAATAGATAGCCAATAAGGGCGTTATAGAGTGAAAAAGAACCAATGTGGATCCAGAAAACACCCTGTAATTTCCCCAGGGTGGCAGGCTTTTGTTTGCCATCACGGCGGGAGTACTGCTTGGTTACCTGCTCCAAGCCGTAAAATACCGCTAAGCCCGTTAAAGCAACGATGTAGGCGTTATGCTCAAGCACAAAGAGCGGCCCATGGGCTGCAATAGTTTCATGGGCCTCACTAAGCGCTGGAAAAATGTGGACGAACACATAGCCCACTGAAACGCCCCCCGCAAAGGAGAGCCAAGCGCTCCGAGGGAGCGCATTCAAACGTTGAAGCTTGCCTGCAAATAGATGAATGGCCGCCAACCCTAGGGCAAATGCCAGCTGCAGCCACATAAAACAACACTCCTTGTTGTTTAGAGAACCGAACGTTAAAGGGTCGGGTTAATCAAACAAGCTCATGCGTTTCATCACGTTGTCGCGCTTAATTTGCCAATGGTATAGCGCCCCCGTTACGTGCAGCGCCAGCAAGGCAACAATGGCCCATCCCAAACGCTCGTGCCAAATAAACAGCTCTTCTGAAAGCGCCTTATGCTCGCCAATTAGCCCTGGCAAGTGCCAGTGGAAAAACTCCACAGGGAATCCCCCGCTAGCAGTAGCGGCCCAGCCTAACAGCGGCATGACAATTAACGCCAAGTAAAGCAAGTGATGCACGCTGGTGCTGGCAATCCGCTCAAACCTATTAAGGGGTGGGTCATGATCTGGAATAAGAAATGCTAAGCGGGTAATGATGCGTAGCGTCATCAACAGCAAGAGGGCGACACCCAGCGTTTTATGGCTCGTGTAGAGAAAATTAGTCAACGTATTGCCTACTAAATTGACGGTTCCCTCATAACCTAAAAACCCCAGCGTTAACCCGGTCAACAAGGAGAGCAGTACGACACCTGCCACCAGCCAGTGCAGCACCCTGTGTGGGTAGATATAGTGATCCAACTCGTGCATTGAGTGCTCCTACGGCTAATCACGTGAGCTAATCGTGTACTACCAGAATTAAGCGTAGTTCAGTCATATAGAGTAGCAGAATTTATAACACCCCCTTTCGACCAATTTCTGTTTCTACCGCTCGGAAAAACAGTGGCGCGCTGTGGGTGTCGCCAACTGTTCACGAATTAACTCACCAAGCCTGCGGGCTGGCTCTGAAGGCCGATGAGGCGCACGGTGCAGGGCTAACTCAATCAAAGGTAACGCTGGCATACCGCTGCTTTCATCTAAAGGCCGTAGCGAAGGGGTCAGCATGCTGCGGGTAACCACTACCACGGCGAGCCCTGCGGTGACGATAGGCGCAAGGCCCGCCATAGACTGGCTGGTATAGGCTACGCGCCACGTTCGGCCAGCGGCTTGCAGCGCTTGTTCTGCCACGTCACGAAACAGATCCGCGCCTGGGGAGTAGAGGGCAAGCGGGATAGGGTCACTTAGCAGGGGGTGCTGGTTAATACCCACCGCCCAAACAAGCGGCTCACGGCGAATCACCTCTCCACCCGGCGAATTACGTTGGCGCGTTACCAGTGCCAGGTCAATCTCAGCGGCCTTTACCTGCTCAACCAGGTGCGCGCTGGTGCCACAAATTACCGTTAGGCCTACCGATGGGTAGAGTTGATGAAAGTAAGCAAATACCGACGGCAGTAGAGAAGCGTAATCTTCAGGAATACCAAGCGTTAAATCGCCCGTCACTTGCCGCGCCTGCATGTCGCTCCACGCTTCATCGTTAAGGGCTAGTAAGCGGCGAGCGTGGGTCAGTAAGCGCTCACCTTCAGAGGTGAAGCGTAAGCGCCGCCCTTCTCGCTCATGCAAACGAAGCGCTAACTGCGTTTCTAAACGCTGCAGCTGCATACTCACGGTGGACTGGGTATACGCTAACCGTTTGGCTGCGGCGGTCACACTACCCGTATCAGATATTGCCACCAGCGTTCGCAAAAGCGTCAGATCTAATGTGGGCGCTCGCATACATCACCATTATTGATAAAAACAATCATAAAAGATTGATATTGTGATACATCACTTCTGAGTATGCTGCGGGGAGTTTCAAAAAGACAAGGAGAACTCCATGTATCCCGCTCACTCAACCGTTGTGGCGTCACCTTGGTACAGCATTGTCGCGGCGTTAGTGGCCGTGATGCTCTGGAGCGTAGCTCCGCTATTGGCAGAGCTTGCCCACACGTCTTCCCCACTGCAATTAACCGCACTCACACTCTTAGCAGGTGCCCTCGCCACACTTCCGCTTAGCCGCAGGGTACCTGTGACAATGTTGAGTAAAGGGTGGCAGCTCAGCGTATGGCTGGGCGTTCCGCTGCTTATATTTGGCGCTGTCAGCAGTTACTTTATTGGCATGCGCCTGGCACCTGCCGCAGAAGCCGCCCTCATTACTTACACGTGGCCCGTATTGTTTGTGCTGTTAAGTCAGTGGAGTCGCTTTGGCAAACTACGCATGGCAGGGGTTATAGGGGCACTTATCGCGTTTTCTGGCGCTGCCCTACTATTGTTACCCCAAGCGCTAAGTGGTGGGTTTGGCGGGGCAACCACTGGCTATGTATTAGCACTACTCGCTGCCTGCTGTTGGGCTCTTTACTCTTGGTTAGGCCAAACGGCTCCGCTGGCCTTAACGCCGCTGCTGCCGCGCTTGTTGCTGGTTGCTTGCGCGATTGCAACCAGTGCGAGCCTGCTCATGGAAGGAAGTATTGAGGTGCCGAGTGGCGACGCCCTGCTAGCAGGCATCGCCCTGGGGCTAGGTCCTTATGGCATAGCCATGGTCGCCTGGGACAAAGCGCTGCGCCTAGGACATGCAAGCATCGTTGGCAGCCTTGCTTATGGAGTACCAATTCTGGCGGCCGCGTTGTTAGTAGCAGCCGGGGTGAGCGTGCTGGATTGGCGGCTACCCTGTGCCGCCATGTTAGTAGTGGTAGGCTGTTTAAAAGCGGGTCGTTAACAGGCCATCTCGCCCTATGGCAAGGGTAAGATGGCCTAAAAAGTCGGTACGCTTAACGCATAAAAAAGAGCGTTTGAACGTTGAGTTTACGCTTAGGTCGTCGGCTGAATATTTGCGGGTTCCGCACTTACCTGAAGCTCGAACATTCCGCTACCACGGGTGCTAAAGCCACGAGCAATGACGGTGTAGGTGCCCGGCAGCAGCGCTTGTTCCAGCAGTGCGTCGGTGCCGCTGCCACCATCATCATCACTGTAAGAGACGCCTTCACCGTATAGCTCAAGGTAGGCATCAAAGTCGCTGGAGCGCATGGCCAGCGTTACCTGAGAACTCTCTTCCAGGGTGAGTTCATAGGTCAGCGGCTCACCGCTGTACCAGCCATTTAACGTTTCGCCCAGCGTTAACACGCCTTCATTACGCAGCTCGACGCCGTTAGGTAAATCACGCGGCAATACTGAAAGGGAAAATAAACCGCTGTCATTGCCAAAAGCGGTGCGCGCAGTGAGCCGGTACACGCCTGGCGCTAAGAAATCCGCAATTCGTGCGTCTAGGTTGCCCGCGCTGTCATCATCTTCGCGAAAATAGCCGTTAGGGCCTTCTAACTCAAGATAGGCATCTACGTCGCTTGAGCTCATCTCAATTTGGTACATGCCCGCGTCTTCAATGTCTAGTTCATAGTGAAGCGCCTGACCGCTGTACCAACCATTCAAAGTCTCGTTAGAAGTAATTGTGCCATCGTTACGCAGCTCGCCATCTCCTGGTAACGTTTTTGGCTCAGCGGTTAACGTAAATAATCCAGTGCCTTCACCGTAGGCCGAACGCGCGGTTACCTGGTAGTCACCAGGCGCGAGAAAATCGACAATTCGCGCATTGAGATTCCCTGCGCTATCGTCGTCTTCACGGTAATAGCCGCCGGGGCCTTCCAGCTCTAAGTAGGCATCAAAGTCATCGGCCAGCATCTCAATTTGATACATGCCAGCTTCTTCTATCGTGAGCGTTAACTCGCGAGAAGCCCCCTCAAGCCAACTATCAATAGGTGTCTCGATGGTGAGGGTGTCTGAATCACTCAGCTCAATGGCGCGGCTATTAATGCTAAAGGGGCCATAGCTGTGCTCATCGACGCCGCTAACCACCACTATGTACTCTCCACCCTCTTTGATAGGCTGGCGCAGCGTAGGGCCACTTCCCAGTAACGCTAGCTGGTCGTCATACAGTGCAAACACACCTTGTAATGCGCCCCGTAGGGAAAACTCAACCAGCGCCCCCTCTTCCAAATTGATGGCATAGCGTAAAAAGCGGCTACCATCTTTGCCATTTAGCTCGCTGGTTGACGTAATCTCCCCATTTACCCGCTCACCTAGCGTTAAGCTTTCAAGCGCACTTTGTGGCTGAGGCTCTTCAGCATCAGGCTCCGAACTAGACAGTGTTTGCGCCGCTAAAAAACCAACAGCAGCACCGCCAACGGCAACAATAATTAGCGAAAGAGGAGAAGACTTGGCCATGGGGCATCCTTATGGGTGACAGTCATACGCGAGCTATAGCTAGGCTAAATTATATGATGCTTACATGAACAACGTGAGCATTTAAAATACTGCAGCGCACAAAAAACATTGTTCGATTATAAATTAGCCTGGGGGCAGTAACTGACTGAATCCCAAGGCCAACTACAAAAAATTAAAAAAATCGTAATTATGGAGCTATTTGCATCGATCTTCTTAAAGCTTGCTGACTCCAAACGGGCACGCTACTATCAGAGAGCCTAATCGGCACCTCATCGATGCATTACCCTCGATATGAAAAAACTGAGGTACTCCCATGGGAGCCCATAAGCGACTTATCCGAACGAGCTGTTTAGCAGCGTTACTTATTGCGTGTACTGCTACAACCGCTGTTGCCAATGAATTAGAAACACAGCAAGGCGTTGCCTCTTTTTACAGTGACCGTTTTCAAGGCGCGACCACTGCCAGTGGTGAACGCTTTGATCAGCAGGCGCTAACGGCTGCTCACCCGAGCTTACCGTTCGGCACCAAAGTATTGGTCACCCGCCCCGATACAGGTCAGAAAGTAGAGGTTCTAATCAATGACCGCGGCCCCTTTGTTCAAGGGCGTGTCATTGATCTCTCTAAACGAGCAGCTACTAAGCTTGGCATGATTCGCCGAGGCACGGCGCCTGTTCTACTGACCCTGATGGACTAAACCTGCTGTTATAGCCTGCAGTACAGGCGACGTAGCGAGTTAACGGATAGCACACCCGCAAGTGTGTGATACCCCTTAAACGAACAACTCAATACATCTGTTTCAGTTGCACCCATCTAGAGCGGCTTCTTAGCCGCTCTTTTTATGGTCGCTGCTTTTTACCTGTATCAGCCCTCCTATTTCTTCATGGCGAACTTGCGAGCATGCTAACAGTCTCTATCCTGCAAGAAGGAGATTCACTTCGCATCAGCAGGAGGCATACATGCAATCACGGTTTTTCACCTTAACTGGCTACCCCACCGGCTTGCCCGAGCGCGAACTATTTTCGCTGGAACACCAGGAACTTCCCGCCCTCGGCGAAGGCGAAGTACGCATTCGCAACCACTGGCTGTCGGTTGACCCCTATATGCGTGGCCGAATGACCGGCATGCATACCTATATCGCACCTTTTGAGCTTGGCAAACCCATGGAAGGTGGCGCTATAGGAGAAGTCATCGAGTCCAACGACTCTCGCCTCAAGATAGGAGATACCGTCAGCCACATGGGGGGCTGGCGAGATATTGCCCAGGTTTCTGCAGAGGGTGTCACCCCACTACCCGATATCGATGTGCCAGAGCAGGCATATTTAGGCGTCTTAGGTATGCCTGGCATGACCGCCTGGACAGGCTTAAATATCATCGCCGAGTGCAAACCAGGAGATAACGTGCTGGTCAGCGCCGCCAGCGGTGCTGTTGGGTCGTTGGCGGTTCAGCTTGCTAAAGCGAAAGGCTGTCACGTGGTCGGCATTGCAGGACCAGCTCATAAGCTTGCTTGGCTGGAGTCATTGGGTATCGAGCCGGTAAGTTATCGTGACCGCACTGCTCAAGAACTTAGCGATGCTATTAAGCTGGCGAGCCCCAACGGTATTGATGTCTATTTCGAGAACGTTGGCGGCATCTGCTTAGAGGCTGCACTAAGCCAGCTTAATGAAGGCGCGCGGATTGCTGTCTGCGGCATGATCGATAGCTACAATGCAGAAACGCCGCCCCCTGGCCCTCGTAACCTAGCGCAACTGGTGGTGCGTAAAGCCAAAATGCAGGGCTTTATTGTGGCGGATCACTGGGCCAGCTACCGCTACTTTCTCAACGAAGTGGCGCCGCAAGTAGCAAAAGGCAGCATCAGCTATAAAGAAACGGTTCAGGAAGGGCTTGAAAGCACACCTGATGCATTTTTAGCGCTTTTTGAAGGCGGCAACACCGGTAAAATGTTAGTCAAGCTAACGTAGCACCCAACAGCATAGACTCAAACAGGGCAACCCTAGGGCTGCCCTGTTTCTTAAACGCTATATGTAATAGCCATCCCTTTAAAAAACGTCCTTTAAAAAACCGTATTTTAAAAACCGTTCTTTAAAAGCTAAGCTCCACCCCGCCATATACGCTGCGCCCTGGGGCGGGTTCATAGTAGCGGCCAAAAGTGCCATTTAAGCGCACATTGTCATAATACGTTTCATCAAACAGATTCCGAACTCCTAGATAGGCGTTTAAGCGCGTATCGCCTCCTAACTGCCAACCATCTCCCACCCGTAGGTTCACCAGCCAATAGCTATCAATTTTTGTCTCATTGGCGTTATCCGCTACCAGGTCACCAACATACTGGGTTTCCAGCGTGGCAAAGCGTTCATCCAACCCCTGCCAAGTAAGCTGGTTCATCCAGGTTTGCTCGGGTAGGCCTGGAATACGTTTACCATCAAAGCGCTCGTTTGGGGTGGCAAAACTATCAAACTCATACCGCGCCAGTGTTAAAGCGCTATCTAAGCGCCACTGGTCGGCAAGTTGCCAACCAACCGCCAACTCCAGGCCATCGCGGCTGGTATCACCAGCGTTTTGGTAGAAGGTGCGGCCCCCTTCATCAAAAGGCACCAGTTCATCACGAACCCGTACTGAAAATAGCGCCAAATCATAATCCATCGCCAATGGCGCCATATAGCCGCGTAGACCTACTTCTCGGTTCCAGGCTTTTTGTGGCTCCACAGCAGGGTTAAAACCACCGCCTGCCGGGTTAGCAAACTCGGCAAAGGTTGGCGTTTCAAAGGCGGTACCCGTATTGATATAGGCTTGATGCTGTGGACGGTAACGGTAACTAAGCCCCGCCGAACCGCTCCACTCGTTAAAGGTGCGCTCGCCACTTTGGTCGCCATCTTCAAAATAGCGGTCATCCACCTTCAGCTCCACGCGGTCAAAGCGGGCGCCAAGAGAGAACGTCACCTGCTCGGTCAGTGCCAAATCACCCTGGGCAAATACCCCGGTAGAGATCGCGGTTTGAGTCTCTGCCGCCGACTGTTCACCAACGCTACCTTGAGCGTTAACGTTGTTACGAAAGCGCTCATCCTCTTGGCGCGCCACGTCTGCGCCCACAATATAGTTTAGCGGTAGGCCGCCCAAGGTGATGTCGTGGTGATATTCGCTGCTGACGCCAACATAGTCCCGCTGAAAGCCCAAGCGGCTATCGCCTACAAAGGGCAACTGTTGCTCAAAGTCGCGCCGGGCGATAAACCCCTTAAGATAAAATTCGCCAGGGCCCGCGGTTAAGTCTTCGTACTGTAGGCCAATCAGCTGTTGATCAACCCGCTGCCGGGCGTCCAGTGCTAAGGCATTGGGGGCCGCCTGGTGTCGCCCACTCGAAACTTCACTGGCGTTCAACGCCCCCGGATCCTCTGAACGTGGGTTTTCAAGCAAATTGATAATGGCTGTTAACGCCCGCTCACTGCCTAACTCACGGCGCAGCTTGGCATTCAGCAAGTACTTTTCAGTTGAGCTTTGCTCACGGTAGCCGTCTACCTTGAGTGCCGAAAGACTCACATGGTGCGACCAGTCTCCTTGGGCTCCCCCCTGCTGCAGCGCCACTTTTTGGTAACCGTCGCTGCCCGCACCTACGCTAAGCCGTGTGCCTGGGTTATCGCGACCATCGGCGGTGGTGACATCAATTACCCCACCCGCCGCATTGCCATAAAGCACCGAGGAGGGCCCGCGAATCACCTCAATACGCTCAGCGCTGTTTAAATCAATCGCATCTAGCTGGGCCTGCCCATCTGGCAGGGTATAAGGAATGCCATCTACCATTACCGTGATGCCACGCACACCAAACGGGGCACGGGCTCCGAACCCGCGAATGGCAATACGCTGCCCCTGGGCAAAGTTATCGCGGTTTTGCAAAAACACGCCGGGCACCCGCGTAAGCGACTCATCCAGCCTGACACCCTGCTGCCCTTGGGCTATATCCTCTCGCTCCAGAGTGGAAACTGCCGCTGGGGTAGCGTAAAGCTCACGTGCCAAACGCGGGGCGCTCACCTCCACTGTGGACAGTGTTGTTGTGTCACTCACATTAGCAGAGGGTTGTGCCATTACCGGCACGCTAGCCACAGCACCAGCAAACAGTAGCGAAGAGGGCAGCATTTTTTTCATGGCATTCCCAATAAATATTGAAACAGATGATGGCTTGGTGGTTCACGCTTGACTGAGTTGAAACGGCTCTATTGCCCGCCGTGGCGCTGGCGGTGCAGTGCATGAACTTGAGCGTCCAACCCGGGCACGGGGCCATCTACAGCGAGCCCCGGCACAACGTCATTGATAGAAAGCGTTGCCACAGGGGGAGGCGCAACACCCAGTTCAGCCAGCCATACTCCCAGCTGCTGGGAGGAGCTAACATAGACAATTCGCCCAAGCCCCACCCACCCATGGGCAGCGGCACACATTGCACAGTGCTCACCCGAGGTGTACACCGTTGCCGTAGCCCGCTCTGCTGGCGACAGATGATTAGCCGCCCAGCGAGCCAAAGCGAACTCTGGGTGCTGCGTAGCGTCTCCCCCAGCAATACGGTTACGCTCTTCCGCGAGGATCTCGCCTTGGGCACTAACCAGTACACTGCCAAAAGGCTCGTCACCCTTGTGTAACGCCTCTTTTGCAAGCTCAACCGTGCGCTCAAGAAACCTCATCTCATGCGCTGCCACCATTACTCTTTCTCCTTATCACCGAACGTAACGTGCGCTTGACTATTTTTTACCTGAACCGACTATCACCATGTTTCACTATAGTGGCAAAAGTTCTACCACTTTAACTAACAATGCCATCGGTAACAGTAATGAACACTATTAACCCTAACAAACTGCACCACAGCAAATGGACCGCCGTCATACCTCAAAATAGAGAAAAACACTTTATCGTGACGCAACTGCTGCGGAATGAAGAAGAAACGGTGGAGCATGTTGTGCTGGAGGCAGTTCACTCCCACCGTGAGATCACGCTGGCATGGCAAGCGCTTAAAGACGACACCACCTGGAAGATGGGATGGAAGTAGCCGTCGACATAGCCGCGCCTAGAAAATAAACATAAAAGGCTTTGACGTCGCGTCTAAATCGTGGCACTGTAGCGTCAGTTGGTTAGCAAGCGGCATGGTTTCAGAAGTGTACGATCTTTTTCGGCAGCCTGATATTGTATTCCTTGTTTCACCCGCTACTTAAATCTGGGTAATACCAGGAACTTTATTACGGCGCATTAGCGCGAAAGGATCTAGACAATGGCAACTGGCACAGTTAAATGGTTTAACGACACTAAAGGTTTTGGTTTCATCGCTCCTTCTGACGGTGGCGACGACCTTTTTGCTCATTTTTCTGAAATTCAGTCTGACGGTTTCAAAACCCTTCAAGAAGGCGCTAACGTTTCTTTTGACGTTACCCAGGGTAAGAAAGGCCTTCAGGCTTCTAACATCAAGCAAATCTCCTAAGCCTAAGCTTTAGAGTTTGCTCAGACCCTCAAAAGTCTGAATAACAAGGCCCGCTTATGCGGGCCTTGTTGCGTTTGGGCACCCGCCTTTTGGGTGCCCGCTTTAGCTACGCGACTGACACACGCGAGTAAGCAACTAAGCGTACATCTACCGTTAGCGTTAGTGTATCCAGCGCTGCTGCCCGTGCACGCCCTTCTGCGCTCGCCCGATACAAATGCGGTGTCATGGCCAGCAAATCAGCTATCCTTTCTGCCCCCTCAAGCGATAACTCATAACAAAGCGATAGGGTTTGCTGATGTGCAAAGCCTTTAGGCACGCTTGCCTCCATAGAGCGCTCTGGCTTTAACGTGGGATAGATCACTTCCCGCAGTTCGCGCAAATGGTTTGGCCCTGCCTCCACTTGCAACAGCAGTCCGCCTGGCTTGAGCACACGGGCAAACTCACCTGCTACGGGAAAGCCAAACATACTCAGAACACAATCCAGCGTGGCCGACTGCACCGGCAAATGGGCATTACTGCCTACCACCCAACTTGCTTGAAGCGTATCCTGCTTGGCGGCGGCTAACACTGCCCACTTAGAAATATCCAGCCCCATTAATGATAAAGGCACGGAACCGGGTACCGCTTTTGCCAAGTGACGCAGGTAGTATCCTTCACCACATCCCGCATCCAGGCAGCTATAAGGTGCATTAGGCAAACCGGAGCCCGCGCGGTGCTCCTCCACCGCACTATTTACTGCTTTTGCAATAGCTTCATAGTAGCCACCATTAAGAAACCGCTGGCGAGCCGCCACCATGGCTTTACTGTCGCCGGGATCATGGGAGCGCTTGTGCTGTACGGGCAACAGGTTAACGTAACCCTGCTTGGCAATGTCGAAACTATGCCCTGCCGTGCAACGCCACGTACCGCCCAACATCTCTAACGGCTCGCCATCCAAGGGGCAAGCCAGTGCTTGAAAAGGGGTTATGCTCATAGGCGTTTCATCATTGAAGTAGAAAGAGTAAATAAACATGCGGCTTGGAAAGTACAACGCAGAAAATGCGATGACGCTTAAACACGGTAAAGGCTAACACACCATGCATCGACTACTGCGTATTGCGGGCGCTTGGCCCTATTTGATTGCCATTTTTCTAAATGCCTTTGTGGATTTAGGGCATAAAATCGTTATTCAAAATACAATTTTCAAAAGCTATGACGGCACCGCCCAGGTCGTGCTCACTACGCTAGTGAATGGATTAATCTTACTGCCGTTTATTTTGCTCTTTAGCCCGGCAGGCCACGTGGCGGATAGCTACCCAAAGGTGCGCATTTTACGCGTTTCCGCTTGGGCGGCCGTAGCAGTTTCACTGGGCATCACCACTGCTTACTACCAGGGGTGGTTTTGGCTAGCGTTTGCCATGACGCTACTGCTGGCGATTCAGTCGGCCTTCTACTCCCCGGCTAAATACGGCTTAGTGAAAGGGTTGTTCGGCAAACCTCGCTTAGCGGAAGCCAATGGGTTGATCCAAGCTGTCACCATTGGCGCTATTCTGGCAGGCACCGTGGCGTTTACTGCCCTGTTTGAAAGCTGGGTGTCGCCTGATGCCGAAACACCAAATCAGTTGTTACGCCAAATAGCCCCCCTGGGCTGGTTGCTAGTGCTTAATAGCATCCTCCAAGTCGCGACGCTTTACCGCCTCCCGCTGGATAACACCCAACGCTCTGATAAACCGCTAACTTGGCAGCGCTACCTCAAAGGCACTGCCTTGAAAGACAACCTGTGGATCATCGCGCGCCAGCCCGTCATTAGGCTTTCCATTATTGGCCTTGCTACTTTCTGGTCGGTGGGGCAGGTGCTGCTAGTCGCTTTCCCCGCCTACGCTAAAGATGCCCTTAGCATTGATAACACCTTAGTACTGCAAGGCATTCTTGCAGCCAGCGGTATGGGTATTGCGCTGGGCTCTTTGCTTGCCAGCAAGCTTTCTCACAACCGGATTGAAACCGGCTTAATTCCCGTAGGGGCACTCGGGGTAGCGTTAGGGCTATGGTGCCTGCCGCTATTCGCTACGCCCACTGGCCAAGCCGTTAATTTCATCTTTATTGGCATTATGGGCGGGCTATTTATTGTGCCGCTTAATGCGCTGATACAGTTTCACGCCGCTGATAACGAGCTAGGCACTGTACTAGCCGCCAATAACTGGATTCAGAACATCGCCATGCTGGGCTTTTTAGTGCTCACCGCACTGTTCGCATTAGTGGGTGTAGAAAGCCTTTACCTGCTACTGCTGATTGCCAGCGTCGCTTTGGTGGGCGGCGGTTACACCGTCATAAAGTTGCCGCAAAGCCTGGTACGTTTTCTGCTGAGTTTTTTGCTGACGCGCCGTTACCGTGTCGAGGTTCACGGGCTGGAAAACCTGCCCGCTCAAGGCGGCGTACTGCTACTAGGCAATCATATTAGCTGGGTGGATTGGGCCATGGTACAGATCGCCAGCCCCCGCCCCGTGCGTTTTGTGATGCTGAAATCGGTTTATCAGCGCTGGTACCTTCGCGGTTTTCTAAAAGCGCTCGGCTGTATCCCCATTGAACGCGGCAGCGCAGCTGAAAATGCGCTGGCAGATGTGGCTAAACAACTCAACGCCGGCGAAGTGGTGTGCCTGTTTCCTGAGGGGGCCATTAGCCGCACTGGCCAGCTGGGCGAATTCCGCCGCGGCTATGAGCGTGCCTGCAAAACGGCTAACGCGGATGTCAACATCGTCCCCTTTTACCTACGTGGACTATGGGGTAGCCAGTTTTCACGCTCTTCTAGCAAACATAAAGAGTTACGCAACGCCCCTCTGCACCGTTCGGTCGTGGTCGCCTTTGGCAAGCCGCTAGCGAAAGATACCTCTGCCGATGTGCTCAAACGGCGTATTTTTGAGCAGGCCACCCACTCCTGGCAGCATGCCGTCGATGAGCTACCCACGCTATCCGAGGCCTGGATACGCAGCGTGAAACGTAACCCAAGCGCCCCGGCACTCACGGACCCCAGCCGCTCGCTCAATGCAAGCCAAGCGCTTACCACCAGCCTGCTATTAGCAAAACGTATTCGTAAACTTGCCCCTGGGAAAAACGTGGGGTTATTGTTGCCCACCAGTAGCACTGGCGTACTTGCCAATATGGCAACACTCCTCGCTGGCAAAACGCTGGTAAACCTTAACTACACCGATAGCCAAACAGCACTTGCATCAGCACTCGCCCAAGCCGAGGTCAGCACCGTGCTTACCTCGCGCCACTTTGTTGAACAACTTAAGCAACAAGGGCTAAACGTCAGCCAATTGCTAACCAATATTCAGGCGGTCTACATGGAAGACCTGCAGTCGGCTTTTGGCAGCGCTGAACGCCTCAGCACCTGGCTTACCGTTCGTCTACTGCCGGCGGGAGTACTTAAGCGCCTGTTCTGTAGCAACCAAGACGCCGACCGTACCGCCGCCATTGTGTTTCTAAGCGGCGAAGGAGACCAACCAAAGGGCGTAATGCTGAGCCACCGCAACCTGATGGCCAACATCAAGCAGACCTCTGATGTACTCAACACCCAGAGTAACGATGTGGTAATGGGGTCGGCTCCACTATTCCATGCCTTTGGGCTAACGGTCACCCAACTACTGCCGCTAATAGAGGGCCTGCCGCTGGTGTGTCACGCCGACCCTAACGACCCAACCGGCATTGCAAGGGCGATTGCCAAGCATAAAGCCACTATTATGTTCGGCACATCGCATTTTCTAGCACTACTGAACAGCCGCCAAGAAGTGCATCCGCTAATGCTGGAAAGCCTGCGTGCCGTGGTTATCGGTGCAGAATTACGGGATGAGCGTATATGCCACGACTTCACGCTCAAGTTCCACAAGCCCATTTACAGAGGCTACGGGGCGACAGAAACCGCGCCCGTTGCATCGGTCAACCTGCCTGATGCCATGGATATTAACCACCAGCATATTCAACGCGGCAAAAAATCAGGCACCGTAGGCATGCCACTGCCCGGCACCAGTTTTAAAATCGTCGACCCTGAAAACTTTCAAGAGCTGCCCACCGGTGAGACAGGCATGATATTGATCAGCGGACCTCAAGTGATGCAGGGGTATTTAAACGACCCGAAGCGCACTGCCGCTGCCATTAAAGTGATCGATAGCCACCGCTGGTTCGTTACGGGCGATAAGGGATTTATCGATGAAGATGGCTTTTTAACCCTTCTCGATAGCGCTTCCCGCGTTGCCAACATAGAAGCTGAACCATAGCCTCAGCGTGATTTAGGGCGGTGAAAGCCGCCCTAAATCACCTCAACACAACGCTTATAGCTATTAGCAATGCCGATCGCCGAACCATGAAGCGCATGGGTTGCTGCTTGTATTGATGCCCTACTCAGGCGGTTTTTCAGCAGCGTGCCCCGTTCCCTGGGAGGGATTACTTTGGCCTTCTCCACGCGCAATATCCTCATGGCTAATCACCACAACATCACGCGGCCACCACTCGGGATGGTTATCACGAATAAACGTCATGAGTTTTTCACGCACGTTCATCTCTGCCGTCCAGCCTGCTAACGGGTCGGAGGTCATCAAATAGCAGGAGATCGTTTGCGCAGTGCCATTTTGCGCAGTCACATAACACAGTAGCTTGTGGTGTTCGATAATCGACTCTTCCGCTTCAGCAAACTCAATAAACTTCTCCCGAAGCAGTGAGATGTCCGCACTCAGGTGAAGCGTTAGCTCCAAACAGCGGTAAAGCTTGGCACTTTTGACCGACAAATTCTCAAAAGGCTTAGAAACAAAATAAGTAACCGGCACAATCAGCCGCCGCTCGTCCCACACTCTTAGGCGAATAAAGGTGTAGAAGATCCCTTCCACATAGCACCACCGGCCTTCAAACATCACCAGATCGCCAATGCGAATAGGTTTCGCGAACGATAATTGAAAGGAGGACAAAATGTTGCCAAGCATTGCTTGGCCAGCAATCCCCACCAGCACTGCCAGCACACTGGCCGAGGCAAGAATAGAGAGCCCCATCGTCTCAAAGAGCTGGATTTGCCCCAGCACATAGACCGTCACACCAATAACCGTGATGAGAATAATGATCCGACGCAGTGCATAAAGCGATGTCAGCAGCCTGCGCTGGTCTCTGGGTTTGGTGTCATCGATTTCCCCCACCAGCCGACGCGTTAAGCGCAGCATAATGGTATCCACAAGGCGAAGCGCTATGGTGCCCATTCCCCATGCCAATACAGCGATTAACAGCACGCGGAATGTCGTAGTGGCCACCGCAGAAAAAGACACCACATAGCTCAATAACGTCTGCGTAATCAGCGAGATAACGATCAGTGCCATGGGAATTTTAATGCGGGCAACAAAGATACTCTGGGCACCGGAGGGCAACAACTTGGCCGCTAACCCAACAATGCCATAAACCAACCATCCTACTAAACCGATAAACAGCAGGAACAAAGGAAGAGCAAGCCACTCCCACACCATCAACATGCCGAACGACGATTTGAAGCGGTCGGGAATATACTCTTCCAAAATTGAGGGGCCATATTCATCATAAAGCACGGGAATCGATGAAACGCTCTCCGGCATAATCAGCCAAACGGGGTCTTCATCGTGCAATTGATAGCGGCCAAGCCGAATATCGTAGGCCTCGCCTCCGGCCTGAAGCGAGGTAATTTCAATATCTCGACGCGGCATCCCAGCCTGCGGGTTCTGGCCAGTGGCGTCCTCAATGGCCGCATCCTGGCGCCCGGAAAGGCGTGAAACATTCAACCATTCACCGCGCTTAAACACCTCTGCCAGCTGCTCAGCCAGCTCACTACCTTGTTCGGCCTGCTCATCCGCCGATAGGTCAGAAAGATTAAGCAGGTGGGCCGCCGCGGCATAATTCTTCTCATTGGTAAGCTCGACAAAACTGCGTACTGTTTCCCGTGGCGTTCTACGCTTCACGTCTTCCGGGACATCCCCCAACCCCACGTTCAATTCATCAACACTGAACCACAGCCTATCCTCGCGCTCTTCTCCTTGAGTTTGCGCCGCGCAGAGGCTAGAAAAAGCGAGCGTGATTACCAGTACGAACCATACGGGCCATGAGTAATTTGCTTTCATACATGCCTTATTGTTTAAGGTAAGCCAAGTGTCAGTTTGACCATTTACGACCACCCATAAGCCTGTATTTAATGCTGGCCTTCCATGGCGTCGGTTAGACAAAGTACAGACTACCATCGTTGATCAGGCAAGGGCCGTCAGCGCACGGCTGCTCGGCTGGCCGTGACACATTTGTGAACTTTGCGCGATACAATCCATTTCCAACACGTTATTCCCGACACTCTATTTCCAACACTTTATTTACAACACTTTATTTACAACACTGTATTTACAACACTGTATTTACAACACTCTATTCCCCAGTGGACCTCGCAAGATATTGCGCAGCAAAGATGGTTGTTGAATCCATCCGCCCGGCAGCACTTCCTTACAGGCCAGAGTCAGGAACCTATGACACGAAACGTACTGATTATTGAGGACAACCCAGGTATCGGAGAGCTTGTCCGTATGCACGTGGCCGAACTGGGTATGACCCCTATTCTTTGTAAACGAGGCGATACTGGGCTTGCGCGTTTTCGTGAAGGCGGGATCGGCTTAGTGATTCTCGACCTGATGCTACCCGGCATGGACGGGCTTTCAGTATGTCGCGAGATCCGTGCCGGCCCAGGCTATGTGCCGGTATTGATGCTGACGGCAAAAAGCACCGAGCTTAACCGGGTACTGGGCCTGGAAATGGGGGCGGATGATTACCTCACCAAACCTTTCAGCGTTGCAGAACTCGCTGCGCGGGTAAAAGCCTTATTTCGACGGGTGGATGCCATGGCATCGGCAGCGGTCGTGGAAACCCGCAGTGATGAACTGATCGCCGACGGGCTGCGTATCGACCCCGCTCGCCGACGCGTATTTATAAGAGAGCAGCCGGTCGAACTCACCGCGCGGGAGTTTGACCTGCTGTGGCACTTTGCCAGCCATCCGGGGCGGGTATTCAGCCGTGTTCAACTGTTAGATACCGTGTGGGGCTACAGCCACGAAGGCTATGAACATACCGTCAACACCCACATTAACCGCCTGCGGGGCAAGATTGAAACAGATCCCGCTCAGCCGGAATTTATTCAAACCGTCTGGGGGGTGGGCTATCGCTTCCGCGAGTAAATTATGCTGAAAACACTCTATACCCGGCTCTCTATCGGGCTGTTTCTCCTGCTGCTGGTAGTCGGGTTGCTGTATACCTTTATCAGCCTCTATTCGCTGCGCGGGTACAGCGCCTCCGTCAGCCAGGCACTGCACCAGGATTTGGCACAGACCTTAGTATCCGACAGAAACTTGGTCAGCGACGGCGGGCTTGACCCGGGCGCATTGGAAGAACTGTTCTCCCTGTATATGGCCATCAACCCCAGTATTGAAATCTACCTGCTGGGACTGGATGGCACCATTCTCTCCTACTCGGCTAACCCCGCGCAGATAAAGCGCAACCAAGTCTCGCTGACCCCGATACACAGGCTGATGAATGACAAAAGCCTCTACCCAATGCTCGGCGACGACCCCCGTAGCCACGACCGGCAAAAAGTCTTTTCCGTTACCCCGGTGCCTTCGGCTGACACCCCTGAAGGGTATCTCTACGTGGTATTACGTGGAGAGCAGTACGATGCGGCGGAAACCATGGCCCGGGGCGGCAAAGTGCTTGAGATGAGCGCCTGGGCACTGTTAGTGAGCCTCGTCGTGGCCATGATCGCAGGGCTAACCATTTTCCACCTGCTGACCCGCCGCCTGAGATCGCTCGCCCGGCTAGTAGCGGAATTCGAAAACAGCGACATGCGCCAGCACCCGTTCAGCGCACGGCCGAACAGGGCTGGGCACAAACTTGCTGATTTTAACAGCGCAAAATGGCGCGACAAACGGCCAGTGGTACGTGACGAGATTGATTACCTGGGTGCCTCCTTCGACGATATGGCCCAACGGATTGTCTCCCAGATCGAACAACTCAAAGAGAAAGATGCCCAGCGCCGCCAGCTGATCGCCCAGGTATCCCATGACCTGCGTACGCCACTGGCCTCCATGCAAGGGTATATCGAAAGCCTGAAGTTAAGGCGTGACCGCCTTAGTCCTGAGGAGCAAGATCGCTTTCTTGATATCGCCCTTAAAGAGGGCCGCCGTTTAAGCCGCTTAGTGGATGAGCTTTTTGAGCTTGCCGCCCTAGAGGCAAGAGAGAAACAGCCGGCACCAGAACCCTTTCCGCTGGCAGAGCTTGTCCACGACGTGGTTCAGAAGCACAGCCAAGCCGCGGAAGAGAGTCAGTTAACGCTAAGCCTGAGTGGCAACCCGGCGCTGCCCATCGCCTATGCAGATTTAGCCATGACCGAACGGGTGCTGGATAACCTGATCAGTAATGCCATTGCCTATAGCCCTGCGGGTAGCCGTATTAACGTTGTAGTGGGCCAAACAGGCGGTGAACCCGAAGTATGCGTACAGGACAGCGGCGCCGGCATTGCAGAGCAAGATCTACCCCATATTTTTGAGCCTTTTTATCGCGGCGAAGCCGCTAGCGGAACGGGCCATGCCGGGCTAGGGCTGGCGATTGCCCGCAGAATTATGACGCTTCAGGGTGGCGATATCTGGGTGCACAATCTTGCCACTGGCGGAGCCTGCTTCTGCATACGTTTACCGGTAAACGCCACTCACGTACCCAGCGTTATAAATACGTAATAACTGCGTGATCACTACGTCATAACAGTGAGAGATAGCTGTGATAACTCTCATGCAAACTGTTTAGCGTATTCACCCCACACGTTACCCAATCGTTTACCTCGTGGAGGCATCCCGTGCTTATCAAGATTGCCAAACCCAGTGACCTGCGCGAATCCGATGTAACGCCGGAGTCTATCTACCTCTCTAGGCGGCGCTTTATGGGGGGTATGGTCGGCCTAGGCGCGGGCCTGGCCCTTTCCGGCAACGCACATGCCAATGCTGATTACTCAGATGTGCCTGAAGGCGATGCGCCAGCGTGGCTAAAAGAGAAAATCAGCGACACCCAGTGGCGCGCTATTACGCCCAGCAACCCCGACAAAGACAAGATAGCCCCTTTTGATGATGCCAGCGGCTACAACAATTTTTACGAATTTGGCACCGGCAAAACCGACCCCGCCCGCCATGCAGGTAGCCTGAAAACCCAGCCCTGGAGCGTGGTGGTGGATGGCGAAGTGAATAATGGCGGGCGCTTTACCCTAGAAGACTTCGCCAAGCCTTCCCAGTTTGAAGAGCGCATTTACCGCCTACGCTGTGTCGAGGCGTGGTCGATGGTGATTCCCTGGTTGGGCATCCCCCTGGCAGAAGTAATCAAACGCGCCGACCCCACCCGTAAAGCCAAGTACGTCCGCTTTGAAACCCTGGTCGACCCCGAGCAGATGCCCGGGCAACGCTCTTCATTTTCACTCATCGACTGGCCCTACGTGGAAGGCCTACGTTTAGATGAAGCCATGAACCCGCTAACGCTACTGGCCATGGGCATGTACGGTCGCGAACTGCCCAACCAAAACGGTGCGCCTTTGCGCCTAGTGGTGCCCTGGAAATACGGCTTTAAAAGCATTAAATCCATTGTGCGCATCTCGCTGGTGGAAGAGCAGCCGATCAACACCTGGCAACTCATCGCCCCGAATGAGTATGGCTTCTATGCCAACGTTAACCCACAGGTTGACCACCCCCGCTGGAGCCAGTCGCGCGAGCGTCGGCTACCCAATAGCCTGTTCAGCCCCAACACCATCGACACCCTGATGTTTAACGGCTATGCCGACGAGGTCGCTGAGATGTATGCGGGGCTGGATTTGAGAGCAAACTACTAATGGCCGCGCTGAACTTATGGCTGTTGTGGCGCCTAGGGATATTTTTCGCGGCGCTGGCGCCGCTGCTATTCTGGAGTTGGCAGGTGGCTAATAACGCCGCAGGCCCAGAGCCAGGTAATTATCTCCTGCTGAATATCGGCCTTGGCGGGCTATGGATGCTGCTACTGACACTCAGCCTTACCCCGCTCACCAAACTCACCCGGTGGAAAGGCTTTGCCCTCATCCGCCGCCAGCTTGGCCTCTGGGCGCTCGCCTATGCCACCCTGCACATGCTCTGCTATGTACTGTTTATTTTGGGCCTCAACTGGGCGCTGCTGGGTAGCGAGCTGGTAAAGCGGCCCTACATTATTGTGGGCATGCTGGCGCTGATTGGCCTTGCCGTACTGGGCGCTACCTCCAATCGCTGGTCGATGAAGCGGCTCGGCAAACGCTGGAAGCCGCTGCACAAGTACGCTTACCCCATCTTAGGCTTAGTGCTGCTGCACTTCTTCTGGGTAGTGCGTGCCGACCTGCAAGAGTGGGCGATGTACGCCGCTATTGCTGCGCTTATCATGGCAACACGCCTGCCCCCCATCGCCCGCACACTGCCTAAAGTACGCTATCGCCTCAGCCGCCGTTAGAAACGGCACACGCAGGTTAGCCGCCTATACTGAACAGGAGAGGACACACATACGTTGAAAGGGGAAAGCTCATAGCGCCGCAGATTTCAGCTTGTGTAACGCATTGCCTCACTATAATTTACTGACATGGAAGGCCCTGCTATGCAGCGTTATTGCCCAGTAACGCCTGAACAGAACTGACAAAGGTGACGTCTATGCCCCCCGCTGTCTCTCCACTGCAAATTTCATTGCTACATCACCCGGGCCATGGCGCTTGCTGCTGTGGCTCGCCGCTGCTTCAACGCTTCCATGAACGCATGATGGCCGATATCTCCCGTCGTCAATTAATCGGTGGTGCCGCGGCGGTGATGGCGCTTTTTGCTGGTTTACATGCCCCAGCGTCAATCGGCAGCCAACCCAAGCGTCAAGGTGGCCCTCTACTGCTAACCAACCTTGCCCTGTTTGATGGCAACGGCACAGCGCTGCGCGAAGGTGTAACCGTGCGCATTGAAGAGGGCCGCATTCAGGCAATTTTGCCTCAGGATGCCCCTGCGGAAGGTGCCGAATTGATCGATTGCGGCGGCCGCGTTTTAATGCCGGGATTGATCGACGCCCACTGGCACACCACTTTGGCGGCGATTAGCCAAGTCGCCGCCATGACCTCAGACGTAGGCTATGTGCATTTAGTGGCTGCTCAGGAAGCAGAGCGCACACTGATGCGGGGCATTACGTCGGTGCGGGATGTAGGCGGGCCGTCTTTCGCGCTAAAACGCGCTATTGATGAAGGCATTGTGGCGGGGCCGCGTATTTTTCCTGCTGGCGCCATGATCTCCCAAACCTCTGGCCACGGCGACTTCCGCATGCGCCATGACGTGCCTCGGGGTAGCACGACCCCCTTGAGCGAACAGGAGCGCCAAGGGGTAGCCGCCATCGCCGACGGTGAAGCCGAAGTGCTACGGCGCACCCGTGAGCAGCTGATGCTAGGGGCAACGCAAATTAAGTTAATGGCGGGTGGCGGGGTCGCTTCCACCTACGACCCACTGGATAGCACCCAATTTACCGAGCGCGAACTACGCGCAGCGGTTGAAGCGGCGGAAGACTGGGGCACCTACGTTATGGTGCATGTGTATACCCCCCGAGGCATTCAGCGGGCGCTAAGAGCTGGCGTTAAATCGATAGAACACGGCCAGCTGGCCGATGAAGAAACCGCCCGAATGATGGCGGGCGAAGGCGCGTGGTGGAGCCTTCAACCCTTCCTTCAGGATGAAGATGCCAACGTTTACCCCGATGCGGCTCGTCGCGAAGCCCAGCGCCAAGTGGCAGAAGGCACGGTGCGGGCCTATGAGCTCGCCCAGCGCTTCGATATTAAAACCGCCTGGGGCACCGATATTCTGTTTAGCCCGCAAAATACGCCCAATCAACTGCGCCAGCTGGCCAAGCTCACCCGCTTTTACGACCCCTTAACGGTGCTGGCTATGGCCACAGGACGCAACGGCGAACTGTTAGCGCTTTCTGGCCCGCGTAACCCCTACCCCGGCACGCTAGGTAAAATTGAACCCGGCGCGCTTGCCGACCTGCTCTTGGTCGATGGTGACCCTAGCCAAAATCTTGATTTTCTTCATGATCCAGAGCGTAACCTACGCCTGATTATCAAAGGTGGACGCATCTACAAAGACACCTTACAAGGATAATAGTGATGCTTAAATCCTCCTCTCTGGTTGCCGCCATTGGCCTGATAGCCGCAGGTTTCGCGACTCATACCCATGCGCAAGAAAGCGCGTGGCGTTACCAGCTCACCCCCTATGTATGGATGACAGGGTTATCCGGTGACCTGCGCCCACTGGCTAATTCCCCCACTGTCAGTACGTCACACTCGTTTAGCAACGTAATGGATGACCTGGAAGGCGCGTTTTTTATGGCCGGTAGCGCCCGCAAAGACCGCTGGGTCCTGTTTGGAGATATTACCTGGGCGTCCCTTAGCAATGAGAGCATGCTATTGCCGGGCGTTGCAGTGGAAGGCAACCTGCGCCAGCGCTCATTAACCGCTGCCGCCGGTTATCAAGTGGTCAGCACGCCGACCCAATACCTTGATCTACTAGCAGGCGCACGCGCTTGGCGGATCGAAGCCGACGTAAAGGTGCCCGCCTTAGGGGTTAGCGCCAGTGACACCGAACGCTGGGTCGACCCACTCCTGGCCGCCCGGCTGCGCTCCACCTGGGCGACTAACTGGTCAACATTGGTGCATGTTGATGCCGGCGGCTTCGGCTTCGGCATCGGCTCTGATAGCACCTGGCAAGCCGTTGCTACCGCCAACTACCAGCTAAATAACGCTGTTCACCTCTCAGCAGGCTTTCGGCACTTATCAGTAGACCGCGACGAAAACGGCACTCGCATCGATGTAGCGATGAACGGCCCACTACTCGGGGCTACTTGGATGTTTTAGTAACTCGTCCTTCCACGACGTGACGCCCCGCTCGTCCTAGGAGTAACACCCAAAAGCCTGAGCGGTTGGCCTCCTACCTGAGTCTAGTGATTTTTCTGAAACGCATCACTTAATGCCGCCGCTAAAATCCCCGTGGGCATCGCAATAATCCCGATGCCCGCCACCGCCGTTAATCCCGCAAAAAACTTACCTAGCCCAGTGATAGGAACCATATCGCCATACCCCACCGTCGTCAGCGTAGTAACACTCCACCACAGCACACGGGGCACGCTGCCAAACGCGTCAGGTTGGGCTGAGGCTTCTGCTAAATAAAGGCAGAAAGAGGAAAGTAACAGCAACAGGATCGCTAAACCCGCACTCAACCACAGCTCATGAGAACGAGACTTCAGCGCCTCTGCCAGTGCTGCCCAAGCCTGGCTGAACCTACCTAAACGGGTTAGCCGCAGCATTAACCCCAAACGCAACATACGTAGTAAGAAGCCGTTGTTTTGAACCATAAACCCCAGGAAGTAAGGCAAAATCGCCAGTAAATCCACCATGGCCCAAAACGAAAATACATAGCGCAACCGGCCTTTTATCCCGCGGTAACGCGGATCTTCACCGACAACATACAGACGCAGTAAATACTCACCGATAAAGATCACCACCAACACGGTTTCTAAGGTAGGAAAAAGGCGTGGCAAAAGCGCCCGCAGCGTTGGCTCCGTTTCCAAAATAGCCACCAGCGATGCCAGCAGAATCAGCACACAGATGACTCTATTAATGGTCGACAACCCCTGCCGCAGGTGCGTTTCTAACGCTAACTGCCGGTAAAGCTCAGCTCTATTTATAATCATTTCTTCAAAAGACTTATTAGTGAATGCAGCGATCTAAAACCCCAACAACCGCTTACGAACAGGCCGAATAGCGACCAGCAACAGGATAGCTAAGGCCAACCATTCAACAGAGGCCGGTAGCAGCTCCTGCACTTGGCTGGCCTGTTGAACCGGGTCCCATCCCGTCATCGCCAGCCCCTTATCAAACACCCAGCCGATCAGCACCGTCACCAGCAGAATGCTACCCAGATAAACCGCCAAGGCCTGGCTGCCAAATTCACGCCGCAAAATGGCCAGGGTGGCTAGGCTCGTTACCGGGCCAGCCAGCAGAAAGACTAACGCCATTCCCGGTGAAATGCCCGCCAACAGCAAACCCGCAGCCACCGGCGTGGCTGCCGTCGCACAGATATACAAGGGAATGCCGATCACCGCCATAAGAAGCAGCGCCAGCAGCCCACCCGAAAAACCTACCAGGGTTTCTGGCGGCACAAAGGTCACCAACATCCCCGCCAGCAATAAACCGGCAAACATCCAACGGCTGATGTCATCCAGTAAATCACTAAAGGCATACATTAACCCTGCCCTTACCCCCGTCGCTTCAGCGGCAGCGCCTGTTTCATCGCTCACCCCTTTAGATTCACAGCCTTTTGATGCACAGCAGCTGCTAACAGGGGTATTGTTCGGCACTGTTGATTGTCCGGTAAAGCCCACTAAAATGCCCGTTACTATCGCGGTTACCAAGGCCCCCAGCACCCGCGCCAGCGCCATTAATGGGCCTAACAGCACACTGGTGATAAGCATTGAGTCCACGCCAACGCCGGGGGTACTAATCAGAAAAGACGTGGTGGGCCCACGGCCCGCGCCACCCCGGTGCAACGCCAGCGCAGTGGGAATCGCTCCACAGGAACACAGCGGCAACGGCATGCCAATCACCGCTCCCCGGGTAATACTGCCCAGCCCGCGTCCGCCCATCCAACGCTGTAATAAGTGTTCCGGCATCCATGCCTTAATCAGCCCTGCGATAACCAACCCCAACAGCAGCCAAGGCGCAGCGGTTAAGGCAATACTCAACAGCTCATTGATCAGCGTCATCGTAGGTTACCTGCTTGTTAACTCACAAAGTAACGACTAGCCTAAACCCTGTAATCGTTACAGGGTCAAGCTGATGAAAAGCGCTTATCGTATTGGTGAAGTGGCCGCCCGCACAGGCTGCTCTCCTGAAAGCATTCGCCACTATGAAAAACTGGGCTTACTGGCACCACCACAGCGTGGAGAGCAAGGCTACCGCCGCTACAACCAAGCAGCACTAGAGCGTATTGGCTTTATTCGCCATGGCCGAAGCTTGGGGCTAGACCTGCATAGTATTCAGGAACTACTGGCGCTCTCAGATAACCCCGACAACGACTGCACCGCCGCCGACGATATCGCCAGCCGCCACCTGCAACATCTTGAAGAACGCATTACCGCCTTACAGGCACTGGCCAATGAGCTGCGCCAACTGGTTCATCAATGCCGAGGTGGCAAGGCTGCCAACTGCCGCATTATTAAAACGCTGTATGACCACCAGCCCACGTGCAGCGAGCGGGGATGCGGGGAAAGAAACGAGTAGCGCAGTGTCGCCGTACGCCAGCTAACGTTAACAACATCGAACTTCATCCGGCCGTCGACTACGGTTATGACACACCCGCGTAATAAAGAGGATCATTGAATGATCGAGTCACGAGAAGAGCTTGAAGCCGTTAAAAAGGCGTGCCATGCCATGGTGACAAGAAGTTCGGGGCTTTCCGCTGGCTCCGCGATGATCCCCATACCCGGGCTGGATATTGGTTCAGACGTTGCCATATTGATGCGATTAATTCCCAAAATTAATGAAAAATTCGGCTTGTCGCCTGAACAAATCGACGGCATGGATACCGAAAGCAAGCTGTTTGTAATGACCGCCATTTCCAATACGGGCAGCAAAATGGCGGGTAAATACATCACAAAAAAGCTCATTGTGATGCTTCTAAGTAAGATGGGGGTCAAGGTTGCATCAAAAGGTGTTGCCAAGTTCGTCCCCTTGGTAGGCAGCGCCGTTGCCGGCGGCATCAGCTTTACGGCCATGAAGTACATGGGCAATAGCCATATTGAGGATTGTTATGAAATTGCCCTGGCGACACTGGAAAAGGAGTGGCAGGGTCAAGAAATTATCATTGAGCCAGAGCCACAACCCAAGACAGACCCGAAAGCTACCCTAAGATAAGCCACGATTTTTCTTGCTGCCCCCACCGTTATAAAAAATGACGCAAGCAAGCCTGATAAGAGTAAGATGCCCAACACTAGACGACTGGTCTAATCAAACGTAAGCTACCCCCATCGCGCTGCTGCAACTTTCAACATTGACCAGGCAGCCACTACACTTCTTTTACTCACCAGAAAGGATGCCAACATGAAAATTCTGCTCGTTGTTACCTCACACGATAAGCTTGGCGACACCGGCAATAAAACCGGCTTCTGGCTTGAAGAGCTGGCCGCACCTTACTACGCCTTTAAGGATGCGGGCGCCGAGCTAACTCTGGCCTCTCCTGCCGGTGGCCAGCCGCCGCTTGACCCCACCAGCAGCGCCCCGGATGCCCAAACCGAGGCCACCAAGCGCTTCGAGGCTGATACCGAAGCCATGCAAGTGCTAGCAAATACCCACAAGCTGGCCGATATCAATCTGGCAGACTTTGACGGCATCTTTTACCCAGGCGGCCACGGCCCGCTGTGGGACCTCGCCGAAGACCCCACCTCAATCCACCTGATTGAAGATGCCATTGCCGCCAACAAGCCAGTCGCCACGGTGTGTCACGCTCCCGGCGTGCTGCGCCACGTGAAAGGCAGCGACGGCAAACCGCTGGTAGCTGGCCGCAACGTTACCGGCTTCAGCAACAGCGAAGAAGAGGCCGTTGGTCTAACCGATGTAGTGCCGTTTTTAGTAGAAGACATGCTGCAAGACCTTGGTGGCCGCTACACCAAAGGTGACGACTGGAGCTCCCACGTGGAAGTGGACGGACTGCTGATCACCGGGCAAAATCCCGGCTCATCAGAAGCCACCGCCCAAGCGCTGCTCAAAAAGCTTTCTTAATAGCGCTCTTCATCGATAAGCAAGGAGAAGTTGATGCCCGCGTATGTCGTACTTACCCGAGAACACACGCACGATGCTCAGGAAATGCAGCGCTACAGCGAGAAAGCAAAAGCCGCCCGAGAAGGCCACGACCCACAGCCGCTAGCCTTCTATGGTGATTTTGAAGTGCTGGAAGGCAGCGCCATGGAAGGGGCAGTGATTCTACGCTTCCCCGACATGGCCGCCGCCCGCGCCTGGTACGAAAGCCCCGCCTACCAGGAAGCCCGCAAGCACCGCTTCCTGGGGGCAGATTACCGGGTGTTTATGGTGGAGGGTCTCGAAGAGGCTTAATGCATTTTTAGGTGACCAGTTCGTCACACCCAGTTAGCGCTGGTGAATGGGAACACCGCCAAAACGTTTGAAAACTGCAGAGGCCTATTCGGCTCACCTACTGAGCCGAATAACCGCTGTATTCGGCTCAACCACGTGGTTAATCTCACCTCAGGCGTTGGGCAGCATAATGTGCCCGGTTAAATAAGGCGCCACACGCCCTTTAATCACCACCCGTTCGCCCTCTACAACACAGCTAAGCGCGCCTTGGCGCGCCCCACCTTGGCGAGCAGTAAGCGCTTGCTTACCCAAACGCGCCGCCCAATACGGGGCAAGCGAGGTATGCGCCGAGCCAGTCACCGGGTCTTCTTCCACGCCCACCTTGGGGCCAAACCAACGGGACACAAAATCCACATCATTGCCTTTGGCTGTGACGGCCACTCCCCGCCCCGGCAGCTGTTTAAGCCGCAGCATATCCGGTGCAAGGCGTTCAATCACACTGGCTTCCTCAACCACCACCACAATGTCATCTGAGATCAGCAGGTCCTCAATTTCGATACCGCCAAGGGCTGCGGCTACCTCCGCGCGCATTTCCAGAGGCGCTAACATTTTCGCGGGGAAATCCATCGCCAGTTCATCGCCCTCACGCTGCACTAATAGCGGCCCGCTACGCGTTTCAAACTTCAGCGTTTCTGCGCTATCGCTCAGCACATTAAAGATCACCCACGCCGCCGCCAGCGTGGCATGGCCGCAAAGATCCACCTCCACTGAAGGCGTAAACCAGCGCAGGTGGTAGCCTGCTTCCGTGGGTACAAAAAAAGCGGTTTCGGAAAGGTTGTTCTCTGCGGCAATGGCCTGCAGCAGCGCATCCTCCAACCACGCACCCAGCGGGCAAACAGCCGCTGGGTTACCTTCAAAGGGCTTTGAGGCAAAAGCATCTACTTGGTATAGATCGATTTTCATGGGGCTTTAACTTCGCGAAAAAGGGGCAGTAATTAAAAACTTCAACAAAAAACTATATAGCGCATTAGGAGATGAAGTCGATGGTTTCAACAGCGCGGAGCGCAATGATCTATTCGTAGCGGCGGCAATCGCCGACTAAGCCCACTTATCTAAATTAAGTTCGACGAGCTTTGATTGCACCACTTGGCCACCTTTTAGGCCAAGTAACAGGCACGACAAGCGGGGTTACTGCTATAATAATTACTGGTCTGTCTAGGAGCGTTGAGATGGTTCGTAAAGCCCCAACTGATAAAGTCATGGTTTCCCGCGAGCATATTTTGCGCGCAGTGGCCAGTTCAAGCGCGATTGAAACAGGCGAGCGCACGGCAGTGATTGAGAAGCGTCTGAAGTCTCATACGCGTCGGTTTACCAAGTTAACCCTAGCTCTCTGATACTATCAGCTCGTTCTCACTGTATTTCCAAAACGTCTCGTACTAAGCGTTCAACAAACTGATAATCACCGTCACGTCCGGCTTGAATCGCTTTGAAGTAATAGTCTTTATGCTCGTTCCACAGGCTGTAATCGAGTGGTTGAGCACCCGCCTTGACGGCCATCACATCTAGCAGCAAGCGCGATATCCGCCCATTACCCTCTCGGAATGGGTGAATCAGTATAAACTCGACATGCATTTCGGCAAGCAATGTAATTAGCTGTTCGTCCCCTACCTCAGGTAACTCAGCAAAACGTGAGAGATACTGACCCTCAAACTCTTTTGCCAGCCTTTGGATCTGTATAGGCGATGCAAACCGAATATTTGGTTTGGACATATCAACGGTTCGAAATTGGCCCGCCCAACGATACACATTGCCCAGCCAAGCTCTGTGCCATCGGCAAATTGTCTGGAAAGTAAGCGTTTTAGGGAAGTCGTCAAAAACCTGCATATAAAGAGCTGCAAGCAGCTCTGTTTCTGCAATATTTATCTCTACGGGGTCAGTGATCCCAATGAGATTTCCCAGCACCCTATTTTCCGAGCCAGGTTGGTACTCACCTTCGCTACCAGAAACAACATAGCGACTCATAAGAGCGACTTACCTCGCCGCTTGTTTGTATCTTCCATACTCCAGCCCCACAAGCTTCTGTTTGATCTTTTTGCGTGCCATGCTGCACCCAATTAGCATACCCAAAAAATACAAAAGGCCGCTCGATATTTCGAGCGGCCTGAAAGAGTCTAGCTAATCGTCATCCTAATTGGACGCGATCACTCCCACTCAATCGTAGCAGGCGGCTTGCTGCTCACATCATAGGTCACCCGCGAAACGCCTTCCAACTCATTGATAATGCGGTTGGAGACCTTTTCCAGCAGCTCGTAGGGCAAGTGCGCCCAGCGGGCGGTCATGAAGTCGATGGTTTCTACCGCGCGTAGCGCGATGACCCATTCGTAGCGGCGACCGTCACCCACTACGCCTACGGATTTCACCGGCAGGAATACGGCGAAGGCTTGGCTGGTCTTATCGTACCAGCCGGAGGCGCGCAGCTCTTCGATGAAGATAGCGTCGGCATCACGCAGGATGTCGGCGTACTCTTTCTTCACTTCACCCAGAATGCGCACGCCTAGGCCGGGGCCAGGGAACGGGTGGCGGTAAACCATATCGTAGGGCAAGCCGAGCTCTAGGCCGAGTTTGCGCACTTCGTCTTTAAACAGTTCGCGCAGCGGCTCGACTAGCTTGAGCTTCATGGTTTCCGGCAGGCCACCTACGTTGTGGTGGGATTTGATCACGTGCGCTTTGCCAGTCTTTGAGGCAGCGGATTCGATCACGTCCGGGTAGATGGTGCCCTGGGCAAGGAAATCGACGCCTTCAATTTTGCTGGCTTCTTCATCGAATACGTCAATGAACGTGTTACCGATGATTTTACGCTTGGCTTCCGGGTCGTTTTCGCCCTTCAGCTTGCCGAGGAACAGCTCTTCGGCGTCTACGCGGATCACCTTAACGCCCATGTGCTTGGCGAAGGTTTCCATGACCTGGTCGCCCTCTTGCTTACGCAGCAGGCCGTTGTCGACGAAGACGCAGGTCAGCTGGTCGCCAATCGCTTTGTGCAGCAGCGCAGCTACTACGGATGAATCCACCCCCCCGGAAAGGCCGAGCAGTACGTGGCGGTCGCCCACTTGCTCGCGCACACGGCTTACTTGGTCTTCGATGATTTGTGCCGGTGTCCACAGCTTCTCGGCGCCGCAAATATCCAGCACGAAGTGCTCAAGAATGCGCTGGCCTTGCAGAGTGTGGGTCACTTCCGGGTGGAACTGTACGCCGTAAAACTGCTTCTCTTCCCAGGCCATGGCGGCAATCGGGCAGCTCGGCGTGGAAGCGGTCACGGTGAAGGTATCGGGGGCTTTGGCTACCTTATCGCCGTGGCTCATCCATACGTCTAGCAGGCCTTTGCCGCTGTCGGCATCCACGTGGTCTTTAATGTCTTTGAACAGCGCGGTTTCAGCGTCGATTTGAATTTGGGCATAGCCAAACTCACGCTGGTTAGAGCCTTCTACCTTACCGCCAAGCTGCTCAGCCATGGTCTGCATGCCGTAGCAGATACCAAATACCGGCAGGCCCATTTCAAACACACACTGAGGCGCGCGGGGGGAATCCAGCTCAGTGACGGATTCCGGGCCACCGGCCAGGATGATGCCGTTGGGGTTGTATTCGCGAATCTCTTCTTCAGTGATGTCGAAGGCGCGGATTTCGGAGAATACGCCGATTTCGCGAACCCGACGGGCGATCAGCTGGGTGTACTGGGAGCCGAAGTCGAGAATCAGAATCTTATGGGCGTGAATGTCACTCATGGCGGGGTCTCGGTTGAGCGGTGGAGGTGCCGCTGGTAAAGCCAAAAAGCAAGCGGCGGGGCTTAGTGCCCGCCGCCATTTAATGTGGAAACCTCCGATTAACGATGACATCCGGTTAATCAGAGGTTCCATGGTCGTTGCGCTGTTAGCTCACCCGGTAGTTGGGCGCTTCTTTAGTGATCTGCACGTTGTGAACGTGGGATTCGTTAAAGCCAGCACTGGTAATTTGTACGAACTCCGGCTTGGTACGCATTTCTTGAATATCACGGCAGCCGGTATAACCCATGGAGGCGCGCAGCCCGCCCATCAGCTGGTGAACGATGGCGCCCATCATACCTTTATAGGGCACGCGGCCTTCAATGCCTTCCGGCACCAGCTTCTCGGCACCTTCGGCTTTATCTTGGAAGTAGCGGTCGGCGCTGCCCTGGTTCTGGGACATGGCGCCCATGGAACCCATGCCACGGTAGGCTTTGTAGGTACGGCCTTGGTAAAGTTCGACTTCACCCGGCGCTTCTTCGGTACCGGCCAGCAGGCCACCCACCATCACCGCACTTGCGCCAGCGGCGATGGCTTTGGCTAAATCACCCGAGAAACGAATACCGCCATCGGCGATCAGCGGAATATCAAACTCTTTCAGCGCTTCGGCAACGTTAGACACCGCGGTGATTTGCGGTACACCAACGCCTGCCACAATACGCGTGGTGCAGATAGAACCGGGGCCAATACCCACTTTAACCGCGTCTGCGCCCGCTTCGGCCAGCGCTTTGGCGGCAGCACCGGTAGCAATGTTGCCACCAATCACCTGAATTTGCGGGAAGTTCTCTTTAATCCAGCGAACGCGATCAATGACGCCTTTGGAGTGGCCGTGGGCGGTATCCACAATAATCACATCCACGCCGGCTTCGACCAGGGCCGCCACGCGATCCGGGGTTTCCGGGCCGGTGCCTACGGCTGCACCCACTAACAAGCGGCCGTCGCTGTCTTTAGCGGCCATGGGATAAGTGCGGGCTTTTTCGATGTCTTGGAAAGTCACTAGGCCACGCAGGTGAAACTCGTCATCGACGATCAGCATTTTCTCGATGCGGTGTTCGCGCATTTTGGCTTTGCTGGTTTCAAGGTCGGTGCCTTCTTTGACGGTAATCAGCCGCTCGCGGGGGGTCATGATGTCCGCCACGCTGTCACCCACATTAGGCTGGAAGCGCATGTCGCGCTCGGTCACGATGCCTACCAGGGTTTCGCCTTCTACCACCGGGAAGCCAGAGAAGCCGTTCTCGCGCGCCATGGCAAGCAGGTCATCTAGCTTCGCCTTGGGGCTAACGGTGACCGGGTCTTTCACAATCACGCTTTCGTACTTTTTAACCTTGCGCACTTCAGCGGCTTGCTGGCTCATGGCCATGCTCTTGTGGATGATGCCGATGCCGCCTTCTTGTGCCATTGCAATCGCTAGACGCGCTTCGGTAACGGTGTCCATTGCAGCGGAAAGTAGCGGGATGTTAAGAGAAATATTGCGGGTCAGGCGGGTTTTGAGGCTGACATCCTTGGGCAGAATATCGGAGAAGCCGGGAACGAGGAGTACGTCATCGAACGTAAGTGCTTCTTGGGCCATACGTAGCATAGCGGCAACACCCTGATGGAAGAGGAAGTGGGGCGTGGAAAGTTAATCCCCCATTATAACGTTTGGAAGGCCATACCAGCAATGCGATGGCGGCATATACAAAACAAGCAGCACCGCTGAGGGTTGCTGCTTGTTTGTTTAACCTAGGAAAATCTTAGTCTAGCGCGCGGTCGTCGGCTTCACTGGGAAAGTCCAGATCTTCCAAACGCCCGGTCACCGCCGTGGCAATGTTCGCCAAATGCGAGGAGACCCGCTTGTAGTGGCGAGCCAGCAGCGAGTACGCCACGGCTTCATGAAACTCGACCGTTTCTTCTTCACGCAATAGCGCTTCGATAAGGTCGTCGCAAATCCCGCCTATTTCGCGGGCAGCCGTAATAATACGGTGCGCCTGGGCTTCGTTTGAGTCCCGCGTGGCGGTAATCAACTCTTTAAACAACCCTGATAAACGCTCAGAAACCTTATCTAGCGGCTTCTGGTAGCGGTCTACATGAAAGCCTTCGCTGTAGAAAGCGCCAACTTCAAAGACGTTTTTACAGTAATCACCAATGCGCTCGGCGTCTTTTGCAACGCTCATCAGCGCCAGGCAGATAGCCACATCATGGCCGGGGTTTACGGTTAGATGGCGTAATACCTTGCGGCGGATGGAGCGCTCAAGCTCGTTGACCGCCACATCGCGCTGGTAAAGCGGTTGGCGCACGTCTTCGGCAGGCACTGTGCTGTAAAGCACCTCATTAGCACGTGCGAACATCCAAGCACCATGCTCCAGCATCTTGGTCAGGTCCGCGTAGGCCTGGTCAATGCTGGTTTCCGAGGTAAGCGCACTATAAAGCTGTTTAAACATGGGAAACCCCTCGGTTGGCCGCGCTTAGCGCAGGCGCATGAACAATTCGGTCAGTGTAATGCCGACCAATGGCACCACCAGGAATACGCCGATCAAGAACAGGAACGCATAGCGGATGCGTTTCCCGGCCAAGCGGCCATACCAGGTCGCAATACGCAGCGGAATCACCCGCAGCGGCCACCAGATGGCGGTACCGGTTAAGTTGAAGATAACGTGAAACAGCGCCACCGTCATCGCTGCGGCAATAGGATTGGCGGTGGCCGCCAGCACACTGGTAACGGTAGTGCCCAGGTTGGCGCCCATCATAAAGGGTAGCACCCGACGTAAGCGCACGACGCCTGCCCCCGCCAGGGGCACCATCAGGCTGCTGGTAATCGAGCTAGATTGCACCAGCACCGTAGACACCACCCCGACACCGTAGGCACGCGCATCGGTACGGAAGAAATAGGTACGGAAGAGGCCATCCATGTGCCGCAGCAGAGCACCACGCAAGTTCTGCACCATAAAGACCAGCGCCGTGAACATCAGCAGTAACCCTAGCCCCGCCACAAAGAGCCCGGCGGCCGCTACGCTGGGCATTAAGGTAGCTCCCAGCCAGTTGGCAGCATCGACGATGGGGGCGGTGATGACTTTAATGGGGCTGCTGGGGCGCGCGACTTCTTCCAAACCAATCAGGTCAGCTAGCCAAGCCGCTAGGCGAGTAAAAATGCCGTAGCCACGCTCATGGAACATCCCCGTCAGCCACTCCACCGGGAACACCAGCAGAACCGTGAGAATATTAAATAAATCGTGCATTAACGCCGCGGTAAAAGAGCGGCGGAAGTTGCGCTTAATGCGCACGTTGGCCAGGGCCACGATCACACCGGTAACGGCGGTACCAATATTGGCACCCATGATGGCGAAAACAGCCGTGCCCAGGGTCATCTCGCCGCTGGCCACCAGGGTGACGATCAGTGCCGAGGTGAACGACGAGCTCTGCACGATCATGGTGACCAACACCCCTGCCATCAAGGCAATAAAGGGGTTCGCGCCAAAGGCGAAGGCGCGGGTCAGAAGGTCGCTGTCGCTGCCAAAGGTACCCAGGCCGGCGCCCAGCACGTTAAGTGCGGCCAAGAACACATAGAGACACAGGCCGGCATAAATACCGCGCAACCAGGCTGGCACCTCACGAGGCACCTCGCGAGCAAGAGCAGGACGATCGGTGGAAGGTCCGAGATTCGACATAAGTGGTCTGCCGTGTTGGTGGACAATCTATGTATGACGTTTTGATGACAGTTTTGTGTCGGCGAGCAACGTACCACGGTTATGTGACACTTTGATGACGAACACAAAACAAAGCAGTGAAAATTCGCATCACGGCTGCAAACCTAAGCACCCTGGCGAATACGTTTGCTGAGACAGGTTAGCGTATTGTCTAATGGTTGCACCCTAACTGATTATCGCACCGCAAGCGTTGGACGACACCTGCCTCCATGACCGCCTCAAACAGCGCCATCTTCTCAGTCAGCGAACTCAATCTCAAGGCGCGCAAGGCGCTAGAGCGAGACATGGGTGAGGTATGGGTCGAAGGCGAGCTTTCTAACGTATCCCGGCCCGCCTCAGGGCATATCTACTTCACGTTAAAAGACGATCGTGCGCAGATTCGTTGCGCGCTGTTTCGCCAGCGGGCGCGCTTTGTGGCCGCCCCCATGCGCGATGGCGACCAGGTAAAGCTGCGTGGGCGGGTGTCGTTATTTGAGCCACGGGGCGACTATCAATTAATTGCCGAAGCGGTGCAGGCGGCGGGGCTAGGCGAGCTGCTGGCAGCCTATGAGCGCTTAAAAGCGCAGCTGGAAGGGGAAGGTGTGTTCGCAAATACCCGCCCCCTACCCTTTCCGCCCCGCAAAATTTTGATTTTAAGCTCCGCCAGCGGCGCGGCCATTCGCGATGTATTGGCCGTGCTTGAAGCACGCTGGCCGCTGGTGGATGTCACGCTGATTCCCGTGCCTGTTCAGGGGGCTGAAGCGGCGCCTGCGATGATTTCTGCCTTGGGGCTATTAAACCGCCAACCACGCTTAGACCCCGAGCAAGATGTGGTGCTGATCACCCGTGGCGGCGGCAGCCTTGAAGACCTGTGGGCGTTTAATAATGAGCACTTGGCGCGGGCGATTTTTCACTCCCGCTTGCCGGTGATGTCGGCGGTGGGCCACGAAGTGGATGTCACCCTAGCGGATTTTGCGGCGGATATGCGCGCTCCAACCCCTTCCGCCGCCGCCGAGCGCTTGGTACCGGATAAAAACACCCTGAAGCGCCAGCTGGAACAGGCAGAAAGCCGCCTGCACCGCGCTATGCAGGCACGCCTAGAGCGGGAGAGCCAGCGCCTGGACTCCCTGCGTGCTCGCCTACGCCACCCCGGCGAGCAGCTCAACCATCAGCGGCAGCACTTAACTACCCTCACCCAGCGTTTGCAGCGCGCCATGCAGCAAACGCTCACCCAGCAAAAAGCCAAGGTAACCCAACTGGAAAAGCGTTTAGCCGGCCAGGACATGGCACGGCTATACCACGCTGAGCAGGAACGCCTCAATAACCTACAACGCCGTTTGGCCAGTGCGATGCAGCGTGCCTTAGAAGCACGGCAAGTGAGGCTCAATAGCACCGCCCGCGAGCTAAACGCTGTTAGCCCCCTCGCCGTACTGGGGCGCGGCTACGCCATCGCCCAAGACGAAAAAGGCCACATTATTCGCCGTGCAGACGACACCGCCCCCGGCCAGAAGCTCTCGCTACGGCTAGGTGAAGGAAAACTCAGCGTGGAAGTAAAACGGCGCTACAAAAAGTAGCGCCGCGAATGCAGGGGCTAGCCAACACACATCTATTTGCGATCTTTCTTATCAGATGAGTCGTCGTCTTTAGAACCTGGATTCACGTGATGTGTATCGGGCATGGGGTTAGCATCATCGTGATGGTCATCACGCTGGTCTTTCTTCGGGTCGTCTTTGTCTGGGTGGGCACTTGCGGCAGAAAATTCGGTGTTCATATTACCTCCTACTCCATGGTGGTAGTCATAGGTAGCGGTGTAGATGACATGTTAAAAGCGTCCAACTACAAACCACAGCCTAAGCGCTAACAGTCATTCCCCATTAGCTCTGCTCACTATAGTCGCTCTTCTCTTTCTTGCCATTTGCCATCCCGGCAACGCAGGCAGTCGCCACCCAACCCAACTAATTAAAAAACAATAAAAATCATTGGCTTTTATTAAAAGCGCTGCAGAAAACGACAATTATCAGCGTTTTAAATAAAGCTTATAACGTGTGGCTATGCCTTGATCTAGGCGGTGGATGAGTTCCTATTTGCCCTTCAGCAAACGCCTAGACTACGTTGAAGTTGGTCACCTAAACGTACAGGTGCCCGCTTAACCAATGTGCCAACAAAGGAGTGACCGCACATGAGCAAACAGCAGCAGCCGCCCCAGCACCAAACTAAACAGCCAGGGGATGAGCACGCAATGTACCCCGAGCCGGAGTACATTCGCGATAGCTACCGAGGTGTTGAAAAGTTGCAGGACAAAGTTGCGATTATTACCGGTGGAGACAGCGGTATTGGCCGGGCAGTAGCCGTGCACTATGCAAGGGAAGGTGCCGACAGCGTGATTGTGCACTTAAAAGAGGATAAAGATGCCGCAGAAACCAAACAGCTTGTGGAGGCGGAAGGCCGCCGCTGCCTAGTACTAAAAGGTGATGTGGCAGAGCCGAGTTTCTGCCGTGAGATAGTAGAGCGAACGCTTCAAGCGTTTGGCAAGCTGAATATTGTCGTTAATAACGCCGCTGAGCAGTACGATTGGGACAGCATTACCGACATCCCCGACGACCAGCTACTGCGCACCTTTCAAACCAACCTGTTCAGCCATTTTTACTTAATCAAAGCGGCGCTACCCCATTTAAACGAGGGCGATACCATTATCGCCACCTCTTCCATCAACGCTTTTAAAGGCAACGATACCTTGATTGATTACACCGCGACCAAAGGGGCCATTCAAGGGCTGGTGCGTTCGCTGGCGATGTCGCTGATGGATCGTGGTATTCGGGTGAACGCCGTGGCGCCCGGCCCCGTATGGACACCGCTAATTCCCGCAAGCTTTGATAAAGAGAAAGTCGCCGCGTTTGGTAATCAAGTGCCCATGAAGCGCCCAGGCCAGCCCAGCGAAATGGGCCCCGCTTATGTGTATCTCGCTTGCGAGGAGTCCTCCTACATGAGTGGCCAAACGCTGCACTTAAACGGTGGCGTTATTCTAAACACCTAAAACACTACCGGTTGATGAGGCGCTGTTTAACACTGCTTCAGTAGAAACGGCAGCGCCTCATCCAGCAAGGTATCGGGTATTTCTTCGGCGATGTAGTGGCCACAGGGAAGTGCTTTGCCTTCAACCTGCGTAGCCACTTTGCGCCATTCAGCAAGCGCATCGAAACACGCCTCTATCGCGCCATCTCTGCCCCACATGACTTTTAAAGGGCAGGTAAGCTTAATGCCTGCGTCGATGTCCGCTTGGTCGTGGGTCAAATCAATACTGGCGCTGGCGCGGTAATCGCCGCAAATACCCGTGGCGGCGCCGGGAAGCGAGAGGCAGCGCTCGTACTCCGCGAGCGCTTCTAAGGCGAAAGGCGCCATGCCCGCACTGCGAGCGCCCATCACGCTTTTAAGGTAGCAGGCGGGGTCGCTGTTAATCAGCATTTCTGGCAGTGGCTGGGGGCGGATTAGAAAAAACCAGTGCCAGTAGGCGCGGGCAAAGGCCTCGTTAGTGCCGCGATACATGGCAAGGGTTGGGGCAATATCCAACAGCACCATGCGCTCAACGCGCTCCGCGTGATCTACCCCCAGGCGGTGGGCCACCCTCGCCCCGCGGTCATGGGCCAGTACGTTAAAACGCTCAACCCCCAACGCACTCATTAACGCGGCCATGTCGTTGGCCATAGTGCGCTTGGCGTAGTTGAGGTGTTCAGGGTCGTCGTCGGGTTTAGCACTATCGCCGTAACCGCGTAGGTCTGCCGCAATAACGGTAAAGTGCTGGGCCAAGGTAGCCGCCACTTTATGCCAAATAACGTGGGTTTGCGGATGGCCATGAAGCAGCAGTAGCCCAGGGCCGCTACCGCCTATGCGAAAGGCGATTTCAGTGCCGTTAACGTGGCGCGTGCGCTTCTCAAACCCTTTAAACATACCTTCACCCCCCACTGCATGCGCTGGCGTGGTTGCGCCAGAGATGTTTAAGCGCTGACGGGCGAATCCGCCTTTAATACCTGCTCGAACAAAATCGCTTCGAAATGCTCCATAGGCGCGACAGATTTGAGCGTTTTAGCGCGAAGAATCGCGCCCTCCCAGCCAGAAAGCACAAAACTCGCCAGGGCTTCTGGGGGGATAGTGGTATTCACCACGCCCTCGGCTTGGGCATCGCGTAAGCAGGTGACAAGGCGTTTCTCCCAGCGCTGGAACACAAGATTCAGCGCATCGCGGAAGGTATCGCTCTGGCCGGAAAGCTCTTGACCCAGGTTGCCAATCAAACAGCCGGTTGTATGGTCGCATTCACGCATGTGCGCGCGGCCAGTGGCAAAGTAGCGGCGCAAGCGCTCTAGGGGCGGCAGGGTCGAATCTTCAAGCAGCGCGGCCAAGTTTTCATCGTACTCATTAGCAAAGCGCTCTATGACCGCCAAGCCAAAATCTTCTTTGCTGGAGAAGTAGTGATAAAACGAGCCCTTGGGCACACCGCAGGTTTTTAGAACGGCATTGATACCTGTCGCGTTATACCCTTGTTGGGCAATGAGTGCAGCGCCAGTCTCTATTAACTTATCGCGGGTAGCGGTGTTTTTTATCATGTTACGTAGACCAGTAGTCTAATAATTTTCAAATGCAGTGAGCAGTCGTTCTCTTTAACGACGCTATTAGGTAACGTCGCACTCGGCAAGCGTGTTGCACGCAATTTGCACATTACTTACCTAATCGCTGCTTAGGAATCGTAGATGCTAGCATGATACGCCTAATGACCTGGAATTTTCGCCCCTAGCCAACGGATAACGCGCGTTAATGACCCCTTCTCGCTATTACGCACCACATCAACAAGGCCGCATTCGTTTCGGCGCCCTGGCAGCGCTGCTGGTTTTCGCCGGTGGGTTAGCGCTGGCGTGGTGGATTCTTAGCCAGCCTCCCCGCGTTGAGCGGCGCCCGCCGCCGCCCACGCCAGCGCCGGTTGTCGATGTCATTACTGTAGAAAAGCGTCTTCAAGCGCCGAGATTAACCGGATTTGGCCGAGTAGAGGCAGAAAAATCCACCCTATTGGCCAGCCGCGTTGCTGGCCAGCTTGAGCGCTTTGGGCAAGGCGTACTGCCAGGCCAAGTGGTAGAGCAGGATGCCCCGCTGGTGTATATCGACCAAGCCGACTTACAGCTAGCGCTTGAAGATGCACAAGCGCAGCTGGCCAACGCCCAAGCCCTACTCGCCTTAGAGCAGGCCGAGCAGCAGCGCGCCCGCAGCGAATATGAGTCCTTTGGTCGCCAGCTTTCCGCAGAACGGCGTGCGCTGGTACTGCGTGAGCCCCAGCTGCGCCAAGCCCAAGCGCAGCTTACCCAGGCACGCGTAGCACGCGATCAGGCGGCATTAAATCTAGAGCGCGCTACGTTAAAAGCGCCCTGGCGGGCCATGGTTCAAGACCGCTTAGTAGGCGCGGGCAGCCTGTTAAGCCAAGGCACGGAAGTGCTTAGCTTAGTGGGCGTTGAGCAGTTTTGGGTGCGCGCCTCGCTACCCGGGGACACTTTAGCGTGGCTTAAGCCTGGCGACGTTGTCACATTAACAAGCCAAGGCTGGCCAGAGGGGGCCTCGCGGGAAGGCCGTTTGCTATCGATACTGCCCAATTTGGAGGAGAACGGCTTACAAGCGCAGCTGCTGATCGCGGTGGATGATCCCCTCGCCCTTGAAAACGATACCCTTGAAAACAGTGCACTTGAAAACAGCGCCCCCGCCCTGCGCCTGGGGGATGTAATGCGTATTACTTACCACACTACGGCCAATGAAGCGTTGATTGCCGTACCCTCTGCTGCGCTGCGCCCCGGCGAGCAGGTGTGGTGGGTAGATGACGACGAGCGCTTGCGCACTACCACCGTTACCCTGGCCTACCGTGGCCAGGAAGAGGCGCTGGTGCGCAGCGGCCTGGAAGCAGGCCAACGGGTGGTGGTGGCGGGCCTTGCCCAACCCCGTATAGGCCAGCAGGTACGGCTACGCCAGCGAGGCGACACCCCTGCACGTGATGAGGGAGCCACCCAATGACCCGCCGTGGCCCGCTGGCTTGGATGGTCGACCACGGTGTGGCGCCTAACCTTTTGATGGTGCTGTTTATCGTCGGCGGCCTTTTCGCGTCGCTTGCGATCAAAAAAGAGGTATTCCCTGAGTTTGAGACTGAAATTGTTCAAGTCACTATTAGCTACCCCGGCGCCACCCCGGAAGACGTGGAGCAGAGCCTTCTACTGCCCGTAGAAGCCGCCATTGCCAATGTTGAAGGCATTGATGAACTCACCGCCAGCGCCAGCGAAGGAAGCGCTGTGCTGAGAGCAACGCTGACTGATGGCGTTGAAGTAATGCGCGCTTATCAGGATATTCAGCAGGCGGTGAATGCGATTACTACCCTGCCCAGCGCCGCCGACCCACCCCGTTTTACCTTAGCAGGCCGCTCGCGCAGCGTGGTTAGCCTTCAGGTCTACGGCTCGGTGGGCCTGGCAGCGCTCCACGACGCCGCCGAAGACGTGCGCGCCGAACTACAGGCCACCAGCGGTATTTCCCGGGTTGAGCTTTCCGGCAACCGTGATCGCGAAATCCAGGTTCACCTAAACGACGAAGCCATTGAGCGCTACGGGCTGGACCACCAGCAGCTTGCCAGCCGCATCGCCGAAGAGGCGCTGGACTTAGCCAGCGGCCAGCTCACCACCGCCGAAGGTGAGTGGCTAATCCGTTACCAAGGGCGGCGTAACAGCGCCACTGAATTCGCCCAGCTGCCTATTCTAACCACTGCCCAAGGCGCCCAGGTTGTGCTGGGTGATATCGCCAGGGTAAGCGAGGGCTTTGCAGAAACCGACCGCGAGGAGTTCTACAACGGCCTGCCGGGGCTTTCAGTGGATGTCTATCAAATTGGCAATCAAACCCCCACCAGCATTTCCAACGCGATTTACGGCGAACTTGAGCAACTGCGCGCCAACCTGCCTGAGGGTGTCAGCCTGGATGTTTCCCGGGATAGCTCGGTCATTTACGAAGACCGCCTTAGTCTGCTGCTGAAAAACGCCTGGATGGGCCTTGCGCTAGTCATGATTCTGATGGCGCTGTTTTTGGAAGCACGACTGGCGTTCTGGGTAACCCTGGGCATTCCCACCGCGTTTTTAGGCGCCATGCTGTTCCTGCCGTGGATCGGTGTGTCGCTGAATATGATGTCGATGTTCGCCTTTATCATCGCACTTGGCATTGTGGTAGATGACGCCATTATGGTGGGCGAGAACATCTACAGCTACCGCGAGGAGGGCTACTCGCTGCGCGATGCGGCGGTGAAGGGCGCGGGGGAAATTGCCGTCCCGCTCACCTTTGCCATTCTTTCTAATATTGTGGCATTTTTGCCGCTGCTGTTTTTACCCGGCTTTTTAGGGCTCATTTTCGCCACGGTACCGGTGGTGGTGATTACCGTGTTCTTAATCTCCTGGGTGGAAGCGCTGTTTATTCTTCCCGCCCACCTTGCCCACAGCCGCAAACCGCGCCAAACGCCCGCCTGGCAACGCCCCATTGAAGCCGTTCGCCAACGCATGCAGGGGGGCTTGCATCACTTTACTTACCAACAGTTCGAGCCATTTTTGCAGCGTGCGCTCAATCAACGCCTGCTTACTGTCGCCATTGGCGTGGCGGTGCTCTCCATCGCGCTGGCCTGGGCAATGAGTGGGCGACTGGGCTTTTCGCTAATGCCGCGGGCAGAGTCTGATCAGGTGCAAGCCAGCGTTACCCTACCTATTGGCAGCCATATCAGCGTTAGCCGGGAGCTTAGCCAGCAACTGCTGCAAGCCGCCGAGCAACTAAGCGAGCAAGAAGAGACGCTCAGCTTTAGCAGCTCCCGCAGCCGTCTGGACGGTGAAAGCCTCTCCGTTCGTTTGGATATTGCCAGAGACAGCCTGGAAGCGTGGCCGCCTTCCCGTATTGCCCGAGAGTGGCGTGAGCTAACCGGCGATTTAGTCGGCGCGCAGTCAGTGCGCTTTGAATCAGACTTTGGCGGCCCAGGCAGCGGCGCGGCGCTGAGCCTGCGCCTCTCTCACCCGGATACCCTGGTGCTGGAAGCCGCCGCCGCCCGGCTGGCAGAGTTGCTGGGCGAGTACGGGTTAACCGACATCGACAGCGGTTTAGGCGATGGCAAGCCGCAGCTTGAAATGCGCCTTTCCGCTGAAGGGCGTGCGCTGGGCTTAACCGGTAGCGATCTTGCCCAGGCGCTACGCGCGCCCCTTCAAGGGGCCACCGCCGTCGAGCAGTTTATTGGTCGGCGGGAGGTGAGCGTTGAAGTGCGCCTGCCCGAACAGGACCGTGACAGCTTAAACGAACTCTACCGCCTGCCGATACGCACCCCTGATGGGCTGAGCGTGCCGTTATCACGGGTTGCCGATATTACCCTCAGCCAAGCTTCAAGCAGCCTTCAGCGTGTGGATGGTCGGCGGATTATCACCGTGACCGCCGACACTGAAGGCGATGAGTCGATTAACCAGGTACTCGCTACCCTGCAGGAAGATGTTTTTCCCACCCTTAGCAATACCTGGCCGGGGCTTGAGGTCAGTATGGGCGGGCGCCAGCAGGATACCGCCGATAATCTCGCTACCCTGCGCACCGCCATGTGGTTAATGCTTGCTGCCCTCTATGCGCTACTGGCTATTCCGTTTAAAAGCTACCTGCAGCCGCTGCTGGTACTGGCCGCGATTCCGTTTGGTATTGTGGGGGCTGTGGCAGGGCATATGATTATGGGCTTTGGACTTTCGATTATCAGCCTACTGGGCATGCTGGCCCTTTCGGGCGTAGTGATTAACGATGCCCTGGTGTTAATCGACTACGCTAACCGCAAGCGCCGCGAAGGCATGGCCCCACGGCAGGCCATTGTCGCTGCCGCCACCAGACGCTTACGGCCGATTATGATGACCACATTGACGACCTTTTTAGGCCTTGCCCCCATGATATTGGAAACTTCCCGTCAGGCGCGCTTTATGATTCCCATGGCGATTTCGTTAGGGTTTGGAATGATTTTCGCGACGGTCATCCTGCTGGTATTGGTACCCTGCCTTTACCTCGGCCTTGAGAATCTTCGGGAACGGCTGAGTAAGCCGCACCCACCCAGCCCAGAAGGAGCTCGCTAATGGCAAGGCTCGACTCGCTCCGCCAATGGCGACCCTCTCGGCTCGGGTTAAAGCTGTTTGTGGCGATTTTGAGCGTTAATGTCGCCATTGCAGCAAGTATGTTTCTGGCGGTCTCCTACAGTATTGACCGTGGTTTTATTGATTACCTGAACCAATCCCAAGAGCGGCGGGCAACGCTGCTCGCCGACGGGCTGATTACCCGCTGGGAAACCCAGGGCAGCTGGGAGTGGCTAGAACAATCCCCAGAGCGCTGGCCGTTTATTGTGCGCTTTGAGCTAGGTCAGGAGCATCGCGACCGCCCCTCCCCGCTGGGCGAGGCGCGGGATTTTGCCCTGCGCGATACCGACGGCAACTATGTCATCGCGCCCAGCGAGCGTCGCTTAGGCTCCAGCGACTGGCGATGGCTAACGCTCTACAGTGACATGACGGAAAGCGGCGACAACCAGGCTATTGGTGCCCTTGGGTTTCGGCCGCCACAACATATGATGGAGCGCATGGAGAGCCGGTTCCTGGAGCGCCAACAGCGCAACCTAGTGGTGATTGTGGTCTCGCTGGTATTGGCATCTTTATTGTTGGCGGGCGGGCTTTCCTGGTGGTTAGGCAGGCGCACCCGCGCCTTAGCGGGCGCCACCCTGCGCCTCACCGAAGGTGATTACCATACCCGCCTGGCGGTACGGGGCCGTGACGAACTTTCTCGCCTAGCACGGGACTTCAACGTGTTAGCGGCCACCCTAGAGGCCAGCCGCGACGCCCGGGCGCGCTGGGTTTCCGATACGGCTCACGAACTGCGCACCCCGCTTGCAGTGTTACGTGGTGAAATAGAGGCTATGCAAGACGGCATTCGCCCCCTCAACCAGGAAAACCTCGCCTCGTTAGCCCAGGAGGTCGCCCAGCTTGAACGGCTGGTGACTGACCTGCGCCTGCTCTCCCAAAGCGATGCCGGAGCGCTGGATATTCAGCTCGCGCCCATGAACCTGAGCGAGTGCCTGAGCGGCCGTTTATCCGATGCCGACCGCTGGCTTGAAGAGAGCGGCTTAACGCTGATAACCCAAATAAGCCCCGAGGTGATGATTCGCGGTGATGCCCAGCGCCTGCGCCAGCTGTGGAGCAACCTACTCGATAACAGCTGCGCCTATACCCAGCCACCCGGCGAGTTGCAGGTAACGCTCAGCATTGAGCACAAACACGCGGTGGTCGTATGGCAAGACAGCGCCCCTGGCGTGCCCGAGAGTGAGCTTACAAGATTAACCGAGCGCCTTTACCGCGTTGAGGGCTCGCGGAACCGTGCCAGCGGCGGCAGTGGTTTGGGGCTTTCCATTGCCAGTGCGCTGGTGAGTGCCCATGGCGGCACCCTAGAGGCCAGCGCTTCGACCCTTGGCGGCCTTAAATGGACGCTGCGCTTCCCTCTTCTCACGTCTACCCATTACCTAGCGAGCTGACTATGTCTTTACAAGACGCGTCTCACGACGCCTCACTGTTGATCGTTGAAGATGAACCCAAAATTGCCCGGCTAATGGCCGACTACTTAACAAGCCACAACTTCGACACCACAATCATTAGTCACGGCGACGAGGTCATGCCGTGGTTACGCCAGCAGGTACCGGCCCTAGTGCTGCTGGACGTTATGCTGCCGGGTAAAGATGGGTTAACGCTCTGCCGGGAGGTGCGCCAACAGTGGCCTACGCTGCCGATCATCATGGTCACCGCAAAAGTAGAGGAAGTAGACCGCCTGCTAGGGTTAGAGCTGGGTGCGGATGACTATATTTGCAAACCGTTCAGCCCCCGCGAGGTGGTCGCCCGGGTTAAAGCTGTGCTACGCCGTAGCCAGGCGGCCACTGACGTAACTGAGCCCGCTGAGGCAGCACGCCAAGCCCCGGTTACGCTGAATGAAGATGGCTGGCAGGCGTTAGCCAACGGCCAGGACCTAGGTCTGACGGCGGTAGAGTTCCAATTGCTGCGGGTAATGATGCAGTCACCGGGGCGGATTTTCAGCCGTGAACAGCTGATGGATCACATGTACCGCGACAACCGCATCGTTTCTGAGCGCACCGTGGACAGCCATATTAAAAAGCTACGCAAGAAAATCCACGAAGCGCTCCCTGAGATGGAAATCATCCGCTCGGTCTATGGCGTCGGCTATAAGTATCAACCGGAAGGGTAAACGCCTTGCTTAGTGCATCACCTGCCGGTTAAGAAACGCGATGCCCGCATCGATAGCGCTGCCGCGCAGCAAGAAGCTGGCAAAGTGGCCTCGAAAGCGCTGCAGATACAGCTCGCTCTCGATGTTGTTATCCTGCAGCGCTTGATAGAAATCGGTGGCGTGGTCAACGGGGACAAGCCGATCCCAACTCCCGTGGAACAGGAAAAACGGCGGTGCCGCTGGGGTTATCTGCCGGGCGGGAGACGCTAGCCGATAGGCTGCGTTTTTTTCCGCACGGGTCCCCCCGATGAAATCGACCACTAGCCGGCCATCATTAAACTTGAGCAAATCGCTCGGCAAACCGCCTGCTAGCACCGCCGCTAGGCGAGTATGTTCACCGCCATAAGGCTCGGCCAATGGCCCCTCTTCGCCCGCCAAGGCCAGCAGGCTCACTAAGTGCGCCCCGGATGAGAAGCCAACGCCGACGATGCGATGGGTATCGATGTTCCACTCGTCTGAATTGGCGTGAATCCATGCCATTGCCAGCTGTAAATCATGCAGTTGGGCGGGAAAGCGGTACTCGGGGGCAAAACGGTGCTCAACATTGACCGTCACGTAGCCCTGCTGGGCCAGCTGCTCGGCAATGCTCTCCATATCGTCGGGGCCGCGATTACGCCAACCGCCACCATGCACCACCAGCGCAGCGGGGCGCCGTTCAGCCCCGGAAGTTGTAGGAAGCAGTACGCGGGCCTCTAATGCTTGGGGCCACTCCGCTGGGGTGTAACGCTGAGACGGTAAGCGGGTAAAGGGAACGGTCTTCTGCTGGAGAGAGGCGTGCTCAATGGCCGGGTTCCCCGTGGTACCTTGGTGGGTTGCCCCACAGCCGCTAATGAAAAGTGCGAGGGCGCTTAGGCTAAGGTAGTGACGTACAGTGCGTAGAGCTGGCATTCATGCCTCCTTATTAAACTCACGTGATTGACCGGGCCCTCACCCTAACGCTATGACCCCCTAGCGCCTTAAATGATCATGATTGTTGCACACTTAATGCAAACGGTTTGCACGTGCCTCTACCATACTGTGATTGTCTGATTAGCAATTTAAAACGCTAACCCGTTACCAAGAGGTACTTTATATGACACTTCGCCAGCTATTTGCCCCCGCCCTACTCGCCGTCGCTTTAACGCCGTTAGCGTTCACTGCACAGGCAGGCCACCATGAAGGGCATGAAGGCCGTGGCTATGACCGCGAGCAGATGGTAGAACGCATGGAAGAGCGCCGCCAGGAAGTGTTTCAGCGCGCGGAGCTAAGTGAAGAGCAGCAAGAAGCGTTAAACGAAGCCCATGCCGAACACCGTGAAGCGTTAAAAGCACTCCACGAGGAGCACCACGCGCGGGTCGCGGAGATTCTTAGCGAAGAAGAGCAGCAGGCAGTGCGCGAAGCAATGCGTGAAGTTCACGAAGAGTACCGCAGCGAGCGTGGGCACGGTAAGCGTGGCTACCACCATGATAAACCTGAAGCGGAAAACGCCGCTGAGTAAGCATTTACTTACTTTTTAACTGCGATTAAATGCCCGGCTTTGCCGGGCATTTCTGTTTCTAGACGCCTAAAAATGCCAAGTGTTGAGAGGACGTTGACTTGAACTGGACAACTAAACCGCGTATTTTATTTGAACGTTCATTCAAAATAAATATCACCCCCACTTTGTCTAACAAGAGGAGTCCGCCTGCATGGCGAAAGACAATCCCATCACCCCCTCCCGGGACCGCCTCAACCCCGTGGTTTTCCACGGCAGCATGGCCGGTATCCTTATTTTCTTAGTGCTCACCATGGTGTTCACTGAACAGGCTGGCGCCTTTTTTGATGCTGGGCTGGCCTGGGTGAGTAAAACCTTTGGCTGGTATTACATGCTCGCTATTGTGGCGTACTTGGTGTTTGTGGTTGCCATTGGCATGTCGCGGTTTGGCAGCATTCGTCTCGGGCCTGATCACTCGCGACCTGAGTTTTCGCTGCTATCTTGGTCAGCCATGCTGTTTGCCGCAGGTATCGGTATCGATTTGCTGTTTTTCAGCGTTGCTGAGCCGGTTGCCCACTACTTGGCTCCGCCAGATTTAACCCCAGAAAGCCAAGCTGCAATGCGTAATGCCGTCGTTCAAACCTATCTGCACTGGGGGCTCTCCGGTTGGGGGCTGTACGTGTTGATGGGTATGGCGCTGGCCTACTTCAGCTATCGTCACCGCTTGCCGCTGGCTATTCGCAGCGCCCTTTACCCAATACTCGGCAAGCGTATCCACGGCCCCATTGGTAATGCTGTCGATATCACTGCCGTCATTTCTACCGTGTTTGGTATTGCCACTAGCCTTGGCATTGGCGTTATGCAGCTCAATTATGGCCTCACCTATATGTTTGGCGTGCCCGAAACGCTGAGCGTGCAGGTAATCTTGATTGTGCTGGTGGTCATATTGGCGACGATTTCCGTAGTGACCGGCGTTGAGAAAGGTATTCGTCGTTTATCTGAGTTCAACATGTTGCTGGCCCTCGCGCTGATGCTGTTCGTACTCTTTTCCGGCGACACGCTGGTACTACTGGATAAAGTCGTCAATAACGCCGGTGATTACCTATCAGGCTTTGTAGGTGCTAGCTTTGATACCTACGCCTTTGCTGATGAAGGCGCCCAAGAGTGGAAAATGTGGTGGACGATCTTCTTCTGGGGCTGGTGGATTGCCTGGACACCGTTTGTAGGCCTGTTCCTGGCGCGTATCTCCCGCGGCCGTACTATTCGTGAGTTTGTCGCAGGCGCCTTGTTTATTCCGCTAGCCTTTATGATGGTGTGGATGTCTGTATTCGGTAACAGCGGTATTGAGCTGGTCGCTAACCAGGGCGTTGCCGAGCTGGGTGAGCAAGCACTTAATACCCCGCAAACCACGCTCTATACCCTGCTTGAGTACTACCCCTACGTCAGCATTACTGCCGCTGTTGTTACGGTTTTGGGTATCGTGTTCTTTATTACCTCTGCGGATTCCGGTGCCCTGGTACTGGCCAACTTCACCTCCATTTTGAGTGATGTAAACCACGATGCACCGGTAAAGCTGCGCATTTTCTGGTCGGCAGTGATTGGCTTAATCACCATTGCTCTGCTGATGGCAGGCGGGCTTGCCGCGCTGCAAAGTGCGGTAGTCATTACTGCGCTGCCTTTCTCGCTGGTCATTTTCGCTGTCATGGTAGGTATGTACAAAGCGCTGAAACTTGAGGGCAAAAAAGCCGACGCCCGTCGCATGATTGCTGGTGGCGCCCCAGGCGGCGACTGGCGCGAGCGTTTGGATCGCGCGCTGGACACCTCGAATCGCGCAGGTGCCGCCGCGACAATTGAGCACTCTATTCGTCCGGCGATGACACAGTTTGCCCAGGAGCTTGAAAGCCGTGGCCAAACCGCCAACGTGACCGAAGAGCACGTTGAAGGTGAGTCGCTGCCCAACTTGACGTTACAGGTTGATTTCGGTGACTCCACCAGCTTTGTTTATCAAGTGTGCCCGCACCGCATGCGCACCCCAAGCTTCATCCCCGCGGATGATGATTTCTACGTGCGCTTGGATGTATACCTAGCGGAAGGCGGCCAGGAAAAAGACCTTAATGGCTACACCCGTGGCCAGGTGATTGGAGACTTAGTGGCAGAGTATGAGCGCCACCTGCACTTCCTCACCCTGGCAGGCCAGCAGATGGGGCACGTGCAAGCGATGCCCGGCACCATCGGCGAACCGCCGGAAGATGCACAGATGTAAGCAGCAGACGTAAGCGAAAAATCCCGGCCAAGCGGCCGGGATTTTTTATGAGTGACGCTCAAAAGCGGCAAGCTGGGTGGGCTGCCCTAAGTGGGAATGCCACTCGCCAATCCCACCAAAACGCACACGATAGCCGTTACGACGCGCCACGCCCTGCGCCCAGTCACGAAAGCGATCCCGTGACCATTCGAACTTGTGGTCAGGGTCACGAAATTCGCCATCGGCTAAATCAAACAGCGGGTTGTATTCACTGTTAGGCGTCGTCATTACCAAGTATTCGGGACGTAATCCGCCAAACACGCCCTGCTCTACCGTGGATAACCGCTCAGGCGGAATATGCTCAATGGTTTCCACCATGGCCGCGCCTGTGAACCCCATGAGGCCTGGATGATGTTCCGTGTAGGAGCCGCATATCAGCTCTAAGCGCCCGTGACCTGCCTGCGGCAGCTGCTCCAGACGAAACTTGGCTTGGGCCAGTAGCTCGCCGCTTAACTCAAGGCCAACCAGTTTCTCAAACTGGGGCTGGTGGAGTAGATACTGCAATAGGCCACCTGAACCGCACCCTAGATCCAGTACTTTCCGAGCACCGCTGGCGCGCAGCCGCTCCACTACGTGAAGAAGCCGCTGCTGGTGTAAATCCGGTGCTTCGATATCGCTCATGATCCGCCTTGCCGTAGATAAAAGCGTCATGATGCAGCAAACCATCACGGCCTTGTAGCGATAATGCGCAATAAGGGAGTGGTGTAGCAAACAGCCATCAAATAGAGGAAACGCTAACCCCGCTCAGGCATGGGGCCTGAGCGGGGTTAGCGTGTAGCGTTTAGAACAACAAGCAAGTTTTAGCCAGCCATATCCAGCACGATACGGCCTTCTATCTTGCCCTCAATCATACGTTGGAAGACGTCATTAATATTGTCCAGCGTATCGGTTGCCACCGTTGCCTTGACCTTACCCTCTGCGGCGAAATCGAGCGCTTCCTGCAGATCACTTCGAGTGCCTACGATAGAGCCGCGAATGGTAATACCGTTGAGCACCGTGCTGAAGATTGGCAGCGGGAAATCGCCCGGCGGCAAGCCATTGAGCACCAAGGTGCCGCCTCGACGTAGCATATTCTGTGCTTGGTCGAATGCCTTTGGCGACACCGCAGTGACCAGCGCCCCATGAGCGCCACCAATGGTTTTCTTCAGGTAGGCCACAGGGTCGGTTTTCATGGCGTTGACGGTTACCGTGGCACCTAAACGTTCGGCCAGGGCCAGTTTGCCGTCGTCGATATCGACAGCAGCAACATTAAGCCCCATGGCTTTGGCGTACTGCACCGCCATGTGGCCAAGGCCACCGATTCCGGAAATCACCACCCACTGGCCGGGCCGGGTATCGGTCATTTTAAGCCCTTTGTAGACAGTAACGCCTGCGCAGAGCACTGGCGCTAGTTCCACAAACCCCACAGCATCAGGCAGCCGGCCGACGTAACCGGCATCCGCAAGCGTGTAGTCTGCGAAACCGCCATTAACGCTGTAGCCGGTATTTTGCTGAGATTCACATAGGGTTTCCCAGCCGCCTAAACAGTGTTCGCAGAAGCCACAGGCCGAATAAAGCCAGGGCACACCGATACGATCACCTTCTTTAACGTGACTAACGCCGCTACCTACGGCCACCACGTGTCCTACTCCCTCATGGCCGGGAATAAATGGCGGTGAGGGTTTCACCGGCCAATCTCCATGGGCGGCGTGTAAATCCGTATGGCAAACCCCAGAGGCCGCTACCTTCATCAACACTTCGCCCTGTTTGGGACGAGGTACGTCTACTTCTTCTATTACCAATGGTTGGCCAAACTCTCGAACGACCGCTGCGCGCATTGTGCTATCCATGATGCCACTCCTTATGGTTTTCGATACGGCAGTTTGGTGACTGCTCTTATCGGAAGAGTCAGCGTCAGGGGAACTGACACTACCGCCCGACTAGTGTCAGGCGGCGTGGTTAGCTAAACAGAATCGAAAAAAACGACGGGTTAGAAGAAACCCAATGGGTTGATGTCGTAACTTACCAGCAGGTTTTTAGTTTGCTGGTAGTGCTCAAGTGCCATTTTGTGGGTTTCACGGCCAACGCCGGATTTCTTGTAGCCGCCGAAGGCGGCGTGGGCAGGGTACTGGTGGTAGCAGTTGGTCCACACGCGGCCCGCTTGAATACCCCGGCCCATGCGGAAGGCGACGTTGATATCACGGCTCCAAACGCCTGCGCCCAAGCCAAACTCGGTGTCATTCGCGATGGCCAGCGCTTCCTCTTCGTCTTTGAAGGTAGTGACCGCGACGACCGGGCCAAAGATCTCCTCTTGGAAAACACGCATCTGATTGTTGCCCTTCAGCAGCGTAGGCTGAATGTAGTAGCCACCGTTGATGCTGTCATCCAGGGTCTCTTTATCGCCACCGGAGAGGAACTCCGCACCCTCATCACGGGCGATATCCATGTAGGACATGATTTTGTCGAACTGCTCTTGGGAGGCCTGAGCGCCCACCTGCACATCGGTATCTAGCGGGTTGCCGCGTTTAATGGTTTTGGTGCGCTCAATGACCTTGGCCATAAACTCGTCGTACATGCTCTCCTGAATAAGCGCGCGTGAGGGGCACGTACACACCTCCCCCTGATTGAAGAACGCTAACACCAGTCCTTCTACCGCTTTATCAATAAACGTCGGCTCGGCGTTCATAATGTCAGCGAAGTAGATATTGGGTGATTTGCCGCCTAGTTCGACGGTAGAGGGAATAATATTTTCTGCGGCGCATTTAAGAATATGCGAACCAACGGGGGTTGACCCCGTAAAGGCAATTTTGGCAATCCGCTTACTGGTAGCCAGCGCTTGCCCTGCCTCAGCGCCAAAGCCGTTAACAATGTTCAACACCCCTGGCGGCAGCAGGTCGCCGATGACTTCCATCACTTTCAAAATGGACGCGGGTGTTTGCTCAGCTGGCTTCAGTATGACGCAGTTACCGGCAGCAAGCGCGGGGCCAAGCTTCCAGGCGGCCATTAAAATCGGGAAGTTCCAGGGGATAATTTGTCCCACGACACCCAGCGGTTCATGGAAGTGGTAAGCCACGGTGTTAGCATCAATATCTGCGGCGGTACCTTCCTGGGAGCGTAGGCAGCCCGCAAAATAGCGGAAGTGGTCAATGGCGAGGGGAATATCGGCATTCAGCGTTTCTCGCACTGCTTTACCGTTGTCCCAGGTTTCCGCCACGGCGAGCATTTCCAGGTTTTGCTCTAGCCGGTCGGCAATTTTGAGTAGCGTATTACTGCGCTCTTGAACGGAGGTTTTACCCCAGGCAGGCGCTGCTTTGTGGGCTGCATCCAGCGCTTTTTCAATATCTTCAGCGCTAGAGCGGGGAATTTCGCAAAACACTTGGCCATTAACGGGGCTAATATTATCGAAGTATTGGCCGTTGACGGGAGGAACAAACTCACCGCCAATATAGTTTCCGTATCGTTTTTCAAACGACACAACGGAACCGGCATCACCTGGGTTGGCGTAGATCATCGTAAAGCTCCTGAGTATTATGATTATTAAAAGGTGCCTACCCAGTGTTGAACACACAGGCCATTCTCGATATAGCCCGATGGCAGGACGCACCCTCATCCCTTGGTAGGAGACGCCATGTACTCGCTATTAGTGGCAGATGACCACCCGCTGTTCCGCGATGCGCTACAGGCGGTAGTGGGCGCTGGATTAACCGATACCCAACTGCTAGAAGCCGACAGCCTGGCAGCGGCGATGGAGTGCATTGAGGCTCATGAGGGGCTGGATTTGCTGCTGCTGGATTTGAGCCTGCCCGATACCGAAGGCTTGGCGGGATTAAAAACCCTGCGAGCCACCTGCCCATGGCTACCCGTTGCGATTGTTTCTGCGCACCAGGAGCGCCAGCTGGTACTGGACGCCATTGCGCTGGGTGCAGTGGGCTATATTCCGAAGTCCACACCCAGAGAGCAGTTGCTGGCGGCGTTAACCCAAATACTCCAGGGCCAGCTCTACCTGCCCGCTGATGTTATGCGCCGCCCGCCGCCGCCAAACGTGCCGCGCTCGCCCGGCTTAGAAGCCAAGTCAGAAGAGAGGCAAACGCGGCTAGCGCGCTTAACCGGCAAACAGCGGGACGTGCTGCGCTGCATGGCCCAGGGGATGTCTAACAAACAGATCGCTCGGGAGCTATCGATTGCCGAAACCACGGTCAAAACCCATGTGTCGGCGATTTTACGCAAACTTGGTGCGACAAGCCGAGTTCACGCCATCGTGATTGCCAGCGATGAGGGTGCTGGCGCCTTCGCCCAGCGATAAGCCTGTTAATGGCTATCGAGTAGCGTGCCCAGCAACATCTTTAAGCGCAGCGGCTTAAGCGGTTTCAGCAGGCAGTGCATACCCGCTTCCCGGGTGGCACGCTTTACTGCGGCTTCGTGGTTGGCGGTTATCACAACCGCCGCAAGGCCTGGATAACGCCGCCGCAAACGAGAGGCTAGATCGATCCCGTTTTCACGGTGCTCCCCCAAGTGGTAATCCACTAGCAGTACCGCTGGGCATTCACCGTCGCTCGCCGCTTCTAGGGCGCTTACCGTTGCAGCTGCCCGCACCCGACATCCCCAACTACCTAACAATGCCTGCATGCCTTCAATAATGGCTGGGTCATCGTCAATGACCCACACGACACAGCCCTGCAGCGGGTCATGCTCCCAGGCGCTGCGTAACGGCTCCCAGGCTTTTCGTTCAGCGCTATTTCCAGAAGTACTGTTTCCAGCATCATTAGGCGCGTAAGGCACTAGAATGGAAAACAGCGACCCGCACGAAAGCTTTGAGGTAAGTGTCACCGGGTGTTCCAGCATCGTGCTGATACGGTCCACAATCGCTAGGCCCAACCCAAGCCCACGACTATGCTGCCCATTGGGTTGGGTAGCGCGGCGAAATTCAAGAAAAATCGCCTGGCGCTGAGGCTCGGGAATGCCCGGGCCCGTATCACCTACGACAATTTCCAGACCATCCTTGCGCCGGCGACAGCCTAGCAGCAGGTGGCCATGTTCGGTGTAGCGCACAGCATTGCTCAGAAAGTTACGCACTACGCGTGCTAATAGCGCTAAGTCAGACGTTACCAACGCGCTGGAGGGCACATAGTGCAGGGTAAGCCCACGTACCGCCGCCACCTGCTTATACTCCTCTGCAAGCGCATCCAGCAGCGTGCTAACCGCAAAGGGCGCTTTATCAGCATGCAATACTCCCGCATCCAGGCGGGAAATATCCACCAGCGTGCCAAGTAGCCCCTCCACATCCTTAAGCGAGCGACCGATATTCCCCACTAGGGCTTGGGAGGCGTCCGGCAACGCATGGGTTTCCAAAGCGCTGGCAAATAATCGAGCGGCATTTAAGGGCTGTAATAAATCATGGCTTACGGCGGCTAAAAATTTGGTTTTTGAAAGGTTGGCAGCTTCCGCTTCGGCATTCGCGGCCAACAGCCGGACATTCACTTGGCTAAGCTCATCCAACGTGCGATGCAGCGCATCGGTGCGCTCACGCACTTGCTCAGCCAACAGTACCGAGCGCTCAAACGCCGCATACGGCGCGCCGTTAGGGCTACCGCCCGACTCTACCCGCTCCATCAGCGCTTGGCAGACCTTGCGCAGGCGCCTGTTTTCTTCGCGTAGTGCAGCGTTATCAGCTGTTTTGTCGTTATCCGCCGCTAGTTGGAAAAGCGCCAAACGCCACCCCCGTAAAGGTTTGATTAACGTGCATACCGTGATGCTGCTCACCGTAGGTATTAAACCCTACGACCCGTGCCTGTCGCAGCAGCGCCGATGCTGGGTCAATTTGCTGCAGTGACTCCAGCGCCATGCGGCGCAAAAAACAGTCGCAGCCGATAATGGTGGCGTTATCGCCTAGGCGCTTACGCACGCCTAGTAGCATCGCATTTAGGTCTTCTAGCAGAGGGGCTGGCCGCATTGCAGTGAGCACAATGCCGTTCTCAACCGCGCAGTAAAAGCTCAGGCTGCTGTCATCGTTAACCCGCTGAATAGAGCGGATATAGTGCTGACCGCCAAGGTGAACGGCAAGGGGATGCTGGGCAAATATGTGGGGGGTTAGGGCATCAACACGGCAGCCCACCAAGGCTGCATATACCTCAGCGGCGGGCAGCCCATTAAGCTCTAATACGCGACGCTGCTCGCGGTCAGCATTCGTAACCACTAGCTTATGAGCAAGGGGTACGAGGTGATGGCTCGAAAACACCTCAAACGGTAGTCGGGTATTGAGCATGACCACCACCGCAGCACGGGTGTGAAATCGCCCATCAGCATACACATGGGTGTGCGTTAGGTGGTTGTCATCCCCTGCCGAGCCACCAAAACTGGGAATACGCCCCAACGCTGCATCCAGCGTTGCCAGCACCTGCTCTTCACGGCTGGACAATCCATCGAGCAGGGTAAGCGCAAAGCTGTGTTCATTGATCGGCGCCAAGGCCTGCTGACGGCAACGCTCTAATAAAGCATCCACCAGCGGCTGTGCACGGGGAAGATCAAAATGCTCAAGGTCATCAATCAGCGCTGTTTCCACCGCGAAGACCCGCCGATCAAACCCTATCGCCACAATGGAGCCGCGATCATACCCCTGAGGGGTAATCTCACCGGCAGTGGTACAGCCGCTCATTGGCACATTACCAAACGCCTCCCCTAGCGCGTCCGCTAAGGCATCTAGCGGGTACTCTGCGCTGCAAAAAAACAGTACAAAGCCAAGCTGTTCGTGGCATAGCGCTTGGGCCAGCTCCCTGGCTGCCTGGTCTGGCTTGGGATGATTGCTGGCGGCGGTTAATAGTCCGTTATGCTTTAGAGAAGCTGTCACGGCGCCATTTCTCCAAGGCTGTATGGGTACGCGCCACGCTGTGGCGTAATGCGCTAAAGGCTTCGTCTACTTGGCAGGGAGAACGCGTCTCAAGGGCCATTAATGCCTCCAGCCGCTTCGCTTGGGCCGCCAATTGCTCTGCGCCAACGCTTAGCGATTCGCCCTTGAGCTGATGGGCTAAGCGCTCCACTTGATGAGCCTGAGCGATAGAGAGTGCGCCGGGGCTAGAAAGGTACGCACCAAGCTGAGCAGCGTAGTCGTCTACTTGTTGATGGTAGAGCATTATTAGCTGGGCAAGGCTCTCCTGCCCTAAAGAGCCCAGCAGCATACTTAGCGTTGCGCTATTAAGCACTGTTTGCCCCTCACTGGGCGTAGCGAAGGCGGCAAGCGGGGGCAGCCGCTGCGACGAGGGGAATAGCTGCAGAGATAAAACGTTGCTCAACGATAACAGTGAAAGCGGCTTGGTGATGTAGTCATTCATGCCTGCTGACAGGCAACGGGATCGATCATCTTCAACGCCACCTGCGGTCATTGCCACAATGGGCACCTGGGCAAGCCAACCGCCCACCGCTCGCAGTTTACGGGTAACGGTAAGGCCATCCATATCCGGCAACTGAATATCCATAAAAATAAGATGCACTTGCTGGCTCTTAATCATTTCCAGCGCATCCTGGCCATTTTCCGCGCACACCACATCGCAGCCCAAACGCGATAACAACCCAGTAGCGACTTTGCGGTTCACGGCGTTATCTTCGACCAGCAGTAACGACGTGCCGGTAAAGTCCCGCGTGGGCTCAGAAGGTAGCGGAGAGCTGACCGGGCTGGCCTCCACTAAAGGGAGGTCGCAGTAGAAAGTACTCCCCTGGCCCGGCGCACTGGTCACGCTTAAGCGCCCCTGCATGGCTTCACTTAAGCGCTTGCAAATGGCAAGCCCCAGTCCGGTGCCACCAAAGCGGCGAGCCACGGTTTCATCTGCCTGCTGAAAAGGTTCAAACAGCAGCGCCTGTTGCTCTTGACTCAAACCACAGCCGGTATCGCTGACCTCAAACGAGAGATAGTTAACGGTGGCATAAAGCCGCAGCGTCACCTTACCGTGGTCAGTAAACTTGATCGCATTGGCAATCAGGTTCAGCAAAATTTGTCTTAACCTGCCTGCATCGATCATGACCCAGGCGGGTACCAAGGGGTCAATGTCGAGCACAAGTTGAAGCCCCTTGGCTTGGGCGCGAGGTCCAAATAGCGCCATCACGCTATCCACCAGCGGTTTTACCGCCGTGGGAGAGGTTTCAAGGGTTAGGTGACCCGCTTCTATCTTAGAGAAATCGAGTATTTCATTAATCATCGCCAACAGTTGGTTGGCGCTGTCGTGAATAGTGCTAGCGTAGTCTTCAACCTGGGCAGCGCTTGCCGGTTCGCGCAGTAGCTCGCTCATGCCGATGACGCCGTTGAGCGGGGTGCGAATCTCATGGCTGACCATCGCTAGAAAATCAGACTTTGCATGGTTGGCTGCTTGGGCCTGTTTGGCGGTAACTTCCAACTGGCGGCTTAACTGCTCCTGTTCACGCCGTGCGGCGGCGCTCTCACGCATTTCACGCACTAGAAACCCAATCACCAGCAGCACGGCTAAGCTCATTCCAATGAGCAGTGTCATCAAGGCTTTATATAGCGTGCTGAGCAGCGCACGCTCTTCCGTTGCGGATTCTGCCAGGTAGCCATTGATGGCGATCACAAAGCGTTCAGTCAGCCGAGTGAGCGCCTGTAGCTCTGTCTCCAGGTTGGTAATCGGTAGCTGGGCAAGCGTGTCGTGAGGTTCAAGCATCGGGTCCAGCGTATCTAACTGCTGCTGGATTTGGTCAAGCAGCTCGTTTGCCATCCTGACATTTTGCAATAACGAGTTAACCTCACCCTCATTTAACAGGGTGATGCGGCTATAAAGCAGTTCAAAGCGTAAGTTGAGCGCATCCTGCTCAGCTGGCGATATGGGCCCACGGGTGGCAGCTAGCAGGTGATTAAGCAGCTGAACTGCATCGCGGTCCAGCTTATACACGACCCAGGCTGTATCTTCCCTTAGGCTTTGGGTCAGGTGATCTTGCCGCCAGGCAGCCAGTGCTGCAACCACCAGTGCTCCCGCAAACAGCAGCACGGTAATCATCGCGACGACCTTAAAGCGACGTGGATAGCGCAGTAGGCGGGGCGTATTGGCAATAGGGCCGCTAATGGACATTAATCTGCATTACCTGCCAGACGGCTCTAAAACGTATTTTCTCGCTCAGCAGCTCCTCATCCTGATCAAAGGGATACAACACCCACAGCGGGCCATATTCACGGATAGGAATGGCTTTTTGATCGCGTTCGAGGGTCAGGATAACGTCGTAGTCGTAGAAATCGCGGAGCGGAATGTCTGCTTCGTAACCGTTAAGCGCCAATACATGCACGCTTTCACCCTCGGCACCCAAGTGCTCCAGCAACGTACGCATTAATGGCCCGCTATAGTGGCTAGTACCTTCAGTCCAGGGAGTGCCCGTTTCAAACGCATGCTGTGGCAATGACTGCAGCATTTCCCTATCAAAATGCGCCTCTTCACCGTTATCACCTGTACCCGCGCTTATATTCGTGCGCGCAATGTCGCCCTTTACTTTCAGCATCACCGGCCCATCAGGCAGCGCTAATGCGGACTGCGTTTCAGCTTGCCCCATTTGAGGAATGCTGAACGCCAGCATAATCGACCCCAACAACAACGCTTTCACAGCCATTACCTCGTATCGAAGCGCTTAGGGCATAGCCTGATATACCCAGGCTACCCATCGCGAGCAATAAAAAAAGAGACAGCATAGAGGTTACGCCATCTCTTTTCGTAGGTCAGGCTATTTACGCGTTTTTCGTCGTTAAGCCGCCAGACTATTGGATACCAAAGTGGTTAGGTTTCAATTTTTTCGACTGTTTCAAAGCGCACTAGCTCCTCATAGGCGTGCCAGCTGGCATGGCCTAGCACCGGAAGTATGAGCGCCAAGCCGATATAAAACGTCATTACCCCCACCAGCACACAGCCAGTCAGAATAGCGGCCCATAGCAGCATAGGGCGGAAATTACGCGCAACGCAGCGCACACTCGCCTCGATACCTTCCATAAAGGTCAGGTCTTGATCCATGAGAGTGGGAATCGCAACTACGCTAATGGCAAAGGCACCAAAGGCTAGAATACCGCCTGCTGCCGTTCCAACCGCCAACATACCAATCCCTTCAGGGGTGGTTAGCAGCGCTGTGTAAAGTGTTTCAGGGCTAGGCACTTCAAAACCAAAAAACAGTGCGAATAGCAGCGTAGCCAAACGAATCCAGGCGAGAAAGAAGATCATCATCATGACGCCCATCATCGCTAGCTGCCCAGCATGAGGTTTCCAACTGCCAAACGCATCACCCAAGTTAGGCACTCTGCCCTGCTCTAGCGCTCGACTGATACCATATGAGCCCACTGCGACCAAAGGACCCACAAACATAAAACCTGCAATCATTGGCAGTAGCCAATACCAGTATCCCAGTGTGAATGCTCCAAACGTGATGGCTATACTCAAGCCCACCCAAAACATGCCATAGGACAAACTAACGGCGGTGGCACGCCGGAAGTCTTCAAGGCCTGAGGTTAACCAGGCGCGGGGGCGATCCATCCCTACTTTATTGATGGTAATTTTAACCAGGGGTATCTCGTTAGTCTTTGGCATATCTGCGTGGTCTTGTGTTTTTGTAGTTGTCGCATTCATGGCATAACTCCTGTGATGTACCAGAGCTGCATTCTTGCCTGTCCCATTAATCCCAACTTAATGGCTTAACGTCTTTTTAATGTAGTTGAACACAGCAATACTGAGAGCCTAGGTCATCAGCAAGTACAAAAAATCCACCACAGGGCAGTTTCCGCCAATTTAATCGATGCGTTAGCGCTTCCTAAACATCTAAAAAAGAATAAAAAAATCATTAAATATTCTTTTTTATTTTAATAGCGCTGATTTAAGGTATACCGCTATTACAAACAGTTAAGGAGTACTTCCATGGGCATGCGCCTACGTGCTGGTTTTGCTCTTGCGGTAGCGATAGGAGCGTTAAATTCCGCCGTTGCGGAAACGGGGCTAGATAGCGAGGCATTGCAGCGAGAGGTGCTTGCGGGTAGCTGCGCGAATTGCCATGGGACTGAGGGGCGCATGGAGGGGGTAGTGCCTTCACTGGCAGGCCGCTCTGCAGATCAGTTAGAAGCACGCCTTCTGGCGTTCAAGCATGAGGAAGATTCCGGCGCCACTATTATGAACCGCATTGCTAAGGGTTATACCGATGAGGAATTGGCTACCTTGGCCGACTACTTCTCTCACTTACCTGCAAAAGAGGAGCTGACACCATGAGCCAGCCTTGGAACCGTCTTAGCCGTCGCCAGTTATTAAAAGGGTTAGGTGGCGCTTCAGCGCTTCCCTTGATGGGTGCTCTTCCAACGTTTGCAATTGGGGGGCAGCATGCAGGGCACGTTGTTGTAGTGGGAGGTGGTTTTGGCGGGGCAACGGCCGCTAAATACCTCAAGCGGGCCAACCCAGCTATCAAAGTCACGCTTGTTGAGCCAGCAGACGTATTTTACACCTGCCCCTTTAGTAACCTTTTCCTAGGCGGTTTGAGGGATATGCGCTCTATTGCTCACAACTATGATGAGCTGCGCCAACGTTACGGCGTAGACGTTGTGCATGCATTAGCCGAAGACATTAATGCCGAAGCACATGAGGTTCGCTTATCCACCGGTGATACCTTGCACTACGACCGATTAGTGCTGTCACCAGGTGTTGATATGCGCTGGGACGCATTAGAGGGCTACGATGAAGCTGCCGCAGAGAAGGCGCCCCACGCTTGGAAAGCAGGCCATCAAACGACCTTACTAAAGCAGCAGCTTGAAGCCATGGAAGATGGCGGCACCTTTATTATGGTGGCACCAGGCAATCCTTACCGCTGCCCACCCGGGCCTTACGAGCGCGCGGGGATGGTGGCACACTATTTCAAAGAGCATAAACCTAACTCTAAGGTATTAATTTTAGACGCCAAGGATAATTTCTCTAAGCAAGGCTTGTTCACTGCAGGGTGGGAGCGTCTTTATGGCGACCGTATAGAGTGGGTGGGCCTTTCCAACGATGGCCGCGTTACCCGGGTCGATGCGGATAATTTAGAAGTTGAAACCGAGTTTGGTACGCGCCACCGCGCCGATGTACTCAACGTCATACCTCCCCAGAAAGCCGGTTGGATCGCAGACCGTGCTGGCGTAACCGATAGCTCTGGGTGGGTGCCCGTCAAACCCGAGACGTTTGAATCACAGCAGGTGGACGACATTTACGTGGTGGGCGACGCCACGGTCGCCGCGCCGATGCCAAAATCAGGCTTCTGCGCCAACGCCCAAGCGAAAGTAGTAGCCGCCGCCATTGCTTCCTCACTCGAACATCAGCCAGCGCCAACCGCTTACTGGGCTAACACTTGCTATAGCTTGGTCGGCCCTAGTTACGGGATCTCTGTTGCGGGTGTCTATAAAGTCACCGACGGGGTCATTGCTGAAGTCGATGGCGCGGGAGGCATTAGCCCTGCCGATGCGTCGGACACTGTTCGGGCGTTAGAAGCTGATTATGCGGTGGGCTGGTACAATGCCATCTGCCAAGATACCTGGGGCACGCAGGTATAGGCACTAACACGTTAAACACATTGTACTCACGGGCTGCCTGAACGGCGGCCCGTTTTATAACTAGCCCCCCCTTGCCATAAAAGGAGACTCACATGAGTCATATTGCGCTGACCCTGTGGGCAGGCGTGGTAATAGGCCTGCTGTTTGGCGCCGTGGGGCAGGCCAGCGGCTTCTGTTTACTGCGTGGAGTCGCCAATAGTGCAAAGGGCGACTCTCGCAAACTCCGCGCCTTTGTGCTTGCTATGGCCACAGCACTACTGGGAACCCAATGGCTTGCCGCTCTGGGTTACTTTTCACTGTCGAACTCGCTTTACATTACGCCATCATTTTCCTGGCTTGCCCTTCCGCTAGGCGGCTTGCTGTTTGGCTACGGTATGGCGTTAGCTAACGGGTGCGGCGCCCGCTCGCTGGTTTTACTGGGTAGCGGCAACCTGCGCAGTGTGGTCGTGGTGATGTGCCTTGGCATTGGGGCCTATATGGCCCTTTCCGGCGTGCTGGCGCCTGGACGCATCTATCTTGAACAAGCCACCTCAATTCCACTGACCACCCAGGACATTGCCGGACTGGTTGCGCTGCCTGGGTGGGCCGTTGCCTCTCTGCTGGGTTTACCTATCGCTGCCTGGGCATTTTCTAACGTACACTTTCGCGCCTCGCCCCGGGACTGGGTCAGTGGCCTTATCGTTGGGTCTTTAGTGCCAGCAGGTTGGTACGCAACGGGCGTGCTCGGCTTTGATGACTTTGAGCCGGTACGCTTAGCAAGCCTGACGTTTGTGGCGCCTATCGGTGCCTCATTGCAGTATGTAATGCTTTCAACAGGTACTCGACTCAGTTTTGGCGTCGCGGTGGTAGGGGGTATTATTCTCGGTGCACTTATCACGGCACTGATCCGACGCGACTTTCACTGGCAGGGTTTCCAAGGGCCAGGCCAAATGGCGCGCAGTATGGTGGGAGCAATGATGATGGGGGTTGGCGGAGTCCTGGCACTGGGCTGCTCAATAGGCCAAGGGATTACCGGTATGTCGACGCTCGCCCTACCCAGCCTTATCGCACTGCTGTGCATTTTGCTTGGGGCCTACCTGGGGGTTAAAGGCCCGTTGGCACTCTCCCACATGGCTAACAACCACCGTTCGCTACATTGACTACATCCCGTTATCTAGGAGAGGCGTATGTCTCGTTCATGGTGCATAAAATCAGCGCTATCTCGTCGAAAAGTTCTGCAACACGGCATGGCGGGCGTAGGGTTAGTCTTGCTGTCGCCCTTCTCTTGGGCCAATGAGGCTTGGCAACAGCTGGATGCTGTCCAGCACCTTCTAAATGGCGAAACGCCAATCACCCAAGGCCTGACGCTTGATTTGCCTCATGTCTCAGAGGATGGTTCAGCCGTCCCCTTAGGTATCAAGTTCGACGGTGAATTAGCGGATAACGACTATTTAACCGATATTCACCTGTTTGCCACCGGCAACCCTCAGCCCGAAATCGCCACGTTTCGGCTTGGCGAGTTAAGCCGTTACCCTGAGATTTCCACTCGCGTGCGCCTTAATGAAACCCAGTACGTGGTGGCTGTTGCCAACACCTACCAAGGGCAAACCTTCGCGGTTTCTCAGGAAGTACGCATCACCGTTAGCGGCTGCCTAATGCGCGGCGAAGATAGCCAGCCTGAACCGCTGTCGAATCCTCGCGTCAGCGTTAACCAACAAGTCGCTGCAGGCGACGCCCTGGAAGTCCGCACGCTAATTAACCACCCAATGGAAACCGGGTTAAGGGAAGGCAGTGACGGTGAGCCTTTACCACGTCACATAATTGAGCACTTTACCGTGCGCCTGGGAGATGAGGTCGCGTTCGAGGCTCAGCTTCATCAATCAATTTCGGCTAACCCCTATTTGCGTTTTCATTTGACGCCGCAACAGAGTGGAGAACTGGTATTTGAGTGGCAAGATGACCAAGGTGAAAAGGCCCAGCACACCAGTGAGTTATCGGTCAGCTAACACAAAAGCACGCTGCATAAACCAACAGCGCCAGGCTTAAAGCCTGGCGCTGTTGGTGTTGCTAGTGACCGCTTAGCGTACGATCATTACCGATATCTTAGAGTGGTGTACTACGTGCTCGGCATTAGGGCCAAGTACATAATCGACAAACTTCCGCTTGTTATGCGAAGCCATCACAATGAGGTCGGCATCAATTTTCCTGCCCACTTTAATAATGGCCTCCCAGGGCGAACCATCTACAATCACGCTTTGCACTTTAACGTCTTCAGGTACGTTCTCTTTGATAAACGTGTGCTGGGCTTCTTTAATAGCCTCGTGGGCTTTTTGAGAGAAGTTTTTAGGAAAATAAGCGCCCACCATGGGCATCTTAATTTCTGGCAGCACGGTTACTAAGTGCAACGAAGCACCGAAGGTCTGGCAAAGTGTGATCGCGGTAGGCAGTGCTTTCTGCCATGACGCTGGCTCATTCAGATCAACCGGCAATAATATCTTTTGATACATGGTGACCTCCTTTAGGCTGCTGCAGCCGACTTTTCTGAACGCTCATTCTTACGGCGACGGCGTTGAAGAAGAACGACCAAGGCAAAAACGGCAAAGCCTGGTATCCACATCCACTCCTTCGCCCAACGGTCTACCGGTGCGAGCACTTCGATGATCTCCTGGTCGAAGTCAAAACCGATATCCTGTGCCAAGCTGCCAAACTGAACAAAATCAATGGTCGCTTGCTCACCCTCTATCCATAGCTCTATGCCTAGCTGCTCCATGCGCTCCTCGCCCGTATCACCACGAGGTACAGGTACAAGCAGGTAGGTGGTCATGGGGTCACCGAAGTCGTCTTCACCCGCAATTTGTACGCGCAGGTTACTGCCATCTTCCACCTGGCCTAGCGCCTCAACAAACTGAGAAGGCGGAACCGACTCATAGGGGTCGTGAATCTTGTCCATCCAGAAACCTGGGCGGAACAGAGTAAAGGCAACCAACAGCAGCAACAGAGACTCATACCAGCGGCTACGCACCACCATATAGCCTTGAGTTCCCGCTGCAAAAATCAGCATGGCAATGGTCGCAATAATAAATATGACTATCCCCTGGAGGAACGACACATCTATCAGTAGCAGGTCGGTATTGAAAATAAACAGGAAGGGCAAAGCGGCTGTTCGCAGGCTGTAGTAGAACGCTTGGAAGCCGGTACGCAGTGGGTCGCCCCCAGATACGGCAGCAGCCGCAAACGAGGCCAGTCCCACCGGCGGCGTTACATCCGCCATGATGCCAAAATAGAAAACGAACAAGTGAACCGCAATAAGCGGCACAATCAAGCCGTTTTGCTGGCCTAGCATAACGATGACGGGCGCCATCAATGCCGACACAACAATGTAGTTGGCCGTGGTAGGCAGACCCATACCTAGAATCAGACTCAGCAGCGCGGTTAGCAGCAGAATCAGCATCAGGTTACCGCCGGAGAGGATTTCCACCACATCGGCCAATACCAACCCAACGCCGGTTTGCGATACAGCACCCACTACGATGCCCGCCGTTGCGGTCGCAATACCGATGCCAATCATATTGCGCGCGCCAGCCACCAAGCCATCCCAAAGGTCAATGAAACCCTCTTTCACATCGGCCGCTAGCTTACTGTGACCACGAAACAGAGCGATGATGGGGCGCTGGGTGACCATGATAAAGATCATGAACACCGTTGCCCAAAACGCAGAGAGCCCAGGTGAAAGGCGCTCTACCATCAAGCACCATACTAATACGACAACCGGCAAAATGTAGTGCAGCCCGACCATGACGGTGGGTCGCGTTTGAGGCAGCGTGACCACCTGTGAGTTCGGGTCGTCTAGTTCCAGCTCAGGATAAGAAGAACCTACCTTCAACAAACCAATGTAAGCAGCCGCAAGACCCACAGAGACCACCCAGAAAGTCGCATCTCCCAACAGGGGTTTTAGCCAACCAAGCCCATAATAGACACCAAACGAGAGCGCCATCAGCAGAATCAGGCCGGTTAAAAAGCCAATCACTTTATTTAGCAGCGGACGAACGGGGTTGCTAGACGGCAGACCCGACATGTTCGCTTTGAGCGCTTCAAGGTGAACAATGTAAATCAAGGCAATATAGGAAATAATCGCAGGCAAAAAAGCGTGCTTAATCACTTCCACATAGGAAATGCCGACATACTCGACCATTAAAAATGCAGCGGCCCCCATAACCGGCGGCATAATCTGACCATTCACTGACGAGGAGACCTCAACAGCCCCCGCCTTTTCAGCACTAAAGCCGACTCGCTTCATCATCGGAATCGTAAAGGTACCCGTTGTCACCGTATTGGCGATCGACGACCCCGAGATCAAACCGGTCATACCTGATGCCACCACGGCGGCTTTCGCCGGGCCACCCTTAAAGTGCCCAAGCATAGAGAAGGCCACTTTAATGAAATAGTTACCCGCCCCCGCTTTATCTAGCAGCGCACCGAAGAGAACAAACAGGAAAACAAAACTGGTGGAAACACCAACAGCAATACCAAAAACACCTTGAGTGCCTAACCACTGGTGGTTAATTAACCCATGAAGGCTGACGCCACGGTGGGCCAATATGCCCGGCATGTAGGGACCAAACAACGAGTAAGCAATAAAAATACCGGCAACCACCATCAACGGTGGCCCAAGCGCTCGTCGCGCCGCCTCCAGCAACAGCACAATACCAATAACCCCCACCACTACATCTTGAGTAATGGGACGCCCCGGCCGCTGGGCAAGGTCAGAATAAAATAAGAAAAGATAAGCGCCACAGAAAGTGGCCACCGCTGCGAATACCCAGTCTTGCAGCGGGATACGGTCCCTAGGTGACCGTTTTAGCGCAGGGTAGGCCATGAAGGCCAAAAAAAGCGCAAACGCCAAATGGATTGAGCGAGCTTCCGTGGAATTAAAGACGCCAAAACCAACCATATAAGGAAGTGGCGATGCAATCCATAGCTGAAACAGCGACCACGACGCTGCAATACAGACGAGCAGCTTGCCGGGTGCTCCCAGGGGTTTCCTTGCCCCTGTGTCGCTGGATGCGACCATATCCTCAAGGTCATTATCAGCGGCTGCCGAAGGGTGTTTGTCATCACGCATACGCTTGCCCTACCTAATGGTCAGCGCTGACAGTCAGCGCTTTCAACAAGAAACGCGGACACCCAGGGTGCCCGCGCTTTATTACTCAAAAAGTGAGTGTTACTCATCTACTGCTATGGGTATCACGTCACGCTACCGTTTTACTCGATCCAGCCACGCTCACGGTAGTAACGCTCTGCGCCGTCGTGTAGCGGAGCAGTTAAGCCGTCAGCAATCATGTCTTCTTCGTTCAGGTTTTCAAACGCTGGATGCAGGCGCTTGAAACGGTCGAAGTTTTCAAAAACCGCTTTAACGGTTTCGTAAATAACGTCTTCATCAACGTCTGTCGAAGAGACAAAGGTTGCTGCTACGCCGAAGGTCTCGACATCTTCATCGTTACCACGGTACACACCGCCCGGGATAACAGAACGGGTGTAGTAGGGATACTCTTCGATCAGGGAATCGATTTCGTCACCGGTCACCGACACGATGCGCGCATCAATAGTAGTGGTCGCTTCCTGAATGGAACCGTTGGGGTGACCTACCACGTACACCATGGCATCGATATTGTTGTCTGAAAGCGCGGCAGCCTGTTCAGCGGCATCTAACTGAGATGCCAGTGCGAAGGTGCTTTCATCCCAACCGAACGCATCCATGACCACATCCATGGTGTTGCGCTGGCCAGAACCAGGGTTGCCGATGTTGACGCGCTTACCTGGGAAATCGCTGATATTTTCAATACCGGAGTTAGCACGAGCAACAACGGTTAACGGTTCACCATGCATGGTGAACACAGAGCGCATCTCTTCCCAGGCGCCATCTTCTTCGAAGTTGGCTTCGCCGTGATAAGCGCGGTACTGAACGTCAGACTGAACGACGCCCATATCCAGCTCGCCAGTTTTCATACCGTTAACGTTGGCAACCGAGCCACCGGTAGACGGTGCGTTACAACGAATGTTGTGCTCGTCACTTCCGCGGTTAACCATACGACAGACCGACTGGCCAACCACATAGTAAACGCCGGTTTGACCACCGGTACCGATGGTAATGTAACGATCTTGAGCTACTGCCGGTGAAGCAAAGCTTGCCGCTGCAATCAGCGCGCCTGAAAAGGCAGCGGTAGAAAATACATGGCGTTTCATGGAGATACCTCTTTATCTTGATGTTGTGAGCGTTATGCGCTTTGAAACCACCTGCAGAACGGTTCCCCTCAGGTATTTCGATATCAAAACGTTTTCAAGACAATCTGTTAACTGCATCGACAGTTAGTGCCGACTATTACTACTTTAGCGAAAAAACACGCGTTTGGCGAAACCCCATTCTGTCACAGGGACTTGAGTTTCAAGCGCCGCTAACGCTGCAGATTTTGTAAGTCTAGCGGGCTTGAACGTTTAGTGGGCGTTAATTGGGGAGAATGGCGGGAATATATGCGTGTCGTGCATGACCTATGAATATTTTAAACACACGCCTATGTTGCTACAGGCTTAAGACTAACGTGGTCTTTTTATAAGCACTGCAGCCAACCGTTGGAGCCGTGGCGCGCCAAGCAGAATCAAACAAAATGCAACTGGCCAAGCAATATAGAAGGCGCGCCACCAACGCCCGAAAAAGCCATCCATCAGGCCTGTATTTGCCCAGGTAATTACAAACGTCATTAGCGTGACCATGTAGATCGACATTAAAAACGCGAACACTATCGGGGCGAAGCGAGGGGGAAACAGCATATTATCTCCAAGGTAACTACGACAAATGTAACTACGGCCACTGTATCTATGGCCACTGTAACTACGGCAGGTGCGAGCAGCACACTATAAAACCAAAAGGAATATACTAATAACCACCATTAACTTTTAAGTCAATAGTGGCTACGTTTTGTACAAATATATCGGTATATACCGGCATCAGACGTTGTAACCCAGTACCGTCGGCAACCACAGCGCGATGCTAGGAAAAATAGCGACCAACGCCAACGCACACCCCATGGCCACCACAAACAGCAGCGCCCAGCCCACAGTATGTTCTAAGCGTATTTTTGCCACCTCAGTGGTAACCATAAGGTTGACGGCGACGGGTGGCGTAAACTGACCGATAGCAATGTTCATCGCTAATAAAATCCCGAACCAGACCGGATTCCATTCAAAGTGCTGCATAACAGGAATTAGGATCGGCATCATAATCAGATAGATGGAAATAGCATCCAGCAGCATACCGGCCACCAGTACCGCTAGCATCACCAGTATCAATAGCAGAACACCATTATCGGTTAGGCTGATAATCCACTCGGCTAAATGACGGAAGGTGCCCAGCATTGTCCCCGCCCAGGCAAAAATACCCGCTAGGGAGATAATCAGCATCACCACACCTGAGATAATCGCCGCTTCCCCAAGTAACTCCCACAAATCGCGCAGCGAAAGTTCTTTGGTGAGAAAAAGCCCCACCAGCGTGCCATAGGCAACTGCCACCACTGCGGCTTCAGTAGGCGTGAATAGGCCAGAGCGGAGACCACCCAAAATCAGCACCGGAGCAAAGAGTGCAGGCAACGCTTGCTTAAACGTCGTGCGTACGCTGAGTAACTCAGCCCCCTCCACCGGCGTGCCGCCCTCCCAACCGTAGCGTTTGGAAACGATCATTGCTGGCACCAATAGCGCCATCCCCGCCAAAATACCGGGGAAGAGGCCCGCTGCGAACAGTGCGCGAAGATCCACCCCAGGCACCACAATAGAGTAAAGAATCAGCGCCACCGACGGGGGAATTAAAATAGCCGTGGATGCTGAGGCAGCGATAAGCGTTGCCGAAAATGGCTTCGGGTAGCCCGCTTTGGTCATGCTTGGCAACATAACCATGGCCACTGCCGCCGCGTCCGCAGGGCCAGAGCCACTCATGCCGCCCATAATCATACACACCAGCACCGCCACCAGTGCCAAGCCACCATGGCGCGGGCCAATCAACGCCTGGGCAAAGCGCACTAGCCGCAACGCAACGCCCGAGCGTTCAAAAATCAGCCCGGTCAGGATAAACAGGGGTATGGCAATCAGCGGATATTTCGCAATGCTGTTATACGTGTTGGTACCCAGCGTTGCCAGCATGTCGGGGGAAAGCCCCGCCAAGATGCCCACCGCACCAGAAAGCGCTAACGAAAAGGCCACCGGCACACCGGCAATGAGCAGCCCTGCGAAGGCAAGTATCATCCAGATATCAGGCGTCACTGTTCAGCCTCCCTTCTAGCCTGTCGCGGGTTTGCTGAACCAAGCGCCATAGCATGGCGGCTGACAATACCGGCAGCCAAAGTAGATACCACCACTGGGGCAGCCCTAACCCCGGTGAAAGCGACTCCCACTGGTACTCTTGCCATGTTAGCTTGCCGCCATACCAGGTAATCAACCCCAACACGATCAGCCCACACACGGCTTGAAACAGAATCAAGGCACTACGCCACCGCCCAGGCAGCGCCCGTTCTAGAAAGCCAATACGGATATGCCGGTTGCGCCTTAGCGCCACCGATGCGCCTGCAAACGTCAGCACGACAAGTAGGAAAACGGAAAACTCTTCGGTAAACGAAAACGAGCCGCCTGTTAGGTACCGAGTCACCACATTACCCAGGCTAATCAATGAGATAATAATAAGAGAAAGCGCACCAAGCCAGCGCTCGGGCCGCGCATCGGGAAAGCCTTTCATGGGGTAACCTCACAGCAAAAACTACCGACCCTTAAGCGTAAGGGCCGGTAGTTGAAACACCAAAACGCTTAACGTGCGTCGATGGCCGATTGAGCGGCCTCTACCAGCTCTTCGCCGATGCGCGGCGCCCATTTTTCATAAACGGACTGGGTCGCATCCACAAAGGCTTGATACTGCTCGTCGGTTAGCTCCGTTACCGTGACGCCGCGCTCCTGAATAGCCGCCAAGCGCTCACTCTCCTCCTCACGGGTCATGGCGATTTCCCACGCCCCCGCCTCTTCTGCCGTTTCACGCAGTAACGTCTGATGCTCTTCGCTCAGTGAACGCCATACCTGCTGGTTGACGGCAAAAATCAGCGGGTCGTTCATGTAGTTCCAGAGCGTTAAGTGCTCCTGACCTACTTGGTCAATACGCGCCACATCAAAGACGGAAAGCGGGTTTTCCTGGCCATCAACCGCGCCCGTGGTCAGGGCAGGTTGGGCGTCAGTCCAACTCATTTGCGTAGGGTCAGCGCCGAGGGCCGAGAAAGTATCCTGGAACAGCGGCGAGCCGACAACGCGAATCTTCAAGCCGTTTAGATCTTCTGGCTGGCTAATCGGCCCACGGGAGTTAGAAACCTGGCGGAAACCATTTTCGCCCCATGCAAGCGGCATCACACCGCGAGACTCAATCGCTTCAAAGACCATATCCCCCGCCTCACCGCCGGTAACTGCATCGACGGCGGCCTCATCGGGGATAAAGAACGGTAAAGAGAACAGGTTGAGTTCAGGCACCTGGGGGGACCAGTTGATGGTTGACCCTACCGCCGCATCAATCAACCCCGAGCGCATGGCGGAAAACTCGCGGGTTTGATCCCCCGATACCAGCTGAGAGTTCGGGTAGACCCGCAGGGTGAGGTCACCACCGCTACGCTCCTCAACCAGCTCGGCCCACTTTTCAGCGGCCTGCCCCCAAGGAAAAGCGTCAGACAAAACCGTGGAAACCGAGAGTTCACGAGCGTGGGCAGAAAGTGAGGCAGAAAGCAGTGCCACACCGGCCAAGCCAGCGGTGAAGCGAGCCATAGAGCGTGTCAGCGTCATTGTATTGATCCTTTTTTGATTTTTATGGGGCCTTGCTATTTTTTATCCTGCTCAGCTTACGTTAACAGGCATCGCCCGCTAACCCAGGAGCGCTCCATTGTAGGCACTCACGTGGTGAAAGAAAGCGCTTGATGCGCCTTTTAACCATCAACTTTTGGTGCAAAGGACGCCGAGCGTTACGGTGTCGAACGCTTGCTGCTAAGCTACGCGACTCACTTTTTATAACTACAGGGACATTAACGTGCCACTACGCGACCTGTTGCTCAGCCTGTTGGTTATCACTATTTGGGCGCTGAATATTATTGTCATTAAGGTGGGGGTGGCAGAACTTCCGCCACTATTAATGACCACATTGCGCTTTATGTTGGTCGCTGCGCTGCTGGTGCCCTTCTACCCCGTTGCCCGAGTTCAGCTGCCTTTTTTACTGCTCCTTTCGGTGACGTTTGGCACGTTTCACTTTGCACTTTTGTTTATTGGCCTGGGGCAGGCAGAAGCGGGCACAGGGGCGCTGCTGGTACAAATGGGCACGCCCTTTGCGACGCTGTTAGCGGTGGTCTTTCTTAAAGAGGCTCTGGGACCAAAACGTATCGCTGGGCTGCTGCTCTCGTTTTCGGGGATCGTTGTGCTGGCCGGCGGGCCCACGTTACCCACCCCCCTACCCTTGGCCATTTTACTGTTAAGTGCTTTTGGCTGGGCGGTATCGCAACTGTTGATCAAACGCGGGCCACCCATCGCACCGCTTGCATTGGCAGGCTGGGTGGCGCTGTTTGCAATACCCCAGGTAGCACTAGGGTCGTGGCTATTTGAAAGCAACCAGTGGCAGGCGATGCAGCAGGCAAGTTGGTTAGGCTGGGGAGCAATGATTTACACCGCCGTGATGTCGTCTATTGTGGCCTACGGGATTTGGTATGGGCTGCTGCGGCGTCATCCGGTTAATCGCGTGGTGCCGATGACACTGCTTATCCCCGTACTCGCAGTTGGCCTGGGTGCGCTACTCATGGGCGATAGCTTAGGGTTTCACAAACTTGCTGGCGGCGGTTTAGTGGTTGCCGGCATCGCGCTCATCGTGTTGAACATCGGTAAGCGCCACCCGGCCAAGGTGGCATAATCACCAGCGCCACTTAACTACTCAGGACGACAGAACCCTGCCAGGGCAGGTACGGACACACAGTCGCCCACTTGAATGCCGCGCTCGGCAAAGTAGCCTGCATTTACCTCAAGGGCAGAGTAATAGGCTGTCCCTGCTGGGTAGGTGGGGCACTCACGCGGCGCCTCAGACTCACAGGGCTGCATGGTGTTAATCGCCACAATGCGCCCTTCACCGTCTATATAAGCAATATCCAGCGGAATCAACGTGCGGTACATCCAGAATGCGTTGCCCGCTGGCTGTTCGCTCTCGAAGCGAAATAGCATACCCCGGGTTTCCGGCAAATGTTCACGCCCCATTAGGCCACGCTGGCGCTGGGCGGTGGTTTCCGCCACTTCCACATCCAAGCGGTGAGGGCCTTCCCGGCTATGAATAGCGAGCGGCAAGGTGGTGGCTTGGCTGTTTTCTGCCGCCCAAGCGGAAAGCAGCGGTAGCGGCAGGCTGGCGGCCAGAGAAACGCCGAGTGACGTTTTTAGCAACTGGCGACGAGTTAGGGTCATAACAGGTTCCTTTTGTTGTGCGGCGCCACGTGTGGACGATGTTCCGGCATAAGGTGTATCCCTTCCGCCAGGAGTGACACATGCACGTGCTCTTCCAGGGTTAGCTGGTTACGCCTGGCTGCATGCGTTGCGATGTCGAAACGTAGCATATCGCCGTTTGAAACTCTTAACGCTATCGACGTTATACCGCCAAGCACCACCATTTCACATACCGTCGCCGCAACGGGATTTTCACGCTCTCCATGGGATGGCCGTCCCCGCCGGTGCAGCACGATATCCGATGGCGGCAGGTACCAGGCAACACGCCTGCCCACGGCAAGCGACTGGAGCTCTTCGCCTACCTCCAGCAGCCATTCGCCCCACTTGAGACGGCGCTGACCATGCCAGTCCACGACCTCTCCCTCAAAGATATTATGACGATCAAGCAAACGCGCCACTAGCGGGGAGGCTGGCCGTCGGAAAAGCGTTTCAGGCGCGCCCTGCTGTAAGCTTGTGCCGTTGTGCAGCACGCAGATTTGGTCTGCTAGCGCCGCGGCTTCTTCTAAATCGTGCGTCACCAGCACAATGGGAATGGGTATTTGCTGGCGCAGCAGCGCCAGCTCTCGCTGCAGGCGGCGCCGCGTGACCTGATCTACGGCCGAAAAAGGCTCATCAAGCAGCAATGCCTGCGGCTCCCGGGCAAGCGCCCGGGCCAGCGCCACTCGCTGACGCTGGCCGCCGGAAAGTTCATTGGGAAAGCGTGCCTCCAACCCCTCTAAACGCACCTTGCTCAACCACTGTGTTGCATGAGCATAGCGCCGGGGCTGGGGCAGGTGGCCAAGGGCGAGTTGAACATTATCCAGCGCACTTAAATGAGGGAACAGCGCGTAATCTTGAAATACCATGCCGATCTGACGCTGCTGGGGGGGCAGCGAAATCCGCTTGCCGCCTACCCGCTCAGATGTTGAAAACCATGTACGCCCGGCGCAAGTCACCTGACCTTGTTTAGGCTGATAAAGCCCAGCAATGGTGCGCAGCAGCGTGGTTTTACCGCTGCCAGAGGGCCCTACCAGCGCCAGCAGTTCCCCGGGTTCGCAGCTAAACGTCGCATTGAGCGGTATTGGGCCGCTTTGTTGGGCAGTTACCGTTAGTTTAGCCACGCGCCCACCTACGCTTGCCTGCAAGGCCATACACCAAGCCCAAGGTGGTGAGGGACACGAACAATAACAGCGCCGACATACGCGCCGCGCCCTGCTCGTCAAATGCCTGCACACGGTCGTAGATAGCAATGGCTAAGGTGCGGGTTTCACCATCAATGGCGCCCCCGACCATCAAAATGACGCCGAACTCACCCAGCGTGTGGGCAAAGGTTAAGGCAGCGGCGGAGAGAATACCTGGCCACACTAACGGCAGCTCAATACGCCAGAGGGTTTGCCAGGGGCTAAGGCCGCTACACCAGGCAGCTTCGCGCAGATTAGCGGGCACGTGTTCAAAGGCTCGTTGAATAGGCTGAATGGCGAAGGGAAGATTAGCAATGAGCGACGCTAGCAGGATGCCGCTAAAGGTGAAGTTTAATCCGCCCCCGGTAAGCGTTGCCCATACGCTGCCTAATGGCGCGTCACGGCCAAACTGCTGCAGTAAATAGAACCCCAGCACCGTGGGTGGCAGCACCAGCGGCAGCGCGATAAGTGCTTCGCATAACCCTTTACCACGAAACCTAGCCGTTGCCAGGGCGCGACCTGCCCATATTCCGACGGGAAGTAAAAACAGGCACGTTAAGGCGGCCAAACGAAGCGAAACAGACAGTGCCGACCAATCCATTACTCGGTACTAAAGCCATGCTGCTTGAGAATCGCCAGCGCTTCGTCTTCTTGTAGCCAGGCATAAAAGGCTTTCGCCACCTCTCCCGCTTGGCGGGTTAGCACCATGCGTTGGCGTAACGGTGCATGCCACTCCTCAGGGATCAGTACGTACTCACTGCGCTGGGCAAGGGCTGGGGCTAACGCCAGCGAATAAGCCACCAAGCCACCTCGGGCATCGTCTGCCAGCGCAAACTGAGCCGCTTGCGAGACATTCTCACCCAATACGCGAAGTGGCGCGACCGGCTCCCATAACGAGGCATGGCTCAACGCCTGCTGGGCGGCAACGCCGTAAGGCGCATGTTCAGGGTTCGCCAAAGCGATACGCTCGCGCGTGCCGTTAGCACTGGCGGCTATGGCTTGCTCGACGCCTGCTAACGGGGCGGTTTCATCAGGCAAATCGCCACGCTGTGAACGCTGTAGCCATACTAGCCGGCCAATGGCGTAAATGGTGCCCTCATCCAGGGTATGTCCCTCCTGATGAAGCGCAAAGACATAGGCTTCATCAGCAGAAAGATAGAGTTCAAAGGGTGCCCCTTGGGCGATTTGACGACGGAAGTTACCCGAGGAGCCAAAGTTGAGCCTTACGTCTGCCCCGGTCTGCGCCTTAAACCGCTCCGCTGCTTCGGTGAGCGCAAACTGTAGATCAGATGCCGCCGCGATTATCGGCGGCTGCGCACCGGCCAATGCCGGTGTGCTAAAGAGCATAAAAAACGCCAGCAGGAGCGTGCGCATAAGATTACGCCTGCGCTTGCGCAACGTGGAACTCAGTGATGGCCATTACCTTCATGGTATTGGTTCCCCCATGGGCATTCATGTGGTCGCCACGGGTAAGAATCACGTAGTCACCGGACTTTGCCACCCCTTGTTTCACTAACAGGGTAAGCGCCTGGTCGTTGAGTTCCGTGGCACTCATTTCAGATGTATCAAAGGGAAGTGATACCACGCCCCGGTAGAGCGCCATACGCCGCTGGGCGATAGGGTTATGTGCCAAGCCAACAATGGGCAGGCCCGAGCGGATGCGGGAAGCAATGAGCGGCGTATAGCCAGACGAGGTCATACACGCAATGGCTGTGATGCCTTCCATGTGGTTCGCCGCGTACATCGCAGAGAGCGCGATGGTTTCATCAGGCCGAGAAAAGCCCTCATGCATACGGTGGCCCGATTCTTGAGCAGTTTTTTCACGCTCAGCACCTAAACATACCCGCGACATGGCTTCTACGGTTTCCAGCGGATAGTCACCGGCGGCCGTTTCCGCTGAGAGCATGACGGCATCGCTGCCGTCCAACACCGCATTGGCCACGTCAAACACTTCGGCGCGGGTGGGCAGCGGCGCTGAGATCATGCTTTCCATCATTTGCGTGGCGGTAATGACCGCGCGGTTCAGCGACCGCGCACGCTTGATCATGCGCTTTTGTACGCCGACCAGTTTGGCATCGCCAATTTCAACGCCTAGATCACCTCTCGCCACCATTACTGCCTCAGAGGCTTCAATAATGCCATCCAGGGTAGCGTCGTCTGCTACGGCCTCGGCGCGCTCTACTTTAGCCACTAAGCCAATCTCTTTGCCTTCTTCGCCCAGCAGGCGGCGCGCTTCGTGCATGTCTTCAGCGTGGCGCGGGAACGAGATAGCCAAGTAATCGACGCCAATTTCAACGGCGGTTTTTAAGTCGATTTTATCTTTTTCGGTTAATGCCGGCGCAGACAGCCCGCCACCCTGCTTATTGATGCCTTTATGGTTGGAGAGCTTGCCACCTACCACCACGCGGGTATGCACCTGCTGACCTTCAACGTGGGTCACGTCAAGCACCACACGCCCGTCATCTAACAGGAGGCGGTCACCGGCAGTAACATCTTGCGAAAGTGTTTTATAGTCACAGCCCACTTGGTGGATATCGCCAGCATCACTATCCAACGACATATCCAGAACAAACGGCTCGCCTTCTTTTAGCACTACCGCACCATCCCGAAAGCGTGCGATACGAATTTTAGGGCCTTGAAGGTCACCTAATGCGGCTACGCTACGGCCAAGTTGGGCGGCAATTTCTCGCACTCTCACCAAACGGCGGCGATGATCCTCGGCGGTGCCATGGGAGAAATTCAAACGCACAACATCCACACCCGCCGCGAGCATGGCCTCAAGCACTCCTTCACGGTCGCTTGCTGGGCCAAGGGTTGCGACAATTTTAGTGCGACGAATCGTAGAGAAGTGCAGTGCGTTCATAGCGTTCCAACCATGCAAATTAACGTTTAATGACCTTAGCTTATCAGTTTAACGCGCTATACATGACAGTTATGAAACATTCCCTAAGCGCTACACCTAGTGCTGGGCTACTCAGCCATATGCTGGTCGCTTAAGAGCGGTGCTCATTCTTTCCCAGGCACCGATGGTATTGCACTCTTCATCCACTATATTGGTCATGTTAACTACCGCGATAGGTAGAGTACCCATAAGGCGAGAGCAATAGCGGTACGTGGTAGTGTTGGCTGGCATCCACAACACCAAAACGCAGTGGAATAACATCCAAAAAGCGCGGTTCTTGAGCAGCGACCCCCTGGGTACGTAAATAGTCACCTGCGTGGAACACTAGCTCGTACTCACCCGATGTAAATGCATCGCCTTCAAGAATAGGCGTATCACAGCGGCCATCGTTGTTGGTAACCGCACTGCCTAGATGTTCGCGGCTATCGCCAAAAAGACGAAACACTTCAATCGTAATGCCCTGGCCAGGCTGCCCCTTAGCGGTATCAAGCACATGGGTGGTTAAACGTCCCATAAGCCACTCCTTTGAAATGAGTTATTAAGATTATTTACTAGTCTTGACCTATCGGTCAAAGAGTACAATTGCTACTATTTATTGTATACAGTAGCTCCATCATAAAACGCTTCGGAGAGTTTTTGTGCCTACATCCCCCTCGCCTACTCTTTCACCTGCGCCGAGCATCTGCAGCCTAGAAAACTTTACCTACCATTACGGCGATATTTATGAGCACTCACCGTGGGTGGCAGAAGCCGCATGGGCAAAGGGGCTAAGCGAGACGCATGATGCCCCCGACGCACTTGCAGATCTAATGGGACTGATGCTGCAGCAGGCTTCCCCTGAGCAGCAAATTGCTGTCATTCAAGCGCACCCAGATTTAGCCGGCAAAGCTGCACTGGCAGGGGAGCTGACCGAAGACTCCAGCCGGGAACAGGCAGGTGCCGGATTAGATCAGTGCACACCTGAAGAATTTGCTCGCTTTGAACAGCTCAACGCCGCGTATAAAGCTAAATTCGGCTTCCCGTTTGTTATCGCTGTTAAAGGGCTTGACCGCCATGCGATCTTGGCAGCGTTTGAGACTCGCTTACACAATAATTTAGCGCAGGAGCGAAAAACCGCCATTGAACAAATTATTCGTATCGCTCGTTTCCGGCTAAGAGCGCGAGCCGAGACAACGTAGCAACGCATTAAAGGGTAGAAAGCAAAATAGCGAACCGCCGCTTTGTAAAAGCAGTGTTGTAAGAACAGCGTTAAAAAAACGTATATCGGTAGGGCCTGCCGAGGTGTACTAAAAACTGTACTAAAATCACCACTGGTTATTAACACCTTTAACTATGCATACGCGCAGCTACTTTAAAATAGATTTATTCTATCCAAAAAAATACCGCGCCAAGGGCGCGGTATTTTCAGCTTAAAGCTGCGGCGGTTTACTGCTTAACAGCTTCAACCGCTTTTTTAGTATTCTCTTCAGTCATTTTCTTACTATCTTCCATAAAGCTTTGGCTGATAGAAGTGACTTTCTCAGAATCGCCTTTCATACGCTCCATCAGGTCAGAAGCCGTTTTTTGCTGGCTTTCCATGGCTTTCTTAAAGCCTTCCGCATCTTTAACGTCTAGCCAAGTGCGCGCCTGCGCGACCGTCATGTCTGAGTATGCACGCGCCGCATCTAACTGAGCATTGAGAAGCAACTCATAGTAATCAAGCGCTGCCAGAGTATAAGAGCGCATTGGCGTTAAGAATGCGGACTCAAGCTGCTGGTTAGTTTTTTCGACTGTTTTATTCATTAGGTAGTCTCCTTAAGCGTGTTAACGATTCAATGCGCCGTTGCAGGCGGTTTATGGTTAGGCGTTTGCCTTTACTACCTACAAAGCTAGCAGTGCTTTTTGTGCAGCGCAACATGATTTTTATCATGCGTTCACAAACTTGCCACTGCGAATCAAAAAGCTGCTCAATAACTACCTATTACCCACTATAAAACAGTACGTTAAAAAAACTTATCAATTAACCCAAAAAGAAGCATAGCGGGCTATCTTAAAACCCAACTCCCGCACTTTAGGTCGCCTAGTACAAGTCACGCACGGTTATGGCGTTACCCGCTATACCGTCGTGCACATTAAGCATGCGCGTAAACCACACATCCACCGGGTCACCGGTCTCAACCAACGCTTCTAATGAGACCGTGTAGGCCCACATCAAACTTCCAAATAACAAGTAGTCGGCTCCACTTGGGGCTTCACCGTCCAAATACGGGCTCTCTCTTAATAACTCGCGCACTGGGGCAAGCGCCTGTTTAAGCTGCTGGCACCCCTGCTCTGGCTGATGCACCTCTTCTAAACGCGCACCGAAACGGGCCTCACGAGTCTCGCGAAAATAGGCGCGGTCATCAGGGTGAATAGCGTTCAGTAAGTCCATCGCTACTATTCGGAACAGTGCCGGAGTAACGCTACGCTCAACGAAGAGTTTAAAAAACAGCACGCGCTGGAAACTAGCTCCTTCACCCAGCACAGGCGCTTCGGGATAAGTGCGGTCTAGGTAGCGCATAATTTCAAAGCTATCGGTAACCACCGTATCGCCATCGGTGAGGACAGGCACCTTGTCGTAATCAGCAAAAGCGAGCACGTCCTTTTCAAGAAACCGCCAGGCGACGGTCTCAAACGATAATCCTTTATGGGCTAGCGCCATACGCACCCGCCAGCAATACGGTGAAAACCGCAAACGCTCATCGCGGCCACATAAATCGTAAAAAGTAATTGCCACTGTCAGAAACTCCGTAAAGTTGGTTGTAGTTATTAAAAGTGCTACAGCTGATAACAATGAGCGTAAGCCACTCATGACGCAAGCAAGGCTATACTGATCTTTTAACTGGCAACTGTACTGTCTATTAGTCTAATGACCTTGTCAGAATTATTTTTTCTAAAAATAATTAAAAAAACAATTAAAACAACAGGATAGAAAAACAAAAGCGGTGCAAACCTTCATATAAAACACGCATCACTCTGGTAAGACCAATTTTCCAATGTAGTCATTCTCTCAACCTAAACGTATCTTTCACACTGACCCAACCAGTATTGCAGTGGCAGGCTGGTCGGCTACTGCGGAGCATACCAAATAAATAACAAGGGGCCGTTCCTCCCATGAATGAAACTACACTTGCACTCCTGGCATTTCTGCCGCTGTTGCTAGCAGGTATTTTGCTCATAGGCTTTAAAATACCTGCCAGAATAGCGATGCCGATTGTCTTCCTTACCGCTGCGATTATCGCTCTGACCGCTTGGGATATGTCGTTCAGCCGCGTGGCCGCTTCGACCGTCCAGGGTTTGATTCAGACCGCGGGCCTGCTGTGGATTATTTTTGGCGCTATTTTGCTGTTGAATACGCTAAAACATTCCGGTGGCATTACCGCTATTCGTAACGGTTTCTCGGGCATTAGCCCTGACCGCCGCGTGCAGGCGTTAATTGTTGCTTGGCTGTTTGGTTGCTTTATTGAAGGCGCTTCAGGCTTCGGCACACCAGCCGCCGTAGCAGCACCGCTTATGGTAGCGCTTGGCTTCCCCGCTTTAGCAGCGGTGGTTGTCGGCATGATGATCCAATCAACTCCGGTTTCATTTGGCGCCGTGGGCACTCCCGTTATAGTAGGGGTAGGCAGCGGGCTTGACCGTGCTGGCATTACCGCTCAGCTAGAAGCGACGGGGTCAAATTGGGAAGTGTATTTGCAAACGGTAACCAATGGCGTTGCTATTACTCACGGCATTGTGGGTATTTTGATGCCACTGATTCTCGTGCTGATTATGGTGCGCTTCTTTGGTGCTAATCGCTCGTGGAAAGAAGGTCTTTCCATTGTGCCTTTCGCTATCTTTACCGGTTTCGCTTTCGTTATACCCTACACGTTGGTTGGCGTTTTCTTAGGGCCAGAATTCCCGTCAATGATTGGCGCGATGGTGGGCTTAGCGATTGTGGTACCTGCAGCACGTAGAGGCTTCCTGCTGCCCAAAGATACGTGGGACTTCCCGGAATCTTCTTCTTGGCCCGATGAGTGGATCGGTAACCTGCAGATCAAGCTGGATGACGTAGCAGGCAAAGCGCCGATGTCTACGCTGAAAGGCTGGATTCCCTACGTACTCTTGGCGGTTTTCCTGGTGGCTTCACGCACCGTCGAGCCGCTGCGCAACGCGCTTACCTCTGTCAACCTGAACTGGGCTAACATCTTCGGTGAAACGGGCGTCAGCGGCGGCTTGCAGCCTCTGTACCTGCCAGGCGGCATCATCGTTGCTGTGGTCATAGTGACGTACTTCTTGCACAGAATGAATCCACGCCAAATGGGTGCAGCAGTATCAGAGTCCACCAAGACGATTCTCGGTGCTGGCTTTGTACTGATTTTCACCGTGCCAATGGTGCGCATCTTGATCAACTCTGGTGTTAATGGGGCTGACCTGGTTTCCATGCCAGTAATGATGGCTCAGGCGGTTGCTGACAATGTCGGCGGTGTCTATCCGTTCTTTGCGCCTGCGGTAGGTGCTATGGGCGCCTTCATTGCCGGTTCAAACACGGTTTCTAACCTGATGTTGGCAGAGTTCCAGTTTAACATTGCGCAATCGCTGGGCCTCTCTACAGCGATGATGGTGGCACTCCAGGCAGTGGGTGCGGCAGCGGGTAACATGATTGCAATCCATAACGTTGTAGCCGCCTCAGCCACCGTTGGCTTACTTGGCCGCGAAGGCGCGACGATTCGCAAAACCATTATCCCGACCATCTACTACTTGATCTTCACCGGTATCATTGCGCTCATCGCGTTCTATGTCATAGGCGTTACCGACAGGCTTATGTAAATAGCCCGAGCTAATAAACAAGGCTAATAAATCGATAGCGTACTTCCCACACCCCAGGCCTAGCCTGGGGTGTGGCGTTTTAAGGGTAGATGAGAACGGTTAGTCGATACGCTTTAGGGTTGTCGCATGTTGCTGACCGCGCATCACATAGCTTTGCGCATTCAACTTCAGCCCTTCTATTGCTTCTGCAGAAAGCTCTCGCACTACTTTGGCCGGCGAGCCAACAATCAGCGAATTGGGAGGAAATACCGCGCCTTCCTTGATAAACGCCCCCGCCCCTACCAAGCTGTTTTCACCAATGACGGCACCATTTAGCACCACCGCCTGAATACCTATCAAGCAACCATCACCTACCGTGCAGCCATGCAGCATCGCCTGATGTCCCACCGTGACGCCCTTGCCGATTTTAAGCGGGTAGCCTGGGTCAGCATGGAGCACTGCGCCATCCTGGATATTGCTCTCTTCGCCTACTTCCAAATGATCGCTATCGCCACGCAGAACTGCTTGATACCAAACGCTTGAGCGCGCCTTGAGAGTCACTTGCCCAATCACATCAGCCGTATCGGCGATATACACATCATCATGAATATCGGGCGTTAGCTCGCCAAATTGATAAATTGCCACATTACACTCCTTTTATTAGCTGGCACCCACGGCCATTACGGATGAAACCCTAATGCATAGCTACCACTGCTCTAAGCGCATTGCCGAACGTTCGAGACGGTCATGCTCTGCCTCTACCTCGCGCAGCAGCTCACTGATGCTGGTCAGATGCTCTAACGCGATGCGCCTTGCCTGCTCTGCATCGCCGCTAACCACCGTATCATGCAAGTTGGCATGCTGCTGATTGATCATCTCCCTGGGGCCAGGGCGATGGTAAAGGTGCTTCACCGAGGCAAAGACGGAGCTCAGCAGTAAATCAGTTAGGCTCTGCAGCGTATGTACCAGCACCGGGTTATGGGAAGCTTGAGAAATTGCCAAATGGAAAGCGTGGTCAAGCCGGGCCAACTGCTCGACATCGATGCCGTCAGGTTGAGCGGCATACTCGGCTAACTCTCGGTAGCGACGAGTAATCAGTACGCGGTCCATAGACGTGCCGCGCCTGGCGGCCAAATAGGCGGACTCGCCTTCCAGCAAGGCACGCACCTCCAGCAAGTCAAACAGCGTGCGCGGATGGTCACGAAACAGATGCATCAGAGGGCTTTGCTGATGCACCGGCAGTAGCGACGCCACCGTTGAACCGTGCCCCTGTCGCGTATTAATAATGGCTTTACTGCGCAGAATTCTTAATCCTTCGCGCAGCGATGCGCGAGACACGCCCAAGCGCTCACATAAGCGCCTTTCCGAAGGCAGCAGTTGGCCGGGGCGAAAAACGCCTTCTAGAATTAACTCCTCAAGCTTAGCGGCCACATGCTCGGGGGTGCGCCGCCCCATAGGAATATCGTCACTGCTTACGACCACTGATTGCTCCTTTAGCCATCCCTTCACACCCCTTAGGGTCAGACCACATTGCAATAGCCACTGGCTAACGAAGACGCCAAGGCGATGAAAGCAACTAGAAGGGGGTTAGCTATCGACTAATTACTGGTCAGACCATTGCACCACAACCTAGACAGGCGCACAAAAAAAGCTCAAATTGGTCGGTAGGTATAACAATGCCGCTGTTAGTCTGTGGCCATTACTTCTCATGATAAAAAGCTAGGATGTCGTTATGAATATCCTTTTTGACGAACGCCTCGATGGGGAATTCGTCCACCGTGACAAAGCTGAGGTGCTTAGCGACCTGCAAAGCGCCGTTCCCTCCTTGACTCTGCTTCACCGCGAAGAGGATCTACGCCCCTTCGAGTGCGATGGGCTAGCCGCCTACCGTGTGCTACCTATGCTGGTAGCGATGCCCGAAAATCTGGAGCAAGTTGAAGGTCTTCTGAAACGCTGCCACGCGCTAAGCGTGCCGGTTGTCACCCGCGGGGCAGGTACCGGCCTTTCAGGCGGTGCTCTTCCGCTTGAGCACGGCGTACTGCTAGTGATGTCGCGGTTTAATCAAATTATTAAGGTAGACCCCGATGCACGCCTGGCCCAAGTACAGCCTGGCGTACGCAATTTAGCCATTTCCGAAGCAGCGGCGCCTTACGGGCTGTATTACGCCCCCGACCCCTCCTCGCAAATTGCCTGCTCCATTGGTGGTAACGTCGCTGAAAACGCCGGCGGCGTTCACTGTTTAAAGTATGGTCTCACGGTACATAACGTTATGCGGGTCGATGTGTTAACCATTGAGGGTGAGCACATGACATTGGGGTCTGAAGCACTGGATGCCCCAGGCTTTGATCTGCTCGCACTGATGAATGGCTCAGAAGGCATGCTAGGGGTAGTCACCGAAATTACCGTCAAGCTGCTACCTAAGCCTGAAACCGCCAAAGTATTGATGGCGAGCTTCGACGATATTGAAAAAGCGGGTCAAGCAGTAGGTGACATCATTGCCGCAGGCATCATCCCCGGCGGCCTGGAAATGATGGACAAGCTGGCTATCAAAGCCGCAGAAGACTTCATCAAGGCGGGCTATCCCGTTGAGGCAGAAGCGATTCTACTCTGCGAGCTGGATGGCGTTGAAGCCGATGTAGACGATGATTGCGATACCGTGCGCCGAGTATTAGAGAAAGCGGGCGCCACGGATATTCAGCAGGCGCGCGATGAAGCCGAACGCGCCAAGTTCTGGGCAGGCCGCAAGAACGCCTTTCCCGCTGTCGGCCGCATGTCGCCCGACTACTACTGCATGGACGGCACTATCCCTCGCCGGGAACTGCCGCGGGTACTTAAAGGTATTGCCGCCCTTTCCGAAGAGAGCGGCCTGTTAGTCGCCAACGTCTTCCACGCGGGTGACGGCAATATGCACCCACTGATTCTGTTTGATGCCAACAAAGAGGGTCAACTAGCGTTAGCGGAAGATGTAGGCGGCAAAATTCTTGAGCTTTGCGTGGCCGCCGGTGGCTCAATTACCGGCGAGCATGGCGTAGGACGAGAGAAAATCAATCAAATGTGCAGCCAGTTCCAGGCCGATGAAATTAGCGTTTTCCACGCCTTAAAAGCCGCATTTGACCCTAAACGCCTGCTGAACCCAGGGAAAAATATTCCTACCCTGGCGCGCTGCGCCGAGTTTGGCGCTATGCATGTGCATAACAATGAGTTACCGCACCCGGAGCTACCGCGCTTCTAAGGCGGCGCCTAGTTATCACCATCACTAGGAAAATAATCATTAGGAATCACCATGACCGAACTAGCGATTAACGCTGCCGACCAGGACATTGCTGCCGAGCTGTGCGAACAAGTGCGCAGCGCCTACGCTGAGCGAACGCCGCTGCGCATTGTGGCGGGCGACTCCCGTGCCTTTTATGGTCGCCCGGTAGAAGGTAAAGCACTCAACATAGCCGCCCACAGCGGCATAGTGTCGTACGACCCCGTAGAGCTGGTGGTGACTGCCCGCGCGGGCACACGCTTAAGTGCACTCAACGCAGCACTTGCTGAACACAATCAGATGCTGGCCTTTGAACCGCCCATGTTCAGTGAGGCCAGCACCATCGGCGGCGCCGTGGCCACCGGGCTCTCAGGCCCACGCCGACCCTGGGCAGGCGCTGCACGTGACTTTGTGCTGGGCACCCGGGTGATCACCCAAGAAGGCAAGCTACTGCGCTTTGGTGGCGAGGTAATGAAAAACGTAGCGGGTTACGACCTGTCGCGCCTGATGTCCGGCGCCCAGGGCACGCTCGGGGTGCTAGCGGATATCTCATTTAAGGTACTGCCAATCCCCAACGCCAGCCACAGCCTTCGCCTTACCATGGGGCTAGACGACGCGCTGAACAAACTCTCAGAACTTGGCCGTCAGCCGTTACCCATCACCGCCGCCGCGTGGCGCGCAGGTGAGCTATTTATTCGCCTAGAAGGCGGTATAAGCTCTGTTAACGCCACTCAAGAACGGTTAGGTGGCGAAGCTCTTTCCGCAGAATTTTGGCAGCAGCTGCGCGATCATCAGCACGAATTTTTCACCCTTAGCGAAGGGCAGGCGCTGTGGCGGTTATCACTACCGCCCCACACCCCCCGTTTGGCGCTAGATATAGCTGAGGATGACATTTTCTATGACTGGGGCGGCAGCCAGCGCTGGGTGAAAACCCATCTCGACGCAGACACCCTGCGCGCGGCTTGCCACGCCGCAGGCGGACACGCCACTTGCTATACTCCGCACGCCAATGGGGGAGCAGAGTCGCCGTTTACTCCGCTCAACTCAGTGGTTGAAAAGTACCATCGCAACCTGAAGGCGGAGCTGGATGCCCATGGCATTTTCAACCCCGGTCGTCTTTATGCGGCGTTTTAATCAGGAGAGCTGACATGCAGACGAATTTTACCGACGCGGACCTTCAAAAACCGCATATTCAGGAAGCTGAGCGTATTCTGCGCACCTGCGTGCACTGCGGTTTTTGCAACGCCACTTGCCCCACTTACCAACTGCTGGGCGATGAGCGCGATGGCCCCCGTGGGCGCATCTACTTAATGAAGGAACTCCTTGAAAGTCGCGATGACGATGATCAAGTCACCGAAGAGACACGCCTTCACTTAGACCGCTGCCTCACCTGCCGCAACTGTGAAACCACCTGCCCTTCTGGGGTTGAGTACCACAAACTGCTCGATATTGGCCGTGCTGAAATTGAGCGCCGTGTGCCACGCTCGGCCCCAGAGCGCGCCCAGCGTTACGCCCTGCGTAAAATGCTGGTGGAACCCAAGCGCTTCAAAGCACTGCTAAAATTAGGGCAAACCTTTAAGCCACTGGTACCAGGCAAACTGCGCAGCAAAATGCCCCCCGCCCCCGTGGATGCTGGCCAGCGCCCCGATAGCCAGCGCCATGAGCGAAAAGTGCTGATATTAGAGGGCTGCGTTCAGCCCGGCCTTTCGCCCAACACCAACGCGGCCACGTCACGCCTGCTGGATCGTCTGGGCATTAGCGTAACGCCCATCAGCGAAGCTGGCTGCTGCGGAGCCATCGATTTTCACTTGAATGCTCAAGACGATGGCCGCGCTCGCATGCGCACTAACATCGACGCCTGGTGGTCCCATATTGAACAGGGCGTAGAAGCGATTGTGCAAACTGCTAGCGGCTGTGGTGCTTTCGTCAAAGAGTATGGTGACATGCTCAAAGATGACCCCACGTATGCCGATAAAGCCCAAAAGGTCAGCGCGCTGGCTAAAGACATCGTTGAAGTACTGCGCGACGAACCGCTGGAGCAACTCAAGCTTAAAGAGCACCAGCGCCTAGCCTTTCACTGCCCCTGCACCCTACAGCATGCGCAAAAGCTCAACGGCGCAGTTGAGGGCGTACTCAGTAAACTAGGCTTTGCACTCACACCCGTCAAAGATAGCCATCTTTGCTGCGGCTCAGCAGGCACTTACTCGGTTACCCAGCCGGAGCTAGCTACCCAATTACGGGACAACAAGTTAAATGCGCTGGAAGCAGGTAACCCAGAAGTCATTGTAACTGCTAACATTGGCTGCCAAACACACCTTGCCAGCGCCAACCGCACCCCGGTTCGCCACTGGGTGGAAGTGGTTGATGCCGCGCTGGTATAACCGCTAACTTATTCTGCCGTGACAGCCACGCCTGGCTGGCTGCGCGGCATTCCTCCCCTTAATAAAAAGGAGTTTTTCATGCAAACCAAATCAATTCTCGGTCAAGCTGACGTCATTACCGTACTAGACGCCGCCCAGAAAGAAGCTGACAGCAACGGCTGGCCCGTTACCATTGCGGTTACCGACGACGGCGGCCACCTTCTGGCACTACGCCGTTTAGATGGCGCCGCTCCTTTTAGTGCTGATGTTGCCACGCAAAAAGCACGCAGCGCCGCACTTGGCCGCAAAGAAACCCAGGTTTTCGAGGAGATGATCAACGGCGGCCGTACCGCGTTTATTTCTGCCCCGCTTCAGGGCTTGTTATCAGGCGGTGTACCCATCACGGTAGATGGCCATGTGGTGGGCGCTGTAGGCATTTCCGGCGTTAAGCCTGACCAGGATGTGCAAGTTGCCAAGGCAGGCGTGAGCGCGATTGCCTGAAGCTAGCGTGCAGCCTCTATGCTGCACGCAATAACCGTACGAAATTAAACTGCACGCAACAAAAAGCCCGGATCGATGATCCGGGCTTTTTTAAATTCGTTCGGCCTTAGCCGATGTATTAACTGCAACACAAGTGCAACTTGAATGGCGGACCGGACGAGACTCGAACTCGCGACCTCCGGCGTGACAGGCCGGCATTCTAACCAACTGAACTACCGGTCCACATCAAGGCACTAGAACCATTTAATTGCGAAAAATGCTTTTAAATGGTGGGCGGTACTGGGTTCGAACCAGTGACCCCCAGCTTGTAAGGCTGGTGCTCTCCCAACTGAGCTAACCGCCCAAAGTATTTAAGCAAGTATGCTTAACACTTCAATTTCTTACGTTATCGTGGCGGACCGGACGAGACTCGAACTCGCGACCTCCGGCGTGACAGGCCGGCATTCTAACCAACTGAACTACCGGTCCACTTAACGACAACTAATGACAATACAGGCTGATGATGGCGGACCGGACGAGACTCGAACTCGCGACCTCCGGCGTGACAGGCCGGCATTCTAACCAACTGAACTACCGGTCCACTTCTACATCAATTAGTACTGCTTTACGCTTCCAGGCACCAAATAAATGGTGGGCGGTACTGGGTTCGAACCAGTGACCCCCAGCTTGTAAGGCTGGTGCTCTCCCAACTGAGCTAACCGCCCGCTGGTCACGTGGCGCTGCATTCTACAGAAGCATGGCCGGATGTCAATACATCGTGTTTAAATCTTTTGATTCAAACCAATACGTTGCTCACCCTGCCGCTACCGTGTGGTGAGCGCGGACGAAGGATGCCGCATGAATGGCTGCTTCGTCAATCAAAACCGTATGTTTTAACCCAGAAGCGCGGCGCGGCTTAAAATCGTGATCCCCATCCTGTAGCCACATTAGCTGGGCAGTGGCGGGGAGTGAGTAACCGGCCACCTCTCCCGCACTACCAAACGGGTCCCGCTCGCCCTGGAGAATCAACATTGGGCAGCTAATAGACGAAAAGTGCGTCACGCGAAGCTTCTGGGGCTGCCTGGGCGGGTGAAAAGGGTAACCTGCGACAACAACACCAGGGCATCCACTTTGACTGTTTGCATGCCCACTCGTGAAAGCCTCACTGGCAAACATAGAGGCAATACGGCCGCCCATTGACTTCCCACCGACCCACAGGGGAGTTTCCCCTAGCGGATGCAGCAACTCATACCAAGCGCTAAAGTGGGCCAGGGTTTGCTTAACAGGGGGTGGCGGGCGGCGTCTTCCTTGCTCGTAAACTTGCTGCATGTAAGGGAAATCAATCGCCAGCACCTGCAATCCATGGCCTGCCAACGTCGCGACAAATTGACGCATAAAATCTGACAAGTGCCCGGCACCCGCGCCATGAGCAAACAATATTCGACCATATTTTGGAATGCCCGAAATCGCTAAAGGCCCATAACCACCCACTATAAACCGCTGTTTAGTGCCGTTACTAATGACACTGGGCAACTCATCTGGCCCAATGTTAACGAAACCCAACTTAGCGTAAAGAGACACCATGCACTCCTAGTAATTCCGTGTTATTCCAATTGGCTTGTTCAGCTTGAGGCGCTGCTGCGCTAGAATCGCGACTGGATCTTGACCTGCATCATCAAGCGGGTGGCCGCATCCGTGCAAAATGCCACGGGTTACCCCCTAACCGCGTTCGATGGGAACATGAAATGAGCACAGCACTGGAACACCCGACCTATAACTACAAGGTGGTTCGGCAGTTTGCGATTATGACCGTTGTGTGGGGCATCGTAGGTATGACCGTTGGTGTCATCCTTGCCGCACAGCTGGTTTGGCCGCAACTGAACCTCGGATTACCTTGGACGAGCTTCGGGCGTCTACGCCCGTTACACACTAACGCCGTAATTTTCGCCTTTGGTGGCTCGGCGCTATTTGCGACATCGTACTACGTTGTTCAGCGCACCTGTCAGACACGCCTTTTCTCTGACAAGCTTGCCGCATTTACTTTTTGGGGTTGGCAGGCGGTCATCCTTTCTGCCGTGGTCACTTTGCCGCTAGGCTATACCACGACCAAAGAGTATGCAGAGCTTGAGTGGCCAATCAATATTTTGATTGCCGTTGTCTGGATTAGCTACGCGATTGTCTTCTTAATGACGATTAAGAAGCGAACCACGTCGCATATCTACGTGGCTAACTGGTTCTTTGCTGCGTTTATTATTACGGTTGCCGTGCTGCATATCGTCAATAATGCCGCCATCCCGGTCACCCCAATGTACTCCACGTCTATTTACGCAGGCGCAATAGATGCCATGGTGCAGTGGTGGTATGGCCATAACGCGGTTGGCTTTTTCTTGACTGCAGGTTTCTTGGGCATGATGTACTACTTCGTACCCAAGCAGGCTGAGCGGCCGATCTACTCTTATCGCCTCTCCATCGTCCATTTTTGGGCGCTGATTATGATTTACATGTGGGCAGGCCCGCACCACCTCCACTACACCGCGCTGCCCAACTGGGCGCAGTCGCTGGGTATGATTATGTCGATCATTCTGCTGGCACCCTCATGGGGCGGCATGATTAACGGCATGATGACCCTGTCAGGTGCTTGGCATAAATTGCGTACTGACCCTACCCTGCGGTTCCTGGTCGTGGCGCTTTCGTTCTACGGCATGTCGACCTTTGAAGGTCCGATGATGGCGATTAAGACCGTTAACGCGCTCTCTCACTATACTGACTGGACCATTGGTCACGTACACTCTGGCGCGCTTGGCTGGGTTGCCATGATCACCATTGGCTCTATGTACCACCTGATTCCTCGCCTGTTTGGTCGCACTGAAATGCATTCCATAAGTCTGATCGCAGTGCACTTCTGGCTAGCCACTATCGGCACCGTACTCTACATCGCTGCCATGTGGGTGAACGGCATCATGCAGGGCTTAATGTGGCGTGCAATTAACGCCGATGGCACCCTGATGTACACCTTCATTGAATCGGTTGAAGCCAGTGGCCCCGGCTACTTTGTTCGCTTGATTGGTGGCCTCTTCTGGATCGTAGGCATGCTGCTTATGGCATATAACGTTTATATGACCGTGAAACGCCGCGAAGCTATCAGCCAACCAGCGCCGCAAGCCGCTTAAATCGGGGAAGTTGAGACCAATGAAACACGAGATTGTCGAAAAGAACGTTGGCCTGCTCGCCGTGTTGATCCTGGTTGCGATCAGCTTTGGCGGCTTGGCTGAGGTGGTTCCACTGTTCTTTCAAAAAGACACCACCGAACCTGTTGAGGGGCTACGCCCCTTAACCGCGCTGGAACTGGAAGGGCGTGATATTTACCGTCGTGAGGGCTGCGTAGGCTGCCACTCGCAAATGGTGCGCCCTTTCCGTGCAGAAACCGAGCGTTACGGCCACTATAACGTTGCCGGTGAGGAAGTGTACGAGCACAACTTCCTGTGGGGCTCTAAGCGTACTGGCCCAGATCTAGCACGCGTCGGTGGCCGCTACAGCGATGATTGGCACCGTGCACACATGTATAACCCCCGCGATGTGGTGCCAGAGTCTATTATGCCGGCTTACCCTTGGCTGTTTGAGCGCACCCTTGATGGCGACGCTACCCCAGCTAAAATGCGTACCCTGCGTCGACTAGGCGTGCCTTACACTGATGAGGACATCGCCACGGCTACTGCAGACGTTCGAGGTCAGCAGGAAATCACTGCGCTGGTCGCCTACCTGCAGCAACTAGGAACTGTGCTTGAGGGCACTCGCTAAGCTATGGATACGGGAACTTTCCGCGGTCTTATTACGCTGTTTTTGATTATCGCTTTTATAGGCATTTTTGTTTGGTCCTACTCAAAGCGACGTAAACCAGACTTTGACGAAGCAGCTAACCTGCCATTCGCCGACGACAGTGATAAGCAACCAGCCAGTGATCAGCATGCTTCGCCTGATCGCGAAGCAGATTCCCGCCACGACAGGGGAGATAAAAACAGATGAATAATTTATGGGGTGACTCCCTATCCAGCTTCTGGAGTGCCTGGATTATTGTCATCACGCTGGGCACTATCGCTCTAAGCGTTTGGATTTTAATGTCTAACCGCCGTACCGATAAGATTCCAGACGCTGACGGCAATGTTGAGACTACAGGTCACGCAGCTGATGGCATTGAAGAGTACGACAATCCACTACCTAAGTGGTGGTTCCAGCTATTTGTTCTAACGGTTGTATTTGCGCTCGGGTACTTGGTTCTTTACCCAGGACTGGGTAACTACGCTGGCATTTTGGGCTGGTCCCAGGAGAGCCAGTGGGAACAGGAAGTGGCCGACGCTCAGGAACGCTTCACGCCAATTTTTGCCCAGTATCAGGAAGTCCCTATTCCTGAACTAGCAAGAGATGACGATGCCATGCAGGTAGCAGAGCGTATTTATCAGAATAACTGCGCTGTATGCCATGGTTCCAACGCTCAGGGTGGTTACGGCTTCCCGAACTTGACCAATGACGACTGGCTGTACGGTGGAGAGCCTGAAAATATTCTAGCCACCCTGAACCATGGTCGTAACGGTCTGATGCCCTCGTGGCAGCAGCTAGGTGAGAATAACATTGAGAACCTCACCCAGTACGTTCTAGCGTTATCCAGCCTAGAGCATGATGCTGAGCGAGCTGACAGCGGTGAAAGCACTTATATGGCGGTTTGTGCGGCTTGCCACGCGCCTAATGGCACCGGCAACACTGCGCTCGGCGCGCCCAACCTGACCAACGATATCTGGCTCTATCAAGCGCCTGGCCAAAGCGTTGCAGATTCGGTTCGTCAAACGCTACGTAATGGCCGTAATGGTCACATGCCAGCACAGGCTGCCTATATCGGTGAAGAGCGTGTTCACTTAGTAGCCGCCTATGTTTACAGCTTACGGTTTAACGACTAAACATCGCTAAGCTGTTTTAAAAGGCTGATTAAAGGGGGTGCGGTTACATACCGCACCCTTTCTTCATCCACAACCCGATACACTATTCATCGCTGAATGTTATCTGGTTGACAGCTGATCCCCGTGCTGCCATCTATTCCTGCCTTGTGAGCTGCGATCATTGCCATGGAAAAAATACCTAGCCGCGATATAACGCCACCGACTGTTGGGCATCATACCCCGGGGAAAAGTGAAACCCAGGAAATGTACGCCAAACGCCGCCACATTTACGTGCGCGAAATTAAAGGCCTGTTTCAAAAGGTTCGGCGCAGCGCTAACTGGGCGCTCATGCTGGTATTTTTCTTACTCCCATGGATTAACTGGGGCTCCCGCCCGGCTATTTGGTTTGATTTGCCCGGCCGTGAATTTCATATCTTTGCCGCAACGTTCTACCCGCAAGAGTTTGTCCTACTGTCGTGGCTGCTGATTATCTGCGCCTTTGGGCTGTTTTTTATTACCGTCTTTGCAGGGCGTGTTTGGTGCGGCTACACCTGTCCACAAAGTGTCTGGACGTTTCTGTTTATTTGGCTTGAGCACCGCATTGAAGGCTCCAGAAACCAGCGTATCAAGCTGGACAAGCAGCCGCTTACCGCCAATAAGGCGTGGCGTAAAGGGGTTAAGCATGCTGCCTGGCTGCTGATCGCTCTTGCTACCGGCATTACCTTTGTCGGCTACTTCACCCCCATTCGCACGCTGGTTATCGAACTCCCCTCCCTGGAAGCCCACGGCTGGTCTTACTTCTGGGTGGGCTTCTTTTTAGTGTTCACCTACCTAAATGCAGGCTGGCTGCGCGAACAGGTGTGCATTTATATGTGCCCCTATGCACGCTTTCAGTCGGTGATGTTTGATCGCGACACGCTCATCGTTTCCTACGATGAAGCACGCGGCGAACCGCGTGGTAGCCGCAAAAAATCACTTAGCCATACCCAAGCTAGAGAAGCGGGCTTTGGCGACTGTATTGACTGCGACCTGTGTGTTCAGGTGTGCCCAACGGGCATCGATATTCGTGATGGCCTGCAGTATGAATGCATCACCTGTGCGGCGTGTATTGATGCCTGCGATAGCGTCATGGATAAAATGGGCTACCCTCGGGGGTTAATTCGCTACACCACTGAAAATGCGCTGGAGGGCAAAAAAAGCCATATTTTACGCCCTCGCCTGCTTGGCTATTTTGCTGCGCTCGTCGTGATGGTGGCCGCATTTGCCTGGGCGGTTAACGACCGTATGCCGCTAGGTTTCGACGTTGAGCGCGAACGTACCCAGCTTTACCAAACCACGCGGGATGGGCGCATTAGCAATGTGTATAGCTTGAACATCCGCAACTTAGACAACCAAGACCATACGTATCGCTTAAGCGTATCGGGGCTACCAAGCCTTGCGCTAGACGATGTCGTGGTAAGCGTCCCCGCGGGCGACTCTCGCCTCCGGGTAGTGACTGTACTCGTAGACGCAAGTGATCTAAGTGAGCCGAGCCACCCCATTATATTTACTTTACAAGCCCAGCAGGACGAGCGTATACGCATTGAGCGTGAAGCACGCTTCCTAGGCGACATCAGGAGATAAAGGCACCATGTCCCCCCAGAGCGTTACCCCATGGTATAAGCAAGTTTGGCCCTGGTTTTTACTTGGGCTTTTAGGTGTTTCTATCTTTGCCAGTAGCACACTCGCTGTCATGGCGATACGCACATCCGATGGTTTGGTCCAAGATGACTACTACGAGCATGGCCGAGCCATTAACGTGGTCATTGCTAAGCAGGAGCGCGCGCGTGAATTAAACCTGAGCGCAGAGCTTCGTATTGACCCGCTCACCAGCGATATCGTTCTTGACCTCGACGGTGACGTGCATCCTGACACGCTATATTTGAAACTGATCTTCCCTACGCAGGATGATCGCGATCAGCAGTTTGTGCTTGAGCATGTCAGAGAGGGGCGCTATCTCGCCCAAGGACCCGATAACTTGCGCTACCGTTGGTACTTGCAGCTACAGCCAGACGAAGAGGATGCCGATTGGCGCCTCATCGGAGTAGCACGCTTTCCTGATGAAAATAGCATTGCCCTACTACCCGGAGGACGTTCTGAAAGCGAATGAGCACTACCTTGACGTCCTCTAGCTGCTACCACTGCGGCAATCCGGTGCCCGCAGGGGCACCGTGGCAAATTGCCCTTGATGAAACTACCCATCCGCTTTGTTGCCCCGGCTGCGAAGCAGTAGCACATGCCATTGTGGATGGGGGGCTGGAAAGCTATTACCGCTACCGCACCGAGCTACCTGAGCGCCCTGATGAGCGCCAAGCCACCAAAGCAGAAACTTGGTCGGTATTTGACGACCCCGGCCTGCAGGCACAGTTTGTGCACGCAGATGGTGACGAGGGGTTTGTTAGGGCGACATTAGCGGTTGAGGGTATTACCTGTGCTGCTTGTGCTTGGCTAATTGAACACCGCCTGAATGCCCTTGAGGGCGTAGGATCCAGCGCGGTAAATTTGACCCATCATCGCCTGCGAGTGAGCTGGGATCCAAACGTTGTCAAGCTATCTCAGCTATTCGCCGAGCTGGCGGCAATTGGTTACGACGCCCAGCCCTACGAACCTGATCAAGCCCAAGCACGTCTTCAACATGAAGAGCGGATGAACGTACGCCGTCTGATTGTCGCCGCAGTGGGCATGATGCAGGTCATGATGTTCTCCATCCCCATCTATGTCGCAGGGCCTGGCGAAATCAGCGCGGATTTTTATGCGCTTTTCCACTGGCTCTCATTTGCCCTAGCAACGCCCGTGGTGCTTTTCTCAGCACAGCCTTTTTTTCGCAATGCGTTGCGCGATCTTAAAACCGGCGTGCTGGGTATGGATGTGCCGGTCTCACTCGCCATTGGTGGTGCCTACTTAGCCAGCAGCTATGCGGTGCTGTTTGATGTAGGAGAGGTGTATTACGACTCGGTTGCCATGTTCACCTTTTTCCTGCTGTTTGGCCGCTATGTAGAAGGCCGCGCCAGACGACGCAGCGGCCACAGTGGCAACGCGTTAAGCGGTGTTTTGCCGGTTTCCGCCACGCGTCTTGAAGCCGATGGCAGCGAGCGGATTCTGCCTGCTAGCGAACTAACAACAGGCGACCGAATACTCATCAAACCCGGCCACGGCGTGCCCGCCGACGGTATTATCGAAGAGGGTGAATCTAGTCTCGATGAGTCCATGCTGACCGGGGAGTACTTGCCAGTCACGCGGCGCGTGGGCGATAGCGTCACCGGCGGCAGTCAGAATATGGAAAACCCGCTGGTCGTCACCGTTACCCATGCGGGTGGTGAAGCACGCGTGGCGAGCATTGTAGATTTAACCGACCGCGCCTTTGCCAGCCGCCCAAGGCTTGCGCAAATGGCCGCACGTATGGCGCATCTCTTTGTTTTGCGCCTGCTGGTAGTGACGGCCTGCGTTACCCTTGCCTGGTGGTACATCGATCCATCAAGAGTGCTATGGATCATGCTTTCAGTGCTGGTCGTCACGTGCCCCTGTGCGCTGGCCCTGGCGACCCCTACTGCCTTAACCGCTGGCCATGGTCAGCTGCGCAAACGCGGTGTACTAATCACCCGCGCCGATGCCATGGAGTCGCTCTCGAACGTTACTCGGGTTATTTTCGACAAAACAGGCACGCTGACCCGGGGCGAAATGCACCTCACGCAAACAACTCCGCTTGCTGGCCTTTCCACTGAGCTGCCCGAACTCAGCGCTGAGCGAGCCAGGGCGATTGCCGCAGCATTGGAAGCCCATTCAGAGCACCCTATCGCTCGGGCATTCCGCCCTTTCCGCGATGCCACGCTGCAGGCTCATCACGTACAAAGCCATACCGGCTCTGGCTTAGAAGGCACGCTAAACGGTTCTACTTGGCGCCTAGGGAAACCGGACTTTGCCTGTAAAACGGCTATTGCACCGCCCGGCCCCGGGCAGTGGCTGCTGCTGAGCGAAAATAGCGAGCCGCGCGCATGGTTTAAACTGCATGATGGCATTCGTGATGATGCAGCCCAAACGGTGGCCGCTCTCCAGGCCCGAGGGTTAACGGTTGAACTTCTTTCTGGGGATACCCAAGAGGCGGTTGAGAGCCTCGCCCAGCAGCTCAATATCACCACCTGGCATGCGGGCAGGTCACCCGAAGGAAAACTTGAGCGACTACGCGAGCTACAAGCCCAAGGCGAGTGTGTCGTAATGATTGGCGACGGCATCAACGACGTGCCCGTCTTAGCGGGTGCTGACGTGGCGATTGCCATGAACGGCGCCACGGATTTAGCCCGCACGCGCGCCGATGCGGTACTTCTCAGTCCCCGTTTGATGCGGATATATGACGCTATCGAGATTTCCGGAGCCACGCGCAAGATCATGCGACAAAATATGCTGTGGTCAGTCTGCTACAACTTCTCAGCACTGCCACTGGCCGCCATGGGCCTGATACCACCATGGCTTGCCGCTATTGGCATGTCGCTTAGTTCTCTGGTAGTGGTGGGTAATGCGCTGCGCCTGTCACGCTGGCGTACCCAATCGGCTCCACTGATAGCCCCTACTCATCCGGTGAACGCATGACAATTCTTTATCTGCTTATTCCTCTATCGCTTATCTTACTCGGCCTCGCCGTCTGGGCGTTTTTTTGGGCGGTTAAGCACGACCAGTTTGATGATCTTGAAGGGCCCGCCTACCGCGTTCTGTTCGATGACGATGAGAATGACTTAACTAAGGAGCAGCGCGACGAGCGTAAAATAGCGTCTCGTAAACAGGCTAAATCAAACGACTCAGAACCACCGCCATGAACCCAACAGGGTTAGATTTACCACCGGTCATGGCGGCTTTTGTATTTGGTTTGATGGGGGGTGCTCACTGTATCGGCATGTGTGGCGGCATTATGAGCGCACTGACCTTTGCTGTACCGCCAAGCATGCGCCACCCCGCCCGTATGGGTGGCCTTTTACTAAGCTATAACGCTGGCCGCATTCTAAGCTACATGGTCGCAGGCGCCCTAGTGGCGGCGCTGGGTACGCTTATTTCGCTTTCTCCCACCGCCCGCATTATGCTGCAAGCGTTTGCCGCGCTCATGCTGATTTTAATGGCGCTGTATATTGCCAACTGGTGGAAGGGTCTGCTTAAGGTCGAAGCCATTGGGCGACACCTATGGCGCTATATAGAGCCGCTAGGGCGGCGTTTGATGCCCGTTGTGCACCTTCCCCAGGCATTTACCCTTGGCGCGCTATGGGGCTGGCTACCCTGCGGCCTTGTCTACTCCATGCTGGCCTGGAGCCTCGCTATCGCCGACCCACTCCAAGGTGCACTGCTGATGGGCGCCTTTGGTTTAGGCACCCTACCAGCGCTGCTGGCCACCGGCTTGGCTGCCCAGCAGCTTAGCCAGCTAATACGCCATCCGGCCACTCGTAGCATCGCTGCACTGACTATTATTGGTTTTGCGGTATGGCAGCTATGGGCGCTGATGGGTCATGGCGCCCATTAACGCCCTGACGCGTATACCTTGATGCAGCTCAACGCTTTCATGGTTTGCTTGTTCTAGCATTTAGCAGCGTTTAAGCCTGTTTTTCTCGGCATTAACACCTGTGATCCCCTATTGCTTTTGATCTTGCTATTCAAGCTTGGTGCAAGCCTTGCTTTTAAACCCTGGAGCGCCTTCCATGCCTGCACATGCCACTGCTGCCGTTTCACACCCTACACTTGCAGCGCCTCCGGCCACAGCCTGGGATGAAGCGCTGCTTCGCCGCTACGACAAAAGCGGCCCCCGTTACACTTCTTACCCAACCGCGCTCGCTTTCAATGAGCAGTTCACCGCAGATGATTTTACCCAAGCGCTTGAGCGTAGCAATCAGAGCCAGCGACCGCTATCGCTCTATGTGCACGTGCCTTTTTGCCGCAAAATTTGCTTTTACTGTGCCTGCAATAAGATTGCTACCAAAAACACCCAGTTGGCAGAGCCGTATCTCTCTAGACTCGACCGTGAAATGGTTCTCACCGCTCGCCACCTAGATACTAAGCGCCCAGTACAACAGTTGCACTGGGGCGGTGGGACACCGACGTTTCTCTCGCTTGCACAAATGAGCGACCTGATTGACCGTTTAGACGCTCGCTTTGGTTTATCCATGTCGCCTGATCGTGATTACGCCATTGAAATTGACCCGCGGGAAGCCGATGTATTTACCCTACGCCACTTACAGTCACTCGGGTTTAACCGGCTGAGCCTTGGCGTACAGGATTTAAACCCACGGGTACAAAAAGCGATTAATCGTGTGCAGCCACGAGTGCTCACTGAAACATTAATGGATGAAGCCCACCGTCTAAGTTTTCGCTCACTTAATCTCGATTTGATCTATGGCCTGCCCTTTCAAACCGAGCAGAGCTTTGCCGACACACTGCAGCAGGTTATTGAGCTAAACCCTGCACGGTTATCAGTGTTTAACTATGCCCATATGCCCACTCGCTTTGCGCCTCAGCGACGTATTAATGAGGAAGACTTACCAAGCGCCGATGAGAAACTCGCTATTTTGCATACTACTATTGAGATGCTTACCAGCGCAGGCTATGTACACATTGGTATGGATCATTTTGCCCGACCGGATGATAGCTTGGCGGTGGCCCAGCGCAACGGCTCACTTCAGCGTAATTTCCAAGGTTACTCCAGCCATGCTCAGTGTGATCTGATAGGGCTAGGCGTCTCAGCCATTTCTCGCGTGGATGACGTTTATGCGCAAAACCCAACCTCTCTTGAACACTTTGAAGCAGCACTAGATCAAGGTAGGCTAGCAACAGTAAAAGGTTTAAGATTAAATCAGGACGACCTAATACGGCGAGACGTTATTGAACGCTTAATGTGTGATATGCGAATTGATCTAGCAGCGGTAGGCCAGCGCTGGGGAATTGATGCTGCTGACTACTTTTCTCCCGTTCTTGAGCAGCTTCACGCGGCAGAACAGGACGGCTTGCTGATACGTGACGGCCTCTCTTTGAGCGCCACACCCACAGGCCGACTGCTTATTCGTCATCTTGCCATGGCCTTCGATGCTTATTTATCCGGCCAGTCGTCTCAGCGTTATTCAAAAATTATGTGACCCTATTGAGGCGCTCTTGCCTGGCGCCTATCATGGCAAATGATAAACGGAGAATTACATGCCTCACCAAGCCAGCCCCCGACGTTCACTGCTGCAAGAAGCACGCTGTCAAACCTGCAGCCTTAGTTCGTTGTGCCTACCGCTGGCCCTTGAGCTTGAGGACATGGGGCAGTTTGACGCTATTATCCGCCGCCGGGCACCGCTTAAAAAAGGTGAGCCGCTGTTTCGCCAGGGAGACCCGTTTACCAGTGTGTATGCCGTTCGCTCGGGTAGCCTTAAACAGGTCACCAGCGAAGGTAATGGCAACGACCAGCTTACCAACTTCTACCTGCCCAGCGAGCTGGTGGGGTTAGACGGCATTGATGAAAACTATTACCCCGGCAGCGTTATTGCCTTGGAAACCACGACCGTTTGTGAAATCCCTTTCGACCGCTTGGATACACTCTCTGAAGAGCTTCCCGAACTACGGGGACAGCTCTACCGGAGCATGAGTAAAGAGCTGAAAGATGACCGCCGAATGATGCGCCTGCTATCACGCAAAACCGCCGACCAGCGACTCGCTAGCTTCTTAATCACGCTCTCAGACCGCTTTCGTCGGCGTGGTTACTCCCCCTACAGCTTCCGGCTCTCTATGTCCCGGGCGGATATGGGAAATTACTTGGGCCTCGCGGTAGAAACCGTCAGCCGTATTCTTAGCCGTTTCCAGCAACAAGCCGTGGTAGCCGTGTCAGGGCGTGAAATTAATATCCTCGACATGCAGCGGTTAATTATCTTGGCCGAAGAGGACGAGCAGATCGCTACCCCACGTTAAATGCTTGAATGCGCCCGGCCATCAGTGCTGCTTGTTTGCTTTCAAGGTTTGCAAAATCAAATAGCTGGCGGTCGGCAAGCTGGGAGGGGGCCACATTCGTCACCGCTTTAAACATGCTTTCCAGCCGCCCAGGATGCTTCTTATCCCACTCTGCCAGCATATCTTTAACGACCTGACGCTGGAGGTTGGGCTGCGAACCACACAGGTTACAGGGAATGATGGGGAACTCCATTAGCCGGGAGAACTCGGCAATATCCGCCTCTTTGCAGTAAGCAAGCGGACGAATGACGATGTTTTTACCATCATCAGAGAGCAGCTTAGGCGGCATAGCTTTTAAAGTCCCGCCAAAAAACATATTTAAAAACAGCGTTTCTAAAATATCTTCCCGGTGATGACCCAAAGCAATTTTGGTAGCACCAATCTCTTCAGCAAATCCATACAGCGACCCTCTACGCAGTCGCGAACAGAGTGCACACGTGGTCTTTCCTTCTGGTGTTTTCTCTTTCACCACCGAGTAGGTGTCCCGCTCTAGAATATGGTACTCCACCCCCTGCTTATCCAAATACTGCGGAAGGATGTGCTCTGGAAAACCCGGTTGCTTCTGATCCATATTCACCGCCACCAGTGAGAAGTTAACCGGGGCGTTGCGCTGCAAGTTGCGCAAAATCTCAAGCATGGTGTAGCTATCTTTGCCACCCGATAGGCACACCATCACCCGGTCGCCTTCGCCAATCATCTGATAATCGATGATTGCGTTACCCACCTCGCGACGCAGGCGTTTTTGCAACTTGTTGAATTCACGCTTCTGTTTTGCGTCTTGGGTGTCGGGTAGGGCTTGCTGGCTGGCCGCTTGGGCGGCATCGATGGTCGCCGGGTCAAAATAATCAAGAGATTGCATGGTATAGGCACTGCCGCTGGTAGAAAAAGCAGCGGCCATTCTAACAATACTCGACAGCTCCACCCAACAGAAACCCAGCGGGTTTAAGCCACCTGGGCAGTCTCACGCTGCAAACGGATATACAGCAGCGCACTCGCAGCAGCCTCACTTAGCACCCCGTGGCTGTTCATTGCGGGCAGTTGCCATCGCTCTAGCGCCTCGCCCAAGTCGTTGCCGATATCTACCTGGGGGTGTAAACGTCGCAGCTGGCGATGATGAAGCTTGGCGACATCCACCTGCGCATTGGGCAAACCGAAGCCAAGCGCCTCCTTGAACTGCATATTTAGCTGATCAAGAGAGCGATCTATTTGCCAGCCTATTAAGGGCCGGTTGCCAATAAATTCAGCCAGCGCCCCGAGATTCTCTGCATTGGGCGATAAAGCGACTGTCGTACCATAAACGTGTTGATGGCGCCTAAGCGTAGCGGCATTTGCGCTACGGGTGTTCGCTATCGTGGCAACCCAGGCTCTGCTGGTTTGAACATGGCGCTGGCTCAGCACCACTGCTGCCACGCTAATCACCGGGTGCTCACCTGCAGAGGCATAACACGCAAGGGCCACCTGCTCTTCCCCCATATAGGGCTGGAATAGCCATGCATAGGGAGAGCCAACACACCGGCGGCGGTCGCTTTCTCGCTGCAGGAGGGTGCGCAGGGAGCCGCTGAATAGCGACACGTGTCGATCTAACCATCGCATGCCGCTCACGAATACTCCAGATGATATCGGTGGGAAAGGCGCTGTTTGAAATCTTTAACAATATGCATCGCTTCGCGAAGCAAATCGCGCTCAAGGGAGGAGAGTTCCTGCACGACCACACGGTTAGTGCGCGTACCGGACGCACCATCCAACTCTTGAAGCTGCTGTTTTAGCCGCAGCTCTGTAAACAGCGCTAATGCCTCCCCCAAATCATCGGCGAAGCGACGATCCAACCGGCCATCCGTCGCTAGGGCATCTAAACGATCCAGCGTCGACGTTGCCTTAATCCGTCGCTCAAGCGCCATAGTGCGCACGCCATGCACAATCGGAAAAATGCCGCCTTTTTTTATATCAATACCGTGTTGGGGCTTTTTCAGCGAGCCAAAGAGCGTCAGCGGCGTCGAAAAACGCAAGGCCGTTCTGGCAAAGTAAGAGAGCAGCAGCTCGTCTCGGGAGCAGCGCTCAAAGAGTTCTTCCCGCACGCTCTCTAGTAACGTGGGATTCCCACCCACTGCGTGGGCATCAAGCAGAATCGCCAGCTTCATCAAGCTATCGCCATCCCGGGCACTGGCCCACTTCACAATATTTTTTTTCCATTGAGACACTGTCCCGACCCACTCGGGGTTAGACACCATAATGTTGCCGGGGCACGGCGGGTAACCTAATTGAATAAGCGTTTTCGTCAGCGTTTGCATTTGCTCGGCCACGTCAGGCCACTGACTGTCATCCGCTAAAATCAGACCATTATCCTGGTCTGTTTTGAGAATTTGCTCGCCACGCCCCTCGCTTCCCATCACCATCATGCAGCTATCGTTATGGTGAGCTTCATCAACGGTAAATGACCAGGCTTTACTCATAATGCGCCCATTGAGCGCGGCTAAGAGGTCCATCGCAAAACGTAACTTGACCCCTTGGACCATTAAGGCTTTTACCAGCTCAGGGGTGCGCTGACTTGCCGTTGCCAACGCCTCTAAGTCATTCGCTTGCTCAATTTGAAGGCTAACCACATAGCTACGACTGGAGAAGTAGCTCAGCACATCGGTTAGCTCGACAACCCCTTTGAGTGCCTCTTGCTCCACCACCACAACCCGCGCCACCTTGTGGCGTGTCATCAACACCAGGGCTTCAAAGAGGTATTGATCTGGCGTCACAGTCACCAGGGAAAAATGGGCTACCTCCTCAACGGGCGTAGCATTCGTGCAATTGCCAAGCACCAAGCCATTCAGCAAATCCGTTTTGGTAACCATCCCATGCTTGCCCTGGGTCTTGACCAGCAGGCTGTCGGCATGGCTGTCGTTCAGCTGAGCAACGGCACTAGCAATATCGGCCGTCGCCTCCATTAGCAACGGTTCACGCATACACTCACTTACTTTAGCGAGCATAAAGCCGGCCATGGTGACGCCACCTTCCGCGCGCTTTTCACTCAGCAAGCGCGTCTTGTGGGAAAGCGTCTGCTTAAAGAAGTTTTCGAAGTCAGGATAATGGCGACATAGCTGCAAAAACAGCGCTTTGGGCATGATGTAGCACAGGCTTTCTTGCTCGGCCTGAAAACGGTAACGGCTTTTACCATTTAGAATACTGATAGCACCGAACAGATCGCCCGCCGTGTAGTGGCCGATGCGCGCGCTAGACGCTGGCAGCGTAGGATCAATCTCGGCAACTTCGCCCTTATGGATGAGAAACATGGACTCACCCGCCTGCCCTGTTTCTAAAATAATCTCATCTCGGTCAAAGTAGGCTAGGTCTACTCCACGGCGAACATAATCACGCCCCTCTTCATCCAGCAGTGTAAACGGCAGCTGGGACAGCTCAACCTCTACCATGCGCGACCTCACTCTACTAAAGGCAAATAAAGTACCCTACGACGCTGCAACCTAATTACCTAGCGACCGCACCCGCCTGGCCACTCTCCTTTTTCACTAGCGCTTCTTTGCCAGCATTTCTTAACTCTCATACCTTTAAACAAGCTAAAACTATAAAATGACCATATAGATTTCACCTACTCACTTTCTTATACCTTTAGCTATGCCGCTAACGTCGAATCGACGTTTTATTAGCGACTAAAGTAGCGCCTTATTGCAACAACTTCGACACTAAGAAAAACCTTTTTTTAAGGTAGCAAACATTGCTTTTAAGCGAGCCATAGACCATCGTCCTATCATGTTTAAATGAATATCAAAAAATAACAAAAAAACTAGAAAAAATAGGCATTTCTGCGTATAAAAACGTATGCAAAAGCGCTCACATAGCTACCTGATACCAAAGTCTGGGATTTATTTTTTGCATTTATTGACCAGTATTACCGGTGAAGCAGTCGGGGTTCTCAAATTCACTAACCAAATGCTTTACCAGGTGCCAATTAAATCGCTTAACTTGGCTCAACGTGGTCACTCTTGGTTAGCGTTTAAAAAGGGGAACACTGCAAGAATAATTGAGCGGCGTGCCTCGCAAAGCTGACACGTCACTTTTAATAAAAAGCAGTTTCCCTCGTGCGATTGCCCTGATGAATCACACGCTACTTTGAGTTCACTTTCCAACCCTAAAAATCACAAGTGGAGAGCAACACAATGGCAGACGACAAAACCAATGCTGCTGAATACTGGAAAGCCAACGTCCGCTTAATTTTCGGATGCCTAGCGGTTTGGGCGTTCGTATCTTATGGATGCGCTATCCTCTTTCGCCCACTGCTGGCGGGCATACCTGTTGGCGGAACTGACCTGGGTTTCTGGTTTGCACAACAGGGCTCAATTTTGACTTTCATCGCTTTGATCTTCTTCTACGCCTGGAAGATGAACAAACTTGATGAAAAATTTGGCCTTGGGGAGTAAGCCAGCATGAGCCAGTTTGCAATTAACTTACTATTTGTTGGCGCCTCCTTTGCGCTCTATATCGGGATTGCGATATGGGCGCGAGCCGGCTCCACGAAAGATTTCTACGTCGCCGGCGGCGGCGTTCACCCGATCACCAACGGTATGGCCACGGCTGCCGACTGGATGTCAGCGGCATCGTTTATCTCGATGGCAGGCCTGCTAGCCTCCGGCGGTTATGCCAACTCTAGCTTCTTGATGGGCTGGACCGGCGGCTACGTTATCCTTGCGATGCTACTTGCTCCGTACCTACGCAAGTTCGGCAAGTTTACCGTGCCCGACTTCATTGGCGACCGCTTCTACAGCAACACCGCCCGGTTTGTGGCGATTGTCTGCTTGATCGTAGCTTCAGTGACGTACGTTATCGGTCAAATGACCGGTGCTGGCGTTGCGTTCTCACGCTTCCTGGAAGTCAGCAATACTTGGGGCATCTGGATTGCGGCACTGATCGTCTTCCTATATGCCGTATTTGGTGGCATGAAAGGCATCACTTACACCCAGGTAGCGCAGTACGTTGTTCTGATTATTGCCTACACTATTCCGGCAATTTTCATCGCCATGCAACTTACCGGCAACCCAATTCCAATGTTCGGTATGTTTAGTACACATACTGAATCCGGCGTGCCGCTATTGGAAAAACTAGATGAAGTCGTAGTTGCTCTTGGCTTTCAAGATTACACCGCCGATGTCGACAACAAGCTGAACATGGTGCTGTTTACCCTGTCGCTGATGGTTGGTACTGCCGGTCTACCCCACGTAATCATTCGTTTCTTCACGGTGCCTAAAGTAGCTGATGCACGCTGGTCTGCTGGCTGGGCGCTAGTGTTTATTGCACTGCTGTATCTCACCGCACCTGCGGTTGGCTCCATGGCACGCTTGAACCTAACGACAACTATCTACCCAGATCTTGCTGGTCAGGTAGAAAATGTCGAAGAAGCGCTACAGTCATCCATTCAGCACGGTGAAATCACGACAACAGATGCTCAGGGCTACGCACTGGCCGAAGAGTGGACCAATCACCCCGATGTGCCTGAGTGGATGGTAACGTGGGCTGAAACGGGTCTGATTCAGTTCCGCGACCTCAATAATGACGGCCGCATTCAGATGTACAATGACAATGCAGACTTCTCAGAACTCGGTTGGTCTGGCAGCGAGCTAGAGGTCAACAACGACATCATGGTACTTGCTAACCCCGAGATCGCTAACCTGCCGGGCTGGGTAATTGGCTTGATTGCAGCAGGCGGTATTGCAGCGGCGCTTTCAACCGCGGCAGGCCTATTGCTGGCTATCTCGTCCGCTATTAGCCATGACTTGATCAAAACCATGATCAATCCGAAGATCTCTGAAAAAGGTGAAATGCTTGCAGCACGTATTTCCATGGGTGGCGCGATTCTGCTGGCAACCTACTTGGGCCTAAACCCACCAGGGTTTGCAGCACAAACCGTAGCACTGGCCTTTGGTATTGCGGGTGCCTCACTGTTCCCAGCGCTGATGATGGGTATCTTCTCTAAGCGTATGAACAGCAAAGGTGCTATTGCAGGTATGCTAGCGGGCCTTATCACTACCTTGCTATATATCTTCACTTACTTGGGCTGGCTGTTTATTCCAGGCACCAATATGCTGGCCAACACGCCGGATAACTGGATCCTGGGTATCTCCCCGCTCTCCTTTGGTGCAGTAGGTGCGATGATCAACTTTGCGGTTGCATTTGCAGTCTCCAGCGCAACGGAAGAGCCTCCCCAGGAGATTCAAGACCTGGTGGAAAGCGTCCGCTATCCGAAAGGTGCTGGTGTAGCGATTGATCACTAAGTCATAATCATTCCTTCTATAAGGCATACTGCCCATAGAGACGTGGAATGACAGCTTGCCATCGGGCTTCCTCAGGGAAGCCCGATGGCTTTTAGAAAGGATATTTTATGATTTGGCACTTAGTAGCCGCGGTCTTTTCCGGCCTGGCCGCTGCGGGTATTGGTTTATTACTTAGAACATTGAGCGGCAAACGTCTTCCAAAGTGGATCGTACCCGTCTTTGGTGGCTTAGGCATGCTGGGATATCAGGTATCCACGGAGTACAGCTGGTTCGAGCACAAGCAAGCGCAACTGCCTAGTTCAGCAGAGGTCGTCGCCAGCGAAACCAGCAGTGCCGTTTGGCGGCCATGGACGTTTGCTTTTCCTATCACCACGAAATTTACGGTTATTGACCGCGATAGCGTCCATATCAGCGAGTCGCCGACACGGGTTGTAGAGTTCATGTTGTATCAGTTTGAACGTCATCATGTTGATGCAGTGACGGTTCAAGGCTACTTACTGAATTGCTCATCGCGTGAACTAGTGCCCATGGATACGGTGGCTGGCGAACTAGATACGCACTCTATACGTATCTTGCGCGAAGATTCAGGCATTTATACGGCGCTATGCCGCTCCTAAATGCTCAAGTAATCACATAGAGGTATTACCGTACCCACTGACGCTGTGGCGATTTTCCCCTAAACTGAGCTCTTTTAACCTCTAAAACAGGCGCTTTTCTTTTTTTAGGCAAGCGCTTTGGATGTCGAGAGCGTGTATTTACTACGTAGGGTAGGTTCTTTCGCGCCAGCTTACGGCGAGTCATGAATCTGACCGAACCCGTCTAGCGGGCTAGTGCTTGTGGGGAATTATATGTTTCATGGCGGAACCCTGATTGCCGTATCGCTGCTGTATATCGCAATTCTGTTTGGTATTGCTTGGTTTGGCGACCGCCACGCTCGCACCCACGGAGCCAGCCGCCGCCGGCCAATCATCTACAGCTTGGCGTTGGCGATTTACTGCACCTCCTGGACGTTTTACGGCGCAGTTGGCCAAGCAGCCACTGCTGGTTGGTCATTTGCCAGCATTTTTGTCGGGCCGATCCTGACTTTTCTGCTGTTCTGGCCGGTATTGGCCAAGATGATCCGCGTGGCAAAGCATCAGAACGTCACCTCAATCGCCGACTTTATTGCTTCCCGCTACGGTAAAACCCAATCCCTTGCCGCTTTTGCCAGCCTTGTCGCCCTGATTGGTACCCTGCCCTATATCGCGCTTCAGCTTAAAGCCGTCGCCACCTCGTTTAGCGTGCTGACCGATGCACAGGACATTACCCACACCCCGCTCTTTGGCGATACTGCCTTTTACGTAGCGGTCGTGATGGCGATTTTCGCTATTCTGTTTGGCACACGCCATACCGACGCGACGGAACACCATGAAGGGCTCATCCATGCGGTAGCTTTTGAGTCGCTGGTAAAACTCGCGGCATTTCTTGTGCTAGGCGCGTTTGTCACATGGGGCATGTTTGGTGGATTAGGTGAACTCATGGCCCATGCGGAAAGCCAGCTCGAACTGCAGCGCCAGTTGGCTAATCAGGATTTCGGCCAAAGCTTTTGGGCACAAACCCTACTCGCCATGCTGGCAATTCTCTGCCTGCCACGCCAATTTCATGTAGCGGTCGTCGAAAACATCCACCCAGACGATGCCAATAAAGCACGCTGGCTGTTTCCACTCTATTTGCTCGCCATTGCGTTTTTCGTGGTGCCGCTCGCCGCCGCGGGTCTACTGCTGTTCTCTGAAAGCGGTGTAGAACCAGACACCTACGTGTTAGCACTTTCAATGGCGTCAGGGCACGAGTGGTTGATGCTGCTAACGTTTATTGGCGGCTTTTCCGCTGCCACCGGCATGGTCATTGTCGCGGCAGTAGCCGTTTCTATCATGATCTCAAACGAGATCGTCATTCCGGCCCTTTTCAGGTTGCGTTGGTTTGATACCAAAGCCCGTGACTATGGCCGACTCGTGTTACGAGCTCGCCGCTTGACCATTGTGGCCGTGCTAGCAATGGCTTACGGCTTTTACCACCTGATCGCCGAATTCACATCGCTGGCGTCTATTGGCATGCTCTCTTTTGCAGCCGCCGCTCAATTTGCGCCCGCGTTGATAGGCGGGCTTTACTGGAAGCGGGGCAACCGCTTAGGCGTTATTGTCGGCATGAATGCAGGCTTTGGCATTTGGGCCTACAGCCTTCTCATGCCAGCCATGATTAGCGCTGGCGTCCTACCCTCGGACTGGTTAGCAGGCGGCCCTTTGGGACTGACTTGGCTATCACCCACGGCGCTGTTTGGCCTAAACCTAGGCGACTCCTTTACCCATGGGGTAATGCTCTCACTGGGCGTTAACCTGTTTTGCTACATTTTTGTTTCACAGATTACTTCTCAGCGCGTGGTGGAGCGTATCCAGGCGTCGCTGTTTGTCGATAGCGTCGAAACCCGTCAAACCTCGGTTAACCGCCCCTGGACGGGGGCCACCACGGTAGGCGACTTAAAAGTGCTTTGTGAACGCTTTCTAGGTGCTGGCCAGGTTGATCGCGCCTTTGAAGATTATGCACGCCGGGCAGGTAAACCGCTGGACGAAGGCACCCGCGCTTCGATTGACGTTATCCAGTTTACCGAGCGTTTTTTGGCTTCGGTCTTAGGCGCCTCCTCGGCGCGGATCGTTGTCAACTCAGCGCTTCAAGGACGCGGCATTGGGATTTCTGATGTTATTTCCATCGTTGATGAAGCCTCCCAGGTACTGGAATTTAACCGAGCCCTGCTCCAGGCCACTATTGAGAATATCAATCAAGGCATTAGCGTTGTTGACCAGAACCTCAGGCTAGTCGTGTGGAACCAGCGATATTTAGAGTTATTCCGCTTCCCTGACCATTTGATCCGGGTAGGCGCACCCATGGATCGCATTTTCCGCTATAACGCCCACAGCGGCGAGTACGGCCCAGGCGATCCCGAAGAACACGTTCAACTGTTGATGGATAATATTCGCGATGGCCAGCCCCACCGCTACGTGCGCTACCGCCAGGACGGCAGCGTACTGGAGGTTCAGGGCAACCCGATGCCCGGCGGTGGGTTTGTCTATACCTACCAAGACATCACCCAGCAAAAGCGTATCGAAGAGGCGTTGATCCGCTCTGAAAACAATATCCGCATTTACACCGACAATGTGCCCGCGTTAATCGCCTACTTCGATAAAGAGTGTCGCTACCTCTTTACTAACCGTGCCTACGAGCAGGCGTTTAACATTGATCGTAATGCTGTCATTGGGCGACGCTATGAAGACGTACTGCCCGTAAAGCAAGCCGAAGAGCGCCTACCTTGGGTGAAACGCGCACTGGCAGGAGAGCGTGTCAGCTTTGAAGTCTCGATGCGCGTTAACGATGCAATGCGCTATATGTTGGTGACCTATACGCCCCACTTTGGCGATAGCCAGTCGATTCTAGGTTTTTTTGCGCTTTATCAAGATATTACCGAGCGGCGCCAAGCTGAAATTGCGCTTAAAGAAACCAACGAAACCCTCGAGGAACGCGTACGTGAACGCACCCAGGCGTTGTCTGAGGCGAACGCGGCGCTACGTCAGGAGAACCGCGTGCGTGCGGAGGCCGAGCAGGCACTACGCCAAGCCAAGCAGCTAGCCGAAGATGCAAATGCCTCTAAAACACGCTTTTTGGCCGCCGCCAGCCACGACCTGCTGCAGCCACTAAACGCTGCACGCTTATTTACCTCTGCGTTAATGCAAAACGTTACTACTAGCGATACCCAGCGCATCGTCGGGCATATTGATAATTCTCTCCAGGCCGCTGAAGAGCTACTCGGTACTCTGCTGGATATTTCCAAACTAGACGCTGGCGCGCTCACTCCCCGGCGCAGCCACTTTGCCCTAGCGGATATTATCCGCCCGCTGCGCGCTGAGTTTGAGGTGATGGCTGATGACCGTGGTTTGGATCTCAACGTCGTGCCGACTCAACAATGGGTCGACTCTGACCCGCAAATGCTGCGGCGTATTGTGCAAAACTTCCTTTCCAACGCGATTCGCTATACCCAGGAGGGACGGGTCTTGCTGGGCTGCCGTCGCTACGGAGACCGCCTCTCTATTGAGGTTTGGGATAGCGGCCCCGGCATTCCTGAATCTAAACTATCGGAAATCTTCCAAGAATTTCGCCGCTTGGATCAGGTATCGCGCCATAAAGAGAGTGAAAAAGGATTGGGGTTAGGGCTCTCCATTGCCGACCGTATGAGCCGGGTGCTCGACCACCCCATTAAGGTACGCTCCTGGGAAGGTGTCGGCACCGTTTTTGCAGTCAGCGTGCCTATCGTGGCAGCACGTGAAACGGTACCCACCGATCAAGAGCCTCAGGGGCGCCGTGGTGGCAATAAGCTGGCGGGTACTCGCATTATATGTATCGACAACGAAACGTTAATACTTGAAGGCATGACCGCCATGCTCAGCGGCTGGGGGTGCGAAGTGTTTACCGCCACCAGTATTGGCGGGGCTAAATCGATCCTGCGCAATATGGATGGCGACCCCGACGCGATACTGGCCGACTATCACCTGGATAACGAAGTGACGGGCCTGATGGCGCTGGAAGCCCTCAGCGATCGGCTTACGAGCGCCGTACCAGGGATTGTGATTACAGCTGACCGCACCGAAGCGGTAGCTGAAGAAATTAAGCGAGCGGGCTATCAGCTGCTCTTGAAGCCGGTTAAGCCTGCAGCGCTACGTGCCCTGTTAACACGCACGCTTCAAGCTAGCCGAGCCGCGAACTAGATGCATAGCAAGCATCGAACAATAGCCAGTGATAGCTCTCTTTATTAACGACAGCGCCGCGCTTATGTTGCCATAAGCGCGGCGCCAAACAACTACCTAAAGCGTGTTACGACTCGACTTTGGGCGGTTCTACTTCAAGTTTTTGCGCGGCGATAACCGCCTGAGTGCGCGAGTGCACGCCCAGTTTACGTAAAATAGCGGTCACGTGGGCTTTAATCGTTGCTTCAGAAACGCTCAACTCGTAGGCGATCTGCTTGTTCAACAGGCCTTCGGTTAACATATTGAGCACGCGAAACTGCTGTGGCGTTAGCGAAGCAATCGCTTCAGCAAAGCGCGACTCTTCCTCACTGGTCTCTTCCAATACATTGGCTAACGCTTCGGGCAGCCATACCTCACCCTGCAGAATCTCTCCTACTGCTTCCGCGATTAGCTGTAGAGAGGAAGACTTAGGAATGAACCCAGACGCACCATAGTCGATAGCACGACGCACGACGTAGGGCTCATCGCTTCCCGATACAACGGCGACCGGAATATCCGGCATCTGGCCACGCAGCTGAATCAAACCTGAGAAGCCGTGGGCGCCAGGCATATGTAAATCCAGCAAAATCAAATCGGCATCGGGATGGCGATTCACAACTTCATTGGTGGCCGCCATCGTATCGGCTTCGACAATCTCAGCCTGAGGGGCCAACTGGCGTAACGCCTGGGTGAGCGCTGCACGAAACAGTGGATGGTCGTCAGCGACGATAAACTTATGGGCTACTGCCATGGATATTCCTCCGGTTCCTCGAGCAGCGGGGTTGCCTGCCGCCGCGACGCTAGGCTCTTACGGTTGAAGCATGGTACCCCATGGGCTTCGTCATGCCCAAGCATCACATGCACAATTTGTTATCTGTCGGTTATCCAACTAAAAACAGCAGTGCCGGCTCCACGGCCGGCACTGCTACGAATTAGCGTATTGAGACTGATACAGCATAGCAAACGCTTAACTCTGTTGTTGAAAAACATATCTGTTGGAAGACATGGTCGTTGGAAAACATTGTCGTGGGACAACAATGTCGTTGAAAAGCATGCCCCTGCCGCTAACCGACAGGGGCACTCAGCGCTACTGATTAGCGCGATGCTCAATCAGGTCATCAACTACCGACGGGTCTGCCAGTGTGCTGGTATCCCCGAGGCCGTCGCACTCATTAGCGGCAATCTTGCGCAGAATACGACGCATAATTTTACCTGAACGCGTTTTGGGCAAACCAGGCGCCCACTGAATGACGTCCGGCGAGGCAATGGGGCCGATGTCTTTACGCACCCATTGCGTTAGCTCTTTTTTCAGTTCGTCAGTAGGATCGACATCGCCATTCAAGGTTACGTAAATGTAGATGCCCTGGCCTTTAATATCGTGTGGGAAGCCCACGACCGCTGCTTCAGCTACCGCAGAGTGCGCGACTAGCGAGGACTCGATTTCAGCGGTACCCATGCGGTGGCCCGAAACGTTGAGAACGTCGTCCACGCGGCCGGTGATCCAGTAGTAACCATCCTCATCACGGCGGCAGCCATCACCAGTAAAGTACATGCCATCGTAGGTTGAGAAATAGGTCTGGACATAACGCTCATGGTCGCCCCAAATAGAGCGCGCCTGGCCTGGCCAGGAGTCCAGAATGACGAGGTTACCCTCGGCGGCACCTTCTAGCTGATTGCCCTCATTATCGACCAGCGCTGGCTTCACACCAAAGAAAGGTACCGTGGCTGAGCCTGGTTTTAGATCAATGGCGCCAGGCAGCGGCGCAATCATGAAGCCACCGGTTTCCGTCTGCCACCAGGTATCCACGATAGGACACTTCTCGTTACCAATGACGCGGTAGAACCACTCCCAGGCCTCCGGGTTGATCGGCTCACCTACCGAGCCCAACAGACGCAGCGAGTCGCGCTTGCTCGAATCCATCACGTTATCGCCATGGGCCATCAGGGCGCGAACGGCGGTGGGCGCGGTATAAAGAATATTGACCTGGTGCTTATCGACAATTTCACCCATGCGGCCATGGGTTGGGTAGCTCGGCACCCCTTCAAACATCAACGTAATCGCCCCGTTAGCAAGCGGGCCATATACAATATAGCTGTGACCTGTCACCCAACCCACGTCAGCCGTACACCAGTAAACTTCGCCTTCTTGGTAGTCGAAAACGTATTGGTGAGTCATCGCAGCGTACGTAAGGTAGCCACCAGTAGTGTGCTTCAAACCTTTTGGCGCGCCGGTAGAACCAGAGGTATACAGAATAAACAGCGGATCTTCCGCGCCCATGGCTTCCGCTGGGCACTCGGTGGACTGCTTGTCGACTAGCTCATCAAACCAAATATCACGGCCTTCCTGCCACTCGATATCACCACCGGTACGCTTAACAACCAAAACGTTTTTACAAACGTCGGTGCCGTCGCGCGTCAGCGCCGAGTCAACGTTCTCTTTCAAGGGCACATGCTTACCACCACGTACCGACTCATCGGCGGTAATCACCAACTTAGAATCAGCGCCAATGACCCGCTGAGCAACGGCATCAGGAGAGAAGCCGCCAAATATGACAGAGTGAACGGCACCAATACGGGCACACGCCAGCATCGCCACTGCTGCCTCGGGGATCATCGGCATATACAGCGTAACGGTATCGCCTTTCTTAATACCCAGCGACTTCAATCCATTGGCTAGCTGATTGGTGCGCTCATACAGCTCACGGTAGCTAATGTGTTTAGAGTCGTTGGGATTATCACCTTCCCAAATAATCGCAGTTTGATCGCCGCGTTTTTCTAAATGGCGATCCAGGCAGTTAGCAGTGACGTTAAGCTGGCCATCTTCAAACCAGCGGATATCGACATTCTCACGTGCAAAGGAGGTGTTTTTGATCTTAGTGGGCGCTTTAATCCAGTCGAGTCGCTTGGCTTGCTCGGCCCAGAAGCCTTCCGGGTCGTCCATCGACTGTTGATACATGGCTGCATATTTATCTTTGTCTGCCCATGCGCTGGCGGCGAAGCTATCGCGTACCGGATAGACGTTTTTATGTTCGCTCATGAAATTGCCTCTGTCCGTGAAAATGCTCTCTCTGGAAAATGGTGTCGGCATTATTATTGGTCGCACCGACCCGTTTAATATTTACCTAGCATAAACCTACCTGAGCAGGCTTCCTCTTAGACATTGGTATTAACATTTTTAATATAAAAAACAAAAGGTTAAAACTGATCCGAGGTTAATCAATAGTGCAGTAGACCAAGGTCTGAGCACAATCACGACAACGATAACGGCGCCCCTTTAACACTAAAGAGTGACGCCTAGCGGTAAAATAGTGAGATTGGCAATGACACCTGTAATGATAAGGCCGAACCTGTGAGTGCTTAATATCAAACTGATGGGTCACTTTCGGCTCTAAACCAAACAGATCACGCATGACAGACTTCCACTCGCGGCCATGGGGCTTTAAACGCGGTCCATTTGCCAAGTGAAAGACTAGCCAGTGTGCCATTTCATGAGGGATGACGTCGTCAAAAAAGGCGCTGCGGTTACCTTCTAACAGTACTGGGTTGAAGCGAAGCCCCCCTTTCCCCAGGTGCGCTTGGCCTGCTGAGGCACCTTTTAGGTCAAACCATACCCGTGGTGCAGGCAGTTCTGGATAAACTTCCCGACAGCGCCCTAGCGCTTCGTGCACCCGTTCTTGGGCTGCGCTGTGCAACGCCTGAGCCGATAAGGCCGCCAATTGCTCTGCAGGCCAAGGGGGCAGTGGTGAGGTCTTCATTAGTGATAAACTAGCCATTAATAACGTTGCAAACGATTGTTACCGATCAGCATCTTTTTCACAAAGACGACTTTATAAAACGAGGCTCCCCATGGCAGAGCGCAATAACGTGCCAGCAACAGATTCGCCCGACAACGCCCCGCCTCAGCCGCTGCTTGAGGATGACCAGCTGGATAGGCTGGATGACTTTTTAGATTCCGAGCAGGTAGGCGAAGATGCGCTTGATCTGATTTCTGCCCACGGTTTTTTAGTGGCCCTGGCCGTGGCGCCAAGCGAGCTGCCGCCCGCCCAGTGGCTAGCCGAGCTGTTTCAGGGTGAGCCTAACTATCGCGACGAGGCAGAACGCGACGACATTATTCACCTACTAACACTGCTGCGGGATAACGCGATGGCAGTGCTTGAGCAAGGCGGCTTACCCGAACTGCCCTTTGAGCTTACCTTGGATGGTCTACCCGCTGAAGAGACGCCGATTGGCGATTGGTGTGCTGGCTTTATGGAAGGCGTCTTCAGCGATGAGAGCGCCTGGTTCCAAGATGACGAGGAAGCGGCGGCCACCCTGCTGCTACCTTTCATGCTGCTGTCCGGGCTATTTGAAGATGAGCCCGACATGGCAGAAATGGCGCAGGATCAAGCCAACCAAGAGGCCTTAGTTGCCCAACTACCCGAGCTAGTGCTTGACCTCTACCTGCACTACCGTGTGCCGCCAGAAACCACCAAACCCAAGCCGCGCAAGAAAACCCCAGCCAAAGGCAAAAAGCGCAAGTAAGCCTTTGAAAGCTTTTATTTAAGACGGGTGACCATGGCATTCAACAGGCCATAGATCCACTCACGGGCGCGCTGCCCCCAAGGGCGCGCGGCCCAAGCAGCAGCATCCACTTCCTGACTGACGGCAAAATTACGCTCAAACAGCGCACCTACGTCATTGGCTGCCGTTTCGGATTCCAACTCTTGGTTCGCTTCAAGATTCCAATGCAGGTTCCAGTGATCGAAGTTGCATGATCCCACGCTGACCCAGTTATCAACCAGCACAAACTTAGCGTGGATAAAAGTGGGTTGGAATTCAAAAATTCGCACGCCTGCTTTGAGGAGCGCCTGATAGTAACGCTGCCCGGCGTAGCGCACGCCGGGGTGGTCATGCTCGCTGCCTGGCAGTAGCAAGCGAACATCGACTCCTCGACGAGCCGCGCGGGCAAGTCTGCGTCGCAGCGAAAAAGTGGGCACAAAATAGGGGGTACAGAGCCACAGGCGCTCGCTGGCCTCGCTGACTCGCCCATACAGTGAGTGACGAATGGCCTGATAGCGATACCCTCTGGCCGACACTACCCGCCCCTTAACACCATCAGCATAACGTTCAGGCGCCCGCTGAGTAACAAGCCCTGCTGTCGTTAAATTGCCTTTCTCTGCCCGGGTTAATCGTGAGCGCCATAGGCGGCGAAATAACTTTTCCCAATCCGCCACTACCGGGCCTTCCATACGCACCGCAATTTCGTACCAAGCATCCAAGAACTCATCCACCGCCCCAAAGCCACCGGTAAAGGCAACCTCACCGTCTACCACCACAATTTTTCGATGATCACGGCTTAAGTTACGGGCTAGGGAATGAAAGCCTATAGGGTTGAAAAGGCGTAGCTGGATACCTGCCTGCTGCAAACGGGTACGCTCCGGGCGACCCAAGCCCATGGCACCATAACCATCCAGCAATAGATAGACTTTCACCCCCCGCTGAGCGGCACCAATAAGCGCATCACATACTTGGTCGGCAAGCTTACCCGACTCCATGAGGTACAGCTCAACCAGCACGTAGTATCTTGCCTGGCTGACTGCATCAAACATGGCCGGCAGAAAGCACGACGCCTCCGGCAGCAGGGTAACGCGATTCCCTTCTCGCCACACATGCTGCATACAAGCTCCTTTTTTTGAGTAAATGAATGTTAGCGGGTTAGCGAACGGTGCACATAAAGATCGTAGCGACTGGTTTTCCCTTCAAGGGTATGCTGAGGAGCAGGCCCGGCAATAGGTGGCGCCTTGCGGGGCCGCTTAACCACGACACGATGTGTCGCTACATCAAGCGCGGCTTCCAGCAGCCGAGGGGCGTCATCATCATCACCCGCCAGCTCACGAAACAGGCGCATCTCTTTTTTTACCAATGCGGACTTTTCCCGGTGGGGAAACATCGGATCAAGATGGATAACCTGCGGGTCGAAACTAGCACTAGCCACAAGCTCGGCCAGGGTATTGGCTGCGTCACCATGGCGCAACTGCATGCGCGCCGCAATAGAGGCGGTCTCTGCCGCTTGCGCCGCCCTAGCAAGGCCATCGTGAAGCAGCGCGGCTATCGCCGCCACCCGCTCGATTAGCAGCACCTGTGCACCTAAACTTGCTAGCACAAACGCATCCCGCCCTAGCCCCGCAGTGGCATCCACCACGCTAGGCGTTACGCCTTTGGCTAAGCCACAGGCTTTAGCCACCAGCTGCCCCCGGCCGCCCCCAAACTGACGTCGATGCGCGGCTTTGCCTGTGACAAAGTCAACGCTGAGCGGCTTGCCATACTGCCCTTCACTGCCTACAAGTGCTAACTGGCCTTCGTGCTGGGCTAATGTAAGCCCCGAAGGTAGCACCAACGCTTCAGGCAGTGCGTGCCATTCGTCAGACCTCATGCAGGCTTTTTCCAAGCCACATCGTTACGTAGATAAACCGGCTGAGCTTCGTGGGCCGCCTGCCCCAAGCCAGCCTCCAGGTCACGCATCCCAAGCCATGCCATCTCTTCGGCTCGCGGCTCAAGATCATTAAGGTGCTGAGTCATGCTTGCTTGGACCTCGGCAGTGAACTGCTCCCATAAGGTAAACCCTGAACCAACGCCTACCCAGTCGGTTTCACCTGGGGGCAGGTGCACCCTTTCCGGCGCCAATACGGCCTCATCACTTTGACGGCTGACGCTATCGTTTAAACAGTGCCAGGTAGCCACATAGACTTCACCCATCCGCGCATCGAGCGCTGTAACAAGATGACGGAAGTGATAGCGACGATGGGCCTGCAAGGCTAAGGCTTCCAGCGTTGAAATCCCCATCAGCGGGCAATCTAAACCAAATGCTAACCCTTGGGCGGTGCCTGCTGCGATGCGCAAACCCGTAAACGAACCGGGTCCCCGCCCAAACGCTACCGCATCTAGCTGCTGGGGAGAAACTTGCGCCTCTGCTAATACGTCATCCACCATGGGCATCAGTCGGCGCGTGTGGGCACGCGGGGTTAGTTCATACCGCGCTATACATTCACGCTGCGATCCCTGCTGGCGTATTAGCGCGGCTGAGCAGGCGCTAGAGGAGGCATCCAGCGCGAGTAGGAGTGATGGCATAGCAGTGTCGCACTCAGTAGAAATAGAGGGGCATTATACCTCTGCACAGCCTTAACGACGATGGCCCGCATAAAGCGGGCCACCAGCTGACTCTCAAAGGGCAGGTATTGCTTAATTTAGCGCTTCTTTTACTTGGCGAGTAATATCATTAACGCTGCCAATCCCCTCAACACGGTGGTACTGGGGAGCGGTTTGTGGATCTTCTTTGGCCCACTGCTGATAGTAGTCGACTAACGGAGCAGTTTGGTCATGATATACCGATAGGCGATTACGCACGGTGGACTCTTGATCGTCCTCACGCTGAATCAGCATCTCACCCGTGACATCGTCTTTACCCTGCTCTTTAGGCGGGTTGTGCTCAACGTGATACACGCGTCCTGATGCCGGGTGTACGCGGCGACCGGCTAGGCGGTTAACAATCTCTTCATCGGGAACCGCAATTTCCAGCACGTGGTCAAGCTTAACGCCGCCTTCTTTCATGGCGTCGGCCTGAGGAATCGTGCGGGGGAAGCCGTCGAACAGAAAGCCATTGGCGCAGTCGGGCTGGCTAATGCGCTCTTTAACCAGATCAATGATGATGTCGTCTGATACCAGACCACCGCTATTCATAATCTCTTTTACTTTCAGGCCCAGTTCAGTGCCATCCTTGATAGCCGTACGCAGCATATCCCCGGTGGAAATTTGGGGAATCTTATACTGCTCACAAATAAACTGAGCTTGAGTTCCCTTCCCCGCGCCGGGGGCACCCAACAGGATTAAACGCATGGCACTGCTCCTTGAATGATGGCAATAGAATAAAATTATAAGTCGACAATAACCGTGCCTTTCAGGCGACACAACTCTCCAAAAGCCTGAGAGACGCTTTTTTAATATTTTTTTTAACGAAAACAGTAAAGTGGAGGCTCCTTGTACTTTGGTAACCCCTACTTTTCTGGCAAATCGGGTGGCTATAAATACATGCGGCGCCCTAGTGGGCGCCGCATGTAACTTGCTTCATAAAACGTTTACAGCAATAACCGCCGAATGTCGGTTAACACATCCGCCAGGAGGGCGGTAAAGCGCGCCGCATCCGCACCGTTAATGGCCCGGTGATCGTAGGAGAGCGACAGCGGCATCATTAAACGCGGCTGGAAGGTGCTGCCATCCCAGACCGGTTTCATCTGCGCTTTCGACACGCCTAAGATGGCTACTTCCGGCGCATTAACAATCGGCGTAAATGCTGTGCCACCAATCGAGCCCAGGCTCGAAATGGTGAAGCAGCCACCGGTCATGTCATCACGCTTAAGTTTCTTGGTTTGCGCCTTCTTGCCTAGCTCCGCCATCTCCTTAGCAATCTCAACCAAGGATTTTTTATCGGCGTTACGCACCACGGGCACCATCAGGCCGTCCGGCGTATCCACCGCGATGCCGATATGCACGTAGTTTTTCCACACAAGGGTTTCACCATCGCCTTTAAGGCTGACGTTGAACTGGGGGAACTTACGCAGCGCAAAGGCACAGGCTTTGACCATAAACGGCAGCGGCGTGAGTTTTGCGCCCTGGGCTTCTACTTCGGCCTTCATGGCTTTGCGGAAGGCTTCAAGCTCGGTAATGTCGGCTTCGTCAAACTGGGTCACGTGGGGCACGTTGAGCCAGCTGCGATGCAGGTTTGTCGCCCCTGCTTTAAGCAGGCGACCCATCGGCTTCTCTTCCACCTCACCAAACTGGCTGAAATCGACTTCCGGGATCGGCGGGATACCAGCGCCACCGGTGGCAGCTGCCGCGCCAGGCTGTGCTTTACCTTGGTTGGCAATAGCCTGCTTCACATAGGTCTGCACATCCTCTTTAACCACGCGATCTTTTGGCCCACTCGGTTTGACGAGCTCCAAGTCGACACCCAGCTCACGGGCCAGCATACGCACCGCGGGCCCTGCGTGTACCAGCTTGCCATCACGTGGCTTATGGGCCGCCATCTGCGCTTCCGGGCTAGGCGTTCCCGCCGGAGACTCAGAAGGTTTAGCGCTCGATTGACGCGAGCTGCTTGGCGAGGCCTTATCTGGTGCCGCTTTTTTGGATGCCGCTTTTGTGGCACCCGCCACTTCCATATAGCCGATCACATCACCTTCAGAGACGGTGTCACCCTCTTTTACGGTTAGCTCAATCAGCTTACCTTTGTAGGGGCTAGGCACGTCCATGGAGGCCTTATCAGACTCCAAGGTGATCAGCGGGTCTTCTTCGTTGATCTCGTCACCGGCGGCCACGCCGATCTCAATAATCGGCACGTCAGCAGAGCCAGAAAGATCCGGCACGCGAATCTCTTTGCGCTCTGGCTCGCCGCTAGCGGCTTCTTCTGGCTCGTCATCCTGCTCAGCCGCTTGTGGCTCGCTGCTGGCTTGGCTGGATGTCTGCTCATCAGCAGCATCTTCTGCGTCGTCACCTTCACCGGCGATTTCCATCTTGCCGATGACATCGCCTTCGGAAACGGTATCACCTTCTTTGACGGTGAACGCCACGATCTTACCGCTGTAAGGACTCGGCACGTCCATGGAGGCTTTGTCAGACTCCAGGGTGATCAGGGTGTCTTCGGCATTAACCTCATCGCCTTCGCTGACCGCGACTTCGATAATTTCAACGCTGTCAGAGCCGCCCAAGTCCGGCACTTTAATATCAACCGTTTGCTTACCACCGGCTGCTTTTTTAGCCGCAGGCTTCTGCTCTTGAGAGGCTTCTTTAGGTGTATCTTCTTTTACTGGCGCGTCTTTAGGCTGGCTATCAGACGAAGTCTCTTGCTTCTCTTCGCCACCGCCTTCAACTTCCAGCTCAACGATGTCGTCGCCTTCGGAGACGGTATCGCCTTCTTTGACCAGCACTTTAAGCACCTTGCCGCCTTTTGGGGCCGGTACATCCATGCTGGCTTTGTCGGATTCCAGAGTGATCAGGGTGTCTTCCGCTTCAATGACGTCGCCTTCTGACACCGCAATCTCGATGATTTCGACATCGGTATCCCCACCGATATCGGGAACTTTGATGATTTCGCTACTCAAGGTCGCGCTCCTTCCAAATCGGATCGAGCCGGTGGGCAAACGCCCACCGGGCAGCAGTTTAGCTAGTCAGTGGGTTAGGCTTGTTGGCATCAATACCGTACTTCTTGAGTGCTTCACCTACCTGCTTACGATCAATCTCGCCACGATCAGCCAGCGCCTTCAGTGCTGCTACCGTTACGAAGTAGCGGTCAACTTCGAAGAAGTAACGCAGCTTCTCGCGGGTATCCGAACGACCAAAGCCATCGGTACCCAAAACAGTGTAGTCACCCGGTACCCAAGCGCGCACCTGATCCGCATACAGCTTCATGTAGTCGGTGGAGGCAATGACCGGGCCATCGCGGCCTTCCAGGCACTTCGTGACGTGGGGCTTGGCGGCCTCGTCATCGGGGTTCAAGAAGGCTTCACGCTCCAGCAGCAGCGCTTCGCGGCGCAGCTCGTTAAAGCTGGTGACGCTCCAAATGTCAGCACCAATGCCCCAGTCGTTGGCCAGAAGCTCGGCGGCCGCTTCGACTTCGCGAAGGATGGTGCCGGAGCCCAGCAGTTGAACGCGACCTTTGTCACCCTGGGTTTCTTTGAGCAGGTACATACCTTTGACGATATCGTCGGCGGGTACGTTTTCCAGTGCGGGGTGCTCGTAGTTTTCGTTCATCACCGTCAGGTAGTAGAAGCAGTTCTCTTTGTCAGTGAACATGCGCTTCAGACCATCCTGAACGATAACCGCCACTTCATGGGCATAGGTCGGGTCGTAGCTACGGCAGTTGGGGATGGTCGATGCCTGAATCAGGCTGTGACCATCCTGGTGCTGCAGGCCTTCACCGTTGAGCGTGGTGCGCCCGGCAGTGCCACCGACCATAAAGCCACGCGCCTGCAGGTCGCCGGCGGCCCAGGCCAAATCACCAATGCGCTGGAAGCCAAACATCGAGTAGTAGATGTAGAACGGCAGCAGCGTCACGTGGTTGTTGCTGTAGGAGGTCGCCGCAGCGATCCAGGCAGACATGGCGCCCGCTTCAGTAATACCCTCTTCAAGGACCTGACCTTTTTGGTCCTCGCGGTAGTACATGATCTGGCCTTTATCCACCGGCTCATACTTCTGGCCTTCAGCGGTATAAATACCTAACTGACGGAACATGCCTTCCATACCAAAAGTACGCGCTTCATCAGGGATGATCGGCACGACCAGCTTGCCAAGGGCCTTATCCTTCACCAAGCCATTGAGAATCCGCACAAACGCCATGGTGGTGGAGACTTCACGGCCTTTCGAACCCACCATTTGCGAGGCAAAGGTTTTATCTTCAAGGGCCGGTATTTCCAGCGCGTCAAAATCACTACGGCGGCTGGGCAGGTAGCCATTCAAGCGCTCACGCTGCAGGTGCATGTACTTAAGCTCGGGGGAGTCCTCTTCCGGCTTGTAGTAGGGCACGTCTTTAAGCTGTTCGTCGGTGAGCGGAATGCCAAAGCGATCGCGGAATTTACGCAGCGCCTCGTACTCCATACTCTTAACCTGGTGCGCTTCGTTGGCGGCTTCGCCATCGCCGCTGCCCATACCATAGCCTTTAACGGTATGCGCCAGAATGACCGTGGGTTTGCCGTTGGTCTGGTTGACCGCCTCATGGTAGGCCGCGTAGACCTTGAACGGGTCGTGGCCACCACGGTTGAGCTTCCAGATATCCTCATCGGAGAGGTCTTTGACCATTTCTTCGGTTTCGGGGTACTTGCCGAAGAAGTGTTCACGGGTGTAAGAGCCGCCGTTGGCCTTGTAGTTCTGGTACTCGCCGTCGACCGCTTCGTCCATGCGTTTTTGCAGGACGCCCTTTTTGTCCTTCTCGAACAGCGGGTCCCAGTGACGGCCCCAGACCACCTTGATCACGTTCCAACCGGCGCCGCGGAACACGCCTTCGAACTCGTCCATCACGCGGGAATTACCGCGGACCGGGCCGTCCAGGCGCTGCAGGTTACAGTTGATCACGAAGATCAGGTTGTCGAGATTCTCACGGCCCGCCAGCGAGATGGCGCCCAGGGATTCCGGCTCGTCGCACTCGCCGTCGCCCATGAAGCACCAGATCTTGCGGTCGTGCATGTCTTTCAGCTCACGGTGATGCAGGTACTTCATCACGTGGGCTTGGTAGATCGCCTGAATGGGGCCAAGGCCCATGGAGACGGTGGGGAACTGCCAGTAGTCCGGCATTAGCCACGGGTGCGGGTACGAGGAGAGGCCATCGCCGTCAACTTCGCGGCGGAACTTGTCCATCTGCTCTTCCGACAGGCGCCCTTCCAAGTAAGAACGCGCATAGATGCCCGGCGCCACGTGCCCCTGGATGTAAATCAGGTCGCCCGCAAAGTCATCCTTAGCGGCGCGGAAAAAGTGGTTAAAGCCAACGTCATAAAGCGTTGCTGATGACATGAAGCTGGCAATGTGGCCGCCCAGACCCGGGTTAGCGCGGTTATTACGAATGACCTGGGCGATGGCGTTGTAGCGAATCAAAGAGCGGATACGACGCTCCATGAACAAATCGCCAGGCATCGGTGCTTCGCGATGAACCGGAATCGTATTGCGGTGCGGGGTCGTCACCGAGAAGGGTACCGTCATCCCATCCCGGCGCAGGCGATCCGCCAGGCGGGTCATCAGGTAACGGGCACGATCTTCGCCCTCACGATCCAGTACCGATTCCAAGGAGTCCAGCCACTCCGTGGTTTCGACTGTATCGAGATCTTCTCTTGTCTCCAGACTCATAGAGGTCTCTCCGAATGACGATAAATGACAATGAGCCCCGCTAACCCAAGGGGCCTGGGGCGGCTGCGGTGTTTAGCCACCACAAGCCAATAAACAGCCGACGCATGTGCGTCGTGCAGGGATTTTCGTTCTACATTCAATAAGCTACATGCTTTTAAATGTAGTAAAGCTACAAAAATGTCGTAAAAGTTAGCCTTTTGTATATGCGAAGATACCGCAAAGTAGGCACTCTGCCAATTCCAACACAAGGGAAAAATCCATCGAAAACAAACTACTGCACCGCAACATAAGAAAAAAACCATGCTTTAGTCGCAGACTGTTGCCGCTCAAAAATGTAGCCAAACTACCGTTTTATTTACTTGCAGGTGAAGTACTTAATTAATTCTCCACTTTCCTAAGCACATTTACTAACCAACGTTACAGCAAGCTCTTTGGGCCTAGCTGCTGATAAAAATAAGCCCAATCAAACGCTGGCCCAGGATCCGTTTTTCGTAGCGGTGCGACATGCGCATGGCTGGTAATGCGCGACCGATCCAATAATGGGTAGCGCGACATAAGCCAATGGGTCGCGGCCACCAGCGTTTGATACTGTGCTTGGGTGAAAGGGGTTATGTCATCCCCTTCCAGCTCTATTCCTACTGAGAAATCATTTAATGCAGTTCGCCATTCATGTTGGCGCCTATCCCACCAGCGTGAACGCCCGGCATGCCAAGCGCGCTGATCCGTATCAACAAACTGCACACATTGACCATCGCGACGAATTAAAAAATGCGCAGAAACGCGCAGGTGGGCAATCTCAGCAAAAAAGGGGTGCTCATCAGGTATTAATTGATTGGTAAACAGCGCTTCAATAGCACCACCGCTAAACTGGCCTGGAGGAAGGCTAATCGCATGGACTAACAGTAGCGATACCTCGTTGGTTGGTCGGGCATCGCAGTTTGGCGACGCCACCTGCCTCGCCGATCCCCAGCCGCCGCCAATGGCTTCATTATTCATCACGGGCACACGCTCCTCTACGTTGACGCTTACTTTCACTATAATGCGGTTCACACTTGATGACGCCCAGAGAATCCACCATGCATTATCAAAACGCACTTGCCGAAGAGATCCGCTCCAGCGCTGCGCACCTGCTAGCCGAAGACGTTGGCCCAGGCGACATTACCGCGCAGTTAATTCCAGAGAACCAGTGGGCCACGGCAAAAGTGATGTCCCGAGAGGCAGCAGTGCTATGCGGCGTTGCTTGGGTGGATGAAATATTTCGCCGTTTAGATAGCCGCGTCACCCGGCGTTGGCAGGCGGCGGATGGCGACCAGCTCGTTCCAGAGCAGTACTTTTTAGAGCTGGAAGGGCCCGCCCGTAGCCTGCTCACCGGCGAACGCGCAGCGCTTAATGTGCTGCAAACGCTCTCGGCCACGGCAACAGCAACACACCGCTACGTCGACCTGATTAAAGGCACTGGCGTTCGTTTGCTCGATACCCGAAAAACGCTACCCGGCATGCGCCTTGCGCAAAAGTATGCCGTCACTTGTGGCGGCGGTCATAATCACCGTATCGGCTTGTGGGATGCGTTTTTGATCAAAGAGAACCACATTGCTGCCTGTGGTGGCATCCAAGCCGCCGTTGCTCAGGCCCGCAAGCTGGCAAGCGATATTCCAGTAGAAGTCGAAGTGGAAACCTTTGAAGAGCTTGACCAAGCATTGGCCGCTGGCGCCGACATTATTATGCTCGACAATTTCGCCTTGGAAGACCTGCATGTGGCGGTGGAGATTAATGGCGGTCGAGCAACGCTGGAGGCATCAGGCAATGTGGATGCCACGACGCTAAAAGCCATTGCTGAGACAGGTGTAGACTGCATTTCCAGCGGCGCACTGACCAAAGACGTGAAGTCCATCGACCTTTCCATGCGCATTACCCAAACCTTTAACGTCTAAGCACCTTAAGTTTCCACCGCGTTTAACTGTTTCGTCATGCGGTAACGCTTAAGTAACTCACCGCTACGCTCTACCCACTGCTCGCCGTGGTCGTTAAATCCTCGGCGAAGCAAGCGCTCATAGAGTACCAAGCTGGCTTCGATTTCAACGTGGGACTGGCCCTGCTCCAACAGAAAACGCTCGGCGTGAATAAGCAGCGTGGTGCCTATCCCCTGCCCAGCCAGCGAAGGCCATACATACAGTGTTTCGATACGCCCGGTGGTTAAATCCAGTTCTAAAAACCCCACACAGCGCCCGTCACAGGTAGCCACTAACGTGGTGTAAAGCGCTTGACGGGCAGCCCAAGCACTCGCTTCACGGGGCAGCGCATTCGCCCAGGCACGCCGCTCACCCAAATCATAATGGGTAGCAGCTCCCTGCATTACTGCGTGATAAAACACCTCGGCTTGGTCAGCAGCATCCCGCGCCAAAGCTGCGCGATACACAACACGCGTATTCGAGGCAGGCGCTTTAGACTCTTCGGTTTTCGTCATGCGTTACCTCTGAACTGTTGAACTATCGTTCGATGCGTCATTCAAGCAGGCTTAGGCCAGCAGGCTGCTTTATACTACGGCCACTACTTTTCAATCTACTCTAACAAAAGGCAGTGTGATGGATGATGGCCCGCACAGCGAACATTTTTCGATCACGCCAATCGGCCACATCGAAAGTGACTATCCCGATAAGTTCGGCGTGCCCCGCCAGCCAGGGTTAGCACCCGCTGCAGAGGCACACCTAGTGCTCACCCCGCCGTTCAACGACCCGCTAGCCGTGCGTGGCCTAGAGGCGTTTAGCCATATTTGGGTATCCTTTATTTTTCACCAAAGCCCCACACGCTGGACACCCTTAGTGCGCCCCCCTCGCTTAGGGGGGAACCGTAAAGTCGGCGTATTTGCCAGCCGTAGCACCCACCGACCTAATCGATTAGGCCTTTCGCTTATCGCACTTACAGGAGTCGATACGTCCCACGGGGTGCGTTTGCAACTTGAAGGCTGCGATTTAGTAAACGGCACCCCTGTAGTGGATATTAAACCCTACTTGCCCTGGGCAGAGGCGCGGCCCGATGCAAGAGCAGGCTTTGCGCCGCATGCACCCGACCTACTTCCGGTTCACTTCAGCCAAGCAGCAAAGGAAAGCCTTGCAGCCCGTGCCGATAGCGCTTCACTCTATGCCTTAATTGAACAGGTACTAGGACAGGACCCACGCCCCGCCTACCAGCGCGACGCACACAGCGAACGACTTTACGGCGTGCGCCTACGCGATGTAGATGTGAAGTTCCGCGCTGTTATAAATCCAGCGCTTCAAAACTCAGCCAGTAGACACTCAGATGTTAACAACCCAGGTATTAAAAACGCCGATATTAAAGACTTAGGTTCTCAAAATTCAGGTTCTCAAAATTCAGGTTCTAAAGACTTAGATGCTAAAAACAGTGCCACCACCTTAGAGGTGGTGGCAGTTGACACATTTCCGAGTTAGCGGGGGCTATGCGGGAAAGGTAATCCCCAAACGGCGACCTACTTCCTCGTAGGCTTCGATAACGCCGCCTAGTCCTTGGCGAAAGCGGTCTTTATCCAGCTTCTCACGGGTATTGGCATCCCACAGGCGGCAACCATCTGGCGAGAACTCGTCGCCCAGTACAATCTCGTCTTTGAACACTCCAAATTCAAGTTTGTAATCCACTAGCAGCATGTCGCCGTCAGCAAACAATTGCTTAAGTATGTTGTTTACCTGAAAGGTCAACGTCTTCATTTTTGCTAATTGCTCTGGGGTCGCCCAGCCAAACGTTTCCGCCAATGATTCGTTGATCATCGGGTCGCCCTTTTCATCGTTCTTTAGGAACAGTTCAAAGGTGGGCGGATTGAGCGCAACGCCCTCTTCCACACCCAAACGCTTCACCAAACCACCGGCGGCTATGTTGCGCACTACGCACTCCACCGGAATCATCTGCATCTTTTTCACCAGACTTTCCGTATCGGAAAGCTGTTTCTCAAAATGCGTAGGGATCCCTGCCTCTTGCAGGCGCTCCATAATGAAGGCATTAAAAATATTGTTCACCATGCCTTTGCGGGCTAGCGACTCTTTCTTCTTACCGTCAAAGGCGCTGGTATCGTCCCGAAAGTGCAGCACCAGCAGGTCAGGGTCGTCGGTGGTATAAACAGATTTTGCCTTACCGGCATAGAGTTCTTGGCGCTTTTCCATGGGGGCTCCGAAAAGGATGCAACATCAAAAATTAACGTAAGTAGCCGGAGACACGCTCAAGCAACTCGCGCTGATCGTCGGCGCTGAAGCTACGCTCGCTGGCATTGACCGCACGCAGTATGGTCTTGTCGCCATCAGGCTGCAGGGCAAGACGAATCTCCTGCGACATGCGGCGCACATCTTGGCTGAAAACAATTTGCAGCGGATTACGACCACGCTCGCTTTCCGTCATGTATTCAACTAAGAACTCGTAGTTTTCCGCAGAGGTGTCGATCAACTCACGCTGGCCTTCAACGCTAAAATCGAGTGCCAGATAATGGTTTAGCTCTGCCCAAACACGATCAGCTGGTTGGGGAATCACCACTTGCCACTCATCGTCTTGTTGGCGTACCTGCAGGGTTTGCTGACTGGAAAGGCGTTGGGCTGTCCAGGAAGAAGACGCGCTGGCTGATGCACTGCGTGCGCCCAAATACTGCTCTAATGCGTCAAGACAGCTAGCTTGCGTTTGTCCGCCTTGCTCGCAGCGTACTTCACTGCTGCCTGCACGTAGCGCACTTTGCAAACGCAGCGTCGCCTGAGAAGTTTCAATTACCCCTTGGCTGGCGTTGCTCTGCTGTACACCTAGTTGCCGGCTGTGTGCAAAGGCTTCTAACTGCGGCCATACAGCGCCGGTTTCAGCGGCTACCACCAACCACGACTGCCCACCTACCTGACGACGCTCAACATAATCGGGTTCTAAGCCGCTACCAATCGTCAACGACTGCGGTGGCGCAATGTCTGCCGCTCTCTCAACCCGCGTGCCTTGGGTCGCTGCCTGTGGCACCGGCATCGCATCACGGTAACGCTGAGTATTACGGGTTTCGGGCAGCACCAGGGGCGGGGCAGGCGCTACTTCGGTGTAATCCAGGTTACGGTCATGGTAATAACCATCCCGCGCGCAGCCAGCGAGCACAACAGCGGTTGCCAGTGCCAGCGGTATCCATTTAAGCACACGTTTTTCAAGCACAGGGTTTTTAAGCACAGGGCTCATCAAGCCACCTTAACAGTCAACAAATTAGATACCCGGCAGGCCCAAGGGCCTTACGCCGGGTAGCAAGGGGTATCGCGACGGGTTACTCCTCTACAACGCCCGCAAGCTGCAGCGCCTCGCTGACGGTGCCGTGATACTTTTCCGACAACCACGTCAGCGGTAAACGAATACCTGCGTCCATATAGCCCATGCGATGCAACGCCCACTTAACCGGAATCGGGTTGGACTCGATCCCCAGATTAGTATGCAGCGGCATCAAACGCGTATTGAGCTGGTGAGCTTTATCAGCATCACCGGCAATAGCTGCGGCACATAAATCGTGCATCGCTTGCGGGGCAACGTTGGCGGTAACGGAAATATCACCATGCCCACCCATCAACATGAAGTCACACGCCGTAGCGTCATCACCTGAGTAGAGCATAAAGCCACTGCCTTTCAGGCGACTGATTAGATCTTCTGCGCGCTCAAGGTTCCCCGTGGCGTCTTTCAAGCCGATGATATTATCCACCTCGGCCAAGCGCAAAACGGTCTCATTGTAGAGGTCAGAGCAGGTGCGGCTAGGCACGTTATACAGAATTACGGGTAATTTACTGCCCTCGGCCACCGCTTTGAAATGCTGGTAGAGCCCTTCCTGGGTGGGCTTATTGTAGTAGGGGCAAACCGACAAGCAGTAGTCAGCGCCTACTTCACTGGCATAACGCGCCAGCTCCACCGCTTCAGATGTAGCGTTGGCGCCAGTGCCCGCAATGACTGGAATTCGACCATTCACCTCTTCTACCACGCTACGAATCACATCAAAGTGTTCGGCAAAGGACATGGTAGTGGGTTCGCCCGTGGTGCCCGCTGCGACAATGGCATCGGTACCATTGTCGAGGTGGAAGTTCACCAGACGACGAAGCGCCTCCCAGTCGATGTCGCCATTGACCTTCATCGGCGTCGCCAGGGCGACAATGCTGCCTGTGATCATCCGTTTTTTCCCTCACCTGCAAAATGTTGAAATCAACCTGCCACGTGCGACGCAATGAACTTCATTGAGCTAAAACGCAGCATTGATACCTTAAGGAGCATGGTCAGCCCCGCCCATAACCAGCAAATGGTACTCAGGCGACTCAAGCCTGTACAGCGTAAAGCGCAGTGAGTTTGCTTAACCTGGGTGATCCGCTTTGACAGGCGGGCTGCACTTGCGTGTAATCCCTCTTGAACGTTACCTCAAAAAGGAGTCTGTATGTCTATTGAACTTGGCCAGCCAGTAGCCGACTTTTCCGCCTCTGCCACGGGCGACACTACCATCACGCTTTCGGAGCTCAAGGGCAAACAAGTCGCCATCTACTTTTACCCAAAAGCCAGCACGCCGGGCTGCACCACCGAAGGGGGCGACTTTCGCGATCGTAAAAGCCAGTTTGATGCGGCCAATACGGTCATTATCGGCGTTTCCCGGGACGGCATCCGCGCCCAGGAGAACTTCAAAGCCAAGCAAGACTTTAACTTCGAGCTCATTTCTGACAAAGATGAAAACGTTTGTCAGCTATTCGACGTTATCAAGCTAAAAAAGATGTATGGCAAAGAGCATTTGGGAATTGAGCGCAGCACGTTCTTAATCGACAGCGAGGGCAAACTCGCCCAAGCGTGGCGCGGCGTAAAAGTCCCCGGCCATGTGGATGAAGTGCTAGCCGCTGCTGAAGCACTGCACGCCGGGCACTAAGCGCTCCTCTACTTTCTGGCAACTTGCGCTCTGCCCAATAGGCAGAGCGCGATCAATCTTTAGGCAACTCTTGCCCCGAATGATTCAGTAAACGATTTTCCTCCTGCTCTTCAACACCTCTCGGCCACGCATACACCAACGCTTTAAGCAGTGTTGCCAGCGGTATCGCAAAAAAGATGCCCCAAAAGCCCCAAATACCGCCGAAAAACAGCACTGCGACAATAATCGAAACGGGGTGGATATTGTTAGTTTCTGAAAACAGCACGGGCGCCAGCACGTTACCGTCCAATGCTTGAATCACACCATACGCCACCAGCACATAGGCAAACTGCTCGCTGATACCGAAATGAAAACCTGCAACTGCCGCCACTGGTAGTGTGGCGACCGCCGCGCCAATGTAAGGAACCAGCACTGACAGCCCGACTAACACCGCAAGCAGCGCCGTATAAGGCAGGCCAAAGAAAGCAAAAGTGAAGAAAGCCACGCTGCCGACAATGATTATTTCAATAAATTTACCGCGTATGTAATTAGCAATCTGATGGTCCATTTCATGCCAAATACGCGTTAACAGCGTGCGCTTCTGCGGCAGTAACGAAAGCGTAAAACCGACTAACGCTTCACGGTCTTTAAGCATGAAGAAAACCAGGATGGGCACCAACACCAAATAGATAATCAGCGACATCACGTTACCCAGAGAAGCCAGCGAAAGGGTCAACGCGCGCTGACCCACCTGACTAATTTCACGCCCGGCAACGCCAATCCAGCTCTGCATTTGGTCAGGGGTAATCAAGTTTGGGTAGCGAGCCTGCAGCTCATCCAACCACCCTTGGCCGCTGGCAAACATGCGCGGCGTTTCCTGTACGAGCCCTACCAACTGGTTCCAAATAAGCGGCATCAAAATAAAGGCCAGCGTTAGCAACACGCCAATAAAGCCTAGAAAAACGATAATCACGGATAACAAATGCGGCACACTTCGCCGCGTTAACACGTTCACCACGCCTTGCAACAGAAACGCCAACACGAGCGCCGTAAAAAACGGTGCCAACATTCGGCCAAACCAGATAATGGCCGCAAAGCCCGCTACCAGCACCAGCAGAAGAATTAACGCCTCTTCGTCTGAAAAGTAACGATCAATCCAACTTTTCAGAATAGTGCGCATGGTCATGAGTGTGTATTCCCTGCTTTACGTATCCAAAAAAAGTAAACATCGTCGCGCTGCTCACGCTGCTCTAGCACGTGGGCGCTTTGGTCGGTAAATGATGCCATATCCCGCCACGCGCCAGCATCGGTCGCACGAACTTCCAGCAGTTGACCCGGCGCAAGACCTGACAGCGCCTGTTTTGCCTTTAACAAAGGAAGCGGACAGTGCAGCCCACTCGCATCCAGTATTAAATCGGGGGTTTGCCCAGCCATAACCTCTCCCTCAAAATGCTGCCTAAATATGGCATTGTTGCATAAACTATTTTTTCGCGATGCCCGCTGTGGATTTGATTTAACGGCACTTCCCTGCCTGAATCAATGTCACACCGCTGTTCACTGCGCATAATACTTTACGTCAGACTCACTCATGAGGATGCCATGTCGCACCTTCGCACTGCTTACCCACGCTGGGCCCTTGCGCTTTTCTTTGCGCTTAGCACGGCTGCCGTTAGCCCTTCGGGCCACGCCATCGATGATTACCAACTGCCTAGTCTTGGCGGTGCAGCCACCTCAGTGAGCAATGAAGAGTATCGTTTGGGCCGAGCGTGGCTGCGTCAGTTTCGCGCCCACGCCCCCCAGTGGCAGGATCCTATCGTTAGCGACTACGTGCATGGCCTGATCGCCCGCCTTGCCCCCCACAGTCAACTCGGCAGCCTGCAAACCACTATCGTCATGGTCGACAACCGCTCACTGAATGCGTTCGCGGTTCCCGGCGGTGTTGTAGGCATCAACTCTGGGCTGTTTGCTTTTGCCGAAGATGAAGGCGCTTTCGTGTCAGTACTCGCTCACGAGCTTGGCCATCTTTCCCAGCGCCATTACGCCCGAGGCAGCGCCCGCGCTGAGCAGACCCAGCTGCCCGCCATGGCCGCCATGCTGGCGGGCATGTTGATTGCCGCAAGCGGCGGTGGCGACGCGGGCATTGCCGCTGCCATGGGGTCCCAGGCAGCACTGATTCAAGACCAGCTCAGCTACTCTCGCCGCTTTGAGCAAGAGGCCGACCGGATTGGCCTTCAAGCCATGGCAAATGCAGGCTACGACCCGGAGGCTATGGTACGTATGTTTGGTGCTATGCAACGCATGGCGCGCTTGCAGGGAGGCTCACCGCCAGAGTTCTTATTGACCCACCCTGTCTCTGATAGTCGCTTAAGTGATGCCCAGGCCCGTGCATCCCAGCTCCAGGTTGCCGATACTTACACCAGCGATACGCTGTACGACATGATGCGCGCACGAGCACTGCTAAGCATTAACCGCAATAACCCTCAGCAGGCTGCTTCCCGCTTTGCCCAGGAGGGCGCAGAAGAACCCGCACAGCGCTACCTAAGTGCTCTTATTGCGGCGCATAACGGCCAAACGGATAGCGCCCTCAATACCCTCGATCAATTAGCCCGTGAACTGCCTGATTACAGCATGCTACCTGCATCTGCCGCCAGCATAGCGCTTGATGCTCAGCGCTATGACGACGCCATTACCCGCAGCCAACGGTTACTAAGGCTATCACCAAGCTATTTACCCGCACAGTTAGTATTGGCTGAAGCACAGTTACAGCGAAATCCGGAAGCCGCTTACAGTCTGCTAAGAGACATTACCGCACGCCACCCGGAAAACCCGCAAGGGTTTAGCCTGCTTGCTGAAGCCGCGGGCCGCAGTGGCGATAATGGCTGGGCGCACCTGGCCCGTGCTGAACACCTTCAGCTCACCGGCAGAATAGATCGTGGCATTCGCCAGCTCAGCATCGCCAAAGATGCGGCTCAGCAGGAGAATGACCAGCAAGCGCTAGCGCGTATTGAACAGCGGCGGGAAGCGTTTATTGGGTACCGTGAAGCGCTTGATAAGTTTTGATGTAAAGAAACAAAACGACCCGAACTACCTATGGCGGTTCGGGTCGGGCGTGTCGGGTCGTTGTAAAGGCGTTGCGTGCACAAACCTTTCAGCACTCAGCAAGCCCCAGGCGATTGACGTCGCTATTCAAACTTAGGTGTTAAAAGTTAGGTGTTAAAAGTCAGGCGTTAAAACTTAGCATGCGCTCTAGCGGCTTTAACGCCTGCTGACGCAGTGCTTCATCCACAAAGATTTCACCGCTGCCGTGGCGCAGTGCGCCTGATAAATTATCCAGGGCGTTCATGGCCATCCACGGGCAGTGGGCGCAGCTACGACAGGTCGCACCATTGCCAGCGGTAGGCGCTTCAAACAGCGTCTTACCCGGCACCGCTTGCTGCATCTTGAAGAAGATACCGCGGTCAGTAGCCACAATCAGCTGCTCATTAGGCAGCGTTTGGGCTGCTTTAATTAACTGGGAGGTCGACCCAGCCACATCCGCCAGCTTGACGACGGCGTCCGGCGACTCGGGATGCACCAGCACTGCGGCATCAGGGTAGAGACGCTTCAGATCCTCAATACCTTTGGCCTTGAACTCTTCATGAACAATACAAGCGCCATCCCACATCAGCATGTCGGCGCCGGTTTTTTTCTGAATATAGCCACCAAGGTGTTTATCCGGTGCCCAGAGGATTTTCTCACCTTTCGCCTGAAGGTGTTCAATCACCTCTACTGCAATAGACGATGTGACCACCCAGTCGGCCCGCGCTTTTACAGCGGCAGACGTATTGGCATAGACCACCACCGTGCGGTCCGGGTGCGCATCACAGAAAGCGCTAAATTCATCAATTGGGCAGCCAATATCCAGCGAACAGGTCGCTTCTAGGGTGGGCATTAACACACGTTTTTCTGGCGAAAGAATTTTTGCCGTCTCCCCCATAAAACGAACGCCTGCAACAACCAAGGTCGTCGCATCGTGACGAGCGCCAAAGCGGGCCATTTCCAGGGAGTCAGCGACACAGCCGCCGGTCTCTTCAGCCAGTTGTTGGATAGCATCATCGGTGTAGTAATGCGCAACCAACACCGCATTGTGGGCGTTAAGCAACTGCTTAATTTCAGCAACCCGCGCCTCATCTTCCGCAGGAATACGGGTGGGGCAGTACGGAATTGGGAGCGGAGCGTCAAGCTCAGCTTGGGAAGTCATAATAGTCATCGTGTCTACCACTGTGACAAACAGGGAATCCCCCTGTTAAACATCAGTCACGGCGTATGCACTCCGCACGCGCCGCTCTCGATGCGACGTGCCGCTGCGTCTCTCGCGGTGGCTCGCCGCTCTGGCCTCAATAATGCGGCCAGCGCTATCGTGGTGTCACCGATAGCTAAAGCTTGGACTATTGTGGTGGACAATTGTTGCCTACTGCAAGCAGAAAGTTCGTTTCGAGGGCTGCCCACTGCATAGCAAAACGCCCTTGGCAGCAAGCTACCAAGGGCGTTGAATTTGGTGGGTCGTGTAGGATTCGAACCTACGACCAATTGATTAAAAGTCAACTGCTCTACCAACTGAGCTAACGACCCAAATTTTGCTACGTAGTATTTAATAAGCAATAACTACGTTGACTCACTCTTTTACTTAAAACCATATTGATAAGCGCTATATTAATAATCGCTAAGTAATAAATATTACATTACTCAATGCGCTATAGCCGTTCGAAATGGTGGGTCGTGTAGGATTCGAACCTACGACCAATTGATTAAAAGTCAACTGCTCTACCAACTGAGCTAACGACCCCCTCGAACGGATGCATATAGTACGGATACAGCTTGTCGATGGCAAGCGTTTTTTATCTTTAGCCTATAAACACCCGTTACTTTAGCGCTACTAACGATGCTTGGTCTTAGGCTTGGGCTTACGCATGGCCTGAACCGGGCGACGCTTGTTCTTGTCGCGGCTCCAGCGATTTTTCTCATCTGGGGTCAGCTCAGGCACTTTGCGAGTTTCTAAATTCGCCAGGGTTGCCAAATCATCCACTTCGTCCTGAGAAAGCTCTACCCACTCTCCGGCTTTGGCGCGCTTATCCAGGAAGATATTGCCGTAACGAACGCGCTTAAGGCGGCTAACCGTCAGCTCTTGAGATTCCCATAAGCGACGCACTTCACGGTTACGCCCTTCCAAAATCACCACGTGGAACCAAGTATTAATGCCTTCGCCGCCAAACTCCTGTACGTCAGTAAAGCGCGCAGGGCCATCTTCGAGCATTACGCCATCTACCATGGCCACAATGTGCTCGCGTTTAACCTCACCCATCACCCGTACCGCATACTCGCGCTCCACTTGAGTGGAGGGATGCATTAAGCGGTTAGCAAGCTCGCCATCGGTGGTAAACAGCAGCAGGCCACTGGTGTTGATATCCAAGCGACCAATCGCAATCCAGCGTTCGCCTTTTAAGCGCGGCAGCCGCTCAAATACCGTGCGGCGGCCTTCCGGGTCTTTACGCGTGCACAGCTCGCCTTCGGGCTTGTTGTACATAATGACCCGACGCGGCACTTCATTTTCAGGCCGCAATGTTACTGGCCGATCATCGAAACTAACCTTATCACGGGCTTCAACTCGGTCGCCTAACTTCGCTACCTGGCTATTCACCTTTACCCGGCCGTCGGCAATGGCGGTTTCCATTTCACGGCGGGAGCCAAGCCCTGCACGGGCCAGCACTTTCTGCAGCTTTTCGCTGGTGGGGGGCGTGGTGTTATTGCTCTGACTCATGGTCGTCTGACCTCACATCGTTGGTCTGCGTGCGGGCGCTGTCGTCGCTGCGCTGCGCACGTGCCGCAAGCCGCGCTTCTAAATCGGCAAAGCTTAGCGGCTGGGTTAACGCCTTCTCGGCGTGGTTATCGGCTGTCTCAGCCGCAGTTATCGCTTCTGGCTGGGGTGGCGCATCCTGCACGGTTTCTGGCGTTTCGTCCAGTGTTTGAGACGTATTCTGCTCCTTGGGGGCGCCACTGTCAGGCTCGCCCTTCTCAGCCGCTGCTGGCGTAAGTTGAGTGTCATCCTCTAGCGGCTCTTGCCAACTCGCTATCTCGTGCATCGGTGGCAGCGCATCCAGCGTTTTCAGGCCGAAGTCATCCAGAAAGCTGCGGGTAGTGGCGTACACTGCCGGGCGACCGGGCACATCACGGTGCCCCACTACGCGTATCCAACCGCGCTCCATCAGTGTGCGCATAATCGAGCTGCTGACACTCACCCCGCGCACCTCTTCGATATCACCCCGGGTCACCGGCTGGCGATAGGCAATGAGCGCCAGCGTTTCCAGCAGCGCCCGCGAGTAGCGCTGCGGGCGCTCATCCCATAAACGAGACACCCAGTGTGCCAGCCGTGGGCGGATACGCAACTGGAAACCCGAGGCGGTTTCAACCAGCTCCAGCGCGCCAGCATCATGGCGTAGCGCAAGCCGCGCCAGCGCATCCCGCAGAGCCTTTCTCGATGGGCACTCATCGGCCAAAAACAGCGTTTCAAGACGTTCAACGGCGAGGGGTTCCCCTGCGGCTAAAAGCGCCGCTTCAATAATATCGTCTAACGTGGTGTCTCTCACCGGGACTCCTCGCTAGGTTCAAACGCGGACTCTTCAAAAGCGCCACTTTCTTCATCGGCGTCTTCAAATGCACTCTCCTCCCCATCTGGCAAGGCTGCGCGCCGTGCGCGCACGTGAATGGGCGATAACGGTGCGTTTTGGACAATTTCGATCATGGCTTCTTTGGCAAGCTCTAAAATCGCCATAAAGGTCACCACCACCCCGGCACGCCCCTCTTCCAGAGTAAATAAAGCCTCGAAAGGCGTGTAGCGCTGCTGGGCATCATCGTGGCTAAGCAGCGCCATGATTTTCAGCATGCGTTCGCGGGTAGAAAGAACCTCACGGCTGATCTGGTGGGCCTGGACAAGCTCAGCACGCTTCATGATATCGGAAAGCGCCCCTAGCAGTTCATCCAGCCCTACCTCCGGGTGAATCACCCGCGTGTCCAAGGGGGGCAGCCCGGCCTGGACGCTAAACCAGTCGCGCCCTATCCGAGGCAGCGTATCCAGCGCTTCGGCAGCTTCTTTAAGGCGCTCGTACTCCTGTAAGCGACGGATCAGCTCAGCCCTGGGGTCCTCTTCATCTTCACCCTCTGCCTTTGGCGGGCGGGGCAGCAGCGTGCGGGATTTGATTTCCGCCAGCATGGCCGCCATGAGCAGGTACTCTCCGGCCAGCTCAATCTCCATAGACTTCATTAGCTCCACGTACTCGATGTACTGGTGGGTAATGGTCGCCACATTGATGGTCAAAATATCCAGGTTCTGGCGGCGAATCAGGTAGAGAAGTAGGTCAAGCGGCCCTTCAAAAGCCTCTAAGAACACCCGCAGCGCTTCCGGTGGGATATAGAGATCTTCCGGCAGCTGAGTGATGGGCTCATCAAACAGCCGCCCAAGCGCTTGCACCACAGGCTCGGCGGTCGTGGTATCAAAATGGTCAACGATGGCGCTTGGCGTCTCGCTCACGCGGGTCGAACCCCTCGGTTATACAGGCATTAAATGATGGCGCCAGTGTAACAGCGCCGCAGGAAGGCGAACATTCCCCTAGCCCGCCTCGGCGGCCTTGCGGTAGCGGCCTTGGTAGTCGAATAGCTTATCTCGAAGCTGCCAGTGCCGCCCGACTTTACGGCCCACCACAAAATCCGGGTAGCGCAGGCGGCGCTGCTCATCAACTACCTCATTCGGCGTCATCGGCTGCCACTTGGCGCCTGGGGCACGCAGGTGGTCGCGTAAAAAGACAGCGTAAAACGCCCGCCGCTGAGCGGCGGTTTCCAGTGCAAACCACTCGGCAAGGCTCGCACCATCTTCGTCGTAGTAGGTGACCTTTAAGCGCGGCAAGCCCCGCCCATTGGTGGTCGCCTCTAACTGCATACCGCTGACCCGTAGCACTTTAGCGTCTTTTAATTTGAGCGCATCTTTCAGTTTATCGTCGGCGTCCACCAGCAGTTGTTGGCAGCCGTGACAGCGGCGGGCGGCAATATCGTTTTCAGCACCGCAGCTATCGCATACTTTAAAGCGGAAGCGAAAGTCGCACTGCTTTTTATAGACGCCCGAAGCTGCGCCCCGGCCACCCGTGCTCTCGCTAACAGGCAAGTTAGGCTGCTCGACTAACCCCTGACAGCGGCGACCGAAATGCTCAATCACCAGCTCCCCGTCGCGCTTACCCCAAAATAGGTTGGCATGGCCGCAGGCCGGGCACGCCACCTGCACCGGTTCGCTATCGCTATCAGGCTTTGGCTCCCCCACTTCGGGCGCATAGAGATCCCACGGATTGCCCGCGTAGTCGAGAATCAGGCAATCGGCTTTCCCTGGTGAAAGCCGCAGCCCCCGCCCCACCATCTGCTGGTAGAGGCTCACCGATTCAGTGGGCCGCAGAATAGCGATTAAATCCACATGGGGGGCATCAAAGCCAGTGGTCAGCACCGCGACATTCACCAGGAACTTCAGCTCACGGGCTTTAAACCGCGCTATGATCGAGGTGCGTTCCTGGGAGGCCGTCGCTCCGGTAATGAGCGCTGCCTGCTCCGCGGGCAGGTAGCTGATCACCTCTTCGGCGTGGGCCACGGTGGCGGCAAAAATCATCACGCCCTGACGCTCTTTAGCGTACTCAACCACCTGGGCAATAATGCCGGGCGTAGCGCGGCTGCCCGCCACCACGCGATTAAGCTCCTCCTCGCGGAATAACCCCCCAGCGGCGGGTGCAAGAGCAGAAAAATCGTAGCCCTCAATGGCCATATCCAGCCGTTTGGGTGCAGCCAAAAAGCCCTGCTTCACCATCAGCCGCAGCGGCTGTTCAAATACGCAGTCGGCAAAGAAGCACGCGTCATCACCACGCACCATGCCATGGTGGTGGCGGTGGTAGATAAACCCCTGCCCTAAGCGAAACGGCGTGGCGGTTAAACCAAGAATTTTCAACTGCGGATTCTGACGCTGAAGATGATCAATCACTTGGCGATAGCTTGCGTCTTTCTCCAGCGAGACGCGGTGGCACTCGTCAATGACCAGCAGCGTAAAACTGGCGTCAGTGAAGCGTTCGAGGTTACGCACCACTGACTGCACCGAACCAAAGACCACTTGGCGGCTGGCCTCTTTGCGCTTTAACCCGGCGCTAAAAATATCCGCCGCAAGCCCGTAAGCTTGGTATTTAGCGTGGTTTTGCTCTACCAGCTCGCGCACGTGAGCCAGCACCAGCACGCGCCCACGGGCAAGCCTTGCAAGCTCGGCAATCACCAGCGACTTACCACTGCCGGTGGGCAGCACGACCACTCCTGGCGCACTGGTCGCACGGAAGTGCTCCACTACCCGTTGCACGGCTTCCGTTTGGTAGGGGCGCAGGCTGGGTGGCGAGCCAGAGCCAGCGGAAGCGTTTAAGTGAGGCATGTTAGTCAAAACGCGGGGCTCGACGCTCCATTCGTGCGCTTACCGCCTCGCGCTGTTCAGCGCTGGCCAATAGCTGCCGCTGCAAATGGGCTTCGAGCGCCAGCCGATCCCGGTGCCCCAAGGCTGGTCCACGGGTAAATAGCTCACGCACCGCCGCCACGGCTTGAGGCGAGCGTGACGCAATTAGCGCGGCGGTATCCCGCGCCGTCGCCAGCGGCGTTTCGCTCAGGCGAGTGCCAAGCCCAAGCTGGTAAGCCTCGTCTCCTGACACCTTGCGCCCGCTGATCGCCAGTTCATACAGCACCTCCTGACGCAGCCACTCTCCGGTCACACTTATGGCCATATCGGGGATGATGCCCCAATCAATCTCCAACAGCCCGAGACGCGCCTGCGGGTGGAGAATGCGTATATCAGCACCCAAGGCAATCTGCAGTCCACCCCCGTAAACGTGCCCGTGCAGGGCAGCGACGACGGGCACGCCCGCCTCACGCCACCCCAAGGCCAAGCGCTGCACCGGATTGACACCCGTAGCGTCGGGTGCCAGCAGAGTAGGCAACCGCTCTGCCTCACCCATGATCGACGCCATATCGAGACCGGCGCAAAAGCTGTCGCCATCGCCGCTCAAGATCACGGCACGTAGCCCCGCAAGCTCAGCTAGGTGCTGCTGTGCCGCCAGCAGACCGTCGATCATGGCCCAATCCAGGCCATTGTGATGATCAGGACGCGACAACATAACCTCGGCCACATGGTCAGCGAAGGTCAACGTCACGCGCTCATTGAAGGTTTGATGCATTCCAACTCCCAGAATTTTTTTAGCTCGCCACCCATTGGCGACCGCTGCACTTGTGAACTGAGTGTGGCGCGAGGGCGGCCCATTTTCAAACAAACGTTTCATCTCACCCCAACTGTCACCGCAACCACGTCTCTGTCATAAGCAAAAAGCGGCCCGCAGGCCGCTTTTCATAAGCAATGACAGGTCTTAACCCAGCCACACACGGGCGTTACGGAACAGGCGCAACCAAGCGCCATCTTCGGTCCACTCAGCGGGGCGCCAGGAGTTGGTAACTGCGCGGGTCACTCGCTCCGGGTGAGGCATCATGATGGTGACGCGACCATCTGGCGTGGTTAAACCGGTAATGCCCGACGGCGAGCCGTTGGGGTTAGCCGGGTAGCGGGTAGTCACCTGACCGTAGTTATCAATATAACGCAGCGCAATCTGGCTGCTGGACTGCATGGTGCGCAGGTGCGCGGTATCGCGGAACTCGGCGCGGCCTTCACCGTGGGCCACGGCAATCGGCAGCTTGGAGCCTTCCATGCCCGCCAATAGAATCGAGGGGCTCTTTTCTACCCGCACCATAGCGACCCGTGCTTCAAACTGCTCGGACTCGTTGCGTACAAACGCAGGCCAGTTTTCAGCGCCGGGAATCAGCGTTTTCAGCTGTGAGAGCATCTGACAGCCGTTACATACGCCTAACGAGAAGCTATCGTCGCGGGTGAAGAACGCGGCAAACTGCTCCCGGGCGCGCTCGTTAAACAGCACCGACTTCGCCCAACCGCCGCCGGCACCCAACACGTCGCCGTAGGAGAAACCGCCACAGGCGACGAGCCCTTTGAACTCATCAAGAGAAACACGGCCTTCCAGGATGTCGCTCATGTGCACATCCACCGCGTCAAAGCCCGCTTTGTGGAAGGCCCAGCCCATCTCAACCTGGCCATTAACCCCCTGCTCGCGCAGCACCGCAACCGCAGGTCTTGTGGTGTTAATAAACGGCGCGCTGATATCGTCGTTAATATCGAAGCTGGGCGCGGCACTTAAGCCAGGGTCGCGAGCGTCAAGCAGGTTGTCGAATTCGTTCTTTGCGCACTCAGGATTATCCCGCAGCGCCTGCATACGATAGCTGGTCTCAGTCCAAGTGCGCTGAGTCAGTTGGCGGGTGGTTTCTAATAGCGGTTCTTCAAACAGCGTGACCCGTACTTGGTCGTCGTAGCGGGGGCGGGCAATAACGCCGCAGGTCTCAATACCCGCGATGGCAAACTGGGTCAGCACTTCTTCAGTGTCTGCCCGGTTCACCTGAATCACCGCGCCTAGCTCTTCCGAGAACAGGGCGTTAAAGGCTTCCACCGGCTCGTCGATCAGCCAGTCCAATTTAATTTCAAGGCCCGCATGGGCAGCAAAGGCCATTTCCAGCAACGTGACCAGTAGGCCGCCATCGCTGCGGTCATGATAGGCCAACAGCTTACCGTCGCGGTTGAGGCCCTGGATTACCTCGAAAAACGCTTTTAGGTCTTCGGGGTCGTCCACATCGGGGCATTCGTTGCCTACTTGGCCATACACCTGCGCCAGCGCCGAGCCGCCCAAGCGGTTTTGGCCATTCCCCAGGTCAATCAGGATCAAGTCAGACTCTTCTTGCTCCAAATTGATTTGCGGGGTCAGCGTGGCAAGCGCATCAGTCACCGGCGCAAACCCCGTCACCACCAGGGAGAGCGGTGAAGTGATGCTCTTCTCGTCAGCATCGTCCTGCCACGCGGTGCGCATGGACATGGAGTCCTTGCCCACCGGTATAGCAATGCCTAGTGCTGGGCAGAGTTCCATACCCACTGCATGCACCGCTTCAAATAGCGCTTGGTTTTCGCCAGGGTGGTCCGCGGCGCTCATCCAGTTAGCCGAGAGCTTAATATCGGATAGCTTGGCAATGGGCGCGGCGGCTAAGTTGGTAATCGCTTCGGCAACGGCCAAACGGGCGCTGGCGGCGGGGTTAATCAGCGCGACCGGTGGGCGCTCGCCCATGGCCATCGCTTCACCGGCATGGGTGTCAAAGCTTGCGGTAGTGACAGCAACATCAGCCACCGGCACCTGCCAGGGGCCGACCATCTGGTCACGGGCCACTTGGCCGGTAATGGAGCGGTCGCCAATGGTGATCAAGAAGCTTTTGGAGGCCACCGCAGGCAAACGCAGCACCCGGTCCAGCGCCTCACGTAGGTCCAGGTTATCGAGCATCACACCTGAAAGTTCAGGCGTTTGACGCTCAAATGTGCGGGTCATCTTGGGGGCTTTGCCAAACAGCACGCTCATCGGTAGATCGACGGGTTTGGTATCAAAATGGCCGTCGCGCACTTCTAGGTGGTGATGTTCAAGAGCCTCGCCCACTACCGCATAGGGGCAGCGCTCGCGCTTACACAGCGCGTCGAAAGTAGCTAAATCTTCCGGCGCCACTGCCAGTACATAGCGCTCCTGGGCTTCGTTACACCAAATCTCCAGCGGGCTCATGCCGGGTTCAGCGTTGGGCACCGCGCGCAGGTCAAACAGACCGCCGCGGTTACCATCTTTGACGAGTTCTGGCAGCGCGTTGGAAAGCCCCCCTGCACCTACGTCGTGAATAAAGCGAATGGGGTTTTGAAGACCTAACGCCCAACAGCGGTCGATGACCTCTTGAGCGCGACGCTCGATCTCCGGGTTTTCCCGCTGAACCGAGGCAAAATCCAAGTCAGCACTTGAAACACCTGACGCCATGCTAGACGCTGCACCACCGCCCAAACCAATCAGCATGGCAGGGCCACCCATGACAATCAGCTTACCGCCAACGGGAATTTCGCCCTTTTGCACGTGCTGAGCGCGAATATTACCGTAGCCACCCGCCAGCATGATCGGCTTGTGGAAACCCCTGCGCTCAATGCCTCCTTCACTCAACGTATCCTGCTCGTAGGTGCGGAAGTAGCCGGTTAGGTTGGGGCGGCCAAACTCGTTATTAAACGCGGCGCCACCGATCGGGCCATCCAGCATAATTTGCAACGCCGACTGCATACGCTCGGGCTTGCCGTAATCAAAGGCTTCCCAAGGCTGCACGAATTCGGGAATACGCAGGTTAGACACGGTAAAGCCCGAGAGACCCGCTTTGGGCTTACCGCCGATGCCGGTGGCGCCTTCGTCACGAATTTCACCACCTGAGCCTGTCGCTGCCCCTGGAAATGGCGCAATCGCCGTGGGGTGGTTGTGGGTTTCCACCTTCATCAGAATGTGGATCGGCTCTTGGTGAGCGTCGTAGCTTGCCCGCTCGCCGGGAGCACCCGTCAAAGGCGTAGGGAAGAAACGCCCACCGTGGCTGCCCTTAATTACCGCCGCGTTGTCGCTGTAGGCGGAGAGCACGTTATCCGGCGAGGACGCAAAGGTATTCTTAATCATCTTGAACAGCGAATAGGGCTGCGCTTCACCATCAATTACCCAGTCCGCGTTGAAGATTTTATGGCGGCAGTGCTCAGAGTTTGCCTGGGCAAACATCATCAGCTCGACATCGCTTGGGTTGCGGCCAAGCTCAACAAACGCAGCCACCAAGTAGTCAATTTCATCTTCTGCCAGGGCCAGGCCAAGCTCGCGGTTAGCCGTTGCCAAGGCGTCGCGGCCACCGTCTAAAATATCCACACTGCCAAGGGGGGCAGGCGCGTGATGGGCAAACAGTTTGGCGGCGTCGGCGACATCGTCCAGCACGGTTTCTATCATGCGGTCATGTAGCAGTGCGGCGACTGCCTGCAGGGTGTCAGCGCTGACGTCTCCGCGTAGCCCTACTCGGTAATCAATACCGCGCTCGATGCGGCTAATTTGACCCAGCCCACAGTTATGGGCGATATCGGTTGCTTTAGAGGACCAGGGAGACTGAGTGCCTAAGCGCGGCACCACCAGAAAACGCTGGGCGTTTTCCGGGGCGTCTTGGATTTCGTGGCTACCGTAGTCGAGCAGCTGAGCTAAACGCTCTTGAGCGGCGTTATCGAGCTCTTCGTGGTGATCAATGAAGTGGACGTAATGGGCGGATAGCGCCTCCACCTCCGGAACACGTTCACGCAACACCGTTAACAGCCGTTCATGACGGAAGGCAGAAAGGGCGGGTGCGCCTCGCAGTTCGAGCATATCTGGGAGCCTCTAAAGCAGGAAGAGTTCGAGCAGGAAATCACCAGGCCGCAATGCGACCCCTCTTTATGATACCAATAAGTGCCTATGATACTGGAAAGCGTCGGCCACACGAAATCAACAAGGTGACAGCCTCTTAAAGGCTGGGTATCGTGACAGCATGTTTCACGCTGAACTGACGCCATGCTAACGCTGATCTACCGACACTTTGTTACCTCCCTAAGCACCTATAGGGCGTTAGCTATCACTGTTTTACTGGTAATGATTACCCCGCCTTCCTGGGTGCCGCCAAGCGAGCATTTAACCCAGATACAGGCAAAAGATTTTATTACTATTCATACCCGTAATACGCCAACGACCTATTACGAGGGCCGCCAGGGCCCTACCGGGTTTGAGTACGAGTTAATGCAGCGGTTTGCTGACCACCTGGACGTCAGCTTAAATCTAAACGCCAGCCATCACCCCGAAAGCGTACTGCCAGCGGTGCGCGAGCAAGGCGATTTAGGCGCAGCGGGACTGCCGTTACTGCCCGACTCACCAGGCATCCACTACACCCGCCCCATTATTCAGATGCAGCCACTGGTGGTGTATCGACGCGGTCTACACGGAATTGCCCACCCAGAGGATTTAGTCGGCATTGAACTTGGCACGCTTAGCGGCGCAGGCACCAGCCAAGCGCTGTTGGCGCTACAAAGCGACTACCCGGCACTTAGTTGGAAAGAGTCTCATGAGATAGAAGTTGCCGAACTGCTTGCCCAAGTTGAAAACGGCACGCTGGATGCGGCGCTCATTTTTGACCACCAGTTCCGGCTTAACCGGCTGTTTTTTCCTAATGTGGAACGGGGTTTTTTTCTCGGCGAGCCGCTGTCAATGGCATGGGCAGTGCCCAGCAGTCGCGGCTTGGGACTGTTAGAAGCCGCCAACCAATTTCTTCAAACGCTCCAAGAGGACGGCACGCTGGAGCAGCTGGTTAACCGCTACTTCGGCCACGATGACTACCTTGAGTACGTGGGAACGCGCACTTTCTTAGCGCACTTAAACGAGCGCCTGCCCTCCTACACCGAGCTTTTTAAACAGGCAGCCCAGGAAACCGGCTTTGATTGGAAACTCCTGGCTGCCGTGGGCTATCAAGAGTCCCATTGGGACCCTGATGCCGTATCACCTACCGGGGTGCGTGGTTTGATGATGCTTACCAACCCAACGGCCAGCGAGATGGGCATTGCCGACCGTACGGACCCAGCACAAAGTATCGACGGCGGCGCACGCTACCTACGCAGCATTAAAGACCGACTGCCGGAAAGCATTACCGGTGATGACCGGCTCTATATGGCCATGGCGGCTTACAACGTGGGGCTTGGGCATCTTTATGACGCTCGCAGGATCGCAGAAACCCTCGGCGGAGACCCTGATAGCTGGCAAGAGGTACGCACCGCGCTGCCGCTTCTCCAGCAGCGCGAGTGGCACAGCCAAACCCGCCACGGCTATGCCCGTGGCGGCGAGCCGGTCATCTATGTGCGCAACATACGCCGCTATTACGAAATGATTGAGTATGTTGAGCGTAGTCGGCTCCAGTTTTTCCAACTAGGGCAAACGCCTATCAACGATGAGTCGCTGCTATTGTTCGAGCTTGTGCCGCCGCTTAATTGATACGAGGAAGCAGTCTCTATGCCCATTGCACGAGCGGAGCGCTGGCTATCAGTCACTGCAGCCTGCTTTGCTATTACGCTTGTTGTAATGCAACCCAGCGTTAGCTCAATAGCGCTCGTGCTGTTAGCGTTAGGCCTGCTATGCGCTCAAAAAGATCGCTGGCTATTTGCAAGCCTGCTCAGCGCTGGGACGATTGGCGTTTTGCTACCGGGACTTATCAGCTACCTACTACCGGAAAACTGGGTAACAACGGCCCGCTGGGAAACCCTGGCTGCTTGGATATACCCTGGTAGCGTTGAGCGCTTCCGAGCACCGCTACTCATGACCCTGGCTTTGCAACTGAGCGCATTAGCACTCCTGCTACGCCATCGAGTGCGCTTAGGCGTACCACTACTCCTGATGATGGCGGCTCTACTCACCGGTCTACAGCTCATCAACCATCACTCGACATTTCCACCTCTTCTTCGCTACGCGGCCCATTGGCCGAGCCTGCTAACACTTAGCGTAGTACTACTTGGGCAATGCCTTTCATCAACGCAGCACTGGCGCAACAAACGCTATTTAGCGTACGCGCTTTGGCCAGCCTGCGGTTTGCTCATCGCAACATTGCTACTTTGGAAACAGCTACACCTTGAAGCTGAGCAAAGACTGTATCTGCAGGTTACAGAGCGCGCCCAGCAAGCAACGACACAGCTCTCCCAAGACATAGACAACCACTTAAATACAATGCGCCGTTTTGCTCGCATTTGGCAGCTGCAAACCGTGCCCCCTAACTACCAGCAGTGGACCGACTTAGCTGCCAGCTACCAGCAAGATTTTGCTTACTTAATTAATATCGCGTTTATCTCACCAGACAGCGGCATACGCCACGTTTACCCCTTCACCGAAACCAATTTAATCAACATCGGGCTGCGTCTTTTCAATGTACAGCCTGAAGGACGCACCGCCCTTGAGCCAGCGCTAAAGGGGCTACAAGAGGGCAACACGGATATTATTGAGCTACTGCAAGGTGGCCCAGGTATCGTGCACTATTTTCCCGTATTTAATGCAGAAGGGGTGCCCTTAGGCGCAGCAGCCATGGCTGTAAGCCTTCCCTTGTTTGCTGAGGAACTGTTTACGCGGCTGCCTGCAAGCCAAGGGGCCATACAGTGGTACAACGACACTCATGTGTTGGCAGAACATGGAGACACTACCGACCCAGGCCCCTGGGCATACCACTACCCCATTTATTTACTAGACAAGTCACTGACCCTCTCTTATCAACCACGGCGCCAGTACCTGATTAGCCAATTACCTCGACTACCCTCAATCAGCTTAGTCATTGGCTTAATCCTTGCCTATCTACTCTATCTCGTGCTCTACACGTTTCAGCGCTTAGGACAGCAACATAGCGCAATGCAAAAAAGTAACGCTGCGCTTCAACAAGAGATCAAAAAACGCAGCAAGCTACAGCAAGAAATTGAGTGGCTAGCGCGCCATGATGAATTAACCGGCATTGCCAATCGTCGCTATTTTCTGGAACAGATGGAGACTGCCCAAGCGATACGCCCCACTAGCTTAGTCCTGTTTGATATCGACCACTTTAAGCGGGTTAATGATCAAATGGGACACCTGGTAGGTGATGAATACTTGTTTGCTTTCGCTAAACTGGGCGAGGCAATTATCGAACAGCACGGCGGGATGTTTGCGCGTTACGGCGGCGAAGAGTTTGTCGCCTGGCTACCCGGCCACACCCTCTCTTCGGCTTATAACGTGGCGGATGAACTACGCCAACGACTAGCCGCATCCAATCTTACCCATGCCGATGACACCCCGATCACGCTCAGCGCAGGCGTAGTCACGCTGAATCATTCCGAAAATCCAGATATGGCGCGTATGATGCAAGCCGCCGACGAAGCGCTTTACAATGCTAAACACCGCGGGCGCAATCGTATTGAGCGGGGCACGCTTAATGCTCGTGAAGATGTTTAACGCCTATTTATTACCAGAGGACGCCCGCTGCTCGATAAAAAAGCGCTTGAGTAGCTTTTTAGCAGGTGCTGCCAGAACACCGCGCGTCACCGCTACTTGATGATTAAACCAGGGCTGGGCCAGCAAGTTGGCTTTCGATTCCACCATGCCGGAACGCGGCTCCGCCGCGCCGTATACCAAGCGGCTTAAGCGTGCATGCACCATGGCCCCTGCACACATCATGCAGGGTTCTAGCGTCACAAACAGCGTACAGCCTTCCAGACGATAGTTGCCCAGCTGCTGCCCTGCCTCACGCAGAGCACAAATTTCGGCATGGCTACTGGGGTCGCAGCTAGCCACCGGCGCATTTCGGCCCACCCCGATAATATCCCCCAGGGCGTCCACCACCACAGCGCCCACCGGCACCTCACCTGCTGCATAGGCCAAATGCGCTTGGTCAAGCGCCCGGTGCATGTAAAATTCATCGCTGCGTATCAAGGCAAACTCCGCTAAGGTAGCAAAACGATCGTTTTAATAATTCGATAGCCGCACCAGGTACGCTTTCGGTCATCGGCGGCACAACAGACAGCACCAAGGACACTGAGCATGAATGATGCGCTGAATACGCTGGTAAGTTTACTAGAGTTGGAGACCCTCGAAGAGACGCTATTCCGAGGCCAAAGCCAAGATTTGGGCTTCCCTCAGCTTTACGGTGGCCAAGTATTAGGCCAAGCACTAGCGGCGGCGGCCCGCACCGTACCCGATGAACGCCGCCCCCACTCCCAGCACGGCTACTTTCTTCGCCCAGGCGACCCCCATCGCCCGGTTGTCTACCAAGTTGATACCATTCGCGATGGCGGCAGCTTCACCACGCGGCGGGTGACGGCGATTCAAAAAGGCCGGCCTATCTTCTTCTGTAGCGCCTCGTTTCAAAGCGAGGAAGAGGGCATCAGCCACCAGCGTGCAATGCCCAAAGTACCTACTCCCGAGGCGCTGATTGAAAGCGGTGATGTTAAGCATGCCCGCTTTCCTGGCCACCCCATTGAATTTTTACACTTACCGGAAAATCCGGATAATGGCGCGCCTGCAGGCCAGTGCCTGTGGTTTCGTTTAGCAGGTGGCACGCTGCCTGACGACCCGGCACTGCACCGCCACCTGCTCTCCTATGCATCTGATTTCAACCTGCTCACCACGGGGTTAATCCCCCACGGCATTAAATACACCGACCCAAAACTGCGCATCGCCAGCCTCGATCATGCGCTATGGCTGCATGAGGATACACGGCTGGACGAATGGCTGCTTTACGTCATTGATTCCCCCTGGGCAGGCGGCGCCCGCGGCTTGGCACGCGGCCATATTTACCAGCGCGATGGCCGCTTAGTGGCCTCTACCGCCCAAGAAGGGCTAACCCGCTACCCGCAAAGCTAAAAGCTTTTTACCTCAGTCCCTTATACATGCCCTAAAACGACTACGCCCGCTGATTAGCGGGCGTAGGCTTAACGCGTATAGCAGCGACTAACGGTTACTTAGTTGCCGTAAACGTCGTTAATGGTTTGCAGCGGGTAGTGAGCCGGGTAAGGCTTACGCGCCACGCCGGAATCAACGGCTGCCTGGGCGACAGCAGAGGAAATACGCGCTAGCAGGCGAATATCCACCGGTGTCGGAATAATGTACTCACGACCAAAGCTCATTTCAGTACGCTCGTAGGCATCCAGTACTTCCTGGGGTACCGGCTCGCGGGCCAGGTCTTTCAGGGCGTGCACGGCGGCCAGCTTCATCGCTTCGTTAATGCGCGTAGCGCGTACATCCAAGGCACCGCGGAAGATAAACGGGAAACCCAGCACGTTGTTGACTTGGTTGGGGTAGTCTGAACGGCCAGTGGCCATAATCACGTCCGGGCGGGCTGCGCGGGCAACGTCTGGATGAATCTCAGGGTCGGGGTTGGTGCACGCAAAAATAACCGGGTCGGCGGCCATTTTCTTCACCTGATCAGCGGACAGCAGGCCAGGACCAGACAGACCAATAAACACGTCGGCACCGTCAATGGCATCGTCTAGCGTGCGCATATCGGTATCGAGGGCAAACTGCGCCTTATACTCATTGATGCCGTCGCGGTGAGTGTGGATAACCCCACGACGATCAAGCATTACTAGGTTTTCTTTTTTAGCGCCACAAGACACCAACAACCGCATGCAGGCAATGGCGGCAGCACCTGCGCCCATGCAGACGATTCTCACGTTCTCAATCGATTTGCCCGCAATATCCAGGGCATTCAACATGCCCGCCGCAGTCACAATCGCGGTGCCGTGCTGATCATCATGGAAAACAGGAATGTTACAGCGCTCGATCAAGGCCTTTTCGATCTCAAAGCACTCAGGCGCTTTAATATCTTCCAGGTTAATGCCACCCCAGGTATCGGCAATACGGGCAACGGTATCAATAAACGCCTGCGGACTCTCAGCGTCCACTTCGATATCCACCGAGTTAATGCCGGCAAAGCACTTGAACAGTACGCCTTTGCCTTCCATTACCGGCTTACTTGCGAGCGGCCCCAAATTACCCAGACCCAGAATCGCGGTACCGTCGGAAATAACAGCGACGAGGTTCCCTTTACCGGTATAGCGGTAAGCATTTTCCGCATCGCGGGCAATTTCACGCACCGGCTCAGCAACACCCGGGCTGTAGGCCAGCGCCAAATCCCGCGCAGTCGCGGTGGGCTTGGTTAACTCCACAGAAAGCTTACCGGGGATCGGTTTAGCGTGATAATCCAAAGCCGCTTGCTTGTTTGCATCCGTCATGGTCAGGGTCCAATTAGCCTAAAGTAGTTAAGTCACTTCAGAATATAGAAAAAACCCAAGGGTCTCAAGCGCATAGTCAACCTGACAGAAAAACGGCCGTTTTAGCGAATTTTAACTCACGTTCGTAACTTTTATCAGCCATTTGCTGCAACTTATACATCAAGCCACCAGCCATAAAGGTTTGCTTATTGATGCAGCGCAGCATTTTGAGACTGCTTACAAGAGGTATCTTCACGCTATTATCATTTCGACACCCAACAAAAAACCCACGCCGAAGCGTGGGTTTTTGCGCAAAGCACATAACGTGCCTGCGAAGCGCAAATCCGTTAGGATTAGCCGCGCTTAACAGCAGCGCCAAAGCGCTTGTTGAAGCGCTCTACACGGCCACCAGTGGTCGCTTGCTTCTGCTTACCGGTATAGAACGGGTGGCAGTTGGAGCACACGTCCAGAGAGAAGTCCTGACCAGAGGTAGAACCAACCTGGAAGTTTGCACCGCAAGAACAAGTAGCGGTGACCGTGTTGTAATTCGGGTGGATACCTTGTTTCATCTTGAGCCTCATGAGCTGTATGCCGCCACCTGATCCGTTGCCAGGCACCGCATACGGGTGTGAAAAAACTACTAACCGGTTAGTCGCTCGATCTGACAGATTCGAAGCGGCCGCGCATTTTAGCAAACTTAACGCCGGAGGCCAATTGCCCGATTCCGTTTCTTCCCTGGGAGGCTCACAAAAGCCACCTCAAGCCTCCTGCCAGGTGCTTAAAGTTGCCCTACCGTCGCCTTTACGGCGTCTATTTGACTATTTACCCGCCCGCCAGACACCTAAAGTGGGCTGGCAGCCGGGGCTTAGGGTGCGCGTACCGTTTGGCCACCGGGAGGTAGTCGGCGTTGTCGTAGCGCTGGCGAACAGCAGCGAACTGCCCCACTCGCAGCTGCGTGCTATTAGCGACGTACTTGATGACGCGCCACTGCCAAGCGATTGGCAGTGGCTGTGCCACTTTACCGCTCGTTACTACCAGCACAGCCTGGGCGACACCATGCAATTGGCTATGCCCGCCAGGCTACGCCAAGGGCATCCCATGGCAGGGCGAACGCATACGCTTTGGCTACCCATTGAAATGTCTGATGCATCATCCCTGCAGCGTGCCCCCAAACAAGCCGAGCTTTATGCCTTATTACGTCAGCATCCGCACGGCTTGGCAGCGCGCGCTATCAGCGCCCACGGCTTTACCCGCGACCAGTTATTAGCGCTGCAAAAAAAAGGGTTCACCCGCGCCGAAGAGATGATTTTAACCGCCTCCAAACCTACCACTGGCAGCTTACTGGCCTCCCCCTCTCTGCCACTTAATCGCGAACAGGCCACGGCGCTGGCCGTGCTACATGAAAAACTCGATAGCTACCACCCTTGCCTGCTGGAGGGGGTTACCGGCAGCGGCAAAACCGAAATTTATCTACAGCTCATTGAGGCGCTGGCCGCCAAGGGGAAGCAATCCCTGGTGCTGGTGCCCGAAATCGGCCTAACGCCCCAAACCCTGGCGCGCTTTAGAAGCCGTTTTCGCGTGCCCGTGGTGGCGCTGCACTCCGGGCTGACCGACCATGAGCGCCTTGATGTGTGGGAAGCCGCTGCCAATGGCCGCGCGCTGGTCATCATTGGCACCCGCTCAGCAATTTTCACCCCACTTGCTAACCCCGGTGCCATTATTGTCGATGAAGAGCATGATGGTTCTTATAAACAGCATGATGGGCTGCGCTACCACGCCCGCGACCTAGCCGTTGCAAGAGCGCACTACCACAACATTCCGTTGTTGCTGGGCAGTGCCACGCCCTCCTTTGAAAGCTTACAGCAAGCGCTTTGCGGCACGTATCGTCACCTGCGCCTCACTCAGCGCCCTAGTCGTCACCCGCCTGCCAAGCTTGAGCTTATCGACCTGCGCCACCAGCGCCGCCAGGGCGGGCTGCTGCCAGGCGCCATTAAAGCCATAAAGAGCACCCTTAATGCGGGAAAGCAGGTATTAGTGTTCATTAATCGTCGCGGCTTTGCCCCCACGCTTGCTTGCCATAGCTGCGGCTGGATGGCCGAATGCGGCCAGTGCGACGCCCGTATGACGCTGCATCGCCAGCCACCGCTGCTGGCCTGCCACCACTGCGATAGCCGTCGCGCCCTGCCAGACGCTTGTCCAGAGTGCGGCAGCGGCGACCTGCGCGCCCTGGGCAGCGGCACCGAGCGTACCGAAGAAACACTGCAAGGGCTTTTTCCTAAGGTTACCGTTCACCGTATTGATCGCGACAGCACGCGCAAAAAAGAGAGCTTTGAGCAAATACTTAAAGAGATTCAGCGCGGAGAGCCTTGCCTGTTAGTGGGCACCCAGATGCTCGCCAAAGGCCACCACCTGCCCCATGTGACCCTGGTGGTCGTGGTCAATGCGGATGGCGGCCTTTACGCCGCTGACTTCCGCGCTCTGGAGCACAGCGCTCAACTACTGGAACAGGTTGCCGGTCGCGCTGGCCGCGCCGCTCACCCCGGGCGGGTGTTAGTTCAAACCCTGCACCCGGATGACCCGCACTTGGGCCAACTTGCCGAACACGGCTACAGCGCATTGGCACGCAGCCTGCTAGAAGAGCGCCGCATCGCTAAGCTGCCACCGTTCTGCTTTATGGCGCTACTGCGCTTTGAGAGCCCTAAAGAAGAGGCGGCCCTTGCCTTGGCACAGCAGGCCACCCAGGCACTTCGCCAGTGGTTAAAGGAAGCAGCGCTGCCGGTACGCTGTTTAGGCCCAGTGCCCGCCCCCATGGAGCGGCGCCAAAACCGCTACCACCTTCATATAATGTTGGCCGCAGACAAACGCAGCCAGCGGCACGCCGCTGCCAACTGGTTAGTGCAGTGGCTTGAGGCCAACCGCGAGGCGCGCAAAGTGCGCTGGTCGATCGATATTGACCCGCAAACCCTCGCTTAACAGCGCCGCACCCGGTACCGTCTGCGCTACCCTACTCAGTAATACGGCTTTGAAACTGCGCGCCAATTGCCGATAATGGCCGCTTTGACGCCGCAAAACTGCGCGCATGCACACGCCGCTATCGACGACACCCGGATATTTACATGAAAGACACGATTATTTATTTGCTCGAAGGCGCGGTGACCGCGCTTAAGCACCAAGGCGTGCTGCCCGACGATTTACAGCCAGCCATTAAGGTCGACCCCACCAAAGATAAAGCCCACGGTGACTACGCCACTAACCTGGCGCTGATGCTGGCCAAACCCGCGGGCATGAAACCCCGTGAGCTGGCCGACGTCCTGGTGGCGGCTCTCCCCGCTAGCGACGCGATTCAAAAAACTGAGATTGCAGGCCCGGGGTTCATTAACTTTTTTGCCGCCGCTGATGCCGCGGCGCAAATCGTTGCCCAAGCGCTGGATAGCGGCGACGCCTTTGGCCGCAGCCTGATTGGTAAAGGCGAAAAAGTGCAGGTGGAGTTTGTTTCCGCCAACCCCACGGGCCCGCTGCACGTGGGCCACGGCCGGGGGGCGGCCATTGGCGACTGCCTATGCCGCCTATTAGAAGCCACTGGCTACGACGTGACCCGCGAATTTTACTACAACGACGCTGGCGCCCAGATCAAAAATCTAGCGCTTTCCGTACAGGCACGCGCGAAAGGACTGGGGCCCGATGACCCCAGCTGGCCGGAAGACGGCTACCGTGGCGAATACATCATCGATGCTGCCAACGACTACATGGCAGGCAAAACAGTGACTGCCGACGACCGTGAAGTCACCGCCAAAGGCGATGCTAACGATCTGAGCGCTATTCAGGACTTCGCCGTTGCTTGGCTGCGCCGGGAGCAGGATCTAGACCTTAAAGCCTTTGGCGTTGAGTTTGACGTCTACTTCTTGGAGTCATCGCTTTATGAAGATGGCAAAGTGGACGCCACCGTCGAAAAGCTGGTCGCCAACGGCCACACCTATGAAGAAGATGGCGCCCTATGGCTTCGCACCACCGACTTTGGCGATGACAAAGACCGTGTAATGCGCAAGCGCGAGGGGGGTTACACCTACTTCCTGCCCGATGTGGCCTACCACCTCAACAAGTGGCAACGCGGCTTTAAAACCGTGATTAACGAGCAAGGCGCGGACCACCACTCCACCGTGACCCGTGTCCGCGCTGGCCTGCAGGCCCTGGAAGTGGGTATTCCTAAAGGCTGGCCCGACTACGTGCTGCACCAGATGGTCATGGTGACCCGCTCAGGCGTTGAGGTAAAACTCTCCAAACGCGCCGGTAGCTATGTGACGGTGCGCGACCTTATTGATGAAGTAGGCCGCGACGCGACGCGGTTCTTCCTGGCGGCTCGCCGGGCGGATTCGCAGCTGACGTTTGATATTGATTTGGCTCGCTCCCAATCAAACGACAACCCGGTGTACTACATCCAATACGCCCACGCCCGGGTATGCAGCATGCTGCGCAAAGCTCAGGATGCAGGCAACCCCTTTGATCATGGCCTCGCCATGGCCAACTTGGCGCTGCTGGATAGCGACCAGGAGAAAGCCGTACTTAACCGTTTGGCTCGCTACCCGGAAGTGGTTGAAAACGCCGCCAAAAACCGCGAACCCCAGCAGGTCGCCCAATACCTGCTGGATTTAGCCGGCGACTTCCACACCTGCTACAACGCGGTCAAAGTCATGGTGGATGACGACACCCTGCGCAATACGCGCTTAGCGCTTGGCCTCGCCACCCGGCAGGTGCTGCGGAACGGGCTTAATCTCATGGGGGTTAGCGCCCCAGAGGAGATGTAAGCTATGGCCAGCCCACGCAAAAAGCCCACCCGCCGCGGCGCCACCTCGCAGCGCAAGTCCACTAACCGCTCCGGCGGTGGGTGGCGTGCTCCCGGCTGGCTTTGGGGGCTGGCAGGGGTGGCCGTTGGTTTTTTCCTAGCGCAGCACCAGCACGGCACCGCTCCTTGGCAAGAGCCCAGCACGACAACACCCCAGGCTACCGTGCTCCCCAAACCATCCAGTAGCGATGAACGCAGCGCTGCGCGCCAAACAGAGAGCGCGGCAGAACCCTCAATGCCCACCTTTGAGTTCTATACGCTGCTGCCTGAAACCGAGGTTATCGCGCCTGGCGTCACATTGCCCTCTACGGTTACCCGGCCAGAAGTCGCCGAACAGCCAGCCGAAAGCTCCGCGGATAGCAGCCCTGGCGACGACCCGATTGCCCAGGTCATTGCAGCCAATATGCGTCCGGAGGAACAAATCACCGCGGCCCAACAAGCGCCCGCCAGCCCCAGCACGCCCAATCGCTACGTACTGCAGGCCGCTTCGTTCCGTGAGCTTAGCGACGCTGAGCAGCTGCGCAGCCGCCTTCGTAACTTAAGCCTGCTTGCGCAAATTAGCGAAGTGCAGGCCGGGGGCGACACGTGGCACCGCGTTCAAGTAGGCCCCTATGAAGATACCCGGGAGCTGAACCGTGCCCAGGATCTTATGAGCACCCAAGGTATAGAGCCGCTGCTGATTCAGCTGCAAAACTAGCAAGCCGATCACCTAGAGACGACCCAAACACGCTTTATCTAACGGCTTTATCAAGCGGGCGGTTGATTTTTTATCTGCCGCCCGCATTTTGTTGGGAATCGCTTTTTGTACGGCCGCTGTAGTCGGCCCATCAGTCATCGGGAGCACGCCTCCCCCCAAGGAGTTATCTCCATGACCACGATTGTTTCCGTACGCCGCGGTAACCACGTTGCCCTCGCAGGCGACGGCCAGGTCTCACTGGGTAATACCGTGATGAAAGGCAATGCTAGTAAAGTACGTCGCCTCTACCGTGGCAAAGTGCTGGCAGGTTTTGCCGGCGGCACCGCTGATGCCTTTACCCTGTTTGAGCGTTTTGAAGCACAGTTAGAAAAGTACCAAGGCCACCTCACCAAAGCCGCCGTTGAGCTTGCCAAAGATTGGCGCACCGACCGCGCACTGCGCCGCCTTGAAGCACTGTTGGCCGTCGCCGACCACAGCGCCTCGCTGATCATTACCGGCAACGGCGATGTCGTCGAACCTGAGCGCGGCATTATTGCGATTGGCTCTGGCGGTAACTATGCCCAGGCCAGCGCCCGAGCGCTGCTCGAAAACACCGAGCTTTCCGCCCGCGAAATTACCGAGAAATCCCTGCAAATCGCCGGTGACATCTGCGTATTTACCAATCACCACGTGACGCTTGAAGAGCTGAACATCAACGACCGTTGAGGCCAACTTTATGACCCAGATGACACCCCGCGAAATTGTTCACGCCCTGGATCAATATATTATTGGTCAGCAAGACGCTAAACGCGCCGTCGCCATTGCTCTGCGTAACCGCTGGCGTCGCATGCAGCTCGATGACGACCTACGCCCTGAAGTCACGCCAAAAAACATATTGATGATTGGCCCCACCGGCGTAGGTAAAACCGAAATTGCCCGCCGCTTGGCCAAACTGGCCCGTGCACCGTTTATTAAAGTTGAAGCCACCAAATTTACCGAAGTGGGTTACGTCGGCCGCGACGTTGAGTCGATAATCCGCGACTTAATGGAAGCCGCCATTAAAATGGTGCGCGAGCACGCCAAAGAAGAAGTGGGACACCGCGCCGAAGACGCCGCGGAAGATCGCGTGCTAGACGCCCTTCTACCACCTCCCCGCGGTCAAGAGGATAAGCCTCGCGAGGATAACGGCACGCGTCAGGTCTTCCGTAAAAAGCTGCGCGAAGGCCAGCTTGACGATAAAGAGATCGATATAGAGGTCTCCTCCCAGGGCCAGGGCATCGACATCATGACCCCGCCGGGTATGGAAGAGATGACCAGCCAGCTGCAGAGCCTGTTCTCCAATATGGGCCAGCAAAAACGCGAGCAGCGCCGCGTTACCGTGAAAGAAGCGCTGGTTTTACTGCGCGACGAAGAAGCGGGCAAGCTAGTCAATGAAGAAGAGATCAAAGCCCGCGCTGTTGAAGCTGTTGAGCAGCACGGCATTGTGTTCCTGGATGAGATCGACAAGGTCGCTAAAGGCAGCGGCCAGTCCAGCGGTGGCGAAGTCTCCCGTGAAGGAGTACAGCGCGACCTTCTGCCGCTGATTGAGGGCTCTACCGTCTCTACCAAGTACGGTATGGTGAAAACCGACCACATACTGTTCATCGCCTCCGGCGCCTTCCACCTATCGCGCCCCTCGGACCTGATTCCTGAGCTGCAGGGCCGTCTGCCGATTCGCGTTGAGCTAGACGCCCTAACACCGGGTGACTTCCAGCGGATTCTCACCGAGCCATCCGCTTCTCTCACCAAGCAGTATCAGGCACTACTGGCGACGGAAGGGCTGGATATTGAGTTCACGCCAGACGGTATCGAACGTATTGCCGAGATCTCCTGGCAGGTCAACGAAGGCACCGAAAACATCGGCGCTCGCCGCCTGCACACAGTGCTAGAGCGCTTGCTGGAGGAAGCCTCGTTTAAAGGCGGTGATATGGATAGCCCCCTGGTTATCGATGCTGATTACGTCAACGCCCAACTGGGTGAACTGGCGGTGGACGAAGACCTGTCGCGCTATATTTTGTAATCCGTAACTGAGCGCGCTTGGTAGGCGCCATCATCATCGCTGCTTGAGCAAGTGCGCAACGGCCAAGCAGCGGTCATGATGTCCGCCACCGACGCCGTAAAGAGGTAATGTCATCCATGAACGCTCCCACCCCCACCCGGGTTCACTACCATAAGCAGGCCCGCGAGCTGGAGCTTGGTTACGCCAACGGCGAGAGCTACCGCCTGCCGGTCGAGTTTTTGCGGGTTTACTCTCCCTCTGCCGAGGTGCGCGGCCACGGCGGCGATACGGCAGTGCTTCAAGTCGGCAAAAAAGATGTCGGCCTACAAAATATTACCCAAGCGGGTAATTACGCGTTGAAGCTACACTTTGACGATGGACATGATAGCGGCCTGTACAGCTGGAACTACCTGTTTGATCTTGCCCAGCACCAGGATGCCTACTGGCAGAACTATCTCCAACGGTTAGAAGAGGCAGGCGCCTCACGGGAACCAGCCAGCATTCAATTTAAACAGCTGTGACGCTGCGCCCCAGGTGAAGCACAGACAAATTGGGGCAGAGAAGGCTACAATATCGCCAACCTTTTTATTGCGACGACCTCCAGGTCGATTATTACCGCCTCGAACTCGGGAGCTACAGCCCCATGAGCCCCACGGATAAACGCACTACCCATTTCGGTTACCAAGAAGTTCCCGTTGACGAGAAAGCCGCTCGGGTAGCTGATGTATTCCACTCAGTCGCTGCTCGCTACGACGTTATGAATGACCTCATGTCCATGGGCATTCACCGCGTTTGGAAGCGACTCACCATTGAGCGCGCTGGCGTTCGCCCTGGCCACCAGGTGTTAGACATTGCTGGCGGCACCGGTGATCTAACGCTTAAGTTTTCACGCTTGGTCGGCCCCAGTGGCAAAGTGGTGCTTGCTGACATCAACGCATCCATGTTGAAAGTAGGCCGCGACAAGCTGATGGATAACGGCGTAGGCGGCAACGTTGAGTACGTTCAGGCTAACGCCGAGTGCCTGCCGTTTCCCGACAATAGCTTCGACTGCATCACTATCGCCTTCGGCCTACGCAACGTCACCGATAAAGACGCCGCGCTGCGCTCCATGGCCCGGGTGCTAAAACCCGGTGGCCGGCTGTTGGTGCTTGAATTTTCGAAGCCCAATAACCCGCTACTGTCCAAAGCCTACGACGAGTACTCCTTCCGTCTGCTGCCCAAAATGGGTGAGCTAGTGGCGGGCGATGGCGAAAGCTATCGCTATCTGGCGGAGTCTATTCGTATGCACCCTGACCAAGAAACGCTGAAAGGGATGATGGAAACCGCAGGCCTTGAACGGGTTGAATATACCAACCTGACCGGCGGCATCGTTGCCCTTCACCGTGGCATCAAACTATGAAGTCACTGTAAACCATGACGTTACTGAACAAGAGGTCAGCATGCTGGTAACCCCGACCCTACTGCTGGCCGGATGTGAACGCACGTTGAACGCCCTCCTCGCCCGCGACCCGGCAGCCCCTACCCGGCTGGCTCAGCTTGCGGGCAGCCGTTTGTTGGTGAGGCTGGAAAAGCCTCATCTGCAGCTGGTGCTTCACTACCACCATGCCGGTATCGACCTGCTGCGGGGTGACGAGCTGGATGAGACAGACGTAGACGCCATTGTCGAGCTTACCCCGGAAACCCTTTCAGAGTGGCTTAGCGGCGCCTCTGTCGAGCGGCTTATGTTTGATGGCAAACTCTCCGTGCGTGGCCGCATTCATTTGGTAGAAGCGACCCGTGACCTGCTGCTTGACCTGGATATCGACTGGGAAGGTGAGTTAGCCCGTTGGCTAGGCGACCTACCGGCTCACTCCCTGGCTGAAGGTATACGTCGCGCCGCCCGATGGGGGCTACGGGCCAAAGACGAGCTACTTAAAGATGTATCGGAATACGTATTTGAAGAAGCGCGCCTATTGCCTGGCCGCCAGCAGCGCAGCGTGCTACGCGACCATTTAACCGAACTTGAGGTGGCTACCGACCGCCTGGAGGCGCGGCTTAATCGCCTTCAGCGCCGCCTAAGCCAGCTGGCGCCACCGCCGTCATCAAGCGCGCCCGTAAACACCAAGGAGCAGCGCCCATGAGCCTGCGGCTGTTCAAAATTGTCTGGGTAATTACCCGCCACCGCCTAGACACCTTGATTCCCATTGAACGCCTGCCGCTGTGGCTACGCACGCTGATGTGGTTCTCCCCACTGCGTTTAGTGCCCGTTGGTCAGCTCTCTAGAGGCGAACGGTTAAGGCTGGCGCTTGAAGCGCTAGGGCCAATTTTTATTAAATTCGGCCAGATGCTCTCCACGCGGCGGGACCTGCTGCCCGAGGACATCGCCGATGAGCTAAAGCGACTTCAAGACCAAGTGCCTCCCTTCCCCGGCGAAAAGGCCGCAGCAAGGGTGGAGAAAGCGCTGGATATGTCGCTGACCGAAGCGTTTGCGGCATTTGATCGGGCGCCGCTGGCCTCCGCGTCGATTGCTCAAGTACACGCAGCCACGCTACACACCGGCGAAGACGTGGTGGTGAAAATTATCCGCCCCGGCATCGACCGTATTATGCGCCAGGATATGGCGTTGATGTATCAGGTCGCCAAGCTGTTCGCTAAAGTGCCCGAAGCCAAGCGCCTACGCCCGGTGGAAGTCATTCGCGACTATGAAGCCACGCTGTTTGACGAACTCGACCTCTACAAAGAAGCCGCCAACACCTCACAGCTAAAGCGCAATTTTAAAGATTCGCCGCTGCTGTTTGTACCCACCATCTATTGGCCCTTCACCCGTCGGCATGTCATGGTGCAAGAGCGAATCCGCGGCGTACCGGTTGCCGACCTAGAGACACTTAGAGCCCAAGGTACCAATCTAAAAAAACTCGCCGAACGTGGCGTAGAGCTATTTTTTACCCAAGTGTTCCGCGATAATTTTTTCCACGCTGACATGCACCCCGGCAATATTTTTGTTAACTGTGACAACCCCGAGGATCCGCAATATATTGCCATCGACTGCGGCATTGTGGGCAGCTTAACCCGGGAAGACCAAGACTACCTGGCGCGCAATCTCCTGGCGTTTTTTCACCAGGATTACTATGAAGTCGCCGCCCTGCATATTGAGTCCGGCTGGGTGGGTGAAAACACTCGCGCCAATGAGTTTGCCGCCGCCATTCGTACCGTTTGCGAACCTATTCTTGAGAAGCCGCTAAAGGACATCTCGTTTGGGCAGGTGCTTTTGGGGCTTTTCCAAACCGCCCGACGTTTTAATATGGAAGTTCAGCCCCAGCTGGTGCTACTGCAGAAAACGCTGCTTAACATCGAAGGGCTGGGCCGCCAGCTTTATCCTGACCTGGATTTATGGAGCACCGCAAAGCCCTACCTTGAGCAGTGGATGAAAGACCGAGCCGGCGTAAGCGGCCTTTGGGAGTCGTTAAAGCGACAAGCGCCAGAGCTTTCCCACCAACTGCCGGAGCTACCGGTATTAGCCCACCAAGCGCTAAGCCGTATGGAGCATGAGCACCGCCAGCGTCATCAACAGGTCAGCACTCTGAGTAACATGCACAGCCAGTTAACACGCCAAGGTAAACGCCAGTACCGGCTACGGGTGGGTTTAATTCTGGTGGCAATTGCCTTAGCGTGGCAACCGCTTAGCAGCTGGGCTGCCACCCAAGAGTGGCCCGTATTAGCCGCAGCTGGCCTAGGGCTACTGCTGCTGTTATGGCAGTAAAACCCGCCGGCCAGCGAGACTAAAATGCCCTGCCGATTCAACAAGGAACACCATGAGCACAACCGCTAACCAAACGCCCGTATTGGACGCTTTAGCCGAGGTATTGAAGCAGCGCCGCCATGCGTCAGCAGAAGATTCTTATGTTGCCTCCTTGCATCATAAGGGTTTGAACAAGATACTCGAAAAAGTTGGCGAAGAAGCGACTGAAACGCTGCTCGCAGCAAAAGATGCCGAACACGGTGGCGAGCAAGCACGTAAAGCGTTGATCGCTGAAACCGCCGACCTGTGGTTTCATAGCCTGGTGATGCTGTCGCACTTAGACCTGGATCACCAGTGCGTACTCGATGAGCTAGCAAAGCGGTTGGGTATTTCTGGTCACGACGAAAAAGCGTCTCGCACACAACGTTAACCTGCACCGATGAGGAAATGCATATGTTAGGTGGTATCAGTATTTGGCAGCTGCTGATTGTTCTGGGCATTATTATCCTGATTTTCGGCACTAAAAAGCTGCGTAATGTGGGCACCGACCTAGGCGGTGCAGTCAAAGGCTTCAAAAAAGCGATGCACGAAGAAGAGAAAGACGGCGATAAAAAAGACGCTGATCAGCCCCAGGCAAAGGTAAGCCATGAAGAGGCTGGCAACACTTACGATGTGCAGGCCGAAGAGAAGCGTGCGGCGGAAGCGGAAGAGAGCCGCCCTGTAGACAGCAACCAAGAGCGCAAATAACCCATGCTGGATATCGGCTTCCTTGAACTCATGCTTATTGGCATCGTCTCGCTGCTGGTTCTCGGTCCTGAGCGCTTGCCAAAAGCGGCGCGTACTGCGGGTATGTGGATTGGCAAGATCAAGCGAACGGTATCCGGTATGCAGCGTGAAATTAGCGCCCAGCTGGAAGCAGAAGAGCTGCGCCAAAAGCTTAACGAGCAGCAAAAAAAGCTCGATGACAGCTTAACGAAAGTGAAGCAGGACGTTGAGAGCATTGCCGACTCATCCCCGGCCAACACCTCAACGCCCGCCGCGCAGCATGAAACTGAACAGCGAGTCGCCAGCGCCAGCGCCCGGTTAGACGACGCCCTACAAACGGTACGCGAAGATGCTAATAGCACGGATCTTCACAACGCCGACCTTGAAAAGGCTGATCTTAAAAAGGCCGATGTTAAAAAGGATAGCAATCACCAATGAGCATGTCTGGCGATTCACAGGAGCCGCGTAACGAGCAAAGCCAAGCCCCGCTTATTGAGCACCTAATAGAGCTGCGAACGCGCCTCATAAAATCCGTGGTCGTCATTCTGGTGATCTTCCTCGGTCTTTATGCCTTTGCTAATGATATTTATACCTTTGTTGCCGATCCATTAATGGCCCTGCTACCTGAAGGGTCACAGATGATTGCTACCGAGGTAGCCTCTCCTTTCCTTGCCCCCTTTAAGCTGACCTTAGTGGTCGCTGTGTTTATCGCTATCCCCTTTGTGCTCCACCAGGCGTGGGCGTTTGTGGCGCCGGGGCTATACGATAATGAAAAAGCGCTGGCGATTCCTATTTTGGTGTCTAGCGTTGCGCTTTTTTACGCTGGCGCGGCATTTGCTTATTACGTGGTGTTTCCGCTGCTGTTTGAGTTCTTCACCCAAACAGGTCCAGAAAATGTCGCGGTAATGACCGACATTAATCAGTACCTTAACTTTGTGCTGAAGCTATTTTTTGCGTTTGGTGTCGCTTTTGAAATCCCCATTGCCACTTTTTTGCTGATTCTTTCAGGCGCTACCACTGTTGAAAGTCTCTCCAAAAAACGCCCCTATATTGTGTTGGGCTGCTTTGTCGTGGGGATGCTATTAACGCCCCCCGATATTATTTCCCAGAGCCTTCTCGCAATCCCCATGTACCTGCTCTATGAAGTGGGGCTGCTGTTTGGCCGCCTAGTGCGCAAGCGCAAGACCGAAGCTGCCGATGAAGAGAACGAATAGCGGCTAACTACCCATAAGCGCTCACTAAAAAACCCCTGCCATCTTAGATGGCAGGGGTTTTTTGCTCTATTTACTCAACCGCGGCGAGCGTTCGTTCACTCCATCATTTCATCAATACGATCAACCAATTTAAAGATACCCGTGGCGGCTTCGCTAATCCGCGTGGCGAGCATATAGGCAGGTGTTGTGACGACGCGATGCTCTAAGTCCACGACAATATCCTCGACGCTACAGCTGCGGTGTAGCCCACCCATAGCACTGATGGCACCTGACACGGCGGGGTCATGGCCGATAGTCACTGCGATGCCTTCACCCAGCAGACGGGGCACCATCACCGGTGCAATGCACATTAGGCCAATGGGCTTAGCGTCTTGTTTAAAGCCCGCTAGCGCGTCTTTTAGGCTCTCCAGCACCTGCATGCTGTCGCCTTGCGTAGCAAAGTCAGACAAGTTCTTAGCGGCACCAAACCCACCGGGCACAATCACCGCGTCAAATTCATCGGCATTTAGCTCGGTGATAGGGCTGATCTCGCCTCGGGCCAGCCGGGCCGACTCTTGCAGTACGTTGCGCGCCTCCCCCTCAACAGGTGACTGGGTTAAATGATTAATCACATGGTGCTGCTCCACATCTGGCGCAAAACAGCGGTAACCAATGCCCAACTGATCCAGGCGCAGCAGGGTTAGTGTGGTTTCGTAAATTTCTGAACCATCAAAAACGCCGCAGCCTGCTAATACGATTGCTACCTGTTTGGTCATGCCTATCTCCTTATGGTCGCCGTTATTTTCACCACTTGCCTAGCGACTTGGCAAACGTTTCACTCTAGTCAGTCTGCCTAACCGCCACAAGGCGGCTTTCGCCGCAGGTTATGGCTGATATACTCACTGTAAGCCTACGGGCACCCTTATGTTAGCGTTTTGCGGAGAACTCCTTTGAGTATACCAAGCACCCGTCACTTCCCCGCCACTCGTATGCGCCGCATGCGCCGTGACGACTTCTCACGCCGCCTGATGCAGGAGACAACGTTAACGCCGGCAGATCTTATTCTGCCGGTGTTTGTGCTAGAGGGTGAAAACCAGCGTGAAGCCGTCGCCTCAATGCCAGGCGTTGAGCGCTTATCCATCGACCTGCTCATTGAACAGGCCCGCGAAGCTCACGCCCTCGGCATTCCGGCGCTGGCACTCTTCCCCGTGGTGGGCAAGGAGCAGAAGAGCGAACTGGCGGAAGAAGCTTATAACGCGAACGGTTTGGTGCAGCGCTGCGTACGTGCCCTAAAAGAGGCGCTACCAGAGCTTGGTATTATTACCGACGTTGCCCTCGACCCTTATACCATTCATGGTCAGGACGGCATCATTGATGAGCAGGGCTATGTGCTGAATGACCGCACCGTAGACACCTTACTCAAGCAGGCGCTCTCCCACGCTGAAGCGGGTGCCGACGTTGTGGCCCCCTCCGACATGATGGATGGTCGCATTGGCGGCATCCGTCAGGTTCTGGAGCAGGAGCACCTGCACAACGTGCGCATTATGGCCTACAGCGCCAAATATGCCTCTCACTATTACGGCCCCTTTCGCGATGCTGTCGGCTCCGCTGCCAACCTGGGCAAAGCGGATAAGCGTACCTACCAGATGGACCCTGCCAACAGCGATGAAGCACTTCATGAGGTTGCCATGGATATCGCTGAAGGCGCCGATATGGTGATGGTCAAACCCGGCATGCCTTACCTAGATGTAGTACGCCGTGTCAAAAGCGAGCTGCAAGTGCCTACGTTTGCCTACCAAGTAAGCGGTGAGTACGCCATGCATCGCGCCGCCTTCGATAACGGCTGGCTAGAGGCTGAACCCGTGATACTTGAGTCGCTGATGTGCTTTAAGCGCGCCGGCGCCGACGGAATATTAACGTACTTTGCCCTTGAGGCCGCTCGCCTGCTACAGCGCTAACCTCTCACTTCCCTAATTACGCTGCTAAGATGACAAACAGGTGACACCTGTTTGTCATCTACCCCCTGCATACTGCCGTAAATAAGCGTTAACACGCTATGCTTGAGATAGGTCATTTACGCGGGGCAGCTATGGACAACCAACTATCAGATTCAATGCCATTAACGCCTACTGAGCCGTACAGTGGCGAAGGGGAAAGCTTGCCACTGCGCATCAATCGAACGCCCACCGGTGTGCAGGCACGGGAGTCCCACTCGGAAGCCGACTTGGACGACCCGCAGCTCTATTTCAACCGCGAACTTTCACATTTGCAGTTTAATATTCGCGTGTTGGAACAAGCGCTGGATGACGCGCACCCGCTTCTTAATCGACTAATGTTTCTGCTGATTTTTTCATCCAACATGGATGAGTTTTTTGAAATTCGCGTTGCGGGCCTAAAGCATCAGCTAGCACTGGGCGATGATACCACCGCCGCCGACGGCCGCTTGCCTAAAGCGCTGCTGGCAGAAGTCTCCGAGATTGCCCACCAGCAGATTGCGCGCCAATATCAAATTTTAAATGAGGTGCTGCTGCCTGCCCTTGAGGCGCAGGGACTACGTTTTCGCCGCCGAGATCAGTGGGATGATGCCCTAAAAGCCTGGGTACAGGCGTTTTTTGAGCGCGAAATCATGCCGGTGATTAGTCCTATCGGCCTGGATCCCTCCCACCCTTTTCCCCGCTTGGTGAATAAAAGCCTTAATTTTATTGTTGAGCTAGAGGGTAAAGACGCCTTTGGCCGTGCGGGGGGAATGGCGATACTTCCCGCACCTCGCTCGCTGCCTCGCTTAATGGCCCTGCCCAAAGAACTTTGCGCTGAGGGCTTTTCGGAGTATGTGTTTTTATCCTCCATGATTCACGCTCATGCCGAGGAGCTGTTCCCTGGCATGCGTGTACGCGGTTGCTACCAGTTCCGGCTTACGCGGAATGCAGATATGACCGTTGACCCGGAAGAGGTCTCCGACCTTGCCTCGGCACTACGCGGCGAACTGCTGGCCCGCCGCTATGGCAGTGGCGTACGCTTGGAGGTAGCCGACAACTGCCCCGATGATCTTGCCGACTTTCTACTGCGCCAATTTGAGTTGGAAACCAATGACCTATACCGGGTACAAGGGCCCGTTAACTTAACCCGCATGATGGCAGTACTCGGCGATGTTGACCGCCCAGAACTGCTGTATCGGCCTTTCACACCCAGCGTGCCCAAAGTGCTCAAGGGCGGCAGCCTGTTTAGCGCTATCGCTAAAAGCGACATATTGCTGCATCACCCATTTCAAGCCTTTTCGCCAATTGAGGACTTACTTCGCGAAGCTGCCCGCGACCCGGACGTGCTGGCCATCAAGCAGACGCTTTACCGAACCGGCGCCGACTCTTCTATTGTGAGTGCCCTGGTAGAAGCCGCTAGCCACGGCAAGGAAGTCACTGTGGTGATAGAGCTACGGGCACGCTTTGACGAGGCGGACAATCTACAGCTAGCAGCAAGGCTACAAGAAGCTGGAGCCATTGTGATTTACGGCATTATGGCCTATAAAACTCACGCCAAAATGCTGCATATCGTACGCCGGGAAAAAAACGAGCTACGCTACTATGCCCACTTGGGAACTGGTAACTACCACGCTAAAACCGCCAAACTGTATACCGACTACAGCCTGCTAACTTCGAACACAGCACTGTGTGCCGACGTGCACAAAGTCTTTCAGCAGCTTTCCGGTATGGGCCGTGCACGAAAAATCGATACCCTGCTCCATGCACCCTTTACCCTGCACGAGCGTTTGGTAGAGATGATCGACCGTGAGGCCCAGTTAGCCCGCAAGGGCAAGCGTGGCCATATCATTATCAAATGCAATTCACTGACAGAACCCAAGCTGATTAAAGCGCTGTACCGTGCATCCCAGGCAGGGGTGGAGTGCGACCTGATTATCCGTGGAATGTGCTGCCTTAAACCAGGCATTGAAGGCGTCTCGGAGAATATTCGCGTGCGTTCTATTATTGGCCGTTTTTTGGAGCATACCCGGGTGTTTCACTTCCACAACGACGGCAAATCGGAAATCTGGTGCTCAAGCGCTGACTTTATGTCGCGTAATATGTTCCACCGAGTTGAAACCTGCTTCCCGCTGCTGGATAAGAAGCTCGCCAACCGGGTTCGTAAAGACCTAGAAACCTACTTGGTCGATAACTGCCAAAGCTGGCTACTGCAGAGCGACGGCAGCTATCAGCTACAGGATCCTGGTAGCAGCGATGCCATTAGCGCTCAAGAAACGTTGCTCTACGCCTACGCGTCAAAAAGCTAGCTGTATATCTACAAACCCCATCAAAAAACCCGCTGCCTAGTGCAGCGGGGTAATGCATCAATACTCACTCTTCACCAATGCTCGCTCTTTAAGCGTAGCGCTGTCTTAATATCTTGGCGGCCTCCACCATGTTAGCCAAAGCCGGCTCTACTTCTGCCCACCCACGGGTTTTCAAACCGCAGTCGGGATTCACCCACAGCCGTTCGGCGGGGATCTTTTCCAAGGCTTTCTCCATCAAATCAACCATCCAGCTCACTTCGGGGATATTCGGAGTGTGAATGTCATACACTCCTGGCCCAATTTCATTCGGGTAGGCGAAGTCCTGAAACGCATCCAGTAGCTGCATATCTGAGCGGGAGGTTTCGATGGTGATCACATCGGCGTCGAGTGCCGCAATGGCGCCGATAATGTCGTTAAACTCCGAATAGCACATGTGGGTATGAATCTGTGTGCTATCAGCCACGCCTGCAGCGCTTAGCTGAAAACTTTCCACGGCCCAATCCAGGTAGCCTTGCCACTCTTGCTGACGCAGCGGCAGCCCTTCGCGTAGCGCTGGCTCGTCAATCTGGATCACCTGTATACCGGCTTTTTCCAGGTCCACCACCTCATCGCGCAGCGCCAGGGCTATCTGTCGACAGGTAGTGGCCCGGGGCTGGTCATCGCGAACAAACGACCACTGTAAGATGGTGACCGGCCCGGTAAGCATCCCTTTCATCGGTTTTTGGGTCAGCGTTTGGGCGAACTCGCTCCAGCGGACGGTCATCGGCGTCGGACGCGTGACGTCACCAAAAATAATCGGCGGCTTAACACAGCGGGTACCGTAACTTTGCACCCAACCAAAGTGGGTAAAGGCAAAGCCCTCTAGCTGCTCACCGAAATACTCCACCATGTCATTACGCTCGGCTTCGCCGTGCACCGGCACATCCAGCCCTAACGCTTCCTGCCGCTCAACGGCGTAGGCGATCTCTTTACGCATACGCGCTTCGTAGTCAGCTTGGCTAAGTTCACCTGCTTTAAATGCCCGTCGTGCCGCGCGAATATCATTCGTTTGTGGAAAAGAGCCTATCGTGGTGGTGGGAAACAGCGGCAGTGCCAGCGACCGGCGCTGAGCCACAGCGCGCTGCGCGTACGGAGAACGACGCTGACTATCCTGCTTGGTAATCGCCGCTAGACGCTGGCTTACCGACGGCTGGTGAATGCGCGCGGACTCTCGGCGAGTATCTAAGGCCCGTGTTGCTTCGCTCACCCGCTGCTCGTCTACGGCAGTGGCACGATTATCGACAAGACGTGCCAGCGTAACGACTTCATCAATCTTTTGGCGCGCGAAGGCCAGCCAGCTCACTAAATCGCTATCTAGCTCAGCTTCCTGAGTCAGGTCTACCGGTACGTGTAGCAGTGAGCAGCTTGGCGCTAACCATAACCGTTGTCCAAGGCGTACTTTTAGGGGCAGTAAGCGTTCACGCAGTGCAGCTAAATCCGCGCGCCAAATATTGCGCCCATCCACAAAGCCAATAGAAAGCACTTGGTGCGGGTTTAACCGATCAATCACGTTTTCAATCTGCTGGGGCGCACGAACCGCATCAACATGCAGTCCTGCCACGGGTAAGCGGGTAGTTAATGAGAGGTTGTCGCCCAGCGCGCCAAAATACGTGGCGACCAGTACCTTAACCGGTGCCGACTGCAAACGATGATAGGCGCGCTCAAACGCTTGCTGCCACGCCAGGGGCAGGTCCTGCACCAGCGCTGGCTCGTCCAACTGCACCCACTCAATACCCTGGGCAGCCAAACGAGATAAAATGGCGCTATAGACATTCAGAACGTTGTCCAACAGCGTCAAACGGTCAAACTCGCGGCCCTTGGCTTTACCCAACCACAGCCAGGTCAGCGGGCCGGTTAGGGTTACTTTGGGTGTAAAGCCTGCCTGCAGGGCTTCGTCCACTTCGTCAAACAAGCGCTGAGAAGCCAGCGTAAACGTCTGCCCTTCATGCAGCTCCGGCACCAGGTAGTGGTAATTGGTATCGAAATATTTGGTCATTTCGCAGGCGGCCGCAGGTTTGCCGCTAGGCGCACGGCCACGCGCCATGCGAAAGGCCGTGTCTAGCGTTACGTCTCCCGCAGAGACCTCTTGTTGAGCGCCAAAGCGTCCTGGCACGGCGCCCAGCATCACTGAAACATTAAGCACCTGATCATAGAATGCAAAATCACCAACGCTAACAAAATCCAAGCCAGCGTTTTGCTGCGTTTGCCAATGGTGCAGACGCAGCGCCTGTCCTGTTGCCTCTAACTCTTCACGGGTTACCTCACCTTTCCAGTAGGCTTCGGTTACTTTCTTGAGTTCGCGCTGAGCGCCAATGCGGGGATAGCCGAGAATATGAGAAACTGTCATGATGAATCCTTCCAACGTGAATGACTTCTCACAGTCTGACCACCGCCAAAAGGTGAATCAAACTAAAGTTTTTAATACCTAACATGAAATAAAATCACAATGATTGAATTACGCCATCTGCGAACGCTGCTTGCTCTGCGAGAAACCGGCTCCCTGGTAGAGGCTGCTGAGCGCGTGCACCTCACCCAGTCGGCCTTATCGCACCAACTTAAAGACTTGGAAAGCCGAGTTGACAGCCCTTTATTCGCGCGTAAAACCCGCCCCGTTGAATTTACCCGGGCAGGGCTGCGTCTTCTGGCGTTGGCTGATGAGATTCTGCCTGCGGTGCGTAAAGCTGAGCGGGACCTAGCCCGCTTAGCAGGCACGGAACAGGGGCGGCTGCATATGGCCATTGAGTGCCATAGCTGTTTTCAGTGGCTGATGCCTACGGTGGATTATTTTCGCGATCACTGGCCAGAAGTGGAGATTGATATTCCCAGCGGCCACCACTTCGACCCGTTGCCCGCACTCGCCCGCGAGCAGTTGGACTTGGTGATTACCGCTGACCCCCAGCCGCTAGAGGGCATTCACTATGCGCCACTCTTTCGTTACGAGGGGCTGCTGGCCGTTGCACGACAGCATGATTTTGCGGGACAGGCGTTTATCGAACCCCAAGCGCTTGCCGAAGAGACGCTGATCACCTATCCGGTAGAACACGCTAGGCTGGATGTCTTTAGCCAGTTCTTATCCCCCGCCAATGTACGGCCGAAAGAGATTCGCACCGCCGAGCTAACCATCATGATGATGCAGCTAGTGGCCAGTGGGCGCGGCGTCTGCGCGCTGCCGAACTGGGCGCTCACCGAGTATTTAGAGCGCGATTACGTGTGCGCCGTTAAATTAGGTGAAAACGGCATTTGGAGCACGCTATACGCCGCGATCCGTAAAGACAACCTAGAAGCGCCATGGATGCAGGACTTTTTACGCACCGCCCGGGAAACCTCCTTTGCCGTGCTAACCGGTATTAAGCCGGCAAATCGCGACGAGGAATCAGCAGCGTAAAGCGTGCGCCCCCCAGGGTAGGGCTGGTATCGACGGTGACACTCCCCCGGTGACCCGCCATGATTTTCTGGACGATGGAGAGCCCTAGCCCATAGCCACCGGAGCTGCGGGCGCGGCTATCATCTAACCGTGTAAAAGGTTTGAAAATATCGCCACGTGCTTCAAGGGGGATACCGGGGCCGTCATCTTCAACATCAATACGCACGAGGTTAGGCTCATCACACAGGCGAATCACTACCTGGGATTTGCCATAGCGGCACGCGTTACCTACCAGGTTTTGCAGTGCCCGCTGCAGGTAGCGGGGTTCAGCGTACAGCTCAATATCATCGCCAGGATCAAGGGTTAAGCTCAACCCTTTATGCAGCGGCGACAGCGTATCAATGACGCGCTCAGCCATTGCTCGGCACTCGACCAGCGCCATCTCTAACTCAGCGCCATTAATGGTTTCGCCGCCTAAACGGGCATAGGTGAGGATTTCATCGACAAGCTCATCAAGCTCTGCGATATCGGCATCAATTCCCTGGAGTTGGCGCCGAATAGCGGGCTGATCGGTCATATCTTCAACCATTTGTACCGCAAAGCGAATACGCGCCACGGGCGTGCGCAGTTCATGGGAAACGGCGCGGATCATCTCCTGTTGCCCACGCAGTAAGGTTTGTACTTGATTTGCCATGCCGTTAAACGCCATGCCGACACGACCTAAAAAGTCACCACTCTCCACTTTAACGCGGGTTTCTAAACGCCCGCTGGCAATCCGCGTGGCCGCAAGCTCCAGGCGTGCCATCCGGGCTTCAATACTGCGCATAATTAAGTAGACAATGAGGCTAAGTACAATCATTAAGCCGACTAATAGCGGCAAGTGCAGGTTCACTGGCAACGTATCGCCACGGGAGATGGGGCCAGCCTGCACCCACTGGCTTTCGTTAGGTAGCTGATAGAGTAAGGTGATTGCCAGTTTATCGGTCGCAAGCCGCGTAAGAACCCCGCCCAGCGTTAGTTGAAACTGCTGTTCGAGCGTTAGGTCGTCAGGCAGCGTGGAGAGTAACGTGAGTGGCCAACTGCCTGCTCGTAACGATGCCATAGCGGTTGCCCGCTCATTGGCGGGCGTGTCAGCAAGCCACTCGCCCAACAGCACAAGACTGCCCTGCCACTGCCGCTCGCTCCACGCCACCAGGGTGGCTTCCAGCATCCAGCTACCCTCGTCGTTGTCTGAGGGTAGCCGCTGGCGAAGCCGCCATGGCGATTCCGCCACCACCACATTGCCCCGCTCTATGCGAGTTCGCTCAAAATAGCCAAGCTCAGCGTCTTCCAGCGAGCGTAGCGATAGCTGCATTCCCAGTGCTTCAGAGAATCGGCCAAGGCGCTCTTCACGCTGCGCCACGGGTAAATCAGCAAGCTGCTGGGTCATTAGTGACATGGGCAGTGCGGCGAGCTGCTCCCGGTAATCCTCACGGCGAACCTGCTCAATAAACGAGCGCCCACCCAAAGCAATCAGGAATACCACACACAACGCTAGCCCCAGCAGTAAATAGAACCTTAAAAAAGAGCCGTGGCTGAGCACTCGCCGCATAAGGCGAACCTCTCTAATTAACTGTCTTTAACAAAAAGATAGCCTTTGCTACGCACTGTTTTAATGCGGTGAGGCTGGTTGGGATCGTCGCCAATTTTGGGCCGAATACGCGAGACACGCACATCAATTGAACGATCTTGCCCATCGTATTTGATACCACGCAAATCGCTAAAGATCTCTTCTCGGGTCAGTACCCGGCCAGCATTGCGGGCTAATAACCACAAGAGATCAAATTCTGCGCTGGTTAGGTCAATACGCTCGCCAGATAACCACGCCTCTCGGGTCGCGTTATCTATCTCCAAATTCTCAAACTTAAGGCGCATTTCGCCATCGGCGGAGGGGCCATCAGCACGCCGCAGTAGGGCACGCATACGGGCCAGCAGTACCCGCGGCTGAACCGGCTTGGGCACATAGTCATCCGCCCCCATCTCTAGCCCCAGCACTTGGTCTAAATCATCGGTGCGGGCGGTCAACATCATGATAGGGCCGGCAAAATTAGGCCGCACACGCCGACAAATAGCTAACCCATCTTCCCCTGGCAGCATTAAGTCGAGAATGACGAGATCAGGCTGTAGGGTTAAAATGCGATCAACACCCTTCGCGCCGTCGGACTCCAGCGTGACTTGAAAGCCATTGGCTTCCAAGTAATCACGAGTGAGTTCCGCCAAGCGCTGGTCATCTTCAATAATCAGCACGTGATCCTGATCAGGATAGTCAGGCACCGCTGGTTCTTGTGACCCAAGTGCTTGAAATTGCTGCTCCAAGTGATCTGTCATCCTTTTTCTTCACTCCGCTTAGGTCGTATGTGTAAACACCCACTTTCTTTTGCTAAAAGTAGGTTGTGGTAGCGTTCAGGATACCTCAAAACCACGCCAACGCCTGCCTCTTCCTGCTTATCTTGTTGAACCGTTCAGGAGCACCTTGATTATTTCATCGACAAGCGCTAATGTGAGTTAAGACTAACTGTCGACAATCTGACGGGAGGAGAGAGCGATGGACAGTGGCAAAACTAAAAGTGTCATCAAGCGCATTTATGTACCCACCCAAGTGCGCGACTTGCCCAATGGAGAAAAATTAAAGATCCCTGGGCATTACAAAGCGCCTCCCAGCAGCAATAACTTACCTGACTAACTCACTAAGCAACCCTATCGTAACTCCATGTTTAGGTAACGAAAAAACACCACTAAAAAAGGCAGGCTCATTAGAGCCTGCCTTTTTTACGCTTGTTTGCCTAAACAGAGCAGCGTCCAACTCGCTACCCTTTGGGCCCAAGCAAGAACCAGGCAATCAAACCAACCAGTGGGAAAAACAGCAATACTAAGATCCATAACAGCTTCGCTATACCGCCAGCAGAGCTTTTAGCAACCTTAACCACGGCCCAAATCACAATAATGAGCCAAACAAGACCTAATAAACCACCTACTTCAATACCCATAGCAACTCCTTAGCGTGTTGGCATCCATGAGTTTCCAGCTAATCACAACATATCGCCGCTGACAAGTTTGATCCAACGTCACGGTAGGCTCAGCACCATTTCACCGTCACGCATTTCAATCGCCAGCAAGTTTAAAAAACTCATCCCAAGCAGCACCGTATCGCGCTCCATACCTGGGCTAATCGACCCCTGAACATTGTTTGCGCGTATACCGCCTAAAGTCACTTCATCTAACATAGTCAAGCTGCCTTCGACACGCCCATTCGCCGTATTAAACCAGGCACTGCGGCCTGGTTCTAAGCCTAGGCTAGCGGCTAAATCCCGAGGTACTGCAACGTAGGTAGCGCCGGTATCCAGCAAAAACGTCACCGGTTTGCCGTTAATCTCACCTGGCGCCTCAAAATGCCCCGCGCGCGTGCGCTTTAGGGTGACGGGGCCACCGTCAGGCGTGGCGTTCATAACATGGGCGTTGGGTGTCATGATGTTGTCAAAGCCACCGTCAACCAACCAAGTGCCTGCTCCGATAAGCAGCACCCAGAAAAGCAGCATCATGACGATACCACCGCGCTGCGCTGTGTATGAAGTCATGCGCCTCCTTAGGCTTTACGCTTTTCTATGCGCTTTTCCATGCGAGCGCGGCTTCGCGCCCTCGCCGTTCATTAACGCTTGCACAAATCAGCATGGCGATAATAAATAGTCCCACACACAATAGAATAGACGCTTGCAGGCCAATGAGCGTTTGCAACACACCGAGCATGACAATTCCCAGCACGCCCGCCAGCTTGTTCGCCAACCCCCAGAAACCAAAAAATTCGGCTGACTTCGCCAGCGGCGAAAACAACCCGACAAGCGCCCGGCTAGCGGACTGGCTAGACCCTAAACTTAGGCCCGCTAAACAGCCCACCACTAAAAACACGTGCTGCGCCTGCCACTGCCAGCCAAAGCGACTGTTTGCCCAAACAGTTAACTCTGGGGTGGCCCAAATAGCCACAATCGCCGTTACCCATAGCGCCAGCGTCATTTGATACGTGCGCTTGGCACCCAGCCTGTCCTGAAGAAACCCAAACCCGAGCGCCCCCGCAGCAGCGGTAATTTGTACAATAATAAACATGATATTGCGGACGCTCTCATCCCAACCAATGACCTGGGCGCCATAGATAAAGGCAAAGGCAATAATGATGTAGACCCCTGCCATCGAAAACAGCAGCGACACCAAGAAAATGCTTAAATCTTTGAAATAGCGGAGTTCATGAAGCGTCGAAAGTACGCGCTGTTGAGCAATGCGGCCATAGGCAACGCCGCGAGGCTGCGGCGTTCCCCGCTCTTTAAGCCATAAAAACGTAGGAATGGCAGCTAATAAGAAAAACCCGGCAGCAAAAGGCCCTACCCAGCGTATCCGTTCAAAATTCTCTAGCGTGGCTTCGCCAAGCACTGCTAGCGTAAACCCTGCAGCAAAGAGGCCACCTATGTAGCCTAATGCCCAACCAAAACCAGAAATCTTACCCAGCGCATTCGGCGGCCCAAGCTCTGGTAAAAAAGCTGCAATAAAGGACTCTCCCATGGAGTACGCGTAGTTAGAGAGCACAATTAGCAGTAACCCCACCACAACAAAGCCTGGCTCCACAAAATAGAGCATCGCAGTCGTCATCACCGTGGCAAGATAACTAATGAGCAAAAAGCGTTTTTTTTCAGCACGGTAATCCATCACCGCACCGCACAATGGGGCTGTTATTACTACCATCAAATAGCTGATTGCCAGCCCTAAACTCCATAGAAAATTGGCAAGCCGAAAACCGTCTCCCCGGTCGCCTACAATCACCGTGGTAAATAGCTCGCCAAAAACAACGGTAATAATAAGTAAGGTATAGGCCTGATTGGCAAAATCGAACATCGCCCAGCCAAAAATTTCGCGGCGCGATGCATAGGAAGCAACCGGTGCAGCAGTAGCAGGCAGCATTGATGACTCTCTCTAAAGGGGGGTGACAGGCAACGGACTGCCGCTCGAGCACAATCAACGACTAACGCCCGGCTAGGCCGGGCGTTAGTCGTTGCGACGTTCAGTATTCACAACAGACAGTTTTCACAAAAGCCAGTGCGCAACAACGGCAGCTAACCCGATCACTATGGCAGTCACAACAGCAACGGTGACAACCCGATCTAGCCAGCGGTCAAACGCCACGTTTTTAGACGACCGGCGCGTTGCGCCGTGACGTACTTGCCGGGCCATTAGCACGCTCGTTCCATGTGTGCGCTCTCCCACAAGTGAGGCTGGTTATTAAGGACTAGCTATTGATGCGCCGATTGATGACGTTTGGCGAGCGCCGTAAACGCTCCTCTTCACCCAACTGTTCGGCTTCAAACGCGTCTGCGCCAACCGGCGTTTCACCATGGCGGCGATAGAGCTGGGTCAGCATCGCTTTACGGTCGGCCCGCAGCTCACGTATTAGTACTACTATCATCATATACAGAATAAACGTAAACGGTAGTGCCGAAAGCACTGCAGCCGACTGCAGCCCTGATAAGCCGCCCGCCACAATAAGCGTGAAGCAAATAGCGGCAATTAATACCCCCCAGATCACTCGTTTATACAACGGCGGATTGATCGAGCCGTTATCCGTCATTTGCGCCACGATATAGGACGCTGAATCCGCCGAGGTGACCAAGAAAATAAAGATCAGCAGCATCGCCACGACCGATAGCACGTTTGAGAAAGGCATTAGCTCGAACATCTCAAACAGGGCAACAGTGATATTCGCTTGGGTGGCAGCGGCAAGCCCCAGGTTGTCGCCACTTAGCTCCATGTGCAGCGCGGCACCGCCAAATACGCCCATCCATAGGCAGGCCAACAGCGGTGGAACCAGTAATACGCCAAATACATACTCTTTAATGGTTCGGCCACGGGAAACACGGGCAATGAAAGTGCCAACAAACGGCGACCATGCAATGACCCAGGCCCAGTAGAAAATCGTCCAGCTACTGGCCCACTCATTATCGCTATAAGGTGAAATACGGAGACTCATACCGATGAAGTTTTGTAGGTAATCACCAATGCCAAGCGTAATGGTTTCAAGAATGGCAATGGTCGGCCCCGTTACCAGCACATAGAGCATTAAGCCAATACACAGGATCATATTTAAATTCGACAGCCGCTTAATCCCTTTATCAAGCCCCGACCACGTAGAAAGCATATAGGCACAGAACATCACAAAGAGAATAATAAACTGCCAAAAGCCATTCTCTGGTAGGCCGAAGACCGCGTTAAGGCCGCCGTTCATTTGCAGAACACCTAACCCAAGAGAGGTAGCCACCCCCATCACAGTGGCAACGACGGCAAACACATCCAACCAGGAAGCGTAAGGGCGAACCCGGGGATGCTTTGCAGTGACCGATGAAAGCACCGAGGAGACAAGCCCCGCCTGACCTTTACGAAACTGAAAATAGGCAATGATTAAACCGACCACGGCGAAGGCAGCCCATTGATGAATGCCCCAGTTAAAATAGCTGTACTGGATGGCATATCGCGCGGCGGCTTCGGTTTCAGCAGGCATATCCCCATAGGGCGGGTTTATATAGTGGCTCATGGGTTCTGCCATGCCGTAAAACACTAAGCCCACACCAAACCCCGCGGCCAGCAGCATGCTTATCCAGGAGAAAAACGTGTAGTTTGGGGTGCTATCTTGGGGCCCAAGGCGCACTTTGCCGTATTTGCTCAGCGCTAATCCGAATAAAAAGATGACAAAGCCAAATACCGAGAAGAGATAAAACCAACCGAACAGCTCAGTCACCGTGGCTAATGCCGATTCCGCCGCATTACCAAAGCCCACAGGAAAAGCGGCCCCCGCTACAACTAAGCCGAAAATGATAATCGCTGACGCGATAAACACCGACTTTCCTCCATGACTTGTCATAGAACCTCCTTGTTAGATAAGCATTATGCACATCTGTCTGGCATGTATAGGTAAATCCTAACATTTGAGCATCGCAATCGCATGTGTGCTGATGGATGGATCATCTAGCAGTGAACTTGATAGCGCCTCTATGTTCCAATGAGGCAAATGAACGATGGAGGCTTACATGCCACAGATGAATCGTGACCAACGTAACGCCGCTTGGCAGGCTGCCAATCAATGGCGTGCGAGGGCAACTCAAACGCAGCCTACAAGCTTACTGGGCAGTTTAAAGCTACTGCTTACTTGGCTTGCGTTTGGCGCCTTGATGATTGTTGGCGTGGTGCTCGGCTTGTTCTTCTTGCTGATTGGCTGGGCAATGATGCCTTTTGTTCGCCATAAGATGAAAAAGCGAATGGAGCAAATGCGTGCTGACCAAGCGCAGGATATCGGTAGTGGTTATGCTAGTTCGCGGCATCAGCCCAATCAATATGATGCGCTTGAAGGCAGTTATGAAGTTAAAGACGAAACTCATCGCCGCTAACGTTTCACTCTTTGCGAACACCACGCTTTTTATTAGCGCGTCTTCTGACCACGCGCGATCTATTTTGTCGCCATATTCATACTCAGCGTGTTAATACCTGGCTTTAAAGCGCCGCTATCAAAGCGGCGCATAAATCCAGGCAAACGCCGCAGCCAGCGTCAATGGCATCACGATCAAGCTACCCAAGTTACCAATCAGCACCAACGACGCCACTTTTTGTGGCTGCAGCTTGTACTGCTCGGCGACCAAGTAATTAAGCACCGCTGGGGGTAGCGCTGCAAACACCAGCAATACCGCAGTTTGTAGCGGGTTAAGGGGCAACAACCACATGAGCGGTAGCGCGATCACAACGCCGGAGAGCGGGCAAAGCACCGCGCCCAGAAGCCCCGTGCGCCAGTCACTAAAGTCAATCTCTAGTAAGCGTACGCCCAGCGCAAACAACATCAGTGGAATACACACCCCACCCAACATGTGCATCGCTTCCAGCAGCCAGCTGGGGAGCGGCACCCCACCAACGTTAACCGCCAAACCCGCTACGCTAGCCGCGACAATCGGCATGCGCAGCAGCCGCCACAGCGACGTGCGCGGGTCGAGCATATAAAGCCCTACCGAGAAGTGGAGCAGCATTTCGACGATAAACACCACAACCGCCGCAGGAAGCGCTTCTGGCCCAAAAGCGAGCACCAGCAGCGGCACCCCCATATTGCCCGAGTTGTTAAACATCATCGGCGGCAGGAATACTTTTAAGTCCAGCGACAACCATTTAGCAACGGGCCACAGCAGCAGCCCAGAGCCTAAAACAACGGCCACCGCGGCGGTGGCAAGCCATGCATAATCCGCCAACGGCGCCTGGCGGTCGGCGAGTACCGCAAAGACCAAAAGCGGTACAAAAAGCTCCATATTGAGGGTATTGAGACTTCTAATATCCGGCGTGCGGAAGCGCCCATAAGCCGCACCACAACCCGCGATAAGAAACACCGGCAGCAGCGTTGCAAGAATATGCCCAATCATAAACGCGTGACTTCTAGACAAACCGTTACATCACGCAGTGCCAGCATCGCTTACATCCTTATCGTTATACGCAGCCGTTAGTGGATAAAAATTGTTATCAAGCTATCTTCCTTGTGGATGCTACTGAAAAAGTGGCTCAACGCCAATCATGGCTCAAGAAAACGCTGCCAAAGTGTAATAACGTGGTTACGCTGCTCTTTGAAATCGCCCGCCTGCACGGTGTTTTTTTCACCGGTAAGCGCCGCCCGATGGGTACGGCTTCGATAGGCAAGATAAGCGTCGCGGAGCTGATCAGCTTCGGCTGGTGAAAGGTGCCCACACTCAGCCAACGTTTCTAAAATGCGGATATTATCGCTGTACGTAATTAGCGACGGTGTTTGATGCGCCAGCGCCAACACGGCGTACTGGCAGAGAAACTCAATATCCACCATGCCGCCAGCGTCGTGCTTCAAGTCAAACTGCGCTGTCTCATCATCACTCGCAGCATCTGCCGTCGCCTGCCCTCTTGCCCCTGGCCCTTTCGTGCCTAAATGGTCGCGCATTTTATGGCGCATACTGACCACATCAGCGCGTAGGCTTTCACAGTCTCGCTCGCGGCAAAGGATATCGCCACGCACTTTATCAAAGGCTTCTGCTAAGGCTGTGCTCCCGGCGACTACCCGGGCGCGTACCAAGGCCTGATGCTCCCAAGTCCAGGCATTTTGGCGCTGATACTCGGCGAAGGCGGCAAGCGACGTTACCAGCAACCCGGCGTTGCCTGAAGGACGTAGGCGCATGTCTACTTCGTAGAGGCTGCCAGCCGGAGTGACCGCCGTTAATAGGTGGATAATACGCTGCCCCAAGCGAGCAAAAAACACCGGCGTATCCACCGGCCTAGGGCCATCAGTACTGCCCTTACCATCGCTGTCATGGAGAAACACCAGGTCCAGATCAGAGCCGTAGCCAAGCTCAATCCCTCCTAGCTTGCCGTAGCCGATAATCAAAAACGCGGGCTCTTGAGCATTAAGCCCTTCAGGAACCCCGTGCTTACGGGTAACGTGTTTCCATGCCATGGCCAGTACCGCATCTAAAATCACTTCAGCGATATAGGTTAAGTAATCACTTACTTTCATGAGATGGCGGGTTCCCGCCACATCAGAAGCGGCAACGTGCAGCATTTGCGCGTGTTTGAATACCCGCAGCGCTTCTAGCTGAGCCTCATCATCGTCTTCCGGCAGCCGGTTTAGGGTTTGGCGCAGTTCATCGGCAAGGCGTTCTTTGTCTGCGGGGGTATAGAGCGTTTCTGGGGTGAGCAGCTCATCAAGCAGAATCGGGTAACGCGCCAGCTGTTCGGCAATCCAAGGGCTTGCCGAACACAGACGCATTAAATGCTCAAGCGCATGGGGGTTTTCGCGCAGCAGAGCTAGGTATGCCGTGCGGCGCAACACTGACTCAATCAACGGCTGCACTCTGGCAAGCGCGGTATCCGGCGTTTCACTCTCCGCCACGGCATCCAGCAGTAGCGGCATTAGGGCATCCAGACGCTCAAAACCAATGCGCTGCATGCTCTGCACTTGGCGGGAGTGGTAGAGACTATGCAGACGCTTGAGCGCTTTTTCAGGCTCTTTGAAGCCAGCCTCAGCCAAGGGGGCAAGCGCTTCCTCATGCTCCAGCTCACCACGCCAGATTAAGCGCCATTGATCTAGGCTAAGGCTTGATTCATCGCTGCCCTCTTCAACGTCCTCCTCGGGGTCAGCAATCACCGCATCAAAGTGCTGACGCACCCGCTGGCGCACTTCATCTAGCTGTGCCACTAGCCCTGGCCAATCTTCATGCCCCATGGCGAAGGCCACGCGCTCCCGGTCAACGTCATCGGTTGGCAGCATTTGGGTTTGGCGGTCTTCCAGTGCCTGGAGAACATGCTCCACATCCCGCAGGAAGGCGTAATCCGGCAGCAGTTCGTCGACCACGCCTTGAGGTAATAGCCCTAATGCCGGAAGGCGGTTCAGCGCTGTTTTTAGCGAACTCACCTGAAGCTCGGTATCCCGGCCGCCGCGAATGAGCTGGAACGCCTGAACAACGAACTCTACTTCACGTATGCCGCCCGGCCCCAGCTTGATATTGCTCTGCATACCTTTGCGCTTAACTTCGCGATTAATCATCGCTTTTAGCTCGCGCAGCGACTCAATCGCACCAAAATCCAGGTAGCGGCGGTAAACAAACGGCCGAAGGCTTGCTAAAAGCTCATCGCCCGCTTCTAAATCGCCGGCAACGGGGCGCGCTTTTAGCATGGCGTAGCGCTCCCACTCCCTGCCCTGGTCTTGATAGTAGCTGGAGAGCATAGAGAAACTACCCACTAAGGGACCGCCATCGCCTAAGGGGCGCAGACGCATGTCGACTCGAAAGACAAAACCGTCGGCAGTCATGGCGTCCAGCGCAGCGATTAAGCGCTGCCCAAGCTTGGTGAAGTACTCCTGATGCGCTAGGGGCTTACGCCCCCCTTCGGTTTCGCCTTTTTCGGGGAATGCGAAAATCAGGTCGATATCCGAGGATAAATTCAGCTCACCGGCCCCTAACTTACCCATCCCCAGCACCACCAGCCGCTGGGGGTCGCCGTCATTACGTGGAGCTGGCAGACCCCAACGTGGCGCGTAGAAGTGCTCTAGCCACGTCAACGCGGCTTCAATACAGACTTCCGCTAACCACGATACTGATTGGGCGGTATCCCACATGCTATAGCCAGCTGGCCGATTAAGGTCGCGCCAAACAATACCCAGCATTCGGGCACGACGAAAACGGCGAATAACGCCGTGCATCGCCTCTTCATCGTCAGCATTTTCAAGCGTTTCTTCCAACCAGCGCGCCTGGGCATCTTTACTCGGTGCAGCATCCAGCTCACCGGCAACGTCCAGCTCCACCAGCCAGTGAGGAAAGCGCGTTAAGGTGTCTAAGGCAAATGTCGATACGCTAAGTACCTTGGTAAGGGCTTCCCGACGTGGCTCAGAAAGCGCCTCCCAGCTGCTAGAGGGCAGCGGCTGCTTGGTCATTTCAGCCACATTATCTGCTTGGCTCAGGGCCTCACTCAGCCGTTGCCACGCTTTTTGTGCAATCGGCTTAAGCGGCGACGGCAGCACTTCTCTAGGTAAAAACGCATCGTTCAATTGCATAACCACCTCGCTAACAAGCGTTTTAAATTATTATTTAAACTATCAAAATCTTAGCCAAAGAATTTCTGCCAGCCAAGCACGCCCCATGTTAGCCCCGCCATTATCAGCGAAAGCATCACCGCTGCAGAGCCTATATCCTTCGCCCGCCCTGAAAGTTCATGGTGCTCGGTCCCTATACGGTCGACCACGTTTTCAACGGCGCTATTAAGCAGCTCCACTATCAGTACCAGAAACAGGCTGCCTACCAGCAGCAGCCAACTGATTGACGTGTCTGCGATCCACCACGCTAAAGGTAGTAATACGGCAGTAATCACTACCTCTTGACGAAAGGCAGTTTCGTTTCTAAATGCGGCTTTAAGGCCTTTCCACGAATAGCGTGTGGAATGCATTAAATGGGTTAACCCGGTATGCCTTGGCTTCATGCACGCTCCCCACCCTGCAAATAATTCATCATTAGTTAGCCAGTATCATTGCGTCCAAATCCAGCGACAGCGGGTCGAGCACCTCGGGCCAGCTTAGATAAGGGGTGCTACCACTGCCGTTCACTAACACGGTAAAAACGCCCCATCGCCCCTGGGCGGTACGGAAATACCCAGCCATGGCACGCACCGCAAAGGGTTGGTTCAGCGTACCGGTTTTAACCATAACGTTGTTCTGGAAGGTCGGTGAGCCTCGGCGTATAAAACGCATTACGCCGTTGGCAGGAGATTGAAAAGACGCCACAAAGCTTGGGAACAACGCGCTTTGGTGAAACATATCCTCCAACATCACGTTCACGCCTTGAGCGGAGGTGCGGTTGTCGGTGGTTAAACCGCTGCCGCTGGAAAACGTCAGTGGGCCGTGCCCTGGCAAGCTCTGGGCGTAGGCTTCGATGGCTTGCCCCGCTTGGCGCAGCTGCGCCTGGGGTGTTTCCACTAAGTTAAGCGCCAGCACGTCGGCCATATAGTTATTGGAGTAGTTCATGGTGCGCAGCAGCAGTTCCTGTAGCGGCATACTATCCACCGCCGCTAAACGCTGCGCGCCGGCGGGCCGCGTGCTGCTGACCCGCCATGGATCGCGTACCGTAACCCCCGCTTGATTTAGCATGCTCAGCAGTACTTGGGCGGTTTTTTCTGCAGCGTCCCCTGCACCACGGTAGATATCCCTGGCAGCAGCATTGGTCGAGATTTGCCCCGTCAGGCGCATCACATCGCCGCGCTCATCGGTAATACGTTCAGCGCTAATTTCCGTACCGCTATTGGCTGGCCGCGTCACCACTTGATTATCGATCGCAATCAACGGTTGCGGGCTGTCACATAGCCCCACACGGGCGGGCTCTCCTGCGCTGTTAGCCGGCGCTACATTGACACACCAGGTGCCAAAGTTAACCCCAGCAGAGGTAAGCGGAGCACTGTAAGCATTCGCTACCCGGGTACGCGCGTTACAGCGGTCGGTGGTAAGGCACTCCACTGGGCCAAAGCGCCACTGACTAATCACCAGCGCACCGTCAACTTCGCGCACCCCAGAAAGCTGAAGGCGCTGTACAAGGCGCCATAAATCTTCTGTGGTCAGGCCCGGGTCACCGCCGCCTTCAAATACAAGGTCGCCGCGCAGCACGCCGCTATCAACAGTGCCCGCGCTCACCAGTTGGCTGGTAAAGCGGTGTTGAGGGCCATAGCGATTAAGCGCCGCTGCCGCCAGATACGCTTTAGTAACCGACGCGGGAGAGAGCTGACCTTCGGGGTTAAGGCTTCCCAGCAAGGCATTACTGCCGGCATCCACATCCAGTAGGCGTGCTTCAGCACTGATCGAAAAGCCTTTATTTTGCAGCTGACCTAAGCGGCTAAAGTCGGCAAAAAGCGCGCTACTAACACCCAAGGTAGCGGTGGCGACGCTGGCTACAATCATCCCCCGCAGCCAGCCCGCAGGAGAAGTACCCGAGCGTTTAGCTCGGCTCTTAACACGGTATTTACCCATACAGTACGTCACGTTCAGCTACCTCAATGCACGTTCATTTTGGAGAAAACTTGCAGCGTGACCACACCGGCCACAATCAGACTAATGCCAATGACTGCAGGTAAATCAGGTTTTTCACCGAAGGCCACTATGCCGACCAGGGTAACCAGCACAATCCCCAGGCCCGCCCAAATGGCGTAGGCAATACCCACCGGCAGTGTTCGTAGTACTAAACTCAGTAGATAAAACGCTACGCCGTAGCCTACCACTACTAGCAGGCTAGGGAGGGGACGTGTGAACCCCATTGATGCTTTTAGCGCGCTGGTTGCCATCACCTCTGCCATGATCGCCAGCGTTAGAAACACAAAGGTCATGTCCGCTCCAGTTCAATGCATAAACGCCATAGCGCTTGGCCACTTTGATCGTACTTGGCTTCAAAAGGGGTCAAATAGTCACCGTTGGGGGAAAACACACTAACCGCTGCCTGTCGTCCCGTCACTTGAGCCACCGCCAGGGCGAACTCTTCTATATACAGCGGCCAGTTAGAACGCACTTCCAACGCGCCGCCTAGCGCCAACAAGGTAGGTAACACGGGGTGCCCGTGCCAGCGCATTTTTAAGTGTGCCGCTTTCGGATAAGGGTTGGGATAAAGCAGATAGTGGCGCTCAGGCGCCCAGCCTGCCCGCTCGGCCAAGCGCCAAAAGTCGACTAAATCCGCCCGCACCAGCCGCGCATTAGCGGGCAAATCACCGTGATCACGCCCTAGGCGATCCTCGCTACGGTCAACACCAATAACAGCATGCTGAGGAAAGCGTTCAGCCAAACGGCGGGTGGATAACCCAACTCCGCAGCCTGCGTCTAAAATCAGCGGCGCTTGACGCTGTTGATACCAGGTTTGAACCTCTTCAAACGCCTGCTGGGTATGGGCTGCAATGGGTTTGCGCAGCGGGTTCGCCAGCGCACGGGCCACTCGACGAGCCAAATCGTGATGCGGGCCTGGCTGATTAGAAACTACCGGTCGCGAATTATGCTGCATGCCACCCCCTGCTGGAAAAGGCGTGATTCTAGCAGTCTCCGGCGCGTCCGGCATGACGCCGTTGCACGCCCGGTGCTATGATCACTCTCGAGCTACTTATTAAGTGTGAATGAACAGCTTTTCGGTTGTGCATTTGCCAATAATTGTTACTAACAACCACCGCACCACGAGGAACCCGGCTTGTCACACTTACCGGTGATTGTCGGCATGGGCGGCATCAATCCCGCCGGCAGAACCTCGGGCCACCAGGCCTTCCGCCGCACCGTACTTGATGCTCTTCCTGCTGACCAGCAGCGCCAAACATTGGAAGGCTTGGCAGCGCTTATGCGCCTTGCTGAACATTCTGAGAACGGTTGGCAAGACAGTACAGGCCAGCCCCTAAACGACCCAGCGCTTACGCTGCGCGAGCAGGTGCTTAACCACACCCTGATCCGCCGCAATGAAGACCCGCGCTTTCTCGCACCCGGCTTACCTGCCAATCGCCCGGCAAGCATGGTGCTAGCAGAGCCGCTGCGCTTCACGCTGCGCCGACGTCAGCTTCCCGAACACCTACCTGCCCACTGGCAGGTAACGGATATTGATGCTCGGGAAGTCGAAGTGACCGTGCCCGCAGGAACGCTTGACGTACTGCTGCCCGATGCCCATGAGCCCAAAGTACGCGCCGCCGCGCAACTGCCCAGTGGCTTTGATCCCGCAAGCCTTTACCGCAGCGTACACCACCCCCGTGGGCTATCGATGGCTGTATTTGGCGCCAGCGACTGCCTAGGCGCCAGCGGGCTATCGTGGGAAGACCTACGCCAGCAGCTAAACCCCGACCATATTGCGGTATATGCCGGCAACTCCATTGGCCAGCTAGATGACCAAGGTTGGGGTGGACTGCTAAAAAGTTTGGTCAGTGGCCAGCGCGCCACTTCCAAGCAGATGCCACTGGGCTATGGTCAGATGCCCGCCGACTTCCTCAATGCCTATGTACTCGGCAGCGTAGGCAGTACTGGCGCAGCGTTGGGTGCCTGTGCCAGTTTTCTTTATAACCTGCGCTTGGGCATTGATGACATTCGCTCAGGCCGCCGACGGGTGGTGATGGTCGGCACAGCCGACGCGCCGATTACGCCTGAAATCATTGAAGGTTTCCGTGCAATGGGGGCGCTGGCGGATGACGCAAGCCTCAAAGCTCTGGACGCGTTGGAGCTACTCACCGACGCTGACTACCAGCGCGCCTGCCGTCCATTTGCCCGCAACTGCGGCTTTACCATGGCGGAAGCTAGCCAGTTCGTGCTGCTAATGGACGACGCGCTTGCCCTTGAGCTAGGCGCAGACATTTTAGGCGCCGTGCCAGATGTCTTCGTCAATGCCGACGGCTTTAAGCGCTCAATCTCTGCGCCCGGCATTGGCAACTACATCACCTTGGGCAAAGCCGTCGCATTAGTGAAAGACATGCTAGGGGATAAAGCACTCAAAGAGCGCACCTTTCTGCACGCACACGGCACTAGCACGCCGAAAAACCGCGTAACCGAATCCCACGTGCTTGATGAAATCGCTCGGGCTAATGGCATCAGCGATTGGCCAATTGTGGCGATTAAAGCGTTTATCGGCCACTCTCAAGGCTCTGCGGCGGGTGACCAGTTGGCAAGCGCGCTGGGCAGTTTTGCCCACGGCTTGCTACCGGGCATTCCAACGCTGGATGCGGTGGCCGACGATGTTTACGCCGACCGGCTGCGGCTCTCCACTACCCCTCAAGCGTTTAAGGCGGATGCCGCCTTTATTAATGCCAAAGGGTTTGGTGGCAACAATGCAACCGGCGTTGTGTTATCGCCTGAAGTCACCGAGCGGCTACTGACTAAGCGCCATGGCAGCGCTGCCATTGATGCCTGGAAGACCCGGCGCGAAACGGTAAGAGCCAACGCAGCCGCCTATTTGGCCCAGGCAGATAAGGGGCACTTCGCCCCCCGTTACCAGTTTGGCGAGGCCGTACTGGAAGGCCCTGAGCTTGAGATCCACGCCGACCGTATTCACATCCCCGGCTATGCTCAGGCGGTTTCGCTTACCGCTGACAACCCTTTCGGCCAGCTTAACGAGGAGGCACCGGAATGATCGCCCAACGCGTTAACATAGCGGTCTACCCAGGCACCTTTGACCCCATTACCAATGGCCATTTCGACCTGATTGAGCGCGGCGCGCGGATGTTCGATAAGGTCGTTATCGCTGTGGCCGAAAGCCCTGGCAAACGCCCTAGTCTCGACCTTGAGACCCGCATTGCGCTGGCCCGAACCGTTTGTACGTCGCTCCCCAACGTGGAAGTCATCGGCTTTTCATCGCTTCTGACCACTATGATGCACGAGCAGGGCGCCACGATTATTCTACGTGGCCTACGCGCGGTCTCGGATTTCGAGTACGAGCTGCAGCTAGCGAACATGAACCGCGCCCAAAACCCTGAGCTTGAGAGCGTATTCCTCACCCCGGCGGTAGAGAACTCGTATATCTCGTCGACCATCGTGCGAGAAATCGCCAAGCTGGGCGGCGATATTTCACCGCTGGTTCACCCGCAGGTCGCAGAGGCGCTGCGTAAGCATTACACTACATAGCTATCGACATTGTTGAGTAAAACACTCGGGTATTGGCCTACCCGAGTAGCCAGCCATTCGTGAGGTATGCCCATGGCCCTGATGATCACCGACGAATGCATTAACTGCGACGTCTGCGAGCCCGAATGCCCCAATGACGCGATTTCTCAAGGCGAGGAGATTTACGTCATCGACCCGAACCTGTGCACCGAGTGCGTGGGGCACTTTGATGAGCCGCAGTGCCAGCAAGTCTGCCCGGTAGACTGTATTCCCCTAGATCCAGAACGCGCTGAGACCCAAGAGCAGCTAATGGAGAAGTACCGCATTATCACCGCTGCCTAACGCCGCCTCGTGCGTATTTGGACCCTCGCCTGGCCAATCATCCTCTCCAATATCACCGTTCCCCTACTGGGGCTGGTGGATACCGCCGTGGTTGGGCATCTGCCCGACTCGCGCTATCTCGCCGGGGTCACCCTCGGCGCTACGCTATTTAGCTTCCTCTATTGGGGCTTTGGCTTTTTACGCATGGGCACAACGGGGCTGGTCGCCCAGGCCATAGGCCGCGAAAGCGACAGTGATGTGCGCAACCTACTAGGCCAATCGCTGATCATGGCGGGTGTTATTGGCACACTACTCATCGTACTGGGTTCGCCGCTTATTTCGTTAGGACTTTGGCTGCTAGACGGCAGCGAAGCAGCAACACCGCTGGCCCGGGAGTATGCTGAAATCCGCCTATGGTCAGCGCCAGCAGTGCTGGCTAACTACGCGATTCTGGGCTGGTTTTTAGGCCAGCAGAACTCTCGAGTCACGCTGATGATTTTGCTGCTCACCAACAGCGTTAATATCGTGCTCGACCTATGGTTTGTGATCGGGCTAGGCATGACCAGCAACGGTGTTGCGCTGGCCAGTGTGATTGCTGATTATAGCGCCCTCGCGTTTGGCGGCTTTTTAGTACTGCACCAGCTGGGGCATTTAGAGGGCACCTTTCAGCGCCAGCGGCTGCTGGTGCTATCGGCTTACTCGGCGCTGTTCAACGTCAACGCTAACCTCTTTGTGCGCACCCTAGGCCTTTTGTTTGCCATGGCCTTTTTTACCGCCCAGGGGGCGCGCCAAGGCGACACGGTGCTCGCCGCCAACGCCGTACTGCTGCAGTTTATTATGCTCACCAGCTATGCGCTGGATGGTTTTGCCCACGCAGCAGAGTCCTTGGTGGGCCGCGACTACGGGCGGCGCAACTGGCAGGCGCTTGCCAACACGGTGCGTGCTACCGCCCGATTCTCTTTCTGGACCGCCGCCGCAGCAACGCTGGCCTTCGCCGTAGGCGGTAACGCCCTCATTGCACTGCTCACAGGGCTCGACGAGGTTCGTAGCACTGCGGCTATTTACTTACCCTGGATGGTCGCCATGCCCCTACTGGCCGTATGGAGTTACTTGCTTGACGGGGTATTTATCGGCACCTCTGCCGTGCGTGAAATGCGCAACAGCATTTTCATTGGCCTGGCTATTTACCTGCCTACCTGGTGGTTGACCCAGGGGCTAGGCAACCACGGCCTTTGGCTCGCCTTCACCCTCTTTACCTTGGCGCGCTCTGCCGTGCTTATCGGCTATTATCGCCACTATCGTCAGACTCGCTGGCGCGCGGAATCCCCTTAATTAACCGACCGTTGAAGCCTGCAACGCTCGCTCGGCTCTGACTACGCTAACGTACCTTTAGGCGCCGGTGTATGCTGCCCAACGAGAGATGAAAAATACGGCACGCCCCCGTATATTAGCGTCGCACTTCCTAATAACGATTATAGCGAGCATCCCATGCTAAAGTTCATATCCAAGCCAGCGGTTAAACTGGTCGAGCGCTATTTGCCTGACCCCTATATTTTTGTACTAATATTAACGCTGATCGCAGCGGTTGCAGCCATTGCCGTAGAGCGCCAGACACCCTTGGCCGTTCTGCGCATGTGGGGCGACGGCTTCTGGGGCCTACTCACCTTCTCCATGCAGATGCTGCTGGTGTTAGTGACAGGCTTTATGCTGGCCAGCTCCCCCCCTATCAAACGCTTCCTGCAAAAAATTGCCAGCACCGCAAAAAGCCCGGGTGGCGCTATTATCTTAGTCACCCTGGTGTCGCTTGCTGCCAGCTGGATTAACTGGGGTTTTGGGCTGGTGGTCGGCGCCCTGTTTGCGAAAGAGTTGGCCCGCGTGATTCGCGTCGACTACCGCTTACTGGTCGCCAGTGCGTACTCAGGTTTTGTGGTATGGCACGGCGGTCTAGCCGGTTCAGTGCCGCTCACTATCGCGACCGAGGGCCACTTCTCCGCTGACCAGATCGGGGTGATAAGCACTAGCTCCACCATTTTTGCCTTTTTTAACTTAGCCATTGTGCTTTGCTTATTTATCGCGGTTCCGCTGGTCAACCGCATGATGCTGCCAGATGAAAAAGACAGCGTTTATATTGATGCCAAGCTGCTCGACGACGAACCAGAACCGCAAGGCCGTATTACCCGTCCGGCAGAAAAGCTCGAAAACAGCATCCCGCTGGCCCTGTTAGTAGGCGTACCAGGACTGCTGTTCCTGCTTGACCACTTCTTACTGCGTGACGGCGGCTTAAACCTAAACATCGTCAACTTCCTGTTTTTATTCTTAGCCATTGTGCTGCATCGTACGCCACGAAACCTGCTTAACAGCCTAAATGAAGCGATTAAAGGCGGGGCGGGTATCGTGATTCAGTTTCCGTTCTACGCTGGCATTATGGCGATTATGGTGCAGTCGGGTTTGGCACAAAGCATGTCAGAGTGGCTAGTCTCTTTTGCTACCGCCACTTCGCTGCCGTTCTGGTCGTTCCTTAGCGCCGGGATTGTTAACCTGTTTGTACCTTCCGGTGGTGGCCAGTGGGCGGTACAAGCACCGGTTATGCTACCGGCAGCGGAAGCGTTAGGGGCCGATATTTCCCGTGTTGCCATGGCCGTTGCCTGGGGTGATGCCTGGACCAACCTGCTGCAACCCTTCTGGGCACTACCGGTACTGGCGATTGCGGGCTTAAAAGCCAAAGACATTATGGGCTTCTGCCTGATTCAGCTGTTTATTACCGGCATTATTATTTCCGTTGGCTTAGTCTGGTTCTAAGCTCTTGCTGGCAGATCTTGCTGTCAGTTTTAGCGATAAGTTCTAGATGTTAAGCACGACGTGCTAACACCTGTGGTTAGTGGTTAGTGGTTAGCGCTTAGCTAAAACGGACCTGCCCACATCCATCGCCCGCCCAACTGGGCGGGCCTTTTCAGCCCGTAAGGTTTTTCTATGTCTGAAACGCCCAACCTTGAACACAGCGTCCTGCCCGGCCAGCATGAACTCTCCATGACCGTACTAATGACGCCGGATATGGCTAATTTCAGTGGCAAAGTGCATGGCGGTGCTATTCTTAAAAAGCTTGATGAAGTGGCCTACGCCTGCGCCAGCCGCTATTCAGGTCACTATGTGGTCACACTTTCCGTCGACCAAGTACTGTTTAAACAACCCATCCATGTGGGCGAACTGGTGACCTTTTTAGCCAGCGTCAACCACGTAGGCCGCTCCTCCATGGAGGTGGGGGTTAAAGTCGTGGCAGAGGACATTCGGCATAAGCTAATTCGCCACACCAACAGCTGCTATCTCACCATGGTGGCGGTCAATGCCGACGGAAAGCCCGCCAAAGTGCCGCCTTTAGCGCTGGAAACATCACTGCAAAAGCTGCGCTATGACAAAGCAGCCCTGCGCAAAAAGCTGCGCAAACAGGCAGAAAAGGAGGAGCTGTTAACGCAACAGCATCATCAGCTAAACCACTAGCCTACTGTTACCTCATTAATGCGATGACAAGGAGTCTTCATGCCCGCCAGGGAGCGCTACCCACACCTGCCTAAAGCCGTTGAGTATGCGCATATCGGCTGGGATTTTTTAATTCTTGCGGCGGTTATTATTAACCTGAGCCTGCTGCTGTTTGATTCACTGTTCCTAATTGACACGATCAACCAAGCGATCGCCTCCATTGCACCCGGTTTTCACGATTTCTACGACACAACAATTCACAGCCGCTTTACGGTTATTGATCTCTATTTTGTGGCTTTTTTTGTGGCCGACGTACTGCTGGGCTGGGCGGTAGCGATTGCCGAACGGCGCTACCACCGCTGGTTTTTCTACCCCTTTGTTCATTGGTACGACGTGCTTGGCTGTATTCCGCTAAGCGGTTTCCGCTGGCTGCGTGTCCTGAGGGTGGTGTCGCTACTGAATAGATTGCACCGACTCAGGTTAATCGACGTCACCCGCTGGAAGAGCTATCAGTTTGCCGCCAAATACTACGATATTCTGTTGGAAGAACTCTCCGATCGGATTGCCCTTCGCCTATTAGGCAATGTGCAACAGCAGATTGTTGCCAGCGACTCGCTCACCGAGCAAGTCATCGACCGGGTTATCATGCCCCGTAAAGACCAGCTCATTCACGAAATTGCTCAACGTCTAGAAGGCACGGTCGGCCAAGCCTATCAACAGAATCGCACCGCCATTATGAAGGCCATTGATGACTTGGTAAGCCGCACCCTGCGGGAAAGCCCTGAAATCCAAAAGCTGCACCGCCTACCCATGGGGCAAACGGCATCCAATGCCATGCAGGCATCGCTCAGCGGGGTGGCTCAGCGCCTTGTAGATGAGCTGGCACTGGGTATTCACTCGACTGAATTCCGCCAGCTCGTTGAAAAGACCGCGGAAAGCGGCTTCGAAAGCTGGCTAACCGTCGATGAAGGCAGCGCCCACGTCACCGAGCAGGTGCTCTACGACATTATCGAGATGCTCAAGGAGCAGGTGCGTCGCCAACGCTGGAAGGGGCGTTATGAGTAATCATACCGTCACGGGAGCAAGAGGCGGCTGAGCAAGGCACTGCTTGATGGTTACTAACGCGCTATGGAGCGCTTGCTGATCCTTAGCGGCACCAATGCAAATACGGATTGCCTGGGGAGCAGGCGCACTGCCTACGCAAAAAGGTTCAGCGCTGGAAACCTTAACGCCACCCTGTAGTAAGCGCTCACATAGCTCAATGGCACGCACGCCCTCTGGGAGCATAAGCCACACATTACTGCCCCGGGGGTGCCCCCTCAGTTGATAGTCAGTTAAAACCTCAGCTGTCAGTTTCTGCCGCTCTGATATCTCCTTGGTTTGCCAATTAAGCAGCATATTAGCGGCCGGTTGAGTGACCCAGTGGCAGACAATATCCACCATAAGTGGCGGCACCATCCAACTCTGCGCTCTTAGCCCTGCCGCCAAGCGTTCGAGAAGCTCAAGAGGTGCTCGAAGGACGCCTATACGCAGCCCTCCTGCCAATACCTTTGCCGTACTGAAAACAAACAGCGTGCGCTCGGGCGCTAGCTGATAAAGCGGTGTACCCCGCTGTTCCACAGGCAAATACTGCACACCATCCTCTAATAGCCAAATATCATAGCGCCTAGCCAGAGCGACCAGCTGGCTACGACGCGCCTCACTAAGACAAACACCAGTAGGATTATTCTGGTCGGGCGTTATATAGATTAGTCGGGGTGGCTGACGGGCACACTGTGCTTCCAGTGCATCCATATCCATACCTGCTTCATCGAAGGCGATACCCACGACTTTGAGATGCGCTTGCTGAGCAGCGCTGATTGCTCCGGGGTACGTTAACGCATCCGCAGCCATTAGCTCACCTGGGCGTAACAGTGTATTTAATACCAAACTAATACCGTGCTGCCCCCCCTGGGTAATCAACAATTCATGGCTCACTAGCGGCATCCCTAAGGCCACAAGCCATTTTGCGAGCAGATCACGGTGCCCCTCACTCCCTCTAGCATCCAAATAAGACACTCCCCGCGTTAGTGCAGCGGGAGACGCACTCATGGCGCTCAGTGCCTCACTCAATGCCTGTTGGCGAAGCGGGTGAGGCGGAGGCAAGCTTAAGCTTAAGTCGATTGCCTCGCTGCTATCACAAGGGCTACACACCATATCAAACGCAGCTCGCGTCCCGGCTTGCTTTACAAAGGTACCGCTGCCTACCCGAGCAACGACCCAACCATTGTGCTCAGCTTGCGCATAACCACGGGTAACCGTCCCTACCGTTACTCCTAAAGCATCCGCTAAGCGGCGCTGGGGCGGCAAACGCTCCCCAGGCACAAGCTTGCCAGCACTCACTGCTTCACCTATTGCATGCGCAATAGCCCGGTAACGCGGCCCCGGCAGGGGCTCAATGTTAGGCATCCAAATTGTCATGGTGACAATAAAACCTTTGACGTAATTTTAGCGATCATTATGCTAACAATAGCACTAAAACCACAAAAAACCACAGTATTGTATGGATACAAAATGAACAGTGAATGGTTAATTCTTGGCCCTGCTGCGCTTTTTATGATGTCGATGACGCTAACGCCTGGGCCTAACAATATTATGCTAACCGCTTCGGGGGCTAACTTTGGCTTTCGGCGCACTATGCCGCATATGTGGGGTATTTTAGGCGGCTGCTTTTTGTTATTTGCCAGTATCGCACTAGGGCTCGGGGTGTTATTTGAGCGTTTCCCGCTGGTGCAAACTACCTTGCGCTGGGTGGGTAGCGCCTACTTGCTCTACCTCGCGTGGAAAATAGCCACCGCGCCGCCACCTAATCTTGAAGGGAGTCAGCGGGGAGTGCCGTTAACGTTTTGGCAGGCGGCAATGTTTCAGTTTGCTAACCCAAAGGCCTGGGTAATGGGGCTGGCGTTAATGGCGGGGTTTCTACCTGAGAGCGGCCAGCCAGTACTCAACGCACTCGTGCTGGCCGGGTTTGCGGAACTAGTGGCGCTGCCCTGCATTGCTCTATGGGCAGCCTTTGGCACGGCGATTGGACAGTGGATCAAAAGCGACGGGGCATGGCGCGCATTCAATATTTCCATGGGCCTACTCACCGCCGCTTGTGTCGTGCTAATTCTGCGTTAACCGCAGCGCAACGCTTCGATGGTATCGTCACTATCTAAATGAATATTCAGGCGATCTTCCCGGTAGTCCATGGTGGCTACGCTGTCGGGGCGTAGCACCCGAACTTGGCGAGCACCGCTCTCGCTTTGTAGCTGAGGGACATTGGCGTCGTTAAATGGCTCGCCTATGACGTGCTGCACGACGTCACTATTGCAGCTAGCTCCATTGGTAGTTACTTCACTCTGGCCAACGGTGGGCGGAGGCGGAGCCGGCGCACTAACAGGCTCTGGCACGCTGGCACAGGCGGTCAGTAATGAAGCCGCTAACAGCACGGCAAAGCTGCTTCCAAACCGTCTCTTCGTTGAGCCGCAAAATACGTTAACCATACATTCTCTTCCTTGTTAAACCGTGGTGACCCACCGCAAAACGGGCCAGGCAATAATGCCCAGCCCGCTTTTATAGCCTTAACCTACCTAATACCGCTATCTAGAGCATTAACTCGCTGCATCCTGAACGGCTCTTCCGCCTTCCTGTACATCCTGTCCTGCGCCTGCCATCGTATTACAGCCCGCCAACGCACCTGCGGTGATGAGCAAAATAAAGCTGGTAGCGATGAGTTTTTTCATGGGTGTTCTCCTTAACAAGTCAGTCAGTTGACCTACCGTCAACTTAGCGAAGCTCCATAGGCAGCGTTACCGCGTAGGAGTATTTATAGCGTAACAGCGTTTTGCCTGTTGCGCCTAGTTTACAGCCCTGTCTTGTCGTGGCGCCATGCGCAGCTGCTATGATGCTAATCATCACTTGGCTGCCTGGAGCACTACGCCTTTGGATACCTTTGATCTCGATTCACGCTTAGCGGCAGATACCCTGCCCCTTGCCGACTTACCTCTGTGCCGCGCCGTATTAATGAACGACGCCCGCTACCCCTGGGTTATTCTGATACCGAGAGTCCCATCAGTCAGCGAGGTATTTGAACTATCTAACCAAGACCAAACGCAACTTTGGCGTGAGGCAACAGCGCTTGGGGAGGCAATGAAAGGCGCGTTTCACGGCGACAAGCTCAATATAGCCACGCTGGGCAATGTCGTCAGCCAGCTGCACCTTCATTTGGTAGTACGTTACCAAGATGATGCAAGCTGGCCTGCTCCTGTATGGGGCAACGGCACGCCTGAGCCTTATAGCTTAAACTTGCAGGGCCAGCGCCGTGAGCAGCTACTCGCTCAAATTGATGGGCTCAACACAACGCTAAACCAATAGGCATGTCGTGGTTTGTACTGCTCCACTACAACCCTCACCCTAGCGGCCTAATAGCGAAGGCCCCTGCCGCGGGGCAGGGTCGTTTAACAGCGGCCCACTGGCTGGCTGGGCGGCACCTGCGAGAGAAAGCGACACGCCTAGCGCAATGATAAGAGCACCGCCCGTGAGCGCTACCCAGCCAGCCACTTTCTCGGCCACCTGCTGGCTACGCTGTTTTTGCAGGCGCTTAGCAGCCCACCCCCTGGCCACAATGCTGGCAATCGCCAGAAAGGAAACCGTGATTCCTGTTCCCAGGGACATAGCAATGACCGAAGCGACGCCTACATAGAACTGCCCTAGCAGGCTTGCCGCCCCCAGCATCAGTACTGCCCCCGTGCAGGGACGCATACCAATGGCCCCTACAGTCATCAGCGCAGTGCGCCAATCAAGCGCCTGCTGTGGCTCTATATGGTGAGCACCGCCACAGCAGTGCGCATGGTCATGGCTGTGGCTGTGGCTGTGGCTGTGCTCAACAACATCATGGTAACTCGCTGCATAGGCACGGCGCAGTTGCTTAATGGCTCGCCAGCATAGCCAAGCGCCTAACATTGCTACCAATATAAAGCTTGCCTGCTCCACCCATACCACGCTGCCCATGGCTTGGCGGGTAACCCAGCCCAACCCATGTACCAGCACCGCCACCATGGCAATCGCCGTCACCCCCTGCAGTAGCGATGCAGCAAAGGAGAGCCCCAATGCCCGACGGGTGGCACCTCCGTGAGAGGCTAAATAAGTTGCCAATACTGCTTTACCATGCCCCGGCCCCGCCGCGTGAAAGACGCCGTAAGCGAAGCTAACTCCCAGCAACGACAGCCAGGTAGCCGTGGTAGGTGTGCGGGAAAGTTCGGTAATCGCCAACGTCAAGCTACGGTGTAAATCCCGCTGCCAAGACAGCAGTTGAAAACTGGCACTCTGAAAATTGCTCTGCACGACAAAAACAATCAGCGCTGCCCCTAAAAGGCCAAGCGCTCCCCACATAATGCGGTGCCGCGTTAATGGCATCACACCCTCCAGCAAATGTTATAAAGTAACACTTTATACACGACTCCCCCCGCCACTGCCTAGGGGCAAATGACGCGCCCTGTTTCGGCAAAGTGCCTGCCCAATCCTGGCTCCGCTTGCTCATCAACATCGAGCAGCGCCGCCTGCATCACCAGTTCTGGGTCAGGGTCTGCAGGTATGATAGTTAACTCGCAGCTTGGCTCTCCGTGCAGGATGAGCGCCTGCTCAGAAGGAGAGCCGTCCTCCTCATCATGCACCACTTCAAGGTAGTAGGTAGGGTCAAACACTTGGTACTCAAGCGTATGGCCCGCTAGCGGCTGAGGCGAGGACAAGGGCAAAATGAACATAAAGGTTAAGCGGCCATCCCGCTCCATCGCCGTATATTCAGTGACGTCCCCTAGTGCTTGCCGCTGTCCATCAATTCGTACTTCGGTGAAATAGTGCTGGTGCGCCAAGTTATTGCGAATTTCACTACCTAACTGGTCAAGCCCCTGCGCAAGATCCGCTCCCTGCACCTGCTGAAGCTCTTCAAACACCACCAAACTGTAGAAAGGATCCATTTGCCACGTTTGATGCAGGGCACTCACTACTCCCTGATCATCGGTGACCACCCGCACATTTAGATCTATCCAACCGTGAGGGTGGGCTAACACGCTTGGGCTTATACAGAGTCCAGCAAAGCCAATGGCTAACGCGCCACGCCAGGCGCGTCCTTTACTTTTTAGATCGGTAAGCCTGGGTGTTACTGCTGTCACGGTGCTTCTCCCAACTTATTCTGTAGCTCGACTAGCCATGGATCCAACAAGTAGGGCGGCAGCGGTTGGTTTCCCCGCAGGGCTGAGATGCGTACCCGGCTGCCGCCACCCTCTTCGCTAACCTGGAGCTGTAATCGGTACTCCGGCCAGCGGGCAAGGGAGGCTTCCGCACGTCCTAAGGCTAAATCCGCATGCCTGACCACATACCCTTGGGTCATCATCAGCTCTACGGCCTGACGAAATGTCTGCTCTGTTGACGCAGCGTAACGAAGCTCTCGGGTTTCAGCCGGTTGTTGGGTAGCGCAGCCAGCCAACACCAGCAGGGCACTGACGATTAACATACAGCGAAGTCTCTTCATAGCGCGCTCTCAATGCTAGAGGATTGCGATAGCGCTGCCTGGAAGCGCTGGCAAAAATCATCGTTACTGGCGCTATAGGACTCGCGAAGATCCCTTAAGTGATCATAACGGCGAATATCCCGCGAGATGCGCACATAACCGTCATTTACTAACAGCGAAACCCGCTCGACTTCAACCGGCCGCTGGCCGACGCCACCACCAAACCCTGTCCCAACCCCTAAACCGATGCTGGAACCGCCACGCCCACCCAACCCGATACCTCCAAATACCCGCATGCCACGCCCGTACCCATAGGCGTTATCGTAAGGATCGTAATAACCAATCAGGTCTCGCTGGCGACTAGCACTTACTAACCCCAAGTGGGTATCCGTAGAAGCAAGCTCAAAGCCCCACGCCTCCAACACCGCAACACTTTGGGCCAGCACTTCTTGCGCCAACGCCTCATGATCCTGCCCGTTCCCTGTTGCCTGTGGCACTGCTGCCGAGCCTACAGGAAAGTAACACGATGCCGCTGGGGCAGGATCGGCTTGTGGCAGCCGATCAGGTAGGGTCTGACAGCCCACCAACAGCAGCAGACAACTCATACCCAGAGTAATTATCTTCATGTTAGTTCCTCTAACTGTCGTCATGGCTGGTGTGGCATCGGGTAGCACGCTAAGCTCGCCAGCAGCGATCACTAAATAGCCGCAAACTGAGACAATATTTTAGATAGCGTGTTTCAAAGACCGCTTTTCAAAGACTGCTTTTCAAAGACTGTGTTTTAGAGACCATCATTTATGGAGGTTGTGCGATGAATGTACTGCTTTGCCCCGATAGCTTTAAAGATGCCTTGAGCGCTGAACAGGCGGCTCGGGCAATGGCCAGCGGTGTCAAGCGCGCAACGCCAGCCGCCACGCTAACGGTTTGCCCACTGGCCGATGGCGGCGAAGGCAGCCTTGAAGCCCTGATTGCCGCCACCGGCGCCGAGCGGCGCGAGTTAACCGTACAAGACGCCTTGGGGCGCCCCCGTCTAGCCTCCTGGGGCTGGCTCGGCCAACAGCGTACCGCGTTTATCGAACTGGCAGAAGCCAGCGGGCTACAACACCTGTCTGCTCAAGAGCGCAACGCCCTGCACACCTCTACCTACGGCGTAGGCGAGCTATTTACAGCTGCTTTAGATGCGGGCGCCGAAAGGGCCCTTCTGCTGCTCGGCGGTAGCGCCACTAACGATGCAGGTGCAGGCATGCTGCAAGCGTTAGGTGCTCAATTGCTGGATCAGCAGGGTTCCCCACTGCCCCCTGGGGGAGCAGCGCTCCAGCAACTGGCTACCCTGGACCTTGCAACGCTGGACCCACGCCTAGCCACACTCCAGGTTGAGGCGGCGGTGGATGTAGACAATCCCCTGCTGGGCGAACGGGGAGCAAGCGCCGTGTTTGGCCCACAAAAAGGCGCTTCTCATGATGACGTCGCGCAGCTGGATCGCGCCCTTAGCCACTTCGCTGATATATGTTCAGACGCGCTTGACCGCGATGACCGAGCGCTTGCAGGGGCAGGGGCTGCCGGTGGCATGGGGTTTGCGGCGCGCATGTTTTTCAATGCCACGCTCACGCCGGGTATTGAAATGATTATGCAGCAAGCCAAGCTTTCTGAGCTGCTCGCTCAGGCTGATTTGGTCATCACCGGTGAAGGCCGCTTAGATGGCCAAAGCCTTGCTGGAAAAACGCCGATTGGCGTTGCCCGCGCAGCACACCGCCAGGGTAAGCCCGTGATTATTTTAGCCGGTAGCTTAGGCGATGGCTGGCAGGATTGCTTTGAAGAAGGCGTCACCGCCGCCTTTTCCCTGGCAGATGGCCCCATGAGTCTTGAGCAAGCCCTACCGCGCACCGCAGAGTTACTAGCGGCGCGCTGCGAGAGCATTGCTCGCTTATGGATAGCGCGAGATAGGCCATAGATGACGAGAGATATCTTAGCTGAGCGCTAACCCTTGAAAAACCGGGCTAGCGCCTGCATCTCTAAGCTAGACGCAAGCCGTATCAGCTTGCTGCCAGCACTATGTTATGGCGCTATTGCCGCGATGCAAAAAACTTGTTTTGCAGCTTAAGGCAAGCGTCTTAAGCTACATCAAATGATTTGATGGCCGTTAAATACTAACGCGGCTCCAACCATGGAGGAGCATTACATGACCGACACCAATAGCATTGGCCTGCACGAAGGCAGCGCCAGCCAACTGGCCGAAAAACTCAACCACCTGCTGGCCAACTACCAAATTTTTTATATGAACGTCCGTGGCTATCACTGGAACGTAAAAGGCAGCGACTTTTTTGAGCTGCACGCTAAATTCGAAGAGCTCTACACCGACCTCCTCACCAAGGTAGACGAAGTAGCCGAGCGTATCCTCACGCTAGGCCATAAGCCGGTGCACGCATATAGCGACTACATAACGCTATCGCACATTCAGGAAGATAAAGATGTGCACGACGGCAAGACCTGTGTGAAAGGGGTGCTGACCGGTTTCCAAACACTGATTGAGCTCCAGCGTGAGCTGCTATCACTTGCTTCAGATGCTGACGACGAAGGCACTGCTGCCCAAGCGGGCGACTACATCCGTGAGCAGGAAAAAACGGTGTGGATGCTGAATGCTTACTTAGGCAAGTAAGCGTTAATCGCAAGCTAAACACGAAAAACGGCACCTACGCGGTGCCGTTTTTTTGTGGCGGACTAACGAAGCCGTTAACGCGCCGTCGCTAATTGTTCAATCAGCGCACGCAGCATGTCCCAAAACTCCGCCACTGAATCCAGCTCCACTCGCTCATCTGGGGAGTGAGCGCCGCGAATCAGCGGGCCGAACGAAATCATATCCAGATGCGGATACTTACTGCCTAAAATACCGCACTCAAGCCCCGCATGAATCACCTTTACCTCAGGCTCACGGCCAAGAAGCTCAGCATGGCGCTGTTTAAATATCGCCAGCAGCTCACTTTCTGGGTTAGGCGCCCAGCCGGGATAGCCATTTTCCACCTTCACCCGTGCGCCCATCAGCCCAAACAGCGCTTGAAAGCGGTCCGCCATCGCCTCCGTCGCACTATCGTGTAACGAGCGTACTAGCGCGCATAGATGAAAACGCCCGGCCTCCAAACTCAGCACACCCAGATTATTCGAGGTTTCTACCACGCCCGGCACGTCGGCACTCATACGCTCAACACCACAGGGGGCCACATGCAGGGTGGCAAGCAGCATAGCGCTGGCATCTCGGGTGAGCGGCTCTGCCTCAGGAGGCGCTATACGCTGGGCCGTTAGCGTTAGGCCGCTGTCACCGCTCCCAAGCTCTGCTTTTAAGGTACGCTCTAAGCTTGCCACTGCGGCTAACGCCGCTTCTATATCGTCGGCAGGTAGAGCCACCTGGGCAAATGCCTCCCGGGGAATCGCATTGCGTAAGGTGCCACCTTGATAGCTGATAAGCCGTACATCAAAGGTTTCCAGCGCGCGTAGCACCCGTACCAGCAAACGGTTGGCATTGCCCAGAGGCTTATGAATATCCATACCCGAGTGACCGCCTTTTAGGCCGGTCAGCGCTAGTGATATCACCTGCTCATCTTCCTGCAGCTCGGCGCTGGGTAGCTGAGCATCCACCACGACATCGGCGCCCCCTGCACAGCCAATATAGACTTGGCCACGATCTTCGCTGTCCAGGTTGAGCAGCAGTGACCCCTCTAACCAATGCTCGGCTAGGTTTAATGCGCCCCCCATGGAGGTTTCTTCTTCTAAGGTAAACAGCGCCTCCAGCGGCCCATGGGTAAGCGCCGGATCTTCCAGTACGGCAAGAATCGCCGCCACACCCAACCCATTGTCAGCCCCCAGGGTAGTGCCATCGGCATGTAACCAGCCCTCATTAACGTAGGTGCTGATTGGGTCGCGGGTAAAGTCGTGCTCCTTGCCAGCATTGGTCTGGGCCACCATGTCTAAATGCCCCTGCAACACCACCCCCGGCGCCTGCTCGCAGCCCGGCGAGGCCGGCTTGCGAAGCCGCAAATTGCCAAAGGCATCACGGTCGTGGGCAAGCCCTTGGGCATCGGCCCAGGCTTCAAGGGTAGCTACCAGCGCGGCTTCATGACCAGAGGGGCGCGGCGTGTTGCATAGCGTACGGAAGTGGCGCCAAACAAGGTTTGGTGCGAGCGCTTCTAAATGTGCGTTCATGGGAGCTCTTATTTATCGATAACCGATCTATCCTAACGCTCTGAACCACGTCAGGAAAGCGTGTGCTTTCTATCTATTCATCTATATATAATCTGCCTGCCTCCCCCGCCTCAGCCATCTACTTACCTATTCCTCTTGACTAAGTATGCGCTGGACGGCCTGACGCAGTCGGCTAATCGCCTCGCCGTGAGCTTTTGCCAAGGGCTGGTTCTGAAACGCCCAGGCGGCCAGCTGCTGATGGGCTAAGCTTGCCTGCTCATCCAACGACCAGCGGCTTGCTTCCCGGGCAAGCGACTGCAACGCCGCCCGGGCAAGCGCGGGGTCACGGTAAGCATACGCAACGTCATCAACGGCCTGCCTATCAACCTGGTTAAGTGGCTCGCTCTGGAACGACGGTAATAAAAGCACCAGCACAGCGGCAGGCAGCGCGGCCAATTCAAATGCCAAGAGGCTCGGTAATGAAGATGCAAATTGATCCCGCAGCGCTTTAAGCACCGCTTCACCCTCCGCATTTAACGCCTTCGCCACCATCACTGCATACTCTCCGGTGGCTGTTTCGCGGGTAACGCCCAGGCGCACAGGGACAAATCCTAACGCCAGCCAAAAGCGTAGCAGTGACGCCTCGGCGCCAAAGGTGGCGCCATATAGCGCGACCCCTTGCTGGGCAGCGTCAGCGGTATCCTCTTTTAAAAGCCGTCCCGCGAGCCCTTCCCGTCGTCGCTCAGGGTGAGTCGCAATTCGTGATACCCGACGCCAACGGGCCGTCAGCGCTTCCCTGCTTCCACTGTGCGCTGCCAGCGACTGGGCAAGCAGGTGCCCCTGGGGGCGGCGTTCGCCACGCGCTACCTGCTCAGCAAGCTCCGCTGCAAAACCGCCCTCCTCGCGGGTAACTAGCACCGCCTGAGGCTCATCGTCATGGGTGATGATACGTAGCCCTGTGCCTGGGCCATCCAATAGCTGGCGTACATCGCTAGGGGTGGTGCGGTAGTGTGACTGCACTAAAAGGCCGAATAGCTTTTCTAGCCGTGGTTCTTGCTGAGCGAGTTCGGCTTGAACCAAGAGAACACTGCTTCCTTCGCCCTGCTTGGCTTGTGGCAGCGGCGCCTTTAACAGCAGCAGTTGCTGAATCGCCGCTTCAAGAGGGTCTGATGACGACCAGCGGACAGGCTCCGTGAGTTCAATTGCTCGCCACTGAGGCGCTTGGTGATTGAGCACCTCACGAAAGCGCAAAGCGAAGCCTCGCCCTGAGCCCTCGTAACCATGTACCGTGGTCGCAAAGGCAATACGCGGAAACGCAGCAAGCCACTGCCCTAGTAGTGCCGCAGGAATGGCGGCGGCTTCATCAACCAGCAGGTAGCTGCCGTCACCGCCACGGCGCTGGTCGTTAACAGACTCAGTAAGCAAATCTGGCGGTAAAAAATCCACGGCGGCACCGCCTGGCATCACAAAGCGACCTGGCGCTTCCCGCAGACCGTCGGGGCAGAGCGCTGCTAACCGGGCAAAAAAGCTTTCTAGGGAGCTTAACCGGGGGGCTGTCACCACAATCTGTGCTACGCCTTTGGTCAACAGCCGAGCGCAAGCAATCCCCAACGCAGCACTTTTACCGCGCCCCCGGTCAGCAGTAATCACCAGTGGTCGGCGCCGCTTAAGCCCCACCAACCCGGCAACGGCCCTGGCTTGATCTAGCGTTAGGCAGTCGGCGTCATCGGCATAAGCAATACGCTGTGCGCTGGCGGATAGCTTAGGTAGCTTCAACCCGCTATCGGCTGACCAGTGAATAATGCCGGGAGATGACAGCAAACGCGCCATACGCGCTAAGTAGTGCGCAGTAAGGGACTCCCAGTGCCAGGGGTGATCAGCAAAACGGGCGTAATCAGGGTCAGGATGACGACCAAAGCACGCGGGCGTGATCACAACGCACAGACCGCCTGCCGTCACGGTGCCTGCTAATGCGCCCAAGGCATCCGGGTCTAGCCCCTGGGCACCGCTGGCATCAATCACCATCAGTTGATGCTCGGCACCTAGCCGGGTACGCGCCTTGCGTGCTGTTACGCAGGGGGTAACCGGTGCTTCCTGTACATCACCTACCCAAAGCGGCGACTGCCAAGGTGCTGCTTGCCAAAGCTGCAGGGCCTGCTGACGGCACTCGTTTGGCGGCCCAAATAACCACACGAGCTGCCGCCAGCGGCGGCGCTGCAAGCGCGCTGCGTGACAAGCCAGTGCATGAACCTGACGGGGACGCGTAGTACTCAATGAGGTCATATCAGCTTCCAAACGGGCGTTATGCTTACAACTTTGGTATTGAAAACACTGCTTTTCAACGCTGAAACTCTTCTTCTTACTGCCATACTGACGTCATAAATGCTTGTTAAATTTAACAATTACAACCAAGTAACCAATAAGCATGGCGTTTGTTCTATTAAACACTGATATTGCGCCGCAGCGGGTAGGTTGTGATAGCTTAGATTTGTAGCGAGACGGACGCAGCGCTTTACGTAAACGTCACCTCTCGCTCATTAATTTCCTGTCTCCAGGTAACAAACACTAATAAATCCGTACGCCAAACCAGGAAAACATCATGAAAAAAATGACAAAATTCGCCCTAACAGGCCTTGCGGCTGGCGTTGCCTTCGCCGCACTCACCACTACCGCTCAGGCACAAGAACAGTGGACAATGACTTCCACTTGGCCCGACAACTTAGACCTAATTAAAATTGACCAACACTGGGCTGAGCTAGTTAACCAGCTTGCCGGTGATGAACTACAAATCAATTTCCGCGCGGGCGGCACATTAATGCCTGGTACTGAGGTATTTGATGCCACTGAAACCGGCAGTATTGAAGCTGCGGGCGACTGGCCAGGCTATTGGGCTGGCACAAACCCAGCTTTCTCGCCACTCGCCACCACTACCAGTTTGTTTAACGCCGTTGACTATATCAACTGGATTCAGCAGTGGGGCGGCCGTGAGCTCTATGAAGAGATCTACGGCCAGTACGACATGATGTACCTCCCCTATGCAGCGCTAAATAATGAGTCTGGCTTTATGGGCCGCACCCCCATTGAGAGCCTCGCCGATTTGGAAGGTAAGCGCCTACGCCTCTCTGGCCGGGACCAAGGCCGTGTACTTGAAGAGCTAGGCGGCTCTCAGGTCACGCTAGCCGGTGGCGAAGTGTACCAAGCCATTGAGCGTGGCGTTATCGATGCTGGCGAGTTCTCAACCCCCGGCGTTGACTACAATGCAGGCTTTGCAGAAGTTGCTGATTACTGGGCCACCCCAGGCTGGCACCAGTCTGCTAGCGTCTTCGGGGTAATGATTAACATGGACGCGTGGAATGCTCTCTCCGAAGAGACCCAGCAAAAGCTAAGAATTGCTGCGGACGCTACCATGGCTTGGTCGTTGGCGTGGTCTGAGCGTGAATCTACCGATGCAACCCAGAAGTTTATTGATGCTGGCATCACCATCAACCAGTTCTCGGAAGAGGATCTGGAGCGCATTCAGCAAATCACCAACGAAGTGATCGTACGCGGCGCGTGTGAGAACACTGACCACGCAAAAGTCTATCACTCCATGGTTAGCTACTTGGAAGACTACGCTAAATGGCGCGACATCTCTGCGCCATTCAATATGAGCCGCACCATGGACAACCTACCCTCATTGGAAGAGATCGAAGCCTGCCTATAAGGCGCTTCTGCGCCGCCCCGGTTTACCGGGGCGGTTTTTTTGTGCTGACCGCGGAGATCTTCCATGAATGCGATTGCCAAGGCGATCGATGCGATTAACGAATTATTCGGGCGAATCGTTGCTCCGTTAATTGCCATCATTACCCTCATTGTTCTTTTTGACATTGCGTCACGCTTTTTCTTAGGGCGCCCCAGCGACTGGGCGTTCGATGTGACCAAAATGCTCTTTGGCGCCCACTTTATGCTGATGGCTGCCTATGGGTTACGCCACCACGCCCATGTTGAAGTAGACGTCATCAAGCGATTGCTATCCCGTAAGCGCCAAGCATTAGTTGAGGTAATCGGTTATCTGGTCTTCTTTGTTCCCTTTATCTGGATGCTACTGACCTTCGGCTGGCGCTTCTTTGAACGCTCCTTCAGCCGTGGTGAAACTACCTATGGCATGGTGTCGATCCCGGTTTACCCCGTGAAGGGTGTCATCGTTGTGGCCGCTGTATTACTGCTGCTACAGGCGATTGCCATTGTGTTGCGTGCGATTATCCAACTGCGCGAGGAGAAATCAGCATGAACCTGAGTCCTGAACTGCTGGCGCTAGTCATGTTTGGCGGGCTACTTATCGGCCTTTTTATGGGCCATCCTCTGGCCTTTGTACTCGGTGGCGTGGCCGTTATTGGTGCGTTCTTAGGCCCTGGTGAGCGCGTACTGGGCACACTGATTAACAATATTTTTGGTAATGCCATGGACAACTATGTCCTGGTGGCTATTCCCCTATTCGTATTAATGGCGAGGTTTCTTAACGACTCAGGCGTCACGGAGAAAATGTTCGATGCCATGCGCTTGCTGCTTGCTAACCTGCGGGGTGGCTTGGCGCTGACGGTCGTTATTGTATCGGTACTGCTGGCGGCGACCACCGGTATTGTTGGGGCATCCATTGCGGTGATGGGCATGATTGCCTTAGTGCCGATGCTTAAGTATGGCTACAACAAAGAGCTAAGTGCCGGCGTCATTATGGCCAGCGGCTGCCTAGGTATTCTTATCCCCCCCAGCATTATGCTGATTTTAATGGCCAGCTACTCGCCTGTTTCTGTCGGCGCGCTATTTGCTGGCGCCATGATTCCCGGGCTGATGCTCGGCGTCATGTACGCCCTTTACGTACTGCTTATTTGCCATTTCAAGCCCTCCTACGGCCCTCCCGTCCCCAAAGAAGAGCGGGCAGAGGTAAGTACTAAACAGCTGTTGATTATGCTGGCCAAGTACGTGGTACCCCCTATGTCTCTGATTCTCGGTGTACTAGGGGCACTATTCACAGGCATTGCCACCGCGACGGAAGCATCGGCAATCGGGGTCTTTATCGCCTTTGTTCTGTTTATGATTTTTGGCGACCGTAAGATCAAAACTTGCTACAACACGCTGATTGAGGCTGGTAAGACCACCACCATGGTCATGCTGGTACTGGTAGGGGCCACGGCATTTACCGGGGTGTTCTCGCGCGGCGGCGGTATGCAGGTAATTCAAGATTTGCTGCTAGCGATGCCGGGTGGCACCACCGGCGCGCTGATTATGATGCTGTTCTTAGTGTTTATTCTGGGGATGTTCCTAGACTGGACAGGCATTGTGCTACTCAGCTTCCCGATTATGCTGCCCATCGTCCAGCAGATGGGGGTTGACCCCCTCTGGTTCGTGGTCATGGTGGCCGTGGTTCTGCAAACCTCGTTCCTCACACCGCCGTTTGGCTATGCGCTGTTCTACTTAAAAGGGGTGGCACCGCCAGGGGTAGAGATCGTCGATCTTTACAAAGCGGTTATCCCCTTTGTAGCGCTGGTGCTACTAGCCTGCTTGTTGATGTCGTTCTTCCCATGGCTGGTAACCGGTTTACCTAAAATATTGCTAGGGTAATCATTCAACAACCCAAAAAGCCGCCTCGCTCATGCGAGGCGGCGTACTTTCAAAGCCAGTTTTTATCTTTAAATGCTTTGGGACTTTCGCTTTTTAACGGCGCACGCTGGCCCTGACAATGGGTGTCACTGGCAGCACCTTATGCTCACCCGCCACATGGCCGCTGGAAGTTTGGGCCAACAGAAGTGATGTAGCCTCGTCCACCATTGCCTCTATAGGTTGTTGCACCGTGGTTAGCTGATAGCTTGACCACGCCGCTACGGGGATATCATCAAACCCCACCACCGCCACATCCTCGGGCACCCGCAAGTCCATTTCCGCTTTTAACGTGTCAATCACGGCTATTGCCATATGATCATTCGCGGCAAACACCGCATCCGGATAGACGTCTGCCGTGAACAGCTCACGAGTTACCGCTTGAGCGGTGGCGAACTGATAGTCGCCCCGCGCCTCTGCCCAGCATGCTTTTCCATGGGCTGCCAGAGCATCCAGAAACCCTTGCCGACGTTGGCTACTGGTAGACGATTCGGCTAAACCGGCAATAAAGGCAATACGCTCGCAGCCACGTTCAATCAAAAACTCACCAACCCAATAGCCACCGTGGTAGTTGTCGCTGGCGACTTGGCTGACGCCTTCAAACGCAACCGTACGATTGATCATCACCACCGGAATACTCCGCGCCACACACTCGCCGGCAAATGACGAGGAGAGCGTCGCAGACAGCATCAAGATACCATCAGCCTGGCTTTGTAAAATTTCAGCCATGACGCTAGCTGACTCTTGTTCATCGCTACTCATAAATAGCAGCAGGTGATAGCCATACTGCTGAAAACGCCGTGACGCGTACTCCAGCATTTGCGCATAAAAGGGGTTATCCAGCCGTGACATGACAACTGCAATTGTGCGTGAGGTGCGGGTGATTAATGAGCGCGCGATGGCGTTCGGTCGATAGCCTAACTGCTTAGCAGCTGCTAATACTTTCTCTCTGGTTTTCGGTGCGATGCTCGCATTGGGTGAAAAACAGCGGCTCACCGCCGATTGCGACACACCGGCAAGTGCCGCCACTTCTTGGGATGTCACCGGCCGTTTTCTCATTTACACCTCATATCAAAAACAACATTGCCGTTAACTTCCTGGCTGCGCCTGTTTGTGGGCAATCAACGCCATCAACCGCCGGTCGCGCCAGGCTTGGCGGCCTGCCAACTGGTTATTGGGCAGGGCCTCTCGGCGCTGCTCATCCAGCGCTTGCAGTGTTTGTGCCTCCCAGGGGTTATCACCGCTGCGCTGAGTATCAACATCGCGATACAGCGGGCCATAACGCCCGGCGTAATCCACTACCCCCTTTGGCGCATTGAGGTCTATGGTTTCAAAAGGCCCCATAAATGACCACCGAAGCCCTAGCCCATGTTTTACGGTTTTATCCAGGTCTTCTGCTGATACATAGCCATCGCGAAAAAGCCGTAGTGCCTCGTTAAGTAGCGCCCCCTGCAAGCGATTCAAGATAAAGCCCTGCACCTCTTTATTAACAAGAATGGGCTCTTGCTCGACTTGGCGCATTAACGCCATGGTGCGCTCAATCACTTGAGCGCTGGTGGTATTCGAGGGCACTACCTCTACCAGCGGAATCAAATAGGGTGGGTTCACCGGGTGTGCAACTAGGCAGCGCTCTGGATGCTTCAAATGCGCCGTAAACTGTGAGGCGACAATCCCAGACGTTGAGCTAGCAAGGATTGTATCGGGTTCTGAAGCTGCTTCAAGCTGGGTGTAAATGGCCTGCTTAGCCGCAACATCTTCTGGCCCACACTCCTGTACATACGCTACCCCGGTGAGCGCTTTAGTGAGATCTGACTGTGCGTCAATACGTGCCAAAATAGCCGCTGGCTCCTCAACTAGCCCCGCTTTTTGAAGGTCTTCAAGCGACTCATTTATTCTGCTGAGCACCGAGTCGAGCTGAAGGTGGTCAACATCGTATAAACGTACGGCAAGCCCTGCACGGGCAAACACAATTGCCCACGCCCGGCCAATCAGCCCTGCTCCTACTACGGCTACTGTCATAGTCATCATTGTCATCCTATTTATTGCTGTTATTGCGGATACATTGCCACTAATACGCGGCAATCAGGCACTTAATATAGCACTCACACAAACTATTTGCATTCGTATGCAACAACACCTAGCCTTACGTTTAGGCGCATAACGTACGCCATCCAATAACAAAGCCTTTGTTAAAAGCCACCACACCACAACGCCTAATTAAAAGGAGCTTTTATGATTCGCCACTTAAAATCCGGTGCCTCCGTTGAGTCGCGTAACGAAGCCGACCGCCAAGTGCGGGAAACCGTCGAAAAGACGCTGGCTGATATCGAGGCTAACGGTGACACAGCCGTGCGCCAGCTATCTGAAAAGTTTGATAACTGGTCGCCTGATTCCTTTCGTTTAAGTGACGCCGATATCGCCCAGGCGATGAGCGAGGTGTCTGAGCGTGACCTTGAGGATATTCGCTTTGCCCAGGCGCAAATTCGCCACTTTGCCGAGGCCCAACTCGCCTCGATGCAGCCAGTCGAAATCGAAACCCGCCCAGGCGTCGTGTTAGGCCACAAGCACCTGCCGATCAACTCAGTAGGCTGTTACATTCCCGGTGGTGCCTACCCCATGGTAGCCTCAGCCCATATGAGCGTGCTGACCGCTAAAGTAGCGGGCGTAAAACGCGTCATTGCCGCCGCGCCGCCTCACAAAGGCAAGCCTCACCCGGCCATTGTGGCCGCTATGCATCTGGCAGGCGCCGATGAAATATTAGTGCTTGGTGGCGTTCAAGCGGTAGGCGCCATGGCAATTGGCACAGACACCATTGCACCGGTCGATATGCTGGTCGGCCCCGGTAATGCCTTTGTGGCTGAAGCCAAACGCCAGCTGTTTGGCCGTGTTGGTATTGACCTGTTCGCAGGCCCAACCGAAACACTCGTAATCGCCGACGAGAGTGTCGATGGCCTACTGTGTGCCACTGACCTGTTAGGCCAGGCCGAACATGGCCCCACCTCCCCTGCTGCCCTGCTAACCAATTCAGAAAAACTCGCCAACGACACCTTGGCCGCTATTGAAGCGCTGCTCGAAAAGCTACCCACAGCTGAGATTGCCCGCCAAGCGTGGGACGCTCATGGTGAGATCATTGTGTGTGATAGCCATGAAGAGATGCTGCAGGTGGCTAATGAGATGGCCTACGAGCACGTTCAGGTAATGACCGAAGACCCCGAGCTTTACCTGGAAAACATGACCAACTACGGCGCACTGTTTCTTGGCCCACGCACCAACGTGGCCTACGGCGATAAAGTTATCGGCACCAACCACACCCTGCCGACCAAAAAAGCCGCCCGTTATACCGGTGGCCTTTGGGTGGGTAAATTCCTTAAAACCTGCACCTACCAGCGCGTGCTGACTGACGAAGCCTCCGCTGAAATTGGCAGCTACTGCTCGCGCCTATGCGCCCTAGAGGGCTTTGCAGGTCATGGCGAGCAGGCCAATGAGCGAGTGCGCCGCTACGGCAAACGCGATGTCCCTTACGCATCAGCGGTGGATGCATGACACTACCGCAAACACCCAGCCTGCAGCTCACCGGAAAGCGGGCGTTAGTGACAGGGGCAAGCCAAGGGATTGGCTTTGCTTGCGCCTGTGCGCTGGCGCAAGCAGGGGCGGATGTCACCCTGGTTGCACGCAGTGAAAATACGCTAAACGAAGCCGTTAACGCCTTGCAAGCCGCTGGATATAGCGCTTCTGGGCTGGCGCTGGATGTTAACGACCATGCGATGCTAGCCCAGACGTTGGCGGGGCGTTCGTTTGATATTTTGGTGAATAACGCAGGCACTAACCGTCCCAAACCGCTGCAGGAAACCACGGCAGATGACTATGCAGCGGTGATGGACTTGAACGTTAAAGCCACATACTTTCTCACTCAAACCATCGTTGCCCAGATGCCCAAAGGCGGCAGCGTGATTAATATCTCATCGCAAATGGGCCATGTGGGGGCCGCTAATCGCAGCCTTTACTGCGCTTCAAAAGCCGCGGTGGAAGGAATGACCCGCGCCATGGCGGTTGAATTAGGCCCGCGCGGGGTTCGCGTCAACACAATCTGCCCCACCTTTGTTGAAACTCCCATGACGCGGCCGTTTTTTGATCAACCCGGTTTTTTAGAGAGCGTAATCGCCAATATTCCCCTGGGAAGATTAGGCCAGCTGGAGGACATGATGGGGCCCGTGGTGTTTTTAGCCTCTCCGGCATCTGCACTGGTGACGGGCAGCGCCTTAATGGTGGACGGTGGCTGGACAGCGCGATAATCCAGATTGCCCCCTCCTACTTTTGATAAACCCCGCTCCCAGGCGGGGTTTATTATATGGGCGGTAGGTTAGCTGCAGCCGCGAAGCGCAAGTGTTACTATTTGCACCCGTAACTTTTTCGCATTGACGTTCGCATTTGCAATGCGGTCATTGCCCGCCTCGACCTAGGAGACAACGACGTGTCGCTACCTGCTCGCCGTTCACCGCTGGCTCTACTTTCAGGTTTAGCCTCGCGTTTTACGCTGTCGCTAAACCCTTGGTCGATTGCGCTATTTTTAATAGCCCTGTCGGTGGCACTGCCTATCCTCGTGGTGTTTGGGCATATCCTGGTACCCACGGAGGGCGTGTGGCAGCATCTTGCCAGCACCGTGCTTCCCCGCTATCTCTCTAATACTTTTTGGCTGGTGCTGTGGGTAGGGCTAGGTACGCTGATTATCGGCGCTAGTTCTGCCTGGCTGGTGGTGATGTGCCGTTTCCCTGGCAAGCGGATCTTTGAGTGGGCCTTACTGCTCCCTTTGGCGGTACCCACCTACGTGATCGCCTATGCTTACACTGACTTTTTGCAGGTAGCGGGGCCGCTGCAAAGCGCTCTGCGCGCGTGGTTTGGCTGGCAGTTCGGCGATTATTACTTTCCCAATATACGCTCGCTAGGCGGGGCCGCCACACTTATTACCTTTGTGCTCTACCCCTACGTCTACCTGCTCGCACGCGCCTCTTTTCTTGAACAGTCGGTGTGCGTGCTGGATGTGGGCCGCACGTTAGGCCGCGGCCCATGGCATCTGTTTAGTAGCGTTGCCCTGCCGCTGGCGCGCCCCGCATTAGTGGGCGGGGTGTCGTTGGTGCTGATGGAAACGCTCAATGAATTTGGCGCCGTGCAGTTTTTTGGCGTGGATACCTTTACCACCGGCATCTACCGAACATGGTTTGGCTTAGGTGAACCGGTGGCTGCCGCTCAGTTGGCGGCTTGTCTGCTTACCTTTGTGATTGTGCTGGTGCTACTTGAGCGCTACTCCCGTGGTAAACGCCGCTATTTCCACACCACCAACCGTTACCAGCAGTTGCCAGAGTACCAGCTACGCGGCTGGCGTGCGTTTGGCGCAACCATGGTGTGTTTACTGCCTATCGTGATCGGCTTTTTACTGCCCAGCGGCATCTTGCTGAATTTAGCCATTCACCAGGGCGACACGCTATTTGGTACCCGCTTTATTCGCTTCGCCACCAACAGCCTAAGCCTCTCACTGGTGGCGGCCTTAATCGCGGTGGGCATGGCGGTGCTACTTAGCTACGGCGTTAGATTGCACAACTCAGCAAGCGCCCGGCTGTTCACCCGCGTGGCCGCCATGGGCTACGCGATCCCTGGCTCGGTGGTGGCAGTGGGGATCTTGATTCCCTTCGCCTGGCTGGATAACACCCTTAATACTTGGCTACATGAGCACTACGGAAAAATCATCGGCCTAGTATTTAGCGGCTCGGCGTTTATTTTAATTTATGCCTATGTAGTGCGCTTTTTAGCGGTGTCGTTCAATGCCGTAGAAGCAAGCCTGGGGAAAGTCACGCCGAGTATGGACGCGGCCTCGCGCACCTTGGGGCAGACCGCTGGCGGCACGCTGCGCAAGATACATACTCCCTTAATGCGCAGCAGCTTGCTGGCGGCGGGTATTTTAGTGTTCGTAGACGCTATGAAAGAGCTTCCCGCTACGATGATACTGCGTCCGTTTAACTTCGATACGCTAGCCGTGCGCGCCCACAGCCTAGCCTCCGACGAGCGCTTAGCAGAAGCATCCACGGCGTCACTTACCATTGTGGTGGTGGGGATATTGCCGGTCATACTACTCAGCTTGGCAATGCGCCGGGCACGGCCCGGCAGCCAAGCTGAGTAATGTGGGCTGGGTAGCCCAGTAGAATGGGTTAGCGAGGAAAGATAAACACCTGGGAGTGGTCCAAGTCGATATCAATCGGCTGGCCCTCCTGGGGAAGAAACACTCCGGGCACGCGAGCGTGTAAGTGCGCTTCCTGACCATCTTCGCCGTGGGCACATAGGTGAATTAAGCTAGTACGGCCCAGCAGTTTTGCCATCACCACGTGGCTGTGGCTGTGGGCCTCAGCAGGTAGGTCGCGCTCTTTAATACGCAGCGCTTCGGGGCGAATCATGATTTGCGCTTCACTCCCCTCCTCCAGCCAACTGGCGTCTACCGCACCCACCGGGGTCTGCACTTTGCCATCGTGAACCGTGCCGCTTAGCTCGTTAACCTCCCCAAAAAACGTCACCACAAACGGGTCAATCGGTGCGCAGTAAAGCTCACGCGGGGTGCCGGTTTGGATAATTCTGCCATCACGCATCAGCGCAATACGATCCGCCATAAACATGGCTTCTTCAGGATCGTGGGTAACCAGTAAGGTGGCAGACCCCAGCTTCTTAAGCACGTGAAGCGTATCGTCGCGAATGCGATCCCGCAGCCGGGCATCTAAGCTTGAAAACGGCTCATCCAGCAGCATTAACTTTGGCGTAGGTGCCAAGGCGCGCGCCAGCGCCACGCGCTGCTGTTGACCACCCGACAACATATGCGGGTAAGTTTCAATGTAGTTGGCCATACCCAGCTGAGTAAGCAACTCTACCGCCCTCGCGCGGCGCTCGCGGCTGGGCAGGTGTTTAAGGCCAAAGGTAACGTTTTCCAGCACGCTTAAGTGCGGGAACAGCGCCGAGTCTTGAAAGGCGAGGCCGACATTACGCTTTTCCGGCGGCACATGGCGCTTACCGGGCGCAGCAATGGGGTTTCCATCCAGGCTAACCGCGCCGTCCTGTAGCACTTCCAACCCCGCAGCAATGCGCAACAAGGTGGTTTTCCCACAGCCCGACGGCCCCAATAGACAAACCACCTCCCCTGGGGCGATGTTTAAATCTATCCCTTTGACGACTTGATTAGTCGCAAACGTATGATGGACCTCTCGCAGAGACAGGGCCGGTGCGGGGGCCGCAACATCGGTAAGTGACACAGTTGCCGTCATTTTTTCACCATTGCTTTATTCGACCATCGTTTCGTTCGACCATCGTATTGCTAACGCAATACAGTTACGAACACGGTTGAAAGTTATTTGCATTCTAATTTCTATTGCGATGAGATGCACGCCTCATCCATACATTGAATGATTTTAGTTACCATTTAGCTTGACGCCGACGCTAAGAAGCGCTTGAATACCCATCACGATAATGCAACTTATTCTCATAAGCATTCAGGGGTATTTTAATGAACAAAACACGCCTTTCCGTCTCTGTCGCTGCCATCATGGCGGGCGCTGCCTTCGCTAGTAGTACCTTGGCCAATGAGGTCAATATTTATTCAGCGCGCCACTACGACTCAGACGAGATTCTTTATAGTGCGTTCACCGAAGAAACCGGTATTAAAGTGAACGTACTGGAAGGCGACTCTGACCAGTTAATGCAACGCATGCGCCGCGAGGGCATCGCCAGCCCCGCCGACGTGATGCTGACAGTGGATGCAGGTCGTCTTTGGCGTGCCGAGCAAGACGGTCTTTTCCAAGCCGTTGATTCTGAGGAGCTTAATGAGCGCATCCCCGAGTCCATGCGCCACCCAGAAGGCAAGTGGTTTGGCTTTAGCCAGCGCGCACGGGTTATTTTTTACAACCGCGAAAATTTTGACCCCAGCGAAATCGCTAGCTATGAAGACCTAGCCGACCCCCAGTTTGAGGGCCAGGTTTGTATCCGCTCATCGAACAATATTTACAACCAGTCGTTGCTTGCTTCAATGATTGAGCACCACGGCGCAGAGGGTGCAGAAGAGTGGGCAAAGGGTATTGTGAGCAATTTAGCGCGCTCTCCTGAAGGTGGCGATACCGACCAAATCCTCGGGGTTGCCAGTGGCGAGTGTGACCTGGCGATTGCTAACCACTACTACTACGTTCGCTTACTACACTCGGATAGCGAATCCGACCGTGAAGCGGCACGCAAAGTGGGGGTCATCTTCCCCAACCAGGACGACCGCGGCACCCACATTAACGTTGGTGGTGCAGGCCTAGTAGCTAACGCCCAGAATGCAGAAAACGGCATTCGTTTCCTGGAGTTCTTAGCGTCAGAAAGCGCACAAGAAGTGCTGGCTGAGCGTAACTATGAATTCCCGGTCGTTGAAGGCATCAAGAAAAACCCGGTATTAGAGTCATGGGGTGCCTTCGTTAGAGACGACGTAAATATCAACGTGCTGGGTGAAAACAACCCGGAAGCAATTCGCATTTTTGACCGTGTTGATTGGCGCTAAGCCTAGCCGCCTATCGTTAGGCGCAGGATTAGGATAGTCCAACGCTAAACAATCACCCGCAGCTTAGCTGCGGGTGATTTGCGTTATGCCTAGCGATTACCCAGGGCCTGGTGTGTAAAAAGGCTAGTGTGCCTCATCCCAGTTAGCACCGCTTTCTGCCTCCACAATCAGCGGCACTTTCAGCTCTGCTGCTCCCTGCATGCGTTGTTGCACCTGCTCGATAAACGCATCGACCTGTTTTTCGGCCACCTCAAACACCAGCTCATCGTGCACCTGCATGACCATAAGCGCATCAAACTCGCCCTCAGCCAGCCAGGCATCCACGTCGATCATTGCCTGTTTGATAATATCAGCGGCCGTCCCCTGCATGGGGGCATTAATCGCGGTGCGCTCGGCACCCTGACGGCGGTTGCGGTTTTGCGACTGAATTTCCGGCAGATATAGGCGCCGACCCAACACGGTTTCCACAAAGCCATCTTCCGCGGCTTGTGCACGGATACGGTCCATGTAGCGGGCCACACCGGGATAGCGATCAAAGTAACGGTCGATGTAGGTTTGCGCCTGGTTACGATCAATATGCAGCTGACGCGATAACCCCCAGGCGCTCATGCCATAAATCAGGCCAAAGTTAATCGCTTTGGCGCTGCGCCGCTGGTCTCCCGATACCTTGTCTAACGAGGTACCAAAGACTTCTGCGGCAGTGGCCGTGTGAATATCGCGCCCATCGGCAAATGCGTCTAGCAACCCTTTATCTTCGGAAAGATGCGCCATAATACGCAGCTCAATTTGCGAGTAGTCGGCCGCGACAATGCGGTAGCCAGGGCGAGCGATAAACGCCTGACGAATTTTGCGCCCCTCTTCAGTACGAATAGGGATGTTTTGTAAGTTCGGATCAGACGATGACAGCCGCCCAGTGGCGGTAACCGCTTGGTGGTAGCTGGTGTGAACCCGGCCAGTGGCTTTATTGAGCAGGCGCGGTAGCTTGTCAGTGTAGGTAGATTTCAGCTTGGCAAGACCACGGTGCTGCATAATCACTTTAGGCAACGGGTAATCCAGCGCTAGCTCTTCAAGCACGGCCTCCGCCGTGGAGGGTGCTCCTTTCGGCGTTTTCTTGATGACCGGAATCTTCTGCTCTTCAAACAGGATCTGCCCCAACTGCTTGGGCGACCCTAGATTAAACTCACGGCCTGCCAATTCAAACGCTTGGCTTTCCAGTTCACGAATACGGCTTTCAAGCTGCTGGCTTTGCGCGTGTAGGCGTTCAGCATCGAGCGCAACGCCATTGCGCTCGATGCGTGACAGCACGTTGATCAGCGGTAGCTCAAGGTTGTCCAGAACGTCGGCTAGGCGACCTTCCCGTTCGACCTGGGGCCGCAGGATATCCTGAAGGCGTAGCGTGATATCAACATCTTCGCAGGCGTAAGGCGCCGCTTGCTCTAGAGCAATTTGATTAAAGGTGAGCTGCTTTGCCCCTTTACCGGCGATGTCCTCAAATGAAATCGTCTTTTCGCCCAAATACTTCAGCGCCAGCGAGTCCATATCATGGCGTGTGGCGGTGGAGTTCAATACATAGGAGGCCAGCATGGTGTCGGCCAATGGCCCTACCACGGCAATCTCATAATTGGCCAGCACCGAAATATCGTACTTCAGGTTTTGGCCAATCTTGGTTTTGTTTGGGTCTTCCAGCAGCGGTTTTAGCGCGGCCAGAACCGCTTTGCGGTCTAATTGTTTGGGGGCATCCAGGTAGTCGTGGGCTAGCGGAATATACGCCGCTTCACCAGCCTCCAGCGCCAAGCCAATACCAACAATTTCGGCGTCCATGTAGTTGAGGCTGGTGGTTTCCAGATCAAAACAGAAACGCTCAGCGCGGCTCAGGCGGTCGAGCCAGGCTGCAAACTCGCTCTGCTCAACAATAACGTGGTCGAGACGTTCAGCAGGCGCGGCGACAGGGCTATCGTCAGGCATACCCTCATGCTTATCTGCAGGTACTGGCTCGCCACCTTTTACGTCATCCACGCCTGCGCCGTTACCTTCCAGCAGCTCACTCAGCCACTGGCGGAACTCCATCTCTTTATAAAGCTCAACCAGCGCTTCCCGGTCAGGATGGGCGATATCCAGATCATCCAAGCCGACCGGCAGATCACAGTCGACTTTAATGGTCGCCAGCTGATACGAAAGAAACGCCTGTTCTCGGTGCTCTTCTAGCTTCTTAGGCAAGGTTTTCGCACCCCGGAAGGTGAGCGTTTTCACCCGCTCTAAATCGCCATAAATAGTGTCTAACCCACCGCCCATGCCTTGTAGCAGGCCAATAGCAGTCTTTTCGCCCACCCCCGGCACCCCAGGGATGTTATCAACCTTATCTCCCATCAAGGCGAGAAAATCGATAATCAGTGCGGGAGGCAAGCCGAACTTCTCTTCCACGCCCGCCTCGTCCAGGGTTTCATCCTTCATGGTGTTAACCAGCGTGATGTGGCTATTGACTAACTGCGCCATATCTTTATCGCCGGTAGAAATGACGGCATCGCGCCCCGCTTGCGTTGCCTGGTGCGCTAGCGTGCCAATGACGTCATCTGCCTCAACGCCTTCTATGCATAACAACGGCAAGCCCAGCGCTTTCACACAGGCGTGCAGCGGCTTAATTTGGCTGCGCAGCTCATCTGGCATCGGCGGGCGATGCGCTTTGTACTCGCTGTACATCTCATCGCGGAAGGTTTTACCCGGCGCATCAAATACCACCGCCATGGGGCTTTCAGGGTAGTCCTTGATCAGCCGCTTCAGCATATTGATAACGCCTTTCACCGCACCGGTCGGCTGTCCGTTAGAGGTGGTTAGCGGCGGCAGCGCATGAAACGCGCGGTACAGGTAGGAAGAGCCATCAACAAGCACGATTGGGGCACGGGCCATAACCAAATTCCATTGTTAGCAAAACAGGTAAAAAGTCTGCCGGTTATGATACGCGTTCATAGCAGCCGATGCAGAAACAACCACCGCTAATAACCGCTTTGAAAGCGTAACAACGCTGCCAACTGACGCGGCAAGCCGCTACAATAATGGACTTAGCAACCTGGGCGAGACTCAAATGGCTGTATTCACCCCGCTTAGCGACGCACAGGTCGCCGCGTTTTTGGAAAAGTTTGATGTAGGTAGCTTCGTTTCACTTCAGGGTGTGGCGGGCGGCACGGAAAATTCGACGTTTTTTGTCACCACCGACCGCCGCGAATTGGTGCTAACCCTGTTTGAACAAGGCGAGCATGAAGAGCTGCCGTTCTTTGTCGATTTATTAGATTACCTGGATGAACACCGTTTACCGGTGCCCGGCACCGTACACGACCGTGAAGGCATTGCGCTGCACAGTTTAGCGGGCAAGCCTGCGCTGCTGTTCCCGCGCCTACCAGGCCGTCATCCTGAAGCACCAAACATCACCCAGTGCCAAGTACTGGGCGACACGCTTGGCCGTTTACACGGGGTGTCTCAGCGCTTTCAAGGCCAGCGCCCGAACCCCCGTGACCTGCATTGGCTTCGGGCAGTACACCACAAGGTACTCGCCTACCTCAGCCCGGAAGACCAGGCGCTGATGAAGGATGAAGTGGATGACTTCGAGAGTGCCTTTAGCCAGCATGGCGAACTACCCCAGGGCGCGCTGCACGGCGATTTATTCCGCGACAACACGCTTTACGACGGCGATAAGCTGGGCGGCATCATCGATTTTTATAATGGCTGCACCGGGGATTTACTGTTCGACCTAGCGATTGTGATTAACGACTGGGCCTCTAATGCGGATGGCTCGCTAAATGTAGAGCGCCATGACGCGATTCTTAGCGCTTATCAGGCGCGTAGACCGCTCACCGCCGATGAAAAAGCGTTGTGGCCAACCATGCTGCGCATGACGGCGCTACGCTACTGGCTTTCGCGTTTGCTAGTGGTGTATGTGGACCCGCCGGCCCACGACTTAACGCCCCACGACCCTGCGCGTTTTCGAACTATCTTAAAGGCACGCATCTTATTAGGTGCGCTACCGCTTCCAGAGGCTTCTTAATGAGCGAAACGGTCACCAGCAGCAGTCCCGCGCTTCGCGCACGTCGCACGTGGAATATTGACCAGTGGGGCAGCGGCTACTTTGATGTAGACGATCTCGGCCAAGCGTTAGTACGTCCGCTTGGCAACGATGCAGAAGGGCCTGCGCTGCCCATTAGCGGCCTAGTGCGCCAGCTTCAAAAAGCCGGGCTACGTTTGCCGGTACTGGTACGCTTTAGCGACATTCTCCACGATCGGGTAGAGCAACTTTGCGGCGCCTTTGATGCCGCCATGCAAGATGCGGATTACCAGGGCGGCTACACCGCGGTCTACCCCATTAAAGTTAACCAGCAGCGCCGCGTGGTAGAGGAAATTTTAGCCACGGCAGAGCGTGGCAATGGCCGCGTAGGGCTGGAAGCCGGCAGCAAACCAGAACTGCTGGCCGTGCTTGCTCTGTCAGACGGCGGCTCTTCGCTGATTGTGTGCAACGGCTATAAAGACCGTGAATACGTCCGCCTTGCCCTGTTAGGCGAAAAGCTGGGGCACCGCGTTTACCTGGTGGTTGAAAAGCTCTCTGAGTTAACGGTCATTCTGGAAGAAGCCCGTGAACTGGATGTTATGCCGCGCATTGGTTTACGAGCACGGCTTGCCTCGGTGGGCAAAGGCAAGTGGCAAAATACCGGCGGCGAAAAGTCTAAATTTGGCCTGACCGCGAGCCAGATTCTTGAGGTTGTGGAAACGCTTCGTGCCCAGGATGCCCTGGCAAGCCTACAGCTGGTTCACTTCCACCTCGGCTCACAGATTGCCAATATCCGCGATATTCAACGCGGCTTGCGTGAGTGCGCGCGCTTCTACCAGAACCTGATTACCCTGGGCGCGCCTATTGATACCGTGGATGTGGGCGGCGGTCTGGGCATCGACTATGAGGGCACTCGCTCGCGCAGCTACTGCTCAGCCAACTACTCCATGCGTGAATATGCCCGTAACGTCGTGAATGCGTTTGCCCAACTGTGCCAAGAAGCCAACCTGCCCCAGCCTCACTTGATCAGTGAGTCAGGCCGCGCGCTGACCGCGCACCACGCAGTACTGGTGACCAACGTCATTGGCGAAGAGCGTATCGATGATACCCCCCCGGAGCGAACGCCTCAGGATGACCCTCAGGTAGAAGCCCTGTGGCGAGTTTTTGAGCAGCTGGCCGAGGTTCAAGAACCGAGAGTACTCGTAGAGGCATGGCACGACTTGCTGCAAGCCGTGAGTGAGCTTCAAGACCGCTTTGTGCTAGGGCTAAGCGACATCAACGCCCGTGCAATAGGCGAGCGGCTCTACATGGCTGCCTGTGCAAGGCTGCGGGGCCAGCTGGATACCCGCAACCGCGCTCACCGTGAAATTTTGGATGAGTTAGCTGAAAAACTGGCCGACAAACTTTTTGTGAATTTCTCGCTTTTCCAATCGGTGCCTGACGTATGGGGGATTGAGCAAATTTTCCCAGTGCTGCCGCTAAGCGGGTTAGATCAAGCGCCAACGCGACGTGCCGTTATCCAGGATATTACCTGCGACTCCGATGGCCGTATCGACAGCTATGTGGATGGCCAAGGCGTGGAAAGCACGCTGCCGTTACCAGAGTGGAAGAGTGAAGATGAGCGCTGGATTGGTTTTTTCCTGGTGGGGGCTTATCAAGAAATTCTCGGCGACCTGCACAACTTATTTGGCGATACCGACTCGGTTGATGCTGCGCTTGATGCCGATGGCAACTGGGTGATCTCTAACGCCCAGGCGGGTGATTCGGTGGCCGATGTGCTGGCTTACGTCAACTTTGACGCTAAAGTGCTTAAGCGAAAACTCTTTGCGCAGCTTGAGGCGGCTAATTTCTCCCCACAGGAGCAGGCACACTTTGCCGCTAGCTTAAATGAAGGACTTGAGGGCTATACGTATTTGGAGTGAGGGCAACCCCATTAGCAGCTCTTAGTACTCCTTCAAGAACTAGCTTTAAAACCGAACGCCCCGGCGCTGGATACAGCGCCGGGGCGTTTTCTATCGCTAATTGATGGGGTGGCTCAATTAGCTAGCGCGTCGAGGGGTAACGCTCACACGCTCATCACTTAGCGACTCACTCTACCACGCTAGTGGTAATGTCCAGACCACCGGTCAGCGTTAAACGTAGCTTAGCACCACGTGGCAAAACACCCACGCCAGCAGGCGTACCGGTGAGAATGATATCGCCTGGCTCCAAGGTAAAGTGGCGGCTCATTTCCGCTACCAAGGTAGGGATCGCAAAAATCATGTCGGCGCCTTCACCGTGCTGACGCTGCTCCCCATCAAGCTCCAGCGTAAAACTCAGCGCATTCCAGTTAGGTACGCGGCTTAGCGGAAGAAACGGCGAAAGCGGGCAAGCGCCATCGAACGCTTTGGCGATTTCCCAGGGGTGGCCTTTCTCTTTTAGCTGCGTTTGCACATCGCGCAGGGTGAGATCCATAGCAAGGCCAATACCGGTAATCGCCCGCTCAGCTTCATCGTGGGTAGCATGGGTAAGCGTTTCACCGATGAGAAGCGCTAACTCGACTTCGTAATGTACATCACCCCTAGAAAAAGGCGGGTCCAACGGCTTGGTTAAATCAACAACGCTCGTCGCTGGCTTAATAAATAGCAGTGGCTCACTGGGAATAGGATTATCCAGCTCTTTGGCGTGGTCGGCATAGTTGCGGCCGACGCATACGACTTTACCCAGCGCGTGGGGAAACTCCTGGCCATCGGTAAATTGTGGAACAAAACGCATGGCGGGTACTCTCCTTCTCATTATGCGTGCCGCATTCGCAACGACAGGCGCATTAGTCTACCCCACCTATACGTATGTTCCACAACCTAACGCTGGCTTTTTACTTGGCTGCTGGCTATCCGCCCCGGCAACTAGCGGCCTTCTAGCCCGTGGGCTAGAAAGTCAGGGCGCGGCTTTGGCGCCGCAAACGGTTTAATACAGCGGTTATCGGGGCGGTTAAACACGAAAAACACATTACTGCGTGGATCTGGTGAAAGGTTCGCGTTAGACGCATGCAGCGTATTGCAATCGAACAGCAATAAGCCGCCTGCTTTACCCTTTGGGGCTTCAATGCCGTGCTCATCCACTAGCTTCGTTAACGCCTCAGAGCTTGGGACACCCACCTCTTGCGCTTTTAGCGAGTTTTTGTGGTTGTCCTTTGGGGTTTCACCCAGGCAAGGCACAAACTGCAGGTGCGAGCCAGGAATCAACATCAGCGGGCCATTGAACTCGTGATTATCAGTCAGAATCAGCGAGGCACTGATGGCGTGCATATTCGGCATACCGTCTTCCGCGTGCCAGGTTTCAAAATCAGAGTGCCAGTCAAAGCCCTTACCGGCGAACCCAGGCTTATAGTTGATGCGCGATTGGTGTACGTAAGGGTCATCACCAATAATCTGCCGCGCGGCACCCGCTAAGCGCTCATCGCTGGCAAGTTTTCCAAACCGATCAGACAGCTTATGGATAGCAAAGAGCGAGCGTATCTCATGGCTCTCTGGTTCGGTGACGCTGAACGCTCTATCCCGATAGGCATCGTTATTCATCAGCCCACTCATCTCTTGGCGCAAAGCATCTAGCTCGTCACCACTAATTAGATTCGGAATAAACAGAAAACCTTTGCGCTCAAACTCATCTAACTGAGCCTCGGTCAGCGGCCCGGCTAGGTGGCGCCCTTTTACGACCGCCTCGCGACGTGGTTGGGTAACATAGGTTGGTGCCCTGAATAAACGCGTAGGATACTTATCTTGCGCCTTTACGCTGTGGGCGGATGGCATGTCGGTCATTTCGCTGTACTGCTTGTGAGCGGTGACCGCGTTGAGGGGCGTGCTTCTGACTGTCATCTAATCCACTCCTTGTATGATTAAATTTCAGGCCAAATGTAATACCGTTAAAACATAAACGACTTCCGTTGTGCATAAGCTTATTTTCATGAAAACTTAGCACAACGATTAATGTAGCCATTACAAGCAAGCTTGCAACCTACACGTAGCCGCTTTATAACCCAGGTTATAATATCAACTATTTAATTAATAACGGGCTGCACAAAAACGCTCAAAAGCTGTGTAAAACTCAACACTTACAACACAAAGCCAATCACTTTAACAAAAATTAAAAACACACCTGCTATCTAAAAAACCAATAGACCACAGCGAAACAACAGTTAATCCTTTCTCAAAGCGCCCTACCTCAACCATTAATTCAAACACACATGCCCATAAACAAACGCCTTATCAAAATCTGTAATTTTTGCCATCTCCTCGGGCTGTATTATCTTGATGCTACTGCGCGTTTTACGAATGAGTTTTTTCTGCTCCAGCGCTGTCATACAGCGGCTAACATGAACACTGGTCATTCCAAGAAGCTCCCCCACTACATTTTGCGTCACGGGAAATGAAAAAACATTGCTGGTTAACAGTCCTTTAAATTTAAACCTTTCATAAACCTCAAGTAAAAAGTGCGCTACGCGCTCTTCTGAGCGGTGATGTGTGCAGCTTCTAAGCCGTTCGATGGAAATATTGTCATTCACAAGCACATAAGAGGTAGCAGCTTCTCTCACTTCATCACGTTCCCTAAAAAGCTGATGCAAGTCACTCACAGAAAACCTTTCTAACTTACAGTTAGTTAATGCCAATATCGCGATATCATGATTATCAAAAAAACTCTCACGCAGCCCAATAATGTCGCCGGGCATAAAGATATTGCATATATCTTGCCCTCTTTTAATTGCAGCATGCGCCAAGCTAACCCAGCCCTCTTTTACTAAAAAAAGATCTGCTTTCTCATTACATAACGAAAAAACCTTCTGGTTCTTTTTTAGCTCCACGTCTCTTTTATGCACCTGGGACAGGGCTTCTATGGACTCTTCATTAAGGGGGCCGTAAAGGCTAAGAACTTTCTCTAAACGAATATTTAAATTGTCGCCACCTAAGCCTGCTAACCTGGCACCTTTATTTTCATCACCTGGCCACTTATACTCATCTGCTGTTACTTTATCCATTTATATACTTCCTTGTATTTAGACAAAAACCATACATTAAATAAACATATCCACGAACATAAAACATAAATTAAAATAACGAGCAGAAAATATAGTCAAACATAGCTAAAACAGCAAGGGACGATTTACATCATTAAAAATAACATACAAACTGCCTTAACGGGAACTTTAATACTAAGCACTTTTTTATTATCAACATAATTTATTAAGAAAAAGCAATGGTTATAAAAAACAAGTTTTAATCATGAAAAACCCCAACACTAAACACCGAGGCACTGGTCAAATATTCGTCATCCAAAACAGCGTACAGCGTTATAAAGATAGCAGATTAGTCTAAGCCTTTAGCATTCAAAACACTGTTTTCTTAACGCTGTAAAAACGGCTCAGTGGTTTCCTCAAGATGTTCGGCTAGCCTGACTGCCATAGCCCCTGAAGGATTCACTTACTCACGCGTACTAATTCTGGCTGACTGGCATGCTCAGCTGCTTGGATTAACTTAAACCACTACGCAAATATCCAAATTTTCAAAAAAACTGATTCAGAACATTCTAAAGCCAAATTTATCTTGGTAATCTTCTATGGTCGATATTTGCTTAGGGATCATGGATGATGAAGAAGCCTGCGTTGGTTGCCCTCATGGTACTGTTGCCTCTCTCTGCTCACGCTGAGATCTTCCGCTGTGTAGTGGGTGGCAAAACTACTTTCCAAGATTTTCCCTGTACTAACGGTAACTCTAAAACGGTCGATACCAGTAAACTTACGATCATTGCACCACCTCCACCCAGAACGCACCCTCAACCTTCTCAGTCAGTTTCTACACCGCGCGTTCACCACATTTATGTGCCATATAGAAACCATCATCAAGCTGAGCTCGAACGCCGTAATGCTAGGGTAAGGGATCGCGCTCGCTTTCGTTGATAATTGGTAGGTGACGAGCATAATAAGCAGCTATACCGCCACCTTTTAATTGGGCAATAATATTTCCCCACTAGCCTTTATGTATTGCTGTTCCTTAGCCAAAATTCATAATAAATATCATTCCGTTACTTCTATAAATCCAACATATGCAAGCGTCGCCAACATGCCTGAAAAATTAATGTAAAACAGGAGTTTATTTAATACATTTCATATTTCAGCTACAGGCCGTTGCCAATCACTTAAAAACTCAGTGCTTTCAATAAAACTTGAATATATATAAACAAAATAAGCACTAAAAATAAAAGAAGCGTGAATCCAAGAAAAACACTTAACTTCCAACTTTTTTGTTAAAAAACAAAAGATTAGCAACAACCGCCAAAGGAGCAAGAAGCTGTTTTTCAAGGAGTACTTTTGCTACGCCTGTCACATTACCAACCATCAAGGGTAAAATGCTAAAAAATGAGTAAGCATCGGCAATAAAGCACCCCCAAAAAAAACCTTCATAAAAAGTCGCCTCACATCATTCAATAAACTTTTTTCACCTGACTACTTATAGTCGTCGCAGAAAAATATTGACGCCTCGCTCAAACTCTCCTGTGAAAATAATTACAGATACCCATAATAAAAAACAACCTTTAAAGTTTTACATTGCCATCAAATGTCTCATTACTAAATTTAATCCCACTCTCCAATTCATCACTTAGCATAAACTCTGTCTTTAATCACTTAGCCTCAAGCCTCTCCCTTTCAGCTCTAGCAGAGAAATATTGCTTTTCTACCCTCTTCACTCTTAGATTTTCATCCACAAATTTTTTATAATTAATAACATATACACAACAGCACCATATAAAAACACCTAGAGCTGTTAGAAAAAAAAGATCAATAAAGATTGCATAATATATTGCTTGCTGTAACCCAGCCTCAAGCTCACTTAATATGCTTGCAAAGCCCCGATCAAATCCTTCCATTACTTGCGCTCCCTTCGCTTATTTTTCAATTTCTTTAATAACTTACTTTCCAACCAAATATAAAAAATGGCCATCCCACTAAACAGGATCGCCATTTTTGAAATTTGTTGAAACACTTCTCTTGCTTCTTCCATGACCCCTCCTTCCCTTATCCACAACCCCTTCCTCCCTGGAACCATCTATCCACAACCCATTGGGCTAGCCGGTATTCGTTCTCGCTTTCTTCAACGTGCTGCGCGCCTTTTCTATATCGGGGCTTATTTAGCCGCATCGTTTTTTATTTGAGACTGCCCAATTAGGCCCGTAGTTGGCTTAGACAATAACACAATTGCCAACGGCGTATAGAGGCGCGCACAGTCTCGTTCGAGGGAATATAAGCAGGAGTCGCCTCTTGGCGTGGAAGAGGCCTAGCAATGGGGGAATATAGGGGATTGTGGGTTAGCGGTAGATATGGCATTAAACACCAAGCGGCAAAATGTGGGACTAAATCCATTAACATGGGACTACCTGAAACGGGACTATCCCGATATACTGAGATAAGACCAATAATCAGGAGTAAGCCACATGCCGCGAGTCAGTGTAATTGACCAAATGCCAAAGGAATTGCGCTCTCAGCTGGACGAACGTTTGAGGGAAGCAGGATACAGCAACCTTATGGAACATGCTGAGTGGCTGCAAGCGCAAGGCGTGAACGCCTCTAAATCAGCTGTGGGGCGATATTCTGTTGAATTAAAAACTAAGGATAGGGCCGCAACTAGCATTGCCAGAGGTATGCGCGAAGATCTTTCAGACCGCGAGGCAGTCGACTTACTTATGGAGCTGGGTGCGCTGCGTGTGAAGGAAAAACGCATTCTCGACCGGCTTCAAGAGATTGGTTATTTTTAATGGGACAAAGCGAAACAGCCTTAACGGCTAAAACGTCCGTTTAGTGCCAAATACCCCACAAAGTGAAAAACGCCGCTTTCTAACCGAAGCGGCGTTTTTTTGCGCATGAATTGGCACTGCCTCACAGCCACCCAGCAGACCAAACAGCCCGCCCAATGATGTCTAGCTCGTGCAGTTGATCCTGGGGCACCAGCACTTTGTCATATTCTTTATTTGCACTGATGATCGAGATGCCATTGAACTGGCGCTGCAACCGCTTGGCGTAGAGGTGTCCATCCAGGCGCAGAATATAAATACCCTCTCCCTCAATCGTCGTCCTGGTGTGATCAATTAGCACCGTATCACCGCTGTGCAGCACCGGTTCCATCGAGTCACCATCAATACGAATCGCCGAAAGATGCTCCGGCGTCAGCCCCTGCTTACGCAGTGAGTAGCGCGTAAAGCTGATATGCGTGAGCACGCGGCAGTTCTCGTTCCAAGCACCAGCACCCGCGCTGCACTGGGCGTCATACAGCGGCACGAATGCGTAGTCTTCCATACCAGGCACTTCCGTAGCAGGTGGGGCAGCGCCCTGTCCTGCCAGCATTGCCCCTTCGCCTGATGCTAACCACCCAATATCCACTCCAACTGCTTTAGCGATTTCTACACAACGTGCCACTTTCGGCTCTCTATCTCCAGTTAGATAGTACTCAAGCGTCCTTCTGGGTATGGCCGTTATGCGCGCCAAATTATCGCCGCTTCCGGCAATTTCAGCACACTTACGGAGTCGCGCTGATAGCGTCTCAGTCATTTCGCATTCCCTAGCGTAGAAATCGAAATGACATCAATAAAGAAAACGAAATTTCGCATACAATTAACTCCAATAAAATCAACAACATAATAATAATTCATGGCTGATAGCCGTTTTGTGCAAAGCGAAATGCCGTTTTTCGCTTTACCGTAAGGAACAAAGCGGCTATGTTTATGGGGGAACGACAGGTTAGACACCCCAAAAAACGCCACCGAGGTGACGCCATGAACAACGAAATTCCTATCAATCCGACCCAGCGCTGGGAGTGGTTGAAGTACCAACTCCGCAGCCAGGGTTCTAGCTTGCGCAAATTGAGCGACGAACTTGGCGTCACTGGCAACGCGGTGCAACTGGTGAAGTACACCCCTTACCCACGCATGGAGCGCGCTATTGCCAAAAAGCTTGGGCTTGCGCCGCATGCCGTTTGGCCAGAGCGCTGGAACCATGATGGCACCCCATGCCGTGAACGCCCCAACCGTGCCGAGAAGCTTTCATCAAAGCGCACAACCGCAAACGCGCAAAACCGCTTATGCGACAAGGATAGCGGTTCTAACGTTTCGGCGCATCGTCAAATGGCGCAGGGAGCATAGCCATGAAGCGCGTCAAAGATGAGTTAACGCTAGACATCTTCGCTGTTCCCGAGCCTGTCACACCACTGCCTGGCAGCGGCAACTATGCCGCCCAGGTCAGTGAACTAGTTGGCATCGTTCTGAAGGACTGCCCCGTTGACCGTTACGAAGTGGCCGCACAGATGAGCCGCCTTTCCGGTGATGACGTTTCCAAGCACATGCTAGATGCCTGGAGTTCGCCAGGGCGCTGCGACCACAACATCCCGTTCTACCGTATTCCGCTTTTGGAAGAGGTCTGCCAGAGCCACGCCTTTACTGATTGGATCGTCCACCTACGGGGCGGGCGTGTGGCCTATGGCCGTGAGGCGCTTGCTGCCGAATACGGGAAGCTTTCCCGCATTCAGGAGCGGGTAAATGCGGATCTGCGCAAGCTAAAAAAGCTGATGGGAGAAGAGGAATGAATAACTCGAATTCAAACATCCCGCCATCGGTTCGGCGTCACTATCGTCTCTGCCGTATGGTGCCGCTCATGGGGGATATGCGCCGTCGAGTGACACGCCGGGCAATTATAAAGATCGTGTCCAAAATCTTGCTGCTTAAGCTTCAAGACAGTGGTACGGCCCTGCTCGAAACAGTTAGCACAAAAATACACTGGCTGGTGGTGTTCCCCGCTGCTCGGGCTGTTTCGTACATATACAACACTCCCTGTTTTAAGCACCAGCTGCGAGTACATATCGCGCTCAGCCAAAAAATCAGTCGCTTCGGCAAGCCGTTCCGTGAGTTCGCGTTTTTCCTCAAGAAGCGTCGTCACCTGCTCGCGCATCGAGAGGATATCCTCGCGCAGCGTTTGTATGTGCTCGCGAAGCTCTATCAAAAGTGTCGCACTGTCTCTGTCACTTTTAGCGAGATCGATCGCAGCGCGAGCGATGTTAAGAGTTTTGTCAAAACTAGCGAGCAAACCTTTCATGGGCGTTCCTCTAAGAGTGATTTGGGATTGGGTCGCACCGCCCAATCTACCGCAGAGTGCAACGCCCGCCTATTCCAGCGGGGGCGTGTATGAGCTGGTACTCCGCCAAAGAACTGGCCGGGCTGCCAGGTATGCCCGGCACTGAGCGCGCCATACAAATTCGCGCTAAACGAGAAAAGTGGGAAGGCCAGCCACGCCTGGGCAGCAAGGCTGTGGAATACGCCTTCGCCGTGCTACCCACCGAAACCCAAAACGCACTGCTTTTGGCACAAGCAGATAACGCCGCACCCACGCCTGTTAGCACCGTCGCGCCGCCGCCAGAAGAGCAGCGCCCAGGCCAGCATCAACTTACCGATGCCCAGCGCCAAGTAATGACCGCCCGCGTGGCCTTCGTTCGCGAGATCGAACGCATGAGCAAGATGGTCACCCAACAGCGCGCTATCGAAACGTTAGTGGCTCACGCCCAAGCCGACGATCTAACGCCTTACCTTAAGCAGCGTGTGGTGTTGGCCAACGACCGTAAGACGGAAACCCGCACCCTTAGCGAGCGCACCCTAAAGCGCTGGATCGCCGACTTTAAAAAGCACGGCGAGCGCGGCCTTGCGCCCAAACGCCGCCAAGCAGATATGAGCATGCCGGAGTGGGCAGGTGATTTTCTCAAGCGTTACCAGAAGCCGCAGAAACCGAGCGTTGAAGCTGCCTATCAGTTGCTGGTGGAGCAGACACCACCGCCGCACCCTTCTATACACCAGGTGCGCCGCTGGCTGGCTAAACTCTCACCGGAAGCGCGGGAGCGTGGCCGCATGGGTGCCCATGAAAGCAAATCGCTCAAAGCGTTTGTGCGGCGTACCGCTAATGAGTTGTGGCCCAACGACATTTGGGTGGCGGATGGCCACACCTTCGATGCCGAAGTGATCAATCCTGAAACCGGCCAAGCCTTCCGTCCAGAGGTCACGCTGATTATCGATTGGGCTACCCGCCGGATCGTCGGCTTTGCCTTGAACTTAGCCGAATCGACGTTGGCCACGCTGGATGCGCTGCGCTACTCGGTCAGCCGTGCCGGTATGTTTGGCACCTTTTATGTCGATAACGGTTCTGGCTTTGCCAACGACACCATCCGCGAAGTAGTGGATCGGTTGGGTGGACAGATGACCCACTCGCTGCCTTACAACTCACAGGCACGCGGTGTGATTGAGCGCGCCCACAAAACCATCCTGGTCACGCTGGCGAAAACCATGGACAGCTATATCGGCGCGGACATGGATAAAGAAGCCGCTACTAAAGCGCACAAGCTCAGCCGTCGGGATATTAAGCAAGGCTTAAAGCCTGCGCAGCTACCGACGTTTCAAGAGTTTTATGACCGCTTAAACGAAGCGCTGGACACCTACAACTTCCGCCCCCACCGGGGGTTGCCAAAAATCCGCGATGTAGAGACCGGCAAGCTACGCCATCAAAGCCCCATGGAAGCCTGGAAAAGTGCCGAAGCCGAAGGCTTTGAAGCGCTGACAGCGCCTGCTGATGTGGTCGCCTCACTGATGCGCCCGCAACTGGTGCGCAAAACCCACCGGGGTGAAGTGCGGGTTAACTCCGGCATCTACTTCCTACCTGAGTTGGTCAACTTCCACGGCGAAGAAGTGCGCGTGGGCTGGGATTACCGGGATGTAGGCCAAGTGGGCGTGTTCACCCTGGAAGGCGAGATCATTGGCGAAGCGCTATTAGACGGCAATGCCACCCCCGCCATGCCTGTCGCCGTGGTTCAGAAAGGCCGTGAGCGCCGCCAAAAAGGCCAATTCGCCAAACTCGCGCAAAAAGGCAAAACCCTCACCGGCAAAGACGTGGAGATCCGCGTTATCGAACCCGTATCACAGGCCTCTGAACAGCAGCAAGAACGCAAAATCGCCCATGCCCGCGCTCACCTCAAGCAGCTAGAAGCCGAAGGCAAGCCTTTCCAGCTTCCCAACAACAAGGTCGAGCGCTGGCGGCTATGGAACAAGTTAGATGCCCAACTAAAACGCGGCGAAGACGTGCCAGAAGAGGCGCGTGAATGGCACAAGATTTACCGAGATAACCGAGATTTAAAAGCCATTGCAGAAGCGATGGACACGGACGGGCGGCCACCCGTCCGCAATCCCTGGGCCAAGTAAGCACTCAGCCCAGAACACTCAAACTCACGAGGAAACACTATGAGCGTCAACGCGATTGTACCACTCACCAATGTAGGCCTGTTAACGGCAGCCGTTGCCAGCGCTGCCCACCGCCCGCCAGAACTGCCTGGTTTGGTGGTGATGTACGGCCCCAGCGGCTACGGCAAAAGCCTGGCAGCGGCCTATGCCGCCAACCTGCACCGCGCCTATTACATCCAGTGCCGCGAAAGCTTTACCAAGAAAGCCTTTGTGATTGCGATGTTGCGCGAAATGGGCATCGCACCCATGAAAACCCTGAACGATATGCTCGACCAAGTGGCCGAACAGCTCTCGCGCTCGGGCCGCCCGATGATCATTGACGACGTGCAATACATTATTGAGAAAAGCGCCGCCAACATCATCACCGACCTGTTCGAGGCCAGCCAAGGCACCATCATCATGATCGGTGAAGAGCAAGTGCCCGCTGCCATGAGCCGCCGCCTGGAGCGCCTGCACAACCGCGTACTGGAATGGGTGCCCGCCCAAGCCGCCAGCCTAGATGATGTGCGCGCGTTAGCGGATAAAAGCTACCCCAATATCGAGATCGAAGACGACCTGCTGGAAGCGGTGAACGAACGGGTAAAAGGCTGCCTGCGCCGTGTAGCGGTGAACCTCTACCAGATCCACAACGAAGCCACGGCCAACGGCTGGGCGATGGTCGGCCTGCGGGAATGGGGCGAGCGTGAGATCCACACCGGCCAACCACCGGCGCGGAGGGGTTAAGCATGCCGTCCAAGAACGTCGCAAAGCGTAAAACGCTATCCGCACTGGCGGGGGCTGTCACCCCTCGCCAGCTTATCTGGGACGCCATCCGTCACCAGCATTTAGAAGATGGCTTGATCACCATGCAGGGCATTCGTATTGCCCTCAAGCACCAGAAGCCCAGCCTGAGCGAGAGCCGCATCAGCGACTACCTACGCGCACTCATCGCCGGTGGCTTTCTGGTACGCAACAACCCTGACTCCCCACCCGCCACCAGCGCTATCTACTCCCTAGCGCGCGATGTCGGTGTGGAAGCACCCCGCGTGCGCCGGGACGGCTCACAGCCACCACCCCCAGGGCGCGAACAGCTATGGCGCACGCTCAAAATCATTGGCGCGTTCACCGGCCAAGAGCTAGCCGATGCCGCCAGCACACCTCAAGTGCCGGTCGCCAAAGCCACGGCAGATGAATACATCAAGATGCTCTCTCGGGCCGGGTACCTGCAAACCGTCGTGGAGGCGTCCCCCGGCGTGCCGGGCCGCTACCGCCTGGTACCTACCCGCTGGACCGGCCCCATGGCCCCGATGATTCGACGCACTAAACAGCTCTACGACCCCAACACCGGCGAAGTCGTTTACTCCCGTGTGACCAAAACCGAAGGGGGTGAACCATGAGCATGCCTATCAAAAACGGCGTCATTCGCCGTACCCGCACCGTCGACATCTCCAACTGGGGCGAAGAGCCGCCCCGCTGGATCTTGCTGCTGGCCGATGAAGTGCGCGCCACCAATCGGAAGATGGCCGGTGAGCGCATTGGTGTCTCGCGTAGCGCAGTCTCTTTGGCACTGGCTAACCGTTACCCCAGCCCCTCTACCGAGAGCATCGAAAAGAAAGTGCTGCTGGCCCTGGATGGCCTCAAATGCCCAGCGCAGCAGCTCACCACCAGCGTTGAGCAGTGCCGCGACTACCGCGCTCGCCCAGCGCCTACCCACAACCCCATGGCCATGCGCCTATGGCGGCATTGCCAATCATGCCCGCACAACCCCGAGCGCCAGGGAGAAGAACAATGAGCAAAATCGTCGAACTTTTTCCCGCACCGCCCGCTGGCGTGCTGCTCGTAGACGACCAGCGACTTCTTTACACCGTTAGCGCTCAGCTTCGCTCCGGCACCTACTACGGCGGCAACTGTTTGACCCTGACGCTTCAAGGCGAACCACTCACTCGCCCGATCAAGATGCACCTCAGTACGGATATGGCCCGCGAACTCCAGCGTGAGCTGCAAGCCGTTATCAACCAAGCGGAGGGTAAGCAATGACTCTAAAAGCCACCTGCCCCGAGTGCGGCATGAGCGGCGACATGGCCGCCTTCGTTTCCCAGGGCGAACACAACCAGGCGCTAGCCGCCGCGCTGGAAATGCCCTCACTACTGAGCAGCCGCATCGTGCGCTACCTCGGCATGTTCCGGCCCAAATCGCGTGCCCTGGCCAGCGCTAAAAGTGCCCGCCTTCTGGGCGAGCTGAAAGACGTCATCACCAGTGAAGTGATCGAACGTAAAGGCATCACCCGCCAGGCACCACTCAAGGTGTGGGTAATGGCGTTGGATCAGCTTCTGGAACGCCCGCCCAGTAACCTTCCGCTCACGGGCCACGGCTACCTGTATGAAGTGGTGGCCAACTGCGCCGACCGCTACGCCGGTGAAGTGGAAAAGCAGCAGGAAGAGGCAAAGCGCAGCGGTGCCAAAGTGTCTGCAAATCGCCCGCCCGCCGCAGCGTTTCAAGAGCGCTCTACCGATGACGTGTTAGCCGAACATGCCCGCATGGCCAACCGGCAAGCGACCGTAGCCAGCACGTCAAAAGGTCAGCGCCAAACCGCCAAGGCCGTTGAAAAAGCCAACGCCCCCAAGCGCCTATCAGAACTGCTGAAAGGTGCTGCAAGCCAGGGAGATAAGCCATGAAAACCTACAGCGACGCCATCATCGAGCACTACGCCGACCGCTTTATCGCCCTGCGCATCGCACGCCATGGCGTCAACTTGGCCCAGTACCTAATTAACCCGGCCCAGTTTGAGCGCCTGGCACTAGAGCCTGAGCCACTGCTACCTGCGCAAGAAGCGGCTGTGCTTCGAATCTGGCAGCGCTGGGATACCGGTCTGGCTGAACAGACCGCTGCCCCCACTAGCGAGCAAACACCAGACGAAGAGCCTTTCGAGATGCCGCCTGAGTATGCGGTGTGGGAAGAGTTCCTGCTGGGCTTAGGTAACAACAAAGCCATTCGCCAGCGCAACGGCGCATTTATCGAGCCGCTGCACCATCACCGACACAGCAACCAACGCAACCGTAGCGCCAACTTTGCACGTAAAGGAGCCTGAACATGTTCAACCCTACAACCCCTATTGGACGCCTAACAAACATCAAAACCATAGGCAACCAAACCGTCAGTCAAGTGATGAAAGATATGGATGAGGTGGGTGCTGGTGAGGTCTCTAGCGTCTTCACCGATAACAATAACAACGTGTTGGGAGCGCTGATTTTTCTACATGGGCCAGACACAAAGCTTTATCTCGACGCTATCGAGAATGTGAAAAATGAGCTTGAAGACGAAGAAATAACAAGCGAGGAAGAGGACTAAACCATGAACACCCCAGCAACCGAAACCCAGCAGGTACCCGAAGGCTTCCGCATGGATGCCAAGGGCCGCTTGATTCCCGAAGCCCAAATTAAAGAAATCGATCAGATCCGCGATGAGCTGGTGCTCTCGATTGTCGACCGCGCCACTGAGCTGCGCGACCAGCTACGCGACTTCAAGAGCGACGTATTCAGCGAGATCGAGGCACTCGTCGAGACCTCCGCCCAGGAATACGACATCCAGATGGGTGGCAAGAAAGGCAACGTGCAGCTGGTCAGCTTCTGCGGCAAGTACAAAGTGCTGCGTGCCATTTCAGAGAACATCACGTTCGATGAGCGCTTACAGGCTGCCAAGGGTTTGATTGAAGAGTGCCTGCGCGACTGGACAACCGACGCTCGCCCCGAGGTAGCCACCATCGTGCAAGACGCCTTCCGCGTCGACACAGCGGGCAACATCCGCACCGGCCAAGTGCTCGGCCTGCGCCGCCTGAACATTCAGGACAAGCGCTGGCTGAAAGCCATGGACGCCATCTCTGACGCGGTGCAAGTCACCGGCTCCAAGAGCTACATCCGTATTTATGAGCGCATTGGCAGTACTGATCAATACAAGCCCATCAGCCTAGATATCGCAGGCGTTTAAAAAGCGAAACGCCCCGCTCTTTTGAAGAACGGGGCGTCTGCCGGGCGTGGTGGCCCGTCACTGATGAGCAGCCAAGGGGAGAGAAATGGACAGCAAAGCGTTAGACAAAATCAAAAAGTGCCTACGGCTTGCCAAGTCGAGCAATACCAATGAAGCCGCCGCCGCATTGCGCCAGGCGCAAAAGCTGATGGCCATTCATGGCGTCACCAGCGAAGACGTGGCCTTGAGCGATGTGGAAACGCACACGGCTAAAACCGGCGCAGGAAAAACACCGCCCGCATACGTCACCATGCTGGGCAACATGGTCGCCAGTGCCTTTGGCGCTGAGAAGGTCTATCAGCAGGTTTACGACGGCGAGCGATGGACACTCAACGTTGAGTTCTACGGCGTCAATGGTGCTGCCGAAGTAGCAGGCTATGCCTTTGAAGTGCTAGGCCGCCAGTTAAAACGCGACCGCACCGCCTACCTAGCCACCCTGAACAAGCGCCTGAAACGCGCTACCAAAGTACGCCGTGGCGACCTCTACGCGCACGCTTGGATTAACGCCGTGGCCACGCAGGTAATGCGCCATCATCGCACTGAAGCTGAGAACGCCATCGTGGAAGCCTACAAGGCCAAACGCTGGAATGACCTGGAAACCATGAAGCCCCGCGATAACACCAAGGGCATGCGCAGCCACGACCACGGTGCCATTCACCAGGGCTACCAGGACGGTAAGAAAGTCAGCTTCCATCAAGGCGTGAACGGCAGTCGTCACGCCCAGATCGGTGAGGTCGCGTCATGAACAAATGGAAGGAACTAGAAGAGCAGCTGTTTGGCGTCTTCGGCAGCGCCAAGATCCTCGCTGACGGCTATGAAGTGGCCTTTTACAAGCGTCTTAGCAAGGGTGAGCGGCTGGTGATTGAGACCTATGTGAACGGCCAAATCAAAGGGGAGTGGTTTATGCGCGGCGAGAACGGCTCAACGAAATACCCAGAGTCCCGTTTCTTTCGTCCGCGTAAGAGTCGTGCATATCCCGTTAAGCAGTATGGAAAGCTCAAGCGGATCTTCGGCAAGAAACAAGCCGATAACATGGTCGAGCTGAAAACTATCATGTTTGACCCAACATGGAACAGCCCCAAAACCCTGATCAGCCACCTGAAAAAGAACTTCCCAGACCTGCAACTGGTAAGCGGCGAGGTAGCGTCATGATCAGCAAAGGCAAACTCGCGCAAATCCACATCGCCAAGGCCCAACTGGGCCTAAGCGATGAAGAGTACCGCGCCATCCTCGCCCGCACGGCAGGCGTGAGCAGTGCCAAAGAACTCACAAATAAGACGGTAGGCGGGGTGATGTACGAGTTCCGGCGCCTTGGCTTTGAGCCGAAGCCCGCCAAAAAGGCAGGCCGTAGGGCACCTAACCCACCACGCTCTCGCCAACGGGAAATGAACAAGGTAGAGGCGCTGCTGGCAGAAGCTGGCCGCGCCTGGGCCTACGCCGATGGCATGGCAAAGCACATGTTCAAGGTGGATCGCGTGGACTTTCTCGACGATAGCCAACTGCACAAGCTGCTCCAGGCGTTGATCATCGACGCCAATCGGCAAGGACGGTATCCCAATGACCTCACATAAGGTAGACAACCTAGACCTAGGCTTCGGCATCCCCGCCGATGCTTTGGACTACCTTGACCCCGAGATCCTAAAGAAATGGCCACAAGGGCTAAGCGACATGCTCACGGTGGTCGAGAACGCGCATATCCGCGCCGGTGATGAGCCGAAAGTAGCGCGCAGCCGCGCCTTTGCCGCCGTGCGGGCTATCAGCTCATTCGCCGGTGGCCGCAGCCTCTACGTGCCCCAGGGCCGCCAGCTAGACCGCGCCCTGCGCGACCGAGAAATATGGGAGCGCCACACCGGCGACAACATTCCCCAACTGGTCGAAGACTACGACCTTACCGAAGCGCAGATCTATAGCATCCTCGGCGAGCAGCGCAAGCTGGCCCGCGCCAGAATGCAGTCAGATCTTTTCGGCGACAACGCAAACGGCTAAGCTAGCCTCAAAAGAATTAGGGGAACGATATGAAAGCATTCACAGGGATGATAGTTGTCACCACCGCGCTATTGGCAGGCTGCGGGGGAACTAGTGAACCTCCAATCGTAGGGCAAATGTCTGAGCGCAGCATTTGCCAAACAGCGGGATATTTGGTCAGGCAGAAGATGGGAGATAACTTTAGTACGGCTCGCGTTGACTGCTCAGTGCAAAAAGAGGGCTTATCAGACGTGCTAATCGAATCCAGTTACATAACCCCCACCGACATTACGTTGCGTTATACCGCTAAAGGCAGCGTTCGTGGTGATACGCTTCACCTAGGGGCCATCAAGGTACACGGGGTAGACGATGACTTTATACCTTTTAGAAATTTCGGTTTTTAAGGGCTCCTCGCCACCCCAACAAACCCGCCACGGCGGGTTGTTTGCTTTCTGGCCACGTAAACATTGCGCAATATCTAACGTTTCATATAAGCTGAACGTTAGTACATCAAGAGATCATGCCCTGCTCATTTGAGACAGGGCCTCTTAGTCTCTGGTGGCAAAGGAGGCAAATCATGACCACAACTCCCCACCTAAAGCTGCGCGGCCTGATTGAGCGTGAAGGTAACGTTTACGTTGCTCACTGTCTCGAACTCGGCATCGCGGTTCAAGGCGATTCTGTGGAAGATGTCAAACAGCGTATGGATGCGGCCATCGGCGATTACATTGCCCGTGTTGTTGAGATTTTTCAAGAAGGTGACAAGCAAGGTGCTAAAGACTTGTTACTTCACCGTAAGGCACCACTATCTGTGCGTGCTAAATATCATTGGCTACGCCTGAAAGCTCTTTTCCGTAAGCGCTCTCAACGCGCTGTATGGGAAGAAGACCGCCCAAGTCCTCTCGCATTTTCATAAGGAGTAGGCATGGGGTTCAGGGAACGACCAGTTGATTGGCGGGAATTTGAGAAATTGCTAAAACGTCTTGGCTTCACACTTGACCGCCAGAATGGTACGTCTCATAGCCAGTGGGAGCACCCCAGTTTTAAGGGCAAACGCCGATTGGTAACAGTCTCTCAGCATCATTCCCCTTTTGCTAGGAAGCTCCTGAAAGATATGCGTTCTCAGATGGGGCTATCAAAAAAAGAACTGTTTAGCTGTTTGAACGATGATAGCTATGCCGATAAGTTAGCTGCACAACACTCTCCTAGCACTGTCCCTTCTACAAATCGCTAAACATCTCGCCAATGTGCGGGATGCCCTCGTATCTAGCCCCTGAAAACTCCTAAACCGCTTGATTCCCGACGCCTAGCCAATCCCCTCTAGCCTGAACCTCACTGCACTTTGCTTACCGCTCACCCTGCAATGAGGCTCACCCACCATGCCCCGTGACGACATTTCCACCCATTTTCGCCGCCGTGAATTTGCCTGCAAGTGCGGCTGCGGCTTCGACACCGTTGATCTTGAAACCCTGACACTGCTGCAAGACATTCGCATCCACTTCAACGCCCCCGTCATCATCAATAGCGGCTGTCGCTGTACTAACCATAACCGCCGAGTTGGCGGTGCGCCGAATAGCCAGCATGTGTTTGGCCGTGCGGCAGATATTCGCGTGCAGGGCATCGACCCTGGTGTGGTGGCCACCTACGTGGAAGCCCAGCACCCGAACGTCAGCGTTGGCCGTTACAACACCTTCACCCATGTAGACACACGCACAAGCGGCCCTGCCCGCTGGGGCGGGTGACCATGCAATGGCGCGAACTAGCCGACACCGTTGGCGGTATGGCCCCACTAATTGGCAGCGCCCTCGGTGGCCCTGCTGGGGCAGCCGTAGGCACGCTTGCCGCAAAAGCATTAGGCGTAAACGCCACCCCCGACGCCGTCGCCCAGGCGCTCGGCGACCCCGACGCCGCCATCAAACTCAAGCAGCTCGAATACGACCATCAACAAACCCTCACCCGCATGGTGCTGGAAGCCGCAAGCGTGCGCCTTGGCGAGGTCAATAAAACCATGCGCGCCGAAGCCGCTAGTAACGATGCCTATGTACGCCGCTGGCGGCCTACGTTTGGGTACCTCACTGCGCTGGCGTGGGTCATTCAGTGCGTGGCCATTGCTTGGTCGATTGTCGCCACCCCGGAACAAGCAGGCGTAGTAGCCCAAGCCGTCACCGCGTTAACACCGATGTGGGGCGTGGCGCTCGCCATGTTAGGGATTAATGCCACCTGCCGAAGCCGCGATAAACAAGTGGCAGCAGGCCAAGCGCCCAGCGGGTTTATGGACGCCGTTGTAAAGCGCGTCGGCGGCTAACCAACCAATAAGGGAACACCATGGAGTTAATCAACTGGGCAGCCGCCAAACTGCTATTCGATGTGCTGCAAGCGCTATTCATGGGCGTGATGGCCGCCTACGTATATTGGCTTAACAAGCATCGCGCCAGCCAATCTGCCATCAAAGAAACTCACCAGCGTATTGATGGGGTGGAAAAGCAAGTGGTGAACCTTGAGCACAAAGTGGAGCGGCTACCCGATCACGCAGACCTGGCCAAACTGCAAGAGCAGATGGCGCGAACCAACGTGCTGTTAGCCGAGATGAATGCCAGCCAGAAAGCTACCTCGGCCCAGGTCAACCGCATGAATGATTATCTGATGAACCAGCCGCGTGGGGGTCACTAATGAGCCAGAGCTTCCAAGACTTTGAAACCGAGGGCCGCCGCCTAGGCATCCTGCGTATTCTCTCGCGTCGCGCTCAATTCACGACCAACGAATACAGCCTGAACGAGGAGCTAAAAGCCCATTACGGTCATCACGTTAGCCGAGACAAGCTGCACGGCGATTTAGCGTGGCTAGATGAACAAGGCCTGGTGATTACCCAGCAGCCCCGCGCCGGTTGGGTTATTACGCTAACAGGCCGTGGCTCTGACTGCGCACAAGGCCTCGCCAATGTGCCCGGTGTTGCCAAGCCACGCCCAGGAGCATGATATGCCGCCTCGCAATAAAGTGTTCGACCTACCCCAAGAGGTGCGCGAGCAGCTTAACGAAAAGCTCGTCAGCAGCGGCTTTCAGGGCTACGAAGCGTTAGCTGGGTGGCTCAGCGAGCGCGGTTATAACGTTTCGAAAAGCTCTGTGCATCGCTATGGCCAGGATCTCCAAGAGGAGTTCGAAGAGGCCATGGGCGATGTGCGTAAAACCACCGAGCTAGCCCGCGCCATGGCATCAGAAGGCGAAGACGAAAGCGGCCACTTGATTGATGCCACAGCCCGCATGGTGCAAGACCAGTTGCTGCGAATCACCATCGCAATCCGTAAAGCTGGTCACGATCCTGAAGTAGCAGCAAAGCATCTATCGAACGTGACCAAAGCGCTAGCGGAAATAGGCCGTGTCTCGCTTAGCCAGAAAAAGTGGGCCAAAGAACTACGCCTGGAAGTGGCTAAAGAAGCGGCAGAAAAAGCAGAGACAGCAGGCCGTGCCCAGGGGCTTTCCAATGCAGGGGTGGCGGCACTTCGCGCTGCCATCCTAGAGGGCATGTCGTGAGCGCAGCCATTGAACAAAGTGTGCTGCTGCCCTACCAGCAGCGCTGGGTGAAAGACACGTCTCCCGTCAAAGTCATTGAGAAGTCGAGGCGTATCGGCCTGTCCTACGGCGAAGCGGCAGACGATGTGCTGTATGCCGCTTCCAGCGGAGGCGCAAACGTCTACTACATCTCCTACAACAAAGAAATGACCCAAGGCTTTATTCAGGATTGCGCCGGTTGGGCAAAGGCCTATCAGGCCGCTGCCAGTCAAATCGAAGAGTCGGTGATTGAAGCCGAAGACAAGCAGATCCTCAGCTACACCATCAAGTTCGACAGCGGCAACCAGATCCAGGCGTTTACCTCCAACCCACGTAACCTACGCAGTAAAGGTCGCCCCGGCGAACGCCTGGTGATTGATGAAGCCGCGTTCGTGGATGACATCCAGGAGCTGCTAAAAGCGGCGATGGCCATGACTATCTGGGGCGGCCAGATTCGCATCATCAGCACACACAACGGCGAAGATAACCCGTTCAACGAGCTGGTCAATGACATACGCGCCGGGAAGTACGACTACAGCCTGCACCGTGTTGACCTGGACGACGCCCTAGCCGATGGCTTTTACAAGCGCATTTGCAGGGTCACCGGCCAGCCGTGGACCCGTGAAGGCGAAGCCCATTGGCGGCAACAGTTGATCAACCGCTACAAGCCCAACGAAGACGAAGAGCTGTTCTGCGTTCCTGCCCAGGGCGGCGGTAGCTACTTAACGCGGGTCATGATTGAGGCGTGCATGGCTCCCGCCCCGGTACTGCGCTTTAACGGCACGCGGAAATTTAACGCCATGCCCGAACCCTTGCGGGCTGCCGAAATGGCCGACTGGATCACCGACAACCTGAAGCCTGTACTGACCACGCTTAACCCACGCCGACAGCATGCGTTGGGGCAAGACTTTGCCCGTAGCGGTGACCTCTCGGTCATTGCCCCCATGGAGATCGGAGATACCCTGCACCGCACGGTGCCCTTCCTGATGGAAATGCACAACGTGCCGTTCAAGCAGCAAGAACAAGTGTTATTTGCCATTGGTGACGCGCTGCCACGCTTGTGCGGCGTCGCCATCGACAGCCGAGGCAACGGCGCTTACATGGGTGAATCAGCGACAGATAAGTGGGGCTCCATCGTTGACCAGGTGATGGCCACCGAGAACTGGTACCGCGAACGCATGCCCCGTTATAAGGCCCGCTTTGAGGATGGCTCAATCACCATTCCGAAGGATGACGACCTGGTCGATGACCACCGCGCCTTTAAGCTGGTACGCGGCGTTGCCCGCCTGCCGGAAGGCAAAACCAGCGGCGAACGCCACGGTGACGGTGCAATGGCCTGCGTTCTAGCAGACCACGCCGCCGAGATGGAAGCCATAGAGATCGACTTCACCCCCGCGCCCCTGCCTGGCTCACGCCAGGACAACGACAGCGACGACATTGATATGCATGGCTTTGGCGGTTTTAAAAATACAGGAGGCGGCGCATGGTAAGCCCAGCAAAGAAGTATCGGCGTAACTTGATCAAAACGAATAGCCCAGCGCTGAAAGAGCAACAGACCAACGATGCCCGGATTGGGCAGCTCAAAAGAGAGTTCGCCGAGCACCCCACAAAAGGGCTCACGCCTGCGCGCCTGTACCAGATCCTTGAAGCCGCCGAACAAGGCGACCTCAAAGCGCAGTCTGAACTCTTTGACGACATGGAAGAGAAGGACGCCCAGATCGGCGCGGATCTTGGCAAGCGCAGGCAGCTAGCAGCAGAGCTTGAGTGGCAGATCGTGCCACCGGATGGCGCCAACGCCCAAGAAAAGAAAGCCGCTGAGCACGCCGCTGAAGTGTTCTCGGGCTTTGAAGTAGAAGACCTGATCTTGGATCTCGGTACCGGCATCGGCCACGGCTGGGCGAACCTGGAGCTTTCATGGCAACGAGACGGCGCACTGCGCTACATCGAGCAGCCCACGCTGCGCCCGCATAGCTGGTTCAGGCTACACCCGGATGACCAAAACTGCATCACCCTACGCGACAACAGCGCCACGGGCGATGAGCTATGGCCGCTTGGCTGGGTGCAACACCGCCACCGTGCCAAGAGCGGCTACGTCGCCCGCATGGGTTTACACCGCATGCTCGCATGGCCCTATCTGTTCCAGAACTACGCGCTTGGCGATTTAGCGCAGCTGCTGGAAATCTACGGCCTACCGGCCCGCATCGGTAAGTACCCACGCAACGCCACCGAGCGAGAGAAAGCGACGCTCTTACGCGCCGTGGTCACCCTGGGCCAGAACGCGGCAGGCATCATCCCCGAAGGCATGGGTATCGAGTTCATGGAAGCCGCAGGCAAGGGAGCGTCTGCGGATCTCTACAAAGCCATGATGGACTGGTGCGAGCGTGCTAAAGCCAAGGCCATTCTGGGCGGCACGCTCACCAGCGGTACCGGTGAAGGCACCAACACCAACGCACTGGGCAACGTGCATGAACGCGGCCAGATGAGTCTGATCCGCTCCGATGCCCGCCAATACGCAGGCAGTATCCGTAATGCCATCCTGTGGCCCATGGCCGCGCTCAACTTCGGCATCGACAAGCCCCAGCGTGCGCCACGCTTCTATCTGGACACCGGCGAAACCGAAGACCTGGAGCGCCTATCTAAGAGCCTGCCCCCTCTCGTGAATATGGGTATAGAGGTGCCGGTGTGGTGGTTCCATGAAACGTCGGGTATTCCCAGAGCCCAAGAAGGTGAGGAAGTACTCAAGCCAGCGGCAGCACAAACCCCGTTTATGGGTGCATTGCGGCAACTGCCAGCGCCCCCACGCCTGGCGGCGCTACGGCAAGACGTGCAGCCGATGACGCCCGCTGACGCGCTGGCCGAACAGATGCAACGGGAAGGCCAGGGGGAAATCGCTGAATGGCTAGCGCGTATCGAAGCAATGCTCGACAGCGCCGAGAGCTTGGAGCAGTTCCGCGAAATGCTCATGGCCGCCCAGCCAGAACTGGAAGAAGCAGGGCTGGGTGAAATGATTGGCGATGCCCTCACGGCAGCCCAGGCCGCAGGCCGAAGCGATATTGAGGATGCCGCCGATGAGTGAGCCGTCGCTGTCAGTGGTGATGAACCGGCCCTTTAATGAGCAAACGGCGTTCTTTCGCCAGAAGCTGGGGAACCTGGTGCCCACGGCCCGGTGGGATGACCTTACCCGCAGCGAGCACGATGCGGGCTTTATGATTGCCGGGGCGACGAAAGCGGATTTACTCAGCGACATTGCCACTGCCGTAGACCGCACCATCACCGAAGGTAAGGGCATTGGAGAGTTCCGCCGCGACTTTCGCAGCATCGTGGAAAAGAACGGCTGGCATGGCTGGACAGGCGAAGGCACTGCCGCCGGGCGTGCCTGGCGTACCCGCATCATTTATCGCACCAATGCTCAAACCAGCTATGCCGCTGGCCGCTTCGCTCAGCTGCGGGAAGGCAACTTTACCTTCTGGATCTACCGCCATAACGACAGCGTGCGCAACCCGCGCCGTGAACACCTCGGGTGGAATGGCCTAACGCTCCCGGCTGACCACCCCTTTTGGGCCACTCACTACCCACCCAACGGATGGGGCTGCCGGTGTTACGTGGTCGGGGCCCGGCGGGAATCCATTGCACGGCGCATGGGCGGTGATCCCGATAAAGCCCTGCCAGAAGGCTGGGACGCGACCGATCCCAGCACCGGCGCACCGGCGGGCATCGGGCAAGGCTGGGACTATGCGCCCGGTGCAAGTGTTAACCGCACCGTGAGTACCATGGCGGAAAAGGTGCGCCATTGGGATTACCAAATTGCCAAAGGCTACATGCAGGGTGTGCCTGAGCAGGTGCGCGACCAGTTAGCGACCAGCTATCGCTCATTACCGTCTGTAGGTGATGACGCCCGGCGTTATGCCCAGCGAGTACTCAACGGTACCGAGCCAGAACGTCTGGAGCCTGTGCGTACCCTGGGGCTACTCAGCACGCGAGATACGGCGCAAGTAGCGGACATTAAGCAGCTAAACGTTAGCGGCTTTGATTACTCGATTGACCCCTTTGTGGTGAAGCACGTGCAGGAGCGCCATGGCGGAGAAGCGGAACGCCAGCGCGGCCAGCGCCCTGTCACACCCAGCGACTACGCGCTATTACCGCAGCTATTGAACGAAGGGGAAGCACTGGTGGATGCCGGGGAATCACGCGCCACCAACACAGCGCAAGTACGCAGGGAGCTAACGATCAACGGGGAAACGTTCGTGGCTATCTTTGAGATCCGCCGCAAGCGCCGTACACTGGCCTTACAGACGTTCTATATCCGCACAGGCGCGGGTGACTAGATGAGAGTTCGAACCCGCCCTCAGCCTAACGTCCGTAACGCTTCGTGGCATGAGCCACAACGGTTTGATGCACGGGTTCGATAACAGGAGTATAGCCATGGCCGCCGCCAAGATCCAAGTCGATAACACGCAGGTATTGGAAGCGCTCAACCGTCTGGTGCAGCACAGCGGTGATTTGAGCGACCCCTTGCAAGAGATTGGCGAGTACCTGGTAGAGAGCACCAAACAACGCTTTGCCACTAAAACCGCGCCAGATGGCACCGCCTGGAAGGGCAATAGCCCTGTCACCATCGCCCGCAAGGGTAGAGACGATGCACTGATCGGTGAAAGCACCCAACTGGCCGACGCCATCTTTCCCAATGTGTCAGGCAACACGCTGGAAATCGGCTCCACCCGGCAGTACGCGGCCATGCAACAATTTGGCGGCAGCCGTTCGGACTTTGCCCACCTGTGGGGTGATATTCCCGCTCGCCCTTTTTTGGGCCTAAGTGATGACGATGAGGATGTTGTGCTGGAGATCCTCAGCGATTACTTTGCTAGCGAGTAGCCGACCACCTCGCGCTATAAAACAGCAGCGCCCTAAAAGCCCCTCTAAGGCGTTTAACGGCTAACAGGCATCATCGCAGCCGCAAAAATAGTTCACCACGTGGCAGCGTTTTTAAACACGGTTTAAACGGGGTTTCATATCCTGCCCGTGCCTCACGTTGCCCAACATCGCAAGCCCCCGCCGAAACACCCCCAAAATTCCTAAAGTGCTTTAAATCCAATGCCCCCGGTATCGCCGCGATACTGGGAGCATGAAAACACACAGCCTTCACCCCAAGCCCCGCGTTGCCGTTTGCGCCCTCAGCGTGCAAACCACCAACGACAAAACGCGCCTGATGCCTGCTGGCACCTTCCACGCACCGCGTGGGGCTGCTGAAGGCACTGGCCCTTGGCACCTCTCTGCCGAAGCGGCTCAAGCGATTATCAAACTGGCCGCTGGGCGCAGTACTGACATTGCCCTCGACTACGAACACCAAACCCTTTACGCCGAGAAGAACGGCAAGCCCGCGCCTGCATCCGGCTGGCTAGACCCGCGTTCGCTTGAGTGGCGGGAAGACGGCCTCTACGGCTCTATTACCTGGACAGCCGCCGCTAGCGCAGCAATCGACGCCAACGAATACCGCTACCTCTCCCCCGTATTCCCCTACGACGCCAACGGCGTGCCGCTCGATCTGCTGCACCTGGCGTTGACCAACACCCCCGCCATTGATGAGGGCGCGGCGCAGCTTGCCGCTGCTCGGATGGCGATTACCCACGACGTCAATGATGACGCCCAGGAGATCGACACCGTGAAACGTGAGCAACTGATTCTGACCCTTGACCTAGCGGCTGAGGCCACCGATGAGCAGATTGATGGCGCGATCGCCGTGCTGAAAGCCAAGGCTAAAGAAGCTGACGAAGTGCGTCAGTCCCTTGAACTTAAGGAAGACGCGAAAGCTACCGATGCTGTTGCTGTGCTTAAACACGCGGTTAATAACGCCGCTAAACCAGACATGAGCCAGTACGTACCCAAGGCCGCGCATGACGAAGTATTGGCGGTATTGCGAACAGGGGCTGCTGCCAACGAGCAGGCAGAAATGGATCGTTTGATTCAGCAGGGCATCGACGAAGGGAAAATTTCAGGCCCTCACTACGTTGCTCATTTGCGGGCGCAGGGGCTGGCAGCCCTTAAGTCTTACATGGAAGACGCGCCTGTCATTGCTGCTTTAAAAGCTGGTCAGACACAAACCCAGGGCAAACAGCCCAAGGAAGATCAAGGCAAGGAAGAACTGACCGAAACACAGCTGGCGGTGTGTAAAGCCATGGGCTTAACCCCCGAACAGTACCAGGCCGCTAAAGTGGAGGGCCAGTCATGAGCTACCGCACATCGCGTCGCGAGAACAACTACCGAGCCTACCCTGCATCCCCCGAACAACCGATTGCAACCGGTGCCATTGCGGTTCTGGATGAACAGGGGCGTGCTGTGCCGGGCGCGACTGGCACTGGTTTGATCGCCGTGGGCATCGTTGAGCGCAGCACCCCTCTCTCGGATGACACCGTTAAGGTTCGCCGGGGATGCTTTTTAGTCAACAACAGCGCCGGAGCTGATGAGTTGACCCATACCCATATCGGCCACCGCTGTTATCTGGTGGATGACCACACCGTCGCCGCCACCGATGGCGCCGATACACGCTCACCCGCTGGAATCGTTGATGGTATTGATGAAAACGGCGGCGTCTGGGTACTGATTGACCCCACCAGCGGCGTTTACGCCACCGCATAACAAGGAGCTATCCGTGGATATTAATTCATCGAATTTACAGATGCTGTACCAGGCGTTTAACGCCAAGTTCCAGGAAGGCTTTAACTCCCTGGGCGACGGTGGCTCGCTGTATGAAACAATTTGTACCGTCGTGCCCTCAACTACAGGTGCCGAAGTGTATCCGTGGCTCCAGTCACTGCCACGTATGCGTGAGTGGATCGGCGAGCGTGTCATTCACGGCTTGTCGGAGAACGAGTTCTCAATCAAGAACCGTAAATTCGAGCTTACTGCTGGCGTTCCTCGCGACAAGATTGAAGACGACACCTTCAATCAATATGGCATCACGTTCCAGGAGTTCGGTCGGCAGGGTCGCGAACACCCTAATGAGCTGACTGCAGAGGTGCTGGTTAATAACCCGATCTGCTATGACGACCAGCAGCTATTCGATAGCGACCATCCCGTGCTTGATGAAAAAGGGAACGAAGTATCGGTCTCTAACGACATGGGTGGCAGCGGTGCGGCGTGGTATGTCATGGATCTCTCTCGCGCTATCAAACCACTGATCTTCCAAAAGCGTCGTGACTACAGCTTCCGCACATTGACGGATCTGAACAGCCATCACGTCTTTATGACCGATGAGTTTCTGTTCGGCACCGACGGGCGAGTTAACGCTGGTGCTGGGCTGTGGCAATTGATCGTTCGCTCCCGCCAACCTCTTACACCGGAAAACTACGAAGCAGCGCGTGAGCGTCTGCAAAACATCAAGGGCGATCATGGCAAACCACTGGCACTGCGCCATACCCACACCATGGTGCCTGGCAACTTGGAAGGCGCTGCCCTGCGAATTCTGAATAACAGCATGAACGCGGCGGGCGCGACCAACGAATGGGCCGGTACGTCTCAGCTCATTAAGAACCCTTGGCTCCCCAGCGCGTAAAGCCACCTTCAACCGCCTCGCAGTGCCTGCCCCGGCGGGCACTGCGCAACGGAGAGCACCCCTATGACCACACGTAAGCAAAGCGCCGCTGCCAAGGCCAAGCAAGAAAAAGTCAAAGCAGAAGCGACCGAGGCCCAGCCTCAAGAACAGGTCGAGCCAACACCGGAAACGCCGGAAACACCAGCCGATGCCGTAGCGCCCTGCGATGAGCAGGAAGCTAAGGCGAGCGAAGACGGGGCAGCCACGGTGGAAGCGGCGCAGACCGAAGCGACCCAGCCCACCGAGACCCAGGGCAACACCGTCACGGGCGACGGCACCGGCAAAGCGCTACCGCCTATCGAAGAAATGCCAGGAGTGTTCGTGCGCACCAAGCGCCGCATTAAAAGCCGCCGCCGTGCGGGCTTCCGCTTTAACCGCGAAGGCACGGGCATTGCCTTGGTGCTGCTCAGCGAAGAGCAACTGCAACAGCTGCGCGATGACCCAGCGCTAGAGGTGGAAGACTGCGACTTCCCGCTGACGGAAGCGACCAGCGAGCCGGAGGCCTAACCCATGCCGTACTGCACGAAAGCGGATCTTATCGAACGCTTTGGCGAAGACGAGTTGCTCTCACTGGCTCACGATCAGGATGGCGCGATGGATGACGCCGTGATTGACCGCGCCTGTGACGACGCCAGCGGCGAGATCGACGGCTACGTCAGCGCGGCAGGCTACCCCGTACCGCTCTCGCCGGTACCGCGCATCGTCATCTCATACGCCTGCGATATCGCCCGCTATCGGCTGTATGACGAACAAGCTCTGGAGCAAGTCCAGAAGCGTTACGACGCCGCCGTCAAATTCCTGCGCATGGTTTCCCGTGGTGAGGTTCGCCTGGGCATCTCGACCGGCCAAGGAAGCAGCAGCGCAGGCAGCGTGCAAATGAACCCAGGCCGCCAAGTGTTTAACGGCGGTGGTTTCTAGCCCCGCACGAATGGAGACAACAGACATGAGTGCCAAACAGACCATTAAAGCAGCGCCTGCTGAGCAAAGCGCTAAGAAGGAAGAGAAACCGCGCCTCCGCGAGGCTGTGCAGGTGCGGGTGAAGACCAAATCACCAGGCGTAAAACGCCAGGTGTGTGGCGTTATTTTCGAGAACGCTTGGAAGTATCTAACGCTGGATGATCGCGGCAGCGCCTACAAAGCCATTGCCCGCGATCCCGCGATGGTGATGGAAAAGGCAACACCGCCACCGAAGCCAGTGGCCACTGAAGAGCCCACAGGCAAAGAGGCCAAGTAATGCTCTCGCTCACGCCCTGGCTAGCACGGCTCAACACGCTGGATGGCCCCAAGGTACAGCTAGCCGCTGATGTGGACGCTGCCCAGAACGCCAAGCAGAACCCCAGCAGGATGCTGGTGCTAGGGCGTGAGACCGTCATGCACCATGACATGAGCAACGGAGCCGATCACATAGTGAAGCCGGAGGTGCTGCTGGTCACCGGCATTCAGCGGCGCAACCTACCGCTGGGCAATACCGACGATGAGCTAGCACTACTGCGCGAGCCGATGCTGACCAGCCTGATCAACTGGATACCCGACGACTGCGACAGCGCCATCAAATGGCAGCGCGGCCAAATCCTGAGCCTAAAGAGTCACGCCCTTTTCTGGGTCGACGTATTCACCACTGAATACCGGTGGTAGGAGAACGAACCGTGAGTATGAAAACGAACCGCCGGGCGCTCAGAGTCGCCCTGGAATCCGAATACAACGACGGCACCACCACGCCGGATGCTGCCACCCAAGCCGTTCTCGCCCGTGAGATCACGTCTACACCGCTGGCCGGTAACAACATCGAGCGCAATTTCGTGCGCCCGTACTACGGCAACTCACCGCAGGCACCGGGCGAGAAGCACGTTCAGGTGGTCGTCGAAGTCGAGGCGAATACCAGTGGTGAGCTGGGCACGCCTCCGCCTTGGGGCACCATGCTACGTGCCTGTGGCTGGAGCGAAGTCATCGTTGAGGGCGAAAGCGTCACCTACAGCCCGGTGTCTGAAAACGAAGACAGCTGCGTGTTCTTCGCTCACATGGACGGCAACTTGCACAAAGGGCGCGGTGCCCATGGCACGCCAGAGTTCACGTTCAACGGTAACGGCATCCCTACGATCCGCTTCACGCTTTACGGGCTGATCAGCCCCGTGACGCAAGAGGAGCTTCCCGCCGTCACGCTCACGCAGTGGAAGCAAGCGTTGGTGGTCAACAGCACGAATACCGAACAGCTCAGCTTCATGGGTGCCAACGTCCCGTTCAGTCAATTCACCCTGAACATGGCTGGCCAAGTGGAGCACATGTCCGAAATCGTCGGTGGTGCCGACATCGAGATCACTGGGCGCGGCCCTTCCGGCACGCTGCAAATCGAAGACCCCGGCGTCGGCGTCAAGGACTACTTCGCGGTACACCAGAACGCAGAGACCGGGGCGCTCACGCTCACCCACGGCAAAACCCCCGGCAACATCATCGAGATCAACATGCCCTCGGTGGGCATCGAAGCGCCCACCTACGCCGATGTGAAAGGCAAGCAGATGCTGAGCATCAACTACATGCCGGAACCCATCGACGGTAACGATGAAGTCACCATCGTCGTCAAATAAACCCTTTTACGACAAGTACACCGCTGCGTAAGCGGCGGTTAAACCGCAGTTAATCAGGAGTAATACCGTGTTCAAACTCAATACCAGCCGCTCATATACCTATCCCGTATCACTCACCATTTACGACGAAGCAGGCAAAGAGCAGACCGGCAAATTCACGGCCAAGTTCAAAGCACTGCCGCAGGACAAGCTGCGTGAAATGCCCGCCGACTCGCTGCTGCTTGATCATGTACTGATTGGCGTGAGCGAACTGGAGGTACCGGGTGAAGACGGCCAGCCGCTACAGGGTGAAGCACTGCTGCACGCCGTGAAAAACGACCCCGCCGCGAGCACCGCTCTGGTCACGGCGTACCAAGAGAGCGTATCAAAAAAGAACCGTGGGCGAATCTAGTCGAGGCTGGCATTCATTGGGCTGAAGCCAATACGGAACAGCCCAACTTGGTCAAGGATGACCTCGCCGCGCTAGGCATTACGTTGGGCGGCGAGCTAGCCGAAGAAGCCGAAGCCGCTGCCGCCGAGCCGGATCTCTTCGAGGTACTGCCAGAGAACTGGGAAGCCGTGCAACTCTTCCAGCGCTGCAGCAGGCAGTGGCGCTACAAAGGCTTAGACGAAGTGGAAGGCCTGGATCTCACGCCCCTTATTAGTTTGCTCAGCATCTACCGGCTGCCCCAGGAAACGATGATCGAGCGCATCGACCAGGTTCAGTTGATCGAGTTAGGCGCACTCCAAGTGCTGAAGAAGAAACCCGCAACTAAACGTTAGAAGGACACACCGTGGCAAACAATCTAACGCTTAGCGTCACCCTAACAGGCGATGGTCGCCAGCTTTCGGGCACCCTCAAAGATGCCCAAGGTGACGTGCAGGCGTTTGGGGTTACCACTGAGCGTGAAGGTCAGCGTTCGGAGCGTTCACTGAAAAACTTTGGCGATACCGCCAGGGCGGAAGGCGGCAAGGCTTCACAAGCGTTGCGTTCCACCGGCAACGAAGTGACGACGGTATCAAATCACTTAAACAATATGCAGCGCATGGCTGCCGCTGCGCTGACGACCCTGGTGGGTTTTGTGGGTATCCGGGGCATTAGCAACGAATGGGCAGAAATTCGTCGTGAATCTGAACTGTTGGAACGTAACCTGTTCCGTCAGCAACAGTTAATCGAGACGACTGGCCGCGCTGCGGAACGTTCAGCGCAGCAGATGCTAGAACAATCACGGGCATTGGCGCTCACGACCTTGCAAAGCACCGAAGGTGTCATGCAAGCACAGCAAACGCTGATGACGTTCCGCAACATTCGCGGCGAAGTGTTTGACCAAGCCATTGAAGGTGCCCTTGATCTAGCGGCGGCGATGGGCACTGACCTGAACAGCACCATTTTGCAGGTCGCAAAAGCGCTGGAAGATCCTATTACCGGCATGACAGCCCTCACCCGATCGGGCACCGTGTTCACCGCCGCGCAACGCGAGATGGTGCGGGAAATGGTGGAAACCAACCGCACTGCGGAAGCCCAGGGATTCATTCTCAGTGAGCTAGCCGCGCAGTATGGCGGTGTTGCGCAAGCAGAAGCCCAAGGTCTGGCGGGTGCACAAGATACGCTTGGCCAGGCTATGCAGGAAGCGCGCCTGGAAATTGGAGAGTACCTGCGTGTGGGTGAGCGCCTTTCTGACTTCTACAACAACACCGCTACTACCATTTTCCGGTTCAATGATGCACTCGCGTCCGGCGACTTAGATGGCCATATCCGCCTGATGACAACAACAGCAACCGTAGTGGGTGCCGCTGCTGGGGCTTATGCAGCGTATCGTGCCATTCTTGTCTCCGCTACCGTCGCGCAATGGGCGTTTAATGCGGCTGTGCGTGCCAATCCTTTGGGCATTGCTATCACGCTGTTGGGCGCTGCAGCGGGCGCTATGTATGCCTATCGCGAAGAAGTCACCCTTGCCGGTAAAGAGTCGTATCAAACCTCCATTGATGTAGATGGGCTCACCAGTTCTTTTCACCTGCTCACTGAAGCCCAGCAGGAAAACAAGCGCGCCTCACTAACCGCCGATCTAATCGACATGCGCGTCGAAGCTGGGCGTTTGGGCAGCGAGTTGGCGGAGGTTGCGCGCAAGGTGCGTAACTCTGGCCAGCTCACCCCGGAAGGCGGTGCGCTGCCCATTGCTACACCTGAAGATATTAAGCAAGGCCGTGAAATTCGTGAGGAGCTGGCCAAACTTCTAAATAATATTGAAGGCGGTACAAAGCTACTTCACCAATATGACGAGGCGATGGAGGGATTAGGCCAAACCACCCGCGACACCAACACGCGCACACGAGCGCTTGCCGAAACGAATGCCGCCGCCACCAAGGCGGCGGACGAAGTCACCAAAGCCACCGCCGCCCAAGCCGCAGCCATTGAGACGTTACGCAACCGCCTTCGCCCTGGTCGCGCCGAAGTAGTTCAACTGGCGCAGGATCAAAACACGCTGAACCTCGCATTCGCGATGGGCCGCATCACGGCCAGCGAATACCTCTACATGATCGGCGCGCTGCAAACCGCCTACATCGACGCCCAAAACGACGCCGACGACCTGGCCACCAGCACCACCAACGCGCTGTACACCATGGATGGCGCGATGGAAGAACTGCGCACCAACGGCCTGCGCCGCTTGGATAACGGCTTTGCCGACCTGTGGCTGGGCGCGGTAGACGGCAGCCGCAACGCCACCGATACCATCAAGCGCATGTGGGATCAAACCCTCGCCGAGCTGCTGCACATGACCATCACTCGGCCTATCACCGTGCAGTTGGCGGCCAGCATGGGGTTTGGGGGACAGGCTGCCGGTGGCGCGTCTAGCGGCGGCTTTGGCATCAGCCCCGGCAGCGTGGGCAATATGTGGCAAGCCCTTCAGGGCGGCTTTAACGGCATCCAGTGGGGCGGTGCTGGCGGCGCTCAGGCCTACGGCAGTGGTGGCTGGGCTAATGCGGCCACGCAAGGCACCGGGGCTACCGGCTACTTTGGCGGCTCCATGCAGAACTTCAGCGGCATGCAGGGCTTAGCAGGTTTGGGAGCTGGTTTCGCGGGGAATTACCTAGGTGGCCAACTATTTGGCCAGGGCAGCCAATCCAATACGCTGGGCGCAGTGGGCGGCGTTGCAGGTACTTACCTTGGCGGGCCGATCGGCGCGTTGCTTGGGTCTGGCTTAGGCTCTGCGCTCGGTGGGCTTTTCGGTGGCCGCCGCTGGAACGAAACTGGCAGCGGTGTGAACCTTGGCGTGTCTGACGGCGATATCTCCGGCAATCAGTTTAGCGAGCAGCACAGCAAAGGCGGCTTGTTTCGCAGCTCCCGCCGCCGTACCCAAACCAGTTCGCTTGATGGCGAGTTTTCAGGCGCTTTACAAGAAGTCTACGACGCTACCGAGGCGAGCCTGGCGGCTACTATCGAAGTGCTGGGTTTCCAATCATCCGCGCTCACGGGCTTCACCACCGGCCTAACGCGGATCGATACCCAAGGCCTGAGTACTGAAGACGCTGAGGCGAAGATCCAGGAGTGGCTATCGAACACGCTTAACGCGCTGGCCATCCACTCTGTCGGCGACGTCAGCCAGTACGCCATCGGCGGTGAGACCACTATCGAAACCGTCGAGCGCCTAGCCGTCGCCCTTGGCTCACTCAACCCGATCTTAGAGCAGCTACATGGCTCTACCCTGGCAGCCTCAATGGCCGGTGGCAGTGCCGCCAGCCATCTCGCAGAACTTGCCGGTGGCATCGACGCCTTTAGCGCCCGCGCCGACTTCTACTATCAAAACGTACTCACCGAAACCGAGCGGCAAGAGCGTGCCATGGCGGCAGCGGCTCAAGCGATCGGCGCATTCACGGCCCGCACCGGCCAGGTGATCAATAGCACCGATGCCCTGCGGGATCTTGTCGACGGTATCGACCTCACCACCGCCAGCGGTCGTGAACTCTACAACGAAGCCATGAACCTGGCGCCCGCGCTTGTCGAGATCGAGCGTGGCCTAGAACGTGTTGGCCAACGCTTTGATGAGATGCTGCGCGATGCGGAAAGTGCACTGGCAGATGCCGAAGCCCAAGCCCGCCGCGCTTGGCAGGCGTTCGATAGCCAACAGTTTGATATGCAGCTAGAGCTGCTCGCATTAATGGGCGATTCGGAGGGCGCGCTAGCCCTTGAGCGTGAACGCGAGCTAGCAACGATTGATGAATCTCTACGCCCCATGCGTGAGCGTATATGGGCCATGCAGGATGAAGTGACGGTTCAGCAAAACGTGACGCAGGCGGCACGCAACTACCAGCGTGAGCTATCCCGCGTGCGTGACCAGCTCAGCCAACAGTTCGCCAATATTGGCAACTGGTTGGATCAGCAGCAGGCTGCCAGCGGTTCACCTGAAACCAACTTGGCCACCGCACAAGAGCAGCTCGCCCGCCAGCTAGTGCTAGCTGAAAACGGCGACCGCAACGCCCTGCAGAACATCACCCAGTACGCCCAGCAGGTACTTGACGCTAACCGTGAGTACAACGCATCAAGCCCTGCTGGCCAGCGCATTGAGCAAGACGTTTATGACGCTATCCGAGCGCTGCCTGAGTCGATTAGTGCTGAGGAGTTCTTGGCTGGAGAGATCCGCGACGCCCTTCAATCAGTCGTTATCTCGGCAATGCCGACAGACGAACGCCTGGCGTTTGAGTTGAGCCGCGAGCTAACCCGCCTGGATACTAACCAGCTCACTGTCTCACAAGTGCGCAGCGCCCTTTCCCTCATCGCCAGTGACGCGGAAATCAGCCGCCTAATCCGCCAAGTCGATGCGAATGGCGATGGCATCATTACCAAGCAAGAGCTTGCCAACATGCGTCTGACCGGTTTGGCGGGCGGTATCGGTAGCACGTTAAAGCCGATGTTCGACAGCTTAGACAGCAACCTTGATGGCCTCATCGACTGGAATGAGTTCTATGGCGCGTTCAATGGCCTCGCCAGTGACCAAGAGCTGAAGCGGATCTTCCAGCAGCTAGATAAGGATGGCTCCGGCACCATATCGCGCTTAGAGGCGCTCAACCGCACCAGCCAGGGCACCGAACTAAATACTGACAGCCTGGAAAAGCAGGCGCGCGACCAGCTTAGCGAGCTGAATGGATTGGTGAGTGAGATGGCGCGCTCGACGGATCAGTTTGTGGGCCTTAACTCCACTATGGTCAGCCTGCGCGACTCTATTAATGCCCTTGGAGTGGCGCAAGCCGATATCGTGCGCATCGAAAAAGAGCGTGCAGCGGCTGAAAAGGCTGAGCGTGACCGCGTTGAGCTAAGCCGAAAAATAAGCGCCGCTGAAGCGACGGTTGCAGGGCACCTTGCGGAAGTCGATTACCGCATGGGGCGCCGCGCATCATTTATGGAGTCAACCCGTGATCATGCAGGAAAGGTTTCCAAAGACGTCGAAGACCGTGTTTTAAATTACATCCACGAAAACACCTCCCGCGCAGATATGACTGCTGCAGAGCGTGAGCAAATGCACAGCTGGATGCTGCGCGTCTTCGGTGATGGCTCCCCCGAATACCTGTATGCGCTTTCGAGAATGGGTAGCTTCCGCAACGAATCACTGGCAAGAGATGCGCAGCGTCAGGCTGATCAATCTGCGCTGCTATTGGAACAGCTACGTGGCCAGCTAACAGTCAACGGCTCCCACGCGACCGGGCTTTGGAACGTGCCATTTGATGGCTACGTAGCGGAGCTTCACAAAGATGAGATGGTCGTTCCGGCAACTACGGCTGGCCGTCTCCGCGACCTATCCGACCGCAGCCCATCCATGGGCGCTATGTCACTGCCAAGCTTTCCGCTACTAGGTAATAACGACGTACTCGAAACCCTTCGCGATCTTAAACGCGAAGTCTCTGAGCTACGCCGCGATAACGCCCAGCTACAACGTGAAAGCAACAAACACTTGGCAGCAGCAAATAACCAACGCGGCGCAGCGGCCAAGGGCCAGATCGGTGCTATCGAGCGCGGCAACAAGATGCTGAAAAAGCTGGAAGACGACAAACGGCTGGAGGCGGCAAAACGATGACCTGGACGCTCACACTGCAAGCCCGCGATGAAGAGAACCAGCCGCAAACGCTGCGCTTCAGCCTTGGGCGCTACATGGATGAGGCAGATAATTTTTATGATCCGCGCATCCAGCAGCCTGGGCTATATGAAGCTGGCCTCTATGCTGGACAGCTACTCCAGCAAAGCCGCAGCGGCTACGGCGAGACAACGCTGATCAATGTAGATGGTGGCCTGGACTACCTCGCCGACTACGCCGTCGATGGCCGTGAAATGGTGCTGGCTCTCGACGGCGTGCCGCAAGTAGTAGGCACCGTCGCACGCCTGGCGTTTTCAGATGACGAAGTCTCGGTGGTGCTGCGCGACCCGCTGGAACCGCTGCGATCGCCCCACCCCATGCAGACATACGCGGGTGATAACGTACTGCCCGATGGGCTTGAAGGCACTAAGGACGATATCGCCGGTGAGCACAAGCCGCTTGTGTTCGGTGAAGTGCGTAACGCCCAGCCAGTGCAGGTCAACACTGCCAAGCTCATCTACCAGGTATCGTCACTGGCTGACTGCACAATTCAAGCGGTTTACGACAGAGGTGTCGCACTCGACAACGGCGGTGCTTACACAAGCCTGGCGCAGCTGCAAAGCACCGCACCGGTCAAAGGCACCTTCCGTGCGTACCAGGGCTATGTGCGCCTAGGCGATAACGCCACGGGCACGCTCACCGTCGATGCCGAACAAGCCGACCCTCGCGCCGGGGCCATTGCACAAGCGCTGGCGGCAGCACGCGGCTACACCCTGCATGCAGACGACGTGGCCACGCTGAATACCTACGGCGCGGTGCGCGTCTATCTCACCACCCAAACCAACACGCTTGAGCTGCTCGATCGCATTGCTGAGAGCATCGCCGGCTTTCTAACCGTGCAGCCTGGTCAACAGCTGCGTCTCGGCATTTGGGAAGCGCCAGAGCCGACGGCTGACGCTATTCACGACTACGCCATTGCAACGATCAGCCGTAGCGCTACTGGGGCAGGCGAAGGCGGCTTACCGGTGTGGCGTGTGACGCTTGAATGTGACCGCATTGAAACCGTTCAGCCGGATCTGCAAAGCAACGTCTCCGAAGCCCGCAGGGCGCGTCTTGCCCGCCAAACTCGCCGCGTAGTCGCTACTGATGACACCGTGCGTGACCGACACCCATTGGCCGGTGAAATCACCATTAACAGCGTGCTGGCCAGCTACAGCCAAAGCGAGGCAGTGGCCGCCCGCGTGCTGGCCCTCCTGGGTGTACGCCGCGATACCGTCACCGTGGAAGCCATTGAGACGCTACTGCCCACTGTTGGTGGCAACCTCACGCTCATCACCCCGCGCCTGGGCTATACGGAAGGCCGTGCGATGCGCGTCACCGGCTACCGGCTCAACGCCCAAACCGACGAACTCTCACTGAACCTTTGGGGCTAACATGGCACTTGATCCGAATAAAATAGCGCTGTGCTGGCCTAACTACATCGATGACGCCGTAGTCAGCGGCGGTAGCTGGGTGAGCACATTACCGTTAGCGCACGTGCAAGACGATCGTACGTCTGTCGTCGCTAAAACCACCTCATTAGACCCAGAGGCAACTCAGTTTTCAATCACGCTACCCAAGCGTGAGCGGCTACAAGTGTTGGCAATTTATGCCCATAACCTGAGCGCCACCGCGACGATACGAGTGCGCGTCTACCGCGACGCAGGCCACACCGATCTGATTGCAGATACAGGCTGGCAAAACGTCTGGCCCGTGCTGTATGGGTTAGATGACGTGATCTGGGGAAACGACAATTTCTGGAACCGTCGTCTCTCAGAGGATGACCGAACCAAGTACACGCCCCTAGTACCGGTGCTATTTGAGGAGCGCCTGCTGGGCACCAGCCTGCATGTCGAGCTGCTCGATACCTCGAACCCAGACGGAGCCATCATGCTAGGCCGCGTGATGCCCGCCGACGTCTGGCAGCCCATCAAGAACCTCGACTGGAACGTCAGCCACGGCTACGACAGCGGTACCCAAATTACCCGCGCTGGCGACCCAAAACGCACCGGCTACGCCCGCCGCGTTACGCCCAAGCGCACCGTTAATTTTCAGCTATCGAACCTGACTGAAGACGAGGCATTTCTGCGCATCCACCGCTTGCAACGCACGCAAGACATCGTCGGCGAGATCCTCTACCTATGGTCACCGAGACCATCACCTACCAACTTTGCGCGAGCAATGATTGCCCAGCAAACCGAACTCAACGGCATCACGCACCCATACCACGCGAACTATGAGCACGCGATGTCACTACTGGAGATCCTATAAATGGCGAGCGTAACATTCCCGGTCGCACTCGGCGGCGATGGCAAGACCTACACCGATGACGCCCATCCAGACACTGGCCTGGACGGCCTAGGTTATACAACGCGCTTTATCCCCTGTCTGCGCCAAACCGTAGCCATGGCAGGCTACACCGCTCAATACGCTGTAAAAATCGACGCGGCGGCGGCTAATGCGGACAGAGCTGAGGACGCTAGCACAACTGCGCAGGGTCATGCATTAACAGCAGCTGGGTACGCTGAACAAATTCAAGCGAAATTTGCACCTGTGATTCAGCCCGGCTTGGAATTAGATTTTTATAAAAACCAGTATTGGTCGCTAAGCGATGAGGGATTGCAGCAGCAAACCTTTTCAACCTTGGTGCCTGACTTTTCGCGTTTAAGCGAGACTGAACGAGACGGACCGTTTTGCCGCCGAGAGGTGGTGCCTGCTGATGTGCCCCACTTTAGCTATGACCCACTGACAGGTGTACGCCGGGGCCTGTTAATTGAGCCACCATCTACAAATTTACTGACCCACTCTGAAGACTTTGCCGCGAGTCCATGGCAGAAAATCGGCCTAACGGTCGATACAGTGGGCGTTAGCCATAAACTGGTCGAAACAGTCACATCTTCACAGTCACGTTTACGCAGAGACATTAGCGTTACATCAGTCTCAAGGGGTGTGAGCTATTCTGTGGATGTGCTGCCGGATGAAAACCGCCGCGCGATTGCCGTTCTCGTCCGCGCGATCACTGGTGATGACGCACTACCCGGTGCCCTAGTGCAATTTGACCTTGTCAACGACACTGCAAGTCTTAATGCGCTCGATAATGGAGATGCGAGAGCAACGATCAAGCGGCGGCGAGATGGCTATGTACGCTGCACCGTAAGCGTCATTCTACGAAATTACACCGGTGTGGTGGGCACTAATATTTATTTTGGGCCGACCGGTGGCAACGGAAACGCCACATATATCGGTGATGGCGTGTCGGGAGTTCGCGTGCGTCGCGCGAGTTTTGAACCCTTTGCTGACCCAACTTCTACCATCCTCACAGGGGGGGCTCAGGTATCCAGAACAGAGGATCTGTTCAGCTTAGACGTTGGAAGCCTTGCAAACAGCGAGAGCGGGACGCTCTACTTGTCATTTCAACCGCTGGCCATTTTAACAGGCCGGTCAGGCTTTGATCAGACGATAATCGCGCTGAATAACGGCACCCAAAACGAACAAGTAGATTTGCGTTTTGTAACAGAATTAATAGCTTTTCGAGTTCGCTCGGGGGGGGTAAATCGAGTTTCGGTCGGCAAAAGCGGCGTTGATCTTTCCGTACCCGTTCGAGTAGCGCTCGGTTGGTCGCAAAATGCCGCCTACCTGTGCATCAACGGCGAGATCTATTGGTACGACCCTTCGCTGCAGGGTGCGCGACCGGCAAGCTTAACCCAGCTAGAGCTAGCCCAGAGAACAGGCCCGCCAGTTAGCCAAATGCTGTTTCGTCGCATTTCAATTTACCCGGTCATGCTCCCAGTGAGCGATGCCGTCGCTTTAACCGTATAGGGGACGAAGAAGTGCTAGACGTTATAGGTACACTTTATTACCAGGAAGCCGTGTTCGATGATGATGGCAGTGTCGTATCGCCCGCTGTTCCACTCGCTGGCTTTCACATTAACAGTGCTCAAGAGTTAAGTAATGTGGATGAATATAGGATTACCCCCGACGTGCCTCAGCGAGTGTTTAAGGGCGGCCTTACCTATTATTACCGCTTTGACAGTCAACAACAGGCTAAATCATTGCTGCACTATGATGAGTCGACAGGCCTCTACTCCCCCAAGGTGGTGCATGTTCAACCTGTACCCGATGCTGTTACTAGCAGGCAGGGCATGGAGCAGCTAATACGCAGCGGGCTGGACGAACAAGTCGATGACGCCATCAACGGCATCACCGACCCCGTAGAGCGAAAACTAGCGCGTAACTGGCTAGACAAGGCCAGCATCTGGGAGCGCAACAACCCACAGCTGCTAGCCATCGGCAATGCGCTAGGGCTATCAAAACAAGACGTAGACAGCCTCTTTATTCAAGCGGGCGGGCTATAACGCTTACCTGTGAGCGTGAATCCCCCTGAGCGGGGCCATATCTCTATGCCACTGTACGCTACATATTAAAACCCGGACATCCCCCTGAACGGGGCCATACATAGATAATGTAGCAGAAGAGGAGTGGCCACCTAAGGTGCGGTAACACCCAAGGTAGCCACCAACAAGCAACACACCTGCAAGTCGGCCAAGACTCCCCTGCCTAGCTAGGCGTTAGAGAGTCTAAGCCAAACGTTAGATTCGTTATAGGCTTGACATGGTGTTAATTGAAATCCGTTGTAAGCAGTGCAACCGCAAGCTGGCCAACATCAGCGACTACCAGTTCATAGAAATAAAGTGCCCGCGCTGCAGGCACATACACCAACAGAGAGCCACGAGCTCCAAACCACCCAAGGAGACGCCTCGTGGCTACCCCAATCATTCCCTGGATGGGCGGCAAGCGCCGCCTCGCTGATCGTATCTTTCCCCTGATGCCACCGCACCAGTGCTACGTAGAGCCCTTCGCAGGAGGGGCCGCGCTGTTCTTCCTGCGCCCCTCGCCCGCAGACGTCGAGGTACTTAACGATGTGAACGGAGACCTAGTAAACCTCTACCGTGTTGTGCAGAACCATCTAGAAGAGTTCGTAAGGCAGTTTAAGTGGGCGCTCTCAAGTCGCCAGGTCTTTGAGTGGTTGAAAATGACACGGCCTGAAACGCTCACTGACATACAGCGTGCAGCTCGCTTCTATTACCTACAGCAGAACGCTTTCGGTGCCCGCATCGAAGGCCAAACGTTTGGCACTGCCACCACCACACCACCAGGCTTGAACCTGCTGCGCCTAGAGGAGACGCTCTCAGCAGCCCACCTGCGTTTATCAAGTACCTTTATAGAGCACCTAAGCTGGCAGGCCTGCATTGAACGCTATGACCGACCGCACACCCTCTTCTATATGGACCCACCCTACTGGCAGACAGAAGGATATGGGGTACCCTTTGGCATAGAACAGTACGAGGAAATGGCCAGCATGTTGGCCAAGCTTAAAGGCAAGGCCATCATCAGCCTCAACGACCACCCAGACATCCGCCGGATCTTCGCGGGCTACCACATCGAAACCACCGACATACGCTACACCGTCGGCGGCGGCAAAGGCTCAGACGCCAAAGAGGTGCTGATCTTCAGCTGGGATGTAGATGCCGAACCGGCGGGATTGTTTTGAAATAATCAGGAGAGTAAGTATGGAGATCGGAGCAACAGTAGCGGCTATCAAAGGGGCACTTGATCTAGCACGGACAGCCAAAGACGTGAATGATCAGGCACAACTAAGTGCCGCGATGAGTGACATTATGGGTAAGCTAACTTCTGCTCAGTCCGATCTCCTCGACCTACTCACAGAGCACCACCGGCTCATAGACGAAAACAGGGAGCTTAAGGGCAAGCTAAGTAAAGAAGAACGCTTTGAGCATTATCGTCTGAAAGAGACAGAACTAGGCGGGTTCGTCCTGGAGCTTAAAGATGAGCACGTCACTGAGGACAATCCCAAGCACAACATCTGCCCAGCGTGTAGAGAGGAAGGCAAAAAGTCAGTTATGACGAAGGGGAGTGTCTATTACACCTGCTCTACATGCGATTACAAAGCCGAGCATGCAAAGCGTAACTGGTTATAAATATTGTCATGCCAAATATGCCGCGAAATAGAATGCTACAGCCGCCAGGCGCTAGTGCCAAGTATCGTGCAAGGCTATGCCAAATGCGGCGCGCGTTTACAGGGATACAGAGTACACGAACAGTAGAAGCGTATTTCGCACGCACGAAAAAGCCGCCCTATTAAGGCGGCTTGATCATGTTCTCTAACGCTTTGCTTTATAACCACTTTTAGTGGTGCCGACACCAGGAGTCGAACCCGGGACCTACTGATTACAAGTCAGTTGCTCTACCAACTGAGCTATGTCGGCGCTTCACGTTTTCTTGAGAATTTGACTGGTTTACGTTTAAGCTAGTCAGTCAACAAGAAATCTTGTTGGCAATGGCTGGGGTACCAGGATTCGAACCTGGGAATGCCGATACCAAAAACCGGTGCCTTACCACTTGGCGATACCCCAACGTTTGGTGGCCAGAGACGGAATCGAACCGCCGACACGGGGATTTTCAATCCCCTGCTCTACCAACTGAGCTATCTGGCCGCTGCCAACGGTGCGTATTAAACTAAAAACGCCGCTTTTCGTCAACACCTTTGTGAAACTTTCTTTCTAGTCACACGGTTAGGGCAGTCTTGTTTCTGGTGATAAAAGAATAAAAGCCACGCCATTCGTGGCTTTTAGAGCTTTTTGTTAGCAGCGAAGTCGCGTAGTAATTATTGCATCAGGCTTGCGTGGGTGGCACGTAGCCTTCTGCTTGGTCGGTTGTTTCGTTATCCAGGTAGCGCTGCATTTGGTCCATCAGGTAGGCGCGCGCTTCGGGTTCCAGCATATTTAAGTGCTTTTCATTGATTAGGCGCGTCTGTAGCGCCTGCCACTCTTCCCACGCTTGTTTGGAAACCGTGGCCTGGATCTCTTGGCCCTGCTTACCTGGTAGCGGTGGAAATGGGAGAGCGGGCAGCTCTTTTTGGTACTTGCGGCAGAAAACCATCTGGCTCATGAGGTGCTCCTACTTATGGTGTTAAGGAAATAATGGCCGTATACAACGCGTAAAGGCACGTAGCGTTAGCGCGATGGCCCCGGCGTTGGGTCTAGGGCAAACGGCACCCGCTGGCTTAGCAGCGCTTTTACCGGTGCGGCTAAACCTAGCGAAGGTGGGTGATTGACGTCATACCATACGCCGTCTTCACGAATACCGCCTAGCCTATCGCAACTGACCGGCTGTGGCGTAATAACGAGACGGAAATGACTAAACGTATGGGTGAAGCTCGGCAGCGCTGCATGGCGCTCAGGGGCTACCACATGGTCTTCTAACCAGTCGTTCAGCGCAGCGTGTGTCTCAAATTGAGGTAGGCTCCATAAGCCGCCCCACAGGCCGCTAGGCGGCCGTTGTGCTAGCCACACCCGCCCTTCTCTGTCGCTCAGCATTAACATGATGGTTTCACGCTGAGGCAGGGCTTTTTTAGGCTTGGATTCAGGAAATCGCTGCGGCTCGCCTTGGGCATAGGCACGGCATACATCGTTAAACGGGCAAAGCGGGCAGTCCGGCTTACTACGCTTACACAGCGTTGCGCCGAAATCCATCATTGCTTGAGTAAAGTCAGCTAGGCGTGTCTTGGGCGTGTAGTACTCGGCAAGGGCCCAAAGTTCGCGCTCAACCGCAGGCTTACCTGGCCATCCGGCAATAGCGTGCAGGCGAGTGAGCGAGCGTTTGACGTTGCCATCTAAAATCGCCGCCCGTTGGCCAGTACTTTGGGCAATGATGGCGCCAGCGGTAGAGCGGCCAATGCCAGGCAACGCCATCAGCGCCTCAACGCTTTCAGTGGGTAGCGCGCCACTGTGCTCGTGTAGCGCGATTTGGGCTGCTTTATGCAGGTTGCGGGCACGGGCGTAATAGCCAAGCCCCGTCCACAGGTGCAGTACCTCATCTTGGGGCGCCTTCGCTAGCGCCTCTAAGGTAGGAAAGCGCGCCATAAACCGTTCAAAGTAGGGTATCACCGTGGCAACTTGGGTTTGTTGCAGCATAATTTCTGATACCCACACCCGGTAGGCACTGCGCGGCGTCTGCCACGGTAAGTCATGACGGCCATGCTGATCGAACCAGTTGAGCAAGCGGCGTTGGAACGCTTCCGCCGCTATGCACGGCGTCGGAGTATCTGCCATACGAATTCCTTGGGACGATAACTACGAAAAAAAGCGCCGGCATGTTAGGGCCGGCGCAGCATCTATTGCATCTTCAGACGGTGCCTGAAGGTTTAGTTGAACAGGCGGCGAATACCTTCTCGCAGTTCCTGGCCAGCGCCTTCTCCTAGGCGCTCATCAATACGGTCTAGAGAGTCGCCTAACCGCCCTTCTAGCTCTTCGGACACTCGGCTACCGGCTTCATCACGCAGCAGGCTCACTACCGAAGCTTGGAAGGCGTCACGGTCAAAGCGGCACCATTGGGCTTTGTCATCCCCTATGTGGCCTTCACATAGCATGGGAAGGGGCAGCTCTGCTAAACGCGGGTTCACTTGGCAGGCGGCGTCGGCAGTGTCGACCAAACGCGCATTCGCTCGGGTAACGAAATCCATGCTCGTAAGGTTGAACTCACCTTCACCCTGGACATTGATACCTGGCAACGTGATCAGCAGATCATCGCTAGCCACTACGCCATTGCGCACGTTCAGAGTGGCATCAAAGCGCTCAAAGCGTGTATCGGTATGCCAGTCACGTAGCGTGCCTTCTCCTTCTAACTGGGCCACAAGTTCACACATTTCCCGGGAGATATTGGTTTCTAAAATTGCGCCATCATTTAGCCTAGCGGTTAGCTCGCCATTAAGGTTACTGGTAAGCACTTCGCGGGTATTGCCTTGGGTGGTGAGCGCACCTTCCAAGTTGAAGCGCCCACGCAGCGGCGAATCGCCCTCACTAAAGGTTTCAATGAGTGGCGCAACCTGCACGTTGACAATACGGGGGGAGAACTGCCATTGGAGCCTGCTCTCACTGGCATCAAGCCCCCCAGTGGCATTGAGTTCGCCGCCATAAAAGCGCGACTCGAATGCGGATAGCTGATGAACGCCATCGGCACCACGTAGCTGAAGGCTGGGCTCATCAAACGTTAGCCCAGCCAATTGGAGTTGGCTAAGGCGCAGGTCGCCCTCCAGGTCCAGCGTACTCAGCCACTCCTGGGGCAGCAGTGCGCCCTCTGTTTGGGCAAAGGCTTTACGCAGCAAACCACGGCTGGCTTGCTGAGCCGTCACCCGCCCTGGCAAATAGTGATCCAGGTTGAGTTGGTCGCCTTCTAAATTGAAGTTTAGCTGCGTGCCGTCAAGCGCTGCGGATGCGGCGCCGGTGAAGGTACTGCTGTCCACTACTAAGGAGAGGCGAGGCAGGGAAACTTGCTGCATATTGCCTTCAACCGGGCTGGTCATCGCCACATCACTAAGCGCTGCTTCATTAGTGGTATTAAGCGTAATACCGGCCCGTGAGAGCCAGGGCCTCAGAGTGAAGGGCGCGGCGGTCAGCTGCCCCCGATACTGCGGCGCCTCCAGCCACTGCTCAACATTCAAGTGACCACTCACCCGCAGGCCATCTGGCCCAGTAAGCTGAGCATCTTTTAACTGAGCCGTTTGTGCGCCCCAGTTGCTCTCCAAGCCAAAGGCAAGGGAAAGCGCAAGGCTGCCCTGCCAGTTTTCCGGGTGGCGCAGCCCGGCCTCTAACACACCTTCATTGATGGTAAGTTGCTGTTCGCCCATGCGGGCAACCATTTCCGACGCTTTTAAACTTAGCTGCTGTGGGTCGCTCTCATTAGCGCGCCGAGTGCGTGTGGTTAGCTGGGTATTTTCAAAGGTTAAACGCTCTTCATCTAACCCCAACCGCAGGCGAGTTTCCAGGCTCACCTCACTGGTTAGCTCGGGCGTACGCTCTAACGCTTCCGCATCCAAACGATTGTGTTTGGTGAGCGTAAACATCGCTTTTAATGGAAACGAGCGCACAGGATTGACGTTGCTACCGGAAATATTAAGGGGTTGCACCCGCCACAGTGCTTGGCTTTGCTCGTCACGGAAGCGAATATCGGCGCCTTTTACTTCTACGTTTGCAATATTAAGTACCACGGAAAGGTTGCCCGCATCAGCATGAGGGCCAGCACTTGCTGGCGCCAGCACGGTTTCAGCAGCGTCGTTATCTTGTTCAGCTAAGCGGTCAAGCAGCGGCTGCCAGTTACCCTCACCCTCTGCATTACGCTCAAGGTTGAGCCGCATACCGTCGAGGGTTAACCCATCAACGGCGATCTCACCTCTTAGTAGTGGCGCAAAGGCAACGCTCACCTCTGCGCGTTCAATGGCAGCAAAGGAAGCATCATCGGGCGACTGCTCTGGCAGCCATGCGCGAGCGCGCTCAACGCTAACGCCAATACGAGGGTAAAATGACCAACTAATCGGGCCTTCAAGTGACAGGTTAAGCCCAGTTTGCTCTTCCACAACAGCGGTTAAACGGGGCTTGAAGTCCTCTGGGTCTAAAAAAGTGGTGACATACACCACAGCCGCCACTGCGGCGATGGCGAGAATACCAATCGCCGCCAGCAAAATACGTAATAGCTGTCTCATTTACCCTTTTCCTTGTGGGTCTAGCTCAACAAAGTCGCTGGTGGCCGGGGCGCCTGGCTCGGGGGGCTGCTCGCTGGCCACTGGCCGGTACCCCATTTTAGAGAGCAGAACACGGTCAGCAAGCGGAAGCGTTGTGGTGGCGATACGCAAAACCCGCCCCTCTTGTTTTGCTTGCTCGCCTAATAAGGCCATTAGCCGTGTGCCTACCCCTCGGCGCCGGGTAGTTTTTCGTACACACAGCTCCGAAAGCCACCACGCACGGTCAGCGGCTTCTTGTACGGCTACTGCGCCTAACAAGCGGTCGTTGAAATGTGCGCAGGCAAAAAAACGTGGCTCTTTTAAATACTGCTCTATGAAAGGCATGACCGTTGGGGCAGGCATACGTTCTTGAGGGGCATCTTCGTAAATGCGCACCAAGTCGATCCGCACCTGTTCTTCAGCTTCCCAACGGGCCTGGTCGACATACTGCAGTGTCACCGGCATGGTGAAATCCTCTTTGCCAACGCAGCAAGGCTGCTATTTTACCGCCACAAAAGGCGGCTACATTTCGCGCATTGTAGCGGATGGGGCCGCCGATTCTCTATAATGGTCGCTTTGGCCGAAGGTTATGCCTTGATTATACGGCGGTGAAGTCGCCTACTAGCCACCGACACCCCCTCAGAGTGCGCCCCAGCGCAGGAGATGCAACATGTCAGCGCGTATTGCCACGGTAAGCCGTGACACCAACGAAACGCAGATTACGGTCAGCGTCAACCTTGATGGCGAAGGCCGCCTCCGCTGTGAAACCGGCGTCCCGTTTCTTGACCACATGCTTGATCAAGTGGCGCGACATGGGATGGTGGATCTCGATATTCAGGCCAACGGAGACCTGCATATTGATGACCACCACACGGTTGAAGACCTGGGCATTACCCTAGGCCAAGCGTTTCACCAAGCAATCGGCGATAAACGCGGCATTTACCGCTACGGTCACGCCTATGTACCGCTTGATGAAGCACTCTCTCGGGTAGTGATTGATTTTTCTGGCCGTCCAGGGCTTTTCATGAATGTCGACTTTACCCGGGATACCATTGGCCGGATGGATACTCAACTCTTTTGGGAGTTTTTCCAGGGCTTTGTGAACCATGCGCGTGTCACGCTGCATATCGACAATGTAAAAGGCTTTAATGCTCACCACCAGGCTGAAACTATTTTTAAAGCCTTTGGCCGTGCGCTGCGCATGGCGGTGGCAGAAGACCCACGCATGGCGGGCCAAATGCCGTCTACCAAAGGAAGCTTATAATGCTGAGCACGCTTTCTAACGGTTTGGTTGCTAGTGGCTGCTTGCCCGCAACAATAAGGAGCGCTTCATGACCATTGCGGTAATCGATTATGGAATGGGCAACCTGCACTCTGTGGCAAAGGCGCTTGAACACGTCACCCATGAAAATGTGATTATCACCCGCGACCCACGGCGCATTCTGGGCGCCACGCGCCTAGTGCTACCCGGCCAGGGCGCCATTCGCGACTGTGTCGGCGAGCTTGAGCGCACCGAACTGCGTGGTTTAGTGGACGATATTCTTAGCCGCCAAGCTAAACCCTTGCTGGGCATCTGCGTTGGTCAACAGATGTTGATGGAGCGCAGCGAAGAGAATGGTGGCGTAGACTGCCTAGGCTTTTTTCAAGGTAGCGTTGACCGCTTTCCAGCCAATATGCGCGACGAGCATGACCAGCGCTTAAAAGTCCCTCACATGGGTTGGAACCTCGTTGCCCAGCATCATGACCACCCGCTATGGGCAGGCATTGACGATTACGAGCACTTCTACTTTGTGCATAGTTACTTCGTAAATGCAGCTGACGACGCTCAGGTGTTCGGCACCACCCAGTATGGCAACGTTAACGCCCACGTGGCGATTGGCCGAGACGCCACCTTTGCTGTGCAGTTCCATCCAGAAAAAAGCTCCCGTGCAGGCCTTCGCCTGCTAGAAAATTTTGTCACCTGGACGCCCTGAGAGGTTTCACTATGTTGATAATTCCCGCGATTGATCTCAAAGACGGCCAGTGTGTGCGTTTAAAACAGGGCCGCATGGAAGACTCAACGTCCTACGGCGATGACCCAGTAGCAATGGCTGCCCGCTGGGTCGAATCGGGCGCTCGACGCCTGCACTTGGTAGACCTCAACGGTGCTTTTGAAGGCAAGCCGGTCAACGGTGATGCGGTCACCGCCATTGCCCGCGCTTACCCTAACCTACCCATTCAGATTGGCGGCGGTATTCGCACCGCTGAAACCATTGAGCACTACCTCAGCGCGGGTGTCTCTTACGTCATTATTGGCACAAAAGCTGTTAAAGAGCCGGAATTCGTTAGTGAAATGTGCCGCGCTTTCCCCGGCCACATTATTGTTGGTCTAGATGCTAAAGATGGCTATGTGGCCACCGACGGCTGGGCAGAAGTCTCATCTATTAAGGCAACCGAGCTTGCCAAGCGGTTTGCTAACGACGGCGTTTCCAGCATTGTTTATACCGACATCGCCCGGGATGGCATGATGCAGGGCGTGAACGTTGAAGCCACCGCCGCGCTTGCCCGCGAAGGCGGCCTGCCGGTGATTGCCTCAGGCGGCGTAACCAACCTGGATGACATTCACGCGCTTTGCGACGTAGCGGATAGCGGCATTCTAGGCGCCATTACCGGCCGCGCCATTTATGAAGGCAGCCTAGATGTAGCAGAAGCCCAGCGCTTGAGCGATCAACTGACGGGAGGCCACAAATGAGCTTATCCAAGCGCATTATTCCCTGCCTGGATGTAGATGCTGGGCGCGTGGTGAAAGGCGTTAACTTTATAGGTATTCGCGATGCCGGCGACCCCGTTGAAATCGCTCAGCGCTATAACCTGCAAGGCGCCGACGAAATTACGTTTTTAGACATTACCGCCAGCCACGAAGACCGCGCGACAACGGTTGAAATGGTCGAACGCATCGCTGGCGAAGTGTTTATTCCCCTCACTGTTGGTGGCGGTATTCGTACTTGCGATGATATTCGCACCATGCTGAACGCGGGCGCCGATAAGGTCTCAATCAATACCGCCGCAGTGACCAACCCAGAGTTTGTTCGGGAAGCCGCTGAGCGCTTTGGAAGTCAGTGCATTGTGGTCGCCATTGACGCTAAAAAGGTCTCCAAAGACGGCGAACCAGACCGTTGGGAAATTTTTACCCATGGTGGACGGCGACCTACTGGGCTGGATGCCGTTGAGTGGGCCAAAAAAATGGTCGACTTTGGCGCAGGCGAACTGTTGCTCACCAGCATGGACCGCGATGGCACGAAAATTGGCTTTGACCTGGGGGTTACCCATGCAATTTCCGAAGCGGTGAGCGTACCGGTGATTGCCTCTGGCGGCGTGGGCAACTTGGATCACCTTGTCGATGGTGTACTCAAAGGCGGTGCCGATGCGGTGCTGGCGGCGAGCATTTTCCACTTTGGTGAATACACAATTCCCGAAGCAAAGCGCTATATGGCGGAACGCGGCATTGAAATGCGGCTCTAGGAGTTTGTCATGCCCCGCGCTTATCCATGGATAGGTGGGTTGGCAGGAATTTGGCTGAGTGCGACTGCCTCAGCCTTCTCTATGCCCGACTGGCCCCCCGCACTGGAACTTGATCATATGCTGGTACAAACCAGCCTATTAACGCGCCACTTCGATCCAGATCCAGAACACACGAATCAACAAAACTTAGTGAGTATTGAGTTGCACAACCCTGACCGTTGGTTAGCCGGGGCTGCGTGGTTTAAAAACTCCTTCGACCAGCCAACGTGGTACTTCTACGGTGGCCGTGAATTCCCGCTGGGCCAGTTAACCGAGAACATTCAGCTAAGAGCCAAACTAACGGGTGGCTTGCTGCGCGGTTATAAAGGTGAGTATCGCGACAAAATCCCTTTTAACCGTTATGAAATTGCCCCAGCTGCACTGCCTAGCATTGGCATACAGTGGGGGCATTTTGAATCGGACCTTATCGTTTTTGGCACTGCAGGCATGATGGTAGTGGCAGGCTGGCGCTTTTAATCAACCGGCTACTCGTCCTCTTCGTTGAGTGACAACCCTAAGTTGCTAATACCGCCGTTGCGACCCAACTGACGAATCTCTTTGAGCGAGGCTTTGGTGATCGGCTCACTTACGGCCTCAAGCACTGCATCCTGGTAGTCATTTTCATCTGCCATGAGTGGGTGGTCGCGAATAATCAGCGCAAGCGCCTGGGCATCCTCTTCGCCTTCGGTCAGCTCAATAAAAGCACGCACCCCAGCCCGAGAAGTACGGCTAACATCCAGCACGGCTTCGGCGGATTCGCCCTGCAGCGTATCAAGCAATGCAGAAAGCGAGACCACGGCATCTAACGCCCGGCGGGCACCAAAGCTGTCGTCTTCTTCCGGCGGCTCGCATTCGGCTAGTTTTTCTGCCTGGCGAGCAAAGTCGATGCTAGCGTTGGGTACACTTAGGCGTTCCCATACTAAACTGAGCACTGTACGCAGCGTGTGGCCGTCGCCATGGCCCGTGGTTTGCTCATACAGCGCATAATTGGGCAGCAGCCGCTCACAAAGTGCGGCCATAAAGGCTTGCTGAGCGGGCAACGGCAAGAGTTGCAGCCGCTGATAAAATCCTAAAGGTTTAGCCACCATGCTGATTTCCTGATTCACGATATTGGTGAAATGAACGCTATACGTTATCGTCGTATAGTCGCGACGGGAAGCCCCACCGCGTTTGATGTGCCGGCCGGCGAGGAGATTATCATGCATATTCATCTGCTACAGCACGGCCCTGACCATGGCCCCGCTCGTCTTACCGATTGGCTTGAGAGCATGGGTCATAGTTACACCGTTTTTCATCTTTATGCGGGCGAACTTACACCACGCCTTGGTGAATGCGATGCCCTTATTGTACTCGATGGCCCAGAGCAGTTGTTAAGTGAGCCACCCCGTTGGCTTAAAGCCGAAAATAAACTGATCAACCGCTATTTGGATGGCCAAAAACCCTTGCTGGGTATCGGATTGGGAGCACTGTGGACGGCGGAGGCTCTCGGCGCGGTGGTAGCGCCCGGCACCTACCCTGAAACTGGCTGGCATCAGATCACCCTGGCCCCAGAGAGCACCATCGACTTGCCTGAGCAGTTCGAAGCGTTTTTATGGCACCGCTATGTATTTAGCCTGCCGGATGAAGCGCTGCCGCTAGGGGGGAGTGCAGCGGCACCGCTGCAAGGGTTTTCGTGGGATGCAGGGCGCGTGGTGGGCCTTCTGTGCCACTTAGAAGTTACGCGCGCTAGCGTAGCAGCCCTGCTTGAACACGCTCAACGACCCCAACCAAAAAGCGGTGCTACTGGCTACTTTATCCAAACAGACCAACAAATATTCGAAGACCCCACCCGCTTTATCCGTTTAGCACCACTGCTTGATCGCGTGATGACTCAGTGGCTGAAAGCCGCCTAAATAACCCGTCAGAGACAAAGCCCCCGCCGCTAAGCACTCTACTGATCCACGCCCCACTGCTTAGCGGCGTCTAAACAGCTCTCCCAGTCACCCACGTGCAGCTCAACGGGCAAGCTATCGCGCTGCTTTTCAAGATGATAGCGGTAAAGCGGGTCGTAATATTCGGTGAGCAGCGGGGCAAGCCACGCCTCGTGAGCCTGCACATCGCCTTTTGCATGAGCACTGAAGGCCATACGCTGTAGCCGCTGCAACCGCTGTAAACGGGCGTTGCCTAACCGCTTAGCTAAACGCTCAAGGGCGTTGGCTAATTGGTTCTGCATTCGTTGCCACCCTTCTTGTTGCCCATAATGGGCGGTATAACCCTGCTCAAGGGCTTCAATATAGTCTCGCCGCAACTGATCCAGTCGCCAGTCCAACGGCATTTCAATACGGATACGCGGTGCCTTCTGCAGTGCTTGCCAAAACGTTAGTGGAATATTAGCGTTGCCAATTTGGCGCGACTCATCTTCTGCCACCAGCTTATCTGGCAACCCGATTAAACGCTTGGCTAAGGCGTGCTCAAAATCGATTTGGGTGGCGGGCTCTTCCGGCTGACGCCCAAACGCGGAGCCTTTGTGCTTGGCAAATCCTTCTAAATCAATGCCATTAGGCAGTTGGTTGATCAGCTGTGTTTTGGCGCAGCCGGTGAGCCCCGCGACCACTAAAATAGGCTGCTCAGCGGCGGCGTCTATGCGCTGACAGAGCTTGTGGCGCAGCGCTTTCCAGCCACCGTCTATACGCGGCCTTTGAACACCTGCTTCCGCTAGCCATTGCTGTGCAATTTGCGAACGTAACCCGCCCCGAAAGCAATAAATAACGGCGTCTGGGTAGCGGTCAAGGTAGGCCTGCCAAGCGGCAATACGCGCTTGCTTTGCCTCCCCGCCGACCAAGCATTCTCCTAGCGCAATCGCAGCAGCCTGGCCCTGCTGTTTATAAGTAAGGCCCACTTGGTGACGCTCTTCATCGACCATTAGCGGTAAATTAACCGCACCGGGCAGGCTGCCCTGGGAAAACTCTACCGGGGCGCGTACATCAATTAACGGCTGGCCTGCCCCGATAAGATCTAACGATGCTGGGATGGTAGGGAGGGTCATCCAATAACCTCTATTTGCGCGTCTCCCTGGGGTGCTTTCATCACGCCAAAGGGCACTAGGGTTATTCCATGATCACGCCCGATACGTTCAACATCGTCCTCCCAGGCCGGATCAACGCTAATCAGCAGGCCGCCCGAGGTTTGTGGGTCGCATAGCCACTGCCAGTGGGGGTCGTCCATCGCAGGCAGCGCCTTCCCAAGGGCGTCACGGTTACGTTGCGTACCTCCGGGCACCGCCCCCTGGCGACGATAGGCTTCAGCTTCGGCTAGACGTGGAAGGCGGCGAAAGTCAATTTGAGCCATCACCCCGCTGGCACTGCACATTTCTGCCAAGTGCCCTGCTAAGCCAAAGCCGGTCACATCGGTCATCGCATTGACCCCCTTCACCTTGGCTAGATCAATACCAATATTGTTAGGCTTGAGCATTGTTTCACGGGCAAGGCCGTGATGCCCCGCTTCCAATAAGCCACGTTTTTCAGCGGTGGTTAATAACCCAACCCCTAGGGATTTAGTTAAGAACAGCATATCGCCGGGCTTAGCCTGGCTATTGAGTTTTAAGTTAGCGAGGTCTACCAACCCATTGACCGCTAGGCCAAACATTGGCTCTGGGGCATCTATCGAGTGGCCCCCTGCCAGAGCAACACCCAGCTCACGGCAGACTGCCTGGGCACCGGCTATTACATCGCCGGCAATTTCAGGGCTGAGCTTATCCAACGGCCAGCCCAAAATACCCAGCGCCATGACCGGTGTGCCGCCCATGGCATACACATCGCTAATCGCATTGGTGGCGGCTATCCGACCAAAATCGAAGGGGTCATCGACAATGGGCATAAAAAAGTCGGTCGTTGCAATCATGCCCCGGCCATCGCCCAGGTCATACACTGCGGCATCTTCACGCCCCTGGTTCCCCACAATTAGCCGCTTATTGCCAGCCCCTGGCCCCGCTTTGGCAAGTATGCTGTCCAGTATGTCAGGGGCAATTTTGCAGCCGCAGCCCGCTCCGTGGCTATATTGGGTTAACCGAATCGTGCTCATGATGCCTCTCCTTATTCTTTAACTTAATCCTTACATTAGCTTCGTAGACGTTACTCAACAAAGCCATCACATTCAGCATAGCTTACGCTAGAGCGCATCTAGGGCATCGCTCAATTTATCGACAGGGATAACCTCCATCCCCTTGGGAGCCTGTTTTGGCGCATTGGCCCGGGGCACAATCGCGCGTAAAAACCCGTGCTTTGCCGCCTCGGAAATACGCTCTTGGCCGCTTGGCACAGGGCGGATCTCTCCTGACAAACCCACTTCGCCAAATACCACCAGCTCTTTGGGCAGGGCGCGGTTTTGTAGGCTAGAGACCACTGCGAGCAGCACTGCAAGGTCAGCACTGGTTTCAAGTACCTTCACCCCACCCACGACATTGAGAAAGACATCCTGGTCGCCCGTAAATAGTCCGCCATGGCGATTAAGCACCGCCAGTAGCATTGCTAGGCGATTTTGATCTACCCCTACCGCCACGCGGCGAGGATTACCCAGTGCAGACTCGTCTACCAATGCCTGTACCTCAACCAAAATAGGCCGTGTGCCTTCCCAAACCACCATCACCAGGCTACCTGGCGCTTGCTGCTCCGGGCGAGAAAGAAAGATCGCGCTGGGGTTTTTCACCTCTTTTAAGCCTTGCTCCAGCATCGCAAAGACGCCTAGCTCATTCACCGCACCAAAGCGGTTTTTTTGCCCCCGCAGAGTACGAAAGCGTGAGTCGGCACCGCCTTCAAGCAGTAGCGAAGCATCAATCATATGCTCAAGCACTTTCGGCCCCGCGAGAGTGCCGTCTTTGGTCACATGGCCTACCAGCAGCAAGACGGTATTGGTTTGCTTGGCAAAGCGCGTCAAGGCAGCCGCAGACTCACGCACCTGAGCCACCCCCCCCGGTGCCGAGCTGATATCTTCAAGGTGCATCGTTTGGATAGAGTCGATCACTAAAATCTCAGGCTTTTCGCGATCCGCCACGGCCAAAATAGTTTCGACGCTGGTTTCAGCCAGCATTTGCAGCCCACTAGTGGGTAACTGCAGACGGTGTGCTCGCATGGCAACTTGAGAAAGCGACTCTTCACCAGTGACATATAAAATACGCCGCTGCTGAGCCAGCTTACAGGCCGTCTGAAGCAGCAGCGTGGACTTACCTGCCCCAGGATTGCCCCCCAGCAGTACTGCAGAGCCAGGCACCAAACCACCGCCCAAGACACGATCAAACTCGGCAAAGGTTGAGGACAAGCGTGGCACTTCGCTTAGATCTACATTGCTCAGATCTACGACGTCCCGGGATAAGTCGCCGGCGTAACCACTCCTGCCGGTGGCAGCACCGCTGCCAGGCCGCGCACTGGCCAAACGAATCTCGCTAAGCGTATTCCACTCCTGGCAGCTGCTGCATTGGCCCTGCCACTTTCGATACTCAGCACCGCATTCGGTACATACAAAGGCACTTTTCGCTTTTGCCACCGCCATTTTGCTCCTGTCGAATTCACTGCGGGCAGAAAAACAAAAGGCGGCCAGTGGCCGCCTTTACACGTTACATCCGCACTACTGACGCTGTAATTGCAGCATCTCGCCGTTTTCAAAACGACGACGCTCAGGGTCAATTAGCTCAAGCGTGCGCTCATCAATACGCATGAAGTAATAGATCTGACCATCGCCATCTGGCGTCAGCTCATATACCGTGGCATCTGGATCAGAAGGTGTACCCCTCAGCACTTCCCAGTTGCCCGCATAGTTTTCATCCGGGGGTGTTTGGGGATGGTTACGGTAAGTTGCGTCTAACGTGAACGTCCTTTCTTCCGGAGCGCTCGCCTCTTCGCCCGTCAAGTGTACATCTAGGTCGATGCCGTCACAGTTACGACACGGCAGTGTGCCCTGGTAGTTAACCTGTGATCCGCTGATACCTGCCTCTTCGCGCTGTTCCGTTGGGCCAGCTGCGCAGCCCGCCAGCAGTGCCAACATAGCCGAACCGGCTAGCAAACTCCTGAATTGCATTGGGTGTCTCCTTATCGTGTTGGACATACATTTTTTTCGCGCGCTTATGACAGCATAACCGCTACAAGGTGCAACGCCCACCCCTAGTCAAGATGGATGAGAGGTTGTGGCCCTCCGATATTGGAATGCTTGCGCTCTGACAGCCATCGGGCGACCATGGTGCCATTACTATTAGGATAATCAGGTTACCCTTATGAGCCAATACTGGAGTCCCGCCGTTAGGGAATTAACCCCTTACGTGCCGGGTGAACAACCCCGTGAACGTGTCATCAAGCTGAATACCAATGAAAACCCGTATCCGCCTGCCCCTGGGGTGAGCGAAGCGCTGCGTGAGTACGCCACTGATCACCTGCGTCTTTATCCAGACCCCACCTCAAGAGCGCTACGTGAAGCCCTTGCCACCACCTATGGCGTAAGCGTAGAGGAAACATTCGTAGGCAATGGCTCTGATGAAGTACTGGCTTTTGCCTTCCAGGCTTTTTTCTGCCACGACGCGCCGTTAGACGTACCGTCAATCACCTACAGCTTCTATCCTGTTTACGCCAATTTATACGGTATCACGCTGCGCAAGCACCCGCTGAACGCTAAGTGGGAAGTTGACACCGATGCCCTTGCCAACGCCTCCGAGCGCAGCGGCGTTATTTTTGCTAATCCCAACGCACCCACCGGACACGCCCACTCCCTTGAGACTATCGAAGCACTGCTCAAGCGAGTGAGAGATCGCGTGGTGTTAGTGGACGAGGCGTACGTGGACTTTGGCGCAGAGAGTGCGGTGGCCTTAATTAACCGCTATCCAAATTTACTTGTTACTGGAACATTCTCAAAGTCCCGTAGCCTAGCAGGCTTACGGCTAGGCTACGCCATTGGTTCGCCTGAGCTGATTGAGGGCCTACAGCGAGTGAAAGACTCGTTTAACTCTTACCCAGTAGATAGCTTGGCGAGTTTAGTGGGAATTGAGGCGCTTAAAGACACACAGCATTTTAACGCCTGCCGAGATAATGTGATTGCCACACGCGAACGCACCCGCCAACGGCTTGAGCACCTCGGCTTTGAGGTGCTACCTTCAAAAGCCAACTTCTTGCTAGCTCAGCATGACAAATTTGAGGGCGCACAGCTGTTTGCAGGCCTTCGCGAACGGGGAGTACTGGTACGTCACTTCAACACTGACATACTCAACAACTTCCTGCGCATCACCATCGGTACCGATGATGAAATGGATAGCTTAATAGAGGCACTGGAAGCGATCTGCCGCTAATCTAAGCACTCCCTGTTAGAACCTTTTCAGCCCTACTGCTGCTCGCAGTAGGGCTTTTTATTTGCGGCTAACTAATATTTAACTAATATTTCCAATCAAAAAAAATCCCCCAAGGCATCAGCCCTGGGGGATTTTTCGTATAAGTGCCTGACGATGACCTACTCTCGCATGGGGAGACCCCACACTACCATCGGCGCTAAGCGGTTTCACTGCTGAGTTCGGCAAGGGATCAGGTGGTTCACGCTCGCTATGGTCGTCAGGCGTAACTGGCGATGTATATCATGCTGACGTGTTTGTGTGCGTCTCTATCAAGCCCTGGGCTTGATGCGCGTATCCGGTTCTCGTTACTACTACGACCAGACCCCTTGGGTGTTATAGGGTCAAGCCTCACGGGCCATTAGTACACGTTAGCTCAACGCCTTGCAGCGCTTCCACACCGTGCCTATCAACCAGCTGGTCTCGCTGGGCCCTTTAGGAGGATCAAGTCCTCGGGGATGTCTCATCTTGAAGGGGGCTTCCCGCTTAGATGCTTTCAGCGGTTATCCTGTCCGACCATAGCTACCCGGCAATGCCACTGGCGTGACAACCGGAACACCAGAGGGTCGTCCACTCCGGTCCTCTCGTACTAGGAGCAGCTCTTCTCAAACATCCAACGCCCACGGCAGATAGGGACCGAACTGTCTCACGACGTTCTAAACCCAGCTCGCGTACCACTTTAAATGGCGAACAGCCATACCCTTGGGACCGACTTCAGCCCCAGGATGTGATGAGCCGACATCGAGGTGCCAAACACCGCCGTCGATGTGAACTCTTGGGCGGTATCAGCCTGTTATCCCCGGAGTACCTTTTATCCGTTGAGCGATGGCCCTTCCATACAGAACCACCGGATCACTAGAACCTGCTTTCGCACCTGCTCGACGTGTCTGTCTCGCAGTCAAGCACCCTTATGCTCTTGCACTCACTGCACGATGTCCGACCGTGCTGAGGGTACCTTCGTGCTCCTCCGTTACTCTTTGGGAGGAGACCGCCCAGTCAAACTACCCACCACACACTGTCCTCGATCCGGATAACGGACCTGAGTGAGAACGCCAATGATGCCAGGCTGGTATTTCAAGGTTGGCTCCACTCGAACTGGCGTCCGGGTTTCAAAGCCTCCCAGCTATCCTACACAGGCAACATCAGCGTCCAGTGTGAAGCTATAGTAAAGGTTCACGGGGTCTTTCCGTCTAGCCGCGGGTACACCGCATCTTCACGGCGATTTCAATTTCACTGAGTCTCGGGTGGAGACAGCGTGGCCATCATTACGCCATTCGTGCAGGTCGGAACTTACCCGACAAGGAATTTCGCTACCTTAGGACCGTTATAGTTACGGCCGCCGTTTACCGGGGCTTCAATCAAGAGCTTCGTCCGAGGACTAACACCATCATTTAACCTTCCGGCACCGGGCAGGCGTCACACCCTATACGTCCTCTTACGAGTTAGCAGAGTGCTGTGTTTTTACTAAACAGTTGCAGCCACCTGGTATCTTCGACCGGTTCGGGCTTAGAGAGCAAGTCTCATCACCCTACGCCGGCGTGCCTTCTCCCGAAGTTACGGCACCATTTTGCCTAGTTCCTTCACCCGAGTTCTCTCAAGCGCCTTGGGATCTCACCCTGACCACCTGTGTCGGTTTGGGGTACGGTCGCACATGATCTGAAGCTTAGAGGCTTTTCCTGGAAGCGTGGCATCAGTGACTTCCTGACCGTGGTCAGTTCATCTCGTGTCTCGGCTTTAAGGTGCCGGATTTTCCTAGCACCTCGGCCTACTCACTTTCACCAGGACAACCAACGCCTGGCTCACCTAGCCTTCTCCGTCCCCCCATCGCAATCATGTCCGGTACGGGAATATTGACCCGTTTCCCATCGACTACGCCTTTCGGCCTCGCCTTAGGGGCCGACTCACTCTGCTCCGATTAGCGTCGAACAGAAACCCTTGGTCTTCCGGCGAGGGAGTTTTCACTCCCTTTATCGTTACTCATGTCAGCATTCGCACTCGTGATACCTCCAGCGAACTTCTCAATTCACCTTCATCGGCTTACACGACGCTCCTCTACCGCTCACACCTAAGTGTGAACCCGTAGCTTCGGTACCTGGTTTAGCCCCGTTACATCTTCCGCGCAGGCCGACTCGACTAGTGAGCTATTACGCTTTCTTTAAAGGATGGCTGCTTCTAAGCCAACCTCCTAGCTGTCTGAGCCTTCCCACATCGTTTCCCACTTAACCAGGATTTGGGGACCTTAGCTGACGGTCTGGGTTGTTTCCCTTTTCACGACGGACGTTAGCACCCGCCGTGTGTCTCCCACGCTGTACTCACCGGTATTCGGAGTTTGCCTCGGGTTGGTAAGTCGGGATGACCCCCTAGCCGAAACAGTGCTCTGCCCCGGCGGTAATACGTGAGGCGCTACCTAAATAGCTTTCGAGGAGAACCAGCTATCTCCGAGCTTGATTAGCCTTTCACTCCGATCCACAAGTCATCCAAATCTTTTTCAACAGATCCTGGTTCGGGCCTCCAGTTGATGTTACTCAACCTTCACCCTGCTCATGGATAGATCGCTCGGTTTCGGGTCTATATCCAGCGACTGTGTCGCCCAGTTAAGACTCGGTTTCCCTACGGCTCCCCTAAACGGTTAACCTCGCCACTGAATATAAGTCGCTGACCCATTATACAAAAGGTACGCAGTCACAGAACAAGTCTGCTCCTACTGCTTGTACGCACACGGTTTCAGGATCTATTTCACTCCCCTCTCCGGGGTTCTTTTCGCCTTTCCCTCACGGTACTGGTTCACTATCGGTCAGCCAGGAGTATTTAGCCTTGGAGGATGGTCCCCCGTCTTCAGTCAAGGTTTCTCGTGCCCCGACCTACTCGATTTCACATGATCAGATTTTCGACTACGGGGCTATCACCCGCTACGGCCGCGCTTCCCAGCGCGTTCGTCTAATCAGTCACATGCTTAAGGGCTGGTCCCCGTTCGCTCGCCGCTACTAGGGGAATCTCGGTTGATTTCTTTTCCTCAGGGTACTTAGATGTTTCAGTTCCCCTGGTTCGCCTCTTACGCCTATATATTCAGCGTAAGATACTCAGCTTATGCTGAGTGGGTTTCCCCATTCAGAAATGCCCGGGTCACAGGTTGTTTGCCACCTCGCCGAGCCTTATCGCAGGCTACCACGTCTTTCATCGCCTCTGGCTGCCTAGGCATCCACCGTGTGCGCTTAATTGCTTGACCCTATAACCCGAAGGAGTCTGGGGTTCGCAATAATAACGATTGCCGGATACGCTTGAGACGTATCACAAAACAATTACGTATAAACACTTCTACGAAGTGTTTATGTCAGCATGATATACATTGTTAAAGAGCGACTGCTATAAGCAGTGATAAACGAATCGTATTTTCAACATCAAAAGAAAAAGAAAGGTCTTTTCTTCTTTTTTAGTGTGAAAGAGCGTTTATCACTGCTCATCAACAGCATTCTGATCAGGTAATTCATTGTGAGCGCTTACCGCGAGGATAATGCATCGTTTAAGGAGGTGATCCAGCCGCAGGTTCCCTACGGCTACCTTGTTACGACTTCACCCCAGTCATGAACCACACCGTGGTGATCGCCCTCTTGCGTTAGGCTAACCACTTCTGGTGCAGTCCACTCCCATGGTGTGACGGGCGGTGTGTACAAGGCCCGGGAACGTATTCACCGTGACATTCTGATTCACGATTACTAGCGATTCCGACTTCACGGAGTCGAGTTGCAGACTCCGATCCGGACTGAGACCGGCTTTTCGGGATTAGCGCACTCTCGCGAGTTGGCAACCCTTTGTACCGGCCATTGTAGCACGTGTGTAGCCCTACTCGTAAGGGCCATGATGACTTGACGTCGTCCCCACCTTCCTCCGGTTTGTCACCGGCAGTCTCCTTAGAGTTCCCGCCATTACGCGCTGGCAAATAAGGACAAGGGTTGCGCTCGTTACGGGACTTAACCCAACATTTCACAACACGAGCTGACGACAGCCATGCAGCACCTGTCTCTGCGTTCCCGAAGGCACCAAGTGATCTCTCACAAGTTCGCAGGATGTCAAGAGTAGGTAAGGTTCTTCGCGTTGCATCGAATTAAACCACATGCTCCACCGCTTGTGCGGGCCCCCGTCAATTCATTTGAGTTTTAACCTTGCGGCCGTACTCCCCAGGCGGTCGACTTATCGCGTTAACTTCGCCACAAAGTGCGCTAGGCACCCAACGGCTGGTCGACATCGTTTACGGCGTGGACTACCAGGGTATCTAATCCTGTTGCTACCCACGCTTTCGCACCTCAGTGTCAGTGTCAGTCCAGAAGGCCGCCTTCGCCACTGGTATTCCTCCCGATCTCTACGCATTTCACCGCTACACCGGGAATTCTACCTTCCTCTCCTGCACTCTAGCTTGACAGTTCCGGATGCCGTTCCCAGGTTGAGCCCGGGGCTTTCACAACCGGCTTATCAAGCCACCTACGCGCGCTTTACGCCCAGTAATTCCGATTAACGCTTGCACCCTCCGTATTACCGCGGCTGCTGGCACGGAGTTAGCCGGTGCTTCTTCTGCGAGTGATGTCTTTCCTAGGGGTATCAACCCTAGGCGTTCTTCCTCGCTGAAAGTGCTTTACAACCCGAGGGCCTTCTTCACACACGCGGCATGGCTGGATCAGGGTTTCCCCCATTGTCCAATATTCCCCACTGCTGCCTCCCGTAGGAGTTCGGGCCGTGTCTCAGTCCCGATGTGGCTGATCATCCTCTCAGACCAGCTACGGATCGTTGCCTTGGTGAGCCATTACCTCACCAACTAGCTAATCCGACATAGGCTCATCCAATAGCGGGAGCCGAAGCCCCCTTTCTCCCGTAGGACGTATGCGGTATTAGCCTGGGTTTCCCCAGGTTATCCCCCACTATCGGGCAGATTCCTATGCATTACTCACCCGTCCGCCGCTCGTCAGCATCTAGCAAGCTAGATCTGTTACCGCTCGACTTGCATGTGTTAGGCCTGCCGCCAGCGTTCAATCTGAGCCATGATCAAACTCTTCAGTTTAAAATCATTGTGATGCTTGCTCGTTACTTAAGGACTAGCCGAAAGCAACAAAAGCGCATCAAACTTGGCTCAAGGTTCAAACGAATTCATTCAAACTTACGTTTTCATGACCGCTTGCCTTGATATTTGGTGATTTATCACCCTCATCGGCAAGCGCCCACATGAATTACCTGATCAAATTGTTAAAGAGCGTTTCGCTAACATAACCGGCTTGCCGTTGAACTGGCTTGCCTCAGCGAGGAAGGCGTATTCTACGCATTTCCTGGTGGTTGTCAACCGCTGTTTTTCAGTGGCTGAATTCAGCGAACGAGGCGAGCCGAACAACCGCTCTAACCTACTGACAAACCGAAGGTTTTCACCTTCACTCACCGCTGGCAACGCTTGGCGTCCCCGGCAGCGGATGCGTACCTTACGGATTCGCTGCCGTCTTGGCAAGGGCTTTAGAGAGAAAAATTATCAAAAAGTTCAAATAAGCGTCACACGGGCGTAACGCTTCTTGCCTGCCTGGATAACGTACACCTTGCCAGTCGCCAACATTGTGTCTTGAGCAACCACCTCGCCATCCACTTTGACACTGCCGTTTTTCAGCATATCTTTGGCCTGCGCGCTGTTCTTGGTGAGGCCAGAACGGTTGAGCACTGCTGCAATGGGTGCCTGCTCACTACCTTCGAAATCTACTTCTACCTCAGGCAGGTCTTCCGGCAATTCACCGTCAGCCAGTTGGTTACCCGCCGACTTGTGAGCATTCGCAGCGGCTTCATCCCCGTGGTAGCGGGCGATGAGTTCGCGGGCCAGCTCCATTTTCACATCACGAGGGTTCGCCCCCTGCTCAACACTCTGCTTAAGCGCTTCTATCTCTTCGTTGGATTTCAAAGAGAGCAGCTCGAAGTAGCGCCACATCAAACTGTCAGGCATAGAGACGAGCTTATTGAACATCGACCCTGGCGTTTCATCGACACCGACATAGTTGCCCAATGACTTGGACATCTTCTGCACGCCGTCCAAGCCTTCAAGCAGCGGCATGGTAATAACGACCTGCGGCTCTTGACCAAAATGCTTTTGAATTTCGCGGCCCATGAGTAGGTTGAATTTCTGGTCAGTACCACCCAGCTCCACGTCTGCCTCAAGGGCCACTGAGTCGTAGCCTTGCACGAGGGGGTAGAGGAATTCATGAATGGCAATTGGCTGATTAGCTTTATAGCGCTTTTCAAAATCATCGCGCTCAAGCATCCGAGCCACAGTGCTCTGCGCCGCTAACTCAATCATTTTGGCGGCAGTAAGTTCACCAAACCATTCAGCATTAAAACGCACCTCGGTTTTCTCAGGGTCGAGGATTTTAAATACCTGCTCTTTATACGTTTCCGCGTTGGCTTTTACATCGGCTTCGGTCAGCGGCTTACGCGTTACGTTTTTACCGGTAGGGTCGCCAATGCGCCCCGTAAAGTCACCAATGAGGAAGATAACCGTATGCCCCAGATCTTGGAACTGGCGCATTTTGGTCAATAAGACACTGTGCCCCAGGTGTAGATCAGGTGCGGTGGGGTCAAAGCCAGCCTTAATACGCAGCTTACGGCCAGAGGCCAGCTTCTTCTTCAGCTCGTCCTCAACCAGGATTTCGTGCGTACCCCGCGCTAGCAACGCTAGCGTCTGATCCACCTCACTCATTGCCTCTCTCCACGAAATGTGCGCTCTTTTAAGAGCCGCCAGATGATAAATAGCCGACGATGTTACCATGCCCAACGGTCTTGGTTGAGCCTTCAAATCGTTTCAAATGAGTCACCTTATGAAAACACCCGTTGCTTCGCCGCGTTACTATATTGGCTTGATGTCAGGCACTAGCTTGGATGGTGTTGATGCGGCCCTCGTCGCCATCGCACCCGACTCACAGCCTAAGTTGATGGGTACCCATGCAGCACCTATGCCAGAAACATTGCGATCGTTGCTGCTAACGCTGTGTCACGCAGAGCACGTGAGTTTTGCCAAATTAGCAGAGGCAGAAGCTGCGTTTTGTCAACTTCAAGCAAACGCCGTGAAAGCACTACTGGCCCAGCAAAGCATGTCACCCCACCAAGTCAGCGCCGTTGGCAGCCATGGGCAAACCATAGAGCACGCCCCCCATGGCCATCATGGCGGCCCTGCCTACACACTACAGCTTGATAACCCAAGCCTTTTAGCAGAATTAACCGACTGTACCGTTGTGGCTGACTTTCGCCGCCGCGATTTAGCCGCAGGCGGTCAGGCCGCGCCGCTCGCTCCCGCGTTCCATCAAGCACTCTTTGGTCGCCAAGCGGGTGAGCAGTTGATTTTAAACCTAGGTGGTTTTGCCAATATAACGTGGCTACCCAGCGACTCTGCCAAGCCCGTGGTCGGTTTTGATACAGGACCGGCGAATGTACTGTTAGATGCATGGTTCGCAAAGCACCACCCAGGGCGCTTTGATAACAACGGCAACTGGGCCGCCAGCGGCAACGTCGATACCGCCCTCTTGGAACGCTTGCTTCAAGAACCTTTCTTCCATCAGCCGTCGCCGCGCAGCACTGGCCGAGAGCTATTTCATTTACCGTGGCTGGAAAACCAGCTAACTGGAAACGAAGCACCTCAAGATGTGCAGGCCACGCTGGCGGAACTAACCGCTGTCAGCGTTGCACAGGGCATTCAGCAACTGCCGCTAAGCCGCCAACGCACCACATTAATTACAGGCGGAGGGGGAGCGCATAATACGTATTTAATGAAGCGGCTCGCGTATCACTTTCCTAACGCAGCCCTTACGTCACCCAGCGCATACGGCTGGCCAGAGGACTGGATTGAAGCCGGCGCCTTTGCCTGGCTTGCCCACCAGCGCCTGAACCATTTGCCAGGCAACTTACCATCCGTTACCGGCGCCAGCGGCCCGCGAGTACTGGGCGGCGTGTATGCGCGTTAAGGTTGCGTTACCCGTTTTTGAGCATCAGTAATCATCCCCATCACGCAGCGCCAAATGGGGAGATATCTGCGCTGCCAACGGAGTGCCGCTGGCAGCCGCGTCGCCATGCTTGATCATCAGTCGTAAATCGTTTGCCGAGTCGGCATGGGCCAACGCTACCTGCTGGCTGATTTGCTCCGCTTGATAGAGCGCGTAGAGCGCTTGGTCGAAGGTTTGCATGCCTGCGTCTCGGGACGCTGCCATGGCCGACTTCAACTCGTCGATGCGGCCTTTGCGTATCAGATCCACCACGCGCGGTGACGAAAGCATAATCTCAATGGCCGCACAGCGACCGCCCTGCTGAGTAGGCAACAACTGCTGCGCCACCACCGCACGAAGGTTGAGCGATAAGTCCATCCGTATTTGCTCATGCCTTTCGTGAGGAAAGAAGTGGAGAATGCGCTCCAACGCTTGATTAGCATTGTTAGCGTGTAGCGTGGCAAGGCAAAGATGCCCTGTTTCAGCAAAGGTCAGCGCGTGCTCCATCGTTTCCCGGGTGCGCACCTCACCAATCAGAATCACGTCGGGCGCCTGGCGAAGCGTATTCTTGAGCGCCACTTCAAACGACTCTGTATCTACCCCCACCTCGCGCTGATTGACGATACCGCGCTGGTGCGGATGCAAATACTCAATAGGGTCTTCGATGGTGATGATATGCCCACCCACCGAGACGTTACGCTCTTGAATCATGGCTGCTAGCGTGGTCGATTTACCCGTGCCCGTTCCTCCCACCACCAGCACCAGCCCGCGCTTGGCGTTAGCGAGTTCAGCGAGCTGACTGGGCACACCCAGTGCCGAGAGTGTGGGAATTTCTTGAGCAATGCGGCGCACCACCATGGCAGGCTCATTACGCTGCTGAAAAGCGCTGACCCGAAAGCGGCCTTTTTGCTCAAGGCTTAGGGCGAAATTCGCCTCGTGCTCTAACGCAAACCGCTCACGCTGCATTTCGGGTATCGCATTGACCACCAGGCTGCGCACTTGGCTTGAGGAAAGCGGCTGCCGCCCCAGAGGCACTAACCCCTGAGGCGTTTTTAAGCTTGCCGGCGCGCCGACCGAAATCAGCAGGTCTGATGCCTGCTGCTCAACCATAATAGCCAGCAACTGATGCAACCACTGGGAGGCCGTTATACCGCTTTTCGGCTCGCTCATTACTTATTCATCCCCAAGTGAAAGCGTGCCTTTTGCCCGCGTCTGAGCGTCTTCCATACTCACCATGCCCTCTTTTACTAGCCTTGCAAGCGACGCGTTTAAGGTTTGCATGCCCAAGTTTCCGCCGGTTTGAATGGCCGAATAAATCTGTGCCACTTTATCTTCACGGATTAAATTGCGAACAGCGGCGGTGGCAATCAATATTTCGTGAGCCGCTACGCGCCCGCCGCCTTGGCGTTTTAGCAACGTTTGCGACACAACGGCCTGTAGCGACTCCGACAGCATTGAGCGCACCATGGATTTCTCTTCCCCTGGGAAGACATCAATAATTCGGTCGATGGTCTTTGCTGCAGAAGTAGTATGCAGGGTTCCAAACACTAGATGGCCTGTTTCAGCAGCGGTTAGCGCTAAGCGAATTGTTTCTAGGTCGCGCAGCTCACCTACTAAAATAACGTCCGGGTCTTCACGCAGGGCGCTGCGTAATGCGCTGTTGAAACTACGCGTGTCCCGGTGCACTTCGCGCTGATTGATCAGGCAACGCTTACTGGCATGAACAAACTCCACCGGGTCTTCAATCGTTAAAATATGCTCAAAGCGGTGGTCGTTGATGTAGTCAATCATCGCGGCAAGCGTGGTGCTTTTACCCGACCCTGTTGGCCCGGTAACCAGTACCAAGCCACGGGGCAGCATGGCTAAGCGCTCGAACACCTCGCCTAGGCCCAGGGCCTGCATCGAAAGCACTTCATTAGGGATAGTACGAAAAACCGCCCCAGCACCTCGCGCCTGGTTAAACGCATTGACCCGAAAACGCGCCACTCCTGGCACGTCAAAAGAGAAGTCGGTTTCCAAGTGTTCTTCGTAGTCGCGGCGCTGCTGATCGTTCATGATGTCGTAGATCAACCGCCGGACTTCGCTGTTATCCATCGCCGGTACATTAAGCCGACGAATATCGCCATCAACACGTATCATGGGCGGCAAACCCGCAGAAAGGTGCAGGTCCGATGCATTCTGCTTTGCCGAGAATGCCAGCAGTTCGGTAATATCCATCTCTCTTTTCCCAGCTGCGGTAAGGTGCTTGAGTATGACAGACATCGCACTCCCCGAGTCACTCGCCACTGCGCGTGAGCGTCTACACCGGGCGCTAAAAAACGCTGACCGCCCGCTTAACAGTGCGGCGTTGCTAGCGGTGAGCAAAACCAAACCGGCCTCACTGATCCGGCAGGCTTGGCAGCTTGGTCAGCGGGAGTTTGGTGAAAACTACCTCCAAGAAGCGCTGGAAAAACAGGCCGAGCTAGCCGACTTAGACGATATCGTGTGGCATTTCATCGGCCCATTACAGTCCAATAAAACTCGGTCAGTGGCAGAAAATTTTGCCTGGATGCATAGCGTCGAGCGCTTAAAAATCGCCAAGCGCTTAAGTGAACAGCGTCCAGAGCATCTCGCACCGCTCAATATCTGCCTACAGGTTAATATCAGCCGTGAGGCGTCTAAATCAGGCGTTATGCCCGAAGAGGTAGCAGCGCTTGCCCATGAGGTTGCTGCACTACCACGGCTTCAGCTGCGAGGCTTGATGGCAATTCCCGCCCCCGCTGATAGCCTCTCTGCACAACGGGCACCCTTTGCGGAGCTGCGCCAACTCCTCATAGAACTGCAATCCGCGCTCCCAGAGACGCCTCTGGACACGCTCTCCATGGGAATGAGCGATGATCTAGAAGCGGCCATTTTAGAGGGCGCCACTCTGGTACGCTTAGGAACGGCTATTTTTGGTGCCCGGTGAAGCGCTTAGTGCACTCTGATGGTACCAACCGTTACTCTTACAAACATTGCCGCTGAGTGCGGCCCATTTTCAATACAGGATACCCCTATGGCGAGCAAGATCACCTTCATTGGCGCAGGCAATATGGCCGGAGCCATTATCGGCGGCCTTATCGAAAGCGGCGTTGCCCCTTCAGACATTACCGCAACAGCACCTAACGAGAGCGAGCTTGCCTCATTAAAGCAGCGCCTAGGGGTAAATACCCAGACCGATAATAACGCTGCGGTTAAAGATGCCGATGTGGTCGTACTCGCAGTTAAACCGCAAATTATGCGCAACGTTTGTGACGCCATGAGCGAAAGCGTGCAACAGCAAGCTCCACTGGTTATTTCAATTGCCGCTGGCCTTGATGCCGACACTATTAACCAATGGCTAGGCGGTAACACTGCGCTGGTGCGCTGCATGCCCAATACCCCGTCGCTCGTCGGCATGGGCGCAAGCGGCCTGTACGCCAACAAGGCTGTTAGCGATGCTCAGCGCACGCTGGCTACCCAGCTTATGGAAGCGGTTGGCATTGTTGAGTGGGTGGAAGATGAACACCTGCTGGATGCGGTCACCGCTGTCTCTGGTAGCGCGCCGGCCTACTTCTTTTTAATGTTTGAGGCGATGGAAGAAGCCGCCGTCAAACTTGGCCTGCCTGCTGCCACTGCACGACGCCTAGCCATCCAAACTGCCTTAGGTGCTGCCACTATGGCGCAGCAGAGTGACAAAGACCCCGCCACGCTTAAACAAAATGTGATGTCGCCGGGGGGCACTACCGAACGCGCCATACAACACATGGAAGATGCGCAGCTGCGCACCACCATTGCCGATGCCATGCAAGCCTGCGCCGACCGCGCCCAGGCAATGGCCAAGGAACTCAGCGCAAGCTAAGCAAAATTTAACGCAACGGAGACGCAGCCATGGGCAACCAAGTGGGTAGTGCCGGGTTAATGCTAGTGAATACCCTGATCAACATTTATTTATTCTTACTGATGCTGCGCTTTCTACTGCAGGCGTCGCGAGCGGACTACTACAACCCGCTTAGCCAGTCGGTAGTCAAAATAACCCAGCCGGTTGTTGGCCTATTCCAAGGCTTTTTAGGCCCGGTGGGCGGGCGCTTTGATTTGGCAACGCTGGCGGCAGGCTTTGTGCTTAAAGTAGCCAGCATTATTGCCATCTTCATGGTGATTGGTATGGGTATGCCGCCCATCCCAGGGGTATTAATTGCAGGCGTTGCCGCGCTGGCAAATGCCATTTTGAAGATTTACTTCTTTGCCATGATCGTAATGATCATCCTGAGCTGGGTAGCGCCCAACGCCAGCCACCCTGGCGCACTACTGGTAATGCAGCTCGTTGAGCCCATTATGGCGCCTGTGCGTAAAGTTATTCCGCCTCTGGGAATGATTGACCTATCGCCGATCATCGTATTCATCGCCATTAACATTATAGATGGCTTAGTGGTGGGATCATTAATACGCGCTGCTGGCATGCCGGGGTCATTGGTAGGCCTTTAATTTTAACGCCAAGTTCAGCAGGACTTATTTTCAGTAGGACTTATTTTTGCAGGACTAGCGCTTTCGATGCCTGATTCAGACACTCTCGCGTTTAGCGAGCGGCCAGCAGACTCTGTTGGCCTTATCACGCCCCACGTCGCCAAGTTCGACACGCCGTTGTCGCTTGCCTGCGGCAAGGTGTTGCCAGAATACGAGCTTATTTATGAGACTTACGGCACGCTGAACGCCGAACGCACTAACGCGGTATTAATTTGCCATGCACTCTCAGGCCATCACCATGCGGCGGGATACCACAGCACCGATGACCGTAAACCCGGCTGGTGGGATGCTCACATTGGCCCTGGAAAATCCATCGACACCAACCGTTTTTTTGTGGTGTCGCTTAATAACTTAGGCGGCTGCCATGGCAGTACAGGGCCGGTGAGCCATAACCCGGAAACAGGCCGCCAGTGGGGGCCAGACTTCCCCATGGTCACCGTCAGCGACTGGGTAGCCAGCCAAGCACGCCTAGCCGACCGCCTTGGCATTACACGCTGGGCAGCAGCGGTGGGCGGCAGTTTAGGCGGCATGCAGGTGCTGCAGTGGGCGATTACCTACCCCGAGCGCATCGCCAACGCCGTAGTAATTGCAGCGACACCGCGGCTGTCTGCACAAAATATCGCCTTTAACGAGGTTGCCCGCCAAGCGATTCGCTCTGACCCTGAGTTTTTCGACGGCTGGTATGCCGAGCACGACACTGTACCTAAGCGAGGCTTAAAACTGGCACGTATGGTGGGGCATATCACCTATCTCTCAGAAGACGCTATGGGAAGCAAATTTGGCCGCGACCTGCGCAGTAATGATCTAAATTTTGGCTTTGATGTTGAGTTCCAGGTGGAGTCTTATTTACGCTACCAGGGTGATACCTTCTCTACCGCCTTTGATGCTAACACCTACCTGTTAATGACCAAGGCGTTGGATTACTTTGACCCCGCTGCCGCCCACGCAGGCGACTTAGCCAGCGCGCTAGCCCCTGCTCAATGCCCCTTCCTGATCGTTAGCTTTACCACCGACTGGCGCTTTCCGCCGTCTCGTTCCCGCGAATTAGTCGATTCCTTAACCCGCGCTGGCAAATCCGTCAGCTATGCCAATATCGAATCCCCTCACGGGCACGATGCATTCTTACTCCCCGAACCGCGTTATCACGCCCTGTTCAGCGCGTTTATGGGTCGCGTTGCCCACGAGCTAGCGATCCATGAAACGGCTCATGAAACGGCTAAAGAGGAGACACGATAATGCGCGCTGATTTAGAACTGATTTACGACTGGGTTCCCCAAGGGGCTCATGTATTAGACTTAGCCTGTGGCGATGGGCAGCTCCTGGAGCGCTTGGCGCAGGAAAAAAACGTCACTGGCTACGGGCTGGAAATCGACCCGGCAGGCATCACTCAGTGCGTTGCCCGTGGCGTTAACGTGATTGAGCATAACCTGGATGATGGTCTGGGTAGCTTTTGCGATAACAGCTATGATCAAGTCATCATGACCCAAGCGCTGCAGGCACTTCGGCGCCCCGATAAAATGCTGGATGAAATGCTACGGGTAGCAGAAGAGGGCATTATTACGTTTCCTAATTTTGCTTACTGGCGTCACCGCGTTCATCTTGGCTTGCGCGGCTACATGCCGGTTTCCAAGTCACTGCCTCACGCTTGGTACGACACCCCTAACATCCACTTATCAACCTTCAACGACTTTGAACACCTGTGCCGGGAAAAAGGGCTAGTGATTGTTGACCGTGCGGTGGGCGTTGGCGACCATCGAGGCCACTGGACGTCCAAATGGTGGCCTAACTTATTCGGTGAAATCGCGATTTTCAGGGTACGTCGCCGCTAAGCGCGGCTTAGATAAAATAGCAGGAGGAGCTTGCCATGTTGCGCAGCCTACTACTCAGCGTCAGCTTAGCTGCAACGCTAATGGTCACTACCAGCGCCAGCGCTGAGCAGTTCGTTCAGGTGGGTGACTACGAGATCCACTACAGCGCTGTAAGCACTAGCTTCCTGACACCGGACGTTGCTCAGGCACACAACATCCAGCGCAGCGCTAACCGCGGCCTGGTTAATGTGAGCGTACGTGAACGTAGGGACGACGGCAGCACTCGCCCAGTGAGTGCGGGCATACAGGGTTATGTCAGCGGCCTTACCGGCACCCAAGAGCCGCTGAGCTTTCGCACCGTGCACGACGGGGATGCGACCTATCACTTAGCCCCGTTCACCATGCGTCATGATGAGGCCATGCGTTTTGAACTCGACGTGCGCTACGACCGTAATGAATCGCCTGAATCGGTCAACTTTATCCAGCGTTTCTATATCGAGCGGTAAGCCCTACAGCCGAACCGGTAGCCGCCGCGTTAAGCGCACCGCGACCGGTTTTTCGGCGCTCCACTGTAGCGTAATGCCATAGGCCAACACCTCTACCCCCGCCTTCACCGCCTTGGCTAGCGCTGCCGCATAAACAGGGTCGATATGGGCAGCCGGTGCTACATCGGCAATACCCTCATGGGCGACGCAAAATAGCAGCACTGCCCGCTCGCCCTGCTCAGCAAGCGCTGTTAGCGTATGCAAATGCTTGGTACCTCGAACGCTTACCGAGTCGGGAAAGTAGCCTTGACCATCGGCTTCTTTCAGCGTTACCTGCTTTACCTCGACATAGGCCACACCGCGTTCTGGGTCGTCCAGACGAAAATCGAGCCGAGCATCATCAACGTTCACTTCCCGCTTGAGCGTTTGATAGCCCGCCAGTGGCGTAATATCGCCTGCCTCAATCGCCGCTTCCACAATACGATTTGCCCGCCCGGTATGCACCGAGGCCAACGCCGTGGTGCCATCTAACTGGGGCAACTCAATCCACTCCCAGGTCCAGGCCAGCTTGCGCTTTGGGTTGTCGCTGGGCGAAAGCCACACCCGACAGCCCGGCACATTGACGGCTTTCATTGAGCCAGTATTCGGGCAGTGGGCGACTACCTCTTGGCCACTTTGCAAACGTACATCCGCCAAAAAGCGCTTGTAGCGGCGCAGCAGTACGCCGGGCTCTAACCCCTCATAGGCGATCATAATCGACTCACAAAGCGGGCAATCCGCACCACAGCCTCCTGTAACCGCGCCACATCATTGGTGAAGGCAATGCGCACGTGGTGTTCACCGCCTTCAAGAGCAAAATCAATGCCAGGGGTAATAGCGACGTTTTCCTCTATCAGTAACCGCTCGCAAAACGCTTGGCTATCTCGGCTATAGCGGGAGATGTCTAGCCATAGATAAAATGCCCCTTGAGGAGGAAGATCGGGCGCTAGGCCCAGCTGCGCTAACCCATCAAGCAGCACTTGGCGGCGCTGCTTTAGCGTTGCACGGCGTTTTTCGAGAATGTCTCGGCATTCAGGCGTAAAGGCGGCAAGCGCGGCATGTTGGGAAGGCGTCGGCGCAGCCAGAAAAACGTTTTGCGCTAACCGGGTTAGCGGCTCTACCGCATGTTCCGGCGCCACCAGCCAGCCCAAGCGCCAGCCGGTCATGCCAAAGTATTTTGAAAAGCTGTTAACCACAAAGGCTTGATCAGAGAGCGATGTCGCAGACAACGGCGCATCGTCGTAATTTAAACCCTGATAAATCTCGTCAACGATGACATCGCCACCTCTGGCCGCTACCGTTTTAAAGACGGCCGTTAGCGCTTCTGCTCCTAGCGTGTGGCCGGTGGGATTCGACGGGCTTGCCAGCATCGCCAGCCGCGTTTTCTCTTGCCAGTGTTTCTCAATCAGCGGGGCGTTCAACTGCCAGCCGCTCTGGCGACCTACCGGTATGGCATCCACCTCCGCCCCTGCCAAGGCCATAAAATGGCGATTACAGGGATAGTTGGGGTCAGCCATAAGAACCCGGTCGCCGGTTTCTACCAATAGCTGGCTGGCCAACAGCAGCGCGCCTGATGCTCCAGGGGTTACCAGAATACGCGCCGGATCAACGCTGGCATTGAAGTGCTCGGCGTAGTGGCCTGCAATGGCTTCGCGCAGCGTCGCTAAACCAGCCGCCGGTGTATAGCGTGTTTTGCCTGTGGCCAGGGCTTGCTGGCCCGCCGCCACAACAGGCTCAGGCGTCGCAAAATCAGGCTCCCCCACCTCCAAGTGAATCACATCATGGCCTTGGGCCTCGCGGGCCTGAGCCATCTCCAATAAGTGCATCACGCGAAAGGGTGCGACATGACTCACGCGGGAATTCCAGGCCATAGTGTCTCCTTCACCTTATGTCCATAAAAACGCAGTTATAAAGGCCCAGTAGAGAAGCATGGGCGAGGCCAAATAAGCTGTAAGACCTTAGTATAAGACCGCTCATTATGCTTGCAACACGGTCAGTTTTCAGCTAAACAAGCATCCCTTTGGCGTGAGATCGTGACACACGCTCATGGTCGATCAGCAGTCACATACGTAAGGGGCACTCCCATGCCAGTAGCGGAAAAGAAACCGGAAGCGTCCAAGTCCTTCACCCCGTACGAGCCAGCGCCGGGTGAAGAGTATATGAACGAGAAGCAGCTTGCGCACTTTCGGCAGCTGCTCCTGGATTGGAAACAGGATCTCATGGAAGAGGTGGACCGTACTGTACGCCACCTGCAGGAAGACGCTAACAACTACGCCGACCCCGCTGACCGCGCTACCCAGGAAGAGGGCTTTAGCCTTGAACTGCGTACGCGGGATCGCGAGCGTAAGTTGCTGAAAAAAATTAACGAGACAATCGACAAAATCGATGAAGACGACTACGGCTTCTGTGAAGCGTGTGGCGTAGAAATCGGCATTCGTCGCCTTGAAGCTCGCCCCACGGCAACGCTGTGCGTTGATTGTAAAACACTGGCAGAGCTTAAAGAAAAACAGCTCGGCGGCTAATGTCGTCAGCGGTAAAGCACTAGACGCTACAATAAAAGCCGGGCACCTTTAGGGTGCCCGTTTTTGTTGGTCATTTAATTGAAATTGCTATTGGCACCCATGATACAGACCGCTTGCTACCGGGGGCGCTTTGCTCCCACGCCATCAGGGCCTCTCCACTTTGGCTCGTTAGTCGCAGCCTTAGGCAGCTTTCTAGATGCCCGAGCAGCGGGGGGAACGTGGCTGGTACGCATTGAGGACATTGACCCACCGCGCTGTCCAGCGGGCACCGACAGCACTATTCTGCGCCAGCTTGAAGCCTTTGGCCTGCACTGGGACGAAGAGGTAACGTGGCAACATAGCCGCCAGGCTGCCTATCAGCACGCATTAGACTGCTTGATGTCGCAAGGCTTGGCCTACCCCTGCAGCTGCTCACGAAAGCAGTGGCAAGCGTTCGCGATTTATCCTGGCTGGTGCCGCAACGGGCAGCGCGAGACCAACAAGCCCGTCGCCTGGCGGCTACGCAGCGACTTAGCCAAACGCCCCATTACGTGGCACGACCGCTTATTTGGCCACCAGCTGTTCGATCCCGCCACACAGGGCGACGTGGTCTTAAAGCGTAAAGACAACCTCTGGGCCTACCAGCTTGCCGTCGTGGTGGACGATGCCGAGCAGGCGATTAGCGATGTCGTCAGGGGCTACGATCTGCTGGACAACACCCCTTGGCAAGGCCAACTACAAAAAGCACTTGGCTTACCGACACCGCGCTATCTCCACCTACCACTGATCGTGACGGATGAAGGCCAAAAGCTCTCTAAGCAGAATATGGCCCCCGCGCTGGCAGAGCGTGCTGATGATATTCGTCGCCAGCTATTTCAAGCGCTTCAAGCGCTTGACCAAACACCGCCCGCCGAGTTGGCCCAGGAAGCCCCTGAAACACAGTTAAACTGGGCAATAGCACACTGGTCGATTGAGCAGTTAAGGCCTTTCCACCACCGTGCATTACCCTCGGAGCACTGACATGTACGTTTATCGCATCATGCTGTTTCTTGTATTTGGGGGCTACCTGCTCTCGCCACTGCTCATGGACGGCTGGGGCGACCCCAGTATCGCCTGGTACCGACCGTTTGCTATCTGGGGCGGCCTGATTGCGCTAACGCTGTGGCTAGAGCAAAAGAGGAAGTTAGATGAGCGTTGAGTTACTCGGTGTACTGCTTCTAGGCCTTGGCTACCTCGCGCTCCTGTTTGGCTGTGGCATGGCCGTAGAGCGCGGCTGGGTGCCAGTACGCGTTACCCGTCACCCAGTGGTGTATACCCTGGCGCTAGGCGTCTATGCCAGCGCATGGGCCATTTACGGCAGCATTGAGTTCGCCTCCAAAGCAGGGTTTGGCTATTTAGCCTACTATCTGGGCGCTGCGGGCGCTTTTTTGCTTGCGCCTGTGCTGCTCGTGCCTATTCAACGCATCACCCGCACTTACCAGCTCTCGTCGCTGGCCGATCTGTTTGCTTTTCGCTTTCGCTCGCGCTGGGTCGGCACTGTGGTCACCCTGCTTAGCCTCTTGGCGGTAATGCCGCTGCTGGGCATTCAGGTACAAACCCTTAGCGATACAATACACCTGCTAACCGGTAGCCGTTTTAGCGCGGCAGTGGCCCTCTTATTCTGCGCCGTGATTGCGGGCTGCGCCGTGCTGTTCGGCGCACGGCATAGCCACCGACACCGCCACGATACACTGCTTAGCGTGATTGCCTTTGAATCCATCATTAAGCTTTTAGCCATGCTTGGGCTAGGCGCTATTGCGCTATGGTGGGTGTTTGATGGCCCACAAGATTTACAACAGTGGCTAGAAGGCCCGGGGGCAGCGGCTCAGGCCGCGACCCCACAGCTAGAAGCGCCGCAATGGCGCACGTTGCTACTGCTGTTTTTTGCCGCCGCCTTTATGATGCCGCACCTCTTTCAAATCACCTTTGCCGAAAGTCTTTCCCGCCATACGCTGCTGCAGGCCAGTTGGTCGCTACCGCTATTTTTACTGCTGATGGCACTGCCGGTACCGCTCATTTGGTGGGCAGCGCAGTCCACCAATGAGTCAGTCCCTATGGCCGCTTATGCAGCCTATGTCATGACAGAGCACTGGTGGGTCGGGGCGCTGGCGTTTATTGGCGGCTTAGCGGCCGCCAGCGGCACCATGATGATGATTGCGCTGGCGCTTTCCGGCATGCTGCTAAATCACGTGGTACTCGTCGCACGCCCCCCCGAAGCACAAAACGATCTATACGGCTGGCTACTTTGGCTTAGACGCGGATTAGTGGTGGCCGTTATTTTCGGGGGCTGGCTATTTGCCGAAAGTGTTGGACGCTACCACTCACTCACTAACCTTGGATTAACCGCTTTTGTGGGCATGGCCCAATGCCTACCTGGGATGCTCGCGCTGCTTTACTGGCCAGGCGCTAATCGTAAAGGCATGGTGGCAGGATTGATTGGCGGTATCTCAGTCTGGCTAGCGGGCGTTTGGCTGCCACTGCTTTTTGATATCTCGGTGACAACGCTTTTTTTCATGCATTCACTGCCGACCGATTCGCCACACTGGTATAACGTCACACTAACGTCCCTTGCCGTTAATATTTTGCTACTCATCCTAGTATCACTGTTTACCCGTACCTCAGAGGGCGAGCGTTCAGCGGCTGAAGCCTGTTCAGTAGATGCTGTCATCCGCTCCAAGCGCTTGCCGCTAGAAGCTGCGACGGCCGGTGATTTTACCGCGCATCTTGCTCAAGCAGTGGGGGATGAAGCTGCTGAGCGTGAAGTTGAGCGTGCCCTAAAGGCGCTTAATTTTACCCCTCAGGAGCGGCGCCCCTACGCACTGCGCCGCCTTCGCGACCGGATTCAGGCCAACCTCTCCGGCCTAATGGGGCCATCCGTAGCCAGGGATATCGTTGATCGCTACCTTCCCTATCGCCACAACGACGCGCCGCTTACCGATGACATCCACTTTGTTGAAAGCCGACTTGAAGCCTACCGCTCACGCTTAACCGGACTTGCCCGCGAGCTTGACGGGCTGCGCCGCCACCACCGCCAAACCCTGGCCAAGCTACCCGTCGGGCTATGCGTATTGGGGGATGACGATGAGCTACTGATGTGGAACCAAGCACTCTCTAAACTCTCGGGCATTAGCGGTGATAGCGTGATTGGCTCCCACCGAGATAGCCTGCCAGCTCCCTGGCCTACTCTGCTCGGCAGCGTGCTTAGCGCCACCCATACCCCCCTGTACAAGCAAGCGGTAGCATTGCACGGTAGAGACTACTTTCTAACCTTGCATCAAGCGGTGCTTAGCGGCCACGACAGCCGGGGCGGCAGCGTTATTCTGGTGGAAGACCACACTGAGATGAAGTGGCTCGAAGATGAGTTGGTGCACGCGGCCCGGCTAGCCTCTATCGGCCAGCTTGCCGCAGGGGTTGCCCATGAAATCGGCAATCCCATTACCGGCATTTCATCGCTGGCACAAAACCTGCGCTACGATACCGAGGATCCCGCATTACTGGAAACCGCGGATCAAATTCAACAGCTTACCCAGCGGGTTACTAAAATCGTCAACTCACTGGTAGGCTTTGCTCACGGCGGGCGTCAAACCGTGCCACTGCCTGCTTCGCCCGTGACACTTAAGACTATTAGCGAAGACGCCTTGCACTTGATCCACTTAGGCCGCTCAGGAGAGGATGTCATCTTCACTAACCACTGCCCTGGCAATATCGTGGTACGCGGCGATGACCAGCGCTTAACTCAGGTAATGGTTAATTTACTAAGTAACGCCAGGGATGCCTGCCAGCCGCAAGGCAATATCCGCATTGAAGCGGGTACAGACGCCAACCATGCCTGGTGGCTCGTAAGCGACGATGGTCACGGCATTGCACCCAGCGTTAAAGATCGCCTTTTCGAGCCGTTTACGACCACTAAACCTGCGGGTGAAGGCACTGGGCTTGGACTATCGTTGGCGTATCAAATTATTAACGAACATCAAGGCAAAATAGACGTGGCCTCGCCACCTCCCGGCCAGCCTTGCGGCACCGCCATTACCCTCTGGCTACCGCTCTACCAACAGGATGATCTTTCACCCCATGCCCCGGATACTGATTGTTGAAGATGAAGCGATTATTCGCAGCGCCCTAAAACGCTTACTCGACCGCCATGGCTATACCGTGAGCGAGGCCGCCAGCGCTGAAGAAGCAATTGCTCTGCCGCTTAACGAATTTGACCTCATCATCAGCGATCTGCGCCTTCCAGGGGAGCCGGGCACTACGCTGATCACGGCGGCAGCGCCTGCGCCGGTGCTTATTATGACCAGCTACGCCAGCATGCGCTCTGCCGTAGATGCCCTAAAACAGGGGGCCGTGGACTACGTAGCAAAGCCGTTTGATCACACCGAGCTGTTAGAAACCGTTGAACGTATCCTGCACAAGCAGTCGATGCAGCAAGGCACCCCGCCGGATATTACTGACGAAGGGGGTGGGCGCCAGACCATGATTGGCAACTGCGCCGCCATGCAGCAGGTGTACACCCGCATCCGCAAAACCGCACCGGCAGATGTTACCGTGCTGATCCAAGGGGAGTCTGGTACCGGCAAAGAGCTAGTGGCCCGCGCCATTCACCAGCAAAGCAAACGCGCAAAAGCATCCCTAATCTGCGTTAACTGCGCGGCAATTCCTGAAACGCTAATTGAGTCGGAACTGTTCGGCCACGAAAAAGGCGCCTTTACCGGCGCCAGCGCTGCCCGCACTGGGCTAGTGGAAGCCGCCGACGGCGGTACGCTTTTCCTTGATGAAATTGGAGAGCTACCGTTGGATGCCCAGGCACGCCTGTTACGCGTACTGCAAGAAGGTGAAATTCGTAAAATCGGCTCTGTCGAAACCCGCCATGTGGATGTCCGCCTGATCGCCGCTACCCACCGGGATTTACGCGCGCTCTCAAAAAGCGGCGAGTTTCGTCTTGACCTTTACTACCGCCTGAACGTGATGCAGATCGAACTGCCGCCCCTACGTGAGCGCGAAGAAGACGTCCTAAAAATCGCCGATATCCTGCTAGACAAAGCCTGTAAGCGCCACGAGCGCCAAGGGCTAAGGCTATCGCGGGCAGCGCGCCAAGATTTACAGGACTACCCGTGGCCCGGAAACGTACGGGAGCTGGAGAACGCACTAGAACGCGGAGTCATTCTGGCTGAAGGGCACCTGATTCACCCAGATGATCTTGGCCTAGGGCCAGTGACTAACCGCCCCCACCCCCACCGTCCATCCGGCGCCCCTTGGCAACGATGTCCAAACGCCTGCCGAAGAGGACGATCTCTCTCTAGAAGATTACTTTCAGCACTTTGTGCTAGAGCACCAGGATCAAATGAGTGAAACAGAACTGGCACAAAAGCTTGGCATTAGCCGAAAAAATCTCTGGGAGCGCCGCCAGCGGTTGGGCATTCCACGCAAGAAAACCGCCCGCCGACCTAGTTAGGCAGTGCTCACAGCGGCATCAATGCCTACGCCTACGACCAATGTCTAATACACTGATTTTAATAAGAAACATCCAAAAATCGTTACCTCACGACTGTTACCTTCCCACACAACCACCGTTAAAAAACCCCGCAAGCGGGGTAACACTTTCTGTTGCTATTAGTTCCCTGGCATCACGCTAAAACGCCAAGTTTATGAAATGTATGATATATCCAATGAGTGGCACGGCGAGTGCACTATTACTGGGTAAGAAAAACAAACTGGGCAGCGCGGTAAGTCGCTAACAAAAACAACATGACACCGCCCCGACCTGAGCCAAAACAAAAACAACAGGGCCAGGTAGAGATAACAGCACTAACAAAAACAACAGGCTTGAGTCTCACAACTTGCTTGCGCTAAGCAAAAGATAGATAGAACAAGCGCAGCGAATAACAATAACAACGCCAGCAAGTGCCCAAATGGACGCGACGTACAACGAGTTACCTGCAACCAAACAAAAATAACAGCAGGTCGTGTGTACACCCCGGAGCCAACAACAATAAGCCGGGTAGACAAAGTTCGCGGTTGGATTATTGTTTTGAATACGAGGCGGTCGGAATCAGACTGGTTCTTACGCCTACCGACTGCGGTGCGTATTCAGGGCGATGTGCCATCATGAAGAAAAACAGCAGCATGGACGCTGATTGTCTGCTTTATAGGGGAGGCTTGCTTAGCTTCCCCTTTCTGCGTTTATAGGCCTTAGCATCGACCAAACCCACCATAGACGCTTTGCAAGCCTTAAGGGGTCGGCTACACTCAGCAACTTACTGCTAATTGTACAGCCACTTTTTCTATACCCTGCGAGTCGATATCGCCGCATGTTCAAAGGATTTACCCGTTTCTTACATAGCCCGGGAGAGCAATTGAAATCCCTGCTCGATTCCCCAGAGAGCGCCGTTGAGCCTCTCAGCCCCCGCATTATCCCGCGCTCCGAGCACCCTGTTTCTCGTCAGCAGATCAGCGATGCCGCTTTAAAAGTTCTACATCGCCTTAACAGCGCCGGATTCGATGCTTTCTTGGTAGGTGGCTGCATTCGCGATGCACTGCTAGGCAAAATGCCTAAAGATTTTGACGTCGCGACGAACGCTACGCCAGAACAAGTGCGCGATCTGTTCCGTAACTCACGCATGATTGGTCGACGCTTTCGCATTGTGCACGTGCGGTTTGGCCGTGAGGTGATTGAGGTCACCACCTTCCGTGGCAAGCCCCAGGACGAGCACGGCGACCATATCGCCCAGCAGTCCGATGCGGGCCTACTGCTGCGTGATAACGTGTGGGGCAATATTGAAGAGGACGCCCTACGCCGCGACTTCACCGTCAATGCGCTGTACTACAACATTGCCGACTTCACTATTCATGATTTCGCCAATGGCGCCCAGGATATTAAATCACGCACCCTGCGCCTGATTGGCGACCCGGCAACACGCTACCGGGAAGACCCCGTGCGCATGCTAAGAGCCGTGCGTTTCGCTGCCAAGCTAGATTTCACCATCGACCCGGCGACCGAAGAGCCGATGTTTGACCTAGCGCCACTGCTGCTACAGATTCCGCCTGCCCGTCTGTTTGATGAGGTGCTGAAACTGTTTATGTCGGGGCATGGCTTAGTCACCTTCCGCCTACTCAGCCATTACAACCTGTTTGGCATGCTCTTCCCTGAAGCGGAAGAAGCCATGGCGGACGCGGCCTGGGCCGAAGAACTCATTGAACAAGCACTTACCAATACCGATAAGCGCATTGCGGAAGACCGTCCAGTTACGCCGGCCTTCCTGCTAGCCGCATTTTTATGGGCACCGGTGGCACATCGCCAGGCAGAGCTTGAGCGCGAAGGCATGCCTGCCATCCCTGCGCTGCAAACTGCCTCCCAAGAAGTGGTCTCTCGTCAGCTTCAACACATCTCAATTCCCAAGCGCTTTGGGATGCCGATGCGTGAGATTTGGGAACTACAGGCACGCCTGCCCATGCGCCGTGGCAAACGCGCTTTTCAGACCCGCGAGCACCCGCGCTTCCGTGCCGCCTATGATTTGCTATTACTGCGTGAACAGGCGGGCGAAATACCGCGTGGCCTGGGCGACTGGTGGACCGCGTTCCAGCATGGTGATGAACACGAACAGCGCCGGCTGCTGCAAAAAGTTGGCAGCGACCCGGCAAGCCAAGGTGACCGCCGCCGTAAAAAACGCCGCAAGCCACGCAAAACCGACCCGTGAGCATCCCGATGGCGCTTGCTTATATCGGATTAGGCAGCAACCTGGAAAACCCGGTCGCGCAGGTACGCCAAGCCCTTGACGAACTCGGTGGCCTGCCTCTCAGCTCGCTAGTGGCCCAGTCATCGCTCTATGCAACGCCCCCCTTAGGGCCGCAAGACCAGCCTGATTTTATTAATGCCGTAGCGGTTATCAAAACAGCGCTTTCCCCCCTGGCGATGCTAGACCAGCTTCAAGCGTTAGAGCAGCGCCATCGCCGCCAGCGCTTACGTCACTGGGGACCCCGCACGCTGGATTTAGACCTACTACTCTACGGACAGCAGACGATTGAGCGCCCACGACTGCGGGTACCCCATCCGCATATGCACGAACGTGCCTTTGTTCTAGTACCTTTAGCCGAAGTATCCGCCGCTGCTGCCGAACAACCGCTAATGCTGCACCAGCAGACGCTGGATCAATGGCTTACCCAATTAGATCACTCTGCTATAAAACGCATATCTAACGCTGAAGCCCCCAAAAGTGTCACCGTCACTGCTACCAGCTGACACAAATCTCGACACCACGCCCCCATTCAGGTAACAATTGCCGGTTACGCCACTTCACGCATGCAAGGATGCAGCGTTAATAACGGTCGGCTTCCTTAGTGATGTATCGGCCCCACGTAGAAAACGAGAGCACGCCATGAAAACCGTCACCCTGAGCACTCTGCAGGCGTACAAACGCGCCGGCGAAACGTTCAGCTGCCTGACCGCTTACGATGCCTCCTTTGCCCATGCTGCCAGCGATGCAGGCATTGATGTCTTACTAGTGGGCGACTCCCTAGGCATGGTCTTGCAAGGGCACAGCAGCACCCTCCCCGTCACCATCGACGATATCTGCTACCACACCCGCTGTGCGGCGCGTGGCAAAGGGCACAGCCTGCTCATGGTTGATTTGCCGTTTATGAGCAATGCCACTACTGAACGCCTGCTGGAAGATGCGGCTGCCTTGATGCGCGCGGGCGCCGAGCTGGTCAAAGTAGAAGGCGAGGCATGGATGGCTGAAGGCATCCGCGAGCTCACTCGTCGCGGCGTGCCGGTTTGCGCGCACCTCGGCTTAACGCCGCAAACGGTCTATCAAATGGGCGGGTATAAAGTGCAGGGCCGCGAAGCCGCCCAGGCTGAGCAAATTATCAACGATGCCAAAGTGCTGGTTGAAGCAGGTGCCTCGGTAATTCTGCTTGAGTGCGTCCCGGCAAGCTTAGGCAAAGCCGTTACTGAGGCCCTGGACGTACCGGTCATTGGCATTGGTGCAGGCCCCGATACCGATGGACAGATCCTGGTAATGCACGATGTCCTTGGCGTTACCCACGGTCGCACACCACGCTTTGTGAAAAACTTTATGGTCGACGCAGATAGCATTCAGAACGCTTTTCAGGACTACCATGAAGCGGTCAAAACTCGCGCCTTCCCAGCACCGGAACACTGTTTTTAAGCGGTGTTTTCACTTTTGTAGCCTGTGAACGACGAAACTTCTCTTATGCGTACTTTACGAGACATCAACGAACTACGTAGCGCTCTAGGCGAGCACCGCTTAGACGGCCAGCGCATTGCACTGGTGCCCACCATGGGCAACCTGCATGAAGGCCACCTGGCGCTCGTCGCGCGGGCCCGCCAACATGCTGATATCGTGGTGGCCAGCCTGTTTGTGAACCCCATGCAGTTTGGTCCCGGTGAAGACCTTGATGCATACCCACGCACGTTTGAGGCAGATCACGCAAAGCTGAGCGATGCAGGCTGCGATATTTTGTTCGCCCCAACGGTTAGCGCGCTCTACCCAAACGGCCTGACTGCCCAAACCAAAGTACACGTACCCGTCGTAGGCGAAGGCCTGTGCGGTGGCTCACGACCTGGGCATTTCGACGGCGTATCTACCGTCGTCAGCATGCTGTTTAACCTCGTACAGCCAGACGTTGCCTGCTTTGGCGAGAAGGATTACCAGCAGCTCGCGGTGATTCGTAAGCTGGTGAGCGATCTACATGTGCCCATTGAGATTATCGGCGTGCCTATTGTGCGTGCCGAGGACGGCTTGGCGCTCTCTTCGCGGAATGGATACCTAAACGAGCAAGAGCGCACCACGGCTCCGATGCTCTATCGCACTCTCTGTACACTTAGGGACGCGCTGGAACGCGGCGAATCCATCGAACAGGTACTACAACAGGGCAAAACGACCCTGTATGATGCCGGCTTTACGCCCGATTACCTTGAGCTGCGCGATACCACCCTTGGCCCAGTAACCGCCACCACGCGCCAAGCGGTAATGCTAGCTGCCGCGAAGCTAGGCCCTGCCCGGCTTATCGACAACCTCAGCGTGCAGCTGCCAAGCACGACTACTGACGCTAGCCGCTAGGCTAGCTTCGCTATTTAGGAGTTACCATGCATACCATTATGCTCAAAGCCAAGCTGCATATGGCTCGCGTTACTCACGCGGTACTCAACTACGAAGGCTCCTGCGCTATCGATGGCGACCTTCTCGATATGGCGGGGATTCGCGAAAACGAACAGATTCAAATTTATAACGTAGAAAACGGTGAGCGCTTCACTACCTACGCTATTCGCGGTGAAGAGGGCTCCCGGCTAATTTCCATTAACGGCGCGGCTGCGCACTTAGCGGCCCCAGGGCATCGTATTATTATTTGCAGCTATGCTCACTACTCCGATGCTGAGCTGGACAACCACCAGCCCGCACTGGTGTATCTGCAAGAAGGCAATCACGTTAGCCATACCAGCAACGCGATTCCAGTGCAGTTAGCCTAAGCCGAATAACTGAGCAAGCGTACTTAAAAATGGGCCGTAGATCGGCCCGTTTTTATTTGCTCACAATTGCGTATTGCCGCAATGCACACCCTTCCCCTATGCTGAAGAGACGGCTGAGAGATACGGCTAGCAGAGTACGCCTATCAGGCAATTGGTTTCAGAGTGTCTGTTATTTACTCCAGGAGTCATTTTATGCAAGAAGTAGTCATTGTTGCGGCACGCCGCACCGCCGTAGGCGCTTTCGGCGGTTCCCTCGCAGGTATTCCAGCGAGTGACCTAGGCGCCTTGGTGATCAAAGATATTCTCGCCTCAACCGGCGTTGCCCCTGACCAAGTCGATGAAGTATTACTCGGCCAGGTGCTTACCGCAGGCGTGGGCCAAAACCCTGCGCGTCAGGCGGTGATCAAAGCAGGTCTTCCCGAATCTGTCCCCGCCATGACGATTAACAAAGTCTGCGGCTCTGGCTTGAAAGCGCTTCACCTAGCCACCCAGGCGATTCGTTGCGGCGATGCCGAGCTCATTTTGGCTGGCGGCCAGGAGAATATGTCCGCATCGCCCCACGTGTTGCCTAATTCCCGTAACGGCCAGCGAATGGGTGATTGGAAAGCGATCGACACCATGGTTCACGACGGCCTGTGGGACGCTTTCAATAACTACCACATGGGCATTACCGCCGAAAACTTAGCCGAAAAGTACGGTATTACCCGCGAAGCGATGGATGAATTTGCCGCTGCGTCTCAGCAGAAAGCAGCTGCCGCCATCAAAGAGGGCAAGTTCAAAGGGCAAATCGTGCCGGTGGAAATTCCACAGCGCAAAGGCGATCCGGTGGTGTTTGATACCGACGAAAACCCACGCGAAGTATCGGCTGAAAAGCTTGGCGGCATGCGCCCAGCGTTTAAAAAAGACGGTACCGTGACCGCGGGTAACGCTTCATCACTCAATGATGGCGCAGCCGTCGTCATGCTTTGCTCCGCAGAAAAAGCCAAAGAACTTGGCCTTGAGCCACTAGCGCGCATTGCTGCCTACGCGAACGCTGGCGTTGACCCTGCGATTATGGGCATTGGCCCCGCACCGGCCACCCGCCGCTGCTTGGAAAAAGCGGGCTGGAGCCTGGACGACCTGGATCTAGTTGAAGCCAACGAAGCCTTTGCCGCCCAAGCACTGTCGGTAAACAAAGAGCTTGGCTGGGATACGTCCAAGGTCAACGTCAACGGCGGCGCGATTGCCCTGGGCCACCCGATCGGCGCCTCCGGTTGCCGTGTGCTGGTTACGCTGCTGCATGAGATGATCGCGCGTGACGCCAAAAAAGGCCTCGCAACATTGTGTATTGGCGGCGGGCAAGGCGTTGCGCTGGCGATTGAACGCCCTTAACGCCTAGGCATCACCTACCGGCTTAAAGCCTCTTCGCAATTATGAAAAAGCCCTCGTCATTTCAAACGACCAGGGCTTTTTTAATGTTTATTCGTGTAAAACAGCGCGGCCATTTCAGCGAGCTTTTACGCCTACCACCGTGCTGGGTGTCCTCAGCACCAGTAATGCGCCGACTAAGAACAAGCCAGACGCTATCCACATGGCGATGGGTAAGCTAGTGCTATCCATCACTTGCCCACCCAACATGGCCCCCAGGCCAATCGACATATTAAACGTAAACGCCATTAGCGCAGTGGCCGCCTCGGTGTTTGGCGCTGTGCGTATAATCCACGTCTGAATACTGACCGAGACGCTGCCAAATACCGCTCCCCACACCATCAATAGCATCACACCGCTGCTCGGCTGCCCGCCTAACAGTGGAAAAGCGGCTACGACAATGAGCAACAAGCTAGGAATAACCAGCACGGCGCGATAAGGGTGACGCCCAGCAAACATACCCGCCGCTATATTACCCATGATGCCCGCTGCTCCATAAAGCAGCAGTAGGCTGCCCACATGGCGTTGAGAAATCCCACTGATTTCTTGCAGAATCGGGCTGATAAACGTGTAAGCCGCGAAGTGCCCAACCACCACAAAGCCCGTGGTTAAGACCGCCACGCGCACGCCGCGATTGCTAAACTGCTGAGCAAGCACCCGCAGGCGCACCGGCTCGCGCGGTGGTAGTGGCGGCAGCCAGCACCATAGCGCAATAGCCGTTAATAAACTAAAGCCCCCTAACGCTCCAAAGGCCACACGCCAGTTGCTGTAGTCCCCCAGCAGCGTGCCTAATGGCACGCCGAGCACCGATGCCGCCGCAACGCCACCAAAAATCATTGTCATCGCTTTAGGCACCTGAGCTTCAGGCACTAAGCGTGGTGCGATACCGCCTGCAACGGCCCAAAAGCCACCAATGCTTAGTCCCACCAGCACACGGGCGGCCAACAGCTGACCAAAACTGCTCGCAAACGCCGAGAGTAAACTCCCCACCACCATGACAACCATGAGTACCGTGAGCATGATGCGTCGATCTAAGCGCCCCACAGCGACGGGTAGTAAAGGCGCTGAAAACGCAGCAACCACGCCAGGCACCGTCACCATCAACCCCGCCATGCCCGGCGTAACCCCCATTGAAGAAGAGACTTGAGAAAGCAAACCAATCGGCAGTTGTTCTGCAGTCACCAATAGAAAAATACCGGTCATCACGGCGACCACCGCCCACCAGCGCGGCGCTTGTTCCTGCTCCATGGCTCTCTTCTCTTTTTCTGTACGACCTATAAAACACTGCGCTAACCGCAGCTAGTAAATAAGGAGGAGGACTATACCCGTAATATGGGTTAATTAGCGATATCTGCTATCGCTATGCCTGGATGGAAAATGGGATGAGCTTTAAAACCTGCTATCGATGATATTTACAGCACACAGAGGGTAGGTAACGCGCGCACCAAAAATGCCCCGCAGCTGGCGGGGCATTTTTTATCTCATCCATGAGACGTTGAAGCGATTAATCCTTTAGCAGGTTAGAGATTACCAAGCGGTATCATCTTCTTCCTCAGTTTCCCACTGATCCTGCTCATCGTCCTCTTCATACGTAAATTCTTGCTCTTCCTCTTCAAACTCAGTAGTGGCGTCGTGCTCATGCTCAGTGTCATAAGAGTTGAAAGAGCCTTGATCGTCCTGCATGGTCTCTTCTTGCGGAGTCGGCTCGTACTCGTCATTGCCTTCCATTCCAGCGAAAGCTAATGGGCTGGCCATCAGGCCGAAAGATACACCTAGGATGCCGAGTTTCTTTAAAGAATCCTTCTTCATCATCATGCCTCCTCATATGGCTTCTTGGTAAAAGCGTCATGCCTTCCTGACATTTCGCTCTTACCAAACTCATTGCACAGGCCATACCAAAAAATGCCAATAAAAAATATAAATTATAAAAATCAATTGTTTAAAAACAAAAACACTGTGCCAACTCTGCGCCTGGTTAATGTTTAAGGCGCTTTTAATTGTTTACTAATGACACATGAGCCCTAGGTGCCCATGCCAAGATGCTCCGCTGTACGTTGGCTAAACCGTTGGAGCAAGCGACGATAAGCCTGGATGGTTTGTTTTAACCCTTAGTGACTACTGGTATCTTTTGATGACCTTCATCGTCATGAGAAAAATAATGCCTACGCAACAAGCCTCCACGTTTCGTTTAGTTACCCGCAGCGATTTTGATGGGTTGGTATGCGGTGCACTGCTCAAGCACCTACGCCTTATTGATGAAATCACCTTCGTGCATCCAAAAGATATGCAGGATGGCAAGATTGATATCGATGCCAACGACATCACAACCAACCTTCCCTATGTACCCGGCTGCCACTTGGCCTTCGACCACCATTTAAGCGAGACCGTGCGTAATGTGGAGCGGGCAGACAACCACATCATTAACGCCGATGCGCCATCCGCTGCTCGTGTGGTCTGGGAGTATTACGGCGGCCATGACGCCTTCCCCGCCCGCTGGGACGATATGATGGAGGCCGTTGATAAAGGCGACTCAGCTCAGTTTAACAAAGAGGAAATTTTAAACCCTCAGAGCTGGGTACTGCTTAATTTCATCATGGATGCGCGCACGGGCCTGGGTCGCTTCCGCGACTTCCGCATTTCCAACTATCAATTGATGATGAAGCTGATTGACTACTGCCGTGAACATACCATCGACGAGATTCTCGCCCTTGATGATGTTCAAGAACGCACAGCGCTCTACCGTGAGCACGAACAATTAGCGAAAGAACAGATTCAGCGCTGCGCCACCGTACATGGCAGTTTAGTGGTGCTAGACCTGCGTAACGAAGAGACGATTTACGCCACCAATCGCTTTGTGATTTATGCCCTATACCCCGAGTGCAATGTCTCTATTCATGTTATGTGGGGGCTTAAGCAGCAGAACACCGTGCTGGCGATTGGTAAATCGATACTCAACCGCTCAAGCCACACGAATATTGGTGAGCTATGCCTTAGCTACGGCGGCGGCGGGCACTTAAATGCGGGAACCTGCCAAATAGATAACGAACAAGCTGAAAGTGCACTCACTGGCATTATTGAGCGCATTAATGCTGATGGATAATCTCCACCCCTAATATGCTTCGCCCCTGGCTCAGATTGTATGATGGGGCGAAGCAAACCTATTTCTCTCTTCTCAACACCCCATCGTTTTGGCAGCCACGCCACCCGTTTCAGCATAATCATTAGTCGCACAGAGAGAGGCCTTCATGAATGTTTCCGAAGCGCGCCAGCTTCCGCTACAGGGCTTAAAAGTGCTTGAGCTCGGCCAACTGATTGCCGGGCCTTTCGCCACCAAACTGCTGGGTGAATTCGGTGCCGATGTGATTAAGATTGAGCCGCCCGGTACCGGCGACCCACTTCGCAAGTGGCGAATAATTGAAGACGGCACCTCGCTGTGGTGGCACGTCCAGACCCGCAACAAGCGCTCGGTGGCCCTGGATTTACGCAGTGAAGAGGGCCAACGTCTGGTACGCCAGCTTGCCACCGAGGCCGATGTGGTAGTTGAAAATTTCCGCCCCGGCACGCTTGAGAACTGGGGACTGGGTTATGAAGCGCTCTCAAAACTCAACCCCCGGCTGATCATGGCGCATATATCCGGCTACGGGCAGACAGGACCGTACCGCGACAAGCCCGGCTTTGGTGTCATTGGCGAAGCCATGGGAGGGCTGCGTTACCTCACAGGCCAACCGGGGGAGCCTTCGGTACGCGTGGGCGTAAGCATTGGTGATTCCCTTTCTGCCCTCTACGCGGTCATCGGCACCCTGCTAGCGCTCCAGGAGCGCAACCGCAGTGGCTTAGGCCAAGAGATCGATGTGGCGCTATATGAATCGGTGTTTGCGATGATGGAGAGCCTGCTGCCGGAGTTCGATGCCAGCGGCCAGGTTCGCGAACCCAGCGGCAGCGCCCTGCCCGGCATTACCCCTTCCAACGCTTACCGCTGTCAGGGCGGCGATTACGTGCTGATTGCCGGTAACGGCGATAGCATCTTCAAACGCTTGATGAGTGTCATTGGACGGGATGATCTCGGCTGCGACCCAGCACTGGCTCATAACGATGGGCGCAGCCAGCACGCCGAGATGATTGATGCCGCTATTCAGGCCTGGACTGAAGAGCGCCCTCGGGAGGCCATCTTAGAGGCGCTGGACGGTGCCCGTGTGCCAGTGGGCTATCCGTATACCGCCGAAGATATTGCCGTTGACCCCCATTACCTAGCGCGGGAGATGATTCAAACCTTTACCCGCCCCAACGGCAAACCGCTAAAAGTACCCGGCGTGCTGCCAAAGCTTAGCGCTACCCCTGGGCGAATTGGCGACGGCGGCCCAACGCTTGGTCAGCATACCGACGACGTGCTGGATGAACTGGGCATTGATCACGAAACCCGCGCCAAACTGCGCCACGCAGGCATCATCTAAGAAGCGTGCTTAACGTGAACCCGCCAAGCCCATGCCCCACCAAAATCGAGATCTAAGACGTTGCCCCGCAACGTCTTAGAAATTGAGACAGGCTTTATCTCAACCTCTACAGGAGGATAAAGCCCACTGATTTGACGCGTTCGCCTTATGCAGGCCCTACGATATGCTTCACTTCCAGGTAAGCGCTCAGCCCCCAGGGGCCAAGCTCACGACCAATACCGCTGCGCTTGAAGCCACCCCAGCCGGTTTCGGGTAGCACTAGCTGCTCACTGTTATACCAAATGCTGCCCGCCTTAAGCTGGCGGCCAATACGCTTTGCCCGCTCAGGGTCACCGCTAATGACCGTTGCCGCCAAGCCATAGGCACTGTCGTTGGCAAGCTGGACAGCCTCGGCTTCGCTTGCCACGCTGCGACCGCAGAGCACCGGGCCAAAAATTTCTTCCTGCCATAAACGGCTCTCGACCGGCACGTCACGGTAAAGCGTGGGCGCGAGGAAGTAGCCTTGAGCGGGCAGCGTGCGGTGTTTGCCGTCGCGCACGACTGAAAGCCCCTCCTGTTCGGCAATATCCAAATAGCGCTGCACGGCATCACGCTGCTTGGCGCTGGTCAAAGGCCCTAAGTCGGTGCCTTCAGCAAGCGGGTCGCCTAGCGTGAGCGCATCCATCCGCTCGGCAAGAGCGGTATAGAGTGCTTCTGCTACGTCTTCGTGTACCAACAACCGCGAGGTCGCAGAGCAGATTTGTCCAGCATTGAAGTAAATACCCGCCATTACCCAGTCAGCGGCTTGGGCAGGGTCGGCATCTTCCATTACCAGAATGGGGGATTTTCCACCTAGCTCTAGAGAGACGCTGGCGGTGCGAGCGGCGGCGGCTTGCATGACCGCTTCGCCTACTCGATTACTGCCGGTAAAGGAGATTTTATCAACACCAGGATGCTGAGTAAGCGGTGCGCCGATGCCTTCACCGTCGCCATTCAGCAGGTTGAGCACACCTGCGGGCAGGCCAATTTCCAGGGCTATCTCTGCCAGCACCCGCTCGGGGAGCGGCGTCACTTCCGACGGTTTGAGCACCGCGGTACAGCCGGCCGCCAACGCAGGCGCCAGCTTCCAGGCGCTGGTCACCAGCGGGAAATTCCACGGCGCGATCATCCCCACGACGCCAACGGGGTCGTGATACGTGCGCGCCTCAACGCCCTCCATGTCTACGCTGACTAACTCGCCCTGGCGGGCATCTAGCGCCTTGGCCTGCCCGGCGTAGTAACGATAGCAAGCAATCGCGTCGTCGAGATCGATCTCCGCTTCTGCGAGCGGCTTACCGTTGTTGGTCGCGGAAAGCGTGATAATCGAGTCACGGCGGGCCTCCAGTGCATCGGCAAACCCCTCAAGGTATGTTGCCCGTGCGGCTCCGCCCAGCGCTTGCCAAGCGGGCTGCGCCTGCTGGGCGGCGTTTACCGCGGCGTCGACATCCGCCGCATCCCCGGCGGTCACCTGGGCAATCCGCACTTCGCGATAGGGGTTCATCACGTCAAGCAGGCGGGTGCCCGCCGAGGGCACCCACTGGTTGTTGATGAATTGGTGGTCAACCACCGAAGGGTAATCGGTCTGGGAGGTTATGGGCATTGCCGTGGCTCCTTTAAAGGTCGTGTTGGCGAAGCCAATCATCGATAAGTTGGGTTAGGTGCTGGCCGCTAAAGCTGGGAAAATGGCCGCCGTGCACGGTGCGAACGGGCAGCTTACGCAGCCTGCGCATGCTGGCAGCGTAGTCAGCGAGATTGCTGTGCCAGAGGTCTTCGATTAACGGGCCATCGTAAATCAGATCACCTGAAATCAGCGTTTGGGTTGCTGCTTCCCACAAGGCGATACCCCCAGGGGAGTGCCCCGGCGTGTGAATCACCTCCCACTGACGATTGCCTAAATCCAGCATTTCGCCATCCTCTAACGGGGATACCATTTGCGGCGCCGTAATGCGGTAGCCCGCGTGGGAGTACGGCTTCGCGGGTAGCGCCTCAAACATATCGTCGCTAAGAAACTGCTCTGCCAGGGTGCGCGCGTTGTCGGGTGAGGCAAGAATCTCTGCCTCGTCGGCATGTACATGACAGCAGCCAAACTCGTGGGCTGCGCCGATATGATCAAAGTGCGTATGGCTCGCTACCGCCAAAAGATCACGCTCGCTAAGCAGCGCCACGTGTTGACGCAGCGGCACGGCCCCCAGGCCAAAGTCTACGACCATGCCACATTTACTGCCTTGGACATGCCAGATATTGCAGCGATAAAACGGCTTGATCCACGGTTCATCGATCAGGGTGATACCGTCCGCCTTGGGGGCGGTACGGTACCACTGCTGTTCATTGATGCGCTGAAGGCTCATACGGCTACCCGCTTCGCGAAAGCAACCTTACTAACTACAAAATAGAGCGCCCCCGTAATCACGAAAACCGGCAGCGAAGCGCCAAAGTCCAGCGGTGCGACCCAGTTCCAGTAATAAGCCAACAGAGCGCCTAACGCGTAGCTACCCAATGCCAGCCAGTTGAAAGCAGGTAGGCTATGTTCAGCTTGGATTAACTGTGCCGAGGTATAGCGCTGGCGACCCAGCAGGTAGTAATCCACGATCATCAGGGAAAAGGCCGGAATAAATACGCTGCCAATAATTAATAGAAAGGTCTGGAACTGGTCAAGAATACCGGGGATCAGCGCGCCTACTACAGAGACCACGCCAATGATTAATGCCGGTTTCCAAAACGGTACTTTAGGCCGCACGCTCATAAATGAAAGCGTTGCGCTGTAGACACACATGACGTTGGTGGTCAGTACCGAAAAGAAAATCACCAAGGCGGCGGGCAGGCCGAAACCAAAACCACTGAGCAGCGCGGTTGGGTCATAGGTTTGCTCCATGCCCACCGTAATTGAGAGTGCCGACACCGTGGCCCCCAACCCCATCGCAATTAACGTGGCAGTAACGTAACCACCCCACGTGCCCACAACGGCAGCTTTCAGCGAGCGGCAGTGACGGTTGTAATCCGCGGCTAATGGTATCCAAGAAAAAGCGGTCGCCACCACAATGTCGAACACCACGCCACCGCCTAGCACGCCTTCGGGCGGAATCTGAGTAATGCTGGGTAAATCATAGTGACGACTCAGCGCAAAAAGCACTACGGCCGACAGCCCCACCATCAGAACCGCCGCTATTTTCTCTACCTTCTCGATGCCTAAATGACCGCGTAAGGCGATCAATACGACCAGCGACTCACACAGCACCGTAAACAGCGCCACATTGGAGTAACCGGTGAGACTTTCAACCGCGTAATCCAGACTCATGCCTGCTAAGAGCGCTTGAATCCAGCTCCACGCAATGAGCGCTAGCAAATTAACCCAGGCGGGGAAATTAGCGCCTTTGCGGCCAAACGTGCCCCGCGCCAGCACCATGGTCGTCATGCCAGTTTGCTGCCCCATTACACCGATTAACACCAAAGGAATAATGCCAATCGCTGAGCCCAGGACAATCAGCAGCATGGCATGCTGGAAAGTTAGGTCGGGCACCAAAAACATGCCGGTGAGAATGGTAGTAACCACCACATTAGCCCCCAGCCACAGGGCAAAGGTTCCCGGTAGTCCCAGGCTGTGCTCAACGCTATCCGCTGAGAGGGTATCTTGGCCCAACACGCTATTATTCTTCATTATTATCTCCTGGTTTTAGCAGGCTTTTTTGCCAGGCCGCGGCGTCAATTTCGATCATTAACGGCCCGTTGGTTTCGCGGTTGGCGAGCGCCTTGGCAAGTTCAGCGGGGCTTTCTACCCGTACGCCGGGGCAACCAAAGCCTTCGGCCAGGGTGAGGAAGTTGGGCGCTTGAATATCCACGCCCAAGCGGGCCACGCCGTTGGCATCCATATAGCGACGAATCTCTTCGTGACCAGCGTTGTGCCATAGCACAATCACCACGGGCAGGCGCTCTTCTACGGCCGTTGCCATTTCCGAAAGCGTAAACATCACGCCGCCATCACCCACCAGTGCCACCACCGGCAGATCCGGCTGCGCCAACTGTGCGCCCAGCGCCGCCGGTAGCCCATAACCCAAGGTGCCGTAGCCAGTAGATGCATTGAAGTAGCGTCTTGGTGCTGGCTGGCTAACCACGTGGTTACCGGCATACACCGGTGCAGTGGAATCGCCCACCAAAACTGCCTCAGGTAGATGATCAGCCAGGGTTTTATAAAGCGGTACGAAGTCGCTAAAGGCAGGGTCGTTTGCCAGATTCAACCGGCGCAAAGCCGCGGCAGTTCGCTCAACGCCGTTCCGCTTCAATGAGTCAGGGAAGTGAGCTAGCAACAGTTCCAGGCTACGCCCAGCATCGCCCACTAAGCCAAGCGTTGTACGCTGGTTGCGCACCAATTGCTCAGGGTCGAGATCAATACGAATCAGCGCGCCGTTGAGGTGAAAGCCATCATCAAACACTACGTCGTAATCGGTTTCACCTAGCTCGGTGCCTATGGCCAGAATCACATCGGCGTTGGCCGCCAGTTCACGTACCGCGGGCAGTGCCGCATTAGCCCCCAAGTCCAGCGGATGGTCGCGGCCTAGCAGCCCTTTGGCATTAATGGTGGTGACCGTCGGGGCATCGAGTTTGTCTATCAATGCCCGCGCTGCCGCTGGCGCTGAAACACAGCCACCGCCTAACAGCACTAAAGGCTGCTTCGCTGCGTGCAACAAGCGAGCGGCTTCGGCAAGCCCTTCTGGGTCAGGCGCTGCCCGGTATAGCGTTGGCGCGTGCCAGCTAGTCGGAAGGTGGACTGGCGCATTGAACAGGTCGATAGGAATTTCGATATGCACCGGGCCTGGGCGCGCGCCATTGAAGATAGCAAAGGCGCGGGCCAGCACGTCAGGTAGCGTATTGGCATCCAGCAGCGTGTGGCTAAACCGCGCCACACCGCTGATCATCTGCTGCTGGCTGGGCAATTCATGCAGCCGCCCCTGGCCTAAGCCCAGGGTGTCACGGCGGTTCACGCTGGAGATCACCAGCATGGGGATAGAGTCCGCCAGGGCTTGGCCCATGGCGGTGGCAATATTGGTCATCCCCGGCCCGGTGATAATCAGGCACACCCCCGGCAGGCCGCTGGCGCGGGCATAACCGTCCGCCATAAACCCCGCTCCTTGCTCATGACGCGGGGTGATGTGCCTCACATCGCCACCTTCCAAGCCGCGATACAGTTCCACCGTGTGCACGCCGGGGATGCCGAACAGGGTACGCACCCCGTAAGTATCGCGCAGCAGGCGAATCAGTAGCTCAGCACAGGTCATGGTTGCACGATTTTTCTTTGCATCAGCGTTCGTTGCATCAGAGTTCTTGGCATTAGCGTTCATTGCAGGCCCCTTAGAAGAAAAACGTGTGGGCCATAAAGGCAATGATCGGCAGCGTAATGGCAGTCCGCAGTAGGAAAACGACCGCCAGTTCCCAGAACTTGATGGGAATTTTCGACTTGAGCAGCAGCGCGCCAATTTCAGACATATACACCAACTGCGTCATGGAAAGACAAGCAATCACGAAACGGGTCAGCTCGCTTTCAATGTTGGTCGCCAACACCGCCGGTAAGAACATATCGGCAAACCCTACCAGCGTAGCAGGGGCCGCCGCCTGAGCTTCAGGAATACGCAGCAGCTCCAGCACCGGCACCATCGGGTAAGAGAGCCAGGTAAACAGCGGCGTAAATTCGGCCAAAATCAGCGCAACAGTGCCGATTGCAAAGACCAGCGGCAGCAGCGTGAGGAAGATATCAATGACATTGAGTAGCGCTAGGCGGGCTAGCTCCCGTGGCCCCGGCGCACTGCCTGCCCGGCGGGTGGCTTGCAAAAGGCTGTAGCGGAACAGGCCTACATTGTCGTGACGCTCTTCGCTTAACTGACAGCCAACCGGCTCATGGTAGTCGTTGGTTTTGCGCGATAGCGGCGGAATTCGTGACACGATGACCGCGGCGATCAGCCCGGACACCACCACCGTAAAGTAGAACTGCACAAAAAGGTGGTTAATACCCACAAAGTTGATCACCAACAGGCTGAAAGCGATGGAGGCAACCGAAAAGTTCGTGGCAATCACCGACGCTTCGCGGCCATTGTAATAGCCTTGCTCGTACTGCTGTGCCGTAATCAAAACACCTACGGTACCCGAGCCCATCCACGAAGCCGTGGCATCGATAGCACTACGCCCAGGTAGATTAAAAATCACCCGAAACGGTTTACGCACCATGGTGCCGATAAACTCCATAAAGCCGAACTCGACCAAAAACGGCAGCAGCACCGCCGCAAAAAAGAAGAACGTCAGCAGCACCGGCGCCAAATCGTTGAGCATCACGCCACCGGTAAAGGAAGCAGTGACGAACTCTGGCCCAAACTGGAAATAGGTCATCAGGACAAAAATGGCGCCTAGTACGCGCATCACCACCCAAATAGCCCCTACATCAAACATATCGTGAAAGGGGCCACTTTTTATCCAGGCAGGCTGGGCGATTTTGGCGTACAGCGTTACCACGACGGACAAGCAGAGTATCACCACGGCAATGGCAGGCAGCGCCGAGCCCAGCAGGGTTTGCAGGCCATCGGCCATCAGGCCCATGCCAATATTAATGGAGTCACCCACTTGAAAGGGGATTAGAAACAGCAGCACCCCAATCAATGAAGGAATCAGAAACTTCAGTAAATGCGCGCGGGGTATCGGTGCCGAGGGGGACGGCTGCTCCGCTTTATCATTGCTATACGACATAGGGGTCACCCATTGGAAGTGATTATTGGAGGTGGGCTGGCGGCGTTGTTAGGTCGGCGCTTTTTTTATTTGTTAGCTATTGATGAGTTAGCTATTCGGTTAGCATTAATCGCTACGCTTAACGCCCGGCAGTACGCAAAGCATTTCATACAGCAGCGTGGCGCCCATTAGGGCGGTGTTACCGCTGGGGTCATAGGGAGGTGACACTTCTACCAGATCACAGCCGACGATATTGAGGCCAGCGGCACCACGCACAATCTCCAATCCTTGAGCAGACGTCAGGCCACCCATTTCAACGGTGCCGGTGCCTGGTGCAACGGAAGGATCCAAACCATCAATGTCGAAACTGATATACACCGGAATATCGCCCATCTGCTCACGCACTTCCTGCATCAATGGCGCTAGCGAGCGGTACCAGCACTCCTCGGCGGGCACGACGCGAAAGCCTTGATCGCGGCACCAGTCAAAATCTTCAGCGGCATAGCCAGTGCCGCGCAGACCGATTTGCACCACCTTACCGTGGGCTAACAAGCCCTCTTCTTGAGCGCGACGAAATGGCGTGCCGTGGGCAATCGGCTCGCCGAACATGTGCTCGTTAACATCGGCGTGGGCATCAATATGAATCAGTCCCACCGGGCCGTGCTTTTTGGCTATGGCTCGCAGAATCGGCAGCGTCAGCGTATGTTCACCGCCCAGCGTTAGCGGAATGCAGTTGTGCTTAAGCACGTCATCGTAGAAGGCGGTGATGATGTCGACGCTTTTCGGCAGGTGGAAGGTATTGATAGGCACGTCACCGATATCCGCCACTTGTAGGCTTTCAAATGGCGCGGCGCGGGTTGCCATATTGTAGGGGCGCAGCATACGCGACTCATCGCGAATCTGACGCGGGCCAAGGCGTGTACCCGGGCGGTTGGAAGTGCCGATATCCATGGGGATGCCAATAAACGCAGCGTCTAAGCCCTCGGCAGTGGCTTGGGTAGGCAGGCGCATCATAGTGGCGGGGCCTGCAAAGCGTGGCATGGTGTTGCCACCTAGGGGCTGATTAAACTCCGACATAAACATCTCCTTGGATTTGTTGTAACGCTTTAGCGTGGTTGACGCATCTTTACTAAGACGCTGCCTTAGCTATCTCTTTTAAACATTGCACAGACCATGCCAAGTCGTAGATGCCCTAAACAGGTAGGATTACCAGCCAATTGATGCAAAAATGAATCGAATGAGCGCTCATTTAATTCACTCATGCATCGATGATTCAAAAATGACTCAAAGAAAGAGCCGACATCATTGGATTCACGTGAGTGGCACTAAATGAGTGAGATAGAACGAGAGAGTTGAGCAACAACATGAGTGAAATAGACAAGCGCGTACTGCAAACCATCGTGGAAACCGCCAACGACCACTTCTTTATCGTCAGTGGCGATGGGCAAATAGTCGATATTAGTCCAGGCGCTGAAGCGGTTTACGGCGTTTCTCGGGAAGAGCTTCTCTCCAGCAGTGTTCATCAGCTACAAGCTGCCGGCGTGCTTAAACCGTCTATTACCCTGGAAGTGATGCGCACCCGCAAGCCTGCACAGCTTATGCAGATAACCGGTACAGGTCGCCGAGTCATTGCCGAAGCCTACCCTGTGTTCGTCGATGGCAAGCTGGAACGCATTATTAGCCGCTCGCGGGATTTAACCGACCTGCAGTTATTGCAGGACGAATACGCGCTGCTGCAAAAACGCTTTAGTGAACACTTAAAACGCAGCCAGGCAGCCCCAGATGCCGAGGAGCAGGCGTTGGATGACGCCTTAGACAATTTGCAGGTGCGCAGCAGCGTAATGCGCGAAATAGCGCTACTGCTTAAGCGGGTCGCCCCATCAGATGCTAATGTGCTGATGCTGGGTGAATCCGGCGTAGGTAAAACGGCGTTCGCCAAGCAGCTACACCGCTGGAGCCAGCGCTGTGATGGCCCCTTTATTGACGTTAATTGTGCAGCGATACCTGAAAACTTGTTTGAGTCGGAGATGTTTGGCTATCAACCCGGCGCCTTCAGCGGGGCTGCGCGGCAGGGAAAAGCGGGCCTTTTAGAGCAGGCCGAAGGCGGTACGCTGTTTCTGGATGAAATTGGTGAACTGCCGCTGTTGATGCAAACCAAGCTGCTTAAAGTGATTCAAGACGGCAGCTTAACCCGATTGGGTGATACCCGTGCTCGCAAGGTCAACTTTCGTTTGGTAGTGGCCACCAACCAAGACTTGGCAAAACAGGTAGAAGCCGGGCTGTTTCGTCTGGATCTTTACTACCGACTTAATGTCATCCCGGTCACCCTGCCACCACTACGTGACCGCCGAGAGGATATCCCTGATCTAGTTGAAGCGTCTTTAAATCGGCTCAACCAGCGCTATGGCCGACGAAAAATTCTTGATACCCGCGTTTGGTCGACGCTGATGGGCAGCGAATGGCCGGGTAACGTCCGCGAGCTGGAAAACTGGTTAGAAAGAGCCTGGCTCTCAAGCCCCACCGACCAGATCGAGGAGCCCGCCGTGCTCCCTCACGCCGAGCAGCTCCCCGTCAATTTACCGAACGCCTCACCCGCACAGGCAGTTACACTTGAACCCCACGAAACGCTTAAGCAATATCTTGCTCGACTGGAACGGGAAACCCTTGAAGAACTCAGCAACACACTCCCCAGCACCTACGCCATTGCGAAGCGGCTTGGCATTAGCCAATCCAGCGTAGTGCGGCGGCTGCAGCACTACGGCATCAAAATTACCAAGTGAGTTTTTGCTTAATGCCGCTCACGTAATACACCTGCCACACAAGCGTCACACAACGGCAACATCTTCATAACAAGATTTACCCATTACAGCTAACAGCCGGTGATGGGTGTGCCATGTCAAATCAATCGCGAATCCGCTTGGAAAGCGTCAGCAAGCGCTGGGGCGCAACCGCCGCTGTCGATAACATTTCCTTCGACGTCACCCCCGGGCAATTTGTGATTCTGCTGGGCCCTTCAGGCTGCGGTAAATCCACCACGCTACGCATGATCGCAGGCTTGGAAGAAGCCAGCGACGGCCGCATTCACATTGGTGAACGCGACGTTACGCGCCTACCGCCCGGTGATCGTGGGCTCAGCATGGTGTTTCAATCCTACGCGCTGTTTCCGCATTTAAGCGTGGCCGACAATATCGTGTTTGGTTTGCGTAGCCGCAAAGTGCCCAAAGATGAACAGCGCCAGCGACTGGCGAACGTTGCCGAGCTGGTCGATTTAACCGACTACCTGAACCGCAAACCCGCCCAACTTTCCGGCGGACAGCGCCAGCGCGTTGCGTTAGCGCGCTCGGTTATTTCTGAACACCCGATCTGCTTGATGGATGAGCCACTCTCCAACCTTGACGCCCGTCTGCGCAGCGATATGCGCCGGGAAATCAAAGCGCTGCAAAGCCGCCTGAACATGACGGTTATCTACGTTACTCACGATCAAGTCGAGGCCATGAGCATGGGCGATCGCGTTATTTTAATGCAGCACGGCAAAATCGTTCAGGATGACTCGCCTGACGAGCTCTATAACCGCCCCGCCAGTGCCTTTGCGGCAAGCTTTATTGGCAGCCCCGCCATGAACCTGCTGCCACTGGTGGTAGGCGAGAATGGTGCTGTGATCGAAGGCGAACCCAGCACGCCAGTAGCCCCAATGGAAGCGGCAGGTGGTCACTTGGGTGTCCGCCCGGAAGATATTGAGCTAAGCACCACGTCAACCACAGGTGTACCCGCCATAGTTGTCAGCGATGAGTACCTGGGTGCCGATACGATTGCCCATGTCACCGTTGGCAGTCATACCGTGAGGGTTCGCATGAGCGGTAAACACGCGCTAGCGGGTCAGCCCTGTCGCCTTCGCTGGGCAAGCCAACACGCTCACCTGTTTGGCAGTGACGGCCTGCGCCGAGATGACATAACCCCACACGCTTTACCCAACGCCTCTCGAGCTGTTCCTCGCCCACCGGCAGTGGGCTCTTTCCAACACTGATCGCTAAACCTGGTTCAGTACTGACACTTGCGGAGTCTCTTATGCGTTTGCGTACCCCTTTTGCAATGACTGCTTTGGCAGCGGGCTTATTAAGCGCCGCTCAGGTAAACGCCGATAGCATTGATCTCACCATGTACTATCCCGTCTCGGTGGGCGGTGCACTCACGGATGTCATCGACAACTTGGTCGCTGAGTTTGAGAGCGAACACCCTGAGATTAATGTGGAAGCGATTTACGCCGGTAACTACGACGACACCCGCGTACGGGCAATGTCGGCCATTGAGGCCGGTGATGCACCGCAACTATCGGTGCTGTTCTCCATCGACCTTTACGAGCTAATTGAGCAAAATGCCATCGTCGCTTTCGACGACTTAATCGAAACTGACGAAGAGCGCGAATGGCTAGATAGTTTTTATCCTGGCTTGATGGAAAACGGCCAGTTAGATGGCAAAACCTACGGCATCCCCTTCCAGCGCTCTACCATCGTGCTGTTCTGGAACAAAGACGCCTTTGAAGCCGCGGGCCTAGACCCCGATATGCCTCCCGAGAACTGGGAAGAGATGGCCGACATGGCCGCTACCGTGCGTGAAGCCTCCGGCGGCGATCAGTGGGGCGTGATGGTACCTTCCACTGGCTACCCCTATTGGATGTTTCAGGCCTTCGCCTTTCAAAACGGCCATCGTCTAATGAGCGAAGATGGCACCGAGGTCTACTTTGACGATCCGGCGGCCATTGAAGCGCTTGAGTACTGGGTTTCGCTATCCACTGAGCACAATGCCATGCCCGACGGCACCATTGAGTGGGGCACCTTGCGCCAGAACTTCCTTGAAGCGTCTACCGCCATGATGTGGCATACCACGGGCAACCTAACCGCCGTACGTAACGAAGCGACGTTTGACTTCGGTGTTGCCATGCTGCCAATGAATACCCAGAGGGGCAGCCCCACCGGCGGCGGCAACTTCTATATTTTTGAAGACGCGACCGAAGAAGAACAGCGCGCGGCAATGACCTTTATTCGCTGGATGACAGACCCCGAGCGCGCCGCTGCATGGTCCATTGAGACGGGCTATATGGGCGTTAGCCCTGCCGCTTATGAGACCGACGCGCTGCAAAGCTATGTGGAAGCGTTCGCGCCTGCGGCGGTAGCCCGTGACCAGCTTGAACACGGTACTGCGGAGCTTTCCACCTACCAAGGCGGTCGTGTACGTCGCGCTTTGGACAACGCTGTGCAAGCCGCACTAACCGGCCAGAGGTCGCCGGAAGAAGCGCTAAGACAAGCGCAGCAAGAAGCAGAAAGTGCGTTACGTCGCTACGCACGCTAAGTGCGCTAGCGCTGTAACACTTGCCCGATTGCCATGCTCGCCGGGGTACGCCCCGGCTTTTTCTCCTGCGGTACATCCCTATGAACTTAACCTCTTATCGGCGAATGCAGTTATATGGCGCCCTACTGTTACTGCCTGCCGCAGTGCTGTTAACCACGTTCGCCTACCTGCCTACGATCACAACCGTTATCAATAGTCTGTTTTTGCCCAGCTTTCGCGGTGCGCCCGCCGAATTTGTAGGGCTCGAAAACTATCAGGTGTTGTTTGATGACCCCACGTTTTGGAAGGTAGCACGCAACAACTTAATTTATGCCGTGGGTACGATTCCTACCTCTATTGCACTGGCATTGGGCATGGCGCTGTTCGTTAACGGTAAACTTCCGGGGCGCGGCTTTGTGCGTATGGCGTACTTTACGCCCACCATCCTGCCCATGATCGCCGCTGCCAATATCTGGATGTTCTTCTACGCCCCGCAGATTGGCTTATTTAATAAACTGCTCGGCGCATTAGGGTTTTCTGGGGTTAACTGGCTTGGCGATCCCAGCATGGCGCTGGGGTCAGTGATTGTGATGTCGGTATGGAAAGAAGCCGGCTTTTTTATGATTTTCTACTTAGCGGCATTGCAGGGTATTGCCCCCGAGCTTAAAGAGGCTTCCGACCTTGAAGGCACCAGCCGCTGGAGCTTCTTCTGGCGAGTCACCTTTCCGCTGTTAATGCCCACCACGCTTTTCGTGCTCATTAACGCCTTGATTAATGCGGTAAGGGTCGTCGATCACCTGTTTATTTTGACTAAAGGTGGGCCCAATAACGCCACCAACCTGCTGCTTTATTACGTTTACGAGAATGCGTTTTCGTTCTTTGACCGCACCACGGCGGCCACTATTACAGTGGTCATTTTGCTGGTACTCGCCGTCGTTGCCACGCTTAAGTTCACGATTTTAGACCGCAGGACCCATTACCAATGAGTTCAACCCTATCGCCTTCAAAAACCTATGCGTCCCGCTATCGTTACCTCTCCATTCCATCGCTGGAAACCGTGGCAGCATGGTTGCTGGCGATTATCTGGGTATTTCCCCTACTGTATGCGTTCTGGGCCGCCTTTCATCCCCCGGCCTATATGGTGCGCTTCGACTTATTTGCCCCCCTTACGCTGGATAACTTTAAAAACGCTTGGGCGCAGGCGCCCTTTGCCCGCTACTACCTGAACACGTTTGCCCTGGTTACCGGCGTTGTTTTTGCTCAGTTTGTAGTCTGCACCCTGGCAGCCTTTGCCTTTGCGCGTTTTCCCATCCCAGGCAAAAACGTGCTGTTTATGCTGGTGCTAATTCAGCTGTTTGTGTTCCCCGAAGTGCTGATTGTCGAGAACTACCGCATCGCCAGCGAGCTGGGGCTGATCAACACGATCACTGGCATTGGATTGCCCTACGTGGCCAGCGCCTTCGGTATTTTCCTGCTGCGTCAGACGTTTAAAACCATACCCAGGGAGCTTGAAGACGCTGCGCGTATTGAAGGCTGTAACTGGCTAGAAATTCTCTGGAAGGTGTACGTCCCACTGGCCAAACCCACCTACCTTGCTTACGGGCTTGTCTCGATCAGCCATCACTGGAATAACTTTCTATGGCCACTGGTGGTCACCAATTCGGTAGAGAGTCGTCCGTTAACGGTAGGCTTAGGGGTTTTCTCAGCGCCCGAAACCGGCGTTAACTGGGCCACCGTTAGCGCCGCCACGCTGTTAAGCATCGCCCCGTTGCTCATCGCTTTTCTACTCTTTCAGCGCCAGTTCGTGCAGTCGTTCTTAAGAGCAGGGATTCGCTAGGCAGACGCCCCTCAGGTTTTTCGTGCGACAATTCTCCCTCACGCATGAGACAAGGAGAGCATTGATGCACGGCGACCCCCATCCTGCAGCCCTAAAGGTGCTGCAGGAGGTCTTTGGCTACGACAACTTTCGCGGCCCACAGCAGGCTATTATTGAGCATGTGATTGCTGGTGGCGATGCGCTGGTGTTGATGCCCACCGGCGGTGGCAAATCGCTGTGCTATCAGATCCCCGCGCTACTGCGCGAAGGCACCGCTATTGTGGTTTCGCCGCTGATCGCGCTAATGCAGGATCAAGTAGCAGCGCTGGAACAGAACGGGGTTAGGGCAGCCTACCTCAACTCAAGCCTCGATTATCACGAGGCGGTTGATGTGGAAAATCGCCTGCGGGCGGGCGAGCTGGATCTTTTGTATGTGGCTCCCGAGCGGCTGGCCACGGCGCGCATGCAGATGCTGCTGGAACAGACCCACATTGCCCTGTTCGCCATCGATGAAGCCCACTGCGTCTCCCAATGGGGTCACGATTTTCGCCCGGAGTATCGCCAGCTCTCCCATCTGCATCAGCGCTTTCCCCAGGTGCCGCGCATCGCCCTGACCGCCACCGCCGACGTGCCCACCCGGGGCGATATCATGGAGCACCTGCAGCTTCAAAACGCGGCGCTATACAACAGCGGCTTTGACCGCCCCAACATTCGCTACCATATCGCCGAAAATCAGGGCAACGCCAAGGAACAGCTGCTGCGCTTTATTCGCGAGCACCACAATGGCGAGGCAGGCATTGTCTACTGCCTTTCCCGGCGCAAAGTAGAGGAGACTGCCGCTTGGCTGGAACGCCAGGGGCTCACCGCGCTGCCCTACCACGCGGGGCTTCCTGCCGAGCAGCGCCAGCACCACCAAACCCGCTTTCTACGTGAAGATGGCGTGATTGTGGTGGCCACCATCGCCTTCGGCATGGGCATCGACAAGCCGGACGTGCGCTTTGTGGCGCACCTCAACCTCCCCAAGAGCATCGAAGCCTACTACCAAGAGACTGGCCGTGCCGGGCGCGACGGCCTGCCTGCCGATGCCTGGATGGCCTATGGGCTTCAGGACGTAATCACCCTGCGCCAGATGCAGCAGGGCTCCAGCGCCGCTGACCAGCAAAAACGCATTGAGCAGCAGAAGCTCGACGCTATGCTGGGGCTATGTGAAATCATTAGTTGCCGCCGCCAGGCGCTGCTCCACTACTTTGGCGATCACTTGGACGCGCCCTGCGGCAACTGCGATAACTGCCTGACCCCACCCGAGACCTGGGACGCCACCGTGGCTGCACAAAAGGCGCTGTCATGCGTCTATCGCACCGAGCAGCGCTTTGGTGTGACCTATCTGGTGGATGTCCTGTTGGGCAAAAGCAACGAACGAATCACCCGCTTTGGCCACGACAGACTCAGCACCTACGGCATAGGCAAAGACCTCTCCGCCAACGAATGGAAGGCGCTCTTTCGGCAGCTGATTGCTAGCGGTTTTTTAAGCGTGGATATGGAGGGCCATGGCGGCATCAAGCTAACCGCTAACGCAAAGCCGGTACTGCGCGGCGAGCATGACCTCACCCTGCGCAAGCCAATCAACAAACCCAGTAAGGCTAAAGCCGCTCGGCGGGGCAGCAAAGTCTCTGCCACGCACAGCCACGGCCCACTGTGGGAGGCACTGCGACAGCACCGCCGGGAGCTTGCCGAAGCCCAGGGCGTGCCTGCCTATGTGATTTTCCACGACGCCACCCTGGCTGAAATGATCGAGCAGAAGCCCCAAAGCCTGGAGGCGCTGGGCGCGATCTCTGGCATCGGTGCGCGCAAGCTGACGGACTACGGCGAGGGCTTTTTGGATGTGATCCTGCAGCATCAGGAATCCGGGCAAAGCAGCTGAACCAGCGCGCCGGGGATTAAAAAGCTCAAATGATCGATATTTTCAAAAATCGCTCACTTGGCGTAAACTAGCCGTAAGTGAGGAGAACGATATATGGCCATTCAGCATAAAACAGCCGATAAGCGCCGCGAGATGGGGGCCGCAGCAATGCGCACCTACCCCAAGATTTCACACGCCTGGGGATTGAAAGAGAGCGAAGCCGCGCTGTTGTTAGGTGTACCGGACTCCACCTATCGACGCTGGAAGCAGTCGCCTGAGCAGGCGCGGCTTGATGCGAACCATTTGGAGCGGATGTCGTTAATTCTGGGCATCTACAAGGCGCTGCATATACTGTTGCCCAACAAAGAAGCCGCTAACGGCTGGCTGCAACGAGCTAACAGCAATCCTCTTTTTGCCGGTCACTCGCCAGCGGAGCGCTTATTAAATGGCCAGGTCTCCGACCTTTATGTTGTTCGCCAACACTTAGATGCAGCGCGTGGTGGGGGCCATGCATGACGTTCCCGCTTAGCAGCGTTACATGGCGCCCAAGTTATCGAGTTATCCCCTCACGTTTCCCACCCATCGATCTATTTGAAAGCGTCAATAACAGCGCTGACGACTGGGACTTACTCAATGAGCTGGAGGGTGAAACATCAGCACGCCTGCGTGAGCAGGCCGGGGCTATTCACCTAGTGCGCGATGAAGACCGACGCTACGGGCCCGGCTGGACGCCCATCATGGCCGCCTTCTGTCACTTTCCCGCTACCGGCTCGCGTTTTACCGATGGCACCTTCGGTGCTTACTACTGCGCGCTCACAGAAGCCACCGCCATTGCCGAAACCTGTTACCACGCTGAACGCTTTATGAGCGAGTCGAACCAGCCACCGCTAATGCTTCAGCAGCGGGTTTATCTGTCAGATTTAGCAGGTCAGTTGATTGATTTACGTGGGCAAAGTGCAGCTCAGGCACTTCTCACACCGGATAGCTGGGCAGCCGGTCAAGTGTTTGGCAGCCAAGCCTGGCAAGAGCAAGCCGCTGGCATCGTCTATCCAAGCGTTAGAGACCCTGAAGGCGAGTGCGCTGCCGTACTACGCCCTCCGGTATTGTCCGAAACACGCCAAGGGCGCCACCTTGGCTATGATTGGGATGGTCAGCGTATCCGCCATGTTTATGAGCTAACGCTACTGGGTTAGCGCCTGCCGATACGGTTAATCCCGCCGGCAATGCTCGCCACGAGCGATGGCAGCTGCATCAAACACGCCAGTATCCAAAACCCAGGCGGTGACGAGGTTGGCGGGCGTAACATCAAAGGCGGGGTTCCACACCGGCGCATCTTTAGGTGCCCACACCACATTGCCAAAGGCACCCGCAGCGCCGCGGATCTCGGCGGGATCGCGCTGCTCAATAGGAATATCAGCACCGGTGGCACAAGCAGGATCTACCGTGGTGTAGGGGGCGACCACATAGAACGGCACCTGATGGTAGTGAGCGATCACTGCCAGCATGTAAGTACCCACTTTGTTGGCGAAGTCGCCGTTGGCGCAGATACGGTCGGCGCCCACCATCACTTTATCTACCTTGCCTGCTGCCATCAGGCTTGCAGCCATGCTGTCAGTAATCAGCTGATAGGGAATCCCCAAATCCGCCATTTCCCAAGCGGTTAAACGGCCACCCTGCAGCAATGGGCGCGTTTCTCCCACGTAGACATGCAGCTCAACGCCGCGCTGTTTGGCCACTGCCAGCGCGCCAATCGCGGTACCCACCCCTGCGGTGGCCAGCGCCCCGGTGTTGCAGTGAGTCAGCACCCGGTCGCCCGGTTGTAAAAGATCAGCGCCCCGCTCGGCCATACGCTGGCAAAGCTCTCGGTCTTCTGCATAAAGCTCGGCGGCTCGCTCGGCAAGTGCCGCGGCGCCTTGCTCAAAGCAGGCTTCCATGGCATCTAAGCAGTACATCAAGTTAACCGCCGTGGGGCGAGTGGCGCGTAAGCGATCGCTTACCAACTGCCAATCACCACCTGGATGGCGCGCGGCATGCTGCGCAAGCACAAAGGCTGCGCTCAAGCCAATCAACGGCGCGCCGCGAATTGCTAAGCTTTTCACCGCCATCTGCCACGCTTCTGGCGAATCACAGGGCACCCACTGCTCCGCCTGGGGTAGTTGGGTTTGATCCAAATACTCAAGGTGTTCGGCATAGATCCGCAAACTGCGTGATTGAAGGTGAGGCATCGATAGGCTCCTTGAGCACTTGAGCGGAACAGCTGGCTTATCAGCCGCGAAGCTTATCATATAGAATGGCTGCCATTAGAAGAGGCGACGCAGATCCTATGATGACGCTACAAAATGAATTGCTGGCTGCCATTTCATGGGCGGCGCAGCAAGGCTGGACACCCGCCACCGGCGGCAACTTTTCCGCCCGCACCGAGGCTGGCTACCTTGTCACTGCCTCTGGCCGGGATAAAACCCGCATTCAGGCCGATGACCTGCTGGTGTGTAACCTGGGTGGCAAGATGCTTGAAGGCAACGGCACGCCGAGTGCAGAGAGCGATCTACATGCCGCGCTGTATCGGCTAGACCCGACCATTCACTGCGTGCTGCACACGCACACCGTGGCCAGCACGGTGCTCTCACGTCGCTTCCCCCAGGGCATAAAGCTAAGCGGTTTTGAGATGCAAAAAGCGCTAGCGGGCAATGTCACCCACGACGCTACCATTACGTTACCGGTGGTGCCCAATTCCCAGGATATGCAAGAACTGGCCGAGCATGTGCGCAATGGCTGGCCAATGCCCTGGGGCTTTTTGGTCTCGGGCCACGGCATTTACGCCGTAGGTGATAGCATCGCCAGCTGCCGCCGCCACTTGGAAGCCATCGAGTTTTTACTCACCTGTGTTCTTGAAGAGAGTCGCTGGTCTTAAATAAGCAGTCTTATATGAGTAGCCCTAAATGAGCCACCCAACCGTTCGCGCTATTGTGACCGATATTGAAGGCACCACCACGGACATTAACTTTGTCCATAAGGTGCTGTTCCCCTACGCCCACGCCAAGCTGCCCGACTTTCTACGTGCGAATGCAGACACCCCCGCAGTTGCTGAGCAGATCAACGCGGTGCGCAGTGAAATGGGCGACCCTGATGCCACGCTAGAAGCCGTCATTGTTCAGCTGCTGCACTGGATCGAAACCGACCAAAAAGTCACCCCGCTGAAAGCCTTGCAGGGCATGGTGTGGGCGGATGGTTACCAGCGCGGCGACTTTAAAGGCCACTTATACAGCGACGTTGCTCCCGCACTACGCCAATGGAAAAATGCTGGCATGGCGCTGTACGTCTATTCGTCCGGCTCCGTGCAGGCGCAGAAGCTGCTGTTTGGCTACAGCGATGAGGGCGATTTAACCCCGCTGTTTAGCGGCTACTTTGACACCCATATTGGCCATAAACGCGAAGCCACTGCCTACCAGCGAATTATCGCGGCGCTTGACCTGCCACCGGACGCGGTGCTGTTTTTGTCTGACGTGGTCGAAGAGCTAGACGCCGCCAAACAGGCCGGCATGCAAACCCTACAATTAGTACGCGAAGGCACCCAGGCGGGCACCGCTCACGCTTGCGTCACGCGCTTTGATGAAATCGCTGTGTAGCGTTGTCGTTTATCGCTTTTAAGGAGAGTTTTTAATGTCGCAGCTAAAAATATTTGCTGATCAGAACCCTAATGACGCACTCGTGGACACCACTGACGGCGAGCAAATTACGACTGAGCTCAACAAAGTGGGCGTTCTGTTTGAGCGCTGGGCAGCGCCGGGCGAGATTGCCGACGATGCAACCCAGGAAGATATTTTAGCGCTTTACCAAGAAGACATTGACCGGGTAAAAGCCATGGGCGGCTATCAAACCGTCGATGTGCTGCACATGGTGCCCACCCATCCTGAAAAAGACGCCATGCGTCAGAAGTTCTTAAATGAGCATCGCCATCACGAAGATGAAGTGCGCTTTTTCGTCAAAGGCCAGGGGCTGTTCTGCTTACACATTGAAGACAAGGTGTATCAGGTGCTGTGCACCCGTAATGACCTGATTAGCGTACCCGCCAACACGCCGCACTGGTTCGATATGGGCCCAGCGCCGGAATTCACTGCGCTACGTTTCTTCGACAATGTGGAAGGCTGGGTGCCCCACTGGACAGAGAGCGATATTGCCGGAAAGTTTGATCGTATTGACCAACTGTGAGTGGTGAATCGTAAGTTGTGAATTGTAAAACGCAGCTTTAGCGCGAGACCGCTAAAGCTGCGATTAAATGATTTGTTGTTACAGCACCTCTTGCTGGTTATACGCCCGGGCTAGCTCTGCCAGCGCGCTAAGATCGCTGTAGGCTTCTGGCTCTAGAATCAGTGCTTGGCCCATTAGCACATTGCGTGCTTCAAGCTTAGCGCGCAGCGCGTTGTCTTTAATCTCTTCAAAGTCGGCGTTGTGGGCCAGCGACAGTACGCGACGGTGCATTTCGATGCCGCAGTAGGCCAGTGCGTCCAGGCGGATCTCTTCAAGCAGTGCATCGCAGGCGTCGTCGGCGCTATTGCCCTGCTCTTCAAATAGCGATTTGGGAAACAGAATACCGGTGCGTTCGGTTTGCCATAGATGGCGGAACTCGGCGTCAAAGCAGATAAAGCATGCCTCGATCACCTCAAGAATCCATTCCTGATACGCCTCAAGCGCCTGTGGTTGACGGTGGGCCGGTTGGCTGAAATAAGCCATTAGGAAGTTAGCCACCGCCATGCCTAAGTCAAACGCCATCGGCCCGTATTGCGAGAACTCGGGGTCAATAACCCGCACGTCAGTATCCGTGGCCATTATCGAGCCGGAGTGCAAATCACCGTGGAGCATGGTTTCGGTGTTAGCGGTGAACTTCATCAACAGCCGCTGTACTTTGGCTTTTAACCGCGCATTACGGCGCAGCTCATCCACCACCGGCGAAAGCTCCGGCGTGTGGTGATTCATTTCGGCGCCGTAATAGGGGTCGGTAAAGACCAGCGACTCGGTAATAGCGGGAATCGCCACATTGCCGGAAAACAACCCCACATCCGCCTTTTTCTCAGGGCTGCTTAGCGAAAGCTCCGAGCCACGAAATGCCATGCGCGCGCAAAATTCACCGATGGTTTCGCCAAGCTGAGCAACCCGCTCACCGCTGATCAGCTTGCGGCGCAGAATCGTGTGCGGATAGAGGTACTCCATGACAATCAGCGCTTGGGGCTTATCGAAATAAAACACCTCTGGCGCAATGCCCGGCGCGCGCTGGGCCTGACGCACTAAGGCATAATATTCAAAGTGGGCGCGGTAAAGTGGCAGCGGCCAGCTTTCACCCACCATACGCACATAAGGCAGCGCCTGTTTCACCACGACGCTGCCTGCACTACCTGAAACGATAAACACAAGATTTAGGTTGCCATCGCCGACTTCGCGAACTCGCCAGGTTGACGAATCGCCCCCTACCCTGCTCGCGACGTCATCCACGCCACCTAGCCGCTGGGAAAGTGTCTCAACACTGAGTGCACAGTACTGTTGATCAGTCACCAAAGGTCCATCCTCATAGAATTGTTGCGTGCAGGCATGCCCTAAAGCAGGACGTAAAGACGTTAATTTGAGGAGGGTAACAAAGGCGCTGTCGCCATCGCCATTAATTAGTAAAAGCGGGTAGCGTTAACGCAGCTGGCTATCTTTACTGCCGCGCCGATTATAGCCGCTGAAGCCCGACTGTTTTTTGTCCAACGCTTCCTGACAAACAATACAGAAACGAACACCGGGAATTGCTTTACGGCGCGGCTCAGGTATGGGGTCACCACACTCCTCACAAGCGTCAAGGCTCTCGCCACGGGGCAGCTGGCTACGAGCGCGCTGCACCGCGTCATCTACCGTACTCTCAATTTGCTCTTGTTCCGCGCCATCTTTTGCCCATCCACCGGCCATGGTTTAACTCCCCTTTCCGTGATTCGCACCCTTTCAGCATAGCAGTAGCGCCACCAAGCCAAAAAGCTGGCCCACCAGAACACCTTGGCTTAGGTTATTTAGCATTGAAAACTACCCTCTACTTAGTGTTGTCCTTTTCCGATACGCGCACACATAAGGCGTACTCTTTTCGAGCAAGCGATGGAGTCGTTGCACATGCAGTGTTCGGCTTCTGAAGTTACTCAAAAAAGATCGTTCTGCTGCTGTCGCGTCTTTATCTTCATCTGCGATAGCCCCACATAGCGCTATGCTATGTCACAATGGGTTTATCTACAGGCGCAACTATTAACCAGGAAGAGACTCGCAATGCTGCACTATCTACAAGGCCTCCCCCATTTTTTTGGCTACTTGATCAGCGCTCTTGGGCTATTAGTTGCCTTTATGTACTGCTATAGCCGCATTACGCCACACCACGAGTGGACACTGATTCGTGAAGGCAACGCCGCTGCCGCCCGCGCCTACGGCGGCTCTATTCTGGGCTTTACCATACCGCTGTATAGCGCCATGGCGAACTCTGTCAGCTATATCGACTTTATTCTCTGGGGCATTATTGCCTTTGGTGTTCAGTTAGCGACTTTCTTTGGGTTGAAGCTGTTTCTGCGTCAGCAGGGCGAAAGCCTTTCCCAGCATATTAACGAAGGCCACCAAGCCTACGGCACGTTGGTAGGCAGCGTTTCCATTGCGGTCGGCTTGATCAACGCAGCCTCAATGACGTGGTAAAGGAGAGTGACATTGGATACGCATAACCACCCGGCACATTTACCCCGTCGCAAGCGCAGCGCTCGCCTGACCCTGGCGATGATGGGCACCAGCGCTTTTGGCTTAACCGCGTGTGTTGAATCAGCGCCTGATGAACACGTGACCGAGGTCAGCTTCGATGAACCCAGAAGCTTTCAAAGTGTTGAGGAGTGCGTTGCTGCCAACGTTTATACCCGCAGCGCCTGCGAAGATGCTCACGCTGCATCGCTTGAGTCTGTTCCCCGCTTTGACACACTGGAAGCCTGCGAAGCAGAGCACGGCGAAGGCGCTTGCACAGCGCCTACCGAGGAACAAGCCCAAGCCACTAGCGGTGGCGGCAGTTGGTTTATGCCCGCCATGATGGGTTACATGATGGGCAGCATGTTGTCGAACACCAACCGTGGTCGTTCTATTGAGCGGGTCTATCAAGAACCGGTTTACCGTAATCGCCAAAACCAAGGCAATTGGAATACCGCCTCCACCCAAGCAACCCAGCGTGTTAATCAGCGCAATGAGGCCATGCGTAGCTCGGTGGTTCAGAACCGCCAAGCAACGACACGACGCGGTCTGGGCACACGTTCAGCCTCCTGGGGTTCATAGCCAGTATTCGAGGATTGCTATGCTGCGGGTAGATATACCTGAACGTAAAGAGTGGAAAGCCCTAGCCGACGAGCTAGGGTTTCATTTTCACACCATTGATGGTGCGCCGTATTGGAAAGAGGACGCCTACTACCAGTTCACCCTGGAGCAGGTAGAACAGGACATCGAGGCTCCAACTGAAGCGCTGCATGAGATGTGTATGGAGTTGGTCGACAAAGTCTGCCACTCCAATGTGTTAATGCAGCGCTTAGCGATTCCTGAGTTTATGTGGGACACCATTCATAACTCCTGGAAAACGGGCCAGCCGCACCTGTATGGCCGTATGGACTTTGCCTATTCCGGTAACGGCCCAGCGAAGCTGTTAGAGCTGAATTACGATACGCCCACATCGCTCTATGAAGCGGGATTTTTCCAGTGGGTATGGCTTGAACAAGCCATTGAGCAGGGCATTCTTCCTCGTCAGGCAGACCAGTACAACTCGATTCAAGAGCGCTTAATCAACGCCATGGCCCATTTAGGCGACCGCTTGGAAAGGCGTACGCTCTACTTCTCCTGCGTAAAAGGCAGCAATGAAGAGCGTGCAACGGTGAGCTACTTGCAAGATATTGCCCTTCAAGCGGGGCTGAATACACCCTTTATTTATACCGATGATATAGGCCTGCAGCCCGGTGCCACCCACTTTGTCGATTTAGACAACCAGCCCATTACAGCGATCTTCAAACTCTACCCCTGGGAAGAGATGGCTGACGATGCGTTTGGCCAGCAGCTGCCGTTGCTCAACACGCACTGGTTCGAGCCACCCTGGAAAGCGATTCTATCCAATAAAGGTATTTTGCCGCTGCTTTGGGAGCACTTTGAGGGCCACCCCAACCTGCTACCGGCTTTTTTCGAAAATGCTAACAGCCCACCGCTACCAGCGGGCTGGGTGCGCAAACCGTTCTTCTCTAGGGAAGGCAGTAACATAGAGCTGATTACCCCATCAGGCCAGCGCGAGGCCGTAGATGGCCCTTACACTGACAGCCCCTGGATTCGTCAGGCTTACCACCCGATGCCGCGCTTTGGTGACAATCATGCCCTAGTCGGTAGCTGGGTAGTGGGTGACCGCGCCTGCGGCATGGGCATTCGTGAAGACATGGGCCGCATCACCAAAGACACCTCGTGCTTTATTCCCCACGCGATCGTATAAACAGAAGTACCAAATTCAACTTATTAGCGCTGGACATTGCTCCCTAAAAAAGCTGAAATCGTTGGTATTACTGATTAACACTACCGGGAGTATTACTTTCGCGAGTATTACTTCCGCGAGTAGAGGGGCCATCGACCCTTCATCTTCTATACCCTGAGCGTTGCCTAACAGCGTTAATGCTAAATGCCGTTGCGTCTTCAGGGCCACCGTCTACTTTGGAGCAACGGCGAACATGATGGCGCGCTGGAAATCCCTACCTTTAAGGCTTCGGCTATTTTCATCCCTTGGGATCGTCTTAGCGCTGGCAATGCTTCTAGCGCTCTATCTTCAAGCGCGCTCCCACAGCCAGGCGCGGCTGGATAACCTGCTTAATCAGGAGCTACCGGCACAGATCGAAGGATTAGCTGCGCATATAAACCTTAACCTTAGCCAGGATCTGGCCATTTCCGAAAGCCTTGCCAATAGCTACTTTATTGAACAGTGGATTAGCGACGGATTACCTGAAGCACAACAAAATGACATTACCCGCTACCTAATGCGCCTGATGGAACAGATAGATACCGAGCTACTGTTTATCGCCGCTCAGCACCAGGGCCGCGGTTACTATTTCCAACTGCGCAATGGCGAACTCCTGCAGCGTACTATCCAGCCGCCAGGCAGTGACGATGATTGGTACTACCGTTTTACTGAAAGCGATAACGCTTACGAGTTAAATTTAGATAGCGATACTTTTTCACCCGAAGATGCCTTTGTGTATGTTAACTACCGCAGTGCCGTCAATGCCGCCAACGGACGACCGCTGGTAGTGGCCGGAGCGGGGCTTGATCTCTCCCAAATGGCCAGCTTGATTAGTGACTTCCGCTTAGGGAATACCGGGCGCGCCTCGCTTATCAGCGCCGAAGGTGAACTGCTCATTCACAGCGGTGAGGGCGTAATAACGTCAGAACCTCTGCCCGATCAAATGTCCCAGCGCTTGCAGCCCAATGAACGGCGCCAGGTTCACGAAATTGAGCGCGATGGCAGCACACTGCTGGTTAACACACGCTGGCTGCCCGAGCTGCAGCGCTACCTCATGGTTGAGGTCGATAAAGAAGCGTACTTGGCATCCACGCGTGAGCGCTTTCTGGAATCTAGCGGTGTAGGTTTACTCATACTGCTTGTTGGGTTGCTGATTCTCTATCCGCTGACCGGCAGTCTTATTCGTCCACTCATTGATTTCCAGCGCCAGTTGAAAGATATCACCCACAGTTTAGATCTCTCGCGGCGCGTCAGCACCGACGACAAAGCGGAGCTTGGCGACTTAGCCCATCAAACTAACGAGCTCCTTGAGCGTCTCTCCCGCGCCATTGCGGCAGTGGCCAAGAACGCAATGGCGCTAACACACGTCGCCGACCGGCTGGCAAAAACCGCTGGGCTTTCCGGTGTCCACGGAAGCGATATTGACAATGAAGCAAGCCAAACCATGGCCGCAGCCGTCGAAGAGATGGCCTCTTCGGTGGCTGAAATCACTTCCACCATGGAAGAACTTTCTACCTCATCTACCCAAATCGCTGACCACTCCCAGTCAGTGGTCGACGTTGCCAACCAAACCCTGGAGCGCAGCCGCAAAGGCAGTGCGGCCATGCAGCTTCTACAGTCAAAAATGCAGGATATCCGCAGCGACAGCGAGCAGAGCCTGACCGAGATCATGACGCTGGGGGCTAAATCTAAGCAGATCAATAAAGTCATGGAGTTGATCAATACGCTGGCCGCCCAGACCAAGCTGATCGCCTTTAATGCCGCGCTGGAAGCCTCCAGCGCGGGGGAATCGGGCCGACGCTTTTCGGTTGTGGCCAGCGAGATACGCCGTTTGGCGGACAGCGTGACCGACTCTACTCAAGAAATCGAAGCGCACACCGATGATATTCAGACGGCTATTAATCGCTTAGTTGTGGCGTCTGAAAAAGGCGCCTCCTCCATCGAGCAAGGCGTTGAAGCCAGCATGAGCACTGCCCAGGACCTTGAAGCACTGCTCAAAGCGGCCAGTCAAACCAGCAGTGCCGCCCAGCAGATATCGCTCTCTACTCAGCAACAAAAAACTGCCAGTAGCCAGGTGGTCATGGCGCTGCGCGACATCGACACAGCCAGTTCACGCAATGCCCATTCGGTGCGCAGCATTACCGATATCAGCCAAGATATGATCCATATGTCGACAGAGCTTAACGCGCTGGTGCAGGAGTTCACCCTTACCCATAAAGATCGCTGATAAGGATACCGGATGAGTGTAATTCGGGTAGTCATTGCCGACGACAGCCAAGTAGCCCGCGACGTGCTACGCGATATCCTTAGCCGAGCCGATGATATTGAGGTTGTAGGTGAAGCTACTAACGGCCGCGAAGCAGTGGAGCTGGTCAAACGCCTTGCACCGCAGCTGATCACCATGGACCTCAACATGCCGGTGATGGACGGCCTAAGCGCTATTGAAGAGATTATGTATAGCAGGGGCGTGCCCATCCTGGTGGTCAGTGACCGCTCCGATGCTCAAACGGCTTATCAGGCTTTAGAAGTGGGTGCGCTTGAAGTAATGCCTAAACCCACATTAGAAGGGGCCGACGCAGATCGCCTATTGGAACGTGTTCGCCTGCTTGCGGGCGTTGCGGTGATTACTCGCCTACGGCGGCGCGCCACAACACCGGCTCCCATTATCACCCTGCCTACCCTGCCCGCGGCCTCAAGTGGCGTGCCGCGGAACTTTCAACACGTCGTCGCGATCGCTTGTTCGACCGGTGGCCCGCAAGCCCTAGTGCGCCTACTGCGAACGCTACCCGCTAGGTTTCCAGCGCCTATTGTGATCGCCCAGCACATCAGCCATGGGTTTATTGATGGTATGGCTGAATGGCTAGCATCGCTATGCGCCATGCCGGTCAGTGTTGCCAAAGAGGGCGAGCAGATTCAGCCTGGGCACATTTACCTATCACCTTCAGAGCGTGATTTATGTGTCTCCCCCCGCCACCGTTTCCAGCTTCAGCCCAGCCCCCAAAGCTCTCTGTATCATCCTAGCTGCGATGTGCTGTTGCAGAGTGTCGCAGAGGTCTACGGCAGAGATGCCATCGGCATTATCCTGACCGGTATGGGCCGCGATGGCGTTATTGGCATGCGGGCTATTTATCAGGCAGGTGGCACCACCTTCGCGCAAGATGAAGCCAGCTCAGTTATTTATGGCATGAACCAGGAAGCCGTTAAAGCGGGTGTTATTCAGTATGAGCTACCGCTAGATAGCCTGGCGGGACGTCTATTGCGCGATGTGCGCGGCTCCCTAAATAACAACCGACCGGAGCCTCTAGCATGAGCGCGTTAGCGCCCTTTAAAGCCCTTGTGCATCAGCGCTGCGGTTTACACCTAGAGGGCTTGGCCGAAGCTCGGCTATTACGCGCGGTCGCCAGCTTGCAAGCCTTCTCAGGACTAGCGGATAACACCCAGCTTCTTAAACAATTAACCAGCGACACAGTGCTCTTCGATCACTTTGTCAGCCAGTTAACGGTTAACGAAACCTATTTTTGCCGTGAACCGGATGCCTTGAACTGGTTAGTTAACACCTATCTGCCTGAGCGTTTAGCGGCAGGGGGGCCACCGCTATCCATCTTTAGCGCAGGCTGTTCTTCCGGTGAGGAGCCCTATAGCGTAGCGATGATGCTGTTTGAGCGCTTTGGCGAGCGCGCTAAATCACTGTTTACTCTCACCGGCGGTGACCTGGATCACCAAATTCTCGCCAAGGCACGCCAGGCGATTTATAGCGGCATGGCGTTTCGCGCGCTCTCACCCGACTTCAAAGCGCGTTACTTTAGCCCTTTCCAGGGCCGCTTTAAGCTTCACGAATCACTTCGCCAATGGGTAACTTTTTGTCCATTTAACCTTTTAAACGCCCATGAGAGCCACCCAGGCGGCCCCTTTGATGTGATTCTGTTTCGCAATGTATCGATCTACTTTGACCCGCAGACGCGGCGGCGTATTCACCATCAGCTGAGCCAGTTGCTGGCCCCGAATGGCATCTTACTCTGCGGTGTTACCGAAACGTTGGGTAACGATCTCGGCGTCTTTGAGCTGGTCGAAGATCAGGGCATATTTTACTTTCGCCGCGCAGAGCAATCCGCCGCAGTGCCAACGGCTCCCCTTGAGCCGCCCATGCTTGCGATGCGCGAAAAGGCTGATGACAGTAGTGACATCCGTGAGAGCGCCCGTGAAACGCTAGGGCTAGCAAGCAGCACTGATTTAGCGCCCGGTGCGCCTCTTGCCCAAACGGCGGATAGCGAACAAGCAGATAGCACCGCTGATCAGCTGCATACCGCCCATCAGTTGCTCAATCAAAATGCCTTTAACGAGGCCGCAACGTTGCTAGAGGCGCTTCTTAAACAACAGCCGTGGTCAATCGATACGCTAGTACTAGCCGGGCTAGTCGCCCGCTGGCAGCAAAAGCCCCATGTGGCCTACGACTATTTTAAACGGGCTATTTACGTTGCCCCAGAGTGCTGGCCAGCGCACTTCTACTTAGCTGAACTGTATCGCCAGGGTGAATTGACCGACGAGCCGCTACAACGCAAGCAACGCTATGCTGCGGTGGTGCGTTTGCTGACCACCGCGCCCACCTCCAGCGGCGGGTTAGACACTATCGTCCCACCGCTGCCACCTGGCGATGCGCGCTTCCTTGCCGAACGTTATTTAGAAGCGGACAGCACCACGCTGGCATCCCCTAACCTCTCACAGGGAGTGAGTTAACATGGCGCTGGATATTCGTCGCTTTATTCAGCGCTTTGTGGAAGAGGCCGCCGACCACCTGCCGCGCTTACGCGAAGGGATAAGTGCATTAGAGCAGGGCCATGCTGACCGAGAGCAGATCAATGAGCTGTTTCGCGCAGCGCATACGCTCAAAGGCTCGTCGCGTATGTTAAAGCTGGCGCCCATTACGGCACTGGCGCATAGCACGGAAGAACTGCTCAGCGCCCTGCGCGATGGCTCCCTAACCGCATCGCCGACAGTTACCAGCCTGCTTAACCAAGCCGTTGATGGGCTTTCTGACTTTGTCAGTCAGCTAGCCCAGGGGGCAACAGGTGATGACTTACCGGCCGCGGATGAGGCGTTGTGTAACGCCCTTGAACAGGCGGCTCTTCAAACCCAACCCCTGCCCAGCACACCTGCACCCCCGCCTCCTGTTACGCCTTCAGCACCTTCGACCTCCACTGCGCTGACCACCGAGAGCGAACTACGCCTCAGCGATACGGTGCGGGTTCGTTTGGACCGGCTAGACGATGTTATCCGCTTGATGGGTGAAGTACTTTCCGGCCACCACCACTTACATACCTTGGTTGACCAAGCCCGCGCGTTAAGCACCACGCTCCCTGCCGAGCAGCAGGTGCCCTTTCACGCTTTTCACCGTGAGCTGAAAGATAGCGTTTTAAGTCACGATTCGCTGATGAACGACTTGCACGACCGGGCACTGCAAATGCGCATGCTACCGCTAAGCGTAGTGCTTGATCCGCTCGCGCACATGTCCCGTGAGTTGGCCCAATCACTCGGCAAACAGGTCGACTGCCGCTTACGAGGCGCCGAAATAGAGCTTGATCGCCAGATGATTGATCGCTTGTCAGACCCGCTCATTCACCTGCTGCGCAATGCCCTGGATCATGGCTTCGAGCCACCTGCCGAGCGCGTGGCATCGGGTAAATCACCCCGGGGGAAGCTGGTGATTGAAGCGTGGCAAGATGCTGACTGGGTAATGGTTGAGATGCATGATGATGGCGCAGGTATTGCGTTAGACGCGGTGCGTCAGAAAGCGCTTGCCAAACAGCTCGTCAGTGAAGAGCAGCTGAATACACTGAGTGAGCAGGAAACCCTGGAGCTTATTTTCCTGCCGGGTTTCTCGACTAAAAGTATGATTACCGACTTTTCTGGGCGCGGCGTGGGCTTAGATGTGGTCAAGCGCACGGTTATGGACGAGCTTAATGGCGACTTACAGCTTACCAGCGAACGCGGCAGCGGCACGCGCTTTACCCTGCGCCTGCCACTCTCACTGGCCATGATGCGCGTGCTGTTGATCAGCGTTGGCGGTGTCACCCTAGGGGTAACCGCGCCTTACGTATCCGAGCTGGTGGAGTGTTCACCTGACTCATTCATTGATGCTGCTGGACAGCGCACGCTGATTTTGCGCAATGAATTTGTACCGGTGGTATCACTAGCCCAACTGCTTGAGTTACCTGAGACAACGTCCGACACCGATAATACCTTACTGCTGGTCGTCCACCAGCGACACCAGAAGCTCGCCTTGATAATTGATTCACTGATTGATGAGCGCGATATGGTGATTAAGCCGCTCCCGGTGCATCTACGTCACTTACCGCTGGTCTCGGGCATGGTTTCCATGGGGCGTAATGCGCTGGTGAGCCTACTGCACATACCTGCGTTGCTGGAGGCTACCCGGCACAATGTCCAGCACCTTGGTAATGAGCGTCCCTCATCCACTCTCGCGAAGCGCATTTTGGTGGTCGATGACTCACTGAATACCCGGGAAATAGAGAAAGACGTACTCGAAGCGTGGGGCTACCACGTCACGCTGGCCGAAAATGGTCGCGATGGGTTAGCCAAAGCACTGGCGGAGCCATTTGATGCAGTACTAACCGACGTTGAAATGCCAATAATGGACGGCTTTGCGCTGACTGCCCGACTGCGCGAAAATGAGGTTTATCGTTATCGGCCGATTATTATTATCACCTCGCGGGAAAAAGAGTCTGATCGGCGACGCGGCATTGAGGTTGGTGCCGATGCCTATATCGTCAAGGGCAGTTTTGATCAAAACAATTTAGTAGAGACTCTCCAGGCCCTGCTGGGCTAAAGCGCGGGTTACTTACACAACACTCAAGAGGTCATGGATGCATATTCTGGTCGTAGACGACGATCCGCTAGCGGGTGAAATGACGGCGGCACTGCTTGAATCACAAGGGCATAATACCTTGATGGCCAATGACGCAATGGGCGCCGTCGAGCAGTTAGATTCTCACAGCGATATCAAGCTGATTGTCAGCGATATGCACATGCCCCTTGTCAGCGGCACAGCACTGCTAGCGATGCTGCGCGAGCAAGGCAATCACCTGCCGTTTATTTTACTTACCGGGGACACCCCGGATGAAGCACTACGCCAGACACCGGGTCTGAACGCCTGTTTGCGTAAAGATGCCGAGCTGGCAGGTAATCTAGAAGCCGCCGTTCAACAGGCACTCAACAGCTAAGCATGCTCCGAAACAATGTTAGATGCGATGGAATGGATAAAATGGAACGGATCGCCGCTTTCGACCAATCACTTAGGTAGTCTGATGTCTCAGCCCGCCCCTTCGCTGCACGAAAAGCTCAATCAGCTGCGTGCGCGTTTTATTGAGCAGCTTCCAGCCCGCTTAGCGCACACCGCCAAGCTGTGGGAGCAGAGCCGCGCCTCGACCGAAGAGCAAACGCGACTCGCGCCGGAGCTGCACCGCTTCTTTCATAGCTTGAAAGGAACCGGGAGGTCGTTGGGCTTTGAGCGGCTTGCCCAGCTAGCAGACCAGGCTGAGGAGTCGCTCACCTCCTCTCCTCTGCGTACTGATATCGACACCTATATCAGCGAGCTGCTACATAAGCTGGGGCGCGAACAGCAACACTTGCGTTCGCATAATGGCCAGCAGCAAGCGCTGTCCGCCGTGCACAGCTTTGAGCTGACCGGCCAAGTGGAGCCGATGCGCAATAAGCGCCAGCGGTTAATTTACTTATGCGACGATGAGCCCGAGCAGGTCGATCAACTAATCCACCATCTCCGCTGTTTTGGTCATGAGGTCGTGCACTTTATCGACACAGAAACGTTCTTTAACGCCGTGCTCACTCGTCGGCCAGACGCGGTGATCATGGATGTGCAGTTCCCCCAAGGCCAGACAGCCGGCACGGAAACCCTGGCCAGCCTCAACAAATTGACCGACCAACCGCTGCCCGCCATCGTACTGTCGGCCCACAGCGACTTTCATTCACGCCTGAGCGCCGTTCGCGCAGGCTGCGACGGCTACTTCATAAAGCCAGTGAAGCCGCTGGATCTTATGTTGGCGGTGGATGAGCTCACCGCTCCGGCGGCGGAAGAGCCGCTAAAGGTACTCGTAGTGGATGATGAGCCTGAAGTAGCTGCCTACCATGCCTTACTGCTTGAAGAGGGCGGCATGTTGGCTCACCAAGTTCACCATCCCGCCGATGCACTCACTACGATGGAGCGCTTTAGTCCCGACTTACTGCTGGTCGATGTTTATATGCCGGTGTGTTCAGGGGAAGAGCTGGCGACGATTATTCGTCAGCAGCCGGAGTATCTAGGGCTACCGATCATCTATCTCTCTAGTGAAACCGACAGCCAAAAGCAAATTTCCGCGATGTCCGCGGGTGTTGAAGCCTTTCTTACCAAGCCCGTACAGGCAGAGGAGCTGGTCTCGGCGGTGCGGCTGCGCGCTGAACGTCTACGCCTACTGCGCTCATTAATGACCCGCGACAGTATGACCGGCTTGTATAACCACAGCACTACCACCGAGCTCATCAATAAAACCCTCGCCCAAGCACACCGCGAAAACAGCCAGCACGCCATGGCGATGATTGATATTGATCACTTTAAACATGTGAACGATACCCACGGCCACTTGGCGGGCGATCAAGTGATTATCACCTTGGCAAGGCTATTAAAGAGCCGCCTGCGGCTCTCAGATATTATCGGCCGCTACGGCGGCGAAGAGTTTGTTGTGCTGCTAAAAGGTATCAACGCCGAGAAGGCCGCCACATTAATTAATAGTTTGCGCGAGGATTTTGCACTGGTCGATTTCCACGCCGGTGATGTCCGCTTTCGCTGCACCTTCAGCGCAGGTATCAGCAGCTTCCCCGCGCAGCCTTCTACCGAGTCGCTGCGTTTAAGCGCTGATCAGGCGCTCTACCTTGCCAAAGACCAAGGACGCAATCAGGTCGTCGTATCAATGGAGCAAGCCGATGAGCGCTGAAACGCCACGCGACAGCCACTCTTTGGAAGAGGCGTTAGCGGCACATGGCGATGCTAATACAGTGGTCGATGTTGATGAGCCCACCCAGCAGCTAGTGCTTTTTCGGCTCAATGACCAGCGCTTTGCACTACCCGGCAGCGCAGTGAGCGAGATCTTACCCAGCGACCAGCCCGTTTATTACGTACCGGGGCTACCTGTCTCTACTGAAGGCGTACTGCACCTGCGTGGCCACATTGAGTCTGTCATTAGCCTTCATCAGCTACTCGGCCTGCCCACGCCTGAGAACCCAACCCACGGCATGATTTTGTTAGTCAACGCGGCGGGCATGAGCAGCGGCGTGCGAATAGAACAGCTAGACGATGTGTGCGACGTGGCCCAAAGCATGCTGCAAGCGCCTCCCGAAACGCTTCCCAGCACGTTGCGCCCTTATGTTAGCGCGCTGTGGCAGATAGATGATCGCCAAGCGCTTGCCCTGCTTGAGCCAGAGGCGCTATTCAACGCCTACCAGCAGGGGCTGGGTTAACGTGCTTCAGCATCAAGATCATGACGAGCAAGCTCAGGTGGCTATGGTGCTGTTTCGCGTAGGGCCGTACCGTGCCGCCCTAGAAGCGTGTCATGTTCTCGCCATGGCCGATCAACCGACGGCATTGCGCAGCGCCAGCGCCCACTCGTTGCTTTATGAAGGGCGCGACCGACCGACGCCACCTAGCCGCTGGCTAACCCTGCGCGACGCTCAAGTAAGGAGCGAAAAAAACAGCACTTGGCAGCTAGGCGTAAGCGGCGACATTACCCTTCGGCAACTGCCTGCCAACACGCTTTACCCGCTACCTAAGCTGCTGCGTTCCCGACGGTTTTCAATGGCGCTGTGCGGCTTTACGTTTGAACAGCAGCAACTCGTGCTGCTGTTGGACGCGCGCAAGCTGACTCCTTAGCCTTCTCATCCCCTAACTTGCCAACCATAAACAGCGGATCTTATCGCCCTTAGCGATTTCGCTATTAGGCGGGATCACCGCTAAGGCATCGGCGTTAATACACGACGAGAGCACCCCTGAGTTCTGGTCATCAAATGCCGTCGCCGTCACGCCGCTGGGCGTGAACTTCAGCGTGACGCGCATATAGTGTTCGCGGGGGCCGGTTGAGGTGGCAAAACCAGCGCTAGCAGTCATATTGGGCAGTGCTTTTAAAGTAGGGCAGCCAAGCAGTGCGCCCATTAGTGGCCGCAAAAATAGCCATGCCCCTACAAAACTAGACACAGGGTTCCCAGGAAGCCCTACAAAGCGTGCGTGGCTGCCATCGTTGCGGGGCAAACGGCCCAGCGCCAGCGGCTTGCCAGGGCGAATCGCCAGCTTCCACATATCGAGCTGGCCCAGCGTTTCCAGCGCGGCTTTGACATGATCCTCTTCGCCCACGCTTACACCACCGGTGCTGATAACCACGTCAGCGTTTAGCCCCGCTTGGCGCAGTAGTTCAACGGTTTGAGCATAGTCATCCGGCACGCTAACCAGTTGCACGACGTCAGCCCCAAAGTTTTCTAACAGCCGCTTGAGCATTGGCCGGTTAGAGTTATAGAGCTGACCGGGCTTTAATGGTGTGCCGGGGTCAACAATCTCATCGCCAGTAGAGAGTAGTGCCACACGGGGCCGACGGCGTACGCTCACGTCGGTGACGCCTTGCCCGGCCAAATGACCTAATGCAGCAGCTTCCAACCGTTCACCGGCATTTAGCAGCACAGAGCCACTTTGCACGTCGCGCCCCTGACGGCGCACATTGTCCCCCGCCGGAATATCCGCAGGCATCAGTGCGCGCTCGCCGTCAATCTCTACGCGCTCTTGCATCACCACGCAATCCGCCCCTGCAGGGATCTCACCACCGGTAAAAATACGCGCACAGCTACCCAAGGCAAGCGCCTGAGCCGGGGTGCCCGCCGCAATGCGCTGACTTACCGGCAGCCATTGCCCCGCATCAGCGGCGCGCAGGGCGTAGCCATCCATGGCGCTATTATCAAACGGCGGCACGTCCAACTGGGCATAAACAACGTCGGCCAGCACGCGACCCGCCGCCTGCACTAGCGGCACTGGCTCAGCTTCCAGCGGTACCACCCCTGCCAGCAGCGCCTCAAGGGCTGTTTCGATCGGCTGTAAATCAGCCATGCTGCCCCCGGCCTGGAATCACTAAGTTGGCAAAATTGCACGGCTTATGGCGGCTATCCAACTGCTCGGCCAGAATACCGTCCCAGCCGGTGCGGCACGCACCGGTTGAGCCGGGCAAACAGAACACGACAGTGGCGTTGGCAAACCCACCCAAAGCGCGGCTTTGAATCGTGGAGCTACCGATCTCGTCGCCGCTCAATTGGCGAAAGCGCTCACCAAAGCCTTCGATGCGCTTATCCAGCAGCACTGAGATAGCCTCGGGGGTGGAGTCGCGCCCGGTAAAGCCTGTCCCCCCCGTGGTAATCACCACCTGAATCGCAGGGTCGGCAATCCACTGGGCCACCACCGCGCGAAGTTGATACACATCATCCTGCACAATGCGCTTTTCAGCCAGGGTATGGCCCGCGCCGGTGAGCCGCTCTATTAGGAATTGGCCCGAACGATCGGTCTCTTCCGTGCGCGTATCCGACACCGTTAACACCGCTACGTTTAACGCCACCATGCTTTCCATGGGCTACTCCTGGGTTTTCTTCTGAGCGTGACGCGCCTCTAGCGCAGCGAGCTGTTCGGGCGTTGCCTTACCCTGGTAGTGCGCTTTCCACTCGCTATAGGGCATGCCATAAACGTACTCACGGGCGGCTTCCATCTCAAGCGAAGTACCCTGCTCCTCTGCCGCCGTGACCAGCCACTTGGAGAGGCAGTTACGGCAGAAGTCAGCCAGGATCATCAGATCAATATTTTGCACGTCTTTGTTGTCGTCTAAATGCTTCAGTAGGCGGCGAAAAGCGGCTGCTTCAATTTCGGTACGCGCGGTAGTATCCAGTTCGTCAAATGTTGCCATGTTGATATCTCTTTAAAGTGCGTTAAGGGCAGCATAACAAAAGACACCGCCCGTAGGCGGTGTCAAAGGGCATTACTTTACGTCGCTAGCTAGGTCGAGAAGCTGAAACGTCACTGCTGCTGTCACCCGACTTGCGAGCAGCAACCTCCTCTTCCGAGATCGCTTGATCCTTCACTTCTTCATACCAAAGGTTGTGGTGCTCTTTGGCCCACGTTTCGTCCACATAGCCGGTCGTCATACCTTCCAACGACCCTTCCGTACCTAACGTGCCAATATAAATATGACCGATAGCGACGGCGGTTAGCCCCAGTGCACCAACAGCATGGATGATATTTGCCCACTGCATCGTATCGCGACTTTGGCCAAAATTGGGAAAGTCCAGTACGAAGCCGCTGGCGACCACCATTAACCCGACGCTGGCCAACAACCAGTACCAGACTTTTTCGCCGCCGTTGGCAAAACCTGCATCCACGTGACCTTTACCTACCAAGCCACCACCTTTCTTGAACCATTCCAAATCATGCTTTTTGGGAATGTTGTCCTTAATCAGGCTGACCAGCAGTATGACCAGCAAGATACCAAAGATGGGACCTAAATAGTTATGGGCCACATAAGACGCAGACGTCATCCACGACCATACAGCAGCGCCAAACAACGTGGGGAATATAAACTTGCCGAACAACAGGTTAAGGCCAGTAAGGGCTAGCACGATAAACAAAGATGCTACCGACCAGTGTAGGGCACGCAGGAATAACGGCCAGCGGAACAGCTTGCGTCCCGTTCGAGGTTCTTCCAGGTGCTTACGGCCAACAATCAGATAAAACAAGGCAATGACACTGATCATACCGCCAATCACGATCAATCCAAAAGGCGACACCCAGCGGTTGCGTATCTGCCGCCAAGTTTCGCCACTGGCGTTGATCAGGTTGTAGTCGCTCTCATAGCGGGAGTCACGGTAGTTTGCATCCGTCTCACCACTACGCACCTGGCGCCACTGATCAGCCGTAATGCCGGGGGCAGCGGTTCTCATTTCGCGGTCAGGTTCAGCCTGGGCCACCGCTACCTGGGTGAACCCAAGGCTCAGCATCACTACCAGCGCTACCATCACCAAGCGCCAAATGCCCAGGGCGAGCCCTTTACCTGAGCGCGGCACCCTGACGGGTGCCTGTGCAGTCAACAGGTTCATGACACGCCTCCTCACCCTTTACGGGTAGCATCATAGGCTAAGTTATCGGCACTGGCCTGAGGATTATTAGACCAAGCACCGTCTGGGTGGCCGCGATGCACTACACGCTGACGGAAGATATCAGCCACGTCTTGGGCGTCACCCGCCAGTAGCGCCTTGGTAGAGCACATCTCTGCACATAGCGGCAGCTTACCCTCGGCAATGCGGTTAGAGCCGTACTTCTCATACTCCTCCTCTTTGCTCTCAGCAGGGCCGCCAGCGCAGAAGGTGCATTTGTCCATCTTGCCACGTTCACCAAAGGCATTCTGTTTGGGGAACTGGGGCGCACCGAAGGGGCAAGCGTACAGGCAGTAGCCACAGCCAATGCACAGGTCTTTATCGTGTAGCACGATGCCGTCATCGGTTTTGTAGAAGCAGTCGGTGGGGCAAACGGCCATGCAGGGGGCGTCATCACAGTGCATGCAGGCCACTGAGATAGACATCTCGCTTGCTTCACCGTCGTTCAGCGTGACGACACGACGACGTTGAATGCCCCATTCGACATCGTTAGCGTTTTTACAAGCGGTGACACAGCCGTTGCATTCGATGCAGCGCTCGGCGTCACACATAAATTTCATTTGAGCCATGGTGTTCTCCTCATGCCGGTGCGGGATGGCTCCCGCACCGCCGTGCTGTCAGGTCGGTCGGCCTTTTCTCAAGCCTCAGGCGCGCTCAATGCGGCAAATGGTGCACTTAGTCTCTTGCATTAGTGTCACCGGATCGTAGCCATAGGTGGTGGCGGTGTTCGCTGCTTCACCAATGATGTACGGATCAGAGCCGTCCGGGTAACGGTCACGCAGGCTTTCACCCTGGAACATGCCGCCGAAGTGGAACGGCATAAAGGCCACTTTGCGATCAACGCGGGGCGTTACCAGCGCTTTCACCTTGACCCGACCGCCTTCTGCACCTTCTACCCAAACATCATCGCCATCCCGTACGCCAATGTCGTTAGCATCGGCTGGGTTCATCTCGACGAACATCTCTTGTTGGAGCTCCGCTAGCCACGACATGGAGCGCGTCTCTTCACCACCGCCTTCGTACTCAACCAGCCGGCCTGAGGTCAGGATAATTGGGTAGTCGGCGCTGTTATCCCGATCCTGAATGGTTTTATACAGCGTAGGTAGACGCATAATGGAGTCGAAGTCGTCCCAGGTGGGGAAGCGTTCAACCAAGTCACGGCGCGTGGTGTAAAGCGGCTCGCGGTGTTTTGGCACTTCATCGGGGAAGGTCCACACCACAGCGCGCGCTTTGGCGTTGCCATAGGGGGCGCAGCCGTGCTCAATCGCTACCCGCTGGATACCGCCTGAGAAGTCGGTTTTCCAGTTTTTACCTTCAGCGGCCACTTTCTCAACGTCGGTCAGGTCATCCCACCAGCCTAAGTCTTTCAGCAACTGATCGTTAAACTCGGGGTAGCCATCGTCGATGTCTCCACCGACAGGAGCCGAACCTTCGGCCAGCAGGTTGACGCCGTTTCGCTCAATGCCAAAGCGGGCACGGAAGCCCATGCCGCCTTCCATGACCGGCACGCTGGTGTCATACAGGTTGGGTGAGCCAGGGTGACGAAACTCCGGCGTTCCCCAGCAGGGCCACGGCAAGCCATAGTAGTCACCGTCAGCGGGGCCGCCCTGGGCACGCAGGTTTTCAAAGCTGAAGGTATGCCAGTTTTTCTGGTGATCTTTAAGCCGCTCAGGGCTTTGTCCGGTGTAACCCACCGTCCACATGCCACGGTTAATTTCCCGCAGAATATCCTCGATCAGCGGCTCATTGCCGTTCATCTGATAGTTCTTAACCAATTCATTACCAAAGCCCAGCTTGCGGGCGAACAGGTACATGATTTCGTGGTCGGGCTTAGCCTCAAACAGCGGCTCAATCACTTTATCGCGCCACTGGATGGAGCGGTTGGTGGCGGTTACGCTACCGGTAGTCTCGAACTGGGTAGCCGCAGGCAGCAAGTAAACACCGTCGCTGCGGTCGTGCATAACGGCGGCAACGGTGGGATAAGGGTCAACGATGACCATCATCTCAAGCTTCTGCATCGCCTTTTGCATTTCAACGCCGCGGGTTTGCGAGTTAACCGCGTGCCCCCAGTAGAACATTGCTTTTAGCGCGGTACGCTGGGAGATGTTTTCATCCTCTTCCAGCACGCCGTCCACCCAGCGGGATACCGTAATACCGCTGGTATACATGGGTTTGCCGTCGGCATATTCGGTGTCATCAAAGCGCTCTTTCAGCCACTCATAGTCAACGTCCCATACGGTTGACCAGTGCTCCCAGGCGCCTTCAGCCAAGCCGTAGTAGCCGGGCAGGGAGTCGCTGCCCAAGCCAAGGTCGGTAGCCCCTTGCACGTTGTCATGGCCGCGCAGAATGTTGGCACCGCCACCCGATTTACCAATGTTGCCCAGCGCCAGCTCTAAGATGCAGTACGCACGGGTATTGTTGTTCCCGGTGGTGTGCTGAGTACCGCCCATACACCACACTACGCAGCCTGGGCGGTTGTCCGAAAGGCGTTTGGCCACATCAAACATGTCCGCTTCCGGCACGCCGGTAACTTCTTCTACAACGCTCGGGGTAAACTGGGCCACTTCAGCACGGACATCGTCCATGCCATAAACGCGCTGGCTTATATATTCGCTATCTTCCCAGCCGTTCTCAAAAATGTGCCACAGCAAGCCCCAAATATACGCCACGTCCGAACCAGGACGAATACGTACAAATTTATTGGCTTTCGCCGCCGTGCGGGTAAAGCGCGGGTCGGCAACGATGATGTCGCAGTTATTGCGCTCTTTGGCAATCAAGATGTGCTGCATTGCCACCGGGTGGGCTTCACTCGGGTTAGAGCCAATAAACAGGATGGATTTGCTTTTTTGCATATCGTTGAGCGAGTTGGTCATCGCCCCGTAACCCCAGGTGTTCGCCACACCCGCCACCGTGGTGGAGTGACAGATACGCGCCTGATGGTCGGTATTGTTGGTGCCCCACATGGAGGCCAGCTTGCGCATTAAATACGCCTGCTCGTTATTGAACTTGGCCGAGCCTAGCCAGTAAACGCTGTCCGGGCCGTGCTCATCGCGCAGCTCAAGCAGCTTGTCACCAATTTCGTTGACCGCATCGTCCCAACTCATGCGCTGCCACTCACCTGACACCAGCTTCATCGGGTATTTCAGACGGCGGGTGGAGTGGCCGTGCTGGCGCAGCGAAGCACCCTTGGCACAGTGGGCACCACGGTTAATGGGGTGGTCAAAGGCAGGTTCTTGCTTTGTCCAAATACCTTCCTGTACCTCAGCATAAACGCCACAGCCTACAGAGCAGTGAGTGCAGATAGTGCGCTTAGTCTCTACGGGGGAGTCCAGCACCGGGGTTTTCTGGGCCGACTCGGCACGCTGCATCATCGGCGCGCCCATAAAGCCTACGGCCGCCACGCCACCGGTCGCGACACCCGTGCGCTGCAAAAACTGACGGCGGGAAATTCCAAGACCTGAGGCCTTGGGGGCTGTTGTTTTGCGTGTTAGACGCATGGCAATTCTCCTGGCGTTTTAGCCGTCAGTCGCGCAGCGACGCGTAGTAAGCACGAACATGGTCAGTCTCACGGTAATTAACTGACGCTTTTTCGCTCTCAACCGGCTTGTTGTTATCAGCTTGAGCCAAGGTTACATGGCCCACAGCAGCGGCCGCGCCCGCGGCAGCGGTTCCTAATCCTACGGTCCTGATAAACCGGCGGCGCTCAGAGTTATGTGACGTTTGCATGGGGGGTCTCCTCTTTCATGCCCTTTCTTTTTATGGCTCAACAATACGAACCGGCTGATAGGCCGCTTGATCACTCAAGCTAGCCTGTTCGCTTTCCATAAAAGCGCCACCCAACTGCCCAAGCGCTGCATAGAAAGCGGTGTCTACCTTGGCAAGGTCAGCAAAACAGCTACCGGCCCAGGGCTTAATATGTTGCTGAAAAAAGTAGCCTTGCTCTTGGCTTTGCGAGGCCACCAGCATTGCCATGACTTCGCATACTGCGGCTAGGTGATCTTCTGGCTCGTGGACCGACTCGCGACGTTCAAAGCCTAATGCGCGCAGGTCGTGGCGCAGCGCCACCAACGCCGCTTCCATTAACTCGCCGTTTAAGTACCAGGAGCCATAAGGGACTATTTCGCCCTGAATGACGCCCACCAAATGGCGAAAATAAGCACGCTGTAACGCCTCAGGCGTAGTGTCACGGGCAGTGCTTGATAGCGCCGCCCAGCACTCTGCTAGTCGGCTGCCATCCTGCTCAATCTCAAGCGCTGCCAACCATTGCAGCAGCTCTGCGTCTGGCGCTTGGCGCAATAAGCTGGCTAGTAGCTGATAAATATCAGATCTAAGTGCCTCTGAATCACTCAGCGTGGGCATCGCATCGCTCATGGCTTTACACCTTTAATTGCGCGTCAGGGTCGCGGATCATGGTTTTCCAAACGTCCTTCACCCGGCAGTCTTCACACATTTCTAAACGTGTCATCGCCTCACCAGCAAAGTAAGGGTGGTGGGCGAGTTTTTGTTTAATCGCCGCCACGGTACTGGCCGTTGCAAAGGCTTTGCCACAGCTAATGCACTCAAACGGCGCTTCTTCGTGGCAAACATGCCGCACGTGCCGCTCAGGAGCGGCTAAAAATCCAGGCAACAGGCTAATGGCGTCTTCAGGGCAGGCCTTTTCACATAAGCCGCACTGCACACAATCCGCTTCGCGGAAGCTAAGCGAAGGCGTATCGCCACCGGCACTCAACGCAGGGGTTGGGCAGTTGCTAACACAGGCGTAGCAGAGCGTACAGGCGACACTATCTACTTCGATAGCACCATAAGCAGCACCGCTTGGCATCGGGTGGCGTTCGCCACTGGGTGTCCCAAGCGTGGCTAAGTGTTCCAGCACACGATTTAACCGCTGGCGCTTATCTGGTTCAGGCAAGGCCAGTGCAGCATCGGTTAGCGGCGTTAAGACGGGGAGCGCATCGCGGGCGTCGCTATCGCTTGGCTCAATGAGCTGGATACGCGCGGCATCATGACCCAGCGCTTCAAGCAGGCTACGGGCCTGAGTAAGCTGATCGGTTAAAAAAGCGCTTAAGCGTGGAGGCATTGCTTCGTGCAGATGGATGCGCACTTCAGCGGCACCACTGGCCAGCGCGGTGAGCCACTGGTCGTGACCCGCAGCGCCAAGCTCTTCAAGAGGCGCATCCAATATGAAGCCCGGCGTGACGACGCCCGTTTGGCGTTCAGCGTCGAGGGAGTCTTGGGTGATAAAGCGCACTACCGGCACTTGCCCACCGGCCTCGCGATAGGCGGCCAGCCATGTCGACAAGGTGTCCTGCTGCCGGCGGGTTTCTGGCAAGCGAAACTCAATGGCGCCGGTGGGGCAGGCGCTGGTACAGCTACCAACGCCCTGGCAAAGAAAGGGGTCAATTTCAATGCGCGACTCGATCCGCCCTTTATAGCTGGAAATGGCGTCTGCGGGGCAAACATCCAGGCAGCGCGTACAGCCGATATTACCGCTGGAGGAGTGGGCGCACAGGTCACTATTGACCTGAAAGTAACGTGGTTTATCAAACTCGCCGATTAGCTCAGCAACACCGTCTAGCACTTCACCAGGGTTGCTGGCCGTTGCCCAATCAAGCGCCACGTAGCCAGGCGGCGGCAACTCCCAGGGAGGCGTGTTAATCGAACACTCGGCCCCGGTCATGTCCAACACCACGTCAAAGTCACTTCGCTCAATCAGCGCTTGGGCTAGGTTAAGTACGTCACCTTCAACGGGACGAAGCTCAACGTGAAAAGCCCCTAAGTGGCCCGAAACGTGGAGCTGCTGCAACTGCTCAGTGGAGAAGCGGCGCTCTATTAAAGGCTCGCTGCCGCCGGAAAGCGCGCTCTGCTGCTCAGGCTCATCCATCATCAGCAGAGTCAGCGAAGCAAGACCGCGACCTTGTAAAAGGCGGGCGGCCGAGTACGCGGTATGAGCGCTGCCAATCAACAGCACATGGCCACGACTATGGTAGGTCACATTAGCCGGCGTTAAATTGGCCGGCCACGAGATGCGCTGACGCACCGCCTCACGGGCGGCGACATTGCGCTGGTCGTCTAACGACGCCAGTTGGATACGTTGATTCATGCATGCTCACGGTCAGGAAGTCATTTTTTGTTATAATGAAATGTCATTTTTTAGTTTCAGACGCTTATCTTAACGCTTTCTATTCCTTGAGCGTATGGGCCTATGGTCTTTTTTGCCACTCTCTTAGCGACTGAAGTGTCAACGCTAAGCCATCTGCATACTCATAACCCATTGTATAAAAATAATTTTATTGTTTTTCGCGTGTTGTTCCTGATAGGGCACTTACTCTATCAGACTGGTCGTCTAGACCACCATTTTGCGCTAAATGCTCCTCATCTTCACGGGCATTCAACGCAGCTGAACGCTCTTCCACACCCGTTTTTTCTTCCTCTGTGATCGTTTCATCTACGACGTTTTCATTAGTAGCAACGTGCTCTTCTGCTTTATTAGCCCAACGCCGCAATTTACTCGCTAGCTCACTTGCCATGGGCTTGAGTTGCTGACGGTAGTCGGCATCGTAGTCGTCTAAGCCATCGCGCACGTTGTAGTTACCCGTAGCCCATAGCCGTTTGAGCGCTCGACGACGTAGCGCAGCGCTAACGCCAGAAGCCATAAACACGCTGAAGTCACTGCCTGGGGGCAACGCATCAGGGTCAGGTAGCGTATGGTCCAAGCTTCCCGGTGCGGGCGTCTCATCAACCGCTTGCTGTGTTGACAACTCGCTGGGCGCAGCCTGCTCTTCTGCGCCATCGTTTATCGGTGCGCTCTCCCGGGGCCGTTCTTCCACTGTTGCTGATGCCGCGCTTTCCAGCGGTTGCTCATCAACTTCTTCACCGCGCTTTTTGCGCGACCAGCGCTCTAATCGGCTCACTGCGGCTGCTCCTTGGTGGGCATTTCTTTTGCTCGCCCGGCCCCTTTACGTTTTTTCTTACGCATTTCCAGTGGCGCCTCGCCATGGCGGGCAAGGTAATTTTCAATCCATACCTGAATCGCCATGGGCATTGGCGCTTCTAGCACCTGCTGCTCGCCATCCAGCCAGCCGGCCGCCACATCCTGGCTCGCGGTGATGGCATCCGGCTTGGGCGTTTGACCACTAAATCCTGCCCGAACGAATAGCCGAGGAGAAGCCGACGTTAGATTAAAGCGGTAGGCAGCGCGCTCAGTCATCGAGAGCTGAAGCGCTAGCACACACTCGCCCTGATCTCCGGGCGCTAGGCTAGCAATGCGCCACTGTGTCAGGGTAAATCCCTTCACCTGTTTAGGCTCAGCGACCAAGGTAATACTCAATGCGCGTAAATTATCCGTCATAGCGGGAGACCTCTTAGCTAATTACCTTAGACTTAGAATGGGTAGACAAGTAAGCCCCCCGAGCGCCATCATCGTCAACTCAGAGTGTTTTACTCAACTATTATTGTTTTTAGGTACTGTTTTTCAGGTATTGCTTTTCAGGCGCTTGATTAAGTACCAGCGAGGATTGCGGATGCCCGCCCTTCAATTAAGCCGAGCCCGGTTACCAGCGACCACCACTATCAACGTCATGGATGCCTATGGCGAAACACGCCAGCAGGCGATTGCCGCCGAGCGCGCCTTGACGGTTTACCTCAATAAACGCGAAATCGTTACGCTCATGACCTTGGGAGACGACCCAGAAGCCCTAGTGGTGGGCTATTTGCGTAACCAGGGGCTGCTGCGCTCGGCCGAGGACTTAACCGCCGTTCAAGTGGAGTGGGAAGTGGAAGCGGCCGTTGTGGTTACACGCCACCTGCCGGAAGATTTAGAGGCGCGCTTAAGTACGCGCACGGTGACCACCGGCTGCGGTCAAGGAACGGTGTTTGGCAACTTGCTCGCCCAAACCTCATTAACCGCGCTGCCTGAAACACTGCTTACGCAGTCAACGCTCTACCAGCTACTGAGCAATCTTAACGCTTACAACGAGACGTACCGCAGTGCAGGCGCGGTGCACGGCTGTGCGCTATGCCGCCAAACCGAGGTGCTTGATTTTGTTGAGGATGTTGGCAGGCATAATGCCGTAGACACCTTGGCAGGCCGCCAGTGGCTTAAGCAAGCGGAGAGTGCTAACGCCGACATTTTTTACACCACGGGCCGCCTGACTTCCGAGATGGTGCTAAAAGTGGCGCAGATGGGCATTAGCGTGCTGGTCTCGCGCTCCGGCGTCACCCAAAAAGGCGTGGAGCTGGCCGAGCGCTTCGGCGTGATGCTGATTGGCCGCGCTAAGGGCAAAAACTTTCAGGCGATCAATGCTAATGGCCGTTTAACCCTTGACGCTATCCCCGACAAACCCCCGACTGCGCGTACATCAAAGGAGGCGGGCATATGATCGCAACACACGACATAACCGGCATGATTTTGGCCGGCGGTGAAGGTCGCCGGATGGGTGGCCGCGACAAAGGTCTTGAACCCTTCGCCGGGCTGCCGCTGGTGGCCCATGTTGCAAAGCGCTTGGAAGGCCGCGTGGCTGAGCTGCTGATTAATGCCAACCGCAATAGTGACGGCTACGCGCCATTCGCTAACCGGGTGATAAAAGATGCAGAGGGCGGCTTTAAAGGGCCGTTGATGGGCATTTACAGCGGGCTACGGGCGGCTAAAACGCCCTGGCTTCTGGTCGCCCCCTGCGACTCCCCTGCTCTACCCAACGACCTCGTGCCGCGCATGCTTGCGGGCATTATGACGGAAAGCGGCGAGCAGGATATCGCCGTCGCCTTTGACGGTGAGCGCCTTCACCCGGTTGTCGTCCTCTTGCGCACCTCGCTAGCCGACGACCTTGCCGACGCCCTTGCCCAGGGCGAGCGCAAAATCGACCGCTGGTTCGCCCGCCACGCGTGGTGCAAGGTGGATATGTCCGACTGTCCCGAGGCGTTTGCCAACTTAAATACTGAGGAAGAAAAACATCGCTTGGAGCTAGCGCTAGCGACTGCCACCCAGGAGAGACCATGAGTCTGTCGTGCTTTGAGCTAGGCGAACAGATGCTCCCCGTTGACACCGCGCGGGAAGCGCTTATGACACTGGTTGAGCGCCCAGTGGGGAGTGAGCACATCGCGCTCAGTCAGGCCTATGGCAGGCGACTCGCTGTCGATATCACCGCCCCAATTAATGTGCCGCAAAACACCAATGCTGCCATGGACGGGGTAGCGCTTGCTTGGCCCGAAACAACGCCTTGCCAGACCCACTGGCCCATTGCAGGCGACGCCTTTGCGGGGCACATGTTTGCAGGCCAAGTGCCTGCAGGCCAGTGCGTGCGCATTACTACCGGCGCCCCGCTACCCGCAGGCGCTGATACCGTCGTTATGCGGGAGCAGCTAGTAGAGCACCCTGATTACGTGGTGATTGATGCGCCTGAGCGGGTGTTACGCGGCCAGCACGTTCGCCAAGCAGGGGAAGATATCGCTGCAGGCGAGGTTGCCCTGGCTGCGGGTACTCGCCTTGATGCCGCTTGTTTGGGGCTGGTTGCCTCGCTGGGTTATGCCAACGTTGCGGTCTTTAAACGCCCCAAGGTAGCAATTTTCTCCACCGGTAATGAAGTGACGCCCCCTGGCGAGGCGCTACCCAGCGCCGCTATTTACGATACCAACCGATTTGCCTTGATGGGCCTACTCGCCGAACAAGGCGCCGAGGTCGTCGACCTAGGAATTCTGCCCGATGATCAAACCGTCATTCAGCATGCGCTGGCAGACGCTGCCGAAAACAGCGATTTAGTAATTACCAGCGGCGGCGTTTCCGTCGGCCATGCCGACTTCACTCGCCAAGCGTTAGAGCAGCTTGGGCAGTTAGCTTTCTGGCGGGTGGCGCTGCGCCCAGGACGGCCTATGGCCTGCGGCAGGCTTGGCCAATCGCACACGCCGTTTATTGGCTTGCCCGGCAACCCGGTAGCGGTCATGGTAACCTTTAGCCAGTTTGTGGTCCCGCTGCTGCAACGCCTGCAAGGGCAAATGCCTTCACCACCTGCGCGCTTAACGGCCATTGCGGAAACGCCGCTAAAAAGCCGCTTGAAGCGCACCGATTTTTTACGGGGCGTGTATCGCTGCGACTCGCAAGGCGTACTTCACGTGCGCACGACCGGCGCTCAGGGGTCGGGTATTTTGACCTCGATGGTAGCGGCCAACTGCCTGATTGAGCTGGGCGATGATCAGGCAGGTGCTCAGCCCGGCGAAACGGTATCCATTCAACCACTAACGGGGTGGCAATGACCGATCCACAGATTGCCAAACAACTGATTGACGACTTTGGCCGCCGTGTCAGCTACGTGCGGATTTCTGTCACTGATCGCTGCGACTTCCGCTGCGTGTACTGCATGAGCGAGGAGATGGTGTTTCTGCCTCGTGCGCAAGTGCTCACCTTGGAAGAACTGGCGATGGTAGCCCGCGCCTTTACCGAGTTAGGCGTTGAGAAAATCCGCCTCACCGGCGGCGAGCCGCTGGTACGAAAAGGCATTGAGCAGTTAGTGGATGAAATAGGCACGCTGCCAGGGCTTAACGACTTCACCATGACCACCAACGGCGCCAGCCTACGCAAACACGCCAAACAGCTCTACGCGGGTGGGCTGCGTAGACTGAACATCAGCCTGGACTCCCTCGACCCGGAACGCTTTAAGCAGCTCACCCGCACCGGTGATTTAGCCAAGGTGATTGACGGCATCCATGCCGCCAAAGAGGCTGGTTTCCAGCGCATTAAGCTCAACGCGGTGATTTTGAAAGGGCGTAACGACGATGAAGTGCTCGACCTCGTTGCCTTTGCCCGCCAGGAAGGGCTCGATATTAGTTTTATCGAAGAGATGCCGTTAGGCGACGTTTCTGACCACTCCCGGGCAGAGACCTTCTACTCCAGCGACGATGTACAGGCACTGATTGAAACGCGCTACCCGCTAATCCCCACCACAGAAACGACGCCCGGCCCGTCGCGCTACTTTAAAATGGCCGATAGCGAAAGTCGTGTGGGGTTTATCTCGCCCCATAGCCACAATTTTTGCGACACCTGCAACCGTGTTCGCGTCACCGTTGAAGGGCGCCTGCTGCTCTGCCTGGGCAACGAGCACTCGGTAGATCTACGCGCTGTACTGCGCCGCTATCCAGGGGATATGCAGGCACTGAAAACGGCTATTATCAATGCGCTGCCGCTGAAGCCTGAACGCCATCATTTCACCACCGATGGCGACGTTCAGGTGGTACGTTTTATGAACATGACGGGGGGCTAGGGCGTGGCAGCTTTAAAAAAAGTACCGGTGCATATCATCACCGGCTTTTTAGGCAGCGGAAAAACCACGCTTATCCACAGCCTGCTTGAACAAAAGCCTGTGGATGAAACGTGGGCGATTCTGGTCAACGAGTTTGGTCAAATTGGCATTGATCAAGCGATGTTTGACCACCGCGAGGATGTGGTAGTGAAAGGCCTGCCCGGCGGTTGCCTGTGCTGCCAGCTGTCGTTTGTGCTCCAGGCAGCGCTGGTGAACCTACTGGCGCGCAGCAAACCTGACCGCGTGATTATCGAGCCCTCGGGGCTGGGACATCCCGCGGGCCTACTTGACCTACTGCGAGGCGAGGCGTTTCAAGACGTCGTGGATGTCCACGACATTATCGCCACGCTCGACCCTCGCCGCCTGGATGAAGCACGCGTGTGCGCCCACGAAACGTTTCAAGACCAGTTGGCCATGGCCGACGCGGTAGTCATTACCATGCGGGAACAGTCAGCCCCAGAGCAGCTTGAAAATGCACAGCAGTTCGCCAACGCGCTTTGGCCAACGCGCAAATGGATTCACCACGCTAACGCCGGACAACTGCCTATTTCCCGATTACTTAACAGCGGTAAAGCCACCTCGACGCGTGCTGACGTGCCCGTGGCCCATCAACAGCCCGCCACCCCTCCTAGCCTAGAAGGCGGTTTTTTTGACTTTCCACCTCCGCCTGGCAAACCCCAGCAAGAAACCGCTAGCGCCCTTGGCTACACCAGCACCGGTGTGCGCTGGCACCCGAGTGAGCGCTTTGACCTCGACCGCTTAGCGGTGTGGTTGGGCGAACTCCCCGCTTCAGCACGGGTAAAAGGGGTGTTTCATACCGACAGCGGTTGGAAGCGCCTTAATCGCGCCGACGGTACACTCAGTGTAGAGAGCAGCGCCTGGCGTCAGGATTCGCGCCTGGAAGTAATTGTTCCCGACGCGCTAGCGACCCGCCTTCAGCTACCCCTTATGCTGGCTGACCCATTGAGTTAACGCAGACAACGCCATCGGCGGTGCAAACAGATACCCCTGGTAACAGTAGCAGCCGTGCTCGGCCAGCCAGCGCTGCTGTTCGCCGGTTTCTACGCCTTCAGCAATCACGTCAAGCCCTAAGCTCTTGGCAAGCGCAATGGTACTCTCCACGATCGCCGCATTGGCAGGGCTTTGCAGAATTTCACGCACAAAGCTCTGGTCAATTTTCAGCTGATCCAGTGGCAGTTTTGCCAAGTACGCAAGCGATGAGTAGCCGGTGCCAAAATCATCCAGAGAGAAGCGTACGCCGAGTGCTTTTAATGCCTCCATTTTAGCCCGGGCATCATCGCGGGCTTCTACAAACAGACTTTCAGTCACTTCAAGTTTCAGCTTTTCCAGCGGCGCGCCAGTGCGTTGCAAAATAGCTTGGGTGCGGGCGAGAAAATCTGGCTCACGGAACTGCAGCGGGCTCACATTCACAGCCATTTCCAAGTGTGCGTACTGCGGCTGCTGCGCCCATTCGGCCAGCTGGCAGCACGCCTCTTCCAGCACCCAGTCGCCTACTTCGTTAATTAACCGCGTGCTCTCAAGTAGTGAAATAAACACCCCGGGCGACACCATGCCGCGCTCAGGGTGCTGCCAACGTAGCAGCGCTTCTACCCCCGTTGGCACTCCGTCGCGGTCGACTTGGGGCTGATAGTGCAACCGCCACTGCTGATTGGCCAAGGCATGGCGAAGGTCTGCCTCAAGCCGCGCACGCTGCACCAACTCTGACTGCATGGCGGGGTCGAAGAAGCTCAGCGTATCGCGCCCGGCTTCTTTGGCCTGGAATAGCGCCATATCCGCTTGCTGAAGATAGTCATCGACGCTTGGCGCACTGCCATCCACCACCGTAATACCAATACTTCCGGTGACCATCACGGTCTCATCGCGCAGCAGCACCGGGCGGCGAATAGCGACCAGTAACTTTTGGGCAATCGCTTCCGCCAACAGCGCCGTCTGCTCAGCGTCTTCGTTGAGCGTATCAATCACCACTGCAAACTCATCGCCCCCTAAGCGCGCCAGGGTATCTGTTTCCCGTAGTACCGCCTGCAGCTGCGTGGCCATTTGCTGAAGCAGCTGGTCTCCGGCGTAGTGGCCTAGGGTGTCGTTGACCTGCTTGAAGTTATCTAAATCAATAAATAGCAGCGCGCCGTGATGCGGGTTCCGCGGACGAGTCTTCATCGCAGCATCCAAGCGTTCCATAAACAAACGGCGATTCGCAAGCCCGGTTAACGGGTCGTAAAACGCTAGCTTGTGGATCTCTTTTTCCGCCGCTTTACGCTCGGTAATATCGCTAAGCGTCGCGACATAATGTGTCAGTACACCGTCATTATCTTTAACCGCACTGATGGTGAGCCACTCAGGAAATACTTCGCCATTTTTACGCCGGTTCCAAACCTCACCTTCCCAGCTGCCTGATTTAGCGACATTACCCCACAGCGTGCGGTAAAAATCAGCATCGTGACGGCCCGAGCTAAACATGCGCGGGTTTTCCCCCAACACATCGCTCTCTTGGTAGCCTGTAATGCGCGTAAAGGTTCGGTTAACTTTTAAAATGCACCCCTGGGCATCGGTAATCAGCATACCCAGATGTGTTTGAAACGCAGTCGCAGCAATGCGTAGCTGCACATCATCCATCTTGGCCTGGGTAATATCCCTTACCAGTGCCAGCACCCCATCAAAACCACCGCTAGCATCACTTAACGGGCTGACAGTGGCAGCGAAATATCTCACTTCGTCCTCAAATGTCAGCGAATACTCAAGCTCCTCAGCATACCGGTGACGCCGTACGCGATAAAAGACGCTGGAAAATGCCTTCGCCACCTCCTCAGGCAACACATCACTGTAGTGTTTTCCGGTAATGTCATGAACATTCTTAAGCAGCCGGTGCTGATGAATCGCGTGAACGTAGCTCACGCACCCCTGGCTATCAAACACAAAGATCATATCCTGGATGGAGTAGACCAGCGCCTGTAGCCGCGCTTCTCGCTGCTGCGCCTCTGCCCGTGCCAGTTCTCGCTCCTGCATACGCTGATAAAGCTGCATTTCAAGCTGTAGGCGGTTGAGATAGTGGCGTAAGCCCCAGCCCCCCAGCAGGCCAATCAACACCAAAATGGCACTGAGTATCCATAGCCGCTGCCACCAGCCCGCCAGCACCTGACGCATGCTCTCACCTACCACCACGGCAAACGGCAATCCCTCAACGCGGTGCAGCCAGAACAAGCGATCATCGCCTTCCAGCGGCGAGACGATGCGCATGCTTTCGCTAGGCATAGCGCTGTTTAAAAACTGGGTAATACGCGCGTGATCAATAGGCGTCCCCAGCGCAGTCTGATCATCTAACCCTGGACGGCGCGCCACTAATTGTCCCTGGGTATCAATGATGGCGATGCTCTCACCCGCTCCCATGCTTAAGCGCTGCAGAGCACTGTCCAAGACGCGGGGAGCAATTTGCACAACCGCCAACCCGCTGAAGTGTCCCTCTAAGCCTCGCAGTCGCCGCACGTGGGAAATGTGGTAGTCGCGTGAAAAGGCTGACCAATAGAGAGGGGTTACCAGCTGTTCAAGCTGCGGCGTTTGTTGAAACGTCTGGAAAAACGCCGTGCCACGGGTATCAAAGCCGGGAGGATGACTCAAGTTAGAACTGACCAGTAGCTGCCCATGCTCATCGATGATGCTTATCTCTTCGACCATCGGCAGGCTATCGCGGCGCTTTTGAAGCAGCGACTCAAAATGGCGGTGTTCCGTAGAAAAAGGGGTCATGGGAGGCTCAAGCAACTGAGAGACATCCATTAACACCTGATCGCTCAGAGCAAACGTGGTGCTTACCCACTCCCCTACCAGCTCCGCACGGGTCGCACTGCGATCTCGGGAGGCGTTGACCTCTTGATGGTATTGATCACTTAATACCCACGTAAACAGCACCAGCAGCCCCACCATGGCCGCATAATAAAGCGCAATGCTCCCCCAGCGCTGACGCCGGTATAAAGGAAAAGCGTTGGAAGACAAAGACGATGACGGCGGCAAACTCTGCGGCATGGTGCCTTAAAATCCTTATAATTATGTTAACAACGGGAATGCAGGCCCTCTTTTGCACAGGGACAATACCCCACTGAATAACGTTAAGCGTACAGCTCTATCTACGATTAAATTGGATATAGGCTTAGTTTACAATGTAATAGAGCCATTAAAGAGCTAATTTTGCTAGGTTTCTTCAAGGATATAAAAGCACCATGCCCACTCTAGGCCAAATGAGCGACTATGAAATACGCTTGGTGCGTATTTTTAAAACCGTGGTGGAGTGCGGCGGCTTTACCTCGGCCGAAACTGCCCTGGGGATTAGCCGCTCAGCCATTAGCCAGCACATGAACGACCTAGAAGGCCGTTTAGGCTTTTCACTCTGCCAGCGCGGGCGCGGAGGGTTCAGCTTAACCGAAGAGGGCAAAGAGATTTATCAGGCAGGCCTGACGCTTCTGACGGCGCTGGAGACGTTTAAAAGCGACGTTAACTCCCTGCACCACAGCATCAAAGGCGAGCTGAATATCGGCATTACCGACAACTTAGTAACGCTGCCCGACATGCACGTTACCCATGCACTGGCGGAGCTGACCGCCCCCCATCACAGCGTTACGGTTAATATTCACATGGAGCCTTCGGATGCGGTCATCCGCGGAGTAATGGACGGCCACTTACAGGTTGGCGTGGTGCCTGCGGTGAACCTGCCCACCAGCTTGGAAACTCGCCTACTTTATGATGAGCCCTCCTACCTTTACTGCTCAGCCGATCATCCGCTTTATGAACAGCCTGACGACGCCATAAGCGCTGCAGAGATTGCCCATGCGCCAGCCATCACCCCTCGCTACCCACTGCCCAGCGATGCGCGTATAGCCCACGACACGCTTAACCCACAGGCGTCGGCCTCCGACCGCGAAGGCGCTGCCTTTTTGATTCTCACCGGACGCTTTATCGGCTTTTTACCGGAACACGTTGCCGCCCAATGGGTTGCAGCGGGCAAAATGCGCACGCTCCATGCAGCCACCCAACACTATCTTACGCCCTTTGTGTTAATCACCCGCCGCGACCGCCGTCCCAACCGAGTGGTTAATGCATTTTTAAGCTTTCTCAAACAGCCAGACTAAACCGACAACGCCCAGCCAAAGGCCGAGCGCTGTCTTTGCTGATCAAGCGTTAGTAACGTCTTATGGCTGTTTTACCGCTTCACTTGCGTCTAGCGGCGTAGGGCCCACCTGAGATGAGGTGGCTAACGCTTGGCTTGCAACATAATAAACAATCGCGCCCAACGCTGAGCCAGTAAACCAGCCGTAGTCATAGAACCAGTTCATGGTGCCGGTTAATAGTGAAAGCAACGTCAGCGCCACAGGCACACCGAAAGCGATAAATCCCGCTACATTCACCGCAGGATACGCATGGTTATCCATATAGAGGCTGGGCACGTCTAGACGCTGCTTTTTAATCAGAAAATAATCAACTGCCATAATACCCGCTATCGGCCCCAGAAGACTGGAGTAGCCCAGCAGCCAGTTAGAGTACATTTGCTCCAACGACACCCCCTGGGTAATCACCCCGGCCTTTTGCAACAGGTCATAGCCCATAAGCACCACACCAACCGCCCCGGTCATCAACACACCGCGGGTCTGATTGATAAATTTAGGCGCTATGTTCTGGAAGTCATTCGTCGGTGAAACAATATTGGAGGCTGTATTCGTGGAAATGGTGGCGATGATGATAAATAACATGGCTAACACCACCCAGAAGGGGCTGTCGATATAGCCGATCAGGCGCACGGGGTCAGCAACAGTTTGACCCACTAGCGTCTCAGATGCAGCGGTGAGCACAACACCCAAAGAGGCAAAAAAGAACATGGTCAGCGGCAAGCCCATCACTTGCCCTACAATTTGGTCTTTTTGGCTTTTCGCGAAACGGCTGAAGTCGGGAATATTCAGCGACAACGTGGCCCAAAAACCTACCATAGCGGTTAAGCCAGCAAAGAAGTAACCATAAACCGACGCACCTTCAGGGCGCGATGGCGGCTGAGCCAGCAGCTCTGTCATCGACATATGCGGCCATGCCCACATCATAAGCCCAATCCCCACCGCCAACAGTAACGGTGCGGCCAGTGTTTCCAGCCATTTGATCGATTCAGCGCCACGAATCACCACATACAGATTCATCGCCCCAAAGACAAAAAAGCCGATCACTTCACCAATGCCACCCAAGGCTGCCCAGGCAGGAATTAACGCAGAGAGCAGCAGGTGAATAGCGAGACCGCCAAACATGGTTTGGATACCAAACCAGCCACAGCCTACTAACGCCCGTACTAAACACGGCACGTTAGAGCCTAAAATACCAAACGATGAGCGCAGTACGACGGGAAAGGGAATGCCAAATTTCGTGCCAGGAAAAGCGTTTAAGGTAAGAGGAATCAACACGATGATATTGGCCAAGAGAATGGCAAATAGCGCCTCTCCCACGCTTAAGCCAAAATAGGCGGTTAGCACACCGCCTAACGTATAGGTCGGCACACAGATCGACATACCTACCCACAGCGCACCAATATTCCATTTGCTCCAGGTTCTTTCAGCCGCCTTTGTGGGGGCAATATCCTCGTTAAAGCGTGGGCTATCGCGTACGTCTTTACCTACATCAAGTTCAATTAATCCCTCTCTATCCACCATTTGGGAGGTTGAGCCAGTCATTTTATTCTCCTCAGCAGCGCTGTTGCCCGTTACATTCACGGTATCAGTCTTATGCAGAGCAATAAGCGTGCCTAAAACAACGACAATGCCATTAACTTATTGATCAAGAAGCTGACTTATCCGACAGACATACAGAACCTGTTAGCGTGATTGTTATTATTCGCCTTGTGGCTTTACAAACCACTAATCAGCGTAGTTCTTCCATAAAAAATCGCACCAAAAAGATGCTGTTAAAATTAAAAAAATCCGCCAAAAATTTATTAACCTCTTATTTTTTATGAATTTAAAAAACACACCATTAACGTGCATGCTTTCACCAATTTAGTAAAAAAAGTCATAATCGCTATAAAAAATTTAACAAATCAAAGAGTTAAATAAAACTCAAAAAAATCTTGAAAACACACCACATAACAGTCTATGTTCAAAAAGCTGTCAAATATGACAACTTTAGGAAATAACAATAATCGCTAGCCTCTCACGCTATATAAAAAAGCGAAGGGCAGCGCCACTGCACGCCACGCAGCCATCGTACTTGGTAGGAGTTAAACACTAACTCTCCACTTAACCGGTAACGAACCCATGCGCCCGCATGCGGTTGGCGCGTATGAAAAGAGAGGGCTGTAATATGCAGAAAATGAAAATTGGCTTAATTCAAATGAGCCTTAAAACCACTACTGACCTAGACCCTGCCGCAATTCGCGATGCCATGAACGAAGCGCACCTGCCAATGATTGAGCAGGCCGCCGAACAAGGCGTGCAGGTACTCTGTTTTCAAGAAGTATTTAACCAACCCTATTTTTGCCCAAGCCAGGATGAAAAGTGGTACGCCGCCGCTGAGCGAGTGCCAGAAGGCCCCACTTGCCAGATGATGCAGAAGCTGGCCGCCAAGCACCGCATGGTGATCATCGTTCCTATCTATGAAGAGACCGAGACCGGCGTTTACTACAACACCGCCGCTGTGTTCGATGCCGACGGCAGTTACCTAGGCAAATACCACAAAACCCATATTCCCCAAGTGGCCGGTTTTTGGGAGAAATACTTTTTCAAACCGGGTCAATCCAACTGGCCGGTGTTCGATACTGCTTACGGCAAAATTGGCGTTTATATCTGCTATGACCGCCACTTCCCCGAGGGCTGGCGAGCACTGGCACTCAACGGTGCTGAAGTGATTTTCAACCCATCCGCCACCGTAGCGGGGCTTTCCCAATACCTGTGGGAACTTGAGCAGCCCGCTTCCGCCGCCGCCAATGGCTGCTTTATTGCCGCTATTAACCGCGTGGGTACTGAGGCCCCATGGAACATCGGCGACTTTTACGGCTCCAGCTACATCGTTAACCCCCGCGGCAAAATCGAAGCCCAGGCCAGCGAAACCGAAGACGAACTGCTGGTACACGAGATCGATTTGGACATGGTGCGTGAGGTGCGCAACAACTGGCAGTTCTTCCGTGACCGCCGCCCCGAGACCTACACCCGCCTGACCGACGGCGAATAAGCCCTGTTACATAGATTTTTTTAAGGAGCAAACCATGAGCTTATTAATCAAGGGCGGCACCGTCGTCACCCACGCCGATACCTACCGCGCCGACGTGCTGTGTGTCGATGGTAAAATCCACGCCATTGGTACCGATTTAGACGTGCCTGAAGGCTGCGAAATCGTTGATGCCAGCGACCAGCTGGTGATGCCCGGCGGCATTGACCCCCACACCCATATGCAGATGCCGTTTATGGGCGCCGTCGCCAGCGAAGACTTCTACACCGGCACCGCTGCAGCCATGGCGGGCGGCACCACCACTATTATCGATTTCGTGATTCCCAGCCCCGGTCAGTCCCTACTCGAAGCCTTTGAAACCTGGCAGGGCTGGGCAGAAAAAGCCGCCACCGATTTCGCCTTTCACGTAGCGATTACCTGGTGGGACGAGAGCGTTAAAGAGGAGATGGGCACCTTAGTGCGCGAGCACGGGGTTAACAGCTTCAAGCACTTTATGGCCTACAAGGGCGCGATCATGGCCACCGACGACATTCTGGTGGAGAGCTTTTCGCGCTGCCTGGAGCTGGGAGCCATCCCCACGGTGCACGCGGAAAACGGCGAGCTGGTCTACCACATGCAGCAGAAGCTGCTGGCTCAAGGCATTACCGGGCCAGAAGCCCACCCACTTTCCCGCCCACCTCAGGTGGAAGGCGAAGCCGCCAGCCGGGCCATTCGCATTGCCAGCACCTTAGGCGCGCCGGTCTACTTGGTGCACGTTTCTACTAAAGACGCCGTAGATGAAATCGCCTACGCCCGCCAGCAGGGCCACCCGGTGTTTGGCGAGTGCTTAGCAGGTCACTTGGTAATTGACGACAGCGTGTACCAGCACCCGGACTGGGCCACCGCCGCCGCCCACGTGATGAGCCCGCCCTTCCGCCCCAAAGGCCATCAAGAAGCGCTCTGGCATGGCCTGCAATCCGGCAATTTGCAAACCACCGCCACCGACCACTGCTGCTTCTGCGAAGAGCAGAAAGCCGCCGGTAAAGATGACTTTACCAAGATTCCCAACGGCACCGCCGGGGTGGAAGATCGTCTCGCCGTGCTGTGGGATGAAGGCGTCAATACCGGCAAGCTCTCGCCCCAGGAGTTTGTCGCCGTGACCTCCACCAATACCGCCAAAATTTTTAATCTCTACCCGCGCAAAGGCGCGATTCAGGTCGGCTCCGATGCCGACATTGTGGTCTGGGACCCGAACGGTACGCGGACGATTTCTGCCAAAACCCACCACCAGAACGTCGACTTCAATATCTTTGAGGGCAAAACGGTGCGCGGCATCGCCCGCCACACCATCAGCCAAGGCAAGTGGACATGGCGCGACGGCGAGCTACACGCCGAGCGGGGTGCAGGCCGCTACTTAGCGCGCCCCGCCTACCCCGGCGTCTTCGAGCTACTGGCCAAACGCGCTGAGCTAAATGCGCCCGTTGCGGTAACGCGCTAAAGCCCTGCCCCTGAAAGAACAGAGCAATGGAGAAAAACCGTGACCCATTCACTTGATCATTTACCCAGCGCAAAAGAGGTCGGCACCTACGACCCAGCGACGCTGAAGCATAACTTTAGCGACCTGCACCCACCGCTGACGCCGCGCCAAGCCATCATCGAAAGCCAGCGCTGCCTTTACTGCTATGACGCGCCCTGTGTGGAGGCATGCCCGTCGGAAATCGACATTCCCAGTTTTATCCGCCAAATCAGTGAAAGCAACATCAACGGCGCGGCTGAAACCATTCTGGAGGCCAACATTCTGGGCGGCAGCTGTGCCCGCGTGTGCCCCACCGAAATCCTCTGCGAACGCAGCTGTGTGCGTAACCATGATGCTGAGTGTCAGCCGGTGCTCATCGGTTTATTACAGCGCCACGCCACCGACAATATGCAGTTTGAGGGCCACCCGTTCAAACGCGCCGCTACCACTGGCCGCCATATTGCTGTGGTGGGGGCGGGTCCTGCCGGGCTTTCCTGCGCCCATCGCCTCGCCATGTTAGGCCACCAAGTAACGATATTTGAGGCCGAGCAGAAGCCTGGTGGTCTCAACGAGTACGGTATTGCCCGCTACAAAATGACCGACGACTTCGCCCGCAAGGAAGTCGAGTTTTTGCTCGAAATCGGTGGCATCGACATCCAGTACGGCCAGCGTCTGGGCGATAACCTGACCCTCGACACCCTGCACCAGCAGTATGACAGCGTTTTCCTGGGCCTGGGGCTTGGTGCCAGCCGAGCGTTAGGGCTCACTGGGGAAGATGCTCCTGGCCTGATGCCTGCGGTGGATTACATCAAAACCCTGCGCCAAGCCGATGACTTGGGCACTCTTGCGGTCGCTAAGCGCTGCATCGTGATTGGCGCTGGTAACACCGCGATTGATATGGCCACTCAAATGGCCCGCTTAGGCGCCAGCGAAGTAACCCTCGTGTACCGCCGTGGCGTAGACGCGATGTCCGCTACCGATCACGAACAAGAGATCGCTAAGGCCAACGGCGTGCGCATGGTCACCTGGGCGCAGCCCGATGAGATACTGCTGAATGAGCAAGAGCAAGTGGCAGGCATGCGTTTTGCCAACACTTCTGAGCAAGCAGGACGCTTAGCACCCACGGGCGAGACGTTTGAAATTGCTGCTGATGCGATTTTCAAAGCCATTGGCCAAGGCTTTGACGCGACGAGCCTGCGTGATGCCACGGCCAGCGAGCTGGCCCGCGACGGCGAGCGCATCCACGTCAATGAGATGTTCCAAACCTCAATGCCCAACGTTTACGCCGGGGGCGACTGCGTTCAACCCGGCCAAGACCTGACCGTACAGGCCGTGCAGCACGGCAAGCTGGCCGCCCACGCCATTCATCAAGCACTTACCGCCAAGCAGGAGGCCGCATGAGCACCTTACCGTTTACCCCACCTGGCAAGAAAAATAGCGGCGACAGCGTGGTTAATGGCGTTGATCTATCGGTTAACTTTGCGGGCATTAAAGCCCCCAACCCGTTCTGGCTGGCCTCGGCCCCGCCAACGGATAAAGCCTATAACGTGGTACGCGCCTATGAAGCGGGCTGGGGCGGCGTGGTATGGAAAACCCTCGGCGAAGAGCCGCCGGCGGTGAACGTTTCCTCACGTTATTCGGCCCATTATGGCAAAAACCGCGAGGTCATCGGCTTTAACAATATCGAGCTGATTACCGACCGTTCACTGGAGATCAATCTTCAAGAGATCACCCAAGTGAAAAAGGATTGGCCCGACCGCGCGCTGATCGTCTCCATCATGGTGCCCTGCAATGAGGAGGCCTGGGCGTACATTTTACCGCTAGTGGAAGCTACCGGTGCCGACGGTATCGAGCTTAACCTCGGCTGCCCCCACGGCATGCCGGAACGCGGCATGGGCGCGGCAGTGGGCCAAAACCCGGACCTGATCGAAAAAGTCACCTACTGGTGTAAGAAGCACTACTCCAAGCCGGTGATTGTGAAACTCACCCCCAATATTACCGATATTCGTGTAGGTGCCCAGGCGGCGCTACGTGGCGGCGCGGATGCAGTCTCGCTGATCAACACCATTAACTCCATCACCAGCATTGACTTGGACAACATGGTCGCCATGCCCACCGTGGGTCACCAGAGCACCCACGGCGGCTACTGCGGCAGCGCGGTTAAGCCCATTGCGATGAATATGGTGGCAGAAATCGCCCGCGACCCCGCCACCGCAACGCTGCCAATTTCCGGCATCGGCGGCATTTCCACCTGGCGCGATGCGGCGGAGTTTATCTCCCTCGGCTCAGGCAGCGTGCAGGTGTGCACGGCGGCGATGCTGAACGGTTTCAGGATTGTGGAAGAGATGAAGGACGGTCTTTCCCGCTGGATGGCGGAGAAAGGCTACGACTCCATTGATGCGTTCTCACGTAAAGCGATACCGCAAACCACCGACTGGAAACATCTGGACATCAACTTCAAGACCATCGCCAAGATCGACCAGGATCTATGTATCGAGTGCGGCCGCTGCTATATCGCCTGCGAGGATACCTCCCATCAGTCGATTGCCAAACTCACCGAGCAGGACGGCGCACGCCGTTACGAGGTAATCGAAGATGAGTGTGTAGGCTGTAACCTGTGCCAAATCACCTGCCCAGTAGAAAACTGCATCACCATGGTGCCTCAAGAGACCGGCAAGCCCTTCCTCGCCTGGGACAACGACCCGCGCAACCCTTTCCGCGTCGCCTCTTAATCGCCCTGTTAGCTGATCAACCACCGCCCTCATCTCACGAGGGCGGTCAACGCTGTGCTGCTACGCTTAAAGCACGCTACGCTAAGCAATACGTCTTTTTAACAGCTATGCACTAAGTGAGCATTCACATGCAGATCATTAACGCCCGCCTTCGCCAGCGCCCTGAACTTTATCGGCTTGAGATTGAGAACGGTACGTTCAGCGCCATTACCGTACAAGATTCGCCACTGAAGGCAGACGATAGGCAGATTGATGCGGGTGGCAAGCTGGTTTGCGCCCCCTTTATCGAGCCGCATATCCACCTGGATGCTGCACTCACCGCAGGCGAGCCACACTGGAACCAGAGCGGCACGCTATTTGAAGGTATTGAGCGCTGGGGCGAACGTAAGCCTATGTTGACCGAAGCGGATATTCGCGAGCGGACACTTAAAACGCTCAACCTGCTGATTAGCAACGGCGTGCAGTTTGTGCGCACCCACGCCGATACTAGCGACCCGAGCCTGATCGGGCTTAAAACCCTATGCGACTTGCGCGATGAATTGAAAGATAAAATCGACATACAAGTCGTCGCTTTCCCACAAGATGGCCTGCTCTCTTACCCTGGCGGCGAAAAGCTGATGGAAGAGGCATTGGAGTTCGGCGCTGACGTGGTAGGCGGTATTCCTCACTTCGAATATACCCGGGAGCTGGGCGTCGCCTCCATGAAGCGAGTGATCGAATTGGCGATTAAGTACGACCGCTTGGTGGATGTGCACTGTGATGAAATTGACGACCCTAGCTCACGCTTTCTAGAAGTGCTGGCCTGCGAAGCACTGTTTAACGACTTAGGCAGCCGCGTGACCGCCAGTCACACCACCGCCATGCACTCCTACGACAACGCCTACTGCTCCAAGCTGTTTCTGCTGCTCAAACGCTCGGGCATCAACTTTGTCTCCTGCCCTACCGAAAGCATTCACCTGCAGGGGCGCTTTGACACCTACCCGAAACGGCGCGGCGTGACGCGCGTAAAAGAGCTCAACGCAGCGGGCATTAACGTCTGCTTTGCCGAAGACTCCATTTTTGACCCCTGGTACTCCTTGGGTAACGGTAAGCTGCTACGCACGCTGGATTTTGGCCTGCACATCTGCCAAATGATGGGCTATCAGGACTTCAGCCAAGCGCTTTCATTGATTACCGATAACAGCGCCCGCACGCTCAATATCGAAGCGCGTTACGGCATTGAGGTCGGCAAACCCGCCAGCTTCAACCTGCTAGAGGGCGAGGATGATTACAGCGTGCTGCGCACCCAGGGCGAGGTGCTGCTTTCCGTGCGCCATGGCGAGATCATCATGCAGCGCGAGCCAGCCAAAATCACCACGCCCCAGTGGCTTGGCTCATGCCAATAAACACCCGCTCAAGGCGCTTCTAGGCGATCATGCGTTAACGTCCAGCAGATAGCCGTAGAACGCCGTGTTGCGCTGCCAGCCCAGCGATTCATAAAGGTGTTGTGCACGCTCGTTCTCTACCTGGGTCATTAATATCAAGCGTGCCACGCCATGCTCACGGGCAAGCTGAGTGGCGGCTTCCATTAACGCCCTACCGGTGCCTTTATCACGACATTCTGGAAGCACAAACAGATCGTTTAACGTCCAGCGTGCGTTTAAGCCCACGGTGGAAACACCGGGATACAGCTGCACAAAGCCGGTGAGCGCCCCTTCACTATTTTCGCTCACTAAAATACGTGAATCTGCCTGTCCGAAACGCTGGCGTAGAAAGGCACGCGCAGCATCAATATCACTGGGCTGCTGATAAAACTGGCGATAGCCATCTAATAGTGAGGTTAAAGCATCAAGATCGTTAATAGTGGCTGAACGAATGGTGTTCATAGCGGAGTCTCCTTAAAAACATTCCTCATAGGGCCGGCTTTGCTTGCCTCTTGAGTAAACAACGTATCGACGATGGAATACAGTGTAGACAACACATTCTGAGACTCTGCCATGCCTGATTTTATCGCCCCCGACGGTTACCCCCGCTGCCACTGGTGCGGCGGGGCACCCGCGTTGCTGCCTTACCATGACAGCGAATGGGGCTTTCCCGTCGCTGATGACCAGCAGCTATTCGAAAAGCTCTGCTTGGAGAGTTTCCAATCGGGATTGAGCTGGCGCACCATTCTTAATAAACGCGAAAACTTCCGCCGTGCTTTTCACCACTTCGACTTCCACCAAGTCGCCCGCTTTGATGAAGACGACGTACAGCGCCTGCTGCAAAACGCTGGCATTATCCGCCACCGCGGTAAAGTTGAAGCGGCAATCAATAATGCCCAGCGGGCGATAGAAATGGTCGCACAGGAAGGGTCACTTGCCGCGTTCTTCTGGCGTTTTGAACCAGACGCCGATGCACTCGCCACACCGCAAACCCAGACCACCTCGCCTGAATCCATCGCGCTTGCCAGCGCGTTAAAAAAGCGCGGTTGGAAGTTCGTTGGCCCGACCACCGTTTTTGCTTTTATGCAGGCCATAGGGCTACTTAATGATCACTCGCTAACCTGCATAACACGCGAGCGGGCTGAACAGGCGCGCCAGCAATTTCAGCGGCCAGTGTAAAAAAACAGCGGCAAGACACTATACTTCTTGCACCCGTTGCAAACGACCGCGCCATAAACAGATAGCCTGCCTGCGTGTTCGTCGGATGCTTTCTTGTAGTAAGGTATGATTTTTACACGCTTATCTATAAACCAAACAGTAAGGGGACACCACGTTCCCAATGGGGTTAATGTGGCTCAACCGCTCTCATCGCAGACAGAATCACGCGCTTCGATATATAAGGCGTGGAGCGTGCACGTATTTACCGCCAGCGGGGTGCTGCTTGGCACAATGGCGCTGCTTTCACTGATCGATAATAATCCCGTCGCATGCCTACTCTGGCTAGGCGCAGCGATGATGGTCGATGGATTTGATGGCACCCTGGCGCGCAAGTATGAAGTGAAAACGATTTTGCCCCACTTCGATGGTTCGACCCTTGATATGGTCATCGATTACCTGACCTGGGCGTTTATTCCCGCCTTGTTCATTTACTTCTTTATTGAGCTGCCGCCCTATTTAGGGCTGATGTCCGTCTTTATTATTTTATTGTCATCGATGTTCTGTTTCTGCAATGTCGATATGAAAAGCCAGGATAATTACTTTGTTGGCTTTCCTGCTGCCTGGAACATCGCCGCGGCCTATTTCTATATTCTTGATTTCCCGCCGTTCATCACCTTTGCCGCTATCGTCTTTCTCGCTATTCTCACCGTCACGAAGATGAAGTTCCTTCACCCCTTTCGCGTGCGCTTGTTTATGCCACTCAATATCGCCATCACGCTTGTATGGTGTGCCTGTACAACGTCGTTAGTACTCTCCAGCCCCGAGCACGCAGCCTGGGCACTGTGGGGGTGGGGCATAGCATCGGCCTACTTCATCGGCATGTGTATTTGGCGTACTGTTCAAGAAAAGCCATCGTTACAGGGCTAAGCCGTCAGCCCAATGCCTCTTAAAATTACCGTGGTCACCGACTGAACGGCTTTTTCAAACTGTAGATCGTCCAGCGGTTTATCGTCGTTCAGCAGCGAAATTTGGTAGTCGAAGTCGGCGTAGTGCTGGGTCGATGCCCAGATCATATAGAGCAGGTAAGAGGGCTCGACGGGGGTAATCTGGCCGGACTCGACCCATTCGCGGATTTTTGACTCTTTTAATTTGGCCCATTCATAAAGATTATCGCGCAGGCGCTCTTTTAAAATGGGTGCGCCCTGCATCACTTCCGCCGCCCAGATTTTCGAGCCGTGGGCGCGATAGCGGGAGTGGTTCATCTTGGCGCGAATGTAGCTGGTGAGCACCACGCGGGGATCATCGTATAGCTCAAAACAGAGCGCGTCCTGCTTCCATATCTCCAGCAGCGCCAACAGCACTTCTTGGTAAAGCGCTTTTTTGGTAGAGAAGTAGTAATGCACGTTTGATTTGGGAATATCCGCCAGCTGGGCAATTTCCCCCATCGAGGCCCCGGCGTAGCCTTTCTCGGCAAACAGCTGCTCCGCCGCCTGAAGGATCTTTTTGACGTTCGTTTGCCGAATTTCGTCCTGTGTTCTCGCCACGCTGGTATCCCTTTGCAACCCTGACCGCTAATAATACGCACCAAAAAATACACCACCGCCCAACAATGATGCAGGCGGTGGTGCAGTGAAGATGGCGCAGTTAGCGCATCGCGTCAACGCTGGTTAGTAGGAAACGAGAACTCCGCCCGTGTGGCTTCACTCGCCGAAGGCCAGCGCTGGGAGACCGCTTTACGGCGGGTATAGAAGCGTACCGAGTCTGGCCCGTAGGCGTGGAGGTCGCCAAACAGCGAGCGTTTCCAGCCACCAAAGCTGTGATAGGCCACAGGCACCGGTAGCGGTACGTTTACCCCCACCATGCCCACTTCGATACCGTCGGTAAACCGGCGGGCGGCTTCGCCATCGCGGGTAAACAGGCAGGTGCCGTTGCCGTATTCGTGGTCGTTGATCAGCTGCATGGCATCATCCAGGCTGCCAACCCGCACCACACAGAGTACTGGCCCGAAGATCTCTTCCTGGTAAATACGCATTTCAGCGGTGACATGGTCGAACAGGCAGCCGCCAACAAAATAGCCCTCTTCATTACCCGTCACTTTTAGGCTGCGGCCATCCGCCACCAGCGAAGCGCCAGCATTCACGCCCTCTTCAATAAAGCCAAGCACTTTATCGCGGTGCTCTGCCGTCACTAGCGGCCCCATATCTAAACCTTTATCGGTGCCGGGCCCCACCTTCAGTTCGGCAATTTTAGGCAGCAGGGTTTCAACTAGGCGGTCGGCGGTCTCATCGCCTACGCATACCGCCACCGAGATCGCCATACAGCGCTCGCCGCAGCTGCCATAAGCCGCGCCCATGAGCGTATTCGCAGCATTCTCCAGGTCGGCGTCCGGGAGAACCACCGCATGGTTCTTCGCCCCACCCAAGGCCTGAACGCGTTTACCCGCAGCAGAACCGCGTGAGTAAATCGCTTCCGCCACGGGCGTGGAACCCACAAACGAAATGGCTTTAACCGCCTTGGCATCCAGCAATGTTTCCACCGCTTCGCGCCCGCCGTGGATGACATTCATCACACCTTTAGGCAGCCCCGCTTCTTGCAGCAGTTCGGCCACGGCCATGGCCGCCGATGGGTCTTTTTCGGAAGGTTTCAGAATAAAGGTGTTACCGCAGGCAATCGCCATCGGGTACATCCACAGCGGCACCATGGCGGGAAAGTTAAACGGGGTAATACCCGCGACCACGCCCAAGGGCTGGAAGTTAGACCACGCATCAATGCCCAGCCCCACGTTGTGGGAGTACTCGCCTTTTAAAAGCTCCGGCACGCCGCAGGCGTACTCGACGTTCTCGATGCCGCGCTTCAGCTCGCCCATGGCGTCTTCTATTGTTTTGCCATGCTCTTCACTGACCAACTGCACCAAGCGGTCGGCGTGTTCTTCCAGTAACTGCTTAAAACGGTACATCACTTGGGCACGCTTGGCGGGCGGCGTATCGCGCCAGGCAGGAAAAGCGGCCTGGGCCGCGGCAATGGCACGCTCTACATCGGCGGCATCCGCGTCAGCGACTTGGCGAATCACTTGGCCCGTTGAGGGGTTAGTAACCTCCAGCGTGCGCTTACTTTCAACTAACTCGCCGTTAATCAGGTGGGAAACAACACTCATTTTTTACGCTCCGTAATGATTTATGCCAGCGAATCCAAGGTGGACGCAACCGCGTCGAACAGCCGCTCTAGCTCGGCCTCGGTGGTGCCGAAGGGAGGGCCAAACTGCAGCGTGTCGCCGCCATAACGTACGTAGAAGCCCGCTTCCCAGAGCGCCATGTGGGCATCCCGGGGGCGAATTGTTGGGTCGCCATCCCGAGGCGTTAGCTGAATCGCACCGGCTAAGCCGTAGTTACGAATATCGACAATATGGTTGCGGCCTTTCAGGGCATGCAGCTTCTGCTCAAAGGTAGGCGCAATGGCGCTGACCTGAGAGGGGAAGTTCTCACGCTCCATCATTTCAAGCGCCGCCAGACCCGCGGCGCAAGCCACCGGGTGGGCGCTATAGGTATAGCCATGGGGGAACTCAACGGCGTGCTGGGGGCCGCCTGCATGCATAAAGGTGTCGAAAATTTCACTAGAGGCAATCACCGCCCCCATGGGGATCGCGCCGTTGGTGATCTGCTTGGCCACGTTCATGATATCCGGCGTCACGCCAAAGGCTTCAGCACCCGTGGTTGCGCCGCTGCGGCCAAAGGCGGTAATCACCTCGTCAAAAATCAGCAAAATATCGTGGGCGGTGCAAATCTCGCGCAGCCGATCTAAATAGCCTTTGGGTGGCACGATCACCCCTGCAGAACCTGACATCGGCTCCACAATCACCGCCGCTATGGTGGAGGCATCGTGTAGCGCAATTTGCTCCAGCAGTGCATCGGCAAGCTCAGCGCCGGTTTCCGCTTGGCCACGGGTGAAGGCGTGGCCCGCCTGAAGGGTATGGGGCAGATGGGTGACGTCCATCAACTGGCCGTAGTGCTTACGGTTGCCGCCAATGCCACCCAGGCTGGTGCCGCCAATATTCACCCCGTGGTAGCCCTTAGCGCGGCCAATCATGCGGGTTTTTTCCGGTTTACCTTTTAGCCGCCAGTAGGCCTTGGCCATCTTGACCGAGGTGTCGGCGGCTTCTGAACCTGAGTTGGTAAAAAACACGTGATCCAGCCCAGCAGGCGTTAGGCTGGCGATTTTTTCCGCCAGTTTGAACGCCAGCGGGTGGGCAATTTGGAAGCCAGGGGCAAAGTCGAGGCTGCCTAACTGCGCCGCCACGGCTTTTTGAATTTCTTCACGGTTATGGCCCGCGCCGCAGGTCCATAGCCCGGAAAGCGAATCGAATAACTTACGGCCCTGGTCATCAATGTAATAGCGCCCTTCCGCCCCGGTAATAACACGCGGGTTCGCATGAAAGTCGCGGTTGGCGCTAAACGGCATCCAGTAGTGCTGATTCAGCGCAGAATGGGAGGGGCGGTCTTCAATAGCCCCTTCTGAGGATTGCGAGATTGTATTACTTTTTAAACTAAACATGGTGTCCAGCTCCAGCCCTATGAGACATAGCCACAGCATGCGCCACCAAACACGTTTATAAAATTATGCTTTTCTTTTGTTCACGTTAGATAATTTATACGTAACGTCGCCTTTTTTATCTCTACGCTAGCAGTGAGCCAAACAATCAATGTGGGAGTCGCCAGCCTCGTCCGCGCTCAATAAAAGGAAGTCTTATGAACTCGCTTGCTGAACCGAAAACCGCCATAGCTGATTTACGCACTGACAGCGACCGCCTATGGGAATCGCTAATGGAGATGGCCAAACTAAGCGCCACCGCCAAAGGCGGCGTTAATCGTCAGGCGCTTACCGATTTAGAACGCCAGGGGCGTGATCTCTTTATTCAGTGGTGCCGTGCCGAGGGCTGCACGATCCGCATTGATAATATCGGCAATATCTTTGCCCGCCGTGAAGGCAGCGACCCAACGGCTAAAACGGTGATGGCAGGCAGCCACTTGGATAGTCAGCCTACCGGCGGCAAGTACGATGGCTGCTTTGGCGTGCTGGCGGGATTGGAAGTCATTCGCACGTTAAACGAACACAACATCACCACCAAGGCACCGCTTGAAGTTGCCGCCTGGACCAACGAAGAGGGCTGCCGCTTTCCGCCCTGCATGATGGGCTCTGGGGTATTTAGCGGCGTGCTTGAATTCGACACGATGATGGCGCGCACTGATGCTGACGGCGTCACGGTAAGCGATGCCCTTGACGCTATTCAGTACCGCGGCAGCGATAGCGTCTCGCCAAGCGAGATCAACGCCTATTTTGAGCCGCACATCGAACAAGGCCCCATTCTCGAAGATACCGACACCACCATTGGCGTGGTGATTGGTGGATTGGGCCAGAAGTGGTTTGATTTAACCCTGACCGGGCTTGAAGCCCACGCTGGGCCCACACCGATGAACCTACGCCGGGATGCCATGATGGGCGCTGCTGAAGTCACCCAAGCGCTCAACCGTATTGCCCATGAACATCAGCCCCACGGGCGCGGCACGGTCGGCAGTATGATGCTGCATCCTGGGTCGCGTAATGTGATTCCCGGTCAGGTTAAGATGACGCTGGATATGCGCCACTGGGAGCCTGAAGCGCTTATTGCGATGGGCGAATCGGTGGCAGCTGCCGTTGACGAAATTTGCCAGCGCCACGGGCTGGGATATGAATTAACGCCTACGGCAGACTTTGCACCAGAACACTTCAACAAGGAGTGTGTTGATGCGGTGCGTGAAGGAGCGAAGAAGCTCGGCCTATCGCATATGGATATCATCAGCGGCGCGGGCCACGATGCCATGTTTGTTGGCCGCGTGGTCCCCGCGGCAATGATCTTTATCCCCTGCAAGGATGGCATTAGCCACAACGAGGCAGAAAGCGCCACGCCTGAGCACGTTCATGCAGGCTGTAACGTACTACTCCACGCAATGCTGAACGCTGCGGGCCTTGGTGAAACAAAGGCGTAAGCATGCTCAACGCCATAGGCGATTAATCGCCTATGGCGTTTCGGCCGCTCTTCAACCCAACATCCCTACTATTACCATCCCTAGCGCGACAATACTCAGCAGCGCGGCACTCCCGTACATCAGCTTTTTGTTAAGCGCGTCATTGCCCACGCTGATGTCGAACAAACCATGGCGCAGGCGGTGGGCAGCATGAAACAGCGGCAAGCAGACGACCGCCCCAACAAACAGAACGCCCGGCACACTGAACAGCAGTGCGGATGCCCGTTCGTAGCTCAGCGCCTCGGGAGGCAGCAAACCAAGAGGTAGTAATACGGCAATAAATAAAATCACGGCAGGCAGAATAACCGCAAAGCAGACGCCGCCTGCGCTAAACAGCCCCCACCAGAGCGGCTCATCAAAGGCTTGTTTATGCGGTGTACCCTGTTTGTTCATGCTGGGTCTATCCATGCTTGGCTTGCTCATCTTATGCACTCCCTAATAGCCAGATAAACAGCAGCACCACTGCCACGACCCCGGCCCACTGTGCCGCGACAATGGCTTGATCAGGCAGGCTTCGCCCCGCGATGCGTAGCGGCATTACCCGCGGAAACAGCACAAAAAAGGTGGCGGCGTGAAACAGGCTAGCCACCAGCGCAACAAGGTTTAGCAGCAGCACAATGGGGGAGCCCATAAAGGCGATCCACCCCTGCCAGCTTTCCGCCCCCTGTAGCAGGGCGACTATACCGGCCAGTAAACAGAGCGTGAAAAACACCAGCGGCAGTACCGTGGCTTCGCGCAGCATGTAGAGCTTAAAAAAACGGTGCTTGAGCCACCAGTTACGTTTCAGCGGCGGCAAGCGTTGCGATGATGACTTATCCATACTCTCTCTCCTTCCCCTAGCCTTTAAACAGCGCAATAAGCGTGTGCTTAGCCGCTTCCACCTTGCCCTGATTGACCGCAGCGGCCGGGTCAACGTTTTTTGGGCATACCTGGGAACAGAAGCCGACAAAGGTGCAGCTCCATACCCCTTCGTGACGGTTAAGCTGTGCCATGCGCTGCTTCTTGCCGTGGTCGCGGCTGTCCAGGTTGTAACGGTGGGCCAAGGTTAGCGCTGCCGGGCCGAGAAACTCTTGGTTCAGCCCAAACTGTGGGCAAGCCGAGTAACAAAGGCCGCAGTTAATACAGTTGGCAAACTGCTTGTAGCGGGCGAGCTGCTCGGGTGACTGTCGATAGGTTTCCGGCGCCTTTGGGTCGTAAGGTTTTACTGGGTTGTCATCAATTAAATAGGGCTTAACCGCCTCCAAGTGCTCAAGGAAAATCTCCATGTCCACCACTAGATCCCGCTGCACGGGGAAGTGGGCTAACGGCTCGATGCGTATTTCACCTTCATAATCGCGTAGGAAAGTTTTACAACCGAGCTTGGGAATGCCGTTAACCATCACCCCGCAAGAGCCGCAAATCGCCATTCGGCAGGACCAGCGATAGCTCAGCGTGCTATCAAGCTGCTCTTTAATATGGTTAAGGGCATCCAGCAGCGAGGTGCTGTCGTCCACCGGCATCTCGTACTGCTGCCAATAGGGTTCAGCCGAGCTGTCGGGCAGGTAACGTTTGACACTGACCTGCTTGGTGCGAATGTTATTAGTGCTAACACGCTTGGTGCTGGTCTGCTCGGTGTTCATGCTTTTGCCCCTTTGCCCGCATCGCCATAGGCCCGCTCAGCCGGGGCGGAAAACCGTACATCCACATCCTGCCAGCGCAGCTCGGCATTCGCTTCGCCTTGGTAGAACACTTGGCTATGCTTGAGGTAGTTAACGTCGTCGCGTTTTTGCATGCCTTCATCCAGGCGCTGATGGGCGCCGCGGGATTCACGGCGCTCCAGCGCGCCTAAACAAGAGGCTTCGGCAATATCCAGGCCACACTCTAGTTCAAGACACTCAAGCAACTCGGTATTGAAGATCTTGCTGGTATCGTTAACGCGCACCTTAGTAAAGCGCGCCCTTAGCTGGCGCATGGTCTCCAGCGAATGGCGCATGCCCTCTTCGGTGCGGTAAATGCCGCAGCCGCTCTCCATGGCCTGCACCATGGCGTGCTTGAGTTCTACCCAGTTTTCACCGCTTCCAGTTCCGTCACAGAGCCGCCGCAGCTTGGCTTTTTGACGGTTACCCTGAGCTTCCAGCAGAGGCATATCGGCCCATTCGGTTTGTGCTGCCCGCTGGCTGGCGCGTTCTCCGGCCAAGCGGCCAAACACCAATAGCTCGGTGAGTGAATTGGAGCCTAAGCGATTAGCACCGTGCAAACCGACTGAAGCGCACTCCCCAGCCGCATAGAGCCCAGCAATAGAGGTTTCGCACTGAGGATTGGTCTCAATCCCCCCCATGGTGTAGTGCACCGCCGGGCGAATGGGGATTGGCTCTTTGACTGGGTCGACATTGATATAGGCTTTCGCCAGTTCGCAGATAAACGGCAGGCGCTCCAGAATGGTTTTTTCACCTAGGTGGCGCAGGTCGAGATAAACCACATCGCTGTCGCCAAACTTGCCGGTGCGTCCTGCCTGCTGCTCCTGCCAAAATGCCTGGGAAAGCTTATCCCGTGGCCCCAGCTCCATGTATTTGTTTTCCGGCTTGCCCAGCGGGGTTTCTGGGCCAAGGCCGTAATCCTGCAGGTAACGATAGCCCTCTTTATTGAGCAAAATCCCCCCTTCGCCACGGCACGCTTCGGTAATCAAAATGCCAGAACCCGGCAAGCCGGTGGGGTGGTATTGCACAAACTCCATATCCCGCAGCGCCACGCCATGACGGTAGGCCATGGCCATACCGTCACCGGTGACAATGCCCGCGTTGGTATTGAAGCGGAACAAGCGCCCAGCACCGCCGGTAGCCAACACCACGGCTTTAGCGCGTAGCAGGGTCAGTTCGCCGGTGGCAATCTGTAGGGCAATCACGCCAATCACCGCGCCTTCGTGTACCGCCAGATCAAGCACAAAGAACTCATCGAAACGCTCGATTTCAGGGTATTTCAGCGAGGTCTGAAACAGAGTGTGGAGCATATGGAAGCCGGTTTTGTCGGCAGCAAACCAAGTGCGGGCGGTTTTCATACCACCAAAACGGCGCACCTGTACTTGGCCATCGTCTTTACGACTCCAGGGGCAGCCCCAGCGCTCCATCTGCACCAGCTCTTGGTAAGCGTGATGAACAAAGTAGTCGGCGACGCCCTGCTCCACCAGCCAGTCACCACCAGATACGGTGTCATCAAAGTGAGCTTGGTGTGAATCCTCCGCACTGGTAACCGCAGCAGCACCGCCTTCTGCGGCCACGGTGTGCGAGCGCATTGGGTAAACTTTAGACAGCAGCGCAATACGCTGTGGAGTGCCCTGGGCTTTGGCCTGCTCAGCCGCACCAATGGCCGCGCGCAAACCCGCTCCTCCCCCTCCCACAATAACGATATCGAAATCTCGCTGCTGCATAACATTTCCTTTCGTTAGCCAAGCAACACCACATTAAGAGTGACGCACTTGGGCAATGTCTTCTTTACTTAAATTTACCATACCCACACGTTGCCCTTGGCATAACTCTAAAGGGCTATTGACATATATCAACAAAGGCAGAAATAAGTTTTATATCACTTTACCTTAGTGACACAGCATCTACTCTAGAAATAGTTAACTGTTAATATCGAATGCTAAAAAAATCCTAAAATTAAGATTTAAAAACCTGTTTTTAATGCTTTTTATGAAAGCACTGAAAAACTAATCACTAACAACACTAAGCATTTGAGCTAGATAACTTAACTAATAAGGCAATTTTTTTAGCAATTCCTAATGAGCTACGTAACAGTGATGTTTTGGCTTGGTTTTCCTATCAAAAAATATCTAGGGAGCCTCTGATTAACGTAATGAGCGAAGGCCAGACAAGGCAAAAATCAACGAAAAAGCGGAGTTTACGGGTCGTAAATGAGCATTTTGAGGCGATTTTTTAACGCCGTATGGTCGAGCGCAATAGTTAATCAGAGGTTTCCCAGAAAATAGACAAGAGAGGCAGCATGAACAGTGTTACTCCCTCCACGCCTCGGTGGAAGCTATTCGCTCCGCTTATTATCGCCATTATTGTTGCGTTAATACCCACGCCTGATGGAGTCGCGCCCCATGCGTGGTACTTCTTCGCTATCTTTCTTGGCTGTGTGGTGGGCTTGATTCTTGAACCCTTGCCCGGTGCGGTCATTGGGCTAATAGGCGTTACCCTCATTGCGCTGCTCTCGCGCTGGGTACTGTTCTCTCCAGAGCAGCTGGCCGCTGACGGCTTCAACCCTGCTAACCAAGCGTTTTCCTGGGCGGTATCGGGCTTTACTAACTCCACCGTCTGGCTGATTTTCGGTGCCTTTATGTTTGCCTTGGGGTACGAAAAAACCGGCCTTGGCAGGCGTATTTCTCTCTGGTTGGTCAACGCTATGGGTAAGCGCACGCTGACGCTTGGCTACGCGGTAATGATCTCGGATACCATTCTTGCCCCCTTTACGCCCTCCAACACGGCGCGCAGTGCGGGCACCATTTATCCGGTGATTCGCAACCTGCCACCGCTTTATGATTCGCACCCCAACGACCCGAGCATGAAACGTATGGGTAGCTTTTTAATGTGGACAGCGCTGGCCTCTACCTGCGTTACCAGCTCGCTATTTCTAACCGCGATGGCCCCCAATTTATTAGCCGTTGCCTTAACCGAAAGCACGACCGGCATCCAAATTAATTGGGGGCAGTGGTTTATGGCGATTGCCCCGGTCGGCATTTTGCTGCTGTTATTAGTGCCGCTGCTCTGCTACTGGCTATGCGCCCCTGAGGTAAAAGCGGGCCATGAAATTTCAGACTGGGCCAGAGATGAGCTAAAGCAATTAGGCGCGCTTACCCGTAAAGAGATAGTGCTGGTCGTGATGGTGGTTGCTGCTCTGCTGCTGTGGATTTTTGGCGGCGGCATTATCTCTGCGTCACTAGTGGGGTTAGTGGTGATCTGCGGCATGCTGCTAACCGGCATCGTCACCTGGGATGATATTCTTAATAACAATGCCGCCTGGAATACCTTTGTGTGGTTTGCCACCTTGGTGGCGCTAGCAGGCGGGCTAAGCCAAGTGGGCTTTGTGAGCTGGTTTGGGAATGTGGTCGGCGGGCAGGTAAGTCACTTTAACCCGATGGTCGCCATGGTGGCGCTGGTGGTGCTGTTTTACGCGTTGCACTACTTCTTTGCGAGTATTACGGCTCACGTAACGGCCCTATTACCGGTTATTTTGGCAGCGGCGTCAGGCATCGCTGGCCTGGATATGCAGCTGTTTGTGCTACTGCTGCTGCCCACCCTTGGCTTTATGGGCATTCTCACGCCCTACGGCACAGGCCCAAGCCCGGTTTACTACGGCAGCGGCTACTTGCCTAGTGCGCTCTTCTGGCGTCTTGGGGCAATTTTCGGGCTAATCTTCTTAGTGGCTTGGTTAGTCATAGGCCTACCCTGGCTGCTGCTACTTACCTAACCGGTCGTTAACTGCCCCACTCACCGCCTTTTAAACAGACGTAGTTCATAAAACAGTTCATAAAACAGTTCATACGAAAGCCCATAGGAATATCGACGTAATGGATCAAATCGCTAAGCACAGCACGCACCACGCCTGGGTATTAGCCGCACGCCCGAGAACGCTACCACTGGCGTGTGCATCTATTCTGCTGGGCAGTGGGCTTGCAGCGCACTCACAGGCGTTTAACCCCACTGTGCTGGTGCTTGCGTTACTAACCGCAATCACTCTTCAGGTGCTGTCTAATTTAGCCAACGACTATGGCGATGCCGCCTCAGGGGCTGACGACGAGAAACGCAGCGGCCCGGTAAGGGCTGTCTCTTCTGGCTTACTGACTCCAAAAGCAATGCGCGGCGGCATGGTCTTCGCGGCAATCGTAGCCGCATTATTGGGGCTACTGTTACTGGTCGCCGCTTTTGGGAATCAGTGGGGGCAGATTCTCACCTTCATATTGCTAGGCGCTGCCGCCCTATTGGCCGCGGTGACCTATACCGTTGGGCTAGGGGGCGCCCCTTATGGCTACCGAGGGTTTGGCGATATTTCGGTGTTTATGTTTTTCGGGCTGCTCGGGGTATTAGGCACCTACTACCTGCATACCCACACGCTAAACTGGCTGCCCTTTCTTCCAGCCGCTACGTGCGGGCTGCTGGCAACTGCCGTTCTCAACGTGAACAACGTGCGCGATATTGAAAGCGATGCACGCTGCGACAAGATCACTCTAGCGGTGCGGCTAGGCCGCGAAGGCGCGATTTTGTATCACTGGGCGTTGCTCGGGTTAGCGCTACTGCTCACCTTGATCTACCTAGTGGCGCAGCCAGTGCCACTGATGGGGTGGAGCTGCCTACTGGTGGCCAAGCCGCTCACTGATGCGGCCAGAATGTTACGCCATACCCGAGATGGCAAAATTCTGACCAACATGCTGAAGAAAACAGCCGTTTCAACGCTGCTCTATAGCGTGCTGCTTTCTGTTGGCTTGGCCTTTTTCTGACTGGGCGATAAAACGATCCGCCTGTGTCCGGACTATGTAAGCGCTACCTCATAGCCTTCAAATTTAGGCGGCCCTAAGTAGATACCCTCCGGCGCTTTGGCATTGGCGTGGGCCTTGCGGAAAGCGTCTGACTTCGTCCAGGCGCGGAAGGCCTCTTCGGATTCCCATACGCTGTGGGAGATAAACACGGTGTGGTCTTCCTGGCTTTCGCCCTGCAGCATTTGGAATTGCTTGAAGCCGGGCACCTCATCCAAGTGGGAATCGCGGTTGCGCCATACCTCTAGAAAATCCTCTTCGCGGCCTGGGGCAATCCGAAAGCGGTTCATGGCGATATACATAGTGGTTCTCCTGTGAGCGGGTGTGACTCAGTTGGTTACGCAAACAATCGCTTGATGGTAACGTCATCACTGCATCACGAATAGATAAGTGACGAACAGGCGTTACGGCTAATGGCTCAGGCACCCCTTCAGGTCGTTTGGTTCAAACGCGATTTACGCATTCACGATCACGCACCGCTGGCCAACGCCGCAGCGGCGGGCCCTGTGCTGCCGCTATTTGCCATCGAGCCTGGGCAGTGGCAAGCACCCGACAGCGCCCTGCGCCACTGGCAGTTTGCCGCCGATTCGCTAGTCGATCTTGCCCAAGCGCTAAACACACTCGGCCTGCCGCTCTGCCTGTGGCAGGGCGAGTTGGTGGAGTGCCTAGCCGCGCTCAAAGCCCACTACGGCGAACTGGTGCTGCACTCCCACCAAGAGACCGGTAACGCCTGGAGTTTTGAACGCGACCAGCGCGTTCAAGCGTGGTGCCACGCCCACCACGTGCCCTGGCAGGAAGCCCGCCAGCAGGGCGTGATTCGCGGGCTGAGCAGCCGCACGGGGCATCAATCCCGCTGGGAAAGCCACTGGGAAACGCTGATGGCCGCCCCCACCTACCCTGCACCGCCAACAGCGGTGGCAGCCACCGGTTGGGAAGCGTTTCATCACGTAGACGTAACGCAATTGCCCTCGCTTCCCCTGGGGTTCGATACCACGCCCTGCCCCCAACGCCAGCGGGGCGGGCGCAGCGAAGGCCGCGCGCTATGGCTGAGCTTTATTACTCAGCGCGGGCGGCGCTATCGCGGCTCGCTTTCTAAACCGTTACTGGCCTGGGAGTTTGGTTCGCGGCTCTCCCCGCACTTGGCCTGGGGCACGCTCTCCATGCGGGAAGTGGTGCAATCCCTGCGCCGCCAGCGGCAAAAGCACGCCGACGACACCGCATGGGCCCGCTCGCTGCGCGCCTTTACCTCGCGGCTCTACTGGCACTGCCACTTTATTCAGAAGTTGGAGAGCGAACCCAGCATCGAGCATCAAACGCTGCACCCGGCGCTGCGCGGCCTGCGGGAGCGCGGCCCGGAACACCCTAACCTGATCGCCTGGAAGCGCGGCCAAACCGGCGTGCCGCTGGTAGATGCCTGCATGCGCAGCCTGACCACCACCGGCTGGATCAACTTTCGCATGCGCGCCATGCTGCTCTCCCACGCCACCTTTGGCCTGGGGCTGCATTGGCGGGAACCAGCGCTGCACCTAGCGCGGCTCTTTACCGACTTCGAGCCCGGCATTCACTACCCCCAGGTGCAGATGCAAGCAGGCGCCACCGGCACCAACGCCCTGCGGGTCTACAACCCGATCAAGCAAGCAGAGGATAACGACCCCACCGGCGAGTTCATCGCCCGCTGGGTGCCCGAGCTTTCGCCCCTGCCTCAGGAATGGGGCGCCAAGCCGTGGGCGCTGCCGGAAAGCCTGCAAAAACGCTTCGGCTTTCAACCGGGCGTCGATTACCCCATTCCGAACGATTTTGAAGCCGAAGCGCGCCACTGGAAGAAGCTGCTGTATGAACTTCGCCGCACGCCGGAGGCTAGAGATGCCAGCAAAGCGATTGTGGAGAAGCTAGCGAGTCAGCGGCGACCGCCTGCTCGGCGGGCTAAAAAAGCGAAGGCCGCTGATCAGCAGCAGCTTTTGCTGTTTGATGAGGGCGGGTTGGAGGATGGATAGTGATTATGCTTGGCTTGGGCTTACTAATGTATTCGACTGGAGACATGCAGTGTCGGGAAAATCACTGCACAGCATATACTCGGTTAGAATGCTACCTTTAGTTTTCGCTAGCACTGATATTCTTGTTATTAATGACGCAGAGTGCGGCACTTCGATGGACTTATTGGCTTCCTTCTTGGACTATCTTATTCCACCAGTTGTTGAGAACACCATTGACAAAGTAGCTGAATGTATTCATTGATATTGGCAAATCATCTGACTTCCAACTCGCCCCCAGAGTATGAACTGCCAGAAACAAGCAACCTTTTTCAGATAACCCTTCCGCAGCACTAGTTTTTTCAGGTGGACTGCAAAGTGGTGCAGGAAAAGGAATACCTGCATGCAGAGCTATAGAGCGATATTTATAAACCACATTAATAATTGATTTAAAACCTGTTTTACTCCACTTAACCCGAGCATGCTCACAGGGTCTAATCGCTGGTGGATCCGGAAAAAAACCTAAACAAAACTTAATAAATTTATTAGTCGCCCCTAGGGTAGGAGCGAAATCCTTAGCTATCACCTCCAATAATTCTTCACCACCCCTCGAAACTATTAGATCAGATAAATCTGGCTTTGATTTCTTCATTTTTTCAATAGGGGACAAGTCCTGGGCTGACCACTCATTTGCGGCTGTTTCTATTGCAGATACCAACATTAGCCATGCCAACTCTGGCTCACTTTCTGCAATCCAAATTGCATCCTGATACTGCCTTGCAGCTCGTACTAACGCAGCATACTGAGAGGGGGTGACTTTCTTTAAACCTTGGATATCCTTAAGAGAATTCATACTTACAGTTTTCACAACTCCTGGAAGAATTGGCGCTCTCTCTTTGAAAAATATTTCAGGCCTTTTCTTACAGGATGTTCTAGGAGTACCTAATGGGTCGCTACTGTACCCACCAAAAAGGCGTGTTTGTTCACCTGCCTTTAATCTAATACCTAGTCGCAATGATGCTAAGGCAGCTATCTCATCGGTAGCCCAACCACCATGATATTTAGAAAAATCTGTTTTAACTTCATATGTTCCTCGACCATCAATAAACCATGCCACACGCAACATAATTGATTCATTTATAACCCCAGCTTCATTCAAACTAGGAACGAGGTTCAAAAACTGATATGGCCCTACTTCATCATTTACTTCACCTGTGATATGAGAATCACTAAAAAGAGGAAACTCCGAAACTTGGCTGACTTGCTTATCTTTATCGAATTCAACCATGTTCCAATATGAAAGAATGCTAGATTTATCTTCTTCTGCCAAAGGTAAACTCCGATGATAGTTTTAAAGCTAACGCCCACAGCATACGTAACTTTGGAATGGAGGCACAGCCGCAACATAAAATCCACCGCTGTGCCTGCGATTGTTAACTTTTAGCCGAACATCCACTCTGAAATACTGAACTCTTTACGTGAGCTTGCCGAAGCTTCAATTGCAGCTAGCAACATCGTCAAGAATAAACGCATATTCTGTTCTATCCCTACATTAGGCACAGCATCGACGCCTTTTGTTATAACACATACGGGACAGGTAGCCCCAACCAGATCAGGAATCCCCTTTTTACTTTCGACAATATTTGATAGCGTTGACTTATAAGCAAATAGAGATGCAAAAGGGTAATAAGACCGTCCATTTTCAAGATTGCCTTCCGTGGCCATTTTAAGCCCATCTGGATTAGAAGGAGACAAGGAATTGGATAGCCTTCCAAGCTGCTTTAACCCGTCCTTGTCTAAAGTGCTTTTAACTTCTATAACTCTTAACACGGCATCCATCGGATAAATACCGTGACCATTTTCTTCTAGTATTGGTGGCAGTCGCCTCCTATCGAAAATAATAAGATCAACCTGAGGGCTCTGACGACGCCATTTATCTACCACAATCCCAGTACCCACACCAAAGTGAGGCGGCAATAATGATTCTAAAACTCGTTTTACAAACATTTCACGAAGCAACCCTTTTTCTCCAGGATGTTTCAATTCACCAGTAGCTTCGTATAAGTTCCAGAGATCTCGAATTCGAGCATCTAAAATACTTTGGAACACCTCCCTCTCCTTTAAAAACTAAAAATTATTAGATAGCGTGCCTTATCATTAGTGGAAAGTGAAGATATGATTGTACTAAAAATGCAGCCTGTCACTACCTTCCAAGCCTTTAATTTTTATATGCATCAATTTTTTAGACTGCATAGCTAAAACTCGCGCTTCTGCTGCATTTACTAGTACCTCCACGTGAGGAGGTTACCTGTCTTGCTATTTTTTTCATCCACCCTACCAAATCCAGCTTAGCACAGGGTTCTTAGGACGACTGACTATCTCCGCTTTGAGGTTTCAACGCCTATAAAAAAACCCGCCAATCGCCAACAGCTTTCGCTATTTGACGATGGCGGGCTTGTTACTACCTAAACGCTATTAGCTAAGCGCTTCCAACGATTCCTCAATAATACTCAACCCTTCTTCCAACACCGCAGAAGAAACCGTCAGCGGCACCAAAATCCGAATGCTGTTGCCGTAGAAGCCGCAGGAGAGCAGGATCAGGCCTTTCTCGCGTGCTTTGGCGCAGAGCGCGCCGGTCATCTGCGGGTCGGGCTTGCCTTCACCGTTGAGCAGTTCGAACGCGGCCATGGCGCCGAGCTGGCGGCCGTGGGCGACGGCGGGGAAGCGCGCTTCCCAAACGGCGAAGCGTTCGGCCAGCATGTTGCCCATCTGCTCGCTGCGGGCCAGGATGTTCTCTTCTTCGATGGCTTCGATTACCGCCAGGGCCGCCGCACATGAAAGCGGGTTGCCGCTGTAGGTGCCGCCCAGCGAGTTGGGGCCGGAGGCGTCCATGACCTTGGCGGTGCCGACCACCGCAGAGAGCGGCATGCCATTGGCGAGGCTCTTGGCGGTGGTGAGAATGTCCGCTTCGATGCCGCTGTGTTCCAGGGCAAACAGCTTGCCGGTACGGGCAAAGCCGGACTGCACTTCATCGGCGATCAGTAGAATGCCGTGCTCGTCGCACAGCGCGCGCAGGGCTTTCAGGTAGTCCGGTGAGGCGATGTAGAAGCCGCCTTCGCCCTGGACCGGCTCGATCACGATGGCCGCCGTGCGGTGCGGGGCGATATCGGTTTTGAACAGCGTGCGAATGGCGTTCAGCGAGGCTTCTTCGCTAATGCCGTGCAGCGGGTTGGGGAACGGTGCGCGGAACACGTCGCCCGGCATGGGGCCGAAGTCGTTCTTGTAGGGCAGCACCTTGCCGGTCATCGCCAGGGTCATCATGGTGCGGCCGTGGAAGGCACCGTCAAACGTGATGATGCCGGTGCGGCTAGTGGCGGCGCGGGCGATCTTTACGGCGTTTTCCAGCGCTTCGGCACCGGTGTTCACCAGCATGGCTTTGCGCTCGGGGCCGCGCACCGGGGTGAGTTCGCAGAGCTTTTGGCACAGCTGCACGTAGGGCGCGTAGGAAATGACCGCCGCGCTGGTGTGCATGACTTTCTTGAGCTGCGCTTCGACCGCCGCGACGATTTTCGGGTGGCGGTGGCCCAGGTTGAGCACGCCAATGCCGCCCGCGAAGTCGATCCAGCGTTTGCCGTCGGCGTCCCATAGCTCCGCGTTTTCGGCGCGCTCGGCAAACTGGGTGGTGGGCGTGGCGGCACCGTTGGCCACGAAGCGGTTTTTCAGGTCGTTCAATTCTTGGTTAGTCATCATCGTTCTCTTTACAGGCCGCCAACGCAGACGTATTTCAATTCAGTAAATTCATCCAACCCGTGGTGGGAGCCTTCGCGGCCCAGCCCGGACTCTTTCACGCCGCCAAACGGCGCCAGCTCGGTGGAGATCAGCCCTTCGTTCACGCCCACCATGCCGTACTCCAACTGCTCCATGGTGTGCCAGATGCGGCGGTAATCCGTGGCGTAGAAGTAGGCGGCTAGGCCAAACGGGGTGTCGTTGGCCATGGCGATGGCTTCTTCGTCCTGCTTGAAGCGGAACACCGGGGCCACCGGGCCGAAAGTCTCTTCATCGGCCACGGCCATTTGAGTAGTCACATCCGCCAGCACCGTGGGGGTAAAGAAGCGATCACCCGCCGCGTGGGGCTGGCCGCCGCAGAGCAGCCGTGCGCCTTTGTTCACCGCGTCGTCGACGTGGCGCTGCACTTTATCCACCGCTGCCTGATTGATCAGCGGGCCGATGATGCTGCCGTCGGCCAAGCCATCGCCTACCTTCAGTGCGTTCACACGCTCGGTGAGCTTGGCGACGAACGCATCGTAAATGCCGTCCTGCACCAGGAAGCGGTTGGTGCATACGCAGGTTTGCCCGGCGTTGCGGAACTTGGAGACAATGGCCCCGTTCACGGCAGCGTCCACATCGGCGTCATCAAACACGATGAACGGCGCGTTGCCGCCCAGCTCCATGGCGGTTTTCTTCACCGTGCTGGCACACTGGGCCAGCAGGTGTTTGCCAACAGGGGTGGAGCCGGTAAACGACACTTTGCGCACGCGCGGATCGGTGGTGAGCACTTCACCTACCGCTGCCGGTTTTGATGCGGTCACCACGTTAATGGTGCCTGCGGGCAGGCCCGCTTCCAGCGCCAAATAGGCAGCGGCCAGCGCGGTGAGCGGCGTGGCTTCAGCTGGTTTAATCACCACGGTGCAGCCAGCGGCCAGGGCCGGGGCGCACTTGCGGGTAATCATCGCCAGCGGGAAGTTCCACGGGGTAATCGCCGCCACCACGCCCACCGGCTCGCGCAGTACCAGCAGGCGCTTATCCGCGCCGTGGCTGGGCAGGGTTTCCCCCGCCATGCGCTTGGCTTCTTCGGCGAAGAACTCGATGAACGATGCGCCGTAGATCACTTCGCCTTTGGCTTCCGCCAGCGGCTTGCCCTGCTCTAGGGTCATCAGGCGGGCCAGGTCGTCGGCGTGCTCATTGATCAGCTCAAACCAGCGGCGCAGAAGGGCCGAGCGCTGTTTGACCGGGGTGGCGCGCCACGCGGCACCGGCTTCATAAGCAGCGGCCACAGCGTCGCGGGTGTCGTCGGCGCTTAAATCTGCCACGTGGGCAATGGTTTCGCCGGTGGCGGGGTTGTCCACCGCAAAGGTCTGCTGGCCTTTGCGCCACTCGTCGCCCACCAGGGCGGGGACGGCATTGTGCAACCACTGTTCAATAAAGCTCATGACCTTCTCCTGGTTTACAACGTGTCCTGCACACTATCAGTAATGTGCCAGCAGGCGAATGCACCACTTTTTCGTTCAACCAGACCACTTTTCTGTTTTACTAACTAAACGGGGAGCATCGTGACGGTAAGAGGATACGGATGGTTTGCCAGGACGTGTTACAACAGCTCGTAAAGCACTATGCGCAGCAACCTGAGCGCTTGAGTAAACAGGTGCGGTTAGAGCAAGCCTTGAGGCAGGCGGTCACCCAGGCGTGGCCGAACCAAACTCGCCTGCCGTCACACCGGCAGCTAGCAGTAACGTTGGGCGTTGCTCGGCACACGCTGTCCCGTGCCATTGCGTCGCTTATCGAAGAAGGCCTGTTGACGACGTTTCATGGCAAGGGCACTTGGAGCTGTAAGAAAGAGGCGTCTATTGCGCCCACATCAACCACCGTTCAACTTTCAACACGCGCTCAACAAGTGTTGCGCTGGCCAGGGGCGAGCACGGTGCAAAGCGGTGCCTTTGTACCTGGCATACCGGATATCGCCCAGTTTCCTATGCGCAAGTGGCGCCAACTTTATGCCAGCGTTACGGTGCCGCAAAATGCTTTGTTGCTGTCTTATTCCACCGGTGGTTATGGGCCGCTTAAGCGCGCTATTCGTGAATTTCTGGCGCATTGGCGCAACATTCATTGTGATACGGAACAGATCATCATCACCGACGGCACCCATAACGGCATTGAGCTGTGCGCCATGGCATTGGCCGATGTGGGTGGCACCGTGGCGATGGAGTCGCCCTGCTACTGGGGGGCACGCAATGTGTTTACCGCTGCGGGCTTAACGGTTGAGATGGTGCCCTGGTTTCCTGACAAGGGGCATGCTTTTCCGAAGGTGGCTGGCAACATTTCCCTCGCTTATTTGACCGGCTCTCATCATTACCCACTCAGCGTGCCCACCCGCGCGGCTCATAAGCAGCAGTTCTGTGATGCGTTATCGCCCACCTATGTGGTGGAAGATGACTACGAATTCACCCGCGACGATCATACTAATCTGCTGTTTGACCCACATTCGGAACGCCATTTATTGGTGGGTTCATTCTCCAAAATGATGTTTCCAGGCTTACGGCTTGGCTACTTAGTAGTGCCACGGCATTTGGCCGCCCCTATGAACCGTCTGCGCAGCGAGCTATTCCGTGAAGGCCGTATGCTTGAACAAGCGGTACTGGCGCAGTTTATTTTTGACGGCGATTTAGACACTTGGTGTCGTCGTATCCAACCGGAATACTTGGGTCGCCAGCAAGTGCTACATGATCAGCTACGTTCACTGCCTAGGGTGCGCCACGTATCACCACCCAGTAGCGCAATAAGCTTGTGCATCGAATTTGAACCCGGCGTGAACGATGTTGCGCTTGCCCAGGCACTGATGAAAGAACATTTGATTGTGCGTCCACTTAGCCCCGTATGTGCTAAAACAGACCAGAGGGTAGGGCTGGTTATGGGCGTAGGCATGTTGTCAGGGGAAACCTTGGCACGCGAAGCCCAGCGGATTCGCCGCTGTTTAGAGAAGCTACTTCGCTAGTCGAGGTGTTAGAAGAGAGATGTCATTGACTCGATTACCATATTGATAAACACATTGATGAAAATTTATTCATAAAAGCTTATTTATAAGAACTTGGCATCATTACTTGCCCAGAATAACTTTCTAATAAGAATGTGCTTATATAAACTTTTCTGAAACACTTATCCACAAGGATTTTCCATGCACTGCCCTGTTGATCGTTTTGATACGCGCTCCCCGTCTATGCCCACAACGTGGCGACTATGGTTAATCCTAGGCCTTGTGCTGTTTCTTTCAGGCTGCGCCACGCTTGCACCTAACCCGCCGCAGGATCAAAGCAATATCTGCGAGATATTCCGCGAGCAGCCTAGTTGGTACGACTACGCCCGAGACTCCCAAGAGAAGTGGGGCACACCCATTGCAACGCAAATGTCGTTTATTCAGCAAGAGTCATCGTTTCGAAGCCACGTGCGCCCAGACCGAAAGCGCTACCTAGGCTTCATTCCTGGCCCTCGGCCATCTTCCGCCAGAGGCTACGCCCAAGCGCAAGATCCCGTTTGGGGCGAATACCGTGACCAAGCAGGCAGCACCTTTGCACGGCGCACCCATATGAAACATGCCACCGATTTTATCGGCTGGTATAACTCCCGCACCCGCGCCCAAACGGGCATTTCACTGAGTAATCCTGAGCACCTTTACTACGCCTATCATGAGGGAGCAGGCGGCTACCGGCGGGGCACCTATCGCAATAAATCCCACGTTTTACGCGCAGGCAGCCAAGTGGCGGCACGGGCTAACCGTTATCAAACGCAGCTCAATAGCTGTGAAGCAGAGTTTCAGTGTCGACGCTTTTATCAAGTGGGTCCGTTTTGCAGGCGTTGAAACAGACTGGCTGATCTCAGGTAAAGTTGTCATCACGATGCGCCGATATCTACCACATACGCACAGGGAGCTAGAAATATACCAAGCGCTATTTCGCTAATAGCGGTCTACTGACTGAGTAGGAGCACCTATAATGACAACACGCTCAACTGACTTTGCCGAAGGCAATGCAGCGAACTCAGAAAACGGATTTTCTAACACGACAACGCAGCAACCTAACCGCCGCATCAGCTTTCGCACCCGGTTAACCAGCTTGATCATTGGGCTGGTACTGCTATCTGTCACCGTTGTGGCAAGCCTCGTCTATTTGCAGTACCGCCACGCGTACACTCAAGCTACCGTAGAGCGGCTCCAAGGCACTGGGCAAATGATGAGTGAATCTTTCACTCAGTGGCTTAATGCTCGGCAAGATGATATGCGCTATATCGCTAGCCTTGATGCTGTGCGCTCCGTAGACGTAACGCAGATTGACCACCTCATCGCGCAGATGGCGGCACAAGATGGATTCTATGACACAATATTTTTTGTGGGCGTAGACGGAATAGGTGTTTCTGGCGTGAGTTATGACAATGGCGCTCAGGTTCTTACGCCTGAGCAAGCAGCTCAATTCGACGTAGCAGACCGCGCATGGTTTCGGCAGGCCATCCAAGGTGAAATGGTGTTTTCTCAGCCATTGGTGTCACGCGCGACAGGCAACCAGGTTAGTAACGTTGTCGCACCCGTATTTGATACCAATGATAATGTTGTTGGCGTGGTAAGGGCTGCCGTAAGGCTAGATGTACTGTTTGAGCGCATGACCCGCATGTCGCAAGGGAATAATGCCAATACTTACCTACTCGCCAGCGACGGCACTCCAGTGACCCCCATTGCCGGTTTGAATGGGCAAGATATTACCCTCGACACACAGGCTGCTAATGCTATTGCGAATGGGGAATCTGGTGTTGGCCAATATAACGATGCCACAGGCAGCGCCGTTATTGGCAGCTATACCTATCTGCCAAGGCTAGATTGGGGGCTTGTTGTGGAAATCTCTGAGCAACAAGCATTGGCTAACGTAAATAGGGTGTTTTGGCTTCTCGTCGCTACCACCAGTGCTATTGTCGTGTGTGCCTTGCTGTTTAGTTTATGGGTAGTACGCTCAGTAGTGAACACACTGGGCGGTGACCCACAAATCGCCACCAATATTGTTAAGCGCGTTGTAGCGGGAGACTTAACGACAGCGGTTCCCGTCAAAATGGGCGACACCACCAGCCTGCTCGCCCACATCGCTGAAATGCAGCGTAATCTGCGCCAAATGATGGCGGATATAAAAGGCACGGCGGACTCAGTCAACACAGCCAGTAACGAGATTGCCCAAGGCAACGATGACCTTGCCAGCCGTACTGAAGAGCAGTCCTCTTCACTTGTTGAAACCGCATCCAGTATCGAACAAATGAGCGCAGCCGTTCGCCAAACGGCCGACTATGCACACCAAGCAAACGAACTAACGCTTGCCCTGGATGAACAAACACTCACGGCTAACCAAGTGGGCGAGCAAGCCAGCCATGCGATGCAGGCGATTAAACAAGCCAATCTACAGGTTGTGACGATAGTGGAGTCTATTGACGCCATTGCATTTCAAACCAACCTGTTGGCCTTAAATGCATCCGTCGAAGCGGCCCGTGCAGGTGAACATGGGCGTGGATTTGCGGTCGTTGCCGATGAAGTGAGAAAGCTGGCTAAGCGATGCGCTGATGAGGCAAGCCAAATTCGCGAAGTGGTCAACAATAGCGCCGTGAAAGTGGACGAGGGTGAAAGCTTGGTTGCTGACGCGGGGCAACACTTATTAAGCATTGCGCAAAGTGTTAAACGCGTCACAGAGTTTGTGGGTGAAATCTCCACGGCCGCAAGCGAGCAGTCCAGTGGCATCGATCAGATTAATCAAGCCGTTAATCAACTCGAAGAAGTGACCCAGCAAAATGCGGCGCTCGTAGAACAGGCCTCAGCGGCCAGCCAATCGTTAAATGCGCAAGCCGCTGAATTAGCAGCCCTACTGGAACGCTTCCACCTTGAAGAGAATGTGAGTAACGCGACTCAAGCATCGTTGCCAACTGCATCAAAGCACCTGCACACACAGGTATAACGGCCCGCAATTGACAGTGCCATGGAGTGGCGCTATCGTTACCATAAATGCAAATGAGAAACACTCTCTATAACCCGCACCTTGGTAGATAAAGAGTCGTTGAGGTAAAGGGAAATTACATGACCAGTGAGCAGCGCCAGCTTCGTCAAACACTGCTTTTTTTGCGAACCTCTTTCGAAGCCATTCAGCATTCGATTGCGGGGCGTCTAGATGACCCGCTGCCCTGCTGGCTGGATACCAGTATGCTTTCGATGCTGTCGCGGGAGTTGACCCGCTGCTGCGAGCACGCCAAGCCGCTGTTTACGCCCTCCGTTACCGAGCAGCTTTATATCGCCTCGCAACAGTGCGATTTGCTTCTCAAACAGTGCCCAGGTGTACTCAGCAGCACCGTTTGTTATCGCCAACTGGGCGCTATTATGCTTCCGCTGACCAACGCTATCGAGCAAACAAACACGCCCGCCAAGCGCCGCTGGCCTTGGCTGCGGCGCTAATGGCAAAACGCTAGAACGTCTCCCACTCATCCACTGCTGCCTCGGCCCTTTTTACGGGCTTCTTCTGGGAATGCATAAGCTCGGCGGCGAATAGCGCGCGCTCTTCTTGCGGAGATGAAAGGCTCTGCGGTGTAGAGAGAGGCTGCTTGCCGTCAACCACTTTGAAGAAAGCAACCGCGCTTGCAAGATCCCGGGCTTGGTCTCCCAGGGAGGCCGATGCGGTAGCGGTCTGCTCTACCAGCGACGCGTTCTGCTGAGTAACATCGTCCATCTGGTTAATTGCAATGCTCATTTGATCAATGGCGGAGGTCTGCTCGTCGGATGCCCGGCTAACGTCCTCCATAAGATCCGACACCTTGCCGATGTTCGTCACTATCTGTGCCATTGAATCACCAACGGCTTTCACTAGGTCACTGCCCTGCTCAACCACGCTGTTATTCTCGGCAATCAGGCCTTGAATTTGCTTGGCCGCATCGGCGCTGCGCTGTGCCAGGCTCCTGACTTCTTGGGCCACAACAGCAAAGCCACGCCCTTGCTCCCCCGCACGGGCAGCTTCGACTGACGCATTGAGAGCAAGAATGTTGGTTTGGAACGCAATCCCGTCGATTAGCGAGACGATACCGCTAATTTTTTCCGAACTGTGGTTGAGTTCATCCATTTTATTAACGGCTTCTTTGACTTTTTCGCCGCCGTAGCTCGCCGAACGGCTGGCCGTATGCGCTAGCTGGTTCGCTTCGCCGGTGTGCTGGGTATTATTTTTTACCGTCGCGGCCACCTGCTCCATACTGGCGGCAGTTTCTTGAAGGCTTGAAGCCTGCTGCTCAGTACGCTGGGAAAGGTCAATGTTGCCTGATGAGATTTGGCTTGAGGCGCTGGAAATGGCGCCCGCCGAGGCCTGAATACTGCCGATAAGCCCCTGCAGCTTGCCTTGCATATCGCCTAACTCATCGAGCATATCGCCAATTTCATCACGGTGGGTATGGTGAATTTTCTGGGTCAGATCACCTTCAGCCATGGCATGGAAATGTTGGCGGGCTTGGGCAAGCGGCTGCAGAATGCGCTGAATGAGCAGCCAGCTAAGTATGCCCGCCAGAACGGTGGCTATCAGCAGCGCACCCAGCATCAGGTTTCTCATTAAGCCAGCCTGTGACACAGCCCCCTCGTAACCCGCCTGCGCTTCACGCTCTTCCTGTGCAATCAGCTCATTCAACGTGGCATGCATTTGGCGGTAGGCAGGCAACGCTTGAGTGAACGCCATCTCATTGGCTTCGTCGTAGTTACCCATTGAGTAGAGTGGCATGGTCGGCGCTACCGTCACTAATAGCTGTTGATAACTTTCTCTAAAACGTGCCGCCAGCGCTTCAGTCTCGGCAGTCATTTCATTCGACGAATATGCGAGCCATATCGCATCAATCTGTGAAATATTTTGAATGATATTATCCATGTGCATCTGCACGGAGTGGTCGTGCAGGGCGCTAACGGCTAACATAGGGTCGTGCTGACCCGCAAGCGACAGCTCCATAATCATATCTTTGGAGTGCTCATTAAGCTGAGCAATGCGCTGCGTATCACGCAGGTTCTCTTGGTAGATGGTATCCACTGCGCGGTTAGAAGAGACCATTCCGCTAAAGCCCAACGCACCAATGATTAACATCAGCACTAACATCACGATAACCATTAAGATCAGGCGTTTTTTAATTGTCATTCTCAACATAATAGCTCTCTGCGCATGGCGGTTTGGTTAAACGCTTCAAAGTCGCAACTATTTTACGCGTTAACTTTTTTTAACTAAATTCACTCAGTTGATACGCATCAAGCAAACAGGTTATTTATCTAAATAATTTTTCAGGCTAATGATGCAGCGGTCGCCCCCCCTCCCCAGCTGTGGCTCTGCGGCATTGATGTCACTCGCCAGCATTTTGTAGTAAACTGGTCTATTCTAAAACTGCTTAACCGTCTCTACTTAAAAGGAGTTTGCCCAATGGCGTATGAAACGCTGTTTTCCCCTCTCCAGCTTGGGAGCTTGTCGATTCCTAACCGCGTGATTATGGCGCCGCTGACTCGCTCACGCACACCCGACAGCGTGCCGGGCACAATGCAAGAAGCCTATTACGGCCAGCGCACCGGCGCAGGGTTGATTATCAGCGAAGCAACCAACATCTCCCCCACTGCCCGCGGCTATGTATACACCCCGGGCATTTGGACGGATGAACAGGAAGCCGGCTGGAAAGGTGTCGTGAACGCAGTGCACGCCAAAGGTGGCCGTATCGCGCTACAGCTGTGGCACGTTGGCCGTGTTTCCCATGAGATGGTGCAACCTGATGGACAGCAGCCGGTGGCGCCTAGCGCGCTGAAAGGCGAAGGCGCCCAGTGCTTTGTAGAGTTTGAAGATGGCACCTCTGGCCAGCACCCCACCAGCACGCCCCGCGCGCTGGAAACCAATGAAATTCCCGGCATTGTGGATGACTATCGCCAAGCAGCTGTTCGCGCCAAGCGTGCTGGCTTTGACATGGTGGAAGTACACGCGGCTAACGCTTATCTGCTAAACCAGTTTTTAGCCACCGGTACCAATAAGCGTACCGACCAGTACGGCGGCTCGTTGGAAAACCGCGCCCGCTTCCCGTTGGAAGTCGTCGATGCAGTGATTGAGGTTTTTGGTGCCGACCGCGTTGGCATTCGTATGACGCCATTTATCGAGCTATTCGGCTTGACCGACGATGAGCCGGAAGCCATGGCCTTTTACATGGCAGAGCAGCTGTCCCAGCGCGGCCTAGCTTACCTGCACTTAAACGAGCCTAACTGGGCCGGTGGCGATATCACTTTCCCTGATGGTTTTCGTGAACAGATGCGCGAGCGCTTTAGCGGCAGCCTGATCTACTGCGGCAACTATGACGCCGAGCACGCTGAGGCACGCATTAGCGATAACACCACGGATGCCGTGGCCTTTGGCCGCCCCTATATTGCCAACCCGGATTTAGCTGAACGCTTTCGGGTTAACGCGCCGCTTACCAAGCCAAACCATGAAACCTTCTATGGTGGCGACGAAAAAGGTTACACCGACTACCCTTTTATGGATAACGGCTACGACCGCATCAGCTAAGCTAACGTTAAAAAGGTAAGTTAACGTTGAAAGGCTAAGTATTTAGCAAAATAAGCATCACTTCGGTGGTGCTTTTTTTATCTCAACACTTTTATGCCAAAACGCTTTAAAACGCTGCTAGGCTATTGATTCTTGAATTTTACAGTAGGGTGAAGCATGTTAGGGTCGCTGTTCGCATTATTGGTATCGCTGCTGCTGGTAGGCGCCACGGCCACCACCGGCGCACGCTTTCGCCCTGATGGCTGGTACCGCGAGCTACGTAAACCCAGCTGGACACCGCCTGACATCGTTTTCCCTATTGCGTGGGGCATCCTGTATTTATTAATGGCGATAGCCGCTTGGCGTGTTTATATGGCCGATGCGTCGCCACTACGCACGGCAGGCCTTGTGGTATATGGCCTGCAGCTAGTGGCTAATGCGGCGTGGTCGTGGCTATTTTTTGGCCGTAAGCAGATAGGTGCAGCATGGGTGGATATTGCTCTACTGCTGGGTTTAATTACGCTAACGATTGGGTTATTCATTAATGTAAGTGCGTTAGCCGCTTGGCTAATGGTGCCTTACTGGTTATGGGTGGCGCTTGCATTAGCACTTAACACATCCATCTTGAGATTAAATAAGGCCTAAGTGCCAAACAATAAGGGTTCAAGCGAATGGACGATACTTCCCTGCCTGTTTTGCTCGCGTTTGCCTCGCTGATATTAGGCATGTTGGCAGCCGCTATTTTCGTGTATATCGTGGTACCAAGACGCCGCCGCGCCAAAGAGAAAGCAGCGGCGGCAACACCTGTGGTGCCAACGCCGCCCCCTGCAGAGCCAGCGCAGGAGCCCGAAGCGCCCCCAGCGCCCCCAGCGCCAAAACAGGCAAAAAAGGTAAAGCAGCACTCGTTGTTCGTCATTTTTTCCCAGCCCGATGCCACCACCGATGCGCGCTTAACCGAGTGGCTGCGGAGTAAGAACGCTCGCTTTGACGCCATCAAGAAGGTGTTTTTAATCGACGGCCAGCAGCCCTCTAACCCTGTTACCGTAGCCAACGCCTTTCCCCCCGGGGATATGCCCGACTTACTCGGTGGCGAGACCCACGAGCCGATTCGCGGCGTCAGCTTACTGGTGAAGCCGCCGCTGCGTAAACGCCGCAATCAGCAGATGCACGTTTATGTGGCGCTGGCTAAAGAGATGAACGAAACCTTCAGTGGCGACATGCTCGATGCCGACCGAGCGCCGGCCACCGAGTCTACCTATACACAGATCATTGGCTAATGCTTTAAACCACACCCTGGCTACGCAGGTAGTCGTCATAGCTACCGCTGAAGTCCACAAGCCCCTCAGGCTGCATATCAATAATCCGGGTCGCGAGGCTTGAGACAAACTCCCGGTCGTGGCTGACAAATATCAGCGTGCCTGGGTAGTTTTCCAGCGCTAGGTTCAGCGCTTCGATAGATTCCATATCCAGGTGGTTGGTTGGCTCATCCATTAACAGCACGTTGGGGTTAGTGAGCGTTAGCTTGCCAAACAGCATCCGCCCCTGCTCGCCACCGGAAATCACCTTCACCGATTTACCAATGTCATCACTGGAGAACAGCATCCGACCCAGCGCACCGCGCACTACCTGCTCTCCGCCTTTGGTCCATTGGCTCATCCACTCGAAGAGCGTGGCATCAACAGGAAAGTCGTCGGTATGATCCTGGGCAAACATGCCAACCTCGGCGGCATCGGTCCACTTCACTTCACCGGCATCGGGGTGTAAATCACCCGCCAGGGTTTTCAGCAGGGTGGTTTTACCAATGCCGTTGGGGCCGATAATCGCAATACGCTCGCCCGCTTCGACGGTCATCGAGAAACGCTCGAAAAGCGGCTTCTCATCGTCGTAGCCTTTGGTAATCGCATCAACATTCACGGCATTGCGATGGATTTTTTTATTCTGGTCAAAGCGGATAAACGGGCTGACCCGGCTGGACGGCTTGATATCTTCCAGCTTGATTTTATCGATCTGGCGCGCCCGCGAAGTGGCCTGTTTAGCTTTGGAGGCGTTGGCCGAGAAGCGGCTAACAAACTGCTGAAGCTCGGCAATTTGGGCTTTTTTCTTGGCATTATCCGAATGCTGGCGCTCGCGGGCAGCGGTGGCCGCGGTCATGTAGTCATCGTAGTTGCCTGGGAACAGGGTAATTTCTCCGTAATCCAGATCCGCCATGTGCGTGCACACGCTGTTCAGGAAGTGGCGGTCGTGGGAGATGATCACCATGGTGCTGCTACGCGCTTTGAGAATGTCTTCCAGCCAGCGAATCGTGTTGATATCCAGGTGGTTAGTGGGCTCGTCAAGCAGCAGCACATCAGGGTCGGAAAACAGCGCCTGGGCCAGCAGTACGCGTAGCTTCCAGCCCGGGGCAACTTCACTCATGGGGCCGATATGCTGTTCAATGGGAATACCTAGGCCCAGCAGCAGCTCCCCTGCGCGGGACTCGGCGGTATAGCCGTCAAGCTCGGCAAAGCGCACTTCAAGATCCGCCACCGCCATGCCGTCGGCTTCGCTCATTTCTGCCAGTGAATAGATACGCTCGCGTTCGGCGGCCACTTTCCACAGTTCAACGTTACCCATGATAACGGTGTCGATGACCCGGTCATTCTCATAGGCGAACTGATCCTGACGCAGCTTACCCAGCCGCGTGCCGCTATCCAGCATTACCTGTCCAGAAGAAGGCTCAAGCTCGCCCCCCAAGATCTTCATAAAGGTGGACTTACCGCAACCATTGGCGCCAATCAAACCGTAGCGATTGCCGTTATTAAATTTGACGGAGACATTTTCAAACAGGGGCTTGGCCCCAAACTGCATAGTGATATTGGCGGTTGCGATCAAGATGTAAGCCCTGGTTAACGTAGAGAGTGCGCTTGCAAAGGCTCGCGATTCTACGCGCCTTTGGGCGGCGTTACACCTCCCACCTAACCAGCATCGTGATGCAGTGCTGGGAGTTCTAGTAGAAAGCGTTCTCCATCAAGCGCTTGGCGCAGCCGCGCGTGTAGTATCTCGACGATGCCCGAATGCTCTCCAACCAGCGCGGTAGTGGTTACAGTCAACTCTGGATGGCGCAGTTCAGCGGCGGCGCAAATCTCGGCGATGTCGCCGCCTTCACCCGCATGACGCCCAGGCGATAGAAACAGCATCGCTAAGATGACCGGGCCAGATTGGAACTCCGACGTATCCAGCAAATGCTCCAACAACGGCTCGTTAAAGCGGTATTCGTCACCTTCACGGCGCTCCATGGATGCTGCCGCGACACAGCTCGCTTCATCTGCCAGTAACACGCTTAACTGCCCAGCCAAACGATTGCGCACTGCGGTGACTTCTGGAATCGGGCTGCCGTGATCCACCAGCGCCACCTGTGGCGTTGTGCCCGCCTGCAGTTTTTCGCGCACGTTATCGGCCAATAGCTTGGCCAAACGCAGGTCGTTATTACCTCGCTCATCTACCAGCGGCTGGGCTACGCGAACGCTCACCTCGGGAAAACGCGCCTGTAGCGCGGCCATGCGCTCTGGCAGGTAGCCGGTCAGCGCTTTGCTTGGCCCAAAGAAGAACGGCAGCACAATAATCTCTTTGGCCCCCTGCTCAGCGCTGCGTTCGGCGGCTGGGCCAAGGGTAATCGCAGGGATGCCGTCGACCTCTTCAGGAGGGATCTTATTGGAGTGCAGCAGTGAGGCCGCCTGCACGGTTTCGCCCAGCTGGTGGCTGAGTTCCAGGGCCACGCGGCGTAGGTTGTGGGTTGCCTGGGGCCGTAAAGAGCCGTTATCGACCAGAAAAATAGCGCGCATTAGGTTTCCTTAAATGATGAATTTAAGCATTAAACGTCAGCACATCCGCTGCCGCACGGTGCAACTGGGCGTGGCGCCCTGCCAGCGCGAGAATATCCCGGTCATAGCCGCCGCCGATCACCGCCGCCACGGGAATATCCGCGTCATGGCAGCAGCTAAGCACATAGTGGTCGCGGGCATACAGCCCCTGGTTGCTTAATGCTAGATAGCCCAGGCGATCATCTTGATGGACATCAACCCCCGCGTCATACAGCACTGCATCAGGCTGATAAGCTGCCAGGATTCCCGGCAACCATGACGCAAGCTCGGCGAGGTAGGCGTCATCGCCCATTCCATTAGGCAGCGCAACGTCCAAATCGCTGGTGGCTTTGCGCGCTGGGAAATTACGCGCGGCGTGCATGGAAAAGGTAAACACGCCGGGCACATTAGCAAATAGCCGAGCGGTGCCATCCCCTTGATGAACATCGCAGTCAACGATAAGCACCCGCTCGACCCAGCCTAGCGCCAAGGCATGGGCGGCGGCCACAGCCAGATCATTAATCAGGCAATAACCGCTGGCGGCATCGGCATGGGCGTGATGCGTTCCCCCCGCTGAATTACAGGCGAGCCCGGAGGTAAGTGCCGCTTCTAACGTTAGCAGGGTACCGCCGGTTTCTAGCCGCACACGCTCCACTAGCGCCTCCGACCATGCAAACCCACTGCGCCGCTCGGCAGCACGCGCTAAACGGCCCTGCAAAAAAGCATTCAGATAGTCACGGGTATGCACCCGGGCAAGGGTATTAATGGGTGCAGGCTCAGGTGTTAGCCACTCAATGGGGCACGCCAGCGACTGTTCGCCCAACAGCTGGCGCAGCAACCTGAATTTCTCCATGGGGAAAGGATGGTTGGCTGGTAAATCAATCGTATAACCCGGATGATGAACAACCGTTAACGCCATGCGCGTGCAGCCACTTTGGTCATAAATGTAAATAGCTTATGTTGCTTGATACCACTGTTTTAAACCAGCAAAGAAACTTCTTCGATGGCCATGAGGATATATGGCTTTTTGGTTACGGCTCGCTGATCTGGAAAGCTGATTTCGAGTACTTGGAGCGCAGACCCGCCTATATCACCGGCTGGGCGCGGCGCTTTTGGCAAGGCTCCCACGACCACCGTGGCACGCCGGAAGCACCAGGGCGTGTTGCTACGCTAATCTGCGCTCAAGGCGCCCTGTGTCATGGCATGGCATACCGCATTACCCCCGACGTACTGGCACCGCTGGATGTGCGGGAGAAAAACGGCTACCTGCGAGAAAAAGTACCGCTCACGTTTCTAGGGGAGCGTGGAGAAGCGCAGAAGAGTAAAACGCAAACCGAAGGGTTAATTTACTTAGCCACTGAAGATAACCCTGCTTTTTTAGGCGATGCGCCGCTGGAGGACATCGCCCACCAAATTGCCCACGCCCACGGCCCGAGCGGCTCGAATAAAGCCTACTTGTTGAACTTAGCGCAGGCGCTGCGCGACTTGTGCATCGACGATGAGCACGTCTTTAGCCTTGCCGACAGGATGCATAAGCGATGACCCGTCATGCCGTACTCTCCCCTAGCACACCCAGCATCGCTCCTTCGAGTTTAGTGCTTGCCGTCGTCGCTGCCGTGGGCATGGCGACCATTGGCGTTATTTCGCGTATTACCGAACTAAGTGCCGAAAGCATTACCTTTTATCGCCTGGGCCTAGGGGCTGCGTTTTTACTTATTTACTTGGTCCTGACAAAGCGCCACGCATCGCTTAAAGCGCTGCCGGGGCGTCACGTGGTGCTTAGCGGGCTGTTCTTAGCGGCATTTATTCTGTTTTACGTGCAGGCCATGAACTACACCCAAATGGCTAACGCTATTTTGATGGTGTATCTCGCACCGATTTTTGCCGCCGTGGTCGCGCATACGCTGTTTGCCGAACGCCTGACGCCTCAACAGGTGAGCTTCATCGGTTTGGCACTGTTTGGGTTTGCCATGATGCAGGAGTTCCGCCTTAACCTAGAAGACCGCCAAGACGTGATTGGGATGGGGTTTGGCCTCGCCGCCATGCTGGCCTACAGCGGCTTTATACTCACCAACCGCCGTTTACCCCGTCACTTAGATGACCGCACCTGCGCCTTTTGGCAACTGTTGGTTGGGGCGCTGGCGATTCTTCCGTTTGCCCTATGGCAGCCCGACGGGCTAACCGCCGCTACCTGGCAGTGGCCGTGGCTATTGGCGGCGGGCTTCGTACCGGGCTTTTTAGCGCTGTTGTGCGCGGTTATGGCCATTAACCGATTGCCTACCGCCCTTTACGGTACGTTAGCCTACTGCGAGCCGGTAGCCGTGGTGATCTTTGGCTGGAGCCTGTTTGGTGAAGCACTCACGCCGCTTCAGTTGGCCGGGTGCTCGCTGGTGCTTGCCAGCGGCATTGCCCAAGCATGGCTAGGCGGTCGGGCAGCTACACCATCAGCCACGACAGGATAACCAAGCCCAGCACGATACGCACAATGGCGCCTAGCAAGGCGCCTCGCAGCAGCGCACGAACCCCGCGCCACAACAGCCAAAGGCCGATCACTAGCACAAGAAGACTGAAAAATGAGGCGTTGATACCCAGTGATCGGCTCAGCCCATCGACAAAGTCTTCAAGCGCGCCGAAGAAATTGGTAAATATTGCCAGTAAAAACTCGACGACCGCGCGAATGATATCGCCAATGATTTGTCCCGCTTCACTAAAAAATCCGTTTGCCTGCATGCGTCTCGTCCATTGCTATAAGGTGTGGGGCATTTTCGACCAAAATATCCCCCCTGGCAAAGCAATGCTGCCCGCCCTCTACGACGTTAGCCTTATTCCCATGCAACCTTTAACGCGTTACAACGTCTAACTCTGCTATCGCGGGAGAGACTGGTGCCCGACACCAGCGCCGAAGGAGCAACGACCCCGGAAACTCTCAGGCCAACGGACCGCGACGGCAAACATCATTACCAGTACGTTCCGAAGAGCGGTTGATGACTGCGTCACTCAGCCCACCGAAGGAGCAAGCGCCTCACTTGATGCGTGAATCTCTCAGGTTCCATGACGGAAGGGGTACGCCTAGCAAACACGCTGCTGGGGGTATCGCCCGACGCTCATACAATCTGTGGAGAACTTCATGCAACGCATTGCAATTATCGGCGGTGGCATTACCGGTATTACCAGCGCCTATGCCCTCGCTAAACGTGGCTTTGATGTCACCGTCTTTGAAAAACACCGCTACGCGGCGATGGAAACCTCTTTTGCTAACGGCGGGCAGCTATCGGCCTCGAACGCGGAAGTGTGGAACCACTGGCCAACAGTGATTAAAGGTATGCGTTGGATGTTGAAAAACGACGCGCCACTGCTGGTCAACCCCCGCCCGAGCTGGCATAAACTAAGCTGGTTTGCAGAATTTATCGCCGCCATTCCCCGCTATGCCGACAACACCACGGAAACCACCCGGTTAGCCATTGCTGCCCGAGAGCACCTATTTCAGTGGGCGAAAGACGAGCAGATCGACTTTGATGTAAAGCAGAAAGGCATTCTGCATATTTACCGCGATAAAGCGGGCTACGACCACGCCGCCAAGGTATCGCAACTGCTGAGCAAAGGCGGGCTAGAACGCCGGGCAGTCACCCCCGATGAGATGCGTGCCATTGAACCTACGCTTGCGGGCAGCTACTACGGCGGCTTTTTTACTGAGAGCGACGCCACGGGCGACATCCACAAGTACACCAACGGTCTCGCCCAAGCGGCGGCAAAGCGCGGCGTAACGCTTAATTACGGCCACCAGATCACAGATATCGGCGCGAATGAAAGCGGTGCCTGGGTGACGGCGGCGATGGATGACGAAACCATCAACCAAAGCTTTGACAGCGTTGTGGTATGCGCCGGCGTAGGCAGCCGCGCCATTGCCGCGAAGCTGGGCGACCGAGTGAACATTTACCCGGTTAAAGGCTACTCCATCACCGTACAGCTGGATGATGAAGCCTCACAACAAGCCGCCCCCACCGTCAGCCTGCTGGATGACGAAACCAAACTGGTCACCAGCCGCCTGGGTGACGACCGCTTCCGCATCGCCGGTACCGCTGAATTTAACGGCGCAAACCGCGACATTCGCAACGACCGTATTCAGCCGCTCATTCGCTGGGTAGAAGAGTGCTTCCCGGGTGTGAGCACCCAGCGGGTAGTGCCTTGGGCGGGCTTGCGCCCGATGATGCCCAACATGCTGCCTAAAGTTGGCCCCGGCAAACTACCTACGGTGTTCTACAACACCGGCCACGGCCATCTGGGCTGGACGCTTTCTGCCATCACCGCCGAAATGCTAGCGGATGCGGTGGATACGTCTCAGGCGGCGTCCGTCGTGTTGCGCTAAGCGATTTAAAAAGGGGCCTGCGGGCCCCTTTATCTTTGCTAGCTGAATACTAAGATTCAAACTCCACACGATCCCGCCCTTTCTCTTTGGCGCGATACAGAGCGTTATCAACGCGTTTCATCACGCTTTGTTGCGTCTCATGGGGAGTCACTTCAACAACGCCCATACTGACCGTCACACTGCCAGCGCCAGGAAAATGGCTACAACGGATACGCTGACGAACTTTATCAGCCAATTTTACGGCCTGGGCTAGCGCAGTTTCAGGGGCGAGAATCATAAACTCCTCGCCTCCCCAGCGGGCACAGTAGTCCGACTCACGTAGGTTCTCTTCTAACAGCTTGGAAAGCGTTGCCAACACTTGGTCACCAACGTCGTGCCCTAGGCTGTCATTAACCGACTTAAAATAGTCAACATCCAACATAATCAGTGAAAAAGGACGTATATAGCGGTTCAAGCGGCCAATTTCGTGCTTAATCAAATAGTCAAAGCGCGCTCGATTAATCAGCCCCGTGAGCATATCCGTGGTCGCTAAACGCTTTAGCTCGGTTTCTTTTTCAACCCGCTTAGAGATATCGCGCTGTGTCAAAACCAAGACTTTTTCAGCATAACCGGGCATTTCCATCGCTGTGATACGCCATTCGATAAAAGCAGACGCCACACCAGCAGAGAGATTACCCTCACTCTGATCGACGCCTGAAAGAGAGTCTCCCGTACGCAGCTCGCCTTTCATTAAGGCACCGCCAAGCTGGTCCAGTAACTGCTGATTCTCCACTTCACGGCGGACAATTTTAGGTAACGCGCCAAGCCATTCGTCGCGTTCACCGCCCCAGAAGTGGGCGTACTCCGCGCTAACATCCAATATACGAATGCCGCGTTTAGTGGGCTTGCCGCTCAACACAGCAATCGCTTGGTTGCTTGACTCATTTGAGGGGGGTGAATGGTGTAATGGTTTCAGCATAGTGTTTTCGTCCAATGAATCACCTTCATGCTGCGCTTCGTTGTTCCGCAACAATAATGGATAAACGGAGGCACTCCTTTGCCTACCGACTGACAAGTACAGCGTTTAGCGTTGCAACGCTATACCACTTACGAAAAGTACTCGCTTTTACGTTACTTAAAAATAGCTCACGTTACGCAGTCGCTAATTAGACAGTTGGTTTCGCTCTTCAAAGATTAGCACAAAGGCGGCATCGCACTTGAGAGGCTCTCGTATCCACCGAATTACTGATGCCAACGAAGAAAAGGCACGAGGCAAAGGCTCCAAAAATAGCTGTACAAAAACAAACCAAAACTTAGACTTAAACGTACAACACTTCCCGTTATTGAGGCTAAGTCATGTCGTCAACGCTGCCCCCACGTCTGACCCTTGAAGAACTCTCTCAGCTTTCAAAAAGCCTACAATCTTCTGCGCCGCTTCCCGACGTAGAGCTGCATGGTCTTGATATGGGCTGGTATATCGTGCGACTGCATTACAGTGATTCGGTTGGTTTACTGGTCGATGCGCAGGGTGAAACCAAGCGATTTAGCGGCACACAATGGGTCAGCCGCGCACTGGCGCCGCTCGGCTTTACCCACGGTGTACTCACCTGGGCAGATGCCACTGATGAGATGGTTGGCAACGAAACTCCGCCCGTTACCGCTCAACAACGCATGGCTTACGGCGTTCGCGTGGCGTTCGAGACGCGGCACTGAAGCGCTGCTTTACCGCTTAGTATCCGAGCCGTCATATTGGTGGGCATAAAACTTAATCTGGCAGGCCATTCAGCATGCGCCGTCAGTCAAGGTGAGCGCGGCCGCTCGCCAGTCTAAGCGCCGCCATCCTTCAACGCTAGCCACCTCAGCCAGTACTGGGTCTGGGTTAACCGCCACGGGACAATCGACATATTGCAGTAACGGTAAGTCGTTGCGTGAATCAGAGTAGAACGTGGTATGACTGGGTGTGACCTGCTGTTCAGCCAGCCACTGCTTCAAACGCAGCACTTTGCCACCGCGATAAGAAAATATGCCTTCGCTTTGGCCGGTATAGCGCGCCTCTTCATTGATGCCGCGCTCCACGCTCAGCTCTACTGCCAGCACGTGTTCAATGCCCAAGGTGGTCGCAACAGGCTCTACTAAGTGGCGCGATGAAGCGGAAATCAGCAGCAGGGTATCGCCTGCCTGGCGATGTGCTTCTAGGCAGGCCCAGGCTTGTTCAAAAATACGCGGCTGTAAATGCATAGCAACAAAGCGCTCGACCTCTTTTTGAACATCTGCCACCCGGCGACCACGCAGCGGAGCTAACGTCATGGACAGGTACTCTTCCAGCTTTAACTTACCGGCATGATAGGCCCGCTGCATCTGCTCCGCGCGCGCCATAAAGGTCTCTGCATCGCTAATCCAACCTTGCTCTATCATCCATAAATTCCAGCGGTCGCTGCAGTCTCCATCCAGGAGGGTGTCATCAAGGTCAAACAGAGCGAGGCGCATAAGGCACTCCTTTTTCGCGAGTTCGGCGGCGCGTAGGGTATGCCAAGGATGATGACAGGACGATGACGCCAGTACTGGAATGGAGTGTTGCTGCCCTTGTTGCGGTTCAAACGGCTTAAGAAGCTAACCACTTCGCGGCAAACTCATCGGCAGAAAGCGGGTGACCAAACCAGTAACCCTGGGCTTGGTTGCAGCCCATCTTCGCTAACAGCTCGGCTTGGGCGGCGCTTTCTACTCCTTCAGCCAAGGTTTTCATTTCCAGGTTATCGGCCATAGCAATGATGGTTTGTACGATGGCTCGGTCGTGATGGTTATCAAGCATGTCACGAACGAAGGAGATATCGATTTTTAGCGCATCAGCGGCAAACCGGCGTAAATAGGCAAGCGATGAGTAGCCGGTGCCAAAATCATCAATAAACAGCGCGTAGCCCGCCTGCCGCATGGCTTGGGTAATGATGACCGCTTGATCGGGGTCACGCATAAAATCGCTTTCAGTGAGTTCGAGAGCAATGGCACTTGGCGCTACGCTGGCGGTTAGCTCGCCCACATGCGTCGTCAATTGGGGGTCAGCAAACTGCTGAGCCGACATATTGATCGACAACCTGCCCGGTAGTGGCGTATCGCAAGCTTGCCAATGAGAGAGCTGGCGGGCGGCCTCTTCCAGCACCCAGTCGCCCAGCATGCAAATTAACCCTCGCTCTTCTGCCAACGGAATAAACTCTCCTGGGCTTACCCACCCCCATTGCGCATCGTGCCAACGGCAGAGTGCCTCGGCACCTGTTAACGTGTGGCTGGCGAGGTCAATCTGAGGCTGAAAATAGAGTTCTAACCGGCCCTCTAGGATGGCGAGATGGAGCCGCTCAGTCATCCATTGCCGGCGTTCTAAGGCATGGCGCATGGCGTGGGTATAGGGGCAGTGAGTGGATTCGCCCCTTTTGGCATGATGCAGGGCGATGCTGGCGGCGTTAAACAATTCTCCCACGTCCGGCACATTATTCGGGTAGCGGGCAAACCCGATACTCACATCGAGATTAAACACGCGATGATCTAGCTGAATAGGCTGCTTAATGACAACGCCTAACTCCTTGACGGTTTCCAATAGCCGCGCCTCATCGGCCAGCGGTAGCAGTAAGGCAAACTCGTCTCCCGATAGCCGTGCAACCGCTCGCTGGGGGAGTTCGTGGTTCTGTATACGCCCAGCCACCGTGGCTAACAGCTGGTCCCCGACGTAATGCCCATGCAGGTCGTTGATCTCTTTGAAGCGGCGAATATCCACCAACAGCAGTGAAAGGGAGTGCCCTAACGCCAGCGCCTCTTCGCTCATGCTCGCGAGCAGCTCCATAAAGCGGATGCGGTTGGGCAACCCCGTGATGCCATCGGTATAAGCAAGGCGATGCATGTGTCGGTGGTCGCGACGACGCTCTAATTCAGCGGCGGCACCTGTGGAGAGAATCTGCAGCACCGACCGCGCAAATGCATTCGTCGTTAAGGGCTTCCGGTAGAACACCATCATGACCCCAATCGCCTCTCCACGGGCGTTATCAAGTCGACGCCCTATCCAGGCTTTGGCGCGAAGTGGTACACCGGGGAAGGTGACCTCCTCACCTTGATAAACAACGCTCTCTTGCTCCAGTACAACGCGCTCAGCGGGTGTGCCAGGCAACATAAACGTCAGATTATCCAGCGTTGTATGGGAAGCCACTAGACTTACGGTGCTCATTGTCGCGTTAGCAAGTAACGCTTTTGCAGGCGCGTTCTTTGCCATGGCGACAGGATGATTAAGTAGCCCTATAAAGCCTGCGTCTGCTTCTAACAACTCTACCAGGGTGGCAATCAACTGTTGAAAGTACCCATCTCCCGCCCGTGAGGTCACCGTGGAGGCCACCTGCACCACGGCGCTCTGCACGCGCTGAGCCTCTTGTTGGTCGGTAACATCCGTAATAAAGCCTTCTAAGCAGGCAACCTCACCCAGATCATCAAATACCGCTTGCCCCTGCTCCCACACCCAGCGGTAATCGCCGTTCCGGTGGCGATTGCGATACACAATTTGATAAGGGCGCCGCTGACGAATTGACGCTTCTACTTCTTGCTTAAGGCGCGGCTTATCCTCTGGGTGAACAAGGGAGGCGAAACTCACTAAACGGCTGCCTTCTAGTTCATCTGGCCGGTAGCCAATCAACGCCTCGGCTCCCTGGCTTACCAGCTGAATGGTCCAATCACTATCATTTAAACAGCGGTAAGCCATACCAGGCAGATGATTAAGTAGCGTATTTAAGCGGCGCTCGCTCTCCCGAGACGTTAACTCACTTCTTCGCAATGCCTCTTCGGCTTGGCGACGCCCCAGCTCTGTCCCCGCTTGGGCTGCCGCAATACGAATAATGTCGTTTTCAACAGCTTCAACTTGCATTGGTCGATTATGCAAGATGGCGAGCAAGCCGATGGCAGAGCCGTCTGATGCAAATAGCGGCACTCCCATATAGCTTTCAGCCCCTAGCTGACCCAGCAGCTCATCTTTAGGAAAGCGCGACTGGACGTCGCAAGGATATAGGCAGGTCTCGCGCCCCACCACCGTTTCGCAGGGCGTACCCAGCAGCGGGTAGGTAAAGTTGGCTTGCAGCTCCCCCGCCGACCAAACAGCCAAGGTGTCTGCTATACGCTCTTTAGTGACAGCCGCGATCAGGACGTGATCGACGCGTAACAGATGGGCCAGCAGCCCCACCAGCGCCTTAAAAAAATCAGGCGTACCGCTTAGCGATAACCCTTCCGCTAGCTGGCGGAAGGTGTCCGCCGCATCATTACGTTTGTGCATATCGCACTCGCCTTATTATTTTGAAGCCGCTAAGCAATGTACGCTGTATCGATAGAGCACAGCGAATTACTAAGGATAAACAGCAACTTTACGACTTTGCAATGCTCACAAATGAGGACGATGACTCATCATGGGTATATGATTAAACGCAAAGAACATGCCTTGGTGCTCGCCGCCACGCTGATGAGTGCAACGGGAGAAAACATGACAAGCCTTTCAGCAGTGGATAAAACACGCTACATAGCGCTTACTGACGAGCTTCCATGTTTAGTCAGTCAGGCACTTTTAAAGTGCTCAAGCCTGCCAACGTTACCAGCAGTGGCGTTAAAAATATTAGAGATTGCTCGCACACCGGATGCCACTCTGCATGATTATGCGCAGGCAATTGAGTACGATCCGGCGTTAACCGCACGGCTCATAGCGGTGGCGAATAGCGTGCAGTTTATTCACTCCAGCCAACCTGTCGACACCAGCCTTGAAGCCACCCAACGCCTGGGGCTTGATGCCACCCTAGCCACTGTTTTGAGCTTTAGCCTGCTGCGCCACGCCCAAGGGAACAAAACCCAAGTTCGCATTTGGCAGCGCGCCATCACTTCGGCCATTGTGGCAAGTCGCTTAGCCCACCAGCTTTGCCCTGCACATAGGGGCAGCACGTTTATAGCGGCATTGTTGCAGGATATTGGCATCTTAGCGCTGCAGGCAGCTTATCCTCAGGAAGTGGAAAAGCTTTACGCTCATAGTGAGTCCTCCCACCAGCAAATAGCCCGCACTGAACGGCAACAGTTTGGTTGCGACCACACTTTGGTAGGCGCTTGGCTAGCGGCTAAATGGGACATGCCCACCTCCCTCGTGGATGCGATTTATCAAAGCCACGATGGCTTTTTAACGGATCAGTTAGCAACGCTATGTGTACGTTTGTCTGGGCCAATTGCCGATGCCTGGCTGTCAGAAGAACCGGTCAGTGCATTTGCCACCCTGCTACGCCAGCTCTCAGCGATGGAAAGCGCCCCCCTACTGACGCTCGACAACTTGCTACACCGCTTGCAGGAAGACTTAGCGATAGTCGCTGACACGCTACAGCTTGCGCAGCCCATTGACATGGATAGTCATGCACTGCTCATTGAAGCTCAGCAACTGCTTTTTCAGCACACGCTTACCCTTAGCGCTCGGCTTGATGAACAGACCCAGCGGTTAGAAAGCTTGCACCAACACTACGCAACGCTTGAAAAACAGAGCCGTCTCGACCCATTAACCCAGCTAGCCAATCGCGCTTGGCTAGAGGAGCAATTACGGGAGCGCTTTGTATTTTGCCAAGAAAACAATCGAACCATGTCAGTGGTATTTATCGATCTTGATCACTTTAAAACGCTCAATGACCGATATGGCCACCGCATCGGCGACCAAGTACTTGAGCACTTTGGCCACACCCTGTCATCACTGATTCGCACGGGTGATTTAGCCGGGCGCTACGGCGGTGAGGAGTTTTTAATTATCCTGCCCGACGAGACGGCCCAATCGGCCAAGCTTTTTTCACAACGCATTACCCAGCACCTCCAAGAGCGTCCAATGACCAACGTTGACCAACAACCGATTTATGTGTCGGTCTCCATCGGCGTGGCCTGCTTATGTGATGGCGACTTTGGTAATGAACGCGAACTAATAGATGCCGCCGACCAGAGCATGTACTTCATCAAACGCTCTGGCCGAGGCGGCATTGCTACCTATGGTGGGGAGTGAGTATCCCTAACGGCTAACGGTTCATTGCCTGGGGGAGATAGAGCGCAATCTCCGGAAAGACGTGCATTAGCGCAATCGCCAGCGCCATGAGCAGGAAGAAAGGCAGCGTCGCTTTGGTAATCGTAAAAATATCTTTACCCGTTAACCCCTGGATAACAAACAGATTAAACCCTACGGGGGGCGTTATCTGCGACATTTCCACAACGATCACCAGGTAAATACCGAACCAGATCAGATCAAACCCAGCCGCACTCACCACTGGCATAATAATCGCGGTAACCAGCAGGATCAGTGAAATACCGTCAAGAAAGCAGCCCATGATTAGCAGTAACAGCGTTAACGCTATTAGCAGCATGGTCGGCGAAAGCCCCATCTCACCGATGGTGCGCGCCAGCTGCATGGGCACCTGGGTAAACCCCATGGCGGAGGTGAGAAACGAGGCCCCGGCAATAATAAACCCAATCATGCAGGCGGTGCGCACGGCGGCAAAGAGCGAGCTGGTAAAGATCTCGCGGTTAAAGTGGCCGTTAAACCGGGCAATGACCATGGATAGCACTACGCCCACCGCCGCCGCCTCCGTAGGCGACGCAAGCCCCCCATAAATCGATACGATGATCCCGCCAATTAGCAGCAAAATAGGTAACAACGCCCAGGTATTGCGCAGCTTTTCAGCAAAGCTCATGCTTGATTCATCAGCGCCGGTTAAGCCGTTTCGGTTACCCTTCAATAATGCCCAGAGAACCAGATACGTCATAAACATGGCAAGGATCATCAGACCCGGCCCGATACCTGCCATGAACAAGCGCGAAATAGACTGCTCAGTGACCACGCCGTAAACAATCAGCACGATAGAGGGAGGGATCAACAGCCCCAGGGTAGAGGCACTGGCTAACGTACCAATCGCCATATTGCTGTCGTAACCTCTGCGCTCAAGCTCTGGCAAGGTCATTTTGCCCACCGTAGCGCAGGTTGCCGCTGACGAACCACACACGGCTGCAAACATACCGCTGCCGATAATATTGGTATGTAGCAAGCGTCCCGGCAACCGGTTCAGCCAAGGGGAGAGCCCCCGGAACATATTGTCAGCAAGCCCAGAGCGAAACAGTATCTCCCCCATCCAGATGAACATCGGCAGCGCGGTTAGATCCCAGCCGTAGCTTGCGCCCCAAAAATCGGAGGCTAAAATTGGACCCGGTGAAAAGGGGCTAAAAAACTCCAGCGCAATCCAGGCAGTCCCCATCAGTGCGATGGCGATCCACACCCCACTGCCCAGGAGCAGTACCAGGGTAAAAACAGTCGCTAAACTTAGTAGTAACACGGCAGATTCTCCAGGGTAGAAGCCTCAGGCTTAGTGCGTCTCGCTGTCATCAATTGCTGTAGCCTCACGAAAACTAGAGGGGTCACGAGCGGCGATACGCAGCGCCATAAACAGGGCTTCAGCAAGCGCCAAGCACAGCAGCCCTACGCTGGTCGCCAGAACAGTTTGGGGAATCCATAGTGGAATCGATAAAAAGCCCGATGAGACATCGTTGTACTGAAGGCTCTCTCGCGCCAGCTCAATCAAGCCGTAACCGAGCAGCAGGCCGATGGCTAGGGCCACAATCAAGCCAAATACTTCAAACCACACACGAATGGCCGATGGCAACCGCGAAATCAACAGCGTCACGCGAATGTGCGCGTGATGTACGAAAGTGTAGGCAAGCCCAAGGAAGGTAGCACCGACCAGTAAGTAGGCAGCCATTTCTGACACACCTGTGATACTAAGGCCCAAGCGGCCTAGCCCTACCGAAATCAGCAGCGCATCAATCAGGCGAAAGGTGACTTGAAGTGCAATTAGCGCACAGATAGCGACCATACATGCCGCAGCACCCCAAGCACCAAGGCGGTAGAGTTTGTCGAATTTAAACGTCATGTTCGTAGCCTCTTAGAGCGCGTAGATGGAAGAGACGGCAAAACGCCGCCTCTTTAACGTCACTAACGGCTTAGTTCGAAAGCTGCTCGCGGTAGGCTTCTAACGCTTGCTTGGCCTCGTCATCAGCACGCGCTTCCCAGTCGGCAAATAGCTCTGCGCCAGCGGCTTGTAACGCATCGGCAACAGCTTCGTTCGGTTCAGAGACCGTGACGCCGTTGTCAATGAGCGCCGCTATACTGGTGTCATTGTTGTCCCGGCTCATCTGCCAGCCACGCTCTTCAGCCCGCGCGGCTGCTTCCAGCAGAGCGTCTTGTGCAGCTTCATCTAAACGGTCAAAGCTACGCTGACTCATGAACACAATATTCTTGGGCAGCCACAGGTTGGCGTCGGTGTAGTCGGATACATAATCCCAGGCAGCCATGGCGTTGCCGGTCGCGCTTGACGTAATCATGGCGTCTACGCGGCCAGTGCTAAATGCCGTGGGGATGTCAGACTCTTCGGTTTCAGTTGGGCTGCCGCCCAGGTTATTCACGAAGCGCTGGGTATTGATGTTCGGCGCTCGAACGCGTAAGCCTTCAAACTGCGCAGGGTCTGTTAGCGGCTTAGCGGTGTAAATGCCCTGGGCAGGCCAAGCAACGGCGTATAAAGGAACCAATCCTTCATAAGCAAATAGCTCGGTAATCATTGGCTTAGTGGCTTCCCATAAGGCGTAGGCATCTTCGTAACTACCCGCCACGCCCGGCAATGTGTCAACTTCAAAAATCGGATCATCGTTAGAGAGCACCGAAAGGAACACCTCTCCCGCATCAATCGTGCCACGGCGTACCGATGGCTTAATTTCACCATGGGAGACTAGCGAACCACCGCTGTGAACCGTAATGGTCAGCTCACCATTGGTCGCTTCCGCCACATCCTCTGCAAACTGCTTGGTGTTTTGGGTATGGAAGCTGGCATCGCCGTAGGGAGTCGCCATTGTCCACTGGGCGGCATGTGCCGTGGCAGCGAGACTACAGGCAGTGGCGAGAAGCAGCGGAGTAAAAATGCGTGTACGCATGGGAAAAATCCTCTTATTCATATTAGTGGAGGTGTTGCTTCGGGGGTAAAAACGGAGGCATTGGGCGGCACCCAGAGCCCAGTAAAATGCGACGTTGTCATTTCCGCGTGCCTAGCGCTTGCATACTGGGTGGCACACTCCTGGGCTAGGCGTCCTACGCTGCGGCAAAAGCGCGGATGGCTGGCGCTGCGCCATATCACATCATAGTTCATTGGCGGCAAAGGCTTGGGCAGCGCGATGCGGTATAACTCCCCTCGTCGCCACTCATCCAGCACCGTGGCCACGGGTAGTGCACCTATACCCAACCCTTCGATGGTTAACCGTACTATCGTCATTAACGTACTAACGCTATGAATACGCGGCTGTTTCAGGCCTTGGTCGGCTAAATAGCGGACAAGCTCTTCATAAGGTCTGGCTAATTTACCAAAGGAGATAAAGGGTAGTGTGCGGCACCACGCATGAGGACGTTCACTGAGCATCTCGGCGTGACGAGGGGCTACAAACATACCCATCTCATAAGGGCTTAGCGTGTCGTACTCAATATGCTCTGGCGATAAGTAGCCATTCATCGCCAATAAAATATCCAGCTCGTTACTCATCAGCCGATCATTCAGCGCAGGCGAGTAGTCAACGGTGAGCTCAATCATCAGCTTGGGGTAGCGCTCGGTAAGGCGCTGCATAAATACCGGAAACCAGCTGTGAACAATAGTTTCAATTGTGCCGAGCCTTAGCGGTGCTGAAAACGCCTCTTCGCTATCAAATAGCTTCAGCGCTTCATCACGCTGTTCCAACATGCGCTCTGCGTGCAAGAAGAACTCCCGACCGCGCATAGTAGGCTGAATTGGCCGGGCCGAGCGCTCAAGCAGCAGCTCTCCCACCGTCGTTTCCAAGCGTGATATACGCTCAGATACAGAGGGCTGAGTAATATGTAAACGCACTGCCGCTTTACGAAAGGAGCCGAACCGCACTGCCCACACAAAAGCTTCGAGTTCTTTAAAATCGAGCATAATCTTGCCTAACCAGCATTTTTAAATACATTTTCTAGGATCCTGCACAGGCGCCGATGTACTGGCTTACCTTACCGTTCCATGATGCATCACCTCGCCTGTTCAGGCGTTGGCTCTGCGGTGTCTGGCTGGCGTATGCGCTTCTTTTTTGTCTTTTTATTGAAACGCTTTATTTAGTTGATAATCGTATAGAACCTCAGCGTCAACTATTTTTCCACTAAATAACAGCATGATAGAAAGTGCCGATACTTAATATCGCTAAAAACGATTGGCGCTTAGCGAGCTAGCTCCATATATTGGCTTTACACTGATAATTAACTAACTGCGATTACTATATTAGCCATTTACAAACAACAACTAATAACGCTGTTTTCTTACGCTGTTTTTTAACTACTTTTAATTAATAAAAGCTCTTAAGAGCTAATAACCCCCACCCAGGAGACGTTATGGCAATCCCGCTGCTTAACTGCGATATGGGCGAAAGCTTCGGCAATTGGTCGATTGGTCTGGATGCTGAGGTAATGCCCCACGTTGACTGTGCCAACATTGCCTGCGGCTACCACGCCTCTGATCCCCACGTTATGCGTCGTACCGTTGCTCTCGCTGCCAAACATAACGTGCGCATCGGCGCGCACCCTGGTTATCCTGACTTGATGGGCTTTGGCCGCCGCTCAATGGCCTGCTCACCCGCTGAAGTGGAAGATATGGTGCTTTACCAAGTGGGCGCGCTGGCAGGTATTTGCCAAGCAGAAGGCGCTTCGCTTCGCTATATAAAACCCCACGGGGCAATGTATAACGACATGGCGGCAAACCTTGAACTTTTGGAAGGCGTCATGCGCGCTGTTCGGGCTTACGATGCCCGCCTTCCACTGATGGTCATGGCCACGGCTGATCCTGAACCTCACCGTGAACTAGCCGCCAAGATGGGTATAACCCTTTGGTTTGAAACCTTTGCCGATCGCGCCTATGAAGCCAACGGTCACCTTGCCTCACGTCGTCTGCCAGGCGCCGTTCACCACGATCAAGCGACCATCGTCGCTCAGGCCGTGGCGCTCGCGAAAGGGGAAGCGTTGACGGCCCGCGATGGCACAGCGCTCAATCTTCCCTGCGACACGTTATGTGTTCACGGCGATAACCCGGAATCCGTTGCCGCCGTTCGCGCTATCCGAGAGGCCTTTACAGCGCTGGAGTCCGCGTGAAACTGCGTTTAGAAACAGCGGCAATGGACGCACTTACCGTGCGCCTCTTCGATGAGATCGACGAAACCAATATGGCATGGATTATTGCCGCCGATCACGCTTTACGCGAGGCCTTTGGCAATGCCCTTATAGACCTGATTCCCTCCTACACCACGTTGCTGGTGCACTACGACTGTCAACAGCTCCCTTTTGCCCAGGCCACCACGCTGATCCGCGACGCCTTACGCCATTTAACGCCTGCTGAGAACCAACACGGCCAGCTACACGAAATCCCCGTTTGGTATGACGAAAGCGTTGGCCCAGAGCTACCGCTGGTCGCTGAACGTGCAGGGCTGAGTGTTGCTGCCCTCATTGAGCGTCACTGTAGCCACGATTACTGTGTCTTCGCGCTTGGCTTCGCGCCCGGCTACGGCTTTATGGGCTTAGTGGATGAACGCTTAGCCACACCCAGGCTGAAAACACCACGCCGCCGGGTGACGGCAGGTAGTGTTGGGATTGCCGAGCGCCAAACGGCTATTTACCCACTGCCATCCCCAGGAGGGTGGAATATTTTAGGGCGTACCCCCGTGCCGCTGTTTGACTACGCCAAACGAGGCGAACCTTTATTGCGGCCAGGCGATAAAGTGCGCTTTAAAGCGATTACCAAGGCTGAGTTCGAAGCATCGGGTGGTGATACCTCGCCGATGGAGGAGCGTCCATGAGCCAAGCAATGCTAACCGTCAAACAAGCAGGACCGCTCGCACTCGTTCAAGACCTTGGGCGCTTTGGCGTGGGCCACCTGGGATTTACTCAAGGTGGTGCCGCCGATTGGATAGCGTTTCGCTGGGCCAACTGGCTGCTTGGCAATGCACCAGATAGCGCCGCGCTGGAAATCGTCATGGGCGGTAACCTAACGCTAGAAACCAACAGCGAGGTTCGCTTGGCGCTGACCGGTGCTGATTTGGCCGCTACCCTCGACGGCAAGCCGCTGGCGCCTAACCTAAGCTTTAAGCTCCAGCCAGGGCAGTCTTTAGTGTTTCGCCAGCCACGCAAAGGCTTACGCGCCTATTTAGCCTTTCCCGGCGGCTTACATGCATCTGAAGTGCTCGGCAGCCGTGCCTGCACCGCACGGGAGCAGGTTGGCGGCCTGCACGAAGATGGTAAACCACTGCAAGTAGGCGACTGCTTAACCTGGAAAGGCACTGCACCGGCGGTACGCCGTATCCCTGAACATCATGACCTGTCGATGCCCGACTCAGGCTGCCGCTTACCCATCGTACTCGGCTCACAAATCGCCTCTTTCAGTGGCCGGGGGCTTTTTCGAGCGTTTAATCAGCCATGGAAAGTGGATAACCGCGCTGACCGCATGGGCATCCGCCTAACCGGTCAACCGCTATTGAGTACACAGGGCGGTATCATCTCTGAAGGCATTCCCCTTGGCGCGGTACAAATACCCCCCGATGGGCAACCTATTGTGCTGATGAATGACCGTCAGACCATCGGCGGCTACCCGCGCTTAGGCGCGCTAACACCCATCGCCTGCACCACACTGGCCCAGTGCCTGCCCGGTACCGAGGTGTGGTTAACGCCGATGAGCGCCAGCCAAGCGCAGGAGGCTTATCGGCAACAGCTGAGCGTGTGGGCATGACCACATCTTTTGGTATGTTGTTCGCACGAAAAAGCCCGCATCTTTCGATGCGGGCTGATCACTCTATTTAAGACACATAAAGCGTGTGATGATTAGGCGATATCGAAGCGATCCGCGTTCATCACTTTCGTCCAGGCGGCCACAAAGTCTTTTACGAACTTCTCGCCATTATCATCCTGGGCGTACACTTCTGCGTAGGAACGCAGCAGTGAGTTGGAGCCAAACACAAGATCAACGCGAGACGCGGTCCACTTAACAGCACCAGTAGCGCGATCGCGGATTTCATAAGCGCTATTGCTTACCGGGTGCCACGTATTGCCCATATCGGTCAAGTTGACGAAGAAGTCGTTGGTCAACTGGCCTGCACGGTCAGTGAAGACACCATGCTTAGTACCGGCATAGTTAGTGTCTAGCACTCGCATACCACCCAGCAGCACGGTCAATTCCGGTGCTGTCAGCCCCATTAGCTGGGCGCGGTCCAGCAACATCTCTTCCGGCTTCACGATGTACTCTTTCTTCTGCCAGTTACGGAAGCCATCTGCCAGTGGCTCAAGCGGCTCGAAAGAGTCAGCATCGGTCATCTCGGCAGTGGCATCACCGCGCCCTTTCAGGAACGGTACGCGGACGTCGTAGCCTGCCGCTTTGGCGGCTTTCTCAACACCCAGGCTACCTGCCAATACGATGACATCAGCAACGCTGGCGCCGGTGTCGGCAGAGATCTGCTCATACACGCTCAGTACCTTTGCCAGACGCTCTGGCTCGTTACCTTGCCAGTCTTTCTGCGGTGACAAACGAATACGGGCACCGTTAGCACCACCACGCATGTCGGAGCCACGGTAGGTACGGGCACTATCCCAAGCGGTTGAGACCATCTCGCTGATACTTAGGCCGCTTTCTACGATTTTCTGCTTAACCACTTCTTCGCAATAGTCGGTGCTGCCTGCCGGGATCGGGTCCTGCCAGATCAAATCTTCAGCGGGGACTTCCGGACCAATATAACGGGATTTTGGGCCAAGATCGCGGTGAGTCAATTTGAACCATGCCTTGGCAAAGGTCAGCTTGAAGTACTCTGGATCTGCCATGAATTTTTCGCAGATAGCGCGATAAGTCGGGTCCATCTTCATCGCCATGTCCGCATCCGTCATAATCGGATTGTGACGAACCGAAGGATCAGTAGCATCGACCGGCTTATCTTCTTCTTTGATATCAATCGGTTCCCACTGGTGCGCACCGGCAGGGCTCTTCCTTAACTCCCACTCGTAGCCGAACAGCAAGTCAAAGTAGCCCATATCAAATTGGGTAGGGTTGGTGGTCCAAGCACCTTCAATACCGGAGGTCACCGCTTTGTTCGCTTGACCATCCATGTGCGGATTGTTCCAACCAAAGCCTTGAGTTTCTACATCAGAGGCTTCGGGCTCAGCGCTCAACGCTGATGCATCACCGTTACCATGGCATTTACCCACGGTATGACCACCGGCCGTTAGGGCAGCCGTTTCTTCGTCGTTCATAGCCATACGGGCGAAGGTTAGGCGCACATGTTCCGCGGTTTTCAGCGGATCGGGCTGGCCGTTAACACCTTCGGGGTTAACGTAGATAAGGCCCATCTGAACCGCCGCCAGGGGGTTTTCCATAGTGTCGGGCTGATTAACATCAGCGTAGCGCTCGTCAGAGGGCGCAAGCCACTCTTTCTCTGCACCCCAGTAAATATCTTTTTCCGGGTGCCAAATATCTGCGCGACCAAAAGAGAAACCGTAGGCAGGCAAGCCCATCGATTCATACGCTACGGTGCCGGACAGAATAAACAAATCCGCCCAGCTAATTTTGTTGCCGTACTTCTTCTTAATCGGCCACAGCAGACGACGCGCTTTGTCCAGGCTGGTGTTATCAGGCCATGAGTTAAGCGGCGCAAAGCGCTGGCTGCCCGTACCACCGCCCCCACGACCATCGGCAATGCGGTAAGTACCTGCTGCGTGCCATGCAAGGCGAATCATCAAACCGCCGTAATGGCCCCAATCCGCAGGCCACCACGCTTGGCTATCGGTCATCAGTGCGTGTACATCTTGCTTGAGAGCGTCAAAATCCAGTGTTCTGACGGCTTCCCGATAGTCAAAGTCAGGGTCCATTGGATCCGTTTTGCGGTCATGCTGGTGCAAAATATCCAGGTTCAGCCCCTCAGGCCACCAATCTTTGTTGGAAGTACCTGTGGACGTATTACCACCATGCATTACAGGACATTTACCACTCATCGTTATCTCCCCTTACTGCTACGTGCCTTGGCCAAACCAAGGAAACAAATGGTGAGCGTCTCTGGAAATCTCTACTTACACCATCTGCAAGCAAGAAGACGCATCACATACATAACACTGTTTTAAAGCACATTACCGATAGCTACAATTTGCATTTTCATAACGAATTCATAGCTTTTATCTATTTATTAAACAGCTTCTGTGACTAGAAGTAACCAAATTTTCATCTCGCCGACTAACAAAATTCAGCATCAAACACTTGTTTAATATTTCACTATTATTAGCTACGCTGTTGAAGGTACAATTCCTAAAAAAGATAACTATATAATCATTTTAATTGATTCCACATTAGTAACTTTATCGCTCCTCGGCAACTCTGCCGTCTACAAATGACAAGAGTAGCACTTCATGTTCACGGCAAAACGCACCTCCCTAGGCTTCACGCTGTTAGAGCTGCTGGTGACGCTTGCACTGTTTGCCGTATTAGCCACCATAGCGGTTCCGAACTTCTCACGGATTATTCAAGAAAACCGCGTCATTACCGCTGCTAATGAGTTCAAAACCGGACTAAGTTTTGCTCGCAGCGAAGCACTTAAACGCAACCGGTCCATCAGCCTTCTGCCAGCCCCTAACGGCTGGAGCGCTGGCTGGAGCGCTGGCTGGGAAGAGGGTGGCAGGAGAACTACCTTACGCACTTGGCCGCAATCGCGCGCCAGCATCACCATCACCGGCGCACCCGATCAATTTACCTTCAATAGCCAAGGGCGACTGGTAACCCCTACATTTATTGCGCCACACGTTTCTATTACGCTGGATGAGCGGGGCCGCTGCGTTCGGGTTGAACCAAGCGGCATGGCGCGCGTAATTGCTAACCGACAAGCGTGCCCACAACACAACGTTGAGCTATAGAATGCATAAAAATCAGCTAGGTATTTCGTTATTAGAGTCGCTGATTGCCATTCTCGTGTTATCAATTGGCTTACTGGGCGTTGCAGGTTTGCAAACCCAGTCGCTTATTCATAACCGTGCAGCGTACTTTGAGACCCAGGCCACCAATATGGCTCAAGACATGCTGGATCGAATACGCGCCAATAGTGACAACGCGTCAACCTATTCACTTGGGGTAGGAAGCGAAGTCAGTGGGAGTAGCTTATCTGCTGCTGATCGTAGCGAGTGGGTGGAAGACCTAGCCACTACGCTGCCAAGCGGCGAGGGAGGCATCTCCATCAGCAGTAATCGTATGCGTGTTACCGTTCGCTGGGCTGACACATCGGCACCTGATGATGTACGTCAAATCGAACTCGTCTCGGAGCTATAATATGCATCACCCTGCTGGCATGCCTAACCTTCATAACATAAGCGCATGGCATGCCTACAAGCGGCCGCTTTTTTCACCACAGGCGGGCTTCACGCTGGTGGAGCTACTGGTGGCCATGGTGATAGGTCTATTGGTTATGGTCGGCGCCGCTCAGCTCTTCATTTCCTCCCAGCAAAGCTTTCGCTTTCAATCAGCGCTTGCGGATATGCAAGACACCGGTCGGTTTGCGATGGATACGCTATCGCATGAGCTGCGTCAAGCTGACTATAGCGGTGGCTGCGCGCCTAACCAGACGACAGTTCATCTGCGTAATGTTGCCAACGCCAGCAATCCACCGCACTCCTTGGAAGCATGGAGCGATGCAAGTACCACTGCGTTCGCTGCTGATCTCACTAACCCATTAGCGGGCCAGCATGGCCTGGCATTTCGGGGCGCACTGATAACACGCACAGGCTTTGCCGATGAGTCGCTGGAAATTAGCAGTGTTGATAGTGACCAGCAGATCACATTGAACCGCTCTCTTCATAGTCTATTTAGCGGCCAGTTGGTGCTGCTACAAGGTATGCAGAGCTGCGATATTTTCTACAATACCGCCGCTAACCTCAGCCTATTGCAAAAATCCTCCAGTGGAGGGTGGCTGGGTAACGTAGCGGCAAATAATAGTCCGTGGGGTAACACGGGAGGGTTAGCCTATAGCGCTGAGCAAAATGTTTCGCTCAGCGCGCTCAGCAGCGCTATTTACTATATCGGCCAGGATGTTAATAACGCTAATACCCCTGCATTAATGCGACTAGATATAAGTCAAACAACTACTCGAAACGAGGTGCTAGCCAGCAATGTTGTCGCGATGCGAACCCGTTTTTTAGTTGATGAGCAGTACCTACCTCCTGACGATCTCGACCAAGCTCAGTGGGCAAACGTTCGCGCCATCAGAATCAGCCTCATCGTACAAAGTGATCAAGATAGCCTTCGCCGTGCCGATACCATCCTTAACGTGGGTAACTTTCGCGGCGATGACGCCTTTAGGGCTGAGGATGGTCGCCTGTATCAAGCATTTACCACTACCGTGACACTGAGGAACCGTTAAGGATGCATGAAGGGGTAGCCTCACAGCGAGGCATGGCACTAGTGCTCAGCCTGATTTTCCTCGCCATTGTGACCATTCTTAGCGTCTCCTCTATGCAGGGCGCTCTTACTCAGGATCGCATGGCCTCTAGTCAACGAGATCATACCGTGGCTTTTCAAGCTGCAGAAGCGGCCCTGCGCGATGCGGAAAATCAACTTCAAAATGGCACAACGCCAGCGACTGGTTGGGTAACCTATACAATGAATGTTGAGCAGTTGTCGCGTAACCCGCGTTACCAGGTACAAGCGCTCGGCTTTACCGGCTCATACTCCAATAACGAGCGCGGAGAAGTGCGGGAGGAGTTATACCGTATTGAAGCTCAAGGCTTTGGCAGCAGCGAAGATACAAGCGTTACCCTCGAAACCCTCTACGTTCGCCAACAGCAGGCTGAGGTGATAACGCCATGAAGTATTATCGGATCTCTGCTGTCTTCTTAACACTAACGCTACTACTTAGCTATTTTGATAACACTGCCTTCGGGATGGGTAACCGCCCTCCCCCAACGCCCCCTGATCCACCCTCACAACCAGAACCAGAGCCCCCTCCTCAGGAACCAGAGCCGGAGCCTACGCCAGACCCCGAGCCCCCCATTGGCGGTGGTGACGATCCTATTGATGAGGATTATGAAATACCAGATGACCAAACAGGTATTTCGACAGCGCCTTTAAACGTCGTTAGTCGCGTGCCCCCTAACGTACTGCTGATACTCGATAACTCCGAAAGCGGCCAAGAAGGGCTTGATGGCCGTGTAGCAGTTGGTACAGAAACAGGGGATCGTGACACCCTAGCGGCCTGCCAGCCCAATACATTTAATGCCACACTTTGCCCCGCAGGTGCCCGCTCACCGCTGAGTAAATCCAGCATTATGAAACGGGTTGGCCGCGACTTGGTAGAACGTTACCAGAGCGATATCAATATGGGCCTCATGGCCTACCAGCAGAACCCAGCGTCGCTAACACGTAATGATGCTTTTAGTGGCAATACCGTTGTGTGGCGACTAACCGAACGAGCCTTGGCAGCGCGCTACTCTAGCAACGCCAATCCCAGTTGGTACGATTCGGACTTTGATGGAGCCTGGAACGCCAGCACCAAACGCTATCGCGCAAGGCTTCCGGGTACAGTTATCTATGCGTTCTTCAACGTTGGCGTGCCCGGCTATATGTTCGAGGAAAATTTCTCGACGGGTTTACCGCGCAACGACGTTACAGAGTATTGGCGTCGTATATCTAACCCAACCGCCACCTCTGAACAGCTTTCCGAGCGCTTTCGTGGATTAACCACAGGCTTTTCAAATTCTCCCTCTATTGGCGATGGCGTCTCCTACAGCAACCCAGTGAACTCTAACTTTACGCTTCCATTAGTTGACAGCCTACGCCAACGCGGCATTCCAAACTGGGGTGCCCATACCGCTTCGATACAGCTCAACCAGTGGGAATGGCGTACCACCACTTCACCAGGGCTTGGTTATTTACATGTGCCAATAGGCGGCCTCAATGCGGATGGTACTGTTAACAATGCACACTGGGCAGCTATCGAGACCAAGTTAGGCACCCAGCGACACGAGTGGAACGGCAACGGCAACCCCATGACCGACCCAAGCTGGCCACTTGTTGCAGCTGGGCTAACACCCATTGAAGGCACCATGTATACCGCACGGGACTACTTCCTGAATAATACTGGCCCAAGCAGCGCTTTTCACAGCGCTCAAGGCCAGCGTTCCGGCATTAGCATCCCCAATATCAACAACCCTGATGCCCAGCAGTGCTTAGTGAATGCCAATATCTGGTTAACGGATGGCCTACCTTCCGTGGACCGCTCGGGTAATTCGCTAGGCAGCAACGTTAGCGGGGCACTCAACAGCGCTGAAGCCGCTATTAAGCGGCTATATGATGATACAAATGCTCAGCTTCCCAACCCAGTTAAAACGTATGTGGTGGGCTTTAACCTGCCACCAGATATTGCCAACCTGCCCAATGTATCTGAAGACCCGCTAGGGGATTTAGCCCGTGCAGGCGGCACGGGGCGTGCCTACTTTGCCAATGACGAAGCCTCCCTTAACCGAGTCATGCAGCAAGTATTCGGTAATATTATTGCCGCTTCTCAATCGAACACTTCAGCCGCAGTGAATAGCGATGAGTTTGGCGTGGAAGACGGCAATCTGCTCTATACGGCTGGGTTTAGAAGTGAAGATTGGTCGGGCCGCCTGGCCGCCTTTGCCATTCAGGCAGACGGCAGCAGAAGTAGTCGCTGGAATGCTGAAGCAGAGCTTGCTCAACAGGCAGGCAGTCGTCACTTGCTGACTTCTCAGCGGCTCGAAGATGGCACGCGCACTGGCGTATTACTTAATTCTGCAAGCACCGGCTTAACCGTTGATGAAGTGCGGTGGTTTCAGGGTGAAAGTGTTTCGGGCCTAAGGTCACGCCAATCGCTGCTGGGCGATATTATTAATGCCAATCCCGTCGTCCTGCAAGGTAAGCAGGGCCGCGCGCCGCTGTTATTGGTAGCCGCGAATGACGGCATGCTCCATGGTTTCAACGCCGCTACCGGCCGAGAGCTATTTGCTTACCTGCCTGCCGAGCTAACCCAAGGTGAAGAACCCGCCCTGCGCCCATTAACCCAAGAAGGTTATAGCCACCGTTACTTTATGGACGGCACCCCCGCCGTACGTGAGGTAAACATTCCAGAGGGGCCTGGTGCGGTCGCCGTCGGCACCATGGGCGCAGGCGGGCGAACAGTATTTGCTCTGGACGTCAGCGACCCAACCAACATGGGGCCGAGCAAGGTACTATGGGAGTTCCGCCACCCCGAACTCGGCACCGGAGTAAGCGAACCCACGATTACCCAGCTCACTGACGGCTCGTGGGTCGCTATTTTTGGCAATGGCTACAATAGCGCTAGCTACCAAGCGTCACTATTCGTGGTTAACCTCAAAGATGGCAAACTGATTGCCCATTTAAAAACAAACTCAGGTAGTGCCGAAGCCCCTAACGGCCTGGCCACGCCTACCGTTACCGCTTGGCCAAGCTTTGCAGGCGCACGCTTTGCCTACGCTGGGGATCTTGCGGGCAATATGTGGCGCTTCCCACTGACCGAGGGAAGCAGTGTCAACCAACTCTACTCGGGCAGCGCCGACCAGCCGATCACTTCCGCCCCGGTCGTGACAATGAGTAGTGGCTCTCCTGACACGCTGATGGTGCTATTTGGCACCGGCAGCTATTTCCGTAACAGTGATATCGGTGATAGCGTACCTCAGCAATTCCTGGGTATTCAGGATCGTGTAGGGCGCACCGCGACCTACGGCACGTCAGATCTGTTGACCCAGCGCATTACCGGCAATGCGTCTCGGGATGGCTTCAACTTGAGAGCGAGCACCAATCTTGCGCCTTCCAGCAACCAGCGCGGGTGGCGCATAGAGCTGCCCCCGGGCGAACGCGTGATTGCCGCGCCATCGATATCCAGCAGCCTGCCACGCCGTGTCCGCTTCTCTACACTACTCCCCGATGAGTCCGACCCCTGTGGCGGCGGGCGTAGCGGTTTCTTCATGTCGCTATTAGCCGATACCGGCGGCAGTGGCGGCTCCACTACCTTTGATCTCAGTGGCGACGGAAAGCCGGACAGCGATGCCACTATCGACGGCGATGCCATCACGGGTCTTCAAGCTGGCACAGGTGAGCGCTTAGTGGGCGTTAACGATGGGCAGGTAGAGCGCTTGTTTATCGGCAACCCCGATGACCTCAACGCTTCGCCTAATGGGGATGGGTCAATAGCTATTGGCTTTAGCGATGGCCACTTAGGCCGCCGCTCATGGCGTCAGCTGTTTGAAGAAGAGGCCGATATATAATTGCTCACACCTTATCGGCCAAAGCGCTTAGCAAACGCGGTAAGCTCATTAGCTAGCCAAGCTATCGCAGGATCATTGGCATACAGCCCGTGCTGGATCAGCGTCATGTTAAGTGCAGGGAGCTCTTGGGGTGGCACAACGATGCGCACTGGCAGCATCGTGATGAACCGCTCAGCCATTTGCCTCGGCAGGGTCATAATGGCATCGGTTAATGACACAACTCTAGCCGCCGCGATGTAATTTAGATTTTTAGAAATAACGCGGCGGCTTAGCTGATGCTGCGCTAAGCAGTTTTCGATACTACTGGGCAATAAACCACTGATATCGGCCAACTCAACATGGGGCTGACGGGCAAACTGCTCGATGGTCAGCGCCTCTCCCACGCCGTCATTATCCGCTGCAGCTAAGCAGACCAACGCTTCATCCATCCACGGTGTTTGGATGACACCTGTGGGCAATGCGCTCTGGCTATCTAACCCCACCACCATATCTACCTGGCGCTGCTCTAACGCATCGCTAAGCACGTCAGGCGTAATTAGCTCTATCGAAAAGCTGATCTCCGGCGCGTAAGTCAGCAATTGACTAAGAAAAGCCGGATACATCACCTCTTCAAAGTAATCGGTAGTGGCCAGGGTAAAGCGACGCGTGCTGGTCGCCGGGGTGAACGATTCTGGCGGGGCCAAGCCTGCTTGCAGCAGTGCCAATGCTTGCTGCACCACCGGCAGCAGCGCCAGCGCCCTTGGGGTTGGCTGCAAGCCATTGCCCGTTCGCACTAACAGCGGGTCGTCTAGCGCTTCCCGCAGCCGCTTTAAGGCGTGACTAAGCGCTGGCTGACTTAGATGCAGCTTTTCTGCCGCCCGCGTCACATGGCGCTCGCGCATCAACGCCTCAAATACCAAGAGTAAATTTAAATCAAAGTGGCGAAGCGAACGCATGGTGACTCACTATTTGCAGTACGAATGGTTTCATTCTAAACATTCATTTCATTCATTACCAAAAACGCCTTATCGTCACGCTTCTTTCGCCTCTTCCACCTCTATAGGCGATGTCACCTCCTTTTTAAGTACGTCAGGAGACGCCCTGCAGTGACCCTTTCGCACACTCTCTCTGCACCCACCATGCCCAGCTTATATGGCGATGTAATCTCAACCTTTATGGGCGTACCCAAAGCTATTGATCCCAAAGCGACCGATGCTGAGGTAGTGGTAAGCGGTGTACCCTTTGACTTGGCGTGTTCTGGCCGGTCAGGCACCCGCATGGGGCCCAACGCCATTCGTCAAAGTACCGCCAATTTAATTTGGGAAGGCAAACGCTGGCCTTGGGATTTTGCCCTGGAAGAGCGTCTGCGGGTGTGCGATGCGGGCAATCTGGACTATGCCTACGGCGAGCCGGAAAGCTTGGTAGATAACCTTGAAACCCATGCGATGCGTTGGCTAAAAGCGGATAAAAAAATGCTCACCCTGGGCGGCGACCACTACATCAGCCTCCCGCTGCTGCGTGCCCATGCTCGGGAACATGGCCCGCTGGCACTGATCCATTTTGATGCCCATACCGACACCTATGAGCAAGGCACACGCTTTGACCACGGCACCATTTTCCACCACGCCTTAAAAGAGGGGCTGGTAGTGCCTGAACACTCACTACAAATTGGTATTCGCACCAGCTACGACCGTCACAATCACCCTTACGAAGTGCTGGATGCCGACTGGGTGAACGACCACGGCGCCGCTGCGGTGTTGGAGCGCATCCGAGCCCGCGTGGGTCATCATCCGGCCTATGTGAGCTTGGACATCGACGGCTTAGACCCCGCCTATGCCCCCGGCACTGGCACACCCGTCTGCGGTGGTATGACCACTGATTTAATGCTGAAAGTGATACGCGGCATGGTAGGGATGGACTTGGTAGGAATGGACGTAGTGGAAGTAAACCCTGCTTACGACCACGGTGACATCACATCGCTTGCCGCGGCCACACTGGGGCTTGAGTTTTTATACACGCTGGCCGCGTCGAAAAGCGCTTATAGCCGTTAGCTTTCCCCTCGGCCACCGCGTATTGGCTGACCGAGCCAATACGCGGTGGCCCCTCAACGGCTTAGGCCTCTCTAGCCTTGGGAGGCGGCTAGTGCTTGGTCGATATCTGTCAATAGGTCATCAATATGCTCAATGCCAATCGACAGCCGCACCATATCCGGTGTAACACCAGCGGCCTTTAACTCCTGCTCGTTTAACTGGCGGTGCGTGGTGGATGCGGGAATAGAAGAGCAGCTCTTGGCATCGCCGATATTAACCAATCGCAAAATCAGTGATAGCGCATCGTAGAAGCGCTCACCCGCCGCTTGGCCGCCCGCAATGCCAAAGCTTAAGATGCCTGATGCCTGGCCCTGCATATAGTGCTGGGCCAGTGCGTGATCGGGATGGCTTTCAAGCCCTGCATAGTGCACCCACTCTACCTGCGGGTGATTCTCCAAATGCTTGGCGACCGCTAAGGCGTTGGCACAAATGCGTTCGATGCGCAGCGACAGTGTTTCTAACCCCTGCAACAGATTCCAGGCGGCTTGGGCAGAGAGCGCTGCCCCCATGTTGCGCAGTGGCACCACGCGGGCACGGGCAATAAAGGCCGCCTCCCCCACATCGCGGGTATAGCTAACACCGTGATAGGAGATATCTGGCTCGTTGAGTAGCGGGAAACGGCTAGCGTTTTCCGCCCAGGGGAATTTTCCTGAATCAACGATTACACCGCCCACCGTAGTGCCGTGGCCACCGATATATTTAGTCGCCGAATGGACGACGATATCCGCCCCGTGTTCAATGGGTCGAAACAAAAACGGCGTTGCGGTGGTGTTATCAACAATGACCGGCACCCCATGGCGATGGGCTGCGTCAGCAAGCTTTTTAAGATCCACCACCCCACCGGATGGGTTACCAATACTCTCGCAGAACACCGCTTTGGTGCGCTCATCAATCAGGGCTTCAATGCCATCAATATCATCTTTATCGGCAAAGCGTACTTGGATACCTTGGCGCGGGAGCGTGTGGGCGAACAGGTTATAAGTGCCGCCATACAGCTCGCTGATTGAGACGATATTATCGCCCGCCTCGGCAATGGTTTGAATGGCATAGGTAATAGCCGCCATGCCAGAGGCCACCGCTAGGCCCGCGATGCCGCCTTCCAACGCGGCTACCCGCTGCTCCAGCACAGCGCAGGTTGGGTTCATAATACGCGAGTAAATATTTCCTTCTACTTTCAAATCAAACAGATCCGCTGCGTGCTGCGCATTATCAAAAGAGAAAGAGGTGGTCTGATGAATCGGTACAGCAACGGCGTTTTGTGAATCAGGCGCATAGCCATGATGGAGGGCAATGGTTTCAGGCTTCATAAGATAGGCTCGCTGGTTGATGAGAAGTCATTATTGATCTTAAACAAGCGTCACCCATAAGCCAATTAATGCCACAAAATAGACGAAACACTTGTGAGCATGACACCCCCAACATATAGCCGTGCCATATGAAAAACTTATTTTTTATCTTTAACGAATTAAAAAATAATTATTACTTATAAAAAAATCTAGCAAGTAAAAGCAAGAATAATAACAACACAACCATTCATTAAATTATTTTTCAACCAGCAATCAAGACTAAAAAACCATTGCTTTATAATAAATAACACAACCAATAAAACTGCTTAAAAAAGCCACCAAACAACACATAGCCAATATTTACAACACTTGTCTTAACACTTTTAAAATTAGACAAAGTAGACATTTTTTGCCTTGCAGCTTAAGGTAGGTGCCCCTTAGGTTTGGAATTATCAGCTAGTGAACCTACTGTAACGCCCAAAATGGGGCGTACCATTTTGCCTTATTACACGCTGGATCATTGGTATTTTCGACTCCCTGCCCGGTGCAGATGCCATCGATATAAGAGGGAATCCATGTCAAGCCTCTACTCAGGCCACTACTCAGATGAGGGCCGCTGCATGCCGCGACGCCCGCCCCCCCTACTAGCCTGCTTTGGGGTAATGCCGCTCTAAGGCACCTTATTGCCGTCATTCGCCCACCGCGATAGCCCATGGGGTATCGCACGGTGTGCTTGCTGCTTTTTCTAAACGCACGGCTTTAGTGTTCGCGCACGCCCCCTTTTTAAAAAAGGCGCCGGGTACGTTGCTCTGTTTAACGTGCCGTCGACGTGTTCATTTCACTAACCAAGAGACTAGCCTTGAATAGCGTATCGTTATATCAATTCTCGACCCTCACCGTTATTTTATTAATGCTTGCCTTCTACGGCGGCACCTATCTGATAACCCAAGGCATCCGCAAAAAAAACGAAGATGCTGATGCGTTTATGGTCTCCAATCACCGCGTTGGGTTTGGTATGGGGGCCGCCAGCATGACCGCCACCTGGATATGGGCGGCCTCCTTCTACGCCGCCGCCACTTCTGGCTATATCTATGGTGTTTCAGGGCCCATCCATTATGGATTGTGGGGCGCGCTGATGATTCTGTTTATCTACCCCTTTGGGCGCCGCTTTCGAAAACTGGCGCCCAACGCCCATACCCTAGGGGAGCTGATCCACGCGCGCCACGGCGCCTCTAGCCAGCTAATTTTGGCACTCTCGAACGTGCTAGGCAGCGTGATTAGCCTGATGGTGAATTTCACCGCAGCGGGGGCACTGGTATCCGTGCTTTCCCCGCTTTCCTTCCAGGCAGGCGTGATAATCGCCGGCATTGGCGTACTGCTTTACACGCTGCAATCGGGTTTCCGTGCTTCAGTACTCACTGACTTTGCGCAACTGGTAGCCCTCATGGTGATCGCCATTGTGATCATACCGGCCGTGTTCTTCGCTATGGGCGGCCCTTCTGAGCTGGTTGCCGGTTTGGAGAACCTAACGCCTCAACAAAATAACTTCTTCTCTACGGACGCCATTCTCAATCAGGGGGCGCCCTTCTTCGTCGCCGTACTGGCCTACGCGATTGGTAATCAGACGATTTCTCAGCGCTTATTCGCGGTCAACGAGAAGCACATCAAGTCCACCTTCCTGACGGCCACCGTGGGTTACGGCGCTATCGTTATCGGCCTGGGCATGATCGGCTTAATGGCCCTAACGCTTGGCCTCCAGCCACTTGATGGGGATATGAACAACCTGATTCCCCAGATGGTTTCTGAGTATTTGCCGCCGCTGTTTATTGCCTTGTTTTTCATTCTCGTCATCGGGTCGCTGTCGTCGACGGCGGACTCAGACCTTTCGGCGTTATCGGCGATTATGATGGCGGATGTGTATGGCAAAAACATTGCTAAGGGCAAGGCAAACCCCAAGCGCATGTTACTGATAGGAAGGCTCACTATGATTACCGCCACGGTGGTTGGCATTGTGTTTGCCAGTTTCTCACTGGATATTTTGGTGATGTTAGTGTTCGTCGGTGCGCTGTGGGGAGCGATTGTTTTCCCCGTCATCGCCAGCTGCTTTTGGGATCGAGTGACCAATGCCGCCTTCACTACCTCGGTATTAACTGCCATGGTGCTGTTCTGCATCGCGCGGTTTGAATTAGTGCCATTAGGAGGCTTTGGCGGCCTGTTCTTCGAACTGCTTGCCAGTATTGGTGGTGGGGTGATTATCGGCCTTATGGTGTTTGGTTTTCTTGGTCGCACCGCAGGCTTCATCGCGGCGGTCCTGGCAATGCTCGCCATGCTGATCTTCGCTACCGGCTTCCTACGTGACTACACCGTGCTCCTAGCCTCACTTACCGCCTACGGCACCAGCACCTTGGTGTGTGTGGTCATGAGTCTGACCAGCCGTCAAAAGCGCTTTAACTTCAAGCTTATCAACGAGCGTGTCGGTAACTACGAGCCAGCGGCAGAGCCACGTTAATACCGTCTCTCCCTCAAATACGCTGCGGCACCACCCAATGGCGCCGCACTCGCCACTAAGGAATTTACCGCTATGACAACTGCCTTTGCGTTTTATGTGCTCATTTGGCCAGCGTTAACACTGGGAGTTTTGTTCGTTATCTGCCGGGCCGTACTTCAAGACCGCCGCCAAGCACGTAAGGAAAAGCGCGAGCTTGTTTAAAAGCAGCCCATTGTGCCTGCAAAATGACAGCGATTAGTCATCGAGCCAGGCCTGAATTTCTCGCAAAACAAGCGCTGGGTGTGTCATGTGGATACAGTGCCCTTCGCTTTCCATTATGCGCAGCGTGCTCTGAGGCATCTGCGCATGGATGTAACGACCGACTTCCGGGTTGGCAAGCGCATCATCTTGGCTTTGAAGCACAAGCGCAGCGTGCTGTGCTTGTGGCAGTAAATGGCGATAGTCTGAAAAGAACGTAGCCTTCGCGAATGTCTTCGCCAACACCGGATCGGTAGAACAAAAACTGCTTGAAAGCTCATCAATAAATACCGGTGCGTTTTCACCTCCCACTACAAGGGGTGCTAGGTAATTAGCCCACCCCATATAATTGCGCCCCATAAGATCAATCAGCTCTTCAAGGTCGTGTTTTTCAAAACCACCGTAATAGCCCGGCGGCATATTTAAAAAACAGGGCGATGGGCAAATCATGACGTGACTGGCGAAACGCTCTGGGCTAGCAATAGCGGCAAGCAAGCCAATACTGGAACTAACCGAGTGTCCTACGAAATGCACGTCGTTAAGGTCTAGCGCTTCACATATCTCGTTTACATCGAGGGCATAGCCTTCCAGCGTACTATAGCGTGATTCACTAAAAGCGGATGCTTGCGAGTGACCTGACCCTACATAGTCAAATAACACTAGCGTGTAGCGCTCTTTTAAATGGGGTGCAATATATTGCCACATACTTTGATCACAGCCAAAACCGTGGGCTAGCATTAGCATTTTCTCGCCAGACCCCATAACCGTTACATTATTGCGCAGCATCACCTGCTCTTTCGATAGCACGCTAAAACCACTCCCTTACGTCAAATAACATTACGGTTAAACTTCTTTTTAAATCCTTGCTGATGCCACTCATCCATCCAGTCTGGGAAGTCTTGAGCAGGCATAGGATGAGCAATAAAATACCCCTGCCCACACTCACAACCAAACTCAATAAGCTGTTGGCTATGCGCTAGCGCCTCAACACCTTCAGCAACTACATCACACTCGAATGCTCGCGCAAAACCAATCACCCCTTTTAGGATGGCTCGGTCACCGGTACTGGTCAGCATGTTCTGCACAAAGCTACGGTCAATTTTGAGCGTATCGACCGAGAGATCTCTGAGATGGCTTAAAGAAGAATAGCCTGTGCCAAAATCATCTAGCGAGATTCGGATTCCCATCACTCTGCAAGCATTCAGCACGGAGTAGACATGCCCCACATCTTCGATAGTGCTTGTTTCAAGCACTTCAAGCTCAAGCCGCTGCTTAGGTAAGCTTGGAAAGTCCGCAAGTATGTTGCTTAAATCATGAAGAAAGTGGGAGTGCTGCAAGTGATACCCGTCGATATTAACGCTGACGTGTACATCTAGGCCCTGTTGAAGCCAGGTTTGCAGCTGGCGAAGTGCACTGGTAATAACCCACCGCCCTAACGCTACGCCCGTAGAGGTATTAGTGAGCACGGGCAAAAAAGTTACCGGTGCCTTTAACCCTTCACTGGGGTGGTTCCAGCGTATGAGTGCTTCAACCCCCAGCACTCTCCCGGTCAGCATGTTGATCTTAGGTTGGTAGTAAAGCTCGAACTCGTTAGCCTCCATGGCCGCTTTAATAGCAGATAGTTCTGACTGTTTACTTTGTTGAACGTGTTCATTGTCCACATTAAATAAGCAGATTTGATTCTTGCCTGACAGTTTAGCTTGATACATCGCTTGGTCAGCTTGTCGAATCAAGTGATCCGGCTCAACCTCTTTCGACTGCGGGTATAACGTAACGCCGATACTGGCTGAAAGCGTTAACAATACGGAGTCTATCTCAAAGGGCTCAGCAAGCTTGTTAATAAGCCGCGAAAGCGACTCCTCTACTAAGCGCGCACTAAAGCGACCATTTAAAAAAATAACGAACTCATCACCGCCAAAGCGGGCAATTACGTCATCACTTCTTAGATTACTGGCTAAACGCTTGGCGACGAGCTGAATGACCTTGTCACCCACATGATGCCCATAGCGGTCATTGACCTCTTTGAAGCCATCAAGGTCCACAAACGCAAGTGCAAATGCCATATCATCTTTTTTTTGTTCGATAATTTTCTGATCAAGATGCTTAGCCATAGCAGTACGGTTAGGCAGGCCCGTTAACTGATCCGTATCAGAGATCCTACGCAGTAAAGACACCTTCTGCTCAAGCAGCTGCTTGGTTTCCGTCAGCTCCTCAAATAATCGATCAGAGCGGCGGGCACTGCTAATACTCCAGAAAAATTTTCCGTTAGCGCTGTCATCGCACAAAATACTAACCACTATCGGCAAAGCAGTGTTGCAGTGGCTCACCATACACAGCCGGATTTCATGGCACTTTCTTTCTCGCACCAAAATAGGCACTAAATAAGTGTCATACATAATCTGTGACGCTTTACTCAGCAAGGTAAACAAATCGGCGCCCAACAGCTCATCGGTTGAATAGCCGTGATACTCCTCAAGATAGCGGTTGCAGTAAAGAATGCGTCGCTTACTGTCGGTAATCATGCATCCCACTGGGAACGTATCGAGCGAAAATTGGTTGGATGTGTACATGATCGACCTTGGACAATGTCACGATGATTCATAGTAAACTCTCTATAGTTCCATATAGTCCCTGATAATTAGCTAGGTTGCTATTTTTATGGCGTAACCAATTGATACTGGCTAAAAAAGATATCTAACCTAAGTAGCTAAACGTAGCTTAGTGTATTAGTGGTATCGCGATGCTCTCAAAGGGTGAACATTTCGAGAGAGTAATAGAGTGACAACGGCGCCTTTTGGTAGGCGCCGTTGTCACAGTGGTGCAAGTCGTTAGATGCTTAGCTTGATGCTTAATCGCCAGCGACTACTTCACCATAGGCCCTAAAAATCGGGTTTCGTTAGCACTTATTATCGAAGGGTCACCTAGCGCGATGAAGCGCAACTCGACAGGGTGGCTAGGCTGTGTCAGGTCAGCTGCATCTGCCGTTAAGGCGACCCTTAAGCTGCGTGTCTCGTTAGCGCCTACCTCTATGGTGTCCATCCCCTGCAAGCGCAGCCCCGGCAACCCCGATACTGATAACGCATAGCGATGTGTCTGGCTATCTTGATTACGCAATGTCAAATTGTAGTAATTGATAATGCGCCCCTCCGCCGTGCTTTCAAACAGCGTTTGACGGTCCCGAACTACGTCAACATCAATGGGTACACGGGTATTCAAAAAGTCGACGAGCAGCACCACCATGGAGAGCAGCGCTACGGCATACACAAGCAGCTGAGGGCGCCAGAAGCGTGTCAGTTGACCCTCCAGCGCACGTTCTGTGGTATATCGGATAAGCCCAAGCGGTTTGTCAATGCGCGTCATCACACTGTCGCACGCATCGATACACGCGGCACAGCTAATACATTCGTACTGCAGGCCATCACGAATATCGATACCTGTCGGACAGACCTGAACACACAGCTCACAGTCGATGCAGTCGCCAGCGCGGGATGTCTCTGTGCCCGTCTGGGGGTGTTTGCGGCGCGGCTCACCGCGGACGGCATCATAAGAAACGATCAGTGTATTGGCATCAAACATTGCCGACTGAAAACGCGCATAAGGGCACATATGCAGGCATACCTGATGGCGCAGCCAGCCCGCGTTAAGGTACGTAAAAACCGTGAAGAAGCCGATCCAAAATAGCGCCCAGGGGTGCGCCGTCAGGCTGACAACATCCACTACCAATTCTCTAATCGGCGTAAAGTAACCGACGAAAGCAATCCCCGTTGCCAAGGCAATGAGCAGCCAAGCCGTATGTTTAAGGCTCTTGCGCCATAGAGTCACCAAACGCCGCGGCGCTTTATCCCGGCGTATGCGACGATGCCGCGGCCCCTCCAAGCGGTGCTCAAACCAGATGAATAGAAACGTCCAAACGCTTTGCGGGCAGCTATAGCCACACCATACACGCCCAGCCACCACGGTGATCAAAAACAGGCCGAACGCGCACAGCACTAATATCCAGGTCAGCAAGATAAAGTCCTGTGGGTAAAACGTCGCCGCAAACAGATGGAACTCTTGGGCAGACAGGTCAAACCATACCAGCGGCCTATCCCCCCAATTAAACCATGGCAAACCAAAATAGAGGGCCATTAACAACCAATTTGAGCGGCGCCGGATGCGCTGAAAAAAACCACCTATTTCTCGTACATAAATATGCCCAAGCGTGGGGGGCTTATTAGGGGAAGGAGGGTTGCTAGAAGCGTAGTGACGGGAAGCATGAGACGAAGGTGAGTGATGCTCAACCGCTGCCTCAGCGGTTAGGTTGTGCAGTGGAATGCGTTGCGTCATACCGATATCCAGAAAAGAAGGAGTGGAGGTCTAGACAGTCGAGGGGCGTCACCGATGATTAGCCACTACTATCCCCACTAAGCCGGATGACAAACAGGCGCAGTTTTAGAGAAATATTGCGGATCAGTTGAGGCATTCCCGCCTATAAACCTCCATCTGATATGCTTTTTATTGCCTGAGTTGAGCCTGTTTTAAATTTTTCAACTGCGTCACAGTGGTACTTCCCTACCGCAGAGCGTTACGCCGTGCTACCTAACACTGTGCTAAACAGACGGTTTATCCCATGAAACGCTACGAACAATTTGCCAATGAGATAGCCGCGCTAATTCGCCAGGGTGTCCTGGGCCCTGGGGAGCGCATTCCTTCCGTTCGTCAGGCCAGCCTCCATCATGGCATTAGTCCATCCACGGTGTTTCAGGCTTACTACTTACTTGAAAACCGCGGCCTCATCACCGCGCGGGCACGCTCAGGCTATTTTGTTCGTGAGCATGCCCGGCGCCTGCTGGGCGAACCACGTGTGACGTTGCAGCCCGCCGCCCCAGCGGACGTAAAAGTAAGTGAGCTAGTATTCTCAGTACTCGATTCGCTGCAAGACGACCAAACAGTGCCTTTTGGGTCCGCATTCCCCAGCCCTGAGCTGTTTCCGCTCTCTCGATTGAGCACTAGTATGTCCCGGGGGCTACGTGCTCTTTCGCCCCAGCAGGTGGTGGCCAATATGACAACGGGGCATATCGACCTCTGTCGACAAATTGCGCTGCGCTACATGCTGGGCGGTATTACGCTGCCTATGGAGGAGTTGGTTATTACCAACGGTGCAATGGAAGCGCTCAATCTAGCTCTACAGTGCGTAACCCAACCAGGCGATTTAGTAGCGGTTGAGTCCCCGGCTTTTTATGCCAGCCTGCAAGTCCTAGAACGGCTGAAATTGCGTGCGGTGGAAATTCCGGTTCATCCGCGGGAGGGCATCGACCTTGAGGTGTTAGCAGAGCGAATGGCGTCGCTACCTATCAAAGCCTGTTGGTTTATGAGCCATCTACAAAACCCGCTCGGTGCCAGCCTAAGTAATGAGCGAAAACAGACCCTTTACCAGCTGTTAAAACAGCACCAAGTCCCCATGTTAGAGGATGATGTGTATGCCGAGCTTTACTTTGGAAGCAAGCCCCCTACCCCAGTAAAAGCCTATGATGATGAGGGGCTGGTTATTCACTGCAACTCGTTCTCGAAGTGCTTGGCACCCGGCTACCGCGTTGGCTGGGTAGCCGGTGGCCGCTACGCCAAGGCCGTTGCTCGGCTGAAGCTAATGACAACCATCTCGCCTTCCGTGCCCGCCCAGGCAGCCATTGCCGATTATTTGCAGCACGGCGGTTATGATCGCCATTTACGTAAGCTTCGCCACGCTTTAGAAGCCCAACAAGGCAGCATGCTGGCAGCCGCAGATCGTTACTTCCCCACCCAAACGCGTATCACTCGCCCTGCTGGCGGCTACTTTTTGTGGGTAGAGCTTCCTGAGGCAGTAGATTCGCTGCGCTTATTTAACATGGCGCTCGATCATGGCGTTAGCTTAGCGCCCGGTCCGATTTTTTCAGCAACACAGCAGTTCCGGCACTGCGTACGATTAAGCTATGGCCACCCGTGGACCACACGCAGCGAACATGGCATGGAAACGCTAGGGCGGCTATTAACCCTGTTCTAAGCCCTGCGGTTACGTAGCTCTTTCAAGCGTGCTTCTCAACTGATACGGTCTTCATGTATTTGTGCTCCATGACGACTTTCATACCGTTCTCAGTTCATGATGGAGCTAGTGAGCTTAACCCGCTAATAGTCTTACTTTGTCTGGTCAACGTATTAGGGTTTGAACCATGGGTTATGATCTGTTTTCTCAAGATGCTTAGCGCTACTTGACGACTAGCCGCCATCGAACAATGTTCACCGGATTAGCCTATGCCCGTTGACCTGCAAGCACTCTACCCCAAGCTAGTTCACTTGATGCTGGACACGGTCTTCGTGGTTGATGGAGACAATCAGATTCTCTTTGTGAGTGACGCCTGCGAGTCGCTGCTTGGCTACCGTGCCGATGAGCTGGTCGGCACCTTAATCACCCGTTACATGCACCCTGAGGATCTCGCGCTCACCAAAGCGTCCATTGTGCGCGTCATGAGCGGCCAGCCTCACGTTGATTTCCGCAACCGCTACCTCCGCAAGGATGGCAGTACGGTGCACATTTTATGGTCTGCTCGCTGGTATGAAGACGAGGAAGTGCGTATCGGCGTTGCCCGGGACGTCACGGCCCTCGTACAAGCCGAAGATGAATTACGTTTTCTCGCGCATCACGACCCATTAACGAAGCTAATCAATCGGTCGCTCTTTTATGATCGATTAGTCTCCGGCTTGAGCACAGCCCGGCGTCACCAGAATAGCCTCGCGGTACTTTTCCTGGATGTGAATGACTTCAAAACGATAAACGACACCTATGGGCATGCCATAGGGGATGGGGTGCTCTGTACGGTGGCGCAACGACTAGAAAGTTGCCTACGCGAAACGGATACCGTCGCGCGGATGGGCGGCGACGAATTCACGGTACTGCTGACGGATATCCCATCGATGGAAGCCGTGACACACAAGATAGAGCAGATCCTCACCGTCTTGGCCGAGCCGCTGGGCGCAGAATTCGGTGGGATCAGCATGCCATCTTGCAGTATCGGTGTGGCGTGCTACCCCGCTGATGGGGACGATGCGGACACGCTCCTCAGGCATTCAGATAGCGCGATGTACACTGCCAAAAAGCGCCGGTAAAACGCCCATCGTGCTAGTGGGGCATCCCGTTGATAACCAGCAACAAAAGGGGCACTCCTGCCCCAGGACATCTGCTACGCAGGGGATGAAACCGACTCGGTTCCTGGCGGCGTTTCTGCGCCAAACTGTAACGCCGCCAGATGACGATACAGCGCGCTAGTCGTCATTAATTCAGCATGGGTGCCCAATGCTACAAGCCGCCCCTCTTTGAGTACCAGCAGGCGATCCGCGTTAATCACCGTGGCTAGCCGGTGGGCAATCACAATACTGGTGCGCCCCAGCATTAATCGATCTAGCGCCTGCTGGACAAGGCGCTCGCTCTCCGCATCCAACGCACTGGTCGCTTCATCAAGCAGCAGCACGGCCGGGTTTTTAAGCAGCGCGCGGGCAATCGCGAGCCGCTGGCGCTGCCCACCGGAAAGCTGCACGCAGCCCGGGCCAAGGGGCGTATTAAACCCTTGGGGAAGCGCGTTGATGAAGTCGATGGCGCTGGCATCCTCCGCCGCCGCACGAAGCCTTTCATCACTTGCCTCAGGGCAACCGTAGCGGAGGTTCTCCGCCACCGAGCCACTAAACAGCACGGGTTCTTGAGCCACTAACCCCAGGGCGCTGCGCAAGGTGGCAGTATCTAACCTACGAATATCAACGCCATCCAACGTGACGCGCCCCTGGTCGGGGTCGTAAAAGCGAAGCAGTAGCCCCAGCAGAGTACTTTTGCCCGCGCCGGAGGGCCCGACAATGGCCACGCGCTCTCCGGCCTGAATGTCCAGGTCAAAGCCGCTAAGGGCCGGTGTTTCCCGCCCGGGGTACGTGAAGTGAATATTTTCTAAGGCGATCTCACCGCGCGTGGGGGTTGGCAATGCCACTGCGTTGGCTGGGGACCGTATGGTGGGCTGGGTGTCCAGCAGTTCCAGCAGCCGCTCTGCCGCCCCCGCAGCGCGCTGCACATCACCCGCCACCTCAGCCAAGGTAGCTACCGCACCCGCCGCCAGCAGCGCGTAAAATATAAATGCCGATAGCTCACCAGCACTCATTGTTCCGGCCAATACCGCCTGCCCACCTTGCCAAAGCATTAAGCCAACGCCGCTGAACACCACCAACATTGCAACGCCGGTTAGCCAGGCGCGCTGTTGAGTGCGTGCCACCGCGCTACTAAATGCCTGCTCAACACGCTGACCATAGCGGGCTTTATCAACGGCTTCATGGTTAAACGCCTGGAGTGTTTGGAGGCCACTGAGTGCCTCTTCAGCATAGCGACCAAGCTCCGCCACGCGGTCTTGGCTAGTGCGCGAAAGCCGTCGCACGCGGCGGCCATACCACACAATAGGCAGTAGCGTGGCGGGAATACCCACAAGCACCATTGCCGAAAGCCACGGCTGGGTCATCAGCATGAGCGCCACCGCACCCACCAGCATGACCAGATTACGCAACGCCAGCGAAATGGATGAACCAAACAAGCTTTGCAGCACGCTGGTGTCAGCGGTAAGCCGCGACGCAATTTCCCCCGCTGCACGGCCATCACTGGCACTCTCGAAAAAGCTCGGCTCCAGGCTAAGCAAATGATCAAAAACACGCTGGCGAAGATCTGCGGCCAAGCGCTCCCCAATCCAGGTCACTTGGTAGTAGCGCAGCGCTGATGCCATCGCCAATAGCGCCACCACGCCTAACATTAGCCCCAGCGTTTTGGCCAGTGCGCGTGAGTCTGCTGCCATAAAGCCATTGTCAATCACCAAGCGCAGCCCATTGCCTAACAACAGTACGCTGCCCGAGGCGAACAGTAACGCCATGCCTGCCAAGGCAAGACGCAAGCGATAAGGGCGCAGGAGTCCTAATAACCGAAGCAACACACGGCGGTTGGGGTACTGGCTCATAAGGGCAAAGGCTCGGTAATAAGAAGCGGCTTTTGACCATAGCAGGCAACAGGGTGGCATGCAGCCGACGATTGCGCTGGAGCGCGCTTTTGTCACTGCTGGGTTACGAGACCAAGGGGTGCTAAAGTGAATGAAAGTGCTTCTATCAAGGTAAGCAATCGCACCAACTTTTGACCGTGCAGCCCCCTTTAAACCCGCCCGCTATAAAGGCCAAAATTATGACAGCCCCCATAAAACCAACGCCTCCTTCACCCACGCCCCTGCGGCTGCCCTGCCGTGGCTGCTTAGCCGACTGTGCAAATTATGCGACCTGTGAAGGCAAGCCATGGCGGAAAACGGCGATAAAACCCTGACGTCACCAGAGCTGCCGATTTGGCTTCAATAGTTCCTTCGACCGCACAACGTGAATCAGAAGCGCCTTAGGACGCGCTGGCCTCTTGGTCAACGGGTTCCTCAAGGGGGTCGCCATTTTCATCCAGCAGTTGGTGATCGTACGCAGCCTGGAGGCCCGTCTCTTCAGCAACCGGCTGCTCCTCTTGCTCTTGGGGTGATTCTTCTTCCGCAGCTTCTTCTATCAAGTCCGCCCAGTAATCAATATGGCCTGGGTAAGCGGGCGATATAATCGCTATCACGATACCCACTACCGCGAATACTGAGAACGCATAAGCGTAACCAAAGCCATCTACCAGTAAACCGACCACAGGGGAACCTGCCGCTTGCCCCAGCGCACAGGCCATAAAAGGCAACACCGGCCCCATGGCAAGCCGCCCCGGCAATAGCCGAATGCCCGTCATCAGATAAAGCCCGGTTAAGCTCATGTAAGCAAGGCCAAACACCATGGCCGCAAACATCGCCAAGGCTAAATAACTTGGGCTAGCCGCCAGCAACACTAAGCTTGAAGAGAGCATCATCAGCATTAATGCTTGCGTAATAGGTGGGTTATTGCGGTCAGCCAAATCACTCACGACGGCACCCCCAAGCCCAGCAAGCCCCACGGCAAACCAGAGCCAACCCGTTTGGTTTGGCGGCAAAGCGCCAAGAGTAACGGCCAAATCGGGGGCAAAAAGCCAGTATGGTGCCGCCACAAAGCCCATAGCAAAGGCGAACAGTGAAAGCCGGATAAGGCGCGACCACTGCAGTCGCGTAATCGGCGGTGGCGGTGCAGCATTCGCTGGCACAATTCGAGAGACCGAGGGAATAAAGTACCATGCGGCAACAACCCCCAAGCCCGCTAACACGGCAAAGCTTGAGTAGGTAAAACGCCAGGCATCCGCCAGGAAGACGACGGTAGGCACTGCGACGATAATGCCAACACTGGTGCCTGCGTTCATGATTGAGCTGACACGGCCATGCATCGTTCGGCTCACCAACGCCTGCATAGCAGCGGTCAGTGCGGGCATCATCAACCCCGTGCAGATGCCGCAGATGAACACACCCACACCGAGCGACAACGCACTGGTTGACTGGCTTATGACAACAAGCCCTGCCACCCCAATGCCACCAGAAAGTACCGCCAAGTTACGCGCACCAAACCGGTCTGCAGCCAGTGGGGCAACCAGCGTGGCCAGCACAAAACTAATGAACGGCAGTGCCCCAATAATGCCCACCAAGTACGCGGTCAGGTCCAGTTCAGCGCTAATGGAAGGCACAAACAAACCAAACGCAAAGCGCGCAAGCCCATAGCTAATCGCGACCAGGGCTGCCCCAAAAAAAGCAAACCCCATATTAGACATAGTCTTCATACTGGGTCCTCCACGGCCGTGTGCTGCCTGCACCACTCAGCGCCATCTTCTCAATGACACCCTTCACAAGCAATGCAGGAAATTCGCTAAATTATTCCTCCTTCAAACTGCTAAAAAGAAGTACCTAAGTATTAATAGTTCAAGCCCACAACGAGTCGGTTAACCCACTTGATCAACCGGTTAAAATCTAGACAGCTTCACACTACGCTGGACTACAACCCCCAACGGCGGCACAGTGCAATAGTTACGCCCCACACAAGAGAAAAGGTCACCGTCGAATGTCTGAGCACGACAATGTGTATGAAAGTATCGCTACGCGTATGAACGGCTTCTTATATCGCTGTCGAAACGACGAACACTACACAATGCTGAACCTGACGGGCCGGGTAAAAGACCTGACTGGGTATACGGTTGAGGATTTGCTAAACAATCGCCACCAATCCTATGTAGAGCTAATTCATCCTGATGACGCTGCGGCGCTTGACCAGGCTATCGAAAAAGCCATTGATGCCAAACAAAACTGGCAAGCCGACTATCGATTAAAAAATAAAGACGGCAGCCTGCGCTGGGTAAGTGAGTATGGCGGCGCAGTTACAGATGAAAACGGCACCGTTATCTATTTGGAAGGTGTGGTCACCGATATCCAGGCACGGCGTCAAAACGAGGAACGGCTTGCGACAATTAGCCGTGGAATCGCCTCAGAAACCGAACAAATTGTACATACGTTAAAAATGCTGCGCTTATTGAGCATTAACGCCGGCATAGAGGCTGCGCGTGCTGGCGAGGCTGGTAAAGGGTTTGCTGTAGTAGCTGATAACGTGCGAAAACTTGCTGACGACACAGGCAGCTCCGCCAAAAACATATCTAAGCTGATGAATGAATTAGATAACAGGTAGGTAGAGCGAAATGCCTCTCTTACAGCGCCTATCACTATTTAAAGCCATTGGTTTATTAAATAATAAAAACACACTTAATAACCGAGATTGAAAGTCTAACCAAAAAGGCAATAACGCAAAAACCCCGCACTTGGCGGGGTTTTAAGCTTACCGATCTAGTCGGTAGCTAATATCGTGATATGGGGTTTATTCCATAACCTTGATATTAGAAGCCTGAAGGCCTTTTTGGCCCTGGGTGACGTCAAAAGAGACCTTTTGACCGTCTTGCAGGGATTTAAAGCCATCTGCTTGAATTTCGGAGAAGTGTGCGAACAAATCGTCGCCGCTAACTTCAGGAGAAATAAAGCCGAAGCCTTTAGTGTCGTTAAACCACTTTACGGTACCAGTTGCCATGATCGAAATCCTCGATTTAGCGAAATTAATGCCGGGGAAATACCCGAGTTACAGAGGGTAGAACAAGAAACTTTCACCAGGCTCAACGCTAAAATGCTTCGATACTGCTGACAACGTTCGACTTGCTAACCAACTACAGGCAGTCTGCGCTTCTATATCACTCGCGTCAACAGCAAATACATAAATGTTTTTATACGCTAGATAATTATATTAATTTCCAGGCATTAACCCATGAATTAAAACAATAAATACAGCACATCCTTATGCTGTACGTTAATCACAAACTACGTATTAGCTTTTAAACGTGCCAATACGTTCTCTTTAGACATATTTTCACGTTCAGCATAGAGTGCCAATTCATCGGTCACCTGGGCGCCCAACGCTTCTTCAAAGGCTTCGCGGTTAGCGTTGGCTGCGTAGGCGTCATTTTGTGCACCGCCCAAGTTAGACTGGAAAATGCCGGCGGCGCTCACCGGTAGAAAGTCCTCATAGGTGATGGGCTGTGCTTCCACCAAACCTTGTTCTACCAGCGCATCCATATTTTTCTCAACGCTGCCGTTAAAGGCTCGGCCAGTATCGGTCAGGTGATAGTGAAAATAGGCCAGCTGCTGGTGCCGAATCGCCTCGTCATTATCAGGAAATTCAGCAAACACCTTATTCATTACCGCCTGGTGGTCGTCGTTACCCAGGCCTGCGGTTTGTTTTCGTCCTTCATTAAGTAGACGGTCATAAAGGGCACGACCCTTCGGTGTTAGCGCCATACCACGCTGCTCAATTTCACCAAAGCGTGCTGTGTGAGTCCCCTGCGTATCGCCAGCAAAGCGGATAGACTCCTCAAGCGCTTTAAAACTAGTTTGGCGGAGCAGAATTGAGCTCTCACGACGCGGAGGCCCCTCAATCACCGCTTTAGGATTCATACCCATTTCCGGCATACGGCGCTGAACTTCATCAATGTCTAAGGTGCGCGGCGTGAGATGGTTAATATGCGGCCCCTTAAAGCACACCACATCGGCAATCAGGCGGTGCTCATCGTGTAGTGCTTGGTACGTGTCTAGATCTACCGTGGCATCTTGGTGCCAACGGAAAGTTTCAAGCGCTTCCTTAACGAACTGATCCGCCTCTTCACTGGTTAACCCGCCCTGGCTTTCATAGCGCTCAATTAGCTCGCGCACCGTAGGGGTAAAAATATCCCGCTTCGCCAAAATGGCTGCTGCGCGCTGGCGCAGTGCTTCGCTTTCGATAAGCTCTAAACGCAGTAGCGAGGTAAAAACACGGAAAGGATTCCGCGCCAAAGCGTCATCTTCGATAGGCCGGAAAGCGGTTGAATGAACCGGCACCCCCGCTTCAGAAAGATCGTAATAGCCCACCGGATACATGCCCATCACGGCAAACAGGCGGCGCAGCATGGAAAGCTCCTCGACGGTTCCCACGCGAATGGCCCCGTGGCGTTCTACGCTCAAACGAGCCAACTCACCCTGCGCTTCCAGGCGGCGTTGCAGCTCAGGCTGTTGGCTAAGGGTTTCTTGGTTAACCCGCTCGACAAGTTCAAGAAGCGTACCGTACTGCGGCACTTCGGCTTGATACATGGCCGACATAGCTTTAGAGAAACGGTCGCGAACATCATTGGTTGAAAGAAGGTCTGTTTGGGTCATGTTATGGCTCTCAATGTCCGTTTAATACACTTATCAAAACAAGTACACGTGACGGATCACAAACGAAAAAAATAGCCGAATGCATGCCTAACAGGAATGTATACTCAACATTTGAGATATAAGCACTGCTCGTTACTGCTCCACTCCTCGCCGGGGTGGTGAAACATCAAGACAGTGCATAAATCAGCAGGAGCATTTTGTTTGGCATCTCGTAACCTTCCCTCAACGGCGGCAATGCAGTGCTTTGAAGCCGCGGCACGGCATATGAGTTTCACTCGTGCAGCCGATGAACTGAGCCTCACACAAAGTGCGGTGAGCAAGCAGGTCGCTCATCTTGAAACACTGCTGCAGCACAAGCTTTTTCGTCGCGTAAGGCGAAGCTTGCTGCTGACGCCTGAAGGCGCCATCTTTCTTAGCGATGTTCGCAAAGTGCTCACTCAAATTGAGATGTCGGCCCACACCATTATGACCTTTAGCGGGAATAGTGAGGTGTTGAAAATTGCGACGCTGCCAAGTTTTGGCAGCCGCTGGTTAGCCGATAAATTGCCCGCTTTTTTAGCCACTAACCCCGGCATTAGCTTGGAGTTTCATGACCGGGTAAAAGACTTTGATCTTGAGCAGCAAAATATCGACATCGCCTTTTTTTACGGTCATGGCAGTTGGCCTAGCCTTGCCTGCCATAAATTATTCGATGAAGAAATGGTGGCGGTTGCCGCCCCTGCGCTGCTGGCTCAACACCCCGTTCACACGGTGGATGACTTAGCACAGCTACCGTTACTCCACCTTTCCACCCGCCCGGATGCTTGGCATCACTGGTTTGCGGGCCAAAAAATTACCACGGATCGCAGCTATCACGGTACACGCTTTGAGACGTTTACCATGCTGGTGCGAACCTCCATGGCGGGCGGCGGCGTTGCATTAGTGCCCCGCTTTATAGTCGATGAAGAGCTCGCCGCCGAACGGCTAACGCTTGCTTGGCCGCATAAAAGGCTCAGTGAGAGCGCTTATTACCTGGTGTATCCCGAACACTTAGGAGAACTAGCAAAGGTAAGGCGTTTTGTAGACCATATAATGCAGGCGTGTTGATCGTTTAAACGTAACGCTGGGGGCCTAAAGCCCCCAGCGACGTGATACCCATAACGTTATGCGTCGTGCTGAATAATCAGAAATGCCACTCTAGATTAAACGTCATGGCATCAGTATCTACACCGGGCTTGTCGTGGTTGCCAAATTTATTACGCCAATACTCATAGCCAACACCTGCCCATAGAGAGTTTTCCGCCCCCCATGCAACCTGCCCTACATCCAGCATTAGTGAGGTGCGCATTAACTGCTCAGGTTTGGTCGAGTCACCAAAGTAGTCGTCACCTTTCGCACCGTTGTAGCTATAGAAGCCTTGAAATTTTAGCGGTAACGCAGCGGCTTCAAACGGTAGCCCCCAAGCCAAATTGATTTGGTAATAAGGATCAAAGGAGATGCTGTTCTGGTTTTCCGGTAGCCCACAGGGCGGTAGACCACAATGGTTCCACTCACGGCTATAGAACAGGCTTAGGTCGACAAAGCCACGCGGTACGTCAAACTTAAACGTTGGCCCAACCAGCAGTTGGCGCTTACGCGGCGCAAAGCCGGTGTTTTTGGTGTTTAGGTCAAACCCAAAGGTCAGCGCCATATCCCTCACTGGCCCGAACGCGAGCGGTTCATCAAATACCCCCCCGGCATGAAGTTGATGACGGTAGGCCAGGTACGCTTCTGTTGCCCCTGAATCACTGTTATTGGCAGGGTCGTCACTGCTGGATTGAAGAACATCTAAATTGAAAAAGTTTTGGCCTAGTGAATAACCACTTACATGGGTGAACTGGAGAATATGCTTCTCCACATTCTCGGGGTTATTAGGCTCCGTAAACTGTGTTCCATAGCGATACCCCACAAACGTATCGCTCCATGTCGCCGCATGGGCACCTGCCGACATACCGCCAAGAAGCGTGACCACGGATACATACTTAGCCACTGCACGGTTTCTCTTCAACATGCGAAAACCTCGTTTGTTTGATTTTGTTTTTAGACGCATTTTTCAACGCCGCGAATGCTTCTGCTGGCGTGAACAACCGTTTTTTTTGCGATAACGGCATTACTTAGAGTACATTTAGCTATATTTCTTGTATACAATAAGAAAGACAAAAACATACAACTGGAGCATACGATGCCGCACACTTTAAACGCCGCCCGTCCTAGCAGCCTCGGTTTAGAAGCCTTTCTTGCCCACTACGGTGATATCTTTGAACACTCGCCATGGGTAGCAGAAACTGCCTGGAAACAGGGCCTTACCACCCAGCATGATGATGCCGACGTATTGGCAGACACTATGGGAGCAGTGCTTCGCAACGCAGCTATCGATGAACAAATTGCCGTTATCCGCGCTCACCCTGACCTCGCAGGAAAAGCCGCTTTGGCCGGCGAGTTAACTCAGGACTCCACCCGTGAACAAGCAGGTGCCGGGCTAGACCAGTGTTCGACTGAAGAGTTTGAGCGCTTCCAACGGATGAATCAGGCTTACCAAGATAAGTTTGGCTTTCCCTTCGTCATTGCCGTTAAAGGGCTTGATCGCCACGCCATTCTCGCTGCGTTCGAAACGCGTCTTGAAAACGACGCAGCGACTGAACGTCAAACCGCCATTGACCAAATCATTCAAATAGCGCGCTTTCGCCTGCACGTGCGTGCTGAGATGGCAGAGTAAGTTTTCATACACTCAATTTTTCAAATACTTACTACTCGCACGCTTAGCATGACTGCTTTTCCCACAGCCTGAACGGAGACCACCCTTCAGGCTGTGAGGCTTACCCTTTATCGTCATTCGGAGAGACCTCTATGAGTCTGGAGACAAGAGAAGATCTCGATACAGTCGAAACCACGGAGTGGCTGGACTCCTTGGAATCAGTACTGGATCGTGAGGGCGAAGATCGTGCCCGTTACCTGATGACCCGCCTGGCGGATCGCCTGCGCCGGGATGGGATGAAGGTACCCTTCTCGGTGACGACCCCGCACCGCAATACGATTCCGGTTCACCGCGAAGCACCGATGCCTGGCGATTTGTTCATGGAGCGTCGTATCCGCTCTTTGATTCGCTACAACGCCATTGCCCAGGTCATCCGCAACAACCGCGCTAACCCAGGCTTGGGCGGGCACATCGCCAGCTTTATGTCATCGGCAACGTTATACGACGTGGGCTTTAACCACTTCTTCCGCGCCCCCAAAGGCGATTTTGAAGGCGACCTGATTTACATCCAGGGTCACGTCGCGCCGGGTATCTACGCGCGCTCTTACCTGGAAGGGCGCCTGTCGGAAGAGCAGATGGACAAGTTCCGCCGCGAAGTCGATGGCGATGGTCTCTCGTCCTATCCGCACCCGTGGCTGATGCCGGACTACTGGCAGTTCCCCACCGTCTCCATGGGCCTTGGCCCCATTCAGGCGATCTACCAAGCCCACGTGATGAAGTACCTGCATCACCGTGAGCTGAAAGACATGCACGACCGCAAGATCTGGTGCTTCATGGGCGACGGCGAGTGCGACGAGCCGGAATCTCTGGGCGCGATCTCGTTGGCGGGCCGTGAGAACCTCGACAACCTGATCTTCGTGATCAACTGTAACCTGCAGCGCCTGGACGGCCCGGTTCGCGGTAATTCCCGCGTGATGGACGAGTTCGAAGGCGTGTTCCGCGGCGCCGGTTGGAACGTGATCAAGGTGGTCTGGGGCCGTCACTGGGACCCGCTGTTCGAGAAGGACAAAAAGGGCGTCCTGCAAAAACGCATGGACGAAGCGGTCGACGGCGAGTACCAGAACTACAAGGCCAACGGCGGCTCTTACACCCGTGAGAACTTCTTCGGTAAGTACCCCGAAACCGAAGAAATGGTTAAAGACCTCTCCGATGAGGATATCTGGAAGCTCAACCGTGGTGGCCACGACCCGTTCAAGGTCTACGCGGCCTACCATGAAGCGGTTAACCAGGCCAACGGCAAGCCCACGGTCATTCTGGCGCACACCGTAAAAGGCTACGGCATGGGCAGCGGCGACGGCGAAGCCGCCAACGAGTCCCACCAGGTTAAGAGCATGGAGTACGAAGCGCTGCGCACCTTCCGCGACCGCTTCGGCATTCCGCTCACCGACGAACAGCTTAAAGACGTGCCCTACTACAAGCCGGAAGACGACTCTCCCGAGCTCAAGTACATGCACCTGCAACGCGAGCGTCTCAACGGCTACCTGCCGAGCCGCCGCAGCGACTTTGAGGCGCTGGAGATCCCCAGCTTGGAAGACAAGACATTTGCTTCCCAGATGGGCGGCTCCAAAGGCCGTGAAGTCTCCACTACCATGGCGTTTGTGCGCATTCTCAATGGTCTAGTGAAAGACAAGCAGCTTGGCAAGAACGTGGTGCCGATTATTCCTGACGAAGCGCGCACCTTCGGCATGGAAGGCATGTTCCGTCAGTTAGGTATCTACACCTCGGAAGGTCAGAAGTACGAGCCGGTCGATAAAGGCCAGATCATGTACTACCGCGAGGACCAGAAAGGTCAGGTTCTCGAAGAAGGGATTTCAGAAGCCGGTGCCATGTCGGCGTGGATTGCGGCCGCCACTTCTTATAGCAACAACAACGTCACCCTGCTGCCGTTCTACATCTACTACTCGATGTTCGGCTTCCAGCGGATTGGTGATTTGGCCTGGGCCGCCGGCGACCTGCAGGCGCGTGGCTTTATGGTCGGTGGCACTGCCGGGCGCACCACGCTCAACGGTGAAGGCCTGCAGCACCAGGATGGTCACAGCCTGATTCAGGCATCGACCATCCCCAACTGCCGCAGCTACGACCCGACCTATGCTCATGAAGTGGCGGTTATCGTTCAGGATGGTCTGAAGCGCATGTTCACGGATAAAGAGAACTGCTTCTACTACCTGACGGTGATGAACGAAAACTACGAGCACCCCGCACTGGAAAACGTACCCGCCGACGATATCGTCAAAGGTATGTACCTGCTCAAAGAAACCCAGGGTGACAAAGGTCGCGTTCAACTGCTGGGCTCCGGCACCATCCTTCGCGAAGTCGAAGCGGCCGCCGAGCTTCTGGCCAACGACTGGGGCATTGGTGCTGACATTTGGAGCGTCACCAGCTTTAACGAGCTGCGCCGCGAAGCGCTGCTGCTGGAGCGCGAAGCCTTCTTGAACCCCGATGACGAGGCCGCCAAGCCCCACGTCACGAAGTGCCTGGAAGGCCGCGATGGCCCGGTGATTGCCTCCACCGACTACATGAAGCTGTATGCGGATCAAGTGCGTGCCTGGGTACCCAGCGACTACACCGTACTGGGAACCGATGGCTTTGGTCGTTCGGATACCCGCGAGAAGCTGCGTTACTTCTTCGAAGTTGACCGCTACTTCGTCACCGTGGCCGCACTGAAGGCGCTGGCCGATCGGGGCGAGCTAGACCGCAAGCACGTCGGCAAGGCGCTGAAGAAGTACGGCATCGATGCCAACAAGCCCAACCCACTGACCAGCTAAACCGCAGCCCGGCGGGCAGACGCCCGTCGGCTCGACCGATTTGGAAGGAGCGCGACCTTGAGTAGCGAAATCATCAAAGTTCCCGATATCGGTGGGGATACCGATGTCGAAATCATCGAGATTGCGGTGTCAGAAGGCGACGTCATTGAAGCGGAAGACACCCTGATCACTCTGGAATCCGACAAAGCCAGCATGGATGTACCGGCCCCGAAAGGCGGCAAGGTGCTTAAAGTGCTGGTCAAAGAAGGCGATACCGTCTCCGAAGGCGACGACATCGTTGAGCTGGAAGTCGAAGGCGGCGGTGAGAGCGATGCCGAGCCGGAAGCTGCCGCTGAAAAAAGCCAGCCTGAAGCGCCTGCCAAGCAGCCAGAAGCGGCCCCTGCGCCGAAGAAAGCCAGCGGCGGCAAGCAAACCGTGGATATCAAAGTCCCGGACCTGGGTGGCTCTGACAACGTCGAGATCATCGAAGTTGCCGTAGGCGCAGGCGATGAAGTAAGTGCAGAAGATACGCTGATTACGCTAGAGTCCGACAAAGCCTCTATGGACGTGCCGAGTCCTTACAGCGGCAAGATCGTGACCTTCACCGTCAAAGAGGGCGACACGGTATCTGAAGGCGACGTCATCGGCCAAATGGAAATTGCCGGTGAAGACGATGCCGACGACAACGCGCCCGCCCAAGCAGACACACCTGCTGCGGCCAGCGAGCCTGCGGAAGAAACGGCCACGGCACCGCACACAACGCCGCCTGTGACAGAAACCCGAGCAGCGTCACCCGTTGGAACGCCCAGCCCTGAAGCGCAAATGGCGTCTCACAAGCCTCGCGATGGCAAGCTGGTTCATGCTGGCCCTGCGGTGCGTATGCTGGCCCGCGAGCTAAGCGTTGACCTTGGTTTTGTTACACCTACTGGCCCAAGAGGGCGCGTACTCAAAGAGGACGTGCAGGCCTACGTGAAGCAAGCGATTGCTAACCAAGGCAACGCGTCGGCAGCAGCTCCAGCAGCCACCGGCGGCGCGGGCATTCCCGCCGTTCCAGAGGTCGACTTCAGCCAGTTTGGCGACGTGGAAGAGAAGCCGATGGGTCGCTTGCTGAAAGCGGGCGCTACCAACCTGCACCGCAGCTGGCTCAATGTGCCACACGTCACCCAGTTTGATGAAGCCGACATTACCGAGCTTGAAGCCTTCCGCAAAGCCATGAAGGCGGAAGTAGAAGCCCAAGGTGCCAAGCTAACGCCGCTGCCGTTTATGGTCAAAGCCTGTGCTTTTGCACTGCGTAAGTTCCCCCAGTTTAACGTCAGCTTGAAGGGTGACGGTGAAACCCTGGTGTGGAAAAACTACGTGCATATCGGTATTGCGGTGGATACGCCGGACGGCCTGATGGTGCCGGTAGTGCGCAACGCCGATCAAAAATCCTTGGTTGAGATTGCCAAGGAAATGGCGGAGCTAGGCAAGAAAGCGCAAACCAAGAAGCTTAAGCGTGATGACATGACCGGTGGCTGCTTCACTATTTCGAGCCTGGGCTCGATTGGTGGCACAGCATTTACGCCGATTGTTAATGCGCCGGAAGTAGCCATCTTAGGCGTGTCGAAAGCGCAGATGAAACCGGTCTGGGATGGCAGCACCTTCCAGCCGCGTTTAATGATGCCGCTGTCGCTCTCCTACGATCACCGGGCCATTAACGGTGCGGATGCGGCGCGCTTTACCGCCTTCCTAGCGGATGTGTTAACCGACATTCGGCGGTTGTTGTTATAACAGTTGCTATAACAGTTGTTGTAACAGATGCTGTAACAGCGTTCATAACGCACAAAAACACTAACGGCGCCTATAGGCGCCGTTAGTGTTTTAACATTAGTATTCAAACGTAAGGGTTTAAACAACTCAACGTTACGTTACTGGCGTTTGATCGCTTTTATACCAGGGTACGTAACCTGCCCTTCAAGCTCAGCTTCAATCACCAGCAAGCGGTTGTACTTAGCCACTCGGTCGGAACGGCAAAGCGAGCCGGTTTTAATTTGCCCGGCACAGGTGCCTACGGCCAGGTCAGCAATAGTGGTGTCTTCGGTTTCCCCGGAGCGGTGTGAAATCACGGCGGTAAAACCAGCCTCCTGCGCCATGCGAATAGCATCCAGTGTTTCACTCAGCGAGCCGATCTGGTTGAACTTGATCAAGATCGAATTGCCAATTTGCTCATCAATACCGTGTTTAAGCAGCTTGGTGTTCGTCACGAACAGATCATCGCCGACTAATTGAACACGATCGCCCAGCTTATCCGTCAGTGCTTTCCAAGCCGGCCAGTCAGACTCGTGCATCCCATCCTCAATCGAAACGATGGGGTAGTCATCGCATAGGCGAGCAAGATAGTCGATGAAACCAGCGGCATCGTACGACGCTCCTTCCCCAGCCAACACGTACTGGCCATCTTTGTAGAATTCGCTAGAAGCGCAGTCCAGCGCCAGGGTCACATCGCGCCCCAGGGTGTAGCCAGCGTCTTCTACCGCTTGCTTGATGACTGCCAGGGCCTCGGCGTTGGATGCAAGATTAGGGGCAAAGCCACCTTCGTCGCCCACCGAAGTGGAGAAACCGCGAGTAGAAAGCACGTGCTTCAAAGTATGGAAGATTTCCGCCCCCATACGCAGCCCTTCACGGAAACTTGTCGCACCTACTGGCTGCACCATGAACTCCTGAATATCCACATTGTTGTCGGCATGTTCGCCGCCATTCAAGATATTCATCATCGGCACAGGCATCAGGAACTGCCCGGGCTGACCATAGAGCTCAGCGATATGCGCATACAGCGGCATTTGCTTCGCTTGCGCGGCCGCTTTAGCCGCGGCCAGTGAGACCGCCAGGATCGCGTTAGCGCCCAGCTTCGCTTTATTCGTCGTACCATCCAGCGCCACCATGGCGTTATCAAGGCTGCGCTGATCGCCTGCATCTGCGCCTAGCAGGCAGTCACGAATCGGGCCGTTAATCGCCTCGACGGCTTTGAGCACCCCCTTTCCCAGGTAGCGTGCCTTGTCGCCGTCGCGCAACTCCAAAGCCTCACCTGAACCGGTCGACGCGCCGCTAGGCGCAAAGGCCTCGCCGACGATGCCGTTTTCCAAGCTGACTTGCGCCATGACAGTGGGGTTGCCGCGAGAATCCAATACTTCCAGTGCTGATACGTTAACAATGTTGAGCATTACGTGCCTTACTTGTTGTTATTTCATTAAATACAGTGCGTTATTAACGCATGGCGTCAATAAGCCTAACGTCAAACCTGGAGAGTCGTTAATCATAGGTCGCTAAAAAGTGGCGACAAGGTAGGGGTTAAGCCTGCACTAATTTGCCACCCAAAATAGCCTTTAAGTCGGTCTCTGCTCCTCGTGGGGAGAGGTCCAACAGGGCTTCTAAACTGTGCAAGTGGTCATGCACGCACTGCCTGGCCCCTTCAGCATCACCCTTAGCCAAATGCACCATTAGCGTTGCATGGTCGCCTTCTAAGTAGCACGAAGCCAACGTTGGCCGCTTGTATAAAGCGATCACAATAGACGTGCGTAAAATCAGGTCGGTGAGCATAGTGCCGAGAATGCGATTGGAAGCGTGCTCAGCCAGCAGATGGTGAATGGTTAGCGAATGTTCAATGCGCGCTGGCTCGTCTTGTCTGGCATAGGCCTGCTGTTCATCCTCCACTTGCGCGTTCAGTGTCGCCAAAGTGTCGGTGCCAAGCTTCCCAGCCAGCAGGGCCACTATCTCACCCTCAATTAACCGACGCGCTGAAAACGTCTCCCGCGTCTCTTCAACAGTGGGCGCACGCACACGCGCCACTTGATTAGGGCGTTGATTGATAACGTGCTCTGCCGCCAGCCGTGTGAGCGCCTTGCGCACGACCGAGCGGCTGACGCCGAACACTTCGCCCAGGGTGATTTCTGGCAATTTAGTATTCGGCGGCAGGCGCTGCATCAGTACCGCGTTACGGATATGCTCAACGATCGTTTGATCGTTATACCCACCTCGTTTGGAAGTGTTCAAAGGTTGTTTGTGCCAGCCGAGGCTCATGTTGCCTATCTCCAGGTGATCCTCATTCAACGTTCGCATTGTTACCTCGGCCACTATACCAGCACACTGTTTTAGCTTCCTAAAAACGCGTTTCTTAGCCGCGCTGGTGCTTAGCTTTTACATCCAAAATCTTCAGGGTATTTGTGCCGCCATGGGCATTCATGTGGTCACCACGCGTAAGAATAACGTGGTCATCCGGCGCCGCGATTCCGTGGGCCACCAGTACCTCCAGCGCCCGGTCGTTAAGCTCTTCCGCCTTCATCTCGCTGGTATCAAATGCTAACGAGACAACGCCACGGTATAGCGCCATACGCCGCTGGGCAATCTCGCTATGCGCCAGGCCTACGATGGGCAGCCCAGAGTGGATGCGCGAGGCAATCAGTGCCGTGAAACCACTCGACGTCATACAGGCAATGGCAGCCACGCCTTCCAGATGATTGGCGGCATACATGGCAGAGAGCGCCACGGTTTCGTCGATTTTTGAGAACCCCTGGTGAATGCGGTGACCTGACTCTTGGGCACTACGCTCGCGCTCGGCTCCCAAACATACTCGGTTCATGGCTTCAATGGTTTCGACAGGGAAATCACCCGCGGCCGTTTCAGCCGAGAGCATCACCGCGTCGGTGCCGTCCAGCACCGCATTCGCCACATCAAACACCTCTGCCCGAGTGGGCAGCGGTGAGCTGATCATGGTCTCCATCATCTGGGTAGCGGTAATCACGGCACGGTTAAGGCTGCGTGCGCGCTTGATTAAGCGTTTTTGTACGCCAATCAGCTGTGCATCGCCAATCTCTACCCCTAGGTCGCCCCGCGCCACCATCACAGCTTCAGACGCGCTGATAATGCCGTCTAAAGTGGCATCATCAGCCACCGCTTCAGCACGCTCGACCTTGGCGATCAGGCCAATTTCCTTGCCTGCCTCGCCCAGCAGTTCACGCGCTTCCTGCATATCTGCGGCACTGCGTGGAAAAGAGACTGCTAAATAGTCCACGCCAATCTCAATGGCGGTCTTGAGATCTTCTTTATCCTTGTCGGTGAGGGCAGCTGCCGATAACCCGCCGCCCTGCTTGTTAATGCCTTTATTGTTGGAAAGCTTGCCGCCGACAATCACGCGGGTGTGGACTTCTTTACCCCGAATGGCGCTAACCTCGAGCACCAGACGGCCATCGTCTAGCAGCAGGCGATCACCGACACTGACATCATCCGCCAGCGTCTTATAGTCACAGCCAACCCGGGTGGCATCCCCTGCCTCGCCATCCAATAGCATGTCGAGTACGAAGGTTTGTCCTTCTTCAAGTATCACGGCACCATCTTTGAAGCGCGCGATACGAATTTTGGGGCCTTGCAAATCGGCAAGCGCAGCGACGCTTTTGCCTAAGCGCTGGGCAATCTCACGTACTTCACTTAGGCGACGACGGTGGTCATCCGCCGACCCATGGGAGAAATTGAGCCGAACAACATCCACGCCTGCCCGCAACATCGCTTCCAATACGCCTTGACGGTCGCTAGCGGGGCCTAACGTAGCCACAATTTTTGTGCGGCGAATGGGGGTATACGCGGTAGGTTTCATGGCTGCCTCGGGAGAATAAGAATGGCTCGAAAATCATTGACGTTCGTGCGGGTTGGCCCAGTCACGATCAGGTCGTCAAGCGCATCGAAAAAGCTGTAGGCATCATTGCGAGCCAGGTAGTCCCGCGCTGACAGCTGTAAAGACTCGGCGCGTTTCCAGCACTCAGGGCCGATTAACGCACCGGCGTTATCCTCCGACCCGTCAATGCCATCGGTGTCGATGGCCAGAGCGTAAATGCCCTCTGCGCCTTTGAGGCTATCGAACAGCCCCAGTAGATACTCGACGTTACGCCCACCACGCCCGTCGCCTTTTACGGTAACGCTGGTCTCGCCACCGGAGAGCACCAACAAGGGGCGGGTAATTTCATCTTGCAGCTTGAACGCCATGCGCGCTTGAGCGGTGCCTAAATCACGCGCCTCGCCCTCTAAATCATCGCCCAATACACGAACATCTATGCCGTCTTCTCCGGCGCCCACTTCCGCGCTGCGCCGGGCAGCATCAAGCGCATCATAGGCGCGGGCGAGGATGATGTGTTGGTCGCGGGCAAACTCAGGGCTATTGGGTTGTGGCGCGTTGTGGTCGGCCAGCAGGTGCTCGCGCACGTTAGCGGGCACGTCGATCTGGTGGCGCTCAAGAATTGTTAGCGCATCACGTGGCGTGGAGTTATCAGGCAGCGTAGGGCCAGAGGCAATTAACGACGCTTCATCGCCCGGCACATCCGAAATAAGGTACGTCACTACGCGGGCGGGGTGTGCACAGGCCGCTAAACGGCCGCCTTTAATCGCGGATAGATGACGACGCACCGTATTAATTTCACGAATCGTCGCACCGCAGCGCAGCAGCGTTTTGTTAAGGGCTTGCTTATCTTTCAGGCTAATCCCCTCAGCAGGCAGCGACATAAGCGCAGAACCACCACCGGAAATTAACGCAATGACCAGGTCATTTTCACCCAGGTCTTTGACCGCTTCCAACATACGTTTTGCGGCCTGCTCACCCAGTGCATCGGGCATGGGGTGAGACGCTTCCAGTACTTCAATGTGTTGGCAAGCGGCACCGTGCTGATAGCGGGTAACCACCAAGCCTTCCAAGTCAGTTGACTCACCAGAGGACTGCGACGCCCATGCCAGCTCCAACGCACGCGCCATCGCTGCGGCGGCCTTACCAGCACCCACAACAACGGTGCGGCCAGTCGGCTTTTCAGGTAATTGGTCGGGTAGCAGGCTGTCGGGATGAACCGCAGCGATCGCCTTTTCGGCTAAACGCATCAGCCACTGGCGTGAGTCTTCTTCACTGGTAAAAGGGGCTAAGCGAAAAGGGGCATTCATCGGCAGACTCCTCAGGCAAGAGCCAGGGCAAAGAAGAAAAATAAGGGGAAAAAGCCGGTGGCAGCGAAATGGCAAAAAGGGGGAACTGCCACCGGATAAAAACCAATGTCTCACATGCAATTACAGCGGTGGGCCATGAACCAAAACCCACCGTTACTCACTAACGCCGATTAAGAGTTACTCGCCCACCTCGTGATCTGCCAATTTTTCCAGCGCACGTAGAATGCCCGCGTGATCCCAGTCCGCGCCGCCGTTAGCAGCGCACGCTTGGAATAGCTGCTGCGCATTGGCGGTACCTGGCAGAGAAAGGTTCAGGCTACGAGCGCCTTCCAGTGCGAGGTTAAGGTCTTTCTGATGCAGGCGAATCCGGAAGCCCGGATCAAAGGTACGCTTGATCATGCGCTCGCCATGGACATCAAGAATCTTCGACTGAGCAAGGCCGCCCAGCAGCGATTCACGCACTTTAACCACATCAGCACCGGCTTTAGAGGCGAATAGCAGCCCTTCAGCAACGGCTTCGATGGTCAGTGCCACTACGATCTGGTTGGCGACTTTACAGGTCTGACCTGCACCGTGACCGCCAATGTGGGTAATCGTCTTGCCAACCACTTCAAGCAGCGGTGTCGCACGCTTAAAGCCTTCATCGGTCGCGCCGACCATAATAGTGAGCGCAGCATTAATGGCACCACCTTCACCACCAGATACCGGGGCATCTACATACTCACCGCCCGCGTCGGTAATACGCTTGGCAAACGCCTGAGTCTGCATCGGCGCGATGGAGCTCATGTCGATCACCAACGTGCCCGGCTTGAGACCTTCAATGACGCCGTCTTCACCGAACAGCACGGTTTCAACGTCAGAGGTGTCTGGCACCATGGTGATAATCACATCAGCAGCCTGGGCAACCTCTTTGGGGCTGGCTACTTCTTGCATGCCTTTTTCCGCAAGGCCTGCATCCAGCGTACCGCGCTTCACGGTCACCAAGGAGTGGCCCGCGTCAAGCAGGTGGCCAGCCATCGGGCGACCCATAATGCCTAAACCAATAAAACCGATCTTGCTCATGATGTTGCTCCTTCCAATTAATTCACCAAACGTGGGTTCAGCACACACGGGGCAGTACTCACCCGTTTGCCGTTAGCCCGCTTGGAACCTATAGATGCGGTTGGCCTTAACGTGCGCTATCCAACCAGCCCAGCCCTTGCGTCGTTCCCGCTTTGGGCTTGTATTCGCAGCCAATCCAGCCGTCGTAACCCAGGCGCTCAAGGTGCGCAAAAAGGAAGGGATAATTGATTTCGCCGGTACCCGGCTCATGACGCCCTGGGTTATCCGCCAACTGCACGTGGGCAATACGCGCTAGATGCTTTTCGATGGTGGGGGCTAGATCCCCTTCCATGATTTGCATGTGGTAGATGTCGTATTGCAGTTTCAGGTTGTCGCTGCCCACTTCATCAAACAGGGCCAGGGCCTGCTCCGTGCGATTGAGGAAAAACCCCGGAATATCGCGGGTGTTAATCGGCTCTGCGATCAGCAGGATGCCCGCCGCTTTAAGCTTTTCAGCCGCAAAGCGCAGGTTCTCAACCACCGTTTTGTGGGCTTCGTCGTCACTGACGCCGTCCGGCTTAATACCCACCAAACAGTTGACTTGGGTGTTACCCAGCACCTTCGCGTACTCAATGGCCTTATCTACACCGGCGCGAAACTCCTCAACGCGGTTTGGGTGGCAGGCAATACCCCGCTCCCCGGCACCCCAGTCGCCTGCGGGCAGGTTGAAGAGCACCTGGCTCAGGCCATTAGCGTCCAGGCGCTGTTTGATGTCCGCTGCCGGGTAATCATAGGGAAAAAGGTATTCGACACCCTTGAAGCCAGCGTCGGCAGCGGCTTTAAAACGATCGAGGAAGTCCACTTCGGTGAACAACATGCTGAGATTTGCAGCAAACTTGGACATGCAGGTCTCCTTACTTGTTATGCAGGACTAGCGAACGGGAGGGGCGATAAACCCTGGCGTTGAGCACGTCGCGGCCAGGGCATCCTTTAGGTCAAGCTAGCAATAGAGCTCGGCGCATCGGCAACGTTTTCGGCCAGCTCTTCAAACTCGTTAACCCCATCAAGATCGGTACCCATTGAGATGTTGGTCACACGCTCAAGGATGATCTCTACCACTACTGGCACGCGGTGTTCACGCATCAGCTCACGGGCTTTCTCAAGCGTGGGGGCAATATCCTCGGGCTTGAACACACGCAGAGCTTTACAGCCTAGCCCTTCAACAACCGACACATGGTCGACGCCGTACTCAGCGAGTTCCGCTTCTTCATCGGTGTAGTTGATGTTCTTAAACGACAGCTGAACGCAGTAATCCATGTCGAAACCGCGCTGAGCTTGGCGAATCAAGCCAAGGTAGGAGTTATTCACCAGCACATGGATATAGGGCAAGTTAAATTGTGCACCTACCGCCAGCTCTTCGATCATGAACTGGAAGTCATAATCACCAGAAAGACCCACCACTTCAGCCGTAGGGTCTGCGCGGCAGACACCCAGCGCGGCAGGCACTGTCCAGCCTAACGGGCCCGCTTGGCCACAATTGATCCAATGGCGCGGCTTGTAGACGTGCAGGAACTGAGCACCGGCAATTTGCGAAAGCCCAATGGTGCTGATGTAGCGCGCGTTTTTACCAAACACTTTGTTCATTTCTTCGTAAACACGCTGGGGTTTCACCGGCACGTTATCGAAGTGGGTTTTACGCAGCAGCGTACGCTTACGCTCCTGGCACTCTTCAGCCCATGCGCTGCGGTTCTTAAGCTTACCGGCAGCCTTCATTTCGCGAGCGACTTCCAGGAACAGCTCAAGCGCCAGCTTAGCGTCTGACACGATGCCGTAATCAGGCCCGAAGATACGTCCTAACTGGGTTGGCTCAATATCAACATGTACAAATTTTCTGCCTTTTGTATATGTTTCAACGTTACCCGTGTGGCGGTTAGCCCAGCGGTTGCCGATTCCCATCACGAAATCTGAGGCAAGCATGGTAGCGTTGCCATAGCGGTGAGAAGTCTGTAGGCCCACCATACCCGCCATCAGCGGGTGGTCGTCAGGAATCGTGCCCCAGCCCATCAGTGTCGGAATAACCGGCACGCCAGTCAGCTCAGCAAACTCCACCAGCTGCTCGGAGGCATCCGCATTGATGATGCCGCCACCCGCTACCAACAGCGGTTTTTCGGCTTCGTTGAGCATCGTCAGCGCTTTTTCAATCTGGGCACGCGACGCTGACGGCTTGTAAGCCGGAAGCGATTCGTAGGTGTCCGGATCGAACTCGATTTCACTCATCTGAACGTCAATCGGCAGATCAATGAGCACCGGGCCTGGGCGGCTGGAACGCATCAGCTGGAAGGCTTTCTGGAACGCTCGCGGCACTTGGGCAGGTTCCATCACCGTCACAGCCCATTTGGTCACGGGACCGGCAATTGCCTGAATGTCGACGGCCTGGAAATCTTCTTTATGCATCTTGGCACGGGGTGCTTGACCCGTGATGCATAAAATAGGGATGGAGTCGGCGCTGGCGGAATAGAGACCGGTAATCATGTCGGTGCCCGCAGGACCTGACGTACCGATACATACCCCAATATTGCCTGCGATGGTGCGGGTATACCCTTCAGCCATGTGCGACGCGCCTTCTACGTGCCGAGCCAGCACGTGGTCAACGCCACCTACTTTACGCATTGCTGCGTAAAAGGGATTGATCGCGGCGCCCGGCACACCAAAGGCGACGTCTACGCCTTCTTTTTTCAGGACGTGAATGGCGGCTTCTGCAGCTGTCATTTTAGCCATTACAATTTCTCCTCAACAATTGAATACTATTTTTGTATTCATTTTAGTATTTGTTCTTGTATCCAAAGTATGCGCCCAGCGAATCACTGTCAATAATTTATGGAAAATATTTCCATATAATTATTCAAATAAAAAACCAGCCTGACTTCTCACCGACACACATCGCCAACGCCTCATGGCACACGCCTTTCCGCTACAGCCTTAACCGCTGGAATAGATGAAGATTGACGGTATACACCAAAAACTTAGCCACTTAATGCTGTTCATCCTGCTGCGTTACGCGTGTCACTTAGGATTTTCTGAATATTGCAGAGCTTAGTTTTGTCCACTATCAAGCAAAGCAATTCTGCTCAAAAATTGTATACAAAGCATGTTGACAAAGCACTCTCCTTTTGAGGCTAGCGACCATTGTCTAGTACGTTCAAAAAATCACAAAAATTCGAAAATATCTCTAACCACTTGTTTTAAAACACTTATCCACATAATCGGAAGTTTTTATAATGGGTTGCTAGATATACAAAAACAATCTATTTTGTTCACAAGACATTTTATCAATGTTCACAAAAATACCATTCATTGTTTTCAAAAAAGAGGGGAGTACTGCCATGCATATACGCGTCATCAACCCTAATACGACTGCCGGAATGACAACAAAAATTGGCGAGGCTGCAAGCCGTATCGCTGCGACGGGAACCCGCATCTCAGCTACCCAGCCCGACGACGGACCCGTCTCTATTGAGAGCCACTTTGACGAAGCAATTAGCGCTGTAGGCGTATTAGAAGAAGTGCTGGCTGGAGAGCGACAAGGCGTCGACGCCTACGTTATTGCCTGTTTTGGTGATCCAGGATTGTTGGCAGCCCGTGAACTGACCCGAGCACCGGTAATCGGCATCGCCGAGGCCGCCTTCCACATGGCCAGCCTGATCAGCACACGGTTTTCAATTGTTACTACGTTGGGGCGTACCGGCATCATCGCCGAGCATCTTCTTGAGCAATATGGCTTTCGTCATCACTGCCGCCGAGTGCGCGCCGCGGAGATTCCTGTGCTGGATTTAGAAAAGGACGGGGACGCTGCACTAAACCGACTCATAGATGAGTGCCGCCGCGCCCGTGATGAGGATGACATCGGCGCCATTGTACTGGGCTGCGGCGGTATGGCCGATCTCACCGATGAAATTGCACGGGAAGTAGGCCTGCCCGTGATAGAAGGCGTCACCGCCGCCATCAAGCTGACCGAGGCGCTGGTAGGGCTGGGGCTAGGCACCAGCAAGCACGGCGACTTGGATTTCCCGCGCCCCAAAGCCTTTACTGGGCGGTTCTCACACCTTTCGGAGCTACAACCACGGCGCTAAACCCAGCAACGTACTGTCGCGATACGCCAGCACAACGAAAAACCTAACACATCGATCATGCCGCAAGCCCAACCCCTGGCGCTTTAACCCCAGGGCATAACAACGACAACGACAACGACAACGACAACGATAACATCAAGAAATGACTTGCGAGGAAGCACAATGAGCCATTCCAAACTAACACCCTCTACGGCCAGTACGGATTCCCCTCCATCCAGCCAGGCAGGCGCCCATGCCGGCACTAAGGCGCCCGGGGAGGAGTCACTTGCTCCCCAACAGACCCGCATTATGGGCATCCCTTCTTATTTTCTAGCTTGGTTCGGCGGCTGCGTGTCAATCGGCACCTTCGCCATGGGCTCCAGCGTGGTTGGCACATTGAACCTGATCCAAGCAACCTTGGCCATCGCCATCGGCTGTTTTGTGATCGGTATCGCTCTAGCCATTAATGGTGCCGCCGGTTACAAATACGGCATCCCGTTCATGGTTCAGGCACGAAGCGCCTTCGGCTTCGCGGGTACTCGCATTCCTGGCCTAGTGCGCGCAGTGCCCGCTATCGTCTGGTACGGCTTCCAAAGCTGGATCGGCGCTGGCGCTCTGAACATGGTATCGACGACGCTGTTCGGCTTCGACAACCTAGTGTTCTACTTCATCACCTTTCAGTTTCTGCAGATTGGTCTATCGGTGATGGGCTTCCAAGGCATCAAGTGGCTGGAGAATATCGGTAGCGGCTTCATCCTCGCCTCATTGGCATATATGTTTTACGTCACCGTTCAGCGCTACGGCGATGAACTCTCTGCCAACCTGCTGACCATGGAAGGCTCTTGGGGCTTACCCTTCTGGGGTGCCACCATGCTCTTTCTGGGCATTTACAGCACCATGATGCTCAACGTCAGCGACTACGCCCGTGAACACAAACACGGCACCAAACCCGGCCTGCTGGCCACTATTTATGCTATGTCAATCCTGCCCTGCACCATGTTCATGGGGTTGATCGGCTTTATGGTCTCTGAAGCTACCGGTACTGCTGACCCCATTCAGGTCTTCACCAATGCCGTGGACAACACGCCACTGTTAATGGCCACCCTGTTATTTATTGCCTTTGCTCAGGTCACTACCAATGTACTCAACAACGTGGTGCCGCCTACCTATGTGTTGATGGACGTCTTCAAAATGAAGTTTCGCACCGCCACCATACTGGTGGGGCTACTAGCATTCGCCACCTTCCCCTGGAAACTCGTACAACCTGACTCCGCCGCTGGCCTTCAACTCTTTGTGCAGACCTACTCGGCGTTCCTCGGCCCCATCTTCGCCATCCTGGTGGTGGATTACTACATCATTCGTCGCCGCACATTGGACCTTAGCAAGTTATATGACGAGGCGGGTCCCTATCAGGGTTTCAACTACGCGGCACTGATCGCCACCCTGGTAGGCATTGTTGCCGCGCTCACCTTCTCAGCCGTCTCCTGGTACGCAAGCCTGATCCCTGCAGGCCTCACCTACTACTTGCTGATGAAGCACTGGGCACCCTGCCAGCGTTTCCGTCAGTAAGCCCCACTGTGCCCGGCAACTGCCGGGCACCGTATCGCGCTCGATAAGAGCAACAGATAGCCAATGCATCTCCCACTTTCTATAACAACAAACTAATAGTTTCGCGGAAGTTTCCACCATGATCCCATTTCCATCAAAATCATCTCTTGTCCAGCTCACCACCGGCAGCCTATTAAGTCTCTTCTTGTTACCCTCCCTCTCTCAAGCCGGTCAGGAGACCGACATGACGGCATCGAACCCTGTTAATACGGCAAAGACCATCATTCTCATCAACCCCAACTCGAATGCTCAAGCCACGCGCTCAATGGCCGACCTCGCCCGACTGGAAACCAAAGGTGTAGCGACGGTGGAAGAGCGCAGTAACCTATCGGCCCCAGCGCTTCTCACGACACCTCAGGACATGATCAATGCTGCTCCAGGTGTTGTGGCCATAGGTATCGAAGCCGCCAAGGACGAGAACGTTGCCGCCATTATTGTGTCGGCGTTTAGCGATCCAGGTCTTGAAGAACTGCGTGCTGAGGTCAATATCCCAGTATTCGGGATTGGCGAGGAAGTGTTTCATGAAGCCGCTCGTAATGGCCGAGCGTTTGGCATCGTTACTATCACGCCAGATAAAAGTCTGATCGAATCATTCCGGCAAAAAGCCGCTTCATTGGGCTACGAGCATTTATACCGCGGTGTCAGGGTCACGCCTGGAGACCCCACAGAACTGGTTCAATCCCCTGACACATTGGATGCCGCACTAGCCGAAGCTGTTAAGGCATCGGTCGAAAATGACGCGGCGCAGGCTGTCATAATGGGAGGGGGACCTCTGTCGGCTTCCGCTATCCGGCTGCAGCCCGAATTTGATGTTCCGCTCGTGGTGGCAGTCAATGCTGCTGCCCGAGCTGCGGTCAACGCCATTCAAGCTGAATAAGCGAACCTTATTGTTCAACACATTATTGTTTAATAAATCATCGCTTAACAGAAGTTACAGCACCCTCTAAATAGAGGGTGCTGTAACTACAACGTCAGTATCTTTATACAATCAGTTAGCCAAACGTCACACGACATTCCAGCGGGTATTCAAGGCAGTTATTGCCTTCTCCACCACGGTCCACCACCAAGAAACGCCCCTCACGCTCTAGCACCGACTGGATCGCATGCCACGTACCGGCGTGGTAGTTAACGCCTTGATGGCCATCGGTCACAAACGCGCGAACATCTTGGCTATCAATCGTTTCGCCCTTGGGCGCCACCACCACGATAAAGCGCTCTTCATACAGCGGTATAAAGGCTTGGCTGCCGAGCGGGTGGCATTCGAGAAAGTCTAGCGCCAGGGGTATCTCAACCGGCTGACTCACAAAGATATTGATCAGCGCTCGGGCGTCTTCACCCAAGGTTTCTACGCGCGCTAGGTCGTGATAACGCCGCGTGCGTCCGGCATTGATAGGAAAGTAATCCGCCGTACGCGTATCAATCACGTCACCAAAGGGCGCAAAGGCTTCGGGTGTTAAAGGCTGTGCTTTTAATTCCAGCATTGCTGGCTCCTAAGTGTGTATCAACCGCACTGTTATTTAACGCCTTAGCGCGGGCCAACGCCGCCTAATTTCATGTGGCGGTTAACGTCTTTGTAAAGCAAATAGCGGAACGGTCCTGGACCACCGGCGTAACACGCCTGAGGGCAGAAAGCACGCAGCCACATAAAGTCGCCGGCCTCAACCTCTACCCAGTTCTGGTTCAGGTGATAGACCGCCTTCCCTTCTAGCACGTAAAGCCCATGCTCCATGACGTGTGTTTCATCGAAGGGAATCACTGCGCCGGGCTGGAAGGTCACGATATTGACGTGCATGTCATGGCGAATGTCTGCAGGGTCGACAAAGCGCGTGGTTACCCACTTTTCATCAGTGCCCGGCATCGCCGTTGGCTCGATATCGTTCTCATTGGTGACGAAAGGCGCTGGCACGTCAATGCCTTCAACCTGCTCGTAGGCTTTACGCACCCAGTGAAAACGCACCGGTGCGTCAGACGTGTTATGCGCTTCCCAGCGGGTACCAGGAGGCAAAAAGGCATAACCACCGGGCTGCATCACGTGCTTCTCGCCCTTCAAGGTAAGCGTTAACTCCCCTTCAACGATGAACAGCACACCTTCCGCCGCGGGATCAGGCTCTGGCTTCTCACTGCCGCCACCGGGGGAGACTTCCATAATGTATTGGGAGAACGTTTCAGCAAAACCCGACAGAGGCCGTGACAACACCCACAGGCGCGTTTTATCCCAAAAAGGTAGGTTACTGGTCACGATGTCACGCATGACCCCTTTGGGTATCACTGCGTAGGCTTCAGTAAATACGGCGCGGTCCGACAGCAATTGTGTTTGTGCCGGATGCCCCCCTTGCGGAGCGTAGTAGTTGCGCTTGGTCATTATCTTTCCTTTTGTCATTAATATATTGCTATGGCATCCACTCAGTCGGCTTAACCGTGGCCTAGCATGCTTGAAATATTCGCTGCGGCCTCAGCCACCCGCTCCTGCAGCTGACCGTGGGCATCTTCGGGAATCTCGTGCACCGGCACCATAATGCTGACAACGCCCTCCATCGCCCCGTCTTGGTTATAGAGCGGATAGACAATCGAAGAGATACCAAAATGAAAATAAGAGTCGGCGATGACATAGCCTCGGCGGCGGTCTTCTTGCACTAGCTCCCACAACGCATCACGATTCGCTGGCGTGCCTGGCTTGTTGTCTAACAACTCACCGGAGGGATAAAGCGTCTCAAACTCTTCATAGGAGAGTTCGGCCAATAGCATCCGCCCCAACCCTGTGCGGTGTAGAGGTAAACGTGTGCCGACACTCACGCGGCGGACGGTAGCGTTTGTTGCCCCCACCCGCGCGACATAGACAGCGTCGCGACCATCGCGAATCGCGATATGACTTGAGCAACCGGTGACTTCGCACAGCGCCTCTATCACCGGCTGCCCCACTTGAACGACATCCAGCGACGCCACGTACTCAAAGCCCAACCGAAGCACATTGACGCCAAGCGAATACAATCCCGTTACCGGGTGGTGGCGTAAAAACCCCATGTGCTCAAGCGTCTGTACCGTTCGGTAGGTCGTCGACTGGGGAAAACCGACACGCTTGACGATTTCGGCGAAACTCATCTCACGGTGATGTCGGTTTAGCTCCATTAAAATCATCAGCCCCCGCTCTAGCGCGGGAATCAGCCGCTGCTGCTCATCCTTGACCCTCATGGCTCACCTGCTCTCTTCAGAACGGGCTTCAAAGCGGGCGGGGTGGTGCTCAGCCCAGTGACGCGCAATATCAACACGCCGGGTCACCCAGACACGGTCATGGGCTTCAATATGATCAAGGAAGCGCTGTAGCGCGCGGAAGCGCCCGGGGCGGCCTATCAAGCGGCAGTGCAAGCCAATCGAGAGCATCTTCGGCGCGTCATCACCTTCGGCGTATAGGACATCGAAGGCATCGCGCAAATAACTAAAGAAGTGATCTGCGGTGTTAAAGCCCTGGGGTGACGCAAAGCGCATATCGTTGGAGTCCAACGTATAAGGCACCACTAAATGAGTGTGGGTATCACCCTGACTATCCTGCTCCCGCGTCCAGAACGGTAGGTCATCACCGTAATAGTCGCTGTCATACAGGAAGCCGCCCTGATCGAGCACCAAACGGCGCGTATTGGGGCTGTCGCGACCGGTATACCAGCCCAAGGGTTTTTCGCCGTAAAGCGTCTGGAAAACCTCAATAGCGCGCTGCATGTGCTCACGCTCTACTGCTTCTGGCACTTCTTGGTAGTTAATCCAGCGATACCCATGGCAGGCGATCTCGTGGCCCAGCTCTTTGAACGCATGGGCAACCTCGGGGTGGCGCTCCAACGCCATGGCCACACCAAAAACCGTCAGCGGCAGGCCGCGCCGTTCAAATTCACGCAAAATACGCCACACGCCACTGCGCGAACCATACTCATAGATTGATTCCATGCTTAGGTGACGGTCGGGAAAGGCAGGGGCGCCCAGTATTTCAGAAAGGAACTGCTCGGAGCCGGTATCGCCGTGCAGTACTGAATTCTCTCCCCCCTCTTCGTAATTCAGCACAAATTGAACGGCAATTTTCGCCTTGCCGGGCCAGTTAGCATGAGGAGGGGTTCGGCCGTAGCCGACCAGATCACGAGGGTAATCAGGCGAATACATGATGTAAGTCCCTTGTTGAAGACAGCATGCCGGTAAGAAACCAAAGCATTACCGATAGTTTTTGTATACAACAACAAGATAAACTGTACTCATATTTAGCGCAAGTGCTTAGCTGAACCTCCGCAACTACACATAAATTTCAACGCTGCTGCGCTTATTTTTAAGACGTTATTCCAAATATTTGGTGAAAATCAGGCGCAAACGAGGACTCCTCTAAAAAAGAGAGTGACGACTCAATCTCATCTAAGTGGTGTTGCATAAATGCCCTGGCTTTTTCACCCTCGCCTGCGGCTAAGTAATCAATCAGGTCATCATGATCATGGGACTCACACCCCAAATGTCCCGCACTCCCATAGACGGCAAGAATCAATGATGAACGCGAGCAGAGCTGGCTAACGAAGGCAGCTAAAGTAGCATTACCCGAAAGCTGCGCCAGGCGTTCATGAAAGGCCGCTGACAACTGGATTGCCGTGCTCTGCTCTCCCGCCTTAAGTGCCTTATGTTCACGCTTAGCCATCTCGCGCAATTCAAGAACATCTTGCGGGGTAATATGAAGCGCTGCCTCAGGCATCAAGCCACACTCCACCATCTTGCGAGCAGCAAATACATCGCGCGCTTCTGCGGCCGTAGGCCGGGTAACGCTAGCGCCACGCCGCGGGGTAATCGTGACCAGTTGTTCCATCGCCAAACGCTGCAGAATTTTGCGTATACCCGTCCGGCTGATATTAAACACTTCCGTTAGGGCGTCCTCTCGAAGCCTAGCGCCTGGATGCAGCTGCTGCTTGATAATAGCGTCACTAATCGCCCGGTAAATGACCTCATGACGCTCAGCGCCATCCCCGTTTTTACCTAAACGCTTGGGGCGTGCCTTCTCTAAACTGCTTAAACTCAACTTTTGCTCCACGATAGATCACCTTATATGCCTCACTTGTTCTCTATTGTATACGTATTAAGGGGTGACTTTCATCGCACGAAGTACAATGCGAAAAACAGCCCATTAAAAAGCCCACAGCCTGCCGAATGGCAGGCTGTGGGCGTCACTACAACCAACACGTTACGCTAAACGGTTACTCCGACCAGGCTTGAATCACTGCCCGCTCTTCGTCCGTCATATTGGTCATGTTGCCAAGCGGCATGTAGCCACTCTGCACCACTTGCTGAATCCTCTCTTTCTGGAGCAGAATTTGCTCCATATCGTCATACACTACGCCAGCAGGGGGAGCTGAGAAACCGGGCTGCGTCGGCGACTGCGAGTGGCATGCCACACAGTGCTGATTAATCAGTGTGGTTACTTCGGTGATATCTGGGGCATCACCTTCTATCTGAGCGCCAGAAGATGCTGTTTGAGACGGCATCGCCACCCAAAACGCCACCAGGATCAGCGCAACACCCACCACTGGGTAAGCTGGCTGTATCTTGCCCTGATGCATCAGGACGAAGTATTGACGAATCAGCGCACCCGCAAAGATGAACAGCGTCATCAGCACCCAAGCGTACTCATGGGTATAAGCAAAAGAGTAGTGGTTGCTGATCATCAGCAGCACCACGGGCAGGGTAAAGTAAGTGTTATGGACTGAACGCTGCTTACCGCGCTTACCGTCAAGTGGGTTCGGTGCTTCGCCAGCCTTCATCGCTTTTACCATGCGACGCTGACCAGGGATGATCCAAAAGAAGACGTTCGCCGACATCGCGGTGGCCATGACCGCGCCGGTGAGCAGAAAAGCTGCGCGGCCTGAGAACATCTGAGTACTCAAGTAGGCAACCACGATCATCATGACCGCCACGCCGATACTCAAGAGACCATCCCGTTCCATGTTCGGGCTGATGCGCTTACACATCTCATTATAAACAACCCAACCCAGCAGCAGGAATGCCAGGGCCAGGATATTGGCCTCCCAGCCAGCCAAATTGGCGGCCCACTCCCAGCTACTGTTGGGGTTCACCAGATAGAAACCTGGGTTGACCATATACAGAATAATGAACAGAGCAAAACCGGAGAGCCAAGTGGTGTAAGCCTTCCAGAATGACCAGTGCAGATCATCCGGCAGCTTTTCCGGGCTAGTGGCGTATTTTTGGTTATGGTAGAAACCGCCACCATGCACGGCCCACATTTCACCAAACACACCTTTTTTCCGGCAATTTTCGTCTTTAGGCTTTTTCAGCCCGTTATCCAGCATTACAAAATAGATAGACTCGCCTATCCAGGCGATTGCAGCGATGACATGTAGCCAGCGCAGCATAAAGTTTCCAAATTCAATTAGGTAGGCCTGCATCGGGGTTTCCTCGCCTCGTATGATTGTTTTAGGGCGGCTATATAAGCATTGTTAGGGGATTTTCTAAACGAACGGTGTTTAGCTGCCGCGGTAAGTCGAGTAAGCATAGGGTGAAAGCAGTAGCGGCACATGATAGTGCTGCGACGCGTCGTTCACCCCGAAACGCAGCGGGATAACGTCTAGAAAGCTGGGTGCTTGCAGCTCTATTCCCTGACGCTTTAAATAGTCGCCAGCATGAAACACCAGCTCATACTCACCTGTGACCAGCTCACTGCCTTCCAGTATCGGCGCATCACAACGGCCGTCATCATTAGTCTCAACGGTCTTAAGAAGCTGGCGAAGCCCGCCTCCTAAACGGTAAACCTCGATTTTGATACCTTCTCCAGGCTGTCCCTGGGCGGTATCTAGTACGTGTGTCGTAAGGCGTCCCATCAGTTTCTCCTGAGGCTGTCTAACGAAGCCGCTGTAAGCGGCATATCAGTGGCAAAAGCGTAGCGGGGATAAAAATCTCAGCATCCCAGAACATACTGACAACATTTTTATATAATTACTCGCAACATTTCAAAGATTTTTTGTATACATTTTGCTTTTAAGCTTTAATCTTGGCCTGGTAGTCACCCAAATCCCTGCAACAGCGCCCATTTCCTTCCTGACTCTCGCTACTGCTCGATGAGTAGCCCGTGTCAAACGCGTCATTCTGGGATGTATGGGGTGATCCAGCATCAAAAACAGCGATGCTGGAATCCTTTTGTCGACATTTCAGTACTAGAAAAAAATACAAATATATTCTGCAATAATATTTATTATTGAATAATTTTTTGTGTACAGTACTGATCAACAATAACGACAATAGCTAAACGCTATTGAATACAAAAACAAAGGAGAAGCAGATATGAATGAAGCCTCATCCTCTTCCGAACAACGAAATCAACCGCCCCAGCGCAACACCTCGCTCTTTGATTTCTATGGAAAACCGCCATTTCTGAAGGCCCTTCCCCTATCGCTCCAGCACCTTCTGGCGATGATTGCCGGTGTCATTACGCCGCCCATTATCGTTGCCGGCGTAGTGGGTGCGAGCATAGACGAAAGATTGCTGCTTATTCAGATTGCCGTGCTGGCATCTGGGGTATGTACCGTTTTTCACCTGTTCGGTGTGTGGAAATTTGGTGCCCGCTTGCCAGCAATTTTCGGCGTGGGGTTTGCCTACGTACCAACGTTAGTCGCCGTAGGCGCTCAGTACGGTATTGAAGGGATTCTTGGCGCGCAGCTGATTGGCGGCATGACCATGGTCGTAGTGGGTTATTTCATCCAGTACATTCGTCACCTCTTTCCGCCCGTTGTTGCTGGAACCGTGGTGTTGGTTATCGGCCTTTCGCTTTACGATATTGCCATCCGCTACATGGCGGGCAGCGGTAACGTGAACGACCCCAATTTTGGCGACCTTTCCAACTGGTTCGTAGCGATAGTCACGCTACTTACCGTATTGATTGCTGCTCAGTTCGGTAAAGGCGTGGTTAAGCTTTCTGCCATCATCGTGGGTATCGTGGTGGGCTACTTGCTCTCGCTCTCCATGGGCATGGTCAGCTTCGAGAATGTTAGGAACGCTTCCTGGGGCGCGGTACCCAAAGTGATGCCTTTCGAGATGGAGTTTCACACAGCCGCTATCGCTTCCATGGTTGTCATCTGCATCATTAACTCTGTACAAACTATCGGCGACTTGTCAGCAACGTCTGTCGCGGGCATGAACCGCGAGCTTAAAACTAAAGAGCTCACCGGCGGCTTACTGGGTAATGGTCTAACCACCACCCTAAGTGCTTTCTTTGGCGCGTTACCCACCTCTACGTTTAGCCAAAACGTGGGTATTGTTGCAATGACCAAGGTGATTAGCCGTTACGTCTTGGCATTGACCGGCATCTTCATGATTGTGGCCGGCCTTAGCCCGAAGTTTGGCGCTATCATCACCACCATTCCCTTCCCTGTGCTGGGTGGTGCAACGATTACCGTCTTCGGCATGATCACCATGACCGGCATTCAGCTACTGGTCAAAGATGAAATGTCCGCGCGCAACATGACCATCGTGGGCCTCTCTCTGGCACTAAGCCTAGGGATCTCTGCTGTTCCCGCCGCTATTGAGCAGTTCCCGGAAGTAGTGAGAGACCTGATTGGCGGCGCCCCTATTGTGGTAGCAGCCATCACGGCCTTCACACTCAATATCGTACTGCCCAAGAAGTCTCTTTCAGACGAAGCCAAGGAGCGAGAAGCCATTGCCAAAGCGGATGCAGAAGCAGAAGCGGCTAAAGCGGAAAGCACCAAACTGAGCCAAAAGCTCTCCCCAAATAACGGCAGCGCCGATTAAGTAACGTGACACAAATCCTGGGTAACAAAAGGTTATGACGACTTAATCACTGCCTGTAATCGCTCATAAGTGCGCAACAAAACTTATGCAATAGAACTGCTGCACTCGTCGGCAGTTCTATTTTGCGTTTATGGTCATCCTCCTACGGCTCAACTTAGGAATACCGATGCGTTTACTAGACAATATGACGTTAAGAATGAGCTGGACGCTGGTGCTACTCTCTTTCTTGCTTATGCTGCTTGTGCTTAGCGGCACAGGGCTTTATGCCGTCAACCACAGCCAACAAAGCCTTGAGCAGCTCACTAATGTCAATGTTAACCAGCAGTCTAGCCTCAACCGAACTAACTCTACGCTACAAAGCGCACGCCTTGGCATGGCACGACTCTATGAAGAGTTAGTTGAGCCGCAAACAGCGCTAGGCGCTGAAGAGAGGCAACAGCGCGCTGCTGAGCTGCGTAGCTCGCTCAACACGGCCCAAGAAGTGTTTTCAAACTTCCTTAAGCTCCCCGCCAACCCTGCCCACGAGGCGGTCATTTCGCCTATCGCCGTAAGCTTCGATGCGCTGCTGGAAGAGCATCTTTTACGGCAAGTCACTGCACTTCAGCAGGGCGATGCGGCTGCTTACCGCGAACAGCGTGATGCCGCTTACCAGGCTTATAGCGCTTTCTATCAAGATGCCATCGGCTTTTTTCATCGGGTAGAAGATGAAGGTAACGAACGGCTGGCGAATTTTGACTCGGTTATCAGTCTTTCCACTATGACTATCATTACTGTCTTCATCATCGCGCTGATGGTTACCGTGGTGGTTTACTGGGGTGTAGGCGCTAATCTGATACGCCCCATGCACCGTATTACCGACCATTTTCAAAGCATGGCGGAAGGCGATCTTTCAAGAGACGTGGAAACCCGTGGTCGAAATGAAATCGGCGTGCTTTTCGCTTCTCTACGCCATATGCAGCAAAGTTTGCTCGGCACCGTGACCACCGTTCGGGAAAGCAGTAGCGAGGTCTTTACCAGTGCCCAGGAAATCGCCAAAAATAACCAAAATCTTGCCGCGCGCACTGAGCGCCAGTCCGCCTCTTTAACGCAAACTGCGTCCAGTATTGAGGAAATGACTTCGACTATGGAGCGCAATAGCGAGAACACGACTCAAGCAAGACAAGTCGCTCGTGAAGCAGCAAACAGTGCGGATCAAGGCGGCAGTGTGGTCAATGACGTCATTAGCCATATGCACAAAATCCGCGAAAGTTCGCAGAAAATCACCGATATCATCAAGCTCATTGACTCCATTGCCTTCCAGACCAATATTCTCGCGCTCAATGCGTCAGTAGAAGCGGCACGCGCCGGAGAGCATGGCCGCGGCTTTGCCGTCGTGGCAAGCGAAGTACGCCAGCTAGCGACCCGCAGCGCTAGCGCCTCAACGGAGATTCGAAAGCTGATCGAAACATCGGTCAACATGGTAGAAGCTGGCACGCAACAGGCGGATAAAGCAGGCGAAACCATGGCGCAAATCATGTCCTCGGTAACCCAGGTCACCACGTTAATGGATGAGATATCTGTCGCAACCGAAGAACAACGCGCGGGAATTCGAGAAGTTAATGTCGCCGCTAACGATATGGATCAAACCAATCAGCAAAATGCAGCGATGGTCGAACAAGCCAGTTCGGCCGCCATTGAGCTTCAGCACGAAGCTGAGCGCCTAACGTCTATTGTCGCTCGGTTTAAGCTCAATGAAGAGTTACCGCTGCTAACATCGCACGCTAGCCACGCCCACTAACGCTATTTATTAACGACGTGCCAAAAGCACAACACCACTAAAGAAAAAGTCACGTGAGCGATCACGTGGCTTCATTAAAACTAAACATCTGGAGCAAGTCAGCATGATCCTGGGTCTTACATTGCTATATGTGGGCGCTGTTTTGTTTATAAATGGTATCTGGCTCCTGGGAAAAATCAGTAACCACGAAGTATCCATCATCAACGTACTGGTTGGGTTGCTCAGCTTTATTATCGCCACGCACTTAATCTTCAAAGACCCCAGCAACACGATTGAGGTTAGCGCAGGGGCTTTTACGCTCTTATTTTCAATCACGTATCTGTGGGTAGGTGCCAACCAGTGGCTAAAATCTGACGGCAGAGGGCTAGGCTGGTTCTGCCTTTTTGTCAGCATTACCGCCGCAGTGATTGGCGTGCACTCCATCTCCAGCTTCGCAACCAGTTTCAAACTGTGGAATACGGTGAACTGGTTTGCATGGTCGCTTTTATGGCTCAGCTTCTTTTATCTGCTGGCACTGGCGAAGCCCATTCAACGTCCTGTCGCGACCTATACCATCTTTTGCGCCATCTTTACTGGCTGGATTCCAGGCGTAATGATTTTACTCGAGGTTATTAGCACGTGAGGCAGTCATCAACGTCTACTCGCGTAAGGATTAGCCGCCGCCCTTCCTTTGGTGAGAAGTGAAACTGGCCTTCTACCTCCACAGCTTCACCTAAATACGGCGCTATTTTCTGGTGAGGGAATATCTCAACGCGATTGAGCGCTTCGTCTTCAATCCAATAATGAAGGGGATCATCAAAGTGCCGCACTACGCCCTGGGTAACAATGTGTTTGTCGTCGAAGGCAGCAGGGTTATTCACCAAGATCGTCAGTGGCGCTTCCACGGGCTCTTGCCCGCGGCACCCGCTCACAAGCGCTGCTATTAGCAGCGCGATTGCCGCAAAGCCTATATATTTTTGGCGTGACCTCATTGCGTTGCTCCCTTTGAGTATCGACTGTTATTTGGCCTCTATGTCGTTTGCCATGGGCAGTGTCGCATGCGTGCATAGCACCCGCCATTCCGAACATTTCTTATACATCCTTTATATACATTGATGCTCGCGGTAATGTATCCATTCAACTTCTGCCTTGGGGTGCCTGATGTTGTCTGTTCATCACTGCGGCTTACTGCGTCGAGTAAGCGTGAGCACTTTGTTATGGCTGTTGGCAACGGGTTTTGCCTGGGGGTCGCCGTCAGAGCACCCTGCTGACCGCACCCTTACCATCCAGTTCGACCCTACTACGCGCTCGCTACAAGGTGAGCTACACCAACCTCTCGCAACAGAACGCAGTTTTCATTTACTGGAAGGCCTCACGATCACCTCGGCAACGCATGGCGATAACGAGCTGGCGGTGACTCAAGAGGCAGATGGGCGCTGGCATCTACCGCTGGATGCCGGTGCAGCAGACAGCACTACGCCTGTGACGCTTCGCTGGGAGGGTACGCTGCCACAGGCCGATAGCGGCAGCCGCCACCAAGTAGCCGCCGAAGGCAGTTTGCTACCCACCCGCGCGGGCTGGTACCCACACCTTAGCGACTCCGCCATGCCCCTATGGTTAACCGTTAGCGTGCCCGACGGGCAGCTCGCCGTTGCCACCGGCTCGCTGGTAGACGAACAGTACGCCGACAGCGCTCCCTATGTGGCACGCTTCTATCACCCCAACACCCGTGAGGTAGAGATTGCGTCCGGCCCCTGGCGGCTTCGCCAGCATGAGAGTGAAGGCGTGCAGCTGCGCACGCTCTTTCCTGAGCCGCTGGATGCCGCCTTTGGCGAGACGTATTTGCAACACGCCGCCGAACAGTTGGCGCTCTTTCAGGCACGCCTGGGGCCGCTGCCCTATACAAGCTTTTCCATCGCCGCGTCTCCCGCGCCTATAGGTCTCGCCTTTCCTGGTTTTACGCTGCTGGGCGAGCGCGTTATCCCCTTGCCCTTTATTCCTCACACTTCGTTGCCCCACGAATTAATGCACGCTTGGTGGGGAGCGGGGGTCAATGTCGACTACCCAAGCGGCAACTGGGCCGAGGCGCTGACCACGTACCTTGCCGATTACGCCTTGGCGGAGCAGCGTGGTGAGGATGACGACATGCGCCGCCGCTGGCTGGCCGACCTAGCCGCCCTCCCCAGCCACCAGGAAACCGCCTTATTGAATTTTCGCGGAGTCCCCGACCCCGCTGGTCGCCTGATCGGCTACCAGCACGGCGCGATGCTCTTCCACATGCTGCGCCAGCGCATTGGTGACGAGGCGTTTGACCTCGCTCTCCGTCATTTTGCCGATCAGTGGATGCACCGTACCGCTGACTGGCAGGCGCTCATTGATGCTTTCAGCATGGCCTCTGGCGAATCACAAGACGCCTTTATCATGCCGTGGATCTCCCAGCCAGGCCGCCCCACGCTGCACATAGCGTCCATAAAAACCCAAGCCCACGAAGACGGCTACCGGATCAGCGGCACGCTGATCCAGAGTGGCCAACACGCGCCTTGGCCGCTGGAGGTCCCGCTACTGGTCACCACCGAAGAGGGGCCCGTTAACGTGCGTCAATCACTGCACGACGCACAGCAAACCTTCGAGCTGCATCTGGCATCTCGCCCCCTATCGCTTGAGGTAGATCCAGGCGCCGACCTGCTGCGCCACCCTGGCCCAACGCCTGCCATTCTGCGCCAGCTGATGCTTGACCCAACCACGCGGGTCCTGACGCTGGACGAAACCCTCTTCCCCTCGGCACAGCAGGTGCTAGGCAGAGACGCCGAAGCGCTTACCACACCGGTTAACCTACAGGATGAAGCACAGCCACCGCTGTTAGTGATTGGCACCACCGAAGCAGTGAGTGACTGGTATCAGCGCAACGCGCTACCCGCGCCACCACAGCCGATAGTGAGCGCAGGTGAAGCACGCTTTTGGATGGCGCCAGGCACACAAATCGGTTTGCTGAGCGGCAACGATGCTGCTGCCATCCGCCAGCTTGCTGCCTCGCTTCGCCATCACGGCCAACAAAGTTATGTAGTCCAAGAACAGGGCGTGCAAGGACAAAGCGCTGAAACCGTACAAACAGGACGTTGGCCAGCCGAAGACTCCCCGCTCAACGTGACGTTCACCGCAAACGATTTCCAAGAGTAGAGATGACGACCATGACCCACACCGTGCCCGCAAGAGCGACCGCCGCGCTTAAAAACCTGTTTATCGGCGATGCACTGGCCATGCCTGTGCACTGGTTCTACAACGTTCACGACATCGACCGCGCGTTCCCGAAGGGGATCAACACCTTCGAAGCGCCGCCAGCATTCCACCCTTCATCAATTATGTCGATGCACTCCACCAGCGGCGGCGGCCGCAAGCGTGCAGGCAACCAACAGCCTGAGGTTGTCGGCGGTGTCATTCTTAAAGGGAAACAGGCCTACTGGAATCGCCCTAACGTGCACTACCACCAGGGCATGCTGCCCGGTGATAACACGCTCAACGCCCACTGCGCGCTAACCCTGATGCACACCCTGGCAGGGCCTGATCAACATTATGAGAGCGATGCCTTTTTGAAGGCTTATATCCAGCTAATGACGGCGGAGCCCCCTGCCCACCCGGACACCTACGCCGAATCCTACCATCGCGGTTTTTTTGCCAATCTGGAAAAGGGGCTGCCGCCCAAACAGTGTGGCGCCGTGACCCACGATACGCCTTCGATTGGTGGCTTAGTGACCATTGCGCCGCTGGCGATGGGCGAGCGTCTGAAAGGAACATCACTCGCGGATACCCGCAAGCTATGCCGTCAGCACCTGGCCCTGACCCACCCGGACGCTTTTCTAGCGGACGTGTGTGACGCCTATGTAGAACTGATCGACAGCCTGCTGTTTAGAGACGATGACGACGCGGTAGAAGACACTCTGCTCAAGGCAACCCGAGGACTATCAAAGCGTGAGCTGAAAAAGCTGGTGGAAAGCCAGTACACCGAACGTGAGGTGGTAGGCAGTGTGTTATCCACCGCCTGTTACATCACCGACGCCTGGCCTGCCGTGCTCTACTTGGCCTGCAAACACCACAAAGCGCCGTTAAAAGCCTTACAGGTCAACGCCGAAGTAGGCGGTGACAACGTTCATCGGGGGGCGGTGTTAGGGGTGTTGCTGGGGTTGATCAACGGCGAGGCGGACGAAGGCTTGTTTGCCCGGTTAACCGAACACGCGTCGATTAACCGGGCCATTGCGGGTCTGGTGGGCTAGAAGCCCATCAGGTGCTTTAGGAGCGCCGCTCCCACAAGGTGACTTCCGAGAGGCTGTGCTGATATTTATGCATGGTCTCGCGGATCACAAAGGGCACCTTCTCAGGCTCGCTGATCATCTGGAAGTGAGGTTCCAACAGCTCTTTTAAACCATCCAGGGTAGTGACATTCTCCCCGTCTCGCTTGAAGCCACCAATCCACTCCTCCTTCGGCGTGTACTCTTCCAGCCAGGTATAGGGCGAGGCGATCATCAAAATACCGCCCGCGTTGATGCGCTCGTGAATGGTCTGCAAAAACTGCGCCGGTTTATAAAGCCGGTCGATCAGGTTGGCCGCCAGCACTAGGTCGTAATGGCTAAACTGTGGTTTGAGGTTGCAGGCATCGCCCTGGTGGAAGCTAACCCGGCTCGCCGCCTCTTCCAGCCCCAGGCTCGCCAAGGTGCGCTCCTGATAGGTAACCAGCTCGCCCTCTTCAACCCGGGTATAGCGCAGCACTTTCTGCTCGGCCATTTCCACGCCTTGGCGAATAAAGTTGGCCGAAAAATCCACCCCGTCAACATGCTCAAACTCACGGGCCAGCTCAAAGCTGGAACGCCCGCTGGCACAGCCCAGATCCAGGGCACGCTTCTTCTGATTGCCCGCTACGCTCGCCAGTGCCCGGTTGGCTAATGCCTGCGAGAAGTTGGCAACGCCAAACCACTCATCGCCGTAATGGAACTCCGCGTACTCGGCCATGCGGGCATCGCTTTCGTAATAGGCACTGGGCATTTTGACTTCAGCATCCGACACCACATAGCGGAAGCCCGCATGCTGGAAGAAGTGACGGCGAAACGCATAGCGGGCGCTGAGCCGCGTTTCGTTACCACAGGAGATCCAGGAGCCGCCCTTGATCAGGTTATGCTGGTTATCAAACGTCGGCGTGGTGAAATCATCGTACAGCGGATGCACGTCAAAGCCTGGGAAGGGGTAGGTGGGCGTTTCCACCCACTGCCAAACGTTGCCCACCACATCAAACCACTGGCCGTGCTGGAAGCGGGTAACCGGGCACGAAGACGCGCCGTGATCCAAATGCAAATTCGCATTGGCGGGAGCGCCGCTCTCAAGCTCGGTGACGCCCGCTTCCTCCGCCAAACGATGCCACTCATCCTCTGTCGGCATACGCACCGGTTGGCCGGTTTGTTCGCTTTTCCAATTACAGAACGCTTTGGCCTCGTGGAAGTTGACCTCCACCGGCCAGTCCCAAGGCATTTCGACCTCTTCGGTCATCAAGCGCAAAAACCACTCGTTTTTCCACACCCAAAACGTCGGGTGCGTTGCCTTGGCAAAGTTGCGCCAGCCCAACCCTTCTTCCGACCAGAACGTATCGGTGAGGTAGCCACCGGCTTCAACAAACTCAAGAAACTCACTGTTGCTGACCAGAAACTGGCTCGCCTTGAACTCTTCAACGTCGCTGTGGTGGTGGCCGTACTCGTTGTCCCAGCCGTAGAAAGGATCATCGAAGGATTTACCTAACGTCACCTCCCCCTTCGGTACCGTGATTAGGCTATTTTCCGGCGGCTCACCGGTCGTACGGATAGGCGCCCACTCAGGCTGCGGTGTCACTAGCTCAAGCAGCTGCTGACGAATCAACACCGACGAAGTTTCCAAATGAATCCGCTCGTGCTCGATACCCATGACGATGGGCCAGAACGGGCTTTGCCAATCGACGGGTAGCGACAGCGGTAACTCGCGGATCAAGGTGAGTACCGCCGCACGAACCTTGGCGCGATACGCCATCACCTCACTGACCGACGGCCACTCATAGTGATCATCATTCAGGTCGTCCCAGCTCATCTCATCGACGCCAACCGCGAAAATAGACTCCATATTCGGGTCGATACGCGCCGGCAGAAGTTTCGCCAGCACCAGCTTGTTGATGAAAAACGTCGCCGTATGCCCAATATAGAAAATTAGCGGATGCCTAAGCGGGATGGACTTCCGAACGTACGCCTCCTCATTCACCAGCGTGGTAAAAAGCGACTCGTAGCGGTCAAACGTCGCGGTAAAACAGGCTTCAATCTCTCGGCGTGTGGCTTCAGGGTCTTTACCCGCAAGCATCACAGAGCGGGGGAAGAGAGCAGACGATGCCGATTCCTGTAGCCCAGCGGGGGAATTAGTGGAAGTCATAGTTGTTGGCGCCTTTTAGCTTGAACGACGAGGGTTCGCATACGCATAGGTAAACATATAAAAGCATTAAAAACCAAAAACTAGTACAAAATCTACCATTAGTTGTACAAATATGAATATGCGGAAATTTGCATTTAACCGACAAACCTCGTTGGTCAACAATTTTTTTCAAAAAAAAGCACAGACTTGCTAGGTTTTCATAGCAGAATCTTGTAGTAGGGAGATTAACAGGTAAAGGAGTAGACTAATCATTATCCAGGCGAACGTTTAGCCCTAATGTATAATTACCTTAATATCTTTAAAAAAGGCTAGCTGATGATAAAAGTTGCTATATTTGTTGATATTCAAAATGTTTATTACACCGTCCGAGAAGCGTACGGCAAAAACTTTGATTACAACATGTTTTGGGCCAAGGCCACCGCTAATAGAAGCGTTGTAAACGCTTTTTGCTATGCCATTGATAGAGGTGATCAAAAACAGCGGGAGTTTCAAAACATACTCAGAGCGATCGGCTTTAATGTAAAACTGAAGCCTTTTATACAGCGCTCAGACGGTTCCGCCAAAGGGGATTGGGATGTAGGCATTGCGCTAGACGCCATGGAGTACGCCGAACAGGCCGATGTTATTGTGCTGGTATCAGGCGACGGTGACTTTGACCTTTTAGTCAACAAAATTCGTACCAAATATGGTAAGAGAGTCGAGGTGTATGGCGTTCCTCAGTTTACCGCTGCCACACTAACGCATGAGGCCAGTCAGTTTATCGCCATAGATAAAACATTTTTATTACATTAAATAAATAAACAATGTATTAGCTGTATTAGCTGTAAAACATAGGCCGATTTTTTGCCGCAACAACCGTGCCAACTTTTCACAGGGCTTTACCGTTTAATTGCCAACTGTAACGCGCTCGTCTATGTTAGTACTATAACGAGGTTGGTACTGAGAAATGCCTGATTACATCCTGCCCAGCACTGGCTTTCTCGATCATCTCTAAGTCTCTTTTTCGAAACAATACTGACTGCGGCTTAGTTCACCTGATGCGCCCAATGTTGGTGCAGTCAGTCTGGGTTAACCAGCATAGGAGAACACCGAATGTCGATAACATCAGAAAAGCAATTACCCGAAGCCGTCGCGGCATGGCGCGACCCTGAAATGGACTCGGTGAAAGGCACCGAAACCCCTAAGGACCCCAACAAAGGCTATATTGCCCTGCTTGGTTGGAGTGTTAATGCCATCAAAGCTGCGCAAAAATTTGATCGCCGCTATGTGGTGGTTGCCCCTGAATGGGCTGAGGATTTCTGTACCGCCAACAACATACCCTTTATCTCTTGGGATTTTATCCGATTGAATGATCGGTCAATAGAGATTGCTGAACGGTTAAAAGCCGAGGGTGTTGACGTAGCCATCCCGCTATTTGAAGAAACCGTGGAGTGGTCCGGTGCCATCAACTCTGTCCTCATGGATAGTCCTCGCATGTACGGGCAGTCTATTCTGTTCCGCGATAAGGCGTTGATGAAGCGCCGTGCCCAGCTTGGCGGCATTCGCGTTGGGATCTTTGAAGAAGCGCACGAGAAAGAAGATATCGTCCGTTTTATGAAGCGCGTCAACCAGACTCTGCTCAAGCTAGACGGTGATCCAGACGACCCGATTCACGTCAAAGCCTTCGATAAAGCTGGTTGCCTTGGCCACCGAATGATCCGCACGCTGGAAGAAATCGACAACATTCCGGACGAAGAGTATCCGCTGTTGATGGAAAGCCATCTAAGCGGCTGGGAATTTGCCGTTGAAGCCTGGATACACGATGGCAAAATCCAGTTCCTGAACATTTCGGAATACGTAACGTTGGGCTATTCAGTATTCGTACCTGCTACTGCGGAACTCGAAAGCTGGCGTAACGCAATTACCAAGCAGATCGAGCTACTGATCAAGACATTCGACATTCAGTTTGGCCTGATTCACCCCGAGTACTTCGTGACCGCTGACGGTGAGATGTACTTTGGCGAGGTCGCCTACCGCCCACCCGGTTTCAAAGCCTTCGAACTGATTGAGAAAGCCTACGGTTTCAACGCTTACCAGGCATCCATGCTGGTATTCGACCCGAAAAGTACCAAAGAAGAAGTCGCTGCCTTCTTCCCCAAAGAAGTGGTGGATGCGAAGGGCTACGCCGGTTGCTTTGGTGTGTACCCACGCCGTCGCGTCGTCAGCCAACTGGTAATGCCCCCAGAGTGTGTAGATCACCCCTATTTCGAGTCGCACGAACTGGTCGCACCCACCGAGGAGACGGTGCCTGACCGCTCAGCCTTCGGCACACATTGGGGCTTAGTCTTCTTTTTTGGCGACGATCCCATCGTCATGCGGGATCTGCTCAAAGCCCAAGAGGACTTGGACTTCTACATCTAGCGGTTTGTTAAAACCGTATACTGTCTTATGGGCGCAGCTATCAGCTGCGCCCTTTAAGCTATCTGTTATAGAAGCTTCAGTGGCCTTGCTTGTTAGGCGTACTGTTCGATTTATGACTTTTATCCGCTTGATGCTGCCCTTTGTGCTGATTACCTTCTGATGGGGGCGTGCTTTTCTGCTTATCATTGTGGTGCTGTGCGTTATCTTGAGCCTGCTCTTTGCCCTGCTGCATGCTGTTCTTAACCTGCTCTTTACCCTGCTGCACATTTTCTTCGAGCTGCTTACGGCCTTGCTGCATGCTTTCCATCGCCAGCTGTTGGCTTTCTTTCAGATACTCCTCACTCAATGTGCTGATTTTCTGGGCATCTTCCTTTAAACGTTCGCCCATATCGCGAATCGTTTGCTGCTGCTCTTTCATCGCCTTCTGAAAACTTTCAGAGTCTTTAACATCAAGCCAGGAACGGGATTGAGCCAAATTCTTATCGGCTAAAGCACGAACAGCCTCGAACTGAGTTGAAAACAGCTTTTCATAATAATCAGTGATCAATGCCCCATAAGCACGAGCCGGCTCGATGGCCGATTCATCAAACTGCTCCTTGGCACGGTTGGTGGCTTGTTCAGCAGCGTGATCATTAGCATTCGTCGTCTTTTCAGCGCTCATCTAACACCTCCATGTTTTATAACAAAATAAATCATAAAACCGCTAATAAATGACCACTGGTTAGCATAAAACCTAGCCCCACAGTTATCAGCGATGATCAATAGCAAGTTGCGCTACATTAATGGGCAGAATACTTCATTTTCGTAACGTCACTTCTAAATTATCTCTTCAAGCGTAGGCCGTAAGACGCCATCCTTCCGTGCGGCAGCACACCTATACGGTTGCTCGACCCTAGCGCCATGTGATGCGTTATTTACGCTAAGTCACTTTATAAAAACAATGTTTCTTGCAGCCGATAAAAGTACGTAACTTGCACGCCTGAACATTCCACACCGTTACGTTCGCAAGCGCACAGTACATGCGTGCATTAAGGGGCATTCTAAGGTTTTGCATGGCAAAGGAGGCCATATGGCGTCATCTTCAAATAGCCACGACCGACTAACCCACTTAAAAGAATTCGGCACTGACCCCGGGTCGTTGCACGCGGATATCTATATCCCCAAGAACTTTTCCAAGAACGGGCCGCTCGTTGTCGTGCTACACGGCAGTACCCAGTCGGCGGAAGGCTATGACCGCGGTTCAGGCTGGTCGGAACTTGCCGACGAATGCGGGATAGCGCTCCTATATCCCGGGCAAAGAAAAACCAATAACCCCCTTAGTAGCTTCAACTGGTTCAAGTCTGGCGACACCCGCCGTGGCAGCGGCGAACCACTCTCTATCTTTCATATGATTGAGCAGGTCGTTGAGGATCACGCCATCGACCCGTTGCGCGTCTTTATCACGGGGATGTCCTCAGGAGGCGCCATGGCATCTGTCATGCTGGCAACCTACCCAGAGGTGTTTGCGGGAGGCGCGATCATCGCCGGGTTACCCTACCGAAGCGCGGACAACCTGATGGAAGCGATGGTGCGCATGAAGGGGGTTGGTGGTCCGTCAGACAGTAGGCTCAACTCCCTTGTGCGCGGCGCCTCGACCTTCGAAGGCCCCTGGCCAACGATTTCGGTTTGGCATGGCGGCAGTGATTCAACTGTCGACAACGCTAATGCCGACGCCATCGTCCGGCAGTGGCAGGCTATTCACCAGGTTGAAGGCCCACCGACACGGGTCGAAGACGTTGTCGGCTTCCCTCGGCAGGTCTGGTGCAACGAGGCGGGGCAGGAGGTTATCGAAGAGTACATCATCGGAGGTATGGGTCACGGCACGCCTATCATGGCCCGTGGCGAGAAGGGGCTTGGGGAAGAAGACAAGTACATGCTGGAAGTCGGCATTTCCTCAACCCGTCACATAGCATATTTCTGGGGACTTACTTGATTTGTGGGGGCTTACTTAACAGAGGAGGTGTGCTGGATAACCATTAAAGTTTGCTAACAACTTGGCGTGATAGGCAAATAGCTCCTACGTTGTTGAAAAGACAACGGAGAAAAAATGATGGAAGCTCTTGCGAGAAAGCTGGGCCTCAAGACTGATCCCACCATTTTTTTCACGTCTGCGGGGATCATGATCCTTTTTTTAGTGGCGCTTCTCATTGCACCTGAACCCATAGGGGCAGCCTTTGGCGCGGGGCGCCAGTGGATCGTTACTAACCTTGGCTGGTTCTTTATTTTAGGGGTGACGAGTTGGGTGGCGTTCCTGCTATGGGTCGCGCTCAGCCGTTTCGGGGCAATCCGGCTGGGAGGGAACGATGCCAAGCCGGCCTATAGCAATATCTCCTGGTTTACCATGCTATTCGCTGGCGGTATCGGCACGGTGTTGATGTTCTGGGGCGTGGCCGAGCCTATTTCTCACTTTACAACCCCCCCAAGACCGGGTGTCGAGCCCTTCTCTGTGGCAGCCGCCGACGACGCTATGAGCTTTTCGATCTATCATCTGGGGCTACATACCTGGGCGATCTTCGCTATGCCGGGGCTGGCTTTTGCGTACTTTATTTATCGTTACAACCTCCCCATGCGTTTTAGCTCAGTATTCTATCCACTGATCGGCGAACGCATTTACGGCCCTGTCGGCAAAACCCTCGATATCTTTGCCATTCTCGGTACTCTCTTTGGTGTGGCGGTTTCTATTGGCCTGGGCACCCAGCAAATCAATGCGGGGCTAACGGAACTGTTTGGTGTTCCGGACGCCGTGATGACAAAGGTAATTATCATCGCGGTACTAACAGCCGTTGCCGTGGGGTCGATCGTCGCGGGGCTGGATGCAGGCGTTAAACGGCTTTCCAATATCAATATCGGGATGGCCGTCGGCCTGTTGGTGTTTGTGCTGTTCACCGGATCAACCGTTTTCCTGTTGCGTGCCATCGTCGAGACCTTTGGCCTTTACATCACCAACCTGCTACCCATGGCGTTTTGGAATGATACGTTAGCAAGCTATACCAGCAACGACGGCAGCGGCTGGGGGTGGCAAGGCAGCTGGACAGTGTTTTATTGGGCCTGGACAGTCACTTGGTCACCCTTCATCGGGATTTTTGTGGCGCGCATTTCCCGCGGGCGAACCATCCGAGAGTTTGTCCTGGGCGTGTTATTCGCTCCCTCCATCTTTACGCTGGTTTGGTTTGCGATCTTTGGCTGGTCGGCAATGGAGATCGATGGAATAGGCGCAGAGGCTAGGGCAGCTATGGGAGATCAGGCCGGTGCATTATCCGCTGCCGTGGGCGAAAGTATCCCGCTCGCTATGTTCGCATTTTTCGAGAACTTCCCCGCTGCTACCTTAATCCAGGGCTTAGCAGTGGTTATCGTTGCCATCTTTTTTGCCACGTCATCAGACTCTGCCTCTCTGGTCGTCGATATGCTGTGTACAGGCAGCGCGGATCCTGGCCCCTGGCACCAACGAGTATTCTGGGGTGTTTCTGAAGGCATGCTGGCGGCTATGCTTATCGTTCTTGCCGGCGATGCCGGGCTTAGTGCATTGCAGGAAGTGATTACCGTGGTTGGTCTACCGATGTTTATTCTGGTGTTTGCCATGATGTTTTCATTGTTCCGCGGCCTAGCTCATGAGGATCTCAGCGAAGTACGCGTTGGCAGCCCACCCAAGCGGGAGGCGCTAAGGCCAGATGAGTAGATAGCGCTTGTGACTCTCTCAAGAACACGACACGTAGGCGAGATGGGTCACGTTGCGTGTCGTTAAAAAAATAAAGGGACAATAAAGGGAAATAGGAATGTTCAAAAAAACTAACCCAGTCGCTATTTCGATCGCTACTTCTTTTTCTATGCTGTTTTCTTTCTCTGCTTTGGCGGGTGAAGTGTATAGCGAAACAGCCACAGGCATGATCGAAGTAGCTGTTCAAGCCATTTGCGATGGCGATAAAGAAAAACATCTTTCAATGCACCAACGTAAAATTGAACCAGATCCATATTATGATGAAAAGTTTTCTGCCTTCCATGAGGCATGTAAAGATAAAGGTATAGAAAATATTGAAATACAATCAGATCTTGATGATGCACTAATGCAAGAGCAAAAACGTAGGTATCACATTAACGCGGACGTTATTATGGGAGATGGGTCTATATATACAAACACGTTTAGGGTGATTTGGGCTTCAGTCCAAGCATCAGAGGGCCACTATCCCGTTGGGGCGTGGAGATTCGCTGGCATTAGTAGAGTAGAAGTTCCCATCCTTCGGGAAGACCCGTTAGGCAATTAAGCCAGCCTTAAGCTTAGTGAATGCTAATTTAAAATTGTCTTCTTAAACCGCCACTGCTCCTTATCACGCATCCAGCGGGGGAGCGGTGTTGCCTCACGCTAACGATGCTTTTAAATGTTGGAAAGCGAGCTGCCAAAATGCTGTCATTACGCTGTGAAAACAGGTTAATTTAAACAACTGAAAAAATAACCATAGGCGGTTTTCCAGGAGGCGCTTCGCTGCTCAAGTCCCGAAAAATTCGCCTTTTATAAGGGGAGTGTGGGCCTTGGGATCACGAAAGACGCCAGATCAAGTGCATTGGCTGACGGGGCAGTTTTGCGAACATAGTAAAGAGTTAATATATCGAAAAACCATCACATCGAGGGTGCAGTTTGACAGCTGCCTTTCGTTGGTTATTTCTGCCTCAATCTTTGGCATGTTTTCGATATCCGACTATGGTCTCCTTGGCCTTACCAACGAATATTATCTGTTGCTCACTATGCGCGTCGTAGTAGTGGTCCTGTGCCTTTTCCTCGCTCTTATCATTCGCCGTTGGGGCGGCTATGCAAATAGGACTTGGCTACACGTTTTGCCACTATGGATACTGGCGACAGGCATCATTTTAATCGTTCCCTTACGCCCCGATAGCCTTTCTACTCAGACCACCGCAGTGGTGGTGGCCACCATGGCTTTTTACCTCCTGATACCCAACTTGCTGACAGTGGTAACCATTGCAAGCCTCTATTTAAGTGTGGGCTTTATCATCTCAGCAGTATTGTTTGCAGATATCACTCCGGTGGTCACGCTCCGTATTGCACTGTTGCTGATTATGGCCAATGCGGTGGGCTTCTTTGCCTTATTGCGTTTAGAAAGCCTACAGCGCAAGCAATTTTCGTTGCTTCACGAAGAGCGTCATCAGAACTGCACGCTGCTCAAGGAAATAGCCCACCGAAAATCTCTAGAAACATAGCTGCGCACACTCGCTGAGCGGGACGCTTTAACAGGACTGAATAATCGTGGTCATTTCATGAAGCTAGCTGCCGCATTGTTACAGCGCGCACAGCATGAAAAGCTGCCGTTCAGTCTTTTCATGATCGATGTAGATCACTTCAAAAGGATTAACGATACCTGGGGCCACAGCCATGGGGATTGGGTGCTGACTAAAATTGCAGAGGCGTGCGTACAGACTCTACGTCCTACGGATGTGATAGGGCGTTTTGGGGGTGAAGAGTTCGTGGTGGCCTTACCCAACACCAGCGCCGAAGAGGCTCACGACGTGGCGGAGCGTTTAAAAAAACAAGTCGCCGAGCTGCCGTTAAAGGAGGGCATGAGCGAGCTGCGCTTAAGTATCACCACCGGTATCGCGGTAGCGCACAACGAAGGAATCTCTCTTGAGTCGCTAATCAATCAGGCAGATCAAATGCTATACGTCGGCAAACGCGACGGCCGAGACCGAATAGTGATGTGTCGCACGGAGGAGGAGCAAGCCCCCGCGAACAACCAAGGGGCGCAAGCAACGACTCAGGCCAAACCCTAAAAAAACGTGATACGATAATCGCTTATATTATTTAGATTTTATGTCGTTTTGCGGCCACTTTATTTTAAAGGGAATCAACATCCACCATGTCGTCAGCTAAAGACTGCGTCGCTACGCTTATTGATGATTTCCAGAAGCGTCGGCCAATTCGCGCTGGTTCACTGATTATTACCGTCTATGGTGACTCTATCGTTCCGCGGGGCGGTACTGTGTGGTTGGGCAGTCTGTCGAAACTGGTGGAGTCCATCGGGATCAATGAGCGGTTGGTGCGCACCTCCGTTTACCGGCTGACCACTGAAACTTGGCTACGGGGCGAGAAGGTGGGCCGTCGCAGCTATTACCGATTGAGTGGCCCTGGGCGGCGGCGTTTTGAACAAGCTTTCAAGCGCGTCTATCACGGCGCCCAGCCGCCCTGGTCGGGCCAGTGGACATTGGTGCTGCTGACACAGCTTCCCCCAGACCGACGCCAACAAATTCGTGATGAGCTTGAATGGCTCGGCTTTGGTAGTTTTGCTCAGGGCGTGCTGGCTCACCCTACGTTGTCATGCGCAGAGACCATGGTAACTTTGCAAGAGTTGGATGCGGTAGACGACACGATCGTGATGCAAACCCAGACCATGGAGCCCATGACCAGCAAGCCACTGCGCCTGCAGGTCAGAGATAGCTGGAACCTCGATGAACTCGCCGAACTTTACCAGCGTTTTCTCGTTAAGTTTCGCCCACTCTGGAATGCACTCAGCGCAGAGAACCATTTAGGGCAGGAAGAGTGCTTCATTGCTCGTACCTTGCTGATTCACGAGTATCGCAAGGTTCAATTACGTGACCCCCTTCTGCCCGACGAACTACTCCCCACGGCATGGGAAGGTCGCTACGCCCATCAGCTCTGCCGCAACCTCTATCGCTTGCTCTACGAACGCGCAGAACGCTGGCTAGACCGACATCTGGAAACCGCCGAGGGCCCATTACCAGCCCCCGGCCCCAGCTTCTACCAGCGCTTCGGCGGGCTGGAATAGTTCATGGTTGTGGCGACTTATCCAGCGTCTGCTGCTTAGGTTGTGTATCACCGGCCAGCAAGGTTGGCCGGTCAGCATCGAGTTCTGCCAGCGGCTCACAGGGCTCCAAGCTGTCACGGCAACGGGTTACTAAGCGCTGATACTCTTGGGTACCCTGCTGCTTCCAGGCAAACTCCTCATCACTCAGCGCCCGCTTAACCTTTGCAGGCGCCCCCATTACCAGCGACTGCGGCTCACACTCGAAGCCTGCCTTGACGAATGCCGCCGCGGCAACGATAGACCGCTCAGCAATGTTAGCGCCGTCCATCACCACGGCGTTCATACCGACCATGGCATCACGCCCAATCACGCAGCCATGCAATACCGCGCCATGGCCGATATGGCCATCCTTCTCGACCTTAGTGACGCAACCCGGAAAGCCGTGCATCACGCAGGTATCCTGAAGGTTCGCGCCCTCTTCCAGCACCAGGCGGCCGAAATCGCCACGCATCACCGCGCCGGGACCTACATAACAGCCGGGGCCAACAATCACATCCCCGATCAACACTGCTGTCGGGTGAACATAAGCCGTCGGGTGCACCACCGGCGTCACCCCTTCAAGTCGATAGTAAGGCATAACGTTCTCCGTTAGTTTGATGGGCTGTGGCGACGGCTTTGCACCACCACGAAACGGCTGGCGACAAAGGCTTGGTTACATAAGGAAGCATTGGCTGCCGGATTACCGCCCGTGGCGTGAAAGTCACTAAAAGCAGCCGACTGGTTGACGAATATCCCCCCATCCAGGTTCAGAGAAAGCGGAACGGCCACATCCATCGCTAGCTGCTCGAACTGTGCGGCCACGGCCTCATCGGTGGTGTAGGCACCGAGTGTTATCGCGCCCTTTTCCCGAATCACCTCCCGCGTCAGTTCAATGCTATGCGCGGTGTTCTCAGTCGCGATGACAAAGCTTATCGGGCCGAAGCGCTCCTCACTGTAGGCAGCTTTCTGCGCTGCATCCACCTTGAGGATAAGCGGCGTGTGGATGCGGGCGTCAGGGAATTGGGCGTGTTTGCGTAACTCGCTGTCCAGCGCTATATCGCCCAGCCCACGACATTCATCAATTCGTGCTCGCGTGTCTACTGACTGCAGGGCACCTAACACCGTGCAGGCGCGGTCATTGTCACTCAGAAACGCCTGGACAGCTTTCGCAAGCGCTGCCGATATGTCATCAAAGCTTAAATGGCCATCCGCTGTTTCGATCCCGCTTTTCGGTACATAAATGGCCTGAGGGGTCGTGCACATCTGCCCAGAATAGAGGCTCAGCGAGAAGGCCAGGTTCGCCGTGACCGCTTTAAGGTTATCCACACTGTCGATAATAACCGTGTTGATGCCGGCTTTCTCGGCAAACACCTGAGCTTGGGTGGCGTTCTGTATTAGCCAGTCTCCGAACGCGTTGGAGCCGGTGAAATCGATTAGTTTGACCGCAGGGTCAAGCGCCAGCGTCTTGGTGAGCGGCGCATCGACAGTGTCGGGTACCAAGCTAACCAGACAAGGATCAAAGCCCGCTTCCTCCAGTACCTGTTGAACAACCCGTGCGGTCATCGCCACAGGCAAAATAGCGCCAGGGTGTGGCTTAAGGATGACCGGATTGCCCGTCGCCAGACTGGCAAACAAGCCAGGATACGTATTCCAGGTGGGAAACGTGGAACAGGCCACTACCAACGAGATACCGCGCGGAACGATGTGAAAACGCTTATCCATGACAATGGGATCATGCTTGCCCTGGGCCTTGACCCATTTCGCGGCAGCGGGAATCTGAGCCATTGCCTGCCAAGCATAGGCCACGGCTTCAAGGCCGCGATCCTGGGCATGCGGCCCACCCGCTTGAAACGCCATCAACGGCCCCTGGCCGCTGGTATGCATCACCGCCTGGGCGATCTCTGGGCTCATGGCATTAAGGCGTGACAGGACTTCCATACACACCCCAACACGCGCTTGCGCCCCGGCATCCCGCCAGTCGCGCATTGCTACTTGCATGGCCGCTACCAGCTCGTCGAGGTTTGGCTGGTCATACGTAATGCCGAGTTCAAAGCCATAAGGTGACACTTCGCCACCCACTTGCTGGGTGCTGCCAACACCATTAAGTGCAAATGGCTGATTGAGTAGTGACTCGAACGTCGACGGCGCCGCTTTAACGGCATCCTCGGGGTATTTCCGCATGCTTTCTGGATAGGGCGTCCAGAAATTACGGCTGGAAATGGCATCGACAGCTTGGTCAAGAATCTCACGATGAAGGTCGAACATCTGCTGCGCTGATTGCGTCATGGGGCGCTCCTGCACTCACTTATTTTTTGATACGCTATATTTTTGAAGACTATCTTTCCCGTAACAAAACATCAAACGCTTTCCCTGTCACCACTTACTAAAGAACGGGTGAACTGATATCTAAAAACTCGATATATAGGGGTTAAAAGTCGCTTTTTTAGCCACGCACCCAGGCTTCATACCATGGTCTAACAACCATATTTCGTTCGCCAAAATGCACTCAAGCCATTGTTAATAAAGAACAAATGATCAAAAATAACGTTAAGCGACACACTAACAACATCTAAACAATATTGATGCGTATCAAAATAAACCTATACTCGGCAGATATTCATCCTGTGCGCCACAGGCCGAACTGAGGTAAAAATGCCCACTACTCTAAAAACAACCCCACCCCAGGAAGGCGTTTTATGCATCACGCTGAATCGCCCAGACGCACTGAATGCGCTTAATACGCAGCTTCTCGGCGAGCTCGCCGACACCTTGAGCAAGGCTGATAGTGACGACAACGTTCGCGCCGTGGTGATTACCGGCAGTGCGAAAGCGTTCGCCGCCGGTGCGGATATTAACGAAATGGCCGAACGCGATCTGGTCGGCATGCTGGAAGATCCTCGCCAGCACCACTGGGCCACCATTACGCGCTTTCGCAAACCGATCATTGCCGCCGTCAATGGCTATGCCTTGGGCGGCGGCTGCGAACTGGCCATGCATGCCGACATCATCATTGCCGGTGAAAACGCCCTGTTTGGCCAGCCGGAAATCAACCTGGGCATCATGCCCGGCGCTGGCGGCACCCAACGATTGCTTAGAGCGGTAGGCAAATCTCTGGCTACCCAAATGGTGCTGACCGGCGAGCCAATTTCTGCTCGCCGTGCCCTTGAAGCTGGCCTGATTAGCGAGATTACCCAACCCGAACTCACCCTTGAAAACGCCATGGCCATTGCAACACGCATCGCCGCCAAGGCACCGCTGGCGGTGCGTTTAGCGCGGGAATCGCTGCACAAGGCGATGGATACCGACCTAGCCACCGGCCTGCGCTTTGAACGCCATGCATTCACCTTACTGGCGGGTACCGCCGACCGCGAAGAGGGCATTCGCGCCTTCCAAGAAAAACGACCTGCCACTTTTCAAGGGCACTGACACAAGGATATACCCCATGAGCCAAGCGCCCCTGCTTTACACCGTGGAAGACGGCGTTGCCTGCATTACGCTAAACCGCCCCGACAGCTTGAACAGCTTCAATACTGAGATGCATGCCGAGATGCGCAAGGCGCTTAAGGACGTGCGCCAGGACGCAAGCGTTCGTGCTTTGTTGCTGACCGGCAACGGCCGCGGCTTCTGCGCTGGCCAAGATCTTTCCGACCGCAGCGTGGCCCCCGGTGAGCAAGCCCCCGATCTCGGCGAGTCACTTGAGAAACGCTACAACCCCATGCTGCGCGCTCTTAAAGATATGCCGTTCCCGACCATTTGTGCGGTGAACGGCGTGGCCGCAGGTGCCGGTGCCAACATCGCCCTGGCCTGCGACATCGTGTTGGCCGCACGCTCGGCGAGCTTTATTCAGGCTTTCTGTAAAATCGGCTTGATTCCCGACTCCGGCGGCACCTGGACCCTGCCTCACTTAGTGGGCATGGCGCGTGCCAAGGGCCTGGCGATGCTTGGTGACAAGCTGCCCGCCGAGACTGCCGAACAGTGGGGCATGATTTGGCGCTGTGTCGACGATGAGGCGCTTCAGGAAGAAGCCATGAACATGGCTCGCCACTTGGCCACACAGCCGACGCGCGGCTTGGCGCTTATCAAACGCGCCCTGCATGCCAGCAGCGATAACAGCTTCAACGAACAGCTCGATCTGGAGCGCGATCTACAACGCCTTGCCGGGCGCTCCGACGACTACCGCGAAGGTGTCAGCGCCTTTATGGAAAAACGTCGCCCCACCTTCAAGGGAGAGTGATATGGCAGCCCTACCCACGTCCGCCGTCATTGGCGTGATCGGCGCAGGCGCCATGGGTGCCGGTATCGCTCAGGTAGCCGCCCAGGCTGGCCACTCGGTAATCTTGCACGACAATCAGCCGGGTGCCGCCAAAGCAGGTATCAACAACATTCGCCGCCAGCTGGAAAAGCGCGTTGCCAAGGGCAAGGTGAGCCAAGCCGATGTGGATAACATCATGGCTCGCCTACAGCCCGCCGACACAATCGACGCCCTGGCCGACAGCCGCCTAATTATTGAAGCCATTGTTGAAAACCTTGAGGTTAAACGGCAGGTGTTCGCCCAGCTCGAAGCGCTATGCTCGCCGGATACTTTGCTCGCCAGCAATACCTCGTCGCTGTCGATCACCTCCATTGCCGCAGACCTGAAGCACCCTGAACGCATGGCGGGACTTCACTTCTTTAACCCCGCCCCAGTGATGAAGCTAGTAGAAGTGGTGTCAGGCCTGGCGACCACCACAGATGTTGCGAACACCCTTTTCGATACCGCTAGCGCCTGGGGCAAGGTGGCGGTACACGCAAGCTCTACCCCTGGGTTTATTGTTAACCGCGTGGCGCGGCCATTTTATGCAGAAGGGCTACGCCTGCTGCAGGAGCGCGCAAGCGACGCCGCGACCCTAGACGCACTGCTGCGTCAGGCGGGCGGGTTCCGCATGGGGCCCTTCGAGCTAATGGACCTGATTGGTCATGACGTTAACTATGCCGTGACCCGCTCGGTGTTTGATGCGTACTACGGCGATACCCGCTTTGAACCCTCATTAGTACAGCAAGCCTTAGTTGAAGCAGGCCGCCTGGGGCGCAAGTCAGGCCTAGGCTTTTTTGATTACTCTGCTGAAGAGCACGCCAAACCACAGCCTGCGTTTGCCGCCCCCGCAAACGCAGCGTTGCCGCCGCTGGTCGTCCAGGGCGCAGACAACAACACCCTTGCCCCGCTGTTGGAACGCGCCCAAAACGCAGGGGTTGAGGTGGTTTACCGCGAGTCGCTGCAGCCAAGCGGCACACCCCGCTTATACCTAGGCGACCTGGTACTGGGCCTCAGCGACGGACGCTGCGCAGCCGAACGCGCGACCAATGAAGGGCTCGATGCCCTAGTACTGTTCGACTTATGCCTGGACTACCGCAGCGCCAGCGCCATCGCGCTTGCTGCTAGCCACAAAACATCACCCGAGGCCCGCCAACTGGCCACCGCTTTCTTCCAGCGCCTGGGTATGGACGTAGCCTGGCTAACCGACACGCCGGGGCTGGTAGTGCTACGTACCGTGACCATGCTCGCTAATGAAGCTGCCGATGCCGTGCTGCAAGGCGTGTGCAGCGCTAAGGATGGCGACCTAGCGATGCAGGCGGGCGTTAACTACCCACAAGGCCCTCTGGCCTGGGCAGACTCACTGGGCCTGCACTTCGTTCACCGCACCCTTACACACCTGCAGCAGAGCTACGGCGAAGAGCGCTATCGCAGCTCGTTCCTGCTGCGTCGCAACGCCTTGGGCGGGGGAAGCTTCCATGAGTGATGCCCAACTGACCCCACAACAGCTGGCGGAAGCCTGTGCCAAGGCAATGTTTGCCCGTGACCATGCCAGCCAAGGGCTGGGCATGCGGGTTACCCGCGTAGCCCCCGGCTTTGCAGAACTGACCATGACCGTACGCCAGGACATGGTGCAGGGTCACGGCAACTGCCATGGCGGGTTTCTGTTTGCCCTGGCTGATTCCGCCTTTGCCTTTGCCTGCAATAGCTACGATGAGGCCACGGTGGCCTCAGGCTGCAGCATCGACTACCTCGGCCCCGGCCAGCTAGGCGATGAACTCATCGCCACCGCCGAAGAGCGCAGCCGCCGCGGGCGCACCGGCATTTACGACATCACGTTACGCAATCAGCATGGCGATACCGTTGCCTTGTTCCGTGGGCGTTCCTACAAAATTCGCGGCAGCGTACGCCGCTTGGAAGACACTGACGCAGAAAATACTGCTGCTGGAGATAACCAATGAAAGACGCGCTGATCATTGATGCCATTCGTACCCCAATAGGACGCTACGGCGGCGCGCTTTCGAGCATGCGTGCCGATGACCTGGGCGCCATACCCATGCGCACCCTGATGGAACGCAACCCGAACGTCGACTGGTCGCTGATTGACGATATCTTTTACGGCTGCGCCAACCAAGCAGGGGAAGATAACCGCAACGTGGCGCGCATGTCCGCGCTGCTGGCCGGGCTTCCGGTCGAGGTGCCTGGCTCCACCATCAACCGCCTTTGCGGCTCTGGCATGGACGCCATCGGCAATGCCGCCCGCACCATCAAGACCGGCGAAGCGGGGCTAATGATTGCTGGCGGGGTGGAATCAATGTCCAGGGCGCCCTTCGTGATGGGCAAGGCGGAGCAAGCTTTCTCACGCCAAGCCGATATTTTCGATACGACCATTGGCTGGCGCTTTATCAATCGTGCAATGAAAGCTCAATTCGGCGTGGACTCCATGCCCGAAACCGCTGAAAACGTGGCTGAGCAGTTTGGCATTTCCCGAGAAGATCAGGACGCTTTTGCACTGCGCAGCCAGCAGCGTACCGCCGCCGCTATCGAGGCTGGCCGCCTTGCTGAAGAGATCGTTCCGGTCGAAATCCCCCGCCGCAAACAAGACCCGTTAGTGGTGGATACCGACGAGCACCCGCGCGCCGCCACGACCGCCGAGCAGCTCGCCAAGCTACCCACACCCTTCCGCGAAGGCGGCAGTGTGACAGCGGGTAATGCCTCTGGGGTTAACGATGGCGCCTGTGCGCTGCTGCTGGCATCCCCCGAGCAAGCAGAGCGTTTTGGCTTAAAAGCCCGCGCCCGCGTGGTAGGCATGGCCACCGCTGGGGTGGAGCCGCGCATCATGGGGTTCGGCCCCTCTCCCGCCACCCGTAAGGTACTTGCCCAGACCGGGCTTACCCTCGAACAGATGGACGTGATCGAACTCAATGAAGCCTTTGCTGCTCAAGCGTTGGCAGTCATGCGCGACCTGGGCCTGAGCGATGATGCCGAACACGTCAATCCCAATGGGGGCGCTATTGCACTCGGCCACCCGCTGGGCATGAGCGGCGCTCGGCTTGTGACCACTGCCTTGCATGAACTCGAACGTCGGCAAGGACGCTTTGCGCTATGCACCATGTGTATTGGTGTCGGACAGGGCATTGCTCTAATCATCGAGCGCTTATAAGACGATTTCATAGGCCACGACTTCATGGATCACTACCCCGCCCATGGCTCATAAAACGTTGACCCAATAACAACTTGCTTGACCGGAGACCCCTGATGAATCAGCCCGCTACGCGTATCGACACTGCGACTCTCGACCCCTTGGAAACCGCCAGCGTCGACGAGCTGCGCGCCACTCAGGTCAAGCGCCTGAAGTGGAGCCTGAAACACGCTTACGACAATGTGCCGTTCTATCGCCAGTCTTTCGACAGAGCAGGAGTGCATCCCGACGATATCCAGACGCTAGCGGATCTCGCCAAACTACCGTTCACCACCAAGGCCGATCTGCGCGACAACTACCCGTTTGGCATGTTGGCCACGCCAATGAGCGAGATCGTGCGCATTCACGCGTCCAGCGGCACTACTGGGCAGCCCACGGTGGTGGGCTACACCCAGAAAGATATTGATGTGTGGTCCGATGTGGTGGCGCGCTCAATCCGCGCCGCTGGCGGCAGCCGCAACGACAAAGTGCATGTGGCGTATGGCTACGGCCTGTTCACCGGCGGGCTGGGCGCGCATTACGGTGCCGAGCGCCTGGGCTGCGCAGTCATCCCCATGTCGGGGGGCCAGACGGAGAAACAGGCTCAGTTGATTCGTGATTTCCAGCCAGACATTATCATGGTCACGCCCTCGTACATGCTCAACATTGCTGACGAGATGGAGCGCCAAGGCATCGATCCACATACACTGCCGCTGCGCACCGGCATTTTCGGTGCCGAACCCTGGACCGACAGCATGCGCACTGCCCTAGAGCAGCGTCTGGGCATCGATGCCCTCGATATTTACGGGCTCTCCGAGGTAATGGGGCCAGGCGTGGGCATGGAGTGCCTCGAAACCAAAGATGGCCCCACCATCTGGGAAGATCACTTCTATCCCGAAATCATCGACCCAGTCAGCGGTGACGTCCTGCCAGACGGTGAGTACGGCGAGCTGGTGTTCACCACCCTAACCAAAGAAGGCCTGCCGGTGATTCGCTACCGCACCCGCGACCTGACCCGCCTGCTGCCAGGCACTGCGCGCCCTATGCGGCGCATCGACAAGATCACTGGCCGCAGCGACGACATGCTGATCATTCGCGGGGTTAATGTGTTCCCCACCCAGATCGAAGAGCAGCTGCTTAAGATCGCGTCACTTTCTCCCCACTACGAGATCGAAGTCAGCCGCCAAGGCAATATGGACATGGTGCTTGTGCGGGTAGAGGCGAATCATCATGACATCGCCCGCGACCCCGTAGCCTGTGAAGACGCCGCGCAGCAGCTCCAGCATGCCATCAAGACATATATCGGTATCAGCACCCAGGTTGAAGTGTGTCCGGTAGAGAGCGTTATGCGCTCGCTGGGCAAGGCCAGACGCGTCAAGGACCTTCGCTGATTCAGCTCCTTAACGCTTAGCGGCCTCAGGTAAGCAACGCCGCGCCAACGCAGCCCCTGTAGGAACTCCCCTACAGGGGCTTTTTTACACCCAAATAGTCAGCAAACGTCAGAAAAAATATCATATTAAGAATCACTTATCCTTGGTCATTTTTACTATATAAAACAACAACATTGTCTTTATACGTAATCACAAAGTCTTAAAGTGACACACAAAAATACTTGTTGATAAAATATTTCGTGTCACTATACTTTAAACAAGATAAGCCACACTCCCTGATAGTCCGACGCCGCGGAGGTCTCTATGTACGCGCAGCTCGTTGAAACCGGTTCTAACAAACTTAAAACGCTTGATGAGATGAGCCCTGAAGAACGCCAGTTCCAGGAGCGCATCAATGATGAAATTAAAATAGAACCCAAGAATTGGATGCCGGATGCCTACCGTAAGACGTTGATCCGTCAGATTTCTCAACACGCGCACTCCGAGATCGTCGGTATGCTGCCGGAAGGTAACTGGCTGACACGTGCGCCGACCCTTAAGCGCAAACTGCAGCTAATGGCCAAGATTCAGGACGAGGCGGGTCACGGCCTGTACCTTTATAGCGCCATGGAAACGCTAGGTGCCGACCGCGACGAAGAGATCGACAAGCTTCACGATGGCCGCGCCAAGTACTCCAGCATCTTCAACTACCCCACGCTCAACTGGGCTGACATGGGCACGATCGGCTGGCTAGTCGACGGCGCAGCCATCGTCAATCAGGTACCGCTACAGCGCACCTCTTACGGTCCCTACGCGCGCGCCATGATTCGCGTGTGCAAGGAAGAGAGCTTCCATCAGCGCCAGGGTTATCAAATTCTGTTGACCATGATGCAGGAGGGCACTGACGACCAGAGAGCCATGGTGCAGGACTCCATCAACCGTTTCTGGTGGCCATCGCTAATGATGTTCGGGCCATCCGATGAGAACTCACCCAACAGCGCTCAATCGATGGCCTGGAAGATCAAACGCCACAGCAACGATGAGCTGCGTCAGCGCTTCCTCGACCAAACCGTACCGCAGCTAGAGCTGCTGGGCTGCACCGCCCCTGATCCGGATCTCAAATATAACGAAGAGACTGGTCACTATGAGTTCGGTGAAATCGACTGGCAGGAGTTTTTTGACGTAGTGAAAGGCAACGGCCCCTGCAACCGCGAGCGTGTCGAGGCACGTCGCAGCGCCATCGATAACGGTGCCTGGGTACGTGAAGCCGCCGTGGCCTATGCCGCCAAACGTCAACGACGAGCGGCCTGATTTTAAAACCTGCTCTTAAAACACGTGATCCTTACAACAATGGGGAGTCTCGCGAGTCGAGGCTCCTCTGACCACTGAGGCTTCTCTCATGGCTGACTGGCCCCTCTTCGAAGTTTTTATACGCAGCAAGCATGGTCTTAACCACAAGCACGTCGGTAGCGTACACGCCGCCGATCGCTGCATGGCAATTGAAAATGCCCGCGAGCTTTACACCCGCCGTAATGAAGGGGTAAGCATCTGGGTGGTTCCAGCCAGCGAAATCACCGCCTCTTCTCCCGACGAGAAAGAGCCGCTGTTCGACCCGTCTAATGACAAGGTCTATCGCCACGCCTCCTTCTACAAACTGCCGAAAGAAGTCGGCCACATGTGAGGGAGGCAGTGATGCAGAACCTAGCTCTGAAAAACCCAGTTCAAAAAAACATAGCTCAAAAAACACAAACACCGTTGACCGATTACCTGCTACGCCTTGGCGACAGCGCCTTAGTGCTTGGCCAGCGCCACGCTCAGCTGTGTGGCAAGGCCCCAGCGCTGGAAGAAGAAATGGCGTTGATGAATGTGGGTCTTGATCTGTTCGGACAGGCGCGCAACTGGCTAGGCTATGCGGCTGAGCTGATAGCCGCTGAAGGCGGTGGCAGCCAGCATAAAATTGATGCCGATCACCTGGCTTTTCGCCGCGACGCACACGACTTTCGCAACCTGCTGATCGCCGAACAGCCCAACGGTGACTTCGCCGACATCATGGGACGCCAGTTCCTGTTCGATGCATGGCATGTTCACCTACTTGACGGCCTAGCCGAATCCAGCGACCCGCGCATTGCTGAAGTGGCCGCTAAGTCACTCAAGGAAGCGACGTATCACCTGCGCCGCTCCTCCGAATGGGTTATTCGCCTAGGTGATGGCACCGAAGAGAGCCACACCCGTATGCAGCGCGCCCTCAACAATCTCTGGCAGTTTACCGGCGAGCTATTGCAAACCGACGAAATTGACCAGGCCATGATAGAGGCCGGTATCGCGCCTGACCCGGAAACCATTGCCGCTCGCTGGAAAGCGACGGTGGAAGAGGTGCTTGAGGAAGCCACGCTGGAACGCCCTTCCTATGACGCCTGGATGTATACCGGCGGCAAAGTTGGGCATCACACCGAGCACTTGGGCTTTTTGTTGGCGGAAATGCAATACCTGCCGAGGACGTATCCTGATGCGACCGTCTGGTAACCCACCGCCTGCTCCTATCGGTAATGGACCTGTCAGTGAAGGGCCTATCGATGACTGGCCCTCCAGAGACCTGATCGGCAGCGACCGCAGCGGGCTGCCACGAGCGGGCGAAAACGGCGATGTCGACGCTGTACTGGCCGTTTTACAGGAAGTGCCAGACCCGGAAGTGCCTGTGGTCAGCGTGGTTGAGCTGGGGATTGTGCGCGATATCGACTGGGTGGACGGTCGGTTGGCGGTCAACGTGACGCCAACTTACTCCGGCTGCCCAGCGACGGAAGTTATTGAACAGCATATCCATGAAGCACTGGTGGCCGCTGGCTACTCAGACCCGCTGATTCAGCGCCGCCTATCCCCCGCCTGGACCACCGACTGGCTAACCGACGAAGGGCGCGAAAAATTGCGCGCCTACGGCATCGCACCGCCGGTAGGAAGTGCTAGCAAACGTAGCCTGACAGGCCAGTCTGATCCGGTCGTGCCCTGCCCTTTATGTGGCAGCAACGCGACCGAACGCGTCAGCGAATTCGGCTCTACAGCTTGCAAGGCGCTCTACCGCTGCCGCGATTGCCTGGAGCCTTTCGATTATTTCAAGTGTCTGTAAAACGACGAGACCATTTCCCATGAGCCGATTTCACGCCCTGACCGTCAAGGATGTACGCAAGGAAACCCATGATGCCGTTTCCATTGCTTTCGACATTCCCAACGACCTGCTGGACGCCTTTCGTTTCACCCAGGGGCAGTACCTGACACTGCGCCACGACATCAACGGCGAAGATGTTCGACGCTCTTATTCAATCTGCACCGGCGTCCACGAACATGAGATGAGAGTCGCCGTCAAGCTGGTGCCAGGCGGCAGCTTTTCCAGCTTTGCCAACCAACAATTAAAGCCTGGTGATCGCCTTGACGTGATGCCGCCCCAAGGCAAGTTCTTCGTGCCGCTCGATCCCAGCCGTGAAGGCCATTATCTGGCGGTGACCGCTGGCAGCGGCGTTACCCCCATCATGTCGATTGTTTCCACCACCCTGGAAAGCGAGCCAAAAAGTCGTTTTACCGTCATCTATGGCAACCGTTCCACCACGGGCACGCTGTTTCGCGAGCGACTACAGGATCTCAAGGATCGTTACCTAGAACGCCTCAACATCATTTACGTGTTCAGCCGCGAACAACATGAAATCGAGCTGTATAACGGCCGTATCGATGCCGATAAGTGCAATGCCCTGTTTGATCGTTGGGTAGACGTACCCAAACTCGACGCTGCGTTTATCTGTGGTCCGCAAGAGATGACCGAGATTGTGCGTGATGTCTTGACCAACCACGGACTACCGAAGGACAAGGTGCACTTTGAGCTTTTCACGACGGGGCTACCGACCGCAGGCGCCAAGCGCCGCAAGGCAACCAGCGCCGCTGAGCTTGAAGCAGAAACTTCGCACATCAAAGTGATCATCGACGGCCGCACCATCGAATATAACCTGCCCCGCAATACCCAGAACATTCTGGACGCGGGCAACGAAAACGGTGCCGATCTGCCGTTCTCATGTAAGGCTGGCGTGTGCTCCACCTGCAAGTCCAAAGTCATCGAAGGCGAGGTGGAAATGGACGCTAATTACGCTCTGGAAGATTACGAAATAGATGCCGGCTACGTGCTGTCCTGCCAGTGCTATCCGATCAGCGACAAGGTGGTCCTCGATTTTGACGAGGTGTAAGCCCTAGTCCACCTACTTCCAAGCCGGCGACCACGCCGGCTTTGCCTATGTTGTACGGGAGAACACGCAATGCCAGTTTTACAGAGTTACATTGCCGGTCAGTGGTTTGGCAAAACCGAGTCCAAAACACTAATCAGCGCCATCAACGGCGAGACCGTTGCGCATACTCACCAAGAAGCGATCAATTTCCGTGAAGCAGTAGCGTATGCCCGCCAAACCGGCGTAAAAAATATGTTGACGCTGGATTTCCAGCAGCGGGCTGCCATTCTTAAGGCGCTGGCCGCCTATATCCAAGAGCGTAAGCGTGAGCTCTATGCCATCTCCCACCACACCGGCTGCACCAAGGCTGACTCTTGGATCGACATTGACGGTGGTTTCGGCACCCTGTTTACCTACGCCTCCACGGGGCGTAAGGAGTTGCCCTCCGGCAATGTGGCCCACGAAGGCCCAGTGACCCAGCTAGGTAAAGAGAACCACTTCAACGGCACCCACATTCTGGTGCCCCGCCGCGGTGTCTCGGTGCATATTAATGCCTTCAACTTCCCCATCTGGGGCATGTTAGAGAAGTTCGCGCCCGCCTTTCTGGCAGGCATGCCGTGTATCTTCAAACCGGCAACGGCGACCAGCTACCTGACCGAAGCCGCCGTGCGCGTCATCATCGACTCTGGCCTACTGCCGGAAGGTGCGCTGCAACTGGTGATTGGCGGGGCGGGCGACCTACTAGATCACCTAGAAGAACAAGACTTTGTGACCTTTACTGGCTCAGCGAATACCGCCCTAATGCTGAAAGGCCACCCTAACATTATGGCAAAGAGCATTCCCTTCAACGCTGAAGCGGATTCACTCAACAGCGCCATCATGGCCCCGGATGTAAGCCCGGAAGATGAAGAGTTCGAGATCTTTGCCAAAGAAGTGGTCAAGGAAATGACCGCCAAGGCAGGCCAGAAATGTACCGCGATTCGTCGAGTGTTAGTGCCCGCCGAGCATCTGGATACATTGGCGGACATGATTAAAGAGCGACTTTCCAGAATCGTGGTCGGCGACCCCAATGAAGAAGGTGTACGCATGGGCGCGCTCTCGTCCGGCGACCAGCTACGCGACGTAAACGAAGCTATCGAGCAGCTGCTGGAAACCAGCGAGTGCGTTTTTGGCAGAGATGGCAACTTCAAGCCTGTCGGCCAGGGCGTGGAAAACGGTGCTTTCATCACTCCCCACCTACTGATCAACCGCAACCCACTGAACGATGGCGGCGCTCACGACATTGAAGCCTTTGGCCCTGTTGCGACGCTAATGCCTTACAGCGGTATCGACGAAGCGCTGGCCATCGCCGCCAAGGGCAAAGGCAGCCTGGTAACTACGCTGACCACAAAAGCCCCCGCCATTGCTGCCGAAATGATCCCCGTGCTAGCCGCCCAGCACGGCCGCCTGCACATTCTAGATGCTCAGGCATCAAAGGAGTCTACGGGTCACGGCTCTCCGCTACCGATGCTCAAGCATGGTGGGCCTGGCCGCGCAGGCGGTGGCGAGGAACTCGGCGGTATTCGTGCAGTTCACCACTACCTGCAGCGCACCGCTATCCAAGGCTCTCCGACCATGCTGGCGGCAGTCACAGGGGAGTATGTGCGTGGCGCCAAGGTGATCGAGAACGATATCCACCCGTTCCGCCGCCATTTCGACGACCTGCAGGTGGGTGAGTCACTGTTAACCCACCGCCGCACCGTTACCGAAGCCGACATCGTCAATTTTGGCTGCCTTTCCGGCGACCATTTCTACATGCACTTCGACGACATTGCCGCGAAAGAGACCCAGTTCGGCCAACGTATTGCCCATGGCTACTTTGTGCTGTCGGCGGCTGCGGGCCTGTTCGTCTACCCAGGCGAAGGACCTGTACTGGCTAACTACGGCCTGGATACGCTGCGCTTTATTACACCTGTGCTGGTCGGCGATACCATCCGCGCCCGCCTCACCTGTAAACGCAAAATTGATCAGGGCCGGGCCTCTCCCGACGGGCACCCACAAGGCGTGGTGATGTGGGACGTGGCCGTGACCAATCAACATGATGAGCTGGTCGCCAGCTACGACATTTTAACGCTGGTCGCGAAACGCCAGTAACGTTTCAGCCGATACAGCTAGACAAAAAAGCAAGACAAAAACGGATGACAGGGCGCTTACCCTGTCATCCGTTTCCTTAGCACGGACGTTAATAGAACCGCATTAATCGCGCAGCGTTAATACAGCAACTGCGGCAGGAACAGCACAATCGCTGGGAAGATAAGCACGAGTAGTGCGCGGATGGTACCTGCGACCCAGAAAGGGGTGACGCCACGAAAGATAGTGCCCGTTGATACATCCGGCAATACAGCCCGCAATACGAACACGTTCATACCAACAGGGGGCGTTATCAAACTGATCTCGATGACAATAACGACAAGTATGCCAAACCACACCAAGTCGTAACCTAGCCCCGCAACGACAGGGAAAAATACCGGCACGGTTAGCAGCATCATCGACATGCTTTCAAACACACAGCCCAGTATCACGTAGATAGCGATAATCACCAGAATGACCACAAAAGGTGCCACATTGAGGCCATTAACCAGCGCCAGCAAGTCTCCAGGCAGCCCCGCACGGTTGATAAAGTTAGCGAAGATCAGCGCCGTTAACACCACTGCAAATAGCATCGCCGTAGTACGCACGGTGTCCATCAACACATTCATCAACACTTGTGGTGTCAGCGCACGCCGCGTCAGTGCAATCAAAAATGCACCCATCGCACCAATACCGGCTGCTTCTGTGGGCGTAAACACGCCTAGGTAAATACCGCCAATCACCAGCACAAACAGCGCTAGCGTACTGCCTACGCTTTTTAGTGCTTGAATCCGCTCTGCCCATGGCACTCTCTCTGCTGCAGGACCTGCACCGGGGTCACGCCAGAGAACCCACTTGATGGCACCTATATAAAGAAAAATGCCAAGAATGCCGGGAATAAAGCCAGCCGCGAACAGCTCACGAATACTGGTTTCGGTCAGAATTCCATAAATCACCAACATAACGCTCGGTGGTATCAAGATACCCAAGGTGCCACCCGCAGCAATGGAGGCAGCGGCAAGCGAATCCTTATAGCCATACTTGCGCATTTGCGGCATGGCGACTCGGCCCATGGTCGCGCACGTCGCCAAGCTCGATCCACATATCGCGCTAAAACCGCCACAGGCAACAATCGTCGCCATCGCCTGACCACCCTTGCGGTGACCTAGAAAGCCATTAGATGCTCGAAATAAGGCATCGGATAATCCCGCATGGGAAACAAAGTTGCCCATAAGAATGAACAATGGAATAACCGACAGCCCATAGTCCATGGCCGTGTCGACTACCCGACGTGCCGCCATTGCCTCAGCAGCATTCCAATTGCCGGTCAGCAGATAGAACCCGCCAAACCCAACGATACCCATCGCAAACGCCAGGGGCACACGCAGGAACACTAAAAACAGCAACACTGCGAAACCGTACAGCGCTTCAGTCATGAGACTCTCCTTTGCTCAATGGGCCGCCTTTTTCGATTACCTTAAGCCCTTCGAGCAAATAGAAAACGGCTCGCATGAGAGTGAGTAGCGCTGAAAGCGCGAGCATGATGGCGATCAACCCGATCAGATAACCGCGTGGAATGCGCAAAAACTCGGTCACGTCTCCCCATGAGAAAGCGCGCTCTGCCAGTGCCCACACGCGCTGCGCCATCACCCACAGGGCGGCCGTCACGATCAGGTTAACAATCACTTCACGTATCCAGACAAGCTTTGCTGGGAAAACCGCATCAAGCAGATCAACAGCGACATGCTCTTGACGCCAACAAACGACCGGCAGCGACAGAAATACCAGCGCTGCCAACATCAGCTGGGTTAATTCAACGGTGCCAAGGATGGGGGAGTTAAAAAAGTAGCGGCCGCCTACGTCAGCAGTGGTCAACAGCATCATGCCAAAGAGGGTAGCGCCGGCCACCCCCTCTAGCATCATCTGCAGAACCCGGCTAACGCGCGTAGCACGTGCCATTTGGGTTTGCATGGTCGCTCTCCGTCTAGCGCCAGTAAGTACTTACTTTGAGTTATCAGGTGCCAAGTCTTAAGGGGCTAAGTCTTAAGGTGCTAAGTCATCAGGTACTAGGCCACTTACGCTCTCTTCTTCCGCTGCAGCAATAAGCTGCTCGCGATAGAATTCGATAGCGGCCATCGCATCGACGTTGCGGTTTTCTGAGACAGACTCAGCCCACTCAGCAATCATGCTGTCACTCATACTTTGCAGTGTGTTGAGGTCATCGCTACCGAGTTCGGTAAAGGTGTGGCCGAGTTCTTCTGCAAAGTCGACGCCACGCACATCCGATACATCCATCATGTAGCCGAACAAGCGAGACAAGCGCTCACCCGAGACTGATTCAACGGCCTCACGATCCTCAGGCGACATTTCATCCCAGATCATGGGGTTGACGACAATGGTGAAACTGCCGCGATAGAAACCGCCATCGACTTTAAGGGTGTAGGGGAAAATCTCTGCCACGCGGAAGCTGCGCAGCCCTTCAGGCACTAGCATGGCCCCGTCGATGACGCCCTGAGAGCCCGCTTCATAAACCCCTGTAGGCGGCAAGGCAACGCCGGTCAGCTCCAGGGCATTAGAGAGGTCTCCCATTACGCCACCGCCTACGCGAATGCGCTTGCCTTTAAGGTCTTCTAAGGTTTCGTATTGCTCACTGCTAAAGATCCAGCCGGGCCCGTGGACACCGGCGGCCACAACATCAACGCCACGGTGTTCACCTGCCGCTGCCAGATACTCCTGGTGGGTGCGCCAGTAGGCACTGGAGGCATGTTCCGATGAGAAGTCCTGGAAAGTGGGAAATTCCGGAAGCTTGGTTAGCTGAAAGCGACCAGTGTTATAGCCGTGGAAAACCCAGGTCGCATCGGCGATACCATCGGCCACCATTTCCATCTGGGAAGCCGGGGGCCCCATATCATGTATCACGTCTACGGTTACGCGACCTTCCGTTGCTTCTTCAATCCACGCTTTCCACGTTGGCCATACCATGGTGTTGATGCCGTGATTCGGGCCAGCCCAGGTACTCACGGTGATGGTTGTTTGTGCAAAGGCGGAGGTGCTCAGCGTTGCGGCGGCAATGGCGCCGACCATTAAATTTGTTGTTTTATTCACTTTTCTTTCCTCTAGTCGTCACGAAGCGGAAGCGCTAAACGTGATACTTTATTATTCTATTAAAAAAAATATATGAATCACGTTATTTGTCACAATGCCTGCAGATACGTGGATCGTGCAACGACCCATCGACTAATAGATGCTAATACTTAAGTATTAATCAATATTTATTTATTAAATTACAATGCCTTATATGAAAAATAACCACTCCCTTGAGTCGCTATCAATGACTATAGGGGATGATTTTTCTCTCAGCTTTTTTGTTACACAAATATTATCTACTGAGCCACTAACGACGCCCCATTGATAGCATGCCGCTTTGCATTCGCCAACGTGTCTCGTTTTGCCTCTCTCTGGCCTTTAGCCAATTCTCTCCAACTGCCGTTCAAGCTTGCGCATGGTATTAAGCAGGTCACGATACTCACCAACGCTTAGGGTTGACACCAGATTGGCTTCCCACGCCTGAGCTTCTGGCACTAACTTATTGAGTAGCGCTTGCCCGGCGTCTGTCAGCTGTAAGTCATGTAATCGCTGATCCTGCTGTGATGGTGTCCGGCTTATCAGTCCACGATCTTCCAGCGACTGAATAGCGCGAGACACGCGTGCCTTATCCATATTGGTGTAAGCACAGACCTTCTTAGCGGTTAAATCATCACAGTGGCTAAGCCACGCAAGCACACGCCACTGGGCGATGTTGAGCTCATAGGACTCAGCATAAAGCTTCTCTAACGCCTGGCTGATGCGGTCAGCGAGGCGATTCAGCTGATAGGGTAGAAACTGATTAAGGTCTAGCTCTGCCCTGGCTGAAGAGTCCAAAGAGGCCTCGCCGTCTGCTTTATCCATCGTCATTGTATTTCTCCTAGAGCCGCCGGATGATGGCAAAAAAACAGCACGATAGCTGGGAATATGGGCACCAGCAACGCGCCTATCACACTGATATTGTGCCTCGTCAGCACCTCTCGTGGCGGCATAAACTCCATGTCTCGATATAGCAGCAGGCGCATCAAACGCGTGACTGACATCACTCCTCGTTAAAGCTAGTGAGCCTCTATGAAGCTCATCACAGCCGTGAACACTGCCCCCACATGGTATCTTATGCAACCAATTTACAGATTTTAATCATTAGACCTAGGTCTTATTTTGCATTAAACAGCTGATTTTTTCAGATTTATTGTTAATACCTTGCAAAAAAAGACCCAGCCGGCACACAGCATACTGGACATTTAGTTTCATAAGAAACTATCCTCCTGTCGTACAACGATCTGAATCACCCTGATAGCACCGGAGATACCATGAGCAAGAAATTCGCATCCCATGCCGATACTGAAGAGAAACAGATCAGTTTCATCAAGCTGGCAGAAGGGCTTTACGCCTACACGGCCGAAGGTGATCCCAATACCGGTATTGTGATTGGCGATGACAGCGTAATGGTCATCGACACCCAGGCCACGCCCATCATGGCCCAGGACGTTATCCGCCGTATTCGCGAGGTAACTGACCTGCCGATTAAGCATGTGGTCATGAGCCACTACCATGCGGTGCGTGTTCTCGGTGCTTCGGCGTACGATGCTGAGAACATCTACGCAAGCCAGAACACCTATGACCTGATTGTAGAGCGTGGCCAGCAAGACTATGAATCAGAAGTCGGCCGCTTCCCGCGCCTGTTCAAAGGGGTCGATTCTGTCCCTGGTTTAACCTGGCCAACCACTGTCTTCCAGGAAAAACTGACCGTCTTCATGGGTGAGCGCGAGGTACAGATCATCCACTTGGGCTGCGGACACACCAAGGGCGACACCATCGTCTGGTTACCGAAAGAAAAAGTGATGTTTGCCGGCGACCTGGTTGAGTATGGCGCGACCCCCTACACCGGCGATGCTTACCACGAAGACTGGCCTGCCACGCTTGACCGCCTGCAGGCCATGCAGCCTCAAAAGCTGGTGCCCGGCCGCGGCGATGCACTGCAAACTGCCGAACAGTGCCAGGAAGCTATTCAAGGCACCCGCGACTTCTTGAATGACATGTACGGAAGCGTCAAAGCCGGTAAGGCAGCGGGCAAATCACTCTCTGAGTGCTACGCCGAGACCTACGCGCTACTTAAGCCGAAGTATGGCCACTGGGTCATTTTCGATCACTGTGTGCCTTTCGACATCACTCGCTGCTACGACGAAGCAGGCGGCGAATACCCAGATCCCCGCATCTGGACGGCAGAGCGCGATACCGCTATGTGGCACTCGCTGCAAGACGCCGTTGAAAATCAGTAAGTGCCTCACCAGTGACACCCACTGATCATGCCCAGCTGTCGGGGGCAACGCACCCGACGCTGTAGGGGAGTAATAGATGCCAACAACCTATAAAAATCCTGTCTATCCTTACCGACGCCCGCCTGAGCTCGATGCTCCAGGCGTTCGCCATTACCCGGTAGTGATTGTCGGTGCTGGGCCCAGCGGCCTCGCTGCCGCTATCGACTTGGCTCAGCAAGGCATTAATTCGATTGTCCTGGACGATAACAACACCGTTAGCGTCGGGTCACGGGCACTGTGCTTTGCTAAACGTTCGCTGGAAATTGTCGACCGCCTGGGCTGTGTCGAGCCGATGCTTGAAAAAGGCGTTACTTGGCAGCACGGCCGCGTCTTTTTCCAAGACCGCGAAGTCTACGACTTCAACCTGCTGCCAGAAGACGGCCACCGTATCCCGGCCTTTATTAACTTGCAGCAGTATTACTTTGAAGAGTTTCTGGTCAACCGCGCTCACGACTTTGCTGAACAGATTGATCTTCGTTGGAAGCATAAGGTCATTGATGTTGACGCTCAGCCAGAAAGCACCGCCATCAAGGTCTCGACTCAGGAGGGTGATTATCAACTGACCTGTGACTATCTCCTTGTCTCGGATGGCGCAAACAGCCGAATCCGCGACATGCTGGGCCTTGAGTGCAAAGGCCAGGTATTTCAGGACCGCTTCCTGATTGCTGATGTGGTGATGAAGGCCGACTTCCCAACAGAGCGCTGGTTCTGGTTTGACCCGCCCTTCCACCCCAATCAATCGGTGCTGCTACATAAAGAACCCGACAATGTGTGGCGTATCGACTTCCAGCTAGGCTGGGACGCTGACCCGGAAGAAGAGAAGAAAGAAGAGAACATTCGCCCACGCGTACAGGCAATGCTTGGCCAAGACGTGGAGTTTGAGCTTGAGTGGGCCAGTGTCTATACCTTCCGTTGCCGCAAGATGGATAACTTCATTCATCACAGCGTGATATTTATGGGCGATGCGGCTCATCAAGTATCCCCCTTTGGTGCCAGGGGCGCGAATGGAGCCCTACAGGGCGTGGAAAACTTAGCCTGGAAATTGGCTCGCGTTCTCAAACAGCAGGCGCCAACGACGCTTTTGTCCACGTACAATACCGAGCGCCAGCACGGCGCGGCAGAAAACATCCTTAACTCTACCCGCGCCACTGATTTTATTACCCCGAAGAGCCATATCAGCCAAGTGTTCCGCGATGTGACGCTGGAGCTGGCTGAGAAACATGCCTTCGCACGTAGTCTGGTCAACAGTGGCCGCCTTTCCATGCCGTGTCGCTATGACAACTCACCGCTGAATACGCCCGATGTTGATGGTGGCCCAAGCGAGTTGCGCCCAGGTAGTCCAACCAAGGACGCGCCCATTCGATTGGGAGAACAGAACGCCTGGCTACTCAATCAATTTGGTAATGGTTTTGTGCTGTTACTCGACGGCCGTGTTGATGATAGGCACGCCGCCACACTTGCCGCACCGTTGAGAGAGCTGTTAGGCCGTCGCACTGATTTAAGCCTGGTGGTCGTTGGTCCAGCACCAGATGAGCTTAGCGCTTTACCGCGCACTATCATCGTTGACGATGTTGAAGGTCTAGTGACAGAGCGATACGGCTTGAAGGCAGGTGCCGGATACCTTATCCGCCCTGACCAACACGTTGCTGCTCGCTGGCACGCCGTTACAGCTCACAAGGTTGAAGATGCTCTAGACCGTGCGCTAGGCGTTCATCTTGCAGGTACCGCTGACACTACCTTCCAGGAAAGTTGCCATGCCAAAGCTTGAACTGAATCCGAATTTCACTGACCCGGACGCCTTTTACGCGGCACTTACAGCGCTGCATCGTGACCGCAGCGACGCCGAAAGCGAACGCATCAATGCCCGCCTGATCCTGTTACTTGCCAACCACGTCGGCGATCAAGCGGTGCTCAAAGAGGCGATGGCCCATGCAGCCTGTGACGGCGATCAATAGCCGCGCCATAGGTTTATAACAATTTAGCTTTAACAAAATATACGTTTATCAAACTAACGTTCAAATAAAGCAGGACCTAACAATGACTGAACAGTTAAGCTATCAAAACGGCTTTCATAATCACTTTTCAAGCGAAGCGCTGCCGGGCGCCCTGCCGATTGGGCAAAACTCACCCCAACGCTGCGCTTACGGCCTATACGCGGAACAGTTAACCGGTTCCGCGTTCACTGCACCGCGTCATCAAAACTTTCGCAGCTGGCTCTACCGCATTCGCCCGTCCGTTGTTCAGAGCGCGTATCAGCCGCTAGAAAACAAAAACATCCATACGGCTCCGTTAGACAAACCTGCGGCGGACCCCAACCAGATGCGCTGGGATCCCGTTGCTATTCCAGATGCACCGACTGATTTTATCGATGGCTTGTTTACCATTGCGGTCAACGGGGATGCGGGAACCCAAGCTGGCGTGGGCGTGCATGTTTATACATTCAATAAAGACATGACCGAGCGGTTTTTCTACAACGCCGATGGCGAACTGCTCTTCGTGCCGCAAATGGGCGCCATTCGTTTACGCACCGAATTTGGTGACATCGAGATTGATAACGGAGAGATTGCCGTTATCCCACGTGGCGTGAAGTTCCAAGTGCGCAGGGCACAGGGGGTTGACGCTGCGCGGGGATATATTTGCGAGAACTACGGCAGTCCTTTAGAGCTACCCGGCCTCGGCCCCATCGGAGCTAACGGTTTAGCCAACCCACGTGACTTCCAAAGCCCCGTGGCAGCCTATGAAGACCTTGAAGGCGATTACCGCTTAGTGGCTAAGTTCTCTGGACGCTTCTGGGAGACAAAGCTCAACCATTCACCGTTAGACGTGGTGGCGTGGCACGGCAACTGCGCGCCCTATAAATATAATCTGGCTAACTTTAACACCATCAATACGGTGAGCTTCGACCACCCAGACCCATCAATCTTTACCGTCTTGACGTCACCCTCTGATACGTCGGGAATGGCCAATCTTGATTTTGTCATTTTTCCACCGCGCTGGATGGTTGCCGAGAACACCTTCAGGCCACCCTGGTTCCACCGTAACCTGATGAGCGAGTTTATGGGGCTTATCCACGGTGAATATGACGCCAAAGCGGAAGGCTTCACCCCAGGCGGCGCCAGCCTACATAACTCTATGTCGCCCCACGGCCCGGATGCTGAGACATTTGAAAAAGCCTCCAACGCCGAGCTGAAGCCCCAGTTCCTGGGGGACACACTGGCCTTCATGTTTGAAAGCCGCTACTTCTTCCATCCGACCCCTGCGGCGCTGGATGCGGACTTCCGCCAACGTGATTATGTTGATGTCTGGTCAACGCTGCGTTCGCACTTCGATCCAAACCAGCCCTAACACTATTATAACGAGTGGGGCTGCGCGCCCCACCCTGATGACAAGGATTGAATCATTATGAAACTTGCAACACTTAAAAAGGGGCGCGATGGGGCGCTCATCATTGTCTCCCGTGACCTCACTCGTGCAGTGAGCGCTGACGATATTGCTCCCACGCTGCAAGCCGCCATTGAAAATTGGGAAGCGGTTAGCCCGCCGCTTGAAGCGCGCTATGCACAGCTGAACAGCGGTGATGCTGACGGCGCTTTTGAACTTGACCAGCGCGCACTGCACTCCCCGTTACCGCGTGCCTACCAGTGGGCCGACGGCTCCGCCTACCTGAACCATGTCAAGCTGGTACGCCAGGCACGTAATGCCGAGATGCCTGAAACCTTTTGGACCGACCCGCTGATGTACCAGGGCGGTAGCGACTACTTCCTAGCCCCCACTGACGATATTGAGGCGGTGAGTGAAGAGCATGGCATCGACTTTGAGGGCGAGATCGCCGTTATCACCGATGACGTACCCATGGCCGTGACCCCAGAGGAAGCCGCCAAGCACATTAAGCTCGTAATGCTGGTTAACGATGTGAGCCTACGTGGCCTTATCCCTGGCGAACTTGCTAAGGGCTTCGGCTTTTTCCAAGCGAAACCGGCCTCTTCATTCTCGCCCATTGCCGTTACCCCTGACGAGCTAGGCGACGCCTGGCAAGAGGGCAAGGTGCACCTTCCGCTGACCGTGCACCTTAATGGCGAGAAGTTTGGCGAGCCGGAAGCGGGTCCCGATATGATTTTCAGCTTCCCACAGCTGGTTGCCCATGCGGCTAAGACTCGATATCTCGGCGCGGGTGCTGTGATTGGCTCGGGCACTATTTCTAACCCAGACCCCGACGGCGGCCCTGGAAAGCCAGTGGCTGATGGTGGTGTAGGCTATAGTTGCTTGGCCGAAGTACGCATGGTCGAGCAGATACTCCACGGCCAGGTGAAAACGCCCTTTATGCGCTTTGGCGACCGAGTTCGTATCGAAATGTTCGACCGCGATGGCCACAACATCTTTGGCACGATTGATCAACAAGTCGTGAAGTATCAGCCCAAATAAAGCACGGCAATATAAGGAAAGCGACATGACGACGCTTTACGGCTACTTCCGCTCGTCGGCTGCGTATCGGGTGCGCATCGCCTTAAACCTCAAGGGTCTGACCTACGACCAGACCCCCGTCAATCTGGTGAAAGGCGAGCAACGGGGTGACGAGCAATTGGCGCGCAACCCGCAGGGGATGGTGCCAAGCTTGGGGCTAGATGACGGTGTAGTGCTCAACCAGTCACTGGCGATCTGCGAGTACCTTGACGAGGTGTACCCAGCTCCCGCGCTGCTGCCGGCTGACGCCTTAGCGCGCGCGCGGGTGCGTAGCCTTGCGCAGTTAATCGCTTGCGACACTCACCCGCTCAACAACCTGCGGGTACTCAAGTACCTGGTGGGCGAGCTGGGAGCGGACGACAACGCCAAGCTTACCTGGTACCGCCACTGGGTTACCGAGGGATTTACCGCTCTGGAAGCAGCGCTTGCAGGTGGCGCCAATACCGGCGATTTTTGCCATGGCGACACCCCAACGCTTGCGGATATCTGCCTGATTCCCCAGGTGTATAACGCAGAACGCTTCGAGTGCGATTTATCAGCCTACCCGACGATCCAGCGCATCGCTGCCAATTGTCGTGCGCTGCCAGCCTTTGCAAACGCCGCACCGGAGGCGCAGCCTGACGCTAGCTGAGCTTAAGCTAAGAGAAAAGCTAAGCTAGGCAGGTCAGCAATGAGCGGGCGCCTCTCCGCAGGGAAGGCGCCCGTCGCGTGTCTAACCATAAGGAGCTACGGGGTGCTAAAGCTGCCCTCTACCGCCACTATCGTGGCCCTGGCCGCGCTAACGGCGCTCGGCCCGCTGGCGACGGATATGTACTTACCCGCCATGCCCGCCATGGCACAAGCGCTGAATACCGGCCCAGACCAAATCCAGCTAACCCTTAGCCTCTATATGGCTGGATTCGCGCTGGCTCAACTACTGTGCGGCCCAATCTCTGACCGCTTTGGCCGCCGCCCTGTGATGATCGCAGGCCTCTCGCTGTTTCTCGCGGCAAGCCTACTCTGCGCCTGGGCACCAACCGTCGAATGGCTGCTGGCTGGACGCTTCTTGCAGGCCTTCGGCGGTGCTGCTGGCCCGGTGCTAGCAAGGGCCGCAGTGCGCGACATCCACGGGCCTATCGAAGCAGGGCGCATCCTCGCCTATATGGCGAGCACCATGGCGCTCGCCCCTGCCCTGGCTCCTGTTGGGGGTGCGGTATTGCTGCTGTTCTTTGGCTGGGAATCAGTGTTCGTGGTGCTGGCACTTTATGCGGCGGTGATGCTGGCGGTGCTGATACTGATGCTGCCCGAACCGCTAGCGAAGGAGCGGCGGCAGTCGGTTCACCCAAGGGCGATACTCGCTAACTTTCGCCTACTGCTAAGCCAGCGCGCCTTTATTGGCTACACCTTGGTGAATGCGGCCGCTTTTTCCGGGCTGTTCGCGTACCTTTCGGGCTCCTCCTTTGTACTCATCGTGTATATGGGTGTCGCCCCTACCCTTTATGGCGTGCTGTTCACGCTGATTGTCGTGGGCTTTTTTATTGGAACGCTGGCCAGCGGCCGATATAGCCACCGCCTGGGGCGTGATCGCCTTATCACCCTGGGCAGCGTGGTCTGCGCGATAGGCGGAGGAATCATGGCGGGCTTGGCCGTGGTGGGCATTCATCTCCCCTGGGCAGTCGTGGGGCCGCAGATGGTATTCATGCTGGGCGTCGGCATTCTGATGCCGCAAACAATGGCCGGGGCGCTCGCGCCCAACCCACAGTGTGCCGGTGCGGCATCTTCTTTATTTGGTTTCCTGCAAATGACGATTGCCGCTGTGGTAGGTGGATTAGTTGGGCAATTCCACGACGGCAGCTCCCGCACCATGGCCTTGACGATAGGGCTGATGGGGCTGCTCGCCCTGATATGCCACTGGCGACTGGTACGCCGCCGCAACGATCTTAAGAACGCCTTTTGATGCATAGACGTGAAGTTGTATAGCTTTACAAACGCATCGATTTATTAATACATAACAAAAGGCCACGCATTGCGTGGCCTTTTTTACCTATGTGACCCGTCCTGAATAGAGTTGCCTTAAGCAGCTTCGACAGCGATGGTCTTCGAGCGACCTTCACGTAGCTCCTTCAGCAACGTCTCGCGGCGCTCGTTAGCTTTCTCAGCGGCGGCCTCACGAACCGGCCCGAAACCACGAATCTCTTCCGGCAGCTTAGCAAGCGCCAGGGCCGTAGCATGATTTGCCCCGTCAAGACGAGCCACCAGCTCATCAATCAGCTGCTCGTAGTCCGCCAATAGGGCGCGGTCCAGCTTCCGGTCAGCGCTGAAGCGAAACGGGTCCAGCGCCGTGTTACGCAAACCGCGCATCTTTGCCAGCGCGCCCATTGCCTTCAGTACCCAGGGGCCGAAGCGGCGCTTCACAGGACGCCCCTGCGCATCTTTTCGGCCACTCAGAAGCGGCGGTGCCAAGTGGAACCTTAGCTGGTAATCCCCTGCAAATGTTGCGTTGACCTCCTCCAGGAAATCGCTTTGGGTGAAGAGCCGCGCTACTTCGTACTCATCTTTATACGCCATCAAGCGATAAAGCTGATGCGCGACGGCTTCACTCAATGAGTCGCCACCGTTTAACGCGGCCTCTGCGTCACGCACTTTCGTCACCTGGGCGACGTAACGCTCAGCCAAAGCACGGTTCTGATAACTCTCCAGATGGCGGCTATTACGCGCGACCACGTCGTCCAGCGTTGCATTCGCGGACAGTGGCATCGTATCTAAATGCTGCTGAAGGTAGTCGGGTTCCACCGCTGCCAAGCGGCCCCAGGCAAAGGCCTGACGGTTCTTTTCTACGGCGACGCCGTTAAGCTCCAAGGCACGCTGCAGTGCAGGTTCAGAAAGTGGCACTAGCCCCTGTTGCCATGCAAACCCCAGCATCATCATATTGGAAAATACGGTATCTCCTAGCAGCTGTTCCGCCAGGCGATTGGCGTCCAGCGACGCAAAGCGTGCATCTCCCACTGCATCACGCAGCATGTTAAGGCGCTTGCCGGGCTGCATATCCGCATCGCGATAAAGGACATAGTCTGCCGTGGCTAGCTCGGCCAGATTGGCCACAATACGCGTGGTCGGCTGCAGCACATTCAGCGCTTTCTGCGAACTGGCCACCACCATATCGCAAGCGATCATTGCATCGGCCTGACCCGCTTCGATACGTACCTGATTAAGCTCGCTGGGCTGAGATGCCAAGCGGACATAGCTAAGTACCGCCCCGCCTTTTTGCGCAAACCCCATGAAGTCGAGCACACTGGAGCCCTTGCCTTCCAGGTGAGCAGCCATGGTGATCAGCTGGCCAACGGTCACTACGCCTGTGCCGCCAACGCCCCCCACCAGCAGGTCATAAGGGGCCGCCAAAGGGGCAATGGAGGGGCTAGGCAAATGCGACACCCGTTTCCAAAAGGCGTTGTCGGCAGCAACCCCTTGGCCTTTGCGCAGTTCGCCACCTTCAACAGTTACAAAGCTAGGGCAAAAGCCGCTGACACAGGACATATCCTTGTTGCAGGACGACTGGTCGATTTTGCGCTTGCGACCTAACTCGGTCTCGCGAGGCACCACCGATAAACAGTTCGACTGTACCGAGCAGTCACCACAGCCCTCACAGACATGGTGGTTGATAAACACGCGGCGGGCTGGGTCTTCCATCAACCCGCGCTTGCGCCGACGGCGCTTTTCAGCTGCGCATGCCTGGTCATATATCAACACGGTGCAGCCGGGGATCTCGCGCAGTTCACGTTGTAGCGTATCCATCTCTTCGCGGCCGTGGAAAGTCACCCCTTTAGGGAATTCCTTTTCATGCCCCCGGTACTTCTCCGGCTCGTCACTGACCACCATGACCCGGCGAACGCCTTCATCCAGCGATTGCCGAGCAATCATCGGAACATTAATTTGCCCATCCACCGGCTGGCCGCCCGTCATGGCCACCGCATCGTTGAACAGAATTTTGTAGGTAATATTGACGTTGGCAGCTACTGCCTGGCGCACCGCCATTGAGCCGGAGTGAAACCAGGTGCCTTCGCCTAAGTTCTGGAAAATATGACCATTGCCGGTGAAGCGGCTCTTGCCTACCCAGTTAACGCCTTCGCCACCCATCTGAATTAATGATTCGGTGCTGCGGTCCATCCACGAGGCCATAAAGTGGCAACCGATCCCCGCCAGGGCTTTGCTGCCTTCAGGCACTTTCGTCGAGCTGTTGTGTGGGCAACCGGAGCAGAAATACGGCATGCGACGTACACCGCCAAGCTCTTTAACACCTGCTTGGCACGCATCAACGGTTGCTAGTTTGTCGCTAAAATCTATGTTGAAAAAGCGCGCTAAACGCTCTGCAACAAAGCCTGCCAAGAGCCGCGGGCTTAGCTCCCCAACAAAGGGAATCAAGGGCTTGCCGGTTTCATCCTGCTTACCCGTAATCAGCACCTCACCAGGGTGGTCGGGTTCTGACATGTACTCTTTTAGCTGGCTTTCAATAATCCCGCGCTTCTCTTCAATGACCAGCACCTCACGCTTGCCATGAATAAACTCAAGGATGCCATGACGATGCAGTGGCCACACCATCCCGACTTTGTATATCTCGATGCCCAACTCACGCAGCTGCGCTTCATCAATGCCTAGCAAACGCAGCGCTTCCAGCAGATCCAAATGGCCCTTGCCGGTGGTCACCAAACCAAAGGTCGCCTGTTCCTGGGGAAAGAGCCGCTGATCAATCGGGTTAGCCGCAGCAAACGCCTGAACGGCGGCCAACTTGTGCTCAAGGCGGGTCTCAAGCTGCGGCCCCGGCAAGTCGGGCCAGCGATAGTGCAGCCCGCCTTCGGGCACGTCGAATTCGGGCGTTACATATTCCGGTAACGGGGGCACGTCCACCGACGCGCCACTCTCGACGGTTTCAGAAACCGCTTTGAAGCCCACCCAGCAACCCGAGAAACGTGAAAGTGCATAGCCCCACAGCCCAAAGCGTTCATATTCTGCCAATGAAGCAGGGCTCACCACCGGCATAAACCACGCCATAAAGGCAACGTCCGACTGGTGCGGCATTGAGGACGACACGCACCCATGGTCATCACCCGCGACCACCAGCACACCGCCAGTCGGTGAGCTGCCGTAGGCATTGCCGTGCTTTAACGCGTCGCCCGCGCGATCAACGCCTGGCCCTTTGCCATACCACATACCAAAGACGCCATCGACCTGCCTCTCAGGGTCTGTCTCTACCTGCTGGCAGCCCAGCATCATGGTGGCAGCCAGGTCTTCATTGATCGCGGGGACAAAATCGATTTTGTGCGATGCCATAGCGGCTTTCGCTCGCCAAATCTCTTGGTCTACACCGCCCAAGGGAGAGCCACGATAGCCGCTGATGAGACCTGCCGTGTGGCGGCCATCGCGGCGATCAAGCTCGGCCTGGCGCAAAGCGATGCGCACCAACGCCTGGGTGCCGGTTAGAAAGACACGGCCTTCTCCGCGGCTATAGCGGTCAGCCAGCTCGTAGTCATCAAGTGTGATATCGAGAGACGGGTTAGTAGAACCAGCCTGCTCAGCGATTGAGTGGATTGTCATGAGAGATCACCAGTACGGTTGAAGAGTTATAGTTGTAATACGCTTGAGTCTAGCCAAGAGCGCACTAAAGGTGCTTGCTAATTCACTCTTCAAAAGTCTAGTTATTAATCATTCCTTTCATTTTTTTTCTTTAGACGCAATGATATTCAACAAACCACAAATAAATGAAATGACGCCATGAGAGAAGTGACGAAAGAAATCACCTTAGACAGACATGATCAGCGCATTCTTACCCTGCTTCAGCAACAGGGGCGCATTACCAACAATGAGCTTGCCGAACAGATCGGGCTTTCCCCCGCCGCCTGCTGGCGTCGCGTAAAGGCCTTGGAAGAGAGTGGCGTTATCCGCCGTTTTGCTGCGCTGGTGGAGCCCAGCCTAGTGGGCCAGCCACTATCAGCATTGGTCATGGTGACGCTGGTTCGCCATCACATTGACAATACCGTTGAGTTTGAAAATCGCATTCTGCAGTACCCAGAAGTGCTGCAGTGCTACGCCACCACCGGCAACGCCGATTTCGTACTGCGAGTAGTTATTGAAGATATGGCGGCTTACGACCGTTTTCTGAATGAAAAGCTCTTCACCCTAAATGGTATCTCCCAGGTCAGCTCCAATTTCGTGCTACGTAATATCAAAGAAGAGACCGCTATCCCGATTCGCTGACTCCACTGACCGCGGCCGCCAAACTTGTAGATCTTTGAGCACCCGAGTTCTGTAAAACTTAAGACCCAAGACTTAAGTACAATACCAACCGCCCTCAAACTAGTTGCTATTGAAACTATCCAGAGGCATGGTAACCGGTGTGATTTACGCAGCCCCGAGAAGACGCCACTTGCTCGGGGTTAGGCATTACCAATAACAACACAGGCGCTAAGTTTTCGTACAAGGCCTAATAGCGCCGGCTCTGGAGCTTTAAAAATGAACAAACCCGCTCGCTTACTAGTGAGTGCCATCGCTGTTTCAAGCATGGCGTTCAGTATGTCTTCACTTGCACAGTCAACGATCACCGTCAGCACGTGGGGCGGGCCTAATCACGGTGTGAATACCATTGTTTGGCCGACCTGGAAGGCATGGATTGAAGAAGCCACTGATGACCGTGTGACGGTAGAGGTGGTGCATGATATGGGGCCTCCTCCCGCACAAATGGAGATCGTTGCGGATGGTATTGCGGATGCAAGCTGGATTTTTCACGCCCACATGGCGGGCCGCTTTCTAGCCACGCAGTTACCGGAATTCCCGACGTTTGAGGAGTTCTCCTCAGAAGATGCTTCCGCCGCTTATTGGCATACCCATCAAGAGCATTTACAGCAAGCCAATGAGCACCGTGGCGTTGATGTGGTGGCGATGGGCGTGCATGGCCCAGGGCAAATATTTACCCGCGATCAAATACGCTCAATTGATGAGCTTACTGGCAAACGTCTGCGCGTGGGCGGCGGAGTGATGAGTGGCTTAGCCGAGGCAATGTCAGTGACAGGGGTCGCCATTCCTCCAACGGGCACCTACGAAGCGGCCTCCCAAGGCGTTGTTGACGGTGCGATGCTAACACTTGAAAGCTTGCGCAGCTTTCGCGTTGCTGAAGTAGCCCCGCATACCCTTACCGTAGACGGCGGCTTCTATCGCGGCAGCTTTGCGATTGTGATGAACCCGATGTTCTGGGACCAAGTGTCGGACGAAGACCGCGCGGCAATTGAAAGCGTATCGGGCGAGCGGCTTTCACGCCTATTTGGCTACATGATGGATATTTCCGACCAGCGTGGCGTTGAATTTGGTGAAGAAAATGGCGCGACCTTTACCCAAGCATCGGAACAAGACATTGATCACCTGCGGGGCGTCGCCAGCAACTTGCAGGATGCCTGGAGTGAGTCTGTAAAGAGCCGTGGTGTGGACGCGCCAGCAGCGCTTGCCTTCTTTCGTGAGCAGTTAGTCAATGCGGCGGCTGAAGAAAGTATCTCGGCGAGTGTTGTTAGTCACTGAGCCCGCTTTACCCTTCTCGCCGCTGCGCATGGTGGGCGGCGAGAACAACGCTTATCAGCCAATGAGGCTATCAGCCCACCCTCCAGCCTTCCACACTCCATTGTGTCCCCGCCCCCTCTCACCTCTCTGTTTCATTTGAAACCAAATTGACCCCCGTCAAGATAGCCTATCTCTCACCGGTTGATACTGATGCCATCATCAATAACACCGGAGAGAGAATCACCATGAATACTACTAAGAGCACAGACACCACCTCTTGGTGGGAACGCCTGACAGAGCGCTGCTATTTAACGTCAACCACAACGCTAGCGCGCAACGTAAAACAAGAAGCAGGCGCTAGTTATGAGGCGCTTATCCATGACCTAGAAAAACCGCTAGAGCCTCACTTTGAACAAGCAGTAGCAAGGCAGCTGGCGGCAGGGCAACCGGCTCACTTCAGGCCCGCCAGAACCTTAATGCCCGTCATGATGCAGCGCTTCGGCCTTGAGGAAAGCGGACTGATGAATCATCCCGACTATGTCGCACTGCGTGACACCTGCAACGCCTGCGCAGCGGTTGGCGACTGCTGGAAAGCGATGCGAGCGGATGCCGAACTAGATGAGTGCCGTCACATATGTCCCAATGCAAACGCTTTTGATGCTTTAGCAGCTCGGTGAAGCTGATTGATTAACGCTCTCTTTAGCCCCACTTTCAGCGGCTTATGCCTCCACCAACGCATCCCTTTAACGCAAAGCGCTCCCATCAACAGTCGATGGGAGCGCTTTGACGATGCGTCTCAGTTACTTGGTCTTGATGACTTGCTACTGATGACTTGCTTTAGGAAGCTTGGTGGCGCAGTCGCGGGCTAGCGAGCTCGCCCACCACGGTGACAAGCGCCAGCAGAGCCAGTAACCATGGCCACTGAGTGCCTACTTGTAGAGTGGCAATGCCCAGCGCATCGATGAAAATTAACACAATGCCTAGCGGGCTGACATAGCGCACCATAAACAGCCACAGCGTGTGCTGGGTGCGGGTAAGCCCTAGCTCTTCCCTGAATATCTCATTACGCAGCAGGAAGCCTGCCATCAGTGCCATACCTAAGCCACCTAGCGGCATCATCCAGCGGGAAGTTAAATAATCTAGCCAGCCAAAGAAGTTTCGCCCAGCCAGCGACCAATCAGCACCAACATTGAACGACAGCATCGCCAAGGTGCTCACTAACCACAGCACAATACCCACACCCCACGATGCCTGCTTACGCGTCATTCCCTTGCTTCCAGTGAGCCAGGCTACCGTCGCCTCAATCATCGAAATCGACGAGGTAAGCGCCGCCATCGACAGCATCAAAAAGAACAGAATGCCAAACAACGTGCCAAAGGGCATCGCTTGGAACGCCAGCGGCAGGCTCATGAAAATCAGCCCTGGGCCCTCGCCGGGGTTCATTCCGTTAGCAAAAATAATCGGAAAAATAGCCAAGCCAGCCATCAGTGCAACTACGGTATCAGCAATAGCTACGCTAAACGTCGTGCGCGCGATGGAGTGCCCGTCTGGCAAGTAAGAGCCGTAGGTAAGAATCGCACCAGACGCGAGCGATAAGGTAAAGAAGGCATGCCCCAGCGCCGCGAGCAAGCCTTCGCTGCTTAACCCTTCAGTATTGAAGGAAAACAGGAAAGACCACGCGTCGAAAAAACCACCGGAAAAAGCACCGTAGCCAATCAGTATGCCCAGCATAATGACCATGCCCGGCATCATCCAGCTAACACTCTTTTCAATGCCTGCTTGTACGCCCTTGCCCACGATGAACATGGTAAGCACCGTCACCAGCGTGCTCCAGGCGCCTAGCGCAAAAGGGTTCGCATTATTAGCGGCGAAAATTGCTGCCATGTCATCGACGCTATTACCTGCCAAACCGCCACTCAGCATTTTCCACAGATAGGAGAATGACCAGCCAGCGACCACCACATAGAACGACAGGATCATGAACCCACAGAGCATGGCCATCCAGCCGAAGATCGACCAGAAACTGCCGCGGCCCGACTCATGTACCACGCGGCGGATAGCGTCAATTGGGCTGCCCCTTCCGCGGCGGCCGAAGCTGATTTCTGCCATCATGATAGGAACACCTACCGCCAATATGCAGGCCAAATAGACCAGCACGAAAGCGCCACCCCCGAACTCGCCAGTGATGTAAGGAAACTTCCAGATATTACCCAGGCCCACAGCAGAACCTGTGGCTGCCAGTACAAACCCCCAGCGGCCCAGCCACAGCGTTTTGGGAGGCGTATTTGTCGTTGTCATTGGGAAACCTTATGAATTTATATTGTTTTATTAGGCTATTTATTGATGAGCAGCTAGAACAGCTACTTAAAAGCGATTAGCTGCTTATAAAAGCCAACCAACTGCGGTCAACCCGTCATAAAGAGCAATCTATAAAGAGTCTATGGGGATAGCCATGGGGCAGGAATGGGCTTAAATCGCATTCATTGAGACGCTGGCTGCCTAAGCGAGGTGCAACCGTAAACTAATCGTTACACTTAATAAAAAATGCCGAGAGCCGGGGGCCAAGCGTTATATTTCTCTGCCACCCTGTAAATAAATCGTGACAGTTAATTTAACGGCCATGAAAAATTTTATAAAAATCGTCCCAAGTTATCTCTTAGTAATGACTTAAGTGTTGTCTTGGCTATTGTTTTGAGTATCGTCTTGAGCACCTATCCCGTAACGTTTGAGCTTATTGGCAATGGTGGTGTGCGAAACGCCCAACCGCTTGCCCAGCTGGCGGCTGGAGGGGTGCTGCTGATACAGCGTACTTAAGATGTTTCTTTCCACCTCGCCTAGCATGTCGCTCAAGCTTCCCTCTAATGGAATACCCGCCAGCTCAGAAGACACTTCGCTGTAAGGAAGGCGCAAATGCACCGGCTCAATGGCTTTCTCTTCACACAGCGACACCGCCTGGAAGAGCACATTTTCCAGCTGACGCACATTACCCGGCCAGTCGTAGCGGGTGATTTTTTCAAGCGCAGTGGGCGAAAGCTCCGGCAAAGGGCAGCCTATCTGACGCGCTGCACGATCAAGCACATAGGCCGCCAACTCTTCGATGCCGTCCAGGCATTCACGTAACGGTGGCACCTGTAGCGAAAGCACATTGAGCCGGTGATAAAGATCCAGCCGAAACAGCCCTTCACTACATAGCTGTGGCAGGTTTTGTTGAGTGGCACAGATTACTCTGACATCCAGGAAGGTCTCCTCCTCGCTACCCACACGCCGAAAGCCGCCATCCTGAAGAAAACGCAACAGCTTCGTCTGCAGCCGTGGGCTCATTTCGCCGACTTCATCAAGAAAGACCGTGCCACCTTCGTTAAGCTCCAGGAGGCCAAGCTTACCTTCCGGCCGAGCGCCCTCAAAGGCACCAGGTGCGTAACCGAAAAGTTCTGTCTCGGCCATTGATTCGGGAAGCCCAGCACAGTTAAGCACCACAAACGGCGCTTGTCCCCGGGGGCTTGCCAAATGACAGGCCCTGGCCACCAGCTCTTTCCCCGTCCCCGTTTCACCCACAATTAACAGCGGTGCATCCAGTGGCGCCATACGACGCGCCTCGTTGATCACGGCTTCCAATCGCGAACTCGACTGAAAAATGGCCTCAAAGCCACGCAGCTCCTGACGCTGCACTTGGTAAATACGTGCTCCAATACGGTCAGCACGGTGTAACGTCACGACCGCCCCTGCTAGTGAATCCACCTTCGTGTCTTCCATGTGCAGTGGCGCGATATCGGCAAGATACGTGTCACCTTTCAGTTTGATCCGCAGCCCATTGATGCGTGAGTTGTTACGGCGAATCACATCGGGAAGATCCACTTCATCAAGATAACGATCCAGCGAGAGCCCCGGTACTTCTTGAACCCGCACCCCCAATACCTGAACAGCAATACGGTTAGCCGCCACAATCCGGCCCTGCATATCAATCGACATGACGGGGTCAGAAAGCGAGGATAAGAGCGCATCCAGTTCCAAATGACGGCGCTCACTGGGCATCAAGCTAGCGCGCTTAACACTAAACACGCCGGGGATGGCTTCCAATACCGGCTTAAGCGTCAGTAGCTGCGCATTAAGTAAGTTCGGAACATGCAAATAGATGGTATTGCCCTGCTCCCCGCCCACTTCGCCCCGCGCGACATTAATTCGGTAATCAGCAAACTGAGCCACTATATCGCGAAGAATGCCAATTCGATTCTGACAGTAAAACTTAAGGCGCATAGTACCCTCAGGACACAATAAACTCTGTTACTTAGGGAGCCTCTGATTAGGCATTGCTTGAAAAGCCGACGATTTCGGACATAGCCTAACCACCACTCACTGGCAGGCCCTGCGCCTCTTTCATACTACGCAGTATGATTTCAGAGCGGACCTGGGTGACATTAGGATGAGGCAATAAATGATGGTGAATAAAGTCCGAAAATTCAGTTAGGTCCTTGGCTATTACGTGCAGTACATAGTCCGCATCGCCGGATACAGAGTAGGCTTCACGCACCATGGCGTGCTTCGTCAGTAACGCTACGAAATCATCGTCCATGCTTTCACCGTGAGCTTTAAGGTTAACTCTAGTGATGGCACGCAAGCCAAACCCCAGGCTAGCGGCATCTAGCCTCGCCGAATACCCCTTAATCACCCCCTCGGTTTCTAACCGCGCTTTGCGCCGGGAGCACTGAGAGGGAGACAGGCTGACGCGCTCACCCAATTCTGAATTAGTGAGAGCTGAGTTTTTCTGCAATTCTGACAAAATTGCAAGATCGTAACGATCTAGAGAAACCCCATGCATATAAGACTCCAATTGCGCACAAGCTGTGCACTATTTGGCTGCATACGGGGTTAGTTTGCAACCTAATTGCACCGCCTCTTCCCTATACTGATCTTGTCAAATTACAAAACAATAAGGAGAGACAACGATGGGTCCCTTCCCACACAACGCACCCAAAGTAACTATAAGTGATGTAAACCCAGCAGGTACTGATGGTTTTGAATTTGTTGAATTTGCCCACCCAGAGCCAGAAAAATTAGACAGCCTATTTAGGCAAATGGGCTTCATCCCCGTTGCAAAACACCGTGACAAGTCAATCACTGTTTATCGTCAGGGTGACATCAACTACCTGCTTAACAGTGAGCCTGACTCACATGCATCAGCATTTATCGAGGCACACGGCCCATGCGCACCGGCCATGGCCTGGCGCGTAGTTGATGCTCAGCATGCCCTAAAACGTGCCGTTGATTTAGGGGCTGAAGAGTTCACCGGCAATAAATCCATCGATGCGCCTGCGGTGGTTGGCATTGGCGGATCGCTGCTTTACTTTATTGATACGTACGGCGAAAAAGGCAGCTGTTACTCCAATGAGTTTGAGTGGTTAGCTGAGAAAGATCCTAAGCCTAAAGGCTTTGGTTTTTACTATCTTGACCACCTCACTCATAACGTTATTCGCGGCAACATGGACACGTGGTATAAGTTTTATCACGACACCTTTAACTTCCGTGAAATACGCTACTTCGATATCACCGGTAAAGTAACCGGCCTTACAAGCCGTGCATTAACCTCCCCCGACGGTAAAATCCGTATCCCTATTAACGAGAGTGCCGACGATCATAGCCAGATCGAAGAGTACTTACGTGAGTATAACGGCGAAGGTATTCAGCATATCGCCATTGCCACGGACGATATCTATACCGGCACTGACTTAATTGCGGCTGAGGGACTCGAATTTATGCCTGGCCCGCCGAGCATCTATTATGAAAAGTCGCTTGAGCGCGTGAAAGACCACCAGGAGCCTCTCGATAAACTTCGTAACCGTGGCATTTTGATTGATGGTGAAGGCGTCTTGGGCGGTGGCGAAACCAGAATTTTGCTACAAATATTCTCAAAAACGGTGATTGGTCCGATCTTCTTCGAGTTTATCCAGCGTAAAGGCGATGATGGTTTTGGAGAGGGCAATTTTAAAGCACTTTTCGAATCCATCGAAGAGGATCAAATCAACCGCGGCGTGTTGCAAGGCGCTGCAGAATAGTCGCAACGCTGAATAACAGAAAGGAAACCCTGTGCACGACGCTTGGCGTAACTATGCGAATGCCCCCCAAACGGGGGCTATTGTTTGTCCTTCCAACGTCATACAAGAAGGTAAAACACACTGCCTGGAAATCATTAGCAACGAAGGAAGTTTCCCTGTCATTGCAACGCGCATAGAGGGTGCGGTTTATTGCTACGTTAATGCCTGCCCCCACCAATATTTACCTTTAAATTATCGCTCGGACAGTATCATTTCCTCAGATGGAAATCGCTTGCTATGCAGTGCCCATGGAGCAGCGTTTGATAGTAAAACAGGCAACTGCTTAACAGGCGCCTTCGATAAACTTGACGCAATACCAGTGTTTGAAGATCAAGAAGGAAACCTATGCATTGGGCATATCAAATGTAAACAGACCAACTAAAATCTATTACTGCCTAGCTACAAAATAATTTGTCACCTAGCCATTGAGCATATTACAACAAAGATTATTTTTTCAGGTTGGTAGCCGCTGAAAAGAGCTACTGAAAATTGGCCCTAGTGCTCAGAATGCAATACTGCACCTTCCCTGAAGTACCGCAGAGGATACACACATTTTCCTTAAACGCTTGGCTTCAAAGTCTTAAAGCGAATCATCATCGCTTATTTAATGCGGCGTTAGTTGTCGCAGCACTGTCGTAGCATCTTACCTTCTTAACTCAGGGAAGATAAGGATATGGATATACAGACGTGCTCATCAACTGCTTCAGTGACCTCCCAGCAAAAGATGGAGCTTGCCAAGTGGCAAGCGGATCGCGACGCTTGGGCTAACACGCTCCCAGTCATGAATTTTTTAAGTCAGTTTTTGACCCTAACGCCGGTCGTGGCGCCGTCATTTGATTCCGCAAGTACCGATGGGCGTCATCTCTACTTCTGTCCTCGCTACAGCGCTTCCCTTTCCGATGAATCACGCCGTTTTTTACAGGCGCATTTACTCTGGCACTGTGTCGCGGGCCACTTAACGGCGCCGCTAGTCGCTAACCATCACCGCTGGCACCTCGCCTGTGATCATGAGGTGAACGCACTGCTGCTTGAGCTGGGTATTACGCTCCCGTTTGATGCTCTGCTGTTTCCCGTCTGCGTGGGGCGCAGCGCGCAGGCGGTGTATTTGTGGCTGAAAGGACACCCCAACACTTCCTTAGAGAAAACACCCGACATACACCCTGCCGCGCTCTGGGCGCACCTGCCTAATACGGCAACTGAACAGAGCACCGTAGCGCTATGGCGCAACCGTGCTCATTTGCTCGCTCGGGAGACGGATGCGCTGCCCAAGAGAGTCGCTAAGTTTTGTGAGGCACGGTAGACTCTTGCGTTTTCATCATTACTGCCTGGGGTGGCGTCACTATGTCCGATACGCGCGATACGCTTTTTCGCTATTTGACGCTACTACAGCTCATTCCTCGTTACCCTGGGCGCATTTCTACCCCGGTGTTAAAAGAGAAACTCGCGGAACGCGGTTTTCAAATTGATACGCGGTCGTTACAGCGCGATTTAGGTCAAAAACTCTCGACACAATTTCCGATTTGCTGCGACGACAGCCAAAAACCTTACCGTTGGTATTTTGATCGAGAGTTCCAGTGCCACTTACCGGCACTGGACGTGCCGAGTGCGTTAACGCTCGTGCTTGCCGAGGAGTATCTTAAGGGGCTGCTTCCCCCGGTGGTGGTGGGTCAGTTAACGCCCCACTTTAACGATGCACGGCAGTTACTAGACAGCATGGCGTCTAACGGCCTGAGTAAATGGGCCCGCTGCGTGCGTGCGATTCCAAATGGCAAAGCGCTGATTCCCGCCGAGCTGGATGAAGCGACGTGGCAGACGGTCGCTGAGGCCTTGCTGGAACAAAAAGCGATCGACGTGATGTACTTATCACGCACCTCGGAAACAGAAAAACCGTTAACGCTTCATCCCCAGGGGATTGTTAGTCGCCATAGTGCTACTTATTTACTGGCGCACGTCGATGGATTTAAGGATCTACGCCAGTTTGCGCTGCACCGGGTGAAACATGCGGCGTTCAGCCAGCGCGCCTGGCAAGCACGTGACGACTTCGATATTGATCACTATATCCAGAGCGGTGCGTTTGGCTATCGCCAAGGCCCAGATAATGTGGTGTTAGAGGCAGAGATCGCCCATCCGGTCGCTTGGCTATTGCAAGAAACACCGCTATCAGAGCAACAAACAATTGACGCCCTGCCGGACAGCCAGTGGTATCGCCTGACCGCCCATGTGCCCGATGACCAGCAAACCCTGTGGTGGCTGATGGGCATGAGCACCAATGTCAAAGTGCTTGCACCACGTGCGTGGCGAGAGACCCTAAAAGCGAATGCGGCCCTGGTACTGGCACATTATCAGGACACCTCTAACAGCGGCGATACGCACTAAACACGGGCTGTTAATAACCATGTCACGTTAAGGAGAACGCCATGCTCTGCTTTGCTTATGGATCCAATATGTCAACGCAGCGCTTAGCCGCACGGATTCCAGCACGCTTTGTGACCACCGCCCTGCTGCCGTCTTATCGGTTAGCGTTTCATCAGCGTAGTGGGGACGGCTCGGGCAAGTGCGATATTGTGCCTGCGTCAGAGCAGTCAGCGGTATATGGGGTTATTTGGGAGGTCGCTTCTCATCATAAACCCACCCTCGATCGGTACGAGGGGCTTGGCGTGGCCTACAACGAAACCTGGCTGACGGTCACGGATCTTGCCAGTGACCGTCAGTTTGAGGTGCAGGCGTATGTCGGTAACGTCACCGCCCTCGGGCTTCGCCCGTATACATGGTACAAGCACCATGTGCTGGCCGGTGCGCGTGAGCACAGGTTACCCGCCTACTATATTCGCGCGCTGGAACGCATTGAGGCCCACCACGATCACGATGTCGAACGCCACACCCTGGAAATGGCGCTGCATAGTCACGCTGAACCGTTAGAGCGAGGGGCATAATGGACAATGATGCGCGCTTAATCGCGTTTTATCGTGGGGAAGGCCAGGATCATAAAGGACGTCTACTTGAAGAGATCTGGGCACTCTCCTCTTTCTGGCTAGAACATACCCACGACTACATTCAGTGGCTATTCCCCATACCGGAAGCCGGTCGTTTTAATGCGTTTGCGCCCCTGCTGACGAGTGACGTGCAAGCAGCTTTTGAGCGTGAAGAGCCCTTACGCCGCCACCAGCAACGCTCCCTTGATGTCATGCTGGATTTTTTTGGGCTCCTTCGCGATGGCAACGCCATAACCGCCCAGCCGACATTATCGATGCAAACGCACATTTGGTTGAAAGCCGGTGGCCATAACCACCTACGCATTACCCGTATGATTCGGTCGTTAGCACTATGCCATCAGCCAACGTTAGCTCGCGCGGTTCAGCAGGCCGTGATTGAGCTGGGCACACAGCATGGCGTGGTATCAGAAGCATCGTTGCGGTATTGGCGGGAGGCTTTTTAAGTAAATGAGTATGTTTTGCTGTACTGGCCTTTCACTGGGAAGAACGAGCGCCAAACAAGCAAGCTCCCTATTTTGCTAACACATCCGCGACGCCTCGCTCAGCGGCTTCAATAGCACCTGCCAGGTAGCCGGCATAGTGCTTACCCCACTCGCTACCAATACCCGTTAAGCAAGGCCCCCAAGGCCCTTCAGCCGCCCGAGCAGGCGGCGCAGTACCGTGATGCTCGCTAGGTATCTGATCGGCATAGGTAGCGGTGAACGGCTCCTGCGCCCAGTCTTTAATCACATCCATACTCGGGCTAGCAGCTTGAGGGCCAAACAGCCTAGCCAGCTGTACGCGGCAGTGCTGACGCAGTGCCTCATCACTCAGTTGCGCTCGCGCACTGGCGGGTAAGCTAAAAAAGCCAAACAGCGCGCCGTGACCACCTGGATGGGACATATCATGAATTTCACCCAGCGGGCCCAGCAGACTGCGCGCCTCTCCCGAAAGCTGCTCATCTCGCCAAAAAGGCATGGGATACAGGGCGACGTATTTGCCGTGGGGTGCCATCCAGGTAGCAGTGCACGCCCACTGATGAGTAAGCCCCGCCGGTAGCGCCGGTGAAAACGTCATTGTTTGCGCCGCTAATCTCGGCGGCACAGCCAGCAACACATGCTGGGCGTTATAACGCTGCCCAGAAGTACACAGCATCTCCACACGGCCATTGTAAGTGAGTGCCATCGACTGAACGGCCTGGCCGGTAAAAATACGTTCAGGGCCAATGCGCTGGCGCAATGCATCAATCAGCGCTTGCATGCCACCCTGTAGCCGCATAGAAGGCGGCTGATTGACAAAGCCCTGCATGCGAACGGGCGGCATTTGGTGGGAGCGCTCCATAATCATATCGCCGGTTTCATACTGGGCAAACGATGACAGCCCTAGCGATTCCACCAGCGCTCCAAGCACCTGTTGAAACTCAGGCCAAAACCAAGAAGGCCCTAAATCAAACGACCCTGTGCTCCCCTCATTCAGCACCCCTCCGCTGGGTATTAACGTTGCAATACGTCCACCCACCCGCTCTCGCGCTTCCAGCATCACGTAATCGCTGATGCCCCGTTTTTCCAATAAATACGCGGCATACAGCCCCGCTAACCCAGCGCCTATAATGGCGATACGTGATGTAGGCATGAAACGTCTCGATGGTTGCTAATTTAGTGCGCCGCATTGTCGCAACAATGCTATTAACCAATATTATTGGGATGCAAGCGCGTTAAGATAAGCAGATCTTATTCTATATATAGATATCCTTATGCTAAAGCGCTTGCTTCCCCTGGTAATACTGGTTCTTGGCATCGCCAGCTTCATGGCGCTGCGTTATACACGCCCGGAGCCCGCCCCGGTTGACGCCCAGGAGCGCCGCTGGCCAGTTGAAGCCATCAGCGTTTCGCCTGGTGAGCATACCCCCCTGCTGGCGCTGTTTAGTGAAGTGATCGCGCCGAATATGGTGACCTTCGTAGCTCCCCTTCAAGCACAGGTGGTCGAGCGCCCCGTCAGCGACGGCCAGGCAGTAGAGCAGGGCGAGCTGCTGCTGGCGTTGGATGAAGACGAGCTGTTATCGCCTCTGCACCAAACCGAGGCGGAGCTCGCCGACCTGCAGGCGCAGCTGGAAAATGAGCGTATCCGCCATGAGAATAACCGCCAGGTATTGGCACAAGAGCGCGAGATTCTCGCTAATGCCAACCGCCAGCTGGAGCGTAACCGGTCGCTGGAAGGGCGCAACTTGGCCTCTCAAACAGATGTTGATGCAGCACGTGACGCAGTAGCGCGGGCGCAGCTCACCGTCTCTGCCCGCGAAAGTGCTATTGCCGAATACCCCTCTCGCTTAGCCAGCCTGGAAGCGCGCCTGGCCAGGGCGCAGGTGCAGCAGGCTGACGCCCAACGCAACCTCGCCCGTGGCCGAATTCACGCGCCCTTTGCAGGCCGCGTGACCCGCGTGCAGGTCGCTGTTGGCGATGACGTGGCCGCACGCGCACCGCTGCTATCGCTTTATCCGCGCAATGGCTTAGAGCTGCGCGCCCGTGTTCCACAGCGCTATCACGCAGAGCTTGACGCCCATTTACAGAGCGGCCACTCCCTCGAAGCGACCTCGGTGGATGGCCGCCAGCGCTTTGTATTAGAACGCCTGGCGGGGGAGAGCGACCCAGCGGGCACCGAGGCGATTTTCTCACTACACGACCCAGCAGAGGGGCTACGGCCGGGGGCGATGGTCGCCGTGCAGTTAAACCGCCCAAGCGTCAGCGATGCCTTTGCCGTGCCCTACGCCGCCTTGCACGGCGCCGACCTGCTCTACCGCATTAATGATGACAGCCGCCTAGAGCGCCAGCGCGTTGAGCGGCTGGGGGAAGTTGCCAAGCAGCAAGGGGAGCGCTGGCTGTTAGTGCGCGCTGACACGGTGGCGGAAGGCGACCAGATTATGTCGACCCACCTGCCCAATGCCGCCCAGGGGCTGCATGTGGAGATCACCCAAACGCCACCTGACGGTGGGGGCACCCCATGACCCAGCGCGGCGATTTTATCGGCTTCTTTGTTCGCCACAAGGTCGCCGCTAACCTTGTGATGCTGGTAATGCTGTTGGGCGGCGCGCTGGGGATTGCGCGTATGAATATCCAGTTTTTCCCCACCTTTGCCCTCGACGTGGTCAACGTGCGCGTGGTGTGGAGCGGTGCCTCCGCCGAAGACATCGAGCAGGGCATTACCAACCCCCTGGAACAGCGGCTGCGCAGCATTGATAACCTCAAGCGCATGACCTCAACCTCCGCGCAGGGGATTGCCAATATCACGCTGGAGCTAGAGGAAAACAGCGACCCCGTGCTGGCACTGGACGACATTCGCCAGCAGGTAGATAGCTTTACCAACCTACCTGCCAATGCAGAAACCCCCGAAATTTCTCGCCTAGCACGCTATGAACCTGTCGCACGGCTGCTGATACACGGCGATTTAGCCCCCCACGAGCTGCGCCAGTTAGCCCGCCGCTTTGAAGACTCGCTGCTGATGGCGGGCATTGACCGTATCGAGCTTAACGGCCTGCCTGCCCAGCAAATCAGCATCGAAGTACCTGCCGAACGCCTGCAAGCGCTGGGGCTTTCGCTGAGCGACATTGCCACGCGGGTGCAGGGCATGTCGCAAGATTTACCAGCAGGTTTATTAGGCCAGCAGGATAGCACCCGCGAGCTGCGCTCCCTGGAACAGCACCGCGATACCCTCGCGTTTGAGGATATGCCGGTGCTGAGCAACAGCCGCCAGCAGCTGCGCCTGGGCGACATCGCGCATATTCACCAGGAAGCCAGAGAGGGAGAGGTTGAGCTAACCTACCGCGGCTACCCCGCCGTTGAGCTGATTTTACAGCGCGCAGAGAGCGGGGACTCCCTAAAAGCGGCGCAGCACTTAGAGCGCTGGCTGGCTGAAACGCGCCCCACGCTCCCGCCCAACGTCAACGTAGATGTTTACGATGAGTCTTGGCAGCTCATCGACGAGCGTATTTCGCTATTGCTGGGCAATGGCCTGACCGGGCTACTGCTGGTGGTGATATTGCTCTACTTCTTTCTGCCTGCACGGGTGGCGCTATGGGTAGCGATTGGCATTCCAACCGCATTTCTCGCCTCGTTAGGCGTGTTCTGGGGCATTGGCGGCTCTATCAACATGATGTCGCTGTTTGCGCTTATTATGGCGCTGGGGGTGATTGTCGATGATGCGATTGTGGTAGGCGAAGACGCCGACGCCCACCACCGCATGGGCGAAGACCCCAAGCTTGCCTCCGCCGGTGCCGCACGCCGCATGCTGTGGCCGGTGGTCGCCTCGTCGCTCACCACGGTCGCGGCCTTTATGCCGCTGTTAATCGTTGGCGGCGTCATTGGCAATATTCTGGGCGATATTCCAATTATCATGATCTGCGTGCTGATTGCCTCGCTGCTGGAGTGCTTTGTTGTGCTGCCCGCGCACCTGCGCAATGCCTTTTTGCCCGCCAATACACCCAAGCGCCCTGCCCGTGGTATCGAGCGGCTACGCCAGGGGTTTGAACACCGTTTTGACCAGTTCCGTGAAGGCCGCTTCCGGCGCTTTTCCCAGCGCTCGCTGCGCAACCGTGGCGTAACGCTGACCGCAGCCCTCGCCATCACCCTGGTCACTGCGGGGCTTTTAGCCGGGGGGCGCATTGGCTTCAATTTCTTTCCATCACCGGAGTCCAGCATCGTCTATGCCAACGCCAGCTTTGTGGCGGGCACCCATCGTGGGAAGGCGGCGGATTTTGTCGATCATCTGCAGGCCACCCTGCAAGAGACCGATGACGCCCTGGGCGGCGGCCTAGTGCGCACGGCGGTTGCGCATTACGGCAGCACCCAGGCGGGCGGTGCGCCAGCACGCACTGGCGATGGCGTGGGCTCGATCATGGTAGAGCTGACCTCGCCGGATAGCCGCGACGTACGTAACACCGATTTCATCCGCGCCTGGCGCGAACGGATACATACCCCCGCCGGTTTGGATAGCCTGACGATTACCGAGCGCGCCGCTGGCCCGCCGGGCAAAGATGTCAACATCCGGCTCACCGGTGAAGACGCCGAAGGCCTACGCCAGGCCGCCGACATTCTCGGCGAGGCGATGGCCGGGTTACCCGGCGTACTCAGCACGGAAAACGATATGCCCTGGGGGCGCGAGCAGCTGATCTACCGCGTCAGTGCCCACGGCCAGGCACTGGGCTTAACCACTGACGACCTGGGCCGCCAGCTGCGCACCGCCTTTGACGGGCAGATAGTGCAGATACACCAAACTGGAGCGGATGAAATCGAAGTGCGGGTACAGCTGCCCAGGCACCAGCGCGAGCGCTTAGCCACCCTGTCGAGTTTTGCGGTGACGTTAAGCGATGGCCGTCAGGTGCCGCTCTCGCAGGTGATGGAAGTATCCCACCGCCAAGGGTTTGAAACGTTACGCCATGCCGAGGGGCAGCTGGCCGTGGAGGTGACCGCCGACATCGATAGCCAGGCCACCTCAGCAGAGCAGGTGTTGGAAAGCCTTTCTACCGAGCTGCTGCCGCGTTTAGAGCGTGAATACTTCTTAACCACCAGCTTTGAAGGGCGCGCCGCCGACCAGCGCGAAACCATGGCGGATATGCGCACTGGGCTACTCATCGGCCTGGGGCTGATGTATGGCGTGCTCACCTGGGTGTTTGCGTCTTGGACACTGCCGCTTATCGTCATGGCGATTATCCCCTTTTCGCTGGTCGGTGCTCTGCTGGGGCACTGGGCATTGGGGATCAACCTGACGATTTTGTCGCTATTTGGGCTCTTCGGGCTGTCGGGCATTGTGGTCAATAACGCCATTATCTTGGTCAGCTTCTACCGCCAGCAGCGAGAAAAAGGCTTGGATATTGATAACGCGCTTAATGAAGCCGTTGTACAGCGAGTGCGAGCGGTACTGCTGACATCGCTCACCACCATTGGCGGGCTGCTGCCACTGCTGTTTGAAACATCGCTGCAGGCGCAATTCCTGATTCCTATGGCGACCTCCATTGCGTTTGGCTTGGGAGGCACGACGCTACTGGTGCTGTTTATTATTCCGGCGCTGCTTTCCTGGAGTGAACACGCCCGCCAACGCTGGAAGCCCCATGATGATGCAAACCCACGCCCGGCTTAACGGTGCATACCCCGTCTAAGCCTTCATTAATTTTCTGATGTGAGACTTTTTGTCACTTTGGACAAATTGGTGATGGCTTTTTCGCACGCAGCAGACATAATGGAATAACGATATTACAAAAAAATATATCTTAGCGTTCGCTTAAGGAGTGCCCCCATGCAAAAGACGCCACTATTGACGCGCAGAGACTTGCTAAAAGTTGGCTCTAGCCTGGGGGTAGGTAGCCTGCTGCCACTCAGTGCACTGTCTGCCAACACGCTGCCAACCCAGGCACGCATCGTCATTCTTGGGGGCGGTGCAGCGGGCATGGCCATGGCGAACCGCCTAACGAGGCGGCTCCAAGGGGGCAGCATTACCCTCGTTGAGCCACGCGAAACGCATCACTACCAGCCTGGTTGGACACTGGTCGCCTCTGGCGTATGGAACGCCGACAAAACCATGCGCCCAAATGCGCAGTTTATGCCACGCGGCGTGAACTGGGTGCGTGGATACGCGGCGAACATTGATGCCGATAGCAAACGCATTACGTTGGCCAGCGGCAACACCCTTGGATACGACTTCTTGGTTGTGGCAACCGGCATTCAACTCAATTATCACTTAATTGAGGGTATGACGCCTGAACTGGTAGGGCAGCATGGCATTGGCAGTGTTTATGCCAGTATTGAAGGGGCCTCACGGACGAACCACGCCATTCAAACATGGCTTAATAGCGGCCAGGGCAAAGGGATTTTTACCGCTGCCCCCACCCCCGTAAAGTGCGCCGGGGCGCCGCTGAAGATGACCTTCACAACGCTAAGCCGCCTGGAAGCCTCTGGGCAACGTGATGCCTTCACAGTGGACTATATGGCACCAGGCGCGGGACTTTTTTCGCAACCCTGGGTCGATGAGTTCGTTAAACAACGTTTTGATGATCAAGGCGTTAAACGGCGCCATCACTACCGCCTTTCCGCCATCGACCCTCACGCCAAGCAGGCTGAATTTGCTTTTGTTGGACCCGAGAGCGAGTTCACCTCCCACCATGAGCTGCGCGAAGCAGAATTTAGGCGCGATAACCAGCCCACCGTGATTGCCGACTACGACTTTATCCACGTTGTGCCCCCCATGAGCGCCCACGACTTTGTTAAGCAGAGTGATTTGATCGCGCAAGATGGCCCCTTCAGGGGCGAGTGGCTAGACGTAGATATTCACACCCTGCAGCACAACCGCTACCCCGAGGTATTTGGGATTGGCGATGTAATTGGCGCGCCCATCAATAAAACCGCTGCCAGCGTAAAAGCCCAAGCACCGGTGGTCGAAGAGAACCTGCTGGCCGTGATGCAGGGAAAAACACCCCTTGCCCGGCATACGGGCTACACCTCTTGCCCCATGATTACGGGTATTGGAAAGGCCATGCTAGTGGAGTTTGGTTACGCCGATAACTTCGCCTTTATGCCGTCGTTCCCGTTTATTGACCCAACAGACGAGTCTTGGGCGGCGTGGGTGATGAAAGACCGCATGCTGCAGCCCGCCTACTACGCGGTGCTGGAAGGCCAGGCATAAGGAGAACAGACACATGACCATTAGCGGAATGCTCACCATATTGATGTACGCCTTGGCCCCTTTTATGTGGCTGTTGATTATCGGGGGCATCGCTGTCACGGGCCTGCACCTACTTGCCTACTTACGCGGCTATCAAATCACCCGCTACCGTCACCGCCCGACAACCCTATTAGCGCTCATCCTGGGGCTAACGGCTATATTATGGGTGCCCTGGTTAACGCACTCTACGCTGAGCTATGTCGCCACACTGTTTGACTGGATAGCCCTAAGCGGCGCAGTGATCGCCACGTTTGTGCTAGCGTTTCTTATCCTGCACCCGCTTAGCTATTTGATCCGCCTACGCGGGGAGTAAAGTAGCTTGCGCCGCGCGATGCGACAATACGCCATCGCGGATCACGACCTTTTCGTTTGTCGCTTCCAGCGCGCCCTTGTATTATCCAATAGGTAATAAGCATATTACCAAGAGCAATATAAGGGCTCTCTGTTCTCGCTTCACTCCGTGAACATAACGCCTGTTCTTTATCATGCTTCATGCGCTTGGAGGTTTATGATGGAGCTCGATCCGCTGGTGTTATCCCGCCTGCAGTTTGCGTTTGTAGTCTCTTTTCACGCTATTTTTCCCGTTTTTACCATTGGCCTAGCCTCTTACATCGCTGTCCTGCACGGCCTGTTTTATAAAACCGCTAACCTGGCCTGGGACCGTCTTGCACAGTTCTGGACCAAGGTGTTCGCCGTTGTATTTGGTATGGGCGTGGTATCGGGTATCGTGATGTCGTTCCAGTTCGGCACTAACTGGAGCAACTTCTCCTATGCGACCGCTAACTTTCTTGGCCCTATCCTGAGTTACGAAGTGGTCACGGCGTTCTTCCTTGAGGCTGCGTTTTTAGGCGTACTCCTGTTTGGCCGTAATAAAGTGCCCCAAGGCGTTCATCTGTTTGCTGCCATCATGGTGGCTATCGGGACGTTTATCTCCTCGTTCTGGATTCTATCGGCTAACAGCTGGATGCAAACCCCGGTGGGCTATGAGTTGATTGATGGACGTTTCCATATTACCTCTTGGCTTGAAGCGATTTTTAACCCCTCTTTCTGGTATCGCTTCGCCCACATGGGCATGGCGTCGTTCCTCACCGGTGGCTTTGTGGTGGCAGGCGTTAGCGCCTGGTACCTGTTGCGCAACCGCGATGTAGAGGCCAACAAGAAAGCGCTCTCCATGTGCCTTTGGTTACTGCTCTTTTTAACCCCCGCCCAGGCCTTGATCGGCGACTTCCACGGGCTCAACACCCTAGAGCACCAGCCCACTAAAGTGGCCGCCATGGAAGGTAACTGGGAAACCCGCGCTAACGTACCGCTGCTGCTGTTTGCGCTGCCTGACCAGGAAAATCAGACCAACCGCTTTGAGCTGGGTATTCCCAACATGGCGAGCATCATCCTCAAACATAGCGCTGATGGCGTGATTCCAGGGCTTTCCGAAGTAGCCCCTGAAGAGCAGCCTCCGGTGGCACTGGTGTTTTGGTCTTTCCGCGTGATGGTCGGCATTGGCTTTTTAATGATCGGCGTCGCCCTGCTGGGGCTAATACTGCGGCGCAAAGGGCGTATTTTTGAGAGCCCACTATTCCTTAAAACGCTGGTAGCGATGATTATCACACCCTTTGTGGCCGTGCTTGCTGGATGGATCGTGACGGAAGCAGGCCGCGCGCCGTGGCTGGTGTATGGGGTAATGACCCACGCCCAAGGCTTAACACCCTCGCTCACCGGCGCGATGGCGCTGTTTACGCTGATTGGGTATATCGCCGTGTATAGCGTGGTGTTTGTCGTCGGCGTGTACTACCTCACCCGCGTGGTGCGCAATGGCATGCTGGATGACCCGATTGAGGTTCACGGTGAGGTTGAGCGGCCTAAGCGTCCGTTTTCTGCCGCGCACACCCCGCTGGATGATGATTTAGGCGATAACACCGCAGGAGCAAACGCATCATGAGTATCGACTTAGCCTTAATCTGGGCGGTAATCATCGGTTTTGGCGTGATTATGTACGTCATTATGGACGGCTTCGATTTGGGCTTAGGGATTTTATACCCCTTTGCCCCCGACGAAGATTCACGCGATGTCATGATGAACTCCGTCGCCCCCGTATGGGACGGCAATGAAACCTGGCTGGTGCTCGGCGGCGCAGGACTGTTAGGCGCCTTTCCGCTGGTCTATTCGGTCTTTCTGCCTGCCCTGTATATCGGCGTATTCTTAATGCTGGCCGGTCTTATTTTCCGCGGCATCTCCTTTGAGTTTCGCTTTAAGTCACACAAAAACCGCCGCTGGTGGAACCGCGCGTTCTTCTTAGGCTCTGCCGTTGCTGCCTTTGCCCAGGGCGCGGTGGTGGGTGCCTATATCCAAGGGTTTGCCGTTGAGGATTTCCGCTACGTGGGCGGCGCGCTCGACTGGCTAACGCCGTTCACCGTGTTAACCGGGCTAGGGTTAATGGCTGGCTACGCGCTGCTGGGTGCTACCTGGCTGATTATGAAATCAGAAGGCCATGTACAGCAGTGGGCGTACGCCATTACCCCTAAACTGCTGCTGGCTGTTTTAGCGGTGTTTGCCATTGTCAGTATCTGGACACCGCTGGTAAGCCCTGAGGTGTATAGCCGCTGGATGGATACGTTCCAGCTGGTTTGGATCTTCCCAGTGCTGGCCCTACTCTGCTCAGGCATGGTGTACCGTGCGGTAAAACGCCAAGACGAAGGCCTGCCGTTTGTGATGTCGCTGGGCATCTTCCTGTTTACCTACTTGGGGCTGATCGCCAGCAAGTGGCCAGTCATTGTGCCCCCCAACTACACCATTTGGGATGCCTCCTCGGCACCGGAATCACAGCTGTTCCTGCTGATTGGCTTCCTATTTGTCATTCCTATTGTGCTGGCCTACACCGCGTGGACCTACTGGGTGTTTCGCGGCAAGGTCAAAGTGGGCGAAGGCTATCATTAATGCTTGCTACGTCAATCAGCGGCGCTTAGGCACATGAAGTTAAGTACGCGCGTTACTGCATGGTTTATGCGCTTTCCCATGCTAAGCGGTGTCATGCTGCCCTTAGTCTTCGGCCTGCTGATTGTCACTTTGTATCAGTCGGTCACACAAGATATAGACCAACGCGACCATTTAGGCCGCACCGAGCTTTTCCGTGCGGTTGAGGATAGCGATAACGACGGCATAGCGCGCCTCATACAGCAAGGAGCAGCACTAAACAGGTCAGACAACTGCGGTTGGTCGCCGCTGATGAAGGCTGCCTCACTCGGTCATACCACCGCGCTTGAGCAGCTGATGCAAGCAGGTGCCCACATAGAGCATCGCGACGACAGCGGCTACACCGCACTCATGGTGGCCGTCGTCAGTCGCCAAACAGCCGCGACGGCTTCTTTATTAGCGCAGGGGGCACACGTAGACCAGCAAGATACGCTCGGCTGGACAGCGCTGATTTGGGCCGCAAAGCAGAACGATCATCCCACAACCCAGCTACTGTTAGACCATGGCGCAAACCCGTTGCAGGCCGACCACAAAGGCCAAAGCGCACTGCACTGGGCGGCAATCGAAGGGCACGATTCCATGGCAAGACGATTGGGCAGCACCCTCTAAGTATCAACGTCGTAACACACGCAAAGTAGCCGCTACCGCTGCTAAAGCACGCGGCCACACGTTAGGCTGAATCAACACACCCAACGCAGCTAGGAGACAGCAATGCATAAAGATTGGCAAAAAACGACTCAAGACCTTTCGGCACTGATGCAGGATATTGGCAAAAATATTCCTGATGTTGCCAAGGGATTCACCCAAATGGCGAAAGGGGCAAATAAAGAAGGGGCGCTTTCGCATAAACACAAAGAGCTGATGGCGCTAGCCATTGGTATTAGCGTGCGCTGCGATGGGTGTATTGCGTTCCACTCTAAAGCCGCTGCAGAGCTTGGCGCAACGCGGGAAGAAGTAATGGAGATGCTGGGCGTTTGCATGTACATGGGCGGCGGGCCAGCGTTTACCTATGCCGCCCAAGCGCTTGAGGCGTTTGATAGCTTCGCCAAGCAAGACTAGGTGTAGGTGGGCTTTTTACTCTTAGCTCTATGCGCTCGCCCTCTTTCTATATACGAAAGAGGGCGATAAGTATGAAAAAGGGCGAATCCCGTCTTTATCAGTCGCCCGGGCCGCACTCCATGCAGCGCTCGGTAATGCTGGGCCCTTGCTTAAGGTTGGCCTGCAAGTCACGCAGCCCTGACCTTACGCCTTCTTCCACCACGGGATGATAAAAGGGCATGGCCAGCATTTGGCTAACGGTTAGCGTTTGCTCTAAGGCCCAGGCCAGCAAATGGGCAATATGCTCTGCCCGTGGCCCTAACATTTCAGCCCCTAAAAAGCGCCCGCTGCCGTGCTCTGCGTAAAGCGCTAAATAGCCGTGGTTTTCACCCATTACCCGCGCCCTGCCTTGGTCGTCAAACGACACTCCGCCCTCTGCAATACAGTCACACCCGCCGTAGCGCACCTCTAGGGCCGCGCGGCTTTCGCCCACGATAGCCATCTGCGGCTCGGTAAACACCACCGCGAGCGGCACATTACGTTGCCCCACTTGCACATCGTCTAAGCAAGCGGCATTGCGCCCAGCAATTTTTCCTTCGGTAATCGCTTCATGGAGTAGCGGAACAGACTGGTTGGCATCGCCCGCGATGAAGATATGGCTAGGTGTATTGTCCTGGGCTAAACACTGGGTGGTGAAACGATTAAAACGAGGGACGCCACGCGCATCTAGCGCCACGCCTGCTTTCTCGATATCCAGCTGATCTACATTAGGCTTACGCCCCGTTGCCGCTAGCACATAGTCAAATAGTTCCGTGGTTTTTTGCCTGCTTTCCCGCTCGTAGAAGGTAATGGCGACGCCATCGCCCTGCTGCTCTACCTGCTCAATAGTGGCATCAGGGTCTAGATAGAGCTCACGGTTAAACGTCTCGTCAGCCAGCTGCCGCAGCTTGTCAGACTGAAAAGGGCCAACCGCACCGCCAACACCAAAGGTGCGTGTGCGCACGCCTAACCGGCTGAGCGCTTGCCCTAGCTCCATACCAATCACCCCCGGCCCCACCACCGCAACGGAGCCTGGCAGCGTCTCCCAATCAAACACATCATCATTGATGATTAAGTGGTTTCCCGCTCCCTCCAACAGGCGCGGCCACGTTGGCCGCGAGCCGGTGGCAATGATAATGGCGTTGGCCGTCAGCCGGGTATGGTCACCAATGGCGAGCGTATGGGGGTCGATAAAGCGCGCGTGCCCCTGCAGGCGGTGGGACTCGGGAATCGACTTCATAGAGGACAGCACGTTACCCACGAAGCGGTCGCGCTCTCTTTTAACCCGGGCCATCACCGCCTGTCCGTCAACCGCCACCTCGTTAACAGTGACTCCAAACATGGCGGCGTTGCGCGCGCTATGAGCCGTATTCGCGGCGGCAATAAGTAACTTGGAGGGCATACAGCCCACGCGAGCGCAGGTGGTGCCATACGGCCCTTCTTCAATTAACACCACGTCGTCCGTGTGCTTGCGTGCTGCGTGCCATGCACTAAGCCCAGCGCTGCCTGCGCCAATAATCGCAACCTTCGTTTGCAGCTGTTGCATGTTGCTACTTCTCCTTGTGTTGGCCAACGCTATCTTCAGTGGGCATGAGAAAGGCCGGTGACCGGCACGCGACCTATCACGGCACTGTGGGGCTGGCGAGTACGGCAAAGAGTTTGTTGAACCGCTAATCCCAGGCAGCGCCTTCTAAGGCATCCAGGGGAATTTTCAAATAACGCTTACCGTTCGCCTCTGGCTCAGGCAAACGCCCGCCACGGGCATTGACCTGCAGTGCGTGCAGAATCAACTTCGGCATGGGTAATTCGCTATCGCGCTTGCGGCGCAAGGCCACGTAGTCCGCTTCGCTCACGCTTGCTAAGTGGGGGTTGCAATCGCGCTGTTCCGCCACCGTGCTTTCCCACTGCGGCTCGCGGCCATCAGGCATGTAGTCGTGCCCGGTAAACACGCGTGTTGTTTCTGGAAGCGCCAAAATTTGCTGAATAGAGTTCCACAGCACGGTAGCATCGCCACCGGGGAAATCAGCCCGTGCAGTGCCGAAATCAGGCTGAAAGAGCGTGTCGTGGACAAACGCCGCATCGCCAATCACATAGGTGATAGACGCAAGCGTATGGCCTGGGGAGTACATAACGCGGGCATTCAGCTCGCCAATGGTGAACGTATCACCTTCGGCAAACAGCCTATCCCACTGGCGTCCATCGGTGGGCATATCCGGCCAGTGGTAAATCTCTTTCCATAGTGCCTGCACCTTAGTGACATGCTCGCCAATCGCGGTGGGCGCGCCGGTTTTTTCTTTCAAATACTGCGCAGCAGAGAAGTGATCAGCATGGGGGTGGGTATCGAGAATCCACGCCACCGACAAGCCTTCTTTGGCAATGTACGCAAGCAGCTCATCGGCATGATGAGTCGCTGTAGCGCCTGATTTCTCATCAAAATCCAAGACAGGATCAATAATCGCGCACTGCTTCGTTGCAGGGTCACTCACCACGTACTGGACACTAAAGGTGCGCGGATCAAAAAAACCGGCTACATCGGGCGTACCCGCCCCCGTATGTTCAGAATGTGCAAAGGTTTTCATATAGGACTCTCCTGGTAGTGAGCTGAAAAGCCATGATGACTGACCGCAGCCAGCCATCCCGTCGCTGTTCGCAGGTGTTAAATCACCTTTTTGCAGAAGTACCAGTCGGTGTACTCATACCCCTCTGATTGCCGTGCCTCAGCGTCTTGCGAGGTGTGAGGAGGCGGTACGATCACCGGCTGACCCGGCAGCCAAGCTTCCGGTGTTGCGACACCATGCTCATCACTCGTTTGCAACGATTTGACTAAGCGCAGCACCTCCTCAACCGAACGACCGTTAGTCATTGGGTAGTACAACATGGCGCGCAACACGCCTTCAGGGTCAATCACGAAGGTGGCGCGAACGGCGGCCGTATCACTCGCCCCCGGCTGAATCATGCCGTAAGCGTTGGCCACCTTCATGCTCAAATCAGCAATGATGGGGAACGTAATCTCAACACCAAAGTTCTCCTTGATGCTGCGGGTCCATGCGATATGTGAATGGATACTGTCTATGGACAAGCCCAGGAGTTCTGTATTAACCGCTTTAAACTGATCAGCATAATTGGCAAATGCCGAAAATTCCGTGGTGCATACCGGGGTAAAGTCGGAGGGGTGGGCAAAAAGCACCAACCACTTGCCACGATAGTCGCTCAGCGACTTTTCGCCGTGGGTGGTTTTCGCCGTGAAATCGGGAGCGGGGCGGTTAATCTGGGGCATAACGGGCTGCATAGTATCGTTGGACATGATGATTTCCTGAGGGCTGAATTGATAACAGGAATAACGATAGCTCATTTTGTTATATAAAACGAATAGCCACGCGCTATTGTGACCATAGTGATTCAACACCTCACCAAGCGAATCACGACTTGCGATCTCAATCTCACTCGTACCTTTTGGATTGGCTATCTTTGCTGTGCCTCACCGGCGTTACCCCTTACCGATCTGCTTACATAGGAAAAGCGGGCAAGTGGCTATATGGTTTAACCAGCACCCATTTGAAGGTGTACGAGTGCCACGACCCCGTGGAGATGCGTAAGCAAATCGATTGCTTGGCCTTGCTGGTTCAGGAAGTCGAGCGTAATAACCAGGCTCTTCAGAGGTATTTGGACAACTGGGTTGAAAATCACCGTTCCTGTCGAGATGATATGAGGCCTTAACACTTGACCAGCCGCCATGGTTCAGATGCGAACATTTGGGGGGTGTTGTCGGATAGGAAGTAGCTTCCCCGCAGCCTCGATATTGGGTAGGAATGCTGATGCGCTTTGCGATACTGTTCTACTCGCTTTCGTCTTTTTTCTTGGTGCTATTGGCAGTAACTTTTTTGGCTTTCATGGCGTCTTCTCGGGCCTCCTATCCCTGGTCTTCTCTGCTAAGGATAGCTAAGCACCCGATAGTGTGTTCAGTATTGCTTGTGTGGGTAATATCGGGAGGGCTAGTTGTTTGGATGATGCTATAAAACTCTATTGGCGTGCTCTGCTGCATTTGAGCGCACAACGCCCGGGTGTCGCGCGTATAAGGCCCCTCCCCGGCGGCAAGCTCTGATGATGCAAAAACATAAGTGGGGTATGCCCGCTAGTGGCGCGGGCACCCAACATTAGGCTCGCTTTTGGAGCTGTAGATTATGAAGCGTGTAATCTAGCGCTTCAGTGAAACCATCGCTGATTTTAATGCCGTATCGTTTTTGCAGTGCCATTGCACGCCCTGCAAACGCCCCTGAGCCCAATACAATAGCGGTCGACTCTCGTCGGATCGCCTCTTGAATAGCTTCGTGTAACTGGGCTTCGGCTTGCGTAGTTTGCGCGGCAGTGTCAGAAACACCGATGCCTGTGGCAACAACACGGCAGCGTTTATTTAACCCATAGGCGGCGCTCAGCTTCTCAATGGTAGGCACGGCCTCTTCAAACGTCGTGATCACGGTAAACAGGCCCCCGCTGGCCGCTGCAGAACGCATGCCCGCTTCTGCCAAACTGATGACCGGAGCTTGGGTGATCGCTCGTGCTTCTGGGATAGCAATATCATCAAAGCAGGCCATGATGTATCCATCAAAGCTCGCTGCACTGTGTTTTTCAATCAATGTTAGTACGTGTTGAGTCGCCTCCTCTTTGTGCTGTTCGTTCTCAATCGCGTAGGGGCCGTGAGCTGGGCTGGTCACTTTCGTGATAACGCCAGTGGGGGTAATACGGGAGATTAACTGTCGAATACTGTGTGTGACATTAGCGTTCGTATTGGGGTTAATAATTAAGATACGCGCTATTTTTTCCGGTGAGTGCATGTGAGGAGTCATTAGCGCCCCGCCAGCAGGTCAGGAAGCCACATGACAATGTTTGGCCATACCATAATAGCGAGCGTAAACAGTGCCATAATGGCAACAAAGGGCATCGACCCCCAAATAACATCATTAAAGCTGCCACCATCTTTGCGCACGCCCTGAACCACAAACAGATTCATGCCGACGGGAGGAGTGATAAGGGCAATCTCGCACATTAAGACGATAAAAATGCCAAACCAGATAGGGTCAATGCCCACAGCCATCACCATCGGTACGGTAATGGGTACGGTGAGCACCAGCATCGACATGGCATCCATAAAGGTGCCAAGTATCACGTAGAACACCAGCAGTACGAGCAACAGGCCGACAGCGCTAAGCCCAAAAGATGCAACCCATTGAGTAAGCGCTTGGGTAACGCCCAACATCGAGATGGTGACATTGAGCAGCAGCGCACACATCAGCACGATGATCACCATGCCCGACGTTTTAGCTGCTTGGAGAGAGCAGTGAATGAGAAGATCAATACTCATTTTGCCACCGCCAATGATAAACCCTAACGCGATGACCACACCAATGGCAGCTGACTCTGTAGGGGTCGCTAGGCCGCCATAGATACTTCCCATCACCACGCCAAAAATGACCACCGGCGGAATAAGGTGCTTGGAAAGTGAGAGTTTCTCTTGTAGCGAAACGTCAACTTCTACCAGTGATGAGTTGCCTGCCTTGCCGTGGGCAATAAACAGGTATATGGAGAACAGAAGTGCCAAGGTAATGCCTGGAACTAGGCCTGCTGCAAACAGCTGACTAACAGAGGTATTGGCCAATTGCCCATATACCAGCAGGTTAATGCTAGGGGGGATCAGAATGCCGAGCGTACCGCCAGCGGCCAAAGAGCCGAGTGAAGGCCGTATTGGGTAGCGGTACTGATTTAGCGCAGGGAGTGCAATGGTGCCCACGGTGGCAGCGGTCGCCACGGATGAACCAGAGGTCGCCGAGAAAAGTGTGCAAGTGGCAATGTTGGTATGCAGTAAGCCGCCAGGAAGTTTGTTAAACCAAACGGCCAATGCGGCATACATGCGGTCCGCGATACCACCTCGCAGTAACAACTCTCCAAGTAGCATAAACAGGGGTATCGCAAGCATGGAGGGGCTATTTAAACTGCTCCAAACGACGCCGCCCATCATGTCCACAAGGGGCATGCCATACATAAAATAGCCGCCCAGCACCCCCACAAACAAAATGGAAACAGCAACTGGCAAGCTTAGCAGCATCAGCGCGAGCATGGCTAAAAATGCACCTATAATCAAGGGGATGCTCATAGCTTTCCTCCTTCACGCTGTTCAAGGTCGGCCAGTTCTGCCTCTAACTCATCGGTTGCTGAGCTTGGGCCGAATTGGCGGTTTAGCGTTTTCCAGTCACGTTTTAAGAGCAGTAATAGCGCTTTAACTGAGAGCAATGCCGCCGCCACGCTAAAGGCTGTCATGGCGATTAACCAAACGGACTGAGGATAGATCAGTGGCGTCGCCCAAGGCGTTTGCGCAATGGAGCGGTACAGCTGGGTATCCAACACGGTCTGCACGGTGAAATAGAGTAAAAATGCTGCTAACAGCCCTAGTGAAAGGGCTGCCAGTGCATTGAGAACCGCCTGAGTGGCAGTGGGGAGGCGCATGTGCAACAAGTTAATACGAATATGCGATTGCTCAACCATCGCAACACAAAATGCTAGCGGTGCCGCAATGGCAATGGCGTAGCCACCGAGTTCATCGACACCCCCTAGTGACAAAGAGAAGAACTTACGGATGAGTGTTTCGAGGGTGATCAGTAACGCCAGCAATAACATCATGCTGCCAAAAATGATCCCAAGAATTCGAGAGTAAGTGGTCATATTCCTCTCCTATTGCTTTATAAGCCTAACTGAGCGCCAACGGTGTCACGCCAAGCGGCTTCACAATCAGCAGCAACGGCGTTGCACTGGCGAGCCCAGAGAGGTAGCGAGACCTCTTCAACAGCCGCCGTGACGGTCGCTAGATCAGCGTCTGATACAGGCACTTCGCTAAGTGAGTATGAGGTTCCAAACTCACAGGGGGATTCGCCCGCGTTGCAGCGCATAGCGTCTTCATACAACGCTTCAGAGTATTGCCAAACATCGTCACTGAGCTTGGCGATTGCCTCTTCAAGCTGGGTCTGCTGCTCAGCAGATAAGCGATTCCAGGTGTTCATATTGATGGCATAGCCATTGATGGCGAGTTGTAGTGCAATCGGCAGCACCGTGCTTGTTGCTTCAGGCCAGCCACCGGAGTTAGCGGAAGCGGGACCCGTAATCGCACAGTCCACAACGCCACGGGAAAGCGCTTGCTGAACATCACCGAAAGGCATAGAGATGCCGGTCGCGCCAAGTTCACCAATAAAATTAGCTGCGCTTTGGTCGCCCACACGAACTCGTAACCCCCGCAGATCGTCTAGACCGGTGATGTCTTTATTGCAGAAAATGACCTGAGGGCCTGCTGGCCATACACCTAACAGTTTGGCGTTAAAGCGTTCTTGTAGGCGGGAGTCAACATAATCGTAAAACGCATCGACATTATTACGCCCGGCTTCAAAGCTAGTATTAAGGCCGACCAAATCCAGGCCTAAAATGGAAGGCTCATCTCGGCTCACCTGTGGTCCGCGCAGCGAAACAATGTCGAACAAACCTGAGTTCAGTACGCGCAGGCCATCCGTATCGGGGATGCCGGCAACATCAACCGGAATATACTGAACAGACACATCCATGCCGCTATGTTCGGCAAGGGCTTCAAAGAAAGGCTGCTCTTTATTTTGCGCGATCAACCCAGAGCCTGCAGGCTGTCCTAGCACTCTCAGCGAAAGTGTTTCTGCATGGGCGACAGGTAGTAATAAGGCGGTTGAAATGGCGGTAATGAGTGCGGTGCGTTTTAACATGATGAGTTTCCTATTGGGCGGTCTTATGGTTTCTCAGCGGTGTGGCACTCATGAATTTGGACGACTGACTGTATGTTGTGCCACGCTTCAAAAGTAGATCCATATTTCATGCCACTAGAATCAAGAAACTACAGTTTCATATTGAAATCAATTAACTACCTGATGTACTGCGCATAAAAAAGTGCGTGGAGGTGTTACGAAAGTGCACACAGAGAGTGCAAGAAGGGAGTGCTATGCGCTATCTAGGTGCTTGTGAGCCCCTTTTCTGTCACGTTAAAGCTCTTCAAAACGATCATTTAGCGTTTCGATGCGGCGCAGTCGAGACCGAGAGGCTTCGCCTGCTAATTCAATCGTGCGCATAACAAGCAAGTGGCACAGCGCCATTACGGCGGTGTGATTAAATAATGGCCCAGTGGCCAGGGTGTGACAACGGAAGTGCCAAGTGGCACTAGGTTCTGCGTCCACTCCTTCATCGGTAATATAAAGCAGCTTAGTACCGCACTCTTTGGCATGCGCAAGCAGTTGTTCAGTCAGCGCCACGCGGCGGCGCAGGCCAAATAGAATCACACAATCACCTGGGGTGAAATTGACCAATTGCTCGCCCAATGTTTCGCCTCCACCGGGCAAGCTGATGACGTGTTCGATCACTTGGGTTAATTGCCAACGCAGGTAATCTGCAAAAGGGTGGCTGGCGCGAAAGCCGATGACCCACGTTTTACGAGCGCTGAGGATCGTTTGAGCTACGCTGTCGATTTCTGCCTGGGTAATCGTGGCGAATGTTCGGTCTAGATTGGCTTTACCCAGCTCCAAATTGCTGGTGAGCGATTGCTCTTCAATACGGCTGTCAGATGAAGGAAGAAACAACCTAGAGCCGGTGCTTTGCTCTTCTCGTACATGTTTTCGAGCGGCCTCATAGCTTTCGTAACCCAGCCGCCGCACAAAACGTGACACGGTCGCTTTAGAGACGTTGGCAAACTTAGCGAGCTCCTGGGCATCGTAGCTGGCTAATTCGCCCGGGAAGTCACAAACAAACTCACCCAGCCGACGTTCGGCAGGATGGAGAGTGGGGAGAGCGCTACGCACACGAGTCAGAAAAGAACGTTCTTTGGCTGTCGGGGGCATTATGTGTCCTGAAACCTCAGTTTCATACATGATGGATGCTGGAAATGTATCGGGCAACAACAAATGACAACGCTATCCGTATTGCGGGCGTCACGATGGCAAAGCAGTAGAGCAGAACAAAGCCAAAGGCTATGCCGACAAACACCATGCCAGCGGCAAGCCGATTCACTTAATTGGCGTGGAATTCTCCAGCGCTCAGCGGCAAATTGTGGCGTTTGAAGTGGAGGCCCTGTAGCACACAGCTGCTTATCGCTAGAATCACACAACCTGCCAGCCTATAACCGGAGAACACCATGCCATCCCCCCTTGTGACGACCCAATGGCTGCAAGACAACCTAGACAACGAACGGCTAGTGCTGATCAATGCGAGCATGGCAACGGTGATTGGTATAGAGCCTATCGTTTATGATCGCCCGATATGGATACCCGGTAGCCGACAGGTCGATCTTGAAGGCGTGCTTTGCGACACCGGCTCTTCTCAGACCCACGCCTTTCCAACGGAAGAACAAGTCACTCAGGAAGCTCAACGGCTAGGCATTACGGCTGAAAGCCTCGTCGTACTCTACGATAACCAAGGCATCTATTCGGCGCCGCGTGCTTGGTGGATTTTCCGTTCAATGGGCGTTAAACACGTTTTTGTTCTGGATGGTGGACTGCCACAGTGGCTAGCCGAAAAGCGGGACGTTGTTTCTACCATCGCGGAAACTCCAGCCACGCCCAGCCACTTCGTCGCCAACCTTGACCATCGCCGGGTGCGAAACTCAGCCTACGTGCTGCAACACCTAGACGACAGCCAAGTCACCGTTGTTGATGCCCGATCACGTTCACGTTTTCTGGCACAGGTGCCTGAACCACGCCCTGGGGTGCGCAGTGGTCATATCCCCAACTCCCACAACCTGCCGTTTACCGAGGTGCTAGAGGGGCACTGCTTTAAACCGGTTAGCGAACTGAAGGCACTCTTTGTAACGTTTGCGCCTCCCCTTCACTCCAGCAGTGAACCCCAACTGGTGTTTTCCTGCGGCTCGGGCATCACCGCCTGCATTATTCTGCTGGCCGCCGAACTGGCGGGCTACCATCAGCTATCGCTTTACGACGGCTCTTGGGCAGACTGGGGGAGCGATGAGTCACTCCCTGTGGCTTAGGCTTTGTATGAATGGCTCTGACCAATAGCAATGGACGCTTCACAAACCTCTACGCAAACAGCAAGCGCCGGGCTTGAATTCGCTACACTCCAAGCACACTGGGGCTTTGGGTCTCAGCAGCGCGACCTGGATAGATGCCGAACTCACCAAAACACAGGATGGCAACGAAGGAAATGACGCCACGGGCGTTCCTGAGTATCGTTTTGTGTTCGGTGGCGAATGGGATACGCCCTTCGTCGAGCGTCTCACTGCCACTGGGCGCGTCCTGCACACGGGCTCGCAGTACGCCGATGTAGCCAACGACTTGAGGCTGGATTCCTGGACACGCCTCGATCTTGGCCTGCGCTACACCACGCCGGTCGGTGGCGCTGACTGGATCTGGCGCGCAGGCATCGACAACGTGACCGACGAAAATTACTGGTCAGGCGCCTCGACATCCTTTGCGAATTATTTGATTCAAGACGAACCGCGCACCTTCAAGCTTTCGGCGACCGTCGAGTTTTAAGTAACGCATCCTCTTTACCATGACCATGACCATGAGGGCGCTTCCTATGAAGCGCCCTCACCTTTCCACTGCTGAGTGGGACTTTTGGTATGACGACCAACATGCTGCCAAGAACCTTCCAAGCCGCGACGGCAGAGACTACCAGACAAGAATGAGCCGAATCGCGATGTGGACTACCGTCATGGATGAGCATAACTATTTGGTAAAGCGCTGGAATGATTTTATGTCGGCTTAAGTTGTGTGCTTGATCTAGCATTTAGCCTCTTCCATTCGCCGCCCCCGCAGCTAACAGCGTGATGACCATAAGTACAGACCCCCGCCTCTTGACTTCCACGAGCTTACGCGGGGTTCTTGTTTGCTCCTCCAGCTCCCATCTAATCAAGACTGCGTCTGCTGCATATCCGCCAGCGCTAGAAAAATGTTATGCCCCCTAATCAGCAGGCCAAGAAGGATTGTTGAAAAGAAAAGCTTACGAGTCTCAGCCTACTTCAGCAGCTTGTGCTAGGCTAAGTTCAGTAGAGAATTGAACTCGTACTCGAAAGCTAAAAGGCAATGTATGGCTACGTAGCATGAGGCTGGGAGTGCCCCTGAACGGACGTGCAGGAAAAGGCAGAAGCAGGGTAATTTTTTGATATACCGCCAAATGGAAATTAAAAAAACATACCTATTATATACTTAGAACAAATTATTCTCTAATACGCTGTTACGAGCCTAAATCTATATTAGCTAAATAATTGTCGAGAAATGTTAAAATCGCATCGATATGAATGTACTCCCGTGGATGATTTGAGTTTTAAGAGTACTGATAGAACTGGTTATGACTGACTACATGGCTAAATTAATTAAAAGAGGAAAAAATGGATAATTTAATAACAATTGGCTTGATTACTGTAGCTATTTTAGCTGTGTTAGGACTTGGAATAAGGGTGGCTTTAACCTTCAAAGGTGGGAGCAAAAGCAATATTAAAAATGTGCAAGCTGGCGGTGATGTGGTTGGTAGGGACAAGGTTCAAAAGTAGATGATAAATTGGCTAAAAAATATTACAGCGGGTAGAGATGTTGTTGGGCGGGATAAGATCACGAATATTCTACCCACTCCAACACAAATGGATTTGCTTTCACAGAGGTATGTTGAGGAAAAAAATAATCAAGAATTAACACACGTGATTATTGATGAACTGACTCACTACAGCAATGAAAAATATGACATTAGAGATTTAACAGAAAAGCTCCAAGAAGCCGGCTTTTCTTACGTAATTGAGACAGGTGAGCTTCTTAAAGAGGAAGTCAGTAAATTAATCATTCGAAATCAACATTACAAATCTGCTCAAAAAATAATTACCTACTTACTAGCTGAAGTTGAGTCTATTTTTAACGCAAAAATTAAGAGCGAGTTACTTACAGTGAAAGAAGAATCTGTTCTTAAATTACTTTTTAGAACTCACTTAGAGCAAGAAATACAAACTCACCTCGGAGTAAATGTTTTAGAAATATATAACCGCCAGATCAATGGAATGGTTTATTTTCTTACAGGGAATTGCCATTTGGAGTGGAAGTAATGCTTCTATACAACAAAGCCTTAGATGTAAATCATACGTTTCTGCGCATGACGGCATTGCTGATTCATTGGAATGCAGAAGCAGTCGAAAGGGATGCTCTTAGACTATTTGACTTCTTAATCGCAAATCCTGCACATATTCAAAAACTATCTGTACCGAGAGACAGATTCGTTGAAAAGAAGGAATTTAAAAATTATAGCAATCGATATCAAAGCTTTGATGCGATGAGTCTTTTTAATGCAATGAAAGAAATTCATTTAATTGCCATTGGGCGTTTTATTGAGATTGGCATTTTACAACTAGGTGAAAACACATCTAAGTACCACGTTGTTCTAGAAAATATACCCGACGATTTAAAGGTGTTGGCTGAATCAACAGAGAACAGCATATCTAGCAAGGCAATTTACTTCATCGTGAAAAACTTAACTTCTATTTCGTTAACAGGGCCTGATGGATTAAAAAAGATAACAAACTTAATGGATTATAAATACGATGCTAATTAAGCCAACTTTAAATGTGAACAGACTCCACGTTAAGAGACGTTCGCTAATCGCTTTTGATGAAGTTTTTCATTCTGGGGTTAACGTATTATTTGGACGTAATGGTTCCGGCAAAACCTCAGTTATTCAGTTACTTATGTATGGATTAGGTTACGAAATTCCAAACTGGAAGGATGAAGCAGGCCTCTGTGACAACATATATGTAGGGCTAACTATAAATGGGAGCCCACTAACAATTAGACGTAAAAATAACGGTACTGATAAGCAACCGATGGACTTTTGTTTTTCTGATGTAGATACAGCATTACTTTCGCCACTTACAAGCTGGTTTAACTATCCTTATGCAATTGGAAGTAAACCAAGTTTTTCTCAAAAAATGTTTGAAATTCTTGGCATACCTGAAGCAAAAGCTGATGCCAACAACAATGTAACTTTACATCAGTTATATCGACTCATTTACTCTGATCAGTCAAACGCATCAAGAGCAATCTTTAACAGTGAACCATTTGATTCAGCCTTTAAGCGCGAGTCTGTAGGCAAATATCTTTTGGGGCTTTATGACAATGAGCTATATGAAGCAAAAATAAAGCTTATTGAGGAAGAGAAAAAATTACAAAAAATAATAGCGAAACTTCAAGCGATTCATTCAGTCGTAGGAAAGACCTCTTTTGGAGAGGGTGTTGGAACATTAGAAGAGCAAAAGACCTCAATATTAAATGAAATAGCCTCCATTAACGTTAAGATCATGAGTGCTAAAGATGAATCTTTATTTTCATACCGCTCGGAGAAAAAAGAGACTGAGTCAACTGCCAAAGACAGCATCGCAATTCGAAGTAAATTACTGGAAGCTGAAACTGAAATCCAACAGTTAAATTACAACATATTAGACTCCGAAGAGTTTATAGCAGAGTTACTTGATAAAAAAAGCGCACTAACAGATTCAATAAAAGTAGGGAATTTAATTGGTGATTTTAAATTCTCATCTTGCCCTAGCTGTCACAAACCGCTAAAAGAAAAATCTGAGAATTGTTGTTGTTTATGCGGAGAGCCAAGTGATGATAAAGATAATTATAATAGCCTTTTGAGAATGAAGAATGAAATCGACATTCAGTTTCGAGAGTCCGAAAAACTACTAGAAAAGAAAAAAGCAAAATTGACTGACCTTATAAATAGGCGAAAAGAGCTAAGAACATCTTTTCGCAAACAGATAAGTAAAGCAACTGCAACGATGAGTTCTATCGATGCAGCTAAAGAAAACCAGATTTTTGAACTTTATCGCCAGACAGGTGAGCTAGAAGAAAAGCTGCAAACATTAGACAAAATTGCTGAATTACATCAATCCTTGATTGAATTACGCTCTGAAAGAGATTCTGTCCAGGCTGAAGTAAATAGCTTAAAAGATAAAATTGACTTGATAGGGAAGCAACTACTTGTGCGCGAACCTGAGATTAAAAAACTTATCTCTGAGAAGCTCTGTGAATTGCTTAAAAAAGATAATGGTGCGGAAAAAGAGTTTAAGAACGCGAGCAATGTTGAGTTCGATTTTGCTGCTAACAGTGTATCGGTGAATGGAAAGGCAGCCTTTTCAGAGGGTGGGACAGTATTATTGAATAATGCATTTCACGTAGCATTGTTAATGGCGTCTCTAGAAAAGAAATATGTTCGTTTACCTCGAATATTAATTCTTGATGGCATTGAAAATGGGGGAATGGAAGATGGTCGCTCTAAGAATTTTCAAAAAGTAATAGCTGAAGCTTTATCAGAATACAACGTAGACTTTCAGTTGATTTTCGCAACGAAGAATATCGATGAGAGTTTGAAATCAAAGACTTACATGATTGGTGAGGAATATAGTGAGTCAAACAAGAGTCTAAAATCTTTTAGCTAACTTCCCATATATGTCATTTTCGAAAAGGAGCTCATAACGGGTGGCTGTTGACGGACGTGCCTATGCTACGGCACGCCGCAAAGCCAACCGTGATATCGTTTTGCTCACCGGAAAATTAGGAGCGCAACGAGTAATTTTCCGCGTGCAACAACTGATTGATTAGGCCTGACCGTCTTTCCGGCCTCTCACAACGCTTCTTAGCTCGCTGAAGGCTGTGCTTACTAGAGCACCAGAAATTACAGTTGCGAAAGCCAAGAATATCCGACCAAAGCCGATGAAATATTCCTGGTTTGTAGCCTCACCAATACTGACAATATCTAGCCCCCAAAGACCACCGAGAATAAGTATGCTGACTCCAGCCAACATTACACCCCAAGGGCCCCAACGGCTTGAAAACACCGCTAAGCCGCCACAAATAAATGCACCAACCGTGAAAAGTAGAAGTCCCGACTCCAAAGTTTCCTCCTAAATGGCCTAACAGTATGTCTCATCGTTCACTTTTGGCCGATAGCAGCCAATACCGGCATAAAAAAAAGGGCCTGCGATTTCTCGCAGGCCCTTTTCGTTAATTTTGGCGCGCCCGGTAGGAATTGAACCTACGACCTTCGGCTTCGGAGGCCGGTTTTAGTAGCGTGCTTTTACTTTCCCTTCATTGCAATAAGCCAAATAAATATCATTAAAAAAAAAAGCTTAAACAAAAATACAACGGGAAATATTTCTTCGCCATCACACCAATTAACGCCACTATGTGGCTTTTATGGTCACAGTATTGGCACGTACCGTGACCTTTGCACGTCCTGGTTTTTACCAAATTTGACCTTTGGCCAACGCGAAACATGTGCTCTCTTTAATCATTTGGCACGCGTAAAATGCGAGCCGTGCCGATGCAAAAAACTCGGCATCATACGCGCAACCTACCCTGATCGCCAACATGCTAAACTGCCCAGTGATTGATCGGTTCAGCCTTGGAGGCCAGCATGCCATCTGCCCATCGTCGTAAGTTGCCTATCGGTATTCAAACCTTTTCGGATATTCGAGAAGGCGGCTATTACTACGTCGATAAAACGCCGTTTATTGAAAAGCTGGCGAACCAAAATAAGTACTATTTTCTCTCCCGCCCGCGCCGTTTTGGCAAAAGCCTGCTATTGGATACCCTGGGCTGCCTGTTTGAGGGCCGCGAATCACTATTTGAAGGGCTATATATTCACGATAAGTGGGACTGGCAGCAGCGCCACCCAGTGGTGCGCTTAAGCTTTGGCAGCGGTGTGATGCAGAATCGCCAAGAGCTGGATGTGCGTATCCGCGACCAGTTGCGCACCGAGCGCGAGCGCCTGGGGCTAACGCTCACCTACGATACTGATATTGCCGGCGAGTTTGAGCAGCTTATTCGCCAAGCACACTCACACTACGGCCAGCGCGTCGTGGTACTGATCGACGAGTACGATAAACCTATCCTGGACAATATTCTCGATGGCGATAGGGCACGTGAACTGCGTGAGGGGCTAAAAAACCTGTATAGCGTGCTGAAAGATGCTGACCCCCACCTGCACTTTGTGCTGCTCACCGGCGTGTCCAAGTTCAGCAAAGTCAGCCTGTTTTCAGGGCTAAACAACCTGCGCGACATCACCCTCTCTTCCGACTATGCCGCCATTTGCGGCTACACCGACCACGATGTGGATACGGTGTTTGCGCCAGAGCTACCTGGGCTTGACCGTGACGAAATCCGTCGCTGGTACAACGGCTACCGCTGGGGTGGGCAAGACGTTCCCAGCGTTTATAATCCGTTCGATGTGTTGTTATTGCTAGAAGAGCGGACATTCAGCCCTTACTGGTTTGAAAGCGCCACCCCTACATTTTTAATTGACCTGTTGAAGAAACGCGGGGTATTTACGCCGCAACTCGACACGCTTCAAGCCAAAGCGCAGCTATTAGGACGCTTCGATGTGGATGACATCGCCACCGAAGCACTGCTGTTCCAGACGGGTTATATCACCATCAAAGACGTACAAGAGCCCATGATCGGCTATCGGATTTACTCGCTCAGTTTTCCCAACCGAGAAGTAGAAAGTAGCCTAAACGAATTTCTACTGCCTGTGTTGGGCATCCAGCACAGCGAAGCCCAGATCTATCAACTAGCACTGTTTAACGTGCTGCTGGAACATGATCTAGCGGGATTAGAAAACCACCTTAAAGCGCTTTATGCCGGTTTACCCCACGACTGGTACCGCAACAACCCTATCGCCCAATATGAAGGCCATTATGCGAGCGTCTTTTACAGCCACTTCGCCGCACTGGGTATGAATGTGACAGTAGAAGACGCCAGCCACCACGGCAAAGTGGATATGAGCGTCGATTTTAACGGCCACATCTACCTCTTTGAGTTCAAAGTGGTGGAACAGCTGCCCGAGGGTAAAGCGCTAGAGCAAATCAAAGCCAAGGGTTACGCCGATAAACACCGTGCCAGCGGCAAGCCCATTCATTTGGTGGGCGTGGAGTTCTCAAGTGTTCAGCGGCAGATCGTAGCGTTTGAGGTGGAGACGCTGTAGCACGCTGCTACTTATTTATAGTCCCTTGCTTAAGCGCAACGAAAGAACTGGCCAAGAGGGCCGGCCGGTTAACAAAATCTCAATAGCCGCATCTTAAGCTTGTCTCCAAATGCTGCCTTTCCTGTACCTGAGCCGGGGCCATATATAGCAGGGCATATTTATTGCTCCATGCAGCTATCAAGCGATAAAAACGCACTGCCTGATCTTAATCTCGAAGCGCGTTGTCACCGTTTGTATATCAGTCTCAGGCTATTCTGGTTGATCATGCCTATCACGGCCGCACGCTTAGACTACCCTGCCATCACGGCTTCATCTTGATCGATTTCACACCCATAGTCATTTATCCGATCCTATGGGTATGAAGATCGTGCATAGAGAGGCGTTTTAGTAAATAACAGATCACTGGCTTCTTGATCGAAACCGAAGCGCAACTGCCTAACAAGGAGATATGCCGTCGGTACGGCTTATCAGGTTCTCACGTGGCCAGTTCAATCCTTCCCTGTACCCGCGCCAAAATTTTTGCATTAGCGTGTGCGCGGAGGACGATATCGGAGCGGCCTGTCTTTTAAGCCAGACTGGCTCGCAGGCGATGAAGCTCGGGGAGGTACCAGCGCTCGCCACTCGTCCGAACTATTGCGAAAGCCTGACGTAAAGCGTTCATTCCTGCGACGGAATAGCCCATTCTCCCCGCAACCTCTGCGGCGAGTCCGTGGCAAAAGGGTAGAGTGATCTTGACGCCCATTGCATTGAAGGCCGAGAGACCCTCCTCAACCTAATCGACCAACGCAACCCGCTGCGCGTCCGCCATTCGCTGGTCAGCCAGCTACGCACCCTGGTACTGCAGCGTGCGAAGGGCTGGATCAATCTCAACGATGCCGACATCCCCGGATTGAGAGCGAAAACAATTCAGCATCGCCCACATGTGGGCGATGCTTTAAACAAGGTGTGGTAAACGGTCAATCTTTCACTACTGCGGCAATGCCTAGCGGAGCTCTTGCTTGCTAATGGATTAAATCATCACCCTCCCCTGATAACCGACAATAGATCCGCGTAGGCTTGTTCTGATTTTTCTATTTCTTTATGGGCACCGTCAATCGCACGATCGACATCATTGTTGGCCTTATTAAGATCCCTCTGGATGGTCTTTTCGATTCGCAGCTGACCCGAAAAATCGCCGTCCGCTAAGGCCTTGTAAGCGGCTTTCGATTCATCGCGAAGGCGACTCGCCAGCTCCCTGGCCCTGGCCTCTTCTGCGCGCTTACGCTCCACCTTTTTAACTGACGATGAAAGCCTTTGGGCGGCTGACAGGATGCTTTTGTAGTTTGCCAATGCCTGGGGCAGGCTAATCACACCGTTACTTGAGACACTGTTTTGCATGCTTCACTCCGATGCCGTTTAACACTCAGTAGGATGGAGTGATGATACTGAGTAGTTCCCTATAAGCGTCCTGTGACTTTTCTGTTTCATCGCTGGCGCTCTCTACGGCCTTATCGAGTCGCTTGAGTGCTTTTAGCAAATCCTTCTGCACGTCTTCGAAGGAGCGTGCCTCCGGTGTTTCACGCTTTGCCAGCCGAGCATCGAAAGCCTCACTTGCTTCTTTTTGAAGCGCTCTTGCGCTTTTTTCGGCTTCCTCTTCCTCCTGACGGTTTTTCTCCAGCTTCTTTGCCGCTGAAGCCAGTAATTTCGCGGCCTCTAGGATATCGTCCACCCGAGGGATAACTTCCTCCAAAGAGGCAGCGGGATACTCAGCCTGATCGACAGGCGGCTGAAGCGGGGCGACATTATCCTTGTGCGCTGCGCGAGCAGTGTGAATGTCTTCGCTGGCGCTGCGACCAGCATTCTCAGCATGCAAGTGATTCATGTACATTCCTGTGTTGATCTCGCTCTGTATAAGAGCTTAAAAAGTAGTCTCACCACCATCACACACGCTTCCTCAGCTGTTTAGTGATCGTCTAGATTTGCTTAGCGGAGGGGGCCGCTGTTGATGCTCGATAGCGCTTGGTTAACGGTGAATATTTGTGCTTCGATCTCACTGACCCCCATATCTTTTAAGCGAGCAGTATGCTTTTCACGATATGCGATGGCATTTTCGCGGGTTTGAAACAGATACACGCCTCCTGCTTGGTTACTTTCCTCATCTTCAGTCCAAATTTTCCAAATTAACCCCGGCTCTTCGTTGATAGAGTGTGCAAGGGTTGCCATCATTTTTTCCATTTCATCCCCGAACGGCCCATTAAAGGGAAAATAAACCTGCAACACTGTTGGCATGTTAACTCCATATATTGATTCTATTTAGATCGGGTCGGAGGGGAGCTAGTCCCTGTCCACCCACTCCACTAGGCATACGGCATCGTACCTCGATGTACGCTTTTCCCCCACTTCAGGCCACCAGCGTTTTAAGAAACCTCTAATTGGCTTTCAACCGCGATCGCTTGGCAATGATGGTCGAGCGCGAGATTGACCGACTGACCTGATGGGCTTGCTTATCAGCTAGATAGGTCAGCCGTTGGTGGTCTCCGCGACAAAAACCCGGCGATACGGCAAGGTTTTGTTCAACAGCGTTACCACATTCTCTAAACCACACATTTCCTGCTGGCTCGCGCTTCTGTCACCATATCGCTACATTCAATGTTTAGTTTGCTGCTATGCAGCGCAGATCAAGGCCTATATCTGATGATGCTCGATTCTCCTTTCTCCCTACACAACAAGGTCGCTTTGGTATCAGGACTTGCCAACCGCGACAGCATTGCCTTTGGCTGTGCGCAAGCACTTAACCAGGCAGGCGCACGGGTCATCGTCACCTATATGCCCGGCGCTGAGCGCTTTGTCCTTCCATTGGCAGACGAGCTGGGCAACGCTGAGCTAATGCCCTGTGACGTACAGGATGACGCTCAGCTCACTCGCCTGTTTACGCATATTGCTGACCGGTACGGCGGCGTAGATGTGGTGGTTCACTCTATTGCCTACGCCCCCATTGAGGACCTGCGTGGACGTCTTGTTGATGCTTCACGGCAAGGTTTTTTATTAGCGATGGATATTTCATGCCACTCGTTTTTACGCATGGCGCGTTTGGCGGAGCCGCTTATGTCTGAAGGCGGCACGCTGATCAACATGTCTTATCTGGGTGCTGAGCGCGTTGTGCAAAATTACGCGCTGATGGGGCCGGTGAAAGCAGCTTTAGAGTCAATGACACGATATATGGCAGCCGAACTAGGCCCTCAAGGCCTTCGCGTGCATGCCGTATCGCCAGGGCCTATCCGTACTCGTGCAGCTTCTGGATTAAAAGACTTCGACACCCTTGCCGATGCCAGTGAACATCGCGCTCCACTTCGTCGGTTAGCCACGATTCGAGATGTTGGCAATACGGTTGTCTACCTGGCATCACCAGCGGGAGCTGCTACAACGGGCGGCGTGCACTACATCGATGCGGGTGACAACATCATGTATATCGGGTCGGAGGGGGACTAGCCCCCTCCGACCTGTGGGTTAGCAGGATATATGGCACAGCGGCCCCATGTGGGAAGTAATCCAATAACATCCAACAACCTGGGATGAAACGGCGAGATTTAGGAGCTTAAATTCAAATAGTTACGTGCAGCGAGTGATTATACAGCGCCAGCAGATCAGGCACCATTTGTGCCAAATACCCCACAAATACAAAAACGCCGTTTCCTAACCGAAGCGGCGTTTTTTTGCGCATGAATTGGCACTGCCTTACAACCACCCAGCAGACCAAACAGCGCGCCCTACAATCTCCAGTTCATGCAAGCGGTCACGCGGCACCGTCACCTTATCGTAGGCACTATTGGCGCTGATTACGCTCACGCCATCAAAGTTGCGCTGTAGGCGCTTGGCGTATAGATGTCCATCCAGCCGCAGAATATAAATACCCTCGCCCTCAATCGTTGTCCTGGTGTGATCGATCAGCACCGTATCGCCGCTGTGGAGCACCGGCTCCATCGAGTCCCCATCAATGCGAATGGCGGATAGATGCTCTGGCGTAAGCCCTTGTTTTCGCAATGAATAGCGGGTGAAGGAAATGTGTGTCAGAACACGGCAGTTCTCGTTCCAGGCACCCGCCCCAGCGCTGCACTGCGCGTCATATAGCGGCACAAACGCATAGTCATCCATCCCCTGTACTTCAGGCGATGGACTCTTCTCCTCGCCAAAAGCCAGCCACTCGGCATCAACCTTTGAGGCTTCGGCGATTTGCATTAGCCGATCCAGGGTCGGGTAAGTCGTCCCCGACAGATAACTACGCAATGTAGCTTCAGAGAGACCGCAGTCCTTAGAAAATCCTCGCAGACTATTTGATCCCATCGCGGATTTAAGGCGTTTCTTGAAGCATCCGATTCCTTGACTGGGAATCGGATGCTCTTCGCGTTTCTCGTGGTTAGCATCCGATTCTATGTAAGACATTGATTTTCCTTAAAAAGCTGTAAAATAAACGCACCACCCAAGGAAAATACAATCGGATGCGATTATTTCCTCTTGATGTGCGTTTTTATTCACGCTATGTTTACTAACAAGTGAGGGTTAGACAGCCAGAAAAAACGCCACGGAGTGACGCTATGAAACTGGACATACCTACCCACCCAGCCGCCCGCTGGGAGTGGATCAAATATCAGATACGGATGCGCGGTTTAACGCTTGCTGAGCTGGCTCGCCGCCTGGACGTCGAGCTTGGCACGCTTGCTGCTGTGAAGCGCACGCCCTATCCGCGTATGGAAAGAGCGATTGCCAAGGCACTCGACCTGCAGCCCGCCATGATCTGGCCAGAGCGCTGGAACCACGATGGCACGCCCAACCGCCAGCGCCCCAACCGCGCCGAAAAGAGCGCATCAATATCAAGTATGCATGATAGCGGCTCTAACGTTAGAGCGCATCGTCAAATGGCGGCGGGGGCGTAACCATGAAGCGCGTCAAAGACACCCAAACGCTAGACATCTTTGAGGTACCTGTCCCCGTGACGCCCACACCGGGCAGCGGCAACTATGCCGCCCAAGTGAGTGAGCTGGTGGGCGTGGTGCTGAAAGACTGCCCCGTTGACCGCTATGAAGTGGCCGCGCAGATGAGCCGCTACTCCGGTGACGACGTCTCCAAACACATGCTGGATGCCTGGAGTTCACCCGCACGCACCGATCACAACATTCCTTTCTATCGCATACCGCTTTTGGAAGAAGTGTGCCAAAGCCACGCCTTTACCGATTGGCTCGTGCATTTGCGCGGTGGCCGGGTGGCGTATGGGCGTGAGGCTTTGGCAGCCGAGTACGGGAAGCTCTCGCGTGTGCAAGAGCGTGTGAATGCGGATCTACGTCGCCTGAAGAAGCTAATGGGAGAAGAGCAATGAGCCAACACGATAACCCAACTGCCTGGTGGCACTCCGACAAGCCTGCCCGCCACATTCTGCGCCATGAAGATGGCAGCGAAACGGAGCTTAGCGAAAGTGACCTGGATGCCATGATGCGCCGCTGGGATCAGGCCGTTCGTGAGCAGGGTAAAAAATCCGTGATTGATGAAGAGCACAAGCTACGAGTTCAAGTTGCTGAGGCGGCAATGGGGGGCATTAAGGCTGCCGTGCTAAGCGGTGAGCTTCCAGAGGAGATCCATGATTTCGTCGTGTTGGAAGCACTTTTGCTAACCATGCAAATGGTAGGCGGCCCACAAGCGACCGCCACCGTTCTCCGTTACTCCTTCGATATTTTCGCGGTTAAGTGATCATGGATTTTATCGAACATATCCAGCGGGTCCGCCGAGTTGGTAAGGCCGCGAGCAATCCTAAAAGCCTGAGCGCTACCTTTGCTGTCTTGAAGCAACGCAACCGTCAACTGCATCGAGAGCTTGGCAAGTTCAATCTGGGTTTCTTCTTTCATGGGCGTTCCTCTAAGGGTGGTTTGGGTTTGGGTCGCACCTCTCAATCTACCGCAGAGTGCAACGCCCGCCTATTCCAGCGGGGGCGTGTATGAACTGGTACTCCGCCAAAGAGTTGGCTGGGCTACCAGGCATGCCCGGCACTGAACGCAACGTGCGCGAACATGCCAAGCGCCACGGCTGGGAAGGTCAGCGCCGCATCGGCAGCAAGGCAGTGGAATACGCCTTCGCCGTACTCCCCAAAGAAACCCAGAACGCCCTGCTGTTGGCACAGGCGGATAACGCCGCGCCCACGCCTGCTAGCACCGTAGTGCCGCCGCCAGAAGAGCAGCGCCCAGGCCAGCAGCAACTCACCGATGCACAGCGCCAAGTGATGACCGCCCGCGTGGCTTTCGTCCGCGAGATCGAGCGCATGAGCAAACAGGTCAGCCAGCAGCGCGCTATCGAAACGTTAGTCGCTCACGCCCAAGCCGACGATCTAACGCCTTACCTCAAACAGCGGGTAGTGCTGGCCAACGACCGTAAAACGGATACCCGCACCCTCAGCGAGCGTACCCTCAAGCGCTGGATCGCTGACTTCCGCAAGTACGGCGAACGCGGCCTCGTCCCCAAACGCCGCAAGGCCGATATGAGCATGCCGCCGTGGGCCGGTGACTTTCTCAAGCGCTACCAGAAGCCGCAAAAGCCCAGCGTAGAAGCGGCCTATCAGTTGCTCGTCGAGCAGACCGAGTCGCCGCACCCTTCTATCCACCAGGTGCGCCGCTGGCTTGCCAAGCTGTCACCGGAAGCGCGTGAGCGTGGCCGCATGGGTGCGCATGAGCTGAAAGCCCTCCAGCCCTTCAAGCGCCGCACCAGCGACGCGCTACTGCCCAACGATGTATGGGTAGCGGATGGCCACACCTTCGATGCCGAAGTAATTAACCCGCTCACCGGCCAAGCCTTCCGGCCCGAGATCACGCTTATCATCGATTGGGGCACCCGCCGCATCGTCGGCTTTGCCCTCAACCTTGCCGAATCCACCGTGGCCACGCTGGATGCCCTGCGCGATGCCGTGAGCCGTGTGGGCATGTTCAACCTGTTCTATGTCGATAACGGTTCAGGCTTTGACAACGCCACTGTTTACGAAGTGGTCGACCGCCTGGGTGGCAGCATTACCCACTCACTGCCCTACAACTCCCAGGCACGCGGCGTCATTGAACGCGCCCACCAAACCATCCTGGTGAAACTGGCTAAAGAGATGCCCAGCTTTATTGGCGCAGATATGGATAAAGAAGCCGCCACCAAAGCCCACAAGTTAAGCCGCCGCGATATTAAACAAGGGTTAAAGCCCGCGTTTATTCCCACGTTTCAAGAGTTCTTCGAGCGCTTGAACGACGCCCTGGATGTTTATAACCACCGGCCCCACAAAGGGCTGCCCAAAGTGCGCGACTTAGACAGCGGCAAGCTACGCCACCAAAGCCCCATGGAAGCCTGGAAAAGTGCCGAGGCCGAAGGCTTCGAAGCGCTCACCGCACCCAGTGATGTGGTCGCCTCGCTTATGCGCCCGCAAGAAGTGCGCAAAACCAACCGTGGCGAAGTGCGTATCAACGGCGGCGTCTACTTCATGGATGCCCTGCGCGACTTCCACGGCGACGAGATCCGCGTGGCCTGGGATTACCGCGACACCGGCTGCGTCGGCATCTTCACCCTGGACGGTGAATACCTCGGCGATGCCCAGCTAGATGGCAACGCCACCCCCGCGATGCCCGCCAGCATGATCGAACGCGCCGCCGAAAAACGCGAAAAAGGCCAGCTCAACCGCCTGGTACAGAAAGCCAAGGTGGTCACTGGGGGCGATGTGGAAATCAAAACGATTACCCCCGCCGCCCGCCAATCAGACGAAAAGCAGGCCGCTCAAGGCCGCGCCTACGCCAAGCAACTGGCCGATCAAGGCACACGCTTTCAGATACCCCACAACAAGATGGAGCGCTATCGGCTCTGGAAGAAGCTGGATGGACAACTACAGCAAGGAGAAGAAGTACCCGAAGCCGCCCGCGAATGGCACGAGCGTTACCAGCACCACAGTGATTTAAAAGCCATCGCCAAAGTGATGGATACCGAAATGGATGCAGGTGGGCGGCAACCCACCCGCACCCGGCGGGCCGTCTGAACCACGGCCCATGACACCCGCAGCAATTAAGGAACTGATATGAGCGTCAACACCATTGTACCACTCACCAACGTTGGCCTACTGGCCGCCGCTGTCGAAAGCGCCGCCAACCGCCCACCAGAACTACCCGGCTTAGTGGTCATGTACGGCCCCAGCGGCTACGGCAAAAGCCTGGCAGCCGCCTATGCCGCCAACATGCACCGCGCTTACTACGTCGAGTGCCGCGAAAGCTGGACGAAAAAAGCGTTCGTGGTCGCCATCCTGCGCGAGATGGGCATCATCCCCATGAAGACACTGAGCGAAATGGTCGACCAGATCGCCGAGCAGCTCTCCCGCTCTGGCCGCCCGCTGATTATTGATGACGTTCAGTACGTCATCGACAAAGCCGCCGCCAACGTCCTCACCGACATCTATAACGCCAGCCAAGGCACACTGATTCTGATCGGTGAAGAGCGCGTGCCTGCCTCCATGGCCCGCCTAGAACGCCTGCATAACCGCGTCCTGGAATGGGTGCCCGCCCAAGCCGCCAGCCTGGACGACGTGTGTGCCCTGGCCGCCAAGAGCTACCCCGATATCACCATCGAAGACGACCTGCTGGACGCCATCAACAACCGTGTTAAAGGCTGCCTGCGCCGTGTGGCGGTGAACCTCTACCAGATCCACTCCGAAGCCACCGCCCAGGGCTGGAAAACGGTAGGCCTACGCGAGTGGAGCGAGCAAGACATCCACACCGGCCAACCACCGGCGCGGAGGGGCTGAGCCATGGCGACGCGTAAAGTGCAATCGGCCTTGGCTGGGGATGTCCCCCCACGCCAGCGAATTTGGGACGCCATCCGTCACCAGCATTTAGACGATGGCATCATCACCATGCAGGGCATTCGCATTGCCCTCAAGCATCAGAAACCACGCTTGAGCGAGAGCCGCATCAGCGACTATCTCCGTGCCTTGATTGCAGGCGGCTTCTTGGTGCGCAGCAACCCCGATGCGCCACTGGCCACCAGCGCCATTTACAGACTGGAGCGCGATGTGGGCGTTGAAGCGCCGCGCGTGCGCCGTAATGGCACCCTGCCGCCTCCCCCAGGGCGCGAGCAGCTCTGGCGCACGCTCAAAATCATCGGTGTATTTACTGGCCAGCAACTGGCCGATGCCGCCAGCACCCCACAGGTGCCGGTCGCCAAAGCCACCGCTGATGAGTACATCAAGATGCTCTCTCGGGCCGGATACCTGCAAACCGTGGTGGAACCCTCCCCCGGCGTGCCAGGGCGCTACCGCCTGGTGCCCAGCCACTGGACAGGCCCCATGGCCCCCATGATTCGGCGCACCAAAGAACTCTACGACCCCAACACTGGCGCCGTGGTGTACCGCCGCGTCACCAAAACCGAAGGGGGCGAGCCATGATTCGCCGCACCCGCGCCGTGGATATCTCGAACTGGGGCGAAGCGCCGCCCCGCTGGATCACCCTGCTCGCCAACGAAGTGCGCGCCACCAATCGCAAGATGGCCGGTGATCGCATCGGCGTCTCGCGCAGCGCGGTATCCCTGGCACTGGCCAACCGCTACCCCAGCCCCTCCACCAGCAGCATCGAAAAGAAGGTGCTACAGGCGCTGGATGGCCTGAACTGCCCCGCGCAGGAACGCACCATCAGCGTGGAACAGTGCCGCGAGTACCGCTCGCGCCCAGCGCCCACCCACAACCCCATGGCCATGCGCCTATGGCGCAGCTGCCAAACCTGCCCGAACAACCCCGACCGCCAGCAGGGAGAAGACCAATGACCCTCAAAGCCACCTGCCCCGAATGCGGCATGAGCGGCGACATGGCCGCGTTCGTCACCCAAGGCGAACACAACCAGGCGCTGGCCGCCGCGCTGGAAATGCCCGCATTACTGAGCAGCCGCATCGTGCGCTACCTCGGCCTGTTCCGGCCCAAATCACGGGCATTGGCCAGCGCCAAAAGCGCCCGCCTGCTGGGCGAGCTGAAGGACGTCATCACCAGCGGCGTGATCGAGCGTAAAGGCATTACCCGTGAAGCACCGCTAAAGGTGTGGATGACTGCGCTTGACCAGTTGCTTGAACGCCCGCCCAGCAACCTGCCGCTCACCGGCCACGGCTACCTCTATGAAGTGGTGGCCAACTGCGCCGACCGCCACGCCGCCGAGGTGGAAAAACAGCGTGAGGAGCAAGTTCGTAGCGGTGCCAAACAGCCTGCAAACCGCGCTGCCGTTGCGCCCCTGCGCGAGCGCACCACCGATGACGTACTTGCCGAGCATGAGCGGTTAGCCCAACGCAAAGCGCACGTTACCCACCAGCGCCCGCCACAACACGACAAAGCCGCTGAAAGAGCCAACGCCCCAAAGCGCCTGAGCGACCTACTGAAAGGGGCAGCCAGCCAGGGAGAACAGCCATGAGAACGTACAGCGATGCCCACATCGAGCATTACGCCGACCGCTTCATTGCCCTGCGCATCGCCCGCCATGGGGTAGATCTCGCGCAGTACCTGATTAACCCCACGCAGTTTGAGCGCCTGGCATTAGAGCCAGAGCCGTTGCTGCCCAAGCAGCAAATGGCCGTGCTGCGCATCTGGCAGCGCTGGGACACCGGCTTAGCCGAGCAAGCAGCGGTGCCAGAAGCCCCCAAAGAAAAGCCGTTCGAGCTGCCCGGTGAATACGCCGTGTGGGAGGAGTTCCTGCTGGGTATCGGCAACAACAAAGCCATACGCCAACGCAACGGTGCCTATGTCGAGCCGATGCACCACCACCGCCACAACCCCCGTAACCGCAGCGCCAACTTTGCCCGTAAAGGAGCCTGATCATGAGCATCGCCACCCCTGAGACTCAACAAGTACCCGAAGGCTTCCGCATGGACGCCAAGGGCCGCCTGATTCCCGAAGCCCAGATCAAAGAGATCGATCAGATCCGCGATGAACTGGTGCTCTCCATCGTCGACCGCGCCACCGAGCTGCGCGACCAGCTACGCGACTTCAAAGCCGATGTGTTTAGCGAGATCGCCGCGCTCATCGAAACGTCCGCCCAGGAGTACGACGTTCAGATCGGCGGCAAGAAAGGCAACGTGCAGCTCGTTTCCTTCTGTGGTCGCTACAAGGTACTGCGCGCCATCTCCGAGACCATCACCTTTGATGAGCGCTTACAGGCTGCCAAGGGCTTGATTGAAGACTGCCTGCGCGACTGGACGACAGACGCCCGCCCCGAGGTGGCCACCATCGTGCAAGACGCCTTCCGCGTCGACACAGCAGGCAACATCCGCACCGGCCAAGTGCTAGGCCTGCGTCGCCTGAACATTCAGGACAAGCGCTGGCTGAAAGCCATGGACGCCATCAGTGACGCCGTGCAGGTAACAGGCTCCAAGAGCTACATCCGCATCTATGAGCGCGTCGGTAGCACCGACCAATACCAGCCCATCAGCCTAGATATCGCGGGGGTTTAACCATGCCCAGCAAATGCACCTACTTCTACCAACTCCAGGAGCGCGGCATCAGTGCCGCGCAAGCCAAGCAGTGGCTCAAGCAGAACCCGCCACCGCGTAAGTGGAAGCACTCAGCATGGCGCTGGGCCGCTGAGAACATGACCGACGAGGTGACCCCATGAGCAACGTTTTGAATGCCTCCTCCATCCGCGTTAGCCCCGCCATCGGCGGCTTTGTCGCGACCCTGCGCGGCAAGCGTGCCACGGCAGCCACTCACCGTGATGCAGCGCTGACGGTAGCGCGCCAGGTGTACGGCCCAAAAGTGAACGTGGTGAGCGACTACCTGCGCGACTCCGACCCGATGGCGGGCATCCAGTACCGCTACCACATCACCCACCGCGCCAACCGAGGTGCCGCATGAACCACGCACTCAAACACGGCGACCGCGTGAGCTACACCCGCACGGTGCGCCGGGGCAACAGCATCAGCATCTCAGCGCGTAAAGGAATGCTGGTCAGCATCAAGGGCGACGTAGCGTTCATCCGCGCCAGTAATGGGCGGTTGATCCACGTCAACGCCAACAGCGTGCGGCCTGCCAGCCAGCCCAACGCCCTCACCGAATCCATCAAGGCCATGCAGGAAGGTGCCCAATGAGCGAGCCAACCAAAACCAGCACCCAAGCCATGATCACGATTGAGCCTAATGGCAGTGGCGGTTTCACGGTATACGCCGGATTCAATGGCGATAAACCCGAGACGCCACAGATGAAAAAAGCCGGCGATTTAGCCCTGCTGGGAATGCTGGCCATCGCCAAAGCGCTGGAGCTGCAAGACGCCCACGCGGCCACCCAAACAACCCTCCACTAAGCGAAACGTCCTGCCAATGGCGGGGCGTCTGCTGGGCGTGGTAGCCCGGCACTGATGAGCAGCCAAGGGGAGAGAAATGGACAGCAAAGCGTTAGACAAAATCAAGAAGTGCTTGCGGCTAGCAAAGTCGAGCAATGCCAATGAAGCCGCCGCCGCATTGCGCCAAGCGAAAAAGCTAATGGCCATTCACGGCGTTACTACCGACGATGTGGCGATCAGTGACGTTGAGAGCCATACCACCAAAGCAGGCGCAGGAAAGACGCCCCCCAACCATGTTGCCTTACTGGCCAACATGGTCGCCGGGGCGTTTGGTGCTGAGGTCGTTTACTGCCCGCTGTTTGATGGTGAGCGCTGGACGGGGCGCGTCGAGTTTTATGGCGTGGGTGGAGCTGCCGAGGTGGCTGGATACGCCTTTGAGGTGCTAGGTCGACAGCTCAAGCGCGACCGAGCAGCCTTCTTGGCCACCCTCAATAAGCGCCTAAAGCGAGCCACAAAAGTGCGCCGAGGCGACCTATACGCAAGCGCATGGGTTGATGAGGTTTCCCGCCAAGTGGTGCCACACAAGCGCAGCGAGGCCGAAGAAAACACCATTGAAGCCTACAAGACGAAACGGTGGGAAGAGCCATTGGAGACTGTTCAGGCTCGCGATAACACCAAGGGAATGCGCAGCCATGACCACAGTGCCATTCACCAGGGCTATCAGGACGGCAAGAAAGTCAGCTTCCACCAAGGCGTGAACGGTAGCCGCCACGCCCAGATCGGTGAGGTAGCGTCATGATCAGCAAAGGCAAGCTGGCCCAAATCCACATCGCCAAGGCCCAGCTGGGCCTGACCGATGAAGACTATCGCGCTATCCTCGCCCGCACGGCGGGCGTGAGCAGTGCCAAAGAACTCACCAACCGCACCGTTGGCGGCGTGATGCACGAGTTTCGCCGCCTCGGTTTTGAACCTAAACCCGCCAAAAAAGCGGGCCGGAACGCGCCGCGTCCGCCGCGCTCACGCCAGAACGTGATGAGCAAGATCGAAGCCATGCTCACCCATGCAAAACGCCCATGGGCCTACGCCGACAGCATGGCCAAGCGGATGTTCGACGTTGAGCGCGTGGACTGGTTGGACGATGACCAGCTGCACCGCCTGATGACCGGGCTCATCATCGATGCCAAGCGGCAAGGACGGTACCCCAATGACCTCAAATGACGATAACCTCGATTTTGGGTTCGATGAGATCCCCAAAGATGCCCTGGAGCGCCTGCCGGACCCGGAGCTGGCCCGCCACTGGCCTCAGTCGCTGGTCGACATGCTGCAAGTGATCGAGGCGGAATACGTCGAGATAGGTCTGGCCCCGCGCATCGCTCAACGCCTGGCGTTTTCCACCCTAAGAATTCTGGCGTATTACCACGGCGGGCAGGTATTCTATTTAGCCAAAGGCGACCAGCTCGACCGAGCGCTGCGCGACCACCAAATATGGTGCGAGTTTAACGGCAGCAACCACGCCGAGCTGGCACGGCGCTACGATAAGAACGTGATCCAGATCTACAAGATCCTGGCCGAGCAGCGGGCACTGCACAGAAACCGCATTCAGCCTGGGCTGTTTTAAGCGAGGGAAACACCATGAAAGCACTTGCAGGAGTCGCACTGGCGTTAGTGGCAACGCTAGCAACAGCACAAGATAAGCCAGTGACGTTCAGTGAGTATTCAGCAGCAACACAAGCAGCCTTCACTCACTCTCAACGCTGCAAAGCCGAGATCACGGTGCGTGGTGTGGGTGAGCGCTGCGAACAGTTTTTTGAATACCTTGACCGATACCAAGGCATTACTGAAGCATTCCAAGCTAGGATGGAAAGCGAAGGTGTTGGTGCCTTTGATGGTGCCAGTACCCCAAGCATTGGCGGCCATGAGTACTACGAAGAACGCCTCACGACCAACATCCACTACATTACCGAGATGATGTAGTAGCAGCATAATCGCCCTCCCAACAAACCCGCCTCGGCGGGTTGTTTTCTTTAATTCCCGCTAATCCCGACGCCTCACCCCGCCACCCTATCCTGAACCTCACTGCTCTGTGCTCCGCTCACCTGCAATGAGGCTCTCTCGCCATGCCCCGTGACGACATCTCTACCCATTTCCGACGCCGTGAATTCGCCTGCAAATGCGGCTGCGGGTTCGATACGGTAGACCTTGAAACCCTGACACTGCTGCAAGACATTCGTCTTCACTTCAATGCCCCCGTCATCATCAACAGTGGGTGCCGTTGTGCAGCCTACAACCGCCGGGTAGGCGGTGCCGCCGCCAGCCAGCATGTGTTTGGCCGCGCCGCCGATATCCGCGTGCAAGGCATCGACCCCGCCGTGGTAGCCACCTACGTGGAAACCCAGCACCCCACGGCCAGCGTGGGCCGCTACAACACCTTCACCCACGTAGACACACGCACAAGCGGCCCTGCCCGCTGGGGCGAGTGAACCATGCAATGGCGAGAACTAGCCACCACCGTGGGCGGTATGGCACCGCTGATCGGCAGCGCCCTCGGCGGCCCTGCTGGGGCTGCGGTGGGCACCCTTGCTGCAAAAGCCTTAGGCGTAAACGCCACCCCCGACGCCGTCGCCCAGGCGCTCGGCGACCCAGACGCCGCCATCAAGCTCCAGCAACTCGAAAACGACCACCAGCAAACCCTCACCCGCATGGTGCTAGAAGCCGAAAGCGTGCGCCTTGGCGAGGTAAACAAAACCATGCGGGCCGAAGCGGCGAGCAACGACGCCTATGTACGCCGTTGGCGGCCTACCTTTGGCTATCTCACTGCGCTTGCCTGGGTCATCCAGTGCGTGGCCATTGCCTGGTCGATTGTGGCCACGCCTGAGCAAGCGGGGGTCGTGGCACAAGCGGTGACCGCACTGACACCTATGTGGGGCATTGCCTTAGCCATGCTGGGAGTTAACGCCACCTGCCGAAGCCGCGACAAACAAGTGGCCGCAGGCCAGCAGCCGAGCGGCTTTATGGATGCCGTTGTAAAGCGCGTTGGCCGCTAACCAACCAATAAGGGAACATCATGGAGTTCATAAACTGGGCAGCCGCCAAGCTGCTATTCGATGTGCTGCAAGCCCTCTTTATGGGCGTCATGGCCGCGTACGTGTACTGGCTCAATAAGCACCGCGCCAGCCAGAGCGCCATCAAGGAAACCCATACGCGTATTGATGGCGTGGAGAAAAAGGTGGTGAACCTGGAGCACAAGATGGAACGCCTGCCGAATCACGAAGACCTGAACAAGCTGCAAGAGCAAATGGCGCGTACCAACGTGCTATTAGCTGAAATTAACGCCAGCCAGAAAGCGACATCGGTGCAGGTCAACCGCATGAATGACTATCTGATGAACCAGCCGCGAGGGGGTCACTCATGAACCAGAGCTTTCAAGACTTCGAAACCGAAGGCCGCCGCCTAGGCATCCTGCGGATTCTGTCGCGCCGCAGCCAGTTCACGACCAACGAATACAGCCTGAACGATGAGCTGAAAGGTGCCTACGCCCACCACATCAGCCGCGACAAGCTACATGGCGATATTGCCTGGCTGGAAGAACAAGGCCTGGTAATTGCCCAGCAGCCCCGCGCTGGCTGGATCGTGACCCTCACCTCTCGCGGTGCCGACTGTGCCGAAGGCCTCGCCAATGTACCCGGCGTCGCCAAACCGCGACCGGGAGCGTAACCCATGCCGCCCCGTAACAAGGTGTTCGACCTTCCCCAAGAGGTGCGCGAAGAACTCAACGAGAAGCTCGTCAGCAGTGGCTTTCAGGGCTACGAAGCGTTAGCCGGGTGGCTCAGCGAGCGCGGTTATAACGTTTCCAAGTCCAGCGTTCACCGCTATGGCCAGGATCTCCAGGAGGAGTTCGAAGAAGCCATGGGCGACGTGCGTAAAACCACCGAGCTTGCCCGCGCCATGGCCAGCGATGGCGAAGACGAAAGCGGCCACCTGATCGACGCCACCGCCCGCATCGTGCAAGACCAGCTGCTGCGTATCTCTATCGCCATGCGCAAAGCCGAAGAAGACCCCGCCAAAGCCGCCAAGCAGCTCGGCAGCGTGACCAAAGCGCTGGCCGATATTGGGCGCGTATCACTCAGCCAGAAGAAATGGGCGAAAGAGCTGCGCGTGGAAGTGGCCAAAGAAGCTGCCGCCAAGGCCGAGACCAGTATGGCCAGCCAGGGCATGAGCCGCGAAGCCATCGACGCCATCAAGCGCGACATACTGGGGATTGCCTAATGGACGAACTCACCATTGCACAGGCCATAGTCGATGCTGCCGATAGCCTCGGCTGGGCCATTGTCATCGCAGCCTTCATTCGGGGGCTCTTGAACAAATGAGCGCACTGCCTCAATCCGTCCTGCTGCCCTACCAAAAGGCGTGGATCGAAGACGACTCCGACCTCAAGATTGCCGAGAAGAGCCGCCGTACCGGCTTGACCTGGGGCGAAGCCGCCGATGCTGTGCTGTCGGCTAGCAGTGCCAAAGCTGCGGGGGGCACCAACCACTTCTATGTGGGCAGCAACAAAGACATGGCCATCGAGTTTATCGATGCCTGCGCCATGTGGGCCAAAGCGTTCAATCGCGCTGCCTCGCACATCCAGGAAGAGCTGTACCAGGATGAGGATAAAGACATCCTCACCTTCAATATCCACTTCTCCAGTGGCTACAAGATCCAAGCGCTCAGCTCCCGCCCCAGCAACATGCGTGGCCGCCAGGGTAACGTCACGATTGACGAAGCCGCCTTCCACGACCAGCTGGCCGAAGTGCTCAAGGCCGCGCTAGCCCTCACCATGTGGGGCGCAAAGGTGCGTCTGATCAGCACCCACAACGGCGTCGAGAACCTGTTCAATGAGTTGATCCAGGACAGCCGTGCAGGCAAGAAGCGCTACAGCGTTCACCGCATCACCCTGGATAACGCCTGCGAGCAAGGTCTCTATAAGCGCATTTGCCAAGTGCGCGGCAAGCCTTGGAGCCAGAAAGCCGAAGACGAGTGGAAGGCCAACCTGCTCAAGGACACCGCCACGCGGGAAGACGCCCTGGAGGAATACTACTGCGTACCCAAGGCAGGCGGCGGCGCTTACCTGTCCCGCGCCATGATCGAATCGCGCATGGTCGATGCGCCGGTAATTCGCTTTGAAGGCAGTGCCGAGTTCAACGCGGTACCGGAGCACTACCGCGCACTGGAAATAGACGCCTGGTGCCAAGAGCACCTGCTGCCGCTGTTGGATAAGCTCGACCCCAAGCTAGCCCACTGCTTTGGTGAAGACTTTGGCCGCAGCGGCGACTTAACCGTGATTGCCCCCATGGCCATCACTCAGCAGCTCGTGCGCCAGGTGCCATTCCTGGTTGAACTGCGCAACGTGCCGTTCAAGCAGCAAGAGCAAGTGCTGTTCTTCATCGTGGACCGCCTGCCGCGACTGCAAGGCGGCGCGCTGGACGGTCGCGGTAATGGTCAGTACCTGGCAGAGCAAGCCGCCGAGCGTTACGGCAGCATTGTAGAAGTGATCATGCTTTCCCAAAGCTGGTACCTCAACAATATGCCCCCGTTCAAAGCCGCGTTTGAAGACGAGCTCATCACGCTGCCCCGCGACAGCCAAGTGGTCGACGACCTGCGCGCCCTGCAAGTGATCAAGGGCGTGCCTAAGCTGCCCGACGCCAAAACCGGCGACAGCAAAGACCGCCACGGCGATGCCGCTATCGCCTTAGCACTCGCGCACTACGCCAGCCTGATGGATGTGGTACCCATTGAATTCACCCCCGCGCCCCTGCCTGGCGCCCGCCAGGACGACGACAGCGACGACATTGAACCCAGCGGCTTTGGAATAGGAGGCGGCGCATGGTAAGCCCCACCGCGAAGTATCGGCGCAACCTGGTCAAAGCCAACGCGCCCGCACTAAAAGAGCAGCAAACCAACGACGCCCGCATTGGCCAGCTCAAGCGCGAATTTGCCGAGCACCCCACTAAAGGCCTCACGCCTGCGCGCCTGTACCAGATCCTTGAAGCGGCTGAGCAAGGCGACCTCAAGGCGCAAAGCGAGCTGTTCGACGACATGGAGGAGAAAGACCCGCAGATCGGCGCGGATCTGGGCAAGCGTCGGCAGCTCGCTGCTGAGCTGGAGTGGCAGATCGTGCCGCCGGACGGTGCCAACGCCCAGGAAAAGAAAGCCGCCGAGCACGCGGCTGAAGTGTTCTCAGGGTTTGAAGTCGAGGATCTCATTCTGGATCTCGGTACCGGCATCGGCCACGGCTGGGCCAACCTTGAGCTTTCGTGGCAGCGCGACGGCGCACTGCGCTACATCGAGCAGCCCACGCTGCGCCCCCATAGCTGGTTCAGGCTCCACCCGGATGACCAGAACTGCATCACCCTACGGGACAACAGCGCCACCGGTGCCGAGCTATGGCCGCTGGGCTGGGTGCAACACCGTCACCGCGCCAAGAGCGGCTATGTCGCCCGCATGGGCCTGCACCGCATGCTGGCATGGCCCTATCTGTTCCAGAACTACGCCCTGGGGGATCTCGCCCAACTGCTGGAAATCTACGGCCTACCTGCCCGCATCGGTAAGTACCCACGCAACGCCACTGAGCGAGAGAAAGCGACCCTCTTGCGTGCCGTGGTCACGCTGGGTCAGAACGCGGCAGGCATCATCCCCGAAGGCATGGGCATCGAGTTCATGGAAGCCGCAGGCAAGGGAGCGTCTGCCGACCTCTACACCGCAATGATGAACTGGTGCGAACGCGCCAAAGCCAAGGCCATCCTGGGCGGCACACTCACCAGCGGTACCGGTGAGGGCACGAACACCAACGCACTCGGCAATGTGCACGAACGCGCACAGATGAGCCTGATCCGCTCAGATGCTCGCCAGTACGCAGGCAGCATCCGTAATGCAATCCTGTGGCCCATGGCCGCGCTCAACTACGGCATTGATAAGCCCCAGCGTGCTCCTCGGTTCTATCTGGACACCGGCGAAACCGAAGACCTCGAACGCCTCTCAAAGAGCCTGCCGACCATTGTGGACATGGGCGTAAAAGTGCCCATGTGGTGGTTCCATGAGAAAAGCGGCATCCCGAAAGCAGCCAAAGACGAAGAGGTGCTGATGCCAAAGGCGGCACAAAACCCGTTTGGGGCCCTACGCCTGCCAGCATCTAAACCACCGCTGGCAGCACTGCGCCAGGCACCCACGCAACCGGGCCAGCCCAGCTACTACCGCGATGCCACCCTCGACCAGCTCGACGACCAGGCGCAGCCAATCGTTGATGGCTGGGTCAACCAGGTGCAGCAGCTCGTTGAACAAGCAGAGAGCTTCGAGCAACTGCAAGAGCTGATCGCCACGGCCTTTGATGACCTGGATGAAACCGAGTTGGCCAACGTGATGGCCACCGCGTTTGAAGCGGCCAACCTGGCAGGCCGTGCCGTGGTCGATGAGGAAACCGGCGATGCCGATTAGCGCGCAGTTCAACCGCCCGTTCCCGGAGCAGGTCACGTTCTTCCGTAACAAGTTGAACTTACCCACGACCCGTAGCGGCCAGATCACACGCGACCAAAACGACGCGGCCTTTGTGGTGGCCGGTGCCACAAAGGCCGACCTACTGGCGGATCTGCGCAGCGCGGTGAACGATGCCATCAGCAACGGCCAAAGCCTAGGCGAGTTCCGAAAGCAGTTTGAGGAGATCGTTGCTAAACGCGGGTGGACCGGCTGGACAGGCGAAGGCAGCAAAGCAGGCCGCGCCTGGCGTACCCGGCTTATCTATAAGACCAACCTCGATACATCCTATGCTGCTGGCCGCTGGCAGCAGATGACCGACCCCGACGTCGTGCGCCTGCGCCCCTACTGGCGCTACATCCACAACACGATTGAGAACCCTCGGCAGCAGCACCAGCGCTGGAATAACTTGGTGCTAAGGGCCGATGACCCCTGGTGGCAAGCGCACTACCCACCCAACGGCTTTGGCTGCAACTGCGGTGTGGAAACCCTGAACGAACGCGGCCTGCGCCGCCTAGGTAAAGAAGGACCAGACACCGCGCCTAACGACGGCACCTATGAGCGTGTCGATAACACCACCGGCGAAGTCGTCACAGTGCCTAATGGCATCCAACCAGGGTGGGACTACGCCCCAGGGCAAACCGCTACCGAGCGTGCGATCGCGGCCCGCCTGAACCGGCTGGATAGTGTAGAAGCCACCATTGCCAGGCAGAACGTGGCCGACCTGGTGCAGGCACCGCTGTTCAGTCGCTTCTTCAATGGCGAGATCCAGGGGGAATATCCAGTGGCGGTAGTGCCGCCACTGGAACGTCAAGTATTGGGCGCCGAGTCGCCCGTAGTGCTGCTCTCACAGCAGAGCTTGCGCACCCACCGCGAACGCCACCCCGAGATCGGCCTGGAGGACTATCGCCGCGTACAGCAGCTCCTGGACGATGGCCAGGTGTACCAACTACCCGACCAACCGGGTCGCTTGATCTATCTGGTAATCGAAGGCGTGACCTATCGCGCCGCACTCAAGCGCACGCAGGATGGTAAGAAGAGTTATTTCCTGACGCTGTTCAAGAGCCGCACGGATCAACCGCCGCCGGATGCAGAACGCTTGAGATAAGAAAGGGGGTAACACAGAGGTGACGCCTGCCGCATGGGAGGCACCCATGCTAGCCCTCATCAACGCTCGTTCGATGAGCGAAGGGGTCGGTAGCCATACCGAGGACAGGCACTAACAGTATAGGAGAGAACCATGATCACCATCAACGCCAACACCGACGCCATCGAACGCGCCATCACCGACCTGATCAGCAAAGGCGACGACCTCACCGCGCCGATGAAGAGCATCGGTGAAGAGATGATCAACCGCACCCAGCAACGCTTCCGCGATAAAGAAGCGCCGGACGGCACGCCCTGGGCACCGAACGCCCCTTCTACTGAAAAGCGCAAAGGCCATGACCGTGTACTCGAAGGCGAAAGCAAGCAGCTCGCCAAGCAGTTCAGCTACAGCGCCAGCAGCGAAGGCGTCGAATGGGGCAGCCTAATGGTCTACGCCGCGATGCAGAACTACGGTGGCGCAAAAGCTGACTTCCCCCACTTATGGGGCGACATCCCCAGCCGTGAATTTATCGGCCTCAACGATGACGACGAAGACGAGGTGTTGGGCATCCTCGCCGACCATTTCAGCCTCTGACCCCGAACCGCCAGAAACGCCCTGTCAGCGCCGCAAGGCGCTACCCCGCTACGCTGGCCCAGATTTTCTGCGCAAGGGGCGTTAGACCCGCGTTAGATTTTGATTATGCCCAGTGTGAAAGGGTTTCATTGGACGTAGAGGGTCTGAGCATGGAAGATAATGCAATATATTGCACTGATTTTGAGGTAGCACGATGGCGTTATTTACAGCAGGATACGAAGGATTGGACATAGATAGCTTTCTGGCAGGCCTTCGGCATGCTGGCGTCGAGAAGGTCGTTGACGTGCGTCAACTGCCGGTATCGCGCAAGAAAGGGTTTTCCAAAACCTCTTTCGCTGAGCAGCTCAGGGCATCTGGGATTGAGTACGAGCATGTGAAGGCTTTGGGTTGCCCAAAATCCATCCGTGACCAATACAAAAAAGATGGAGACTGGGCTAACTATACCAAGCACTTTCGTGCCTATATTGCGACTCAAACCGAGACTGTGCGTGATGTGGCCAGCGAGGCCTCCGAAATTAACGCCTGCCTCATTTGCTTTGAAGCAGACGTCATGTACTGCCACCGCAGGTTTGTCGCCGAAGCAAGCAAACAGATCAAGCCAGAGTTACAAGTGAAGCATTTAGCAATCAAAAAAGAGATTGCTGCGGCTGTCTAGGTGGGTATATCAAGCTAATAATCAGCCATTGGTCAGGAAACCGGTGCATATTTCCCATAAGAAACATCAGATCCTTACTTGGTAAATCCTCCAGCAACTTATGCTGAAACGGCCCTTTCCAATCATTGGGGCCGTGACTTTTGACTAGATTTCGGTACAGCGCACCAATCTCCCAATCAACAATCTTATGCTTGAAAGGGACGGGACCTGAAGGAGTGAGACACTCATAATGGTAATGAAAATCTACTGGAATTTTCTCTAGTATCTCTATTTCATCTTGCTCACCATCGAGGAGAGACAGCTGCACGCTCACCAGCTTTGCTCTTTCCTCGTCGGTCCAGTCCTTGTTCTTATGCTCATTGAGTGACAGGTCATTTATTTTATGTACGCGAACCAGCCCTAGAGAAGTGCCTTTATCTTCATGTGATTTTTGCAAGTCAACAGGTGAGTCAAACACAGGCAGTTGATTTAGGTAGTGCCTTCTGTTACCCCAATTACCCTCTGATGGGACCTTATTACCTAGCTGTATGGAGCCAACTTTAAGCTTGTGACTTTCTGGCCTGTGATCATCACGGCTTTTTTCAATTTTTGCCGATATCCACTGCCACTTGGAGAACTGCTGATCTCCACTAATTAACCGGAACGGAACCGGGAAAAGGCGGATCAAGGTTCCATCCTCATTCATCCCTGCTACACATGAGGTTTCTCTGTATCTTGCGCTGGGGCTTGGATACGTTTTGCAGAGTATGAGTATGTTGGCTTCCCTATCTGGCATGCTCCCCCCGTTCTATATGTATTTAGTTCAGCCTACTTAGTACCAGCAACGCAAAATTTTCTCTACCCCACTTTAGGAAAAAGCAGCAAATTCCTTTAACCCACGCTAAATCCCGCTAGCCTCCCCCGCCCCCGATCATGGGGGCATGAAAACACGTACCGCAGCACCTCATCCCATCGCCGCTTGCGCCGCCAGCAACACCGCTCCCATTGCGGCCTTGGCGCTGCGTGTTACGCAAGCCGACGAAAAAACGCGCCTCATCCCGTCAGGCCAATTCAATGCGCCCCGTGGTGCCATGAGTGGTAGTGGGCCGTGGCAACTCGATGCCGCCGGTGCCCAGGCCATCATCGCCCTGGCGGCCGCCCGCTCTACCGACATCCCCATCGACTACGAGCATCAAACGCTCATGGCCGAACGCAACGGCTTACCGGCACCGGCGGCGGGCTGGATTGACCCGCGCTCGCTGGAATGGCGCAACGATGGCCTGTACGGTCAAGTGACGTGGACCGCTGCCGCGAAAGCGGCGATCGACGCCGACAGCTACCGCTATCTATCCCCCGTCTTCCCCTACGACGCCGAGACCGGCGCCGTGCTGGACCTGCTGCACGTTGCCCTGACCAACACCCCGGCGATCGACACCGCCATCACCGAACTCGCCGCCGCCCGAGCCGGGCGCGGTGCCTCTGAAGCGACACCTCCAAAGGAGAACACCGTGGACCGCGAAAAACTGATTGCCAAGCTCGGTCTGGCCAATGATGCGACCGACGAACAGATCGACACCGCCATCGCCGCGCTGAAAGCCGCCCAGGCCGATGCCGAAGCGTTCCGCTCGGCACTGGGTGCCACTGCTGCCGCGAAGCCTGAAGAAGCCGTGGCGGCGCTCAAGGCCTCCAGTGCAGCCGCACCGGTAGACATGGCGCAGTTCGTGCCCGTGGCCGTGTACCAAGAAACCACTCAGCAGCTTGCGGCCCTGAAAGCCAACAGCAACACCGCTGAACTGGAAGCGCTCATCACCGAAGGCCTTGTCGATGGCCGCATTCCTGGCAAAGCCACCGCCGACTGGCTGCGCAAAAAAGGCCTCGCCGCCTGCAAGGCCCATCTTGAAGGCGCACCCAGCATCGCGGCGCTGAAGGCGACCCAGACACAAGGCAAACAGCCGGAGGAAACCCAATCCAACGACGGGGCGCTGACCGATGCAGAGCTGGCGGTGTGCAAGGCGGCTGGCCTGACACCTGAGCAATACCGCGAAGCGAACCCCGCATAACGACGGCACACCCTAACTCCGCAAGAGGATATCACCGTGGCTCTTAGCAAAAACCGCAATACGCCGTACCGCCATAACACCAGCCGTAGCTACCCCCTGGCAGCCAGTGCGGTGGTGTTTGCCGGTGGCATCGTCGCCCTGGCCGCCAGCGGCTTTGTGGCGGCGGGCACAACCGCAACCGGCCTGGTGGCCGTTGGCGTGGCCACGCACTACCAGGACAACACAACTGGCGATGCGGGGGACCAGCACGTCGATGTAAAGATCGGCTGCTTTGCCTTCGACAACTCCGCTGCGGCAGACGAAATCACCGCTGCTGATGTTGGCAAGCCCTGCTACCTGGTGGACGACCACACAGTGGCCAAAACCGATGGCGAGGCGACCCGCTCCCTTGCCGGAATCATCGACGGCGTAGACGACTTCGGCGTGTGGGTGCTGATTGACCCCACCTCCGGCGTCTACCTGTAACGCCCTATTAACGGCCCGTTTGGCCCAAGAGGATAGCAACCATGGATTTGAATAACGCCAACCTGAACGCCCTGTTCAAGGCCTACCGGGCCAACTTCCAGCAAGGCTTTAACTCTGTCGGCGACGCGGGCAGCGTTTACGAACAGTTCTGCACCGTCGTGAACAGCACCACCGCTGTGGAAGTGTACCCATGGCTCAAAGCCTTGCCGCGTATGCGTGAGTGGCTGGGTGATCGAGTCATCCACGGCCTGGAAGGCGCGGACTTCTCGATCAGGAACCGCAAGTTCGAGCTGACGGCTGGCGTGCCTCGCGACAGCATCGAAGACGACACCTACGGCCTGTATGCACCGGTGTACGAAGAGTTTGGTCGCTCCAGCCGTCAGCACCCCAACGAAATCGCCGTTGAGGTACTAGCCGCCAACCCAATCTGCTACGACGGCAAGCGCCTGTTTGCCAATGACCATCCGGTGCTGGATGCCAAAAACAAGCTGATCGGCGTTTCCAATGATATGGGCGGTAATGGCGCGGCTTGGTACGTCATGGACTTAACCCGCGCCATCAAGCCGATGGTGTTTCAGAAGCGCCGTGATTATGACTTCCGCGCCCTGACCAATTTGAACGACACCCAAGTCTTCATGACCGACAACTTCCTCATGGGCGTGGACGCCCGAGTGAATGCCGGTGCAGGCCTGTGGCAACTGGTGGTGCGCTCCAATCAGCCGTTCAACGCAGAGAACTATGAGCTGGCTCGCAAAAAACTTCAGGAATTGAAAGGCGACCATGAGCGGCCGCTGGCCCTGCGCCATAGCCACACCATGGTGCCGAGCAACATGGAAGGCCCCGCACGGCGTGTGCTCACCAACGCCATGAATGAAGCAGGCGCGACCAACGAATGGGCCAATACCTCACAGCTCATCATGAACCCCTGGCTGCCCAGCGCAGCGGCATAACGGAGCACTAACCCATGCCGTACTGCACGAAAGCGGATCTCATCGCCCGGTTCGGCGAAGGCGAGCTACAAGCCATCGCCCATGACGCCAGCGGTAAGATCGATAACGCAGCCGTCGATCGCGCCTGCGACGACGCCAGCGGCGAGATCGACGGCTACGTCAGTGCGGCGGGCTACCCCGTACCGCTCTCGCCCATACCGCGCATCGTCACCGCCTACGCCTGCGACATCGCCCGTTACCGTCTCTACGACGATCACGCGACCGAGCAGGTCCAGAAGCGCTACGACGACGCCGTGAAGTTTATGCGCTCCGTATCACGCGGCGAAGTGAAGCTGGGCATCTCGACCGGCCAAGGGAGTAGCAGTGCAGGCGGCGTGCAAATGAACCCAGGCCGCCAGGTATTCAACGGCGGCGGTTTTTAACCCGCCGCGCTAACGTCCTGGCGCGCCGGGATACCGTCCATCCCTGGACATAAGGAGCCACCATGAGTGCCAAACAGACCACCAAAGCAACGGCAGAGAAAATCGCTGAGAAGCCGGTTCCACGCAAAGACGTACAGGTGCGCGTGAAAACCAAAGCCACCGGGGCCAAGCGCACCAACAGCGGCACGATTTTCACCAACGAATGGAAGTACCTGACGTTGGACGACAAAGGCAGCGCCTACAAGTCGATCAGCGACGACCCCGCGCTGGTCGTGGAGCTAGCCGCTCCGCCTGCCAAGCCAGTCGCCGCTGACGAACCAGGCAAAGAGGCCAAGTAATGCTCTCGCTCATCCCGTGGCTCGACCGTTTAAACGCCCTGGAAGGGCTGCCCAGCGTGAAGCTGGCCGCCGATGTTGAAGCGGCCAAGAACAAGGTGGGCCTGCCCAACATGATGCTGGTGCTCGGGCGCGAGACGGTGAGCCACGGGGCAATGAGCAACCAGGCCCGCCACCGGGTGAAAACCGAAGTGCTCCTGGTCACGGGTATTAAACGCATGAACGCGCCGCTCGGCCCGGTGGCGTCATCAGGCAGCGACGAGCTGGCCAGCCTACGACAGCCCGCCTTGACCGCATTGATCAACTGGCTGCCAGCCGGTTGCGACATCCCCGTGAAATGGCATCGCGGCCAGCTGCTGGCGCTGGAAAGCCACGCCCTGTTTTGGGCTGACGTGTTTACCACCGAATACTTTTGGCCACTTGAGGAGACTTCACCGTGAGCCTAAAAACGAACCGCCGGGCGATGCGATTCGCTCTGGAATCCGAATACAACGATGGCACCACCACGCCCGAAGCAGCAACAGATGCCATCTTGATGCGCGAGATTACCGTCACGCCGTTATCGGGCAGCAATATCGAGCGCAACTTTGTGCGGCCTTACTACGGCAACTCACCGCAGGCCCCCGGCGAAAAGCATGTGGAAGCGGTCGTGGAGGTGGAATTAAACACCAGCGGCGAGCTAGGCACTCCGCCGCCCTGGGGCAAGCTACTGCGCGCTTGTGGCTGGAGCGAAGTGATTGAGGTAGGCGAGCGCGTCATCTATTCGCTCGTCTCAGAAGACGAAGACAGTGGCGTTTTCTTCTGCAACGTTGATGGCAACCTGCACAAAGGTCGCGGTGCGCGGGGCACACCTGCAATCACTGTCAACGCTGAAAACATGCCGGTGATCCGCTTCACCTTACGTGCGTTGATCAGCCCAGTGACAGCTGAACAGTTGCCTAACGTCACTCTGAGCCAGTGGCGTGCGGCGTTAGCTGTTAACTCGCTCAACACTGAGCCGCTTCAATTCATGGGGGCCACCGTACCGTTTAACCAGTTCTCGCTGGATATGTCGGGTCAGGTCATCCACAAAAAAATCGTTGGCTCCAACGATATTGAGATCACCGGTCGCTCACCTTCGGGTCAGTTGAGTATCGAAGATCCGGGTGTTGGTACGGTGAACTACTTCGAGATGTCGCAAAACGCCGCCACCGGCGCACTGAAGCTCGTGCATGGCAAAACACCTGAAGAACGCATCGAGATCAGCATGCAAAAGGTGGGCATCGAATCACCGACATACGCCGATCAAGACGGTATCCAGATGCTGAGCATCAACTATATGCCCGAGCCTACCGAGGGCAACGACGAAGTAGTGATCGTCGTGGGTAACGCGATTCCAGAAGTCCCTTAAGCATCAAACCAGCACTTAACCAGCGTTTAAAGCGCCATTAACCCCAGGAGTAATACCCGTGTTCACAGTCAATACAAAACGCACCTATAAATACCCCGTTTCACTCACCGTGTATGACGAGCACGGTAAAGAGATCAGCGGCAAGTTCAAAGCCACCTTCAAAGCCATGCCACAAAACGAACTGCGGGATTTACCAGCTGACACGCTGCTGCTCGATCACGTGCTGGTGGGCGTCGAAGACATTTGCCTAACGGACGATGAAGGGAAAGAGCTGGCAGGCGACGACAAGCTGCAAGCCGCCAAAAACGATCCAGCGATCAGCACCGCGTTGGTCAACGCCTATCACGAGAGCGTCTCAAAAAAGAACCGTCCGCGAATCTGATCGACGCAGGCAAGCACTGGGCAGAAGCCAGTAACGGCAAGCCCAACTTGGTCAAGGACGACCTCGCCGCCTTGGGCATCACCCTGGGCGGCGAGCTAGCCGAAGAGGCAGAGGCGTTCGATGCAGAGCCAGATGTCTTTGAAGTGTTGCCAGAGAACTGGCAAGCCGTCGAGACATTTCAGCGCTGTTGCCGCCAATGGCGCTTCGCTGGCATGGGTGGTGCTGTTGGGCTGGATGTGCAAGCGGTGATCAGCGTTATCAACCTCTACCAGCTTCCCCCAGAGCAACAACTTGAGCGGCTGGATCAAGTGCAGCTCATCGAGCGCGGCGCGCTCAGCGTCATGAACCAACCCCGCAACTAAACGTTAGAAGGACACACCGTGGCAAACAATCTAACGCTTAGCGTCACCCTCACTGGCGATGGCCGTCAGCTCTCCGGCACGCTCCGCGATGCCCAGAACGACGTGCGGGAATTTGGCACCACTACCGAGCGGGAAAGCCGCAAAGCCGATACCGCGCTCACGGCACCGGGCCGTAGCGCGGTGACGGTCTCAGACCACCTACGCACTACGCAGCGCGAAGCACGCGCCTTTGGCACCGAAGCCACCCAGGGCGGGCGTGAAGCCACCCAGGCGCTTAGCCAAACCAGCCAGCAGGTACAAACCACCAACAGCCACTTCAACCTGCTGCGCACAACGGTAGGCTTGGCCCTGGGCGCGTTCTCAGTACGACAAATCGCGGGCATGGCCGATGGCTGGTCAGACATGCAATCGGTGGTCGGTGCGGCCATCGGCGACATGAGCGCGGCGGGCGACATGATGGAGCGCATCACCGATATCGCCAATGCCTCCTATGCCCCGCTGGAGCAGACCGCCCGCACCTACGCCAGCAACGTCTCAGCCCTGAGAGATCTGGGCCGAACAGCCGCCGACACAGCGGATTACACCGAATCGCTCAACCACATGCTGGTGCTAACCGCCACGCGTGGCCAGCAGGCCGAGTCAGTACAAAATGCCCTGTCCCGAGCCATGGCCGTCGGCAGGCTGCAAGCGGATGGGCTGGAGACCGTACTGGCCAATGGCGGTGAGGTAGCCCAGGCATTGGCCAATCAACTGGGCGTCACCGTCAGCCAGTTACGTGGCCTCGCCACGGAGGGGCGTATCACCGGCGATGTAATCGCCAGCGCCCTGATCAACTCCCTGGACGACGTCCGCGAACGCGCTGGCGAAATGCCCGCCACCATTGAAGATGGTTTTGTACGCATCGGCACCTCCGCCACGCGCCTGGTCGGCGAGCTGGACCAGGCCATGGGTGCGTCGGAAGGCGTCGCGGGCATCCTGATCGGTGCCGCCGACCTGATGAACGCCGCCATCGACCCGCTGGTCGATAACATCGACAACATCCAGTTCGCCGCCACCGCCGTGGCCGTGGTGCTGGCGGGCCGTTACGTGGGTGCCATTGCCACCAGCCAGGCCGCATTGGCGGTGAAAACGGCGGTGGTGGCCACCACCACTGGCGCGATCAACCTGCTCACCGGGGCCACTACCCGGCAAGCGGCAGCCGCGACGGCCATGGCAGGAGCAACCCGCGTGGCCGCAGGCGCATTGGCGTTGATCGGCGGCCCTGCGGGCGCAGCAGTCATTGCCGCCGGAGCGATCTACTACTTCCGTGAAGAGCTTGGGCTCACTCAACGTGCATCGAAAACCACCGAAGAGTTCCTCGGGGACCTTCGTGAGGGTATGGGGGACTTGGACGAAGCGGCGATCGGCAACCGCTTGGACGTGCTAGTCCATGACCTGATTGAAGTCAGCCTGCAAGCACAAGAAACCTTTGCACAGCTCGAACGCTTACGTGAAGCACCGCGCATGTATGGGCAAGGGATGGCAGCAGACCAGCGAGTGCTCGAGCAGCAAACCGAGCAACGCCTGGAAGAGCAGCGTAACAAGATCAACGCGCTGACACAGACAATCCAGGAGCACCGCGATAGGCGTAATGAGCTGACCAGTACAAGCCGCGATAATGTGGCGGTACTGGAAGATATGACAGTCACCGCTCAACGCCTGGCAGAAGCCGAGACGGCGACTGCCGCTGCGACAAACGAACTCACCCGCGCCACCAACGCCCAAGCCACCGCCATCGAGAACCTGCGCAACCGTCTGGTGCCTCACCGCAGCCAAACCCTCCAGCTCGCCCAGGACCAGAACACGTTGAACCTGGCATTCGCCATGGGCCGCATCACAGCCAGCGAATACCTCTACATGATCGGCGCACTGCAAACGGCGTACATCGAGGCCCAAAACGACGCCGACGACCTTGCCACCAGCACCACCAACGCGCTGTACACCATGGACGGCGCGATGGAAGAGCTGCGCACCAACGGCCTGCGCCGCCTCGACAACGGCTTCGCGGATCTCTGGCTGGGCGCCGTAGACGGCAGCCGCAACGCCACCGACACCATCAAACGCATGTGGGATCAAACCCTCGCCGAGCTGCTGCACATGACCATCACCCGGCCTATCACCGTGCAACTGGCGGCCAGCATGGGCCTGGCTGGCGGTGCCGGTGGCCAGCAGGCTGGGGGCTTTGGCATCAGCCCCGGCAGCGTGGGCAATATGTGGAACGCCTTGCAAGGCGGCTTCAACGGCATCCAGTGGGGCGGTGCGGGTGGTGGTCAGGCCTACGGCGGTGGTGGCTGGGCTAATGCTGCAACATCTGGCACTGGCGCCACAGGCTACTTTGGCGGCTCCATGCGCAACTTCTCCGGCGTGCAGGGCCTGGCAGGCCTCGGCGCGGGTTTCGCAGGCAACTACCTCGGTGGCCAACTGTTCGGCCAAGGGCGGCACAGCAACACCCTTGGCACCATCGGGGGTCTTGCAGGCACGTACCTGGGCGGGCCGATCGGTGCGCTACTGGGCTCCGGCCTCGGCTCTGCCCTGGGCGGGCTGTTCGGTGGCCGCCGCTGGAATGAAACCGGCTCGGGCGTGAACCTGGGCGTGTCGGGTGGCGACATCACCGGCAACCAGTTCAGCGAACAGCACAGTAGCGGCGGACTGTTCCGCCGCTCACGCCGCCGCACCCAAACCAGCGCACTCGACGGCGAGTTTGTCCGCGCCCTGCAAGATGTGTACGACGCCACCAAGCAGTCACTGGCCGCGACGATCGAAGTGCTGGGCTTCCAGTCATCCTCCCTGGCGGGCTTCACCACCGGCCTTACCCGCATTGATACCAAAGGCCTTAGCGCCAAGCGCGCTGAAGCGAAGATCCAGGAGTGGCTATCTAACACGCTCAACGCGCTGGCGATCCACTCGGTTGGGGATGTTAGCCAGTACGCGTTTAGCGGTGAAACCACCATCGATACGCTGGAGCGTCTGGCCACCGTACTGAGCGGTATCAACCCAATTTTAGAGCAGCTGCACGGCAACACTCTGGCGGCATCGCTCGCCGGTGGCGATGCTGCGGCCCACCTTGCTGCGCTGGCGGGCGGCCTCGACGAATTTACGGCGCGTGCTGACTACTACTATCAAAACATACTCACCGAAGCCGAGCGCCAAGAGCGCGCCGTAACCGCCGCCGCTCGAGCTATGGGTGCCTTTACAGCCCGCACTGGCCGAGTGATCGAATCCACCGACGCCCTGCGTGAGCTGGTGGATGGCATCGACCTGACGACCGCCAGCGGGCGTGAGCTGTACAACGAAGCCATGAACCTGGCACCGGCGCTTGTCGAGATCGAGCGCGGCTTAGAACGTGTTGGCCAACGCTTTGACCAGATGCTTCAAGAGGCTGAATCGGCGCTGGCCACCGCCGAGCAGCAAGCCCACCGCGCTTGGCAGACGTTTGATCAACAGCAATTCGGCATGCAGTTAGAGCTGCTCAGCCTGATGGGGGATTCTGAAGGTGCGCTAGCCCTTGAGCGCGAGCGTGAACTCGCAACGATCGATGAATCCCTACGCCCCATGCGTGAGCGTATATGGGCCATGCAGGATGAAATCACCGTTCAGCAAAACGCCACCACAGCGGCCCGCAACTACCAACGCGAGCTATCCCGTGTGCGCGACCAGCTCAACCAGCAACTGGCAAATATCGGCAACTGGCTGGATCAGCAGCAGGCCACCAGCGGTTCACCTGAAACCAACCTGGCCACGGCACAAGAGCAGCTCGCCCGCCAGCTCGTGCTCGCTGAGAACGGCGATCGCAGCGCACTCCAAAACATTACCCAGTACGCCCAGCAGGTGCTGGAAGCTAACCGGGCGTTTAACGCCAGCAGTGTGGCTGGCCAGCGTATCCAAGAAGACGTTTATGCGGCTATCCGGGCGCTGCCCGATGCCATCAGTGCCGAGGAGTATCTCGCCACCGAGATCCGCGACGCCCTTCAATCTGTCGTCATCTCAGCCATGCCGACAGACGAACGCCTGGCGTTTGAGCTGAGCCGTGAACTGATTCGGTTGGACACTAACCAGCTCACCGTTTCACAAGTGCGCACCGCGCTAGCGCCCATCGCCACAGACGCCGAGATCAGCAAGCTTATCCGCGAAGTCGATGTAAGCGGCGATGGCATCATCACCCGCCAGGAGCTGGGCAATGCTCGGCTATCAGGTTTAGCGGGCGGTATCGGGGCAACGCTGAAACCGATGTTCGACGCGATCGACCTGGACGCCTCTGGCCTGATCGACTGGAACGAGTTTTATGGCGCATTTAATGGCCTCGCCAGCGACCAGGAGTTGCGGCGCATCTTCCAAAAGCTGGACGCCGACGGCAGCGGCACCATCAGCCGACTCGAAGCACTCAACCGCTCCAACGAGGGCACCGAAGCCAATACCGATAGTCTGGATAAACAGGCACGCGACCAACTGCGTGAACTAAGTGGTTTAGTAAGCGAGATGGCGCGCTCCACTGACCAGTTTGTGAGTCTGAATTCCACGATGGTTAGTCTGCGTGAATCAATCAACGCATTAGGTGTTGCTCAGGAAGAAGTGGCTCGTATTGAACGAGAGCGAGTAGCGGCTGAACAGCGAGCGAGAGAGCGTGTTGAGCTCAGCCGTCAAATAGGTGAAGTCGAAACGACGGTGGCTGGCCACCTTGCAGAAGCCGATTACCGTATGGGCCGCCGTGCTTTCTTTATGGATGCTACGAAAGAACATTCGGGAAACGTGTCTGCCGGTGTTGAGGATCGCGTTTTAAATTACATCCACGAAAACACGTCACGCAGTGATATGACGGCTGCTGAGCGGGAGCAGATGCATAGCTGGATGCTGCGTGTCTTTGGTGATGGCTCTCCCGAGTATCTCTACGCACTCTCTCGCATGGGCAGCTTTCGTAATGAGTCACTTGCCAGAGATGCGCAACGTCAAGCGGATCAATCCGCGCAGCTATTGGAGCAGCTACGTGGTCAGTTAGCCGTTAATGGCTCACACCGAACCGGCCTTGAGTATGTACCTTTTGATGGTTACGTCGCTGAGCTGCACCGTGGCGAAAAGGTATTAACAGCCGAAGATGCTGATGCAATGCGAAACGTTAGTACTAGTCGCTTCATGTTCCCACAGACGCCTTTACCCAGCTTCCCTCTTCTTGGCAATAACGATGTTGTTGAAACCCTTCGCGATCTGAAGCGTGAAGTGGCGGAGCTGCGCCGTGATAACGCCCGGCTACAAGGCGAGAGTAATAAACACTTGGCAGCGGCCAATAACCAACGCGGCGCAGCGGCTAAAGGCCAAATTAACGCCATTGAGCGCAGCAACAAGATGCTCAAGCGTATGGAAGATGACAAGCGGCTAGAGGCGGCAAAACGATGACATGGACCCTCACGCTCCAAGCCCGTGACGAAGAGAACCAGCCGCAAACCCTGCGCTTCAGTCTGGGCCTCTATATGGATGAGGCAGATAATTTCTATGATCCGCGCATCCAGCAGCCAGGGCTATACGAGGCAGGCCTCTACGCTGGCCAACTGCTGCAACAGAGCCGTAGCGGCTATGGCGAGACGACGCTCATCAACACAGACGGCGGATTGGACTACCTCGCCGACTATGCCGTCGATGGCCGTGAAATGGTGCTGGCACTTGATGGCGTGCCGCAAGTAGTGGGCACCGTCGCACGCCTGGCGTTTTCCGATGACGAAGTTTCGGTGGTGCTGCGTGATCCGCTGGAGCCGCTACGCTCGCCGCACCCCATGGAAACCTACGCCGGTACCAACGTTCTGCCAAATGGCCTGGAAGGTACGCAGGACGACATCGCAGGCGAACCCAAGCCGTTGGTGTTCGGTGAAGTACGCAACGCCCAGCCAGTGCAGGTCAACACGGCCAAGCTCATCTACCAGGTGTCATCGCTGCCCGACTGCACGATTCAAGCGGTTTACGACAAAGGCGTGGCGCTCAATAACGGCGGCGCGTATAGCAGCCTGGCCCAGCTGCAAAGCACCGCACCGGTAGAGGGCACTTTCCGTGCGTACCAGGGCTATGTCCGCTTGGGTGATAGCGCTACTGGCACGCTGACCGTCGATGCCGCACAAGCCGACCCACGTGCCGGGGCCGTTGCCCAAGCGTTGGCGGCAGCCCGCGGCTACACCCTGCATGCAGACGACGTGGCCACACTAAATACCTACGGCTCAGTGCGCTTCTATATCACCACCCAAACCAACACGTTAGACCTGCTCGACCGTATCGCCGAGAGCATTGGCGGCTACCTCTCAGCACAGGCCGACCAGGTGTTGCGTTTAGGAGAGTGGGAGGAGCCCGAGCCCACTGACGTTGCGATTCGTGACTACGCCATTCAAACCGTCAGCCGCAGTGCTACAGGCGCAGGCCCCGGCGGCCTGCCAGTGTGGCGCGTGAACATCGACTGCGATCGCATCGAAACCGTGCAGCCGGACCTGGAGAGCAACGTCTCCGAAGCCCGCCGCGCACGTCTTGCCCGCCAAACTCGCCGTGTGGCGGCCACTAATGAAACCGTCATTGAACGCCACCCTCTCGCAGGTGAACTCACGATCAACAGCGTGCTGTCCAGCTACAGCCAAAGCCAGGCCGTCGCCGACCGCGTGCTGGCTCTGCTGGGCGTCCGTCGCGACACGGTCACCGTGGAAGCTGTTGAGGCGCTGCTGCCCACGGTCGGCGGCAGCCTCACGTTGATCACACCGCGCCAGGGCTACGGTTCAGGGCGAGCAATGCGCGTCACTGGTTATCGGCTCAACGCGCAAACCAACGAAATCACATTGAACCTCTGGGGCTAATATGGCACTTGATCCCAATAAAATCGCACTGTGCTGGCCCAACTACATTGATGGCGCTGTCGTTAGTGGTGGTAGCTGGGTCAGCACCTTGCCGCTAACGCACGTTCAAGATGACCGTACCTCTGTCGTCGCTAAAACTACATCGTTAGACCCAGCAGACACACAGTTTTCAATCACGCTACCCAAGCGCGAACGCCTGCAAGTGCTCGCAATTTATGCACATAACCTGAGCGCTACCGCGACGATCAGAGTGCGCGTATACCGAGACGCAGGCCAAACCGACTTGATCGACGACACTGGCTGGCAAAACGTCTGGCCCGTGCTGTATGGGCTAGATGACGTGATCTGGGGAAACGATAATTTCTGGAACCGTCGCCTCTCTGAAGATGACCGACAAAAGTACACGCCGCTGACGCCTGTGCTATTCGATGAGCGCCTGCTGGGCAGCAGTTTGCACGTCGAGCTGATTGATACATCGAACCCTGACGGGGCCATCATGCTGGGCCGCGTCATGCCCGCCGATGTTTGGCAGCCCATCAAGAACCTCGACTGGAACGTCAGCCACGGATATGACAGCGGTACCCAAATCACCCGAGCGGGCGACCTCAAGCGCACCGGCTACGCCCGCCGCGTCACGCCGAAGCGTACCGTGCAATTCCAGCTATCAAACCTCACGGAAGACGAGGCATTTCTACGCCTTCACAGGCTGCAACGCACACAGGACATAGTGGGAGAGATCCTCTACCTCTGGTCACCGAGACCATCCCCGACCAACTTTGCGCGGGCAATGATTGCACAGCAAACAGAACTCAACGGCATCACACACCCGTATCACGCTAACTATGAGCACGCGATGTCACTACTGGAGATCCTATAAATGGCGAGCGTAACGTTTCCGACCGCGTTAGGCGGCGATGGCAGAACTTACTCTGATGACGCCGATCCAGACACTGGCCTGGATGGCTTAGGTTATACAACGCGCTTTATCCCCTGCCTGCGCCAAGCCGTCGCAATGGCAGGCTACACCGCTCAATACGCTGCAAAAATCGACGCGGCGGCGGCTGATGCGGACAGAGCTGAGAGCGCTAGCACAACTGCGCAGGGCCACGCATTAACAGCCGCTGGGTACGCTGAACAAATTCAAGCAAACTTTGAATCTGTGATTCAGCCCTGCCTGGAATTAGATTTTTATAAAAACCAGTATTGGTCGCTAAGCGGTAAGGGGTTGCAGCAGCAAACATTTTCAACTTTGATGCCCAACTTTTCACGTTTGAGTGAGACGGAGCGAGACGGGCCGTTTTGCCGTCGAGAAGTGGTACCTGCTGATGTACCCCACTTTAGCTATGACCCAGAGACAGGTGCACGCCGAGGCCTGTTAATCGAGCCACCATCTACAAATTTACTGACCTACTCTGATGACTTTACCGCAACCCCATGGCAGAAAATTGGCCTAACAGTGGATGCTGAAGGTGATGGCCATAAGCTGGTCGAGACAGCGATTTCTTCGCAGTCACGCTTGAGAAGAGACATTAGCGTAACGTCCATTTCAAGGGGTGTAAGCTATTCTGTCGATGTGTTGCCGGATGATAACCGCCGTGCAATTGCCATTCTTGTGCGTGCGATTACCGGTGAAGAGACTCTGCCGGGCGCATTAGTGCAATTCGATCTTGTTGATGATATCGCCAGTGTCAGTGCGTTCGATAATGGAGAAGCGCGAGCAACAATTACCCGTCGTAGAGATGGCTATGTACGCTGTACTGTCAGCGTTATTTTACGAAACTACACCGGTGTAGTAGGTACAAACATTTATTTTGGCCCAACCGGTGGTAATGGAAATGCTACTTATATAGGCAATGGTGTGTCCGGCGTAAAAATGCGTCGTGCTAGTTTCGAGCCTTTCGCTGATCCCACATCCACCATCCCAACTGTGGCATCCCAGGTATCCAGAACAGAGGATTTATTCACCGTTGGTGTGGATGGTCTTGCAAATAGTGAGAGCGGGACGCTTTTCTTATCGTTTCAGCCGTTAGCCATTTTGACTGGGAGATCGGGCTTTGATCAGACAATCATTGCATTGAATAATGGAACACAAAACGAGCAAGTGGATTTACGCTTCGTCACTGAGCTAATCGCTTTTCGTGTCCGCTCTGGCGGTGTTAATCAGGTGTCTCTTGGCAAAAGCGATGTTGATCTTTCCATTCCAGTTCGAGTCGCAGTCGGGTGGTCACACAATACCGCGTATCTGTGTATCAACGGCGAGATAGAGTGGTATGACACCTCACTGCAAGGGGCGCGTCCAGTCGCCTTGACACAGTTAGAATTAGCTAAGAGAGCTGGACCACCCGTAAGTCAGATGCTATTTCGCCGTGTCTCCCTGTATCCCATCATGCTGCCTGTCAGCGATGCTGCCGCCTTAACTCTTTGAGGGAGAATGAAATGCTCGATGTTATCGGTACGATTTACTTAAAAGACGCTGTAATAGACGACGCAGGTAGCATTGTAACGCCAGCGGTGCCAGTGGCGGGTTATCATGTCAATAGCCCGCATGTTTTGTACGCAATGGATGAATACCGTATTTACCCGAATTTACCTAAGCGAGTGTTTAACGGTAGCTCTACCTATCATTATCGCTTTGGCAGTGAGCAAGAAGCCAAAACGTTATTACATTACGACACCTCAACCGGCCTATTTGCACCAGATACAGTGCGTACTCCGCCAGTACCCGAATCCGTCACCAGCCGACAAGGCATGGAGCAGCTCATACGCAGCGGGCTAGACGAGCAGGTCGACGACGCAATCAACGGCATCACAGACCTAGTAGAGCGCAAACTGGCCCGCAACTGGCTAGACAAAGCCAGCATCTGGGAGCGTAACAACCCGCAGCTGCTTGCCATCGGCAACGCGCTAGGGCTATCACAACAAGACGTCGACAGCCTCTTTATTCAAGCGGCGACGTTGTAGATAGGTAGAAGAGGAGTGACCACCCGAGGTGCGGACACACCGAAGGTGGCCACCAACCAGCAGCACGCACCTGCAAGTCGGCCAAGACTCCCCTGCCTCGCGAGGCAATGGCAGTCTAAGCCAAACGTTAGAACGTTAGAAGGCTTGGCATGGTGTTAATTGAAATCCGTTGTAAGCAGTGCAATCGCAAGCTGGCCAACGTCAGCGACTACCAGTTCATTGAAATAAAGTGCCCGCGTTGTAGGCACTTAAACCAGCAGAGAGCCACGAGCTCCAAACCACCAAAGGAGATGCCTCGTGGCTACCCCAATCATTCCCTGGATGGGCGGCAAGCGCCGCCTCGCTGATCGTATTTTCCCGCTGATGCCGCCGCATCAGTGCTACGTAGAGCCCTTCGCAGGAGGGGCCGCGCTGTTCTTCCTGCGCCCCTCGCCTGCAGACGTCGAGGTGCTTAACGATGTTAACGGCGACCTCGTGAACCTCTATCGTGTAGTGCAAAACCACCTTGAAGAATTCGTCAGGCAATTCAAATGGGCGCTTTCCAGCCGCCAAGTGTTCGAGTGGCTAAAGATGACTCGACCAGAAACGCTCACGGACATCCAGCGTGCAGCTCGCTTCTACTACCTACAGCAAAACGCCTTCGGTGCCCGCATCGAAGGCCAGACGTTTGGCACCGCCACCACCACCCCGCCAGGGCTAAACCTGCTGCGCCTGGAGGAGTCGCTGTCCGCGGCACACCTGCGCTTAGCCAGCACGTTCATCGAACACCTAAGCTGGCAAGACTGCATCGAGCGATACGATCGACCGCACACGCTGTTCTATATGGACCCACCCTACTGGCAGACAGAAGGATATGGGGTACCCTTTGGCATAGAGCAGTACGAGGAAATGGCAAGTATGCTGGGCGAGCTGAAAGGCAAGGCCATCATCAGCCTCAACGACCACCCAGACATCCGCCGGATCTTCGCGGACTACCACATCGAAACCACTGACATCCGCTACACCGTCGGCGGCGGCAAAGGCTCAGACGCCAAAGAGGTGCTGATCTTCAGTTGGGATGTGGATGCCGAGCCAGCGGGGCTGTTTTAAACTCAGAGGTGATTTAGTTGTTCAGAGAGCAGGCTTTCGAAAACGCATATCAACTGGTCGAGCACCTCTCCCCTTTAAACCGCTTTCAATGGGGGAAAAGCCGCTACATATATCGAGGTCAGCCCTGTAGTGGCTTTCCCTTAGCGCCCTCCGCTCTAAGAACAGCTGGGCCCATGGCAGCTGGTTCGGTAATGAGTGAAAAGCTGGAATATGGCGAGCGGCAAGTATTGTTTGAACTTCAGCTGCTAAGGGCATTCATCCGTGCCTGTGATGCCGCTGGCATACCAATTCCCGGCGACTCGGAGCAATTGAGAAATGAGTTGCGTGGGCTTAAGTGGGAACTGGCTTTTACGAGGGATGAGAGAAACTGGCCTCCTAAGGTAGTTCATCCAGTACTGGCGACAGCTCAACATCATGGCGTTCCCACCTGCTTACTCGACTGGACTAGGCGGTCTTACGTGGCCTGCTATTTCGCCGCTTCTGCTGTGATGCATACACCTGCCCAGAGTGGGAGTCTTGCTATATGGGCATTGAACAGGGAAAAGCTTGATGATTGGGGGGCAGTGAAACTGCTCGAAATGCCTGGCGCTACAAGTGCCAACCTAGCTGCGCAGGACGGAGTTTTCACCGTTTCTACACTCGAAGCGACTATGGGAGGAGGGTTAGAATCGACCACTGTCGAAAATCTACTCGCTTATGATGACACAGATGAAGATCCCAATCCCTTGCTCTGGAAGTTCACGCTGCCTTCAAGCCAAGCACCAGAGTTACTAAGTTTATGTGCAGATTTTGGGGTCAAAGGATCTACCCTTTTTCCTGGCTATGAAGGTGTCGCTAGAGAGATCAGGGATAAAGCTTTTGCGGGAGAGTTGGCGGAATTTTTCAGTACTTAGAGTAATGCCAAGTAGAGTGCAAATTTGTTGAAATGCCCTACCGAGACCTAATGCCAAATCTAGTGCAAGGATATGCCAAATCCGTCGCGCGCTTACACGACCACAGGTCCGTACTACTGCAGTTGATCATATGATTTTCAATAGCGCGCTATTGCAACGCCAACGATTGAAGGCAAATCAGCAGTTAGCAGAATGGATGGGCATTACCTAATTATGGGTGTGCCCAACGTTGTGCCTTTAAATAGCCGAACGTCATTCAGAAAATGTCAGCCGCAGCGATGGGAAAACAAAAAGAGGGCGCAACATGGGCACCATATGGGCACACAAAACAAAAGGGCCTACGCGTTAACGTAAGCCCTTGATATATTTGGCGCGCCCGGCAGGAATTGAACCTGCGACCTTCGGCTTCGGAGGCCGACACTCTATCCAACTGAGCTACGGGCGCTTTGGGTGCGTATCGTACCCGTGTGGGCGTGCTGTGTCCAGCTGCCTAGCGGTTTTACAGCCGCTTTGATTGACCGTTTTCGTCTCTCTGGTGCATGCTTTCAAAGCACTTCCGACCCTTAGTGAAACCGGGAACATAATAAAATGAAAACATTTGCACGTAATACGCTGGCACTGGGCATTTCACTGGCGCTGGTAAGCGCCGCGAACGCCGCTGACTTTGCTGATATGGACCCCGTTACCCTGCGCTTGGCCCACGTGGTTAATGAACAAGATGGCTTTCATATCGCCGCTACCAAGTTTGAAGAACTGGTGGAAGAGCGCACCGATGGCAAGGTAACCATTGATATCTACCCTAACGCCTCCTTGGGTGACGAGCGCACGTTGTTGGAAGGCATGCAGATCGGCACGGTGGATATGGGGGTGATTACCAATGGGCCGGTGGCCAATTTTGTGGAAGAGATGGCGGTGTTCGAGCTACCGTTCCTGTTCCCCTCACCGGAAGCCGCCTACAGCGTGCTGGATGGCCCCATCGGCCAGGAGCTGCTGGACAAGCTTTCTGAGGTGAATCTAAAAGGCTTGGCCTACGCCGAGCGCGGGTTCCGCAACCTGACCAACAGCGAACGGGCGATTAATACGCCAGAAGACTTAGACGGCCTGCGTATTCGCGTGATGGAAAACCCGGTTTATACAGATACTTTCCGTGAACTGGGCGCCAATGCTATCCCCATGGCGTGGACAGAAGCGCTCACCGCTATGCAACAGGGCACTATTGACGGCCAGGAAAACCCGGTGAACGTTATCCACTCGTTCAAGCTGGATGAAACTCAGAGTTACATGACCCTTTCTCGCCATACCTACGCCCCGGCGATTTTTGTCATGGGTATGCCCGCCTGGAACCAGCTGCCGGAACACGCCCAAGAGGTGCTGCTAGCGGCTGCCCAGGAAGCCGCCGAGCATGAGCGCCAAGTGAACGCAGAAATGGAAGCCGAACAGTTGGAAGCCCTGCGCGAAGCGGGCATGGAGATCAACGAAACTCCAGATATGGAAGCCTTCCAAGCCGCCGTAGCGCCAGTCTATAAGAAGTACGGCGAGCAGTTTGGTGACTACCTGTCGCGTATTCAGGAGGCGCTAGAGTAAGCGGTCTTTTCTACCGACACGATTTCCCGAAGCGTCATGGGGTGTTCGTGAAATGACCGACGGCTGTTTGCGTGATGTGAATACACGGCGCAAACAGCCTTTGCCAACAAGAGACGAGCCGATGACCGAAACGACCAATATAAAGTTGGCAACGAGACTGAATAAGATAAATCTCAATTTATTATTGGTGTTTCACACGCTTTATTGGAAAAGAAGCTTAACACTGACAGCAGAAACACTCTGTCTAAGCCAACCAGCGGTTAGCCACTCGCTAAAGAAGCTCCGTCTGCTGATGGACGACCCTCTATTTATTAAGACGCTGGATGGTATGCAGCCAACGCCGCTGGCGCGGCAAATGGATGCCGCCGTGGCCAAAGGGCTGTTTTACTTCGATCAGGCAGTTTACAACAACAGCGAGTTTTCGCCCGCCACGTCAAAACGCGAGTTTCGCGTTAGCCTGGTGGACTATGTAAGCCAACAGTTGCAACCTAAGCTGATTCAGCACTGTTTAACCCATGCGCCCGATTTGTGCTTCAACATGCTCTCTACGCGCATTGCCAGCGCCGAAGATGCCCAGCACGCGATACAGGCCCACGATATCGACCTCGCCATGGTGCAGCTGGAAAGCTTGCCTCTCACCTCTTATCACGAATATCTGTTTGATGATGTCATTGGCTGTGTTGGCGATGCCACCCTGTACGGGGAGAGCAACACGATCACGCTTGACGCTTTTTTAAACGCACCGCAAATCGCCTTATCCCACCGCGAAGACAGCCCCCTATTGATCAATGAGAAATTGCGAACGCTGGGGCTGGAGCGCAAAATCGTCGCCAAGACACCCTATATCACTCCCCTTCAGGAGATATTAGTCTCGACGAATTTACTCTGCGTGGTAACGGAGAGCGCAGCTAACGCGATTTGTCGTAATAACACGCTGAAGTTCTACGCCCTGCCACTCGATGTAGCGCCCTTTAAAGTGTGCCTTTGCTGGGACGAAAGGAAGGATCACGATTCAGGCATACACTGGTTACGCTCACTCATTAGGGAGCTGTTAACACCCGCCCCCTAATCGCTGGCTGCCTTTAATAATTTTGAAGAAAACCTTAATCCAGTGCTACGACCTTACCGGGGTTCAATAAGCCCTTGGGGTCAAGTGCGGTTTTCAAGCGCTTCATTAAGGCGATCTCTTCACGGGTACGGGAAACCGACAGGTAGTCTTTCTTCTCAAGCCCGACACCATGCTCTGCTGAAATGGAGCCACCAAACGCTTTTAACGGTGTATAGACCAGCTCTTCGACTTGGCGGCGGATATGCGGGCTATCATCACGAACCGTGATCATAATATGTAAATTGCCGTCACCCAGGTGGCCAAACACCACTATTTTGCTTGCTTCGGGCCACTGGGTTTTGAGGTTCTCCTCTAACATATCAACATACGCGTCCATGTTGGGAATCGGCAGGCTGACATCGAAGGAGAACATCGGCTTCAGCGCGTTCACCAGCACTTCAATATCTTCCCTGATGGCCCAAATCGCGTTGCGCTGTGCATGGGAACTTGCCAACACAGCATCGGTGATCAAACCAGCTTCCAGCCCCTTTTGCAGCACGTGGGAAAAGTGCTCGGCATCTTGGGCCTCATCAAGCCCCAGGGTTTCAATAATGGCGTAGAACGGCGAGTCATCCGCTAACACGGGCGCATGCTTGCCGCTCTCGGTGGTCATCAATGTATAGTGATTATTCCACAGAGCCTCAAAGGCGCTGAGGCTATTGGCTAGCTCGCGAGAAGCAAGCTTCAGTAGCTGGGTCAAGGCATCGAACGAGGGCACTGCCACCAGCGCCGTTTGCTCGCTGGGCATGTGCGGCTGTAAACGCAGCACCGCGCGGGTCACAATCCCTAGGGTGCCTTCGCTGCCGATAAACAGCTGCTTTAGGTCGTAGCCCGCATTGTTTTTCAGCATTTTATTTAACGAGCTCACCACGGTGCCATCACTCAGCACGGCTTCTAAACCCAACACCTGCTGGCGCATCATGCCGTAGCGTATTACCCGTATGCCCCCGGCATTGGTGGCGATGTTGCCGCCAATGGTGCAGGAACCTCTTGCCCCCAAATCAAGGGGGAACTGCATATCGATCTCTTCCGCCGCTTCCTGCACGCGCTGCAGGGTTACCCCGGCCTGAACTTGAATCGTGGAGCCAACCGCGTCGACTTCCTCTATCTGGTTCATCAACTCCAGCGACACAACAAGCTCCTCCGGGCTTGCCACACCGCCATGCACAATACCGGTCATGCCGCCGTGGGTCACCACAGGCTGGTCGGCCTGGTAACACACGGCCATCACGCGGCTTAGTTGCTCTGTGCTGCGCGGCCTTACAATCGCCTTGGCGCGACACGGCGCTCCCGTAAACCAATCTACGCTTCGCTGCGAGACATCGTCACCCACCAACACTCCCGCCGGGCCGACGATTGCCAAAAGGTCGTTAAGCAACTTATCCATTTCTTATTCCTATTTAAGCTAACTACACCATTAGTCGAAGCATTTGTTCTTTTTAAAAACCATCAAATACTTTCTCTAAGAGTGCGTAATCAATAGACACCGCTTGCAGGCTAGCGCCAACCGACAAATCACTCAAGCACAAGATCTATAAAGATTTTTTGGATTAGCAGCGCGAATAATGGAATAAAAATAAGTAATTTGTCCCCTAGGACGAGTGTGATATAGATGAGCGTTAAGAAGATCAAAAACCACGCCTCTCTATTTATAATAAGAACTGCCAACGTTCAGGAGATCATGTGAACAACCTCGCCCGCTTCAACGTTAACGCTGTGACTAAAACAACTCGCCAACTGAAACAATTCACGCTGCCCATTATGTGTGCCGGTTTACTTGGCTTCCCCTTCGTCAGTCAGGCAGATGAAATAACCCCCACCACGCTGCGCTTGGCCCATGTGGTGAATACGGAAGACACATACCATATTGCCGCCGAGCGGTTTCAGCAGATTGTAAGTGAACAAACCGATGGCGCCGTCACCATTGAGATTTACCCGAACGCCTCCCTGGGCGATGAGCGCACCCTGTTAGAAGGCATGCAGATCGGCACCGTGGATATGGGCGTGATTACCAACGGGCCGGTGGCTAACTTCGTTGATGCGTTCTCTGTTTTCGAGCTGCCGTTTCTCTTTCCCAGCGCCGAAGCCGCCTACTCTGTGCTAGATGGCGAGATCGGCCAGGAAATATTGGGACAGTTACAGGACGTCAACCTGAAAGGGCTGGCCTACGCTGAACGCGGCTTTCGTAATATCACCAATAGCAAACACGCGATTAACGCACCCGAGGATCTTGAAGGCCTGAGACTGCGCGTCATTGAGAACGAGGTTTATGTTGATACGTTCCGCGAGCTGGGTGCCAACGCCGTTCCCATGGCCTGGACAGAAGCACTGACCGCCCTACAGCAAGGCACGATTGATGGTCAGGAGAACCCGGTGAACGCTATTCATGCGTTTAACCTAGCGGAAACCCAGGACCACCTCACGATGACACGGCATATTTATGCGCCAGCAACGTTTATCATGAGCCTACCCGCCTGGAACGGCCTGCAGGAAGCGCTCCAGCCCATTGTGCTAGACGCCGCCCAGCAAGCATCTGCCTATGCCAGGGAGCAGAATGCTATTATGGAAGCCGAACAGCTGGCCGACCTTGGTGAAGCGGGTATGGAAATCAACGAGTCGCCAGATATTGAAGCCTTCCAAGCCGCTGTGGCGCCAGTGTACGAGAAATACGGCCAGCAGTTTGGCGACTACCTACCGCGCATTCAGGAGGCGCTAAATCAGTGATGGTGTTTGCACAGCCTCTTTTGACGCTGCTGCGACGCATTGAACGCGGGCTGGATGTGATCATCCAGCCCGTGGTGTTTGCGGGCATGGCAGCTTTAATTGGCGTAATCACGCTACAGATTATCTCGCGCGTTTTTTTCAGCGCCGTGGGCTGGACAGAAGAGGTCGCACGCTTTCTGCTGGTGTGGATTACGTTTTTAGCCAGTACGCTGGCCTTTCAGCGTGGGCGACATATCGCAGTGACGTTCGCCGTGGACGCACTCCCACTGCCGCTACGCAAGCTAGCGCGCTTGGCAGCGCTAGCAGTGGTGCTGGCCTTTATGGTGATGTTGGTCATGATTGGCTACCGCTACATGCAAGTGCAGAGCTTTCAGAAATCCGCTTCATTGCGGCTCTCCATGACCTACGTGTATGCAGTGATTCCGATTTCAGCCGCCATCATGGCGTGGTACGCCTTGGTGGACATGATTGAAGTGCTGATCAACGGTGAACCAACAGCCGCCGCCGAGGAGAAACCGCTATGACGCTGGTGCTGTTTGGGCTGTTTTTCCTCTTCATGCTGCTGGGCGTGCCGATCGCCTTTGCCATTGGCGCAAGCGCCCTGTATGCCTTGCATCAGTCTGGGGTGCCACTGATGGTGGTCACTCAGCAGATGTTTCAGGGCATCAACTCCTTTGCCCTGGTCGCCATCCCGATGTTTATTCTGGCGGGGGATTTAATGGCCCAGGGCAAGGTGAGTGAACGGCTGGTGAGCTTTGCCGATTCGCTGGTAGGCTTTATGCGCGGCGGGCTTTCGGTGGTGTCGGTGATGGCGGGCATGTTCTTCGCGGCCATCTCCGGTTCCGGCGCGGCTACTACAGCGGCGGTGGGTTCAAGCCTGGTGCCAGAGCTAAAGCGTAAGGGCTACGACCCCGCCTCAGCGGCCAGCCTAATCGCCGCCAGCGGCACCATTGGCGTGGTAATCCCTCCTTCGGTGCCGATGATTATCTACGCAGTCATTGCTCAGCAGTCGGTGTCTAAGCTGTTTTTGAACGGCTTTTTACCGGGGCTGGCCATGGGGTTGGGCCTGATGGCCATTGCGATTACCCAGGCATATAAACGCCAGTACCCCAAAGGCACGCCGCTTTCGCTCATGACAATGTGGCGCACCTTTAAAGCCGCCAGCTGGGGACTGATGACACCGGTGATTATTCTCGGCGGTATCTTCTCGGGCATCTTCACACCTTCTGAAGCGGCCGTGGTGGCGGTGAACTATGCGCTACTGGTATCGCTGTTTGTGTATCGGGATTTAACCCTCCCCCAGGTGTATAAGCTGCTGATTCGTTCGGCGATGACCACAGCGGTGATTATGCTGGTGATTGCCATGTCGGCGGTCCTGAGCTGGACGCTCTCTAGCTGGCAGGTGCCCGGCGCCATCGCCCAGTCGGTGCTGTCGCTCTCCACTAACCCCTACGTGATTATGCTGCTGGTGGTGGCGGTGATTCTGCTGACCGGGGTGTTTATCGAAACCGCAAGCGCTTTGATCATCCTCACCCCGGTACTGCTGCCGCTGGTGCTGCAGCTGGGCATCGACCCGATCCACTTCGGGCTGATCATCGTGGTGGGGCTCTCCATTGGCATGATTACCCCGCCGGTGGCGATTAACCTCTACGTCGCCTCGTCGGTCACCCAGCTTCCGTTAGAGCGCATCACCCGGGCAATTATCCCCTACCTGCTGGGGCTCATTGGCGTGCTGCTGCTGGTGGTGTACGTGCCGATTTTGTTGGGCTGGTCGGGTAATTAACGAACAAGCACGATTAAAAAAACACCTAAGAAAAAAACACCTAAGAAAAAGGGGCTTGCCGATTGGCAAGCCCCTTTTGTATTCGCTAACGGTTCGCTAACTACCCTCTGCCTAGAACTCTTCCCACTTATCATCGGCATGCTGGGCGGGCGCAGGCTTGGAAGAGAGCGCTGGGCGCTTTAAGCCCTCCCGTGCGCTCGCCGACGACGGACCCTTAGCAGGCAGTGCTTGGCGCTGCTGGGGGTCATCGTCGCCTAGGATGAAAGAGTTAATCAGCTCGTTCAGGTGCTCCGCGTGGCGACGCATGTCGGCAGCGGCGGTAGTGGACTCCTGCACCATGGCAGCGTTTTGCTGGGTCATGGTGTCCATTTCTGCCACGGCGGTGTTGATCTGACCGATACCGCTGCTTTGCTCCTTGGCTCCAGCGCTAATCTCACCAATAACGTCGGTGACTTTAGAAACGCTTTCAACGATTTCGCGCATCGTCGCGCCTGCATTACGCACTAGCTCAGCACCGGCGTGGGTATGTTGCACCGAGTTATCGATCAGCCCGCGAATCTCTTTAGAGGCATCGCTTGAGCGGCTAGCAAGCACCCGCACTTCTTGAGCCACCACGGCAAAACCACGGCCATGCTCACCGGCCCGCGCCGCTTCTACCGAGGCGTTAAGCGCCAGAATGTTAGTCTGGAAGGCAATGGCATCAATCATGCTGATAATTTCGCTGATGCGCGTGGCCGAGTCGTTAATGTCGCTCATGGTGCGCTCAACTTGGCCCATCGCCTCTTCACCCTGATGGGCCACCTCTGACGTGGATTGCACCAGTTTATTGGCCTGCTGGGCGTTATCCGCACTGTGATTCACCGTCGAGGTGATCTCTTCCATAGAGGCCGAGGTTTCTTGCAAGTTGGCCGCCGCCTGCTCGGTGCGGGTGGCTAGTTCCTCGGAACTGTGGGAGATCTCTCCTGCGGAGTGGTAAACACTCATGGTGCTGCGACGCACATCGCGCAGGGTTTCCTGCATACGCTCCACAAAGGCGTTGAATTGAATCGCTAGGCTTCCCACTTCATCGTTACTCTCTACCGCTAAGCGCTGGGTAAGGTCACCCCGACCTTGGGCAATGTCCTGCATAGCGCTGGTTGCGCGCTTAATCGGCCCAACCGTACGGCGAACAAAGCCATAAGAGAGTACCGCGACGAGCGCAAACAGCGCGGCCCCCAGTAGTACCGCATAGATAATGGATTCGCGTAAATCAGTACGGGCGGTGGCTTCAAGCCCTGCAACGGTGTCATCAACATCGGTGACATAAACCCCCGCGCCAATCAGCCAGCCCCATTTTTCAAGGTTATCAACAAACGAATGCTTGGGTTCAATTTCACGGGTGCCGGGGTATTCCCATAAATAGCTGTAAAAACCACCCCCTTCCTGGGCAAACTGAATAATATCGCGAATAAGGAAGTTACCGTCAGGCGTCTGCACATCAATCATATTGGTGCCTTCCCGCTCTGGGGCGGGCGCCGTGACGATATTATTACCCTCATAGTCGTAGATAAAAATGTAGTTGTTATCGTCAAAGCGCATCGCGCGCACTAGGTCTGCTACCTGCTGCTTGGCTTCCTCGTCGTTAGCACCGGCTTGATCGTAAATAGGTGCAACAGCGGTCGTGGCCATTTGCACCACATCACGGACGGCGTTACGACGCTCGTTAATCAGCAGCTCGTGCTGTTCGGTGAGAGTGTTGCGGGAGTCTTGGATGCGGCTATAGGCGTCAAAGACCACCAGGGCGACGGTCACTAAAAGTAGGGGCAGCAAAACCAGTGCAAGCACTTTTGCTTGCAGCCCGGTGGCTCGTCTAGCGGTAGTGGGGGATGCAGTAGCCATGGTGTTATTGATCCAATGAGAATTTTAATAGAATTATATTCACTTATATCGACTAAAAGTGTGTCAACTTTAACCACTCACGGTACTTTTTTGCTTATTGAACAACTAATTATCCCATCAATAAGGCTATTCATAACATAGGTTAAGGTTATCAATAACCTACAGGTTCATTGTGTTCTTGTGGTGGCCAGGGACGGCCCGTTTTAGCGAAATGCTAGCCACGCTCTTCCGCTGCTCTGACCGCAACCGCCTGGTTAGGGCAGCTTTTTATTTTCTCCTCCTCCCAGCTTTTCCTAGCTATTGCCTCTTCGTCACGCAATTACCCATCTTCTTTGTTATTTGCTATTGCCATCGGCGTATCATGGCACTAAGGCCTAATGTACAAGGAGGACAGTAAGCCATGGTTCGACCCCACTTAATCATCAGTGCTGCCTTGCTGCTGCTTCCTCGGATAGCGCGTTTTGCCTGGCGTGTATTACGCAACTTTTTGAAAAATCACGGCATCCTGCTAGCGGGAGGAGTGGGCTACAATATTCTGCTCTCCATTGTGCCGCTGTTTGCTATCCTCGTTGTGCTCCTCACCCAAGTCGTAGACGAACAACATCTTCTCAGTGTACTGACGGTTCAGGCACGCCATATGGCGCCTGCTCACGCCGAGGTGTTGCTGGAAGCCGTGCGCAGCCTGCTGGCTTCCCGGGATGTCATTGGCATTCTGAGCTTTCCTATCCTGCTTCTGTTTAGCTCCTTTGCTTTTCGTATGCTCGAAGATGCCCTGGCGATCATTTTTCATGCGCCTGAGACTCCCCATATTAAACGTAGCGCCTGGGTGTCAGTGATGCTGCCCTACGCTTTTATGGTGGTGCTGGGCGCCGGGTTGATGGCGTTAACGCTAGTGGTCACACTGGCCAGCTCGCTCAATGCATTGGTGCTGATGTTTTTCGATAGAGAGCTGCCGCTAGCCGGGTTTTCAGACCCCGTACTTAACCTTGCCAGTTTTATTGGCGTTTTCTTGTTATTCAGCGCTATCTATAAAGTACTGCCTGTCGTACGCATTGCTTTACGCCGAGCGGTGGTGGGAGGTTTTGTCGCGGCACTGCTATGGGAAGGCGTAAGACTGTTATTGGTCTACTATTTCGCTAATCTGTCGTTCGTCAACGCCGTTTACGGCTCGCTGGCAACCTTGGTAATCCTGCTGATTAGCCTGGAAGTGGGCGCCATCATTTTGCTGCTGGGCGCCCAGGTAATTGCCGAACTGGAAAGAAATACCCGCCTTGATCTGCCCTGGTATGCCGACCCAAGCCGACAGCCCATTACACGGGTAAAGTAAGAGCGGGATTTATTACCTCAGCCGATAGCTTTTTCAGCCTGTGGGCGCCTCTCATCTAACATCCCTTTATCGAGAATAAAGCGGATGATCTCTTCAAGCCCAACGCCATCGTAAAGGTTGGTAAACACAAAGGGACGCTCGCCACGCATTTTCTTCGAGTCGCGCTCCATCACCTCAAGAGACGCGTGCACCTGCTCGGCAATATCAATTTTGTTGATAATCAGTAGGTCTGACTTGGTAATACCCGGCCCGCCTTTACGGGGGATCTTATCGCCTGCGGAAACATCGATCACGTAGAGCGTTAGATCGGAAAGCTCGGGGCTGAAAGTGGCCGATAGGTTGTCGCCCCCGGACTCCACCAACACTAGCTCAAGTTTTGGATGGCGGGCGTGCAGCTCGTCAATCGCCGCTAGGTTCATCGAGGCATCTTCACGAATCGCCGTGTGCGGGCAGCCGCCGGTTTCCACACCTAGGATGCGGTCGGCAGGCAGGGCATCGTGTTTGAGCAGAAAATCGGCGTCTTCGCGGGTATAAATATCATTGGTCACGACGGCGATGTCGTAGTAATCCCTTAGCGCTGAACAGAGCTGCTTGAGCAGTGCAGTTTTACCGGACCCCACCGGGCCACCCACGCCTACGCGTAAACAGTGCGTCATTGTTTTCTCCTAATAGATAAGCAGTTAGCTTCTAAACAAGCGTGAATATTGCGTTTCATGCAGCGCACTTGCCAGCGCCACGCCGGGCAGTACGGGGCCAAGGTCATCATCGTCGAGCAACAATGCCTGGTCGACGGCAGCAACCAGCTCCCCGCGAAGCTGTTCAATCACGCGCTGGGCGGCGGTGTGGCCCAGGGGCAGCGCTTTGCAGGCGACTGCCAACTGGTTTTCCAGCCACGCCCAGCCAAACCCTAAAAGGGCTTGACGCTTGGATACGCCGCGCATGTGAGCAGCATAGCTAAATAGGGTGACGTAGCCTGCCTGAACCGGCAGTAACGTCTCATGTGGCAATAAGTCCAGGCTGCCCAGCAAGCGCTTGAGTGAAGCACCCAAGCGGCTATCCTCGGCGGCTAATTCAGCGGTTTCACGGGTGGCGGCTAGCCATTCGTCCCACAGGGCGATGGCAACGCTGTCTTGCTGCTCAAAGGCGGTGTACAAGCGCGCGATTAGCGGCAGTTCACAGCGGGTTAGGCCATCTTCCAGTACGCCAGAAAGCCACTCAGAAAGGCTTTGCTCATCGCTCACCCAGCCCAGCTCAAAGGCGCTTTCCAACCCTTGGGAAAACGCAAAGGCACCGATGGGCAGCGCTGGGCTGACCAGCTGCATCAGCCCTAACAGGGCGAGGTCTGATGGCTGCTCAGTGGGCATGGTGGTGCTCATGCGCGTGGTCGTGGCTGTGCGAATGGCCGCCACCTACTTGGTTATAGGCGCCTGGTTCTGGGTCGAAGGTGGCGTTGTGATGCTCAAGCTCAGCTCCCAGCAATTCCGCCAGTTCTTCTAGCACATGGTCGGGGGGGAAACGAACCCAGCCGCCCTTTTCGTCTTCGCCCAGCGCCAGCTGCACATGGCGGTTGCCAAGGTGGTAAGCAAGCCTCGCCAGGGGTAAGCCTGTGCTTACTCGTGCGGTCACCACAGGCTCAATAGCGGCACGTATGCGCACCACCTCGCCACTTTCAGCTTTTAAACCTTCGCCATCGCGCAGCACGGGGCCGCGATCCAGAAACAGCCCCAGCGGCTGGCCGCTGTCACTTTCGGCTTTCAAACGGCCTCGAATGCGTAGCTCAAAGGGCAGTGTCAGCGTGTCGCTGGCACTGCCCTCGTCTACGGGGCCGAGGCGCTCAATCAGTTTTAACATCGATATCGTCCTGTTATAGCCTTGGGGGGCTAGCCGGGAGCAGCCCTACGAGAGGGCGCTGTGAATACGTCCCTGTACGCTACTTTTGCCATCCCTGGCAAAAGACCCTCTCTACGGGCTGCTCCCGGCTCTTGTGTCACGTGGGGTATGCTACTCAAAACAAGTGATACCGCTGCGCCAGCGGCAGCTCGGTCGCGGGCTCGCAGGTGAGCAGTTCGCCGTCGCAGCGCACTTCGTAGGTTTGCGGGTCAACCGTCAGTTCTGGGCAGGCGTCGTTGAGCTTCATATCTTTTTTGCGCACGCCACGCACGTTTTTACAGGCCGCTAAGGTGCTATGCAGGCCCAGGCGCTCCTTAATTCCCGCATCAATGGCGGCCTGGCTAACAAAGTTGAGCCGGATATGGCTGGTGGCCCGCCCAAAGGCGCCAAACATGTGGCGGTAATGCACTGGCTGCGGCGTGGGAATAGAGGCATTGGGGTCGCCCATAGGGGCTGCCGCAATCATGCCGCCTTTTAAAATCAGCGAGGGCTTTACGCCAAAAAACGCCGGTTTCCAGAGCACTAAATCAGCCAGCTTGCCTACTTCGATAGAGCCTACTTCATGGGCAATACCGTGAGTGATGGCAGGGTTAATGGTGTATTTGGCAATATAGCGCTTGGCACGCAGATTATCCGCGCCCAGCGCTTCATCTTCGGGCAGTAAGCCGCGCTGCACCTTCATTTTATGGGCCGTTTGCCAGGTACGGCAGACCACTTCGCCCACCCGCCCCATGGCTTGGGAGTCAGAGGCAATCATCGAGATGACGCCCAAATCGTGGAGAATATCTTCGGCGGCGATAGTTTCACGGCGAATGCGCGAGTCGGCAAAGGCAACGTCTTCGGGAATATTAGGGTCCAGGTGGTGGCAAACCATCAACATATCCAGGTGTTCGTCGATGGTGTTCACCGTATAAGGCCGCGTCGGATTAGTGGAAGACGGCAGCACGTACTCTTTTGAGCAGGCAGTCAGGATATCCGGCGCGTGACCACCGCCTGCCCCTTCGGTGTGGTAGGTGTGAATGCCACGCTCTTTAAACGCCGCCAGGGTGTCTTCAACAAAGCCGGATTCGTTGAGTGTGTCGGTGTGAATGGCGATCTGTACATCGTATCGTTCAGCAACGCTTAAGCAATTGTCGATAGACGCAGGCGTGGTGCCCCAGTCTTCGTGCAGCTTTAGTCCCATGGCACCGGCTTCTAGCTGCGCTTCCAATGCTTCAGGCAGGCTGGCATTACCTTTGCCGAGCAGGCCAATGTTCATCGGCAGGTCGTCCACCGCTTGGAGCATCTTGCCAATGTGCCAAGCACCGGGGGTACAGGTGGTGGCGTTGGAGCCCGTCGCTGGGCCAGTCCCCCCGCCCAACATGGTAGTCACGCCGCTCATGAGCGCTTCTTCTACCTGCTGGGGGCAGATAAAGTGGATATGCGCGTCGATGCCGCCGGCGGTGAGAATTTTGCCTTCGCCTGAGATAACTTCAGTGCCCGGGCCAATCACAATGTCCACATCAGGCTGTACGTCGGGGTTGCCCGCCTTGCCAATCGCGGCAATGCGCCCGTTTTGCAGGCCAACATCGGCTTTAACAATGCCCCACCAGTCTAAAATCAGCGCATTAGTAATCACCGTATCCATAACCGTAGCGTCGTTACGCTGGCTTTGCCCCATGCCGTCACGGATAACCTTACCGCCGCCGAACTTCACTTCGTCGCCGTAGTGGGTGGCATCTTTTTCAACTTCAATCCACAGCTCGGTATCGCCCAGGCGCACGCGGTCGCCCACCGTGGGGCCGTACATGTCGGCATAGGCTTGCCGGCTGATTTTGTTAACCGATGTCATTGGTTACCTCCATCCAGTGCACCCATCACATCGCCGCGGAAACCATAAATTTCGCGCTTACCGACGAAGGGAATCAGCGTGACTTCGCGGGTCTGGCCAGGCTCAAAGCGGATCGCGGTGCCTGCCGCCACGTCTAGGCGAAAGCCGCGGGCTTTGCTGCGATCAAACACCAGCGCGGGATTGGCTTCAGCAAAGTGGTAGTGAGAACCGATCTGTATGGGGCGGTCGCCGGTATTGGCCACTTCTACCGTGATTCGCTCGCGTCCCACGCATAGCTCAATATCACCGTCTTTTAACTGATACTCACCAGGAATCATCTGCTTGCTCCTTCGTCGCGTTGCTGTGAGGGGTAAGGCGTTAGGTGTGTGTCATAACTTCATCATTCACCCTTCACTACTTACACAATGGGCGTGTGCACGGTGACCAGCTTTGTCCCATCAGGGAACGTGGCCTCTACTTGCACTTCATCGACCATTTCCGCCACGCCTTCCATCACGTCGTCACGGCTAAGAATTTCACGGCCGTAGCTCATTAGATCGGCGACACTTCTGCCGTCACGGGCACCTTCGATGATTTCAAAGCTAATCAGCGCGACGGCTTCGGGGTAGTTAAGCTTTAGGCCGCGTGCTTTGCGGCGTTCGGCAAGCTGGGCAGCTGAAAACAGCAGCAGCTTGTCTTTGTCTCGTGGGGTCAGTTCCATGGGGCATGTCTCCAGCGGTGCATCACATTAGGTTAGCCAAATGCGTGGGGTGTGGGCTGTACGCTCAATCCAGCGCGGGCGTAATAGGTGCCAGGCCTGTTCACACAGCGCCCACGCTTCATTACGGGAGTTGCCAAGGTAGCGCAGCAGCAGCACGCCGCGGCGAACGGTAACCGCCCAGCGCGGGTTATCCGGCAGTAACTCGCGTAGCTCATCAATCGCCGCCCCGGCTTCTTCCAGGCCTACCGCCCATAGCGTGGCTTGTACCGTGGCGCCGCCCTGGCCCCAGCGCCCTGCAAAGCGCGGGTGAGATGGGTCTAACGGCTGGCGCTCTAGCCACAGCGGCTTGCCGTCCAGGGTTAGCCGAAAGTGCTGCTCAATGCAGCCAGAAAGGTAGGGGAGTTCGCTTGCGGGACGGCCAAGGGCCATGATTTCCCAGCCTAGGCAGCGCGCACTGCCGTGAAGCGCGATATGGGTGCGCTGGTTGCCCTTGGAACCATCAAACGCGATGGTTTCCTGGGGCAGCCACTCAAGTATGCCGCCATCGTCCACGTACAGTGCGGTGTGCTGAGCCCAGGCAACGCCCTGGCTGTCGGCTTTATAGAGTTTATTTGCGGCGGGGGTGGTTAGCAGCGCATGGGCCCCTCGCTCTACGTGGGCATTAATCGTCAGCGCATCGCCACTGACTAAGCCACCCGGCGGGTGCAGCACATATACATGGCAGGCCTGCGCGCTGCCTTCGGGGTAAAACGGGCGCTGTACCCGAAGCGGCCCCTGATGGCGGGCCTGGGTGAGCCGGGTAATGCCGTCGCGGTTAGCAAAACGCAGCGCCAACGATGCCGCCCAGTGGCGGTCTTGGTCAAACCGGTGGCCGGAGCCAGCACGCGGTGTTGCGGGTTCGCACAGCAGCATGGGGAGCGGTCGCATCCTTTTTGATAAGCCTTTCCCCGTTTAATGCAAAGAGTGCGCCAAAATGGTGAAAGGCCCCTATATGCGACCGTAAAAGCAGTTAATGAGCGAATGAAAATTATTACAACGACTTTTTTGCACCAAAAAAATGCAGAAAAAGCGCCGCTTGCACCACGATATTACGTGGCGGTTAGTGGTGCATATGCCCAGGCTCTTCATCATGCGAGTGAGAATGATGCTGGGAGTGATGAGACTGCGCTTCGCCCTCTGGCGATGCGCCAGGCGCCAGTACTTCAAGTTCTACGTCGATGCTCTCAGCATGCTGGAACTCAAGGGTGACGGGTAGTGGCTGGCCTTCAGCGATGGGTGACGTTAGCTCCATAAACATTAGGTGCAGGCCGCCCGGCGCCAGCGTTACTGTATCACCTGCAGGAAGCTCAATTCCGTCTGGCAGGTGCAACATGCGCATCACGTCACCATCCATTTCCATCGTATGAATTTCAACGCGTTCGGTAAGCGTTGTCGTGGCACCTACCAAACGGTCATCGGTCGCGCCGTGATTGGTCAACGTAATAAAACCACCCCCGGCACCGGCCCCTGGCGGCGTTGCCCTTGCCCAGGGCGTGGCCACCTCAATGGGCGCCGCTTGGTGTGAAGACACATCACCATGGGAGCCGTTTTGGTCGGCAAACAGTGCGCTACTGGTCAATAGAAGCGTCGTTAACAGTGCAGTACGAAACATAGTGATTCTCCTTAAAAGTGCTGATTATCCTGTCACTACCCGGTTACGCCCACTGCGCTTGGCTTGGTAGAGCGCTTGGTCGGCGCGCTGCATGGAGCGCTGGTAGTCCGGGTGGCCATCGTGGAGTGTTAATCCAATGCTTACCGTCACATTGAGCAGTGTATCGGCCGTTGCGAGCATAGGCTCTTTGGCCACGGCTTGCCGCAAGCGCTCGGCAAACAGCCGGCTGCCATCCTGGTCAGTGTCGACCAATACAATTAAAAACTCTTCGCCGCCCATGCGAAATACGTAGTCGCCACCGCGAGTGGAGCGGTCAAGAATACTCGCTACCTGCTGCAGTACGCTGTCGCCAGCATCGTGCCCATGGGTATCATTGATCGATTTGAAGTGGTCAATATCCACCATTAATAGCGCAAAGCGCTTGTCTGAATGGCGGGCAATCTCAACTTCACGGTTAAGTACTACGGAAAGAAACTTACGATTAAGCAGCCGGGTTAAACTATCGCGCCCTGCTTCTAAACCTGAAGCGCGCTCTAGCACATCATCTAACAGCATGATGATTGTGCGCGCAGCGGTGCGAATATCGCTCAACGCCCGCAGCCGTGCAGTGGTATCTTCGCTGGCCAAGGCCTTTAACCATTCGCCATCCACCTGCTGAATGTGGCGCGATATCGTCGTAATTTCCGGCGCGCCTTCAAAGGCATGGCAGGCTTTATGAAAGTACCATAGACCAAATTCGGAGTTTGCTAGCCGGGGAAAGTTGGCTATCTCCTGCTGGGCGGCCACGGCAAACATCAGCGTATTTTCCCAGTCCAATAGCGCCGAACGCTGCCGCTCGCGCTCATCGCCGATACTCTGGGTCAGAGAAAAGAGCTTGTATGCCTCTTCAGTGCGCGCATTGCGGTCACTGGCGACGGAGTAGGCGTGACTCATAATCTCCATGGCCATATCAATATGGTTGGAGACATACACAGAGGCGTCTCCCGGCGACAGCGGGCTCTCAAAAGTGGCATTCATCTGCTGATAAATTGCCTGTTTAAGCTGTCGTGCACCGTTAAGCACCAGATTAACCGGGATATCGATACGGGCATGCACCTGGCCAATTTTTTCCTGATGCACGACCAGCGCATCGAAGTCAGCTAGTTCTACGGCAAACATGGCACTTAGCCAGCGCTGCATGGAAGGGTTTAAGCGCTGATGCACTTGGTCGTTAGAGAGAAACAGCGAGGCATGAGGATCTTCTAGCATGACGCTGTAGAAGTGATCAGCAAAGTGGGCGCAGTGTTGTTCGATCAGCGCTTCCACCGCTTGGCGTAACGCCATCGGCGTACTTTCCAGCAGCGTTCGCCACTCGGTAGCGAGCTGATTTTTATCTTTATAACGCATACTCCACCCGGCTCTGGTTGTTAAGGCGAGCTATGTTACCGTAAAGCAATGTGGCCAACACGCACCCAGGGCAGGGTTTTTCACTGCCTATACGTTCTCACCGTCTGTTTTTATAACCTGTGCTATTAACTAAGGCGCCCACCAATAGTGGGCGCCGTGAACCAGCTGTGGATAACTTAAACGGTCAGGTGCTGCTTGATCAGCTCGTTGGAAAGCTCGCTAATATCGCCTTTGGCCACCGGTCGGCCGCGATCCATAATCACGAAGCGGTCGGCGTATTTGCGGGCGAAGGGTAGCTTCTGTTCTACCAGCAGCACTGTTAAGCCATCTTCCTTGATCAGTTGGCGAATCACCTGACCAATTTGGGCGACGATATTGGGCTGGATGCCCTCCCCTGGCTCATCAAGAATCAGCAGCTTAGGTTCAATCACCAGCGCACGGCCAATAGCGAGCTGCTGCTGCTGCCCGCCGGATAAGTCGCCACCCCGGCGATGCTTCATCTCTTTTAACACTGGGAACAAGTCATAGATGCGCTCGGGGATTTTTTTCAGCCCGTCGCCTCGGGCAGCAAGCCCGGTGCGCAGGTTCTCCTCCACCGTGAGCAGCGGAAAAATCTGCCGCCCCTGAGGTACGAAGCCAATCCCCATTCGGGAGCGTGCTTCAACGGCTTTTTTGGTCAACTCAATGTCGCCGCCACCGCCTTGATAGCGTAACTGGCCGCTCTTCACCGCCACTTCCCCCATGATGGCCTTCATTAAGGTGGTTTTCCCCACCCCGTTGCGGCCCATCACGCAGGTACATTGGCCTACGGGCACCTCAAGGTCTAAATCCCACAGCGTATGGCTTTGCCCATAAAATTGGTTGAGCTTTTCAATGGAGAGCATCAGGCGGCCTCCTCATCATCGGCACCCAGGTAGACTTCAACCACCTTAGGGTCGCTTGATACCTGATCCATACTGCCCTCTGCCAGCACGCTGCCCTGGTGCAACACGGTCACTTTTCGGGCGATCGAGCGCACAAACCCCATATCGTGCTCTACCACCACCACGGACTGCTTACCCGCAAGGCTGGTTAGTAGCTCGGCGGTGCGCTCCATCTCTTGCTCCGTCATCCCCGCCACCGGCTCATCCACCAGCAGCAAGCGCGGTCGCTGCATCAACAGCATGCCAATTTCCAGCCACTGCTTCTGGCCGTGGGAGAGAATGCCGGCAGGCTGGTAGCGCAGCGCAGTCAACCCAATGGTTTCCAGCACCTCATCAATGCGGTCTTTGATTTCACCGGTCATGCGCGCGGTCAGCGTGGGAAAAATCCGCTTATCTGCGGCCATGGCAAGCTCTAGGTTTTCGAACACGCTAAGCGCTTCAAACACCGTAGGTTTTTGGAACTTACGGCCAATGCCTAGGCTGGCAATGTCGGGTTCGTTCATTTGCAGCAGATTATGGCGACTACCGAACCACACGCTGCCTTGGTTGGGCCGCGTTTTGCCGGTGATGATGTCCATCATAGTGGTTTTACCCGCCCCGTTGGGGCCGATAATGCAGCGCAGCTCGCCGTCATCGATGGTCAGGTTTAAGTTGTTGATGGCCTTAAAACCATCGAAGCTCACTGTGACATCTTCCATATACAGAATCGGGCCATGGCGCACATCTACCGGGGAAGCCTGGGGGGCCATAAAATCAAACACCCGGTCGCGCTGGCTCAGCGATTGTAAAAAGCTCATACGGCGGCCTCCTTAGGTGTGCTGTTGGGTTGATCGCTCTCATCGCCCTGCTTGCGTCGCTTGAGATGGCGAAATAGCCCCGCCACGCCCTTGGGCAGGAAGACCGTTACCAGTACGAACATCGCCCCTAGGGCAAACAGCCAAGCATCCGGCATCACGCCGGTAAACACGGTTTTGGCGTAGTTAACCAAAATTGCCCCAATTACCGCGCCATATAGCGTGGCACGACCACCCAGCGCGACCCATAGCACAATCTCAATCGAGAAAATCGGCGAGAACTCACTGGGGTTGATAATCCCCACTTGAGGAACATAGAGCGCGCCCGCCAAGCCTGCCAGCATGGCGGAAACCACGAAGACAAACAGTTGGAAGCGTTCAACCCGGTAGCCAATAAAGCGCGTGCGCGCCTCGGCGTCTCGGGTGGCCACACACACTCGGCCTAGTTTGCTGGTGACAATCGCGCGGCAAAGAACGTAGCCCAGCGCTAGCGCCACGCCGGTAGCAATAAATAGTCCTAAGCGGGTGTCGTTACTGCGCAGGTTGAAGCCCAGCAGCTCGCGGAAATCGGTCAGCCCGTTGTTGCCACCAAAGCCCATCTCATTGCGGAAGAACGCCAGCATCAGGGCAAAGGTGAGCGCCTGGGTAATAATCGACAAATAGACCCCGGTGACCCGTGAACGGAAGGCCAGAAAGCCAAAGACCAATGCCAATAACCCTGGTGCCAACAGCACCATGGCAAACGCGAACCAGGCCATATCAAAGCCGAGCCAGTACCAGGGCAGGCTGTCCCAGCTGAGAAACACCATGAAATCCGGCAGCACCGGGTCACCGTACGTGCCGCGGTCACCAATTTGGCGCATCAGGTACATGCCCATGGCGTAGCCGCCAATGGCAAAAAATGCGCCGTGGCCAAGGCTTAAAATGCCCAAGTAACCCCACACCAGGTCAACCGCTACCGCCAGCAGCGCGTAGCTTAAGTACTTGCCAAACAGGTTTACCGTGTAGGCATTCACGTGTAGCGGGTGGCCCTGGGGTACCGCTAGGTGCAGCACGGTGACCAGTAGAAGCGCGGCAAACAGCACGCCAAGGAAAAGCTGCGTGGCCCGTTCGCCAAACGGGCGGGTTAGCCAAAACTGGCTTGAGGATGATTGCGTCATCATAGGTTAGCCCTCCGCAGCCCGGCCCTTCTGCGGGAAGAGTCCACGCGGGCGTTTTTGAATAAACAGAATGATAAAGACCAGCACAATAATCTTGGCGAGCACTGCGCCTGCCCAGGGTTCCAACACTTGGTTGATAATGCCCAGGGAGAGCCCGGCCACCAGGGTGCCCCACAGGTTGCCCACGCCGCCAAACACCACCACCATGAACGAATCAATAATGTAGTTTTGGCCAAGGTTGGGGCCTACGTTGGTCAGCTGCGAGAGCGCAACGCCTGCCAAACCTGCCACGCCAGAGCCCAGCGCAAAGGTCATGATATCCACTCGGGTCGCGCGGATACCCATAGAGCGTGCCATGGCGCGGTTCTGAGTCACGGCGCGAACCTCAAGCCCCAGGCGCGTGCGGCGCATAATCAGCATCAGGCCTGCAAACACCACCAGTGCAAAACCCAGTACAAACATGCGGTTAAGCGTTAATGACAGGGCGTCGTTAATCACCAACGAACCGCTCATCCACTCGGGTGTAATCACGGTGCGGTTCAGCGGCGAGATCACCGTGCGCACCAGCTGCTGCAGAATCAGGCTAATACCGAAGGTGGCTAGCAGGGTTTCCAGCGGGCGGCCTTTGAGGAACTGGATCACGCCACGCTCAATGGCAATACCCGCAAGTGCCGCCACCATAAAGCCCGCAGGAATCGATAAGATTAACGCTAGCCCTGGCTGGCCGGGCAAGAGTTGCTGCATCATCCAGGTGGTATAAGCACCCAGCATGATCAGCTCGCCGTGGGCCATGTTAATCACACCCATGACACCAAAGGTAATTGCCAAACCAATCGCCGCCAGCACCAATACGGAGCCTAAACTTAAGCCGAAGTAGAGGGTTTCAATACCGCGGTTGATTTTCAGATTCTGCTCAATACTGGTCAGCGCTTCTCTTGCTGCATTGGCAATAATAGGATCTTCCCCGCTGGCCGCGCGGCTGAGCGCCACACGGGCACGGGGGTGAAGGCTACCGCGCAGTGCCTCAACGCCTTCAAGCTGGCCACTCTCTACTTGATAAATGGCAAGCGCCTGGGCAAGGCGACGCTGTACCTGGCGGTCCTCCTCCTCTGTGATCAGTTCACCGAGCGGCTCGGCTAGCTCTTCATCCACTTCACCCAATAACCGTTCTGCCGAAGAACGGCGACGCTCAACATCGGGTGAATAGAGGTCCACCACCGCAATGGCGCTGCGTAGCTGATTGCGCAGGGCGTTATTAATACCGATGCGATCCAGCTCGCGGCGCGACATATCGCCCAGAGGTTCATTGGTCAACGCATCCGCCACTGGCCAGTCACGACCACGGTTATCAAGCACCACCACAAAACGGCCGTCGTCAGTGCGTTGTAAGCGGCCATCCAGGAGTGCCTGTAGCCAGTCGCGGGCGCGCTCATCGTCGCTTTGCAATATGGCCGTAATCGCCTCTCCTTTGGCAGGATAAGAACGCACGTCCAACGCTTCGAGCAGTTCCAGCGCGGCTGAGTCATCAGGTGGGTTGGAGTCAGATTGTGCTTGTGCAGTGAACGAAATGCTCAGTAGCAGCGCGCACAAAAGCCCCAAGGAAAGGAAACGCCTCATAGGGGTTCTTCCTTTGGTTGTCTAACAAGGGTTGTCTAAAAAGGAGAGCTAGCGTGCTCCCTTGCCGCGTGTTGTTGCACTGCTTCGCTTGGCATCCGCGGGCCTAGCGAAGCAGTGCGGCAAGGGATAAGGGTGTTACTCAGCGAGGGCCGCTTCGGCTTCTTCTGCTGCGGTGCTACCACCACAGGAGCCGGTCGCAACGTTGAAATTGCCGCAGCGCATGGGCGCACGCCAGTCGGCGATCAAATCACGTGAACCCGGCAGATAGTCAGACCAGGCATCGCCCGCAACGGTTGACGGCGTTTGCCATACGATGTCGAACTGGCCGTTATCCTGCACCTCACCAATCAGCACTGGCTTGGTAATGTGGTGGTTAGGCATCATGGCCGCATAGCCGCCGGAGAGATTGGGAACCGTTACGCCAATAATGGCCTCTTTTACTGCATCAACGTCGGTAGTACCTGCTTTACGTACCGCTTCCGCCCACATGTTGAAGCCGATGTAGTGCGCTTCCATGGGGTCGTTAGTGACGGCTTCCTCATCGCCGGTCCAGTCAATCCAAGCATCGATAAAGTCATAGTTTTCGTCGGTATCAACGCTCATAAAGTAGTTCCACGCGGCCAAGTGGCCCACGAGCGGCCCGGTATCAATACCTGAAAGCTCCTGCTCACCTACCGAGAAAGCAATCACCGGGATATCCGCAGCGTCAATGCCCTGGTTAGCCAGTTCCCGGTAGAAGGGGACGTTGGCATCGCCATTAATCGTCGAAACCACGGCTGTAGGTTTGCCCTCTTCACCAAAGCGGCGAATTTCAGAGACAATATTCTGCCAGTCCGAATGGCCGAACGGCGTGTAGTTGATCAAGATGTCTTCGTCTGCCACACCATGCTCATCTTTTAAGAAGGCTTCCAGAATCCGGTTGGTGGTGCGCGGGTAGACGTAATCGGTGCCGACCAGTGCAAAACGCTCGATACCGACTTCATTAATCAGATACTCAACGGCAGGAATCGCCTGCTGGTTGGGGGCCGCGCCGGTATAGAAGACGTTTTCAGAAGACTCTTCCCCCTCGTACTGTACCGGGTAGAACAGCAGGCCGTTTAACTCTTCAAACACCGGTAGAACGGCTTTACGCGATACCGAGGTCCAGTTACCAAACACAACGTCTACTTCATGCTGAGCCAGCAGCTCACGGGCGCGCTCGGCAAACAGCGGCCAGTTAGAAGCCGGGTCGACCACTACGGCTTCAAGCTCGCGGCCCAGTAAACCACCGGCGTCATTCTGCTGCTCAATTAGCATTTCAACGGTGTCTTTTAGCGTTGACTCACTGATCGCCATGGTGCCTGAAAGCGAATGAAGAATACCGACTTTGATGGGGTCGTTATCTTGGGCAACCGCGTGGGCGCTGGCGCCCATTACCGCGGCGGCAATTAAGCCAGTGGTAAAACGGCCAAGGGTGCGAGGGTGTGTCTTGCGCTGCAGTGTGGTCACTTGAACCTCCTTGCGCCCCTTATGCTTGGGGCTCTGTATGTTGGCTGCGTGCTGAAACCTCTGCCTCTTGCTGCTACCGGCATTGGTGCGCTTCAGCACGTCCACTAGAGTGGTACCTATTACGCCTGCAAGGGGTGCGCCACATTGGAACAAATGAATTTAATAAATAATAAATCAAACACTTAGCCATTAACTAAGAAACACCTAAAAACGCTTTATGCACTAACGTAGCGCGCTAACACATCCTTAATGCACGGCTTGGATGCACCAGGAGAGCACCATGCACCAAGAAAGCATTCACAGCGATTTAGTGTAAAAAACTAAAAAAAACGCCCTAGCTAGGCTAGGGCGCTAAACGTTTTTTAAAAAGAGAGATGCTTAAGCCACGGGGCGCTTACGACGCTTCTTTAAGAGCGGTAAACCAAGCGACAGCAGCGCAATAAGCAGAAGGCTCAGTGAGATGGGTTTTTCAACAAAAATCATCCAGTCCCCGCCAGAAATCTGCAGCGCGCGGCGCATGGACTCTTCCATGATATTGCCTAGAATCAGCGCCAAAATCAGCGGTGCTGCGGGGAAGCCAAATAAGCGCATCCCCAGGCCAATCAACCCAAAACCAAGCAGCAGCAGTAGATCAAATACGCTGAAGCTCATGCCGTAAACGCCAATCATGCAGAAGATTAAAATCAGCGATAGCAGCAGTGGCCGCGGCAGATCAAGAATTTTGGCGATCAGCGGAATCAGCGGCAGGTTGAGTACCAGCAGGAAGATGTTGCCGATATACATACTCGCGATAACCCCCCAAAACACATCCGGGCGCTGCTCAAGCATCATTGGCCCAGGCGTTACCCCCATCACCAAAAGCGCACCCAGCAGCACCGCCGTCGTACCAGAGCCCGGCACACCCAGCGTTAGCAGCGGCACAAACGAACCGGTACAGGCAGCATTATTGGCCGCTTCCGGGGCAGCAACCCCCTTAATATTGCCTTTACCGAAGGTATCGCCATCTTTGGCAATACGTTTTTCCATGCTGTAGCCAAGAAAAGAGCCAATCGTGGCCCCTGCGCCAGGCAGCACCCCGGTAAAGAAACCAAGTACCGAGCTACGGCTGATAGGGCCTGCAATCTGCTTCATTTCACTGCCCGACAGTTTTAGCGAGCCAATCGCATTTCGCTTCGGCGCTTTACCGCCACCGCCCCGTAGCAGCATGTAAAAAACTTCTGCCAAGGCAAAAATACCCAGAGCCACTACCAGAAAATCGATACCGTCGAGCAAGTTAGTAGTGCCAAAGGTAAAGCGCTCGGTACCCGTTTGTAAGTCGATACCAACAATGGAGATCATCACGCCCACTACCGCCGCTATTAACCCTTTCACCAAGGACTTATCCGATAGTGAGACCACGGCGGTAAGGCCCAGAACCATCAACGCAAAATACTCCGGTGGGCCAAAACTCACCGCGACTTTGGAAAGTAGCGGTGCCACTAGCATCAAAAAGACAATCGAAATGGTGCCGCCAATGAAGGAGGCATAGGCAGCGATAGCCAGCGCTTTCCCGGCCATCCCCTGCTTAGCCAACGGATAGCCGTCAAAGGAGGTCGCCACCGTGCCTGCAACACCGGGGGCATTAAGCAGAATAGACGACGTTGAGCCGCCAAAAATCGCGCCGTAGTAAACCCCCGCCATCAAGATCAGCCCTGACGAAGGCTCCATGGCAAAGGTAATCGGAATCATCAGCGCCAGTGCACTAATCGGCCCTAGGCCCGGCAGCATGCCGATAATAGTGCCCGCAAATACACCAGCAAAGACATAAGCAATATTCATTGGCTCAAGCGCGATGCCAAAGCCATACATCAAATTGTTTAAGGCATCCATGGGAGACTCTCTCGCAAAACCCGCTACAAATTCAGCATCACGGTGTGATTAGAACGGCAGAACGCCGGTTGGAAGGTAAACATCCATGACCCGCGTCATCGTCAGATAAAGCACCAGCACCACACCCAAAGAGGTTGCTAGGTTGACCCCATGACGTTGGTAGCCGTAGTAAGCGGTCAAGCCAACGCACAGTAGCGTTGAGGCAAGCACAAAACCCAATGGCACCAGCAGCAGCGCGTAGGCAGCAATGGCCAGCGCGGTTATTACAACGCGTGCCCAGGGAGTAAGCAGCAGCGGCCCTTGGGTAGCGTCTTGGTCGATTTCATCGGCGCCTGCAATCGGGGTGGGTTTCTCAAAAAAGAGAAAAACCGATAGCAATAGCAAAGCCGCGCCCAGCACTTTAGGGAACAGGTCAGAGTCCACTGGACGTGGCAACGGGAAAACAGGTATCTGCCACGCCATCGCTAGATAGGCAGCCGCCAACAGCGCTAGCACAAGTGCCAGCCACTGGTTAGTGTTTAATCGAGTCATTGGAATCTCTCCGAAGGCGCCGTGGCATTTAAGCACTGCCTTGCGGTATCGGTCTCAGACGATGAATCCCGATGGCGAAACGCCACCGGGAGGACCCAGAGGAACGCTTACTGGCGCAGTAGGCCAAGCTCGCTCAGCACGTCGCTGAATAGCTCTTTCTGCTGATCCAAAAAGTCGCCAAATTCTTCGCTGCTTTGATAGGCATCAATCCAGCCCAGCTGATCACGGGCCTGCTGCCAACCGTCGGTCTCTAGCATTTCAGCGAAGAGATTTTCATAGTAGGTGACGGCTTCTTCAGGCATGTCGGGGGTACCCATCACGCCACGCCAGATATCGAACGTGTAATCAACACCCTGCTCTTGGTAGGTGGGTACATCCGCTAAGCTGCCCGTCAAACGCTCAGGTGCGGATACGCCCAGTGCACGTAATTGACTGCCTTCTCCCAACTGGCCAGCGGCTTCACCGGCGCCGGTAATAACCGCTTCTACATGCCCCCCCATCAGGTTGGTCATGGCGTCGCCACCGCCTGAGAACGGAATGTAGTTGACGCTAGAGGCATCTAACCCCGCCGCTGATGCCAAGCCCGCCACTGAGATGTGGTCCATAGAGCCAGGGGCACTGCCGCCACCAACGCTCAAACGAGGGTTCTCTTTTAACGCATCAAACAGGTCATTGATGGTTTCATACTCAGCGTTTGCAGAAACCAAAATGATGGAGTAATCGGTAATTAAGCGCGCGACCGGTGTGAAATCAGTGTGGTCGTAGCGGGAGGCACCGGCGAGCGGCACCAGAATCATCGGTGGGCTGGTCGCAAACAGCTTGTGTGGGTTACCGCTATCGCGGGCGATTTGCGCCCACGCGACCGCACCGCCGCCGCCAGGCACGTTAATCGCCGCAAAGTTACGCTCAGCAAGCTGCTCTTCTTGCAGCACACGGGAAACGGTACGTACCAGTGTGTCCCAGCCACCGCCTGGGTTAGCCGGCGCTACAAATTCAATTGAGCGGCTCGGCGTCCACTCTTCAGCGTGAACGTTGGTTGTTACGGCGAGGGCAGCCATCGGCAGGGCCAGCACGGCTAGGCGCTTTAGGGTAGGCGAGATCATTAGCGTTCTCCACGGTTCAGCTATTTTTTATAAGCGTATTGTTATAAACAACGTTATAAACGTGTGGTTATATGCGTGTTGTAGTGTGGTTACGCTGAGAACGTTAGAAGAAGTTAGGTTCAGGGGACAAGCTTATGGGCATAAAGGACAAACTGTTCTTTATGTGCGTTTTGTTCATTTTGTTCACGCGGATACATTACAGCGCCTCTAACCAGCCTTTCGCCGCGGCTAGTAGCCGGTAGCGCCGCTCAGGTCGACCAACATCGCCATATCCTAGCTCTGCGTTAACCGCCTGTTCAGCCACTAAAAACTCCAAGTAGCGCCGCGCCGTGGAGCGGCTTGCCCCCATGGTGCGCGCCACCTGCATAGCCGTAAGCGAGTCCTGTGCTGCTGCCAGCGCATCCACCACGCGGCGCAGCGTTAATCGGTCAACCCCTTTGGGTAGCGAGCGCGTCGCTGGCCGCGGTGGCTCGTTCGGCTGCAAGCGCGCTAGCACCTGATCTAGCTCGTCTTGATTCATTTCAACGCGATTGGCCAAGGCTTCTCGCTCTCGGCGAAAGCGGCTCAACATCTGGCTCATCCGCGAAACTTCAATGGGTTTAATCAGGTAATCGAAAACGCCGCCACGCAGCGCTTCGCTGATGGTTTCTACTTCCCGGGCGGCGGTCACCATCACAATATCCACATGCATATAGTCGCGCCGAATAGCCCATAGCAATTCTAGGCCTTCCACATCAGGCAAATACGCATCCAATAGAATCAGTTGAATAGTGTCAGCATGCTCGGCCATTAGCGCTTTTGCTTCGCTGCCGTTGCGTGCCATTCCCACCACATAAAAGCCGTCGCTTTGTTCGATAAACGCTTTATGGATATCAGCAATGCGAAAATCGTCTTCGACGACCAAAATACCGTACTGCGCCGTAGACATAGTCATCCCTCTTATACTGGCATCGTTATTATGAGTAGGACGTCGTGGCTGCTTGATCGCAAAGCGAGCGATCAAGCACAGCAATAAAGCACGCACCGCCTAATTCGCTCTCTTCTAGCGTCACCTCACCGCCGTGCTGGCGGCACAGCCGCGCGACCAAGGCTAAACCAATGCCACGATGCTTGCCGGTTTTAGTCGAAAACCCTTCTTGAAAGATCGACTGTGCATGCTCACCAGGGACGCCTGGGCCGTTATCTTCTACTTCAATCAACAGCTGCTCCCCCAGGTCGGTAAAGAACAAGCGGACTGTTGGGGTATCGCTGTTTGGGCCATTAAGCGCAGCATGGCAGGCATTATCCAATAAGTTGCCCACCACGCTCATCATGACCTCTTGTCCAGTGGGCGTTAAGGGGCTGGAGAGTGAGCTCTGCTCATCAATTTCCAACGCAACCCCAAGCTCTCGGGCACGGGTCAGCTTACCCAGCAGCGTTCCGCTTAATACCGCGTCGGTGACATGGCGCATCAAAAAGCTCATTTGCGCCTGAGCACGTTCAGTTTCGTGATGAATCAGCGCCAGCGCCTCGTCAATACGTTTTAGCTGGAGTAAGCCTGAAATGGTGTACAACTTGTTAGAAAACTCATGGGCTTGAGCACGCAGCATATCCACATCACGGCTTGCCTGGGTCAGCGCTTGGGAAAGATCAACAATCTCACGGCGGCTACGAAATGTGGCAACGGCGCCTTCGATCTCGCCTTCATGCACAATCGGCACGCGATTGACCACCACCGGGTGGTCACCCAGCCACATCTCTTGGTTGAACTCCTGCTCACCGTGCCTTAATACTTCCAGTAGCCGCGAATTAGGCACCACTTCGCGAATCGGCTGGCCCAGCAGCACATGCTCATCCAGCAATCCCAAAAAACGCCGCGCTTGTTGATTCACTAAGGTAATCTGCCCCTCGCGGTTAACCGCCAGAATACCCTCGTGGATCGACTGTAAAATCGCCTCTTTTTCCATGGCCAGACGGGCAATCTCGTAGGGCTCTAAACCAAGAATGACCTTTTTAAGATGCTGTGACAGCCAGTAGGCGCCTGCAAACCCTAAGGCGATCATCAGCGCCACTAACGCCCAACCAAAGTTGGTATAGCGCCCCACATCCATGGCCACACGATCGAGCATAAAGCCCACCGAGACCACGCCGATAATATTCCCCTCTTCATCCCAGATGGGAGTCTTGCCGCGCATTGCGGTACCCAGCGTGCCGGTTGCCTCTGACACATACGACTGACCATAAATCAGCGCTTGGTCGTTGTCGCCGCCTACCATGGGGTGGCCAATGCGTTCCGGCAGCGGGTGCGAATAGCGAATCGTCTGTGCATTGCCCACCACCACATAGCGGGCGCCGGTTTCTTGGCGAACGCGCTCCGCCAAGGGTTGGATAATTAACGCGGGATCAGGGGTAGCAAACGCATGAATGATTTGCGGCATACCCGCCACCGTTTTAGCCACCGCCAACGCCCGTTCACCCATTTGATAGGTAATGATTTCCGCTTTGCGGTGATTCAGATACGTGCCTTGCGCCAGCAGCATACCGGCCAATAAGAAGCCCACCAACAGCATGACCTGTAAGCGAAAGCTGCGCTTATACCAGCGGTGTTTTGCGCGGGTGCGGCGCCAGCGCTGTAATTCAGCCAACGTTCGGGGGCGGGAAGCAGTCATAACGGAACTCATAGTGCGCGACAGCGTCATTATGGCACCGCAATGCCAAGAGGCGTTAGCCGTGGTGCTGTTGTGGCACGTTGCCTTAATAGCCGCCATCTAGCCGCGTCTATATACTGATACCTACTAGCTGCGCTTTAAGGTCAGCTGTTCGCACCGTTGTGTACTCAAGGAGGAGAGTCGTGCTAAGCCTTACAAGATGTATCGTGCTAGCCAGTAGTTTAGTAGGGGTTTCTGCAGCAACGGCTAGCCCATTTTATGCGCCCCCTCCCCCTCAAGATGACGCCCCCCTATTCAGTGGCGACGCTGAGCTGGGGTTTAACCAGCTTTCCGGCAATACCGATAGCCGTACACTGATTGGCAAAACACGCCTAACATGGATTACCGGCCAGTTGACTCACTCACTGCGCGGTGAAGTGCGTAATGTCAGCAGAGATGGCAACACAAGCGCTGAACAGTATCTATTGGCGGGCCGCGAGCGCTACGACTTTAACGGCCCGCACTATTTATTCGGTTTTGCTCGGTGGGAAAAAGACCGCTTTGCCGGTTACGACCAACAGCTCTCCGCGATTGGTGGCTACGGCCGACAAATTGTCGATGGTGAGCGCCATTACCTCTCCCTTGAGGCGGGGCCAGGCTATCGTCACGATCGACTACGCGACGACGAAAATGAGCGGCTCGCCGTGGCCTATTCCGCCCTTGATTACCGTTGGGAGTTTTCGCAACACTCTGACCTTAAGCAGGAGATGTCCGTTGAGTATACCGACCAAAATACGACGTCACGGTCACTAACAGCCCTGACAACACGCTTGAACTCTCGGCTGTCGTTACGGCTATCCCACGAGATCAAACACAATTCACTACCGCCAGAAGATGCCAGCGAACGTACTGATCACACCACCAGTGCTTCGCTGCTGTTTCGTTGGTAATGAAAGCCCCTCTCTGAAAAACGCTGAGAACTCTTCGCCTACGGACGCTTTTTGACTGCTTTATATCAGTGCATGACGGTGTTTATCTTGCACCAAAGCAAAACGCATTAGACCTTGGTCTATATTTGCGATAAACTACGCCCAGTTTCCTGTCCTCGCGCCATTCATTGAATGGCGCTTTTTTTTGTTCGAAAAAACCAAGCTTTAAAAAAAACCTGTGGACCTATGCGTTACACCCGTTTGCGCAAGGTGCTGATAAATGGGCACCTCTGCCCCTGACTTTTCATTTATAGGTGTTTTATGAACCAACCTGTCCCAAACGAGGGCCGCATACAGCGTACCCTTGGCGACCCTATTGTGCTGCTGCTCAGCATTGGCTTTATCATCGCGTTTCTTGCTCTGTCACTGTACGACATTGAGCTGGTCGCCGACTCCATCAGCGCCGGGTTCGCTTGGACGGCCCTGGTGCTAGGCAGCTACTTTCAACTGTTGCTTTTGCTGACCTTCTTTATCGCGATTGGCTTGGCCGCCACCCCCGCTGCCAGCGCTAAAATTGGTAATCTTGATGCACCAGAAATAAGCACCTTCAAGTGGCTATCGATTATTTTGTGCACCTTACTGGCGGGTGGCGGGGTATTTTTCGCTGCCGGAGAGCCGGTCTATCACTTCGTGGTCACGCCGCCAGCATTTGATACCGAAGCAGGCACCGCTGAAGCCGTCTCTGGCGCGCTGGCCCAGTCGTTTATGCACTGGGGCTTCATGGCATGGGCCGTACTGGGCTCCCTGACGGCAGTAGTGCTGGCCCACGCCCACTATGTGAAAGGCCAACCGCTTCAACCGCGTACGCTGCTGTACCCAATTTTAGGCGAGCGCCTAATGCGTGGCCCACTGGGGGCGGTAGTCGATGCGTGCTGTGTGATTGCAGTCGTTGCCGGCACGGTCGGCCCGATTGGTTTTTTGGCAACGCAGGTAAGCTTTGGCCTGCATGAGCTATTTGGCCTACCTGAAGGCTACCCCGGACAGCTGATTATTTTGGCAGTGCTGGGCAGTGTTTATGTGCTCTCGTCCATGAGTGGCGTACACAAAGGTATCCAGCTACTCAGCCGTTTTAATGTGCTGCTGGCGCTGGCGATTGGCGCGGCGATTTTCGTCTTTGGGCCTACGCTGTTTTTGGTCAACACCTACGTCGCGAGTATGGGCGCCTATGCGAGTGAGTTCTTCACCATGGCGACCATGACCGCCGACACCGCACCAGCGTGGTGGATGCAGTGGTGGACAGTATTCTTCTTTGCCTGGTTTATTGGCTATGCGCCATTAATGGCAATTTTTGTGGCGCGTATTTCTCGGGGCCGCAGCATTCGCGAGATGATTCTAGCCGTTGCGGTTCTTGCGCCTATTGCGACTACCGTATGGTTTACCTTGCTGGGCGGCTCGGGTATTTACTACCAGCTCAACGGCGTCATTGACCTCACCGATGCGCTGAACAACTTCCAATTTGATGTAGCAACATTAACAGTTGCCCAGGCGCTGCCCGGCGGCACTTGGATGGCGCTGGCAATTCTATTGCTGACCACCATTTTTGTGGCGACCACGGGTGATTCAATGAGCTACGCCATTGCGGTAGTGGGCGCTGGTCACGACAACCCCAGCCCTTACATACGTGCCTTCTGGGGCATTGCGATGGCGCTGATGGCGGCGGTACTGCTCTACATGGGCGCTGGACAAATCGGCGCGCTGCAGCAGTTTATCGTGATTACTGCGATTCCCGTGTCATTGATCTTACTGCCATCGCTCTGGAATGGCCCCCAGGCAGCCTATGCCATGGCGCGGGAGCAGGGCATCATCAAGTAAAAGCGCCTCTCGTGTTGTTAGCGCTTCTTATAGCCCTTCCAGCAGTCGCAGAATCATCTGCGGCTGCTGATTGGCCTGGGCCAAAATCGCTACGCCTGCCTGCTGTAGGATTTGAGCACGGATCAGATTCGAGACTTCCTGTGCGTAATCCGCATCCTGGATGCGCGACCGCGCGGCAGACGTGTTGATAATGTTGGTATTCAGCCCTTCGATAACGCTCTCAAAGCGGTTCTGGACAGCCCCCATATAGCTACGCTGACGGTCTACGCGTTTAAGTGCTTCATCCATGGCAGTGAGTGGGTTGTCTGTTGCGCTGTCATCACCCAGTACACTGAAATCTTCCAAGCCTAATGCCTGTAAGCCCATCGCCTCAAAACGCACCCCGATCACATTACCTGCATTGGCGCCGACCTGGATATTGAGCGTCTTATCGCTTCCCAACAGTCCGATGCCGTTGAAATTGCTCTGCCCTGCCAGGCGCTCAATCTCCTCCAAACGCTGGTCGATTTCCCCCTGGATAGACGCCAGATCGGAGGGTGCATTTGTGCCATTGGCCGCCTGAACGCTTAGCTCTCGAATGCGCTGCAGATTATCGTTAATCTGGTTAAGCGTGCCTTCAGCCGTCTGCACCATGGAGATGCCGTCATTGGTATTGCGGATCGCCTGATTCATGCCTTTTATTTGCGCCGTCATACGGTTGGCAATTGCCTGCCCGGCGGGGTCATCCTTGGCGCTATTAATGCGCAGGCCCGACGATAACCGCTGCATGGCGGTTTGCATCGACTGCTGGCTACTGCGCAGATTATTTTGCACCAGTAGCGACGTTATATTGGTCGCAAGACTGATCACGCTGATTCCTCTTAGGACTGCTACTTCGGCCGCTGGCAAACGCACCGTGGCAGTCACTTTAATATCGGCAGAGGAGCGCAGAAGGTGAGGCTTAGTAGGTAAAAAAATGCGTTATTGCATGCTGGCCGAGGGCGTAACCGAGCGCCCAGTGGCGGCTAATAGCTCATCGACGGGGCCACGCACGTAGTCGTGGTGATAATAAGCCGTGTCCACTACCTCGCCATCCCACGCGACGATGTCTAAATCCATCGTTCTCGGACCGGATTTAATCGGCCCGCGGATGCGGCCCAAACGCTCTTCAACCTCTTTTAAATAGGCACGAAAGGCGGTGTAATCAAAGGAAGTGCGCACCAGTAACGCCGCGTTAAGAAAATCAGGCTGCTGCTGAAACCCCACGGGCGAGGTACGGATCGCCTGGGAGTTGGCTACCAGCTCGCACTCTTGGCCCAAAATGGCGAGCGCTTGTGTGTAGTGCTGGTCGGGCTGAATATTGCTGCCTAGCGAGATTACGCATTCATGGTAGGCAGTACCCAAAGTTGCATGTGACGACGTTGATGGCATAGCAGCACTCCAACCTCAAAGGCATGATAAAGGCAGTCACAAAAGCAGGCCGTCGCGAACGTAATAGCGAAAGCCGTCATTAAATAGGCGCCTAACTAGAGTAGCTCGGCTTATATTTTGTTCAACCTCTGTACAATTTATTGACAAACGCTGAGTACACGCAGAGAGTCATGGCTGTCGTTGACATTCTTCAAGACTGAGGAGCTGCTATGCATACACCCGCTGCATTAGTGACCGGAGGCGCCACCCGCTTGGGGCGCCACTTCGCCGAAGCCCTGGCGGAAAAAGGCTATGATATTGCGTTGCACGTCAATAGCTCACGGGGGGAGGCCGAAGAGGTTGCCAAAGGCATTCGCCAAAGAGGCCAAGCGTGCGAAATACTGCCGTGCAACTTCTTAAGCGACGCTCTTGAAGAGCTGGTAGCCGCTGCCAAGCAGCGCTTTCCAGGCCTGAATGTGCTGCTAAATAGTGCTTCTGCGTATGAACCGGCGCCTATTGCTAGCACCAACATGGCGATGCTGGAAACGCAGTTTCGGGTCAATCTGTTTACGCCGCTGCTCCTCACGCGCCACTTTGCAGAGGCCGTAGAGAACGGTCAGGTCATCAACATCATTGATAATAAAGTGGCCTACCACCAGTACCCTTACGCGGCCTATTTACTGTCGAAAAAGAGCCTTGCCGACATGACGCGCATGGCGGCACTGGAATTTTCCCCACGCCTGCGTATTAACGGTATTGCGCCCGGCGTGGTACTCCCTGCGTCCCAACGCACCAGCGACTATATTCAATGGCGTATAGAAGGCATTCCGCTTAAACAGCAGGGTGACCCCAGCCATCTCGTACAAGCTCTGTACTACTTACTGGATAACAACTTCGTGACCGGGCAAGTCCTGTTTGTAGATGGCGGTGAGTCAAACAACCTGGAAGGGCGGCACTCAGAAAACTACCCTGTGTAGCCACCCTTCACGCCTTTATGCACTGCCTCAAACGCAGCGGGGCCGCCCAAAGGCGGCCCCGCTGTGCGCTATCACCATCCCGACTACTTCGCCGGGTGTGGGTTCTAATCCTCGTCATAGTCTCCTTTAAATTCAGGATTTGACTTGGAGCGCGGGTCATCTTCGCTCAGGCGACTCGCATCTCCCGAGCGCGGCTGACCACCGGGACGGCCATCGATATCAAAGTCCTGCCGCATGATGCGCAGGTTGGCCGGCGGTGCTTCACCCTCTTTGCCCACGCCAAAGTAGAGCGTGGTATGCGGGAACGGAATCTCAATACCCACATTATCAAAGTGGATTTTCACTAAGCGGTTATACGCTCGCCCAATGGCCCACTGCATGCCTGGAATGGTTTTAATACGCACGCGAATGTTAACCGCGCTATCCCCAAGGCTGGTGACCCCGGCGACTTCAAGCGGCGCCAGGATATTCATTTTATGTTCGTCACTGGCGGACAGCTCGTCAAACGCATTACGCAGCTGAACGATGGCATCGTCAATGCTTTCACGATAGGCAATACCGTATTCACCCACATGGTAGCCAAAATCACGCATGTAGTTGGAAACGGTATCGACACTTGAGAACGGTACGATGTGGTAAGTACCGTTAATATCGCGAATACCCACCGAGCGAATACTAAGCCGCTCTGCCGTTCCCGTAATGCCGCCCAGGGTCACCACATCGCCAGTATTCATGGCATTTTCAACCTGAATAAAGACGCCAGTGATGACATCCTGAACCAGCTTCTGTGCACCAAAACCAATCGCTAGACCCAGCACACCGGCACCGGCAATCAGCGGGCCGATATTAATGCCGATTTCCGACAGTACGATCATGCCGGTAATGGTCACCATGGCGATAGCAAGCGCATTGCGGAACAAGCTCAATAGGGTTTTAGCGCGCGGAGAGGGTTCACCAAGGCCTGTTTCCGGGTTGAGTTTATGCTCAATCAGGCTTGCGAGTCCCAGCCACACGCCAAGCGCCACAATTAGAATGATTGCAACGCCGAATAGGTTGCCCACCAGATTGGCACCACGTTCAGAAGCGTACCAAGCCGTCAGGTTAAAGGCGCCCCAAGCATCCAGCACTACCATGATGACCGCGATCAAAATAATGGTACGCAGCACACGCAGCGCATTAGGCACGTAGCTGTTTAAACGTGCTTCTAGCAGCGGCAATTTACGACGTAGATCATCGGAAAGTTGGATACGACGGCCAATGGTTTGGCTCAAGAACGACGAGAGCAGAATGCCAATGACCACGGCAGCCAGCGTTTTCAGCGTCGCAAAAAGCACAAACGGCAGGGCGTCTCCAGGGCGTACTAACGTAAGTACAAAGACAATCAGGAAATAGAGCAGCGCAAACAGATGCCAGGTACGGGCGAACAGCTGCAGCGAGACACGGCTAGCGGTTAACGTTGAGCGCGCCGCCATGTCATTCAGGTTATCCCGCAGGCGAAGGCGGTTTTTAAGCACCACGCCCACCGCGTAAATAAACGCAAGCACCATAATGACAGTGCCTAACAACTGCCCAAGTGCAGCTGCCAAGTAGAAGTTGACCAGGGGCACCACTACCATTAAGCCGTACCCGACCATACCAATCAGGCGCGCTAACCAACGGTTCCAGTACGACGCTTCTGTAGCTGAAATAGGTAGCAGGCGCAGCCCTTCATAGCGCGAAGAGAACAGCATCCGCACGGCCGCTTTAAGCAGCTCAATAATCAGGAAGGCATTTAAAAAGAGTGACGCACGGGTAGAGAGCTCGCCGGTTTCGCCCACCGCAAAGGTCGCTAGCAGGTTACCGCCTACATAGGCCAGGGCGACCAGTAACACATCGATGACCGCGGCAATAGCAACGCATACCACCAGCCTAAGAACAGGGGTTAGCCCGCTGCCCAGTTGCGACCAAGCACTAATTTTTGTGAAAAGAGGCTTCGCAAGGCGACGGAAGACCACAAACATCGCAAAGGTAGCGACAATCACGATCCCCAAATTTATCGCCGCGTTGATGAAGCCCGCTGTATCAAAGGTACCGGCCCCTTGCCCCGTAAACAGGCCGCTCACCATCGTAAACGCCTGCTCCAGTTGCCTGCCAATATCCGTGACTACCCCGCTGGTTAGCTCAGCTAACTGACGCGGTAGCGATACATTTTCAGGGGCCACCTCGCCGCCCTGTGCGGCCGCTTCCGGCGACAGCTCGTTGGCTAATCCTGCGGGAAGCGTTGAGGCTTGATTGCGCAGCAGCTCTATCAGCGCTTGTCGCCCCTGCTCATCCTCAAGCAAATCAGCAAGCGCGGCGTAGGTGGGCGCTTCCTGCGCTGTTTGGGTGGCCTCTTGCTCTTCTGCCGTGAACGTCGTTTGCGCCAACGCGGGCGTTGCCAGTAAGGCAAACAGCGCTAACATCAAGACGCTTAGCCAGGGTAGTAAACGTAGTGGCGTCACACCTTAACCTCCCTTCGGGTGAGTATTTTTCAACAATCTACGATTGAATCGCTGTATACAAATCATAGCGCACCCAGCAGGGGTGCAAAGCTTGTATAAAGATAGCCTAGGGTAACATGGGATTATCACGTTCGTTGAAGGGGCAGCGGCGCTTAGCACGCGCATTGCGGCATTAACGGCCTCTCTTAACGGATAGGATTTTGCTAGGCATCAGCTGCAGAGCGGTGCCAACCATTGATGGGCCAGGGCAAGCACTAAGGCATAGCGTGCACCTTTAGCAAGTACGATCCATAGCAGAGCTCGCCACCAGGGCAGTTTGAAAACACCCGCCAGCACCGTTAATGGGTCGCCAATAATTGGCGCCCAGGAAATCAGCAGGCTGTACTCACCAAAGCGGTGATACCAGCGCTCAGCTCGCGCGAGGCTAGCAGGGGACGCGGGGAACCAGCGGCGATGTTGAAATTTTCGAGCATAGCGCCCCATCGCTACGTTAATCAGGCTACCAAGGGTATTGCCGGTGGTGGCGACTATCCACAGGCCAAGTGCTGGCTCTCCCAGACACCATAACCGGGCTAACCACACCTCAGAGCCGCCGGGTAGTAGCGTAGCGCTAGCCAACGCCACCCAAAACAAGCTAAACATTAAGCGTTACACCTTAACAACGGGGCAGATGACCGCCTAACTGTAGCGTGATCTCGTCGGCGATTTTGCGCACCAGTGCACCCAGCGCTAACAAACGCTCTTCAGGAATGCGCGCCATTGGCCCAGACACCGAAATCGCCGCCAGCGGCGTTCTATGCTCATCATAAATACAAGCAGCGACGCAGTGCAGGCCGATGGCATGCTCTTCGCGATCGCAGGCAAACCCCTGGGCGCGAATGGCGGCCATTTCTGTTAACAGAGTGTCGGTTTGGTAGAGAGTGTTTTCGGTGACCCGGCCAAGCTCGTAGCCTTTCAGCAGTTCGGCGCGCTCCTCATCGCTCATCCAGGCTAACAGCGCTTTACCCACGCCCGACGCGTGAAGCGGGGCGCGGGAGCCCAAGCGCGTAATCATGCGCATCATTTGAGGTGACTCATGCTGGGCCAAAAACACAGCCGTTGCGCCATCTCGGATGCCCAGGTTGGCAGTTTCGCCGGTCTCTGCGGTTAAGCGGCGTAAAAAAGGGCGGCTTTTGGCGACCACGTCCCGAGCTTCCAAAAAGCTGTTACCAATGCGGAACGTTTTCACATCGATTCGCCATAGCCCCTGCTCGCTCTCTTGGGTCACAAAGCCTTGGCTCTGCAGCGCTTGCAGCAAACGGTGGGTGGTAGAGGGCGCAAGGTCAGCCATTTCCGCCAGTTCTGAAAGGGCTAGCCCTAGTGGGCTTGCTGATAAATACTCAAGCAACGTGAGGCCACGTACCAACGATTGGCTGTGCCCGCCGCTTGCTTTGGTGGCTCCCGCCGGGCGTCCGACTGACCTGCGCTTGACTTCACTCACCCTGTTCTCCCTTGAAGGCGTCTTGGCGTAAAGGGGGTGAGGATAACGCGCCTTATAGGCGTTGTCGCGTTTACGGAAACAAATTCCACCAATGCCGACAAGTGCTTCGCTAACGGTGTCGCCACTGGGGAGCGCGCTTGGCAATAAAGGCATCTATGCCTTCGCCAACGTCTTCTGCCTGCATATTGCAGGCCATGGTTTCGCCAGCAAAGGCGTAGGCTTCATCCAACGGCATCGCTAGCTGACGGGAAAACATCGCTTTACCAGTGCGCACCGCCACCGCGCTTTTGGCGCAAATACTTGCGGTCAAAGCATCAACCGCGCTGTCCAGCGCATCGTCCTCTGCGACGCGGTTGATTAACCCCCACTCGGCCGCCTGGGCCGCGCTGATAAACTCGCCGGTGAGCAGCATTTCCATGGCCCGCTTACGGGCAACATTGCGCGATAGTGCTACCGCAGGGGTTGAGCAAAATAGCCCCACGTTAATGCCCGACACCGCAAACCGCGCGCTGCTGGCAGCCACCGCTAAATCGCAGCTGGCGACGAGCTGGCAGCCGGCGGCTGTGGCAATACCCTGGACTTTAGCAATCACTGGTACGGGCAGATTAACAATTGCCTGCATCACCGCGCCGCACCGCGCAAACAGCGCTTGGTAGTAGGCTTTATCAGGGTTGGCGCGCATCTGTTTTAAATCGTGCCCCGCGCAGAACGCTTTGCCACTCGCGGCAAGTACCACACAGCGCACCTGCTCATCCTGGGCGATGTCGTCTAACGCGCTTTGCAGCGCCGAGAGCATTGCTTCAGAGAGCGCATTAAAACGTTCAGGTTGGTTAAGGGTTAGCGTGGTAACGCCCTGGTGGTCAGCACGCTGAAGCAAATTATCCGCGGCCAGGGGTGTCGTGGGGGGAGTTGGCATGGGAAGCTCCTAGACAATGGGTTGTTGCTAGTCTAACGCTTCCCTAGAGAGGTATTGGGCAAAGTAAGACCAAAGTGGCCTCTGCAAAGCAAGAGGCCACGCTTTACGCTTTTTCGACTACGTCTTTAGGCTCCTTCTTGCGACCGTTCTGGCGCTGGTCATAGCCCAGTGGATGGGGTTCACCGCGCGCCTTTGCCAGTTCAATTTGGCGCTGACGCTCGCGGGCGGCGGCGCGGGTTTTCTCAGGCAGCGAGTCGATACAGTGGGGGCAGCTAATACCCGGCTCATAGGCCGACGACTGCATATCTTCAAGAGAAATGGGCATCCGGCAGGCGTGGCACTGCTCGTGCTCGCCTTCGCTGAGGTCATGACGAACCGTAACGCGGTTATCAAACACAAAGCACTCGCCGCGCCACAGGGATTGCGCTTCCGGCACTTTTTCCAGGTAGTTCAGCACGCCGCCTTTCAGGTGGTAGACCTCTTCAAAACCCTCTTTCAGCATGAAGCTGGAGGCTTTTTCGCAGCGGATACCGCCGGTGCAGAACATGGCAACTTTCTTGTGCTTTTCCGGGTTGTAGTGCTCGCGCACGTACCCAGGGAACTCGCGAAACGTGGTGGTTTTGGGGTCAACTGCACCTTCAAAGCTGCCAATCGCCACTTCGTAATCGTTGCGGGTATCAATCACCAGTACTTCCGGGTCGGAGATCACGTCGTTCCAGTTTTCTGGCTCAACGTAAGTACCCACGGTGTCGTTGGGGTCGATGTCCGGCACGCCCAAGGTGACGATCTCTTTTTTCAGCTTCACCTTGGTGCGGTAGAAGGGCGGCTCATCGCAGAACGACTCTTTGTGGTCGATATCGCTTAAGCGGGGGTCGGCCGTCAGCCATGACAGCAGGGCATCGATGCCTTCGCGCGTACCGGCAACGGTGCCATTAATGCCCTCTTTGGCCAGTAGCAGCGTGCCTTTTACGCCGTTCTCGACCATGGTTTGGTGCAGCGGCTCGCGCAGCGCTTCAAAGTCATTCAAGGTGACAAATTTATATAGCGCAGCCACCACAATGGGCGGCGCTGAGGTTGAGATAGGGGTAGGTGCCGTCATGGTAAAACTCCTGGTAGTCGCCCTCGCAAAGGGCGGACCGGGTTAAAAGAGGCGCGCATTTTAACGAAAAATGAGCAAAAAGTTCAGCAAAACCTAGATGCAACACACAACCACAACACCCAATCGTCGATTTATTCGATGTTACCGTATAGAAACCTTCACCCCACGCCAACCCGTGCCGGACGTATAGTAAGCATCACTGTTAATCACTCTTTGGGAGCACCCCATGCAGATTCGTCGTTCAAACGAGCGGGGCTATGCCGATCACGGCTGGCTGCGCTCCTACCATACGTTCTCGTTCGCCAATTATATGGACCCTAACCACATGGGATTCCGTGCGCTAAGGGTTATCAACGAAGACCGGGTAACGCCTGGTAACGGTTTTGGCGCCCACCCCCACCGGGACATGGAAATTCTCTCCTATGCACTGGAAGGGGAAATGGAGCATCGCGACAATATGGGCAATGGCGAGGTCATGCGCCCAGGCGACGTGCAGCGCATGTCGGCGGGCACCGGCGTACTGCACAGTGAGTTCAATCACTCCAAAGAGAATGGCCTGCACTTTCTACAGATTTGGATTCAGCCTGCTAAACGCGGCATTACGCCCAGCTACGAACAGAAACACTTTCCCGTTTCTGAACGTCAGAGCCAGTGGCGTTTAGTGGTTTCCCAGGAAGGACGCGAGGGGTCGGTCAGTATCAATCAGGACGTTAACCTCTACGCGAGTTTACTTAGCCCTGGGGATCAGGTGGCACCACCTGCTACCCGTTACGCATGGCTACACGTGGTAAAAGGCGCGGTAGAGGTTAACGGGGAAACGCTGAGCACCGGCGATGCGGCAGCGTTCACCCCCGAAGAGGTAATAACACTGACCTGTAAAGAGGCGGGCGAAGTGCTGCTGTTTGACCTTGCGTGATGAGCGGTAGAACACAAAACGGCCCCTTAAAGGGCCGTTTTGGTGAGAAGCGCTACTTAACTATTGTGCGCCGAGTAGAGAGCACGAATTTTCAGCGTGTGCTCGACTTCTCTCAAAGCTTCCAGCGCCTGGGGGCCGTAAGCTTTATCCACGTCGATGACGACGTAGCCCACTTTATCGTTGGTTTGCAGATACTGACCCGAGATATTGATGCCGTTTTCAGACAGCACACGGTTAATCTGGGAAAGTACGCCGGGCACGTTATCGTGAATGTGCAGCAAGCGGTGCTTGTCCGGGTGCGCTGGCAGCGCCACTTCGGGGAAGTTGACCGAGGTCACCGTGGTGCCGTTATCTGAATAGGTAATCAGCTTTTCGGCCACTTCAATACCGATGTTCTCCTGGGCTTCCAGGGTAGAACCACCGATATGCGGCGTCAGGATCACATTTTCCAGGCCACGCAGCGGGCTTTGGAACTCTTCATCGTTGCCTTTAGGCTCCACCGGAAAAACGTCGATGGCGGCACCGTTAAGTTTGCCGGCCTTAATAGCGTCTGCCAGCGGCTCAATTTCCACCACGCTGCCACGGGCTGCGTTAATTAGGATGGCGCCATCTTTCATGGCAGCAATCTCTTTCGCGCCCATCATCCAGCGGGTTGAAGGCAGGTCGGGCACGTGCAGGCTAACCACGTCTGAACGTTCAAGCAGTTGCTCAAGGCTGGCCACTTGGTTCGCGTTACCCATCCCCAGTTTGGTGATGACATCGTAAAAAATGACGTTGAAGCCCAGCGACTCGGCCAATACAGAGAGCTGCGCACCAATGCTGCCGTAGCCCACGATACCCAGGGTTTTACCCCGTGCTTCGTGGGAGTTTTTCGCTGATTTCAGCCAACCACCCTGGTGGGCACGGGCGTTTTTCTCAGGAATACCGCGCAGCAGCATAATCGCTTCTGCCAGCACCAACTCGGCCACCGAACGGGTATTGGAGTAAGGCGCATTGAACACGGCGATACCGCGTTTGAGCGCTGCTTCCAGGTCAACTTGGTTGGTACCGATACAGAAACAGCCAACGCTCACCAGCTTCTCTGCCGCTGCGAACACCCGCTCGGTTAACTGAGTGCGAGAGCGAATGCCGATGAAGTGAACGTCGCGGATCTTCTCGATCAGCGCCTCTTCATCTAGCGAGGTAGGCAGAAGCTCGATGTTCTCGTAGCCTGCGTTGTGAAAATTGTCCACCGCGCTTTGGTGGACGCCCTCGAGCAGCAGGATCTTGATCTTGCTCTTGTCCAGGGACGTTTTGGCCATGGCTGAATCAACCTCTATGGTCGGCGGCATGCGCCGTGTATCGGTTCACGGGAGGCACGTATAGTAGCACAGCACCCGGGGCTCCCGGCGCCTTGAAATGATGAAAAGTGTGCGCTTTCAAGATGAACCGGGCGCAAGTCGGAAAATGCCCGTCTGGATGAGGGCAGACGCCACCCCCTTGCCTCGGTGTATACTGTGCGCTTGTTTTTGGTAGCACGACCGCAGCCCCACTTGCCGCCCTTTATCTGTTTGTGGCGTCCGTAAACCAGTAGGCATTAACCAATGAGCGAACACACACCACCCGCGCAAGATTTTGCCGCAACGGTCTCACAGTTAGAGAGCCTTGTGGAACGCCTTGAGTCCGGCGACCTCTCATTGGAAGATGCGCTGACAGCTTTCGAGCAAGGCGTCCGGCTAACCCGTGACGCCCAGCAGCGTCTCGACAGCGCAGAGCTAAAGGTGCGCGCCTTAAGCGAAGACCGCGACGGCCGTTTAGCGGTCGCCCCCTTTGCTGCCACCCCGGACGACACTGCCCAAACCAATGGGGACGACAGCGAGGAGACGCCACCATGGTAACCGCTAACCCAACACGGCTAACCACCCTGCGCCAAACCAGCAACGCCCGGGTAGACGCCACCCTTGCCGCGCTATTCGACAGCCACCGCGCCGTTGATCCGCGCCTGGAAGCCGCCATGCGCCACGGCCTGCTGGTAGGCGGCAAACGCCTGCGCCCGCTGCTGGTGTATCTCGCAGGGCAGGCCCTGGGCGCTGATGATGAGGCCCTGGATGCCCCGGCGGCGGCGATTGAGCTGATTCACGCTTACTCGCTAATCCATGACGATTTACCCGCCATGGACGACGACGACTTGCGCCGCGGCCAACCGACGGTACATAAAGCCTTCGATGAAGCTACCGCTATTCTGGCCGGTGATGCGCTACAAGCGTTAGCGTTTGAAGTGCTCGCCCGCCGCCCGCACCCCCGGCTTGGCAGTATGGTGACTACGCTGGCGGTGGCTTCGGGTCGAGAAGGTATGGTCGCAGGCCAAGCACTGGACCTTGCCGCTGTGGGCGGCCACCCGGATGTCGACGCGCTAGCGCACATGCACAGCCATAAAACCGGCGCGCTCATTGTGGCCGCGGTACGTCTCGGTGGGCTAGCCGCCGTTGAAGAACAGGACCCGCGCTTAAGCGCATTAATTCGCTACGCCCGCGCCATTGGTCTAGCCTTCCAGATTCACGATGATGTGCTGGACGTGACGGGTGATACCGCCACGCTGGGTAAAGCATCCGGTGCCGATGCCGCCCGTGCCAAGCCCACTTATCCTAGCCTGCTAGGGCTTGCGGGCGCACAGCGCAAAGCACAAGCGCTGATTGATGAGGCTATTGCCGCCCTCGCCCCCCTGGGGGAGCGTGCCGCACCGCTGGCCGACCTGGCGCACTATATGATCGAGCGCGACCACTAAACGATGCTCTTAACCATGTTCTTAACTCCATACTCATGAAAACATGCCGCCTATGAAGCTGTTCGACGAGATACCCCGCGAGCGCCCGACGACACCGCTGCTCGACTCCTTTGAGCACCCTGCCGCCCTGCGTGCCATGAATAGTAAGCAGCTTGCCCAGCTGGCAGATGAGCTGCGCGCTTACCTGCTGTATAGCGTCGGCGTTTCCGGCGGCCACTTTGGCGCAGGCCTCGGCGTCGTGGAGCTTAGCGTAGCGCTGCACCACGCTTTTCATACCCCTAAAGACCGCCTAGTGTGGGACGTGGGCCATCAAGCTTACCCCCATAAAATTCTCACGGGGCGCCGCGACGCTATGCTCAGTATTCGCCAGCACGGCGGCCTTGCAGCCTTTCCCCACCGGGCAGAGTCGGAGTACGACACCTTTGGCGTCGGCCACTCCAGCACCTCAATATCCGCGGCCCTTGGCATGGCGCTGGCCGCCCAAGCGCAAGGCAACCCACGCAGGGTGTGTGCGGTTATTGGCGACGGCGCGCTAACCGCAGGCATGGCGTTTGAAGCACTGGCCCATGCCGGTCACGTTAACGCTAACCTGCTGGTGGTGCTGAACGACAACGAAATGTCGATTTCTGAAAACGTCGGCGGCATCGCGACGTACCTTGCCCGCGTGCTGTCCAGCAAGCCTTATCTCAAAATGCGCGAAGAGAGCAAAAAGGTGCTTTCACACCTGCCCGGCGCCCTCGAGCTTGCCCGGCGCACCGAAGAGCACATGAAAGGTATGGTGAGCCCCGCCACGCTGTTTGAAGAGATGGGCTTTAACTACGTCGGCCCCATCGATGGCCATGATTTGGACGCGCTAACCAGCACGCTGCACAACCTGCGCGATGAAGATGGGCCGCAGTTCCTGCATATTAAAACCGTCAAAGGTAAAGGCTTCTTACTCGCTGAAGCTGACCAGATTGGTTATCACGCCATCACTAAGCTGGAAAAACCTAGCGACATCGCCAAAGCATCGCTGGTGAAAAAGCCGGTAGCGCCAAAACAGAGCCCGAAGAAATACTGCAACGTCTTTGGTGACTGGCTATACGATATGGCCGCCGCCGACCCGCGGCTGATGGGCATTACTCCCGCCATGCGCGAAGGCTCAGATTTAATTCGCTTTTCCCAAGCCTACCCTGAGCGCTACTTTGATGTCGCCATTGCAGAGCAGCACGCGGTCACCTTGGCAGCAGGTATGGCCTGCGAAGGCATGAAACCGGTGGTGGCGATCTACTCTACCTTTTTACAGCGCGGCTACGACCAGTTGATTCACGATGTGGCCGTACAGAATCTGGATGTCACCTTCGCGATTGACCGTGCAGGGCTGGTGGGGGAAGACGGGCCGACGCACCACGGCAGTATGGATCTTTCATTTTTACGCTGTGTGCCGGGCATGGTGATTTTAGCCCCCGCCGATGAGGCCGAATGCCGCGCCTTGCTTAGCGCCGCGTATCACCACCCTGGCCCCGCTGCCGTACGCTACCCGCGGGGAAGCGGCCCCGGCGTCGATATTCCCACGCACCTGGAACCGCTCGCCATCGGCAAGGCCGAGGTGCGCCGCCACGCCTCAAACGACGGAGTGCGTATCGCACTGCTGGCGTTTGGCAGTGTTAATAGCGCCGCCGCCGACGTGGCTGAAACGCTCAACGCCACTCACATTAATATGCGCTCAATTAAACCGCTTGACCGCGACGCCGTGCTACACGCTGCCGATGAGCACGAACTGCTCGTCACCCTGGAAGAGAACGTGATTGCCGGTGGCGCAGGCAGTGCAGTGAATGAACTCCTCCACGCCGAAGGCGTTCAAGTGGAGGTGCTAAATTTAGGCCTGCCGGACGCCTTTGTTGAACACGGCACCCCCGCCGAGCTTTTACGCGACTGCGGGCTAGATGCAGCGGGCATTGAAAACGCGATCCGCGCCCGATTGCCGTGATTTTTTGACGTTTAAATATTTGAGAATGCAATGCTATTTCTAATTATTCTATTTGGCCTGATTGGCCTCGCCATTGGCGGTTCTTGGGGTTTGCTCACGGGGGGTGTTTTAGGCTGGTGGCTAGGACGGCGCATCAAACGCCGCTTAACCATCGCGCGAATGCAAATCCAAGAGGGCTTTCTAGAGTCGATCTTTTCGGTGATGGGCTGCCTGTGCCAAGCCGACGGCAAGGTCACGGATGGCGAGCTGGGCGTAGCCGAAAAGCTGTTCGACCAGATGCACCTCCAGGGTGAACAGCGCGCCAAAGCGCGTGCCGCCTTTGAACGCGGTCGCGCCGACAATTTCAATCTTGATGCAGAACTGGCCAGCGTCAACCGCCTCACCCAGCGTCAGCCCATTTTACGTCAGGTGTTTTTGCAGGTTCAGCTCACCGCCATTGCTGCCGACGGCGTGCTCCACCCCGCCGAGCACGAAATGATTCTACGTGTGGCCCGCGGTGTTGGCTGCAGCGAAGCCGAAGTTCAACAAATTGAAGCAATGCTGCACGGCGCAGCCGCCAACTCCCAGGGGTCTAGCGAAGAGGCGCTTAAAGATGCGTATCAAGTGCTGGGGGTAAGTGAAGATGCCAGCGATACCGAGATCAAAAAAGCTTACCGCCGCCTAATGAGCCAAAACCACCCGGACAAGCTGGCTGGCAAAGGGCTTCCCGACAGCATGCGCGAAGTTGCCCAGGCCCGCACTAGCGAGATTGGTAATGCCTACGAACGTATTCGCAGCGCCCGGGGGTAGTAGGTAGTGACAGAGGATAACGCTCTGACTAAAGTGAATGCTCTACTGCACGCCAAAGGAGCCGCCTAATGATCACGCTGTACAGCTTTCCTAACTCCCGCTCGCTGCGGGTGGCCTGGACGCTTGAAGAGCTTGGCCTTGCGTATCAGTGCCACCACGTGGCGCTGGATAAGGGTGAAGGCCAAACGGCTGAGCACTTGGCCCGCCACCCGGATGGCAAAGTGCCGGTACTTGAAGAGGGTGAGCTAAGCCTGTTTGAGTCCGCTTCGATCTGCCGCTACTTAGCAGAGCAGTACGGTGACGCTGGCTTACTGCCGAAGAGCGCCGCTGAACGGGCGCAGGTAGATCAATGGCTGAGCTTTATCATCACTGAAGTTGAGCAGCCGCTGTGGCTACAGGCCAAGCATAAGTTTGCCCTGCCCCAAGAACGGCGTGTGCCCGCGGTTTTACCCACCGCCGCGTGGGAGTTCCAGCGCGCACTACACGCGCTTGAGCGCCGCTATGATGGCCAAGAAACCCTTGTCGGCGATACGTTTACCCTGGCAGATCTATTTCTTACCCATACGCTAAGCTGGGCAGCTAGCATGAAGCACCGGTTACCCGAGCCATTAGTGGCTTACCATGCTCGCCATGCGGCACGCCCGGCGATGGCGCGCGCCATAGAAAAAGAGCAGGCCGCAAAAGAAGAGACTGAACATTAATACAGCGACTAACCGCGCCTAGCCACCGGGCTAGGTGTCGGTTAAAAGCCTAGCTCATCCAGCAGGTCATCAACCTGGTCTTGCCCCGCAACGACATCAGTCTTGTGTTGACTGACCTGCGGCCCGTTGCGCAGCTTGGCATGCTCGTCACGGTTATCTTCTGCCTTAACCCCATCGGTTACATTCGGGACATTATCCACCAACACCTGAACCAGCTGCTCTTCGATAAGCTTGATGACTTCCATCATCTTCTTGATCACTTGGCCGGTAAGATCTTGGAAATCTTGCGCCATCATGATTTCTAGCAGCTCTTTTTGTGTGGCGCCGGTGGCATCAGGCAGCGTCTTGCTTAAGTAATGCTGGGTGTCTTCGATAAGCGAAGTATCACCTTCCACCTTGGCCAAAGTGGCAGCCGCTAACTGCCAGCGCTGGCTAAGCGCATCGCCGGCACTCTCAAGGTCATCTTGTAATGGCTGGGCTCGTTCAACAGCATTTAAAGCGCGCTCAGCGGCCTGCTCTGTCATCGCCGCCACATAGCTAAGCCGATCATTGGCATCAGGGATCGCCTGCGCCGCCTGGGAGATCTGCTGATCCAACCCCAGCTCTTTCATACTGTCGCGCAGCAGGCGAGTTACATAGCCTATGCGGTGAATCATGTCATCAGCACTATCGTGCTTTCCCAACACCGACGGCATGGTCGAATCGTGGGCATTCTTAGTCGTGCTCATCGTAGCCTCTACGCTTATTTTTTTATCAGCAGGATTAACATTTTCGCCCGCATTCACGAATAGCACTCAACACTCACTACACACCATCAATGATCTGTATAGAAGCATTTATCTAATACTCTTAGAAAATACGACTCATTACAAATTATTAGAAACGCTTCACCAACGCAGGACTCACCCTTGAGGTGAGCGCTTTCCGTAACGCGCTAACTAACGTGATGATACCCCGCTTAACTTAAGACTGCCCTAATAAAGCTAACCATATAAAATTATGCTGCCGTAGATGCCCCATAAATTTACTCGTCGTATTCTCAGTAATATCGCGCGAGCATTCACAATGGTGATTAACAGGAAGGTTCTGGCGCATGTTAGAGAAACAACACGCACATTTTTAAGATGGCCTTCTTACCAACGTCAACCAGTACTCTTCTAGCGCCTGGATAGCGTTAATAAACTGATCTATATCAACAGGTTTGACAATAAAGCCCGAAGCGCCAAGATCGTAAGAGTCAATAATATCGGACTCTGCTTCCGACGTGGTTAATACAACCACCGGTATTTGACGAAGTGTTTCCAAGGTTTTGAATTTTTTCAGGAACGTTTTGCCATCCATACGCGGCATATTAAGATCGAGCAGAATTAAGTCCGGCTTTGGCGCATTCTGGTAGGGGGCTTCCTGCTTTAAAAATGCTAACGCCTCAACACCATCTCCCACGTCATGCACATCCACCAGTACTTTACCTTCATTGAAGGCCATTTTAGTGAGGTGCACATCCGCGGGTTCATCTTCCACCAGCAATACTTTAAACTGCGCGCGCGTCATTTTTCACTCCCTGCCGATGGCAAATCAAATATAAAACAGGCTCCCCCTTGGGGGCCATCTTCAATGCTTATACGGCCGTTGGTCTTTCTAAGTGCTTTGGCCACCAGTGCTAACCCCATCCCTGTCCCTGGGTACTCTTCGCTGTTAGGCACTAGGCGTGAAAACATATCGAAGATTTGCTCACGATATTCAGGTGCAACACCCTGGCCATTATCCTCTACCCGAAAACGTACTCGGTCACCCACCTTCAGCCCACTCACCACCACACGTAGCGGCCTATCTTTACAGCGGTACTGCCAAGCATTGTGCAGTAATATTTTAAAAATAAGGCTTAGCTGTTTCTTATCAAAATAAACACGGGGCAGCGGTGTAGCTATCTCCAGCTCGCACTCTAACCGCATGGGGTCTAATAGACGCTCCGTCTGATAGACATCTTGCAGGATGGACAGAGTATCCAGCCGCTCAAATACAGGCGGTACGGTACCCAGACTTAAATAGCGCTGTACATCTGCCACGAGCTCACTTAAACGTTGAGACTGGGTACTTATATAGTGAACGGCCATTGCCGTGCCTGGAGAAGCAGCATCAACTTCCCGCTTTAATTGCTGAGAAAAACTAATTAAGCGTCGGCTTGGCTCTTGAAAGTGGTGGGCCATTGCATGACCTAGCCGTTCCAAATCGCGATTCTGATGAGAAAGCGCATCAATTAACTGTTCATTATCTTTCTTTGCTTTACGTAGCCGAAAAATCATAAAAAGCAGCAATGCGATAAACAACGCCTGTGCAGAGATAGCGATCAAACTTATCCATCTCGTTCTACGTTCAGCGGCTATTAATGCGGCTGTCTGCAGGTCCACCTGCTGCTCAACGCTTTTGATATAGTGCCGCTCAGCAGAGCTTTCGAACTCGCTGGTATCGTAGATGGACGATATTAATACCTCGCGGCCATCGATATTGTGCCGCTGGGTATTAATACCGACTACTTTGATGTTGCCATTGGCAAGCCTATGGCGCATGAACAAGTGGTTGGAAGAGCGTTCGCTCGCGCGCGCAATTTCCTCTTCTATCTGTGCCGGCGTTAACAGATTAATTTGACGTATATTGCGCTGCTCAAGATCATCGTAGCCATAAAATTCATAAGCAGCGGCGTTGGCGCGCACAATGTCTCCACTCGTGGTGTCAATCATCCACATAGGCGCTGAGTGACGTTCAAAATATTCATCAAAGCTTGGAGTGGCCCATGCAAACATGGGTAGCAACAACACTAGCAGGAAGCCGAAGAGCCGTCGCGTTTGTTGCATTAAACGGGTCCTTCCACGGTATTTTTTATTGGTAATGTAAAGAAGAAACAGCTGCCTTTTCCTTCTCCAGCCGACTCTACCCAAACATGGCCGTTATAGCGATCCACAATCTTCCGACAAATCGCCAGCCCTACGCCAGTACCTTCATACTTTTCACGGGCATGCAGACGTTGAAACACTTTAAATAAACGTGTGATCTGCTCTGGTGCAATGCCAATACCATTATCACAAACACTGATTTTCCAGCACGACTGATCAACGAGTTCAGTGACTGCAATGTCAATCATCACTGGCTTATCAGTCGCACAATATTTTAATGCGTTGCCTACCAAGTTCTGGAAAAGCCGTGTCATTTCATCGGGACTCGCGACAACCTCTGGCCAGCTACCCGTGATACTTACCTGTGCCTGCGCTTGGTCAATACTTGGCTTGAGGAAGTGGAGCGCTTCTTCAAGAGATGCCTTGAGAGGCATCATCTGCATAGGCTGCCCTTTACGGCCCACTCGGGAGTACTCCAGTAGCGATAGCAACATATTATCGATGCGCGAAGCACCGTCTTGCATGTAATGCAGCATCGTGCGGCCATCGTCATCTAGGGTGTCACCCAAGTGGCGCTGTAGCAGCTGCCCATAGCTGGTCACCATGCGCAGCGGCTGACGTAAATCATGCGATGCCGCGTAAGCAAAATGCTCAAGCTCTTGGTTTGATTTTTCTAAGGATTCTCGGTATTCATCGCGCTCTTTTTGCAGTAAGTGAGCAGCCGTTATGTCGCGTAAGTAACCGTGCCACATGGTACCGCCATCACTTAAACGCTCTGGCATGGCAATGCCGTCTATCCACAGCAACTTGCCGTTAGGATGGTTAACACGGTAGTTGGCATGCCAAATAGTCAATGTCTCTGCTGACAGCCGGATGCTTTCTGCAACGGCCTCCCGGTCATCCGGGTGAATAGCATTAAAGATACGCGTTATATCACTTGCCGCTTCTTCAATAGTTACGCCATAAATAGCTTCAATGCCTGGGCTGGCGTAGGGAAAGCAGGCATGGCCGCTGGGCGCAAGGTGATACTGGTAGATGGTACCAGGCAGCAGGGTTGCCAACTTTTTGAGCTGCTCTGTCACCTCAAAAGCTTCTCCCTCTGCTTCTTTGCGAGACGTGATATCGGTATGCGTGCCCGCCATCCATAACGGTGCTCCTGCTTCATCTCGCTCTACAATGCGGCCACGGTCATGCACCCAAACCCAATGCCCATCTCGATGGCGCATACGCGCTTCTACGCTGTAGCTATCTAAGCGCCCTTCAAAATGATCTTGAAGGGCAGCATTAGAGCGGGCTAGATCATCTGGGTGGCAAAACGTCATCCACGTATCGATGGTCGTGGGCTGTAGCTCAGCTAGCCGATAACCAACCATCTCTGCCCAGCGTTCATTAAAGCGCGTTTCGCCTGTTTGAACATTCCACTCCCAGGTGCCTGCCGCCGTCCCCCACAAAATATGATTAAGCGCCTGGCGCTGCTCTTTAATTTTGACCAAGTGCTTACGCCCCCGCCAATACAGAACGCCCAGCAGCAGTAAAGAGACAATTAAACCACTTAGTAATACGGTGAAAACCCACAGCCAATTGCCAAGCTCACGCTGCAAACGTAGCAACAACGGGGCATTGACAGGGTTATAAGGCGGCACCTGTAACGCCCTAGCCGTCTCTTCAAGGCGCAAGTAATCCATAGGGGCAACAAACCCTAAGGGTGCACCGGGCGGCATATTAAGTAATGCTCTACTCACCGTTCGTTTATCTTCTTCAGAGACGCGGGGCAGTGCGGCAAATGACCATTCGGGATACAGGCGAGTTGAGTGCTCAAAAGGAAAATGAGTATGCTGTTGGGCATTCAATACCTTGAGTTGATCAATACCCTCCCTGCCCTCTTGCTGCCATAATTCGAGCGTCCCGGTTCTCACAAACCCCGCGTCTATGTCTTTATCTATCAAGGCTTGAATAACGGCGTCGTGGTTACCTAGTTCGCGATAAATAGCAAAGCGCTCAGGACGAAATCCATGCTGATAAATTTCATACGCTTGGGTAAGGTACCCCCCTAAAAAGCGCTTACCCGGCATGCCAATGACTAAGCCTTCAAGGTCTTCAAGCTGCTGAAGAGCATCACGATCTGCATGTGTGACGATGACACCACCCAGTGCATTAAGCCGATGTCCTGCATAAGGGCGGGAGAGTGTTGCCAAAGCGCCACTTACATCGTATTGGTGGCGTATCGTTAAGAAGTGCAGCGGATTGGTGAGTACAAAATCAAGGTGTCCCGCTTCGATAGCGGCTTCTAACTGCTCCAGGCTTAAAGCGCTAAGCTCGACAGTCCGCTCCGGAAACGCGCTATTCACAGCGTCTGCCACAGGGGCAAACTCCTGCTCTACAGCGCTTGCATCACGGTAGGCAAAGACACCAATAGTCAGAGAAGCCTGGGCAATACACGGCAGGAGTAGTAGAAGCGCTAACACTAGAGGGGTGAGCCAGCCTTGCTTCGTTATTTTTATAGACGCGGCCAACTGCATACCGTTTATCCTTATCGCATTAAAAGCTAGGCACTATTTACATTCACACAAACACGATTCCGACCACTGTTCTTTGCGTTATAAAGCGCGCTATCTGCTCTGGCTAGCCCCCCGTCGGGTCGATCATCATCAGGGTGCATCATGGTGGCGCCTATACTGGTCGTTACCTTGATCGTTAATGTTTCATCAAGGTCAATATTTAAGCCCTCAACAGCCGATCTAAGCTTTTCAGCCGCTTTTTCTACGCCATCTCGTTCTGTGTGAGGAAGTAAAACAGCAAACTCCTCCCCCCCTAAACGGGCAAATACATCGTTTTCCCTTAACTGCTCAGTTACCACGTGTGAAAAGCGTTTTAACACTTCATCTCCCGCAGCATGCCCATAGGTATCATTAACACTTTTAAACCTATCTAAATCGAGCATAAGCATGCCAACACAGTAGTCAGCTTGGCGCTTAACTCGCCCGTACTCTCTGTCCGCTATATTCATGAAGCTACGGCGATTAAGCAAACCCGTTAACTCGTCATGCATCGCTAAATGGATCAGCCGCTCCTCCATCGCTTTTCGCTCACTAATATCCTGTTGTACGCCTACCATGCGAATAGGGTTTCCCAGCGCGTCTCGCTCAGTGACGTGACCGGATTCAAATAACCACACCCAATGGCCATCACGGTGAAGGATACGAAATTCGCACTGGTAATTAGGCAACTCGCCAGACAGGTGGCGCTCCACGGCTAGCTCAAAATGTTGGCGCTCTTCAGGATGTATGCGCTCTATCCAGGCTTCAGCATTAGCGGGCAGGTCTGGACTATCAGATTTAAAGCCCACGGTAGCCAGCCAGCGATCACTAAAAACAAACTCATTGCGGTCAAACAACCAGTCCCAAACCCCTAGTTTGCCCCCTTCAATGGCTGCCGCCATGCGCTCTTCAGAAAGCACTAAACGTTGCTCAAGCTTAGCGCGGCTAATGGCATAGCGTATGGTGCGTTTTAAAGAGTCCGCATCAATACTGCCTTTAACAAGATAGTCTTGAGCGCCCATTTCAAGCACTTCTAGCGCAAAGTGAGCGTCGTCGTAACCTGTCAATACAACGATGGGCGTTCCAGCAGCGAGCCTTTTACAGGCTTGTACCGTTGCAATACCGCTTGAATCTGGCAAGCTTAAATCGAGCAGAATAACATCAGGGAGTAGGGGCGCTTGCTGTAAATAATCGGCTAACTCTGAGAGGCTGCTTACCCAATCTAGCGTGGTCTCTTGATCATCATATTTAAGCGTATACTTAATAAGACCGGCATCACCGGGATCATCTTCCACAAGCAAAATAGATAAGCGTTGCATCATTATGCCTTTGAGTTATCAATAAGTTTACTTTGCGTTAAAGGCATACAACGGTCAAGCCTCTTTTTTCCTACCCCTTACGCTCAATATCCACGTCGCTGGCCTGGGTAAAATCATCCAGCGCCATCATATGGCCGAGCTTGCCCGCTTTAGTGGAGAGGTAGTGTTCGTTGTGCGGGTTCAGACCTGTGGTAATCGGCAGACGCTCGACCACATTCACTCCATCCCGAGTCAAGGCATCCACCTTGCGCGGGTTATTCGTCATCAGTTTTAACGCCGTAATACCTAAATGGTTGAGCATCGGCACGCACAGGTCATAGCGGCGCATGTCGGCACCAAAACCGAGCTGTTCGTTGGCCTCTACCGTATCGGCCCCCTGGTCTTGAAGGTTGTAGGCGCGAATTTTATTAAGTAGCCCAATACCGCGCCCCTCTTGGCGCAGGTAGAACAGTACGCCCCGGCCCTCTTCGGCAATACGCTTGAGCGCCTCCTGCAGCTGATAACCACAGTCACAGCGCATGGAGAACAGCGCATCGCCGGTTAAGCACTCAGAGTGCACGCGCCCAAGCACTGGCTCGCCGCCGCTCACGTCGCCCAGCGTTAGCGCAATATGGTCTTTACCCGTGGCCTCGTCTTCGAAACCATGCATAGTGAATGTCGCCCAGGGAGTGGGCAGCCGAGAAGCGGCAATGAAGCGGATGGTCACAGGTTACCTCGCTGATCAACCAAACCAGTTAACCACACCAGTGTTGGCAAAGTGGGCACATAGTTTACCAGGAAGCGGCGGCGGCCTCACGGTATCCCTAGGGTGCAACGATTAATAGGGTGCGACGATTAATGCCAGGCCAGACGCCGCCATGCGTCCTATCTTCAAGTACAATTCCTATCTTCAGGTACAAAGACTCCCTTACAATGCGGGCAAATTTCTTAAGAGCAAGTGTTTATGACCACCACACCTTTGCAAAACGACCGTTTTCTCCGCGCGCTGGCTCGTCAGCCCGTAGACCGCACTCCGGTGTGGATGATGCGTCAAGCAGGCCGTTACCTGCCGGAATACCGCGCCAGCCGTGCCGATGCGGGTAGCTTTATGGATCTGTGCCGCAATCATGACTTGGCCTGTGAAGTCACGCTGCAGCCTTTAGAGCGCTATCCCCTTGATGCCGCCATTCTATTCTCAGATATATTGACGATCCCTGACGCGATGGGCTTGGGGCTTTATTTTGAAACCGGCGAAGGCCCGAAATTCAAGAAAACCGTGCGCACGCCACAAGAGGTTGCCGCACTCACCGTGCCCAACGCCGAGCGCGACCTTGATTATGTGATGCGCGCAGTGTCGACCATCCGTCGTGAGCTCAACGGCCGTATGCCGCTGATTGGTTTTTCAGGCAGCCCTTGGACGCTGGCTACTTACATGGTGGAGGGCGGTTCAAGTAAAGATTTCCGCCACCTGAAAACCATGCTTTACGATACGCCAGACACCATGCACCAGCTGCTGGACACCCTGGCCCACGCGGTAACCGACTACCTGAATGCCCAGATTCGTGCGGGCGCCCAGGCGGTGCAGATTTTTGACACCTGGGGCGGCGCGCTATCTACCCCGGCTTACCTTGAGTTCTCGCTGCGCTATATGGAGCAGATTGTTTCCGGTTTGATCCGCGACCACGACGGACGCCGCGTGCCGGTCATCCTGTTCACCAAAAATGGCGGCCAGTGGCTTGAACACATCGCCTGCGCCGGTGCCGATGCGCTGGGTATCGACTGGTCTACCGAGCTGTCTGACGCCCGCGCACGGGTGGGCCATAAAGTAGCCCTGCAAGGCAACCTCGACCCTAACGTGCTGTTCGCACGGCCTTCTGCTATTCGCGCTGAAGTGGCACGCGTGCTTGAAAGCTACGGCCACGGCCCGGGCCACGTGTTCAACCTGGGCCACGGCATCAGCCAGTTCACTAACCCAGACAATGTCACCGCCTTTATGGACGCGCTGCACGAGTTAAGCCCCCAATACCACCAAGGCATTGCAACGCAAACCAGCGCCCCACGCTCAGGAGCAAAGTAATGAGCGAACTACGTAACGACCAGTGGTTCACCGAGGTATTTGATAGCCACGGCAGCGCTTTCTCGCTGAAAATCTCTGAAAAACTGCTGGATGTACAGAGCCCTTACCAGCACCTAGAAGTGTACGCCACGGAGACCTACGGCAACCTGATGGTGCTGGATGGCTGCGTGATGCTGACCGACCGCGACAACTTCCTCTATCACGAGATGATTGCCCACCCGGCGCTATTCACCCATCAAGACCCCAAGCGGGTGGTGATCATTGGCGGCGGTGACTGTGGAACGCTTAAAGAGGTGCTCCGTCACCCCGGCGTTGAAAAAGTCACCCAAATCGACATCGATGAAGAGGTCACCAAGGCGGCGGAGCGTTTTTTCCCAGCGTTGGTGGAAGCTAACGGCGACCCCCGAGCCGAACTGCTATTTGCCGACGGCGTGAAGTGGGTAGATGACGCTGCCGATGAGAGCATCGATGTGCTGATTATCGACTCCACCGACCCGGTAGGCCCTGCCGAAGGGCTGTTTAAAACCGACTTCCTTAAGCGCTGCCACCGCATCCTAAAAAATGGTGGCGTGATGGTGCAGCAGAGCGAATCACCGCTCTACCACAGCGGCTCTATCATTCGTGAGCTGCGCAACGATATGCGTGAAGCAGGCTTTGATAGCGTGGCCACCCTGCCCTTCCCGCAGCCGGTGTACCCCTCTGGCTGGTGGAGTGTGACCCTGGCGGGTAAAAACGCCAACGTGGAAAGCTTTCGCGAACAAGCTGCCGCCAGCCACGAAATGCCGCTACAGTACTACACAGGTGATGCCCACCGTGGCGCCCTGGCGCTACCGCCCTTTATGCGGAAAGCCTTTGCGTAAGCGAGCGCTAAGGTATTGACAGCGAAGGCCGGGCATTGCTCGGCCTTTTTTGTGCGCTTAGTTTTGTTTGCTAAACCTGTTTGTTTGGCTACCCACGTTAAGGAATAAAAATGAAAAACGTTCGTTGGTTGGGGTTAGGAATCAGCATACTGCTACCCACGGTGGCCATGGCCAGCACTTTGGAAACGGTGCAGAACCGTGACAGCCTTCGCTGTGGCGTCAATGCCGCCCAGCCGGGCTTCTCTTCACTGGATGACGATGATCAGTACCGCGGCCTGGATACCGACGTGTGCCGGGCAGTGGCCGCAGCGGCGCTCGGGGATGCAACAAAAGTAGATTTCGTACCGCTAGACTCTGTAGAGCGCTTTACCGCCCTGCAGTCTGGCGAAGTCGATGTACTATCCCGCACCACCACGTGGACATCAAGCCGTGACACCACCCTGGGCATGCACTTTACCGGCGTTAGTTACTACGACGGCCAAGCCTTTATGGTCGCTAGTGACCTGGGCGTGCAAAGCGCCAAAGAGCTGGATGGCGCGGCAGTCTGCACTCAGTCCGGCACCACCAGCGAACTTAACCTTTCCGATTACTTCCGCATTAACGAGATGACCTACGATCCAGTAGTGTTTGATGCCCCTGAGCAGTCGATTATCGGCTTTGAAGCGGGCCGCTGCGACGTTTTAAGCTCCGATGCCTCCCAGCTCTATGCTCAGCGCATGCAGCTTGCCGACCCCAGCATGGCTGTTGTACTCCCCGAAATCATCTCGAAAGAGCCGCTTGGCCCCGCCGTGCGCCAAGGCGATGACCAGTGGTTCAACATCGTCAAATGGACGCTGTTTGCCATGCTTAACGCCGAAGAATTAGGCGTTAGCCAGGAAAACGTGGACGAGCATCTCACCTCAGAAGACCCCGATGTTATGCGTCTGCTAGGTCAGGACGGTAATTTTGGCGAAGCCATGGGTATTGAGACCGACTGGGCGTACCAAATCGTTAAACAGGTAGGCAACTATGCGGATATTTATGATCGTAACGTGGGTACAGGGTCAGATTTCAATATTGCACGCGGCTTAAACAGTCTTTGGAATGACGGCGGCATTCAGTACGCTCCACCCATTCGCTAAGACGTCCGATTATTAAGCTCTCAGCAGAGAGTATCACCTCTGCATTAGCGGCTACGCACCAAAAAAGTGCGCACGGTAGCCGCTAATGCACTTTCATGCACCACAACTTTGGTAGGAACTTGCTCCGTTTTGCGTTGAAAAGCGCTGAATTTAACGTCGTATCCTTTTTGGCACCTTCCTTGCTAGCTTTTAGTGTCATGCACCTGCATGCATAACGACATTACATCTAGGAAGGGGAACTACCATGTTTAACAAGAAACACTTGGTACTGCTGGCATCTGCGGGCGCCATCACCGTTGCGGGCGTAGCAACTGCGCAGGCCAGCACGCTCGAAGATACCAAATCACGCGGGGCCGTTCAGTGTGGTGTTAGCGATGGCTTACCAGGTTTTTCCGCGCCAGACGATAGCGGCGAGTGGCAAGGTATCGACGTTGACGTATGCCGCGCCGTAGCAGCAGCGGTGCTGGGTGATGCCGATGCGGTTAACTACATCTCCTTAAATGCGGTTGAGCGCTTCACCGCGCTGCAGTCGGGCGAAGTGGACGTACTGTCACGCAACACCACCTGGACCACTACCCGCGATACGACCCTAGGTCTTAACTTTACCGGTGTTAACTTTTACGACGGCCAGGGCTTTATGGTTTCCCGCGACCTGGGCGTTTCAGAAGCCTCTGAGTTAGATGGCGCCGCTATCTGCATCCAGTCGGGCACCACTACAGAACTCAACCTAGCTGACTACTTCCGTGCTAACGACATGGAATTCGACCCGATTGTATTTGATACGTCTGAGCAAACGGTAGGTGGCTTCCAAGCTGGCCGCTGTGACGTACTCACCTCTGATACCTCTCAGCTTGCTGCTCTGCGCATCCAACTAGATGACCCAGATGGCGCCGTCATTCTCTCCGATGTTATCTCAAAAGAGCCCCTTGGCCCGGTGGTTCGCCAGGGCGACGACCAGTGGTTCAATATCGTCAAATGGTCACTCTTTGCCATGCTTAACGGTGAAGAGTATGGCGTTACCAGCGAAAACGCTGAAGAAATGCGCGACTCTGATAACCCCGACATTGCACGCCTGCTCGGCCAAGACGGCAACTACGGTGAAGGCATGGGCTTAGACGCTGACTGGGCTTACAACATCCTAAGCCAAGTGGGTAACTACGGCGAAAGCTTTGAGCGTAACGTAGGAATGGACTCTCCGCTGGAAATCGAACGCGGCGTTAACGCGCTGTGGAACCAAGGCGGCTTCCAGTACGCACCGCCGATTCGCTAAGCGTCTCGATTGACCCCGGCCCGCCCTCCTGTTTAGTGACGGCGGGCCATTTGATTGACCTGCCGTATCGCGGAGACGCTATCCATGTCCGTTCGACCCAACTCTCGCCCGGTCGGCCAAAAGCCTCCCTTCTGGCGAGACCGCGCTAAGCGCGCTCTTATTTTTCAGTTACTCCTTGTGGCCGCTGTCGCCGCTTTTTTGCTCTATATCGTCGGGAATACCCAGGACAACTTATCCGCACGTGGCATTACTACCGGGTTTGGTTTCCTAGGTAACACCGCAGGCTTTGGGATAGTTCAGAGTCTGATCGACTACTCATCCCAAAGCACCTACGGCCGCACGTTTGTCGTGGGCCTGCTCAACACCCTATTGGTAGGGGGTTTAGGGGTCTTAGCGGCGACCATCATTGGGTTTATTGTCGGGATTGCCCGCCTGTCGCCTAACTGGTTACTTGCCCGCTTAGCCAATGCGTATATCGAAACCTTTCGTAATATCCCACTGCTACTGCAAATTTTCTTCTGGTACTACGCAGTGCTTCGCACGCTGCCCAGCGCCAGGGACAGTCTCGCCTTTGGTGAAGTTATCTTCCTCAACGTGCGCGGCCTCTACCTGCCTGAACCGCTCTTTGAGTCAGGCTTTGGCCTCATCCCCGCAACCTTTATGGCCGCGGTCATTGCCAGCATTGCGCTGGTTGTTTGGAACAAACGCCGCCATGAGGCAACCGGCAAACGCATCCCAGCTTACTGGATTTCGTTTGCGTTAATTTTCGGCTTACCCATGCTGGTATTGGTGGCCACGGGTGTGCCGGTTACTTGGGATGTGCCAGAGCTGCGTGGCTTTAACTTCCGCGGTGGCATTACGATCATTCCTGAGTTCCTCGCTTTATGGCTTGCGCTGTCGATTTATACCGCCTCGTTTATCGCCGAAATTGTGCGCTCAGGCATTCAGGCCATTTCACACGGCCAAACCGAAGCCGCCCAGGCGCTTAGCCTGCCGCGCAATCTAGTACTGCGCTTAGTGGTCATTCCCCAGGCGCTGCGTGTGATTATTCCGCCGCTCACTAGCCAATATCTAAACCTGATCAAGAACTCATCGCTGGCCACGGCCATTGGTTACCCAGACCTTGTCTCGGTGTTTGCAGGTACCACGCTGAACCAGACCGGCCAAGCCATTGAGGTCATTGCCATGACCATGGCGGTCTATCTGACCATCAGCCTACTGGTGTCCATGTTTATGAACTGGTTCAACGCCCGCGTGGCGCTGGTTGAACGCTAGGCCAATGGCGAGGAAATACACATGATTCATAACCAATCGATGATTGATCCGAGGCCCGCCCCCAGTAGTTCAGTGGGGCCAGTCGCGTGGCTGCGCACCAACCTGTTTAACGGCCCAATCAATACCATCTTTACGCTTATCGGGCTTTACGTGCTGTATCTTTTGGTCGTGCCCACCGTGCAGTGGGCGTTTATTAACGCCGACTGGGTCGGCACGAGCCGCGACGACTGCTCACGTGAAGGCGCTTGCTGGGTATTTGTCAATGCCCGCTTTAGCCAGTTTATTTATGGCCTTTATCCGCGCACAGAAATATGGCGCGCTAACGTGGTGTTTGCGGGTTTCTTTGCGCTGATTGCATGGCTGGCTATTCCCAAGCTGCCCTTTAAACGCTGGGTGGCGGTGTTTGCCTTAGTGGGCTTTCCGGTAGTGGCCTACGTGCTGCTCCACGGCGGCTACTTCGACCTGCCCCGCGTACCCACTCACCGCTGGGGCGGTTTAATGCTGACCCTGCTGTTGGCCACCGTCGGTATGGTGGGCGCGCTACCCATTGGTATTGTGCTGGCATTGGGGCGGCGCTCTAATATGCCCATCGTCAAAAGCTTCTGCGTAGTATTCATTGAGTTTTGGCGCGGTGTGCCGCTGATTACCGTCCTGTTCATGGCCTCGGTAATGCTGCCGCTGTTCTTACCCTCAGGAATCAGCGTTGACCGCTTAGTACGTGCGCTTATCGGCCTTACGCTGTTCCAAAGTGCCTATATGGCTGAGGTTATCCGGGGTGGTTTACAGGCTATTCCCAAAGGCCAAGAAGAGGCTGCGGCCGCGCTAGGGATGACCTACTGGAAACGCATGGGGCTGATTGTGTTACCCCAAGCGCTAAAGATGATGATTCCAGGCATCGTGAATACCTTTATCTCGCTGTTTAAAGACACCACGCTGGTCATGATTATCGGCTTGTTTGACCTATTAGGGATCGTGCAAGCGGCACTGTCCGACTCTCGCTGGCTGGGATTCTCGCTAGAGGGCTATGTATTTGCCGCGTTTATGTTCTGGATCTTCTGTTTCAGCATGTCGCGCTATAGCCAGTACTTAGAACGCAAGCTACACACCGGCCATAAGCGCTAACGCCGCTTTTATTAACGATTTTTAGCAGGATACTGACATGACACAAGCAGCCACCAACGTCTCTGGCACACGTACTTCTGATCTGATGGTTGAAATGCGCGGCGTTAACAAATGGTACGGCGACTTTCACGTGCTACGCGATATCGACCTAGAGGTTAAACGCGGTGAGCGTATCGTTATATGTGGACCTTCTGGCTCGGGTAAATCCACGTTGATTCGCTGCATCAATCATTTAGAAGAGCACCAGCAGGGTGAAATCGTGGTGGGCGGCGTGCCGCTGACCCAGGACGTTAAGCGTATCGAGCAGATTCGTCGCAGCGTGGGCATGGTCTTCCAGCACTTTAACCTCTTCCCCCATTTATCGGTGCTGGAAAACTGTTGTATCGCGCCCATGTGGGTGCAGAAAAAGCCGCGCCGCGAAGCAGAAGAGATGGCCATGCAGTACTTAGAGCGGGTGCGCATTGCCGAGCAGGCCAAAAAGTATCCCGGACAGCTTTCAGGCGGCCAGCAGCAGCGGGTGGCGATTGCCCGCTCGCTGTGTATGCACCCCGATGTGATGCTTTTCGACGAGCCCACCTCCGCCCTTGACCCTGAAATGATTAAAGAAGTGCTAGACGTCATGGTCGAGCTGGCCAATGAGGGTATGACCATGCTTTGCGTGACCCACGAAATGGGCTTCGCCAAAACCGTCGCCGACCGGGTGATTTTTATGGATCAGGGGCAAATCATTGAGGAGAACGCGCCTGAGCCGTTCTTTAATACCCCACAGTCTGAGCGCACGAAGCTGTTCTTAAGCCAGATTCTGGGACACTAAGTACGGGAATGGGTAAGACAATGGGCCTCATCGCAGGCCCATTTTTGTATTTCATTTATAACTAGCATCGCCGACACATCGACATAAGAGAGACAGTTTACGATGGAAAAGCTATTTATCGACCGCGCGCCACAGCCGATTGCGCCCTTCTCCCACGCATGCCGGGTGGGAGATTTGGTCTTTATTACCGGCCAAATGCCCACTGTTCCGGAAACCAACGAAATGCTGCTGGGTACGTTTACCGAACAAACCCACCGCGTGATGCAAAACCTAGCGATTGTGCTGGAAGAGGTGGGCAGCAGCTTTGAGTACGTGGTTCAGTCACGGGTATTTATTACCAACATGGGCCACTTTGACGAGGTAAATGGTGTATATGCCAGCTACTTCCAGAAGCCGCTGCCTACCCGCACCTGTATTGGCGTTACCGGCCTTGCCGGCGGTGCGGACGTAGAAGTGGACATGATTGCCTGGATTCCGCCCAAAGAAAGCAACGCTTAACCGCCCAGCCGGGTAATACTCGCGGGCAGTAGTGCGGCCTGCTCACGGTGTTGCGTCAGCGGTTTATTGGCCAGCGCAGTGAGCAGTATCTGTAACGGATCCCCATGACTAACCACCAGCACCGTCTCGCCGCTGCACTGCTGCTCTAGCCCCTCGATCACTGCACACAATCTCGCTGCTACGCGGCTTACGGCTTCCACTTGGTATTGCTGATGGTCGGCATCCTGAGCATCTAGCGCCCATACATCGGGGTAATATCGATCTGCCTGGCCATCAAGCTCACCAAAATAGCGCTCACGCAGGCGCTGCTCTTTCTCCAGCGTTAAACCAAAGGCACTGGCAACCCTTTCAGCGGTTTGTGTTGTACGTAAAAAGTCCGAATGCACTACCCGCGTCGGGGTTGTCCACTGCCAATCTTCTACCGTCTCAAGCAGTTGCTGTTCTCCCAAAGCAGAAAGCCCAAACGCGTTAAGCCCCCTTTCAGGCGAGCTAATAATTAAGCCCTGCTCATTGGCTTGGCTATGCCCATGACGCATCAAGAGATAGCGGTTTCGCCAATGATAGGAAGAGGTTCTGAAAGTGTTTGACATATCTTTGCAACAAATCCTAGATTGAAAGGGATCGTTTTCGAAAAATAAACATCTAGCATTACAAATGTCCACTTACGAAACGCACGCCAAGCAAAAGAAAGCGTTAAACGCGATAGTGGATAGCAAAACACAAAAATAACGCATATAAGAGGCTAACTATGGAAACATCACGTTTCTGCAAGCGCCCGCTTGCTATGTTCGCGGCTGCATCACTGCTCCCCTTCGCACTGCTTTCTACCCACGCCTTCGCAGAATGCGAGCGCGGCGATCTTGACACTATGTTCTGCGACGAAGATGGCGATATGGTCGCTGACCGGCCAAGCGATGAGTCAAAGTGGGTCAACCCAGACACCCTTATTTTTGCTTATACGCCCGTAGAAGATCCTGCCATTTATTCAGACATCTGGCAGCCTTTTATTGACCACTTATCTGAGGTTACCGAGCGTAACGTGCGTTTCTTCGCGGTACAGTCCAACGCTGCACAGGTTGAAGCCATGCGCAGCGGGCGATTGCATATCGCCGGTTTCTCAACCGGGCCAACCCCATTTGCCGTTAATTTAGCAGGTGCGGTGCCTTTTGCGTTGATGGGCTCCGACGACGGCCAGTTCGGCTACACCCTGCAGATGTTCACCCACGTGGACTCTGACATTGAGAGCCTTGAAGACCTTAAAGGTAAACGGGTAGCCCACACCTCGCCTACCTCTAACTCTGGCAACTTGGCCCCGCGTGCCTTGCTGCCCGAACTAGGGATCACGCCAGAGGAAGATTACGACGTGGTCTACTCCGGCAGCCACGACCAGTCCATGCTGGGTGTTGTAGCGCGTGACTACGACGCAGCGCCGGTCGCTTCTGAAGTTGTCGAGCGCATGGCAGCACGGGGGCTTTACGATGAAGAGGATGTTCGGCTGATTTATGAATCAGACCGCTTCCCTACGACCTCCTATAACTACGCCCATAACTTGCACCCAGACCTCGTGGAGAAAATCGAAGAAGCCTTTTTTACCTTTGACTTTGTCGGCACCGAACTTGGCGAAGAGTTTGAGGGCGTCGAGAAGTTTATTCCGATTAATTACAAAGATAACTGGCAAGTGATTCGCACCATCCAAGCCGCTAATGACGTGCGTTATACGCGGGAAAATTTGGAGTAACGCGTACCGCGCCGCTGCTCGCGGCGCGGTTCTTCGTTTATCGATGGAAGCGAACCCATGCTGGAAATTACAAATCTGGTCAAGCGTTATGGCCACAACGAGGCGGTGCTAAAAGGCCTCGATCTCAAGGTAGAAGACAATAGCGTTGTGTCTATCGTAGGCGCTTCCGGTGCCGGTAAAAGCACCATGCTGCGCTGTATCAACCGCTTAGTAGAGCCCACGTCAGGCTCGATCAAACTCAACGGTGCCGAGCTGGTTAACGTGAAAGGGGCTGAGTTACGCCGCGCCCGGCGCAAAATTGGCATGGTATTCCAAGGCTTTAACTTACTTGACCGACTCACCGTCATGGAGAACGTGCTCGCCGGGCGACTTGGCTACGTTAATCTCTACCAAGCCATTTCGCGTCGCTACCCGCCAGCCGATATAGAGCGCGCCTTTACCCTGATGGAGCGAGTGGGCATTGCCCATTACGCCAATAAGCGTGCCGATGAGCTTTCCGGCGGTGAACGCCAGCGCGTAGGGGTAGTGCGGGCATTAATGCAAGAACCCGACCTGTTGCTGGCCGACGAGCCAACGGCATCGCTAGACCCACGTACGTCGGAACAAATCATGATCTTGCTGCAGAGCCTTGCCAGTGAGCTTTCGCTGCCAGTATTGATCAACATTCACAACGTTGCCCAGGCAAAAACCTACACAGAGCGCATTGTCGGCCTGCGCCACGGCAAGATGATTTTTGACGGGCGGCCCGCAGACTTTAACAAAGACGCGCTAGATGCCATTTATGGTGGCATTGAGGCACCGGATGAAACGGTTTCCGAGCAGCCGCACCGCTCAGCGGAGGTAGAACGCCATGACTCCGCCTGACCCCCAACCCCATGTGCCTCGCACCTGGAAAAAGCCGCCGTTTATTGCCAACCCCTTTATTCGCTACGGCATTTTTATTGTCGCCGCGATTTATCTGGTGTGGGCTTTCGGTTCTTTGCCGTTTAACTGGGCACGCATTTCGGAAGGCCTACCTAGGGCTGCCCGCATCTTTAGCGGCGGCTTCCCACCAAGCTTTGAGCGCTTTGGCCTGCTGCTCACCGGGTTTAAAGAGAGCTTTCAAATCGCCATTCTGGCAACGCTCTTGGGTGTGCTGCTCTCGATTCCTTTTGCGGTGATGGCCGCACGTAACATTGCCCCCCTACCGATCTACTTAATTGGCCGTTCGGTGATCATTATCTCGCGCAGCTTTCACCCAGTGATTGTGGCCATTTTATTTGTCGCAGCGGTGGGCTTTGGGCCGCTGGCAGGTATTTTAACGCTCACCCTCTACTCCATTGGCTTTGTAGGCAAACTGCTGGCCGAAGAGATTGAGGAGATTGACTGGGGGCAAGTAGAAGCCATGCGCGCAGCAGGTGCAGGCTATATAGCCACACTGTATTACGCGGTCTTCCCACAAATATTACCCCGCCAGGTTGGTTTATCAATGTATCAGCTTGACAGCAATTTGCGCGCCTCTGCGGTGGTTGGCATCGTCGGGGCCGGGGGTATCGGTGGCACGTTAATGAATGCCTTTGGCCGTTACGATTACGACTTCGCCTTTGCGATTCTGCTGATCATTATTGCGGTTATTTTGCTCAGTGAAGGCATCAGCGGCTGGGTAAGGAAAAAAATATGGTAGATCACGCACAGCAACTCGCCGACCGCGTTTGGCAACGCTACGACCGTAAAGAGAGGCTCATCCGCTATGCGGTGCTACTAGGCACGTTAATGCTGGTGTTCTGGGCTGTTCGCGATATTGATATATTCTGGCCCTGGGTGTGGGACGCTCCCAATCAAATGTCGAATTTGGGTGCGCGCATGTGGCCCCCGAGCGCTGCCGGGCTAAGTAATATTTTGAACGCGCTGCTGGAAACGGTGCATATCGCGACGCTCGCAACCTTTCTCACTATTTTTCTAGCCCTGCCGGTGGCCTATATCGCTGCCCAAAACACCACGCCCAATCGTGCGTGCCTGTGGCTCGGGCGCTTTATTCTGGTCTCAAGCCGCTCGGTTAATACAATTATATGGGCGCTGTTATTCGTGGCCATTTTTGGCCCCGGCGTGTTAGCAGGGATCCTGGCGATTGTGTTTCGCTCGATAGGCTTTATCGGCAAATTAATGGGCGAAGCCATTGAGGAAATCGATCGCCGACCGGTGGAAGCTATGGAAGCCACCGGTGCTTCCAAAGCCAAAGTGGTTGCCTACGCTATTGTGCCCCAGGTGATGCCGGCCTTTTTCGCCATTGTGATTTTGCGTTGGGACATCAACATTCGTGAGTCCACCGTGCTAGGGCTCGTGGGCGCTGGCGGTATTGGCGTGATTCTTCAGGGCGCTATCGATACCTTTGCCTGGCCCACTGTTGCCACCATTTTGATCGCGATCATCGTGCTTGTACTGATTGGCGAGGCAATTACCAGCTTACTGCGCAGCAAGGTACTTTAACTCTCCAAAACATGTTTTAGCCCTCGCAAGTGTTTGACCAAACGGCAAACGCTTGCCATGGTTAAGAGGCAACTAATGACAAGGAGGACGTATGACGATGACCACCTATATTGTGGTAGCCGATGCCGCCCGTGCGCGTATTTTCACCCGTGATGCGCTAAACCTCGTTGAACAGGAGAGTTTGGTACATGCGGAAGGACGGCTGCATGAAGGAGATTTAATCACTGATCGTCGTGGCGCCGATGTCCATGAGTCAATGTCCACTACGTCACGCTCCTCCGGTGAAGAGGGAGCCGCTTCAAAACATGAGAACGAGCTGTTTGCTAAAGAAGTGGTTCAGCGCCTTTATACCGCTCGGGTGGAAAACAGCATGGAAAAGCTGATTATGGTTGCGCCGCCTAAGTTTCTAGGCCTACTGCGTGAAAAACTTGATAACCCCACTCAAAAGCTGGTTATTCACACGCTCTCTAAAGATCTAAGCAAAGCCTCTGTGCAGGATATTCAAAACGCGGTAAGCGATTTGCGTTAATCGTCACTCAAGTCGTGGTCGTTCTCGCCGATAGAGCTTTGGTATCCAGCCATCCTCGAGAGAGCGACCATGTTTTCCTCCCTTCGCATACGAATCTTACTTGCTGCCCTAACGGCAATTACCCTCGCTCTGATTATTAACGGCATTGCCAGCTATACCACTGTTAAGCATCACAACAGTCAACAAATTAGCCGTAACTTAAGCGCCGTCGTAGACGGCAACACACAAGCCATTAATGAGTGGTTTAACGCCCGTTATACGATGCTCGCCAGCATGGAAGATACGGTCGCTAGCGACTCCCCACTGGCTGCATTACGTCAGCTAGCTGATTCCGGCAGTTTTATGTCCACCTATATTGCCTACCCTTCTACATCAGCGGCCGTATTTTCTGACGAATGGCAACCCCCCAGTGATTACGACCCACGGCAGCGCCCTTGGTATCTAGAGGCTGCTGAAGCACAAGATACTATTATTACAGCGCCTTATGTGGATGCTCAATCAGGTGGATTGATTGTTACCTTTGCACGCCCTTTCTACCAAAACGGTCAGCTTGCCGCCGTTATTGGTGCTGACATTAGCATTGGTGACGTCATCGATATCGTCTCAGGCATTGCGCCTACGCCTTCCAGTTTTGGCTTTTTAACAACAGAAGACGGCACCCTCGTCGCCCATCCTGATGCTGAATTAACGCTTGAAGCTTCCACGCAGTTGAGTGGAGACCTTACCAATGAACGCCTTAGCCAAATCATCCAAGGCAATGAGCCCCAAGCACTTAAGCTGCAAAACAGCGATAAGCTGCTTATGGGGAGCTATGTCGGCGGCAGTAGCGGTTGGCAGCTCATCGTTGCACTCGATGAACAAGAAGCGACCGCAGGGCTGCGCGCCATTGCCACCACATCGATAGTAACGCTGCTAATTGTCGCCGCCATTACCGCAGTTGTCTTTAGTATGCTGCTCTCACTGCTGCTGCGCCGCTTACTCGGGGTGCGTAATGCAATGGATAACATTGCCTCTGGAGAGGGCGATTTAACCCAGCGCCTGCCAGAAGAGGGCAACGACGAGGTTTCCCAAATCGCCAGCGCCTTCAACCGTTTTGTCGGCAAAATGGAAGCGGTATTGATCGATGTACGCACCAGCAGCGAGTCGGTTCACCATGCGGCAAACGAAATCGCCCTGGGCGGCCAGGACTTATCCCGACGTACCGAGAACGCAGCGTCTAATCTGCAGGAAACCTCTGCCTCAGTGGAGCAGATAACGAGCACGGTCGAGCACACCGCCGCCTCCGCTCAAGAAGCCAACAAGCTCTCCCATACAGCCTCGAAAGTGGCTAAAGAAGGAGGACAAGTGGTGGCTAACGTGGTCATTACCATGGAAGACATCTCCCAGTCTTCCAACAAAATTGGTGAGATCGTCACGCTCATGAACAGCATTGCCTTTCAAACCAACTTACTGGCCCTCAACGCCTCAGTAGAGGCCGCCCGGGCGGGGGAGCATGGCCGAGGCTTTGCGGTCGTGGCCGATGAAGTACGCAAATTAGCAGGGCGCAGTAGTGACGCGGCCAACGATATTCAGAAATTGATCGAAGATTCACAAAGCAAAGTGAATAACGGCACCACATTAGTGCAAAACGCAGGGGCTACCATGCAGGATATCGTGGCCCATATTACCCGTGTTGCTGATGTGCTGGAGGAAATCAACTCCGCGACTAGCGAGCAGAGCGATGGCATTAAGCAAGTCAATATCGCCGTGGCGGAACTTGACCGTATGACCCAAGAGAATGCCGCCATGGTGGAAGAGTCCACTACCGCTGCGGAACAGCTAAAAGAGCAGGCCGATCACCTTAAGGGCACCATCAGCAGCTTTAAGCTGTCGTCAGCAACGCCCCAGGCACTTGAAAGCCCTCGCCCATATATGGCCTTAAAGGGATAGCCACGCTTATGCATTTTCGCTCTTTACGCTCGTTTGTGGTTGCCTTAGCCGCGCCTTGCTTACTTGCCATCGTTGCAGCGCTGGTGGCGTATAACTTAATTGCCGCCGCCCGCACCCAACAAACGGTGGATGACTATACACGCCCCTTAATTAAGGGCGCGCTTGATGCGCGGCTGGATGCCATTGCCGATGCAGAGGGCGAGCGCATCCGCCGAGAGTTAGACACAGCGATGACCCTCGCGTCTCAACTGGCATCTACCAATGCCTTGATGGGCGTAGAAGATGAAGAAGGGTTCCGAGCGTTACACCTGAGCCGCCGCCAGTTATCGAACCTGGTTCGCCAAACCGTCGCCGATAACCCTGCTCTTTTGGATGCCTTTATTGGCTGGGAGCCCAACGCCTTTGGGGATGACGCACGCTACGCGGGTGATGAGCGCTACGGACATGACGGCAGCGGCCGTTTTATGCCCTGGTGGTACCGTACCGGAGACGGCTCCCTGGCGGTACTGCCCCTGGGCGATACCATGGAGAGCCAAACACGTCTAGCCAGTGGCGTTCGCGAAGGTGAGTACTACCTGTGCCCGCGCGAAACGCTGGCCCCCTGCATTATTGACCCCGCCGCCTACGACTATGACGGCGTCACAGAACTGGTCACCTCCTTCAACGCACCGATCGTGGTGGATGGGGAGTTTCGTGGCGTCGCAGGGGTGGACCTATCGCTTAACTTTATTCAAACGCTATTAAACGAAGCCAATCAACCCCTCTATAACGGAGCAGGCCGCATGGCGCTAGTAGCCGGCCGTGGCGGCTTAGTAGCGGACACCGCAGGCGAAAGTGGCCTTGGCTTACCAGCAAGCGAATCGCTTAGTAATACGCTGATGTCTGGGATTGCCCAAGCGGCCTCTCAGGGCAGTCTCCACAGCAGCCTAGATGACGGCATGCTGCAGCGCTACCAGCCTATTCCTCTGGGTACCGAGCAGCCTTGGATGCTGGTGTTGCAGCTACCCGAGTCACTGGTACTGGCAGAGCTAAATACGCTGCAAGGTTTGCTCGGCGACCAGCGCCAGCAAAACACGATCGGCATGACGATTGTTGGCCTGTTACTTGCCTCTATTGGCGTCATAGCCCTTTGGTGGATTGGTGGGCGAATCGCACGACCCCTAAAGCGGCTTGCTAACCGTATGCAGGAAATTGCCTCGGGTAGTGGCGATCTTACCCAGCGTTTGCTGGTACATGGCCGCGACGAAAGCGCAGCGGTAGCCGAGCAATTCAATGCTTTTGCCGCCAAAATCCAAGCGATTTTACTGGATGTACGGCGCAGCAGCGAAGCGGTCAATCATGCCGCTAATGAGATTACCCAAGGGGGCCACGATCTTTCACGGCGAACCGAACAGGCCGCTGCCAGCCTGCAACAAACGTCTTCTGCTATGGAAGAGATTAGCAGCACCGTTAGCCATACCACCCACGCCTCTAAGGAAGCCAGTGGGCTTTCCGAAACCGCATCGGAGCTAGCATCCCGCACGGATAGCGCATTTGAGCAGGTGGTCACCACAATGACGGATATCCGTACCAATTCTGATGAGATACAGAGCATTGTCAGCGTCATTGATGGCATTGCCTTCCAAACCAACCTGCTGGCGCTAAACGCATCCGTCGAAGCCGCTCGGGCGGGGGAACATGGTCGAGGGTTCGCTGTTGTAGCAGATGAAGTACGCAAATTAGCGTCGCGTAGTAGCGACGCCGCCAAAGATATTCGCCAGCGCATTGATGCCTCAGCCAACAAAGTAGAGAGCGGCACCCAAATGGTGCGCGATGCCGAAGCCGCTATGCGTGAGCTGGCCCAGAGCGTAACGCGCGTCACTCAAATGCTGGGGGACATCAGCACTGCAGCGCAAGAACAGAACGATGGCATCAGCCAGGTCAGTATTGCGGTGACCGACCTAGACCAGATGACCCAGCAAAACGCTGCCCTGGTGCAAGAATCCACCACCGCTGCCGAACAGCTGAAAGACCAAGCCGATCGGTTGGCCGCATTGGTAGGTGGCTTCACACTTGAAACGACTGGCAGCGAGGCGCTTAAAGAGTATTCACTGCCGGCCCCAGAAACGTTCCGCTGATGGGCTAAGGAATCGGCGGTAGCGGAATATCATCGCTACGCTTAGCGCCCGCGGTCATTTCGCGGCAGAGCCGCAGGAACTCACGCACCCCGGTGGTGAGGTGCTTGTGGCGGTGCCAAATAAAGGTGAACTGGCGTCTTAAGTCTAACTCCGGCGTGGGCAGCGGCACTAAGCTGCCCCGTCGGAAGGCATCGCGCAGCGCCAACCTGGAAACGCAGCCGATACCCAGGCCCGATTCAACCGCCCGTTTAATGCCTTCGGTATGCTCAAGCTCCAGCAGGGTATTAAACCGACTGCGCCGGTGGCGGGCGGCGTGCTCAAGGGTCATGCGCGTACCTGAGCCCTCTTCGCGCATTATCCAATCCTCACGCAGCAGTTGTTCCAGCTCCAGATGCTCACGCCCCGCCAGTAGATGGCGCGGCGAGCAGAACACGCAAAGCTCATCTTCGACCCAAGGCTGGCTGATAATCATCTCGTCATCACACTGCCCTTCAATCAGCCCCAAATCCAGCGAGTGCTGGCGCACGCCTTCGATGATATGCCGCGTATTGCGCACCGCTAGACGCACGCGGCTGCCGGGGTGCTGCTGCATAAAGTCACTAATCAGCAGCGTGGCTAAGTAGTTGCCAATGGTAAGGGTTGCCCCGACATCTAGCGCGCCCACCCCCTGCTGGCCGCGCAGTAGCTCCTCCACTTCTTCGGCACGGTCCAGCAAGGCCACGGCTTTGGGCAACAGCTGAAAACCGAGCGCATTAAGCTTTAACCGCTTACCTATACGATCCAGCAGTTGGCAGTCGAATTGGCGCTCTAGCTCCGCCAACGCCGTACTGGTCGCGGACTGAGACATGGCAAGCGCACGCGCTGCATGGGAAACGCTTTCGTGCTGGGCAACCGCCACAAAGACCTCTAGCTGGCGCAGGGTGTAATGCATAGCAGTGACCTATCTATCCGGGGGCTCTATATCTATTTTTTAGATAAGTGTTATCAGTATAATTCACTTAACAGATATACCACCCGTTATTTAGAATTAGCAGCATCAAATACAGCTATTTTTTATTCTTTTTTAGAATATGGCGGCGAGGCGTAGCCCACTCTGCCCCTAGAGGAGTCAGCATGAGCAAGTTTGCCCTAGAAGAAGTCCTCAGCGTTCATCACTGGAACGACACCCTGTTTAGCTTCCGCACCACCCGCGAGCGCAGCCTGCGCTTCAAAAATGGTCAGTTTGTGATGATCGGCCTGGAAGTAAACGGCAAACCGCTGATGCGTGCCTACTCCATCGCCAGCCCTAACTACGAAGACCACCTGGAGTTTTTCAGTATTAAAGTGCCCGACGGCCCGCTCACCTCGCGCCTGCAGCACTTAAAAGTGGGCGATCAAATTATGGTCAGCCGCAAGCCCACCGGCACGCTGGTATGCGACGACCTGCTGCCGGGTCGCAACCTTTACATGCTCTCCACCGGCACCGGTCTTGCGCCCTTTATGAGCCTGATCCAAGACCCTGAGGTGTATGAGCGCTTTGAGAAAGTAGTGCTAATCCACGGCGTGCGAGAAGTCTCGGAGCTGGCTTACGCCGACTTCATCACCAAAGAGCTACCTGCGCACGAATATCTGGGCGAAGAAGTCGCCGAGAAGCTGGTGTACTACCCCACCGTCACCCGTGAAGAGTTCCACACCATGGGCCGCCTGACCGACCATATCCGCAGTGGAAAACTGTTTGAAGATACCGGCCTTCCGCCCATCGACCCGCGCCAAGACCGTGCAATGATCTGCGGCAGCCCCGCCATGCTCGACGACACCAGCGCACTCCTGGACGAGCTGGGCCTGAATATCTCCCCGCGTATGGGCGAGCCGGGCGACTACGTGATTGAACGTGCCTTTGTTGAGAAGTGAGTCGTGAGTCGTGAGTCGTGAGTCGTGAGTCGTGAGTCGTGAGTCGTGAGTCGTGAGTCGTGAGTCGTGAGTCGTGAGTCGTGAGTAGAAAAATTCTAGTCACTTTAATGACCACATCACTAATACAAAGCCCCTGCTGGAGTTGTTCCACAGGGGCTTTGTGCTGCTTACTATTTACAGTTCAAAAACTGATTACAGTGCAAAAACTGACTGCTTTTTACTTACCCTTCCCCACTCACTATTCACAGTTAACCTAAACCGCGTCTTTTCCGGTTTCACCGGTACGAATACGGATCACCTGTTCAAGCGGCATGACAAAGATTTTGCCGTCGCCAATCTTGCCTGTATTGGCGACCTGCGTAATGGCATCGATGACCTGCTCCGCCATATCGTCATCGACCGCCACCTCCAGCTTTACTTTGGGCAGAAAATCCACCACATACTCTGCACCACGGTATAGCTCTGTGTGGCCTTTTTGACGACCAAAGCCCTTCACTTCAGTGACTGTAATGCCCTGCACGCCGATATCAGAGAGTGATTCGCGTACGTCATCAAGCTTAAACGGCTTGATAATGGCTGAGATTAATTTCATTGCGACATCCTCTAGCTTGGTGGCCTATTGTCGAAGGTTGGCGGGCCACTGTGGTTAAAGCCCATCCCCCGTTACCGTTAAGCATACACCGCTACCGGCGGAGAATAAAAAATCAACGCAAATGTAGCCTAAGCGTATCCTAAAACAAAAAGGCCTCCCGGTTAGGGAGGCCACGCGCCGGCTCACTTCATTAGCGCACGTTTATTTCTTAACGCTAAACTCAGGGTAGGCTTCAAGTCCGCACTCAGCGATATCCACCCCTTCATACTCTTCTTCTTCGCTAACGCGGATACCCATGATGGCTTTCAGCACCAGCCATACCACCAGGCTCGCCAAGAAGACCCAGGCAAAGATGCCCAGCATACCGATGATCTGCGCCCCAAAGGTGGCATCAGCGTTAGACAGAGGCACTGCCAGACAGCCCCAGATGCCTACCACACCGTGCACCGAGATCGCACCGACCGGATCATCAAGCTTCAGCTTGTCGAGCATCACGATGGAAACCACAACGATCAGGCCACCCACCATACCGATCAGCATCGAGCCGAAGGCAGTGGGCGCCAAAGGTTCAGCCGTAATCGCCACCAAGCCCGCCAGTGCACCGTTAAGCGCCATCGTCAGGTCTGCCTTGCGGAACCATAGCTTCGCCAGGATAAGCGCAGCAATAACACCGCCCGCCGCTGCTGCATTGGTGTTTACCATGACTTGTGCAACATTATTAGCGGAGTCAACGTCTGATACCTTCAGCTCAGAGCCACCGTTAAAGCCGAACCAGCCCATCCACAGGATAAAGGTACCCAGCGTTGCCAACGGCAGGTTAGCCCCAGGAATAGCCCGGATAGTGCCGTCGTTACCGTATTTACCCTTACGTGGACCTAATACCAGCACACCGGCTAAGGCAGCTGCCGCACCAGCCATGTGAACAATGCCCGAACCTGCAAAGTCTGAGAAGCCGATCGCATCAATCCAGCCGCCGCCCCACGTCCAGTAGCCCGATACCGGATAAATCACACCCGTCATCACAACAGCAAAGGCTAAAAACGCCCACAGTTTCATGCGCTCGGCAACCGCACCCGACACAATCGACATCGCCGTGGCAACAAATACTACTTGGAAGAAGTAATCTGCACGCATGGAGTAGTAAGGCGCGTCATCACCGCCCGCGGTTACCGCATCGGCGCTGTTTTCACCGCCTAGCAAGAAACCAAGGTTAGGCAAGAAACCACCTTCCGCGCTGGAGTACATCAGGTAGTAACCCAGCAGGAGGTACATGGTGCAGGCAATTGCAAACAGCGCGATGTTTTTGGTGAGAATTTCGGCGGTATTTTTAGAGCGCACCAAACCGGCTTCCAGCATCGAGAAGCCAGCCGCCATCCACATGACCAACACGCCACACATTAAGAAGTAGAAGGTGTCGAGCGCGTAACTCAACTCTGCAAGCTCGTTCATTGTCAGTTCCCCATTAACCATAGAAAGATGTTATTAGCTGGCTGGATTACACGGCGTCAGCGCCGCGCTCACCGGTACGGATCCGAATCACGTCTTCAAGGGGTGTTACAAAGACCTTGCCGTCCCCGATTTTGCCGCTGTTCGCCGCGCTGCAAATAGCATCAAGAACGCTTTCCAGACGCGCATCATCAACAGCAACTTCAACTTTTACTTTGGGTAGAAAATCGACCACATACTCTGCGCCGCGATATAGCTCGGTATGCCCCTTTTGACGACCAAAGCCTTTGACCTCTGTAACCGTGATGCCCTGAACGCCGTTGTCGGCGAGCGCTTCACGAACGTCGTCAAGCTTGAATGGCTTGATGATAGCGGTGATGAGTTTCATCCCGGTTCTCCCCTGCTGGATTAGCCCTGCTGAATAGGAGGCGACATGGTCGCCCGAAATAAGTGCTTATCTCGTTAATGCGCATACCGTGCCACTCGATTTTTTTATTATTAAAGTCAGTAACTTGACAAAATATACGGAACCTTTAATACGCTTAGGACAAGAATTGAAATAGCGCGCAGCATGGCGCTGCACCATAAGTGATCATTCAAAAAAGCTGCGCGCCCCATTTCAATGCAACGACAATCTGAGCGCACAAATGCAAACGACACATGCGTATTAGCGAAGGGTTGCGTATCCTTACTATTAAGCAGTTCACATTTATGCGTGTTCGTTTAAGGAGAGAACTATGGCGCCCCAAGACCGCATCAGCCGTCTCGCTCAGCAGATTGGCGATCGTTTACAAAACGCATCCCACGCTCCCGAAGATATCCAGAAAGGCGTACAGCAAGTCGTGCGCGGCGCCTTTGACCGGCTGGAACTCGTGTCACGAGAAGACTTTGATATTCTGATGGATGTGCTACAGCGCACTCGCGCAAGGGTTGAAGCCCTGGAGCGTCAGGTGGCTAGCTTAGAAGCCACGGTAGAAGCCTCTGTGGCAAACAACACCACGCCGCTTGAAGCCGAGGTGCCCCCTACGCCTGATCACACCGACTCGACAAAGCCTATCCAGCCAGGGGCTGCTGCAAAGCCGAACGCCACCGACGAGTAAGCGTAAACGCGTCACCAAGACGGCAGTGCGTTGATACGCCTGCCGCCGCCCTCCTGCGCCAATGTGATGCATGATTATCCCGACTTCTCCCTACAGCACGCCATCGCCGCTGAAGGAACAGTGGTAGCTAATCCAGGGCGACTACTAGGTTTACTTGGTTAAAATAAAGTAAGATTTGGCTAAACCTGGATGATAACAAGTAGCGAGGGAGCGCGATGACATTAGCCATTGTTGCCACACGCGCAGGCGTTGGCTTAGAGGCACCGGCGGTACATGTAGAGGTTCATTTAGCCAATGGGTTGCCGGGACTTACGCTGGTGGGGCTGCCGGAAACCGCGGTGAAAGAGAGCCGCGAACGTGTGCGTAGCGCACTCATCAACGCAGGCTTTGACTTTCCCAACACCAAACGCATCACCCTGAATCTTGCCCCCGCCGACCTGCCCAAAGAGGGCGGCCGGTTTGATCTTCCCATTGCCCTGGGCATTCTTGCCGCCTCCGGGCAGATACCTGTAGAAGCATTGGAAGGCATGGAGTGCGCGGGCGAGCTAGCGCTAGATGGCAAGCTGCGCGCCGTGCCCGGCGTGCTGCCCTTTGCTTTGGCCACCCGGCGAGCGAACAAGGCGCTGATTATTCCTCGCGCCTGCGCCGATGAAGCGGCGCTGGCTGGCGATCTACCCGTTCTGCCCGCTGACTCGCTCTGGCAGGTAGTTGCTCACCTTTTGGGCCAGGAAAAAATCACACCCCATCAGCTCTCTGCGTCAGTTAAATCCACTGCCCCCATGGCAGATTTAGCCGACGTGCGCGGCCAGCATCAAGCGCGCCGAGCGCTAGAAGTCGCTGCTGCTGGCGGCCACAACCTGATACTGGCAGGGCCGCCAGGCACCGGCAAAACCATGCTGGCCAGCCGCTTGCCCGGCATTCTGCCGCCGCTTTCAGAAGAGGATGCGTTAGAAGTCGCCGCGGTGCGCTCCGTATGTGGGCTGCCGTTAGAAGCCGACTGGGGCCAGCGGCCGTTTCGCCAACCCCACCACAGCGCCAGCGCCGCCGCACTGGTAGGCGGAGGCTCTAAACCCAAACCAGGGGAAATCTCGCTGGCTCACCACGGCGTGCTGTTTTTAGACGAGCTGCCGGAGTTCTCCCGCAACGTCTTAGAAGTGCTGAGGCAACCCCTAGAAACAGGTACCATACATCTAGCCCGCGCCAGCCACGAGCGCCGCTACCCTGCTCAATTTCAGCTCGTAGCCGCCATGAACCCCTGCCCCTGCGGGCACTTAGGCGACCCACGCCAACGCTGCCAGTGCAGCGCCAGCCAAATTCAGCGCTATCAAGCACGGCTTTCAGGCCCGCTTCTTGACCGTATTGATCTACAGGTGGAAGTCCCCGCGCTGCCACCCGAGCAACTCACCGCCCAAACCCAGGGCGAGCCTTCAAGTGCCGTGCGGGAGCGCGTAATGGCCGCACGCGAACGGCAGATGGCCCGAGGCGCACTTAACAGCCAGCTGAGTGGCAAAGCATTAGAAGCCGCCTGCGCGCTTAACGACGAAGAGCGCGCCTGGCTGGCAAGCGTGCTGGAAAAGCTCAAGCTTTCCGCCCGCGCCTACCATCGCGTGCTTCGCGTTGCGCTCACCCTGGCGGATCTACAGGGCGAGCCTAAACCCTCACAGCCTCACTTTATCGAAGCCATCGGCTACCGGCAGTTAGATCGAATGTTGAAAGGGGCTTAACGCACACTCTCGACAAAATGATCCAGCGCTTCAAATAGCACATCGCGGATAGGTTCCGCTTCGTTGACGAGATGGTGGCGGGCATCTGGGTGGCGGTGCACCTCAGCATTAGGGAATTTCTCCGCTAACACATCTAAGTTCCACTCCCAGTCGACGGTTAAATCCTGCTCACCTTGCAGAATCAAGGTAGGCAAGGGGTTGGGCTGCAGCGCCAGCAACCGCGGCATCCAGCGGCGCATGGCAGTAATCCAGACAACGCTTAAACGCTCGGGCTGGAGCGGGTCGTGGTCGCGGAGAAACTCAGTAAACTGCTCATCGGTGGAGTTGGGCCGATAATTACGCGGCAGCTCCTTCACAAACGGGCTGGCTATCAGATGCAACCAGCTGGCTTGGCTCCAGCGCCAGGGGCGCACTAGCGGCGCCAGCAGCACAATGCCCGACCAGCCGGATGCTTCCCGTCGGGTAAGGGCATCGGTTGCCAGTATCGCCGCACCGGTACTTTGCCCTACGCCCAGCCACGGCTTAGGAGCCATACCCTGAACTTGCAGGGCAGTCTGCAAATGCATTAAGCAGTGCTGATAATCGTCAAAGTCTTCGATCTCTGCCCGGGGGCCGCTGGAAAGCCCATGACCGGGCAAGTCCCAAAGCACCACCCGCCACCCCTGCGCCAGCAGGCAGCCAAGCAAGTGCCGGTAAAGCCCTAAATGGTCAAAGTAACCGTGAATGACAAATGCGGTTCCAGTGGGCCTAGGAGGGCTCCACACCTGGCACCACAGGGCAAAACGGCCCGTATCAATGAATCCGGCATGCACCTCGCTGGTGTCATTGAGCAGTGCTTCTAAACCGTAATGGCAAAAATAGTCATTTACGGCGTCTGTTAGCGCGTCACCCAGCCGTAAGCATGAGAGCGATGACTTACCTGCCGCTTGCCGAAACAAGCCTTCCAAGTGTTGGAAATTATGCATCAACGTCGCTCCATAAATGCCACCTTCCATTGGCCAAGAGTCAGGCAATAGGGGCTACCTTTCTCATCATTTGGTCGAGCATTTTGCCGCTTTAAAGAGTAGGCTGTTTACATGTACGTTCAGATATGGAAGTATTTTCCATAAATATACCTTTACCCTGACCGTGGACCTTTCCTTAACCCACGGGCACCTTCACAGGAGAGACCCCATGAGTGAGCGTATCACGCGTCACCGTTTACAGGTGGCAGCCGACCTAGACCGCTTCATCAACGAGCAAGCTCTGCCGGGTACCGGCGTCGACGAAAGCGCTTTTTGGGCCGGTGTCGATGCCTTGTTTCATGATTTGACCCCAAAAAACCGCCAACTACTCGAAAAGCGCGATGTGCTGCAAGAGAAGCTCGATACCTGGCACCGTGAAAACCCCGGTCCAGTTAGCGACATGCCTGCTTACCGCCGCTTTTTGAAAGAAGTCGGTTACCTCGTCGATGCACCGAACAGCGTAAAAGCCACCACTGCCAATGTTGACCGTGAAGTCGCTGTTCAAGCAGGCCCACAGTTGGTAGTGCCGGTGAGCAACGCCCGTTATGCGCTAAATGCGGCTAACGCGCGCTGGGGCAGCCTTTACGATGCGCTGTACGGCACCGATGCAATTTCAGAAGAGAATGGCGCTGAGAAAGGCTCCAGCTTTAACCCCAAGCGCGGCGAAAAGGTGATTGCCTACGCCCGTGGCGTGCTGGACCGCGCAGCGCCGCTGGCCACTGGCTCGCACCGGGATGCGATTAAATACGTTATTCGCGACGAACACTTGGTGGTCACGCTGGAAGGCGGTCGCGAAACCGGTTTGAAAGATTCCGGCAAGCTGATCGGCTTTAACGGCGAAGCATCTGCCCCAGAAGCAATCCTGCTGGCCAACAACGGCCTGCACCTGGAAATCCAGATCGACGCCAGCCATCCGATCGGTAAAACCGACCCCGCCCACGTAAAAGACGTGGTGGCAGAAGCGGCGCTAACGGCCATTATGGACTGCGAAGACTCCATTGCCGCGGTCGATTCTGAAGATAAAGTGGGTGTATACCGTAACTGGCTCGGCCTGATGAAGGGCGACCTGGAACAAAGCATCGATAAAGGCGGCAAAACGTTTGTCCGTAAGCTGAACGATGACCGCACGTGGAAAACCACCGATGGCGGAAGCGTCACGTTGCCCGGCCGTTCGCTGCTGTTTGTGCGTAACGTGGGCCACCTGATGACCACGCCAGCGGTGCTGGACGAGAACGGCAACGAGCTACCGGAAGGCATTCTGGATGCTGTGGTCACCTCACTGATTGCCCTGCACGACCTGAAAAAAGACGCCGACCAAGCGCGTAACTCCCGCACAGGCTCGGTATATATCGTTAAGCCGAAGATGCACGGTCCGAAGGAAGTGGCCTTTGCCAATGAACTGTTCTCCCGTGTGGAAGACATTCTGGGCATGAGCCGTGACACCCTAAAAATGGGCATCATGGACGAAGAGCGCCGCACCACGGTCAACCTGAAAGCGTGTATTGCTGAAGCCACCTCCCGCGTTGTGTTCATCAACACCGGCTTCCTCGACCGCACCGGTGACGAAATGCACACCGCCATGGAAGCAGGCCCGATGGTTCGCAAAGGCGATATGAAAAGCGCTGCGTGGATCTCTGCTTACGAGAAAAACAACGTACAGATCGGCTTGGCCTGTGGCCTGCGTGGTCGTGCCCAGATCGGTAAAGGCATGTGGGCCATGCCTGACCTGATGCACAGCATGCTGGAGCAGAAAATTGGTCACCCGAAAGCCGGTGCCAACACCGCATGGGTGCCGTCGCCTACCGCTGCGGCGCTACACGCACTGCATTACCATCAGGTAAACGTCACTGATGTTCAGCGCGAATTAGAAGCCCAAGGTGAGCCAGACTACCTCGATGACCTGCTAACCGTACCGGTGGCGGAAAACCCCAGCTGGTCGGACGAAGAGATCCAGCAGGAGTTGGACAACAACTGCCAGGGCATTCTGGGTTACGTAGTGCGCTGGGTAGAGCACGGCGTGGGCTGCTCGAAAGTACCGGATATCCATAACGTCGGCTTGATGGAAGACCGCGCTACGCTGCGTATTTCCAGCCAACACATTGCCAACTGGCTGCACCACGGCATTGTGGATGCAGCGCGGGTAGAAGAGACACTGAAGCGTATGGCTAAGGTGGTCGATGAGCAGAACGCTGGCGACCCAATGTATACCGCCATGAGCGCCGATTTTGAAGGCTCTACTGCCTTTAAAGCGGCCTCAGACCTGGTATTCAAAGGCCGTGAACAGCCTTCCGGCTACACTGAGCCGCTACTGCACGCGTGGCGTCAGGTGCATAAAGCGAAGTAAACGCTTCGCGCTGACTAGACAATAGTCGCTAAAAGCCCCTCATGGTCTCGCACCTTGAGGGGCTTTTGTTTAGCTTAATAACATGCTTACGTTTACGTTAACGAAACCAATCACAGGAAAATAACAATGACCGTCATGACCGCCGAACAAATCGAACACTTCCTCGATGATGTATTTCCTCAACGCATGGGCAAGATAGAGAGCGTCGGCGATATGTGCGCCACCATGCGCTTAACGATTGGCAATGAACACCTTCGCCCTGGCCCCCGCGTTTCTGGCCCCACCATGATGGGCTTTGCCGATGTGGCACTTTACGTGGCGATTCTGGCGCAAATTGGCCCGGAAGCCATGGCGGTCACCAGCGACTTAAACTGCCACTTCCTGAGGGCGGCGTCGGGCGATCACGACATTATCGCCCACGCCAAGCTAATCAAGCTGGGCCGTCGCCTGGCGGTGGGTGAAGTGCAGATTTTTTCCGCCAGTGACGAGACCAAGCCTGTGGTTCATGTCACCGCCAGCTATGCGCTACCCGCTTAAATTTAACGTTGGTGGCCCTTTTATCGTAATAAACGTTATTTCTTTATATTCTCTCTAGCTATATGTATTTTCATTAAAGGCATTGACCACCACGCCGATAATAGTAGCAACGCTTGATAACGCCTCAACAGGCAGGCAAGGAACACTCTTAATGACCAATGCTTCTTTTTCGCACCATATTGCGCGTACCGACAAGCTTATGTGGTGGCCGTTAGGCTTTGTTGCTCTCCTGTGTTTGGTCGTTGGGGTTTTCACGCAAACGCTGCTGCTTGTTGCCGTGGTAGCGGTTATTACCCTTCCGCTTACTTATATCCTCCAGCAGAAGCTGACTGGGCACATTGCCAACGGATTCGTTAAAGCCGCGGTGATGATGGTTTGGTCGGCGACCCTAATCGAACAAAGCGGTGGGATGATTGAAGCGCACTTTAGTATTTTCATCCTGCTATCAGTATTGATTCTCTACAGCGATTGGCGGGTTATTGCCTTTGGTGGGCTGGTGATTGCGCTTCACCATGTGCTTTTTACGTGGCTTCAATATCAAGGCGTCGTTCAGCTCTATACCAGCATGGGCGACATGGCAAGTATGGCCCACGGCGAAACGACCCATGGCGCCATGGACTTACTGTACTGCTTGCTGATGCATGGCGGTGCCGTGGTCGCACAGGTGATTATTTTAGGCTACCTGGCCAAAGTGCTGGAAAGGATGGTGAAAGAAAGCCTGCACGTTAGTCGCTTTGCTGTTGCCGCAGGCGGCGGCAAGTTAGACATGATGTTTAGCGATACAGAGCAGCAGTTGCCCGGGGTCGCCGCCATCATCAACATGCGTGACCAAGTCGCTGAAAGCTTGCGCAAGACACAAACCGCGGCAAGCCAAGTCACCGACTACAGCCAGCAACTTTTTGTTGCTCAGGAACAGTTACGCACGCAAACAGCACGTAATAGTAGCCAAACCGAACGCATCTCTACCGGCACCGCCGAGCTGTCGGCCACCACGCGCGAAACCGCTGAAGAGTCCCAGCACATTCGCGATCTGGCCAATCATGCTGAGCAAGTCGCTCGCCAAAACGGTGAGCAGGTCGAAGAAATGCGCGAGATGATGCGTTTGATTAATCAGCATGCGGGTAAAATCCACGAAATGCTGAGCGAAATTGACAACATTACGTTTCAAACCAACCTGTTAGCACTCAATGCATCGGTTGAGGCGGCCAGGGCCGGCGAGCACGGGCGAGGCTTTGCTGTCGTCGCCAACGAGGTTCGCACGCTGTCAAAAAACACCCAGAGCACCGCTTCTCGGATACGTCAAACCATTGCGGTCACGACTGACCAAGTCTCTCAAGGCGTTGATCAGACCACGACGATCGCTAAAACCACTCAGTCGCTTATCCAAAGCTTTGAACAAGTGGCTATGCGTTTAACCAATATGGACAGCGCGTTACAACAACAGCATCAAGGCGTAGAAGAGCTAGAGCAAAGCGTTAACGAGATTTACAATGCCTTGGAGCTGTCACGCGAAGCAGTGGATAACTCGCACAGTATGGCTGAGCAGCTATCCGGCACCGCCGACACCCTAATGCTCGCTGTGAGCGGCTTTACACTGCCCGCATCCTCAAGCGCGCCAGCAGCACAACAAGTGCTCATTGCATCACCCAGGCGCCAACAGGTTAGCTAACTGGCAGAATCAACGGCGGAGGTTGACTTGGGGCGACTAAAAAGCGCCACCGCCCCAAGTGCCAGCCAACCTGACATTAACAACAACCCGCCAACCGGGGTCACGATACCCAGGCTTAGCCCTGCCAAAGCCATCAGGTAGAGCGAGCCTGAAAAAGCGATGATTCCCAGCACCCAGAGCGTTAGTACAACCCGCTGCCCTGCCAGAGGGCAGCTGCTGCGCCAGACCAACACAGCCAACATCGCTAAGGTATGCCAAGCTTGGTAGCGCACGCCGGTTTCCACAATATCGACCATCGCCGCACCAGCGCTCGCCGCCAACCCATGGGCAGCGTAGGCACCTAACATCACCATCAGCGCACCGGAAAGCGCCACTAAACACCACCACAGACTATCTACTCGCTGCACGTTTTACTCCTCTTGATAAATCTTGATAACCACCGTTTACTGATTAAAACGCTCAGATATTAACGTCACCGCATACCTTGCACGCCGCTAAACCGCTACAATAGAGCGCGTTTTGCCTCACAAAAATGGGACGTTCACCGTTTATGTCTACCCTCAATGAGTCGATACAGCTTACGCTCAACGGCGAACCCTACGCCATTGCTCCTCGCCTAACCGCCGCAGACCTAGTGGAACAGTTGGGCCTTAGCGGACGCCGTATCGCCGTCGAAGTTAATGAACAGATTGTGCCCAAAAGCCAGCTGGCCGCCACCCTCTTAGCGGATGGCGACCAGGTCGAAGTCGTTCACGCCATTGGCGGCGGCTAGCGCTGCCTTCCGCTTGTGCTTTTTCCAAGGATTCGTCATGACGCAACTGACCGATACACCGTTTACCATCGCCGGACGCGACTTTAGCTCCCGCCTGCTCGTGGGCACCGGCAAGTACAAAGATTTTACTGAAACCGGTGCTGCCATTGCCCAAAGCGGGGCAGAAATTGTCACCTTCGCTGTGCGCCGCACCAACCTTGGTCAGGACGCCGACGCTCCGAACCTGCTGGATGTGATTTCGCCTAAGCGCTACACCCTGCTGCCCAACACCGCGGGCTGCTACAACGCCAAAGATGCGGTGCGCACCTGCCGCCTGGCGCGGGAACTGCTGGATGGCCACAACCTGGTCAAGCTAGAAGTGCTCGGCGACGACCACACGCTTTACCCCAACGTGGTCGAAACCCTAAAAGCTGCCGAAACGCTGCTGGCCGATGGGTTTGATGTCATGGTCTACACCAGCGACGACCCTATCGTGGCACGGGAATTAGAAGCCATGGGGTGTTGCGCCATCATGCCGCTAGGTTCGCTGATTGGTTCGGGTCACGGCATTCAAAATCCCCACAACGTGCGCCTGATTGTTGAACAGAGCAGCGTGCCTGTTCTGGTAGATGCTGGCATTGGCACGGCATCTGATGCCGCCATGGCCATGGAGCTGGGCTGCGATGGCGTATTGCTCAACACCGCCATTGCCCATGCCCAAGACCCGCTGCGCATGGCCAACGCCATGAAACTTGCCGTAGAAGCAGGCCGCGATGCGTTTTTGGCAGGCCGCATGCCGCGCCGCCAAAGCGCCGACCCCTCTTCGCCTTTTGCAGGCCGGATTAACGGCTGAAACAGAGACACCATGACCGATACGAACGACACCACGCCCGAAAGCAGCACCACCGGCCCTGAAAGCGTTGATGCCCCGCTGCACCGCCGGGGCATTAAAAGCTATGTGATTCGCGCCGGGCGTATGACCCCCGCCCAAAGCCGTGGCCTGGAAGAAGTATGGCCCCGCTTAGGACTCACCATCGCCGATGGCCGCCAGGATTTAGACGCTCTGTTTGGCCGCCAAGCGCCCCGCGTGGTGGAAATTGGCTTTGGTATGGGCAATTCGCTGATTGAGCAGGCCGAAAGCCATCCGGACACTGACTTCATTGGCATTGAGGTTCATGCGCCCGGGGTTGGCAAACTGCTTGATGAGGTGGATAAACGCGGCCTATCTAATCTGCGCGTTTACCGTGAAGATGCCCTCGCCGTGCTTGAACAGTGCTTGCCAGAAGGCTCGCTGACTACGCTGCAGCTGTTCTTTCCTGACCCGTGGCCCAAAAAGAAGCATCACAAACGGCGCATTGTGCAGCCTGCTTTCGTGGAGCTCATTCGTACGCGTCTCAAGCCAGGCGGCACTTTCCATATGGCCACCGACTGGGAAGCCTACGCCGAGTGGATGGCCGAGGTCATGGAAGCCGCCCCCGGCTACGCGAATACAGCCAGTGCAGAAACTGCCCCCTACGTCCCGCGCCCGACGTTCCGCCCGTTGACGAAGTTTGAAGCCCGCGGCGAAAAACTCGGCCACGGCGTATGGGATTTGATCTACCGCCGAGAAGACTAAAAAGCGACGCAGCCGTCGGGTAAAGCGGCTTAACTATCTCTCAAACGCGCTTGCTGTAAACGACCCGGTGCAACGTGCCGCTGCCACATTCAAAGGCATCTACATTGGCCAGGGTCGTTTCAGCAATATTGGTGAGCGCTTCGTTAGTGAAAAACGCCTGATGGCCGGTAATCAGTACATTGTGGAAAGTGGTTAAGCGCATAAACTGGTCATCCTCGATGATCCCGTGGGATAAATCTTCGAAAAACAGCTGCTCCTCCTCTTCGTAGACATCCAGACCCAGGCGGCCGATATGGCCGCTTTTCAAACCAGCAATCACCGCCGAGGTGTCCACCACGCGGCCACGCCCCGTGTTGATCAGCATTGCCCCCCGCTTCATTAACGCAATAGCATCGGCATCAATCAAGTGATCGGTATCCGGGGTTAACGGGCAGTGCAGCGAGATAATATCCGCCTGGGCGTAAAGTGACTCCAGCGGCACGTACTCTACAAACGCCTTGGCCTGTGGGTTAGGTTGCGGGTCATAAGCCAAAATACGGCAACCAAAACCGTGCATGATGTCAGCAAAAATCAGCCCAATATGGCCGGTACCAATCACGCCCACGGTTTTGCCATGTAGGTCAAACCCCAGCAGGCCGTCCAGCGCAAAATTACCTTCCCGTACGCGGTTATAGGCACGAAAGGTCATACGGTTCAGGCTCAACACCAACGCCACAGCGTGTTCGGCCACCGCGTGGGGCGAATAAGCGGGCACCCGCGCCACGGTAATTCCAAGCCGTTCGGCAGCCGCTAAATCCACATGGTTAAAGCCCGCCGAACGCAGCGCCACTAAGCGCGTGCCACCCGCGTGAAGCTGCTCAAGTACAGCGCTATCCACGTGGTCGTTAACAAAGACGCATACTCCGTCAAACCCCTTCGCTAACGGTGCGGTGTCATGGGTCAGCCGCGCATCAAAAAAGCTCAGCTCATGGCGGTTAGCGGCATTCGCCCGGGTTAAAAAGGTTTGATCGTAGGGTTTAGCGCTAAAGACGGCGATGCGCATGGCGGTTTCTCCTTGCTCGTTATTGGCGCTCAGCAACTGATTAACGCTAAGCATGACGTGAGACATTATCTGCCCAAAAGTGACAAATAAGCGTAATGGTGATCAACAAAGAGGAGGGTAACTAGAAAAAGAGTAGCTAGAAAAAAAGAAGCCGCTCCAAGGGGAGCGGCAAAAGACCGTGACTAGCAATGAGAGGGAGAAACCATGACAGAAAATGAGTTGATACTGCTTACCAAGTATCTGTCGAGGTTCGTGGCGTCTCATCAAACGCCGACAATCACAATATAATCATTCTCATTTAATCTGTCAACACAAATGCGAATAGTTTGTATTTATTTTTAGCTAGACCACCAATTTCAGCCAAAAGGGCAACGTCAGCATTGCCAACAGCGTTTGCCCGGTAATAATCGCAGCCATCATCTCCGCGTCGCCACCCAGCTGACGAGCCAGGATGTAAGCTGACGTCGCCGTCGGCAGTGCGGCAAATAAAAGTGCTACATCGCGGCTTACCGCATCCAGCCCCATCGACCAGGCCAGCAATAGAACAAACGCTGGCATTAACAGCAGCTTGACACTGTTGGTGGCCATGACGCCTCGGTCAAACCTCAGCAGCGCCGACGGACGCAGTGCTACGCCAACAGCCACTAGCCCTAACGGCAACGCCGCACGCCCTAGCAGCTCCACGGTGTCTTGACTCCAACCGGGCAAGCCCATCCCCGTCAGGTTTAATGCGATACCCGCTAGGCAGGCCAGTATTAGTGGGTTTTTCGCCAGCGCTATGGCGCTTTGACCCATACTTGCGCGCCCCAAGGTGCCTGCGGCGACAAAACTTGCAACACACATTACGTTAACCACCGGCACCATGATGGCCACCGCCACCGCTGCCGTCGTGGCGCCAAGGCTGCCATGTAGCGCCGCGGCACCGGCCACGCCCACGTAGGTATTGAAACGCACCGCCCCCTGAAACACTGACGTAAACGCCGCAGGCGATAACCCCAACCAAGCGCGAAAGTGCCACAACCCAAGGCCAAACAGCCCCATGGCACCTAATAGCACCAGCGCTAGCCGCCCCACGGGTACTTGGCTTACATCCGCGGTGGCAAGTGTGCTTACCAGCATGGCTGGGAACAGCACAAAATAGATTAAGCGCTCCATTTGTGGCCAAAAGGTAGCGTTGGGCCAGCGCCCATAACCAATCGCAGCCCCTAACAAAATCAATAAAAACAGCGGCCCTAACGCACCAGTGATACTCTCCATGGTCGTTCCTTAGTAAGTGCGACATCCCAGCACAGCGGACATCTGCGCGATTGCTGTTACCATGAGCCCATCTCCGCCTCACGGCCTGCGTAGCGACTATTCTGCCATGAAGAAATTGTCTAAACCTGTCTACTTTACGGGTTTTCCCGCACTTAAAGTGCTTATTCTTGTGACCGGCTTAGCCCTTGCCGCCTGCACATGGTACGTGTTTGCCAACTCGCTGCGGGACGATAGCGATGTCACTTGGTTTGCTCCCAACGCTGGCTGTGATTTACACACCCACCCCTGCACTGCCATGCTCGGCGACAAAGGGCGAATCACGCTAACGGTAGATACCGATGGGCGTATTGAAGCGTTGGAGATTGTGCCGCTGGAAGTACACGTAGAAGGTATTGACGCCCAACATGTTAGCGTTGATTTTATCGGCCGAGATATGGATATGGGCCTACACCGCTTTGGCTTAACCGCGACCGCCGCTGATTATTTTTATGGCCAAGGTCAGGTAGGTATTTGTACGCAAGCCGTTATGCCGTGGCGTGCGCGTGTCATACTGGATACCCCAGAAGGAAAGTTGGGAAGTTGGTTCGACTTTGACGTGATTCGGAGCTAATAAGCATGGCAGCTAGAACAAAACGTAAACCCCTGTGGCTAGGCCTGGGGCTGTTGGTCGCACTGGTGATAATCAGCCTTATCGGTCTCTACCAAACAACCCTGAATAACGATAGTGGCGAGCCAGCAGGCGGGGCCATCGAGATGCCTTCGACCCACGGCGATTTCTCTTTGGCGCAGCTTGATGAAGGGGATATTGCTATTGTCTCGTTTGGCTATACCTACTGCCCCGACGTATGCCCCATCAATCAAGCCGTTAAACGCCAGGCGCTTGCCCAGTTAGACGAAACACAGCGCGAGCGCGTACTGCCCCTATTAATTACCGTCGATCCAGAGCGTGATACGCTTTCGCGAATGGAAGAGTACATGCAGTTTTTCGGAGACGAATTTATTGGCTTAGTGGGAAGTGCCACACAGCTTGAAGATGTAGCGGCGCGCTACGGGGTCATCTGGCGCCGGGTAGAAGCACCTGATTCAGCGATGTCATACACCATTGATCACAGCGCATCGCTCTTCCTGGTAAACCGTGAGGGCGAGATTTTGCAGCGAGTACTCTACTCGCCCACGCCCCACGCCTTAATATCAGCATTGGAAAACGAACTGGATGGATGAGCGATGATGCCGCGTCACTCCTGGTGAGCTGACGCGCTCTCCTCTGTCACCTCATCTTCTAGCCTGTCCAGCATGGCCATTAATGCCTTAACTTGTGTGCCATCGCGGGTGTCGTGAAGCGGATTTATCTGCCAAGTACTTTCGGCAAAGCCCCACCAGTCCCAGCACCCTTGAGGGTTAGCCATGCTACTTTTGGCCTGAGGGTATAACACCACCTGCCGATACTCTTCCGCCCAGTGGTTTAAGCCGCTGTGACGAACAAAGGTATCGCCAATGGCATCAACGCTCATTTGGCAACCATGCAGTGCAACGGACACCGGGCAGCCGCCCGCCTCGCACGCCTCGGGTATAAACACATAGCCTGTATCCGCCAGCCCTTTTACCGCAAATTCCGACTGGTCAAACGCCACGAGCTCACCGCTACTTGGTGAAGAGGGGCGCTCGGGATAGAGCCACGACAACATCTCGCTGGCGACGTCTTCATTGCAGGCCAACACATGGCTTCCACCACCCTGACGGCAGCCACCCAACGCCTGAGGGTCTATGGCCGCTTCTTGGGGCAACCGCACCGGCCACCCATGACCGGTATCCTCGCTTTTAACCCAGCGAAGCTGCTCTTCCGGTGAGGCAAGCCAAGCTTCCCACTGCTCCGCTAGCAGGCTTCCAAGTTCAGGCGTGACCACACTGTCCTCGGCGCCATGCCAGATATAGGCGCGCAGTTGGCTGAGTCCCTCCTGGCTGCCCACCAGCTCTTGCGCGGCGTAACGCTCCCGCCGTGCATCCAAGTCATCCAGGGAAGGTAGGCCACGGCGGGTTGTCATGCACTGGTTAAGCGCAAGGCTTAATGCCCCTTGGGCACAGCTCCATGGCCCAGCGGCCAGCACCCCAACACCGCTAAAACGCTCGGGCCATGCCACCGCCAGTTGCGCTGCCATATAGCCCCCGGACGATACGCCCAGCACGCTGGCCTGGTCACTATCGGCACTTAATTCGGGCAGAGGGGCCGGAGTCTCAGCATAGGCAGCGCTGCTGCCCAGCATAATAAGCGCGCCCATCAGGCAACGCACAGAAGCAGACGGGGCTGAGCGCATGGCTTACTCGACGCCTAGTAGTTCAACGCGGAACGTCAGCATTTCGTTCGGACCGATAGGGCCTTGGCCGCCTTCACCGTAAGCAAGCTCGGCAGGAATATACAGCATCCAGCTATCGCCAACGCTCATTAGCTGCAGCGCTTCTTGCCAGCCTTCGATCACTTGATCTACTTGGAAGCTCACCGATTGACCACGCTCAAAGGAGCTATCGAACACGGTGCCATCCAGCAGCATGCCTTCATAGTTAACTTCAACCGTGTCTTCAGCGCCGGGTGTCGCACCGTCGCCAGACTCCAGCACTTCGTACTGCAGGCCGGAATCCGTTACTTCTACCTCATCGCGCTCGGCATTTTCAGCGAGGAAAGCTTCACCCTCTTCTAGGTTCAGCTGGGCAATTTCAGCGGCTTCCTGTTCACGGGCCTGCATTGATTGCGCTTGGAAATCCACCAGCGCTTCCATCATCTCTTCTTCGTTAAGCGCTAATTCATTGCCCTCAAATACATCGCGCATGCCGTCAGTGAAGGCATCGAGGTCAAGATCTTCGATATCGGCTTGCATGCTTTCACCTAACGTCACCCCCAAGCTGTAAGCAAGGCGCTGTTCGTCAGTTTCAGGAGCCGCCGCCGCAAAAGGCGCAACCAGTAATAAACCCGTTAATGCGGTTGAAGAGAGCAGTGCTTTCATGAAAAAAACCTTATTCAGGGGCGCAGTACGCCAAAAATTTAGTGCCTTAAAGACTAACACCCGCCGCCCCAGGCTGCATTACCTGAAACGGCGGGTGATTATCAGACCGCAGATGTGAGCAGAGGTTTAGCGAATTAAACCACGAGTGTAGGGCAGTGTGCCGCACCCGCTACCCGCTGAGAAACACTGCCAAGCAGTAGGTTCTTCTCACCGTTGGTACCCTGGGCGCCAATCACAATTAGATCGCACTCTCGCTTGCGGGCAAAACGCACAATTGTGCGCGACGGGCGTCCGCCTTTCACAAAAGCCCTAACCCTAACGCTGTCGGCACCTAACTCTATCGCGTAGGACTTAGCGTGTACCGCAATTTCAGTCGCGTACTCCTTCAGCGCGTCATCGGGGATGTCGAGCTTGTTAGGCCGCACCATGGAAAGCGACGCCTCAAGCAAGCTGTGGTGCTTAAATACACACAGTAGATAAAGCTCAGCGCCGGTTAGCATATGTAGGCCAATGGCCTTTTCAAGCGCCTTGATTGCCCCTTTTGAGCCATCCACGGGCACTAAAATGCGGTTAAACATGCGCGTTATCCTTGTGGTGGTTTAGCGGAAGGCAAGGTCTCGCAAGAACAGTGCAATCTGCGGATACGCAATAATAAGTGCCGCTGCGGAAACCAGCATAAAGATGAAAGGCGGCGTCCCTTTTATCACTTCCCAATAGGGTCGTTTGAATATTGCGATGGCCGTAAATATATCGCACCCAAAGGGCGGCGTGGCCGAACCTATCGCCACTTGGAGCGTGATCAACACCCCTACTAGCACCGGGTCAAGCCCAGAAGCCGCAATGGCCGGCGCAAAGATCGGCGTAAGGACCAAAATCACCACAATCGGATCAACGAACATACAGGCGACAAAGAACGCAATGGAAATGGCGATCAATACGCCTACCGGCCCGGCTTCGTTAATACCAAAGGCGCCTAATACCGCTTGGGGAATCTGGGCAAAAGAGATAATCCAGGAGAACCCATTGCCTGCAGCCACCAGAATAAATACCACCGCGGTAATCAAGCCCGTTGATTTGGCAATGGTGAACATATCCGGCAGCTTTAAGGAGCGGAAAATCACAAACTCAAGCAGCACCGCATAGAGAACACAGGCTGCCGCAGCTTCAGTCGGGCTGAATACGCCGCCATAGATGCCGCCCACAATCAAGACAGGAAAGCCCAACGGCCATAGCGCCTTTTGCACCGCTACCCCACGCTCTTTCCAGGTCGCTTTTGGCTCGGTAGGCACCTTATTAACGATGGCGTAAATGATGCAGTAGATTGAGAACATGCCCAGAATCAGCAGTCCTGGCCCAATACCGGCAATAAATAGCTCAGCAATGGAAGTTTGCGAAATAACCCCGTAAATAATCATGCCGATGCTAGGCGGGATCAGAAAGGCAATGTCACTGGAGTTAATAATCAGGGCAAGCGTAAAAGGATCTTTATAGCCCGCCTTGAGCATCCGCGGGCGAAGCGGCGAACCTACAGCGACAACAGTGGCCTGGGTCGACCCAGATACTGCCCCAAACAGCGTGCAGGAAGTAGCCGTACTTACCGCCAACCCGCCTTTGATATGCCCCACAAAGGTCATCACCATATCAATCAGGCGATTAGCCGACTGGCCACGGGTCATAATATCCGCCGCCAGAATAAACATCGGCACTGCGATAAGAGCGGTAGGGCTTATCCCGCGCATCATCTGTTGGATCAGGGTTTCCATTTGTCCTAAACCGCCAAAACTCATAAAAAAGCCCACAAAGGCGGCGGTCATTAGCGGAATCATCATCGGGAAGCCAAGCAGCAGCAGCACGATCATGATTGTAATTATCGTTGCAGTCATGTGTCGTTCCTCGCGGCCTAAACTTCCGTTTCGGTATCTTTATAGCCATCCACTACGTGGGTCGAGAGATAAACATCTTTCGAAATCACGTTGGTATAGGCCGTCATCAGGTACTGAATCCCCGTTACTGCAAACCCAATGGGCACCCATACGTACATCCACCATGCGGGAATACCGGTAGAAGGAAGACTGCGGCCACGCCCCATTACGGTATTGATATAACCCACGGAGTAGTAGCACAGCACAAACATTACCAGCGCAGTAAACAGGCTGATAAAAATCATCAGCCAGCGACGCCCGCCGGTAGGCAGCGCATCATAAATGGCCGACATCCGAATATGCCGGCCATGACGTGCGGCATAACCAATACCTGCAAAGGTCACCAACACGATTAACATGCGGTTTACTTCCTCTGAAAAGTGCAGGCTCTCTCCAAAAACAAACCGCCCAATAACGTTCGCCACGGTATTTACCGCCATCAAGATAATACCGGCACCCAGGATGACCGCTTCACCTTTACTGATCCAGGTATCCAGCACTCCAAGCGGGCCAGGCAACATGGAGCGATACTTTTTTTCGGCAATATCGTCTTCGCTCATATCCATCGCATTTGCTCCTCTTGGCTCCCCTGACGCTAACGACTGCGCCTTATTATTACGTCAGCATGGCTATCTAACGTCGTGATACGTCAGCTCGCTTCGGGTGTAGGTGGCTAATATATGTACGTCTACACTGTAACGAGTAACCACCACCTACCATTCAACGCTGATTGGCCGCACAACTCTTAAATGAAAAAGGGGCAGCCTACGGCCACCCCTATACAAACAACGCTCATCACTCTAGTGCGTGATTAGTTGCTTTGTACTGCCTCCAGGTCTTGCTTAAACTGCTCAAGCAGCGCAGCACCGCGCTCACCGGTTAGCTCTACAAAGCGCTCTTCAACCTGTGGAGCACGTTCGCGGAACGCTTGAATCTGCTCTTCGTTGAGACGGGTAACCGTCACCTCGTCAGATGCATCCTGGATTTTCGCCAGTGATTCATCCGCTAAGCCAGAGATATGGTCGATAATATGCTCATAAGCGGCTTCGGTAGCGTCACGCACCAGCTGCTGGTCATCTTCTGAAAGACCTTCATAAAAGTCTTGGTTAGCCATCATTGCGGTGGTGAACCAGCCATGACCAGTGAATACTAAGTTAGGAGAAACTTCGTAGAGACCACCAGACTCAATCCAGAAGATCGGGTTTTCCTGACCTTGTAGAATGTTGGTTTGCAGACCGCCATAAACCTCACCCCAGGGTAGCGGCGTTGGGCTAGCACCAAAGGCGCGATAGGTCTCTGACAGCAGCGGGTTGGTCATCGTACGAATATTTTTACCGCGCAGCTCTTCCGGCGTAGTAAACGGCTCATCAAGCGTTACTACCATTTCGCCTTCCGGGTACATCTTCAGCAGCTCAAGGCCCTGTTCGGCGTAAAGCTCTGGGAAGGTTTCATGAATAGCGGTACTGGTGTTGAAGAACTCAATAACAGTTTCTTCATCGGTGGGCAGCAGGTAAGGCACAAAGAAGATTTGTGCTTCAGGAATCAGCGACCCAGTGAAACCCGGTGATTGGTTAACGAACTGGAGAATACCCGCCTGGGTCTGCTCCATAATGTCGTCAGACTCACCTAGCTCGCCGAAACGGTATACCTGAACGGTATGATCGGAGTTCTCTTCGACGTACTCTTTAAACGCCATTGCGAAAACGTCTTGTACATCGCCTTCGTATTCTTCATGAGCGTAACGCCAGTTATCCGCCTGGGCAGCAGCGCTAAGGCCAAACAGCAGTGCGCCAACGCTAGCCGTGGTCAATAACTTTGTCGTTACTGAACGAGTCGAAAAAGTTTTTTTTGCCTTCATGCAGAGTTCCCCTTTCAGTGGTCAGCGCGCTATACAAATGCGCCAAAATCTTATTTTTTGAATAACGCAGTTTTCTATTTTGCTAGCTCACAGCGACTCTAAAACCAACGCATATCACCCCTGCTGATTAGTTAGTTATTGCTGTGATTTAGCAGATGATTTATTCAGCGTGTGCCGCGTTATTCAAAAATAGCTTAATTTCAGGCTAGCGTGATGAACCCAAGCGGTCAAGCTGGCAAGCCACTACCTCCAACGCCGACAACAGGTCTCTACGTGTGTGGCTCCTGTTTTGTCTTTGCTGATCAAACTCCAGAAAAAACAGCGTATCATGCAGCCATCTTGCGACTTCTGGCGGGCTGATTTGATTATTTGTTAATCGTTGATTACTCGCCGTGGCGTGCCAGGCCCATGCCTGCCAGCGTTGAAGGTTTTCACGCTCTGCTTGAAGCTCAGCCTGCTGAATGGTTTTGCGCAGCGTAGTAATGGAGTCACTTCCTTCCGCTTGCGGCTTAAGCTCACGACGCAGCGATCTTAGCGCCTCGGTGACCCGCTGCTGCCAGCCTAAACGCTCTTGACGGATGGTATTTAACGCCATAGGAGCAGCTTGCAAACCATGCTGATAAAGCCAGCTATGGAACAGCAATTCGCACACATCACCGCCTGCTTTGTCCTGTAATACGAGGCAAGCCTGCTCAACCCCGGGCTGGGCATAAAGTGCCAGTGCGAAATCCCACAGCGGAGCCTGCTGTAAGCGCTGTAATCGGTTAGAATCGAGCATTGATTTACCCACTTTTATCGGGAGAATGCATGATCGCACTGCGCCAAGTCGCCCTGCAACGGGGCACACAAACGTTACTCGATAACGCTGACCTTATGCTCCACAGCGGCATAAAGGCGGGCATTATCGGGGCAAATGGCGCCGGTAAGTCGAGCCTGTTTAAACTCCTGCTAGGCGAGCTTGGGCCCGACCAGGGCGACGTTGAGATGAGCGGTGGTCAGCGAATTGCCCACATGGCCCAGGAAGTAGACGCCCTAAACCGCCCCATTGTTGAGTATGTACTGGATGGCGATCACGCGCTGCGTCGTGCACAGGCAGACCTGCTGGCCGCTCGCGAAGCAGACGATGCGCACCGGGAAGCCGAATTACATGGGCTGATCGAAACGCTGGATGGCTACACGGCCGAATCACGGGCGGCTCAGCTGCTGGTGGGGCTTGGTTTTGTACAAGCCGATCTTAAGCGCCCCCTGTCGGACTTTTCCGGTGGCTGGCGTATGCGGGTGAACCTAGCGCGCACGCTGTTTATGCCTTCCGATCTATTACTGCTTGATGAGCCGACCAACCACCTGGATCTTGACGCCCTGCTTTGGCTAGAACAGTGGCTGACTCGCTACCCAGGCACGCTGCTGCTGATTTCTCACGACCGTGACTTCTTGGATGCTGTGTGCGATCACATCGTCCACATGCATCACCAAACGCTTGAGCTTTATCGCGGCAATTACTCCCGCTTTGAGCGCACGCGGGCTGAAAAGCTTGCGTTGCAACAAGCAGAAGCCGCCAAGCAGCAGGCCCGGCGCGAAGAAATTGAGCGCTTTATTGCACGCTTCCGCGCCCAGGCAACCAAAGCGAAGCAGGCACAAAGCCGCGTAAAAATGCTGGAGCGCATGGGAGACATTGCCGTCGCCCACACTGATTCGCCTTTTCACTTCACCCTGCCTGCCGCCGACAAAACATCCCACCCGCTCCTGGTACTTGACCAAGCCACCCTGGGCTATCGCGGCGACGCGGGCGATGTCGCGCAGCTAGAGAAGGTCAACATTACCCTGCTGCCCGGCAGCCGTATCGGCTTGTTAGGCCCCAACGGAGCGGGTAAGTCGACGTTGATCAAATCACTGACCGGTGAGCTTGCGCTGCTCGAGGGTAAGCGAGTGCCTGGGGAGCATTTAGCCATTGGCTATTTTGCCCAGCACCAGCTGGAAAGTCTCGACGTGACCACAACGCCCTTTGTGCATGTGCAGCGTCTCTCACCCACAGCGAGCGACCAAGACATTCGCAATTTCCTCGGCGGCTTTGGCTTTAAGGGCGATGATGCATTTGGCGAAGTGGCTACTTACTCTGGTGGTGAAAAAGCGCGTTTGGCACTGGCGTTGGTTGCCTGGCAAAAACCCAACCTACTGCTGCTCGATGAGCCTACTAACCACTTGGACTTGGAAATGCGCGAAGCGCTTACCGAGGCACTGGCAAGTTTCGAGGGTACGGTGATTCTGGTCTCCCACGACCGCCACCTGCTGCGCGCGACGGTGGATGAGTTCTGGCGGGTGGCCGATCACCGTGTGGAACCCTTCGACGGCGATCTTGACGACTACCGGATATGGCTGAAGGCGCGTTTGGAAGAGAGCCGCCGCGATGGCCGCAGTGAAAAAAGCGAGCGCCAGGGCCAGCAGCCAAACAGCGACCGCAAAGCTACCCGCAAAGCGGCGGCGGAACTGCGCGAGAAGCTGCGGCCGCTGAAAAAACAGCGCGATCACGCTGAAAAAGCCATGGAAAAAGCTCAGCAGGCGCTGGAAGAGGTCGAATCCGTGCTCGCCGACCCCGCGCTCTACACCGATAGCGCTCGAAAGGCTGAATTAACCCAAGCGCTTGCCCAGCAAGCAGACATTAAGGCGCGTTTAGACGGCGCCGAACAGACCTGGCTCGCCGCCGAAGAAGCGCTTGAAGCCATGGAAGCCGAGCTACTGGCAAGCGAAGATACCTAACTTGGTGGGCGGACAGCCCTTAGCTTTCCAGCAGAAACGTAACCGGCCCGTCGTTCACCAGTGCTACCTGCATATCAGCGCCGAATTGGCCGGTTTCAACCTTGGGCCAAGCAGCGTGGGCTTGGCTAACTAAGTAATTAAACAGTCGCTCCCCTTCCCCCGGGGGAGCTGCGCTAGAGAAGCTGGGCCGCAGCCCCTTGCGGGTATCAGCGACAAGGGTGAACTGGGAAACCAGCAAAAGCCCCCCGTCAGCCTGCTGCAGGTTGTGGTTCATCTTGCCGTCAGCATCGCTAAATACGCGGTAGTGCAGCAACTTGTGAAGTAGCTTATCGGCCTCTGTCTCGCTATCGCGCTTCTCCACCCCTACCAACGCCAACAGCCCGTTGTTAATATCACCGACTACGTCGCCATTTACCGTGACGCTGGCACTTTTTACCCGTTGAATCAGTGCTTTCACGCTTTCCCCTTGCATGATTCTCTACAGTGAGGACAGTGTAAGCGCCGCCACCCGATTCAACCAAAACTCACCGCGCATTTAGTTCTGGCCCAACAATGCATCACGAAAGCCTTCACCAAGCGGACGTTCGCCCAACCAGATACTAAACATGGCGCTGGCAAACTCGGCGCTATCGTCTTCAAAGAGCGTTTCACCATTAAGCCCAAGACGCAGTTGCTCGCCGTCCCAGCTCAACAGGTAGCGGTCGCCGGGCACAACGTCGCGATAACGCTGGTTAAATCGCTCAAGGGGCTCCTGAATCTGGTTGAATTCATAAAGCGTTAGCGACGCTTTTAGCGACTCTTCGGTCGCTTTTGCGAAGTCGCTGGCATCAATGGCGTGAAAGTAAGCAAGCTCCAGGCGGCGCGGCACGTTGCTTAACGGCTGCGGCTGCTCTTCACCTTCAAGCTGATAGTAAGCCCCTGCGTAAGCGGTCCAGATCATATAGCGAAACACTCCGCTGCCAAGCAGCCGATAGCGCTGGCCGTTCTCCTCAACAACACGGTCAAAGCGTTCACCACGCTCGGTAACGCTATCGGCTAAGGCCGCTGACGCAAAAAGCGCCATACCGGCCATCAGTATGACGCTTGCGATGCTGCGATTAAGAGTAATAAGGGGCACGGTCAAAACCTCCGGGTTGAGTGGCATAAGGGGCGGCCTTTTTGGCCCTACACCTCAGCTATACATACAAACTCAACTCATAAAGGTTCCGTATCACTTTCACCACGCACGGCACAGCATTAAATCGCAGTGGGGTTCGTTAAGCAGCATCTCGGTTAACTGGCTGGTGTGATGGGGCTGGCCACGACTTCCGATCATCACTAGGTCAGGGGTGTGGCGCTTCATGTAATCGTGCAATACGTTGCAGGGCTGGCCCTGTTCCAGCACAAGCTCTATATCAGGCACGCCATCAAGCTCACGCAGCAGGCTCTCGACTTCGTTATCCAGTGCTTCGCGTAACCGCGATACCTCGTGGTCGCGCCACTGGGCGTAGTAAGCTTGCGAGCCAAGCTCACGCTCGCCGGGCAGGCTCCAGGCATGGAGTAACGTCAGCTTTGCTTCAGGAAAGCGAATTAACGCCTCTTTTAAGGTTTGACGAGCCGCCAGCGAAAAATCAATGGGCACCAAGATATGTTGCCAGGGCTGGGTGGGTAGATACGACGCTACTACCACCGGGCAAGGCGCGCTGCGCAGCACCCGCATCACGGTGGTACCCAAGAGCAGGTCTTTCTGACCGCGCTTACGGTGCATCCCCATAATGATCAGCGAAGCATGCCGCTCATGGGCTTCGCGGACGATCTCCACATGGGGGGAGCCTACTAGCGTCTGAATCATTAGTGCGGGGGCTTCTAACGCATAGTCCTCACGAAGATCCGTCAGCGTGGCGCTAATGTCTTCACTGACCGCGCGCTCCACCTCATGCAGAACCCGATGAGGCAAGTAGGGATCGAGTACGTGCAAAATATCGAGCTGGGCACCCTGAGCGTAAGCGAGGCGCAGCGCTCGGGCAAACGCAGCGCGGTTATCTTGGGAAAGGTCAGTGGCAAACAGCAGGGTCTGAGACACAGCACAACTCCTTGGCCGAGCAGTCGGCGCAGTCGTAAGACAAGCAGGCACTCTTCAGCATGGTGCTCGAATGCGCATACCGCAAGCAGGCACTGCCCTAACCTTGGCTGTTCTGTTCGTTTATCTGCGCCAGGACAATATGTCCATCGTCACTCAGTCACCACCAGGCATGAAAATGGTGCACCGGGCCACGCCCTTTACCAACGCTTAACCGCTCACTCTCTTCTAACGCGGTGTGTAGCCACTGTTTTGCCTCACTAATGGCCGCTATCGGCGCCTCAGCGGCGGCGTCTTGGGGCAGCTTGGCCAAGCACGCGGCAATCGCTGAGGAGAGTGCGCAGCCGGTTCCGTGCAGGTTTTTGGTAGCAATACGCGAGGCCGGTAGCCATGAATGACCGCCGGGTGAGGCTAATAGGTCGGGGCAGGTTTCGCCCCGCAAATGCCCACCTTTTAACACCACATAGGGTGTGCCTAGCTGGCTGAGCCCTGGCAGCATAGCTTCCATCTCATCTAGCGTGGTGGGCGACGCAGTGCCCAACAGCACCGCGGCCTCGGGTATGTTGGGGGTTATCACGTCGGCTAACGGCACCAAAATATCGCGTACCGCACGGATACCAGCATCATCGACCAAGATATCACCACTTTTTGCCACCATCACCGGATCCAGCACAATCCAGCGGGGGCGGCGCGTACTCAGCACATCAGCAATAACCTCGGCCACGTCGCGGCTGGCCACCATGCCAATTTTGACCGCATCCACGCGAACATCGTCCAGCAGGTGTTCAAGCTGTTCACGAATGGCCTGAGGCGAGACAGGGTAAACGGCGGCCACGCCGCCGGTGTTTTGTACCGTTAGTGCCGTTATCACGGTGGTACCGTATACACCCAACGCAGAAAACGTTTTAAGGTCTGCCTGGATACCTGCGCCACCGGAAGGGTCGGAGCCTGCGATGGTCAATACATTGGCTATATGAGTCATATACCCCTCTTACATGATCGATGGTAGCCAGGTGGCAAGCCCTGGGAAAAAGGCTAGCGCCAACAGCATACTTAACTGCAACAGGATAAACGGTATCACCCCTTTATAAATTGCCGAGGTGGGTACGCTCTGCGGCGTAACACCGCGCAAATAGAACAGCGCAAAGCCAAACGGCGGGGTTAAAAACGAGGTTTGTAAGTTAACCGCAATCATAATGCCTAGCCAAATGGGGTCGACGCCCATGGCCAGCAGTACCGGCCCGACAATAGGCACCACTACAAACGTGATTTCAATAAAGTCGAGAATAAAGCCCAATAAGAAAATAACGAGCATAACCACTAGCGTGGCGCCCACCACCCCACCAGGCATGGCTTCAAACAGCTCGGTGACAAGCTCTTCACCGCCATAGGCGCGAAATACCAGCGAGAACAGCGCTGCGCCAATCAGAATCAAAAACACCATGCTGGTGACCTGTGCCGTCGAGTGCAGCACCTCTCTCAGCATAGTGATATTCAAACGGCGGTTAGCGGCAGCCAAAAACAGCGCACCAAACGCACCCACGGCTGACGCTTCGGTGGGTGTAGCAAACCCACCTAAAATGGAGCCTAAAACGGCGACGATCAGCAGTACGGGGGGCAGTAAACCTTTTAATAGCAACGGCCAAATACTGCCTGTATGGCCCAGCTCCGCTTTTAGGGCTGCGCGGTCAGCCGCTGGCGCAGCCGAGGGTTTCAGCCAAGCCACTATTAACAAGTAGACGATATACGCAATGACCAGCAGCAAGCCGGGCACCAGCGCACCAATAAAAAGATCACCAATAGAGAGTGTTTTAGGGCTCCACACTCCCATGGACAGCTGGGCCTGCTGGTAAGCATTCGACAGCACATCACCCAAAAGAACGAGGGCAATAGAGGGCGGAATTATCTGCCCAAGCGTTCCCGTGGCACAAATAGTACCAGTGGCCAAAGCGGGTGAATAACCGCGCTTTAACATGGTGGGTAGCGATAACAGCCCCATGGTTACTACGGTTGCACCCACAATGCCGGTGGAGGCCGCCAGCAGCATGCCGACAATTACGACCGCGATGCCCAGCCCGCCACGCAGGGCGCCAAACGCCATGGCCATCGCATCGAGCAGCGTTTCCGCCACTCGGGACTTCTCTAAAAGCACCCCCATCAACACAAACAGCGGCACCGCCAGCAGCGTTTGATTGGTCATAATGCCGTAAAGCCGGTTAGGCATGGCGTTCATCATACGGGCTTCAAAGGGCACGGCCACGCCCATGGACTGGAGCATTAAGCCAAAGCCCGCAAACGCCAGCGCGGTACCTGCCAACGCTAAGGCAACCGGATAACCAAGCATGAGCACCGCACACACCGTAGCGAACAGCACCAGCGGCATAAATTCTAGTAACGTAGCCAGCACTAGAGAATCTCCTCATGCTCGTGGGAGGCGTTGGATAGCTTGCCGCGAATAATCAATGTCTGGCGCATTAGCTGCGCAACCGCCTGCAGCAGCAGCAGCCCCACCATAACTAAAATCAACGTTTTGAGCAGAAACACGCCTGGGATGCCGCCATCGGGGGAACGCTCCATCACCGCCCAACTGCTCTGCACATAGCGAAAGCTGCTGATAGCGATAAATAGCGCGACAGGGATGAGAAGAAACAGCGTTCCAAGCAAGTCGATCCAGGCGCGCCCTTTCGCCGATAAGCGGCGGTAAAAAATATCGACCCGTACATGGCCATCGCGCTTAAGCGTCCAAGCCGCACCCAGCATAAAAACAGCGGCATGCATGTACATCACCGACTCTTGCATCACGATACTGTTGATACCGATGAAATAGCGCATCACTACAACAGCGAATTGAATCGCCATCATGAAGATTACTAGCCAGGCAATGGCCCGGCCCACCCCTTCGGTCAAGCAGTCGAGCCAGCGCAATAAGCGTGGCTCCTGGGCATTTGCGCGCATTGTTGTTGTCCTGCATTAATAAAACGGCCCAGAATCATCGCTGATTCTAGGCCGGACGTCATCCCCATAAGCGCGCTATTCGGCGCTAAGCGGCAATTAATATGCTTATTCGGCGCATTAGCGCGTGTTGGCTAATGCCTCGGCTTCTGCTCTGCATCGGCTAAAGCGTTTAGACAAGCGGCAGGCAGCGGCAGATCTACGGCAATCGGCAGATGGTCCGAAAACAGATGGTCTAACACGCGCACTTCGGCGGCTTCGAGGGTTTGCGAGAGTAGGATATGATCTAGCGCACGGCGTGGCTGCCACGACGGATAGCTTAAAAGCGGCTTGACCGGGTGGAGCGGCAGGGACGTACTGAAACGCTCATGGGCATGAAGCTGTTCAGGCGTGCAGTTCAAATCACCCATCACCACGACATGACGAAGCGGCTCGATGATTTCACTTAGATAATTAAGCTGCCGAACACGGCCACGATGGCTGAGCGCCAAGTGGGCCACAAAGATATGCAGTGCATCAGGCCCATTGCCATAGCGCACATGTATCGCCCCACGCCCAGGCATCGCACCCGGCAAGCGGTGCTCCTCAATGCGGCTAGGCACTAAACGGGATAAAAGGCCGTTACTGTGCTGGGCAATACGCCCCAAGTTACGGTTTAGCTGTTGAAAATAGTGGGGAAACCCCGCCTGACCGGCGAGGAATTCCACTTGGTTAATACTGCTGGAGCGGAAGCTACCGCCGTCCACTTCCTGCAGCCCAACCACATCGAATTGGCTTAGCACTTCGCCCATCACCGCTAACCGCTTCAAACGCTGGGGATGGGGTAAAAAATGCTGCCAGCTACGGGTTACATAGTGGTGGTAGGCGGAGGTTTGAATCCCCACCTGCAGATTGAACGTCAGTAGCCTGAGGTGACCATGATCCAATAACGATTTTCCGCGATTGGACGTTAGCCCACCTGTTAAGCCGCCAACATGGCCCTGCTCCAGCACTGTTATTCTGTGCGCTCGCTGCGGACGCGCTCAACTAACGCACCGGCAATCTGCGGCATGTTATCCAAGCTGCCGGCCGTACTAGGGGTAATCACATAGCGGCCATCAACCACTAGCGCAGGAACACCCATTAGGCGCATTTCTCGCATGCGGCTGTTCGCTTTGTTAACGTCACTGCGCACGCTGAAAGCCGTTAGCGCTTGCTTTGCTTCTTCTTCGCTGACGCCGTAATCCGCAAAAAATGCCGCAATGTCATCAGCATCTGTTAACGCACGACCGTCTTCATGAATCGCTGCGAAGAAGTCTGCATGCAGCTCTTCTTCAATCCCCAGCGACTTAGCGGCATAAAAAGCATTCGCGTGGGTATTCCAGTCACCGCCCATGGTCGCAGGCATGTGCACGATGTTGACATCGTCTTCAAGCGACTCATACCACTCGCTTACCGGCGTTTGGAGGCGATAGCAGTGCGGGCATCCGTACCAAAACGCTTCGGTCACTTCGATCTGCCCTTCGTCTACGTTTGTCGCCACGGGGGTAGCAAGTAGCGTGTAGTGCTGGCCTTCGACCAACTCCTGGGCACTGACAGCAGCGGAAAGGCCGAAACCGGCCAGCGCGACCACTAACGTTTTAAACATAGCGAGAATTCTCCAAGGATAAGCGAAAGCTGTGACCGTCGATATAGGCCACAGGTTCCCCGCTTTGCCAACGTCGTTTAGCAAAGGGGAGAACCCTAGACGCTGAACTTAGTGCAAGCCCAACAGGTAGTTCGCTACCGCTTCCATGTCGCTGTCGCTCATTTTAGAAGCGATATCGCGCATGATGTTGTTCGGGTCGTTAGCCCGCTCACCGGCTGCAAAATCCTGCAGGGTGGCAATAGTGTATTCCGCATGCTGACCGGAAAGCCCCGGATACACCGCACTGCCAATACCAACACCGGTAGGTGTGTGGCAAGCGCTACAGGAGGGGATACCTTTCGCCATGTCACCTGCACGATAGAGCTCTTCACCGCGGGCGAGAAGCTCTGCATCTTCATCGCTAGTTTGGCCCAAGTTAGCATCTTGCCCAGCGAAAAACGCGGCCACATCCCAGGCGTCCTGGTCGGAGTAATCATCTACTTGCCCCGCCATGGTGGGCACCATACGGTTGCCATCGCGGATGTCCATAATTTGCTTGGCCAGGTAAGACATCTGCTGACCTGCCAGGTTAGGAAACGCACCCGACGGGCTGATGCCCGCTTGGCCGTGACAGGCCGCACAGGTTTGGGCCAGTTCACGACCTGCTGAAGCATCGGCTTCTGCTTGATAGTCGGTTTGCGCGTGGGCGGTGCCAACGGCACCCATGGTAATTGCCAGGCTTGCCAGTAACTTTCTCATTGCTAGTCCACTATGCCGTTTGATTATTGACTGGTACGCATCCTGGGCGCTGCCCAGGTTCAGCACTTTACCAGGGTCAGCTCCGCCAAAACGAACAACATGTCGTGTTGGTCGCTGCTGGCTAGAGCGCGATGGTACACTAGCGCCCCAGGTCGCAGTTATAAACCTCTTGCATTATAACGAATCACCCTAGCGGCGGGAATGCAAGTCCAAGACTGCTTTCGGGGTAATTCGTCGCGGTATCGCTTTTTTTCACACTAATGTGGTGAAGCGAGCCGTTTATACGTTCGTTTTCCAGGATTGATTCCATGACTACCCCCCATGATAGCCTAGTCCCCCGACTGAACTACCCCACCGCCCGCTTTGTTATCAGTGCGCCGACCCTTGCGCTCTGCCCTGACGATACCGGTGCGGAAGTGGCCTTTGCCGGGCGCTCCAATGCAGGTAAATCCAGCGCTATTAACGCGCTTACCCAGCAGACCGCGCTGGCGCGCACGTCGCGCACCCCGGGTCGTACCCAGCTGATTAACTTTTTTAGCGTGATGAACGATGAATCACGCCGTTTGGTTGATTTGCCCGGCTATGGTTACGCCAAAGTGCCAGAATCGGTCAAGTTAGAGTGGCAAAAGCACTTGGCTGAGTATCTTCGTAACCGCTTTAGCCTGCGCGGCTTGGTGCTGCTGATGGATGTACGTCACCCGCTTACCGAGTTCGACCAAATGATGCTCAACTATGCCGACCAGCGTGAAATGCCGGTGCATATTTTGCTCACCAAGTCCGACAAACTCAAAAAAGGCCCAGCCAGTGCCACGCTACAAAAAGTCCGCTCACGCCTGAAAGAGTGGGAAGACCTCGTGTCTGTGCAGCTTTTTTCATCGCTTAAGCGCGACGGCGTGGATACGCTTTCCAAGAAGCTCGACCAGTGGCTGCATACACCGGATCAATCAGAGTACGACCAGCCGCCTGCCTAAGCGGCTCGTAACATTCGCTGGTGAAAATACAGCGCACTCAGCGCCGCTTCTCCAGCCACTCGATCAGGTTAGGCAACTCTTTGACATGGGCTATGCGGTGGACGCGCGCGGGTAGTGCCTGGTCACCGCGCTCGGCAATCCAGGCAGCATGCATCCCCAGCTGCTGGGCAGGCAGCACATCCTCTTTCCACGAGTCACCCACGTGCATAGCCCGGTTTGGGGCCACGTTAAGCCGCTCAAGCGCGGTAAGAAAGGGCTTGGGATCAGGCTTCGGCGCCAGCAACTCACCTGCGGCAATCGCCACGGGAAAATAGCTGGCCAAAGGTTGGCGCTTTAAGTGAATATTGCCATTCGTAATCGCGGCCAACTGGTAGCGCTCAGCTAAAGCGGCTAACAAACCGGCCGCTTCAGGATGAGGCGTTACCTGTACCCGCAGGCGGTGAAACTCATTCATCGCGGCGGCCGCCCACATGAAGGCGGCACTGCGCGTCAGGCCCTGTGCCTCAAGCTGCTCTTCCAGCGCCCTTAACCGCAGCCAAGTAAAGTCTCCACGCCGTTCCGGCACCCGCTGTGCCCACTGCTGGCGACGCTGCAAATAATCCGCCACGCCTTGCTGGTAATGCAGTGCTAACGGCGGCTCCTGGCGTGCTTCGCGCCACATCGCCAGGGCTTCTAACAGCCAGCGATAGTGCCCCTCTTCCGTTTTTAGCATCACGCCCTGGTTGTCCCAAAGCGTATCATCAAGATCAAAAGTAATCGCTTCTAGCGACGACATGGTTAGCTCCCAGCAGGGCGGCGTTTAGCGCGCGGGTGAGCAGCATCGTAGCTTTCGGCTAGGTGCTGCCAATCCAGCCGCGTATATACCTGGGTGGTAGATAAGTTGGCATGGCCAAGTAGCTCTTGCACCGCGCGTAGATCCTGGCTCGACTCCAGCAGATGACTGGCAAACGAGTGGCGCAGGCGGTGAGGGTGCAGGTGTTCAGGCAAGCCACGGGTTACCGACAGCTGCGCCAAACGCTTTTGGATAGCACGATGCCCAAGGCGCGAGCCGCGCTGACCGACAAATAGCGCGACGTCACCCTCAGGCGCAAGCCCGCTACGGCAGGCAAGCCACGCTGTGAGCGCCTGATGAGCTCGCCGACCCACCGGTACTTGGCGGGGCTTACTGCCTTTACCCATTACCCGCACATGATTAGCGGTTAAATGGTTAAGGTCCAGCGCCGCCAGCTCCGCCAAGCGCAAGCCACTGGAGTAAAACAGCTCCAGCATGGCTTGGTCGCGTATCGCCAGCGGCGTGCCGTCGTGGGGTGTATCTAAAAAGCGCGCCAGCGCATCTACATCCACGGGCCTGGGCAGATGGCTTGGTTGCTTCGGGGTTCGCAGCAGGCCGACGGGGTTATCCGCAAGCACGCCTTGCTTTACCAGGTCATCCGCAAAGCGCGAAAGCGCAGCCCGCCTGCGTGCCAGGCTTCTGGGGGCTAGGCCTCGGCTGCGCTCGGCCCCTAAAAACGCTCTGAGCAGGGTGGCATCCAGCGCGCTTGGCTCAGTGATGTCACGCTGCTGCGTAAAGCGGCAAAGCGCGGCTAAATCCTGGCGATAAGCCGCTACCGTAGCCGGGCTTGCGTGGGCCGCCAGGGCCGCTAAATAGCGCTCAACCTGCTCAGCAATGGACGTGTTAGGCATGGGGTTCCAGGCGCATCAACAGCCGCGCCACAATATCGCCCAGGTACTCGGTAAACAGCGTATCCATACTGGCGCGGTAGCTCTCGGGGTCGGGACTGGCAAGCAGTAAATACCCCAGCGGCTCCCCTGCCGATAGCCGTGAAATGGCGCAGGAACCAGCCCTACGCGGCGCTTTGGTATGGGGCAGCAGGCACTTCCAGTCGCTCACGCTAAGCTTGGCGCAGCGGCTGGTGCGGCCATCCAGCAGCGCCGCTAACCGCGCGCTGGCGTGCTGGTCTAACACGTGACGCGGCGGCTGTGGGGGCGCGGCTTCGCTATCGCTTAATGACGCCGGGCACCACAGCGCCATAGCGGGCGTATCAAAACGCTCGCTTAGCTGGGTGGCCAGGGCCTGGGCTAACGCATCACGATCTTGCGCTTCGACCAGCGCCAGCAGCGTTTCTCGCAGGCGGCGATATTGGGACTCGTTATGCCGTGCGGTTTCCAACAGGTGCTCTAGGCGATCTTCCGCAGTTTCGGCGCGCTGGCGCAAATCAATGACTAGCCGCTCAAGCAGCGATACGGCACCCTCGATATTGGGATGGGGCACCTTGAGCTGCTGCAATAGCCCTTCTCGACCGACAAAAAAATCGGGATGACGGGCCAGCCAAAACGCCACTTGGTCAGGGTCGAGCGTCTTGCGCGGCTCGGGGGCTTGAGACATCGCCGTTCTCCTCGAATTAGATGAGTGCTACACGACCATCAAAGACCCGTGTTGCGGGCCCTACCATGACAAGCGATGCTTCAGGGTCAGGCCACTCAATACTGAGCTGACCACCCGGTAGGTGTACCGTCACCGGGCTTTTCAGCAGCCCTTGGCGGATACCGCTAGCCACGGCGGCACAGGCGCCGGTTCCGCAGGCAAGGGTTTCGCCGCTGCCACGCTCAAATACTCGCAGGCGGATCTCATTGGGCGCCACCACTTGCATAAAGCCGACGTTCACTCGCTTGGGAAAGCGCGGGTGTGATTCAAGCAGCGGCCCTAAGCGCTCCACCGGTGCGCTATCGACACTCTCCACCTGCAAAACCGCATGGGGGTTGCCCATGGACACTACGCCCAGCTGCAGCGTCTCCCCCTCCACAACCACCTCATGTAGCGGCTGGTCGCCAGGCGCCTCAAACGGCAGCGTGGCAGGGTTAAAGCGTGGTCTGCCCATATCCACGCGCACCATGCCATCGTGCTGCACGTTCAGCACCAGCGGGCCACCCGCGGTTTCCACGTGGATTTCATGTTTATGGGTCAGGCGCTGGTCACGCACAAAGCGGGCAAAGCAGCGCGCGCCGTTGCCGCAGTTTTCCACTTCGCTACCGTCGGCGTTATAGATGCGGTAACGAAAATCCATCTCCGGGTCTCGGGGCGGCTCGACGATTAATAGCTGGTCAAAGCCAATGCCAAAGCGGCGATCCGCCAACTGGCGGATCTGCTCATCGAGTAACCTGGCGCGCTGAGTGACTAGGTCAACCACCATAAAGTCGTTGCCCAAGCCGTGCATTTTAGTGAAGTGGAGCAGCATCAGCGCGCCCCTTCAGGCAACAGCGCCTCGCCAGCCCACAGATTTTCCAAACTTTCCCGGGCGCGTATTACATGGTAGTGACTGCCATCTACCATCACTTCTGGCGGACGCGGGCGACTGTTGTAATTGGAGGCCATCACAAAACCATAAGCCCCCGCCGAGCGCACCGCCAGCAGGTCACCTTCGGTAATCGCCAGCTCGCGCTCTTTACCCAAGAAGTCACCGGTTTCGCACACCGGCCCCACCACATCGTAGGTGGCTGTTGCGCGCTCGTGGCGAGTATCCACCGCCACAATGGCCTGCCATGCTTGATACAGCGCCGGGCGAATCAGGTCATTCATGGCGGCATCAACAATCGCAAAGTTTTTAGTTTCGCCAGGCTTTAAAAACTCCACGCGGGTCAGCATGACCCCTGCATTGGCGGCAATGGAGCGGCCGGGTTCAAACAGCAGGGTCAGCGTTTCACCGCCTTTCCAGCGGGAGAGACGCGCCAGCAACTGGCTGGCGTAATCAAATGGCTGGGGTGGCGTTTCATCGCGGTAAGGCACACCCAGGCCGCCGCCTAAATCCAGGTGGTCGATTTCGATGCCACGCTCACGCAACCGCTCCATCAACATCAATAACCGCTCTAGGGCATCCAAGAACGGCGCGGTTTCGGTAAGCTGGGAACCGATATGGCAATCAAGCCCTGCCACCCGCAGGTTGGGCAGGCTGGCCGCTAGCTGATAAACGTCTAGCGCTTCATCTACCGGGATACCAAACTTGTTATCTTTCAAGCCGGTTGAAATATACGGGTGGGTGCCCGCGTCTACATCCGGGTTAACCCGCAGCGAGACTGGCGCAATTTTTCCCAGCTCACCTGCCACGCGATTCAAGCGCTCAAGCTCTGAGCGCGACTCAACGTTAAAACACTTGATGCCAACCTCAAGGGCGCGGGCCATCTCCTGAGGCTGCTTGGCAACCCCCGAGAAAACCACTTTTGCAGGGTCACCACCGGCTTTCAATACGCGCTCAAGCTCGCCCACTGAGACGATATCAAACCCGGCGCCTAGCGTTGCCAGCAGCCCTAAAACAGCAAGGTTGGAATTTGCTTTTACCGCGTAGCAAATCAGGTGCGGGTGGCCACCTAGCGCTTCGGTATAGGCACGGAAATGGCGCTCCAGCGTTGCCTTGGAGTAGACATAGCAAGGCGTGCCCAGCGCGTCAGCCAGCTGCGTTAGCGGCACATCTTCAGCATAAAGAACGCCGTCACGGTAGTTAAAGTGATCCATTACCCCTCCTGCTCGGCGGCCGAATCGTTGGTATCGTCAGGCAGATAAAGCGGTCCTTTCTGGCCACAACCGACGAGTAGCAGCGCCGTTAGTAGCACTGCGCTCAATGTGAAGGCTTGCCGCTTCATGCGTCACCTTTAAGCGCTGCCAGCGCTTCGCGGGCACGGCTTGCCGCTGCGCGCACTTGGTCAGGCGCGGTGCCGCCAATGTGATTACGCGCCGCTACAGAGCCTTCTAGCGTTAATACCTCAAACACGTCCTGCTCGATAATGGTGGAGAACTGCTGCAGCTCTTCCAGGGTCATTTCCGAGAGGTCTTTTTTGGTTTTCAGGCCATAGGCCACTGACAAACCAACAATTTCGTGGGCATCACGGAAGGCAACGCCTTTGCGCACTAAGTAATCAGCGAGGTCTGTAGCAGTGGAGAAGCCGCGCCGCGCGGCTTCATACATGCTCTCTTTCTTCGGCTCAATGGCGGGCACCATGTCGGCAAAGGCTTTTAAGCAGTCGCGCACGGTGTCTACCGCGTCAAACAGCGGCTCTTTGTCTTCCTGATTATCTTTGTTGTAGGCCAGCGGCTGGGACTTCATGAGTGTCAGCAGCGCCATTAAGTGCCCGTAGACCCGGCCTGTTTTACCGCGCACCAGCTCAGGCACGTCCGGGTTTTTCTTCTGCGGCATGATGGAGGAGCCGGTGCAGAAACGGTCAGGCAGGTCGATAAAGTCAAACTGGGCGCTGGTCCACAGCACCAGCTCTTCGCTCATGCGCGACAGGTGCATCATGAGAATGCTGGCAAAACTGGTAAATTCGATGGCGAAGTCGCGATCGGAGACGGCGTCCAGGGAGTTTTCTGCTGGGCGATCGAAACCGAGCAGCTCAGCCGTCACGTGGCGGTCGATGGGGTAGGTAGTGCCTGCCAGCGCCGCAGCGCCTAAGGGCAGGACATTGACCCGCTTGCGGCAGTCCAGCAGGCGTTCGTGGTCACGGGCCAGCATCTCCTGCCAGGCTAGCAGGTGGTGGCCAAAGGTGACCGGCTGCGCCGTTTGCAGGTGGGTAAAGCCGGGCATAATGGTATCGGCTTCGCGGTCGGCCAGCGCAATCATACCTTCTCGCAGGCGTACCAGCTCTGCTTCAATGACGTCAATTTCGTCGCGCATAAACAGGCGGATATCAGTAGCCACCTGGTCGTTTCGAGAGCGCCCGGTGTGCAGCTTTTTGCCGGTAATGCCGATTTTATCGGTCAGCCGCGCCTCAATGTTCATGTGCACATCTTCAAGCGGCACCGACCAGTTGAACTCGCCCCGCTCAATCTCGCCCTGAATCTCGGTCAGGCCGTTGATAATGGCGTCGCGCTCTTCATCGCTGAGCACACCTACCCGGGCAAGCATGGTGGCATGGGCGATAGAGCCCTGGATATCCTGGCGCGCTAGGCGCTGGTCGAACGTTACTGACGCGGTGAAGCGTGCAACAAAAGCATCGGTGGGCTCGCTAAAGCGACCGCCCCAAGACTGGTTCGTAGCTTGGCTCATCGGAGGCATATCCTGCTGACAAAACTAATGGAATCGTTAATCGAAAGTGTACCAGAGTCGCCGCACTCAGCGGCATGCCGTTTTAAACAGTGGCCGCTTAAGACGTAGGTGACTCAATTGTAACGGTGGCGGTAAGCGGGGGTTGTAAAAACGCATAGAGCGCTGCAAGGGGCATCGGCCGAGCAAAGTAGTAACCTTGGAAGTGGGCACGTTGAACCCCTTTGAAATAGTTAAACTGCTCGGCGGCTTCGATACCTTCAATCAATACCTCAAGACCCAGTTTATCCGCCATGGTGACAACGCCATCCACAATGGCCGCATCGCGGCGGTCGTTAACCACTTCGCGAACAAAGGAGCGGTCAATCTTGAGTTTACTAATCGGCAGGCGCTTTAAGTAACTCAAACTGGAGAACCCCGTACCAAAGTCATCCAGCGCTATGTGTACCCCCATGCGGCGCAGGGCATGCAGCGCTTGAATCGTGTGCTCGGCGCTATCCATGAGCACACCTTCGGTAAGCTCTAGCTCCAATAGCTCAGGCGCAAGACCGCTCTCTTGTAGCACTTTTTCTATAGACGCCAAAAAACCTGGCCGCTGAAACTGCATAGGTGACACATTAACGGCCATGGTGATCGGGCCGTGGCCTGCGGCGTTGAGGGCCACCGCGTCCCGGCACGCGGTGGCCAGCACCCACTCACTGATGGGCATAATTTGCCCGGTGTCTTCCGCTAGGCTAATAAACTGCACCGGCGGGATATTGCCACGCTCAGGATGGTACCAGCGGAGCAGTGCTTCTACCCCGGCCACCCGGCCGCGTTGGCAAACCTGAGGCTGATAATGTAGCTCAAACTGGTCTTGCTCAATGGCCTGCTGAAGGGCATGACGCAAACTGACGCGCTCGGTTACTTTGCGATTTAACTCATCGGTATACCACTGGTAGGTGTTGCGCCCCCGCCGCTTGGCTTTGTACATCGCAAGGTCTGCCTGTTGAATCAGCTGGCGTGGCTCGCTCATAGTCCCATCATCGGTGGCAATACCAATGCTCGCGGAAATTCGTAGCTCGCTGGTGCGATACCAGTAGGGCGACGAAACCCGAGCGAGCAGACGCTCTACCACTTGCAGTACATCCTGCTCGTGGGCTAAGTCTGGCAGCAGCACAACAAACTCATCGCCACCAAAGCGCGCCACGGTATCCCAAGGGCGCAGCTCCTCCTCCAGCCGCTTAGCCACTTCAATCAGCAGAAAATCCCCCACTTCATGGCCCAGGGTGTCGTTAATCGGCTTAAAGTCATCTAGGTCGACAAACAGAACGGCTAAGTAGCGATGGTAGCGCTTTGCTAACAGACACCCTTGGGCCAAGCGCTGGTTGAGCAACAACCGATTAGGCAGCCCGGTCAGCGCGTCGTGGCTCGCGTTATGGCGTAACTGCGCTTGATACTCGCGCTGTGAGGTAATGTCATTCTGTACGCCAATAAAGTGGGTCACTACGCCGGCTTCATCGCGCACCGGCGAAATGTATAGATCGTTCCAGAACGGCGTCCCGTCGCACCGGTAGTTGCGAATCACCACATGCACTTCACGCTGGGCATTAATACCTTTGCGCAGCTGTCGCCGAGATTCCGGCGCGGTATCTTCTCCCTGAAGAAACCGACAGTTACGCCCCAGCACAGCTTGCCGGGAGTAGCCCGTGATGCGCTCAAAGGCTGCGTTGATATAGACAATGGGCAGATCGTCGCTGAGCGCATCAACGATAATCACGCCGTTAGTGCTCGACTCAACGCTGCGCTCTAGCAGCTGTAGCTTTTGCTCGGTGGCTTTACGGTGACTTATGTCCTGGGTTGAGCCTTGTATTTGAAAAATCTCTCCGTGCTCATCTCTCACCGCTCTGCCAATGGCTCTCACCCACAGGTGTCGCCCCTGACGCGTGATCACCTCATACTCGCCGTCAAAACTAATGCCGGTATCACTACACGCCTGAAAATCGCGCATAAGTTGCTCTCTAGAGCCTGGCGCATAAAAAGCGAAGGCCTCCTCCACAGAGGGTTTAAACCCCGGCGGCATGCCGTGAATTTGGCACAGCTCGTCTGACCAAACGGGCACGTTATTCACCACATCTACGTACCAGCCACCAATCAGCGCAGACTCACCCGCCATTTCCAGCAGCCGCTGATTGCGTAAAAGCTGCTTTTCAATGGCCTTGCGCCGGGTAATATCCCGGGCAATGACATAAATCACCTTATCGCCGAGTGACGCCGTGACTTCCAGCCACAGCAGTTGCCTTGCTGCGGTTAACGCGCGAACATCAAAGGCTTTGATGATTTCCCCTTGAAGCAGTTGCGCCAGCGCCGTTTCGATCACCTTATAATCACGCGGGTCGATCACTTTACCGCACGGTCGGCCCACCAGCTCTGCAGCGCTATAGCCCAGCAGTGTTTCAAACATAGGATTGACGTTAAGCACTATGCCCGCAGCGTCGATGCAGCAGAACATGTCCTGCGAGAGCCGGAAAAATTGATCGAGCTGACCTTGCGGTTCTTCAAGGGGCATCGCGTTACCTAAAGATGTAAGACGCGTTTCAACGCTACGCTTAAATTTAACCGGTTATTTTTACTGTGTGGCCGGGTGCTTTATCATGAGACTTATCATAGTTCGACGCGCCGTGTCAGCGGCCAAGGGAGAATAACGTGTCATCCATCACTAAATTGCGCATTGCCACGCGTAAAAGCCAGTTGGCCATGTGGCAGGCCGAGTACGTCCGCGACCGTTTGATGGCGGCACACAGCGGTTTGGAAGTCGAGCTGGTTCCGCTCTCTACCAAAGGGGATAAAATTCTCGACACGCCGCTTTCTAAAATTGGCGGTAAAGGGCTATTTGTCAAAGAGTTGGAAGACGCCATGCTGGATGGCCGCGCAGACATTGCCGTGCACTCCATGAAAGATGTGCCGATGCACTTCCCAGAAGGCCTCGGGCTTTCGGTGATTTTAGATGGCGCCGACCCCACCGATGCTTTTGTCTCCAACCACTACAGCAACATTGAAGAGCTGCCTGAAGGTGCCCGCATCGGCACGGCCAGCCTACGCCGTGGCCTGCAAATGCGCGAGGCCCGTCCGGATCTTCAAATTCTTAATCTACGCGGTAATGTACAAACTCGCTTGGCAAAATTAGACGCCGGTGAATTTGATGCGATTATTCTTGCCACCTCGGGGCTGCAACGCCTGGGGCTGGATGCACGTATCGCCCAAGCATTGCCCCCAGAAATTTGCCTACCGGCCTGCGGCCAAGGGGCGCTGGGTATCGAATGCCGCTTGCATGACCCTGAGCTGATCAGCTTACTGGCTCCTCTGGATGACCCTGACACCGCCACCCGCGTGCGCGCCGAACGGGCAATGAACACCCGCTTAGAAGGCGGCTGCCAGGTGCCTATCGGTGGTCATGCGATTCTCGACAAGGCCAACGAAACCATTTGGCTGCGCGGTTTAGTGGGCAACCCTGAAGGCACCGAAGTGCTACGGGCCGAAGGCAGTGGCTCCATCCACGAGCCGGAAGCGCTGGGCATTCGGGTGGCTGAAGACCTCCTTGACCAAGGGGCTGGGGATATCCTGGCCGAGGTTTACGGCCACAACGTATGACCCAACCGGTACTGATCTGCCGACCCGGAGAGCGTGGTGAAGCGCTTGCCGCTGCGCTGCGCGCCCAGGGCGCTTGGGTCGAATCCCTGGAGGTCATGCAGCTTGAAGCACTGCCCGAAGCACCGGAACAGCGCAGAATCTGGCTGGATATTGATCAGTACCATAAGATAGTAGTGGTCAGCCCCTTCGCAGCCGAATGTTTAAGCGAAGCGCTGGAGCGTTATTGGCCGCAGCTTCCTGTAGGGATTGATTACTACAGTGTTGGCAGCGCCACCGCCTACACCCTTCACAACCTGCTAGGCGTACGCGTTCACATTCCTTCACCTGCAAGCGGTGAAGATACCAGCGAGGCACTGCTGGCACTTGCCTCACTAAAAGCATTAACCCACCAGAGAGTACTACTGGTAGCGGGTGAAGGCGGCCGCACACTACTCACCGAGACGCTGGAAACGCGTGGCGCGCAAGTCACCCGCGTAGAAGTATATCGGCGAGTGTATCAACCGCCCTCAGCGGCCATGCAGCAACGTCTTTTAGTAGGCGATTACCGGGCGTTAATCGTTACCAGCAGCGAACTGCTTGAACATCTGGCAAAATGGTGTGATCAAGCAGCGTTGAACCAACCGCTAATCGTTTCCAGTCACCGTTTAGCTACACTGGCCGGTAAACTGGGTTTTTGTGACCTCAAGGTGGCGTCGGGAGCAACGCCGGCTGCGCTGGTAGCCGCGTTGGATCGGTCCTGCAACCCAAAGGGTGCCGATGTCGATCAAGGAACTTAATAAGGGCTAGCGACAGATGAGCAAACAACTAAACGATCAGGAAGGCGTACACAAGACGTCTGCCGATGCATCCCAAGAGGGCGCTAAGCCGAGCGATACCGCCGTGCCCGCCTCTTCCAACAGCGAGCCTGCAGGGTCAAGCACTACCTCAGCATCTTCCTCCTATGCCGCTAAGAACAGCCGTTCCCGGCGGCGTAATAAAGGCGGCCACCAACCCGCCGATTCTAAGCAAGACACCACAAGCGCCGCACCTGTAGCACCACACAGCGGTGCCAAAAAAGATGAGCCTGCCCCCAAACAGGCAGCGGGTACGAGCACCGCGAGCGCAAGCGCAAGCCCCAAAGGCGCCTTCACGCCGCCGCCCACTAACAGTGGTGGTGGTGACCGCCACTCGGGTAGCGACAGTGGCAACGGCGGCAACAGTGGCAAGAGCGGCATGCTCGCCATTGTGCTGGTGATTATCCTGGCGGTGGCATTAGTACTGGTTGCTTGGCAAGGCTGGCAGCGCCTGGATAGTCAACAGCAGCGCATTGATGCGCTGACTCAGCAGACTGAAGACAGCGCCTCCCAGCAGGCCGTTAGCGACCTTGAGTCACGTATCGAAAGTGGCGAAGCAGAGCGCAGTCAGGCGCTGGAAAGCACCTTGAGCGATCTGCGCAGTGAACTTGACACTTACCGCAGTGACGTCGACGAGACGCTGGATCAAGTGCTGGCCCAGCTATCCCAAGAGCAGGAAACCGACGAGCGCGACTGGCTACACGCAGAAGCCGCCTATCTGCTGCGCTTAGCCAACCAGCGCCTGCAGCTTGAAGGTGATGTCGATGGTGCAGCCGCCCTGCTTAACACCGCCGACGCCCGCCTAGTGGACGCCGACAACCCGGCACTGACCTCGGTACGCCGTGAAATCGCCAATGAGCTGGCCGCCCTTGATGCGGTACCCCGCGTAGACCGCACCGGTATCTATCTGGCGCTGAACGCCCAGCAGGAACGCATCGCTGGCCTGCGCCTTTCCCAGGAAGTGGAAGAGCGTGCCGTTACCTCTAGCATCGAGCAGCCGCCTACAGGTACCTTCCAGCGCCAGCTAGCACGCTTTGGCGAAGAGTTAAAAGATCTTGTCGTGATTCGCCATCACGACGAAGCGTTGGAAACGCTGATTACTCCAGAGCAAGAGACCTATCTGCGTCAAAGCCTGCGCCTAGTGCTTGAGCAGTCGCAGCTCGCCTTACTCAAAGAAGAGCAGGAACTTTACGAAGCGAGCCTTGATAAAGCCCTGGGTCTACTTAACAGCTACTACGACACCGATCGTGACGAGACCCAAAGCGTCATTAATCGCCTGCAGGAGCTAAAGCAAACCGAGGTGAAGCCAGAACTGCCCGATATCAGCGCGTCACAGCAGGCGCTAGCGAACTTCATTGAAAACCGCTTTGAATCGCGTCGCCAAGGCGGAGGTGACGCATGAGAAAGCTCATTCTTCTTATCGTCGCAGGCCTTGCAGTAGGTGCCCTATTTGGGCACCTAATGATGGCGGTGCCTGGCTACTGGTTAATTCGTGTCGGTGAAACATCGGTACAGACCTCCTTCTGGTTTGGCCTGGTACTGCTACTCGCCGCCTTCCTTGTGCTGCACTTTGCCCTGCGGCTTTTAAGCGGCATTATTCGTCCCGTGGGTAACTTTCGCACCTGGAACAGCCGCGCCCGCAATCGCCGCGCCATGAAACGCACGGTGCATGGCTTAGTGGCCCTTACCGAAGGCCGCTTCAAAAAAGCTGAAAAAACTCTGGTTAACGCTGCCAATGACTCCAGCACCCCGCTGGTTAACTACCTTTCAGCGGCGCTGGCGGCACACTACCAAGGCCACCATGTTAAGTCTCAAGAGCATCTTAACAAGGCTCAGCTAACTACCGAAGGCGCCGACACAGCGATTGGCCTGATGCAGGCGCAGTTGATGATCGACCGTCAGCAGCCCGAAGAAGCACTGGCGATTCTTAATCGTTTGGATAAGCAGCTGACCAACCACCCTCAAGTGCTCAAGATGCTTAAGCAGGTGCATCTCAGCGTTAACGATTGGGAGGGGCTACGCCACCTGATCCCGCGCTTAGCCGCACAAAAGCTGATTACTCAGCAAGAGCGTGAGCAGCTGGAGTTCAAGGCCTACCGTGAACTGATTGTGTTTGAGGCCAAGAACCCCACCAATATCGAGCGCGTACGGGGGTTATGGGCCGATATGCCGGACTACCTGCGTGGGAATACTGAGCTGATCGTGCTCTACACCGAGGCGCTGCTCCAGTCGAACGAAGAGCCTATTGCTGAACGGCTGCTCAATCACTCGCTGGACCACCACTGGGATGCACGCCTGGTAAAACGTTACGGCTTGCTTAACGTAGACGCAGCGCGCCAGCTGGTGAAAGCAGAGAAATGGCTGCAAGAGCGCCCCAATGACCCAGAACTGCTGTTAGCCTGCGGGCGCCTATCGCTACGTATTGGCCAGTGGGAAAAAGCGCTGGAATACTTTGAAGCTAGTCAGCGCCAGCGCCCCAATGGTGAAGTATGTGCCGAGCTTGCCCGCCTCTACGCCAGCATGGGCGAGCATAATAAGAGCCAGCTCTACTACCGCCACAGTGTAGAAATGCTCGCCAAATCGCTGCCATCGCTGCCACAACCCAGCGACGCCAGTGACAGCAAACCAAGTGATCAAAAAGATAAGGCGAGCGATCCTAAGATCACAAAGAAGAAAAGCGCTTAATCATCTTTAAGCGTTATTAGCATTACCTAAAAAAAGGGTGCCCGCTTAAACGGGTACCCTTTTTTATGACTCACACCAGCTACTGGCTCGCGGTAATAACATGGCACTTGGCGAGGTGGCTCACTTTGTGTGACACACTGCCAATAACAACGCCGCCTAAATCACTTAACCCGCGACTGCCCATGACGATAGCATCCGCATGGCACTCCTCAGCGGTGGCTAAAATCACCCGTACCGGGTCGCCTTGTACCAACTGATTCTCCACCTGCCGAGCGCCATACGCTGCGGCTGATTTTGCCGCGTGTTCTAACAGCTGCTTACCTAGCGCTTCGCGCTCACCATTGGAGGCCTCCGCATTGACAGCGCCAAGCCCCCAGACCAATGTCGCCGCATACGTCAGCGCTTCGGGCACATGCAGTAGGTGAAGTGTTGAATCGCTGCCCTCTAAAAGCTGACAAGCAATACGTAGCGCGTGCTGAGAATGGGCAGAGCCATCGACCGGTACTAAGATACGTTGATACATAATTGAGTCACTCCTGTGGTGTCTTTTATTATTACTAAAGTCGTAGAAAATATATAATTTTCAAACGCTTAAATACTGATAGGGTTACTGCCTTGTATAGATAGCGTTGTGGTCTCGATATACTCAATGCGGCTCACCCTTGCCAAGCCATTAGCACTACATCAGCAGGGGCCTGCAGCGCTAATGCGAGGCGGCTGACGTGGGGCACACGGTTAGCTTGTAAGTAACCCCGTGACAAAACCAATATTGTTTAAGTTGCTGCTCATACCTAGGAGGTATCATGGAACTACGCCACCTGAGGTACTTTTGTGTGGTTGCCGAAGCGCTTAATTTCACCTGTGCCGCTGAGCGCTTGCATATGTCCCAGCCGCCGCTTTCACGACAAATTAAACAGTTAGAGCAAGAAGTGGGTGCCGAGTTATTTGAACGCAGCTCCCGGGGCTTGCGCCTAACACCGGCGGGCGTGTTTTTTCAGCAGCATGCGCTTCAAATTTTAGAGAAAGTAGACGCAACCACAGAAGCCACACGACGCATGGCACGCAGCCAGCGCACGCTGTTTGGCATCGGCTTTGTGCCGTCGGTGTTTTATGGGCAACTGCCCACGCTGGTGCGCGATTTGCGCCAAAGGGACAACCTTGAACTCTCGCTGGCTGAGCTGACGTCTGTTCAGCAAATTCAAGCGCTAAAGGCAGGAAGAATCGATATCGGCTTTGGTCGGTTGCGCATCGATGACCCCGAAGTAGAGCAGGAAATTCTGTTCAACGAGCCCTTGGTAGCCGCCCTCCCCCTCGGCCACCCGCTAGAGGGCACCACCCCCAACTGCGAAGCGCTAGCACGCTACCCACTGATTATTTTCCCTGCCAAGCCCCGCCCTAGCATGGCCGATATGATCCTGGGGATCTTTCGCCGTCAGCGGCTAAAAATAGACGTTGTGCAAGAGGCGAATGAGCTACAAACAGCATTAAGCCTCGTGGCCTGCGGCATTGGGATTACGCTGGTACCGGAGCAGGTCAAACGCGTTCAGCGCGAAGGCATTACTTTCGTTTCGCTTGAGGATAAGTCGCTGACCACCCCGGTAATCTGTAGCCGCCGACGTGGTGAAAAACCCTCACCCATCATGCAAGAAGCCAATGCGATCTTAGAAGTGCTGGTCGAGAACCGCCGCACGGGGCGTTACCCCTAGCCTGAGTGACGAAAGCGCCGATGCAGCAAGTTATAGGCCAGCGCCCCAACGACTACTCCCCAGAAGGCCGACCCCAGGCCTAAAAAGCTGATACCTGACGCCGTCGCGATAAAGGTAATCACCGAGGCTTCAAGATGGCTCTTTTCAGCGGCAAACGCGCTGACATTACTGGTAATGGCGCCAATCAGTGCAAGCCCCGCCAGCACCGCTATAAACTCCGCCGGTAATGAGGTAAACAGCGCCACAATGGTGCCAGCAAAAATACCACCGATCAGGTAGAAAACCCCGTTCGCTACCCCCGCCACATAGCGCTTTTCTGGGTCTTCGTGGGCCTCTTTACTAGTGCAGATAGCCGCCGTTATTGCCGCAATCACCGTGGTAATACCGCCAAAAAAGGCGGTAATAAACGAGGTCAAACTCGCTATCGTGATAATCGGCTTAGCCGGGGTGGTATAGCCCGCCGTACGCAGTATGGCCATGCCCGGTAAAAACTGCCCTGTTAGGCTGACCAGCACAAGGGGAATCGCCAAGCTTAGCGTGGCATTCCACGTCCACTCAGGGCGAATAAACTGCGGCTCAGCAAGCTGTAAGGAAACACCCTCAAGGCTTGCACCTTCCAAACCCACCGCCAACGCAACGCCCGTCACCAGAAGCAGCACCAAGCTATAGCGGGGCGTTAGCCGCTTAAACACGAGGTAGGCGATGATCATACCAACCGCCAGCGTAGGCACACTCTCTAATGCAACGAACACGCCCACACCGAACTGAAACAGAATGCCCGCCATCATGGCGCTGGCAATGCCCGGCGGAATTAAACGAATAATGCGGTCAAACGACCCAGTTACACCAATGACAAAAATAATCAGCGCCGCGGTTAAATAAGCGCCCACCGCTTCATTTAGCGATAGCCCAGGGAACAGGGTGACCAGCAACGCAGTGCCCGGTGCTGACCACGCAGTGACCACCGGAACTTTCAACCACAAACTAAGCACAATGCCCGAAATAGCCGCCCCGATTGAAATCGCCCAGACCCAGGAGGTCATCATCGCACTTGAAATTTCAGCACTCTGTGCCGCCTGGAAAAAGATAGCCAGTGGGCCGGAGTAAGAGACTAGCACCGCCACAAAACCAGCGGTAATGGCGGGTACCGACCAATCCTTATGAATACGCATACACAACGTCCCAGCGGGTTAAAGGTGAGTTATAGGTATCAAACAACACAGACGTAATAAGCCAAAAAGGCACCTTTAATCGTTCTTTCAAAAGAGAGAGCGCCAACGCCTAAAGCAGCTGAAAAAAGACCCGTACGACGTGAGCAGGTACGGGCCAAGGAGAATCTCTAATCAATCGTCTAACAACGGCAGTGCTGCCTAATCTCAACCGCTCTTTTCAAGCGCATTACGCGCAAACACAAACTCAAAGTCTTTTGTCTCGAAGATTATTGAGACCACAACGCCCAGCACCAGCGCCCAGAACGTGGCACCGATACCTAAGATTTGCAGGCCCGAGGCGGCAATCAAAAACGCGAACAGCGCGCCTATTTCGTGCTTTTTACCGGCAAAGGCAATGGACATAGACGAGGTAATAACGCGCATCAGCGCAAGCCCGGCGATAATCGCGATAAAGTAGCGCGGCGTGGCTTCCAGCAGGCTAACCACATAGCCGTAAAAGGGCGCTGCCACGATAAAGATCGCTCCCGCCACCACGGCAGCGACCCAGCGTTTGTCGTGGCTGCCAGCCTCAGGTGACGAGCAGATACCGGTCATCGGCGCGGCAATACAGGTGCTGTGCAGGTTGAAAAATGCCGACACCATGGTGCCCACACCCCCCACCGCGGTAATCGCGTTGGCAGGCACCTCTTTATAGCCCATGCCCTTCACCAAGCCAACGCCCGCGGGGGTTTCCATTCCCACTAGAATAATCGCCAGCGGCAGGCCGTAGGTTAGAAAGGCACTGAGCGTGAACTGAGGAACAATAAACTCAGGGAAACGGATCGTTGCTTCAATGCCTGACAGGTCAACACCGGTCGCTATCAGATAAAGGATGCCTGCCAACATAGCGACAACTAGCGGTGGAATTTTACGGAAGAGGCGTGCGGAGATGAAAAACGCCAGGATCATAATGGAAGCGGGCACAATCGCGCTTTCCAGCGGGCGCACCATATTGAGACCAAAGCTCAGCAGCATACCGGCCACCATGCCCATCACAATCGGCATCGGGATCAGCCGCATGACGATGCCCATCACCCCCGTCAAACCCGCTACCAGCGCGATGGCTCCTGCGATCAGGCTGGCACCAAGTGCAGCCTCCAACCCCACCACCGGAATCACCGCCGCAAACATCAGCGCGCCAGGAATCGAGTTAGCCATGGGTAGCGGCAAACGGTAATAGGCGGGCATAAATAGCCCAAACAGCCCGTTAATCATTAGGTAACTGATAACCCAAATCATAATGAAGGAAGAGTCTAGGCCCGCAGCGGTGCCTGCGCTGATGTGCACAACGCCCACGCTGAGGCCCAAGATGCCTGCCACTAGGCCGGTACTGGCGTTATCCACGTTAATGTCGCGCAGGAAGTCGCGGGGCGCATGCCTTAGGCTGACGCCTTTCTCGATATGTTTCACGGTGTGCTCCAGGGATCGTTATATTTGACGTTATTGTTAGCGTTTAATGGTCTGAACACGGCGGTTTAGTTATTGAGTTTGCACAGCCAGTGGTTAGGCAGGTTTAGCCAAGGTCACCACCTGCCACAGGCACAACGCTGCCGGTGATGTAGCTCGCGTCATCAGAAGCCAGGAACAAAATAGGCGCGACCATTTCATCCAGCGTGCCGTAGCGCTTCATCAGGCAGCTCTGTTTGGTCTGGTCGATATGTGCTTGAAACCAGGCCTGCTCGGTCTCGTTTTGCGGCTCCGGGGTGCCCCGGGAGATACGCCGTGGCGGCGCTTCGGTGCCGCCGGGCGCTGTTGCCACCACGCGGATGCCGTGCTCGGCAAACTCAAAGGCCAGCGAGGCCGTCAGCGCATTCACACCGCCTTTGGCCGCCGAATAGGGAATACGGTGAACCCCCCGCGTCGCCGCTGAAGAGACATTGACGATGACACCGCTGCCCTGCGCCACCATCGTGGGCAGCGCGGCGCGGCAGCACCATAACGTAGGCATTAACGAGCGCTGTATTTCGGCGCTAATTTGCGCCTCGGTAAACTCGGTGAACGGCTTGAAGTTAATTGCCCCGCCCACGTTGTTGATCAAAATATCGACTCGACCAAATGCCGCCTTTGCCGCCTGCATCACCTGCTCGGCACCGGCCCAGGCTTCGAGATCGGCCTGCACCGCCATCACCTTGTTATCTTCGGCCTGTAGGCCGGCGACCACCTCGTGGATATCGTCGGCGCGGTCAACCAGCACCAAATGCGCACCTTCAGCAGCGGCACGTTCGGCCAAGCGTCGCCCAATCCCTTGGGCGGCACCGGTAATCACCATCACTCGGTCTTGAAAACGCGGGCCGTTAACGGCTGAGTTGCTCATGCGCTTTCTCCCACCTGGTTCGGGGTGAACTTTTCGTAGTGGAAGCTCTGGGGCTTAATACCTTCGGCATCAAAATGCTTGAGTACCGCATCGACCATCGGCGGCGGACCGCACAGATAAACGTCCACATCGCCGTCGTGCATGACGCCCGCATCCATGTGGTGGGTGACGTACCCTTTACGCGGGTGAGCGCTGGCCTCGTCTACCACCACGGTGGCATAGGTGAAATTAGGCAGTTTGGCTGCAAAGGCATCCAACGCATCCACCATGACCAAATGATCGTCTTTGTTAACGCCATAGATCAGATGGATTGGGGCGTCGCAGCCCTTCTCGACCAATTGCGCCAACATAGAGAGAAACGGCGCTAACCCCGTTCCACCCGCCAACATCAGCACCGGGCGGGTGACATCACGGAGATAGAAGCTGCCGAGCGGCCCGGTTAGGGTCAGGCGATCGCCCACGGCTGCCCGCCCACCGAGATAGCCACTCATCACCCCGTCAGGGATATTGCGAATCAGGAAAGTGGCGCGCTTTTCCCCCGGCAGAGAGCTAAACGAGTAGGAGCGGTGCACCTCGGTACCCGGCACATCAATATGTACGTACTGGCCGGGGAGGAAGGTGATCTCAGCGCCTTCGTCCAGCGCCACCGCAAGCTCGATGCTGTCCTCAGAAAGCTGTTCGACCCCAGCGACCGTGCCCTCAACCTTGCCTACCTGCGTTTTACACAGCGTTGAGGCGACCGGCACTTGAATAACGCAGTCCGACGAGGGCACCATTTGGCAGGTAAGAATCTGACCTTCCGCGGCCTCCTCATCAGACAGCGCTTCTTCCAGGTACTCATCGCCCATCTCAAACTCACCCTGTTCGCAGTGGCCTTTGCAGGTGCCACATACGCCGTCAGAGCAGTCCATGGGTAGGTTGACCTTTTGCCGGTACGCGGCGTCCAGCACCGTTTCGCCTGCTTTACAGCCAATAAAACGGGTGACGCCGTCTTCAAAGTTGAGGGCAATGGTATAGCTCATGGTTGAATCTCCTCCCACCTCACGTCACACGTGGTAAACGTCAATGACCTGATGGATATAGTCGTTATTGAGTTGCACGACTTTTCTTGTGATAAGCGGCGTGCCACCGGACACGTCCAGGGTGTAAAACGCGGTACCAAAGAACTGATCGGTGACTTTGTAGCGGTGGCTAAGCGTGTGCCAGTTGAAGCGCAGCTCAACCTTATCGCCCTCTTGAGCGAGCACTTCGATATTGCTGATTTGATGCGTGGTACGCGGCTCTGGCGTGCTCGCTCCGCTGCGCTCGGTCTTGATGCGGTAAACGCGGTCTTCTAACCCTTCGCGGTTGGGGTAGTAGATCAACGAGATCTCGCTGTGCGGGTCGCGGGTCAGCTGGTCATCGTCGTCCCAAGCGGGCATCCAGAACTCAGCGTCTTGGCGGTAGCAAGCCAGCCATTCGTCCCACTGGCGGTCATCCAGCAGGCGCGCTTCGCGGTATAGGAAAGCTTGGATGTCGTGATAGGTGATGCTCATAGTGGTGTCTCCCCGGGTCACTCGGCGCTTAGGCGGATGCGGTGGCGATGAACTGGCTACGCTCTTTGTCAATCGCGCGCAGCATTTCGTCGACCCAGTGCTTGTGGTGCAGCACGTAGAGGCCTTCGTCTTCCGGTGAGGCACCGCTGAGCAGAGGCTTCATGTCGATGGCCTGGGCATTTTCGTCAGCGCCTTCGATCCACTGCTTGGCGCCGCGAGAAAGATCGTTCCATTCAGCTAACGCGCCGTTGTAGCCTTCTTGGCAGGCGCGAAACTCTTCAAGATCGTCGGGCGTGCCCATACCAGAGACGTTAAAGAAGTCTTCGTACTGGCGGATACGCACTTCTCGGTTCTCAGCTGACTCACCTTTGGGGGCGAAGCAGTAGATGGTGACTTCGGTTTTGTTGACGTCGACGGGGCGCAGCACGCGTATTTGCGTGGAGAACTGATCCATCAGGTAGACGTTGGGGTAGAGGCACAGGTTACGCGTCTGGTTGACGATAGAGTCAGCGCGGGCCTCGCCCAGTTGCTCCTGGATCCACTCTTTTTGCTGGTAGACCGGGCGCACTTCCGGGTTAAGCAGACGGGTCCACAGCATCATGTGGCCGTTTTCGTAGGAGTAGAAGCCCCCTTTGCTCTTCGACCAGCCGTCGGCATCGACGGCTTTGGTGCCGCCGGCATCATAGTTGCGGCGCTCCATGGTGGAGGCGTAGTTCCAGTGCACGGAGCTGACATGATAGCCATCGGCGCCGTTTTCGGCCTGCAGCTTCCAGTTACCGTTGTAGGTGTACGACGAGGTGCCGCGCAGGATCTCAAGGCCTTCAGGGGCCTGGTCAACGATGTTGTCGATGATCTTGGTGGTTTCACCTAGGTGCTGCTCAAGCGGCTGAACATCGTCGCTTAAGCTGCCAAACAGGAAGCCTTTGTAATTTTCAAAACGTGGCAGGCGTTTGAGGTCGTGGGAACCGTCCTCTTTGAAGGCATCCGGATAGGCACCGTTCTTCTCGTTTTTAGCCTTCAGCAGCTTGCCGTCGTTTTTGAAGGTCCAGCCGTGGAACGGGCAGGTAAAGGTGCCTTTATTACCACGCTTACGGCGGCACAGGGTCGCGCCACGGTGGGCGCAGGCGTTAATCAAACCGTGCAGTTCACCCTGTTTATCGCGGGTAATAATCACCGGCTGGCGACCCATGGTGACGGTCATGTAGTCGCCCGGTTCGGCGATTTGGCTCTCATGGGCCAAGAACAGCCAGTTGCCTTCGAAAATGTGTTTAAGCTCAAGTTCGAAAAACTCGGGATCGGTGAACATGCTGCGGTGGCAGCGGAAGATGCCCTGGTCAGGGTCGTCTTGTACAGCGCCGCGAACGCGGTTTTCGAGTTGATCAAGTTTTGTGGTCATGATCGCGCTCCTCGTTATTGTGGGTCGTACTAAGGCGGGCCCAGGGGCAGGCCCGCTGACATCAAAGCGTGAGGCTTAAACCTTGGCAGTGCCTGCTAGCTGGCTAGCGAGGTCGTGTTCGTCTTCTTTGGCACGCGGGCGGGCATGACGCACTTGCAGTTCAGGCGCCTCGGTTTTTGCCAGCTCGACGTCAAATACAACTTCGGAGAAGGGGCCGTCTAACTCGCGCTTGGCGATGGCATCTTGGTCATTGATTTTGTTTGCCGGCACCACCAGCTCTTCACGAGTGGCGAATGCAAAATCGTCATAAGTGTAGGGGTCACCGGCGAGATTGATCTGGGTGGTCAGGTGCTGATGGCCCGGTGCAGAAACGAAGTAGTGAATATGCGCAGGACGCTCGCCGTGACGGCCAAGTGACTTGAGCACTACATCGGTGGGAGCACCTTCCGGCACGCCGTAGCCAGACGGAATAATGCTGCGTGCGGTGTAGCGGCCTTCGCTGTCCGCATAAATCGTGCGGCGCAGGTTGTACTCGCTTTGGGTTTGGTCAAAGAAGGAGTAACCGCCTTTGGAGTTAGCGTGCCAAATCTCCACCTTGGCGCCAGCAATCGGCGTGCCGTCCACGTCGCGCACTTGGCCCGTTAGCCACATGGTTTCACCGTCGTTGTCCTGGCCATCGTCCATGCGCGCAAAGCCTTCCGCTTCCGGGGCGCCAGCCACATACAGCGGGCCTTCAATGGTGCGCGGCGTGCCGCCGGTACGCTTGGCTTCCGCGTCAATGGCGTCTTGGCGCATATCGAGGAAGTGGTCAAAGCCAAGCCCTGGCGAGAGCAGGCCAAACTGCGTCTGGCTACCCAGGGCGTTAAGCAGATTAACGCCCGCCCAGTACTCCTCTTCGGTGACGTTGAAGTCATCGATCAGCTTAAACAGATCAGACACGAGACGGTGTACGATCTGCTTCGCGCGGTCGTTGCCACCGGTTTGGTCAAGACCGGCAATGGTGTTTAGAAACTCTTGTACTTCTGGCGTGTTAAAAATCTTCACGGTCATGGTGATATCCTCATGTTGTTATGGGGTGTTGCGCTTATGGGGGATTGCGTGTGTGCCTAGCTATCGTCTTCACGCACGGAAGAGGGGTGGCGACACAGCGGTTTAACGCTGATCTCCATATAGGGAAACAGCGGAAGATTGCTGACCAGCTCCTGAAGCTCGGCGTTGTCTTCCACATCAAAAATGCTGACGTTCGAGTAGCTACCTGCCACCCGCCACAGGTGGCGCCATTTGCCTTGGCGCTGCAGGTCTTGGGAGTAGGCTTTTTCAGTCGCTTTAATCTCTGCCGCTTGCTCGGCGGGCATATCGGTTGGCAGCTTTACGGTCATTTCGACGTGATACAGCATGATGTTCTCCTCCTCGGTACTTGCGTGACTTAGCGCTTGCGTGACTTAGCTCTTTGACTCAGCGCTTAGGCGCGTTAATCGTTACGCGAATAGTGCGCAAGCTTGTCTTCATCTAGCGTGATACCCAGCCCTGGCCCGGCGGGCAGGTCGACACCAAATGCGTGGTAGTTGAGCGGTTCAACGACGATGTCGTCTTTCAGCAGCAGCGGGCCGAACATCTCGGTGCCCCATGCCATGTCCGGCAGCGTGGCCCAGGCATGGAGTGATGCAGCGGTGCCGATAGTGCCTTCCAGCAAGGTGCCGCCGTATAAGCCAACGCCCGCCGCTTGAGCCACATGAGCAAGCTCTAACACGCCGTAAACGCCACCGGATTTCGCAATTTTCAGGGCAAAGGCACCGCTGAAGCCGCCACTCACTAGGTCAAGCCCGTCGCGGGCATCCTGCACCGCTTCATCCGCCAGCATCGGCACGTTAAAGCGGTTGGCGAGGCGGATCAGGCCAGCGTGTTCACGGGCGGGAATCGGCTGCTCAATCAGCTCAATCCCAGCGTCTTGCAGCGCCTGGATACCGCGTACCGCAGTGGATTCATCCCACGCCTGGTTAACGTCCACACGTACGCTGGCACGATCTCCCAGTGCGTCTTTAATAGCCGCCACATGACGAACATCCTGCTCAACTGGGTTGGCGCCGATTTTTAATTTGAAATCGCAGTGGCGGCGCTGCTCTAAGCGCAGCAGCGCTTCGTCGATATCTTTCGCGGTATCGCCGCTGGCCAGCGTCCATAAAACCGGCAAGTGCTGTTGGCGCGCACCGCCGAGCAGGTCGGCCACGCTGAGCCCCAAGCGTTTGCCTTGGGCATCCAGCAGCGCGGTTTCCAGCGCCGATTTTGCAATCATATTGCCGCGGGCATGGCGGTTAAGAAGGGAGCGTAACTGGTGAATATTGCTAGAGGGCTGACCCAGCAGCAGCGGGGCCAGGTAGGTATCAATATTGCGCTTAATGCTCTCGGGGCTTTCTGGGCCATAGGCCAAGCCACCGATAGTGGTGCCTTCGCCGACCCCTTCAATCCCATCGGAATGGCGCATGCGCACGATCACCATCGTTTGGCAGGCCATAGTGGTCATTGAGAGCTTATGGGGGCGGATGGTCGGCAGGTCGACCAGCAGCGTCTCAATGTGTTGGATGACGGTTGACATGGCGGCTCCAGCATCTAGCGATTAAGTAACTAGGCTGCAGTTTGGTGACCGCCGGTGCTTGAAACCAATATTGTTTAAGTGCCTCTCCATACTTTAAAAGTATTGAACGCATTGGCATTCATGTTACTCATTAATCTGACACAACACTTGACGAGTTCTATAAAATACAAATAAATTATTATTTATCAAACATTTATAAAAAAAATCAGCGCTTTCTGTGGTGAAAAACACAAAAACGGCGCAACGACACGCTGCACCGCAAAACACTAAATAAGTATGATCGCGATTGATAAGACCTTGAAACGTCATCGCCCTTGACGCGGCTGCTGTCAGCCATTTACTGCAACGTCACCATTTCTTGGCGACATTACGCTAAACATCGCTGTTGCGACAAAAGACTAATACAAACTCACTTAGGGAAAATTTACTGCAGCGCCTCCACCAAACTGCTCCGCCGCTAACTGGATAAAATTATCCAGCACGGGCGACACCTCACCCCCGCGCCACGCCAGCCACAGCGGCATAGCGCAGGTGGTTAACTCCTCTAGCTCGATAAAGCAGATGCCTGGCATTGGGTGACAGCGGCTTGCAGCAGGCACAATCGCCACCCCTAAGCCTGCCGCCACCATACTCAAAATGGTGAGGTTATCCGCGCCATACTGCACCACTCGGGGTTCAAACTTCAGCCGGGCAAAGTGCGCTACCACGCGGTCGTAGTAAATTGGTGAGATACTGCGATACCCCCACACAAACTCAGCATCGGCCAGTGCCGCCAGGCACGTGGGCGGCGAGCCCGCCCAAGACGATGTATCGGGCACCGCCAGCAGCAGGTGGTCGTGCTGCAGTAAGCGCGCCTCAATACCTTGGGGGGCGTGCTCATCCAAGTAGAGAATGCCGGCATCAAGCCCACCCTGCTGCAGCTTCTCTAATTGGGGGCCGGAGAGCAGTGGAAAAACATCCAAGGCCACCTGGGGATAACGGCCGCGATAGCCCCCCATCAGCTTGGCGACCTCTGGCAACCATAAATGGGTAACCGTGACCCCCAAGCTCAGTTTGCCGGTTTGCCCACTGCCCAGTGCTAATAGCCGCGCCTTGATATCCGCCCGCTCGTCCAACAGCCGAGTGGCTTCACTGTAAAGTGCTCGACCCGCCACGGTTAAGCGAATACCTCGGGCGTGACGATCCAACAGCTGCGTCCCCACATCATCTTCCAATAGCCGCATCTGGCGCGTCAGCGCAGGTTGGGCCACGTGTACCCGACGGCTAGCCGCTGAGATTGAGCCGCTCTCCACCACGGCGATAAAGTACTCCAGCTGGCGAAACTCCATGGGCGAACTCGCTTACGTTGTTTTTCAAAGTGGCTCACATGGCATGCTTTATGAGGGCGCTTTTCCATACCAATATGATATGGCAAGCATCTAAAATCTATATTTCTGGTATCTGCCCGCTTGTTTCATAGTGAGCGAACAACCCATAAAAAGACTCGTAAGCGAGCAGGACACCTGATGACCAAGACTTACCACCTACTAACCGGGCTGCACTTTACGCTGTGCACCCTGGCGATGATCTGGCCCGGGGCGTTAATCGCTAACCGTATTGAGCCCACCGTGTTTGGCCTACCCTTTCTCTTTTTTTGGTACATCCTCTGGATGCTGATCCTATTTATCGGCATGTGGGTCGCCTTTGTGGTTCGCCACGGAGGTAATCGCCATGACTGATTCTGTCATTGTTGTCGGCATTACCCTGACGTATTTGGCCCTAGTACTGTGGGTGGGGTTGCGCGCACGAGGCCAGCAAAACTCTAGCCTAGAAGGCTATGTGGCCGGTGGCCGCCATGTCGGCGTCGTCATCCTGTTTTTCATTCTAGGGGCAGAGATTTTTTCAGCCTTTGCGTTTCTTGGCGCACCGGGCTGGGCCTACCAGCACGGTGCGCCCGGCTTCTATATTCTGGCCTATTTATCGCTGGTACCGATCACCATTTGGGCCATGGGCCCGCGCGTGGCCAAACTGGGCCGCGAGCGCGGCTACTTAACCCAAGGCGATATGATTGCCGACCACTACCAAAGCAAATCGCTGGGGTTACTGGCCGGGGTAATCGGTGTATTGGCGCTAGTGCCTTATCTGACCATTCAAATCGCCGGTGCCGGGCTGCTGTTTCAGGCGGCCACCGATGGGTTAATTCCTTTCTGGCTCGGCGCACTGCTGGCCTTTTTAGTAGTGGCTGCTTACGTTTTTTGCAGCGGCCTTAACGGCATTGGATGGACCAACTTAGTTCAGGGCATCATGATGATCGCCATCGCTTGGTTTCTGGGGCTGTCCATTTCCGAGCGCCTTTATGGCGGCGTCGGCGAGATGTTTAGCCAAATCCAGCTAACCATGCCCGAATACCTCACCATGCCCGGCGCTACCGGTATGAACTGGGGCTACTTCAGCACCGCAGTATTGGTCAGCGCCTTTGGCGGCGCCATGTGGCCACACCTGTTTATGAAGTTCTATTCTGCCGACAGTGGCAAAACGCTGCGCAAAGTCAGCGTTTTCTACCCGCTTTATGCCTACCTGCTGGTGCCGCTGCTGTTCATCGGCTTTGCCGGCATTCTCGCCTTTGCCGACACGCCCTTAGAGCGCTCGGATACGGTACTGCTTCGCATGGTGATGGACGTGGCTAATTTCTCGCCCTGGGTGATTGGCTTGATGCTCTCCGGCGCGCTGGCTGCGGCCATGTCCACTGGGGCCAACTTGGCCCACACCGCCGCCGTCGTATTAGTGCGTGACGTGGTCGGCCCCACGTTAATGAAAAATGCCAGCGAAAAAGCCGTGGTCAGCGCGACCCGCTGGAGCGTGCTGGGGCTATCGTTGATTGCTTACCTTTGCGCCCTGGCTAACCCCGCCTCGCTGGTGCTTTTGTTACTGGGTGCCTATGGGCTCATCGTGCAGCTGTTCCCCATGGTGATTGGCGCACTGTTTATGCCGCAGCTTAGGCGCGCCAGCGTGATGGCCGGGGCGCTGGTCGGCAGCCTTGCCTACCTGATGATGGAGTTTGTCTGGAGTTCGCCGCTCAACTGGCACGCCGGGGTCTGGGCAATGCTGCTTAATGTCGGTGTGGTGGCTGCCTTCCAGTGGCTTGTCAAACCCGCACTTGCTAAGCCAACGCCTACCCACCGCTAAATGGCTGACGGAGATGACCATGACTACCCAGACCGATCGTATGAATGTAAAGGGCGCCGTGAGCGCCCAGGTTAATGCCGCCTTTGCAGAGGTGAAGGCGCTGTACCAACAGCTGCACCAAATGCCTGAGCTACCCTTTCAGGAGTACAAAACCAGCGCGCGGCTGGCTGAATCCCTGGAAGCCCTTGGCTATACGGTCACTCGCAACGTGGGTGGCACAGGTGTGGTCGCGCTGCTGCGTAACGGCGAGGGGCCAACGGTGATGCTGCGCGGCGACATGGATGCGCTGCCCATTAAAGAAGCGACGGGGCTCGATTACGCCAGCAACGAAACCGCTACCGCTGCAGATGGCAACGAAGTACCGCTGATGCACGCCTGCGGTCACGACCTGCACAGTAGCTGCATTGTGGGTACGGCAGCGGTTATGGTGGGGCTAACTGCGCAGTGGTCGGGCACCTTGATGCTAATTTGCCAGCCCGCCGAAGAGATTTTTGGCGGCGCCAAGGCCATGCTGGCGGACGGGCTTTACGAGCGCTTTCCACGCCCCGACATTATTCTTGGCCAGCATAATATGCCTGCGCGAGCGGGCACCATCGGCCATCGCGCCAACAGCACCATGGCTGCCTGCACCAACTTGGCAGTGACTATTCACGGAGCGGGGGGCCACGGCTCCATGCCTGCACAAACGGTCGATCCGGTGGTGATTGCGGCCCACGTGGTCACCCGCCTCCAGAGCATTGTCTCCCGCGAGGTGCCGCCGGAGGAGACCGTCGTGGTCACCGTGGGTAAACTGCATGCGGGCACCCAGGCCAATATCATTCCCCACACAGCCGAGCTCGAAATTAATATCCGCAGTTTTGACAACACGCTGCATCGCCAAGTCGTGGCGTCGATTGAGCGGATTATTCGCGCTGAGTGCGACGCTGGCCGTGCTCCCAAGCCACCAGCGTTCCAGGTGCTTAACGAAACCATCGCCCTGCACAACGACCCCATGGCCGTTGAGCATGTTCGCAGCGCCCACGCCGAGCACTTTGGCGATACCAACCTCTTCGACATGCCGCGCTTAAACGGCAGTGAAGATTTCCCGTTTTTGGGCAATGCGGAAGCGGGTGGGTTTGGCGGAGACGATATCCCCTACGTTTACTGGTTTATCGGCGCGACCCCCGCTGAGCGCTGGGCAGAAACACCGGGAACGAGCGTTTCACAAAAAATGCGTCATCTTGAAATGCCGCATTCGCCCTACTATTTTCCCGGCAACGACATAACCCTGCGCACCGGCATGGAAGCAATGGCAACCGCCGCGTTGGCATATTTAGCCTAACCAGGCTAAAAGCCTTAACCGTCTAGCAGCGGTTAAGGCTTGGCCCACGCCGCCCGCATACTATGGGCGGCGGTTTTGTTGGTAATCTGCCAAGTGCCATCGACCTTTAACACCTATGAGCCTTCTCTCTGTCAATAGGCCGCAGTGTTTTTTATTGGCCGCGTCAGCGGCCAATGGCAAGTCCCTGAGCTAGTGATCCTACTTCATCTGTCATCGTTGGCTGTGAGTGGCTTACAGCAAACACCTATTGAGGCTCTCTTAACGTGGTGGTTTACCACTGCCAGACCGGGTTGCTCCTTGCAGGTGGGTCTGGGGCACTAGACATTCATCGGTTAACCAGCCTCTGTCCTATTCAAAAAGCGGGTTACTTTACAGTCCCAGTTAGTTTCAGGTTCAGCGCCGGTGTAAGCCCACTCGCTCAGGGTATTGGTGCACGCCAGCAGGATGGATAATCAAAGCGACGGGCTTCGAGTTGGGTGTAGAAGTCGGGGTTCAGATCTCAAAATCAGTCAACAGACACCCTATTTCAGCACACTCCATGATGATCCAGTTAGACGTTGATCATCAGCCTGCTGCGTGACTAACTCGTTAAAAAGCGTTGTTCATCAAACACCTTCTCGTTCTTTAACATGAAATAGACCGCACGCCCGAGCTTGTGGGCCAGAGCTGATAACGCTTTGGCTTTACTCATGCGTTTCTGGAAGCGTTGCAACAGCTTTTGTGCGCCTGGATTGCTGCGCAGATAAAGCACCGCAGCCTCAGAAAAGCCCACTTCAGATGGGCATTACCAATCTTGTTGCCCTGGGTGCCATAGGTCTTACCGGCCGATTCGGCTTTGCACTTGATCAGTCGGGAATAGGAGGCGAACTTCTGGACAGATTCAAAACGTCGAATATCACCCACTTCATACAGAATAGTGAGGGCCAGAATACGGCCAACGCCGGGAATGGTTTTTAATAAGTGGTAGTAGGTCGGCTGATGCTTTTTGGCCTGCTTTTCCAATAGCCATTCCACCTGGCTTAGTTCCCGGTGGTAGCACTCTAAAACGGCCATATCTAGATCGATATTGCGCTGAACGAGCGGGTCATCAAAGGTTCTGCCTAGTTGCTCTCTGGCACTGACATTTTTTAAATTGACCTTGTTGGGTGGCAGGTTGTACTGACTCGTGGTGTTGACCACATGAGCTTTGAGATCCGCGCCGTGGCGAACGAGTCCAGTTCGACGGCGAAGCAGGTCACGGGTAGCTCGCATGCTGCGTGGGTAGACATATGCAAGGGGAAAATTACCGCCTCGAATAAGCGCCGCAATTTTGTAAGAATCCACGCGGTCATTCTTGGTTTTACCACCATGAATGGCCTTCATATAAAGGGCATGGCCGAGAATGAAGGTAATGCCCTGGTCTTCACAGAAATCAGCGATCCAGTACCAGCAGTGCATGCATTCGGTGCCGATGACCAGATCGTCCAGGTAAGGTTCGATCAGATGAAGCAGAGGTTCTGGTTTGGCTGGAATCTCTTTATGCAGAAGGGTTTCGCCCTGCTGATCCAGGATGCAGACATATAAGCTACGGGCATGCAGATCAATTCCACAGTAGTGACGGTGAGTGCTATTGTAAAAGTTCATTGAGTCTTCTCCTGTTAGGTTTGGTCGCCTTTTCAGCTTAGCCAAACGGGCTGAGCTGGGGGAGAAGGCTCAATGAGTATCAAGGCAATCACGTCCACCCAGGAATCTTCCAGGTTGTCGCTATTATCAAAACCCAGCAGCACGCTGGCGACCTCTCCTGCTTGAGTCACCGCTATAAAACGGCTCTTCACAGCACGGCGACTCTTTGCCCAGCGCTCGAAGCGATCGCTGATTAAATCCGTTGCTAACGCACCCTCCGCATCCAGCACAAAAATCCAGGCGTCCTTATGAAACGCTTCCTCCAGCTTTTCTCTACCCCCCTGAAAGCCATCAACATACAGCTGCACAACGCGCTTAATTTCCTCGATCTCGGGCGCATCGCCCACGACAGTGGTCTCCGTCATCACATCACTCCTGCGTAGTCGTTGTCGGTTTATAACCCAAGCATCTCACGCGCCTGCTGCCAAGTGGCTACCGGCCGCTGGTACTTTTCGCACAGCGCCACGGTGCGCTCGACCAACGCTGCGTTTGAAGGCGCCAGCGTTTCGCTATCCAAGCGCACATTATCTTCAAGCCCAGTGCGGGTATGCCCACCGGCGGCAATCGACCATTCGTTAAGCACGTATTGATTAGCGCCGATGCCCGCGCCACACCACTGTGCCTCCGGCGCTAAGCGCTTGAGCGTCTCGATGTAGAAGTCGAAGGTCGGCCTGTCCGCTGGCATGGCGTTCTTAACCCCCATCACGAACTGCACGTAAAGCGGTGCTTTCAATTTACCCTGCTTAGAAAGCGCGACCGCCTGATGGATATGCGACAAATCGAACGCTTCGATTTCAGGCTTCACGCTATAAGTGAGCATTTCATCAGCAAGCCACTCCACCAACTGCGGCGGGTTCTCATAAGCACGGTTAGGGAAGTTATTGGAACCCACCGAGAGGCTGGCCATATCGGGCTTCAGCGGCAGCATACCGCCTCGCGCCTCCCCAGCGCCGGAACGCCCGCCGGTAGAGAGCTGAATAATCATGCCAGGACAGTGCTTCTTAAGTCCTTCCATCAGCCGGCCAAATTTTTCTGGATCAGATGAAGGCGTTTGATCATCGTTACGCACGTGACAGTGAGCAATAGTAGCCCCCGCCTCAAACGCCGCCTGGGTGCTTTCGATCTGCTCTTCAACGGTGATGGGCACGGCAGGGTTGTTCTCTTTGCGGGGCAGGCTACCGGTAATGGCGACACAGATAATGCAGGGCTGAGACATAAACACCTCTTTATACTTGTTAGGCAAAGGAGTCACTGCGGACATACAACGTAACTACCTGCTTCAGCCGCAGGTAGAGGACGCCTTTTAACGTCGCGATGCGTTACCTAATACATGGGTTATCGTCAGGTAAGTGTTACGCCCAAGCCTCATCACGACCAATACCTCTTTTGTTGCTTTGTATACCCAGCGGAGTAACGAACCTGCATACCGATGCGCTTTAACATCAAATAAACAGTTGCTTATGAATAGCTCAAGCAACAACAGTGCGTCGCCTGACAGGGTGTAAGCCCCCGGTCACGCGGTAGCGCGTAAGTTAGCCCGTGAGGCCTACGACTAATGGATGCCATTAAAAAAAGAAGGCCAGCGATGGCTGGCCTTCTTTCTTAGGTACTTATAAAGAATAGAAATCGTAAACCACATCTCATCCTGCCCGTTTCAACCCACGAGCGGCTAACGTCAGGCTGATATTGATTGCTCTTGGTTGGCCGCTGACGCCCTACTTCAAGCCACACCGCCTGAATCAGCGGCCAACACCGCAAGAAGCTTTTGTGCGAAAAGCGCGGGGGCTTCCACGGATGGCACATGCCCCACGCCGTCAAAAATCTCCAGTGGTGCACCGTCTAGTTCAGCAGAAAGCGCTTGCAGCGTGGCGGTCGGCGTGGCCATATCTGCGCTGCCACCGAACAGCTGCACCTTTACTCTCTTCGCTGCTAATTTACCTGTGAACGTATCGCGGCCAAGCATTTCACACAGCTGGGCGTAGGACTCATCGTCGCCACGGCCCATCTGGGTGCACCAGCCCGCTTTCAGCGCGGGGCTTGCCTCAAACGCCGCGGGGGCAAACCAGCGCGGCACGATCTCTTGAGACATCGCCGCCAAGCCTTCCTGGCGAACCCGACCTGCACGGGTATTCCAGAGGTCAGGATTACCGATCACCGCGCCGGTGTTAGTCAGCGTGGCAGAAAGCAGACGTTCGCTATGCTCAGCAATGAGTTGCTGGCCTACCACGCCACCGATGGAGGTACCTGCAAAGTGAAAGCGCGTAGCTCCCGCAAGCTCTACCAGCGCTAAGGCCTCTGCGGCCAAGTCTGCGGGCGTGATTTGTGCACCACTAACCGCTTGGCTAGCACCGTGGCCAGGCAGATCCCAGGTCAGCACTCGGTAGCGGGGCAGCAGCGCGGGGATCACGTCATCCCATACCGCTTGGCTCATGCCCAGAGGGTGTGCCAGCACGACCAGCGGATTTACTTCTGCGCCGAGCAGCCGGTAGGCTACGCTGCGGCCATTGATTGTGTGAAAAGCCATAAAGCCTCCGTTAAACCCGCTCAATTAGCGTGGCGATACCCTGGCCAACACCCACACACATGGTGCAGAGCGCATAGCGCTTGCCACTGTTGTGTAGCTCATGGGCGGCGGTCATTAACAGGCGTGCACCAGACATACCTAGTGGATGGCCCAGCGCAATCGCGCCGCCATTGGGGTTCACGCGGGGGTCGTCGTCTTTTAGGCCGAGGTCGCGCGTACAGGCCAGCGCCTGGGCGGCAAAGGCCTCGTTAAACTCAAACACATCAATCTCATCCATCGTGATGCCAGTGCGCTTGAGCAATTTCTGCACTGCCGGTACCGGGCCATAACCCATAATGCGCGGCTCTACGCCCGCCGTGGCCATGCCGATGATTTTCGCCATCGGTTTAAGACCGTGCTGCTTAACCGCTGCCTCGCTGGCGACCAGCATCGCCGCCGCGCCGTCGTTGACACCCGAGGCGTTGCCAGCGGTCACGCTACCACCGTCACGGAAAGGCGTGGGCAGGCCAGCGAGTTTCTCCAGGGTGGTTTCCCGCAGGTGCTCATCCTGATCAAAGATGAGCGGCGCCTGCTTGCGGCGCGGGATCTCGATTGCCGTGATCTCTTGGGCAAAGCGGCCGGCCTTTTGAGCGGCAGCGGCTTTCTGCTGGGAGCGCAGTGCAAAGGCGTCCTGATCTTCTCGGGAAATGTTGAACTGCTCGGCGACGTTTTCAGCCGTTTCCGGCATGGAATCCACGCCAAACGCTTTCTTCATCAGCGGGTTGATCAAACGCCAGCCGATGGTGGTGTCTTCGATCTTTTGGTTGCGGGTGAAAGCGCTATCCGCTTTACCCATCACATAAGGTGCGCGGGACATGGACTCCACGCCACCCGCCAGCGCCAGCTCCATCTCACCGGCTTTAATGGCGCGAAACGCCGTGCCTACCGCATCCATCCCTGAACCGCACAGACGGTTCATGGTCGTGCCGGGCACCGAGGTGGGAATGCCCGCCAGCAGCGACGACATCCTCGCCACGTTACGGTTATCTTCACCGGCCTGATTAGCGCAGCCCATAAAGACTTCTTCAATGGCGGCAGGGTCGAGATTCGGCGCATCCAGAAGTACAGCTTTGAAGATGGTCGCGGCGAAATCATCCGGGCGCACGCTGGCCAGGGTGCCGCCAAAACGGCCAATAGCGGTACGGCGGGGATGACATAAATAAACGTCACTCATAGCAAACTCCTTATGCGCCCGCGTGGGCTCGCTCGGTGCGCGCTTTTAGCTCACGCAAAATCGTCAGCTCGTTTTCGCTGGGCTCCGGGGTGCTCTCAAGCTGCTCGGCAAAGCGTACTTCCCAACCGGTGGCGTCAATCACGTCCTCGCGGGTTACGCCTGGGTGCAGCGATACCACCACTAGCTCTTTGGTGTCGGGATCAGGCTTCATCACGCACAGGTCGGTGATGACGCGGGTGGGGCCTTTGCCGATATTGGGCACGTTATCGCGCCCTTTGCCGTCGCGGCCAAAGCCTAGCGTAGTGACGAAGTCGACATCTTTTACAAAGGCACGTTTGGAGTGCTTCAGGGTGATAAACACTTCCCCGGCGTTGGTGGCAATTTCCGGGGCACCGCCACCACCCGGCAGGCGAACCTTGGGTGCCTTGTAATCGCCAATTAGGGTGGTGTTGAGGTTAGCAAAGCGGTCGATTTGCGCGGTGCCTAAAAAGCCCACGTCGATTTTGCCGCCCTGCAGCCAGTAGCGGAACATCTCCGGCACCGCCACGGTGGTCAGCGCTGATTCGCACAGTTCACCATCACCGATGGAAAGCGGCAGAATCGCAGGCTTGGTTTGCAGCGTGCCGGACTCGTAAATCAGCACCACATCAGGGGCATGGGTCAGCCGCGCTAGGTTGGCGGCTTCCGAGGGCAGCCCGATGCCCACAAAACAGGTCATGCCGTTCTCCAGCGCTCGCGCCGCCGTCACCGACATCATTTCAGACGAGGTATATTCCAGGCTCATCAGGCTTGGCCTCCCACGTTATCGGCGGCATTAAAGACGTTGTCGTCAAGCCACTGGGTAAAGGTGTCGCGATCCCGAGCAATAGCATCCCACTCCTTGTAGAAGCGATTGCTGCGGCCGTAATAACCGTGAGTATAGGAAGGCAACGCGCCTTTCTCGGCTACTGCAACGGCGCTGATCGCCCAGCTTGGAATCACGCAGGCATTGGGGTGCGCGTTCAGATCATCGACAATCTCTTCCACCGTGACGATGCTGTGTTTGGCGGCCAGCACCGCTTCTTTTTGTACGCCAACAATGCCTTCTACCAACACGTTGCCTTGGCGATCCGCCCGCTGGGCGTGGATGATCGAGACATCCGGGCGCACCGACGGTATAGCGGCCAGGCGTTCACCGGTAAACGGGCACTCGATGAATTTGATTTGATCATTGACGCTGGGCAGCTCGCTACCGATGTAGCCACGAAAAACCGCCAGCGGTAATCCAGCCGCACCCGCTTCAAAGGCACAGGCCATGGCCGCGTGGCTATGCTCAAGAATCTCGATCTTGCACGGCCAGCCTCTCTCCACCGCGTCACGCAGGCGATGCAGCGAGCCCACGCCGGGGTTACCGCCCCAGGAGAAGATGACTTTTTTGGCGCAGCCCGCGCCAATCATTTGATCGTAGATGATATCGGGGGTCATGCGGATCAGCGTCAGATCACGCTTTTGCTGACGGATCACTTCGTGACCCGCGGCAAACGGAATCAGGTGGGTAAAGCCTTCCATGGCAACGGTGGCGCCGTCTTGGACGTAGCGCGCTACCGCGTCATGCAAGCTGAGAAACTCGGCCATGATGGGTGCCTCTTAGCGGGTCGTTGCCGACGTTGTTAGCACTTGTTCGTTTAACGAACATATATTCTTAATACGAACAATTTACTGCCGATCGCTAATGAGGTCAAATGCCTAGCGGCTATTCAGTGCCTGGATGGCCTATCCCCCGCACTGAGTAACGCGTTTTAAAGATATTTTTTTCAGCTACTTATTCACTTTTCAGCCCTTTCTTTGCACGCGCCCCCTGGGCAGTGCTGCTACCAAGGTATAAAGCCGGATTGCATGCATCACACCGCGTATTGGCGTTCTAATGGACACCGGTTTAGGCCAGCAAAGGACAACAACAATGAGCCAACCTTCTGTACATAACCAAAATAATCAATACGCCTGCGCCGTGGTTACCGGCGGCGCTAGAAACATCGGTCAAGCTATCGCGTTACGACTTCAACAGGATGGCTGTCGCGTTATCGTGGTGGATATCGTCGAGCCGGAAGCGGCAGCTTTGCAAGCAGACGCCTACCAGGTTGACCTCGCCGATGCTGATGCCACTCAGCGGGTAATGGGGGACATCGCCGAGCGTTATGCGGTTACTCGGCTGGTCAACAATGTAGGTATCGTCGCCCCCGCTCTGCTTGAAGAGGCAACGCTTGAAGACTTCGACCAATTGATGCACCTGAACGTACGCTCGGCGCTGATCTGCACCCAAGCGCTGCTTCCTGCTATGAAGGCTCAGGGTATGGGGCGCATCGTCATAAATGCCAGCCGCGTGGTGCTGGGCAAAGAAGCGCGAACTATCTACAGCGCAACAAAGGGAGCGCTGCAATCCATGGCCAGAACATGGGCGCTGGAACTGGCTGAACACAGCATCACCGTTAACTGTGTTGCTCCTGGGCCTATTGCCACCAGCGCCTTCTGGCAAAATAACCCGCCTGATTCGGAGCGCGCACGCCGCATCATCGACAATATTCCGCTACAACGCATGGGCCAACCTGACGACGTGGCCCAGGCCGTCAGTTTCTTCTGCGATGAGCGTAGCGGCTTCATCACCGGACAGACCCTCTTCGTGTGCGGCGGTGTTACGGTCGGTTAGGCAAATCGAAGGCTTATTTCACCACGCCCTTTTGGCGCAAGGCGCTGATGTCGGAAGCGCTCTTGTGTAATAGGCGTTCTAACACGCTATCGGTATCCTCGCCCAGTCGCGGCGGTGGCTTGTGATACGCCAACGGCGTTTTGGAGTATTTAATAGGGTTAGCCACACCAGGCACTACGCCGGTGTCGCTTTCTAGCTCAATTTGCATGTTTCGCGCCTGAACCTGCGGGTCATTGAAGACTTGGGCAATATTCTGAATCGGCCCGCAGGGAACGCTAATGGCGCCTAGCATTTCAATCCATTCGTGGCTGGTGCGGGTACGAGTGATCTCCACCATCAGTGGAATTAGCGCCAGACGGTGCTTCACCCGCTCAGGGTTAGTGCCAAAACGAGGATCAATGGCTAACTCAGGGCGCCCAACCGCCTCACAGAAGCGCTTGAACTGCCCATCGTTGCCAATGGCGATAATGACTTTTTCACCGTCAGCCGTAGGAAACGGCTGGTAAGGCACTAAGTTAGGGTGATACTCGCCGGTGCGGGTTGGCGGTGTGCCACTGCAGAAGTAGTTAAGCGCTTGGTTTGCCAGCCAACTGACCTGAACGTCCAGCAGCGCCATATCAATATATTGGCCCTCCCCGGTGCTATGTCGGTGATGCAAAGCACCCAGAATGGCGATGGTGGAATTCATCCCTGTGGTCAGGTCGGAGACCGCCATGCCTACCCGCTGCGGCCCAGCCCCCGGCTCACCGTCGGCGGCACCGGTAATACTCATTAGCCCGGATTGGGCTTGGATTAGGTAGTCATAGCCGGCCATTGCCGCCATTGGCCCGGTTTGACCAAAGCCGGTGATTGAGCAGTAAATCAACCCGGGATTAATCGCCTCTAGGGTGGCGTAATCGAGTCCTTTTCGCGCCAAGCCCCCACTTTTAAAGTTCTCCACCAGAATATCGCTTTCTGCCGCTAGTTCACGCACCAGCGCTTGTCCCTCCGGCTGGCCAATATCCACCGTCACCGAGTGCTTGCCGCGATTGGCAGACAGGTAGTAAGCCGACTCTTGGGACTCCTTGCCCTGTTTATCGTTTAACCAGGGAGGCCCCCAGTGGCGCGTGTCATCGCCGAGGGTGGGGTGCTCAATTTTAATCACCTCGGCGCCCATATCGGCCAGTATTTGCGTACACCAGGGGCCTGCCATTACGCGGCTTAAATCCAACACTCGAAGCCCTGTTAGCGGTCCTGCCATAGCCATTTTCTCCGGTAGTCGTACTTACTGCGATTTACCGACGGCGTTGCGCGCTTCACGGCGTGATGAAATAAAGCGGTAAAGGGCCAAGGCAATGGAACCCACCGTCAATGCAATAAAGACCCAGGTAATGGGGCCACGCACAAAGATCGAAAGATCGTTATGGCCGATCAATAGCGAGCGGCGCAGGTTATCTTCAAACATTGGCCCAAGGATAAAGCCGATTAAAAATGGCGCTGCCGGGATCGCGGCGCGATTGAAGATATAGCCCACGACGCCGAAGGCCAGCATTAGCCACACATCAAAGGTGTCATTATTAACCGCATACGCCCCATAAACGCAGAACATCAACACAATCGGGAAAAGAATAGATTTAGGAATGTCAGCAATTAATGAAAAGTACTTAATGGCCACATTGCCCACTAGCAGCAATACCAGCGAGCTAAACATAATGCCCATAAACAAGGCATAGATGAGCGGCAGGTTTTCTTGGAACATAATGGGGCCTGGCGTTAGCCCATGAACCATAAAGGCCCCAAGAATAATCGCCGTAATAACATCCCCGGGAATACCCAGCGATAGCAGCGGAATCATCGTCGCCCCGGCAACCCCGTTATTACCCGCCTCGGCAGCGGCAACGCCTTCTACCTCACCCTTACCGAAGTTCGCCTTATTAGGCGACCGCCTACGTGCATCGCTATAGGAAATAAACGCAGCCGCCGTAGCACCAGTACCGGGGATGGCTCCAATAATCACGCCGATCAAACTGCCCCGCACAATAGTGGTCAAGCAGCGCTTCAATTCAGAAAATGCCAGGCCAGCACCGCTCGCCTTCGCCTTGATATGGGGAAGCGCCTTCTTGCGATAGAACTCAATAATCTCTGGGATGGCAAACAGGCCAATCAACAGAGGAATAAAGGAGATACTGTCCATTAAGTTATAGCTGCCAAAGGTAAACCGCTGGGAGCCGTAGACTTCATCCAGCCCCACCAGAGAAAGCAGAATACCTAACAACGCAGCCATCAAGCCTTTGATCATAGAGCCGCTGGCCAGGGAAATAATGATGGTGAGCGAAAAACAGATCAGCCAGAAAAACTCCGGCGCGCCAAAATTTAGCGCAATTTTTGCCAAATAGGCGGCAAAAAAGATCAGTGCGATGTTGGAGATAAAATCGGCGATTACCGATGAGTAGAGCGCTGCTTTGAGTGCCTTTTTGGCATGGCCCTGCTGCGCCATAGGGTAGCCATCTAACAAGGTACATGCAGAAGCCGGGGAGCCGGGCGTTCTAATTAAAATAGCGGTAATGGAGCCACCGTACATGCCGCCTTTATAAATACCCACCAACAGCAAAATAGCGGCGACCGGCTGCATGGAGAAGGTAAAGGGCAGCGCTAGCGCCACCGCCATCGTGGCGGTCAGCCCAGGAATGGACCCCACCACCACACCGATGACCACGCCCATCGCAATGGCCAGAAAGTTATCTAAGCTAAAAAATATCGCGATGACTTCCGAAAAATTTTCCATAGATCACCCAGAAGATTAAGTAGCCAATCAGAAACCGATTGGTGATATCGGAAGCGGTACATTCATCACTTTTACAAAGATAAATGTCACAGCGATAGGAAAAACGAAGGCCAGGCTATAAACCCACCAGGTGCGAACGGGATGTGCCACAAAAAGCACCAGGGTCGCCAGAATGCCGGTAAATACCGCCCCCATCGACTCAAATAGAGAGACATAGATGACCAGAGCGACCACCATCAATATGAAACGCCGGGTCGTCCCTTTCTCGATATTTCGTTCATCCTCCTCGCTGCTTCTATCCAACAGGAAGCCTTGTAGGATAAGCAGAATAGAAAACAGTAGGATCAACCAGCCGACGATTCCCGGCAGCCAGCGCGGCGACATCATCGGGTTTTGCAGAATAGGCGGTTCATTGACGTAGTTAGGCACTAAGTAAAACACCAGTGCCAGCGAGAAGCCCAGCAGGATAACTCCCGCAACTACGTCACTTGGGTCTTTTACCCTGCGCTTAGAATCTGAGGGTGTCATCGCTGCCTTCTCCAGGGAAAACAATAAAGGCGAGAACGCATGTCCTCGCCTCAGTGTTTGATGAGAGGCTGCCTAGCTTACTGGCTGATGCCAGCTTGCTGGGCGACGCCGTCCCAACGCTCCAATTCTTCAACGATGAACTGTTTAAACGCATCACCCGACACTTGGCCCGGCTCTGCGCCTAACTGCTCTGCGAAATCTAGAAACTCTTCCCGCTCCATCACCCTGGCCAATGCATCTTGCATGACGCTTTGTGCTTCTTCTGGGAAGGAGCTGTGGGCAATCAGCCCAAACCAAGCAGTGGTGATGAACTGGTCAAGGTTATGCTCGCCCACTTCCGCTAGTGTAGGCACATCCGGCAAATACTCGGAGCGCTCCGCCGAGGTAACCGCTAGTGCACGTAAATCTCCCGAACGAATGTGTGAAAGGACTGTGGGCATATTTTCAAACGACACGTCTACATCACCACCTAACAGCGCAGGCAGTGCCGCACCGCTACCCGCAAAAGGCACCGCGGTCATGTTGGTCTCGGTCAGCGTTTTAAATAGCTCGCCAGACATGTGAATAGAGCTACCCACGCCGCTGTGACTGAAGGTCATGTTTTGTTCTTTTGCAGCTTCTACGAATTCAATAACGTTTTCATAGGGGCTGTCAGCGGGCACGACCATGACGTTAGGAATATCTATCATGTTCTGCAGGAAGACGAAGTCATCAACGGGGTCGTAGCTGAGGTCAGGATAAATAGCGGCACCGATGGTATGGCCTGGCGATGCCATAAGAATGGTGTGATCCGCACCGCGCCCACCGCGTGCAAGGCGCCCGGTGCCGACAGTGGAACCCGCACCCGGGCGGTTTTCTACCACCACGTTAGTATCGAGTTCTTGCTGGAGTAGATCGGCAACGCGCCGCGACAACACATCGGTAGTACCACCTGGAGCGTATGGAACGACTAGACGAATATCATCTGTCGGCCACTCATTGGCGCTGGCAGAGGAAACAGTAAGGCCAAGTGCAAGCGCGCTACTACAGGCAGCTAAACATGTTGCGCTAAGGAGTTTATTCATTGTTATCTTCCTGTGCGTTAGTTAATTATTGTTCGCATTGCGTACACGTATTCGTAGTGCATGCCTTGAGATTACGTTGTTGTTAACACTTTAAAAAACACAACTTTAGTAGTATTGCAGTAAATACTCTCCCCACAACGGGCCTGTAGTGAAAACCCCAAAGTTCGCATGGCGAACTTTTTTACGTTACTCTCTTATCAGAGGCTTCAAACAGTGGATAGCGACGATGCAAGAAGAGATGCTTAATACAGAGAGCCGTGACTTTGTCACTGCCCTGGCCAGCGGCCTGGAGGTTATACAGGCATTTGACGCTGAACACCCACGCATGACGTTAAGCGAAGTGGCGACGCGCACTGGCATGAATAGAGCAAAAGCTAGGCGCTTCTTACTGACGTTGCATGCGCTAGGGTATGTCCGTAAAGAACAACGCTATTTTGAATTAGCCCCTCGCGTTCTACAGTTAGGCTACGCGTTCCTATCCGCCAACAACTATCAAGGGGTTATTCAACAGTACTTGGAAGAAATAACCGCAGAAACCGGGGAGTCTTCTTCTCTGGGCGTCTTAGATGGTAACGATGTTATTTATGTCGCTCGTTCTGCAGCCAAACATCGCTTAATGGCGATTACGTTATCCGTAGGCACGAGACTTCCGGCCGCGCACACCTCAATGGGTCGCATGTTGTTGGCTCAGCTTAACGATAAAGATCTTGATCATTTCCTATCGACTATTTCCCTAGAGCCCTATACCGATAAAACAGTGACCGATGTTAAAGAATTACGCAGCCAAATAGTTAATGCACGCCAGCAAGGCTATGCGATTTCTGATCAAGAGTTGGACTCGGGCTTACGCTCTATCGCTGTTCCGGTTTTTGATGCTAAGCAGCACTTAATGGGGGCAATCAATATCAGCACCAACGCGGCTCGGGTCGACCTCGACACGCTGGTTAATGTTTACCTACCTGTGCTGCAAAGCAAAGTCGCGTACATCCGCGCGCATATTAATTGACCATTACAGCGTCTAACGCAGCGCGATAGCCTTGCACGCCCAACCCGGCAATCACGCCATCGGCGCGTAGCGATACGTAGGAGTGATGCCGAAAAGCTTCGCGTTTGTGCACGTTGGAGAGATGCACCTCAATGACTTTGCCATCAAAGGCATTAAGCGCATCGAGAATAGCCACCGAGGTATGGGTATAGGCCGCCGGGTTAATAATAATCGCTTGGGTACCATCAAGGCGTGCGGCGTGGATCGCATCAATCAAGGCGCCTTCATGATTACTTTGAAAGCACGTGATGTCCCAGTCGGCCATCACCGCTTTCTCACGTAAGAGGTTATTCACATCTTCTAACGTCTCATAGCCGTAGATGTCTGGCTGGCGGCTGCCCAGCAAATTCAAATTTGGGCCATGTAATACCAATACTTTTCCCTGACTCATTCTCTCTTCCACCCTGTGCGCTGGCGCATATATTGACGATGATGCTTGTTCTAGCATCTAGCGCATCAATTGCGCCAGCGACTTTTCAATCAACGCCGACGCTACTGCTCGGCATAGGCACCGCTCTCCAGCTCTAAGTGCGCGGCCCAGGACACGATATCGGGCACTCCCACAGCAGCCTCTATTCTAGGACTCATATCCGGTAGTTCGTGGGCGATGCCTTTATGGCAGTCGATACAGGTTGAATCGCCCGAGGCAAGGTTGGTGGAGTGGGCCCGGGCAGCACGCGTACTCTGCTGGGTGAAGTCCATGGAGTCGAATTCGTGGCAGTTGCGGCACTCTAGCGAGTCATTGGCCTGGAGCCGCGACCATTCGCGCTCAGCCAGCTCGCGGCGCTTTGCCTCGAACTGCTCTTCGGTGCGAATTGAGCCAAATACCCAGCCCCACACCTCTTTAGAAGCCTCCATTTTGCGCGCTACTTTATGCGTCCAGCCGTGAGGAACATGGCAGTCTGAGCACGTCGCCCGCACCCCAGAACGATTGGAGTAGTGAATGGTGGTTTTGAGCTCCTGCATCGGGTTGCGCTCCATCTCATGGCAGGAGATACAAAACTGCTCCGTGTTGGTCGCTTCCATCGCCGTGTTGAAACCGCCCCAAAAGATGATACCGGCGATAAAACCACCCAGGGTTAAAAATCCCAGGCTAAAGTGAACGCTGGGGCGACTTAAAATACGCCAGTAACGGGTAAAAAAGCGCTTCATTGCCCCGCCTCCTGGCGCTCACGTAGCGCCTCGTTAATCACCTCTTCCACCGACTTGAAGCGATTGGGTACCAGCGGGGTGGCATCGGTTTTGGGCACGTGGCACTGAGTGCAGAAGTAGCGATCCGGCGATACGGCGGCTAATACCTGCTTATGGCGATCCATAAAGTGAGTAATGCTCACCATAGGCGCACCCGCGCTGACGGCCTGCTCCCGGCTATGGCAGTTTAGGCACTGGTTAACCCGCATATCGACCTGATAGTCACGGATCGCGTGGGGGATCACCGGCGGTTGCTCTGGGTAACTGCGCACTTCACGGCCGCTATCTCGCGGTTCACCGGCAATAGGCGCCGCAGACTGCGTTTGGCTAATGGTGCCGCCGAGACGCAAGCCATCCGGAGCAGGCGCATCGCGTGTCTCATCCGCACCAGCCGCCCCCGCCAGCAGCGCCATGGATAAACAGAGAGGAAAAAGCCATTTCATCGTTATTCTCCTTAGCCTGTTTACGCCAGATTGACGAGTTCAAGGCGCACCGCGCACTTCTTGAAATCGGTCTGTTTTGAAATAGGATCGGTGGCATCCAGCGTGACCTTATTGATCAGATAGGAGGCATCAAAAAAGGGCACGTACACTAAGCCACGGGGCGGTTTAACGCGCCCACGGGTTTCTACCCGCAGGTTCACATCCCCGCGTCGGCTGGCCACTTTAACCTCGCTTCCCCGCCGGAACCCTTCAGCGCGAGCGTCCTCTGGGTGCATATATAAAAGCGCGGCAGGTACGGCCCGATGAAGCTCAGGCACGCGACGGGTCATGGAGCCGGTGTGCCAATGCTCCAATACCCGCCCTGTACAGAGCCAGTAGGGGAAGTCATCGTCAGGGGCCTCGGGAGGTGGCTCAGCCGGGACGGCGAAAATTAACGCGCGATTATCCGGCTTCGCGTAGAACTGCCAGCCGCTGCCGGGTTCTACATAAGGGTCATACCCCTCCCGGTAGCGCCATAGCGTTTCCTTGCCATCCACCACCGGCCAGCGCTTGCCCCGGTTGGTGTGGTAAGCGTCGAAATGATCCAAGTCTTTGCCTTTGCCGCGGCCAAAGCGGGCGTACTCTTCAAACAGCCCCTTTTGGATATAGAAGCCGAAATCGTCTGCCTCAGCGTTGGCGTAGCCCTCTTCCATATCGGAGGTGGGGTACTGGTCGACCTGACCGTTGGCAAACAGTAAATCAAACAGGGTTTTGTCACGCATCTCCGGGGCGGCTTCCAGTAACTCTTCGGGCCAGACGTCAGCCACGCGGATGCGCTGGGAGAGCGCCACGGTCTGCCATAAATCCGAGCGCGCCTCGCCGGGGGCATTGACCAACTGATGGAAAAACTGGGTGCGCCGCTCGGAGTTACCAAAAGCGCCCTCTTTTTCTACCCAGGATGCCGCGGGCAAAATCAGATCCGCCGACTGGGCTGAAACGGTGGGGTAGATATCCGAGACCACTACAAAGGCTTCGGGATTACGCCAACCAGGCAAAATCTCCTGCATGACGTTGGGCCCGGCCTGCATATTGTTGGTCACCTGGGTCCAGTAGACCTTGATGTCACCATCTTTAAGGCGGCGGCTTTGGGCCACCGCATCAAAGCCCACCCACGAAGGAATAGTCCCCTCGGGCAGTTTCCAGATTTTCTCCGCATCGCGGCGATGCTCCGGATTGGTAACCACGCGGTCGGCGGGTAGGCGGTGAGCAAAGGTGCCTACCTCCCGTGCTGTGCCACAGGCAGACGGCTGGCCAGTGAGGGAGAAAGGGCTATTCCCCGGCTCTGAAATTTTGCCAGTAAGCAGGTGGAGGTTGTAAATCAGATTGTTGATCCACACCCCGCGGGTATGCTGATTGACCCCCATGGTCCAGAACGTCATCACCTTTTTATCAGGGTCGGCATACAGCTCTGCCAAGGCCTCAAGGCGGCTTTCAGAGACGCCGGACTCTCGCGCTGCCCGCGCTAAGGTATAAGGCGCAACATAGTCGGCGAACGCCTCAAAGCTCATATCCGTCCAGCTATTAGCGTTATCAGCGTTCTTCGCCGCCTGCTGCAGCGGATGCTCGTCGCGCAGGCCATAGCCGATATCATCAGTGCCGAGCGCGAAGTTGACATGCTTATCGACGAATGACCGATTTACCCGGTCAGTCTGAATAATATGGTTGGCAATGTAGTTAAGGATCACGATATCCGCGTTGGGCGACATAATCATGGGGATATCAGCCAACTCAAAGCTGCGGTGCTCGAAGGTCGACAGCACGGCGACCTGGGTGTCCGGAAAAGAGAGGCGCCGGTCAGTAACGCGGGTCCAGAGTACCGGGTGCATCTCGGCCATGTTAGAGCCCCACAGCACAAAGGCATCCGCATGTTCGATATCGTCATACACGCCCATGGGCTCATCCGAGCCGAAGGTGCGCATAAAGCCGAATACCGCCGAAGCCATACAGTGGCGGGCGTTGGGGTCGATATTGTTCGAACGCAGCCCGGCTTTAAATAGCTTACTCGCCGCGTAGCCTTCCCAGATAGTCCACTGGCCGGAGCCAAATAGCGCGATGCTCTCCGGGCCATGTTCACGAATGGCGCTGGTAAATTTTTCTGCCATGAGGTCGAGCGCCTCATCCCAGGAGACCGGCTCGAAATCGCCATCTTTAGCATATTGACCGTTGCGCTTACGCAGCAGCGGCTGGGTTAAGCGATCCTCCCCATAGAGAATTTTGGAAAGAAAATAGCCTTTAACGCAGTTAAGCCCCCGGTTTACTTCAGACTGATTATCACCATGAGTCGCCACGATTTGGCCGTTATAGGTGCCAACCATGACGCTACAGCCGGTACCGCAAAAACGGCAGGGAGCTTTATCCCACTGCAAGCGGTTCAGATCAGCATGGGTAATCAGGTTGCTGGCGCCTGCGGGAATCGACATCCCTGCCGTAGCAGCGGCCACCGCTGCGGCGTTCGCCTTTACAAACGCTCGGCGTGTTAGTTTCATTGCTCCCCCTCCTGTACGTGCGGCTCATCCGCTGTCAGGGCATCAACCACTTCGTGATACACAAAGGCGGCGTCAATAACCCCAGGCTGCTCGCGTACGTGATCCATTAAAGCCAATAGTTGTTGTTCGTCAGTATGTTCGGCGACGACCACGAGCTTTCCAGCCGCGTCTTCGCCCATCACTTCACCAATGCTATGTTGGGTAATCCACTCCGCTGTCTGCTTCAGCGCCTCGGGCCGCGCATGAACGATAAAGCTAATGATGTGTAGCAGTTGATCAGACATAGACGGTATCTTTTGTTATCAGTGAGATTGCTTGGTTAGGGCAGGCGGAATAGCAAGCACCGCATCCAGTGCAGCTTTCTAGGTGGATTTCAGGTTGCGGCGGCCGACCACCGGGGCGCAGCGGAAAGCGAATCGCGTTCCACTCGCAGGCGTCCTGGCAGCTTTGGCAATGGATACTCGCCAGTGCCAAACAGTGCGGCTGAACTTCGGCTTGCCAAACAAAGGCTTCGCTAACGCTAGCGCCGCGCTCTATCGCCTGTGGCTCGCATACCGTTGCGCAATCACCGCACAGTGCGCAGCCCGCTTGGGCAACGCTAAGCTCGGGATAGCCACCGCCACCGCGCGTCAAAATGCCTTCCGGGCACGCGTCGACGCAGGCGTTACAACCGGTACAGAGGTCGAGAAAGGCAGCTCTGCTCCAGGGCGGCCGACGCACATCATCACGCCCCGACAAGCGGCGAAAAAGATTGCGCCGATTATTGTTTTTATTCGTGCGCGTCATAAGTATTCCTAAAATAAAAGAACACTAACCCCTGTGCTAAACAGCGGTTAACCACCCTTTAAACTTATTTCTTAGAAGCGTTACGGGCGCCTTATAGCGGCGGGCCGGGAGGGCCTGCAAACATCTGATAAACCCATACCGAAAAGCCATAGCCCCCTACCACTGCTATCGCCAAAATAGGAAATAGCAGCACGACAATAAACAGAAACAGCCCCAATTCCTGGCGTTTGCGAGGTGTTTCTTCCGCCGTTATTGGATGAGATTTTTTAGCCATGCCTAACTCCACAGGGTAGGGACACACCACTGTAGATGTGTATTAAAATAGTTATTTATAAAGCGTAGTAACTAAGTTCAACTTGTCACTTGATCCAGATCAATTTTTCCAAGTTAGTAACTAGATCGCTTGGTACTAACCTAATACCAATGAAGGCCCTCCTTATGAAGGCTCAATTCTTATGACGCTTCCGCTTTATTTAGGCTTACCCATGTGGGCCAACCAAGATTGGCTGGGCAGCCTATACCCGCGCCACGCCAAAACAGACCTTTTAAGTGACTATGCGGCGGTTTTTTCAAGTGTCGAGGGCAACACGACTTTTTACAGTGGTGCGCCCAAGCCTGAGACAATTGCTGCTTGGGCTCGCCAGGCACCCCCTTACTTTCGCTTTTGCTTTAAATTGCCGGCTAGCGTCACCCATGATCAGCGGCTAACGCGCTTGGAAGATGCCTGGGCATTTTTAGCCGCGCTGGAGCCACTTCATGATCGCCTTGGCCCCACCATGGTTCAGTTACCGCGAGATTTTGGCCCCCAGGAGCTGCCCCAGCTAGAAGCGCTACTCGCCCAGTGGCCCGCACATTTACCCTGCGCTGTCGAAGTGCGTCACCCTGAGTTTTTCCACAAAGGAGCCGCTGAGAAGGCACTTAACCAATTGTTGATAACTTACGCAGCTAACCGCGTGATGCTTGATGTGCGTCCACTGTTTTCCACCCCAGCTAATGGCCATGCTGGGCTTGCCCACGCCCAGCAGGAAAAGCCGAAAGTCCCACTACACGTGCTTTCCACGGCACAGCAGCCTGTTATTCGTTTCATTGGGCATATTGACAAAACCATCAACAGCGGCTACTTCAGCCCATGGAAATCGCGTCTTAGCCTGTGGATAAAACAGGGGAAAACCCCTTTCTTATTTGTGCATACTGCAGATAACCGGGAGTCTCCCGAGATGGCGCGCATGCTCTATAAAGAGCTACAAACACTGGCACCGCTACCTCCCCTGCCAGCGTTTGCTGGCGATAAGCAGAGCCAACTGTTTTAAACAGCCTTTTTAGCTGTGTTTACTGGCATGCACTCTTTCTATCGGATAAATTGCGTCTACTTTCGGAAAATAACGCTGGAAAATATCTTTTCCTCACAGTTTAGTTTTCCGAAAATTAGCATTTTACGATAGCAACACCTTATTAATTACAATTGAACCCATATAGAAGGTGAAACATGGCAAAACTTGCACATGCACAGTGGTCATCAAAGATGGCCTTTGTGCTCGCTGCCGCAGGGTCGGCAGTCGGTTTAGGGAATATTTGGCGCTTCTCTTATATGGTGGGCGACAGCGGCGGCGCGGCCTTCGTACTGGTGTATCTCGCCTGTGTGGCGCTGGTCGGTCTGCCTATTCTAGTGGCGGAGTGGATGATTGGTCGCCGAGGCCAGAAAAACCCGATTAACGCTATGGCCGAACTGGCCGCGAACCACGGTAAATCTAAGGCGTGGGCGCTAATCGGCGTTAGCGGTGTATTAGCGGCATTTTTGATTCTGTCGTTTTACAGTGTCATTGGCGGCTGGTCGCTGAACTACACGCTAAGCTCAGTGATTGGCACCTTTGACGGCCAAGATGCAGACGGCATCAGCGGCTTGTTTGGCGGCATGCTAGGTAGCCCCACTACGCTGCTGCTCTGGCACACCGCCTTTATGGTGCTAGTGGTAGGCATCGTGGCCCGTGGGGTCACCAAAGGGCTGGAAAGTGCGGCGCGGTTGTTAATGCCTGCCCTCATCATATTAATGCTCATCCTGGTGGGCTACGGCGTAGCCAGCGGTTATTTTGGCGAAGCATTAGCCTTTATGTTCCGCCCTGACTGGAGCGCGCTTAACGGTGGGGTTGTATTAGCCGCCATGGGCCAGGCTTTCTTCACGCTGTCGCTGGGTATGGGCATCATGATGGCGTACGGCTCTTACCTGGGTGAAGACGTTAACCTGCTGGGCACTGCGCGCACGGTGATCATTCTGGATACCGTGATTGCACTGCTGGCCGGCTTGGCCATCTTCCCGATTGTCTTCGCCAATGGCTTGAGTGCCGGTGAAGGCCCAGGTTTGATCTTTGTTACGCTGCCGCTGGCGTTTGGCAATATGGCAGGCGGCACCATTCTGGGACTGATGTTCTTCCTGCTATTAACCTTCGCAGCGCTAACCTCGGCTATTTCTCTGCTGGAACCCGTTGTGGAAACATTGGAAGAACGCACGTCCATGAGCCGTATCGCATCTACTCTCGCGAGTGGTGTTGCTGTATGGCTATTAGGCGTCGCGGCGCTTCTATCATTCAACGTCTGGTCTGAGGTGCTGTTCTTTGGCCTGAATATTTTCGACCTACTGGATACCTTTACCAGCAAAGTTCTGCTGCCGTTAACAGGTCTGGGGGCGATTGTATTTGTGGCGTGGTGCTTGAAGCGCGAAAGCGTGGAAGCTGAGTTGGGACTCTCAGCAACAGGTGTCAGCCTATGGAACATCATCGCACGCTATGTAGCGCCCGTTGGCGTTATCATTGTGTTTGTGACTGGCCTTATTTGAGCCATTACTAAGGCCTCAACAAAGCCGAGCAAACAGCCGCCCTGCTTCATAGCGGGGCGGTTTCGTTTAGACGCTAGTGAAGTTCGCTCTCTTGCTCGTACTCGGGCAAGGGGGCGATATCCCGCGACAACTTCTGAAACTCCCGATGTAACTCTATTCCCCTGCGCGCCCTTAAACTGCGCTGGGCAGAGCTGCGCCGTTGCTGGGCGTGCTCATCGACCTGCATGCTCATAAAAATGTCGAGCAATTCGTTTTTTACCGAGGTGATTCGTTCGACGTTTCTCATAATCGACGTTCCTCCAGGTGAATATGCCTCCGTCCACCTGCATCCGTAACCACTGATTTGCAAATGATGCAGTGCGGCACTTCACTTCTTACTATAACCTACTTGACAAAATGATGACCAATCCTGCTCAAATGTCTTAACGGCATTTAAACGCCTGCAGATTAGGCGCTGCTGCCGACGCGGGCATGCTGTCATCAAGCGAGTTACCGCTCTACCGCAGCAAACGATGAACCGTCATTAAAAACGAACGTTTTAAACAGGTATTTTTTATCGTACTGTAAATACCTGTTTGTTGAGCACCCAAGGAGCCGAACGTGAGCCGCGCCCTGTTTGATGAAATGAGACGCCGCATGGAGCACTTCCGTCGCTCCGAGCAAAAGGTTGCACGGTTTGTACTGCGCAATCCTGACGAAGTTATCCACATGCGGATTGTGGATCTCGCCACGGAAGCCAAAGTGAGCGAGCCTACGGTGGTGCGTTTCTGCCGCGCATTGGGCTGCAACGGCTTCCAGGACTTCAAGCTACAGCTGGCGCAAATGCTGGCCAGCGGCAGCCAGTTCGCCCAGTTCTCCATGAACGACAGCGACTCAGTCGCAGAATTTTCCCACAGCATTTTCGACTCCACCGTGGGCACGCTGTTATCGGTGCGCGACCGACTCGACAACGAAGCCTTAGGGAAAGCCGTTAACGCCTTGGCCATGGCCAACCGGGTTGAGTTCTATGGCTTTGGGGCCTCTGGCGCGGTGGCTTTCGACGCCCAGCACAAGTTCTTCCGCCTGCAGATCTCAACCTCTGCTTACGCCGACCCGCACATGCAGAATATGTCTGCGGTGACCTTAAAAGAGGGCGACGTGGTGGTGGCGATCTCCCAGACGGGCCGCACCAAAGCGCTAGTGGCTAGCGTACGTTTGGCTCGCGATGCGGGCGCGACGGTGATTGGCCTCTGCCCAAGCGACTCACCGCTGGCCAGCGAGGTCAGCCTGCCGCTGTATATCGATGTTCACGAAGACACCGAGATCTATACGCCGCTAAGCTCCCGCATTGCCCACCTAGTGCTTATCGACGTATTAGCAGTTGGCGTTGCCAAAACCCGCGGGCCAAAGCTCGCCGAGCAGCTTAAAGCGGTTAAAAAGAGCCTTAACACACTGCGCTACCCCGAAGAGAGTTAAACGCTCGCCCTGTACGCACAGCCAGTTCCTTGGCTGTGCTAAACTGACTGCCCATTTTCGAACCGGCAGCGGCTTATATGGACGACGTCACGGCGATTCTTGATCAGCTCAACCCCGCCCAGCGCGAGGCAGTTAGCGCCCCCCAGGGCAATCTACTCGTGTTGGCTGGCGCGGGGTCGGGTAAAACCCGCGTGCTGGTTCATCGCATCGCCTGGTTGATGCAGGCCGAGGGGCTTTCTCCCTACGCCCTGCTGGCGGTGACGTTTACCAACAAAGCGGCCAAAGAGATGCGCACCCGCTTAGAGGCGCTGCTGGGCATCTCTATGCGCCATGTGTGGGTAGGCACCTTCCACTCCATTGCCCACCGCCTGCTGCGCACCCACTGGCAGGATGCCCGGCTACCCCAGCACTTCCAAATCATCGACTCCGATGACCAGCTACGCCTGGTTAAACGGCTGCTGAAAGATTATTCGATCGACGATGAGCGCTACCCGCCACGTCAGGTACAACATTTTATTTCCGGTTGCAAAGAAGAGGGCCTACGCCCCCACCAGGTGAACGTCGATGGCGATGCTTACCTGGGCCAGATGGTCGAGCTTTACGAACGCTACCAACTGACCTGTGAGCGCGGCGGGCTGGTGGATTTCGGTGAGCTGCTGCTGAGAAGCCTGGAGTTACTGCGCGATAATCCGGCGCTGTTAAACCACTACCAGGAACGTTTTGGTCACGTGTTAGTGGATGAATTTCAAGATACCAATACGCTGCAGTACGCTTGGCTGAAGTTGCTGACCGGTATGAAAACACCGATGACCGCCGTGGGTGATGACGACCAGTCCATCTACGGCTGGCGCGGCGCCAAGGTGGAAAATATCCGCCGTTTCGAGCAGGAATTTCCGCACACCCATACCGTACGTCTGGAACAGAACTACCGTTCTACCAGCGCGATTTTAGAAGCCGCCAACACGCTGATCAGCCACAACAGTGAACGGCTAGGTAAAAACCTGTGGACCGATGGCATCGAAGGCGAGCCAATTTCTATCTACGCCGGGTTTAACGACCTTGAAGAAGCCCGCTATATCGTCGATACCATCAAAGAGAAGGTCAACGAAGGCTTTAACCGCCGAGACGTTGCGATTCTCTACCGCTCCAACGCCCAGTCGCGGCTGCTGGAAGAGACGCTGATTCGCCAAGGCATGCCCTACCGTATTTACGGCGGCCATCGCTTCTACGAGCGCTTAGAGATCAAAAATGCCCTGGCGTATTTGCGCCTGCTGCTTAACCGTGATGACGATGCCTCGTTAGAGCGGGTGATCAACGTACCCACCCGTGGCATTGGCACCCGCACGGTGGAAATTGTTCGCCACCGCGCCCGGGAGCAAAGCGTGTCGCTTTGGCAGGCGCTCCATGATGCGATTCACGACGGTACATTAAAGGGCCGTGCCGCCAACGCAGTACAAACCTTTGCCAACCTGATAGAGCAGTTGGATAACGATGCCGCCGGGCTGCCTCTGCACGAAATCATCGACCACGTGACGGCGCATACCGGGCTAATTGAGCACCATAAAAGCGAGCGCGGCGAGAAAGGCCAAGCGCGAGTCGAAAACTTGGAAGAGCTGGTTACCGCCGCCCGTGCCTTTACCCACGGCGACGCGTTTGAAACCCCGGAAGCGGGTGAAGGTATGGCAGCGCTTGAAGCGTTCCTTTCTGAAGCGGCGCTCAACGCTGGCGACCACGAAGCGGAAGAGTTTGAGGACAGCGTCCAACTGATGACGCTGCACTCAGCAAAAGGCTTGGAGTTCCCGGTGGTCTTTATTGCCGGCGTTGAAGAAGGCCTGTTCCCTCATAAAATGTCTCTGGAAGAGCCTGGCAGGCTCGAAGAGGAGCGGCGCCTCTGCTACGTGGGCGTTACCCGAGCCATGCAAAAGCTCTACCTCACCCACGCCGAAACCCGCCGCCTACACGGCAAAGAGGTATTCCCACGCCCGTCGCGCTTTTTGCGTGAACTCCCGCCTCACTTGCTGGAAGAAGTACGCCTGCGCGGGCATATTTCCCGCCCGGTCACCGCGTCGCGTACCTCCTTTGCCCAACAAAGCATCGAGAGTGACGGTGACCTACCTAGCCTGCACGTGGGCCAACGGGTGGCGCATCCGGTATTTGGTGAAGGCATTATTCTGAACGCCGAAGGGGAAGGTGCCCGCGCCCGGATGCAGGTCAGCTTCGAGGGTGATGGCGTTAAGTGGCTGGTGCTGGGTTTTGCTAAGCTGACGCCGCTTTAAACGCCAACGCCTTGGCGTTGAGGGCAATGGCTTGCCGATTAAAACTTGGTTGGCGCATACTGGCAAACGGACACTGTGCTTTTCTGCACGCTGACAAAAATATCCTATAATTTCCGGAGTCTTGCTCATTATGCAACGCCGCAATTTCCTCAAAGCCGCCGGCCTTGGCGCCGCCGGTGTCGCTGCCGCCCCGTTTGTTTCTACCGCCAGCGCTAACGAAACCTACACCTGGGATATGGTGACCTCCTGGCCGAAAAACTTTCCTGCACTCGGTACCGGCGCGAACGACTTCGCCCGCCGGGTAGAGCAACTCTCTAACGGCCGTATGCGCATCCGTGTACACGGTGCTGGCGAGCTGGTGCCTGCCATGGAAGTATTTGACGCCGTGGCCGCCGGTACCGCTGAAATGGGTCACTCCGCCTCATACTACTGGCGCGGCAAAGTAGCCGCCTCGCAGTTTTTCACTGCCGTACCGTTCGGCATGAACACCACTGAAATGAACGCCTGGTTATACCACGGCGGTGGCCAAGAGCTGTGGGATGAGATCTACGCCAACCATAACCTGAAGCCTTTCCCGGTCGGCAATACCGGCGCGCAAATGGCCGGTTGGTTCAAAAAAGAGATTAACTCCCTGGCCGATATGCAAGGCCTGCGCCTGCGCCTACCGGGCCTGGCAGGCGAAGCAATGAACGCTATTGGGGTAACCACCGTTAACATGCCCGGTTCGGAAATTTTCACCTCGCTCCAAACCGGCGTACTTGACGCTGCCGACTGGGTAGGCCCTTACAACGATATGGCGTTTGGCCTGCATCAGGTCGCCGACTACTACTACACCTCGGTGTGGAATGAGCCTACCGCCGTGCTAGAAGGCACCGTTAACCTGGACGCCTGGAATGCCCTACCGGAAGACCTTCAAGACGTTATCCGCGAAGCGGCACGAGCGTCTAACCTCGCCATGATCAGCGAGTTCGCCTACCGCAACGCTCAAGCGCTGGAAACCCTGGTAGACGAGCACGGCGTTCAGCTACGCACCTTCCCGGAAGATGTCATGCAAGCGCTCCATGAATCTTCCCAAGAGGTTATTCAGCGCCAGGTAGACAGCGACGAAGCGTCTCGCCGGGTGTGGGAGTCTTACTCAGCCTTCCAGCAAGTACTGCGCCCGTTTAGCGATGTGGGTGAATACGCTTACTTGAAAAGTCGTGATGAGCTAACGTCTTAAGCCACTTTTAGCACGCTGGTACTTCTTAAGAAAACTCGATCTTCTTAAGCACAAAGGGCGCCTCGGCGCCCTTTTTAGCTGTGCACCGCGCGAATTCGACCATTTTCATCCAGCGCTACCATGACAAAACGTGCTTCGGTGACTTTCTGGCGCTCTTCAATATGGCGACCGTGAGGTGGGCGCACCCAAACTTCCACATCAATTTTGATCGAGCTGTGGCCAATTTCCCGCACCTGGGTATAAACACTGACCATCGACCCCACGCGTACCGGGCTTAAAAAATCCATCGCTTCAATGGCAACGGTAGCGTTTCGCCCGCCGGCTTCACGGCCTGCGGCAAGCTCGGCGGCTTGATCCATCTGGTTGACGAGCCACCCACCAGGAATATCGCCATAGAGATTGGTATCTTGTCGAGAAGCCAGTAGCTTTAACGTGAGCTGCCCTTGGGGCGCAGGTACATCGTCCAAATCAGAATCCAACGGTGTCATAAGGTGGTCGCTTTGTGGGTTTATTGTTGTGATGTTGCTGCATCGCAATAGAGTGGCATTAGTTAATCACAAGAGGAAAGGCGTTTGAAGGGTAACGGTTTATGGCTTAGGAAGAAATATCGCCTACGCTTAGCGCTGCTAGGAGCACTGCTGGTGGTCACCCAGTTAGCCTGGGGGCAGCCCGCCGTGGCGCCATCCCTGCCAAGCGGCACGCTAGGGGCGGTGGGTTCCGACACCATGGCAGGGCTGGTATTACGCTGGGGAGAAGCGCTCACCGCTCGTCATCCAGAAATTAACCTCCAGTTTCAAGCGGGCGGCTCAGCCAGTGCGCCCACGGCGTTAATTGCAGGTACTACGCGCCTTGGCCCGATGTCCCGGCCGATGGCTGCGACTGAGCGCCAGCAGTTTATCGACCGCTATGGCTACCCACCCCTTGAGTTTCGTGTGGCGCGGGATGCGCTAGTCGTCGTTGTCCATCGCCACAACCCGCTTGATGTCTTAACCCGTCAGCAGATTGATGCCATTTTCTCCACCGGCCTTGCCTGTGGTGCCAGCCAGCCCATTCGGCGCTGGGATGCGCTCCTTGATGCCGAGCAGTGGCCTTACGGGCGTATTGCGCTGCATGGGCGCAATTTGGCCTCGGGCACCCACGGATTATTCCAACAACAGGCGCTATGCAGCGGCCAGTTCCGGGTCGATATTAGCGAGCACCCTGGCTCTTCCGCCGTGGTCGCCGCAGTGGGAGAATCGCCTAACGCGATGGGTTATGCAGGCTTCAACCACCTTACCCCCATGGTAAAAGCGCTGCATCTAACCGACCAGCACGGCAACGCCCTGGCGCCTAAGGAATCAGCGATTCAGCGTGGCGAATATCCTTTATCCCGCGATCTCTATCTCTACGTTAATCTGCCCCCAGGGGAGGCGTTACCGGCCGCCGAGCAGGCGTTTATTGAGCTGATTATGTCGCCAGAAGGCCAGCAAATTGTCCGCGCTTCAGGCTTTGTACCGCTGCCGCCTAGCGACCTGAACGCCCAGCAGCCATGGTAACGACTGTCATTTAATTGTCATAAAAATGTTTTAGGGTAAGGAGAATCCCATGCATGTTTATTTTAGCGATGGCACCCGCTTCTCAATGATGTCGACATGACTCCCCCCCGGCTAACCCGCGTTCATCTGCCGCTGCGCCAACTTCAAGACCGCATTGCCACTGGGCTAATCACCGCTGGGGGCATTGGGGTGTTATTGGCGATTCTGGCCATCGGGGTTTTCCTTATTTGGGAAACGCTTCCGCTGCTCGCATTAGGCGATACCTTCGCGCTTAGTAAGCTCTCACCACTTGCCTGGGGCACCCTAAAAGCGGCCCTCGCCGCCATGCTGTTTGCAACGCCCATTGCGTTAGGCGCAGCCATCTACTCGGCGCTGTTTATGTCGGCGCGTTTGCGTAGTCGGCTAAAACCCGCGTTAGAACTCATGGAAGCAGTACCTGGCGTTGTGGTCGGATTTATTGCTGGCTTAGTGCTAGCACCCTGGGTGGAGCGCCACTTAGCCAGTGCCCTGCTGCTCATCGTGTGGCTGCCCTTCAGCGCCGTGTTGGCCGGTGTCTTATGGCATCTTGCGGCGACCCGATTGCGCCAGCGCTTACCGCACTCCTGGGCGGGACTATGGCTAATCCCGTGGCTTGCGTGCATGGTCGTCGTGGCACTGTGGCTCGCGCCATGGCTTGAGCACCACCTGCTAGGGGGCGATCTACGCCGCCTGCTCGACCAGCGCTACGGCATGGATTACGCCACACGAAACGCGCTGATCGTCGGTATCGCCATGGGGTTTGCCGTCATTCCGAGTATTTATGCGCTGGCCGAAGATGCGCTCGCAGATATCCCCCCCACCTTAATGGAAGGCGCGCAAGCGCTGGGGGCCAGCCGTTGGCAGGCGCTTTGGAAAGTAGCGCTACCCACCGCTGGCCCCGGTATTTTTTCAGCGGTCATGATTGGCGCAGGCCGCGCTGTGGGTGAAACCATGATCGTACTCATGGCTAGCGGCAACACCGCGCTGTTTAGCGCCAGTCCCTTTGAGGGACTACGCTCGCTCTCCGCCGCTATCGCCATTGAACTGCCCGAGGCGACCCCCGGCGGACTCACTTATCATCTCTTGATTTTGGCCGCACTAGCGCTGTTCATTTTTACCTTCTTGGTGAATACCCTGGCAGAAGTGGTGCGCCAGCGACTACGCCGCCGCTACCATCGGCTGGGGGGCAGGCAATGACGCCACTATCCGAACAGAGCAAACGGCGGGTTAACTGGCTAAATGATGGGCTGTGGCCGTGGCTATGCGCTGCCTGCGTGGCGCTTTCACTACTGATGTTGGCAGCGCTGCTCACCCTGTTGGCGACCCGCGGGCTAGGGCACTTCTGGCCAGCTGCCCTGGAGGAGGTCACGCTTGCCTCAGGTGATACGGTTATCGGCCAGCCGGTACGCGAAACCCCGCTGCCGCTAAACGCGGGCATGGAGCGGCTCTATTTTACCGGCAACCGCGATATCACCGGGGCTAACTGGCGCTGGATAAACGTCGAGGACATCGCTGAGCAAGCGACCCCAAACGACCTAATCCGCTTAGAACGTACCCCCTGGGGCGATTTTATTGGCCGTTTAATCGCAGTGGAAAGCGATGGCCAGCGCTTAACCGGACAAGCTGCCTGGGAGTACATGACGACTTCCCTAGCGCTGCCAGCCAGCCAGCGGGCTAGCAGTGAGCTACTGTTGCTGACCGCCGATGGCCAAGCGCTACGCCAGCCGCTCTCTAGTATCCGCCATTTTCAAGCCCCCAATGCCATGTCCTGGTGGCAGAAAGCCACAGCCTGGGGGCAAAACGTTTGGCGCTTTCTGAGCGAAGGGCCACGGGCAGCCAATACCGGCGGCGGCGTGTGGCCGGCTATTTTTGGCACCGTACTGATGGTTATTTTAATGTCGGTGATCGTGACCCCGTTTGGCGTACTGGCGGCGATTTATCTCAATGAAATCGCTCATCAAAATCGGCTCACCCATTTAGTCCGCATTGGCGTGCGCAACTTAGCAGGCGTGCCATCGATTGTTTACGGCGTGTTCGGCCTGGGAGTGTTCGTCTACGGCATTGGCGGCTCTATCGATAATTGGTTCTTTAGCGATGAACTGCCCTCGCCCACCTTCGGCACCGGCGGGCTTTTATGGGCCTCGCTGACCCTTGCACTACTAACCCTGCCGGTGGTGATTGTGGCAACCGAAGAGGGCTTAGCGCGAATACCCGACGCCCAGCGCGAAGGGGCGGTAGCGCTAGGGGCCACACGCCTGGAAATGTTAACCCGGGTGGTGCTGCCTATGGCTACCCCTGCGATGCTCACCGGAGTGATATTAGCCATCGCCCGGGCCGCTGGCGAGGTGGCACCTTTAATGCTGGTGGGCGTTGCCAAACTAGCGCCGCAAATGCCGCTGGATGGTGATTTCCCTTATTTGCACCTTGAGCGCAAGTTTATGCACCTTGGCTATCATTTATTTGATACGGCGTTTCATGGGGAGGATGTTCAGGCCGCCATCCCGCTGGTTTACGCCACGGCGTTACTATTAGTGCTGATTGTGCTGGTGCTTAACCTAACTGCCATATTTCTGCGTCATTATCTAAGGCGTCAACGAGGAAACGAATGCTAGCGCCCTTAACACCAAGCCAAGCGTCAGGCCAAGCATCACAGGCTCCGGTGACCACCTTTGCTCCCGGGCAGTGCTGCCTAAGCATCAATCAGTTTAACCTCGCCTATGCGGGGAAACCTGCATTGCGGCAGTTGACGCTCGACGTGCCTCGCCATCGGGTTACCGCTTTTATCGGCCCCTCTGGCTGCGGTAAATCCACGCTGCTTAGGGCGATTAATCGGTTACATGACCTCAACGAATCAGTTTCCCACAGTGGACACATAGCGCTTGAAGGGCAGGATATTCACGCCCCCCAAACGAACGTCACCGAGCTGAGGCGCCGCGTGGGTATGGTGTTTCAAACCCCGAACCCATTTCCGATGTCAATTTATGAAAACGTCGCTTTTGGGCTGCGCTTGCAGCGCCGATTACCCAAGCGTAAGCGAGACGACATTATTGAGTGGGCGCTAACGTCTGCCGCGCTATGGGAGGAGGTTAAAGACCAGTTGCACCGTTCAGCATGGCAGCTCTCCGGTGGGCAACAGCAGCGTTTAGTCATTGCCCGCACGCTGGCCGTCCAACCCGACGTTTTACTGTTAGATGAGCCCGCTTCGGCACTGGACCCCATCTCAACACTCAAGGTGGAAGAGCTGATTCGCAACCTTAAATCGCAGCTTACCTTGGTGCTGGTTACCCACAATATGCAGCAGGCCGCCCGGGTTTCTGACTACACGGCGTTTATGCAGCACGGCGAGCTGGTTGAATTCGGCTTAACCGACCAAGTGTTCACCAACCCGCGTTTACAACGCACTGAAAACTACATCACCGGCCGCATGACCTAGGCCCCAGAGACGACCCGTCAGGAGTGCGCAATGGACATTACCAGCGATACCCACAGCCAGCATATCTCTCGCCAGTTTAATCAAGAGCTAGAGGAGCTAAAAACCCACCTAATGGCCATGGGTGGCCTAGTGGAAAAGCAGGTGCAAGACGCCGTATTCGCACTGCTTGAAGGCGACAGCCACCTCGCCGAAAAAGTGCGCGATAACGACCGCCAAGTAAACGACCTGCAGCTACAAATAGATGACGAGTGCACGCGTGTTCTAGCGCGCCGACAGCCCGCGGCTTCTGACTTGCGCTTAGTGCTGGCGGTTATTCGCGCCACCTCAGACCTTGAGCGTATCGGCGATGAGGCCAGCAAGATTGCCCGTAACGCGATGCTATTAAGTGAAAACAACGGCAGTGTTCGTGGCTTGGTAGAAGTGCGCCATATCAGCGAACACGTCCGTAAAATGCTGCGCGATGCGTTAACCGCGTTTGCCCGCTTTGATACGGAACTTGCCATGCAGGTCGTGCGTGAAGACGAACTCGTGGATGACGAGTATGGCAGCGCCATGCGCTCGCTGATGACCTTTATGATGGAAGACTCTCGCTCTATCAGCTCGGTACTCAGCATTATGTGGGTACTGCGTGCCCTGGAACGCGTAGGCGACCACGCCAACAACCTCGCGGAATATGTGGTTTATCTCGTAAAGGGACTGGATATTCGCCATACCGACCTCGACAGCTTAGATCAGGACGTGCTTAAAAAGTCTTGACCTATCCTGTAATACCTCCTGCAATACGCCCAGATGCGCTGCCTGGGCGTATTGATAAGGAGTTCGCACATTGGATGCATTTACCGCGCTAAGCCGAGGCACTCGGCTGGTGTATCGAAAAGGCCTGCGGCGCTATGTCTTCCTTCCCCTCCTGGTAAACCTTGTGGTTTATGCCAGCATGCTCCGCTTGGTGGTTAACCGCTTTTCTGGCTGGCTAGACAGCGCAATGGCAATGGTGCCGAGTTGGCTTGAGTGGCTATCCTGGTTAATTTGGCCTCTTTTTTTCGTCAGCCTACTACTGGCCGTGTTTTTCACCTTTACGTTAGTCACCCACCTGATCGCCGCGCCTTTCTACGGTTTTTTAGCCGCCAAAGTAGAGCGCCAAGCCACTGGCCGCGAACCGTTAGACGACCGCGGGCTGGCGAAAACGGCGATTGATGCAGTGGGGCGTGAGCTGGTGAAACTAGGCTACATCCTGCCTCGCGCGGCAGCACTGTTGGTGTTTAGCTGGATTCCAGGGCTTAACCTGCTGGCGCCTATTTTGTGGGCACTGTTTTCTGCCTGGATAATGGCCATCACCTACTTAGACTACCCAATGGATAACAATAAAATAACGTTTCGGGATATGCGCCAACGACTCTCACGGCGCTGGTGGCAAAGCCTAACTTACGGAGGGCTGGTGACCGTTGTTACCTGGATTCCGCTGGCAAATTTATTCTTAATTCCTGGTGCGGTGGCAGGCGCTGTTTTGATGTGGGATCACCACTACCGTGGTGTGGTCACGGTGGAATGAACACACTTTTCGACCGTCCACAAAAAACGAGACCCCGCCAGGGCGGGGTCTTGATAACTCTTAATATGGGCGATACCTAACGTTAGCTTCCTATCCTTTTGCGGGACTCCAACCATGGAATTTACCCTGACTAACGTATTGTTCGTCGCTAGATTCACTCCTTGAATCGGTGAGCATCCTTGCAGTGGGACATCCTTGCCCCTTATGTGCTCACTCCTAAGCGTAAGAGTTATTTTCAACCTTGTAAACTAATGTTATCTACAATATCAATTACGACGCACGGTTTTCTTCATTAATCTCTTCTGGGGTGTATTCGTCGTCATTATCACCGTGCATGTCAGTTGATTCAGGATCGTCGACGGCATCTGGACCCTGTGTACCGTGGTCGGTAGTCAGATCGTCACTGTCATAGTTTCCAGCACCTGTACCTTGTGCATGGCTATCCTGAGGCTCATCATCAGTCGTAATATCTTGGTTTTGATCAATTGATGAATGGTCGGTGGTGTCAGCAAATGCTAGTGGGCTAGCCATCAAGCCAAAAGATACACCTAAAATACCAGCTTTCTTGAGTAGTTCCTTGGATATCATATTCCGTCTCCTCGATCGCTGTGATACCGCTAATTTTAAGGAAGAGTGCCATATAGGCTTGCCAGTTCCAGCGGTTATCTTCCTTGTCTGGGTAGTTGCACTGCTTGTGCCATCCTGCCAAAAAATTATATAAAACCATTTAAATACAAATATCTATAAATATTAGTCGATTATTTATAGCCACTCTAAAAGCGCTGTCAAAGCTGAAAAAGTGGCTAAAAATGACACATGCGCAGAGTTTGACCATTCTTAACAGACAATCTGGCACACTTGTACAAGCGTTGTCTTTTTTTAGGGAACGCGTGCTTCTTTGTGACAGGAATTGTTTGACCAGCACCGCCGTTGCATTCAGTGGTTGAATGCAGAGTTTGAAAACGCAGCGTGGTTTTTTTAAAAGACGGTATTAGCCACCAAGGCCCGTGTGGCAGGAAATACGCAGCGAAACTGCGCGCCTTCGCCAGGGCGGGAGACTATCTGTAGCTGAGCATCGTGGCGCAGCAATACATGCTTAACAATGGCTAATCCCAGGCCTGTGCCCCCAGTGGCGGTGCTGCGCCCTTTATCAACTCGGTAGAAGCGTTCGGTCAGCCGGGGGATATGCACCGGATCGATCCCCTCGCCGTTATCCTCCACCGAGATGTAAGCGCTACCGTTCTCCAGGTTGGCCCAACGCAGGGTTATTTGGCTGCCTGCAGGGGTGTAGCGCACCGCGTTAAAAGCAAGATTAGAAATAGCGCTGCGGATTTCCTGCTCGCTGCCCACTAGCTGGGCCTCGCTCTCAACACTTACGTGGATGCTATGTAGCTGGCTACTCGGCACTTGACCGCCTTTCTGCTGACCGGAGAGCGCCAGGGCATCCTGGCGAATGCTCTCAAGTAACGGCCCAACGGCCAGTGGTTGGTGGTCTTTTCCACCTTGGTCAATTTCCAACCGCGAAAGCAGTAGCAGGTCATTCACCAAGCTCTGCATGCGCTTGGTTTGTTCCTCCATCTGACCAATTCCCCGGCCTAAGCGTGGCGGCAGCTGGTCGCTTAAGTCGCTGTAGGTCTCCAAATAGCCGGAAAGCACCGTTAGCGGTGTGCGCAGCTCATGGGAGACATTCGCGACAAAGTCACGACGCATCTGCTCAAGACGATGCAGCCGGGTAATATCCCGCGCCATGACGAGACGTTCATCGTCTCCATAGAGGGTAATCTGATACTGCAGAATTTGGCGTTCATCAATTGGCGAGGTTAGCGTTAACGGTTCGCTATACTGGTTGGCATTGAAGTAGCTGATGAAACGCGGGTCACGCAGCAGATTCGTAATATGCTGCCCGCGGTCATGGGCGGTTTGTAGGCCCAGCATCTCAGTGGCGGCACTGTTCCACCACTCAAGGTCACCGTGGCGGTCTAACATGACTACGCTGTCGCGCATGGCTTCCGATGACTCTTGAATACGCCCGAGGGTAGCCCGCAAGCGGGTTTGGGTAATGCGCTGGCTCTTTTGGTAACGGTAGAGCCGATCAAATAGCTCGCCCCACATGCCCCGCGCCGAAGGCGGTTCATCCTGGGGATGCAGCGTTAGCCATTGAAAAAGCGCCAGCAGTTGACGCAAATGGTAAAACAAGCACACCGCAAGCCCTGCGGCCAACCCTAACCCAGGCGCGCCTAGCGCCCAGCCCAGCAAGACCCCTAAGGTCGCCAGCCAGGCAACTCGCCACAGTTCACGGCTCCAAAGACGCACGTTTTACACCCGAGCGGAGAAGCGGTACCCCGTGCCTCGCACCGTTTGGATAAGGTTTTGGTGGGCTTCGCCCAGGGCTTTACGTAAACGACGGATATGTACATCAACAGTGCGCTCTTCAACGTAGACGTTGCCACCCCATACCTGGTCAAGCAGCTGGCTGCGGGTATAGGCGCGCTCTTGGTGGGTCATAAAAAACTGCAGCAGGCGGTATTCGGTGGGGCCCATTTCCAGCGGTTCACCATGGGCGCTTACCCGATGGCTTACCGGGTCGAGCATTAGGCCATTAATCTCAATGGGGTCTTCCACACCCCGGGGAGTGGTACGCCTTAGCACGGCTTTCAAGCGCGCGACCAGCTCACGGGGCGAAAATGGCTTAGTGATGTAATCGTCGGCACCCGCTTCAAGACCTTGAATCTTATTATCCTCTTCGCCCTTAGCAGTAAGCATAATAATGGGTATTTCAGCGGTAGACTCTTCGCGTTTTAGGCGCCTTGCAAGCTCAATACCGCTGGTGCCGGGCATCATCCAATCCAGTAGCAGCAAATCAGGCTGATGGTCGACAACCATCGCATGAGCATCTTGGGCGTTATCCGCTTCAAGCACGTGATAGTCAGCCATTTCCAGCGCCACTGCGATCATTTCGCGAATCGGCGCCTCATCATCGACAATCAAAACGGTCTTGGCGGTCATTCCTGGGCCTCACGGTGTGCAATGAAACTAGCTCATAGAAAAACAGTTCAATGAAATATCTGTGACGATAACACCATGGCTTAGTGACAATTTTATGACACTCAGCGTATTTAGCCAGTGATTGGCCACCAGCTCAGAGCAATACCGGCAAAAATAAGCAGGCCCGACCAGTAATTATTCAAAAACGCCCGGAAGCAGCCATCACGCTCACGGTGCGCTATCAACCGCTGCTGATGGACAAACGTCGCTGCCATCGCTATTAGCCCTAGCCAGAAAAAACCGCCTAACGCTACTCGTAGCCCTACCCAGGTTAATAGCGCCAGCGTAGCAAGCTGTAGCAGGCCAATGATTAATCGATCAGCATCTCCGAACAGCACCGCCGTTGATTTAATACCGATTTTTAAGTCATCGTCGCGATCAACCATGGCGTACTGGGTATCGTAGGCCACGGTCCACAATACGTTGGCGAAAAACAGCAGCCATGCTTCAAGGGGCACGCTCCCCAGCACGGCACCAAACGCCATCGGTATCGCCCAAGAGAAAGCCGCTCCTAGCACCACTTGGGGAAAGTGGGTGTAGCGCTTCATAAAGGGGTAAATAAACGCCAGTACCAAGCCCCCAATAGAGAGTAAAACCGTAAACCAGTTGGTAAGCAGCACCAGAATAAACGCAATCGCTACTAGCCCAACAAACAGCAGCTGCGCTTCGGTTTCGCTGATACGCCCAGTGGCAAGCGGCCGATGCTTGGTGCGTTTCACATGGCCATCAAAGTGGCGGTCCGCATAATCGTTTACCACACAGCCCGCCGCGCGCATTACATAAACACCGGCAATAAAGATCAGCAATACATTTCGCCCAGGTACTCCCTCTGCCGCAATCCACAGCGCCCATAGGGTTGGCCACATCAAAAGCCAGGTACCAATGGGCCTATCCAGGCGCATCAGTTGTAAAAAATCCGCCACCCGAGCCCACCCCGTTGGCCGCAACAGAGAACGATCCATGCTTACCTCACGAATAAAGATGCAGTGTTAGCCTAGCGCGAAGGCAGGCCAAGATCATCCGCCATGGTGGATAAAAAGTACTCTTGAACCAGCAGCGAAAGCCCGCTGTGCTGAAAAACTGAGCGCCGCCCCCATACGCCAGACACATTTGGCGCACATAGCCGGTGGGCAAAACAGGGCCAATGCTTGGTAGCGTAAAGGGGGCCACGCACTAAATCAGGCTGGCGAAACAGCCAGCTGCCCAAAGAGCGTTCGCCGAGCCCCTCTAACCCTTTCCCCTGCAGCTGGGTCAGCGGCGCTACCGAGCGGGCCACCACCCAAGGCGTATCGTCCACACAGAGCGCTACTTCCCGCAGCCACGCATAGCGGCGCGGCTCAATACCCAAGGCCAGCGCCTCATCCCGCTGAGGCAAGCCAATTGTCTGGCGTAATAAGCGCACCCGAAACGGTTTATCGCCTGCCGCCGCGGTTAGCCGCGCCGTTAACGAATCGGTAGAAGCCACCCATTGCCGCCAGGGTGCGCTCATCGCAGGGCGCAGCGCATTAACGGGTAGCCAATGCATAAAAGGCTGGGCTTGCCGGAAAATTGGGGCCGTCACCGGGTTCTCCAAGGCAGTCAAAAAAGTGAGCGGTAGTGTAACATGGTGCTCTGACAGGCTTTTGTTCCACCGACTTTTGGTGACTGCATGCCCCCACCGATTGAACAACGCGCCGACGCCACCCACGCAGCGCTGGTGATTATTGGCACCGGCATGGCAGGTATTGGGCTTGCCCGCGCCCTGCGCCGCCAAGGCGATACCCGTACCATCGCTCTGTTGAGTGCTGACAGCGGCGACGAATACAGTAAACCGCTGCTTTCCACCGGCTTTGCCAAACGCATTGGCCCCGAAAAGCTGGCCCAGCGCAGCGCTGCCGACATAGCAGAAGAGCTTAACGCAACGCTAGTTACCCATACCCAGGTTGTCCAACTGGATGTGGATAACCAAAAGGTGCGGTTGAGTGACGCCCGAGAGCTTTACTATGATGACTTAGTTTTAGCGACGGGCGCGGCCCCACGCGCGCCCTTCAGCGTGTCTGAGAGCCTTAGCAGCCGCTGCTTCAACGTGAACGACTTAGATGATTACCGCCGTTTTCATACCGCACTAACACAAGGCCCCACGCGGGTCGCGGTGATTGGTGCCGGGCTGGTGGGCTGCGAGTTTGCTAACGACCTGATTGCTGGCGGCCACCACGTCAGCCTATTGGCCCCCGAAAACACGCCGCTAGCGCGCCTACTGCCCGAACCGCTAGGCCGCGCGCTAGCCACAGCCTTTGAAACGGCGGGCATAACACTCCGCCTAGGCCACGCCATTACCGCAATAACCGACTCCGTTAATGACCACGCAATAGACATCCAGCTTGATAACGGCGAGTCTTTTCAAGCCGATAAGGTGTTAATGGCGACAGGGCTTACCCCACGCACCGCGCTAGCAAACGCCGCTGGGCTAGCGGTGGCCTCTAACGGTATACAGGTGGACCGCTACTTGCGCACGTCTGAACCTAACATTTACGCCTTGGGCGATGTGGCCTGTGTGGAAGGTGTTAACGCCATGTACGTACAGCCGCTTCAGGCCAGTATTAAAGCATTGGCGGCTACCCTAACCGGCACGCCCACCCGCGTCGCCTTTGGCGCATGGCCGGTCATCGTAAAAACACCGCTACTCCCCGTGGTGGCCTACCCGCCGTTAACCACGCCCACACAGTGGCGCATCGAAGGGGAAGGGGGAGAAATGGCGGCGTTGGCGGAAGATAAAGACGGTCGTTTGATTGGTTTTGCGTTGACAGGCGGCTGCGTGAGAAGGAAAGTGGAGCTTTCCAGAGCAGCCCCTGCGCTGCTAGGCTGATTTTCGCCGCATTCACGACTAGTCTAAGAAGCTGGACCAGCCGGGTAATGCTTTAAACAACACTGTTTCTTACACATCACAAGCGTACGCTTGATTCTGTTACAAGGGAGTTTCCTCTATGCGCAAACCTGAACTCGCCGCTGCTATTGCTGAAGGTGCCGACCTTTCCAAAGACAAAGCGGGCCAAGTCCTCAACGTCATCCTGGATGAGATCACGAACAGCGTCGCCAAAGGCGAAGACGTCGCCCTGATTGGTTTTGGTACTTTTACCGTTCGCGAACGTGCCGCACGTACCGGCAAGAATCCGCAAACTGGCGCCCCGCTACAAATTCCCGCCAGCAAAAACGTTGCCTTTAAGCCAGGCAAAGCGCTCAAGGACGCCGTTTCCTAATGAAGCTAACGCTTACGCTGTGGCTGCTGAGTTTTATGCTCAAGCGTGCCCTACGCCGCAAGCCGCGCTTTAAAGAGCAGCTGGAACGCATGCGCGGACTGGACTGGGGGATTGCCACGGAAGACTTAAGCATTGCCCGCTACTACCGGATGACGCCCAAAGGGGTAACCACGGGCAAAGGCTTGCCCGTTGACCTTGACCTTGAGCTACGTTTTCGCGACCAAGATGCCGCGCTACGCATCCTCAAGAAGCCTACCCAGCAGGCATTTCTAGACGGCATGGTAAACGGCGAGGTGCGCCTCGTCGGCGACTCCGCCGATATGAACAAGCTGCAAAAGCTGTTGAAGTATTTGTAACGCTAGTGGCTCTATTGCTTGCCGCCTATTGCCCCGCAGCCCATCGCACTGCGGGGCTTTTCGTTGATAGGCCACAACAGCGTCTCTCTAGCCATGCGGCAACGCAGCATATAAACTAAAGTCTAACAACCTCTGCCTACAAGAGCCCCTATGCCGCTTTCACTGCCCCTACGGCGCCTTTGGACACTGGATAAGTTCGCCTATAGCCTGCGGGTGTTTATCGCCTTCAGCGGGGCGCTGCTGTTTAGCGGGGTAGCGGGAGACGTGGCACTGGTGATCCCGCTGTTTTTAGGCATTATCGCAAGCGCGCTTTCAGAAACCGATGACAGCTGGCAGGGGCGCCTACAAGCGTTGGCAGTCACCCTGTTATGCTTTGCCTCGGCGTCGTTTGTGGTGCAGTGGTTATTCCCGTGGCCGTGGCTGTTTGCCCTTGGGTTGGCGCTCTCTACCTTCACGTTGATTATGCTGGGCGCCATCGGCCAGCGTTACGCCACTATTGCCTCGGGCACGCTGATTCTATCGATTTACTCGATGATCAATATTGAACAGCACGGCGGCGTGGATGAAGACGTCGCCGCTCGCCAACTGCTGCTATTGGCCGGGGCAGCGTGGTACGGGGTTATTTCCGTTGTATGGTGCGCGCTGTTCTCCCGCCAGCCGGTCAAGCAGAGCATGGCCAGGGTATATAAAACTCTGGGCGAGTTTTTAATTCTCAAATCTGCGCTGTTTGAACCCGTGCGCGGCGTGGATATAGAGGCCCGCCGGGTGGCGCTGGCGCGGCAAAATGGCCTTGTGGTCGATGCCCTTAACCAAGCGAAAGAGATGATTTTCCGCCGCCTAGAAGGCCAGCGCGGGAGTCGCAAGCTTAACCGCTACCTGCGGATATACTTTATCGCCCAGGACATCCACGAGCGGGCAAGTTCGACCCACTACCCCTACGGCGCGCTCACCGAAGCGTTTTTCCACCACGACGTGCTGTTCCGCTGCCAGCGGCTACTCGACCAGCAGGGCCGTGCCTGCCGTCAGTTGGCTAAATCACTGCTGCTTAATCGCCCCTTCGACCACCAGCTAAGTGAGCAGGCGCTGGCGGACCTGCGCGCCTCTATCGATAATCTGAGCGAGCGCGGCAAGCCGGAGTGGCGGCCGTTGATGCACCCCCTCAACGCCTTGGCCGATAATCTTGCAACGTTAGAGGCGCAGATTGCCAGTGCCCACAACCCCGATAGCGATGACCCGCGCCGGGACAGCGCGCTCTTTGACCGTTCGCCTTCCAGCTTACTGGAAGCCTGGCGCCGGGTACGGCTGAACGTTACGCTGGGGTCACCCACCTTTCGTCATGCGATACGCTTAACCACCGCGCTGGTGGTTGGTTACGGGCTGCTGCAGTGGCTAGACCCAGAGCAGGGCTTCTGGATTTTGCTGACCACGCTATTTGTCTGCCGCCCTAACTTCGCCACCACGCGGCGCTTTCTTTCCCAGCGCATCGTCGGCACGGTACTCGGGTTAATCGCGGGATGGGTGTCAATTAGCCTATTTCCACAACCCTTGGTACAGAGCATGATTGCGGTGGCCGCGGGCGTCTCATTTTTCGCTAACCGTGAAAAACACTACGTCATTGCTACGGCATCCATCACCCTGCTGATACTGTGCAGCTTTAACCAGGTGGGTGACGGCTTTGATTTAATCTGGCCGCGCCTGTTTGATACGTTAATTGGTTCGTTAATCGCGGGACTCGCGGTGTTTTTTATTCTACCCGACTGGCAGGGCCGCAGGCTCTACCGGGAAGCCGCCAACGTGCTGACCAATCACCGCCGCTATCTAGACGAAATTGTTCATCAGTATGAAGAGGGCAAACAGGACGATTTAGCCTACCGGCTAGCGCGCCGTAATGCCCACAATGCCGATGCGGCCCTCTCAACGCTGCTGACCAATATGCTCCACGAGCCGGGCCACTACCGAAAGCAGGATGCCGATAACGGGCTGCGTTTTTTGGTGCTGTCCAATACGCTGTTAAGCCATCTCTCAGCACTGGGAGCCCATCGTCATCGGCTGGCAGAAGACGAAGACGATGCCGCGCTAGTTCCCCTTGCTAAGCGCATCAGCGCCCTGTTAGAACAGCTGGCGGAGCAGTTGCATAAACGCTTGCCCATCGCCCCCCTGGATGAGCACGCCCGCGAGCTACTCGCACAAATGGAAGAGCAGCCCACCCCCGATGAAGAGAGCGCCGTGACGCTCTACCGACCTATTCAGAGCCAGCTACGCCTGATCACCCAACAACTCGCTCCTCTAGGCGATGCCGCCAGCCGTTTAGCCCGCACGCAAGAGGTGGAACCAACGCCCACCGCAGCCTGACAACACGCTTGCTACACCTGCCCGTAGCGGCCAGCGGCTTCACCTAACCAGCGGCGTACCAGCACGGCGGTGATCTCGGCGTTGCCCTGTAGCGTTTGGGCAAGGGCAGTCACACGCTCCAATAGATCAGCGTCGCGCTCAAGGTCGGCAATTTTCATTTGGGCAAGGCCGGTTTGGCGGGTACCCAGCACTTCCCCTGGCCCGCGGATCTCCAGGTCTTTCTCAGCGATGCGGAAGCCGTCGGTAGTTTCACGCATCACGCCCAAGCGCTCACGGGAGCTTTTCGAGAGCGGCGGGTGATAAAGCAGCACACAGAAGCTTTCAGTGCTGCCACGCCCTACCCGGCCACGCAGTTGGTGAAGCTGTGAAAGCCCTAGGCGTTCAGGGTTTTCGATAATCATCAGGCTGGCATTAGGCACATCCACCCCCACCTCAATCACCGTGGTGGCCACCAATAAATCTAACTCGCCGGTTTTGAAGGCCTCCATCACCGCGACTTTCTCGCTGGCCTTCATGCGCCCATGGATCAAGCCAATCGAGAGTGCTGGTAACGCGTGGGTTAGTTCCTCTCGGGTAACTTCAGCGGCCTGGCACTGCAGCACTTCTGACTCTTCTATCAGCGTGCATACCCAGTAGGCTTGGCGGCCATCGCTACAGGCGTTGCGAATGCGCTCCACCACTTCGGGGCGGCGCTCATCCGACACCACCACGGTTTTCACCGGTGTGCGCCCCGGCGGTAGCTCGTCAATCACAGAGACATCTAGATCCGCATAGGCGCTCATGGCCAAGGTACGGGGGATGGGGGTGGCGGTCATGATGAGCTGGTGGGGCGTCAATCCACCGGCTTCACCTTTTTCCCGCAGCGCTAGGCGCTGGTGAACCCCAAAGCGGTGCTGCTCGTCAATAATCGCCAGCCCCAGGCACTGAAAATGCACATCGGCCTGGAACAGCGCATGGGTGCCTACCACCATGCGCGCCCGGCCATCGGCAATGGCCGCTTTGGCATCTAGCCGCGCTTTGCCTTTAAGTTTGCCCGCCAGCCACGCCACCTCAATGCCTAGCGGTTCAAACCACGCCTTGAAGGCACGGTAGTGCTGCTCGGCGAGGATCTCCGTGGGTGCCATCATCGCCGCCTGACAGTTGCCCGCCAGCGCCGAGAGCGCAGCCATTGCCGCTACCACCGTTTTCCCAGACCCCACATCGCCCTGCACCAGCCGCAGCATTGGGGCGGGGCGAGCAAGGTCCAGGGCGATCTCTTCCAGTACGCGCTGCTGGGCACCGGTCAGCGCAAATGGCAGCTGAGCTAAGAAGCGGGTTTGCAGACCACGCCCCGAAGGCAGCGCCGGCGCGCCGTCGGCCTGAATGCGCAAGCGTACTTCCCGCAGGCTAAGCTGGTGGGCCAGTAGCTCTTCCAACGCGAGCCTGCGGGTGGCGGGGTGGTGCCCATGTGTGAGCGACTCTAAATCCACATCCGGCGGCGGCTGATGCAGCAGCTGTAGGCTAGCGTGCAGCCCCGGCAGGTTAAACCGCTGAAGCAGGGCATCAGGTATCACCTCCGGCAGCGCCGCTGGCGTTTGCGTCAACATTCCCAACGCCTGCTGAGTAAGTGCACGCAGACGGGTTTGGTGAAGCCCTTCGGTGGTGGGGTAAATCGGCGTGTAGTACTCCTCAACCGGCGTTTCGCTGCCGCTTAGCCGATACTCAGGGTGATAAATCTCCAGGCCCGTGGCCCCGGCGCGTGCTTCTCCAAAGGCGCGCACCGTTACCCCAGGGCGCAGCTGTTGCTGTTGGGCGGGGGAGAAGTGGAAAAACCGCAGGCTCAAAATACCGCTACCATCGCGCAGGCGAACCAGCAGGCTGCGTCTGCGCCCCTTCACCACGTCACTGGCGGTCACTTCACCTTCAACCACGGCTTCTTGACCCGCCCGCAGCAGCCCGATGGGCGTAAGCCGCGTGCGGTCCTGATAGCGCAACGGCAGGTGAAAAAGCAGATCGCTAATGCGCTCAACCCCCAGGCGCGCCAGTTTAATTGCTAGCGCCTCGCCTACCCCTTTGAGCGCGGTGACCGGTGACGTGAGTTCACTCATGAGGAGGCTTTAACCATCTTGGCAGGCTGCTTACACTGGCTAATCGCCTGGGCCAAAGCATCAATCGCTTTAGGCCGAGGGAAGCTGGCCCGCCAGGCGATGGCGACCGTGCGCGAGGGCGCTGGGTCGGCAAAGGGCCGACTAACCAGCATGGCGTTTTCGTACTGCTCGGTGCCCAACGCAGACTGCGGCAACACCGTAATGCCCAACTTTGAAGCCACCATATGACGAATAGTTTCCAGCGAACCACCTTCCGCAATGAGCGTGTTATTGGGGCTGTTGAGTTTTTGGGTGATCGCCGGGCAGGCCTCTAAAATCTGATCACGGAAGCAGTGACCTTCGCCCAACAGTAATAGCCGCTCTTCCAGCAGGTCCTCTTTATTAATCACCTCACGCTCCACCCAGCGGTGATTGGCAGGCATCAGCACTTCAAAATGCTCGTCGTAAATTGGCTTGGTGACCACATCCGTTTCGGTAAACGGCAGCGCCACAATAATCACATCGAGTTCACCGCTACGCAGCTTGGCGCGTAGCGAGCCGGTCATACCCTCTTCAATATATAGCGACATTTGCGGTGCGGCGTTGGCCAGCGCAGGAATTAAATGAGGAAATAAATAGGGGCCAATTGTGTAAATAGCGCCAATACGCAGTGGATTGGCTAGCTGATCTTTCCCCGCGCTGGCCATTTCATAAATCAGGCTGCTCTGCTCTAACACCCGCTGCGCCTGGGCAACAATTTTCTCACCCAGCGGGGTGACCTGCACGGTAGATTTAGAGCGCTCGAAAAGCGGGCTATCAAGCTCCTCTTCCAATTTCTTTACTGCCACCGAGAGCGTGGGCTGGGAAACATGGCAGCGTTCTGCCGCCCGCCCAAAATGGCGCTCTTGGGCAAGGGTTACGATATAGCGAAGTTCTGTTAAAGTCATAACGGTGCCAGTGGGCATCCTCTCGTTGCTGCTTGTGACTAATTAGTAGCTTGTGACTAATAATCGTGACGGTTAACGGGATGGCAAGGACAAGCAAGTCTTATTGACGATGTCACATCTCATAGAGACTTTGTATCTGATAGGGAATATTTATCAAGAGGAGTGAGCCAGGTGAAGCTAACTGTATTGATTGTCGGCTGTGGCGATATCGGTATTACCTTAGGTCGCGAGCTGCTCAGCGAGGGGCATCGTGTCATTGGTATACGCCGCCACGCTGATGCATTACAGGGTAGCGGCATTGAGCCGCTAGCGCTGGATCTCAATAACCTTGAAGGCGCTGATGCCTCAGCACTGCCTCAAGCCGACTACGTTGTTTACACCGTGAGCGCCGACCGCTTTGAAGAGAGCGCCTATCAAAGTGCTTACCCCGATGGCCTTAAGCGCGTATTAGGTGTGCTGGAGCAGCACAAAAAGCCGCCAAAGCGCATTTTCTTCGTCTCATCGACCAGCGTCTATGGCCAGCAGGAGGGCGAGGTTGTAAACGAGGCAAGCCCCACCGAGTCGACCAGTTTCTCAGGCAACCTGATGTGCGAAGCGGAGCAGGCGCTGCTCAACCATTCGCTACCCGGCACCGTCGTGCGCTTTTCCGGCATTTACGGCCCAGGCCGTGACCGGCTAATTCATCAGGTGGCAGAAGGCCGCATTGCTGCCGTAACGCCAGTCATCTACTCCAACCGTATTCACCGAGACGACTGCACCGGCATTTTGGCACATTTAATTCGGTGCCAAGAAAAGGGCCAGCCCCTTTCCGACCTTTACCTAGGTAGCGACTGTGAACCGGTTACCATGCACAACGTAATGGCGTGGTTAGCCACACAGCTAAAAGTGGCGTCCACTGAGACCATGCAATCACCGCTGCGTCGCCGGGCCAGTAAGCGCTGCGATAATAGCCGAATCCGTGAAACCGGTTATAACTTCCGCTACCCAAGCTACAAAGAGGGCTACGCCCAAGTGCTTAAAGAGGGCGGCTTCTTAACACCGCAAAAAATCTAGCCGCTGGCTAGCTATTTTGAGTAAAACACTAAAAGAGCGGCCCTCGAAGGGGCCGCTCTTTTTATGGGTGTTCGCGTTTAACCGGTGTTTAGTCGCCAATCACCATCACGGCTTCGGCTTCAACTTGGCTACCCTTGGGCAGCGCCTTCACACCTACCGCTGCGCGGGCGGGGAACGGCTGGGAGAAAAACTCTTCCATAACCTTGTTAACAATGGCGAAGTTATCTAAATCCACCAAATAGAGGTTGAGCTTAACGATATCGCCAAGCGATCCTGCGGCTTCTTCACATACCGCTTGCAGGTTAGTGAATACCTGGCGTGCCTGGGCTTCGAAATCCTCAGAGACGATTTCCATTGTCTCTGGGTTGAGCGGGATCTGCCCCGACATATACACCGTATTACCTGCTTTAATCGCCTGTGAATAGGGGCCAATGGCAGCGGGTGCTTTCTCAGTGTTTATAACGGCTTTATTGCTCATAGGTGCTCGTGCTCCTTAATGGTGTAAACATGATTATTTTACCCATCACCAGCGCTGCCAGCGTTTAGCCGGCGGCTCACTGATACGGGCTATTAATTCGCCATTCGGGTAATTTTGCCGACGTTGGGCAAGTTGCGGATACGCTTGATAATACGGGCGAGGTGGACACGCCCTTTCACCGATAGGGTTAAATTAATGGTGGAGAGGCGTGCGTCACGCTCCTCAATGCCGATGCGCTCAATATTAGCGTCAGCATCGGTCACTAGCCCGGCCAGTTCAGCCACCAGCCCGCGACGGCTTTCAATTTCAATGCGCAGCGCAACGGGGAAGTCATCTTCGATCGTTTCCGACCACTCAAGGGCAAACAGCTTTTCGGGGTCGTTTTTCAGGTCAGTAAGGTTACGGCACTCACTGCGATGCACCACCAGTCCTTTGCCTACCGAAAGATGGCCCACCACCGGATCACCGGGCAACGGGTGGCAGCAGCGGGCAAAATTAATCACCATCCCTTCACTGCCGCTAATCACGACGGCTTTATCGTTCCCCTCGGTAAGCGTTTGGTCACAGCGGTCGCCGTGGGCGACATCCACTAACCGCCGCGCCACCACGTGGGCCATCCGGTTACCCAGCCCCAGCGACTCCAGCAGCGAATCCAATGAGGGAACATCTAACTCGCTAAACGCCTGGCTAAACACGTTTTCATCCAGCTCTTCCAGGCTGGTTTCAAAGGGTGTCAGCGCCTTATTCAACAGCCGGCGACCCAGCATAATGGCCTCAGCCTGCTGCTGATGCTTAAGCGCGTGACGAATGGCCGAGCGGGCTTTCGCCGTGGTTACAAAATTCAGCCACGCCAGGTTGGGCTTAGCCCCAGGGGCTGTGATGATTTCCAGGGTTTGGCCGCTTTCAAGCCGGGTGGACAGTGGCGCTAGATGACGGTCGATACGACAGGCAATACAGTTATTGCCAATATCGGTGTGCACGCTGTACGCAAAGTCGATCACCGTGGCGCCCTGGGGCAGCTCCATGATGTCGCCTTTGGGGGTAAATACGTAGATATCGTCGGGGAACAAGTCATTTTTAACGTGTTCAATAAATTCTAACGAGTCCCCTGCGTGGCGCTGCATCTCTAGCAGCCCTTTTACCCAGGCGCGGGCGCGGGCATGACTACCTTCGGCAATCGGGTGATCGGTTTGCCCTGCTTTATAAAGCCAGTGGGCGGCAATACCGTTATTAGCCATGGCTTCCATTTCACGGGTGCGGATCTGCACCTCAATCGGCATGCCTCGCTGGCCAAATAGCGTGGTGTGCAGGCTTTGGTAGCCGTTTGCTTTGGGTATCGCGATGTAATCTTTAAATCGCCCCGGCACCGGCTTATACAGGTTATGCACCACCCCTAAAATTCGATAGCAGCTGGCTACGTCCTCGGTAATGATGCGAAAACCGAACACGTCCATGATTTCTGCGAAGGGTTTGCGCTGGTCGCGCATTTTTTTATAAATCGACAGCAAATGCTTCTGGCGACCAACCACCGTTCCCGGCAGCGCTTCGTCATCTAGACTCTGCTGCAGCGACGACTGAATTTCCCGCATGGCGCTGCGGCGATTACCGCGGGCGCTGGCCACGGCACGCTTAATACGCTCGGCGCGCATGGGGTGAATGGCCTGAAAGGAGAGGTCTTCTAGCTCAATACGGATGGTATTGATGCCCAGACGCCCGGCAATACGCGCATAAATTTCCAGCGTTTCCCGGGCTATACGGCGCTTTTTATCGGGACGTAGCGCGCCCAGGGTGCGCATATTGTGCAGCCGGTCGGCGAGCTTGACGATAATGACGCGAATATCTCGCGACATCGCCAACACCATCTTCTGAAAGTTTTCCGCCTGGGCGACGGCTTTGTCTTCGAAGGTGATCTGGGTCAGCTTGGATACACCGTCCACCAGCTCAGCAACCGGTTTACCAAACTGCGCCACCAAGGCTTTTTTCGAGACGCCGGTGTCTTCAATGACATCATGCAGCATAGCGGCCATCAAGCTTTGATGGTCCATGTGCATGTTGGCAAGAATGTTGGCCACCGCTAGCGGGTGGGTAACGTAAGGCTCGCCAGAGCGGCGACGCTGGCCATCGTGGGCCTGCTCAGCGTAGTAGAAGGCGCGCTTGACCTGCTGGATCTCATCCGGTGGTAAATAGCCGCCAAGTCGGTCGGCCAGGTCATCAATGGTGAACATTTACCGCGCCCCTAATCGGTTCGTAGCCCTAGTCGTTCGGTTCTTAACCTTAGTCGTCGATATGAGGCGTCATTGCAGGACGCGTACGCACCGGGGCTTCTACCGGCTCATCCAGTACCGTATGGTCAACCAGACCCGCGGCTATTTCACGCAGCGCCATCACAGTGGGCTTATCATTTTCCCAGGGCAGCTGCGAATCCCGAGAACCACGGGCCAACTGACGCGCGCGCTGGGTGGAAATCATCACCAGCTTGAAGCGATTTTCAACATTTTCCAGACAATCTTCAACGGTTACGCGAGCCATGGGGGCCTTCCTGTAATGACGACGCCGGGCCGGCGTTGTTGGACAACGTCGCCGACCCAGCGAAAAAAAGAGTGGTAATAGAACCTGATAGATTACTCGACGCTAGGCGCCTGTGACAAGAGCGCGTCGAGCAGTGGCGCATGACGCTCCTGCATGGCGGCCCGTGTTAAGCGGCGGCTAATCACCAGCGACTGCAGTTCTTGCAACGCAGTAGTGAAGTCGTCGTTAATGACCAAGTAGTCATACTCATCAAAGTGCGACATTTCGCTAACCGCATCGCGCATACGCCGGGCAATCACCGCGTGCTCATCGGTGCCACGGCTGGCAAGACGGCGCTCCAACTCACTGCGCGATGGCGGCAGGATAAAAATCGACACCGCCGAGGAAAGCTGTTGGCGTACCTGCTGGGCGCCCTGCCAGTCAATCTCTAAAATAACGTCCTGCCCCGCATCTAGCAGCGTTTGTACTGCTTGGCGCGAGGTGCCGTAGTAATTATCAAAGACCTTGGCATACTCAAAAAAGTCACCACCCGCGATCTTTGCTTCAAAATCGGCCACAGGAATAAAGTGGTAGTTGACGCCGTCCACTTCCCCTTCGCGCTTATTGCGCGTGGTGTGCGACACCGATACTTGAATACCATCAAGGCTTTCGATTAGCTCGCGAACCAAGCTGGTTTTGCCAGCACCCGATGGGGCAGACACAATAAAAAGCGTACCCTGGGACATGAAGCGCTTCCCTAGTTAGCAAAAAGCGAGTGAAAAGTTGCTCAAGCTGTTGGCAAAACAGGCGATAAAAATAGCCGCGCCAACGGTTTGTCATTATTGGCAGCGCTGCTACTGTCTGCACTTGCCCTACACAAACATGCATAAAGTAACGTGCAGTATCGCACACCCATGGCGTGGGCTGTAGGGTTTCGCGCAGAGCGATAAGGAGATCAGCATGCGTAGTACGATAATGATTTTATGCTTAATTGCCCTCGGGGTAGCCCTACAGAAGAGAGTCATCGAGATTCCCCGCCATTGGGCACCTTGGGCGCCGCTTTATGTCGATGACCCCATCACGCCCATCACTCAGCTTAAGCTCAAACGCTTAAACGATAACCGTCAAGCCTGCTTAGCCGCACTAGATACAGTGCCCGAGAGTGAACTTCGCTATACCCCTCTGGCCGACTACGCCCCCACCGACAGCTGCCCACTCAGCAACGTGGTACGCATGCAGTCCAGCAGCGTGCGTTTCAACCAAAGCTTTGTGGCTACCTGCCCGCTGGCCCTGGCTTGGGTGATGTATGAACGCCACGCCCTTCAGCCCGCCGCAGAGGAGATTATGGGTAGCCGAGTGGCCCAGGTGAATCATGTGGGCAGTTTCGCCTGCCGCAATGTGTATGGTCGCGAGTCAGGCAGGCGCAGCGAACATGCCACCGCTGAAGCGTTGGACGTAACGGGGTTTCAGTTCGAGAGTGGTCAGCGCGTAACACTACTTAATCACTGGGAAGATGATGGTGACGTTGGTGAGTTTTTACGGGCAGCCCGGGATGGCGCCTGCGATACCTTTGGTAATGTGCTGGGGCCAGACTACAACGCCGCACATGCCGACCATTTTCATTTAGGCATGCGCGGCTTCCGGCTTTGCCGATAAGGGGCCTGCTCGTTAATCCAGGCTGATATCGTCTTCATCCGTGGCAGCACCGGTCGCGGCACCTACGCCACCACCAATCACCGCGCCCTGGCCAACGCTTCCACCGGTGGCGGCAGCAGCACCTGCGCCAACAGCGGCACCCACTCCAGCACCGCTGGCAGCACGTTCGCCAGTGGTTGAACCGCAGCCAGCCAGCACCAGCATTAACGCGGCAATGGCACTCAGGGTTAGTACGCGTGAAGTCTTCATTACTTGAGTATGCATAGGGTCACCTCCTTATGAGTTGCACCCTTATACCCTAGAAACGATTCACCCTTTTTGCCACCTTTTGTCAGCTTGATCATTCATAAGAAAACACTTATTTGAAGTGCTGTTAGAAGCTTTTAGCACATTGATGCGTGCGCTTTTCAAGCCAACGCCCCCAAGCAAACATCAGCAAGCCACAGCACGCCAAACCCGCCCCAACTAGACCGGTACTTGACCAACTAAGCCCCGCGCTGATCGCAAGCCCTGCAAGCCATGCACCCAACGCATTAGCACCGTTAAAGGCCGCGTGATTGAGCGAGGCCGCCATGGTTTGAGCATCTTCCGCCACATCCATTAGGCGGGTTTGCAGCGAAGGCGCTAGCGCCATGCTAGTGCCTACCAAGCCGACAAACAGCAGCCCCGTCCAAACGTTATTGGCGGCAAAATAAAACAACCCTTGGATCACGCCACACCACAACAAAATAGCGGGAATAGCGCGCATCAGATTTTTATCTGCCATACGCCCGCCGATTAAATTACCGGCAATGGAGCCAAGCCCAAAAATCACCAGCACCAGCGGCCCTAGCGCTTCGCTCATTCCCGCCTGCTGCGTCAACGTCGGCATTACATAGCTAAAAATGGCAAACATGCCGCCACAGCCGATACAGGCAAGCGCCAGCGCGACCAATACGCGCTGCTTTAACAGTGCGGATAGTTCGCGTACCGGGCTTGCGAAGGCATCCACCGGCTGAACGGGTACATAAATGCGTATCAGGAGGGCCGTTAATAGTGCAATAACGCCAACTCCAACAAAAGCGATTTGCCAGCCAAACTGGTTGCCCGCCCAGGTACCTAGCGGTGCGCCGATCAAAATCGCCACCGTTAAGCCCATCATCACCCGGGAAATAGCCCTCGCCCGTTGATCCACTGGCACGGCCCCCGCCGCGACCAATGCAGCAATGCCAAAGTAAGCGCCATGGGGCAGGCCTGCGAGAAAGCGCAGGCCCACAAATGACCAGAACCCTGGCGCCATGGCACTGGCTATATTGCCCAACGCAAACGCCAGCATCAGTATAATGAGCAATGCTCGCCTTGGCGCTCGCGCGGCGAGCGACGAAATCAGCGGCGCGCCAACCACTACGCCTAAAGCGTAACTACTGATCGCGTAGCCTACTTGGGGTACGGTTACCGCCAGGTCCCCTGCTACGCGATTCATCAAGCCCATAATGACAAACTCGCTGGTGCCAATCCCAAAGCCACCCAGCGCCAACACAAATTCAGCCACCCGCGGATTACGCGCCAGCCCTTGAGACGACGATGCTGTCGAATCCTGCATACTTAACTCCTAGGGATACCGCACGGGTGGTATCTCGATTAGCGCTAAATAATCGCAGGATTAGACGAAAGTATAAATACACAAAGCTTAAAAAAGTTAGCGGACAAAGGGGTATCCACTTGGACACGGCGCGGCAGCACCTAAGACACAACTGCTAGGATGATACGATTCTCTATTCATCAAGCGAGACGGTTATGACCCCGCGTAACATCGAGCACGCAATGCAGGCATTGGCCAGTGCCGACTCCGACATTGCGCGTGCCTACCCCTTGGTAGGCGCACCCAACCCGCGCCAGCGCGACCCAGGCTTTGCCACCTTCTTCTCGACCATCGTGAGCCAGCAGATCTCCACCGAGGCGGCCCGCGCCATTATGGGCCGGGTCAATACATTACTGCCGGAGTTACACGCCAAGGCTGTGCTGGAAGTGGAGGGCCAAGCGCTGCGCGAGGCGGGGCTCTCATGGCGTAAGATTGAGTACGCTAAGGGGCTTGCTGAAGCGGAGTTGGCAGGCACCTTTAGCGCTGATGGGCTTGAACAGCTAAATGATAACGAAGCCATTGCCGCCATTACCGAGCTACGCGGCTTTGGCCGTTGGAGTGCAGAGATCTACCTGATGTTCTCACTGCAACGCCCCGATATTTTCCCCGCCGACGACCTCGCCCTGCGAGTTGCGCTGGGCCGCTTGAAGGGCATGGATAACAAACCCACACCCAAGCAAGCCCGCCAGTTGGTAGAGCACTGGGCTCCCTGGCGTAGCGTAGGCTCGCTGTTTCTGTGGCATTACTATCGCGGCGAGCCCCTGTAGGAGAGCGGTCTTCAGAGCGTTAGCCCGCCAAATTTGCCGTTCTGATAGTCCTCAACCGCCTGGACGATTTCTTCGCGGGTATTCATCACGAAAGGGCCATGGGAATAAACCGGCTCATCAATCACCTCGCCGTGTCCAAACAGCAGCCGCGCGTTGCTGCTGGCGCCGATGTCCAGGCGATCACCGTCGCGATCCACTTCAATCAAGTGGTGGGACTTAACGGGCTCGCCGCCTACCGTCACATCGCCATCTACCACATAGAGAAATACCTGCCGACCTGACGCAACGGGCAGTTGTTCGTGGCTACCGGCAGGCAGCCTTAGTGTCGACATAAACACGCCCGTCAGCGTGTCGATAGGGCCCGCGCTTCCCTGCCACTCACCGGCAATCAGGTTTAGCTCCCCGCCGCCCGGCAGCGCGATAGCGGGTATGGATGCTTGCTGCAGCCCCACATAGCGCGGCTCACTCATTTTCAGGCGCGACGGCAGGTTGACCCACAGCTGTAAAATCTCCAGCAAGCCGCCGTCGCGTAAAAACTCCGGCGGCGAAATTTCCGCATGCACAATACCGCTGCCCGCGGTCATCCACTGCACGCCGCCCGCGTTGATCACGCTTTGGTGCTGGGCGCTGTCGGCGTGGGCAAGCGAGCCTTCTAAAATAAACGTCACCGTCTCAAAGCCCCGGTGCGGGTGCGGGCCAAACGGCAGCCCGCGATTATTGGCCGGGTACGTCTGTGGGCCGTGGTGGTTAAGAAACAGAAACGGATCAAGCTGATCCAGCCCTGGCCCCGGCAGTGGCCGCCGGGTGACTAAATCGCCGATATCATCGCGCTTGGCCGGATGCTGGGCGATCACGCGACGTGCTGTTGGGATAGTGTCTGGTGGCATCATTTACTCCTTATCAATACTGCCCAGCGTAAAACCTACCGCAGCGGATAAGGAGCGAATAATTTGCCGTGTTTCATTGAAGTAAATTGTTATAAACCCAGCCTCACTCCCCGTTACTACTTAGCGACCCCACTACGTCCAGCACCTGCCCCTCTGGGCGTACAACGGCCATATCACCCGAGCGCACCACGCCCCCAATAAGTGCCGTAATATTGACCTGATGCGTTACCAGCATCAGATTGCCCGGCCCTTGCCACGCCATAATATTGTCGCGCAGGGCCTGGGTTAGCGCTTCCCGCTCGCCCGGGTTGCGAAAGAAAGAGTCTAGCCACGGCGTTGGCTCAACGTCTCCCAACGCTAGCTGCTCGGCGGTCTCTAACGCCCGGCACCAGCGCGACGAATATACCGCGTCAATGGGCACTTCCCGCTCACGAAACGCCTGGCCTACCCTCGCTGCCTGAACACGCCCCTCCGCCGATAAATTACGCTGGGTATCGCACTCTTCAAGCTTGAACGCTGGTGGGTCGCCGATTCCTGGCGCCAGCGCATGGCGCATTAAGATCACCAAGCCACCTTCTTGGAGGGCTTGCCAGGTGGCGGTGTTGGCGTGGGTGGTGAGGGGGAGCATGCTCAGAATGCTGAGCAGTAGGGCGAAAGAGAGGTAGCGCAAAGTCAGCATGGCAGGGCATCCTCAATCAAGGTAGAAGCACCATTGCCTAGCGTGTTGCTAGTACCAGCGGCAAAGCTAGTTGGGTGCTAAGTTAACAGTAGCACTAGATGCTAGCCTTGCACTGCCTACCTTTGGGCCGAGAATACCTCTCCACGGGGCTTTAGCCGTTAGAAAACTCAGCACGACCTACCACCAAGGGATCAGTTGCCCCAATGTTATTAATATCTTTACCTTCATAATCGAAGGCATTTAATACGTAGCGCATGGCATTGAGGCGCGCACGTTTTTTGCAGTTCGACTTGATGACCACCCAAGGACACTCGGAGTGATCCGTATGGAAAAACATGGTCTCTTTAGCAGCCGTGTACTCATCCCATTTTTCCAGCGATGCCAAATCAATCGGGCTCAATTTCCAACGTTTGAGTGGATGCAGTTCACGCTCTTTAAAACGACGCTGCTGCTCTTCACGACTGACCGAAAACCAGAACTTGATGATATGCACTCCGCTGCCCACCAAGTTGCGCTCAAGCTCAGGCGCTTGACGTAAAAAGTCCTGGTGCTGCTGGTCGGTGCAAAATCCCATGACCCGCTCAACGCCCGCCCGGTTGTACCAGGAGCGGTCAAACAGAACGAGTTCACCGTGCGTCGGCAAGTGTTTAATATAGCGCTGGAAATACCACTGCCCCTGCTCTGTTTCTGTCGGCTTTTCAAGCGCTACGACCCGGGAGCCACGCGGGTTTAGATGCTCCATAAAGCGCTTAATAGTGCCGCCCTTTCCTGCAGCATCGCGACCTTCAAAGATAATGACGGCACGCTGACGCGTTTTTTTAATCCACGCTTGAAGCTTTAGCAGTTCCACTTGAAGGTAATATTTCTGCTTTTCGTACGCTTTACGAGACAGCCGGTGCTTGTAGGGGTAAGGCGCGGAGCGCCAATCGTCGACTAACGCTTCATCCTTTGAGACCGTGCGGCCTTTATCGAACTGTTTCCAATGCAACAGTGCTTTTTTTAGCTCAGCCACGTCATCCAATGACGCACCCTCGATAATATCAGCAACCGCTTTTAGTGTTTCTTCATGAGGCTCAGGCAGCGGGCCTTTTAACCCCAATATATCGGCAATGGCAACTGCCTGCGCCTCTTGGGCGCCATGGGTCTTCTTCACAACGCTAAATTCGTCCACCCATGAGGGTTGCCCTTTGGATAGCGTGTCTGCCGTTTTGTTATCGCAGCTTGTTTTGTCCATTGTACTTCTCTCTTATCAACGTTCACGACAGCGGGGCTAACCATCATATAAAATGCTGATGCGCCCTACCGTGATACGCATCAAAAACGCCAAGCAGAACAGCGGTGTGAACCGACTTTTTTTGCAGCTGAGCGAGGCCACCTGCTGGCGACGGCACAAACCAGATAGCGCAAGCACGCGGGCAGGTGCACCAAGCCGTGAATACGGCCATAGTGCAGAGCTACTGGGAAGTAGGTTCGAGCACGAACAGCAAGGCTGTCGTCGTGCTGAGTATGGTAAGAAGCCGCTACAGCAGCTCTCACAACAGCTAAACGAAGTTGTGTAAAAGCTTTGATGTCCGCAACCTACGCAATATCCGCCAGTTTTATCAAAGCTTTCCAAAACGGAACGCAGTGCGTACCGAATTGAGCTGGGTGCACTATCGAACTCTACTACGGGTGGAGAATGCCCACGCCCACCACTAGTAGTTGCTAGAAGCTATCCATCAAAGCTGAAGCGCCAAACCCTAGGACTATGTTCCTATAATTCAATCAAAAATGGGAACATAGTCCTATATTTTCACACGTCAATTTGTCAACCTTATAAAAACAGGACTATATTCCCATTATATTATTAAAAATAGGAATATAGTCCTATTACTGGTGATTGTATGGCTAAGCGAAATTTACACAGTGTGCTGTTTCCAAAGGAGCGCAAAATTCTCACTCATTTTGGTGAGGATTTGTTGCTAGCGATGAAGCGACGTGGGTTAACCAAGAAGATGCTCTGCGAGCGTACGGGTTTTGATCATAAAACCGTGAACAAGGTGTTTGCTGGTGATCCTGGTGTGGCAATTGGCACCTATTTGAAAATTATGGCCGTGCTGGGTATGGAAAGTAACTTCTCTGAAGTGGCCGCACATGACGAGTTAGGCATCAAACTGCAAAACATCAAGCTTCTGGAAGGTTCAAAATGAGCCGTGAATTGGTAGAGGATGCATAGGAGTGATATAGGTTTTAAAATAATTATTACAAATATTGTTGATGTCATGAATTGCGTGTCAAAAATTTTAGTTTGCTTTCATAAAAACTAGTTTGTATCCTAATAAATTCTTATGTAAACGTAACCCACTGCTTAGCACACGAATAAAATTAAACTTTTCATATGGTTACAAAAATGATCAACTTTTTATTGCCTAGTCTAAGACTCTTGAGAAGATTGTTATTAATATTTCCAATAGGTCTATTTACTAGCACTTTATCAGCATTTGAAGTTCAACCTGTTCCTGAAAAATTTATTCCTTCACAAGATAATACGCCTATATTGATGCTAGATATTCATGGAGAAAGCAATTATATTAGCAGAACTGATATAGAGCTACTCCCACTTTATTCTATAAGCCTTTATCATTTTAAGGGAATACATGGTGTTTTTACAGGAGCATGGCTAAAAGACCTCCTATCTGATCAAAATATTGATAAAGCGGCTACACTTCGTTTCATTGCTCATGATGACTATAGCGTTTTTATCACTTCAGAAGATCGTCACAAACGGGATTATCTTCTAGTCACCCGACTGGATGGAGAACCTTTAACTTTAAACGACTTTGGCCCGACGCTACTGATAGTCCCCGCCGAGGCAGAGGCAGTGCAAGCAGGCGCAACTGATATGACACATTGGGTCTGGTCAATTCGAGATATTTTTATCCAATGAAATGGATAATCAGAAAATCAATGGCTTGGCAACTGACAATAGCCCTTATCCTATTAACAAGCACTTATACTGTTACCATTCTTTTGTATGACTTACATACTCGTTACCAAGCAGGCTCTCACTATACGTCTTTAGTTGCAGTCATTGCACGCTCACAGGCACATACTTCTATACTTAGAAACACTTTGGAAGATTTCCGGAACCGCCCCGAAGATACTAATGTTGTTAATCGCTTAGAAAATTTATTATGGCGGATACCGCAGCATATTAATGGTGTTAGTTTTCATTTGCAGACTAGTCAAATTTCAGAAAACGATTATTATGCCCCTTTAAAACAACTAAAAGACATTCGAGAGGGTCTTTCTGAGATGCATCAGCAGCTCGACGAAATTAAATTAGGTGGCTCTCCCTATAACTTTTTGAATCAGGGCCAAATAATCGAAAACGACTTGGCCATGGCTTACACTATCTTAGAAGGTATCGCGCATTCTGAGGCAGGCAAGCAGCAAATTTTTATGGAGCGCCTGGGCCGCACCGTAGCGGCGCTGTCTGTTACTGTTATAATATTAATAACAGTGCTTTTGATAGGTTTTTTTAAACTCAGACAAAAGCACCACAAAGTATTGCATCTCAGTATGTTTGACGCCCTAACGCAATTAGGTAATCGTCGCTATTTACTACACCATGCAGAGGCTTTTTGTCGAAATAGCCAGCGCTGTGATAGCCCTTTGAGCTTAATCATTATAGATATAGATCATTTTAAATATGTGAATGACGCATTTGGGCATCCTGCTGGTGATCAAGTACTTGAAAGAATTTCAGAAGTATTAAAAAGAGAAGCACGAGCAATAGATGTGGTAGCTCGACTTGGAGGTGAAGAGTTTTGCATACTCATGCCGGACACAAGCTTAGATGGTGCTATGCAGCTAGCAGAGAGACTACGACAGAAAATATGCGGTTTAACACACCAGCAACTGAATGTTGCCACATCAATCACAGTGAGCTTAGGGGTCACAGTTGCGTGCAAAAATGACATGGAATTCAAAAAAATTTATAGCCGCGCAGATAAAGCTTTGTATAAAGCGAAAACTAATGGTCGTAATCGGGTAGAGTCTGCTTAGAATAGAATACTTATAAAGCGATGAACAAAATACAGATTTTCTCACATGAATTTTGCTTTCTTGAACACTTGGTCATAGAACGCTAAAGTATTGGTCAACACACCCGCCAAGCCTATGCTTTTTATAGCAAGCACGCTCAAATCGCGCGGGTTTTATTTATCCATGAATATCAATGAAGGGTACAACCAGCTCTGCCACCTTTATCAGGGCCTGTTTCCGCTCTTCGTAATAGTCATACCGGTCATAAATACCTTCCACACCCTTGAGCTTGTGGTTCAGACAACGTTCAGCAACATGACCCGGCACACCGGCTTCAGCCAACAAACTGCGGCAGGTACGCCGCAAGTCATGCACAGTGAACTCACCCAGGTCGCCCATTTTGTTCTCAGGCTGCTGCTTCTTTCCTGGCTCCTTACCAAAGAGCTTGGCAATGGCCCGATTTAATGTGTCCTTGCCCATATGGGGCTGCTTGCTGCTACGACGACTAGGAAACACATACAACGAACCACACGCGCGAATCTGTAGCTCCTCAAGCCAAGCGATAGCTTGTGGAGGCAGAGGTATCGCAATCCCTACACCCGATTTGCTACGTTCGCCGGGCAACACCCATTTCGCATCGCTCAAGTCAATCTCTGTCCACTTGGCTTCTGTTAGCTCTGTTTTACGCACCCCTAAAACAACCAGCAAAGCACATGCGAGATAGTTATCACGGGTAAAGCTAGCCCGGTTCTCTCTGAACACAGCAAAAGCTTTACTGAGCTCATCGATGCTTAGTGCCCTGTCGCGGCTTTTCTCGACCCCACCCGCATCGTTGACGTTAAAAGCAGATGCGGGGTTATAGGTAAGCAACCCCAGCTTGACGCTATGGTTAAAGAGTTGCTTTAAGTACATCAAAGCGTCATTTGCAATGGTTGGCCGACCACTGCTCGTCACCTTTCTGACGATAGCACGTACATCCATAGGGGTAACGCTATCCAGCGTTAGCGAACCGATGGCGGGAGCAATATCCCTTTCGAATACACGCTTGGGGATATTGGGATGCTTGAGTCGCTTCTCTAATTCCTGATACCAATCGTCAAACAGATCCTGCACCGTACTGATGGTTATCTTTTCTTCACGTTTGCGCTCTGTAAGAGGATCTGTACCGTTACGAATCGCCTTCTGAGTCTCAACCACTTGTTCACGGGCTTCAGCCAGAGATAGCTGGGCGTACTTACCCAGCGTCATACCACGGCGTTTACCCGCAAAGGTATAGCGGCACATCCAGTAGGCAGCTCCTGCCTTAGGAATCATCAAATACAAGCCATTGCCATCACCATAGCGCCCTGGCTTGGCTTCTCTGATCAATGATTGGATTTTCTTGGCAGTAAAGCTCCCCATCCCCTCGCCCCTTCATTAATGCTTCAATACTTACTCATTTTTAATTGCTTATGAAAAAAATGGGTAGTACTTTCAAGCTATTCTGCCCCAATAGTGGGTGGCATGGCATTTTACTACCCACTTGGCGGTGGCTTAAGCTGGATTTTGATAGACAAGCGTAGACAACGTATGACATTAAAATAATTAAAAACAATATTTTATATATCTAAGCAGGAATCCGTAGACATCACTCAATATTCTGAATCTGCTCCCGCATCTGCTCAATCAACACCTTCAGCTCTACCGCACAACGCGTTGTCTCTGCCACCACGGATTTCGACGAGAGCGTATTGGCTTCGCGGTTGAGTTCCTGCATTAAAAAATCCAAACGACGGCCTTTGGGGCCTTTCTGGGCGAGCTGGTGGCGCACTTCTTCGATATGCGCCGTTAGGCGGTCTAACTCTTCGTCCACATCAGCTTTTTGCGCTACCAGTACCAGCTCGGCTTCCAGGCGCTGGGGGTCGAGTTCCGTTTTGGCGACTTCCAATCGTTCCAGCAGTTGGGCGCGTTGGCGCTCTAGTATCTGCGGCAGCAGGCTGCGTACGGTGGCTACTTGCTCGCTGACGGCGTCTAGGCGGGTGGTGATCATCTCAGCGAGCTTTTCACCTTCCCGGGCGCGGGCGTCAATTAGCTCGTCCAGCGCTTGGTCAAATAGCCCTTTGGCGGCGGCTTTGATGGCGTCTTGGTCTAGGTGCTGGGTTTCCATAACGCCGGGCTGGTTGAGTATCGCCAGCGTATTAGGCGGTATAGCACTGGGTACTTGCTCTTGAATAGCTTCTAAAGCGTTGGCGATCTCTTTGAGCCGTTGGGCGTTTACGGCGGGGGCTAGATTGGCTTCGGCAGCCTCAAAGCGCAGGCTGCACTCTACTTTACCTCGTGCTAGTCGGGTGCGTAGGGCATCCCGCAGCAGCGGCTCTAAATCACGCAGCGCATCAGGCAGGCGAAAATGCGGCTCTAAATAGCGCTGGTTTACCGAGCGAATTTCTACCTGCAGGGTGCCAAATTGGGCGGCCTGCTCGGTGCGGGAAAAGGCGGTCATGCTGTGTACGCGGCGGGAAGTGGCCATGGGTCCTCCTGGTAGTGGGCAACGGTTATTCGCCAGTCTACCCGATAGGCCAATCAGCGTGCGCCTAGACGTGTACAATGGACGGCTTTTCCCTGAAACGCGTTTATTGTGAGAGGTGCTATCTGTGAGCAGTGCTAAGCGTCCTGATGTTGTTCGCCCCAGCGGTCGCGAAGCCGACCAGCTCCGTGAAATTCGCCTAACCCGCGACTACACCCGACATGCGGAAGGTTCGGTGCTGGTGGAGTTTGGCGATACCAAGGTGCTGTGTAATGCGAGCGTGGACGCGGGCGTACCGCGCTGGCTGCGCGGCAAAAATCAGGGTTGGATCACCGCTGAGTACGGCATGCTGCCCCGCGCCACGCACTCCCGCAGCAACCGCGAAGCGACTCAGGGTAAGCAGGGTGGCCGCACGCTGGAAATTCAGCGCTTGATTGGCCGCAGCCTGCGCGCGGCGGTGAATTTGAAGAAGCTGGGCGAGTTCACCATTACCGTGGATTGCGACGTGATCCAGGCCGATGGCGGCACCCGTACTGCCGCGATTACCGGCGGCTGCGTCGCCCTAGTAGATGCAATTCGCCATCTTCAGCGGGAAAAAAAGATCAAAGGCGACCCCTTCAAGCAGCTGGTCAGCGCGATTTCGGTGGGTATTTATAAAGGTGTGCCGGTATTGGATCTGGACTACCCGGAAGACAGCAAAGCCGACACCGACCTGAACGTGGTGATGACTGAAAGCGGCGAGCTGATCGAGGTGCAGGGCACTGCGGAAGCGGGCGCGTTTAATCGCGCTGAGCTAAACGCGATGCTTGATCTAGCCGAAAAAGCAGGCGATGAGCTGCGCGAAAAGCAGCGTGAGGCGCTAGGGATTCGCGGTTAATAGCGAAAAGTATTAACGCGCGCATACGCAAACAGGCCAGCTTAATAAGCTGGCCTGTTGCTTGTTACCATGACAGAGCGACGCGGGAAGTAGCTAACGCTTAGAGCGCTAAATCATACTCAACGATTAGCGGTGCGAACTCAGAGAAGGTCGCATCGTAATCAATCCACGCGTCGACCACGTGACGGCGGAAGTTAGGGCCGACCAACTGGTAGTCGATCCGCCAGCCTTCTTGGCGCTCACGGGGCACGTCTTGGTCGAGCTTCGGCCACCAGGTGTATTCGCCAGCGTCGCGATTAATTTCGCGGAAAGTGTCGATAAACCCGGTGGGGCCGAGCACCTGATCCATCCAGGCACGCTCTTCCGGGCGGAAACCAGAGGTGAGCTGGTTGTCGGACCAGTTGGCCAAATCGACGGTTTTATGGGCAATATGCCAAGTACCACAGATGATGTATTCGCGACGTTTACGCGACATCTTCGTCAGGTACTCTTGGTACTGTTCCATAAACGCTTGCTTGGCTTTTTGATCACTCCCGTCAGGCATCAAGAAGGTGGCAATACTGAAGCGGTCATAATCCGCCTGCAGAAAGCGCCCTTCATGGTCGCATTGAGGGAACCCCAGGCCGTACATAATGGCCTTGGGAATTTTGCGGCAATAGAGCGCCACACCGGAAAAACCATCTTCTTCAGCATCCAGGAAGTAGCCTTCATAGCCTTCTGGATAGAGAATATGGTCGTCCAGTTCAAAACTTTTTGCCTTGATGTTCTGCACGCAGACCACATCGGCATCCTGCTGAGCCAGCCAGTCCAGGAAACCACGGTCGACGGCGTCACGTATACCATTGACATTAATGCTGGCAATTTTCATAAATCGTCCCTTTTGCGTCGCTGCTGTATGATACCCGACGTTTAGACGTTTGGGTAAATAGACAAACCTAATCTTGCTACTTAGCCCGTTTATATTGTTGTGTTTGACTTACCTTTCTATTGACAAGAGAAAACCGCCGTGGCCAACACTCTACAACCCTATCAGCGCGATTTCATTGCCTTCGCTATTGAGCAGGGCGTACTCAAATTCGGCGAGTTCACGCTTAAATCAGGGCGAGTCAGCCCTTACTTTTTCAACGCGGGGCTATTTCAAACCGGTCGCGCACTCGCCAAGCTGGGCCGCTTTTACGCCCAGGCGATTGTCGATAGCGGCCTAAAAGCCGACGTTCTGTTTGGCCCGGCGTATAAGGGCATACCGCTGGCAGCGGTTACGGCAGCCGCTCTGGCCGATCACCACGACCGGGATATGCCTTACTCCTTCAATCGCAAAGAGGCCAAAACCCACGGCGAAGGCGGTAATATTGTCGGCGCGCCGCTGGCTGGCGATATTTTGATCATTGATGATGTCATTACCGCCGGCACCGCGATCCGCGAGGTAATGGGCCTGATTAAACAGAGCGGTGCCCGTGCAGGCGGCGTGATCATTGCGCTAGATCGCCAAGAGCGCGGCCAGGGAGAGCAGAGCGCCATTCAGGAAGTTCAGGCCCAGTTTGCAATCCCGGTCGTCAGCATCGTCACCCTGGAACAAGTGCTGACGTACCTAGAAGAGCATGCCGGAGGCGAAATGCTAGCTTACGCCGAGGCTGTGCGGGCCTACCGCGACCGTTATGGCATTTAACATATCGTTATCTACCCCACATTTTTTAAAAGCAACTGTATAGATTAGGAGCGATCGATGCCACGTTGGACACCTCTGCTAGTCGGAGTAACTGCACTGTGGGCGGCCAGTACTGCGCAAGCAGGAAGTTTTGATCTTAACCTTGGCAATAACGCCATCGAGCTTAACCTTGCCGCGCCCGTGGCCAACGGTATCGCCATTGGAGCAGGCGTGCTGCATAGTGAATACCGCGAAGATGCCACCATGCTGCATGGTCAAATCATGGGCGTCGAGCGTAATCGGCGCATGGACATCGGTGTAGGGGCGCGCTGGACGCAGTTTAATACGGATTACGGCAATGGTGGCGGGCTAGGCTTAGGCGGCTACGGCTATGTCTATTTACCCAATGCCCCTGCGGTTTCGGTTGGGGGTTACGGCTTTTTTACGCCCAGCGTGGCCACCAGTGGCAAGCTTGATGACAGTTTTCTAGCTGGCGCTCGTATGCGCTACGATTTTACGCCTACCGTTGATGGTTATGTGGGGTATCGTCGTATGACCGCTGATTTTGACGACCAACGTAGCTCGCGCACGCTAGATAATAGCGTGCACGTCGGGGTTAATTTACGTTTTTAGTCGCCTGCGCCAGCAAATTCATGCTGGCGCCACGCTTCATAGCTAACGATAGCCACCGCGTTAGAAAGGTTCAGGCTACGATTATTGGGCTGCATGGGAATACGCAGCTTCTGTGCGGCGGGCAACGCTGCGTGCACCTCGGCAGAGAGCCCGGCGGTTTCCGAGCCAAACAGCAGCACATCGCCAGGGGCAAAGGCAGCGTTACTGTAGGCTCGGGTGCCTTTGGTGGTAATCGCCCAAATGGTGCGCCCCTGCATCGCGGTTTGAAACGCCGTGAAATTCGCGTGCCGTGTCACGTTGGCTAAGTCGCGGTAGTCTAAGCCCGCGCGACGCAGCTTTTTCTCTTCGAGATCAAAGCCTAGCGGTTCAATTAAGTGCAATCGGCAGCCGTTGTTGGCCACCAGGCGCATAATGTTGCCCGTATTGGGGGCCATCTGCGGTTCAAATAGCGCTACTTCAAACATCACCACCTGCCTATTATTGCTCATTGTGCATTCGCCAACGCCGCTGATTGTAATGGAATTTGCCCAGAAACACTTGTAGAGGTCACCCTTCGCCATGACGCCCCAACCGCCAATGAGCATCCTTAGCCGTATTAAAGGGCTCAACCCGCGCCAGCAGGAAGCGGTGCGCTATATCGATGGCCCCTGTCTTGTACTGGCGGGGGCAGGTTCCGGTAAAACCAGCGTGATCACCACCAAAATTGCCTATTTGGTGCAAGAGTGTGGCATGAGCGCGCGTAAAATTGCCGCCGTGACCTTTACCAACAAAGCCGCTCGGGAAATGAAAGAGCGCGTTGGGCAAATGCTGAAGGGTAAAGAGGGCCACGGGCTAACGGTGTCGACATTTCACAACCTGGGCCTGACGATTATTCGCGGCGAGCTAAAAACCCTGGGCTACAAACCGGGCTTTTCGCTGTTCGACCCGGAAGATGCCAAAGCGCTGCTGCGCGATTTGATGAACAAAGATGCCCAGGTAGACGCCGAGCAGATCAACGCCGTGCAGAGCAAAATTTCCACCTGGAAGAATGATTTAGTGCTGCCCAGCGATGCGCTCTCGTTTGCTGCGGATGATGACGAGCACTTTGCCGCCAGGGTCTATGAAGCCTATGTGCGCCACCTAAAAGCGTATAACGCGGTGGATTTTGACGACCTCATTCTATTGCCAGTGGTACTGCTCAGCCGCGACCCGGAAGCGTTGGAGCGCTGGCGGCGTAAAATTCAGTACATGCTGGTGGATGAGTATCAGGACACTAACGTTTCCCAGTACCTGCTGGTGAAACTGCTGATGGCCGAACGGGCTACATTTACCGTGGTTGGCGACGACGACCAGTCAATTTACGCGTGGCGAGGCGCGCGCCCAGAAAACTTGGTGACCCTGGGCGAGGATTTCCCGCGCCTGAAGGTCATCAAGCTAGAGCAGAACTACCGTTCTACCGGCACTATTTTGCGGGCGGCTAACACGCTAATTGCCAACAACCCCCATGTGTACGATAAAACCTTGTGGTCGGATATGGGCGATGGTGCACCCATTCGCGTGATCGTCAATCGCCATGAAGAAGCAGAATCCGAGCGGGTCGCCAGCGAGATGCTCACTCGGCGCATCAAAGAAAAAGCCGAATGGCGTGATTTTGCGGTGCTCTATCGGGGTAACTTCCAAGCGCGCTTATTAGAGCTCAAGCTCCAGCACTATCAAATCCCTTACAAGCTCTCCGGCGGCACGTCGTTTTTCTCCCGCAACGAGATCAAAGACACCATGGCCTACCTGCGGCTGCTGATTAACCCCGCCGACGACAACGCCTTTTTACGCATTGTGAACGTACCGCGGCGAGAAGTAGGCCCCGGCACCGTGGAAAAACTCGCTAACTACGCCACCGAACGCTCTATTTCGCTGTTTGCCGCCTGTCATGAGATGGGGCTAGAGCAAACGCTGCCCACCCGGGCCGTGGAGCGGCTAGCGCGCTTTACCCATTTTATCGACAGTGTCCGCAAGCGCATGGATCAAGACGATGCCATCGCCGCCATTCGTGACATGCTGCGGGATATGGATTACGAAGCGTGGCTCTATCAAAATGCCAGCGCGCCCACGGTGGCTGAACGGCGTATGGCCAACGTGTGGATTTTAATTGATCAGTTGGAGAAGTCGCTTAACCGAGAACCAGAAGATGCCAATGATTCCACGGCTACCGAAACAGACGGCGTGGAAGCAGCAATTTCCCGTTTAGTACTGCGGGATATTCTGGAACAGCAGGCTGAAGAGGATGACTCCGACCGGGTACAACTACTCACTATGCACGCCTCAAAAGGGCTGGAGTTCCCCCATGTCTATTTAATGGGTTTAGAGGAAGACTTGCTGCCCCACCGCAACGCCATAGAGATGGGCACCGTGGAAGAGGAACGACGCCTAGCTTATGTTGGCATTACCCGGGCGCGGCGCACACTGACATTGACGCTTGCACGCCAGCGCAAAGCCTACGGAGAGCTGATGGACTGCCAGCCCAGCCGCTTTTTAGACGAGCTGCCCAGTGATGATTTGGAGTGGGAGGGTCGCGCGGATAAAGAGGACCCGGAGAAAAAGCAGGCGCGGGGCAAGGATGCTATTGCCGGGCTACGCTCGCTGTTGGGCTAAGTGACCCTTAGCGCTATCAGTAAAAGTGAAAGTGATAGGCAAAAAAATATCCACAGGCGAGTTTAAAACCCGCCTGTGGATAACACACTCTACCGCTGGCTGCTATGAATTACTCAACTTCAGCAACCATGTAATCAACAATGGCCATGACTTCTTCATCTTCAAGACGCATGTTGCCACCTTTGGGCGGCATAGCGCCGATACCCCCAATCGAGTTGGCATACAGCTCATCGATGCCTTTATCGAGACGCTCTGCCCACGCATCTGCATCACCTAGCACGGGTGCACCCGCTACGCCGTTGTTATGGCATGCTGCACAACCAGAGCTACCGTAAAGCGCTTCACCGTCTAAGCCGTTACCAGCACTGGCGACGTCTTCTTCGCTAGCGGCGGCGGCTTCATCAGCAGCTTCTTCGGCAGCAGCTACGTCTTCACTAGCGCCTTCATCGGCCATGCCTTCCTCAGCCGTGGTTTCTTCAGCCACTGCGTCATCGGCTGCATCACCACCGCCTAGCTCGGGCACATCCATTACTGGCTCAAGTAGATAGGCCGTTGAGGCTTCCATCTCTTCATCAGAAAGGTTGGGGTTACCGCCACGGGCAGGCATTGCGCCAATACCGTTGATGGAGTGTTCCAGCAGCGTGGCAAAGCCTTGCTCGATGCGCTCAGACCAGGCCGCTTCGTCACCACGAACCGGTGCACCGGCGGCGCCTGTTTCGTGACACGCCATACAGACACGGTCATAGATGCTGGCGCCATCAATACTGTCGCCGCCGCCATTGCTAGCGGCCTCAGGGGCTGCTGCTGTGCCACACTCTTGGCCCTGTAAACAGAGCTGGCCTACGGGTGCTAGGCGCTGGGCCATTGCGTCACGTGCAGCGTCGGCATAAGCACCGGATGTGCCTGCCATGACGCCAAGGGCTGCCAGCCCGCTCATGATCAGCTTAGATTTCACTCTCACCACCTCTTGAGTATTGTCATAAAACGTTTGTGCTTAACCCCTGCGCGCACCGACCCGTTCCGTCGAAACGCCAAGACATGCGTATCGGGCTAGTATACCGAGAACCCAAAGAGTAAGAAAATGCTACTAAGCGCCGCAATTTAACCTACTTCAACCTTATTCACGAATGCTCTCCCAAAAGTGGCTCATTCCGGCCACTCTTCAGGATGCCAGGCTAATAAACGCTGTTGGGCGTAACACCTAAACCCGCAGCGTTCATAAAGCCGCTTGGCAGGCACGTTGCTAGCATCCACCGTTAATACTAACTCGTTAGCCCCCGTTTGTGCCGCCAGCGCAAAGGCGTGCTTGATGATTGCCTGGCCTAGCCCTTTTCCCCGCCACGCAGGCAGTAGCCCCATCAAGAGTAGTTCACAGCGCGGGGTGGTAGGGTAAGGCGCCAGCAGTAAGACGCCTACACACTGTTTTTCAACCCCTTTTTCACACGCTTCTTGATAGTGCACCTGATACCAATGAGCAGGCGCTTGGGGCGCCTTGGTATAGAAGCCAGCCAGCAGTTCATCCATTGAAAGCAGCTGGTGCAAAGCAGGGCAGTCTAAAGAGTCCTGGCTAACGGCCTCCACTAAGGTTAGCTGCTGTGCGGACGTTAGCGCGCTGAAAGGAACTAGGGTTATCAACGGTGTAGAAGGCTGTTTGCCTCCTGTGCTACACCGAAGATGCTCAAGTTCGGCTAGAGGCCGCATACCTTGGGCTACCAACGGCGCTTGCCACGCAAACTGCTGCGGCGCTAACAGGGTATGGCAGAGCGTAATCCTTTGCTGCTTTGCCCATTGGCACGCCACTTTTATTAGCGCAAGGCCCGTGCTATCCAGCATCTTCGGTAACCATAGCTGAGCGGTACGGTTGGCTAACGGTTGAACCCACACCGCCGCTGCAATTCGCCCAGCCTGCTGGGCTATCCATAGGCCTTGCCAGTTAAAAGTAGGGGTCTTCTTCACCTCCGCTAGCGCTTCCTGCAATCCAGGCTGCAAGGCAGCATCGTGTACTGCGGCTAAATGCAGCAGCGCCTCCCGCCGCTGGGCGGCGGGGCATTCGACAAGCGTAGCGTTCAAAAAACACCTCGCTGTGGAACGTGGAGTAATTACTCGACAGTTACGCTCTTTGCCAAGTTACGGGGCTGATCCACGTCGGTACCTTTTAGCACGGCAACATGGTAGCTGAGGAGTTGCAGCGGTAGGGTGTAAAGAAGCGGCGCCAGCGCTTCATGCACTTGGGGCAGCTCCAGTACACGAATATCATCTTGCTCGCTGATACCCACGCTGTGGTCGGCAAACACAAATAGCTGGCCGCCTCGGGCGCGTACTTCCTGCAGATTGGATTTAAGCTTTTCAAGCAGGTCATCGTTGGGCGCAACCGAAATGACCGGCATTTCACTATCTACCAACGCCAATGGCCCGTGTTTAAGCTCGCCAGCGGGGTAGGCCTCGGCATGAATATAGGAAATTTCTTTTAACTTAAGCGCCCCTTCAAGTGCGATGGGGTAGTGGGCGCCACGGCCTAAAAACAGCGCGTGGTGCTTTTCAGCAAACGCCTGCGAGAGTGCTTCAATTTGGCTATCCAGCGCTAAAACCTGTTGGCAAAGCGCGGGTAGCTGACGCAGTGCCGTGACGATCTCAGCGATCAAGTCGGTTTTTTCAGGCTGACCTTTGGCTTTGCTCACCGAGAGCGTCAGCAGCATCAGGGCGACTAACTGTGTGGTGAACGCTTTGGTAGAAGCCACGCCAATTTCCGGGCCTGCCCGGGTCATCAGCGCCATATTGGACTCACGCACCAACGAGCTGCCTGGTACGTTACAAATCGCCAAGGTACCTACATAGTTGAGCGTTTTGGCAAAGCGGAGCGCGGCCAAGGTATCGGCGGTTTCGCCCGACTGAGATAGGGTGACAAAGAGCGTGCCTTCGGGCACTACAGGGTGGCGGTAGCGATACTCAGAGGCCACTTCTACCTGCACCGGCACGCCAGCGTAGCGCTCAAGCCAGTAGCGCGCTACTAGCCCCGCATGATAGCTGGTGCCGCAGGCAATAATATGAATATGGCGGGTATTTTCAAACAGCGCCTGGGCTTCTGGGCCAAAGCTTTCCACCAGCACGCTGCTAGCACTTAAACGGCCTTCAAGGGCAGCGTTGATCACCTCCGGCTGCTCGAAAATCTCTTTCAGCATGTAATGACGGTAATCGCCTTTACTAGCGGCGCCGTCGCCGTGTTCAAAGGTATGAATGGGCCGTTCAACCCCATTGCCCTGGTGATCCACAATGCGAATAGACCCTTGCTCGCCAAGTTCTACTAAATCTCCCTCCTCTAAGTAGATAAAGCGGTCGGTGACCTGCAAAAGCGCCAGCGGGTCAGAGGCTAAAAATGCCTCATCAATTCCCACGCCCACGACGAGCGGGCTGCCCTGGCGTGCGCCAACGACGATGCCCGGCTCAGCCGCACTCATTACGCCCAGTGCATAAGCGCCGCCCAACCCGTTCACAACCTGCTGGGTGGCCTCAAACAGACCCAACCCGCTTTGCAGTTTGTCTGCCAGCAGGTGGGCGATAACTTCGGTATCGGTTTCTGAGGTAAAGGCATAACCGCTCGCTTGAAGCGTTGCCTTAATGTGTTCGTAGTTCTCGATAATACCGTTGTGCACCACGGCGACTTGATCACTACTATGGTGCGGATGAGCATTGGCTTCAGAAGGCTTGCCATGGGTAGCCCAGCGGGTATGGGCGATACCGGCGACGCCGGGCAGCGCCGACTTGGCTAGCTGCTCTTCAAGGGCTACCACTTTCCCCAAAGCGCGATGACGGGTTAGCGCGCCGTCATGAAGCACCGTCATGCCAGATGAGTCGTAACCGCGGTACTCTAGGCGTTTAAGCCCTTCTAGCAAGATTCCTTGCACATTACGTTGCGCAACCGCAGCGACGATGCCACACATAGACGATTCTCCTTGGCGTTTTAGCGCGCTTTTAGAACACTAATAAAGTAAATAACCGACCGAATTAATTGGTCTTTTTCACCGGACGCGGCCAGCCAGCTTTTTCTAGCTGCCGGCTACGGGTGACAGCCAGCGCCTGATCGCTAACGTCTTTAGCGATGGTGGAACCAGCGCCCACGGTAGCCCCTTTACCCACGGTTACCGGCGCAACAAGCGCACTATTGGAGCCAATAAAAGCGTCATCACCAATCACCGTGCGGTGCTTATTGGCGCCATCGTAATTACAGGTAATCGTACCTGCACCGATGTTAACGTTTTTGCCTAAATGGGCATCGCCCACGTAGCTTAAATGGTTGATTTTGCTGCCTTCTCCCACCTCGGTATTTTTGGTTTCAACAAAGTTGCCAACCTTAGCTTTGACCGCTAATCGCGTGCCGGGGCGAAGCCGTGCATAGGGGCCTATCTGGTTCATCCCGGCGGCTACCGTTGCTTCAATAACGCTGTGGCTCTCGATCACGCTTTCGGCGCCAATCGTGCTGTTTTTAATCACACAGTAGGGGCCAATCCGCACACCTTCACCAAGCGCTACTTCCCCTTCAAACACACATCCCACGTCAATAAACACATCGTGACCACAGGTCAGCTTGCCACGTATATCAAGCCTTGCCGGGTCAGCAAGGGCGACCCCTTGTTCCATCAGCTTATCGGCCAGCTGCTGCTGATAGGCACGCTCTAGCCGGGCCATCTGAGCGCGGTTGTTCACCCCTTCAACCTCTACCGCGGTGGCCGGTTGGGCGGTACATACTTTAATGCCCTCTTTAGCGGCCATGGCAATCACATCGGTTAAGTAGTATTCACCCTGGGCGTTTTCAGCGGAAAGCTGGGGGAGCCAGCGTTTTAGCTGGGCGCTGGTCATTGCCATAATGCCGGTATTGCATTCAGTAATCGCCAGCTGTGCGGGAACGGCATCCTTTTGCTCAACAATAGCTACCGCGTCACCTGCCTCGTTACGCACAATGCGCCCATAACCGGAAGGGTCGTCTAGAGTGACGGTTAACAGCCCCATATGCTGCTCATCCACCTGGGCTAACAGGGCATTTAACGATTCGCGTCGAATCAGCGGCACATCCCCATAAAGCACCAGCACGTTACCACTACCTAACTGGGGCTGCGCTTGGGCAACCGCGTGGCCAGTGCCTTTTTGCTCAGCCTGAATGGCAAAGGAAACGGCACTTTCAGCGAGCGCTTCGCGCAGCTGTTCAGCGCCATGACCAATCACGACGTGGGTACGCGTTGGGTTAAGCCCAGCCGCCGTATCCAGCACGTGTTGTACCATGGGCTTGCCTGCCAAGGTGTGGAGTACTTTGGGCGTTTGCGAGCGCATGCGGGTGCCTTTTCCCGCGGCAAGAATGACAATATCGAGGTCTTGCATGTTATTCACCTGTGGCCGTTTGGCGTGGGGCAGACGGGTCTTCCCAGGCATCAATACCTAGTTCCTCCACCAGCGCGTCACCGAAATAGTTGATAAATGCGGGGGTGCCAAGGCTTTGCCATTGGCCTTCATCAATTTTAATTAACAACAGCGCATTTAGATCGTGCTCTAGTGCCAGCTGCATACCGGCTTCACTGCCGGTTACGGTTAGCGCGGTGGCCCAGGCATCGGCCCACGCATTAGAAGGGTGAAACACGGAAACAGACGCTAAACGGTTATTGACCGGGCGGCCGGTGCGCGGGTCGATGGTGTGCGAGTAGCGCTCGCCATCTTCCTCAAAATAGTTGCGGTAATCGCCTGAAGTCGCCAACGACATATTGTCCAGTGGCAGTATATGTTGCGCCTCCTGCGGCCCCGTATGAGGCACTTCGATGCCGATACGCCACGGTGTTTGCTCATCAGGATGGCGATAACCACGGGCAAGAATGTCTCCCCCCAGGTTCACCAAGTAGTGCTCGATGCCCTGTTGATCAAGGTAGGCAGCTACGCGGTCGACACCGTGGCCTTTAGCAATGCCAGACAGGTCGGCGAATACATCACGCGTACGCCGCGCCTGCATGCTTTGGGTGTCTACGTCGATCGCGTCATACCCTACGATAGCTAAGCGCTCGTTTAGCTCAGCTTCAGAAGGAATTGTTTCAGGGCGCGCTTCTGGGCCAAAACTCCATAAATTGACCAAACCACCCACGGTGATATCGAACGCACCGCCACTCTCCTCGGATACCGACCGACTAATAGAGAGCACTTCAATCAATTCATTAGAGAGGGGCTGCCACTCGTTGAGGGGTGCCTCGTTAAAGGCAATAAGCTCGGCATCGTCTCGATAGGTCGACATCGCTTGATCAACGCTCTCAAGCTCTGCCAGGAACCCCTCTTCAAGCGCGTTAGCCTCGCCTTGGGTCAACGGATCCATCACCGTTACCTGATAGAAAGAGCCAAAGATAGCGCCTTCAAAACGAACGGGGGCATCCAGGGGGCGATCGTTTTCTGAACAGCCTGCAAGTAAGAAAGTGGCTAGCAGCACTACGCCGACAGCACCTGACAAACGGTGGTAGCGATTCATTATATTTCCCTTGAACAATTAGGTATGCGTATTAAAAGTGGAAAAACCACAGTAGCCAAGCACCAAACAGCACCCGGTACACTACAAACGGCTGCATCCCCAGCTTTTTAATAATAACGAGGAAGTAGTGTATACAGAGGTAAGCACTGATGCCTGATAGCAGAGCGCCCATCAACATAGCCGGCCAATCGATCAGTTCGGGGTTTTGAATCAGCCCGACCACTTCCAAGCCACCTGCCAAAATAATCACTGGAATAGAAAGCAGGAAAGAGAAGCGTGCCGCCCCTTCTCGGCTCATGCCCACCAGCAGCGCAGCGGTGATGGTAATACCGGAACGCGAAGTGCCTGGAATCAGCGCCAGCGCCTGGGCAAAGCCGATAATCAGTACATCTTTCAGGCCCAGGCTATATTCACTACGTGTCCCGCGCTTTTTCCAGTCGGCATACCCTAACAGCAGTCCAAAACCAATGAGACTGATGCCGATAATCAACGTTGAGCGCATCTGGTCTGCTATCAAATCACGGCTTAAAAAGCCTATGACACAAACGGGTAATGTCGCTAGCGCCACCCAGAATCCTAACCGGGCGTCTTCATCGACCCCTTTACCCTGTAGAGCGGTGACGCTGCTTTTGAGCATCCGCAAAATTTCATATCTAAAGTAAAGAATAACGGCGGCTAAGCTCCCTAAATGAAGGGCAACATCAAAAGCTAAGCCCTGGTCTTCCCAGGCAGTGAGCACCGGCACTAGAATTAGGTGGGCTGAGCTTGAAATTGGCAGGAACTCGGTCAATCCCTGAACTACCGCTAATACAACAACTTGTAGCCAATCCATACGGCATCCCAATGTCAGTGAATAGTAAGCGAGAATGGACACAAGAATACACGTCAGATGATGTGCTGTCCGCCTGCAAATTTTAAAACATTGACATCGTTTGTGGGGGCTTTTAGCATGGCGCTGCTTTTTAGTAGTGTTTTTAAATAAAGCAGTATTAAAAAGCTCATCGCTACAGCGTCTAACTTATAGACGATTACCTTTCTATTGATTAACGAGGTTACGAGAGCAGCCCATGGAAGATCCCAGTAGTCGATTATGCATGCGTGAGGCAGCCTGTAGGCTTGGCCCGTTAGCGCATACGACTAGCCTTTAAGCGCTCTCTGCTCTTTCAGGCTATCGTAGCCTGACACCTCTTTATTTTGCCTACCTTACTTGCTGCCTCGCGCTCATCGCGAGGTAACTGTGTTACTCGCCATTACCAATAATTGATCGTACTGCGTTTAAGATGATGCATAGTGATAGTTAAGCCCGTGATCGCAAGAAAGATCATTGCTAACTATCCTAACACTCCCTTAAGCGCCGTGGATTTATAACACTCTTATAACGCTTGCAAACTTACAAGCGTTATAAGACAGGGTTGTCTCGCCTTTAAAACGGATATTCCGGAGGCGACACATGAGCTATGCCGTATTAGCTGCGTCATTACGCAGCGCTATGCAGCGCAATGACCAAAGCGCGATTTCCCACGTTGTTTCAGAAATGCAGCCTGCTGATATTGCGGATTTTGCCCGCTATGAACCAGCCTATACCGTGCTCTCTCTGCTGATGCTGCTACCCGAGGAGCAGCGTGGCTCTACATTTGGCTACCTAGAGGCTGAACAGCAGCGCGATATTGCTGAAAAAATGACAGATGAGGAGCTCGCAAAATTAGTCTCTTCAATGGATGCAGATGAGCGTGCTGATCTGTTTCACCTTGTGGAGCCTGGCCGTCAACCGGCCATACTTCGCCAGCTCTCTAAACGTGAGCGCGATGATCTGCGCAAACTAGCCAGCTATGAGGAAGGCACCGCTGGTGCGGTAATGACGTCCGAGTATGTAGCTGTCCCTGACAACATTGACGTTGCTGAAGCGTTAAGCCTACTACGTGCTAGTGCGCCGGATGCAGAAACGATCTATCAGATCTACTGTGTGGACACGCTAGGGCGCTTAAAAGGAGCGGTTTCACTGCGCCAGCTGATCTTAGCGGCGCCTCACCTGCCCATCACGGAGCTGATGGTTGAGGATGTAGTCTTCATTACTGCGGATACGCCCCAAGAAGAGGCAAGTCGACTTATTGCGCGTTACGACTTGTTGGCGCTGCCGGTGATTAACGGAGGTGAGCGTCTAGTCGGCATCGTCACCTACGATGATGCGATGGACGTCGCCGAAGAGGAAGCCACTGAAGACATACATAAAGGCGTCTCGGTGGGCAAACTGGAGGGCAGCCTACGCTCAGCTAGTTTTTTTGAGCTCTACCGCAAACGCGTGGTGTGGCTTGTGCTGTTAGTGTTTGCCAATATTTTTTCCGGCGCGGGCATTGCCCATTTTGAAGAAACCATTGAAGCCTATATTGCGCTCGTCTTTTTCCTTCCCCTGCTGGTTGATAGCGGCGGTAACGCAGGCTCGCAGGCTGCCACGCTGATGGTTCGTGGGATGGCAACCGGCGATGTACGCACCCGTGACTGGGCAAAAATGCTAGGCCGTGAAGTAGGCGTGGCACTCGGGCTTGGCTTGACGATGGCGTTAGCAGTATCAGTCGTAGGTGTTTTCCGTGCAGGGACGGAAATCGCCATGGTGGTGGCGCTCTCCATGGTACTGATTGTGATGGTCGGCAGCCTAATCGGTATGATTCTGCCCTTCATTTTGCAGCGGTTTAACGTTGATCCAGCGACCGCCTCGGCGCCACTGGTCACATCCATTGCTGACGCGTCAGGGGTGCTGATCTACTTTGCGCTAGCTACCGCTATCCTGGGCCTGCCCAGCTAATGAATCAGGAGGTCAGCTGATGACCTTATTTGCTCAACTCTCAGCTCAATTACAGCCGCTATGGCCGCTAATGCTAGCGGCCGTTCTGGGCGCTTCCGTTGGGTTGGAAAGGCAATGGCGGCAGCGCATGGCGGGGCTGCGCACCAATGCACTGGTGGCGCTAGGCGCCGCCAGCTTTACCCTTATGTCGATGATGGTGGAGGGTGAAATCAGCCCAACACGCATGGCAGCTCAAGTGGTATCAGGCATAGGTTTTCTTGGTGCGGGTGTGATAATGAAAGAGGGTGCCAATATCCGCGGCCTCAATACGGCAGCGACGCTTTGGTGCTCAGCGGCTATCGGCGTCATGGCGGGCGCCGGGTTTTATGTGCCTGCCATCTTCGTTGCCGTCTGTATTCTGGCCGTCAATATTTTGCTGCGCCCGCTGGTTTTGCTGATTAACCGGCAGCCCATTGAAAGCAGTCAAGAGGAGGGGGATTGGCAGTACGAGTTAAACATTACCTGTCATAATGATCACGAAGCGCATATTCGTGCGTTGCTACTTCAGGGGTTACTAGGCGATGCGTTACAATTGCAAAAATTGGAAAGCGTCCATCGAGAAGATGAGCGCACAGTTCGCGTAACGGCCAAACTCTTGGCAACAGAGCGTCACGATGCCTTAGTTGAAAAAGTAATCGGACGCCTGAGCCTGGAACCATCAGTCAGCACGGCTGGCTGGGACATCTCATGACACAAATGATTGAGCAGCACCATAGCCAGGAAGCGAAGCGGGTTACGTACATCGGTGCGTGGCTAGACGGTATTCTTAGCGTGGTCAAGGTCGCCGTCGGCTTTATGGTGGGTTCAGCGGCGCTGATCGCCGATGGCATTCACTCCCTTTCTGACTTAGTGACTGACGGCTTCGTGCTGGCAGCGATTCATTATGGGCGCCAAGAACCGGATATTGACCACCATTACGGCCACGGCCGTATCGAAACCCTGACCACGCTGCTGCTCGGCAGTGTGTTGATCTTCGTTGCAGGCGGGATTGCCTGGTCAAGCTTAGACCGCCTGTTCAGCGGCACCGAGGTGGGTGCCCCTGGTATGCTGGCTATCATAGTGGCCATTTTAGCACTGCTGAGCAAAGAGTGGATCTTCCGCTACACCATGCGGGTCGCCAAGCGTGTCAACTCAAAGCTGCTTGAGGCCAATGCCTGGCACTCACGCAGCGATGCGCTCTCTACAGCAGTGGTGCTGGTGGCACTCATTGGTGCCCAGTTTGGTTTTGGCTGGTTAGATGCGGTGGCCGCGATTGTGGTTGGCTTGCTGGTCGGTAAAGTCGGTTGGGATCTGTTGTGGGAGTCGGCTAGAGAGCTGGTCGACACTGCCTTACCCGAGGATGTCCAGCAGCAAATGCACGATGTCGCCTGCAGTGTCCCTGGCGTTGATAGCGTGCATGATTTACGTACTCGCCAGTCGGCTGGCTGGGTGATGGTCGATTTGCATGTGGTCGTGGGCCCTAAAATCACCGTATCGGAAGCCCATGAAATCGGTAACGAAGTAAGCCGCCGCCTGCGCAATGGGTTTCCACTGCTCACCGATGTTATTTTCCACGTAGACCCCGAGGACGACGCCGGAGAGGGCGACCCCAGCCGTTTACCGGGCCTGCCACTGCGCCCTGAAGTGGAAGCGGCATTGAATGAGCGCTGGTATCGCCATCCTGTATGGCGAACATTAAGTGAGCTACAGCTGCACTACTTGGACGATAAAGTATCGGTTTCTTTGATTATTGGTGACGCGGTGAACCAACCCCCCCAATGCCTTGCCAGCCAGCTTAAAAGCTTAGCCAGCGATATCGAGTGGCTGGGCCATGTAGAGATCCTCTTCATTACTCGCGCTGCGAGTAATGCACCTTAATACGCGCATAAGCAGGTGGCTTAGGCAGTGGCAGCTGCCTCCCTGGCCGGCATTGTTACTACGCGTAGCCTTTTATAGCGGCCTGTGGTGGGTCATCACGGAAGGTAACGGGCATATCGGGTTAGGCGTTGTGTTAGCGCTTCTCATCGCCCTGTGCGCACCGCTCAATGTAGCCACTTGGCCGAAGCAGCTACGCTGGTGGAAGCTGCCGGGTTTTATCGGATTTGTACTCAAACATAGCCTTCTGGGTGCGCTTGAAGTGGCACGATTAGCATTAGCCCGACGCTATCAGGCCAATACGCACACCCAACACTATCGCTTTCGCCGCTTAACGCATCACCCTCAGCAGTTGCTCATGGCCAACCTGGTCAACCTAACCCCTGGCACTCTGACGCTACGGCTTCACAACGATGCGCTCGCGATTCACATTCTCCACCATCACCCGCAGGTAGAAGCGCAGCTTCAGGTGCTTGAAAGCCGCATCGCAGCGCTCTATGGTCTGAGTGATGAACCTTGAAATAGGATTTTTAAAGAGGGGTTAACCATCGTTTATTTACTGGCCAGCGCTGTGCTGCTGGCAAACGCTGTGGTATCGCTTTGGCGGCTCTACCGGGGGCCTACCAGCGCTGACCGGATGCTGGCGGTGGAGTTTTTTACGACGTCGGCGCTGGCCATCATACTGCTATTTAGTGCCTACTTTACCCTCCCGGCCTTAGTGGATATTGCCCTGCTGTTTGCCCTACTGGCCGCGCTGGGCACCGCAAATTTCGTTGTTCGCCACCACCCGCCCCAGCGAGAGGAGCCAGATAACGATGCGTGAGCTGCTGGGCGCTGGGTTTATTCTCCTGGGTATCCCCTTTTTTATTGCTAGTACAGTGGGCCTGCTGCGCTTTCCTGATGTTTATACCCGCCTACACGCCCTTACAAAGGCAGATAACATTGGTTTAGGGCTAATCTGTTTAGGCCTTGCCGTACAGGCCAGCAGTGTCGCCGTCGCCCTTAAGATAGCGCTGATTTGGGGGCTGATTCTGTTAGCATCAAGCACGGGGGCTACCTTGATTGCGACCTCCGCCATACGCCACGGCCCCGCTCCTCTGCGCCGTAATGACGACGACACCCATGCTGGCCGTTGACCTGCTACTCGCCCTAGCGGCACTCGCCACTGCAGGCCAGTGCCTACTGCTACCCGGTCTATTTCGGGCAGTGGCCAATTTGATGGCGTTTGGTCTTGTAATGGCACTTATTTGGGTGCGTTTGGAAGCCCCTGATGTGGCGCTAGCCGAGGCTGCCATTGGCGCAGGCATTACCGGCGCTTTGCTGCTCACCGCCCTTGGGCAGCTGCCTGCGTCCCAGCGCAGTATTCAACCTACGTGCGACCGTCCTTTACGCCTACTCATCCCGATAACGGCGTTGGTGCTGTTAATAGCCGGTGTACTCTGGGCAACCGTATTGGCTCTCCCTAAACCCGGTTTGGTTGAAGAAGTAGCAGCGGTACTGCCAAAGAGTGGTGCTGAGCATGCAGTGACCGCGATTTTGCTCAACCTGCGAGGTATCGATACCTTACTGGAAATCGCCGTTATGCTTTGCGCGGTTGCCGCTATTTGGTCACTCCAACAAGCGATCCCTCCGCCAGCCCTAGGCGACCACTACCCAGGCCTGCCGACGCTGGCGCGCTGGCTACACCCTCTGTTTTTATTGATGTTTAGCTATTTTCTCTGGCAAGGAACCCATGCGCCGGGGGGTGCTTTTCCCGCTGGCGCCGTACTGGGTGCTGGAGGCGTGTTGCTGCTGTTAACCGGCAGCATCGCCTGGATGCATCAACGAGATTTTAACCTGCTGCTACGCTGGCTGCTGGCGGCGGGGTTATTGCTCTTTCTAGCCACCGCGTTAGGCGGTTTACTAATGACCGGTACGCTCTACGGTTTACCGCCTCAATTAGCGGGCTACTTTATTATGGCGATTGAAGTAGCGACGGCCCTCTCTATCGCGCTCATGCTGATGGCCTTTTATCTTTTTGGGCGGCCAGGAGCCCCGCGATGACACACCTGTTCAGCAACATAGCGCTGACCACCGAAACGCTTTTCGCCTTGGTGGCTTCTCTGCTGGTGGCGCTGGCGCTGACGAGCGTGTTTACCGCGCGGCACCTCATTCGGCGCTTACTGGCGCTTAATATCCTCTCAAGCGCGGTGTTTTTGCTGCTGGTATTAATAGCACGTACCGCCGATGGTACTGATCCCGTTCCTCACGCCTTGGTGCTAACCGGCATTGTTGTGTCGGTTAGCACAACAGCCGTGGTGCTAGCGCTCTATCTGCGTCGCTACCGCATGAAGCCACCATGCTGACGCAGCCTCTCCCCCTAAGCGCTAGCAGCATACCTGTGCTGTTAGTCATCGTCCCTTTATTGCTGTGCATAGCCGCATTTACCCAGCGTTTACGGGTTAAGCATCAGTTGATTATTGGGATATCGCTAATCGCGCTAGGCAACGCCTTAGGAGCCTGGCAGCTTAGCCTTAGCCCCGAGTGGACGCTAGGCGGTTGGGCACTACCCATAGGCATACGTTGGCACCTTGAGCCCGCGGGGCTTGCGCTACTTAGCTTAACCACCGTGGTAGCTAGTGTCGCTAGCCTGACGGCCTACGGTGAAAAAGCCCAACAAGGCGAATACTGGACGCTATGGTGGTTAATGTGGGCGGCACTTAATGCCCTATGGCTCACCCAAGATCTGTTTAACGCCTATGTGGCGCTTGAGCTATTAACCTTAAGCGCCGCTGGCTTAATAGCGCTGTCACCCAAAGACCCCTACGGCTTTTCCGCGCTTCGCTATGTGATGGTGGCGCTTATTGCGTCGCTTTTGTACTTGCTGGGGGTGGGGCTTATGTACGGTACCCACGCCACGCTAGACGTCAATTTACTCAGCGAGCGGGCGTCTTCTGACATGCTGCATGGAATGGCGGCACTGTGCATGACGCTTGGGCTAATGATGAAAGCGGCGCTGGTGCCATTGCACAGCTGGTTACCCCAAGCCCACACCCGGGCCACCCCGCCGGTCAGCGCCATGTTGTCCGCAGTGGTGGTCGCGGTCGCGCTTTATTGGCTGTGGCAACTCTGGCAAGGGCCTTTCCAAGGGCTTTCGATGCAGCCACTGTTTGCCTTTTTAGGCGGACTTTCACTGCTGTGGGGAGGGTTTAATGCACTCCAACAAACGCAGTTAAAGCGCTTAATTGCCTACTCGACAATTTCTCAGATGGGCTATGCACTGCTGATCCTGAGCCTTTCCCCTGAGCTGAGCACTTACCCCCTCGCCCAGCAAGGGGCGACCACGCTGCTGGTTGCCCACGGTTTGGCTAAAGCTGGACTATTTTTAACCGCCGGTTTCCTGGTGGCTTATCACCAAAGCGACCAGTTGCGGCAGCTTACCGGCAGTGCCTATCGGCTGCCCTGGCTGTGGGCAGGCTTTGCCCTCTCAGCGGCCAGCTTAATAGGGCTACCGCCCAGCGGTGGCTTTGTCGGTAAATGGTGGCTTTTTATAGGGCTTTTAGAGCAACAACGCTGGTTAAGCGCCATCGCTTTTCTCCTGGGAACACTGCTGACCGCCGCTTACTTAGCCCGCGTGCTTACCATTGCGTTGCGCCCGGCAGCGGGCGCTCAAATAACGCTGGCCCCTAGCGCCCTCTCTGCACTCGCTCCCTTACTGCTCGGCGGGTTAGCGTGGTGCGTGGGGATTATTTTATTAATTCAGCATGATTACCTTTCACTGCCTCACATTGACCGTACCAGCGGTTTTTTTGCGCTACCGGCACTGCTGATTTGGCCGTTAGTGCTCGCTTGGCAGCACTGGCGCCCCTCACCACCCTCACACTTTTTCAGCGTACTGCTGTGGCTAAGCGCACTGCTCCATGCCGTTGCTCTGACTGCTCAAGAGTGGCTGACGTTTTATACCGCGCTGGCTTGGCTGGGAGTGATGGGGTGGCTGTTGATTTTACACGGCACAAACCGTACTGCTGCACAGCTCTATTTGGCCATGATGCTGCTCGCAGAGGTCTTACTGTTTGCCGCTACCGCCAGCCTGGTACTACAGGGAGCGCTCAGCGTTACAAACGCCACCTTTGCCACTCTTTCAACAGGCACAGCGCTGCTCATAGGGGGAGGATTAGCCATTAAAGCAGGCGTGTTAGGCGTACACGGCTGGCTACCCATTGCTCACCCTGCTGCACCTGCGTTGGCCAGTGCGCTGCTGTCTGGTGTGATGATTAAGCTAGGTATTTTAGGGTTACTGCGGCTGACACCCCCAAACGCTGAAGGTTTGCCCATTGGCCAACTGCTGTTTTATTGGGGATTAATGGGCGCACTTTATGGCGGCATACGCGGCACGTTAGCAACACTGCCTAAAGCGGTATTGGCATGGTCCAGCGTCGGCCAAATTGGGCTATTAACAGCAGGGCTTGGCGCACTGCTCTGGATACCTGAAAGTGATGCCCTGCGTACCGTTCTTATGCTACTGGTGATTAGCCATGGCCTCGCTAAAGCGGCGCTGTTTATTGGCGCAGGGCCATGGCGTTACCTTGCGGGCTACCAGCGATGGTGGGTAGCTGCAGGCATGGTTATCGCTGCCCTTTCACTGGTGGGCGTACCGTTGAGCGGCGGGCTATATATTAAAAGCTGGCTGACCTACGCAATGAACAGCCAAGGCTTAGCGGGAGAGCTATTAACCCTGGCCAGTGTGGCAACCGCAGGCGCCATGCTGCGGTTCGGTTGGTTACTTTTAAAACATCCGACTGAATCAACGCTCGACGGCAAAACGTCACCACACCGCTGGCTCTGGGGGGGATGGTTTGTGCTCTGCGCCAGCGCTTGGCTAGTGCCGCTTATTTGGTGGTGGTGGCTGCCCTACCCCGGAAGCTGGTTAGCAGCCAACATAAAAGCCCTAGGGATAATCATGGTTAGTGGAAGCGCTGCCGTAGCAATAGCGTACCTGCGTATAACCAGCGCTTTTCAGCTGCCTCCATTGCCGCTGCCGCAACGCATACCACAATGGGGCCAGGCAAGCCGCGTTCGGCTTGCCTGGCGCATTGAGCGCCAGCTACGGCACTGGCCCGTCATCGGTCTTATGCTGCTCATTGTAGCTGGGCTTTTTCTAGCGATATATTAAAGCATAGCGTTTGAGGTTATAGCGGTTCGCTACATGCTTACATCAGCCAAAATGGCGGTGGCAATACTGAAGTAAATCAGTACGCCCGTGGCATCAATCAACGTAGTGACCAACGGTGCTGATGCCGTCGCCGGGTCGACTTTAAAGCGCTCTAGCAAAAATGGCAGGCACATACCCATTATGCTGCCAAATATCACAATCGTGACCATACTAAGCGCAACGATCATACCTACTGCTTCACCACCGCGCATAACGCCTATCGGTGCTACTGCTAACGCCATTGTCAGGCCCAGTGACCCGGCTACCAGCAGCTCACGGCCAAGCATTTTGCTCCAATCTTTGACACCCACATCACCGGTTGCCATACCGCGCACCATCAGCGTTGCTGCCTGGGCACCCGCATTACCCCCACTACCAATCAGCAGTGGTAAGAAGAAGACCAGCGCCACTTGAGCAGCAATGGTGTCTTCAAAGTAAGCAATACCCGCGCCTGAAAACAGATTGGCAAACACCAGCAGTACTAGCCAGAAGACCCGTTTACGATAAAGGCTCCATAGCGGTACACGGCTAACGCCATCTTCCAGCTGGCCGATCGACATCCCCTTGTGGATATCTTCAGTGGCCTCTGATTCGGCGACATCCATCGCGTCATCGTGGGTGACAATCCCCACCATGCGACCGTCAGCGTCGACCACAGGTAAAGCGAGTAAGTCGTAGCGGGCGACAATACGCGCGACTTCTTCCTGCTCTTCATCAACGGGGGTGTGGATAACATCTTTAATCATGATGTCATCCACCAGCGCACCTGGGCGTGCCACCATTAACTGACGCAATGACATCGTACCGATCAGTTGCCCTTCACTATCAAGCACATAAAGCTGATAAACCGTTTCCGCATCGGGGGCGGTTTGGCGCACCCGCATCATGGCTTGCGACACCGTCATGCCACTGGCTATTGCCACATAGTCAGAGGTCATGATGGCGCCTGCGGTGCCCTCTTCATAACTCGATAGACGCTTTAGGTCTTCCCGCTCTTGATGGGCCATACGGCGCAGCAGCGCCTCGCGGCGATCTTCATCAAGCAAGTTGAACAAGTCAGCCCGCTCATCAGAGCCCATCTCCCCAAGAAGCTTAAGCACCTGGGTATCCGACAACTCACCGACGACTTCAAGCTGGCTTTCACCCGGTAAGTAACCCAGTACGTTAGCTGCTCGCTCGGTAGAGAGGATATCAAGTACTGACAGCGCTGCAGGCAACTCCTCATCATCTTCGATGAGCTCTTCAAGCACTTCACCAATATCTGCCGAACGTATTTCCGAGAGCCGTTCGGAAAGCAGAGCTTTACTCGGCTCTTCTTTAACCAACTCGTCTAGAAGCTCATTTTTTAATTCCTGCAAGGTTTCATCATTCAATGACATCGCTATCTCCCTTTTTGCAGGCCCGTTTTAGCCGATAAAGTACTGCAGACAAACGTCAATGACTGCATACGCCGCTTATATTAACAGACAAAAAAAACGCCCCTTAAACCCTAACGGGTTCAAGGGGCGATTTATACACGCCAGAGGCGTGTTTTTAGCCTTTACCAGCCTTTTTACGCAGCTGCTGGATCGTTCGCAGCTGGGCAACGGCTTCGGCAAGTTCAGCAGCAGCGCGGGTATAATCCAGCTCCGCTGACTTCTCGTTAAAGGCCTTCAGCGCTTGCTGACGCGCATCTTCAGCGGCGGCCTCGTCGAGGTCTCCCGCACGCGCCGCAGCGTCTGCCAGGATCGTCACGACGGTCGGCTGGACTTCCATGAAGCCACCCGAGACAAAGAAGTTTTCTTCCTTGCCACCATCGAGGATCACGCGGATCGGGCCCGGCTGAAGCTCGGTCAGCAGCGGGGCGTGACCCGGCAAAATGCCCAGGTCACCCATAATCCCGGAAGCGACTACCTGCTCAACTTTACCTGAGAAGATAGATGCTTCAGCGCTGACGATATTGCAAGTGAAGCTATTCGCCATAGCGAATCCCCCTAATGGACGGGATTACTTCTTCATCTGGTTGGCTTTGTCGACAGCTTCGTCGATGGAGCCGACCATGTAGAAGGCCTGTTCCGGCAGATCGTCATACTCACCCGCAAGGATACCCTGGAAGCCGGTGATGGTATCTTTCAGAGAAACATACTTACCGGGCGAACCAGTGAATACCTCGGCAACAAAGAACGGTTGCGACAGGAAGCGCTGGATTTTACGCGCACGGGATACGGCCAGCTTATCTTCATCAGACAGCTCATCCATACCCAGAATCGCGATAATGTCCTTCAGCTCTTTGTAACGCTGTAGAACGTTCTGTACACCGCGAGCGGTAGCATAGTGCTCTTCACCAACGACCAACGGATCCAACTGACGTGAGGTAGAGTCCAGTGGGTCGATGGCCGGATAGATGCCTAGCTCAGCGATAGAACGCGCCAGTACAACGGTGGCGTCCAGGTGCGAGAAGGTGGTCGCCGGCGACGGGTCAGTCAAGTCATCCGCAGGTACATAAACCGCCTGCACAGACGTGATAGAACCGGTTTTGGTCGAGGTGATACGCTCTTGCAGAACGCCCATCTCTTCCGCCAGTGTTGGCTGGTAACCTACCGCAGACGGCATACGACCCAGCAGGGCAGATACTTCGGTACCGGCCAGGGTGTAGCGGTAAATGTTATCAACGAATAGCAGTACGTCGCGGCCTTCATCACGGAATTTCTCAGCGATGGTCAGGCCAGTCAGCGCTACGCGCAAACGGTTACCGGGCGGCTCGTTCATCTGACCGTAAACCAGCGCTACCTTATCGATAACGTTGGACTCAGTCATTTCATGATAGAAGTCGTTACCCTCACGCGTACGCTCACCTACACCGGCGAATACAGAGTAGCCGCTGTGCTCGGTGGCGATGTTGCGGATAAGCTCCATCATGTTAACGGTTTTACCGACACCTGCGCCGCCGAACAGACCAACTTTACCACCCTTAGCAAACGGGCAGACCAAGTCGATAACTTTGATACCGGTTTCTAGCAGCTCGTTAGAAGCTGCCTGGTCGGCATAGCTCGGTGCTTTACGGTGAATCGGCATACGCTCTTGCTCACCGATATCGCCTGCTTCGTCAATCGGCTCGCCAAGTACGTTCATGATACGGCCCAGCGTTTCCTTACCTACCGGTACGGAAATCGCGGCACCTGTGCTGGTCGTTTCCATGCCACGCTTCAAGCCCTCAGTGGAGCCCATGGCGATGGTGCGCACCACGCCGTCGCCCAGCTGCTGCTGGACTTCGAGGATGGTCTCAGCATTGGAGACCTTCAGCGCGTCGTAGACCTTGGGCACAGAGTCCCGCGGAAACTCTACGTCAATCACCGCGCCGATGATTTGTACGATACGTCCGCTCATCTTGGTTCCTCTCAAAAACCTGCAAATGAAACCTGTCTGCCGGGAGCCACCTAAGTAATGGCTAGCTCCCTAGGCGTTATACGGCAGAAGCGCCGCCGACGATCTCGGAAATTTCCTGGGTGATGGCGGCCTGACGGGCCTTGTTGTATACCATCTCCAGATCGTCGATCAGGTTGCCCGCGTTATCAGTGGCACTCTTCATAGCGATCATTCGGGCGGCCTGTTCGCACGCTCCGTTTTCGACTACCGCCTGATACACCTGCGATTCGATGAATCGAACCAACAGGCTGTCTAGCAACGCCTTGGCATCCGGTTCATACAGGTAGTCCCAGCTTCCGGGACGGGCGTTTTCTTCGTCATGCCTTGCCTCTGCGCCCATATCAGGCGACAGCGGAAGAATCTGGCGTACAACGGGACGCTGCGTCATGGTATTAACAAACTCGTTATATACCACGAAGACACGATCTAAACGTCCATCATCGTAGGCTTCAAGCATGACCTTAACACTACCGATCAGACCCTCAACACTCGGTGCTTCACCTAATCCGCTCTTGGCGGCAACTAGGTTGCCTCCGTAGTTGCGGAAGAAAGCACCCGCTTTAGAACCGAGGGCACAAAAATCCAGCTCAGCGCCTTCCTGTTTCCAGGCCATGGCGTCTTTCAACACCGCCTTAAACAGGTTGACGTTCAAGCCGCCACACAAGCCACGGTCGGTAGATACCACGATATAGCCAACACGGCTGACGGGGCGTTCCACCATATAACGGTGCTTGTCTTCCTGCTCCACGTCAGCGTCAGCAATGTGAGCAACCACATTACGGATTTGGTTAGCGTAGGGCTGACTGGACCTCATCAGATCTTGTGCTTTACGCATTTTAGATGCAGCTACCATTTCCATGGCACTGGTGATCTTTTGCGTATTTTTAATGCTCCCGATCTGGGTGCGTATCTCTTTTGCAGCTGCCATAGCGATCTACCCTTCGTTCGTGGCTCTCAGAAAGCATGCAAGCCCGCCCGCAGGCGGGCTGGACATTACCAGCTCTGAGTCGCCTTGAACTTCTCGAGACCCGACTTCAAGCCGTCCTGAATCTCGCCATTGTAGTCGCCGGTCTGGTTGATCTTGTCGAGCAGGTCGCCGTGCTCAGACTTCATGTAGTCGTGCAGGGCACGCTCAAAGTCCAACACTTTATCGACGCTCACATCATCCAGGTGACCTTCGTTAGCGGCGTACAGAGACAGCGCCATTTGCGCCACAGACATCGGCGAGTACTGGTTCTGCTTCATCAGCTCAGTGACGCGCTGACCGTGCTCAAGCTGCTTACGCGTGGCTTCATCAAGATCAGAAGCAAACTGCGAGAATGCCGCCAGTTCACGGTACTGAGCCAATGCCAGACGTACGCTACCACCGAGCTTCTTGATGATCTTGGTCTGTGCTGCACCACCTACACGGGAAACCGACAGGCCTGCGTTAATCGCCGGACGAATACCGGAGTTAAACAGGTTAGTTTCCAGGAAGATCTGACCGTCGGTGATCGAGATCACGTTGGTCGGTACGAACGCAGACACGTCGCCACCCTGGGTTTCAATGATCGGCAGCGCGGTTAAGGAACCGGTTTTACCTTTCACTTCACCGTTGGTGAACTTCTCAACGTAGTCGACGTTAACACGCGCGGCACGCTCAAGCAGACGGGAGTGGAGGTAGAAAACGTCACCCGGATAAGCTTCACGGCCCGGCGGACGACGCAGCAGCAGAGACACCTGGCGATAGGCCACGGCCTGCTTGGAAAGATCATCATAAACGATCAGTGCGTCTTCACCGCGGTCGCGGAAATACTCACCCATGGTGCAGCCAGAGTATGCGGCCAGGAACTGCATGGGTGCCGGATCGGCAGCGCCTGCAGCCACCACGATGGTATGTTCCATCGCGCCATGCTCTTCTAACTTACGTACCACGTTAGCAATAGTCGACTGCTTCTGACCGATGGCCACGTAGACACAGGTAACGCCTTTGCCTTTCTGGTTGATGATCGCATCGATAGCAATAGCCGATTTACCAATCTGGCGGTCACCGATAATCAGCTCACGCTGACCACGACCGATTGGCACCATGGCATCGATAGATTTCAAACCGGTTTGGATTGGCTCATCAACGGACTGACGGGTAATAACGCCTGGCGCTACTTTTTCTACCGCGTCGGTCATTTTTGCGTTGATGTCGCCTTTGCCGTCGATGGGGTTACCCAACGCATCGACAACACGACCAATCAGCTCAGGGCCCACCGGCACTTCAAGAATACGACCGGTACACTGGGCGGTCATGCCTTCTTCAAGCTGCAGGTAGTCACCCAGGACAACGGCACCTACGGAGTCGCGCTCCAGGTTAAGTACCATGCCGAAAATGCTGTTGGGGAATTCAATCATTTCACCAAACATCGCGTCTTCGAGGCCGTGAATTTTCACGATACCGTCGGAAACGCTGACGATGGTGCCCTGATTACGGGCTTCGGATGCGACGTCAAGCTTTTCAATTCGCTGCTTGATGATGTCGCTGATCTCGGAAGGATTCAGTTGCTGCATGCCATGTCCCTCAGACTCAAATGGTCAGCGCTTCGGAAAGGCGGTTCAATCGACCACGCACCGACCCGTCAATGACGGTGTCGCCGGCACGCAGGATGACACCGCCAATAAGCGACTTGTCCACCTGAGTAGTAATGGAGATTTCGCGATTCAGACGTTTCTTGAGCGCGGTTGCTAGCTTGGTCTTCTGCTTGCTGTCCAGCTTGTAAGCTGAAACCACAGTGACGTCGATACGCTTTTCATGCTCTGCGCGTAGGCGCTCAAACTGATCAGCAATAGCATCTAGCGTCGCTAAGCGGCGCTGATCAGCTAAGGTGGTCAGAAAGCGTTTGAACGCATCATCTGCGTTGTCGGTCAGCATTTCTGCCAACAGTTCCACTTTCTTTTCACTGCTGAGTTTAGGGCTACCTAACAGGCCAGCAACTTGACGATCTTTGACGATTGATCCCGCCATTGCCAGTGCCTGTGACCAAGCGTCAAGCGCCTGATGATCGCGCGCGTATTCAAACGCCGCTTTGGCGTAAGGACGAGCGACGGTAGATTGTTCCGCCATGGGTCACCTCCTTACAGTTCAGCGGCAAGCTTATCAAGCAAGTCGCGGTGCGCTTTCTCGTCAACAGAGGCTTCAAGAACACGCTCAGCGCCTACGATCGCAAGGTGAGAAACCTGTGCACGCAGTTCGTCTTTCGCGCGATTAATTTCTTGCTCAATTTCTGCCCGAGCATTGGTAACCAAACGCTCGCCTTCGGCACGCGCTTGTTCCCGTGCTTCTTCGATCATTTGGGCAGAACGCTTGTTTGCTTGCTCGAGAATTTGAGATGCCTGCTCTTTGCTTTCACGCAGTGTCTGTTCTGCGCGTTCTTGAGCCAGCTCAAGGTCGCGGGTAGCACGGCTAGCTGCGTCCAAGCCATCAGCAATTTTCTTTTGACGCTCGTGAAGCGCGTTGCTGATCGGAGGCCACACATACTTTATGCAAAACCAGACAAAGATCGCGAAGGCGATCGTCTGCCCGATAAGCGTCATGTTGATATTCACAGGGATGTACCTCTGACAAATTCGTGGCGACCGGAGTGAAACAAAACCGAGCGGGGAGCCGCTCGGTCAAGCTGCATTAACCGGCAACAACGAAGATCAGGTACATCGCAATACCAACACCGATCATCGGAACGGCGTCAAGCAGACCCGCCATGATGAAGGTGCGGGTTTGCAGCTGGTCGCTAAGCTCTGGCTGACGTGCGGTGTTGTCCAACAGTTTGCCACCCAGCATGGCGAAACCAAAACCAGTAGTCAGGGCGCTAACACTGATCATGAAGGCAGCTGCAATGTAGACGATTTCCATGATGAAACTCCTAATAGTGCGTTAAGTTCAAGGGTTAAGGTTAAGGGTTATTGCAAAGCGTTGCTCTTGATTAATGATGCTCGTGTGCAGCACTCAGATACACGATAGTCAGCGTCGTGAAAATGAAGGCCTGCAACGATATCACTAAAATGTGGAAGATGGCCCACGGCACATCCAAAATCCAGATGGCCCAGAACGGCAGCAGGGCAATCAGAATGAAGATAACTTCACCGGCAAACATAGTGCCGAACAGTCGGAAGCCAAGGCTAACGGGTTTAACCAACAGGCCAACAATTTCAAGAATCAAATTGAAAGGCGCCAGCCACACCGTATTGAAGGGGGTCAGTGACAGCTCTTTACCGAACCCAGCCACGCCTTTCACTTTGCAGCTATAGTAGATAATCATTAAGAACACACCGATCGCCATACCCAGCGTGGCGTTAATATCGGTGGTTGGTACTATTTTCATGTACTCGAAGCCAAGCTTGCCAAACATTTCAGGCAAGTAGTCAACCGGTAGCAGTTTTAAGCTGTTCATGAGCAAAATCCACATGAAAAGCGTCAACGCGATTGGCCCAATATTTTTATTGTGACCATGAAACGTGGAGCGTGTTAGGCCTTCGATGAACTCGACAACCATTTCCACTGCGTTCTGCAGACCGCTGGGGACGCCTGTCGTGGCCGCTTTACCCGCCTTATGAAATAGCCATAGGAACAGAGCACCCATGCCAATAGACCAACCCATCGTATCCAAATGGATAGCCCAAAATCCCATTTCAGTGGCTTCGGCAGAGGTGGACGCAAGCGACCAGCCATTTTCCGGATGCTTACCGAACGTGAGGTTCTGGAGGTGGTGCTGTATGTAATAGATGGCCGATATTTCGTTATCCGCTGCCATACTGCTTCCTCAAGTTTAAGGGGTTGACCGCTCACGTACGAGCCAAGGTGCTAGCCAGTACATGAGTTGGGCCACCACATAGGCGACAAAGAAAAAAGCTGGGTTTGAAGGGGGCACTGATACTAGCACAATCACGAATAGCGCCACCGTCAAACCAAACTTACCTGCAGCTGCCTGATAAAAATTCAGTACATTTTGTTTAGATTGCCGGCCTGGGCGGCGTAGACCACGCCACACAAAATAGATGCCTGGCAATATGCTAACCACACCACCCATCAAGGCTGATAGTGCTGCTTGGCTGCCTGATACGCCGCCAGCAAGCGCCATAATGAGGGCTGTTACTACTAACTGGGCTTGAAATAGCCTTTTAAAATCTAACGTGCGACGTTTAGCAGTAGAGACATTTTGCACGTTGATCACTACTCCCGACTGCTTTTACCAGCGTTTAGCGTTATTGCCTGACGCCTATCGTCCCACACAACCTTTTAACAAACACGGGCGGATTATAGGGAAGCGCTATCACACCTTCAACCGAAGTTGCACGGATTTGACGCGTTTTGGCAACTACTTGCGACCAAAGGGTTAAAAAAATGGCTATATAACCCGCCTATTTTATATAGCCTGCTATTTAATATGCGCCAAGATACCGTCTAACTCTTCGAGACTGGTATAGCGAATAGTGACTTTTCCTTTGCCTTTCTGCCCGTGATCTATCGAGACAGGCGCACCTAATAGCTCACCTAAATGGGTTTCTAATCTTGCAACGTCTGGCGTTTTAGCTGTACGTGACTGAGGCGGGATAGGCGCTTGGCTGGTTTGAACCTTTTTGACCAACGCTTCGGTCGCCCGCACAGTAAGGTCATTATTGACCACCTCATGGGCAACCTGACGTTGCTGTGCGCTGTTTAGCGATAGCAGCGCCCGTGCATGCCCCATATCGAGATCACCGCGCTCAAGCAACGTTTGTACTTCAGGATCCAGCGCTAATAAGCGCAATAAGTTAGCGACCTGAGTACGCGATTTACCCACCGCATCGGCTATTTGCTGTTGAGTCAGCTCAAATTCATCACCTAAGCGTTTTAGCGCTAGGGCTTCTTCGATGGCGTTAAGGTTCTCACGCTGAATGTTTTCAATCAGCGCCAGGGCAAGGGCAACTTCATCGGTGACGTCGCGAATAACCGCCGGGATTACATCCAGTTCTGCCAACTGAGCAGCACGCCAGCGCCGTTCACCGGCAATAATTTCGTAGCGCTCCTTCCCTACGGGACGCACTACAATGGGCTGCATAACCCCTTGGGCGCGAATAGAATCCGCAAGTTCTTCCAGTGCTTCGGGCTGGATATCCCGGCGAGGCTGATACTTGCCGCGGGAAAGCTGGCCTAAGGGCAGACGCTCTAGGCGCTCCGCTGACGCATCATGGGAGGCAGCTGGCAATAACGGAGCGTCTGCGCTATCTAGCGTAGCACCACCGGTTAAATCTAAACTGTCACGACGACGGGCGCCCGCACCAATCAGGGCATCCAGGCCACGTCCTAGCGCGCGTTTACGCGTCATTCGCTTCCCCTCGAACTTTTAGCAATACGTAACTGCGACATCGTTATAGCGACAGTCGACGAATCATCTCTTTCGCTAGCACCCGATATGCCTGGCTGCCGCGTGAAAAGCGCGCGTATTGAGTCACAGGAAGCCCGTGACTGGGCGCCTCAGCAACTTTTACATTGCGCGGAATAGTCGTTTTTAACAACGCATCACCGAAAAATTCCCGCAGCTGTTTGTCAACTTCCCGCGTTAAGCTGGTGCGCTTATCGTACATGGTGCGCAAAATGCCAGAAATCGCCAGCTCAGGGTTAACACTTTGTTTGATCTGCTCCACTGTATCAAGCAGTGCTGACAACCCTTCCAGCGCGTAAAACTCGCATTGAAGCGGGATGAGTACGCCATCCGCTGCTGTCAGTGCGTTAACGGTAAGCATATTAAGCGACGGCGGACAGTCGATGAGCACCACATCGTAGTCATCGGCCACCTCGTTAAGCGCCAGCGATAAACGGCTTTGGCGCTGGTCGATGTCCAGTAGCTCTACTTCGGCCGCGGTCAAATCGCCGTTGCCGGGCAACACATCAAACTTTACCGGCAGGTTACGCACGATAACTTCGTTCGCGGTTGCCTCCCCCAGCAGTACATCGAGAACGCTTTTATCCAGCTCATATTTGTCGATGCCGCTGCCCATACTGGCATGCCCTTGTGGGTCTAAATCAACCAGCAGTACACGGCGATCCAGCGCTGCCAAGCTGGCCGCTAGATTTACGGCTGAGGTGGATTTGCCCACGCCGCCTTTTTGGTTGGTCAGGGCAATGATCTGGCTCACTACTCAACTCCTTTTGGGGTCAGAATCAACAGCTGCCGCTCGGCCGTTTCAAAAGGTACGCTCAACAGATGACGCTCTTGGAGCACGATACCTGGGGGTAATTGTTTCAATTCTTCATCGGCGCCGGGGCCTTTCATGGCCAGCCACTGCCCGTCTGCCGCCGGTAATGCTTGGGTGAGAATGACAAAATCCACCAAGCTAGCAAACGCCCGTGAAATGACTTGGTCAAACGCCTGGCCGTTAAACTGCTCAACGCGCACTTGGGTGGGTGTGACGTTGTTAAGGGCTAACTCCATCACCGCCTGGCGTTGAAAGCGTACTTTCTTACCGTTGCTATCAAGCAGCGTTACCTGCAGCTCAGGCTTGAGAATCGCTAACACTAACCCCGGCAACCCCGGCCCAGCGCCAACATCAAGCAACCTTGGCCCATGCACATAAGGAGCCACAGCGGCGCTATCAAGCACGTGACGGGAGACCATCTCTTCCACATCACGCACTGCGGTGAGGTTATAAGCCTTGTTCCACTTATGCAACAAAGCCAACAGCGCCAGCAACTGCTCGCGTTGTAAGGGGCTGATACGTAAGTTAAGCGCAGCTAACCCCTCATCCAAACGGGTCGCAACGCCAGTCGGTAAGCTTGCTATCAGAGGCTGCAAAGGGTTCATCCGTTAACCACCTCGGCACTACTGATTAAGCGACGTTTTTTCAAATGGACTAGTAAAATTGATATCGCCGAAGGGGTAACGCCAGAAATGCGTGCTGCATGTGCCAACGTTGCTGGACGTGCTTCGCTTAGCTTCTGGCGAATCTCATTAGAGAGCCCTTCTACCCGGTCATAGTCCAGTTCGGCAGGTAGCGGCGTTGCTTCGTGACGCTTAAGCTTATCGATTTCGTCCTGTTGACGTTCAATATAGCCTTGGTATTTCGCCTGAATTTGCACTTGCTCGGTAACCGATTCGTCTTCAATACCAGTACTTTCTAAGCCGGGTAACGTTGCAATATCTGCATAGGTTAGCTCAGGACGCTTAAGCAAGTCGCTTAAGCAGTATTCACGTGGCAGCGGCTTGCCGGTTTTTTCGGCAATCTTATCTGCCGCAGGGGTATTTGGCTGCACCCAGACGGTGGCTAATCGCGCGGTTTCACGCTCGATGGCTTCGCGTTTCTCGCTAAATGCTGCCCAGCGGGTATCGTCTACTAGGCCAAGTTCACGCCCTTTTTCAGTCAAGCGCAGGTCAGCGTTGTCTTCACGTAGCAAAAGACGGTACTCCGCACGGGATGTAAACATGCGGTAGGGCTCTTTGGTGCCCATGGTAATCAGATCATCCACCAGCACGCCAAGATAGGCTTCGTCCCGACGAGGGTACCAAGCGTCCAACTGCTTGGCGCGACGAGCAGCGTTTAAGCCCGCCAGCAGCCCCTGGGCACCTGCTTCTTCATAGCCGGTAGTGCCGTTAATTTGGCCAGCAAAAAACAGGTTGTGGATAAATTTGGTTTCCAGAGAGTGCTTTAAGTCCCGCGGATCAAAGAAATCGTACTCAATCGCGTAGCCTGGACGCGTGATATGTGCGTTTTCAAGCCCTTTGATTGATCGTACTACCTGCAGCTGAACATCAAACGGCAGTGAGGTGGAAATGCCGTTGGGATACAGTTCATGGGTATCTAGCCCTTCAGGTTCGATAAACACTTGGTGGCTCGATTTATCAGCAAAACGGTGCACTTTGTCTTCAATCGATGGGCAATAGCGTGGGCCAATCCCTTCAATTACACCAGAGTACATCGGCGAGCGGTCTAAATTACCGAGAATAATCTCGTGAGTGCGCTCATTCGTGTGCGCAATGTGGCAGCTCACCTGCTGAGGGTGCATATCCCGAGAGCCCAAATAAGACATGACGGGGGTTGGCATATCGCCAGGCTGCTCTTCTAGCTGCGAAAAGTCGACGGTTTTGGCATCAATACGCGGTGGCGTGCCTGTTTTTAACCGGTCAACGCGAAACGGCAGCGCACGCAGCCGTTCTGCTAGGGCGTTGGAGGGAGGATCACCCGCCCGGCCACCGCGACTTTGATCCAATCCAATGTGGATAACACCGCCTAAAAACGTTCCTGTTGAAAGCACGACTGAGTCGGCATGAAAGCGAATACCGGTTTCAGTAACAACGCCACAAACCGTGTGGTTATCCACAACCAGGTCGCCAGCAGCTTGCTGAAATATCGTCAAATTTGGCTGATTTTCGAGCATGCCGCGAATCGCTGCTTTGTAGCGAATGCGGTCAGCTTGGGCACGAGTAGCCCGAACGGCTGGGCCTTTGCGTGCGTTTAGTACACGAAACTGGATGCCGCCTAAATCCGTGGCTAGCCCCATTGCACCACCAAGTGCATCGATTTCTTTCACCAGGTGGCTTTTGCCGATCCCACCAATCGCTGGATTGCACGACATTTGGCCGAGCGTCTCGATGTTGTGGGTCAGCAATAGGGTTTGACAACCCATACGAGCAGAGGCCAGTGCGGCTTCAGTTCCCGCATGGCCACCGCCGATGACAATCACGTCAAAGCGGTCGGGATAGTTCAAAAGACACCTCGTCTTGTGCCATTAGGCACGCATTTTGTGAACCAGTGCATGAGCACTGGTGAGTAAGCCGGCCAGTATAAACCTCCTGTGGGTAACCGTCAGGTTTTTCCACACCCCAAATAACTACTTCACCTATTATTAATAATAAAATAAAAATATATAAGAGAAGTTCTGTTAATGCTGTAACTACTAGTGTGGACAAAATCTGTGTATAACTAACTTTTTTTTAATAAAAACATTTATTTACACTGTTGGTATTTAGGCGTTTAAACGGAGGAGTGCCTGCGTAGAAGCGGTGTTTGAGCTGTGGATGAAAAAGCGACTTACACACAGGGCGAATTAATAAGAGGTTATCCACCTCGCCATACCGAGTTTGTTACCGCACCTGTGAACAAGGCATCAGCCGAACACTAGAAGTGCTCATAGGTGTCCATAGCAAGGGATGTAGAGCAGAGGAGTTACAAAACTAAAAAATAGTATCCACAGGCAAAAAAAATGGCCTGTCGCACTGACAGGCCATAAAACGGGCAGTTATTAGTGGTTTTCGGTCCCTTTAATGCTTTAACACGCGCGCTAAAAATGATTGCGTACGCTCATGTTGTGGGGTATCGAAGAGTTGTTCAGGGGAACCTTGCTCGGTGATTTCTCCTTTGTGAATAAAAATAATCCGGTCAGCCACCTCTCGTGCAAAGCTCATTTCGTGGGTGACGATCACCATGGTCATGCCCTCTTTAGCTAGTTCACGCATGGCATCCAGTACTTCACCGATCATTTCCGGGTCAAGCGCTGAGGTTGGCTCATCGAACAGCATTAGCCGTGGTTCCATGGCCAACGCACGGGCTAGCGCAACGCGCTGTTGCTGGCCACCAGAGAGCTGGCTTGGGTACTTATCAGCTTGGTCGGCAATGCCCACGCGCTCAAGCAGTCGTTGAGCCGTTTCTTGGGCGTCCTGGCGGCTCCAGCCGCGCACTTTCATCGGAGCAAGGGTAATATTGTCCCGCACGCTTAGGTGGGGAAACAGATTAAATTGCTGAAACACCATGCCCACTTCGGTACGAATGGTTTGCAGCGCTTTGCCGCTTTTGCCGTGGGGTAGTAGTTCATTGCTATCCACGACTAGCGAGCCAGATTGAAACTCTTCTAGGCCGTTAATGCAGCGAATCAACGTCGATTTACCGGAGCCACTGGCACCAATCACGACGACCACCTCGCCAGGAACAATCTCAAGATCAATATTATTGAGTACGTGCAGGCTGCCAAAATGCTTGTTGAGCTGCTGCATACGCACAATAGGCTGCGTTGCGTTATTCATTGCGCTTGTCCTTATTGTCCGACGAGGCCTCTGCGCTCTAATTGACGCAGCAAAAGGGAGAGAGTCCAGGTAATGGCGAGGTACATCAGCGCCACCATGAAGTAGACCTCAAGGGCGGTAAACGTGGTTGCAATATAGATCTGGCCTTGGCGTACCAGCTCACCTACCCCGATAACGGAAAACAGCGATGTGTCCTTAATACTGATAATGCCTTGGTTGCCCAAGGGCGGGATCATGCGGCGAAACGCTTGGGGCCAAATGACGTAGCGAAACGCTTGGGAGCGGGATAGCCCGAGCGAGAGCGATGCCTCGCTTTGGCCACGTTCGATGGATTGAACCCCGCCACGCACAATTTCAGAGATATATGCCCCTGAATTAATAGCAATGGCGGCAATACCGGCCACCAACGCGTTAATAGGGCTGCCCAGTAGCTGCGGCAAGCCATAAAAGATAAACAGCACCTGAACAAGAATAGGGGTCCCGCGAAATACTTCGACATAGAAAATGGCGGGCCAGCGTAACCAGCGATGGCGGCTGATGCGCAGTAGGCCGAATAAGATACCGATAAAGAAGCCAATGGCGAGACCGCCAAACGAGATCATAAGCGTCCAGGGGATACCTGGCAGCAAGTGAGGAATTGAGCGAAACGCTGCCGCCCAATCAAACTGAAAAGTGACGTCCACGTGTCTTTCTCCTGAAAGGCATCCAAACAACGCAGGGCCGGGGGCTAGGCCGCCCGGCCCTGTCTCAGTTATTCACTGTGTAACGAAGTATTAATCGTCGCTGGGCGTTTCACCGAACCACTTTTCGTAGATTTCATCGTAGGTGCCATCTTCACGCATGGCTGCTAGCGCTTCGTTAGTGGGTTCTACCCACTGGCTGCCTTTATGGAACACGATGCCGTACTGCTGGCCCTCATACAGCGGGCCGACCACTTTAGTGCGGCCTTCGCCCCGGGTTTGAGCGAAGTAGGAGACGTTGGGGGCATCGTAGAAGGCAGCGTCAACGTTACGGCCTAACAGCGCCATATACATATCGCTGTTACCGGGATAGGGGGTGATGTCGGCATCGTCACCCAGCTGCTCTTGAAGGAAGTCGTAGCTGGTGGAGCCGATACGGGTAGCAATGGTGAGGCCGGCGAGGTCTTCGATAGTCTCAACATCATCGTTATCCGCTCGGACAATGATTTGTAGGCCTGAGTCGTAGTAGGGGTCGGAGAAATCGACGATCTCTGCGCGCTCTTCGGTAATCGTCACACCCGCAATGGCGATCTCTTGGCTACCGGTTTGCACGGCTGGAATAATACCGGCGAATTCCATGGTAGTTAGGTTGACCTCAAAGCCAGCACGATCGGCGACTTCATTAATGATATCCATATCGAAACCGATCATTTCACCGGTTTCTGGGTCCATCATTTCAAAGGGGACAAAGCTTGGGTCGGTGACCACGTTGACGGTGGGCGTCTCGGCCATGGCGGAGGTGGCCATACTGGCAAGACCAAAGGTGACGGCAGTGGCAATGACCGACTTTTGAATAGTGAGTTTCATTAGTTTCCCCGTGTTTTATGTTGTTGTTAGCGATATTTAAAGAAGGTGTTTCTTTAAAAATCGGGTTAACAACCGTTATTGACCTTTTAACCTTGGCGAGAAACCGCCAAGGCGTCAAGTCACGGGGAGAGCTTGCTACCAACGTTGGTTAGACCATAAAAGAGGCGCCACAGCCGCAGGTGGTGGTGGCGTTGGGGTTTTGCACCCGGAAACGCGCGCCGGCAAGACCCTCTTCGTAATCGATGGTTGAGCCGACTAAATACTGATAGGAGAGTGGATCGACCACCAGGGTGGCAGTGCCAAACTCGATAAGCGTATCGTCTTCGGCGACGTTTTCAGCGAAATCAAAACCGTATTGAAACCCTGAACAGCCGCCGCCGGTCACGTAAACGCGTAGTTTCAGCGCTGGGTTGCTCTCTTCTTCTATTAGCGCGTTGATACGACTGCGTGCGCTATCAGATAAAAGTAGAGGGGTTGGAACAAAAGCTTCTGCACCGCTCATGGGTACCTCCCGCGAGCTTTAAAGAACGAATAATCGGCATTAGAGAATGATTATGGGTAATTCCCAGCAAAAGGGTCAACTATTGCTGGGAATTAGTGAAGGCTTACGGCATTAAGGCGGGGGCTGTTAGGCCGGTATTCTCTTCAAAACCAAACATTAAGTTGAGATTTTGAATCGCTTGGCCCGAAGCGCCTTTGACCAGGTTATCAATCACGGAGAGCACCACGACGGTATTGCCGTTGCCCGGACGGTGGATAGCTAAACGGCAGGTATTGTTGCCTTTCACGCTGCGTGTTTCCGGGTGGCTACCTGCAGGCATTACATCCACAAACGGTTCGTTGGCATAACGCTGCTCAAACAGCGCCTGTAAATCGTCGGGTTCACTGGTGAGTGAGCTGTAGAGCGTCGCGTGAATACCGCGAATCATCGGTGTTAGGTGGGGGACAAAGGTGAGTCCTACCGGATGTTGCTGCATATCCCCCAAGCCTTGGCGAATTTCCGGTAAATGACGATGACCAGCCGCGCCATAGGCTTTCATGGATTCGCTGGCTTCAGCTAAAAGTGACGCCACTTTGGCCCCACGGCCAGCGCCGGTAACCCCTGATTTACAGTCGGCGATTAGCTGGCTTGGGTCGATTAGTCCAGCTTCTAAAAGCGGCAGGTAGCCAAGTTGAACAGCCGTTGGATAGCAGCCAGGTACGGCAATTAAGCGGGCATTTTTAATCGCTTCACGATGCATTTCTGGCAGGCCGTAGACGGCTTCTTTTAGAAGCTCTGGTGCGCCGTGGGGCTGGTCGTACCATTGGCTCCACTCCGCTGCATCGCGCAGGCGGAAATCCGCTGATAGGTCGATGACCCGCGTACCGTTATCGAGCAGTTCCCCGGCAAGGGCGTGGGCCACGCCGTGGGGTGTGGCAAAAAACACGGCATCCATCGCCCCTAGTGCGTTGGCATCGGGTTCGCTAAACGCCAGCGTGTCGTAGTGGCCGCGCAGGTTGGGGTACATATCGCACACCTTAACGCCCGCTTCCGATCGTGAGGTAATCGCTTCTACGCTAACGTGGGGGTGCTGGGCGAGAAGCCTTAAGAGCTCTACACCGGTGTAACCCGTACCGCCGACAATACCAACCTTAATCACAAACCACTCCTTGCGCGTTGAGCACGTTATGTCTTAACAATAAAGCGCTAGTCATAAACAGCCTTATTAAATGGAAACAGGCTGTCGAAGCGTATCAAGCTATGATACACAAGAGGCGTCCCCCATAAGAGCGCTCAATGGTACGAACCCTAATAACCACTGTGTTAGCTAACTCGGGTACCTTGATAGAACCCTTCGTAACCTAAGCGCAAGGATGGTCGCTGTGGCACGCTTTTCCCGATCAGATTTCACCTTAGAGAGTTTTCGTCGACAATTAGCGAACGTGGATGCCCTACCGCAGCTATGCGTGCTGGGGCTGATGTCTGGAGTGATTACTGGCGCGTTGATGGTAGCCTTTCGCTTACTGCTCGAGGCGGGCGCGGCGCTCTATATGCCTGAGGGTGACCCGGAAGCCTTTGAAGGCTTGGCTCCATGGGTGCGAGCGCTATTGCCAATAGTAGCGGTAAGCCTCGTGGGCACGCTGCTATATCGTCAAAGAGCCACGGCACGTAAGTTGGGGGTAGGGCATGTCATTGAGCGCCTTACCTATCACCAAGGGCGTTTTCCACTGCGCAACTGGTTAAACCAGTGGTGGGTGGGGGCAGTGTCTGTTTTAGGTGGGCTTTCTGCTGGGCGTGAAGGGCCTGCTATCCACTTGGGCGCTGCTGCATCCAGCGGCTTAGGTCTTAAGCTTCGCTTGCCTAACAATAGCCTGCGCGTATTAGTTGCCTGCGGTACCGCCGCGGGTATTTCAGCCTCGTTTAACACGCCGATTGCTGGGGTGATCTTCGCCATGGAGGTGGTGATGATGGAGTACACCCTGATGAGCTTTATGCCGGTTATTCTGGCATCGACCATGGGCGCGCTGGTGGCCCAAATGGCTTATGGCAACGAACCCGCATTTCGTATCCCCGAAGTGGCGTTGGGTTCATTGATGAACCTGCCTTGGGTGGTGGTGATAGGGTTGGTGATCGGCCTGTTGGCGGGGCTGTTCATTCACATATCTCGCAGCCAACAGCTGCAGGCGTGGCCACTATGGCTGCGCTTAGCGCTAGTGGGTGTTGCAACCGGCGCCGTAGCTTGGTGGTTTCCCGAAGTGCAGGGCATTGGTTACGATAGCGTTGCAGCGGCACTTAATAATCAGCTTGAACTCAATGTGCTGTTTGCCCTGATGATTGCCAAACTGCTGATTACCGCAATTACCGTCGCGGGGGGAGTACCCATTGGCATTATTGGGCCGGTACTAGTGATAGGCGCTGCCACTGGCGCGTTAGGGGGGATGTTAGGCGGTTGGCTATGGCCAGATAAAGCCGCAGACCCTGGGGTGTATGCCATGCTGGGAATGGCAGCGATGATGGGGGCGGTGCTTCAAGCGCCGCTGGCAGCGTTGATGGCGCTGCTTGAGCTAACCCACTCGCCGAACATTATGCTGCCGGGCATGTTAGTGGTCGTAGTGGCCTGCTTAACGTCGCGCCAACTAACAGGCTGTGAGGGCTTTTTTATTAGCTCGGTACGTTACGGTTTGCACCCCCTTCAGCAGCCGTTGATGCAGGCGCTTTCGCGGGTTTCTGTGCCCGCGGTGATGGAGCGGCAGCTGGTGCGTACTGAGCGCATGATAACGCCGGCCCATGCCCGTCGTTTGCTAGAAACTAGCCCCGTTTGGCTGGTGATTGAGCGCTCAAGCAGTGAAAAACCGGTGCTGGCGCTCAAGGCTGCGGAACTCGCCCGCTGGTTGCTGGAGCACGATAAAGCGCTTGAGGGAGAAACCCCACGAGAAGATGAATTGATCGACTTGCTTGAAGTTCCCGGTCAGCGTCTAGAGATGGCGCCTATCGCCTTGCAGGCAACGCTTTCTGAAGCGTTTCTAACATTGCAGGCGGATTCCCTGGATGCGCTCTACGTGGTACACGGCAATCGACCAAAGCATCAGCGTATTTCAGGTATCATTACCCGTGATGCCATCGAGCGTTACTATCACTACGTTGACCCACTCAGTGTTGAAAACCACAGCACTGAAAAAAAGCACTGACTCCCATGCTGCTATTTTCCAGCAATGACCCCACCGCCTAAGGAGAGACCATGTATTTATGGATAAAAGCCATTCATTTAATGGCTGTTATCACTTGGTTTGCCGCGCTATTTTATTTACCGCGCCTATACGTTTACCACGCCATGGCCCGGGATAAAGGCGATGAACAGGCCATAGGCTATTTCAAAACCATGGAGCGTAAGCTGTATCGGGGCATTATGACGCCCTCAATGATTGTGGTACTGATCTTTGGCGGTTGGCTGCTCTATTTGGTGCCCGCGTGGTTTAGCCAAGGCTGGATGCACGCCAAGTTAGCGCTGGTCGCGCTGCTGATTGCTTATCACCATGTATGTCTCATTTATTTAAAACAATTTGAACAAGCCCGCTGCACCAAAAGCCACGTGTTTTTCCGCTGGTTTAACGAAGCGCCCGTCATTGCGTTAATTGCAATTATTATTCTTGCGGTGGTGAAGCCCTTTTGATGCGCCAACCTCTTCCTCCCGTGGTATTAGTGCTTGCAGGCCACGACCCAACCGGCGGTGCTGGGCTGGTGGCCGATAGTGAAGCGATTAGGGCCTGTGGCGGTTGGGCGGTGACAATCCCTACCGCGCTAACCGTGCAAAATTGTCACGATGTGATGCGAATTTTGCCCGCCGATCCCGGCGCCATGCGCCAAATGGCCGAGGCGTTAGGTGATATGCAGATTGCCGCGATTAAACTTGGCCTACTAGCCGATGAGCCAACGCTGCGTGCGGCAGAGCAAATTATTCGCCGGTTTCCAGGCGTACCGGTGGTGGCTGACCCGGTGCTTAAAGCAGGGGGGGGAACTGAGTTATCCACACCTGCTTTGCAGAAACTGTATGTAGACCGTTTATTACCCCTTGTGGATATTTTAACCCCCAACCGTTTTGAGCTTGCTGCGCTTACACCTGAGGTCACCGCGCCTTTTGACGATACGGCGCGTGCTGTGGTCTTACTATCAAAGGGTTGCCAAGCGATTTTAGTGACGGCAACCGACGACCCTCTGCCAGGCAATACGCAGCAAGTGGTGCACACCCTGCACTCGCCAGATACCACCCGCCAGTGGCAATGGCCTCGCTTACCAGAAATCTTTCACGGCTCTGGCTGCACGCTAGCATCAGCAATTGCCGCACGATTAGCCGTGGGTGAGCGCTTACCATCGGCTTGTGAACAGGCGCAGCACTTTACCTGGGAAAGCCTGTCTCAAGGCTATCAGCCACCCAGTGGTCAGTGCTTGCCCAATCGCTTGCCATACCCTGTACGTTTTTGATCTCATTGGCGGTAAACCATTTATATTGAGGATGCCATGACCACATCTGCTGAACTGTTTGACCTCGCGAGTCGCCATATTCCGGGTGGCGTTAACTCGCCTGTCCGTGCGTTTAAAGGCTTACATCGCCCGCCAGTATTTATGGAGCGTGCTCAAGGCGCTTATCTGTTTGATGTGGAGGGTAACCGCTACGTAGATTATGTTGGCTCCTGGGGGCCGATGATTACTGGTCATGCTGACCAAGACGTACTGGCAGCAGTGCGCGCGCGACTGGATAACGGCCTCTCCTTCGGTACGCCAACGGCGGTTGAAACCACCATGGCGGATCTTCTCTGCGAGATGATCCCCACCATGGAGATGGTACGCATGACCAGCTCGGGCACTGAGGCGACGATGTCGGCCATTCGCTTAGCGCGAGGTACGACAGGGCGCGACAAGATTGTTAAATTTGAAGGTAATTACCACGGCCACTCGGACTCACTGCTTGTTAAGGCGGGTTCCGGCGCGTTAACTCACGGCGAACCCAGCTCGCCCGGTGTGCCCGCTTCGCTTGCTGAACACACCATTACCCTCTCGTTTAACGACCCTGAAGGGGTTGAGGCGTGTTTTGCTGAGATAGGCGAGCAAATTGCCTGCATCATTGTCGAGCCAGTAGCTGGCAACATGAACTGTATCCCACCTCAGCCGGGGTTTCTGGAAACGCTGCGCCGCGTATGTAATGAGCACGGCAGTATTTTGATTTTCGATGAAGTCATGACGGGGTTCCGCGTTGCGCTCGGCGGTGCTCAAGCACATTACGGCATCACCCCTGATTTAACCTGCCTAGGTAAGATTGTCGGCGGTGGTATGCCCGTTGGCGCATTCGGCGGTAAACGGGAAATTATGCAGAATATTTCGCCACTGGGGCCGGTGTACCAAGCCGGTACGCTTTCCGGTAATCCGCTGGCCATGGCTGCAGGGGTCGCCCTGTTAACCAAGCTACAGGTGCCTGGCTTTCACGATGCATTGACTCAGCGGGTACAAACGCTGTGTAACGGTCTGCAGGAACGTGCCAATGCTGCCCGCGTACCGATGATGACCCAATCAGCCGGTGGTATGTTCGGTGTCTTTTTCACCTCACAGTCACGGGTAGATAACTTCGCTCAGGCCACTGCGTGCAACCCAGAGGCTTTCCGGCGTTTCTTTGGTGCCATGTTGGATCACGGCGTTTACCTTGCCCCTTCTGCTTTTGAAGCAGGCTTTATGTCGAGCGCTCATTCACCTGAAGATATTCAGTTCACCTTAGATGCCGCAGAAAAAGCCTTCTCTGTTATGTAACACAAAGTAACGGAGGTCTGCTTCTACTGCTACACTGCAAGAGCCGCTCATTGTGAGCGGCTCTTGTGGTTAATGAGGTAGGCAAGCATGAAAGCTTGGCACTATGGATTGTTTAATTACGCACTTTTAACAGCCGTTATCACCCTGGGTGTACCCTTAGGCGCAACTGCTGCACAGGAGCAAGCTATGACAAAGATTCACATTACAATGAGTGGCTCGCCAGGCGCTGAATTTTCCGCCGAGTGGCGTATTACGCACGAAGGCGAAACAACCGAGCACCTCGAAGAGCGGGGAACAGTACCCGCAGAATATACCTTTGAAGGAACATCTTTAGAGGGAACGGTAAAACTACTGACTGATGATGAGCGCCTTGACGTTGATATCGTAAAAGGCACTAATCGCTCGCGTTCTTCTACCCAAGGCAAAGGCGGCACGCTAACCGTGATGGTGCGCTAAAACGAAAAAACCGCCCCGTAAGGGGCGGTTGATAATAACAAGCGGAGCCTTTACCACTGCGTAGAAACGGCAGAGTTGTTGTAGCCAGCTTGTGAGTGATTAGCATAGGCAACACTACCGCTTTGGCGAATGGTTGATACGTTGCTTTTACCTGTCTGGGATACAACAGCCTTGTGGTTATCACCCTGTTGGAAAATCCAAGATGAGCTTAAGTCGGCGTTATCTTGGGTAACTTCAGCTTTATTATCGTTACCGCCTTGATAAACAAAGCTCCAGGTTTCATCAGCGTTATTTGTTTGTAGAATATCCGCTTCGTTGCCATTACCCATTTGCTGAATAATGGAATCACTTAGTGAAGAGTTTTGAATCTGGCGAACATTGGCTGTGTTGTTATCACCTGTTTGCTCAACCCAAGAGTCATTACGATTGCCACCGAGCTGTTCTACATTAGAGGTGTTGCCTTGGCCATTTTGTAAAACAATGGATTCGTGGCGATCGCCAGTTTGATACACATCTGACTGGTTGCTAGTGCCCATTTGTACTACTCGAGAATATTGGCGATGACCCTGCTGTGTTGTTTCAGCTACGTTGTAATCACCATCTTGAGTAATCAGGGAAGTACGCATATTGGGTTGATTAAAACCGTCTAAGCTGGCACGAAGCGCATTCTGGGAATCAAACGTGGGATTTGCACCAGTGTTTGCGGCAGGCGTTGTTGTTGAGTCGTCATAAAGACGCGGCTCAGCAACAGCAGACATTGATGCAGCCAGTACGAGCGCAGAAGCAATAGCAGTAAGTTGGATTTTCATGTTGTTTCCCCTTTGTTTCGATCTACTTGCTGTGGTGGTTTACTGAGAAGCAGATAGCCACTCAGTAGGTATCGATAGTGACCGCTCGTGTGTTGCCCGAATAGTTTTGTTGCTGGACACTTACACCGCGTAGGCCACTGCCCGATTGTGAAATTGTTACATCTCCGCTAAAACCTAACTGGTCAATATCAGCTCGGAGTGAAAGATTATTGCCTTGCTGGTAAATATTGGCAGTGTGGTTATCACCTTGCTGCCATATGACGCCAATGTTGTTGCCGCTAGTTTGTTGTATGCTTGCTTGGTTATTATTTCCGCGCTGATTGATATGCGAAAAATTGGCTAGCTGATAACTTAGCGAACGTGACTGAAGAACATTTGCCTGATTGTGATTACCTTGTTGCTGTATAATACTAATGTTCCCCTGAAAAGACGCATGATCAATATGTGCCATATATTGAGAAATCCGAGAGCCTTTATTTAGTTCAGATACACTGCCGTTAGCTTCCACATTAGAAGTAATGTTTAAGCTTAAAATAGTAAGCATCACCACGGCAAAATGGGTTTTTTTGCGTAACCTTTGTATCGTGTGATGTTGGCGTAAAGGTTGCATTTTTTATCCTTTTTGAAACGCAATGTATCTTTTTGTTTCATGGTTTGATTGTGGACTATTTGAAGAATGCCGCCATAAGAAAATTTGTTATTATTAAGATTAGTTTTTTAATTAGTATCTAAAATTATTTTTGTACATACTTAATACTTTTTTTGTAACTTTTTGGTGCTTATTTTTTTAATGATTTTTAAACATTAAAAAAGGCCACTCAGTGAGTGGCCTTTAAAATTTTTTATTATTTTGTAACGATTCCCTTGGACGAGCGATTACAAAAGCTATCAAAGCATAGGTATAGGCGCGTTAAGGTAGTCATTTAAAATGGTTTCTTGAAGAGAAGTACCCGGCGCTAGGTTCCATAGTTGATTCTCAATGCCTCTTGCTACCAGATGAATCACAGATGACTCAATGGCTGACATAACGGCAAGTTGAACAGGCTCATTGGTAGTAATGCCCGTTTCTATCTCTAATAAGCGCCTAAAATCAATAAAGCGGTACACCCCGGCCCTCAACTCTTTTGAGTAGATTGTTTTCGTTGTCGTTACATTGGCTAATATTTCACCTGTCGATATTTCGACTGCACGTAAATTAACCGTTACCTGGTCTACCTGATACTGGCCGGATGCCCCAATGCCAAAATATTCAGCACCGGCTCCCCCGGTTCGTACATTCGACTCATAAGCAATAATGCCGCCTTCCAGCATTACCGACGCGGCTCTTAAAGAGGGCAGTGTGTCTGGTTGGCCAAAGCGCTCAAACTCTGCACGAATGATACGCCGCTCGGTTAACAAGTTCTGAAGGCCAACACGCTCAAGGGGTATAAACCAGCCTGAATCTGCTAATGCGCCAGTGAGCATAGCGGCTGCTCCTTGAGTAACTGCCGTAGAGAAGGTACTCGCTGGGGCTGGGCGGTACTGTCCCGTTTGGTCGCGGAAGTCATAGACAGAAACAAAAATCTTACCTGCTGGCGGTGGAAGCGAGATAAGGTCCTGATAGGTTGCGCCCCGCGGTGTTAATGTTGCCTGCGCTCCTTCTAAATTTTCAGAGTTAGCTACTACGCCAGCGCAGCCGCTGAGTAATAATATGACAAGCATGATAGCCGCAGTTTTCATAGAGTTCCCCTTTTTTAAGACGACGTAACCCTAGGGCTTTAGTGTTAAGCCCGAAAAGTTTTGTTAATTTAAGCGGGGTGGAGATTACGGATTAAATAAACCACCGACGCTAATATTGGTTACATCTCCGGTTAACTTATCTACAACTCTAACGGTGAGCTCCCCTCCCACATCGTTAACCACAACACTGAAATCGTCACTATCAAAACCCCCATCGCTTATATCACCCCGACCGACATCAGAAATTAATTGAGAAATTAGCCGACTTTCTAAATTTTGAATCAACCTTTGTGTAGGGTTAAGTGGCTGAGCGCGCCTTGCATTAGGGTCTGTGTTGGTATCCTGAGCCTGCGCTTTACCTAAAAGGTAGCTCCCCATAAATGGATCGCCCCCAAAAGAGGGATTAAGCGGTCGATAAATTAACTCCCCAGCCTGAGCAATGGGAGATAGTGCTAACACGAGCAGTGCCGTTGCTGCGCTAACGTTTTTTACTGTTTTCATTAGAATAACTCCTCTCTTCCCAAGTCTTTGTCAGAGGTAAGAGCAGAAGCCAGCTGATGCTGGAGAAGCGCTTCCTCGACGATTTGTACAGCCTCTCCAGCGACAAGATCTGCTTCGCTAATCCTGGGAGAGAGCTGCGTTCTGAAGTACATCCGGTTGCCTTCCATAATCCATACTTGGCTACCCCAACGTGCATCAGGGCGCTCTTGAATGGTGAGCGTGGCATTGCCTATCAATAAGTTGTCCATCGCCCGTTGGCTAAAGGCGCGATAGAACGTTTTACCCGCCATCGTGATGGTTCGATCAACCATTATTCCGGTTAGCTCGCTGCTGCCAGTAACACGGCTCTGAATTTCCGGGCCATCAGAGCTTGATAGTTGATTAATTGAATCTATGGCGTCTTGTTCACTTGTCGCCAGTGAGTCGCTGGGTGAGGCCGGTTGATTAGCGAGTACCCATGATGTTGGCGACAACGCTAAAAAACTTGCGATTAAAACGACATAAAATAGTGGCATGGCAAGTAGCCCTTTTTTAGCAATTTTCTAACACTGGATTAACGGCTAACGATGCCGCTTTAAGCTTCGGGCAGTATCGATATTGGGTAAAATTGGACCTAAATTTTGATGTATCCAGTTAAGTGCTTGAATTCGGTTATGTACGTTTATTTTTCGGAATATGTTGTACAGGTGGGATTTAACGGTGTGTTCGCTTACAAACAGCTTGTCAGCTATTTGTTGATTGGAAGAACCCGCGCTTAAGAGAGAGATAATCTCCATTTCCCGGTTAGTAAGGCCACAAGCTGGGCGGAAAGCGTTACTTTGGTACTTACGATAGAAAAGGATCAGCTTTGCCATAAGATCCCGCGACATCCAAAGGTCTCCCTCCAACAACGCATGGATACCCTTGCAAATAACCTCGAGGCTCTCGTTGCGGTAAAACACGCCTTTCAACTGAGCGCAGGAGAGCGCTTCTAGTGCGTGATCCATGTCGTGGATGTTAAACGCTGCAAGGGGGACTTTCGTAAGTGTATCTGTCAACTTATCTTGCCAGTCTGGTAACGCATCAACACTGATGTGGTCACTGTCGATCAGAATCAGCATTCTCTCTGCGGTTGTCGCGGGAAGTGCTATGCCCGGAGAGTAAATGCTGACCGTGCAGCCTGTATGCTCATGTAAATAATCAGCAAAAAGCTGAGATTGGGGGCTTTTCTCTGTGATGATATACACCAATTCATCTGCGTTTTCCTGCGGCATTGTGGAGTCCTCATAGATAGAAAGAGTGAGCAAGGGATCACCCAAGTGTTGCCTATAAGATACATTTCGTAAAGTTTTGTTATTAGATATATGGTAAAAATATATGATATATAGATATTCTTTGCAGCTATATGCATACTAAGTAACTGTTTTAAATAAATTTATTTAATTTAAAATAAATTTTAGAATAATAAGTAACGATACATTGAGTAACATTTTGTTGGCTTCTGATGCGTATTCGATAGGCGTAGACTGAGCGTCTCTTGTTTGGAGGTTTACCTATGTCAACGCTCACTCCACTGGTGTTAGCCAGCGGCAATGATGGAAAGCTTAATGAGTTCAACCAGTTACTGATGCCATTGGGGTTTGATGTTCGCCCTCAGGCTGAATTTGGCGTACGCGATGTAGAAGAAACAGGACTTACGTTTGTAGAAAATGCGCTCTTAAAAGCGCGGGAAGCTAGCCGAATCAGTGGGTTACCCGCGTTGGCTGATGACTCTGGCTTAGAAGTAGATGCACTCCACGGGGCGCCGGGGATTTACTCAGCGCGCTATGCTGGTGAGCCGAAAAGCGATCAGAGAAACAATGCAAAGCTATTAGAAGCCCTTAGTGAGTGCGCAGAGGGGCAGCGCACCGGACGCTACTGGTGTGTGCTGGTTTATTTGCGCCATGCTGAAGATCCTGTACCGGTGATAGTGCAACGCAGTTGGGAGGGCGAGATTTTGGCTCACCCACGGGGTGAAGGCGGCTTTGGTTATGATCCGCTGTTTTGGTTACCTGACCAAGGCATGAGTGTGGCTGAGCTGCCTAGTGAAACTAAAAATCGTCTTAGCCATCGAGGTCGCGCGCTGCAGAGCCTGGTGGATTTTTTGAAGGTGGCGCATGGTTGAGCCATTACCCCCGCTTTCGCTGTATATTCACACCCCTTGGTGCGTGCGCAAGTGCCCCTATTGTGACTTTAACTCCCATGAGCCCGAGGCCGGTGAGCTGCCGGAAACAGCTTATCTGGGGGCGTTGCTGAAAGATCTTGATGAGGATATTGCACTTGCGGATGGGCGAACGATTGAGACGATCTTTATCGGGGGTGGTACGCCAAGCCTGCTATCACCAGCGTTTTACCGTGAGTTATTCGATGCAATTCGCCAGCGTTTACCCTTTGCTCCTGATGTGGAAATTACCTTAGAGGCTAATCCCGGCACGACCGAGCAAGGGCGCTTCGTTGGCTACCGCGAGGCGGGTATCAACCGTTTATCACTGGGCGTTCAAAGCTTTCAGACGGCACAGCTTAGCGCGTTGGGTCGTATTCATAGCGGTCATGAAGCCGTTACCGCTGTGGAGCAGGCACGCCAGGCGGGGTTTGATAATCTCAATATTGATCTGATGCATGGCCTTCCTCAGCAAACCCCTAGCCAAGCAATGGATGATATTGAGCAAGCCTTGGCGCTTTCTCCAGAGCATCTTTCTTGGTACCAGTTAACCCTTGAACCTAATACAGCTTTCTTTTCCCACCCTCCGGTGCTACCGGAAGAGGAAGCCCTCTGGGATATTCAAGAAGCGGGCCACCAGCGCCTTGAGCAAGCGGGCTTACATCGCTATGAAATATCTGCGTACGCAAAGCCTCACCAGCAAAGTCACCACAATATTAACTACTGGCAGTTCGGCGACTATCTTGGCATTGGGGCGGGCGCCCACGGCAAGCTAACCACTATTGATCAAGCGGGGGAGTGGCATATAGAGCGGCGTTGGAAAACACGCCAACCAGACGCTTATTTGCGGCGTGTAAATGACCCGCGTGGCTTTATTGCGGGGAAGCAGCTCATCAGTGTTGATGAGCTACCGCTCGAATTTGCTATGAACGCACTGCGTTTAACGGATGGTGTCACCATAGGGAAGTGGACACGCCATACCGGGCAGCCTAAGGCTGTGTTACTTAAGCGCTTACAAAGTGCCCATGAAAAAGGACTTTTGATGGAAATGCCTGAAAAGCTACGTGCTTCGCCTCAAGGTCTATTATTCTTGAATGAGTTGCTGGCCTTGATAAGTGATGAGTGATCAGCGATATAACAGCAATTACCCTGAAGATAAAATGGAGTGAGCGATGCGTATTTTTCGACTACTGACCCCGCTAGCGGCTGCTATCTTAGTGGCCGGTTGTGCCACCACGGACCCTTACAGCGGGCAAACGCAACGCTCTAGTACTGCGATGGGCTCGGGCATCGGCGCCGCTGTGGGTGCGGCGGCAGGAGCGTTATCCGGTGATGGCAGTACCAGCCGACGTGATCGTGCATTAATTGGCGCGGCCGTTGGCGCAGCTGCAGGTGCAGGGATTGGCGTTTATATGGATCGCCAGGAACAGCAGCTGCGTGAAAACCTACAAGGGTCACGTATCGAAATTGATCGTCGCGGTGACGATATCGTTCTCAATATGCCAAGCGGCGTGACGTTTGGCTTTGACTCAGCAGACCTCACTAGTGAAGCACGTGGTGCACTCAACGAAGTAGCCAATGTATTGACGCAGTATCAAGACACTCGGGTGAACATTGCGGGCCACACCGATAGTGTAGGTGACCCCAGCTATAACCAGCGTCTCTCTGAGCGCCGCGCTCAGGCGGTAGGCAGCTATTTAAGCCAAAATGGCGTTTCTTCCACGCGCCTTAATACCAGGGGTTATGGTGCTAACCAGCCAGTGGCCAGTAATGACACGGATCAAGGCCGCGCCCAAAACCGCCGAGTTGAGATTACTCTTACGCCCACTGGCGATGGCCAAGGCTAGCCAGTCACTATTGGGTTAGCAACGATCATCTAACTCCGGTATTGCTGCTAAAAGCCCGCTATGCTCACATAGCGGGCTTTTTTCGATTAACTGTTAGCGAGCTGCCATGCTGTCTTATCAACACGCTTACCATGCCGGCAATTTTGCCGATGTACATAAGCACCTCACGCTTTACGCGGTCATTGATTATTTATTACGTAAAAAAACAGCTATTACATATATAGATACCCACGCTGGAAGAGGCCTCTATCCCCTTGCTACAAAAGAGACCCAGCGGCTACAAGAGTACCGCGCAGGTATTTGGCCTCTGTGGCAGGCTCGCTGCGAGCTGAAGAATCCGCTGTTGGAAGCGTGGTTAGAAGCGCTGGTTAGCGCTCAGCCTAAAGGGGATGAGCTAACCCATTATCCGGGATCACCTTGGTGGCTCTCCCAACCGCTGCGTGAACAAGATCGGCTTAAACTTTATGAGCTGCACCCCGGGGAGCATGAGCACTTAAACGGTCAAGCGCTTCCTAAGCAGGCTCAGCGAATTTATGGTGACGGCTTGGCTGGGTTGAGAAAGTTAGTGCCTGTGGCAACGCCACGCTTATGCGCGCTAATTGACCCCAGCTACGAGCTTAAAACAGAGTATCAAGACGTGGCCGATGCGGCGGTGTACGCCATGGAAAAAGCGCGCCATGCAGTACTAATGATTTGGTACCCACTGCTGCCAGCAGGCCATCACCACACACTATTAACAGGCTTGGAGGAGAGTGGTATCCGTAAAATTTGGCGCAGCGAGCTGCAGCTGCGCCAACCTAACGCACAAAGCCACGGTATGTATGGCAGTGGCATGCTCGTTATTAACCCCCCCTGGGGGCTCAATGAGCACTTAGCTGCGGCAATGGCGCAAATGTCGCCGCTGCTAGGTGCTGAAAGCCGCTATCACAGTGAATGGTTAGTAGGTGAATAGAAATCGGTTACTTACCAATACAGAAGCTGCCGAAAATCTCGCCAAGCAGATCATCGGCGCTAAACTCTCCGGTGATTTCTCCCAAGGCTTGCTGGGCATCACGTAGGTCTTCAGCAAGTAACTCTCCAGCCCCGTAGCCATCTAGCTGGGCTCGCCCGGTTTCTAGTGCGGTCATAGCGCGGTCTAAGGCATTTAGATGACGGCGGCGCGCTGAGAAACGCCCTTCTGTAGTGGTTGAAAAGCCCATGATCTCTTTTAGATGGGCTTTTAAACTATCCACACCCTCACCGGTTTTAGCCGAGAGTCTTAGTGTGGGAGTGGTTGTGGATAAATCAATACCCGCCTGTTCAGCGTTGGTATCAATCTTATTACGCACCAGCGTCAAGCGTGCTTTATCGGGAAGACGTGCCACAAATTCTGGCCAAATAGTCATCGGATCCGTTGTTTCAGTCGTTGCGGCATCGACCAGCAATAACACCCGATCTGCTTTTTCAATCTCTTCCCACGCCCTGGCTACGCCAATTTTTTCAACAGCATCCGGGGTGTCGCGCAGCCCTGCGGTGTCAATGATATGCAACGGCATGCCGTCAATATGGATATGTTCGCGCAGCACGTCTCGGGTGGTGCCGGCGATATCCGTCACAATAGCGGTATCCTGCTCCGTCAGCGCGTTTAGTAAGCTGGACTTACCCGCATTGGGGCGCCCAGCGATAACCACGCTCATACCCTCACGCAGCAAGGCACCTTGGCCTGCCGCTTTACGTACATCGGCTAATGCTTGCTGCACGCCTGCTAGGTGCTGGGCTACATGGCCATCGGCAAGGAAATCGATCTCCTCTTCAGGGAAATCAATGGCGGCTTCTACATAAACCCGCAGCTCAATTAACCGCTGTACCAGGGCTGAAACGCGCTGGGAAAATTCACCTTGTAGCGACCTCACGGCGTTTTCGGCTGCCGAACGCGAGGAAGCATCAATCAAATCGGCAATCGCTTCGGCCTGGGCGAGATCAAGTTTGTCGTTGAGAAAAGCGCGCTCGGAGAACTCGCCAGGACGCGCCAGGCGGGCGCCCAACTGAAGGCAGCGTTCCAACAGCATATCCATGATGATCGGGCCGCCATGCCCTTGAAGCTCGAGCACATCTTCACCGGTAAAGGAGGATGGGCCGTTGAATAGCAGGGCTATCCCTTCATCAATGGTGCCTTCAGCACCGTTAAATGACCCGTAGTGGGCGAAGCGTGGGGCTGGACAGTGCCCAAGTATGGCGGAGGCGATATCACGGCAGGCAGGGCCTGACACGCGAATAATGCCTACTCCGCCACGGCCAGGGGGGGTTGCCAGGGCAGTAATAGTGTCTTGGGTATAAAGTCGATCGGCCATGGCGGTTCCCGTTACTGAATGGAAAATAGTGAGGCGTTGTTATGCCTAAGTTACGCCTAAAACGCCAGACCCCCGCAAGAGCGGGGGTCTGGTTGCTTCGTAAGATGCGCTATTTGGTTCGCATCCCTTTACCCACGCTGGGGTCATTCTCGATATTACGCGTAATAACATACTGCTGCGCGACCGAGATAATGTTGTTGACCACCCAGTAGATGACCAGACCTGCCGGGAACCACAGGAAGAAGAAAGTGAAGATAATCGGTAGCATCTTCATAATCTTCGCTTGCATGGGGTCCGGCGGCGTCGGGTTCAGCAACTGCTGAACATACATCGAAATACCCATCAGGATCGGCAGGATGAAATACGGATCTTTCACCGATAAATCCTGGATCCAGAACATAAAGGGTGCGTGGCGAAGCTCAACGGATTCAAGCAACATCCAGTAAAGCGCGATAAACACCGGCATTTGCACCAGGATCGGTAAGCAGCCGCCCAGAGGATTGATTTTCTCCTTCTGGTAGAACTTCATCATCTCTTGAGACATTTTCTGACGATCATCGCCATACATCTCTTTGAGACGCTGCATCTCCGGGCCGAGTTTCCGCATACGTGCCATAGACTTGTATGCCTTGGCAGAAAGCGGGAACAGTGCCAGTTTCACCAATACGGTCAGCAGTACAATCGACCACCCCCAGTTGCCGACCACATCATGGATTTTATCCAGTAGCCAGAACAGCGGGTTGGCGATAAACCATAGCCAGCCGTAATCCACGGTTAAGCGCAGGTTGGGTGCCACTTGTTCAAGATAGTCTTGAACCTTAGGGCCCATATAGAGCGTTGCGCTTAACGTGGCCTCACCGTCAGCGGCAATGCTGGTGGTTGGGCCTGCAAAAGCAGCTACATTACGGTCGCGAGAATCGGTCGTGGCGTAAAAAAGGTTCTGCTGATTTTGTGCAGGCGCCCAGGCAGACACAAAGTAGTGCTGGATAATGGCCACCCAACCACCTTGCGCCTCACGGTTTTCGAATCGACCACGTTGAATATCGTCAAAGTCGATCTTGTCGTAGCGCGTATCAGGCGTGGAATAGGCAGCCCCTAAATAGGAGCTCATACCCATTGCAACACCGCTAGACGGGTCGGGGCTGTTATCCCGCGCTAGTTGGCCAATAAAGCGTGCGCTAACAGGCGCGTCGGTATTATTAGCTAAGTAGTAGCTCACTTCGACAGCATAGCTTCCGCGCTCAAACGAGAGCCGCTTGATGATATCGACACCGTTAACCTCGGCGGTTAGATCCACGCTTAGCTGCTCTTCGTTATTACCCAGGCGATACTCAGAGCGCTCAGGGGTAAACACGATGCGGCTAGCCTGGCCATCTAACTGTAGGCCTGAACGTGCTACGTAGCTGCGGTTTGCGTTGTCTGAAAGCAGTACATAGTTCCGGTCTGAATCCAGGGTTAACTTATGCTGAGGTAGCGCTGCATAGACGATATCGCCGCCGTGCGGGTCAATACGCACATCGAGAACATCAGTGGTAACGGCAATAAAGTCGCGGCTTGCCGTTTCACTTTCAGTCGCATCCTGCATGCCATCGCCGATAGCGCTTTGGGGGGCCGAGGTGCTGGGAACCGCCAAATCATCGCCATTGGAGGGATCGCTTGCCGGGGCGCCGTTGCTACTTTGTGTAATCTCAGGCGACGAATCGTAGGAGATCTGCCCGTAATCCTGATTCCATTGGACTACCAGTAGGTAGGCCAGTACAGCCAGTGGAATCAGTAATAAAAGTCGTTTTACGTCCATGAGGGTTCTGCCCGATGGGTGGTGAACATGCTAATGGCGCAGTGTCATTTACTCGACCCATGACACACGAAAGCCTGCCAGGCGGCAGGCCGAGGTCGAGCGGCGAGGTGTGTCGTCAAGCGTCACGTGTTACGCCATCAAGCGGGGGAGTTGAAGACACCGCCTGTGCGTCACGCTGAAGTCGCTTCCACATGCCGTGTAGCTGGCGGTGGAGCGTTTCATTATCAATATCCTGAACACCACGCTTAGCCAGAATTACTATATCCATTGAGGGTAAGTGATCTTGGCGAAGCCGAACGGATTCTCTAACAAGACGCTTAAAGCGATTGCGATCAACAGCGCGCTTCACATTTTTTTTGCTGACCACCAGTCCAATGCGGGGATGCCCCCGAGTACTTAAGCGCGCTAGCGCCATCATACCTTTGCCATGAACTTTCAGGTCTGCTTGTTCAAACACGTGACTAAAATCCCCAGCGTTTAGCAACCGTAAGCACCGGGGAAAGCCTTGATGCAGCACACGCAATCCGAGATCAGGCGCTCAGACGCTTGCGGCCTTTGGCGCGGCGGCGTGCGATAACGGCACGGCCGTTTTTGGTTGCCATACGAGCACGGAAGCCATGCGCGCGCTTGCGCTTGAGAACGCTAGGTTGAAAAGTGCGTTTCATAACTCGTTATTCCCACGTGGTTTAGGACGGAAAATGAATTCCAAAAGACCCGGTCCAGTGAGAACTAGCCGGGTAGATTCAATTCAAGACCGGAAATTGTAGAGACTTCCCGCCGCCGGTGCAATTTTTCCTTGCATAAAAAGCGTTAAAAAGGCAATGCCCGTTTTAGTGACTGTTCATCAGTGACGCCACACCGATGGACTATTATTACTAGTAGTATTACTTAAAACCTATTGTTATTAATAGTGGGGATACTAATTGTGGATAAGCTATTTAAAGATAATTTTATCAACAGGTTAAAATCATAAAAAATCTGTGCATAACTATCAAATAAGCACTAAATAAGCTGTTAACTAGGTGTGACTAGATGCAACGGAAATAGCGCTTTTTCGACTTATCCCGATTCCATCATGAGGTTTTCCTTGTAGCTCAAAAGAAGTTGTCCACAGGCAAAAAAGAGCCGCCACTGCGTGTGGATAACCGCTTCGTTGGGCGCTACAATGGTCGGCCGTTTTCAACCGATGGTGAGATGAGTGTCACTCGCGCTTTGGCAACAGTGCCTGGACTACCTACAGGACGAACTGAATTCTCAACAGTTCAACACCTGGATACGTCCGTTACAGGCAGAAGAAGGAGAGGCCAACGAGCTATGCTTGTTGGCGCCGAATCGCTTTGTGCGCGACTGGGTGAGTGATAAGTACGCCAAACGAATCAGTGAACTGATTCGTGAGCTGGCACCTGGAAAACCTCCCAAAGTTAGCTTAACGGTGGGTAGCCGCCGTGCCGCGACTCCTGCGCCACAGCCCCGAGAGTTGGGTAATCCTGTTTCGGCTACGCCCACCCAACGAATGGCTCCAGCAGTCCACACCTCACCCCGCGGTAACGTCTCTGATGAACGAGAAATTAGTCAGCTAAGAGAAGAGTCGCCTGTCCGACGAGGTAATGAGCGTCAGGTGCAGGTGGAAGGCAGCCTGAAGCATGGTAGCGGCCTGAACCCTAATTTCACCTTTGATAAATTCGTCGAGGGTAAATCGAACCAACTAGCTCGCGCTGCCTCACGTCAGGTGTCAGAAAACCCCGGCGGCGCCTATAACCCCTTGTTTTTATATGGGGGAGTTGGTTTAGGTAAAACACACTTAATGCACGCAGTAGGGAATGCCCTGGCGGATCGGCGTGAAAATGCTCAAGTGGTTTATCTGCACTCGGAGCGCTTTGTCGCAGATATGGTCAAAGCGCTGCAGCTAAATGCGATTAATGACTTCAAGCGCTTTTATCGCAGTGTTGATGCACTATTAATCGATGATATTCAGTTCTTCGCGGGTAAAGAGCGCTCTCAAGAAGAGTTTTTTCATACGTTTAACGCGCTGTTAGAGGGGGGGCAGCAGATGATCCTTACCTCTGACCGCTACCCAAAAGAGATCAGTGGTGTTGAAGAGCGTTTGAAGTCGCGCTTCGGTTGGGGGCTTACCGTCGCGATTGAACCCCCTGAACTGGAAACCCGCGTAGCAATTCTGATGAAGAAGGCCGACCAAGCAAAAGTGGACCTTCCTCACGATGCTGCCTTTTTTATTGCCCAAAAAATTCGTTCTAACGTCCGTGAGCTTGAGGGTGCGCTGAAAAAAGTCATTGCAGATTCTCACTTCATGGGTAAAACCATTACCCAAGACTTTATTCGTGAATCCTTAAAGGACCTGCTCGCGCTTCAGGATAAGCAAGTAGGGGTCGACAATATTCAGCGCACGGTGGCCGAGTATTACAAAATTAAGGTAGCGGATTTGCTCTCCAAGCGACGTTCGCGCTCAGTGGCCAGGCCCCGCCAAGTTGCTATGGCGCTTGCCAAAGAGCTGACTAATCACAGCTTACCCGAGATAGGCGATGCGTTTGGTGGGCGTGACCATACGACGGTCTTGCATGCTTGTCGAAAGGTAAAAGCGTTGCAGGAAGAGAGTGCGGATATACGCGAAGATTATAAAAATCTGCTGCGTCTGTTAACCAGTTAACCATATTGTTGGGTCTTAAGTAGAGAGGCCTTTCAGGATATACAACCGGAGTATTGATGAAATTCTCAATTTCCCGAGAGGCGCTGCTGCGCCCGCTGACACTGGTGGCGGGCGTGGTAGAACGGCGCCAAACACTGCCTGTGCTCTCTAATGTGCTGATTCAAGTTGAAGGTGATCAAGTTTCACTCACGGGTACCGACCTTGAAGTTGAGCTGATCGGGCGCACGGTTGCAAGCCAAGTGGACCAGGAAGGCGCGGCAACGGTGCCTGCACGCAAGCTGATGGATATTTGTAAGTCACTGCCCGACCAGTCAGATATTCAGCTTGCCGTCGAAGAGGGGCGGGCTGTTCTGCGTAGTGGACGCTCCCGTTTCACGCTTTCAACGCTGCCAGCAGCCGAATTCCCTAATATCGAAGATGCTGATGGTAGCCAAGAGATAAGCGTTCCCCGCGGTACGTTAAAACACCTTATTGAAGCCACCTCGTTCGCCATGGCGCAGCAGGATGTACGCTATTATCTTAATGGCATGCTGCTTGAGATTCAGAGTAATTTGTTGCGTACAGTGGCCACTGATGGTCACCGTTTGGCTATGTGCTCTCGTCCTATCGATATCTCTGTTAACCAGTCCCAAAAGCTAATAGTGCCACGTAAAGGGATTCTCGAGTTGTCGCGTCTATTAGACGATAGCGACGAACCGGTTAGCTTAACGCTAGGTTCTACACACGTAAGAGCACACACTGGCGACTTTACTTTTACGTCTAAGTTAATTGACGGCAAGTTTCCTGATTATGAGCGCGTGGTGCCACGTAACGGGGATAAAGTGTTGATTGCTGAGCGTGCTGAACTGCGTCAGGTGCTTTCGCGTACTGCCATTCTTTCCAATGAAAAGTATCGTGGTGTGCGCCTCTATCTTGAGGAGAATAATCTCAAGGTAATGGCTAACAATCCAGAGCAGGAAGAAGCCGAAGAGAATGTGGCGGTTGAGTACAGCGGCGGCGCTATGGAAGTGGGCTTTAACGTGGGTTACTTAGTCGATGTGCTCTCGGTGCTAGATGAGGACCGGGTGCAGGTGACTCTGGCTGATCCCAATAGTAGTGCGCTGTTAGAAGAGCCAGGTGGCGGCGACGCACTCTATGTAGTGATGCCCATGCGCTTATAGCATGCTTTAGCTCTATGATAAAACGGCGCTTCTGACAGCAGAAGCGCCGTTTTCACGTTTAATACCAACATGACTTAATTTGGCGGCGACTGTTAATGAGCCTAACTCGGTTACACCTGCAAGGCTTGCGTAATCTCGCACCCGTGGAAATGCACCCCTCTCTGCGTATTAATATTCTCCATGGGGTTAACGGTAGTGGGAAAACCAGCTTGTTAGAAGGCATCCATATATTAGGGATGGGCCGTTCATTTCGTACTCGTCAGCTTAAGAATGTTATCCAGTCAGATGCTCCGTATATGACGCTTTATGGCCGTTTGGCAGGTGACCCTGAGGTTGCCCTTGGGGTTAGGCGACTAAGAGCGGAGAGAGAGCTTGAGCTGCGCCTGCGGGGCGAGAAAGGGGTGCGCTTGGCTGAGCTGGTGGAAGCCATGCCGTTACAGCTGATTAATCCCGATGCGTTTCGTTTGTTAGAGGGATCACCGGCTGGTCGGAGAGAGTTTCTCGATTGGGGAGTGTTTCACGTGAAACATCAATTTTTGGAGGCATGGAAGCGAACGCGCCGGGCGGTGAAACATCGGAATGCGCTGCTTAGGCGTGGTAGAATAGTACCCGGCGAAATTGCAGTGTGGGAGCAGGAGCTAGCTACCTGGGGCGAGCAGATGGATACGCTGCGTCAAAGCTGGTTTAGTCAATTTTTACCTGTCTTCGAGGAAACGCTGGCAAGGCTATTCTCATTGCCAGGGCTAACGCTTCGTTATGCCAGAGGTTGGGATAAGCAGAGGTCCCTAGCGGATGTGCTAGAGAGTAGCCGTGAAACAGATCAGCAAATGGGGTTTACTCAGCAGGGGCCTCAGCGTGCAGATCTACGGATTCGGCTTGATAAGCAGCCAGCAGTTGAAGTGCTTTCCAGAGGCCAGCAAAAGCTGGTTGTTAGCGCGCTTAAGCTAGCCCAAGGGCGGCTTCTGGAAAGTACAGCAAAGCGGCACTGTGTTTACCTGATAGATGATTTGCCTGCGGAGCTGGATGAACAGCATCGCTTGCGGTTTTGCAAATTACTTGAAGAGATGCAGTGCCAAGCATTTATTACCAGCGTCGACCCAGCCGCTTTACGCGATATGTGGCAGCCTGAGACTACGGTTAAGATGTTTCACGTGAAACATACTGAGCAAGGCTTAAGCCAGTTAGTAACGGATGGGTAGGCGACATGGAATGAGACAGACTTCACGACGGAGTGGTCAATGAGCGAGCAGGCTTACGATTCATCAAGCATCAAGGTGCTCAAAGGGCTAGATGCAGTACGCAAGCGCCCAGGTATGTATATCGGTGACACCGACGACGGTACCGGTCTGCACCACATGGTTTTCGAATTGGTGGATAACTCCATCGATGAAGCTTTGGCAGGCCACTGCAGTGAAGTTCGAGTGGTTATTCACCCCGATGAATCAGTAACTGTCAGTGATAACGGCCGTGGTGTTCCTACCGAGCTTCATGAAGGGGAGGGGGTATCAGCAGCAGAAGTTATCATGACGGTGCTGCATGCTGGCGGTAAGTTTGATGACAACTCTTATAAAGTCTCAGGTGGACTTCACGGTGTAGGGGTTTCGGTTGTCAACGCGCTGTCGGAAGAGCTGCGTTTGACCATATGGCGCCAAAATGAAGTGTTTGAGCAGATTTATCGCCACGGCGTACCACAAGCACCGCTAGGTGTGGTGGGTAAAACTGAAAAGACTGGCACTAGCATCCATTTCCGTCCATCACCGGATACATTCGCAAATATCGAATTTCATTACGATATTTTAGCAAAACGCCTGCGTGAGCTCTCTTTCTTAAATTCAGGTGTTGCCATTCGTCTAATGGATGAGCGCAGCGGGAAAGAAGAGCTGTTTCATTATGAAGGTGGTCTAAAAGCATTTGTTGACCACCTGAATAAGAATAAAACTGTCTTGAATCCGGTTTTTCATTTTAATGCAGTGCGTGAAGATGGCGTTGAAGTAGAAGTCGCCATGCAGTGGAGCGAAGCCTTCACAGAAAATATTTTCTGTTATACCAACAATATTCCACAGCGAGATGGCGGTGCCCACTTGGCGGGTTTCCGTGCGGGGCTGACCCGTACGCTCAATAACTACATTGAAGCGGAAGGGTTGCTGAAAAAATCCAAAGTAAATACCTCGGGCGACGATGCGCGTGAGGGTTTAACCGCGGTTATATCTGTTAAGGTTCCAGACCCTAAGTTCTCGTCTCAAACTAAGGAAAAGCTAGTTTCCAGTGAAGTGAAAACAGCTGTTGAGCAGGAGATGGGCAGGCTGTTTTCAGAGTACTTGATTGAAAAGCCTAGTGAAGCAAAATCCATCGTCAACAAAATGCTGGATGCCGCCCGCGCTCGTGAAGCTGCCCGTAAAGCGCGGGATATGACACGACGCAAAGGCGCGCTGGACATTGCCGGTTTGCCGGGCAAGCTGGCGGACTGCCAAGAAAAAGATCCTAGCCAGTCAGAACTCTATTTGGTGGAGGGTGATTCGGCAGGTGGCAGTGCGAAACAGGGTCGAGACCGCCGCACCCAAGCGATTTTACCGCTGAAAGGTAAGATCCTAAACGTTGAGAAAGCACGCTTCGACAAAATGCTTTCGTCAGCGGAAGTGGGCACGTTAATTACTGCGCTTGGCTGTGGCATTGGGCGGGAAGAGTTTAACCCTGACAAGCTGCGCTACCATTCGGTCATTATCATGACCGACGCGGATGTAGACGGCTCTCACATTCGCACACTGCTTCTGACGTTCTTTTTCCGACAAATGCCGGAGCTGATTGAACGTGGCCACATCTTTATTGCCCAGCCGCCGCTATATAAAATCAAGCGAGGCAAGCAAGAGCTTTACCTTAAAGATGAGCAGGCAATGGTCGACTACCTGACGACTACCGCGCTGGATGGAGCGGGGCTTCACGTGAATGCCGATGCGCCAGGCATCACGGGCTCACAGCTGGAAGCGCTGGTTAATCAGTATCGCAACGTGATGAAACGAATCGATCGCCTAGCCCGTGTCTATCCGATTGAAGTGCTCAAGCAGACGGTGCACACAGCGGCGCTGCTAGGCGAAACGAGCCTGAAAGATCGGGTGACAATGGAGAACTGGATCGCTGAGCTTCAAAAAGCGATGGACGATAAGGTGGCCTATGAAGGTGGCCCCCGTTACCAGTTCTATATTCACGAAGATACTGAACGTGGTCTGCATTTGCCCGCGGTGTCGCTAATTGCCCATGGGGTAACCACAGAGTACGTTTGGGGCTTGGATTTCTTTGAAAGCGCCGACTACCGCGCCATTACCGGGTTAGGCGATACGCTCAATGGGCTGTTGGAGGAGGGGGCTTATATTGCCCGTGGTGAGCGGCAGAAGCCGGTTTCCCACTTCTCCGAGGTGCTGACTTGGTTAATGCAAGAAGGTCAGCGTGGGCTCTCTTTCCAGCGCTATAAAGGGTTGGGTGAGATGAATCCTGACCAGCTTTGGGAGACCACCATGGATCCTGACAGCCGCCGCATGCTGCGCGTTACTATCGAAGATGCGGTTGCCGCCGATATGATGTTCAATACGCTCATGGGAGATGAAGTTGAACCTCGTCGCGAGTTTATTGAGACAAACGCGCTAGTGGCTAATCTTGATGTCTAGGCGTCACTGTTGATGTTTCACGTGAAACAAAATAGTGATTGCTGAATAAAAAACGGCCCCTGGTTAAAAACCAGGGGCCGTTTTTGATACTTGTCACGCTTTACTGCTGGCAAAGCCAGTCGGTGAATGCAGCCAAATCAGCGAAAACAGTAGCATTCTCAAGTCCCGCATTGTGGGCCAAGGTTTTCTCTCCCTTTCCCGTTTTGACAAGTACGCTATGGCAGCCGACTGCTTCGCCTGCCTGTAAATCACGCAAACTGTCGCCGACCATCCAGCTGCCCTCTAAACTCTCTATACCTAACTGCTGCTGAATTTCTAGCAGTAGCCCCGGCAGCGGTTTGCGGCAACTGCAGCCATCGTCAGGCCCGTGTGGGCAGTAAGCAATATGAGCAATACGACCGTCTTCTGCTTCTACGAGCGCATTTAAACACTCATGCATGGCGTGCAGCGTCGCTTCATCATAGTAACCACGAGCGATGCCGGATTGATTCGTCGCGACGGTAACGGTAAATCCTGCCTTAGTTAAACGAGCAATAGCGTTAATGGCGGAAGGGTACGGTATCCATTCTGCTAGGGACTTTATATAGGCGTCTGAGTCACGGTTAATCACGCCATCTCGGTCTAAGATAATCAGCTTTTCAGGAGACACATTAACGTAGCGTTCGTTAGTAGGGGACATTTTTAGCTCTATTTAGCGCTTAGCTGTTGGTTGAGTAGTGACAGCGCTTGTAATGTAATAGCGATTTTTTTCCCATCACTACCAAAGCGCTGGAACGGAAACCGATTTAAGCGTGCAAGGCGTGGCAGCGTCGTTAGAAATCGCTCCCTTACAGCAGGTTGGGCCTGGCGTAAGCCGTTAAGTAGCGCAAAAGCTAAACGCTCTCGATGTGTGTCACGTTTACTAAGTTTTCCATACAGTGAAAAAATAAAGCAGTGCCAGTCGCGCACCATGCAGTCTATTAGCTCATGGCGCTCACCTGGATCGGTCTCAAAATCGATAAAAACAACTTCTTCCTGGTTTACCAAAATATTGCGCGCAAACGCTTCACTGAGATAACACTGGCGTGCATGGACATCATTTAGCGCCTGCGTTCCCAGCATAAGGTAATGATCGATCTCTTCCACTTGCTGCGCTGTGAGTAGTTTATCCAGCAGCGTTTGCGATGGCTGATTTTCACTGCCAGCATCGGCCAGCAATAGTGCTTCAGGTGCCTCAGCCAAAATAGTGGGCACTGCCACGCCGGCCGAGGAAAGGGCTTTAATGCGCGCGGCTTCTTGGGCAATGCTCTGTTTGCCCCCCAGGTTGTGAACCGGCTTGAGCGCATCAACACGCAGCCATTTGGCGAGTAGAGTAAGTGGCAGATAGGTAAGGCGTGAGTTACGTTTAGCGGCTTTTTTAAGCCAGACCTTGCGCCCATCAAGCGTATAAGACGCAATGTTGGTTTGCTGCTGGGGAAGTGTGTCTAAAAGAAAAAATTCGTACATAGCCGGTTCCATGGCGAGTCGTCGCTCGTCGACTTTGAATGCAAAGCTAGCTAGTTAGCAGTAAGGCACAGCGATTAGGGTAAACGTTTCACTAATCTTACCTGTATGTTTCACGTGAAACAAAAAGGTTTGTAGGCTTTTCAGGAGGCAAGAACTAGCAATAAAAAACCGGCACTTTTAAAGTGCCGGTTGGAATGTTGGCCTGCGCACGCTAGACAGCGTTTTATAGCATGCTACTAAAAGCGTCTTACTGTGGCAGCTGGGAAATATCCGCAACTTCAAGAAACAGCGCCTGCAGGCTGGCTAGCAACGCAAGGCGGTTCCGACGCACCGCTTTGTCATCGGCCATCACCATAACCTGGTCAAAGAACGCATCAACCGGCTCGCGCAGCGTCGCTAAGGCATCAAGCGCCTGCTGATAGTTACCCTCTGCAAATAGCGGAGCCACCTGTTGTTGGCTAGCTGAGACGGCGTTGAACAGATTCAGTTCTGCCTCTTCTTGTAGCAAAGACTGGTTGACCTGTGTGCTGCCATCGTGCTCCTGCTTACTCAGGATATTAGAAACCCGCTTATTGGCTGCGGCCAGGGCTGCGGCTTCTTCCCGCTGGGCAAAGGCTTTGACAGCGCGCAGGCGACGCGCAAAATCCAGCGGCTTAGTGACCGGCCGGGCACGAACGGCAAGGTACATTTCTGCACTGATACCCTCTTCCTGGCCCCAGGCGCGGAAGCGGTCGAGCATATACGTCAGTACGTCTTCTACCAATCCATCGGCTTTGGGCAGGCTCTGATGTTGATCAGCGGCCACCTGCAGCAGCTCACGCAGGTCGAGGTTCAGCTCACCTTTTACCAGAATGTTCAGCACGCCAATCGAGGCACGACGCAGGGCGAAGGGGTCTTTTGCGCCGGTAGGGCGTTGGCCAATACCGAAAATGCCCACCAGAGTATCCAAGCGATCCGCCAGTGCCAGGGCTTGGCCGGTTAGGCTTTGTGGAATAGTGTCGCTAGCAAACCGGGGCAGGTACTGCTCTTCTAGCGCCTGGGCGACCTCAGCAGGTTCGCCATCTTGCTCGGCGTAATAGCGCCCCATAATGCCTTGGAGTTCAGGGAATTCGAGCACCATCTCAGTGACCAGGTCGCACTTAGCGAGCGCTACAGCGCGCTGGGCGTGGGCGACATCGCCATTAATTTGCTGAGCAATAAAAGTGGCTATCGCCGTGCTGCGGCGCGCTTTATCAGCCAGCGTGCCCAGTTGCTGCTGAAAGACAACGCTTTCCAACTGAGGAATGCGCGATGCAAGAGTGCGCTTGCGGTCGGTGTCGTAGAAGAAGGCGGCATCTGCAAGACGCGGACGAATGACTTTCTCATTCCCTGAAATCACCTGCTGGGGGTCGGCACTGTCGATGTTCGAAATGGTAATGAACAGCGGCTTCAGCTTGCCTTGGTCATCCAGCAGGTGAAAGTATTTCTGGTTAGCCTTCATGGAAGAAATCAGGCACTCCGCAGGCACCTCCAGGAAGCGCTCATCGAAGCTGCCGGTTAATGCGACAGGCCACTCCACCAAACCACTCACTTCGACCAGCAGGTCTTCATCGATGACCGCATGAGCTTCCTGCACTTCGGCTTCCGCTAACACCTGCTCACGAATGCGTTCACGGCGGCGCTGACGGTCGGCCAGTACGTAGGCGTTTTCTAGCGTGGCGAGGTAGTCGTCGGCATGCGCGAGCTGAATGGCATCCGGGGCATGAAAGCGGTGACCATAGGTAGTGCGGCTAGCCTCTAGGCCAAGTGCCTCAGCGGCAATCACATCGCTGCCGTAAAGGGCGACCAGCCAGTGAACCGGACGGGAGAACTCAACCCGGGATGCGCCCCAGCGCATGTTTTTGGGCACCGGCAGTGATTGCAGCGTTTTGCGAATCATCTCCGGCAGCAGCGCTTGAACGCTTTCGCCTTGCTGCTGCTCCTGAAAACCTAGCCAAGTACCTTTGTCGGTTTCCAGATGAATCAGCTCATCCACGCTAACACCGCAAGAGCGGGCAAAGCCTTCGGCCGCTTTGGTGGGCACGCCATCTTTAAACGCAGCGGCCAGGGCGGGGCCACGGCGCTCTACTGCGCGGTCAGGCTGCTTGTCCGCAAGACCGGTCACCTGCACCGCTAAACGGCGTGGTGTGGCGTAAGCGCTAATCGCCTGGAAAGGAATGTCAGCCTCTTGTAGCCCTTTTTTAATACCCGCTGCAAACGCATCTGACAGCGCATCCAGTGCCGTGGGCGGCAGCTCTTCGGCACCCAGTTCTAATAAAAGTGTATCAACAGCCATTATGCCTCTCCCTGGTCGGCGAGTGGTTCTTGTAACAGTTCGCGGCGCAGGGCCTCGGGGGCCATGGGGAACCCCGCTGCTTTGCGTGACTCGAAGTAAGCGGTGGCGACGTCCCGTGCCATGGTGCGTACACGTAAAATAAAGCGCTGGCGCTCGGTCACGGAGATCGCATGGCGGGCATCAAGCAGGTTGAACGTATGGGAAGCTTTCAGCACTTGTTCGTAGGCGGGCAGCGGTAGATTAACGGCTAGCAGTTTGCTGCACTCTTTTTCCTGGTGATCAAACGCCGCGAAGAGCTGATCCACATCCGCGTGCTCGAAATTGTAGGCGGACTGCTCACGCTCGTTTTGTAGGTAAACGTCACCGTAGCTGACTTTACTGCCATCGGGTGCTATCGCCCAAACCAGGTCATACACGCTGTCGACGTTCTGCAGGTACATGGCGATACGCTCAAGCCCGTAGGTCAACTCGCCGGTGACGGGGTAGCACTCAATGCCGCCCGCCTGTTGGAAGTAGGTGAACTGGGTCACTTCCATGCCGTTAAGCCAGACCTCCCAGCCCAGGCCCCAGGCGCCTAGGGTAGGTGATTCCCAGTTATCTTCGACGAAACGTACGTCGTGAATCAGCGGGTCAAGCCCCAGGCGCTTTAGCGAGCCCAGGTAGAGATCCTGCAGATTACTGGGTGAGGGCTTCATGACTACCTGAAACTGGTAGTAGTGCTGCAGACGGTTCGGGTTTTCCCCATAGCGGCCGTCGGTAGGGCGTCGAGAAGGCTGCACGTAGGCCGCGTTCCAGGTTTCAGGGCCAATCGCCCGCAGGAACGTGGCGGGGTGGAAGGTGCCCGCGCCGACTTCCATATCGAGGGGTTGAAGGATGACGCAGCCTTGCTCTGCCCAGTACTGCTGAAGAGCAAGGATCAAGCCTTGAAAGGTCGACACATCGGGTGTCGATTGGTTTGTCGAAACACTCATCGCGGAAAGCACCGTTGGCCATGAATTCATAAGCCGTCAAGTATACAATCACAGGCAGATGGGTTATAGGCACGTTAGCCAAAGAGCCGCTTTTGGTAAGGAGAACGAGATGATCGTTGTAACAGGCGGGGCCGGTTTTATCGGTGCCAATATTGTCAAAGCGCTAAATGTTCGTGGCCGAAATGATGTGATGGTCGTCGATGATTTGCGCGATGGCACCAAGTTTGTCAATTTAGCTGACTGCACGTTGGCCGATTACCTGGACAAAAATGACTTTCTGGCACGGGTTAAGGCAGCGCTACGTGGTGAGATGATTGACCTGCCGACTATCGATGCGATTTTCCATGAGGGTGCCTGCTCCGATACCACCGAGTGGGATGGGCACTATATGTTGGAGAATAATTTCGAGTACTCCAAAGTGCTGCTCAACTACTGTGAGAAGTTTGGCATCCCGTTCTTATATGCTTCGTCGGCGGCTACCTATGGTGGCAGCGAGGTGTTTAAAGAAGCGCCTGAGCACGAGAAGCCGCTCAATGTATACGGTTACTCCAAGCTGTTGTTTGATCAGCACGTGCGCTCGCGCTGGAGCGAGCTAACCACCCAGGTGGTGGGTTTCCGCTACTTTAATGTTTACGGGCCGCGGGAGCAGCATAAAGGCAAGATGGCCAGCGTGGCGTATCACAACCATCTGCAGGTTCGTAATGGCGAAACCTTGAAGCTGTTTGGGGCTTACGACGGCTATGAGGCGGGCATGCAGAGCCGCGACTTCGTTTACGTAGGCGATGTGGTCAATGTAAACCTCTGGTTTTTAGATAATCCCAGCGCATCTGGTATTTTTAATCTGGGTACTGGCCGAGCAGAGCCGTTTAAAGCCATTGGTGAAGCGGTAATCGACTTTTACGGCCAGGGTGAGATTGATTACATCCCTTTCCCAGAAGAGCTAAAAGGGCGCTACCAAAGCTACACGCGTGCGGATATAAGTAACCTGCGTGCCGCTGGCTGCGATGTGGAGTTCAAAACTGTTGCTCAAGGCGTTAACGCCTACTTGGAGTGGCTGAATGGCTAATTCTGCCAAGCGGTTGCTCGTTATAGGCCCTTCCTGGGTGGGCGATATGGTCATGGCACAAAGCCTGTTTATGACGTTAAAAGCTCGCTACCCCGGCTCAACCTTGGGCGTTGTCGCGCCGGCTTGGTCGCAGCCTATTATTGAGCGTATGCCCGAGGTGGACGAAGTACTGCCGCTGGCGGTGGGGCATGGCGAGTTTGGCCTGGGAAACCGCCGCGAATTGGCGGCAAGATTGCGAGGGCGTTTTGATCGCGCCATTGTGCTGCCGCGCTCCTGGAAAGCCGCACTGGTACCGTTTATGGCACGCATTCCCGAGCGTGTGGGCTTTTTAGGCGAGCACCGCTATGGCCTGCTTAAAGAGCGCCGCAAGCTGGACAAGCAAGTGCTGGATCAAACCGTAAAGCGGTTTGTCTCCCTAGGCTTGCCCCTGGAAGAAACCCTACACGGTGATTTCACCATCCCCACGCCACGCTTATCCATCGACCGAGATAATCTGGTAAACCTGCGCCTTACTCATGCGCTGTCATCACGCCCTGCCATCGGCATGATGCCCGGCGCCGAATATGGGCCTGCCAAACAGTGGCCGCTGGAGTATTTTCACGCCTTGGCGGCGCGGCTTATCGCCGATGGTTTTGAGGTGCGCGTACTAGGCGGGGCAAAAGACCACGAAGCGGGGGAGGCCATTATCAAAGGGCTTTCCCACGCTCATAACCTGTGCGGTAAAACCCAGCTAGCGGATGCGGTTGATCTGTTGGCCGACTGCCGTCAGGTGGTGACAAACGACTCAGGCTTAATGCACGTGGCGGCCGCAGTAGGCGTGCGTATTCACGCCCTGTACGGCTCCTCATCGCCTGCCTACACACCGCCGCTAACGGATAATGCCACTATTCACTACCTTGGACTCTCCTGTTCGCCGTGCTTCAAGCGCACCTGCCCACTGGGCCACACCAATTGTCTTAATGACTTGAGCGTTGAGCAGGTGCATCAGGCAGTGAAGAGATGCGTCTAGTAGTTTTTTGAGTTCACCTGGCCGCTCTAGCGACTGTCTAGCTTTTAAAAAATATTAATACGAAATAATGATTTCGTCAGCACTGTCGCTAGGGGTCTCTGTTACCTGCTCTCCTTCGTTCGCTGCTTCGTCAGCTTCACGACGTTGAGGTGCTAGCCCCTCCCACAAGCGCTGCTGAAGAACATTCTCTTCGCGCAGTCGCGCATTGATATCCGCAAGGCCATGGCGCTCAAGTAAGGTGCGTGTTTCGCTGTCGAGAAGTGAAACGCCCAGACCCGCACGGGAATCTTCCGGCATATAGCCCATGGCATCCAATAGAGTAGGAAATATGTCTACCATTGAGGCTTCACGGATAATACGCTTAGGGCTAAGGTCGTCTCCCAGTAGCATAAATGTGTTATCACGATCCATGGTGACAAGTTCATCCCAAACAGAAACACGCATGGTGAGATGGTCGCTCGCAATGGCGACCACGGTGTTTTCTAGTAGACCCTGCTCTGTGAGGCGTTCCAGTAAATCTCGCGCTAGCCAAGCCGAGCACTCAACGGAATAAAGAATATCCACACCGTCCCACTCTCCCTGTCGTTCTATGCAACGCTGAGCGGGGTAACCATATGGAGCGTGCCCTGCAATAGTCAGGTTGACGACACCCCAAGGGCCGTCGCTCTCAGCGTCTAAACGCTCAATCTCTTTCACCGTAAAGTCGTATAACGAGTCGTCGTACAGCCCCCAGTTATTGACATAGTTGGGGTCGTCCAGACGCGGTTGCAGCTCCCTTAGTCCGTAAACGTTATCGAAGCCGTGATCTCTATAGAATAAGCCTTTACCGGCGAACTCAGTGCTTGCACCACCTAAATAACTGAGACGGTATCCTTGCTCTGACAAGAGGTCACCCAGACAACGAACGCCCGGAACAACCGTGGAGAGCGGCTCAAATTGACGGTCGTGTAGTAACCCTGCAGACATCAATGGCGTTCCACATTGGCTAGCGATCATGCCCGCCATCGTCCAGCCGGTATTATCAATTTGACGAACACCCTCAAAGACTTTTCCCGATTCACCAATGGCACTTAAATCGGCGTAAGCATCACCAAAGCGTGGATCATCGTAGGTGCGCTCAATGCTCTCCAGATACAGCAGCAGAAGGTTGGGAGGATTTTCCTGAGCGCTGATAACGGGTTCGACATAGCGCCTGTCTAGCCAGCCCCCATCGTCAGTGACCACGGCTGCACTACGCTGACCGATGCCAAAAATCAGGGGATTGGTAACCAGCAGGGCAATAGCAATCAAGGGTTCCACGCGTCGCCAGCGGTGGTCATGGCGAATAAGCCAGGTAAAAGCAATTAACAAGCTCAGCATGCAGGCTGTGTATACCACAGCAGCTACCATGCGCCCTGATCCACCGTGATCGGTTATGCCGGCCTGTAAGTGGAAGAAGACCGCGCCTAAATCAACAATTCCGAAGCTATCTGCTAGATAGACATATAAACCCCACAGGCAGAGCGGTAATAGCGACCAGGGCCATGCTCTGCGGTAGCTTGCTGATGTTCCCCAGTGAAGCTTCAGGCTGACGATCAGCCATATGCTCGTGACGACAAACAGCGTCCACCAGGGGAGGCGGGTCAGCACGGTAATGGAGTAGCTAATGCTGAAGCCAATAATAAGCAGAGGTAGCCATGGAGAAAGCTTGGGTGTTATTAATTGAGGCATGAGTCTCCCACACTGTTTATGTTAACTAGCCATTTAAGTTCTATGTAACTCATCAAACTACCCTGGCGTTGAAAATTTTATTAAGCTCACTTTTATCTAGTATAAAACTCTACTTGCTTCAACATGCTTTCTTCTCCATACATATTTTGAGTTGTTTTAACTGCATTTCTACCTATAAACTCTCTAAGATGCTGATCGTTAACAAGCATTTCTAACAACTTCTTAGCCTCTTCAGTAGTATCAAAAAGAAAACCATTTTTTCCATGCTCAATCCAATCTACGTATCCACCCTTTCTTTCAACTACGATAGGTAAACCAGCTGCCATTGCTTCAAAAACAACGCGACCAAATGTTTCAATATGTTCGCCAGTGCGATAGTAGAAAATATCTATGTGATGGTAAAAATCATTTGCTTTTAAAGTGCCGGTGTTAAATATTTCTATATTCTCAGTGTTTGAAAGTTCATTCTTTAAACAAGAGGCTCCCTGGAGGATGATTTTAACGTTTGACTTGGCTAAGCTTTTATAAATATCTACGTCTGAAATGTTGTGTTTGCCCGGATCATCTCTACTCATTCTGCCAACAACAATCATTTTTTGATCGTTCAAATCTCTTTCTTTATGTTGAAGAAATGTAGAAATATCAATGGGTGACGGGAAAACCTTTGCATCTATATTTTCAGCATTTTTTTGGTAATTAGACACAACAACATACTCAACATCAGGCCACCTGAGTAATTTAGGGCGATGTGAGGTTAGCTTTACATGTTTAGGATGAAAAGTATTATAAATATTAATGAGTCTTTCTGGGCGAGGTATTAGATAAGGCCAAAGCTTATTACGCCAGTGGCAGCCTACAAAGATATAAGTGCCCCCCTTAGGGTAGCTACCTTTAGTAAGGAGCGAAATTTTTTGTATGCCGTACTTTTCCATTAATTTAGGGCAGGCGCGAGAGGTGCTAGCCCAAAGTTTCACCTCTACATGCTTTGAAAGCATCTTAGCTAAGTGTAGGGCTTCCTGTTCGCTTCCTCCGTATTCAGTTTTGAAGCTATTAAAAATATGTATTTTCTTCATATACTTGAAACCAAGTTAAAATAGTTGGGCTCGTGAGGTTGCTTGCTCATTAAGAAATATTTCTGCAGCACTAGATGTGATATTAATAATTCTCGCTGGTGATTTAAAAAAGGTTTTACATAGTCGTTAGCATTCTTAATTATTCTGGCAGCTGCGTCTTCGTTTTTTCGATAGAAATTAATTTTATCCTCCAGATCAGAATAATCATCTTTTAGTTCGACATAGTGGACGTTAGGGATGAGCAAACCTTCCATAAACCAGGTTTCAAATTTAGGCTTTACCATAAAGCAAAGTGAATTGGATGCCATTATCCACTTTAAATTACTGGCTACCTCATTGCCTTCGATGCTTAAAATAAATTTATATTTCAATTGTTCCTGAATGCTCATGAACGGTTTCTTGCCTAGTTCAGCATCTCTGTTAGTGTCTCCAACATTACATAATGGGTGAGCATGGAAATACTCGATAAAATAGCGGCGATGGGGTTGATGACAAGCCCCACGCCAAACGAGTTGATCTTTTTTTGTAGCGTAATCAAAAGGATCATCTACAAAATTAAAATGCCTAATAGTGTTTAATTTTAATAAAATTGAGTTTTCGTTCTTCTGAGATATGGGCCTGCTCTTTACAAACGTTGGCGTGCAAGGAATGGTTTGTACGTCACCAGGGGTATAGTGAAACAGCAGGTTATCCGTAAAAGCAGCTAGCTGCATCGTTAAGTCATAGTGGTAAAACCAGCTGCCAGTCTTCTTTAAATTTAAAACATTGTGAACGAGCAGTTCTTTGTTTATTTCGAAGTTATGGTTCAACTTGTTATAGTAGTTTACCCTTTTAAGTATGTCGTTTTTTCCACAAGGACTGGCCTGTGTATAATGCATGTCAAAAAGGTGATTTAATTTTTTCTTTTGATGATTTTTAGATGTAAGTTTTAATGCCGCGTACTTGAAGTAGCGCCTTGCTTTCTCTAGGTTTTTGTTGGTTTTTTGCAAGCGGCTAGATAAGTTCATTGCTTTCCTTTGTCATATCATTTACACCGAATGTGCAGAGTGTTGTTCCCTTCTCTAAAGAGAGCTTAAATTTTGCATAGTTTTCACTTTCATTAAGGCGTGAAGCTTCTTTATGATGAAGGTGCATGACATAACTGTAAAACTTGCCATCTTTTCTATAAATATTGTTGTTCATTAGCCTTATAACTAAGTCACTATCTTCTAGGCCCCAGCCTATAAAGTCATTATTAAAGCCATTTATGTCGAAGAAATCTTTGCGCCATAATGAAAGATTACACGTAACAGCCCCTTGCCATTTATTTTTTCGTTTAAAACGAAATGAGGAGTTGGCTGGCATTCTGAAAATAGGGTGGACTCTCTTTATTTTTCTTTTAAGCCATAGCTTAACAATTTCATTACATTGGAATTGATGTGGTACACCATTATTAATTAATTGGTAAGTGTAATTTTCAGAAAGCTTTAACCTTGAGCCCGGTACGAAAAATCCTGGCTGAGATAGGTGAACATGATCTGTGATAAAGCTATGAGGAAGAATACAGTCTCCGTCAATAAAGATAAGGTACTCTCCATCAGATATAGAAACGGCCTTGTTCCGTATTTGGGCAGCCCGAAAGCCTAAATCCTCATGCCAAGCATGCTTTATAACAATATTGCTTGATTTAGTGAATTCTTCAATGCATCGCTTTGTTTTCTCATCGGAGCCATCATCCGCAATGATAATTTCATAGTTTTGATAGTCTTGCGTTAAGGCACTCTTAAGCACAAGCTTTAGAGCCTCTGGCCAATTGTACGTGGTGACTATTAAGCTCACTTTCATTTTTTAGCCTCAGACCTTTGGTATACCTTGGCATATTTGAAGAAAACGCCGATTGCATCGCCAAAGGAAATAACAAAGCCACGCCAGCCAGAAGTGATACCCAGCTTTAAAATATATGATCGGAAGAACGCAAAAAAAGTCTTCACGATAATAAAAAAGAAGCTGTATTTAACTTTTTTGTTAGAAGATGCATATATTTCGGAATAAAGCTGTGCCTTGTCTAATGTCTGTTTTATATCAAAAATAGCGTAATGTATTATTTTTCCTTTGAGCTTTATGATTTTGGTTTGGCTATTGGTCTCGATCTTTTCATGAACTTGGCTGTCAGTAAATCTATGTATTTTTTTATTATATAGTCGAATGATAGAATCATTTCCCCAGCCATTTGTGGTGATTTTTTTACCGCAAAACCAATTTTCTCTTAATATCCGGCCAACGGTTTGAGTATCCTTAATGTCCCAGCTTAAAAGCTCGTCAAAGGCACTTTGATGAAGCTCTTCGTCTGAATCAAGAGAGAATACCCAGTCTGTTGGTGCTTTCTCTGCAGCATAATTTTTTGTTGGCCCAAACCCAAAAAAATCGCCCTCAATAACAATAACATTGTCGAACGAGCGACAAATACTGATAGTGGCATCGGTAGAACCGTTGTCATAAACAAGCACATTCTTGAAGCCTTTAAGAGACTCCAAGCATTGCTTAATCGTATTTTCGCTATTCTTTGAAATGATGACGGGCGTTATATTTTCTAATAACATAAAAAGCCTAATATTAAATAATTCTGCTTGAATTGTAGCTGCTTTTTATCGTCAGCATTGCATCTAAGGTGCGAGTAAATTTTAATATCGACCTCTCCAGCCGTTTCAAGTTTCGTTCCTGCCACTTGCCAGGTGGCCGAAGGCGACAGCGGTCCAGGTCAATCAGCCAAGGTTCGCCATTAGGGTCGATTAAAATATTGCGGGCGTTGAGATCCACATGGTCAAGCCCTACCTGATGAAAGCGTTTAATCATCGCGCCAACGCGCTTTAGCAGTGCATTGTCGGCTTTATCAGCAGCGAGTAAGGATGCCAGCGCCTGGGCGCCTGGTACTCGCACCGTAAGCAGTGCCGCCTCGTAGGTGACCCCGAAGCGCGTTACGCAGCAGGCAACCGGACGTGGCACAGGTAAACCTTGTTCATACAGCTTGGCGGTTAAGCGAAGCTCGCGGAACGCTCGGGTGCGTTCTTCTCCAAGCCATAGGTAGCGTTTTTGGCTTAGCTTGGCGACCAGCCCGCCACGGCGGTAGGGGCGCATTACCCACTGTTCGTTAGCGCGGGCCTGTAAAAAAAGGCTACTGCCACGCCCAGGCGCCTCGCCGACGATTAACCCCTGTTTGCGCCAATACTCCTCTTCAAACAGCGTTGTATCGAGTTGGTGTGATGCGCCAGCGTCACTTAAACTGTCTACATCATATAAAATCAGCCAACTTTCCTTCCGGAGTGCCGCTAAGCGCATGAAGCCCTCTCTGCCTGCTCAACCCAACCATATTGCCATTTTGCGCCTCTCCGCGTTGGGAGACGTGTGCAATCTCGTGCCCACGGTGCGGGCATTGCAGCGCCAGTGGCCCCACGCACGTATTACCTGGATTATCGGCAAGGGGGAGTACAGTTTACTGGCGGGGCTTTCTGGGGTCGAGTTTGTTGTCTATGACAAGTCTACCGGTCTTTCCGGCATGCGAGCCATTTGGCGGGAACTGGCCGATACGCGTTTTGATGTGCTGCTGCACATGCAGCAGGCCATTCGCGCTAGCGTGCTCTCACTGGGGTTAAAGGCCGATGTGCGGGTAGGGTACGACAAAGCCCGCGCCAAAGATGCCCAGCACTGGTTTACCCAGCGCCAGCTTGCGCCACACCCCAACGCCCATGTGTTGGAGTCGTTTATGGACTTCGCACGCTTATTGGGAGTAGAAGACGACCGCCTCGAGTGGAACTTAGCCGTACCCCCGGTGGCCTACGATGAGGCGCGGGTGATCAGCGGCGAAGGGCCTTATTTAGTGATTAACCCCTGCAGCAACGCGCGGTTGCGTAACTTTCGCAACTGGTCGGTGGAAGGCTACGCTAGCGTTATAGAACATGCGTGGGTGCAGCATGGCTTGAAGAGCGTTTTAACCGGCGGCGGTAGCTCCCTTGAGCGTGAAGTTAGTGACCAGATTGAAGCGCTATGCCAGCCAGGTAGCGTTATTAATGCCATCGGCGGCACATCGTTAAAAGGGGTGCTGGCCCTTATTGATAATGCACAGGCGGTGATTGCCCCGGATACTGGCCCTGCCCATATGGGCAACGCCATGGGGACACCAACGCTTGGCCTTTATGCCACCACCAATCCGCAGAGGGCAGCGCCTTATTTGTGGCGCGACTTTGCCGTCAATGCCTACCCTGATGCGGTGCGCACGTACCTACATAAATCGGTAGAGGAGGTTAGTTGGGGGCAGCGGGTGCGCCATGCCGATGCGATGGATCTAATCAAAGCTGATGATGTGATTGCAAAGCTAGACGCGCTGCTGGCGTATACCGCAGCGCAGCCAACAACAGGACCTTCGGATGAAAGTTGATTTAACCGCCCTAGAACACGCCCGCGTGCTGGTGGTGGGAGACGTAATGCTCGACCGCTACTGGCACGGTGGCACAACGCGTATTTCGCCAGAAGCGCCGGTGCCGGTAGTGCGTGTAGAGAACGCCGACGACCGTCCAGGCGGCGCTGCGAACGTCGCGCTTAATGTGGCCTCCCTGGGCGGCCATGCTGCTTTAGCAGGCGTCGTCGGAGAGGATGACAACGCTGAGCTGTTGACGTCGCGCTTGATGGCTTCAAATGTAAGTACTTACTTTCAGCGTAGCTCAGAAATACCCACGATTACGAAGCTGCGTGTGATGAGCCGCAACCAACAGTTGCTGCGTTTAGATTTTGAGCAGAGCCTTGAGGGGGTCGATACGTCAGCGCTGTTAGCACAAGTCGAAAAAGCGCTGCCAGCCTGCGATGTGGTGATCCTCTCTGATTACGGGAAAGGCACGCTCAATCAGGTGGAGAAGTTAATCACGATGGCACGCGCCCATGGTAAACGGGTGCTGATTGACCCTAAGGGCCAGGACTTCAGCAAGTACCGTGGCGCTAGCTTGATTACCCCCAACTTAACTGAGTTTGAAGCGGTGGTTGGGCTGTGTGCGACCGATGACGTGCTTGCCCAACGCGGTGAGGCGCTGCGCACCGAGCTTGAATTGGAAGCCTTGCTCATCACCCGCAGTGAAAAAGGCATGACCCTCATTCGTGAAGGCCATGCGCCGCTGCACCTGCCTACCCGCGCCCAGGAAGTGTTCGACGTAACCGGCGCGGGCGATACCGTGATTGGCTTGATGGGCCTCGCCCTGGCGGCAGGCCACGCACTGCCCGAAGCCATGATGCTGGCTAACCTGGGTGCTGGCCTTGTAGTCGCTAAGCCGGGCACCGCAACGCTTTCGGTTGCCGAGCTATATACCGCGCTGCACGGTGACAAGCTTGCGGAGTTTGGCGTAATTGAGCAGGCCCCGCTGATGGAAGCGGTTCGAGGTGCCCAGCTTCGCGGCGAGCGGGTGGTGATGACCAACGGCTGTTTCGATATCCTCCATGCTGGCCACGTGGCGTATCTTGAGCAGGCTAAACGCTTGGGGGACAGGTTGATCGTGGCCGTCAATGACGATGCATCCATAGGCCGTCTAAAAGGCCCCAAGCGCCCTATTAACCCGCTAAACCGACGGATGCAGGTACTAGCAGGGTTAGGCGCCGTGGATTGGGTCGTGCCTTTTAGTGACGATACGCCTCAGGCACTAATTGAAGCCGTTTTGCCGGATATTTTGGTGAAAGGCGGCGACTATCGCCCTGAAGACATTGCCGGTGGGGCCGCGGTGATGGCCAACGGCGGCGAAGTAAAGGTATTAGGCTTTGAAGATGGCGTATCGACGACGGCAATGATTAGCTCTATTTTGGATCGCGAGCGTTAATGTCGCTTCCGACGTGGCCTCGGTGGGCTTATTCAGCGGTGCTTTATGTACTGTCTCCGCTGATTACTTGGCGTATTTGGCGAGAGCAAGTACTTACTTACTCCCGCCTTCAGCGGCTTGGTTTGCACCTTGGCGAACTCCCCCCGGCGCCGCGCATTTGGCTGCACTGCGCCTCGGTGGGGGAAGTGCGCGCTGCCCGCCCGTTAATAGAGGGCTTGCTGGCGCGGTACCCGAAGCACAGCCTGCTGCTTACCACCATGACCGCTACCGGCGCCCAGCAGGCCCAAGTGCTGATGGATGAGCAAACTGCAGCCGACAACGTAAGGCTTGCCCACTGTTTTCTGCCGCTAGATTATCCTGGCGCGGCAAAGCGCTTCCTCAACCGTGTTAAACCTAAGGTTGCCCTGCTGTTTGAAACCGAGCTGTGGCCCAACCTGCTCCACGCTTGCCATCAACAAGGGGTGCCTGTTGTCGTGGTGAACGGTCGGCTATCGCCGCGGGCCTTTACACGCTATCAGCGTCTGCGCCCGTTGATGGCTAGCGCTTTAGCGAACCTGACGTGGCTGGCGGCGAAATCGGCAGCCGATGCTGCGCGCTTTCAAGCTCTCGGCGCGCGGGCCGAGATCACGACTGTGGTTGGGTCGTTAAAATTTGAGCTTGCCCCTAAAGATAAGGCGATAAAAGAGAGTGAGCGCTTACTTCGTGGCTGGGCGGAGCGGCCTGTATGGGTAGCAGGCTCCACCCGTGAAGGTGAAGAGATGCTACTGTTAGAAGCGCACCGCCAGCTGTGTAAGCGCTTTCCTAATGCGCTATTGGTGCTAGTGCCGCGTCACCCCCAGCGTTTTGATGAGGTAGCGACTCTTTGTACTGACGGCGGGTGGGTGTTAAGCCGCCGCAGCCAGCAACAGGCCGTCACGCCACAAACGCAGGTCTACCTGGGGGATACGCTAGGTGAGTTGGCTGCGCTGTATGCAGCAGGCAGCGTGGCCTATGTGGGGGGGAGCTTAGTGCCATTGGGTGGCCACAACGTTCTTGAACCGGCTGCGTTGGGTAAACCGGTGCTCAGCGGCCCCTTTATCGAGAATTTTAACGACGTGGCCGATCCGCTGTTAGCCGTTGGCGCACTTACGTTGGTCAGCACGCCCGATGCGCTAGCGGTAAGGCTAGTCGAGTATTTTGACGCGCCAGAGTATGCTCGCGAGCAGGGTGAGGCAGGGCGTGTTGCCATCAATGCCCATCGAGGCGCGCTAGCGCGCACTCTCGAAGGGCTTGATTGTTGGTTGGAGCGTTGATTAGCGTAGCGCAGTGCGCTCTACGCCATCTGCTTTGCCCAATAGCAATACATCGGCACCGCGAGCAGCAAACAAGCCGTTGGTAACCACGCCCACAATGGCATTAATCCGTGTTTCCATAGCGACGGGATCGTCGATCATAAAATCAAAGCAGTCGATGATTTGATTACCGTTATCGGTCACTACACCTTGCCGATACACAGGGTCTGCGCCTAGCTTGACCAGCTCTCTGGCAACGTAAGAGCGCGCCATCGGGATGACTTCCACCGGCAGTGGAAAGCTACCGAGCCGAGCCACTTCTTTCGAGCCGTCGGCGATGCAGATAAAACGTTCAGCGCAGGCGGCAACAATTTTTTCACGGGTAAGCGCGGCTCCGCCGCCTTTTATCATGTGTAAGTGAGCATTAACTTCGTCTGCGCCGTCTATATAGAAAGGAATGCTGCCAACACTGTTAAGCTCAAACACCTCAATGTCTAAGGCTTGTAGGCGCTTGGCACTCGCCTCTGAGCTGGCAACGGCCCCTTTGAAGCGGTCACGTAGCGGGCCTAAGCGGTCAATAAACAGGTTGGCGGTTGATCCTGTGCCGATACCCAACACGGTATCTTTCTCAAGGTGTGGTTCTATCTCTTTAATGGCAGCGTCCGCCACGGCGGCTTTTAGTTCATCTTGGGTCATTGTGTTTTCCAGCGTCAGGGTTGGCAGGTGATCCCTAGTATAACGGCCCAAGCGATAACTGCCGATGGAAACGCTGCTAGACGTCGCTAGGCGTAATCTGCTACCAATAAGAGCCTTGTCCGTACCCCTATGGGTCACGCTATTTTTCTGGGAATTCCGCATGCTAGAAGCAACCGTCAAAAAGATCCTCCAAGCCCGCGTTTACGAAGCCGCTTGTGAGACCCCCATTTCTCCTGCTCCCTTTTTGTCGCGTCGCTTCCATAACCAAATTTTAATTAAGCGCGAAGATTTGCAGCCGGTGTATTCGTTCAAAATTCGCGGCGCCTATAACAAAATGGCCCAGCTCACCGAAGAGCAGAAGGCCAAGGGGGTGATCGCTGCATCAGCAGGCAATCATGCCCAGGGGTTGGCTATGGCAGCCAAGCTAATGGGCGTTAAAGCTATCATTGTGATGCCCCGCATTACGCCGGACATCAAGGTTCAGGCGGTGCGTGCTCGTGGGGCTAAAGTCATCCTGAAAGGCGATGCCTTTGCCGCCGCTGCCGAGCACGCGCAGGAATTGATCAAAGAGCACGGCTATACCTACATCCCGCCCTTTGATGATATCGATGTGGTGGCAGGCCAGGGCACCATTGGCGTAGAAATTCTGCGCCAGCACAGTGGCCGGCTAGACGCTATTTTCATCCCGGTGGGGGGCGGTGGGTTAATCGCTGGAGTGGCCGCCTATGTGAAGTACTTGCGTCCTGATATCAAGATTATTGGTGTAGAAGCCGAAGACAGTGCCTGCCTGAAAGCCGCCTTAGAGGCGGGTGAGCGGGTGGTGCTGGATCAGGTGGGTGTATTTGCCGAGGGTGTGGCGGTTGCACAAATTGGTGAGGTGCCGTTCTCTCTTGTGCGCGATTTGGTGGATGAGGTGATTACGGTTAACACCGATGAAATGTGCGCTGCGGTGAAAGATATCTTTGAAGATACGCGTGCGGTGGCGGAAACCTCGGGTGCGCTTTCGCTGGCGGGGCTGAAAAAGTACGTGCAGCAAACGGGCGTTGAAGGCCAAACGCTGATTTGCATCAACTCGGGGGCTAACACCAACTTTGACCGCCTGCAGCATATCGCTGAGCGCACCGAGCTTGGTGAACAGCGTGAAGCGATCTTGGCGGTGACGATTTCCGAGAGGCCCGGCAGTTTTAAAAAATTCTGCCGTACCTTAGGCAAGCGTATGGTGACTGAGTTTAGCTATCGCTACGCTGATAATAGCGAAGCCCACATCTTTGTCGGTGTGCAGGTGAAGCCCGGCGGGGAGGACCGCCAAGCGGTACTGGATAAGCTTCGCGAAGGGGGCTACCAGGTGGAAGACCTTACTGATAACGAGCTAGCGAAACTGCATATTCGTCACCTTAGTGGCGGCCGCCCCAGCGAGCGCTTCGAAGAGGAGCTTTATCGCTTTGAGTTTCCAGAGCGGCCAGGGGCGTTGATGAACTTCCTAACCCAGCTGCCCCACGACTGGAATATTTCGCTGTTTCATTATCGCAACCACGGTGCCGCTTACGGGCGCGTATTGGTGGGGATGCAAGTGCCGAGCAGTGACCGCACCCACGTGGCTGAATATTTAGATGCAATTGGATACCGCTATTGGCAGGAGAGCGATAACCCAGCCTATCGTTTGTTTATGGCTTAGTAGTATGTAAGTGCTTACTAACGCCATAAGTGAGAGCAGCCAGGCAGTCTAAACGCTATGAAACGTTTAATTGGGCGTTAAAAATAGCGCTTATCGCTGTTGTCAGCAGGCCCTTATAGCCCTATAGTCATGATCGAAATTAATGCAGTGTGTCTCCTTTCCAAAGGTAAAGCCTGGGCGACGCACTGAGGGGTATTTGGCAACCGTGAAAGATGTTGGAGAAGAGGCATGCGGCGGAAGAAGCCTGATATGGTGATGGCGTTAACAGTGGTGTTTTTACTCGGCGTACTTGCCACTGGATATGCGCAGGCAGTGTCGGGGAGTTAACTCATCAGGTTATACCTCCCGCGCATTTAGCTCACGCTGCTGCACCTATTGGTAATTAATTGTTTTGCAAACGGGCTGCCCTCTAGGGTTAGCCCGTTTTTGTTGGACGCACCGTCACTTGGTCGCTGACGACAGCATTAAGTGGAATGTCCCAAGGCTCCACGGGGAGCGTCTCTACCTGCTGGCAGGCATGGGCAACACCGATCAGTGCGGGGGCAGGCCCTTTTCTTTGCATGAAGGCGAGACTACGGTCATAAAAACCGCCGCCCATGCCCATACGGTTTGCTTCAGCATCAAAGCCTACCAGTGGCACAATCAACGTATCCAATGCCCAGGCAGGTAACCGATGACGCCTGTTAGCTGCGAAGCGTGGGCACGGTTCGGCAATGCCAAACCGGTTTTTAACCATCGGTGTTGTGGCCCGGTAAACCACAAACCAGAGGCTATTGGCGCTGAAAGGGCGTAGCACCGGTAGATAAACCTCGACATTACGCTGGCGTAGCCAAGGAAGTAGCGGTGTTGGGTCAATCTCACCATTCACCGGTAGATAGAGGCTGATGCGTTTAGCTCGGCGAATGTCGGGCAGCCGTTTTAGCCGTTGGCAAAGGGCCATGGCGGCCTGGCGCTGTTGGTAAGGGGAAAGTGCCTGTCGCTTGCGCTTGAGTTCGCGCCGCAGGGCGCGCTTATCATCCAAGCGGCAATGGTAAGTGGTATGACGGGAAGAGAGGTCGTGCATTGAAAGTGTTCCCCAGAGTGCCGCTGTCGTTCTGGCCCTGAACCTACTGGTTCAGGTGGGTGGCCGCAGCCAGACCGTCAGGCTTTCCGACGCACGGACATGCACACGGGCCTGGCTAGCATTTGGCCCCCTGGGTACTGCGCATAGGCTCGAGGGACTATAACGACTGGCGTACACCCCAGAGAACACCACTATCCTACCAGAGCCAGGGCTAATGCCAAAGTATCGCGTTAAGGTTCTTCGGCACGGCGCGTTTTGGCCAGTGCGCGTTCAAGCCGGTCATTCAAGCGGCTGAGGTTCGCTTCGCCAGCACGGTGCTCGTCTAACGTTTCAAGCAACTCATGGGTAATATTAAGCGCCGCCATAATGGCAATCCGCTCACTGCCCAGCACGCTACTTTGAGCATGGATGCCTTGCATGGCGCGGTCTAAATAGCGAGCAGCGCGCTCAAGCTTGGCTTCTTCACCGGAATCGCAGGCAATTACATAGCTGCGACCCAGTAGGGTGACTTCTTTAGTTGGCCGCTTAGCGTTACTCATCAAAGGCTCCAGCACAGGTCATTTTGTTGACCGATGCGTTAACATCACTGCATAGGAAGGATAGACGGCGTTTACTATAAGAGAGCCGCTTACGTGGGGTCAACGCGCAGGCGCGCCGACCGTTGTTCTATTGTATTCGTCTTCACTTACTCTAAAGCGAGTTATTACCATGTCTCTTATTGAAGAGCGCCAGGACTTTTCTGACGTTGCGGATGTGTTTCTACTGCATGGCAGCATGCAGTCCCCAGCTTTCTTGGACGGTCGCCTGTCTGGCCTCTTGGCGCTGCGTGACATTACCGCCCAAGCGTGGCTGGAGGAGGTCTGCTTAAGTCTAGGCGTTGAGCAACCCCGTGACGAGGCCAGCGCTGAACGCTTACTAGGCTGGCGTCGGCAAACGCTGGAAGCGCTTAGCGCCAGCGATTTGAATTATGCCCCATTGCTGCCTGATGAACTGTTCTCGTTGGCCGAGCAGGCCCAGGGTCTGAAAGAGTGGACGCTAGGCTTTATGGAAGTTGTCGAAGACGCTGCCGACGAGTCGATGCGTGAACGCTGGTCGCAAACCCTGCGTGAAGCCATTGAGGACTTGGCAGGGCTTGCGCAGATCGAAACTGATATCGACGATAGCCCTGAAAACGAGAACGACCTATTCGCGCTGACTGAACACGCACGCATGGCGGCCATGTTGCTGTATACCGAACAACACCCCGGCATGCCTCAGGTTGAACAAACAGACACCCCCGTTCACTAAGTTTTTTACGTAATCTCTAAACCAGCCCATTAATTGTTAGGAGTCGATATGTTGCCTGAGCTATTGCCCCGCCCCGCAGCGATTGAGCCAGCCGAGTACCTGAAGCGGCGCGAGGCGCTGATAGCGCAGCTACCGCAAAATGCTGCCATGGTGGTGCCAGGTGCTTCTTTGGTAACGCGCTCCCACGATAGCGAGTACGCGTTTCGCCAGCAGAGCGACTTCTACTACCTTACCGGCATTCAAGAGCCCGATGGGTTGCTGGTGCTGTTGCCTGGCCGCGAGGAGGGCCAAAGCGTGGTGTTTTGCCAAGACCGCGACCCCACTCTGGAAGCCTGGACGGGTAGGCGGCTGGGCGCCCTGGGTGTTGAACGCCTGCATGGTATTGACCAGGCGTATGAAAATGCCCAGCGCGATGAGCTGTTGCCAAGCCTGCTGGAAGGCCGCGAATTGCTTTATGTACCGCTGGATAACCCCGAGGCCTTAAGCATTGCAGAAGACGCGCTAGCCCATGCGCAGGCGGGATTGCGACGTGGTAAACCAGCGCTAAAAGGCTGGCTCGATAGCCGACCGTTAACTCACCAAATGCGCTTGCTTAAGAGCCCTGCAGAAATCGCACTGCTGCGCCATGCAGCAGCTATTTCCGCCCAGGCCCATGTTCGTGCAATGCGCGTTTGCCAACCAGGGTTGAGCGAGTACCAACTGCAGGCGGAACTGGAGCACGAGTTTAGGTGGCAGGGTGCCAGCGGGCCGGCTTACAGCACTATTGTGGGCGGCGGCGCTAACGCCTGCGTGCTGCACTATATTGAAAATAGCGATGTGCTGGATGCGGATACGCTGGTGCTGATCGATGCAGGCGCCGAATTTGATCTGTATGCCGGGGATATCACGCGCACCTTTCCTGTTAGCGGGCGTTTTAGCGAAGCCCAGCGGGCGCTTTACCAAGTCGTCTTAGAGGCCCAAGAGCGCGCTATCCAAGCGGTTGCGCCTGGTGCAAGCTTGGTGGATATCCACCAAGGAGTGGTGCGAGACTTAACGGCAGGCTTGATCTCTCTAGGGCTGCTAGAGGGCGATGTAGAGGCGCGTATTGATGATGAGAGCTATCGCCGCTTCTATCTGCACTCTACGTCTCACTGGCTAGGGCTGGATGTGCACGATGTGGGTACTTACCGCCTTGATGAGCAAACCCCGCGCCCGCTAGTAGAAGGCATGGTGCTGACGGTTGAACCTGGCCTGTATATCCCTGAGGACGACGAACTGCCAGCGGCGTATCGCGGTATCGGCATTCGCATTGAAGACAATGTGGTGGTGACTTCAGCAGGGCATGAGGTGCTTACCTCAGGCGTGCCTAAGCAGGTGGCTGAAATTGAGCAGTTGATGGCTACTAAATAACCGCTGAGAATTAAGCTGTTTCTGCATTATGTAAATTACGTTACGGTTTACGATAGAGTTTCAGGAGAAGCCCATGCTAGGCGCTAAGCAGGAGAAACAAACGCTCAGCCACGATATCGTGATAGTCGGCGGTGGGCTGGTAGGGGCAAGCTTGGGCTGTGCATTGGCGCCGCTGATTGAGCGTTACGGCTGGCGCGTGGCGATTATTGAAGCGGCAGCGTTGCCTGAAAACAGTCAGGAAACGCCCTGGCAGCCCAGCTTTGATACCAGGGCCAGCGCTATTGCCGAAGGGTCTGCCCAGCGCTTTCGCCAACTGGGCGTTTGGGAAGCCATGCAGCAAGAAGCCGCGCCCATTGAGCGCATTCATATTAGCGAACGAGGGCGCTTAGGCGCAGCGCGGTTAAGCGCTAAAGAGCTGGGTGTTGCAGCATTAGGGCATGTTATACCCAATGCCTGGATGGGACGCGTGCTTCACCAGCAGCTTCAGCGATTGCCCATAGAGTGGTACTGCCCGGCTAAGGTTGACCAGCTAACGCCCCAAGCCTACGGCCACCACTTAGTGCTCTCTGATGGGCGCGAGCTAACGGCGGCGCTCACTATTTTGGCAGACGGTGGACGTTCCGGTCTTAAAGAGCAACTGGGGATCAGTAGCCGCCACCACTCTTATGAACAAACCGCGCTGATTGCCCATGTAGGGGTTAGCCAACCCCATCAAGGTGTGGCCTATGAACGATTTACCGCAGAGGGGCCCATTGCGCTACTGCCGTTACCAGGCCAAGCCATGGAGCTAGTATGGACCCATGCCAGTGGCGCTGACCAAGCGCGCTTAGCCCTATCTGACCGAGCGTTTTTGCATCAATTACAAACCGCCTTTGGCGACCGGGTTGGACGTTTTACGCGGGTTGGGCAGCGTTTCAGCTATCCGCTATCGCTAGTTACTGCCGAAGAACCCGTACGGCCTGGGTTGGCGGTACTGGGCAATGCGGCCCATGCGCTTCATCCGGTCGCAGGCCAGGGGTTCAATCTTGCGCTACGCTCGGTAATGGACCTAGTAGAAGCGCTAGAGCAGGGTGCCCAGCATCAGCGCTCGTTGGGCGATATGCCAACGCTGCTTGCCTTTGAACAGCGGCGTGCCCGAGACCGGGCCAACGTTATCCGATTTAGCGACGGCTTGGTGCGCTTATTCGGATACTCACTGCCTCTGTTGCCCCATGCCCGCGCGGCTGGGCTGATTGGGCTTAATTTGATAGGCCCGCTGCGCCGTGGCCTTGCGCGTCGGGCCATGGGTCTGGAGCGTTGATTTACTAAGCAATTAAGGGACGTGCTATGACAACGCAAACAGCGGCAAGTAAAGCGCCGGTTGAAGACTTTGACGCGGTGATTGTCGGAGCGGGCATGGTCGGAACGGCGCTGGCAGGGTTGCTAGCAAAAGCAGGTATGCGGGTAGCACTGGTAGAAGCGAAAGCGTCGCCATTGCAACTTAGCGCGTTTGGTGACCATGCGCCTGCGCCAAGGGTAAGCGCTCTTACACCGGTTTCCCAGCGCCTGCTGACTCACCTAGGGGCATGGCCCGCCATGGAGGCGACCAGAGTAACGCCCTACCGCTATATGCAGGTGTGGGATGCTGACGGCAGCGGCAGCATTGATTTTTCTGCCGATGAAGCGGGCGCCCCGGTGCTGGGGCATATTGTTGAAAACGATGTCACCTTAGCGGCGCTCAATGAGCAGGTGCTTAATTTGCCCGGGGTTAGTCCTCTTTTCGGCTCGCGTATTCAAGCGTTACAAACCACCGATACCGGGCGTTGGCTGGTGCTGGAGGACGGTCGTCAGCTGCATACCCCGCTGTTAGTCGCTGCAGACGGCGCTCGCTCTGCCCTGCGTGAGCTGGCGGGGATTGAGGTCGCTGAAGAGGCGATGGAGCAGGATGCGCTAGTGACGACGGTTTTGTGCGAAAAAACGCATGGTGCCACGGCGCGTCAGGCTTTTATTGCAGGAAGCCCTTTAGCCTTTTTACCGCTGACGGTGAAGGGCGATGATCGTTACTGCTCAATTGTGTGGTCTACCACCCCAGACCATGCAACGTCACTCGCGAGTCTTTCACGGGAAGCATTAGGTGACGCGCTGGGGAGTGCATTTAGTCACCGGCTGGGTGAGGTGACAGTGGTAGATAGTGCCCATCGGTTTCCGCTCGTACAGCGGCATGCAGCGCACTACGTGCAGCCCAACCTTGCCCTGGTAGGCGACGCCGCCCACAGCATACATCCGCTGGCTGGGCAGGGCGTAAACCTGGGCTTTATGGATGCGGCGGTGTTGGCTGAAGAGGTGATAACTGCCTGGCAACGCGGCGCGCCGTGGGGGGCATTAACCACCTTGACCCGCTACGAGCGGCGGCGGCGTTTTGATAACAGCGCCATGTTAGGGCTCATGAAAGGCTTTAAGGTGCTGTTTGGTAGTCATGTGCCGGTGCTCACCCTCGCGCGAAATATAGGTATGAGCGGTATGAATCAACTGGTGCCGTTAAAGCGCGTGATTATGCGGCAGGCCACTGGAGAGCGTGGTCGCCTGCCGCTGTCGTGCCGTTAGCGGCGGCGGCGGTCCACAACGTTGAGCGCTTTAAGCAGATTAAGCGCTTCGCTGAGCTGGTAATCATCCTGCAAACGCTGGACGGCGGCGGAGCGCTCACGAGGTAGAGCCGATTGACCGCCCAGATGACCATCAAGGTCGGCCTCGCGGATCTCGCGGCGGCTTTCGGCAACCTCTAGTCGGCCACGTACTACCTCTACATCCGGCTCGATGCCTTGGGCTTGAATCGAGCGCCCGTTGGGCGTGTAGTAAAGCGCGGTGGTGAGCTTAAGGCCTTCACCGTTACCCAGCGGCATAATCTGTTGCACTGAGCCTTTACCGAAGCTTTCGGTGCCCATGACTACCCCGCGGCGCTGGTCTTGCAGTGCCCCTGCGACAATTTCAGCCGCTGAGGCGCTGCCGCTGTTAATCAGCACCACTAGCGGTACGTCACCAGCGGGCGTTGCCGGTGAGGCTGAAAACGACATTTCGGTGTCGGAAAGCCGCCCCTCAGTGTACACAATCAGCCCTTCATCTAGGAACAGGTCGGCCACGCCGACAGCGGCCTGCAGCACGCCGCCAGGGTTATTACGTAAATCGAGAATTAAGCCTTCAAGAGGTTTTTCGCGGCCCATGCGTTCTATTGCTTGGCGCGCCTGATCTGGGGTGCGTGACTGGAACTGGCTGATGCGTAAATAGCCATAGCCAGGTTCAAGCACCTCATGCTTGACGCTTTCACTGCGAATGATTTCCCGGTTCAGGGTAAATTCGCGGGGCGCATCTTCGCCTGCGCGCAGTACGGAAATACGAAGCTGGCTGCCCGGCTCACCGCGCATCATGCTGACCGCTTCCTGAAGTGACATGTTGTCGGTGGGGGTGCCGTCAATGGCAATAATAATATCCCGGGAGAGCAGCCCAGCACGGGAGGCGGGGGTGTCGTCAATGGGCGTAATAACCATCAGCTGGCCATTTTCGGTGCCCACTTCAATGCCAATGCCGCCAAACTCGCCCTGGGTGGATTCACGCAGGCTTTGATACTCCTCTTCGTCCAAATAGGCCGAGTGAGGATCCAGCTCGTTGAGCATGCCGCGCATGGCGTTACGCAGCAGCGTGCGGTCATCCACTTCTTCTACATAGCCGCGTTTAATGCGCTCAAACACTTCCGCAAAGGTTTGAATCTCTTCTAACGGAAGATCGTCAGCCGCGCTGTTACCTGCGGGCTGGGCCACTAGCGGTAGCGGCGCTAACAACAGGGCAAGCGGTAGCAGGGTAGCCAAAAAACGCTTGGCGGGGGCCGATACCTCGGTAACAGATAGCGTCATGCAGACTCCGCTAGGCGAAAGGCAGCGCATCTCTGCGCTGCGCAAAGTTAATCGTTAAAGCTTTATAGGTGGTGATACACGTCAGCTTATCCCGTCAGCGGCGTGCAATCCAACGTTGTGGGTTAATTGGTTCACCGCCACGGCGCACTTCAAAGTAGAGCGCCGAGCGTGACTGGCCGCCACTATTACCGACCCGGCCAATTTCATCGCCCCGGCTGACTTGTTGGCCAGGGCGGGCGCTGAACTGCTGTAAATGGGCGTGCAGGGTCATAATCTGGTCGCCGTGGTCGATGATCAGCAGGTTGCCAAAACCACGCATCCATTCAGCAAAAACGACACGGCCGCTGTGAACCGCCGTTACTGCAGTGCCTTCGTTGGCCTGGATGACAATGCCGTTATAGTGTACGCCGTCACGGCGTTGGAAATCCGCGGTAATTGACCCCTGCACTGGCCAGGGCAGGTCGCCTTGGGTGCGGGTGATATGGGTGGTAGGGGTGGGTTGCGATAAGCGGGCAAGCTCTGCCTGAATAGCGCGCAGCTGCTGCTCTGCCTGTTCCCGGCTCTGGTTAAGGTCCGCAAGGCGGTCAGCTTCGCTGCCATAACGGTCATCTAGCGTTGCCACGACGCCGCGCCGCTCAGTAGTGCGCTGGGCGAGTAGCGCGCTCTGTGCCTCCAGCTCGTCTGCCAATGTATCAAGCCGTGTTTGGCGCTCGCTCAAGGCGTGTTGCGTATCGGCAAGCGCGGTATCAAGGCGTCCAATGTCTGCTAGACGCTGCTGGCGAGCTTGGGTCAGTCGGTTTAAGTAGGCCTGCATACGATCTAGCTCAGCCGGGTCGTTTTGGTTGAGCAGGAGTTTAAGCTGAGGCGTTGGGCCAAGGCGGTAGAGCGCGGCCAGCTGTTGAGCGAGCGCGGTGTATTGAGCATCACGCTCAGCTTGTAAGCGATCTCTGTGCTGAAGTAACTGCGTGGTTTCCTCGTTTAGCTGGCGGCGTTCGGCCTGAAGCGTATCCAGGCGCTGGTGGGTGTCGGCCAGCTCGGTTTCTACCTCTTTTAACTCGCGTTCAGCGCTGTCGCGCGCCTGGCCAGTGGCACTCAGGCGCTGGGAGAGCGAATCAATTTCTTGGCCAAGGGCATCTAGCTGCTGGCGTGCGGCACTTTCATTTGGCTGGGCGAAAGTAACCGCTGGCGCATACCATAGCGCCAGCATGGCCAGGAGCGTTAAACAGCGCCGCATGGGCATTAATTAAAACGTATGAGCGGCTTCCCGGTCATTGCTTCGGGAAGGGGTTGGTTCATCATCGTCAGCAGCGTAGGCGCTAAATCGCACAGGCGGCCATCTTCTAAAGCGCCGTCTCGCTCACCTACGTAAATCAACGGCACCATAAAGGTGGTGTGGGCGGTTTGCGGGGCGCCGGTTTCTGGATGCACCATCTGTTCAGCGTTACCGTGATCAGCCGTAATCAAACAGGCGCCGCCTGCGCGCTCGATGGCTTCTACCACGCGGCCAACGCAGGTGTCGACGGTTTCAATTGCCTTAACGGCGGCATTAAAATCGCCGGTATGGCCTACCATATCGCCATTGGCATAGTTGCAGATCATTAGGTCAAAACGGCCGCTGTCGATTGCTTCTACTAGCTTATCGGTGATTTCAAAGGCGCTCATTTCGGGCTTTTCGTCGTAGGTTTTGACGTCCCGCGGTGAGGGCACGAGGATGCGCTCTTCGCCTTCGTACTCGGCTTCGTTGCCACCCGAGAAGAAGAAGGTAACGTGAGGGTATTTCTCGGTTTCGGCAATGCGTAGCTGGGTAAGGCCGCGCTTAGCAACCACTTCACCGAGAGTGTCGCTCAGATCTGACGGCGGAAACGCCGCTGGCGCGGGAATATTGGCAGCGTACTGGGTCATCATTACTAAGCCGTCACCCGCGAGTTTTGGACAAACGCGACGCTCAAACCCCGTGAAATTGGGCTCGGTGAAGGCGCGGGTTAGCTCGCGGGCGCGGTCAGAGCGGAAGTTGAGGAAAATCGCCGCGTCACCATCTTGTAGGGTAATAGCGCCTTCAGTGAGCGGAATACTGCTAGAAGCTACAAATTCGTCGGTCTCACCGCGCTGGTAAGCGTCTCGTAGGGCGGTTTCAGCACTGGAGGCAATGAAGTCGGCATGACCGTCGGTGAGTAGACGGTAAGCTTGTTCAACGCGTTCCCAGCGATTATCGCGGTCCATGGCGTAGAAACGACCAATCACCGAGGCCACGAAACCATTGTCAGCGCCGACCAGCTCCGCTAAACGGGCGTTAGCACGCTCAATTGAACGTAGCGCACTTTGTGGTGGCATATCGCGGCCGTCTAAAAACGCATGGACATAAATACGCTGAGCACCGCGGCGGGCGGCCAGTTCAGCCATGGCAATAAAGTGGTCTTCATGGCTATGTACGCCGCCTGGGGAGAGTAGCCCCAGCAGGTGGACAGGACGACCGTTGGCGACGGCTTCATCAATCGGCTTGGTTAGCACCTCAATCGTATCTAGGTCGCCTTCTTCAATGGCTTTCGTGATACGGGTAAAGTCCTGATACACAACGCGCCCGGCGCCGATGTTCATATGGCCCACTTCGGAGTTGCCCATTTGCCCCTCAGGCAAACCCACATGAAGGCCGTCGGTGTGGACGAAGGCGTGGGGGCGGTTGGCCCACAGTTTATCCATGGCAGGCGTGTTGGCGGCGGCCACGGCATTGTGAGCGCTGTCGGGGTTATGGCCGTAGCCGTCTAAAATGATCAGCGCCACGGGGCGCGGAGTAGTAGATGTAGCCATGGAAAAAACCTCGTTAAGTGGGTCCGTCAAACAATGTGAGGAGCGCTTTGAAACCTTATTAAAGGCTGCTCAGGCAGTTTTCAGACAACACCTTATGATCGGGGTCGCGACGCTCGCGTGCATGGGGCATCATAACGCAGGCAGCCGTCGGGCGTCATGGCCTGCGCGGAATGCTGTGTGACGTGTATACTTGTCGCGTTTCTGACAGTGGCTAGGCCGCTTTTTTCTGCATAGACCAAGAGATTATGTTCGCGATGATCGATCAGCTGTTCGAATTCGTAATGAATCACCCCCTATTAGTGGGGGCGTTTTTGCTGGTACTGACAGCGTGGATTACCTATGAAACGCGCAGTGCTGCCACTAATGCCGTGACCTCTACAGAGGCCACCCAGCTCATTAACCGTGAAGACGCGGTGGTGCTGGATATTCGTGAAAGCAAAGACTTTAAAGCCGGGCATATCGCTGGCGCACGCAACATACCCCAAAGCAGCCTTGATAGCCGCATGAGCGAACTGGAGAAAGTTAAAAGCCAGCCGATTATCGTGGTGTGTAAGCATGGCCAGAGCTCTGGCGCTGCCCATGCAAAACTCTCCAAAGCGGGTTTCGAGCGTGCTACCAAGCTTAAAGGCGGTATGGCGCAATGGCAGGCCGATGGTTTACCGGTCGTTAAAAAGTAATCACGTGGTTGGTAGTATCCGCGTGACGTTATTTATCGAATGAATTATCAGGAGCATTCCAATGGCGGAAGATAACAATACCCCCCAGGCTGGCGCCGCAGAAGGCGAAAAGCCACAGCTGAAGTTCTCTTTACAGCGTATCTACGTAAAAGATATTTCGTTTGAAGCGCCTAATTCGCCCTCTGTGTTTAAGCAGGCGTTCAAACCTAAGGTCAATCTCGACCTTAACACCACCAGCCAGAAAATCGCTGACGACCAGTACGAAGTCGTGGTGAAGGTGACGGCTCAGGTTAACGATAGCGAAACGGGCACCACGTCGTTTCTCGCTGAAGTCGAGCAAGCGGGCCTATTCCGTATCTCGGGTATCGAAGGTGCCCAGCTTGAGCAAACGTTAGGTGCGTTCTGCCCTAACCTGCTATTCCCTTACGCCCGTGAGTGCGTGGACAACCTCGTCAATCGTGGAGGCTTCCCCCCGCTGATGCTGGCGCCGGTAAATTTTGAAGCCATGTACGCCCAGCGCAAGCAGCGTGAAGCGCAGCAGGCTCAACAAGCCGCAGAGAATACTCACTAAGCTATGTCGGAAACGTTGCTCGCCGCTGATTGGGTTGCCTTGCACGGTAAAATGCCGCGTCTCTATGTGCCTGCTGAGTTTGCAGTAGGCGCAACCTTAACGCTTCCGGAAGGCCCTGCGCGACACGTTACGCGGGTGCTGCGGATGGGCGAAGGCGCGCCACTGATGCTGTTTGACGGTCAGGGGCGAGAGGCGGGCGTGCGCTTAGCTGACGTGAGTCGCAAACACACGACGGTGCGTATTGAGGCGCTCTGGCAAGGCAGCGGCGAGTCGCCACTGGCCGTGCATCTTGGTCAAGCGATTTCCAAAGGCGACCGAATGGACTACGCCATTCAAAAAGCCGTGGAGTTAGGCGTTGCCGCGATTACCCCGCTCTATACCGAGCGGGGTGATGTACGCCTCAAAGGTGACCGGGAAGAGAAAAAGCTGGCGCATTGGCAGGCAGTCGCTGCCAGTGCCTGCGAGCAGTGCGGGCGTGCGGTAGTGCCACCGGTTTATCCACCCATCGCGCTTGATGAGTGGCTCGCCGATCGCCAGGAGCCGCTGCGTTTAATGCTGCACTTGGCAACAGGCAACGCCTTTAACCAACAGTCTCGCCCTAATGTGGCGGCGCTGTTGATTGGCCCTGAAGGTGGTCTAAGCGACGTGGATATTAACGCCGCTATTGCCAGCGGTTTTACGCCGCTCACGCTAGGGCCTAGGGTACTGCGTACTGAAACCGCCCCGGTGGTGGCTTTAACGCTACTGCAGCATCACTTTGGTGATTTGTAAGCACTGACTAGTGTAAACACCTTCCACGCAGTCGCTGCCCTGCAATGCGGTGGCAGCGTTTTTTTATACGCTTTTCCCCTCGGTTGGTTTGGCTGGCCGCCGCGACGCTTTGCCTTGCGTGCGCAACCCACCATAATGAAGCTCTACTTCTTGTAAGGACGGTACCCATGGTCCGTGAGTCACACTCATCTCCCCGCTCCGCTAGCGATGCATCTGCCCAGTTGGGTGATGTGGCGTACTTAACCGTGACGGCGGTCAACAGTACGGGGGCGTTTCTACAGTGGGGGCAGCCTAAAGATGTGCTGTTGCCTTACAGTGAGCAGCGCTTTCGGCCTGACCCCGGCAAGCGGGTACTGGTCATGCTTTATAGTGATGACCAGGGGCGTCCAGTGGCCACCATGCGTCTTGATCGTTTTTTAACCGACGATGCCTGGGCCCTAGAGAAGGGGGATGAAGCCTCTGTGGTGGTTGCCGACCGAACGGATTTAGGTATGAAGGTCGTGGTTAATCACCGCTACTGGGGGCTGATTTATCAAGATGATATTACTCAGCCGCTGCGCCGTGGGCAGTCGCTTAAGGGCTATGTCAAGCAGCGCCGTGAAGATGGCCGAGTGGATATTTCGCTACTGCCACCAGGGGCTGCCCGCTTAGACGTGGTGGGTGACAAGGTGCTACAGGCGCTGCGCGAAAGCGGCGGTTACTTGCCCTTGGGCGATAAAAGCTCGGCTCACGAAATCAAAACACGGTTGGGGGTAAGTAAGAGCGCTTATAAGCAGGCGATTGGGCGGCTCTACAAGCAGCAGTTAATCACCTTAGAACCGGGGGCTGTGCGCCTTGTTGTCGGCGCCCTCACTGATGAGCAAACTAAGTAGCCACTAATAGTGATGGTTGGAGCCGTACAGGCAGTGCGGCATACTGGCGGCTATTGTTCATGTATGGATAGGTACCTCAATGAGCCAGGCAACGTTGCATCTCGGTGTGGTGATGGATCCCATCAGCGACATCGCTTACAAGAAAGATACCACTATGGCTATGTTGTGGGCGGCTCAAGAGCGCGGCTACACCCTGCACTATATGGAGCAGGAGGATCTTTTCTTGCAGGCGGGAAAAGCTTACGCGCGCATGCGCCCGCTGACGGTGCATCGTGACCCCAGCCACTGGTACGACTTGGGAGAAGCGGCGCAGCGTCCGCTCGCTGAGTTAGACGTGGTGCTAATGCGCAAAGACCCGCCGGTAGATGCTGATTTTACCAATGCGGTTCATCTCTTAGGGTTTGCCGAGCGAGATGGCGTGCTAGTGGTCAATCCCACCGCAGCGCTTTTGCAGTGCAACGAAAAGCTTTTCGCCCAGCAGTTCCCCCACTGCTGTGCCCCCACGATAGTCGCTAGCCGTGATGACGTACTGCGTGCTTTCCATGCCGAGCACGGCGATGTGATCTTCAAGCCGCTTGATGGCATGGGCGGCACCGGTATTTTCCATATTGGCCCTGATGGCCGTAACATTGGTGCCGTGATTGAGCAGCTGACATTGCGTGGCCAACGGCAAATTATGGCGCAGCGCTATTTGCCGGAAATCAAAGATGGCGACACGCGTATCTTGTTGGTTGATGGTGAGCCGGTACCCTTTGGGTTGGCACGTATACCATCAGCAGGGGAAACCCGAGGCAATCTTGCCGCCGGTGGACGTGGCGTCAGCCGAGAGCTGACCGAGCGTGACCACTGGCTCATCCAGCAGGTGCAGCCCATGATTCGCGAAAAAGGGTTGATGTTTGTTGGTTTAGACGTGATCGGCGATTACATCACCGAAATTAACGTCACTAGCCCAACCTGCGTGCGTGAAATCGATGACCAGCGCGGTACCGATATTGCTGGCATGCTGCTGGACGCGATTGAGCGTCGGCTTACCTAAAGGTTGAACGTTCTAGTCGCTAAATAATTCGAGGCTTGCCGAGCAATCGGCGGGCCGTAGGAGACGCATGCAAAGTTTAAAGCATCACTTTTTAATGGCAATGCCGCACTTAGAAGACCCCAATTTTGCCGGCAGCCTGATCTATCTTTGTGACCATGATAACAATGGTTGCATGGGCGTTATCGCTAACCGGCCGCTAGAGATTACCTTGGACGCCCTGTTTGAACAGCTCTCATTAGGGGGCGACGACAGTCCACATCGTAATGCACCGGTTTATTATGGCGGCCCCATGCATAAGGATCGTGGTTTCATTTTGCACCTGGGTGATAGTCAAGAGTGGGACTCCAGCGTCCAAGTGGAAGATAATATTGCGCTCACCACCTCAATGGATATTCTACAGGCGCTAGCTGATGGCACAGGGCCTGAGCATTTTCTGGTCTGTTTAGGCTGTGCGGGCTGGGATGTTGGGCAGTTGGAGGAGGAGTTAAAAGAGAACGCGTGGCTGACCGTTGAAGGCGAGGGAAGCGTGCTGTTTGATACGCCCCCAGCCGAGCGTTTAACTGCCGCCGCTGGAATTTTGGGCGTTGACCTAAACCTGATGACCCGTGATGCAGGGCATGCGTGATGGTGAAGTGTCATGGCTGATAGCGGGCAGCGTCTGATCCTCGGATTTGATTTTGGCACTCGGCGCATAGGGGTTGCCGTGGCGAACGAGCTGCTAAAGAGTGCGCGAGAACTGTCGCCGCTCACCGCACGCGACGGCATTCCTGATTGGAACCTTGTCACACGTTTAGTAGAGGAGTGGCAGCCTGATCTGTTTGTAGTGGGGTTGCCACTCAATATGGATGGCACTGAATCAGCGATGAGCACGCGGGCACGTAAGTTTGCTAATCGCCTTCATGGGCGCTTCGGCAAGCCGATTGAAATGGTTGATGAGCGAGGCTCTACTCGCGAAGCCAAGCAAATTGCGCATGCGGCGGGCCATCGTGGTAATTACCGGGAAGAGAGCGTGGACGGCATCGCCGCCGTGCTTATTTTAGAAGGCTGGTTTGCCCACCAGGAAGGACTACCCGGCGGGCGTAGCGCTTATTAACGCGGTATAGAAAATTATCGATCCAGCGTACCGGTTTGGGAGGGGACGAACCAGCGTACTGAGCGCAGGTCTTTCTCAATCAAATCGTCAACGTTCAGAAGCGTTGCGAAAATAGCCATGCGCATGGGAATACCGTTATCCGTCTGACGGAAAATCGCCAAACGCGGGTCCCCGTTTAAGTCTACATGCAGGTCATTGGCGCCCGGGCGGCTATCTCGGGGCAGTGGGTGCATGACAATCGTGCCCTGATTGCAACGGTGGTCAAGAAATTCGCGATTGACCATAAAGTCATCGGAAAGCCCCTGGAAGCTCTCGTTCATCTCGTCGGTAAAGCGCTCTTTCTGAATCCGCGTGGTGTAAACCACGTCCAGGTCCGAGAAATCGCTGGCCAATGAGTCGCGCTGTTCAATGCGGTGCCCGCGTGAGGTCACTAAGTCAATCAGTGTTGAAGGCATCTCAAGCCCAGGCGGAGAAACCAGGGTAATGCGCAGCGGATCATAAAGGGACAGCAGCTTAATCAGCGAATGCACTGTACGGCCATACTTTAAATCGCCGGTCAGTAAGATATGCGCGCCACTGAGCGATTTACCTAACCGCTGAAACTCTTTATCAATCGTATAAAGGTCTAGCAACGCTTGGCTTGGGTGTTCTCCCGGGCCATCCCCACCGTTAATCACCGGCACGTTGGTCGCCGCTGCAAACTCTGCCACTGAGCCTTGATCAGGATGGCGCATGACAATCGCATCGCAGTAGCCACTCATTACCCGACTAGTATCGTAGAGCGATTCTCCCTTCGCCATGGAAGAGAAGGTAAAACCGGTGGTGTCGCATACGCTGCCCCCTAAGCGGCAAAAAGCAGCATTAAAGCTCACCCGCGTTCGTGTACTGGCCTCAAAGAAAAGATTGCCGAGCACCGCGCCTTCCAGCACACGCGTCACCTGGCGCCGCTGTGCAATCGGCTCCATGCGCGAGGCAACACGCAATAAGTGATTAACGCTTTCGCGGCTTAATGAATCGACGGTTAATAAGTGCTGGCTCATCGTAGACCTCAAAGTAGATAGGCATTCAGTGCTATAAGGCAGATATAAGTGTAACTGCCAAAGCAGTGGCGCCGAAGTGCTTTCAAAAGCCAAATCTGAGCGTATTGAAACTTTCTTCTCCTTATTTTCTAAAAGCCCTTGCCAAGACGGCAGCGAATCCGTAAAGTACGCATCCGCTGCCGGGGACGCCAAGCGTTACCAGCGGTGAATGAAGGTGAAAACCTTCGGTTTGTCAGTAGGTTAGAGCGGTTGTGTGGCTCGCCTCGTTCGCTGAATTCAGTCACTGAAAACAGCGGTTGACAATCACCAGGAAATGCGTAGAATACGCCTTCCTCGCTGAGGCAAGCCAGTTCAACGGCAAGCCGGTTATCAGCGAAACGCTCTTTAACAATTTGATCAGGTAATTCATGTGGGCGCTTGCCGATGAGGGTGATAAATCACCAAATATCAAGGCAAGCGGTCATGAAAACGTAAGTTTGAATGAATTCGTTTGAACCTTGAGCCAAGTTTGATGCGCTTTTGTTGCTTTCGGCTAGTCCTTAAGTAACGAGTAAGCATCACAATGATTTTAAACTGAAGAGTTTGATCATGGCTCAGATTGAACGCTGGCGGCAGGCCTAACACATGCAAGTCGAGCGGTAACAGATCTAGCTTGCTAGATGCTGACGAGCGGCGGACGGGTGAGTAATGCATAGGAATCTGCCCGATAGTGGGGGATAACCTGGGGAAACCCAGGCTAATACCGCATACGTCCTACGGGAGAAAGGGGGCTTCGGCTCCCGCTATTGGATGAGCCTATGTCGGATTAGCTAGTTGGTGAGGTAATGGCTCACCAAGGCAACGATCCGTAGCTGGTCTGAGAGGATGATCAGCCACATCGGGACTGAGACACGGCCCGAACTCCTACGGGAGGCAGCAGTGGGGAATATTGGACAATGGGGGAAACCCTGATCCAGCCATGCCGCGTGTGTGAAGAAGGCCCTCGGGTTGTAAAGCACTTTCAGCGAGGAAGAACGCCTAGGGGTTAATACCCCCCTAGGAAAGACATCACTCGCAGAAGAAGCACCGGCTAACTCCGTGCCAGCAGCCGCGGTAATACGGAGGGTGCAAGCGTTAATCGGAATTACTGGGCGTAAAGCGCGCGTAGGTGGCTTGATAAGCCGGTTGTGAAAGCCCCGGGCTCAACCTGGGAACGGCATCCGGAACTGTCAAGCTAGAGTGCAGGAGAGGAAGGTAGAATTCCCGGTGTAGCGGTGAAATGCGTAGAGATCGGGAGGAATACCAGTGGCGAAGGCGGCCTTCTGGACTGACACTGACACTGAGGTGCGAAAGCGTGGGTAGCAAACAGGATTAGATACCCTGGTAGTCCACGCCGTAAACGATGTCGACCAGCCGTTGGGTGCCTAGCGCACTTTGTGGCGAAGTTAACGCGATAAGTCGACCGCCTGGGGAGTACGGCCGCAAGGTTAAAACTCAAATGAATTGACGGGGGCCCGCACAAGCGGTGGAGCATGTGGTTTAATTCGATGCAACGCGAAGAACCTTACCTACTCTTGACATCCTGCGAACTTGTGAGAGATCACTTGGTGCCTTCGGGAACGCAGAGACAGGTGCTGCATGGCTGTCGTCAGCTCGTGTTGTGAAATGTTGGGTTAAGTCCCGTAACGAGCGCAACCCTTGTCCTTATTTGCCAGCGCGTAATGGCGGGAACTCTAAGGAGACTGCCGGTGACAAACCGGAGGAAGGTGGGGACGACGTCAAGTCATCATGGCCCTTACGAGTAGGGCTACACACGTGCTACAATGGCCGGTACAAAGGGTTGCCAACTCGCGAGAGTGCGCTAATCCCGAAAAGCCGGTCTCAGTCCGGATCGGAGTCTGCAACTCGACTCCGTGAAGTCGGAATCGCTAGTAATCGTGAATCAGAATGTCACGGTGAATACGTTCCCGGGCCTTGTACACACCGCCCGTCACACCATGGGAGTGGACTGCACCAGAAGTGGTTAGCCTAACGCAAGAGGGCGATCACCACGGTGTGGTTCATGACTGGGGTGAAGTCGTAACAAGGTAGCCGTAGGGGAACCTGCGGCTGGATCACCTCCTTAAACGATGCATTATCCTCGCGGTAAGCGCTCACAATGAATTACCTGATCAGAATGCTGTTGATGAGCAGTGATAAACGCTCTTTCACACTAAAAAAGAAGAAAAGACCTTTCTTTTTCTTTTGATGTTGAAAATACGATTCGTTTATCACTGCTTATAGCAGTCGCTCTTTAACAATGTATATCATGCTGACATAAACACTTCGTAGAAGTGTTTATACGTAATTGTTTTGTGATACGTCTCAAGCGTATCCGGCAATCGTTATTATTGCGAACCCCAGACTCCTTCGGGTTATAGGGTCAAGCAATTAAGCGCACACGGTGGATGCCTAGGCAGCCAGAGGCGATGAAAGACGTGGTAGCCTGCGATAAGGCTCGGCGAGGTGGCAAACAACCTGTGACCCGGGCATTTCTGAATGGGGAAACCCACTCAGCATAAGCTGAGTATCTTACGCTGAATATATAGGCGTAAGAGGCGAACCAGGGGAACTGAAACATCTAAGTACCCTGAGGAAAAGAAATCAACCGAGATTCCCCTAGTAGCGGCGAGCGAACGGGGACCAGCCCTTAAGCATGTGACTGATTAGACGAACGCGCTGGGAAGCGCGGCCGTAGCGGGTGATAGCCCCGTAGTCGAAAATCTGATCATGTGAAATCGAGTAGGTCGGGGCACGAGAAACCTTGACTGAAGACGGGGGACCATCCTCCAAGGCTAAATACTCCTGGCTGACCGATAGTGAACCAGTACCGTGAGGGAAAGGCGAAAAGAACCCCGGAGAGGGGAGTGAAATAGATCCTGAAACCGTGTGCGTACAAGCAGTAGGAGCAGACTTGTTCTGTGACTGCGTACCTTTTGTATAATGGGTCAGCGACTTATATTCAGTGGCGAGGTTAACCGTTTAGGGGAGCCGTAGGGAAACCGAGTCTTAACTGGGCGACACAGTCGCTGGATATAGACCCGAAACCGAGCGATCTATCCATGAGCAGGGTGAAGGTTGAGTAACATCAACTGGAGGCCCGAACCAGGATCTGTTGAAAAAGATTTGGATGACTTGTGGATCGGAGTGAAAGGCTAATCAAGCTCGGAGATAGCTGGTTCTCCTCGAAAGCTATTTAGGTAGCGCCTCACGTATTACCGCCGGGGCAGAGCACTGTTTCGGCTAGGGGGTCATCCCGACTTACCAACCCGAGGCAAACTCCGAATACCGGTGAGTACAGCGTGGGAGACACACGGCGGGTGCTAACGTCCGTCGTGAAAGGGAAACAACCCAGACCGTCAGCTAAGGTCCCCAAATCCTGGTTAAGTGGGAAACGATGTGGGAAGGCTCAGACAGCTAGGAGGTTGGCTTAGAAGCAGCCATCCTTTAAAGAAAGCGTAATAGCTCACTAGTCGAGTCGGCCTGCGCGGAAGATGTAACGGGGCTAAACCAGGTACCGAAGCTACGGGTTCACACTTAGGTGTGAGCGGTAGAGGAGCGTCGTGTAAGCCGATGAAGGTGAATTGAGAAGTTCGCTGGAGGTATCACGAGTGCGAATGCTGACATGAGTAACGATAAAGGGAGTGAAAACTCCCTCGCCGGAAGACCAAGGGTTTCTGTTCGACGCTAATCGGAGCAGAGTGAGTCGGCCCCTAAGGCGAGGCCGAAAGGCGTAGTCGATGGGAAACGGGTCAATATTCCCGTACCGGACATGATTGCGATGGGGGGACGGAGAAGGCTAGGTGAGCCAGGCGTTGGTTGTCCTGGTGAAAGTGAGTAGGCCGAGGTGCTAGGAAAATCCGGCACCTTAAAGCCGAGACACGAGATGAACTGACCACGGTCAGGAAGTCACTGATGCCACGCTTCCAGGAAAAGCCTCTAAGCTTCAGATCATGTGCGACCGTACCCCAAACCGACACAGGTGGTCAGGGTGAGATCCCAAGGCGCTTGAGAGAACTCGGGTGAAGGAACTAGGCAAAATGGTGCCGTAACTTCGGGAGAAGGCACGCCGGCGTAGGGTGATGAGACTTGCTCTCTAAGCCCGAACCGGTCGAAGATACCAGGTGGCTGCAACTGTTTAGTAAAAACACAGCACTCTGCTAACTCGTAAGAGGACGTATAGGGTGTGACGCCTGCCCGGTGCCGGAAGGTTAAATGATGGTGTTAGTCCTCGGACGAAGCTCTTGATTGAAGCCCCGGTAAACGGCGGCCGTAACTATAACGGTCCTAAGGTAGCGAAATTCCTTGTCGGGTAAGTTCCGACCTGCACGAATGGCGTAATGATGGCCACGCTGTCTCCACCCGAGACTCAGTGAAATTGAAATCGCCGTGAAGATGCGGTGTACCCGCGGCTAGACGGAAAGACCCCGTGAACCTTTACTATAGCTTCACACTGGACGCTGATGTTGCCTGTGTAGGATAGCTGGGAGGCTTTGAAACCCGGACGCCAGTTCGAGTGGAGCCAACCTTGAAATACCAGCCTGGCATCATTGGCGTTCTCACTCAGGTCCGTTATCCGGATCGAGGACAGTGTGTGGTGGGTAGTTTGACTGGGCGGTCTCCTCCCAAAGAGTAACGGAGGAGCACGAAGGTACCCTCAGCACGGTCGGACATCGTGCAGTGAGTGCAAGAGCATAAGGGTGCTTGACTGCGAGACAGACACGTCGAGCAGGTGCGAAAGCAGGTTCTAGTGATCCGGTGGTTCTGTATGGAAGGGCCATCGCTCAACGGATAAAAGGTACTCCGGGGATAACAGGCTGATACCGCCCAAGAGTTCACATCGACGGCGGTGTTTGGCACCTCGATGTCGGCTCATCACATCCTGGGGCTGAAGTCGGTCCCAAGGGTATGGCTGTTCGCCATTTAAAGTGGTACGCGAGCTGGGTTTAGAACGTCGTGAGACAGTTCGGTCCCTATCTGCCGTGGGCGTTGGATGTTTGAGAAGAGCTGCTCCTAGTACGAGAGGACCGGAGTGGACGACCCTCTGGTGTTCCGGTTGTCACGCCAGTGGCATTGCCGGGTAGCTATGGTCGGACAGGATAACCGCTGAAAGCATCTAAGCGGGAAGCCCCCTTCAAGATGAGACATCCCCGAGGACTTGATCCTCCTAAAGGGCCCAGCGAGACCAGCTGGTTGATAGGCACGGTGTGGAAGCGCTGCAAGGCGTTGAGCTAACGTGTACTAATGGCCCGTGAGGCTTGACCCTATAACACCCAAGGGGTCTGGTCGTAGTAGTAACGAGAACCGGATACGCGCATCAAGCCCAGGGCTTGATAGAGACGCACACAAACACGTCAGCATGATATACATCGCCAGTTACGCCTGACGACCATAGCGAGCGTGAACCACCTGATCCCTTGCCGAACTCAGCAGTGAAACCGCTTAGCGCCGATGGTAGTGTGGGGTCTCCCCATGCGAGAGTAGGTCATCGTCAGGCACTTATACGAAAAATCCCCCAGGGCTGATGCCTTGGGGGATTTTTTTATGCGCGAGGGGTAAAAAAGAAGGGGGAAGGGAGAATCGTGAGCCGGAAATGCCACACCTCATACTAACGTGCGGTTTTCTGGTGTTTTATGTCAAAATGTAGCATTTCAAGGAGGAATGCTATGACACAAATGCAGTGGAATCAGTTGCTTTCCCCCCAGCGCCTTCACGATAATCGCACTGATAGTGCCCGTGAAATAGGCCGTAGCCCCTTCCATAAAGATCATGATCGTATTGTATTCTCTGGTTCTTTCCGGCGTCTTGGGCGAAAGACCCAGGTGCATCCGCTGACTGAAAATGACCATATCCATACGCGCCTGACCCACTCACTAGAAGTTGGCTGCGTTGGTCGCTCATTGGGTATGATCGTCGGAGAGCTGCTACGCGATCGTCTGCCTGATTGGATAACCCCTGCTGATCTTGGGGTAATCGTTCAAACCGCCTGCTTAGGTCATGATATTGGCAACCCACCGTTTGGTCATGCTGGCGAATACGCCATACGTGACTGGTTTCGACGCGCCCAGGGAAGCGGCCTGCTAGATGGACTTTCAGAGGCTGAGCGGGAAGATTTATTGACCTATGAAGGTAATGCTCAAGGATTTCGGGTAATTACCCAAATTGAGTACAACCAGTTCAATGGGGGGATGCGGCTCTCTGCGGCAACGCTCGGTACACTGCTTAAATACCCATGGACAGTGCGCTATAGCGGCCGGGCGGGCAAGTTTGGCTGCTATCAATCTGAGCAAGCACTGTTAAAAGAAGTGGCAGACGCCGTTGGTTTACTTCCCCAGGGGGAGCAGCGCTGGTGTCGCCATCCGTTAGCATGGCTTGTCGAAGCAGCTGATGATATTTGTTATGCCTTGCTCGACCTGGAAGATGGGTTGGAAATGGGCATCTTGCGCTATGAAGAGGTGGTTGAAATACTGCGGCAAATTGCCGGTGAATTTCCGCCTGAATACGCAGATATGGAGCGTAGACAGGTTTCCCAGCGTCGACGCATCGCGCTGCTAAGAGGGGCAGCCATGGAACGTGCTGTGAACGACGTAGGTGCTGTCTTTGTAGAGTATGAACAGGCATTGTTGAGTGGAACGCTAGGAGAGGACTTGCTTGAGCTGTGCCACCCAGATTTGGGCTGGGGCGTGCGGGCAGCCAAACAATTAGCCCGTGAGCGTATCTTCCAGAATGAGCGTAAAGCGAAGCTGGAAATTGGTGCTTACACCACGCTGGGTATTCTGTTGGAAGCCTTTATCGGAGCAGCCCACGAGCTGCACCACACGGGAAAAAGCTCTTTTAAACATCAAAGAGTGTTGGCGTTAATTGGTGAAAACACACCGCTGCCATCTTGGACGCTATACGACAGTTATCGACGAATGCTGGACTTTATCGGTGGGATGACGGATCACTACGCGGTGGATTTAGCCCAGGAGATGGGAGGCCGTTTACGCGGCTACTGACGCATGCCTACACCGAGGGCTCGCGTAAATGCTTCAGCTCCATCAGTCGCGCGCGCTCGAGGAGAATGTGAATCACTCGATCGTGGATGGCATCGCTCATCTGGCCTGGGGTTAACTCTGTCAACTGGCGGGCAAGGTGCTCGCCGCTGACCACCAAAATATCCGGCGATGCTTCGCTGGTATCGATTTGCCAGCCGGGTAATACAAGCACTCCTCTAACGGGTACAGGCACACCACAGCGTCGCTCCAGCCACTGAGTTAACCAACTGACCCCTTGACGTGTTTTATGCAAGGGGCGACGCTCCTGCCAATGAGGGAAGCGCAGACGCTCGCGTTCAACCGAGACGCTGTTTATCTCTTTACCATCAGTACCGATCGCCAGCGCCCGAGCCCGGGTTTCTACTACAAAAATACCATGGGGTGTCACCACTACGTGGTCGATGGTAAAGCTATCGGTAGGGACATCGTGAAAGACATAATAAGGGTGCGCTTCGGGCCTTACTAAGCGCTCTAGTTCTTGGCCAACGGCTAACTCGCAGGCTAGGCCGAGCTTAAGCCGACGAATACGCTGGTAATCGCGAATTAACAGCAGGGAAAACGCTAATACCAACAGCGTGCTTAGTAAGCCATAAAGTGCCCATTCCACCCAGTCCTGCTGCTCAACAAATAGCATTCGGCCCATGCCGTAAACCAAGGGCGCAAGGCTCACAATGGGGCCCAGTGCGCCATTCAAAAAGAGGCTAGAGAAAGCTTTGTCCAGACGGTACCTTAGCGCTTGTCCAGGTTCACGCAGTGGGGCGTCAAACGGCGAGTGAACGCGGGCGTCGTGTAAGCTCCGCAGTGCTAATACGATGCCGCCCATGGCCGCCATGGGGAACAGAAAGATGAGCGGTAGCAGGTATTCCAGCCAAACCATTGCAGTGCCTTGCCCTTTAGCAGTTTACTTACGTAAACCGACATCATAGAGGTGTGTTAGCCGCCCGCCAACTTTACTTGGTAGCCGAGCGACGTTAACGCTTGCTGCAGTGTCTCGCGATGATCGCCCTGAATTTCGATCACGCCATCTTTAACGGCACCACCCGTGCCACAGCGTTTTTTCAATGTCTTAGCGAGTGTTTTAAGTTCTGTGTTATTCAGAGGTATGCCACTGATAGTCGTGACGCCTTTGCCTTTACGGCCGCTAGTTTCACGGCGAATACGCACAATGCCGTCCAGTGCAGCGAGGCGCTGCTGTTCGCTGGCGATCTCACAGCGGCAGTCATCGATTGACTCGCGGCAATCTGGGCAAGTTTTTCCATGCTCGGTTGAGTATACAAGCCCTCCAAGCTGGTCACGTAAAGAAGCCATGCTAGTTCCCTGTTGAGTGTTGAGGCACTGCTGCCAGCCGCCATTGATGTGTCAGCTGTTCCACCACTGCGGGTAGCTGATACATGCTGCTAATCATAATAGCGCCTTCAGGGGTGCTTTCGGCATCCGGAAAACGGTTTAAATGGATAACCGTCATGCCCGCCTGCAGCGCGGCGCGAACGCCGACAAGCGCATCGTCTATCGCAATGCAGTCACGGGCAGCATAGCCCATGATACTGGCTGCGTGCAGATGTAAACAGGGTTCTGGCTTCCAGCAATTGGCGGTATAACCACTAAACAGCCGATTACCAAAATAGTGGGTGAGGCCGGTGGTTTGTAAGGCAGTGCGGATTTTACTCTCTGGGCCATTAGAAACAACCGCGCTAGGAAAGTGGCTTAATGCGTCGAGCGATTCACGGGCGCCAGGGATAGTGGTCAATTCGGTGGCCAGTCGTTCAGCCAGCTTGGCGCGCATCTTATGCTCCATATGGTCGAGCCGCTCGGAATCTATTTCACCATAGCGATGTTGGAGCTCGGCCACGATACGTCGGAAGCGGGTGCCGCGAAACTCCCCAAGATAATCAGAAGCAGCAAACGGCAAGCTGACAGAGTTAAGGCCAATGGCCATCTCTTCAGCTAAAAGAGGCTCGCTATCAACGAGGGTGCCATCACAGTCAAACAGCAAAAGTGGAAGCGGCATTGTCGTTCCTTGGAGCGCAAAAAGCGCTACCCATGTTAGTTGAAACCGACACACTGCTATTGAACGAGATTTTACGCCCTTTGTGAACACTGTTTTATAATTTTTATACGATAACGCTGGTTGGCCATTATGCACAGATAAGATTTAATGCGCTTTTGTCGGCGTTCTTCTGAAGGCATACGCTGTATAGGCTAAGCTGTTATTACCATAAAAAGGAGACTCCCTATGCGACTTACCCCTTGGTTGCTTTCAATTACGCTGGGCGGCTTACTGTTAGTAGCAGGTCCTACTTTAGCTGAGCAAACGGAATCAGATGAAACTCAGCATGAGGCGCTAGACGACACTGCGTTAGAAGAGAAGTACGGTATTAAGGCAGGTGCAGTGCAGCGCGATGAGGAACCCGCCCCCAGCGACGAAGAGACTTCCACTGATAATGGCACTGATGAGGAAGCGGACGCTGAAGGGGGGACCGGTGGCACGGGTAGTGCTGAAGACGCTGTTGAAGAGGGTGAAGATGAAATGCGTGAATAGCGCTAGCGGGATAAACGCCGTGAGTTGGCGCTACTGCGACGCTGGTAGGGCTTCATGGCCTTTTGGCTGGTTACCCACCACGGAGCGTAATTACCGCTCATGGCGCTAAACAGCGTTTTTTGCACGACGAGGCCAGCTTCCATGCTGGCCTCAATTTTTTCAGTCACCATACGTTGGTTTTCACGCATCATAGAGGGGCTGAAAAATGGCTGTGTTTGCCAAAGCTGTTGGCGCATAGCGATGGTCGATAATGAAGAACTCCAAAGCTCAAACACCATAAAACCCGCTTTCCAAATATCGAGCATTGCGGCTGGTGAATTGGGCATTAGGGAAAGAGGGGTCGGGGATTTCATAAGCGTTGTTGCCTCCTTGCTGGAACATGAAACTGAGTGGCTCATGACTAGTGTTAGTGCATTAATGCTGCGTTGCAACATCTATTTTTTCGCTCATAACCTGTGCTATTGAAAAGTGTTGACCAAAAAAAGACGACCGGCTGGTCGTCTTTTTGAAGGTACGTTAACTACACGCTTACTTTACCTTGGGAGCCAATTCGCCGCGCTCATAGCGCTCGAACATCGCCTCTAGGTTAATAGGCTTGATTTTGCTTGCATTGCCTGCCGTACCAAAGGCTTCGTAGCGAGCGATGCAAAGGTCACGCATCGCTGAGACGGTTTCTTTCAAGAATTTGCGGGGGTCAAATTCAGAGGGGTTTTCGGCCAGGAAGCGGCGTACTGCGCCGGTGGAGGCTAGGCGTAGGTCAGTGTCGATATTGACCTTTCGAACACCATACTTGATGCCCTCGACAATCTCTGCCACGGGTACCCCGTAGGTTTCCGGAATTTTGCCACCGTGCTGATTGATAACTTCCAACCACTCCTGGGGCACTGAGGAGGAGCCGTGCATCACCAGGTGGGTGTCAGGAATCCGCGCATGAATATCTTTAATGCGCTGAATGGAGAGGGTGTCGCCAGTGGGCGGCTTAGTGAATTTATAAGCGCCGTGGCTGGTGCCGATGGCGATCGCTAACGCATCCACATGGGTGGCTTTTACAAACTCAGCGGCTTCTTCTGGGTCGGTTAACATCTGCTCCATGTCTAGCTTACCTTCGGCGCCGATACCGTCTTCCTCTCCGGCCATGCCTGTTTCCAGGCTGCCTAGGCAACCTAGCTCGCCCTCGACGGAAACGCCGCAGGCATGCGCCATTTCTACGGTACGACGCGTGACGTCGACGTTGTAGTCGTAGTCCATGGGGGTTTTTCCGTCTTCACCCAGGGAGCCATCCATCATGACAGAGGAGAAGCCCAGCTGTATGGAGCGCTGGCAAACCGCAGGGCTAGTGCCATGATCCTGGTGCATAACGACGGGAATATGCGGAAACTCTTCCACCGCTGCCAAAATCAGGTGGCGCAGGAAAGGGGCGCCGGCGTATTTGCGTGCGCCGGCAGAAGCCTGCACGATCACCGGAGAGTCGGTGGCATCAGCAGCTTCCATAATGGCGCGCATCTGCTCAAGGTTATTAACGTTGAATGCTGGAATGCCGTAGCCATATTCGGCAGCGTGGTCGAGCATTTGACGCATGCTGATCAAAGCCATGGGGTCACCTTATGTATGTTTTTGAATCGGGGTTGTCTATGTGCACAGATGCTATGAGCGTGCAGGTTCAGCGCGATGCGTATTAACCGCGTTGGGCAGCTGCTTCGAGCGCGGTGACGGCAGGCAACTGCTTGCCTTCAACGTACTCAAGAAACGCACCACCCCCTGTGGAAATATAGGAAACACGGTCAGCAATGGCATATTTATCGATGGCCGCTAAGGTATCACCGCCGCCAGCAATCGAGAAACCCGCGCTATCGGCGATAGCATGAGCGATTACCCGAGTGCCGTTACCAAACTGGTCAATTTCAAATACGCCCACTGGGCCGTTCCACAAAATAGTACCTGCATCTTTCAGCAAGCTGGCGAGGTGGGCGGCGGTGTCTGGGCCAATATCCAAAATCATTTCGTTATCAGCGACCTGATCAACTGGCTTGACCACCGCCTCGGCAGACTCTGAAAATTCAGTGGCAACGACTACGTCAGTTGGCAGCGGGATGGCGACTTTTTCCATCAAGGCTTTTGCTTGGCCGATTAAATCCGCCTCAAAGAGTGATTTGCCCACATTATAGCCTGCCGCGGCAATAAAGGTGTTGGCGATGCCGCCGCCAACGATCAACTGATCGCACTTGTCAGCAAGCGCGGTGAGCACATCTAACTTGGTGGAGACTTTAGAGCCGCCGACAATCGCTGCCATCGGGCGAGCAGGGTTCGCCAGTGCTTTTTCAAGGGCGTCGAGCTCTTGGGCAAGCAAGGGCCCTGCGCAGGCTTGTGGGGCAAAGCGGGCAACACCATGGGTTGAGGCCTGGGCGCGGTGGGCGGTGCCGAAGGCATCCATCACAAACACGTCACACAGTTCTGCATACTGCTTGGCCAACTGCTCGTCGTCTTTCTTTTCGCCAGTATTGAAGCGCACATTCTCAAGGAGTACGACTTCACCGTTGGCCAGGTCCAGCGCGGTGTCTAAATACTCGCTAATAAGCGTAACCGGGCGGCCCAGAAGCTCTCCTAAGCGTTCGGCCACCGGCGCTAGGGAAAACTCTTCGCTAGGTTCGCCTTCAGTGGGGCGGCCTAGGTGGCTCATCAGCATGACCTTTGCACCTGCGTTGGCCGCCGCTTGAATGGTCGGCAGCGCTGCCCGCAGGCGCGCATCGCTGGAAACACGGCCAAGCTTGATAGGCACATTTAAATCTTCACGAATCAGCACACGCTGCCCTTCCAGGGGCAGGTCAGTCATTTTTTGCACATTCATGTGAGCGGTTTCCTTGTGTTCAAACAGGTGGAAAATAGTCATGCGGCCCTAGTCAGCGCGACCTGCTTGTAGAGAGGCCAAGCGTTGGCTGATATCCAGCATGCGGTTGGCGAAGCCCCACTCGTTGTCAAACCAACACAACAGTTTAATCAAGCGTGTGCCCGCGACGCGCGTTTGGGTGGCGTCTAGGATGCCAGAGCGAGGGTCATGATTAAAATCAATCGAGGCCATGGGGGCTTCAGTATAGCCAAGTACACCAGCAAGGCGCTGTGCACTTGCGGCGCGTAGCAGAGCGTTGACCTGCTCGGCAGTAGTATCGCAGCGGACACTTAGCGCCACGTCCATGGCGGAAACATTGATGGTTGGTACACGCACATGCAAACACTCAAAACGCCCAGCTAAGCTGGGCATTAAACGGCTAATACCCACGGCTAAGCCGGTGTCTACAGGGACAATCGATTGCATGGCGGAGCGCGTCAAGCGAAGGTCGGTTTGATGGTAAGCATCAATCACCGGCTGATCGTTCATGGCTGAGTGGATGGTGGTTGTTACGCCGTGCTCAAGACCAAGCGCCTCATCCAGTACGGTGAGCAGCGGCACTAAACAGTTGGTCGTGCAGGAAGCTGCCGACAGAATATGCTGGGAAAGCGCTAGCTCGTGCTCATTAATGCCCCAGACAATAGTGGCATCTACATCGCTTTCAGCAGGCTGAGAAAACAGCAGCCGTTTGGCGCCCGCAGCCAGGTGCATTTCTGCGGTGAGACGATCTTTAAAGCTGCCGGAGCACTCGAGTACTAAGTCGATATCCAGTGCTGCCCAGGGCAGCGCCTTAGGATCGGGTTCACACAGTACTTGGATTCGCTGGCCATTGATCAGCAGCGCTTCACCGTCGTTCTCCACATCACCTGGAAAACGGCCGTGGGTGGTGTCGTAGCGGGTTAAGTAGGTAATGGTTGCGAGGTCTGAGAGCTCATTAATGGCCACTACTTCAAGCTCGGCGTGGTTGCGCTCAACCAGCGCCCTAAGTACGCACTGACCAATGCGCCCATAGCCGTTAATGGCGATACGATACCTGGATGTTGAATTAGCCATGAGACAGAACGGCTCTTAAATAAAGTGGCGAGATGATAACGTATTTCAACCGGCGATGCCGATAAGCCGCCAAGCAAGCGGTAGCAGCAGAGCGGTTAATATGCCGGTTAAGCTCATGCCGAGCGAGGCAAAAGCCCCCGCCGTTGGGCTGAGTTCAAATGCCCGCACGGTGCCAATGGCATGGCCGTTCAGGCCAAGAGCGAAGCCGATAATTCGCTCATCGTCGATGTTTAGCAGCTTTGCGCAAAAGCTGACAAACGGGATAGTTACCACGCCGGTCAACAACAGTGCCCCCATCAGCAGCGCCACACTGCCACCCAGCTGTTCGGTAATACCAATAGCGATAGGCGCAGTAACCGATTTAGCGGCAATAGAGGCGAGGATATGCTGGCTGCTGCCCATCAACCAACCGATGAGTAAGGCGTAGCTGGCGGCAAGCATGGCCGCGATAGGCAGACACACTACCAGTGGGCGCCATAGCTCACGAATACGCGGCAACTGCTGGTAGAGCGGCATGCCCAATGCCACGGTCGCGGGCCCTAACAGTATCGTAAGCCACGCAGCCCCCTGCTGATACGTTGCGTAGGGCACGCCGAACACTGCGAGAGTCGCTGCTAAGAGCAGCGCGGCAATTAAAATAGCCGGTAGCCATGAAGGCTTTTTCAGACGATTGAAGAGTGCGCTGCCAAGTAAAAAAGCGGCAAGCGTTAAACCGACAGCAAACAGAGGGGTAGCGGTTAGGGTACTCAGAAGACTAGCGGGCATTTGAGCGTCCAATGAGACGTTTGAGCAGCCATAGCGTGGTCATAACGCTAAGCAGCGTGCCTAGCAACAGCGCGGTCAGAACGGCGAGCCACTCACCAGCTAACGCATCCAGCATAAAAAACACCCCGACGACGCCAGGCATAATCAGCATGGCGAGCAGGGCAATTAACGGTTGAGCAGCAGCGGCAAGACTTGCGGGAACGCGCCTAAGTACGGCGAGAGTGGTGCACAGCAGTAGCATGCCCACCACCCCGGAAGAAATAGGGAGTCCGGAGAAGTGGATCACCACTTCTCCGATTAACCAATAACTAATCAGCCATAGCAGACCGTTTAACGCGGGCATTGCATAACCCGCGCTTGATCAGCCTGCGTAGCGTTAGCCGAGCAGTTCATTAGCCTGTTTGACGATGTTGTCAACCGTAAAGCCAAAGTGCTTGAACAGCTCACCTGCTGGCGCTGATTCGCCGTAAGTGGTCATGCCAATCACACGACCATCAAGGCCCACGTATTTGTACCAGTAGTCGGCGTGGCCTGCTTCAATGGCGATACGTTTGGTGACAGCTTTAGGCAGTACACGCTCACGATACTCTTCTTCCTGGCCGTTATAACGGAAGGTTGAAGGCATGGAGACAACGCGTACGGCTTTGCCCTGCTTTTCCAACTCATCGGCAGCGTCCATGGCCAGGGAAACTTCTGAACCGGTGGCAATCAGGATAAGCTCGGGCGTACCGTCACAATCTTTCAAAACGTAACCGCCGCGCTGAATTGAGGCCAGCTGCGTTTTGGTGCGTGACTGGTGGGGCAGGTTTTGGCGTGATAGCACCAGCGCCGTGGGCCCGGAGTGGCGTTTAAGGGCGGCATCCCAGGCGGCGACGGTTTCGACGGCGTCACAGGGGCGCCAAGTGTTCAGGTTCGGCGTGGTGCGCAGGCTGGTCAGCTGCTCAATTGGCTGGTGGGTTGGGCCATCTTCACCCAAGCCAATGGAGTCGTGGGTAAACACGTAAATAGCCTGCTTTTCCATCAGCGCTGCCATGCGTACCGCGTTACGCATGTACTCCATGAAAATCAGGAAAGTAGCGCCATAAGGTACGAAACCGCCGTGCAGCGCGATACCGTTCATGACCGCGCCCATGCCGAACTCACGCACTCCGTAGTGTAGGTAGTTGCCGCTGGCATCTTCTGGCGTAATCGCTTTAGCGCCTTTCCAGAACGTCAGGTTAGAGGGTGCGAGATCAGCGCTGCCACCCAACAGTTCGGGCATCTGCGGGCCAATCACGTTCAGCGCTTCAAAGGAGGCTTTGCGTGAGGCAATGCTTTCGCCTTTCTCTTGGGCCTGCTCGATCAGCGCTTCTGTGGACAGGTCGCTTGGCAACTGTGCCTTCATGCGACGCTTAAATTCACGCGCTTCTGCTGGGTAGGCCTCAGCATAGCGGGCAAAGCGTGCGTCCCACTCCTGTTGGCGGGTTTTACCTGCGTTACGAGCATCCCATTTGGAGTAAATTGGCTCGGGGATATGGAACGGCGCGTGCTCCCAACCAAGCTCTTTACGTGCCAGGGCCACTTCTTCGTCACCTAGCGGTGCGCCATGGGCCTCTTCTTTGCCCTGCTTGTTCGGGGCGCCAAAACCAATGATGGTTTTGCAGATAATCAGGCTAGGTTTATCGTCGTGGCTCTTCGCCAGCTCAATCGCGGCTTTGATCTCTTCAGGGTTGTGGCCATCTACATTGGGCACCACGTGCCAGCCGTAAGCCTCAAAGCGCTTAGCGGTGTCGTCGGTGAACCAGCCCTTAACGTCGCCATCGATAGAGATACCGTTGTCGTCGTACAGAGCAACCAGCTTACCCAACTGCTGAGTGCCGGCTAATGACGCTGCTTCATGGGAGATACCTTCCATCAAGCAGCCATCGCCTAAGAAACACCAAGTGGTGTGGTCAACAATGGTGTGGCCCGGGCGGTTGAACTGCGCGGCTAAGGTTTTCTCAGCAATCGCAAAGCCCACGGCGTTGGCAAACCCTTGGCCCAGCGGGCCGGTCGTGGTTTCGATGCCCGGCGCGTAGCCGTACTCTGGGTGGCCTGCGGTGGGGGAATGCAGCTGGCGGAAGTTTTGCAGCTGTTCCAGGCTTAATTCATAGCCGCTGAGGTGCAGCAGTGAGTAGAGCAGCATGGAGCCGTGACCATTAGACAGCACGAACCGGTCACGATCAGCCCACTTGGGGTCTTCGGGGTTGTGCTTGAGGTAGTCATTCCACAGCACCTCGGCAATATCAGCCATACCCATGGGGGCGCCAGGATGGCCAGATTTGGCCTTCTGAACAGCATCCATGGAAAGGGCGCGAATGGCATTGGCCAGCTCAAAACGGGACGGCATGGGGGTGCTCCTCGCCTGAAAACAGAAATAATAAAGCCTCTATTGTCGCTGACTTCCCCCGCGGCGGCAAATTCTGCGGGCCGCTTCTGTGAAGAACTCCCAACAGCGTGTAGACTCTGCCTCCCGAAGTGGCCGTAAAAGTTGTCGAGCCGCTTCTTTATACGGGCAGGGAACCTCCTGCCATGATTTCCTGCTGATGCTGCGGTCACTATGCAGCCGTCATACAGAGGGTCGAGTGCGCGATGAGCGAATATTCCCTGTTTACCTCCGAGTCCGTCTCAGAAGGCCATCCTGATAAGATTGCCGACCAGATTTCCGATGCGGTGCTAGATGCCATTATTGCCCGTGATAAGCAGGCGCGCGTTGCCTGTGAAACCATGGTGAAAACCGGTGTAGCGATTATTGCCGGTGAGATCACTACGTCTGCGTGGGTGGATCTGGAAGCGCTGGTACGGGATGTGATTACCGACATTGGTTACACCTCATCCGACGTTGGCTTCGATGGGGCTACCTGCGGGGTGATTAACCTGATCGGCAAGCAGAGCGTTGATATTGCTCAGGGCGTTGACCGCTCTAAGCCAGAAGACCAGGGCGCGGGTGACCAAGGGCTAATGTTTGGTTACGCCACCAACGAAACCGATTCGTTTATGCCGGCGCCAATCCACTACTCGCACCGTTTAGTGGAGCGTCAGGCAGAGTTGCGCAAAAACGGCTTGCTGCCGTGGTTGCGCCCGGATGCCAAAAGCCAGGTCACCTTCCGCTATAACGCACAAGGCCAGCCCTGTGGCGTTGACGCCATCGTGTTGTCCACTCAGCATGACCCGGAAATTGACCAGGAAGACCTGCGCAAAATGGTCAAGCGTGAAATCGTCGAGCAGGTGATTCCCGCTGAGTGGCTGGATGAAAATACCCAGTACCATATCAACCCGACTGGCAAGTTTGTGATTGGCGGCCCAGTGGGTGACTGTGGCTTAACCGGCCGCAAAATCATCGTGGATACCTATGGCGGTATGGCACGACACGGTGGCGGCGCCTTCTCGGGTAAAGACCCCTCAAAGGTTGACCGCAGCGCAGCCTACGCTGGCCGTTATGTGGCCAAAAATGTTGTGGCGGCAGGGCTTGCCGATAAGTGCGAAATTCAGGTCTCTTACGCGATTGGTGTTGCTGAACCCACCTCGGTCTCTATTGATACCTTTGGTACTGGCAAAATCGACGACGCGAAGATTGTTGATCTCGTTCGTGAGCACTTTGACCTTCGCCCCTACGCGATTACCAAAATGCTCGATCTGCTGCATCCCATGTACCGTCTTACTGCCGCCTATGGCCACTTTGGCCGCGAGCCCTTTGAGCACAGCTACAGCTGGGTAGACGACAAAGGCGAAGCACATAAAGAAACCTTTACTGCCTTCCCGTGGGAAAAGACCGATAAAGCTCATTCTCTACGTCAGGCTGCCGGTTTATAAACGACGCTTGAAGGTAAGCTAGACATCTCGAGAGTGAAGGTTCTCCAAAACGCCCCTTGGCTTAGGTCAGGGGGCGTTTTTTTATGTTCGCTACAGAAGTACCACGGCATGCGCTAAGATTACTTCGCTAGCGGCTAAGGCTGTAATGTAGCCGCTATTTACCAGCAGCGTCGTTAGTGAGCGCTCTCGGGAGTTGGGGTATGCAAAAAAGGATAAAGGCGGCTAAACGATGGCTGCTGGGGGTGTGGCTAATAGGCGGCGCTGTATACGTCCAGGCACAAGAGTGCCCACCGTGGCCCAGGGAGCAGCTGGCGCTTGAGACCCAGGCGTTGGTGGAACACGTCGCGGTATGGGATCGCGCCTACCATGACCAGGGCGAGTCGCTTATTGATGACGAACTCTATGACCAAGCCTTGGCTCGCTTAGCCAATTGGCAAGCCTGCCTGGGAGATGATACGCCCCACCGCCCGCTTACCAGAGTGACCCGCAGTGGCGGCACCTTGAACCACCCGTTCGCTCAAACCGGCTTGAATAAAGCCGACGATGCCGGCGTTCGACGTTTTACCAGCCGCCGGGAGAACCTGTGGATCCAGCCTAAGGTAGATGGCGTGGCGGTCACACTACGCTATCAAGAGGGTGAGTTAATCGAAGCCGTAAGCCGTGGGGACGGCGAGCGTGGTCAAGACTGGACGGCCCGCGCTCACCAACTCTCCGCTGTGCCCAATGCGTTGCCTATGCCGCTTTCTGCAGTGTTCCAAGGCGAACTCTATTGGGTATTGAATGACCACGTGCAGTCACAAAATCCTGCATCTGGCGCTCGGGGCGCCGTGGCGGGAGCGATGGCGCAACAATCACCTAGCCCCGATACTTTGAACCGAGTCGGGCTATTTGTATGGGATTGGCCGGATGGCCCCACCGATATGGCTGTAAGGCTTGCCGAGCTTACTGCGCTGGGCTTCGATACCGCCGACTACACGCACTCCTTAAACGAGCAGCGCGATGCCGCTTATTGGCGAGATGCGTGGTTTAACGGTGCGCTTCCCTTTGCTACCGATGGCGTTGTGCTCAAACAAGCGGAGCGTCCTGGCGTGCAGCGTTGGAGTTCATCGCCGCCAGAGTGGGCAATCGCCTGGAAGTACCCAGCTCAACAGGCGTTGGCTCAGGTACGCGGCGTGGAGTTTCGCGTAGGCCGTACCGGGCGCGTGACACCACTGCTGTGGCTCTACCCAGTTACCTTGGAAGGAAAGCGCATCAGCCGCGTTTCGTTAAACTCGTTAGAGCGCTGGCAAGCGTGGGATATAAGGCCGGGTGATCAAGTGGCAGTAACGCTAGCAGGGCTGACCATCCCCCAGGTGACGGATGTCGTCTGGCAAACGCGTGAGCGGGCGGCGTTAAGCGCCCCCTCACCGGAGCGCTACCATTTGCTGAGTTGCTTTACGTTAACGCCGGGCTGTGAAGCACAGCTACTGGCAAGGCTTAGCTTTTTAAGCGATCAGTTGGGCATGCAAGGGGTGGGAGAAGGCACTTGGCAGGCGCTCATCGACGCAGGCGTTGTTACGGAGTTACTGGGATGGATGGAAGCGACACCTACCCAGCTACAACAGGCCCACGGTATTGGAGCAGTGCGTGCTGCTGCTCTTGAAGCGCAATTCAGAGCTGCCAGGGCCGCTTCTTACGCAGCATGGCTGTCAGCGCTGGGCATGTCGCCCGGCGGTAGTGCCCAACTGGGCAATTGGCAAACCCTGGAAGGCTATTCACGGGCGGATTGGCAGGCTATTCCGGGTGTCGGCCCAGTTCGAGCCGACGCGCTAGCAGCGTTTTTCAGTCATCCGGAGGTGCAGCGCATGGCGCTAACACTGCAGCAGTCGGACATTGCGGGTTTTTAACCCAGGCCGGTTAGGCGCAGCATCAGGCTTAAATAGAGCGGAATCAGCAGCGGTGCCAGTAGCGTGGTGGTGAGCACCGCGAGGGCGCCCTTTTGGGGCTGAATACCCAGCTCCATAGCGACCACCACGACATTTGACGCCATAGGCACCACGCCCAGCAGCAGCAGGGCCATGGCAAGCTCCGGGGCCAGCGGTGTGACCTGCTGTAGCACAAGCACCGCGGCAAGCATGACCAGCGGCCAAAGCAGGTAGCGCAACCCTACGCAGGTGGCGACAAAGCGCGTATCCCACGCCGACAGCGTGACCTGGCTGAGGGTCATGCCAATAATCATCATGCCCAGCAGTGTATACGTGGCAGGGAATACGTCCAAAGAACTCATCAGGGTAGCAGGCAACGTGATGTTGAGTGCATTTAGTAGCAGTGCAAAGAGAAATGCATAGAGGAGTGGCAGGCGAGCGATTTTGATTAGGCTTTGGCGCACAGAAAAGTGGCCGCGGGCGCTTAAATAAAACCCCACCGTAAACTCATATAGATTAATACCCAACATGCAGAACAGGTAAAGCGTCACGCCCTCGGGTGGCAGCAAAATAAGCGCCACCGGCAAACCGAAATAACCAGTATTGCCAGTGCCGGAGGAGAACGCTAAAAGTGCACCCTCCTGAGGGCCGAAGCGGTGCTGCGTCACTCGGCGCACGAGAAGCGCCATTGTGCTCACTAGAATAAACAGCGCCAGCGTCAGTACCAGGTACTCAGCCGTAGGGCCGCCGTTCATCAGCGCGCGAAAAATTGTCAGCGGTGCAATGAGGTACACCAGCAGTGTAGCAATAGGCCGTGGGTCTATCTTCAGTCGCTGTGCCGCAATAAAGCCCAGCCCTACATACCCTAATAACATCAGCAGTGGCCCCATAAGGGCGCTTGGCGCTAAATCCATTTCACCTCCCTGATGAATGGCCATTTTATCCAACATGAGCCGAATTGAAGGGCGACCGTGGAATCTTTCATTAGCCCCCATGCAGCGGAAAAGGGAGAATAACCCAAATAACATCACGTTGACGCTACGCGAGGAATTTCCATGAGCAGCCAAGAACATCCGTTAGGTATTAGCTTTGAGTTCTTTCCGCCCAATACGGATGCCGGGCGAGACAAGCTAATTCACGTGCGTGATGAGCTGGCCGCGCGTAAGCCGCGTTTTTTCTCGGTCACATATGGCGCCGGTGGCTCTACCCAGGCGCGCACGCGTGACATCGTTCGCAGCGTTAGCCAAAGCGGCATCACCACTGCGCCGCACCTCTCATGCATTGGCAGTGAAAAAGCCCTGCTGCGGGATCTGCTGGCGCAGTATCGTGAAGAGGGCGTGGATAGCTTGGTCGCGCTGCGCGGCGATATGCCGTCAGGTATGGCGAGCATAGGCGAGTTGCGCTATGCCAATGAGCTGGTGGAGTTTATTCGCGCTGAAACCGGCGATCATTTTGAAATTGCCGTGGCGGCGTATCCAGAATCTCATCCACAGGCCCCCAACCTAGATAAGGACGTGGAAAACTTTGCCCGTAAGATGAAGGCTGGCGCCAATATGGCCATCACTCAATACTTCTTCACCGCAGACGCTTATTTCAACTTCGTTGAGAAAGCGCGTGCGCTAGGCGTCGAGCAGCCGATTATCCCCGGCATTATGCCGATTACCAACTACACCAAGCTTGCGCGCTTTTCGGACGCCTGCGGTGCGGAAATCCCCCGTTGGATCCGTAAACAGCTGGAGTCCTATGGCGATGATAGCGACGCTATTGCCGCTTTTGGTACCGACGTTGTCTCCCGCCTATGTGAGCGACTGTTAGATGGCGGCGCGCCGGGCCTACACTTCTACACGTTGAACCAAGCGGCCCCGGTATTAAAGATTGTCGATAATCTGGGCGGCTAACAGCCGGCTCTAGGTGTGAACTAAAAACGCACAAAAAAGCCCCGCTCAATGACCATTGAGCGGGGCTTTTTCCATCAAGTTACAGCAAGCGTTGGTTTGTATTCAATGTCACTGTTTACTCACGATTAGCCCGCTTGAGCGGTTTTAGTGCTCCCACCATGCAGTCTACGCTGCATGATAAATATCGTGGCGCCAATCGCAAGGCCTGCAACATCGGTATAGATGCCGCCATAAATCATAAACATCGCACCTACTAGCATAATTAGGCGTTGCCACGTTTTGACCGGGCCGAAGAACCACGCCTGAACAACACCGGCAAGTAAGATAATACCCAGTGACGCAGTGATCGCGACGCGCGTAATCTGCATGGGACTACCTTCCATCAGCATGGCAGGGCTGTAGAAGAACATGAACGGCACGATAAACGCAGCCAAGCCAATCTTGAACGAGGCTATTGATGTCCCCATCGCGTTATCGCCTGAAATACCCGCCGCTGCGTATGAGGCCAGTGCCACCGGCGGGGTGATCGCTGACATAACGGCAAAGTAGAACACGAAGAAGTGTGCCACCAGCGGTTGAATGCCGATATTAATCAAGCCTGGCGCGACCACTGATGCAGCCACCGCATAAGCCGCTGTGGTGGGCATGCCCATGCCGAGCATAATGGAGATACACATAGCAAAGAACAGAGCCAACAGTTGGCTTACACCAGCCAAACCCAACAGCAGTGAGGAGAAGCGAGCGCCAACGCCGGTCAGTGAAATCACCCCGACAATTAGGCCTGCACAGGCACACACCGCGATAATCTGAATCGACATGGTGCCTGCTAATTGCAGGGCTCTCAAAATGGAGCGGATACCCATTTTATTGGGGGAAATCCAGCTGACAACGGCTGCCGACGCGGTGGCTAATGTACCCGCGCGAATCACCGAGTAACCCATGAAAAGCGCTGCAATCAAAATAATAATCGGGGCGAATAGGTAGGCGTGTTTAACAAGACGGCGGAACTGTGGAATTTCATCCTTGCGCATGCCGCGCATGCCTTTCTTAGCGGCTTCAAAGTCGACCATGCAGTAAACAGACAGGAAATAGAGTGCCGCAGGAATAAGCGCAGCGACGGCAATCTCGCGGTAAGGGATACCGGTGACTTCCGCCATAATAAAGGCGCCTGCCCCCATGATGGGCGGCATGATTTGGCCACCGGTCGATGCTGCGGCTTCAATGGCGCCCGCACTGCGGCCGGGGTAACCAACTTTTTTCATCAGCGGGATCGTCAGTGAGCCAGTCGACACCACGTTGCCTGCCGATGTGCCGTTGATCATGCCCATCAAACCTGAGGCAAAAATAGATACCTTAGCCGGGCCACCGCGGGCACGACCCGCTGCGGCAAAGGCAAAGTTTACAAAATAGTCGCCTACCTTTGATGCTTGTAGGAAAGCAGCAAAAATAATGAATAGGATGATATACGTAGATGAAACCGCCGTGGTCTGGCCGAGTACGCCCGTATCGGTGTAAAGCTGGCTGAAAAAGCGTCCTACGGAAAGGCCTGGATAGCTTAAAAAACCCGGTAGGTAAGGCCCACCAAACACATAGGCAAGAAAGATAGCTGAAATAATCACTAGCGCATTGCCAGCCACTCGACGGGTAAGTTCAAGGATAAGCAATGAACCGGCGATAGCGGAGTAAGAAATACCCATCGGCGCAAAGGAGGTGCCGGTCGACATGCGCAGCGGGGTGTTATAAATCACCAAGAAATAACCCGCGCTGGCTAAAGCACATACCATTAGAACCAAATCAGGTAGCGCAAACTTAGTACGCACCTGACGATATGTCCACGATAAGAAAATAGCGGCGACGGTTGCAGCAATGAGAGGGTAACCAAAATGCCATTTTTCAATATGTGGCTCAATGCGCATTGCGCCACCGGCGATTGTTTGCCAAATGATGACTGTTTGCAAAAACGCGTAGCCAGCCAGCAACAGTAGCAGTGAGCTCAATACCGTTTGCCACATAGGTGCGGTCGCCGCATCGTCGCTGGCAAAGCGGGCGCCGGTGAATAAACCAAAGCCAAGAATTAGCGCACCAGCAACGTGAATAATACGATAAGACCACGTTTCCATTGGCAGGACGTTTAGGGTCACCAAGTGAAACACGGCATAGATGATAGCTAAGCTAGCAAATAAGGCCCATTGCCAGCCGGTAAAAGTACGGCGATTAGGTTCGACAATTTCTTCATCGACACCCTCAGCCAAAATCGCTGCAGCGTTCTTGTCTTCCGCGGAGTCGCTGGAAGTTGCAGCCGGGTTAGGGCTGTTGGAGTTATTGCTCATGATACGTCACCCATGGGTGTGGAACATCAGCGTGACTAGCGTTGCTAGATCAGCAATTTATGAAGTACTGATAGTGTAGGAAGGGCCGGCCCTGAGAACACAGGAGCCGGCCCTTTCGCGCAGGTAGCTTAGGCTGTTACTGGCTAATCATATCATCTTCAATTTCATAGCCATTTTCGTTAAACCAGCGGGCAGCGCCTGGGTGGAACGGCATAACGGTGTTGTAAACGACATTTTCAGGAATAGTCGTCTCGGCACTGCGGTGAACCGACATCATGCGATCATTGTTTTCCATAGTGATGCGGGTTGCCTCATAAACAAAGCTTTCCGGCAGGTCACAGGCAGCAATGGCGAAGTTCCACATGGATACAGCGCGGGCATCTTCTTCCAGCGTTTCGTAAGTACTGGCTGGGATCATGTAGCCAGACACCGGGAAGGCGTCAATGATTTGTGCCTGCTCTTCTTCAGTAAACTCAATGATATTAACGTCAGTCTGTACTTCCAGCTGGCTAACAGCGGGGATCGGAATGCCGGCTGCGAAGGCAATAACATCTAAAAGACCGTCTTGTAATTGACCACCGAGGTCAGACCAGCCCCCGTTACGTCGCTCAAAGTTCACGCCTAATTCTTCAAGAATAGCCGGGAAGTAAACATCAGAAGTTGAGCCTGAAGGACCAAAACCAATGCGCGAACCATCAGGGATATCGGAAATTGAGGTGATTCCAGAGTTGGCAAGCGCAGTAACGGAGAACGGCGTTTCGTACATGGGGAACATTGCACAGGCGTTATCCATTACTACGCCGGGCGCCAGCGGGCTTTCGCCGTTCATTGCGTCTGCAGCAGGACCCATGGTGGTCATGCCGAATGCTAAGTCGCCGTTGTGAACAAGCGCTAAGTTTTGAGTGGGGCCACCGGTCACTTCACCGCCGCCGGTAATGTCACCAAGCTGGTCTGCAATCAGGTTTGCCCAGCCAGAGCCGTAGATGTAGAAAGTGCCACCTTGGCTAGCAGTACCAATAGTGAAGCTGGATGGCCAGCCATCGCGATCAACTTCAGCATGGGCGGTAGCAGCGATAAGTGCGCCACCGGCTAGTAGGGCGAAAGACTTAGGCATCAAATTACGCATGGCGAGAATTCCTAGCTGTTATTGGGATTATGTACTGACGGTCGTATGGGTACGGCCAGTTGATACTGCTTGAAGCAGATATGCAGCTAGATAGTAGCGAGAGTTGTGCCAGTTAATTTTTATTTAATAAGAAACAATCACTTGCTTGTTTTTTATTAAACTTTGGTAGATACGGTAATAGCGCGTTGCGTCTGGTTTTACGCACGCAATGGGTGGCGGAGCGTGTGGTTTTTCGCACACTTTAGAGAGTGAGGAGTGAGGAGTGAGGAGTGAGGAGTGAGGAGTGAGGAGTGAGGAGTGAGGAGTGAGGAGTGAGGAGTGAGGAGTGAGTGGAGTGCCCCTGAAAAAGTAGACACTCAGATAAAGAAAGGGCCAGGTAGACCTAGGCGTTGTTAGCTTTTCTTGCCAGGGTCGAGAATACGGACGGGCTGAATATCTTGAACTTTCTGCTCGTCACGCACTTGGTTAACACGGGTGGTTAGCTCCGGTGCTGTTTCATCATCAATGGGCAACTGTTCGAAAAAATCACAGCTTACGCACTCTCGGTAGCGGATGCTGTTTTGCTCCCAGGCACGGATCCGGTCCATCGCCGCGCAGCGTGGGCAGGTCACACCGGCTATAAAACGTTTGATGCTCGACATAATAAGCTCCTATGGCGCAACGGCGGTGGGGCCGTCGCGCTGGGTCATTACAGTAAGAGGGCTAGGCGGCGCGAATACCGCTATGGCGCAGCAGCGGTTCAACGCTTGGTTCTCGGCCACGGAAGCTGCGGAATAGCTCTGCGGCATCACGGGCACCGCCCTGTTCCAAAATTTCCTGCCGGAAGCGTTGGCCGGTCTCAGGGTCGAAAATACCGGCCTCTTCAAAAGCGCTCCAGGCATCGGCGGAGAGCACTTCGGCCCATTTATAGCTGTAGTAGCCCGCCGCATAGCCACCGGCGAAAATATGCCCAAAGCTGTTCTGGAAGCGGTTAAAAGCGACCACGGGCACCACCGACGTGGTGCTACGCACTTCGTCAATTAATGCCTGAACATCGTTAGCACTTGGGGCTTTTAGCTCATGGTGGAGGCGTAAATCGAAGAGCGAAAATTCGATTTGTCGCACCATGCCCATCGCTGACTGGAAGTTTTTAGCTGCTTGTAGCCGCTCAAGCAGTTCTGAGGGCAGCGGTTCATTGCTCTCAACATGTTTGGCGAGCAGGTCTAATCCTTCGCGCTCCCAGCAGTAGTTCTCCATAAACTGGCTAGGTAGTTCAACCGCATCCCAGGCAACGCCGTTAATCCCAGAAACATCGGCAATTTTCTGTTTGGTCAGCATGTGGTGCAGGCCGTGACCAAACTCATGAAATAGCGTCGTCACTTCATCGTGGGTGAGCAGCGCAGGCTTGCCGCCTACTGGCGAGGTGAAGTTACAGGTCAAAAAAGCAACGGGTAACTGTAGGCCGTTGTCAGTTTGGCGGCGTACTCGGCAGTCGGCCATCCAGGCGCCGCCGCGCTTTCCTTCCCTGGCGTACAGGTCAAGGTAAAAGCCCGCAATAGGGTTGCCTTGTTCGGTAATCCGAAAGAAACGCACATCGCTGTGGTAGCTCGGTGCCGCGCTGTCTTCCTTAATCTGAACGCCGAAGAGACGCTCGACGACCTGGAAGAGCCCGTCTACTACGCGAGGCGCGGAAAAGTAGGGGCGCAGCTGTTCCTGGGAAATAGCATGGCGCGCTTCACGCAGTTTTTCGCTCACGTAAGCCACGTCCCATGGCTCAAGAGTGTCGATCTCAAGCTCGTCGCGGGCGTAGGTGCTTAGCTCGGCAAACTCTTCTTTCGCCTGGGGAGCTGCGCGGCGGGCAAGGTCGTTTAAGAACGCAAGCACTTGCTCGGGGGAGTCCGCCATTTTGGTCGTTAGCGAGTAATCGGCGTAGGTATCAAAGCCTAGTAGTTCGGATAGCTCATGGCGCAGGCCCAGGATCTCTTCCAGAATTGGCGCATTGTCGAACTTACCGGCATCCGGGCCTTGATCCGAGGCGCGGGTAACAAAGGCGGTGTAGACTTCGCGGCGTAGTTCGCGGTTATCGGCATAGCTGACAATAGGAAAAAAGCTGGGAAAATCAAGGGTTATACGATAACCCGTAACGCCTTTTGCTTCAGCGGCGGCCTTAAGCGTATCAAGCGCGCTTTCCGGTACGCCGGTCAGCTCATTTTGGTTTTCAATGTCTTTGTGCCAGGCCTGGGTGGCATCCAGGACATTGTTGGAAAACTGATTGGAAAGCGTTGAGAGACGGGACTGAATCTCGCCATAGCGGGCTTTTTGATCAGCGGGCAGGTCAACGCCGGCCAAGCGAAAGTCGCGTAGGGCATTGTCGACCGTGCGCTGCTGGGCGGTATCAAGCTGTGACCAGTGCTTCTCTTTTAGTGCTTGCCAGCCATGAAACAGCCCTTCGTGCTGGCCGACCCAAGTGCCGAATGCAGAAAGCTGCTCCAAGCAGGCTTGGTAAGCTTCGCGCAGCTCGGGGGTATTCATCGTGCCATTAAGGTGCGAAACCGGCGACCAAGCCTGAGAAAGTCGATCATTCACGGCTTCAAGCGGTGCCGCAAAGTTTTCCCAAGTGGGTGGTGTGCTAGCCGCCTGTTGGGCAAGGCGATCGATCGCTTCACGGCTTTCACTGAGCAGTGTTTCTACGGCGGGCACCACGTGTTCGGCGCGAATCTCAGCGAAAGGGGGAAGCTCGTGGCTCTCTAGCAGCGGATTGCGGGACATAGGCACCTCGATGGCATCGTTTTAAAACGTTAAGGAGCGCGTAAAACGCGCGATAATGATGACACAGTGTGGGCAGTGAGGCGTTCTTTCAATAGCAAGGTTTGGCCTGGACGAAAGCGCCTGCTAGTCTTGCCGCCTTTTAGTGCCACCAATGGCAGGAGCATGTAATGAGTGAAACGCTAGAGCGCTGGGGGTCGAAGCGGGCCTTTATCTTAGCGGTAACCGGGGCAGCGGTTGGGTTAGGCAATATCTGGCGCTTTCCCTACGTGGCGGGTGAAAACGGCGGCGCTGCTTTTTTACTGATCTATATCGCTTTTGTGCTGTTGCTGGGTATTCCGGTGATGATGGCGGAAATTTTAATCGGCCGGGCAGGTCGACGTGGCCCTATGCAAGCGCTTGGTGCGCTCGCCGCCGAGGCGGGGGCTTCGCGCCATTGGCGTTGGTTAGGGCTGTTTGGCGCCTTTACGGTATTTTGTATTTTGTCGTTTTATTCGGTGGTCTCGGGTTGGTCGATTGAGTTCTTAGTCACGTCGATAAATGGTAATTTTGCGGGGGCAAGCGCGGCGGAAGTCGGGGCCGGGTTTGATGCCTTTTTGGCAAACCCTGGGCTGTTAATTTTTAATCACTCGCTATTTCTGTTTATGACCATGACCGTAGTCGCCGCAGGCGTCGCGAAAGGTCTGGAGCGGTTAAATAATCTGCTGATGCCGCTTTTATATGGGTTACTGCTGCTATTGGCCGCCTATGCGACAACGACCGACGGCTTTGGCACGGCGCTCTCCTGGCTATTCTTGCCTTCATTTGGGGATGTTACGGCCAGTGTTGTGCTGCATGCGATGGGCCACGCCTTTTTCACCCTTGCCGTTGGAGCTTGTGCCTTAATGGCGTATGGCGCCTACATGCCCGATGACCAAAGCCTGCCCAAGGCTGCCTTCGCAGTTGCCGTGCTGGACATTAGTGTGGCCTTGCTAGCGGGCATTGCAATTTTTTCGGTGGTGTTTGCCCAGGGGATGGACCCAGCTGATGGCCCAGGGCTAATGTTTGTCACGCTACCCATTGCGTTTTCTGAGCTGCCCTGGGGTTCGCTGTGGTTGAGCGTGTTTTTCCTACTGCTGTTACTGGCGACCTGGACATCAGCGATTAACCTCGCTGAGCCGATGGTGGCCACACTGCAGGGCCTTGGCTGGCGGCGTAGCGTGTCAACCGCAGTGGTGGCGCTAAGCGTATGGCTGATTGGCCTGCTATCGGCGTTCTCGTTCTCAACCTTGGCAGAGTTTAAACCGCTATTTAGGCGTAATGTATTTGAGCTGGTAAGCAGTATTCCTCCCGATATCTTCTTACCCATCGGTGGGCTGTTCATAGCGATTTTTGCAGCATGGGTGATGCCTCAAGCGCGTGCTGTAAGCGCGCTGGGAATGGGGGGGCGGGGTTATTTATTATGGCGTACCATCGTCCGCTGGGTATCGATTCCACTGACGTTTATTGTCCTGCTGGGTGGATTGCTATAGTGCTTTTTCCGGCACCATTATTGCGTTAAGGAGATAACCATGAGCAGTGCCCTACGAACTTATCAAGGCGTTTCGCCGCAACTTGGCGAGCGTGTGTATGTCGACCCTGCGAGCGTCGTGATTGGCGATGTGGTGCTGGGAGATGACTGCTCGGTGTGGCCGATGACCGTCATCCGTGGCGATATGCACCGGATACGTATTGGCGCGCGGACAAGCGTGCAGGATGGCAGCGTGTTGCATATCACCCATGCCAGCGATTTCAACCCTGATGGCTTTCCGCTCATCATTGGCGATGATGTGACCATTGGCCACAAGGCGATTTTACACGGCTGCACCCTGGGCAACCGTATTCTGGTGGGTATGGGCGCCATTGTGATGGATGGTGCGGTGGTGGAAGATGAAGTAATTATTGCCGCTGGCGCGGTGGTCACGCCGGGGAAACGCCTTGAAAGTGGCTATGTGTATGCCGGTAATCCTGCTAAAGCGCTGCGCCCGCTGAAAGATAAAGAGCGCGCTTTTTTCCCCTACACCGCAGGTAACTATGTAAAGTTAAAAGAGTCGTTTCTTGCTCAGGCTGCGGGTTAACCGAGAGGCCTAAGCAGTTGGCTAACCACTCTTTTTTCTAACGCAATGATGTTGCGGCAGCTGGAAATCTGTTAATTTATCCAGTTTTCTAGGGTGCCGCGCTATGGCTAATTTTCGCACGCATATTTCGGTGGCAGCAGCGGGCGGTATGGTACTGGCCTACGCGGGCTGGCAGGCTCAATGGTGGCCCGCTAATCAGGCACTGCTGGTCGTGGCGTTGGTCGCTTTTGGCGGCATTTTGCCGGATATCGACGCCGACCGTTCACGCTCTATTCGGTTGATTTTTAATCTACTTTCGGTGCCTTCGCTGGTGCTTGGCGTACTGCTGCTGCAGCCTTGGCTAACGCCCGGGTTACTGCTGGTGGCCTGTGGCGGAATCTATTTCTGTGTACGCTATTTAGCCGCAGTGCTGTTTTCACGTTTCACGGTGCATCGGGGGATCTGGCATTCGCTGATGGCCGCGGGGCTGTGTGCCCTGGCCACGGCGGCGCTTAGTTACCACTTGCTTGCCCAGCCGGCTTGGCTGGCATGGTGTCACGGGGCAGCGGTGCTGCTGGGGTTTATCATTCACCTGGGGCTGGATGAGCTGTTTAGTGTTGACCTGGAAGGCGCGCGGTTAAAGCGCTCTTTTGGTACCGCGCTAAAGCTGGGCGATAGCCGCCGTCCGCTTTCCAACCTATTAATGTTGATTGCGATGCTCACCCTGGTGCCCTGGGCACCGCCCTGGGGAGTGTTAGCGGAGCTGTTCCATCAAGGCTCGCTATTGTGGCGGTAGTCACCAGCGTTTAAACCGTGCTTTTTAAGCTTGTCGTAAAACGTTTTACGGGGAATACCCAGATGGTGGCAAACATCGGTAACCCGCCCTTGGTGGCGTGCTAGTGACTGGCTAATCAAGCTTTTTTCAAACAGCTCTACTTGGCGGGGCAGCGTTGGCTCTTGAGTGTCGGCGGCGACACCCTCCAGCAGGGCATCGAGGCGGTAGTCAAACGCTGCCCCCAGCAGTACATAGCGCTCGGCCAAGTTACGTAGTTCACGCACATTGCCAGGCCAGTCGTGGGCCAATAGGGCGGCAATGGCGTGACTATCCAGCATGGGAGCTTCAAGCCCGCTGCGGTTAGCGGCTACCACGGCAAAGTGTTGAAACAGTAGGGGAATGTCTTCTCGCCTTTCGCGCAGGGCTGGTAGCGGTAGGGTGACAACGTTTAGTCGGTAGTAGAGGTCTTCGCGAAAGCGACCCTCCTCAGCGGCAGCTTTAAGGTCGACTTTGGTGGCGGCAATCACGCGAATATTGAGTGGCACTGCCTCGTTGGCGCCTAGCCGCTCCACGCAACGCTCCTGAAGAACCCGTAGCAGCTTAACTTGTAGTGCCAAGGGCATGGACTCAATTTCATCCAAAAAGACGGTGCCGCCGTTAGCGTGCTCAAACTTACCAATTCGCCGCTCTACCGCCCCTGTGAAGGCGCCTTTCTCATGGCCGAAGAGCTCTGATTCAATGGTGTTTTCTGGCACTGCGCCGCAGTTGATCGCCATAAAGGGGCTGTTGCGCCGGGCGCTGCGTTCGTGAATTGCTCGGGCGACCAGGTCTTTTCCGGTGCCGGTTTCACCAAACAGTAGCACATCAGCTTCTACTTGGCTGATGCGCTGAATCATTGCGGCAAGGCGAGAAATGATCGGTGTACGCCCAACAAGCCGAGGGCCAAGAGCGGCTTGCTGAACTTCAAGCTCCGCTTTAAGGCGTAAGTTTTCGAGGCTTAGCTGGCGCTTTTCAATCCCGCGCCTAACCACATCCAATAACTGATCGCCCGCGAAGGGCTTTTCTAGAAAGTCCCAGGCACCTGCACGCATGGCTTCTACGGCGGTCGAAATGTCGCCGTGACCGGTAATAAGAATAATCGGCAGCGTGGCGTCGCGGCTGTGTAGCTCATGCAGCAGGGCCATACCGTCCATTCCAGGCATGCGAATATCGCTCACAATGACCCCAGGAAAGTCATCAGGCAGCGCAGCAAGCGCTTGTTCGGCGGACTCAAAGCAGTAGGGCGTATAACCGGCAAGCTCTAAGGTTTGGCTGGCGGTGATACGCAGGTGCGGCTCGTCGTCAATCACCATCACCGGCAGCGTCGACGGCTCATGCATGGTTATTATTCTCCTTCACTTTTGGGGCCGTAAACGAGTCAGGAGGCGACGAGTATGGCAGTGTGACAGTGAAGCATGCGCCGCCAGTCGTGTGGTTGCTGGCCTGCAGTTTGCCTCCCAGGTCGTCCATAATACGTGAGGAGATGGAAAGTCCCAGCCCTAATCCGCTGCCCGGCGCTTTGGTGGTAAAAAAGGGCTCAAAAATCTGCCCTATATGTTGCGTGGCAATGCCGGGGCCATTATCGGCGACGCTGATGACCACCTGCTCTCTGATCACCTCAGCGCTAAGCATGAGTATTGGCGATGAGGTCTCTTTCATGGCCTGCAGCGCATTGCCAATAAGGTTAACCAGCACCTGCTCCAGGCGCACTAAGTCGGCGTTTACCCAAAGTGTTTCTTCCGGCCAGTGCTGTTGCACCTGGACGCTACCCTCTTTCAAACGGCTGTGAAACAGGCGTAAGGCGTATTCAATGCATGCCTGCACGGAGATGGTCTCCTGCCGCTCGCTGCTTTTGCGGGAGAACTGCCGTAATTGGGCGCTAATGTCAGCCATCCGTTGAGTAAGCTCGACAATTTGTTCTAGGTTGGCATCGGCTTTTTCAACCCGAGCAAGCTCAATAAACCGCCGAGCATTTTCAGCGTAGGCGCGAATGGCTGCTAAAGGCTGGTTGAGCTCGTGATTAATACCCGCGGCTAGTTGGCCGAGCACGGCAAGTTTGGCTGCTTGAATCAGTTCATCTTGGGTTTGACGCAGGCTTGCCTCAGCTCGGCGGCGTTCTTCAATCTCATCGGATAAGCGCTGGTTGCTGGCGACGAGGTCTCGGGTGCGACGCTCAACGCTCACTTCAAGCTCATCGCGTACTCGGGCTAGAGTTTGTCGCTCACGTTCAGCAAACGCCTCACGCTCTCGGCGTAATCGCAAGCGCTGCCAACCAATGCCACCGCCAAGGGCCACAATGCCGTAAAGCCCGCCGGCCATCAGGGCGGCGATCCATTGTGCGCTAATGACTGGGGTTAGGGGTTTTAAAATGTGCATTTGCCAGCCAAATTCAGGAATGGGGCGTGTGAGACTTAAGTAGCGCTCACCGCTAAGCGGCCCATGTGAAAAGCTGACGAGATAGCTATCAGGCTCGTAGGGCATGTCGATTTCAATGCCGGAAGGTGCCAATGGTTCCATGGCATAGCGCCGCGTGGCTCTTAATGCGTCACGCTCTTCATCGCTAAGGGGATGAAGTGCACTCATGCGTAGCGCCGAGTGGCTGGCCATAAAGATGATGTTGTCGCTGTCAGTAACCAGCAGTTCTGCGTCCTGCTCGGCCCAGCTGGCTTCGACATCATCCAGCAGTACTTTAATGACTAGCACGCCGTCGGGCTGTGCATCGGGCGACGTATCGTCTAGCCAGACCGGAGAGGAAAAGTAGTAGCCGCGCTCAAGGGATTGAACGCCGAGACCGTAAAAGCGCCCCTGGCCGCCTTTAATAGCGTCCGTGTAGTAGCTGCGAAAGGCGTAATTTTGGCCGATAAACGTATTAGGGCGGTGCCAGTTACTCGCGGCGATGGTATCGGCGTTTCGATCTAGCAGATAGATATCTGACACCCCTGCTGTGAAGCGGAAGCGATCAAGTAGCAGGTTGAGCGGCATTGGGTCTTGGTTGTCTGGAGAGGCAAGAAAGCGCTGAATGCCCTCCCGGGTGGCGAGCATTTGCGGCAGGTAGTCGTAGCGCAGCAGGTAGCCATTAAGGTTAGCCGCTGACAAGCGCAGCTCATTTTCTGCGTCGTCCTGTAGATTACTCAGCGCTTGATCACGAGCAAACAGCGCGGCTTGCCACATGCAGAGAACCAGGCCCAGAGGGATCGCTATCAGCCACATCAAACGCCAACGTAGCGGCTGGCTAGTCATGCGGGCGTGCTGCTGGTGCCTTGGGCACGACGTAGTGCTCGCTGAGCGCGGGTTTCAGCGCGGGCCATTTCCAGTAGCCCTTCTTCAACATATACCAAGTGTTCATGGGCGCGGGCACGGGCATCTTCTGCCCGCCCCTCTAAAATTGCATCCAGCAGTGCGCGGTGCTGCTTCATCAGTTGGGTGCGGGAGTCAGGTTTAGCAAACAGGTGCGCTAAATTATCGACAATGCTCTGCTCTAACAGATGGAAAATCCCACGAATTGTATGTAATAGCAGGACGTTATGAGCGGCTTCTGCAATCGCAAGATGGAAGGCGGCATCTAGCTTGGCTTCCTGAGCGGGGTTGGTGCCTACAAAGCCGCCATCAAGTTCTTCAAAGCGCTGAATTAAGACGGCTTTATCTGCAGGCGTCGAGCGTAGCGCGGCATAGTAAGCAGAAATGCCCTCCATGGCGTCGCGAAACTCCAGCAGGTCAAGATGAAACTCGTTATGGCGAGACATCATCTCTAATAGCGGATCTGTATAACCGTTATTAAGTGTTTCGTTTACAAACGTGCCGCCTCCCTGGCGGCTGGTAAGCAGTCCACGGGCCGCAAGTTTTTGAATGGCTTCCCGCAGCGAGGGGCGAGACACCCCAAATCGCTCCGCCAGCTCCCGCTCGGGTGGCAAGCGTTGGCCGGGTTTTAAGCTGCCTTCAAGGATCATAGCCTCAAGACGCTCAGTAATTACATCGGCTAAGCGCTGCTGGCGGAGCGGTGGGTAAGTCATTGGTAAAAGCCCCCGTAATTGGTAAGACCAATAATAAGGGCTTTGGCGGTTTGTCTCAACAGTAAATGGCTAGCTAGTTGATGGCTAATTGTACCGTTTATTTGATTTTAAACTAAAGTATATGGTCGAAAGACGCTCTGGAGCACGATACTGGTTTGACACGACTACGGTGTCTCACTAATGTTGAGTCTAAATTTTTGTAAATTGGTAAAACCAATTCTAATCTGAGGCGCTTAACACCGACGCTTCGATGACCATTTATAAATAGCGCATCTATTTATTGCATAGGGCCTGCCATGATCATTTCAGCACCTACGGACTACCGCCAAGCTGCCAAGCGCCGTATCCCTCCCTTTCTTTTCCACTATGCCGATGGCGGGTCGTACGCAGAGCATACTCTGCGGCGTAATGTTGAGGATCTAGCGGGTGTCGCGTTGCGGCAACGCGTGCTGAAGGACATGTCTTCGCTATCACTCGAAACCGAGCTGTTTGGTGAAAAAATGGCGATGCCTCTTGCCTTGGCGCCGGTGGGGCTAACAGGAATGTACGCTAGGCGTGGCGAGGTTCAGGCGGCACGGGCGGCGACTAAGAAAGGTATACCGTTTACGCTTTCTACTGTATCAGTATGTCCTATTGCTGAAGTCGCAGCGGCGGTGGATCGGCCCATTTGGTTCCAGCTTTATGTATTGAAGGATCGGGGCTTTATGAAGCACGTGCTGGAACGTGCTAAGGCGGCAGGTGTTAAAACACTGGTCTTTACCGTCGATATGCCTGTGCCAGGCGCACGTTATCGCGATGCTCATTCAGGTATGAGCGGTAAGAGCGGGCCTATGAGGCGTATGCTGCAGGCCGCGCTGCACCCCCTTTGGGCTTGGGATGTAGGTGTTCATGGTCGCCCGCATGACCTGGGTAACGTGTCTGATTATCGAGGCCAGCCAACGGAGCTTGAGGACTATATAGCCTGGCTGGGTGATAACTTTGACCCCTCTATTTCGTGGAAGGACTTGGATTGGATTCGCGAGCAATGGGATGGGCCGATGATCATTAAGGGCATACTCGATGCGGAAGATGCCCGTGATGCGGTTCGCTTTGGCGCTGATGGTATCGTTGTTTCTAATCATGGTGGCCGCCAGCTCGATGGTGTTCCTTCTACTGCGCGGGCACTGCCCGCTATTGCTGATGCAGTGAAGGGCGATTTGACCATTCTCGCGGATTCTGGCGTGCGTAATGGGCTTGATGTTGTAAGAATGATTGCCCTGGGTGCTGATACCGCTCTCATTGGCCGTGCCTTTATTTATGCACTTGCTACAGCCGGGGAAGCGGGCGTTACTCATCTTCTAGAGTTGTTCGACAAGGAGATGCGGGTTGCGATGACGCTTACCGGGGCGCGCAGCATCGCTGACATTAGTTCGGATTCGCTGGTGTCGGGTTCGCTGCGCGATATCTAGCGTGTTATAGCAAGAGATACAAGGAAGAGTAGTGTTAAGAGGTTGCTCACCTCAGCTATGGGAGCGAAGTGAGCTTAATTATCGAGCATTTTCAAAATAGCCCTTGCCAAGCCGGCAGCGAATCCGTAAAGTACGCATCCGCTGCCGGGGACGCCAAGCGTTACCAGCGGTGAATGAAGGTGAAAACCTTCGGTTTGTCAGTAGGTTAGAGCGGTTGTGTGGCTCGCCTCGTTTGCTGAATTCAGTCACTGAAAACAGCGGTTGACAACCACCAGGAAGTGCGTAGAATACGCCTTCCTCGCTGAGGCAAGCCAGTTCAACGGCAAGCCGGTTATGTTAGCGAAACGCTCTTTAACAATTTGATCAGGTAATTCATGTGGGCGCTTGCCGATGAGGGTGATAAATCACCAAATATCAAGGCAAGCGGTCATGACAATGTAAAATTGAAATGAATTCGTTTGAACCTTGAGCCAAGTTTGATGCGCTTTTGTTGCTTTCGGCTAGTCCTTAAGTAACGAGTAAGCATCACAATGATTTTAAACTGAAGAGTTTGATCATGGCTCAGATTGAACGCTGGCGGCAGGCCTAACACATGCAAGTCGAGCGGTAACAGATCTAGCTTGCTAGATGCTGACGAGCGGCGGACGGGTGAGTAATGCATAGGAATCTGCCCGATAGTGGGGGATAACCTGGGGAAACCCAGGCTAATACCGCATACGTCCTACGGGAGAAAGGGGGCTTCGGCTCCCGCTATTGGATGAGCCTATGTCGGATTAGCTAGTTGGTGAGGTAATGGCTCACCAAGGCAACGATCCGTAGCTGGTCTGAGAGGATGATCAGCCACATCGGGACTGAGACACGGCCCGAACTCCTACGGGAGGCAGCAGTGGGGAATATTGGACAATGGGGAAACCCTGATCCAGCCATGCCGCGTGTGTGAAGAAGGCCCTCGGGTTGTAAAGCACTTTCAGCGAGGAAGAACGCCTAGGGTTGATACCCCTAGGAAAGACATCACTCGCAGAAGAAGCACCGGCTAACTCCGTGCCAGCAGCCGCGGTAATACGGAGGGTGCAAGCGTTAATCGGAATTACTGGGCGTAAAGCGCGCGTAGGTGGCTTGATAAGCCGGTTGTGAAAGCCCCGGGCTCAACCTGGGAACGGCATCCGGAACTGTCAAGCTAGAGTGCAGGAGAGGAAGGTAGAATTCCCGGTGTAGCGGTGAAATGCGTAGAGATCGGGAGGAATACCAGTGGCGAAGGCGGCCTTCTGGACTGACACTGACACTGAGGTGCGAAAGCGTGGGTAGCAAACAGGATTAGATACCCTGGTAGTCCACGCCGTAAACGATGTCGACCAGCCGTTGGGTGCCTAGCGCACTTTGTGGCGAAGTTAACGCGATAAGTCGACCGCCTGGGGAGTACGGCCGCAAGGTTAAAACTCAAATGAATTGACGGGGGCCCGCACAAGCGGTGGAGCATGTGGTTTAATTCGATGCAACGCGAAGAACCTTACCTACTCTTGACATCCTGCGAACTTGTGAGAGATCACTTGGTGCCTTCGGGAACGCAGAGACAGGTGCTGCATGGCTGTCGTCAGCTCGTGTTGTGAAATGTTGGGTTAAGTCCCGTAACGAGCGCAACCCTTGTCCTTATTTGCCAGCGCGTAATGGCGGGAACTCTAAGGAGACTGCCGGTGACAAACCGGAGGAAGGTGGGGACGACGTCAAGTCATCATGGCCCTTACGAGTAGGGCTACACACGTGCTACAATGGCCGGTACAAAGGGTTGCCAACTCGCGAGAGTGCGCTAATCCCGAAAAGCCGGTCTCAGTCCGGATCGGAGTCTGCAACTCGACTCCGTGAAGTCGGAATCGCTAGTAATCGTGAATCAGAATGTCACGGTGAATACGTTCCCGGGCCTTGTACACACCGCCCGTCACACCATGGGAGTGGACTGCACCAGAAGTGGTTAGCCTAACGCAAGAGGGCGATCACCACGGTGTGGTTCATGACTGGGGTGAAGTCGTAACAAGGTAGCCGTAGGGGAACCTGCGGCTGGATCACCTCCTTAAACGATGCATTATCCTCGCGGTAAGCGCTCACAATGAATTACCTGATCAGATATAGAGCAAACGGTTTAAGCACGATCCCCTCTTGGGTCTGTAGCTCAGTTGGTTAGAGCGCACCCCTGATAAGGGTGAGGTCGGCAGTTCAAGTCTGCCCAGACCCACCAAATTCCTGCGATACTGCGTTAAAATGCCCCTCGTATAGCAGGCTATACGTTGTCGCATTTTGCCTTGTCTCACAGAAATTAATGGCAAGAGGTAAGGTCAGCAAAAACAATGGGGCCATAGCTCAGCTGGGAGAGCGCCTGCCTTGCACGCAGGAGGTCAGCGGTTCGATCCCGCTTGGCTCCACCATTATGTGCTGTTTTGTACATATTGTTTTATCGTACTTTAATGTCCGTTTGTGAATGTTTCGTGACCACTGATAAGTCACTGTGTTTTAACACGTTGTTTTAACATACTGCTTTATCACTGTTCATTGAACAGCTGCTCTTTAACAATGTATATCATGCTGACATAAACACTTCGTAGAAGTGTTTATACGTAATTGTTTTGTGATACGTCTCAAGCGTATCCGGCAATCGTTATTATTGCGAACCCCAGACTCCTTCGGGTTATAGGGTCAAGCAATTAAGCGCACACGGTGGATGCCTAGGCAGCCAGAGGCGATGAAAGACGTGGTAGCCTGCGATAAGGCTCGGCGAGGTGGCAAACAACCTGTGACCCGGGCATTTCTGAATGGGGAAACCCACTCAGCATAAGCTGAGTATCTTACGCTGAATATATAGGCGTAAGAGGCGAACCAGGGGAACTGAAACATCTAAGTACCCTGAGGAAAAGAAATCAACCGAGATTCCCCTAGTAGCGGCGAGCGAACGGGGACCAGCCCTTAAGCATGTGACTGATTAGACGAACGCGCTGGGAAGCGCGGCCGTAGCGGGTGATAGCCCCGTAGTCGAAAATCTGATCATGTGAAATCGAGTAGGTCGGGGCACGAGAAACCTTGACTGAAGACGGGGGACCATCCTCCAAGGCTAAATACTCCTGGCTGACCGATAGTGAACCAGTACCGTGAGGGAAAGGCGAAAAGAACCCCGGAGAGGGGAGTGAAATAGATCCTGAAACCGTGTGCGTACAAGCAGTAGGAGCAGACTTGTTCTGTGACTGCGTACCTTTTGTATAATGGGTCAGCGACTTATATTCAGTGGCGAGGTTAACCGTTTAGGGGAGCCGTAGGGAAACCGAGTCTTAACTGGGCGACACAGTCGCTGGATATAGACCCGAAACCGAGCGATCTATCCATGAGCAGGGTGAAGGTTGAGTAACATCAACTGGAGGCCCGAACCAGGATCTGTTGAAAAAGATTTGGATGACTTGTGGATCGGAGTGAAAGGCTAATCAAGCTCGGAGATAGCTGGTTCTCCTCGAAAGCTATTTAGGTAGCGCCTCACGTATTACCGCCGGGGCAGAGCACTGTTTCGGCTAGGGGGTCATCCCGACTTACCAACCCGAGGCAAACTCCGAATACCGGTGAGTACAGCGTGGGAGACACACGGCGGGTGCTAACGTCCGTCGTGAAAAGGGAAACAACCCAGACCGTCAGCTAAGGTCCCCAAATCCTGGTTAAGTGGGAAACGATGTGGGAAGGCTCAGACAGCTAGGAGGTTGGCTTAGAAGCAGCCATCCTTTAAAGAAAGCGTAATAGCTCACTAGTCGAGTCGGCCTGCGCGGAAGATGTAACGGGGCTAAACCAGGTACCGAAGCTACGGGTTCATTCTTAGGAATGAGCGGTAGAGGAGCGTCGTGTAAGCCGATGAAGGTGAATTGAGAAGTTCGCTGGAGGTATCACGAGTGCGAATGCTGACATGAGTAACGATAAAGGGAGTGAAAAACTCCCTCGCCGGAAGACCAAGGGTTTCTGTTCGACGCTAATCGGAGCAGAGTGAGTCGGCCCCTAAGGCGAGGCCGAAAGGCGTAGTCGATGGGAAACGGGTCAATATTCCCGTACCGGACATGATTGCGATGGGGGGACGGAGAAGGCTAGGTGAGCCAGGCGTTGGTTGTCCTGGTGAAAGTGAGTAGGCCGAGGTGCTAGGAAAATCCGGCACCTTAAAGCCGAGACACGAGATGAACTGACCACGGTCAGGAAGTCACTGATGCCACGCTTCCAGGAAAAGCCTCTAAGCTTCAGATCATGTGCGACCGTACCCCAAACCGACACAGGTGGTCAGGGTGAGATCCCAAGGCGCTTGAGAGAACTCGGGTGAAGGAACTAGGCAAAATGGTGCCGTAACTTCGGGAGAAGGCACGCCGGCGTAGGGTGATGAGACTTGCTCTCTAAGCCCGAACCGGTCGAAGATACCAGGTGGCTGCAACTGTTTAGTAAAAACACAGCACTCTGCTAACTCGTAAGAGGACGTATAGGGTGTGACGCCTGCCCGGTGCCGGAAGGTTAAATGATGGTGTTAGTCCTCGGACGAAGCTCTTGATTGAAGCCCCGGTAAACGGCGGCCGTAACTATAACGGTCCTAAGGTAGCGAAATTCCTTGTCGGGTAAGTTCCGACCTGCACGAATGGCGTAATGATGGCCACGCTGTCTCCACCCGAGACTCAGTGAAATTGAAATCGCCGTGAAGATGCGGTGTACCCGCGGCTAGACGGAAAGACCCCGTGAACCTTTACTATAGCTTCACACTGGACGCTGATGTTGCCTGTGTAGGATAGCTGGGAGGCTTTGAAACCCGGACGCCAGTTCGAGTGGAGCCAACCTTGAAATACCAGCCTGGCATCATTGGCGTTCTCACTCAGGTCCGTTATCCGGATCGAGGACAGTGTGTGGTGGGTAGTTTGACTGGGCGGTCTCCTCCCAAAGAGTAACGGAGGAGCACGAAGGTACCCTCAGCACGGTCGGACATCGTGCAGTGAGTGCAAGAGCATAAGGGTGCTTGACTGCGAGACAGACACGTCGAGCAGGTGCGAAAGCAGGTTCTAGTGATCCGGTGGTTCTGTATGGAAGGGCCATCGCTCAACGGATAAAAGGTACTCCGGGGATAACAGGCTGATACCGCCCAAGAGTTCACATCGACGGCGGTGTTTGGCACCTCGATGTCGGCTCATCACATCCTGGGGCTGAAGTCGGTCCCAAGGGTATGGCTGTTCGCCATTTAAAGTGGTACGCGAGCTGGGTTTAGAACGTCGTGAGACAGTTCGGTCCCTATCTGCCGTGGGCGTTGGATGTTTGAGAAGAGCTGCTCCTAGTACGAGAGGACCGGAGTGGACGACCCTCTGGTGTTCCGGTTGTCACGCCAGTGGCATTGCCGGGTAGCTATGGTCGGACAGGATAACCGCTGAAAGCATCTAAGCGGGAAGCCCCCTTCAAGATGAGACATCCCCGAGGACTTGATCCTCCTAAAGGGCCCAGCGAGACCAGCTGGTTGATAGGCACGGTGTGGAAGCGCTGCAAGGCGTTGAGCTAACGTGTACTAATGGCCCGTGAGGCTTGACCCTATAACACCCAAGGGGTCTGGTCGTCGTAGTAACGAGAACCGGATACGCGCATCAAGCCCAGGGCTTGATAGAGACGCACACAAACACGTCAGCATGATATACATCGCCAGTTACGCCTGACGACCATAGCGAGCGTGAACCACCTGATCCCTTGCCGAACTCAGCAGTGAAACCGCTTAGCGCCGATGGTAGTGTGGGGTCTCCCCATGCGAGAGTAGGTCATCGTCAGGCACTTATATAAAAAATCCCCCAGGGCTGATGCCTTGGGGGATTTTTTTATGCGCGAGGGGTAAAAAAGAAGGGGGAAGGGAGAATCGTGAGTCGGGAATGCCACACCTCACCACTCAATGGCTTCACCCGCCCAATCCCAAAAACTGCCGGTGTCTTCTGGGGTGCGTTGGGAAATAACCTTCAATAGTTGCTCTGCAACGAAGTCAGGCGTGAATAATTTGTCATTGGGTACGCGGGCTTGAAAGGGTTTTGAAAGAGCAGTGTCGGTAGTGCCTGGGTGTAAGCATAGCACTATGGATTGCTTGTTAAGTCTAGTCAGCTCAATTGAGGCCGTTTTCATAAGCATATTATGGGCCGCTTTACTGGCTCGATAGCTATACCAGCCCCCGTAACCGTTATCGGTAATCGAGCCAACACGAGCGGAGAGGCTAGCGATGATCGCTGGATGTGAGCCTTGTAATGATGGCTTAAGAGCTGCAATTAATAGCGCAGGGGTAGCTGCATTAATATGCATTACATGATTAAGAGAAGCTGCATCAAGCTGTTCAAGGCGTTTCTCAGGCTGTAGACCGTGGCTATCGTCGTGAAGAGTGCCTATTGCATTGAATAAGAAGTGGACTGGGCGTCCGCTTACTTGCTGGGCAACAACTGACCTGCCGTGCTCGGTAGTTATATCTGCAATAAGTGATTTTAGGCGTGGATGATCAGATGCTAAGAAAGAGCGGCTGATGGCAATGACTTCACCAGTTTTCTCTGATGCCAGCAGCGCGTTAACCATTGCGCTACCAATACCACCACTGGCGCCAGTAACAACGGCTGTAAAATCTTTTGGAAGATGGGAAAGCATAAATACGCTCCAGAAAGGGAGAACAATATGGTTCTCATTGAAGCGCGCTGTACAGTTATTGTCTAGGCATTGCTGAGGGTATAAAACTTAAGCAGAGGCATTAATACGTCCTGGTTGAGCATTGTTACGCCCATCAGGCTTATACAGGGTCTTTTCAGCAATTTGCCGAATGTAATCCAGCATTTGCTGGTTGTGTTTCATGCGCAGCGTAAGCATTTGGCCTGTCAGCTCGTTCATACGAGCAACACGCTCACTTTTATCCAGTAGGCTTTCCCAAGCAGCTTTGCAATTAGCGTCAGTCGCCGCTGCAAGGGCGCCAGCCGCACCATCATCATAGCCTAGCCGTTTTTGTACTGAGCGGCGCACTACCTCAATACGCTCCAGCTCGCCAAGCAGCGCTTGTTTGGTGTGCGCAATGTCAGTCAGCGCATCGCCGTCAATATCGCCTTTAGTCAGCTGTGCTTGCTCACTAGATAGCAGAGCGACGAGTTCATCAAGGCGGTTTTGCTGGTCATTGAGTAAGCGTACAAGGCTCATGGTTCGCCTCTTAAGACTCGTTTAAATTAGCAATTAAGCCATCAGCGATGCGTTCAGCACGTATTTCTAAACGGCCTTCTCGAATAGCGTCGCGAATTTCCTGCACTTTTGCCATATCAATATCTTGAGAGCTATCAACACGAGATTGGCTAAGCTGCGTAGACTCTTTAGCCGCGCTAGCTGCCTCTACCGGTTTGGCTCCACTTACTTTCTGTACGTCATCACGCTGCTGGGCTTGATTTGAGCGAAGCAGCGGATTGATATTGTCAATTTTCACGTTGTTTGCCTCATCGTCAACGTTGGGGCGGCATGCGCTGTGATATTAACTATCGGCCGGTATAGAGAAGACTTTAGGCGCTGCGTTAAAAATCCACTATTAGTACGCCTTGCCCAACCACGCGCGCTGTCACCATTTCGCGGGTATCGAAGCGTACCCTAATACGTTCACCTTGGGCGCCATTAGCCATTGCCTCGCCTTCGCGGGATACACGAAAGCCCGACCCTTGTGCGATAACAGTAACGCGCTGTCCCCTTTCAACTAGATGGGGCGCTTGTAGATAGTGGGCATGGAAAGTGCTACCACTACGGATAGGCCGTTGAGCGATCATGCCAATAATATCATTTTGCTCAGTGAGCGCTTGAGCCGCCAAGTCACCAAGATTACCTTCACGCTGGCTCAACATATCGCTGGTAATCAGTGTGCCGCGTTCGATATCGTGCCTAGCGACTGAATAACTACCAATGATATCAATCTGAGCCTGAATATAGCGCACCTGGCGCCGCCCTTCACCACACCGCACACCCACAGAGACACGCCCAATAGGTGTTTGGTTCGCATTAGGGAAAAAAGGCTCGGGTGCTACGCAGGCCGGAAGGTGGGGCGAGGGTGGGGAGATGTCGATAACAACTTCCTGCCCCAGCGCATGAGAATGGTTATAAAGAAACTGCTGTACAACATCTACCAGCTCCTGGTCGTTAGCCTGCGCCTGGAGAGATGTAAAAAAGGTGACAAAACAGACATATAGAAGACGTTTTAAAACTGCCAAACAGCGTAATGCTGGACGCGAGGGGCTGGGCATGTGCGAATCGCTCAATCTTAAAGGCTGATGATAAACATCGACTAGAAAGTGTAGTGCAAAAGCCTCCTAGGCATCATGCGAAATGCTGGTGTAAACAGCAGCTGTTCCATGCTTTAGGCTGACTTAGCAACGCCTATTATTCATCATCAATAATTTCCGATTTATTTTTTGCCTCTCAGCGAGCGAGGGACGGCATGATTGACCAACTTAGTTCCGCCTTTAATTACCACCAGCAGGCACTGAATTTACGGCGCGAACGGCACGATGTGCTGGCCGCGAACATAGCCAATGCCGATACGCCCAATTACAAAGCACGGGATATCGACTTTGCGGCCGAGCTTAAAAAAGCAGTAGGCAACGGCTCTGCGCAGCAGAGCGGCGGTGTTGCATTGTCACGAACATCCGAACGCCACCTTTCTGGCCAAGGGCCCGCCTGGCGTGGCGCCGGCAGCTCTGACCTGTTGTATCGCATCCCGGATCAGCCAAGTCTAGACGGTAATACGGTCGATATGGATCGAGAGCGTACCCAGTTTGCCGATAATGCCGTTCGTTACCAAGCCGCACTGACGATTACGAACAGCCGCATTCAAGGGCTGAAAAACGCGATGCAGCCTGAATAACCGAGTTACAGGAGAAGAATAAGCTATGTCGATGTTTTCAGCGTTTGATATTGCGGGTTCCGCTATGAGCGCCCAAGCGCAGCGTATGAATGTTACCGCTAGCAACATGGCCAATGCTGACAGTATTGCTGGGCCAGATGGGGAAACCTACCGGGCCAAGCAAGTCATGTTCCAAGCCCAGGCGCAGAATAACCGCTACGGCGTTGGCGGTGTTCGCGTGACGGAGGTGGTGGAAGACGACTCACCCCTACGCTTGGTATATATGCCGAACCATCCGGCGGCCGATGAAGAGGGCTACGTTGCTAAGCCTAATGTTGAACCCGTGCATGAAATGGTCAATATGATCTCTGCATCGCGTTCGTATCAGGCCAATGTTGAAGTTTTCAACACAACAAAGCAGATGATGATGCAGACACTCTCATTGGGTGAAGGATAACTATGAATATTGATTCGAGTGTTATCAATAGTGTCAATAGCGGTGGCTCTGGTGGGATGCCTGCACGTCAGTCACAAGAGCTGCGTGAAAGCTTTATGACATTATTAATTACTCAGCTACAAAATCAAGATCCATTGAACCCAATGGATAATGCTGAGATGACATCCCAGCTTGCTCAAATTAATACCGTGAGTGGCATTGAAGAGTTAAACACGACGCTCAACGGCATTACTCAGCAAATGGATGCCGCTAAATCCCTACAAGCAGCAGGCCTTATTGATAAAGCCGTATTGGTGCCTGGTAATAATGTCATGGTAAGCGCTGATGCTGAATCTGGCTCCTATGCAACGCCATTTGGTATTGAATTAGCCAAGCCCGCTGAAAATGTAGAAGTAATGATAACCAGTAGGTCTGGGGAAGTAGTTTATACCAAAAACTTAGGTTCAGTTTCCGCAGGGGTAGAGTCTTTCAGTTGGGGTGGGTTAACCAACAGCGGAGAAGCTGTGCCTGAAGGAGCGTACCGCGTTAGCTATAAAGCCACTGATGCGGAGGGCAAGGCTGTAGAAACCACTGCACTCAATTATGCGTTGGTACAAGGCGTAACGCCTGGAACAAAAGGCAGTGATGTGCGGTTAGACCTTGGGGCTGTTTATGGCCAAGTCACGCTCGAACAGATTAAACAGATTCTTTAATTATTGACTAAAGACAGCTTCCCAGGGGAATAGTATGAGTTTTTCACAAGCACTCAGTGGTCTAGGCGCTCAACAGCAAAAGCTAGGCTCCATTGGTAATAATATTGCTAACTCGCAAACAGTGGGCTTTAAAAGCTCAAACGTTCAGTTTGCTGATGTATTTGCCGAGTCGCGTATTGGCCTTGGCGTTCGCACATCGACTGTTCAGCAAAATTTTAGTCAAGGAAATATTGAGTCCACTAGCCGTGGTATGGACTTGGCGATTGCAGGGGATGGTTTTTTCCGCTTCCAGCAGACCAATGGGGAAATTGGCTACTCGCGTAATGGTCAGCTTAACATGACAGCTGATGGGCGCTTAGTGAATGCGCAGGGCTCACAGATTATGGGCTACCCAGCTGACGCTGAAGGGAATGTACAAGAAGGTGGTAATGCGGTGCCTCTTGAGGTCCCACCTGGTGATTTGCCAGCAAATGCAACGACAGACCTCAATGTTTCACTGAATTTAAATTCGGGACAACCGGTTATTGAAGCTGCATTTAATCCAGATAATGCAAATACGTATAATTATTCAACGAATGCAACGGTATTTGATTCACAAGGTAATGCTCGTAACCTAACACTTTACTTCACAAAAACAGCGAATAATAGCTGGGATGTAAACGGACGCTTGTCGGGTGGGCCCGCTGATGGCGGTGTTTACGACGTTGATTTGGGTGAGCTGGTTTTTAACCAAAATGGGACGCTCCAGGCAGACAATACGGGTAATGCAACTTTTGCTGCCAATGAGTTTGGAGATGGCAATCCTCTGGCGGAGCTCGATATTGACCTTAGTTTTGAAGGTTCCACTCAGTTTGCTAACAGTTCAACGGTTAATGACACCATCCAAGATGGCTATACCGCAGGTGCCTTAGTAGGTATTTCGATCGAAGAAGATGGCACGGTAATGCGTAACTACTCGAACGAACAGTCACGTGCTTCTGGGCAGATAACGCTAGTCACATTTCGGAATCCTGAAGGCCTTCGTCCGGAAGGTGACAACCTCTGGACTGCTACCGCATCTTCTGGACAAGAGTTGCTGGGTGCGCCAGGTGCAGGGTTGCGTGGTTTGATTCAGGCAAGTGCTATTGAAACATCGAATGTTGATATGGCGAGAGAGCTAGTAGATATGATCGTTGCACAGCGTGCTTATCAAGCCAACTCACAAACCATCAGCACCCAGGACGAACTCCTGCAGACCATTATTAATCTTTAATTATATTCCTTAATAGTGGCGTAGTAACGTTGTGAAGGAGTGAGTTGTGGATCGAATGCTCTATACCGCCATGAGCGGCGCTAAACACACGATGGACCAACAGGCTGTCATTAGCCAAAACCTATCAAATGTATCCACTGCAGGTTTCCGCGCCCAGCTTCAAGCGGCGCGGTCTGTGCCGGTTCTGGGGGATGGAGCACTTGCTACGCGCGTATCGGCGGTTACCACAACGCCTGGCACCGACTATTCCCAAGGTCCTATTGAGCGTACTGGGCGTACTCTTGATATTGCAATGCAGGATAATGCCTGGATGGCGGTATTAGCGGACGACGGTACTGAGGCATACACCCGTCGTGGCGACCTACAGTTGGATAGTGACGGCGTGCTGTTAAGTGTAGGCCGCCCAGTAATGGGCGATGGCGGTCCAATTGCGCTACCTCAAGGTGCGCAAGTCTCCATCGGCGCGGATGGCACTATCAGTGCTATTCCTCAAGGTGAGGGGCCTGCGGCGTTAGTCGATGTAGGCCGTATCAAGTTGGTAACGCCTGATGAGCAAGGATTAATACGTGGGGACGATGGTCTGTTTCGTGCTCCTTTAGATGAGGAGGGCCAGCCTGGAGGGTTACCCGGTGATGAGGAGGCGCAGATTGTTAGCGGCGCGCTTGAGGGCAGTAACGTCAGCGCTGTGGATGCCATGGTCTCTATGATTGATGTGGCCCGTCGTTACGATATGCAGATGAAAATACTCAGCACAGCCGATGAAAATGCTCAGCGGGCCAATAGCATCCTATCGATTCAAGGCTGATAAAAGCCTCTCAGTTAAGGGAACACGAATATGATTAAGTCCTTGTGGACTGCTAAGACCGGATTAGAGTCTCAGCAAACAAAATTAGACGTTATTTCTAATAACCTAGCTAACGTTAGTACTAACGGTTTCAAACGTTCACGTCCGGTATTTGAAGATTTGCTGTATCAAAACATGCGGCAACCGGGCGCGCAAAACAATATCCAGGATAGGCTCCCTTCCGGCATGCAAATTGGTACCGGGGTTCGAGCCGTTGCTACTGAGCGTTTGCATACCCAAGGAGGCCTGGAAGAAACGGGCAACTCCCGTGATTTGGCCATTAATGGCGAAGGCTTTTTCCAAGTACTTCTGCCTGACGGTACGGTTGGCTATACCCGGGACGGTAGCTTTCAGCTAAATGAAAATGGGCAGATGGTGACTGCTAACGGCTACCCATTAGAACCCGCTATTTTTATTCCAGAAAACGCTTTATCAGTGACCATTGGCGAAGATGGCACGGTGAGTATCCGTCAGCCAGGTATTGCTCAAGACGCGGACATTGGCCAAATCAACGTTGCCTCGTTTATTAATCCGGCTGGTTTGGAAAGTGTCGGTGGTAACTTGTACTTGGAAACAGGCGCATCAGGCGCTCCTAATCAAGATGTGCCTGGCAATAACGGTGCGGGCAGGTTGTTTCAGGGTTATGTAGAGACATCCAACGTTAACGTAGTGGAAGAAATGGTCAATATGATTCAGACCCAGCGTGCTTACGAAATTAATAGCCGGGCAGTTTCCACCAGTGATGAAATGTTGGCGCGTTTAAGTCAGCTCTAACATCGTTAATTAGTAGGGCTTTCTAATAGGGCGCATCATGTTGGAACTGGACACTATTTCTCGCCGGATAAGGTTAATTGGTTTCGCGTTTTTTATTGTACTCGTTGCAGGGTGTGCACAAGTTCCCCGCGCCTCTGTCGTGGGAGAGCAAGAGCAAATTACGATAGTGGATCGGCCACCTCCGGTTGCCAACGGCTCAATCTATCAGGTTCGCCGCGGTTACCAGCCCCTGTTTGAAGACCGGCGCCCCCGCTCTATCGGCGATATTTTAACCATTGTGTTAGACGAAGAGGTAAGTGCGAGTAAAAACGCTCAATCCAACGCAAACCGTTCCGGCAGTTCCAGTCTTAATCTGGCCCAGTTGCCTGACGTGCTAGATGCCTTGGCAGATTTTGGTTTTGACGTTTCGGGAGCGAGTGATTTTGCTGGCGGCGGTGGTTCACAAGCCAATAATACGTTTACCGGTACGATTACCGTTTCCGTTTTGGAAGTAATGAATAATGGCAACCTGCGCGTGCGTGGTGAAAAGCAAATCGCGATTAATCAGGGAACTGAATTTATTCGTTTCTCTGGGGTAGTGAACCCTCGCACAATTACAGCACAAAATACCGTGCCTTCCACTCAAGTTGCCGATGCTCGGATTGAGTATGTAGGAGACGGTTATATTAATGAAGCGCAACATATGGGCTGGTTGCAGCGTTTCTTCTTAAATGTGTCGCCATTCTAGGCGCGTTCAAGGCCCGACAATAGAGGCTTAAAATGGCTATGCAGCAAAGCAATGGACAGACATTTAAACGGTGGGGGCTGCGTTTAATAACGTTATTGGCGCTATTTATCGTCACTTCCGCAGCGGCGGCTGAGCGTGTGCGTGAGCTAGCGGGGTTTGCTGGTGTTCGGGACAACCAGTTAGTTGGCTATGGTTTAGTCGTTGGTCTGGATAGTACTGGCGACCAAACCACCCAGGCGCCATTTACCAGTCAAAGTTTGACCAATATGTTGTCGCAGCTTGGGGTCACCGTACCGCCAGGCACTAATCTACAGCTGCGTAACGTGGCTGCGGTTATGGTCACTGCTGACTTGCCTCCTTTCTCCCGCCCAGGCCAACGCTTGGACATAGTGGTTTCGTCTATTGCCAATGCCCGCAGCCTTCGCGGCGGCACGCTGCTGATGACGCCGTTAAAAGGGGCAGATGGTGATACTTATGCTATTGCCCAGGGCAATATGTTAGTGGGAGGGGCCGGTGCCCAAGCGGGTGGCAGCAGTGTGCAGGTTAATCAACAAGCGTCGGGTCGTATTCCTAATGGTGCGCTTGTGGAGCGAGAAGTGCCGCTCAACTTGGGAGGTAATGGCGGTGTGCTCGAGCTACAGCTCAATAACTCTGATTTTGGCACCGCCCAGCGTGTGGTCACCGCGATTAATAACGAATTTGGTCAATCGGTTGCCTACGCACGAAATGGACGAGTGATCGCACTCGATGGCCCCGTGGATGCCAATGAGCGGGTAAACTTTATGGCCAGGGTAGAGAATGTGCAAGTGACTCCCATGGACGCGCCTGCTCGTGTTGTGCTTAACGCCCGAACGGGTTCTGTGGTGATGAATAGCGCCGTTACTCTTCGACAAGCAGCTGTGGCGCACGGCAATCTCTCTATTATGATCAATACCCAGTTTGGTGTTAGCCAGCCCGCGCCTTTTGGCGAAGGTGAAACGGTTGTGGTGCCCAACACGGATATTGATATTGAGCAGCAAGAGGCCTATCTACAAATAGTCGAAGGTGCACAGCTTAACGACGTTGTTAATGCACTCAACGCGTTAGGTGCGACGCCTCAAGATTTAATGACTATTTTAGAAGCGCTAAAAGCCTCAGGTTCACTGCGTGCTGAGCTGGAGGTTATCTAATGAGCATGGCCGATATGACTAGTCAGTTCGCCCTGGATATGAATGGTTTTCAGCGCTTACAGCACAATGCGCGAGTAGATCCAGAAGCAGGTGTGCATGGCGCTGCGCAGCAGTTTGAAGCACTTTTTGTGCAAATGATGATGAAAAGCATGCGTGATGCTGTTCCTTCCTCAGGCTTATTGAGTAGCTCGACCACTGACACGTATCAGCAAATGCTGGATCAGCAGTGGTCGCAGGTGATCTCATCTAAAGGGATGGGGCTAGCGGATATGTTGGTGGAACAGCTACAGCGGCAAGGAGCCGTTGGTAGCACAGCGAACAATGTGAACCAGGATCAGGAGCTGCAGGCGCTGATTGCTGGTATTCCCCGCGGGACGCCGCGTGTGCTGGATGGGCCTTTGCAGCCACAAAGTGAGAGTGAAACCGGAGGTCGCTTCCTGTCTGAGTTAGAGGTAGTCAGACAGCGCTCCTCGACGGAGCCCAGCCCTGGCACAAATACTGAAGTGAGCGGTTCACAGGCAACTGAATTGCCTGGCTTCTCTAACGCGCCTGACCATGTGCAGCGGTTTATGGCAAAGCTTGCCGCGCCTGCCCAGGCGGCTAGCCAGGCGAGTGGAGTTCCTGCCGAACTAATTTTAGCGCAAGCGGCGCTGGAGACAGGCTGGGGTCGACACGAGATTGCTACTCGCCAAGGCAGTAACAGCCATAACTTATTTGGTATAAAAGCAGGCAGCCAGTGGCAGGGTAAAACCACCGATATCGTTACCCATGAATATATTAATGGCCGCCGGACACAGGTGGTAGACACTTTCCGTGTTTATGACTCGTTTGAACACGCTTTTACTGACTATGCGAACTTGATCGGTAATAACCCTCGCTATGCCGGCGTGGTGCAAGCTGCTAATGCGGAGCAAGCCGCGCGCGAATTACAACGGGGCGGTTATGCGACAGACCCCCTATATGCCGACAAATTGGTTGCTGTTATGAATACTATGGGGCCGCTGAATCCAGGGCACAACCTATTGGCGGATGCACGTTGATGCCATTAGCAATTTAAGTTTTTCTGCGCGCTGCCGATAAAGAAGTTATCGGCCTAAGGAAGTGAACCATGAGCATGTTTTCGATCGGCTTAAGCGGCTTAAACGCGGCGCAGAATGCCCTCAATACGACCAGCAACAATATTAGCAATGTGTACACGCCTAGCTATAACCGCGAGCTAACACAGCTTGGTGAAGGGCGCATAGGGGGCGGTGTCCGTGTTAATGATATCGAGCGCCAGTTCAATACGTATGTCGCAAATCAGCTAAATAATGCCAAGACACAGTCAAGCGCTCTGAGCACTTACAATAACCAGGTTTCGCAAATTGATAACCTGCTTGCTGACCGTGCCGCTGGCTTATCGCCCTTAATGCAGTCATTTTTCTCTTCATTAGAAGATTTGGCAAGTTCACCTTCAGACCCAGCTGCCCGCCAGGGCGTATTGGGTACTGCAAACACATTAAGTGCCCAATTCCGTTCGTTTGATGGTTATCTGCAGGATATGCAGAGCAACATTAATAACCAGATTAAAGATGAGATTACCCAAGTTAATAACACGGTTGAGCAGATTGCTGGGTTAAATCGGGAGATAGTCTTGGCCCGTGCGCGGACTGGCGAAGCCCCCAACAGCTTGCTCAACCAGCGTGATCACTTGGTGTCGGAGCTTAATGAGCGTATGGATCTCCGGTTGAATGTACAGGACGGTAAAACCTATAACATCAGCCTGCCTAATGGTCAGCCCTTAGTGACGGGCACCAGCTCATTTAAACTTGAAGCGGTTCAGGCTGAGAATGATCCCCAGCGCACTGTTGTGGGCTATCGTGATGGTGGCGGTAACTTGGTTCAGCTTGACGAGTCGATCGTGCAGGGCGGCGCCTTGGGTGGACTTATGACTTTCCGCGCTGAAACCCTTGATAAAACTCAGAATCAAATTGGTCAGCTAGCAGTTTCTCTTTCTGTCGCCTTCAATGAACAGCATAAGCAAGGTACCGATTTAAACGGCGATGATGGAGAAGACTTTTTCCGCGTCCGAGAGCCACAGGTATACGGCTCCTCTGAAAATAGTGCCACCGCATTAATTGAATTCGATACCGATAATATCGGGCAGCTACGCGCTACTGATTATACCGTCAGTTACGATGGCTCCGATTTTTCAGTTATTCGCAATGATACCGGAGCCGCCGTAGCGTTCGAGCGAGATAACGATCAACTCTCCTTCGGCGGCGTTACCATGACGTTTGGTGGAGACTTGGAAAACGGAGATCGCTTCGAGGTTCAGCCAGTCCGCCGTGCTGCCGCGGGTATGGAATTAGCAATTTCTGAAGTTGATAAAATTGCCGCGGGTGAAGACGCTTTTTCGGGTGATAACCGTAATGCTTTGGCACTGCAGAGCCTGCAAAGTCAAAATATTGTTGGTGGCAATGCATCGGTCAGCGGTGCTTACGGTGCCATTGTCAGTGATGTGGGCAACAGGACTAATATTACACAAGTTAATTTAGAGGCTCGGCAAGGTCTTACTGATCAACTAAGAGCTGTTCAGCAGTCAGAGTCGGGGGTTAATCTCGATGAAGAGGCGGCTAACTTAATTCGTTACCAACAGTTTTACCAAGCAAATGCTCGGGTGATCGATACCGCGGGTACTATTATGGATACTATTTTGAACCTGCGGAATTAATAAGGAGCTTAGGCGATGCGTATCAGCACGGTCACCATGTTTGAGCAAAGCACGGCTTCTATTAACCGTCAGCAAAATGATTTTTTAAAAGTAAGCCAGCAAATCGCCAGTGGAAAGCGGGTAGTGAATCCATCCGATGACCCACAGGCGGCTTCTCGTGCGGTAGGCGTTGACCAATCTAAAGCGATAACACAACAGTTTGCGGATGCGAGGGTTTCGGCGCGCAACTCGCTTTCGCAAACAGAGAGTATCTTGAACAGTGTTAGTGATGCAGTTACCAGTGCCAAAACGCTGTTAGTACAAGCATCGAGCGATACCTTGAGTGACGTTGACCGGCAGTCGGTTGCCAGCGAGCTCAAAGGCATTTACGAAACAATGATTGGTCAGGCGAATGCCACCGACGGCAATGGGCGCTATTTATTCGGTGGGTATGCAGACAATACACCGCCTTTCGTTGCCGATGCGGATGGTAATACTCGATATCAAGGTAGCGATAACTCACGCGAGCAGCGAGTCGATTCTTCTCGGTTAATGCCTGTGACAGAAAACGGCATCACAATTTTCCAGAGCGTGCCTAGTGGCGCTGGTTATATTGCCGAAGCACAAGGCAACGAAGGTAGCGTTACCTTTGGTGGTCCCCAAGTAAATGACATTAATAATGAGGGCTTTGGTGAAAGCTACAAGATTGTCTTTGGTGAGGAGGGGGGGGAGCCTACCTACAGTGTTCAGCGCTTTGATGGCGCAGCGTATGTAGCCGTTGATGATCCTGCACTTACCAATCAACCCTACTCGGGAGATGGTCAGCGTGTTGCTTTTGGTGGCGTTTCCATAACGCTTAACGGGGAGCCCGTAAATGGGGATGAAATTTTAGTGGCGCGAGCAGGCAGTGCCGAACGGCCTGCTGATCTGTTTAGAACGATGGAGCAGGCAATTCGTGTATTAGAAAATCCTGCTGTCACCGCTGCTGATAAGGCTGAGCTACGTAATACGCTCAATACGTCGATGCGTGACTTAGACAACGCACTGGACAATGTGTTGACCGTTCGTGCATCTGCTGGCGCCCGTCTTAACGAGCTGGACGTTATTGATTCTGTAGGCAGTAACCGCATGCTTAACTACGAGCAAACGCTGTCGGATTTAGTGGATCTTGACTATGCGTCTGCTATTTCCGAGTACAGTCTACGTCAGGTGGGATTGCAGGCTGCACAAAAGGCCTTTGTCGATATTAAGGGCATGTCGCTCTTCGATTATATGTAATCCCACGTGTTAAATGCAGTTTTTAAGAGCATGAACCAAGACCCTTGTGCCGTTAGGTGCAGGGGTTTTAGCTTAATGGAGCCATGGTCTCGATTAGGCTCTGCATAAAGGCGAGACCTTGGCTGAAGAGATTTTGTAAAAAGCGGCCTATATCGGTCATCAGTACCATTAGCAAGATCAGCCCAACGGTGAGTGACGTAGGGAAGCCGATATTAAAGACGGTGAGCTGCGGTGCTGAGCGATTGAGGATGCCCAGCGACAGGCTAATAATTAATAACGATCCGGAGAGCGGTAGTGCCAGTAGCATCCCTGACGCAAAAATAGTTCCTGCATAGCGTGCTAATAGCTCAAAGGCATTAGGATTCAACGTGCCGATGCCCACTGGTAAGGTTTGAAAGCTCATTACCAGCGTTTCTAACACCATCAAATGGCCATTGAGCGCAAGAAACATCAGCAGCGTAATCATATATAGAATACGTGACAACACCATAATGTTAGTGCCGCTGGAGAGGTCAAAAAAGCTCGCAAACGCCAGACCCATCTGCAAACCGATAAATTCCCCGGCAGCCTGCACGACGGCAAATATGATGTGCATCACTAAGCCGATGGCTAGACCGATAAGTATTTGTTCCACCATGATGCCGACTCCCGCCCAGGACATAATGGGCACATTCGGCATGGCTGGTAAAACAGGGGCGATCACCACCGCAACGATAACCGCTAGTCCCACCTTAACTTGGTTAGGAATACTGGTATGGCCCCAGAGAGGTGACGCCGCCATAAAGGCCGTTATCCGTGCGAAAGGCCATAGAAATGCCACTAACCAGCCCTGTAGCTGGGCAAACGTGACCTCGACCATTGGCTACATCACCATGTTAGGAATATTAGTGAATAAGCGATGGGTAAAGTCCGTAATCAACCCAAGTAGCCATGGCCCAGCTAATACCAGCACGGCAAAAACGGCCAGTACTTTAGGAATAAATGTCAGCGTCATTTCATTTATCTGCGTGGCGGCTTGGAACAAGCTGATCAGTAGGCCAGTAAACAGAGCGGCCAACAGCATTGGGCCTGCAAGAAACAGGGTCACGCGCATGCCCTGGTAAGCGATGCTCATTACCATTTCCGGGGTCATGGTTTGCTCCTAGTCGCCCGTTGCGACAATTAAATCATGTAAAAGCTTTCAGCTAACGAGCCAATAATTAGCTGCCAGCCGTCTACAAGGATGAACAGCATCAGTTTGAAGGGTAACGAAATAGTAATGGGGGGCACCATCATCATCCCTAGTGCCATTAAGGTACTCGCAACGACAAGGTCAATAATTAAAAATGGGATAAAAATGGTGAAGCCAATCTGAAACGCGGTTTTCAGTTCACTGGTAACAAAAGCGGGTAGTAAGACGCGCATGGGCAGTTCTTCAGGCCCTTGCATGGGGCCGACGTCGGCTAAGCGCACGAACAGTGCTAAATCTGGCTCGCGGGTTTGTGCGAGCATAAATTCGCGAAAAGGACCTTGGGCAAGAAGCAAAAACTCTTCAAAATCAATTGTTTCTTCTGTGAGAGGCACCCATGCGATGTCATACACTTGGGCGATGACGGGTGACATAATAAAAAATGTTAAGAAAAGGGCGATGCCTAGTAGCACTTGATTAGGCGGTGTTGCCTGCGTGCCCATTGCTGTTCTCAGCAAGCTAAGCACAATGATGATGCGCGTAAAGCTAGTCATCATTAGTAGCATCGCTGGCAGAAACGCCAGCGAGCTTAAAAATAGTAGCGTTTGTAGTGATAGCGACCACTGCTGACCGCCATCTTCCAATGGTTGCGAGACTATCCCTGGTAGCTGTTGCGCATGAGCAGGGAAAGCCAGCATTAAGCAGCCAGCAATGACAGCGCTAAAAAGCCACCAGCGGAGCTGGTAAGGCCAGGAGAGGTGCATCACATATCTCATGGTGTTTTCGTTGGGTCAGAAGAGGGAGGGACTTCACTGCCTCGTTTGTCACGGTGACTTGCTAGTGCCTGGGCTAGGCGGTGTGAAAAGCGTGCCGGTGGTTCAGGCGAGGTGGGAGGAGGACGGTCGTTAGGAGCATCACGCTCATGTAACTTGGTAATTCGGCCTCCGCTAACGCCTAGCACTAGCCACGTATCTTCGATTTCGACCACAACGATGCGCTCGCGACTGCCAACAGCGGTATTGCCCACAATGCGTAAGTGGGCGCCTTGATGATGACGTCCCGTTTGCCAGCGCTTTAACAGCGCGGTACATAGCAAAATAATCGCTATTACGAGCGCTAGCGCTGCTGCCGTTTTGCCTAGAACCGCCATCCCTATTAAGGCATCACCGCTGCCGCTAAGGGCATCAATGGGCGTGTTCTGTGTGGAAGAGGTAGCGACGCTCATCGATTTAGTTTGTGGATGCGCTCAGAGGGGGTGATGATCTCTGTAATACGAATGCCATACTTATCTTCGACGACGACGACTTCGCCTTGAGCAATCAAGTAGCCATTGATCAAGATATCCATTGGTTCGCCAGCTAACCCTTCAAGTTCAATGACCGACCCTTGGGCAAGCTCAAGCAGTTGTTTAATCGTAAGCTTGGTGCGGCCCAGCTCTACGGTAAGCTTAACCGGAATATCCATGATCATTTCAAGATCACGGGATTGAGCGCTGCCACTTTCCGGGCCGAGCGGACGAAACACTTCGTCACTTGCTGATTTTGCTACGGGTGCTGGGGGCTTGTGCTCAGGCTCCTCGGCTTGGGTTTGCTCTTCTGCCTCTTGCTCTGCCATCGCAGCCGCCCAAGGATCCTCTTCGCTGCTAGTGGTGCTTGCCTCTTCTTGTTCCGCCATCGCAGCGGACCATAGATCGTCTTCACCGGTATTATCGGTGTTGGCAGTAGGTTCTTCTTGCTCAGACATGGCGTCCGCCCAATCGTCGTTAGAAATTTTTGGATCGGGTTTGTTAGGATCAGTCATGCTTTTGGTTCCTTGGCTTTCTGTCGCGTTGAACCTTTAATAAAGTCCTTGGACGACACGTTATTCAATGCGGCATGGTCGATCATATGCAGGACACGTAAAGCGCGCTGCTGAAGCTGGCTGCCATACTCACACTCCATGACAGGCACTCCATCCACACGTGCGGTGATGGTTTGTGGAATGTCCATGGGCAGTACGTCGCCTTTTTTCAGCCCCATCACATGGGCAATACGGCTTGGTATTTGAGCAAATTCTGCCACTAGCTCGACCTCAGAATGGCGCAGTTCGCTGGCCATACGCCGCGACCATGTACCGTCGTGGTCATGGTTACTGTCGTTAATAGGATTGACCAGCAGGTCACGCAGCGGCTCAATCATCGCGTAGGGCATGCATACTTGGAAGTTGCTGGAAAGGTTGCCAACCTCGATATTGAACTTTGTGTTGACCACAATCTCATTAGGCGAGTTAGTGATATTGGCAAACTTTGACTGCACTTCAGAGCGTAAAAAATGTGCCTCGATAGGGTAAACCACTTTCCACGCTTCTTGATAGGCTTCAAGCGCGAGGTTCAGAAGCCGTTGAATAATGCGCTGCTCGGTATTGGTGAATTCGCGCCCATCGGATTTTGTGACAAAGCGACCGTCGCCGCCGAACAGGTTATCCACCACCATAAAGACAAGATTAGGTGGAAAGACCACCAGCGCGGAGCCACGTAGCGGCTTCATGGACACCAGGTTCAAGTTGGTGGGCACAGGCACGTTACGTGAAAAATCACTAAAGCTTTGGTAGCGAACTGATTCAACGGTGATATCTGCGCTACGGCGAATCAAGTTAAATAAACTGTTACGGAAATAGCGTGCAAAGCGCTCGTTAATAAAGTCAAGCGCGTGCAGGCGTTCGCGTATGACCCTGTGCTGCGTGGCGGGGTCATAAGGGCGAATACGAGTTTCATTCTCAGAGTTGGAAGACGTAGCTGATGGCTCGTCGTCCCCGCTGACACCCTTAAGCAGGGCATCAATTTCTTCCTGGGACAGTAGATCGTCCTGTGACATGAACGGCTCCAGTTCCCGAGGTTATTGCACAATGAATTCAGTAAATAGCACTTCTCGTAAATCGAGAGGCGGCTGATTTTCTGTCAAAGGTACGGTGAGGCGGCTGATGATTGCCTGGGCAAGCTCTTCTTTACCTTCCGTAGAGGTAAGCTCACTAGCTTGTTTACCTGACAACAAAATCAGTAGGCGGCTACGTACTTGAGGCATGTGCTCCTCAATAATGGTCTTACTTTGCTCGTTGCCAACGAGTAACGTAATTCCCGTATAAAGAAGGCGTGAGCCGTAGCGGTCATCTGCGAGGTTGACAGTAAAAGGCTCAATGCGCGTGAAAACAGGCGTTTCGCGCTCTGCGACCCGCTGAATTTCTCCTCCTTCTGCAGTTCCTCGCTGGTCTAACACCATATATATCGCTGCCGCTGCGCCCGCAGACGACAGCACTACTAGAATAATCATTATCCAGAGCAGTTTTTTGGACCCGCTGCTTGTTTCTGCCATTTATTGTTCCCATGATCATGACGCATGACACTAGTCAAGCATTATGCCTAACGCAGCTGCTGATGATGAAATGAACAGACTCCTTTGGAGAGTCTATCTTTTGGTTTAGCTATCTAACCGTAGTGATGCCATTATTTTCATACAGCCACTAAGGCGTGGCTTAAGCATATAGATCGACACGTCCGTCAAGAACTAAAGGTTTACCACCCTCTAGGAGCGTAAGTGCGCTATCGCCTTCTTCACTGCTTCCGCTGTCACCACTACCGTTGGGGGTGTTAGAGCCTTGTTGAGCAAAGGCTTGTTCGTTAGGGTTGTCATGCTCCCCAACGGATGTTTCACCAAGTGAAATTCCTTGTTCAGCCAAGGCTTCACGTAACTGGGGGATCGCTAGCTCAAGCGCTTGGCGGACTTGGGCGTGGGCTGATAAAAAATGCGCCTGTGTTCCGTGCTCGCTCACTTTAAGGGAAATAGAGAGTGGCCCTAACTCTGCCGGGTGGAGTTGCATTTTAACTTGGTGCTCTCCTCCTCGTTGTGCAAGTTGAATAAGCTGCTGGCCAAGCTGAGAAGGCCATGCGGGGCTGCTAACGGGCGTGCCGATTGACGCTGAGGTCATTAAGCTACCTGTCGCTGGCGTAAGGGTGCCGGGCTGAGTTGAAATGGGTGACTCTGCTCCCCTGCCGGTGCTTGGCGTAAGCTCAGCCAGAGCGGTTGCAATGTTTGGCGCATCGCCACCCATGCGTAGCGAACTAGCATTTATATCTACAGGTAGTGCTATGTTGCTGCTTCGATAAGCAGTAAGCGACTGGCTACCTTCTGTGGTATTTGCGCTGGGCAGCAGGTTAGCCACTTGTCGGTGAAGCTCCGTGAGGGTTGTACCCTGCGGTGTGGCGTCACTAAGGGAGTTAAAAGCAGTCAGCAGCTCGGCGGCTTGGCTTTCACTAATAGCCAACTGCTGAGCAATATCAGGTACCTGGGGTGCTGGTTGTGGCTCTGGCGCTTCGGAGAATGCGGCGACTAACGACAATCGTGCCGCGATCTCATCAAGAGGCGTGAGCACTGACGCTTCGCTCAGCGCACCCTCATTAGCCATTGGATGTGTGGTGTTTAAGTCGACAGACTGGAGTTGAGCGAGTAAGTCAGCCAACGCTTCCTCATCCAATTCAATGTCTAGTGATGTTAGCAGTTGAGCAAAGCTGGCTAGCGGATCTGAAGAACTAGCCTCCGGTGGCGGGCTGGTTAACCGCTGAGGCTGAGCGCCAGTTGCTTGCATCAAAGCCTGATGAAAAAGGGCGTGTGGCGCCCCTTTGTGCCCAAGGGTCTGTGCCGGGGCGGATGAGAGGGAGTTTTGACCCTGATTCGCTGAAAGCAGCAGCTGAATATTCATAAGTAAGTTCCCCGGCGCGACGCTAGTGCGGTTTATCAGTAAGTTGGCGAGCCAAACGGCCAGTGACAAAATCATCGCTAGCTTTTTGCTCATGGCGCTCTTGGCGGCGGTGCTCTTCTAATAACCGGCGCGAGGCTAGTGTATCGTAGGAGGAGAGCTTACGCTGCTCTTGCTGCCAATGTTGTTGGCTTTGCTGAACGCGTTTTTGCTGTGCAGCCAGTGCTTGCCTAGCGCGGCTCAGCGCGGCGTCCAACGAAGCTAAAAATTGTTGATAATTGTACATGGTGGCTGGGTCAATACCGTCGCGCATGGCCAGCTGCAAACGTTCGGCATACTCGGCGCGGTAGCGGGTGAGCGATTCAAGTTGGGCTTCGGTCTGCTGTTGTGTTTGGCGCTCTTCGGCCAGCAGCTTGCCCGCTTGATCTCTGGCATCTCGTGCTAGGCCGGTTAACATGTCGATCTGCGAATGACTCATGGTTAGCCTCCCACGGTGGCATGCAGCGCTTGGCGTGACGCTTCAAGCGTTGCGCATTCATCAATATTTTGCTGAAGAAAGCGTTCCAGGGCTGGAAACCGGCTCACTGCTTCATCCAGTTTTGGATCGTGGCCTGGGCTATAGGCGCCTACGCTAATCAGGTCGCGATTACGCTGATAACGTGAAAAAAGTTGCTTAAACGTTCGCGCAGCTTGCAGTTGCTCAGGCGTTGCAATGGCGGTCATAGCGCGGCTAATAGAGGCTTCAATATCAATGGCAGGGTAGTGTCCTGCTTCAGCAAGCCCGCGCGAGAGCACGATATGACCATCCAGGATCGCCCTTGCCGAATCAGCAATAGGATCCTGCTGGTCGTCACCTTCGGTAAGTACGGTATAAAAAGCGGTAATGGAGCCACCACCCCGCTCGGCATTGCCTGCTCGCTCAACTAACCCGGGCAGTTTGGCAAACACCGAGGGTGGGTAGCCCTTGGTAGCAGGCGGCTCGCCGATCGCGAGGGCGATTTCGCGCTGCGCCATGGCATACCGAGTCAATGAATCCATAATAAGCAGCACATTGCGGCCCGCATCGCGGAAGCCTTCGGCTAATCGCGTTGCATAGGCTGCCCCCTGAAGACGCTGAAGCGGCGATGTATCAGCAGGGGCTGCAACGACAACAGCGCGCCTTCTGCCTTCTGGGCCTAAAATATTATCTATGAAGTCTTGTACTTCTCGGCCACGCTCACCAATGAGCCCGACAACGATGACATCCGCTTGGGTGTAGCGCGCCATCATGCCAAGCAGAACAGATTTACCCACCCCTGAGCCTGCAAATAGCCCCATCCGCTGGCCTCGGCCAACGCTGAGCAGGGCATTGATAGCGCGGATGCCCACATCGATCGGTGCGTCGATAGGCGCGCGGGAGAGTGGGTTAAGCAGCGTGGCTTGAAGCGTGGCACGGGGAGCGTCATCAATGCTTTCCCTGTCATCCAGTGGGTTGCCGTTGCCATCTAGTACACGCCCTAGGAGCTCATCACCAATTGGGAAACGTCGTGCGCTGTGCCCACTGCCATCGCTAAGGGGTGTCACCCTAGCCCCCGGCATTAAGCCGGTGATTTCTTCCAAGGGCATAAGAAACAGCTTATCGCCTGAGAAGCCAACAACTTCAGCTTCTGCGTGTTTGTCGCTGTCGTTAAGCCTGCCGTCTGCACCGGGTAATTCAATTCGGCATGCACTGCCTACCGCTACTCGCAATCCCACTACCTCGATCACCATGCCCGTGGCGCGAATCACCCTGCCGCTAGTGCGGTAGCGGGGTAAATGACCAACACGCTGCGTAGTGCGGTTCAGCGCTTTACGCCAGCGGTAGTGGTGAGGGCAAGTGGCATCGCTCATAATAGTGCCTACAAAGAGGTCGAAGGGTCGCTGACGTGATGGCGCTTGCGAAGTTGGGCATGTACGGCCTGCCAGCGGCTTTCAAAAGTGGCGTCTAGCTCGCCCTGGGCGCTAGTGACGCGACAGCCGCCGCGGGCAAGCTGGTCATCAGGTTGGAGTTGCCAGTTAGCGGCGCTTAGTTCGCTACCTAGGTGCTCTTTTACTAACGCATGATCTTCTGGGTTAAGCCACAAGCGCTGTTGTCCAACCAGCGGTGGCTCGGTGTGCAGAAGATCGCGCACAATTGTCAGAATTTGCTCAGGATTCTCTCGGAGAGCATTACCCGCCAGCTGCTTGCCAGTGGCGAGTGCTAGTTCGGTAAGGTCGTGGGCTATCGTTTCATCCATTTGCTCAAGGGCGACCGAGAACTGTTTAGCGAGAGCTTGAAGCGGAGTGACGGTTTGGCGAACCTGCTGTTTAAGCGTTTCTTCGGCCTGAGCGTGCCCCTCTTGGAGGCCTTGCGCTAGCCCCTCTTGATGGCCACGTGCCAAGCCTGCCTGATAGCCATCTTGCTCAGCTTGTTGGCGAATACGCTCATAGAGTGCTTGGCGTTCTTGCTCTTCTCGCTGGCGTGCTTGCTCCGCAGCGCGCTGTGCCGCCTCAACTTTGCGTTGTTGCGCGGAGGGAGCAGAGAAGTCGCTCTCTTGGAAGTTGGCGCTCTGCTCCTTTAGCTCATCCATCTGCCAGCGCCGCCAGGTGCCATGGCGGTCAAACTCGGGGGAGTGAGTATTAGACATACTCATCATCTCCACCTGATAAGACGACCTCGCCAGAATCCGCTAAACGACGAACCACCTGTAGAATGGCTTTTTGTTCCGTCTCTACCTGGGAAACCCGGATGGGGCCGCGGGCTTCCATATCTTCGCGAACCAAATCTGCAGCCCGTTGCGACATATTGCGCAGGAACTTGTCGACCAGTGCATCCTGGGCGCCTTTGAGGGCCACCACCAGGGAGTTGGTTTCGACTTCTTGCAGCACCATTTGGATTGCACGGTTGTCCAGGTCGAGTAGGTTCTCGAATAGGAACATTTCGTCGATAATTTTCTGTGCAAGGTCTTCGCTGTGCGAGCGAACGGTTTCGATGGCGACTTCTTCTTGCGAAGAGTTCATCAGGTTCAAAATTTCGGCGGCTGTTCTTACGCCGCCCATTTTGCTGCGTTTGAGGTTCTGACCATCCAGCATGCTGGTGAGTACCTCGGTGAGCTCTTGGAGTGCCGCTGGCTGAACGCCGCTAAAGGTGGCTATGCGCAGAACCACATCGTTGCGCAGTTTCTCTTCAAACAGTTCCAGAATGTCGGCAGCCTGGTGACGGTCTAAATGAACCAGGATGGTGGCAATAATCTGCGGGTGCTCATCGCGGATAAGCTCTGACACCATGGAAGCTTCCATAAGGTTCAGTGCATCGATGCCCGAGTTGCCTCCCGTGGTTTCAAGGATATCCTCGATGAGGCTGGTGGCGCGCTCACTGCCAAGAGCCTTAGTAAGTACCGAACGAATATGCTCGCTGGAGTTGAGGTTAAGCGCCACGAACTCTTCGGACTCATTGTGAAACGCTTCCAAAACAGCCTTCATATCCTCGTGGGAGACTTGGTGCAAGCGCGCCATTTCCGTACTGATATCTTGCACTTCGGTAGCGCTCAGAAATTTAAACACTTCGGCAGCGCTGTCTTCGTCAAGGGCAAGTAGCAGGATAGCGCTCTTGCGCGCCCCGCTCATTTCGGCAATAGAGCTACTCATTAGCATTCATCCAACTACGGATAATCATCGCGACCATGCGGGGGTCTTCTTGAGCCATTTCCCGCAGGTCGTTGAGATTGTGTTCGTACAGCGATGTTTTACGGCGACGTTTAGGCTTGTCGCTATAGGTATCACCGTCCTCTGAAGACGCCTCGTCCTCTTCACCATCTTTTTCGTCGCCGACGCTGACGCTAAAGGTACTGCCGGGGCCAGGCATAGCGGCTGCCATGACGGGGGTCTGCGTATAGCGCTTGATCAGCGGGCGGAGAATCAGCAGATAAAGCAGTAGTGCAGCAAGCGCCACGAGTAAGTAGCGCCCCAGCGTAGAGGCAAGAGAGAGCATCTCGGGCTGCCGCCACCAATCGGTCTCATCCGTCGCCTCGTCGGTGCTAGCGAAGGGGGTGTTAACAACTTCGACTTGATCGCCTCTGTCCAGTGAGAACCCCATCGCTTGTTGAACGAGACGCTCTAGCTGAGCAACTTCTTCAGGGCTTAAAGCGACTTGTTCTACCTCGCCCTCATCATTAATGGCGCGGCGGAAGTTTACGACAACCGCTGCCGAGAGACGCTGAACCTGCCCTAGGCGGTGCTGAATATGCTCAATGCTACGATCAACTTCGTAATTAACGACGTCATCTTGGCGTAGGTTGCGTAGCGCATTGGCCGGCAGGTCATTCTCACCCTCCTCAGCGTCTGGCTGATTGATAGGGGCAGGTGCTACGCCAGGCGGAGTGTTACTAAGCGCGCCGGGTATTCCCGTTGCTAATGGGTCTTCGCCGTCATAAGAAAGGCTTAGCTGACGGCTGCGCACGGCCGATTCATTAGGCGCTTGGTTAGGGCCATAACGCTCAGAGGTTTCTTCACGGCGTGAAAAATCGATTTGTGCAGCCACCTGGGCGCGCACGTTTTCACTGCCCAAGATAGGCGAAAGAATATTCTCGATACGTTGCTGGTAGGAGCGCTCTACTTCGGTGATATACGCCAGTTGGGAACCATCAAGGTCATTCCCCTGAGTGGTGTTGGCGGTCAATAGGCGACCGTTTTGGTCGACTACCGTGACGTCCTCGGTGGACAGTTCAGGAACGCTGCTGGAGACCATGTGCACAATAGCGCTGACCTGGCCTTCACCTAAAACTCGGCCGGGTAGTAGGGTCAGAACAATGGATGCCTTGGCAGGCTCGCGGTCGCGTATAAAGACCGACGGCTTGGCCATGGAAAGGTGAACCCGCACCCGTTCCACTGGGCCAAGTGACTCAATGGAGCGGGCCAATTCACCTTCTAGGCCGCGCTGGAAGTTGACCTGTTCAGCAAACTGACTAATACCGAAGGCTTGGTTATCCATAAGCTCCAGGCCAAGGTTGCCGCCGCGAGGCAGGCCTTGCTCAGCAAGCTGAAGCCTAAGCGTGTGAACATGATTGCCAGGCACTAAGAGCGCTTGGCCGCCTTCGCTAAATTGATAGGGAACGCCTCGACTATCGAGTTCGGCGATGATGCGCCCGCCGTCGGCTTCACTAAGGTTGCTGTAGAGCACGCGGTATTCAGGGCTGCTGGCCCACATGAAAAGCGCAGCGACAACAGCAATAGACGCAGCAGCAGCGACCAATAGCACTACCAGAGGGTTGCCACGCAGCTGTTTCAGCATGCGTTCAGCCGTCGGCGTGCTTTTAGTCTCACTCTCTGCCGTTCCACTGCGGGGGGCGTTTTGGGGCGTACTGTTCTGACGGCCTGCCGTAGCACCAGTTTCGCTCATGCATCCCTCCTAGAGGGCAGGCAAAACCGATGACGGCCCAGGCGCATCACCAAAGAAGGCATAGGCTATATCCGTCGATCGCGGTTATCCGCTGAAAGTAGTAAGCGGAATTATGATGAACGCCATTATCCCGGGGCGCGTCGACCATAAATGAACGAAAAGCTTGGCTTTTCGTACCTATTTGTTCGTATGAGTCTTATGCTACCAGTGATAGGCTGCAGGCATTATTTTACTTTCATGCGAATGAGGCATACGTATGAGTTCTCCCCCTATTCAGGCTGCCTTGCAGCAGATGCAGAACATGGCTTCCCAGGCGGCTCAGCCTATTAAAGGCGAGCATGTCTCTACCGCTGTTGGTCAGGGCGGTTTTGGCAGTGAGCTGCAAGCTTCCATACAGCGCATTAACCGTCTTCAGCAGAGTGCTAACACTAAGGCAATGGCGTTTCAGGCAGGCGAGCCTAATGTTGAGTTAAATGACGTTATGGTAGATATGCAAAAGGCCAGCGTTGCGTTTCAGATGGGGTTGCAGGTGCGTAACCGGCTAGTCTCTGCCTATCGGGACGTGATGAATATGCAGGTCTAACTAGCAAGGCAAAGCTGGGGCTATGGGCGTGGTGTGAGAAAAGTAGCATGGCGAACGCTAACTGAAAGGCTAATCAGTTTTTAAAGTCTTACTGTGTACTGCTAAGCGTTCGCTTGCTAAACACGGTTATTTTACGCTTCCGCTGAGATAAGTCGGCCTTGCATTTCTTCTAGCTGTTCGGCAAGTAAAAGCACTTCTTCAGCCGGTATTTGGCGAATCACATCACCTGTATCTCGGTCGACAACCCGGGTGATGATGCGCGTGGACTGTTCGCTAACATCAAACTCAAGGCCGCGTGGTCGCATAACATCATTAATACGCTGTATGGGTTCAACCAGCTCTTCTTTTGTGATTGTGTTGCTGGCAGGAGCTTGGCTCTCTTGTGTTGTGAGTTGGCTTAGCTTATTCACAAGCTCTTGGCGTGGCGTAAGCGTTTGCGTTGATGGAGTGGGTAGTGAAGCAGACGCGCTGTCTAATGGCAGTGGGCCCATAAGAGACGTTCCTTCAAAGGTAAGTAAGCCTAACGGCTAGGTAGCGTTGCAATATCAAAGGCTGAGGCAGCTTATTACTTAATTGTTGAGCCTCACTATGTTTATCGGCCGACACATTCTAATCTTTAGAAGTTAATGCTGGGCCTGTGGTGCTTTTCTTAGATCGACAAGTTTTTATAGATAGGTATCTGTAAAAAGAAAAACATAATTAGGCTGGTGGGCTCATGTGGCTTGCTGAAAGCTTCTGTTATGCTCTGTCGCTTCAGGGTAGGTGTCAAACAATAACGTGGTAGGGAAGGCGAGACGAGCATGGTCGTTCAGCAAGAAGAATATGAAGGCGTTACCAGTGCCTCAGCGATAAGCGCGTATTTGAATGCCATGATTGAAAGCGGTGGTGTATCGCTCTGTTTGGCTGCGTCGGATGCGCGTCCTGAGCCTATTGTGTTAATGGAGCAGCACGTTGGTGAAACCCTGGTCATGGATCTGTCCTCCGTGGATTACTTGCTAGGCCGCCTGCAGCAGGGCGAACAGTTTTTTTTACGTGGTCAGTCTCAGGGCAAGGTGTTGCGTACGCCGCTGCTTTCGCTAACCGAAACGCGACGCACCGGTGGGCGTTTTTTATGCTGTAGCGACTATCCAGTCTCAATAGATGTGCTGCAGCGGCGCGAATCGTTTCGCGCAGAGTTACGCATGGGGATGGTGGTGTCCGCAGCCGTGGTGAGCGCTGATGGTGAGAGCGTCCAAGGTGAGTTACGCGATCTTTCCCAGGATGGTTGTCAGATAGAGCTACCCTTAACTGCGAGTGGCGTGCTTGCTGAGGCAGATGGCCCCCTTAAGCTTGCCTACACTTTTCCTGATGGTACTTATTTTGAAGTGCTGGGCGTGGCCCGCCACCAGAAAACAGACGCTGAGCGCCATATCTTGCGGGTAGGGTTTCGTTTTGCCAATTGCACGTCGGATCAAGAGCGTCAAATTTGGTACTTCGTGTGTGAAATTGAGCGTGAAGCGGCACGTTATAAGAAAGAGACGCAAGAGGATCGTCAGCCGTCGCCATTGTTTGAGCAGGCAGGTAGGCGCACCGACGGGTCAGAGCTCGTTGGGCGCCGCGATATTAAGCGTTACGCCACCCCGACGGCTCGGCGCCTTGTGAAAGTAGCGGCCTACCTCGATGCTCAATTACTGCTGCTAAAACAGGGTAGTGATATTGACTCTCGGCAGCTTTCACGCAACGCCGACCGTGTGTTAATGCTTCATGAAGAAGACCGCGAGGCCTTGCTATTTGCTTCACGCTGCTTATCCCCCGAGCCGCTCCTCGTGCGCCATGGTATTGCCGTGGCAGTGCACCTGCTGGATTTGGTGGGAAGTAACATGCCGCGCGATGTGCAAAAGGCGATTGTGGCCAGTGGTCTGATCCACGATCTAGGCAAAGCGCTTGTGCCCCAGGTGGTATTCAAGGCGCCCAATTTTGAAGCGACCCATCGTCAGGCCATGAGTGAGCATGTGTCCCTTTTAATGGATCGGCTGCACAACTGCCAGTGGCTTTCAGCCTCCGTTGCCAAGGCGGTAATTGGGGGTATTAACGAGCGGCTTGATGGCAGTGGCTATCCGGAAGGCTTATCGGGTAATGACATCAACGAGTTGGCTAAAGCCAGTGCAATTGTGGATGTTGTTGAGGCAATGCGCCGTGATCGGGCCGATCGTCCAGCTCGAACAGCGCAACAAATTTATCGTCATTTATTGCGTCATCCGCATCAATTTGATCCTCGTTGGATCAAGCGCTATGTCGAACACTTCAAAACGCTTCCTGTTGGCTCGCTTGCCCACTTTTCAAGTGAGCAATTGGCCTGGATCGTGCGTCTTAATAAAGATGGGACGCCAGCGGAGGTAGTGCTGGCCGAGGGGGTTGAGCCGCCACTGCGCGATACGTTGGGAGTATCCGTGCGTGGTGATGTCTTTGAGCGGTTAGGGCGGCCTGTTAGGGAAGTGGCAGTATCCACCTGATATGGGCTTTGCTGCCATTGTCTAGCAGCAACGCTAACGTTCACCCCGTGAACATTACTTTTCTAAGCGAAAGTGTGTCTGAGGGTTAAAGTCTGTGGTTGGCGCGCCGATATAACTACATAGCTGAGTTTGAAAGCTCAAATTTTTGAATCATTAACAGCATGTATTGGCCCTATGGGCTCAGCTGTTGTGTTACCTAATGAAGGAGTGCCCGCTTATGACATACTCTCGCGGTGGCGCCGCCTACGGACGTGGTGCTAAGGCGTATGCTCGTGTCGGCGTGGAAAGCGGTGTGATGTCTGCTGACCCGCACCAGCTTATCGTAATGCTGTTTGACGGCGCCCAAGCGGCTATCCGGGCGGCACGAATTCACATGCAGGCAGGCAACACAGCCGAGAAGGGAAAGTCGATATCCAAGGCGTTGGATATTGTTAATAATGGATTAGCGGCTGCATTGGATCAGGAGCAGGGCGGTGCCATTGCTGAGCGGCTAGCTTCCTTGTACGACTATATTGCCCGCTTACTCTTAGTTGCTAACCTACGTAACGATGAAGAGAGTCTGAGTCAGGCGGAACGGTTACTGGAAGATATCGCTTCAGCTTGGCGTGAAATCGGCCAACAGCAGAGTGCATGAGGCAACTATGTCGGGTTCTGAAGCTGTCCACGGCTCTACTCCACAAGCGCTGCTAGAGGCTTACGCCAAACTGCTTGTACGTGCAAAGCATATGCAAGAGCTAGCCAATGCGGAGCAGTGGCCAGAGCTTATTGAGCAGCGTACCCATTACGTTACGTTAGTCGAAGAGCTACGCGAGCTTGATAAACAAGTCGTGTTAGATGCTTCTGCCAAAACTCGTAAGGCTGAGCTGCTGGAAAGTATTCTTGAGCACGACGTTGAAATTCGCCGACGTTTGGTTGCTCGGCGTGAGGAGCTTGGGAAGTTAATTGGCGTATCTCAGCGCCAGCGTGATTTGCACAGAGCCTATGCGCCGCAGCAGGGCAGTCATGACATTTATGACCCTGAAGGCACACAAGACCAGGGGGCTCCGTGAGTGGCATCACGCCACTTATTGATACCCTCATGCACCAAGTGCTTGGGCGTCAAGGAGAAGCCTCTTTACAGCGCTCCTTGAATGCTCCTGTGCAGCCTGTTCCGCCGGGAGAAGGGCCGCGAGCCTTACAAGGTGATGCTAGCTTAGACGGGCGACCAATGTCGCTGCCGCTAGGTGACCTCAAGCGCTTACCAACCTCCCCGGATGGGCAGCGCCTAACTACCCAGGGCGGCGCCAATACAGCCCCAGGCTCCACCCAGACTCATTTAAGTCCTGCGGCACGCACGATTGCGGATGTATTGCTGCGTTTTCCTGCGCCGCCCACCGTTATGCGCCCTGAAGCTCCCCTAATGAGCGCTCTAGACGCGCCGTCAGCTACGACGCTCGCGACGCGTCTAGAGTCGAGCGTACGTGATAGTGGTTTGTTCTACGAGTCTCATTTGAAGCGTTGGTTCCAGGGGGATGTTTCTCGTCAGCAGCTACTGCGTGAGCCTCAGATGCAGCCCGGCCCACGGCCTGTGCTGCCTGCTAGCGTGAATGTGTTGTCGGCGGTTGCTACCTCTTTAGCGCCGGGCTCCTCTGCGCCAACGGGACCTGGCAACTTTTCTATTTTGCCTAATACAGCGCTGGTACCAGTCGCAAGCGATAGGCTGATACTTGAGCGCCCCGTGGCCTTCCTTAATACGCCAGCCAGCCCTGCCGCGTTACAGGCAGAGCGGCAAGAATCGGCCCAAGCGAGAGTTGAAACAGTGGGCGCTCGCGAGCTAGCCGACGTAGCTATCCAGCGCGGTGGTCGTGAGATTGTTCATGAAAACCTGCAGAGCCTAGTGCGTCAGCAGCTGGAGATGCTGGTTATGCCTACCATACGTTGGGAGGGAGACGTGTGGGCCGGGATTTTTATGGCGCTAGTGATTAACTTGCCTACACGTGACGAGGGGCGTGAGGGTGCCCAGGACGAGACTGATTCGGGCGAAGGGTGGCGCTCTGAAATGCAGCTCGAAGTGCCCAATATAGGCGCCTTTAGCGTTACTTTATGGCTCTATCAGTCAGTGCTCAGCATCGACCTTACCACCGAAGACTTGGCGACATATCGGCAACTTGAGCAGGGGGTAAGCGCGTTAGAGCAACGTTTAGGAGCCTTGGATTTTCGCAAAGTTCAGGTTAAATCACGGCATATAAGTTTGGAGAGCCACCATGACGACGCCGGGTGAGCGCCGCCGCCAAGCCGTGGCATTGGCTTATCGAGATGGGGAGCAGGCACCCCGGGTAGTGGCGAAAGGGTATGGTGAGTTAGCTGAGAGGATTATGGCAGAGGCGCAGCGCCAGGGGATTTATGTGCACGATGCTCCTGAGTTGGTGGCGCTGCTCATGCAGCTGGATTTAGATGCCGAGATACCGGCGAGTTTATATCAGGTCGTTGCTGAGCTTCTGGTGTGGGTGTTTGAGCTTTCAGAAGGTGCGCTAAGTCACCGTGAACAGCTCAAGTAGCCAATGTAGACGTTGTGTGCAACCATGATGCTTATGGAAAAAGTCACCCATGGCGTCATTATAAAGTTTATAAAGTCGCGCCTGTGTCGTCCGATGGAACACTATGAGCCAATCAAACTTTCTCGATGAAATTGAAGAATTAAACTTAGCGTACTTACTTCTTGCCCAGCGTCTACTGAGTGAAGATCGAGAGGCAGCCATGTTTCGCCTGAAAGTTGATAGCGAACTGGCAGATTTGCTTACTTCACTTAATGCTTGGCAGTTAACGAAGCTGGCACGTACTAATCAATTGGTATGTCGGTTTAGTCAAACTAGCGGGCAGCGATTACGCCAAATTATGGAAAACCCCAGGGATCAAGGGCTGTCGGGGTTGCATGCATCGCTGTTATCAGCCTGCGAACCGTTCGATTCACTACCCAAAGGAGGGGCGGAGTGAGCCAGAAAAGCTTGGTTGATGAAATGCATCAAGTACAGCTGGCAATCGAACTGATTGAGTTAGGTGCACGTTTACAGGTGTTAGAAACGGAAACGGATCTAAGCCGTACTCGCCTAATTAAGCTGTATAAAGAAGTGCGTGGCATGTCGCCCCCAAAAGGGATGTTGCCTTTTTCGGCAGACTGGTTTGTTACCTGGTTGCCTAATGTGCACTCATCACTTTTTTATAATATTTATGCAAGTTTACAACAAGATACCTGCTGCGAACGTATTGATGCGTTCGTTAAAGCTTACCGACTTTACGAAGAACAAATAGCGCTTGAAGACGTGGAGCCAGTGTTGGGCTTAACGCGAGCGTGGACACTGGTACGTTTTTTTGAAAGTGATCTGCTGCAGCTAAATACGTGTACCCGGTGTGAGGGGCGATTTGTTGCCCATGCGCATAGCCCGATTCACGGCTATGTGTGCGGTATTTGCCAGCCGCCTTCACGTGCCGGGAAAACCCGTAAAGCCCAACGCGGAGCGGCGGGTACAGAAACATAGCCATGACCCACTCACAGGACGACGCAATATAATAAAAACAGCCATTAGCGCATAGATAGCGTTAAAAGGCGGTGGTACTTTTCCATTAAACATCGCCTACATCTTAGTATGATATGACTAAGCTCCACTTGAAATGGAACCCTCCAGTGTTATTCATAATGATGAAGCAGTGGTTGGCGCTCCGTTGATACAAAAACTGCTATCGCAAGGACACTGCTTGTGCTGATTCTCCTAGGTTATGTGGTCGTAATATTATGTGTGTTTGGCGGCTATGTGCTGGCAGGTGGTAGTTTAGGCCCCCTGTATCAACCTTTAGAGCTGTTAATTATTGGCGGTGCGGGCGTAGGCGCGTTTATTGCCGCCAATAACGGTAAAGCGATTAAAGCCACGTTTAGAATACTGCCGCGGCTCAAACGGACCAAAAAATATAACAAAGCCCTATACATGGAGCTAATGGCGCTGCAGTACAAGATTCTCTCCAAAGTGCGCCGTGAGGGGATGCTGGGGATTGAGCGCGATATCGATAACCCTCAGGAAAGCCCGCTGTTTCAAGAGCATCCCACGGTGCTTGCGGACCCGCACATTATGGATTTCTTAACTGATTACCTGCGTCTAATGGTAAGCGGCGGCATGGAGCCGATGGAAATCGACGAGCTGATGCTCCACGAAATCGAAGTATTTGAGCAAGAAGCCCATATTCCCATTGATGCGATTGCTAAAGTAGGTGATGCCATGCCTGCGTTTGGCATCGTGGCAGCGGTAATGGGGGTGATTAAAGCACTGACCTATGCGGATGCTAGCCCTGATCAAATGGGGCAAATGATTGCGATGGCCCTAGTGGGCACCTTCCTAGGGATTTTGATGGGTTACGGTTTTATCAGTCCAATTGCTAGCTACGCAGATCGGCAGGCAAAAGAAGCAGAAAAAATGCTGCAGTGTATCCGCGTCACGCTGCTAGCGAGTCTGCACGGTTATGCTCCTCAGTTAGCCGTTGAGTTTGGTCGTAAAGCACTGCACAGCACCGAACGTCCTAGTTTCTCAGAACTTGAAGAGTACGTGCGTGACGCCAAAAAGGGCGGTAATGCATGAGTAAGGGCGGTGACAAGCGCCCGATAGTCATACGGCGCAAAAAAGTGGTTCATGCTCATCATGGGGGAGCATGGAAAATCGCCTTAGCTGATTTTATGACCGCGCTAATGGCTCTGTTCCTGGTGATGTGGATTTTAAGCGTCTCCAGTGATGAAACCCGGCGCGGTGTTGCTGAGTACTTTAGTACACCGCTGATAACCGCGATGACCGGCGACCGAGGTGGTAGTACGCGGGTGATTCCCGGTGGCGGGCCTGATCCAGCCCATAGCGATGGTGAGCGCGCCCGGGTAGATTTGTCTCTGCAGCCGCGGCCCAGCTTGCAAGAGAGGCGTTTTTTCTCTGATTTACAAGAACGTATAGAGCGGGCCATTGAGCTAGACCCTGAGTTGCGCCAGCTGCGCAACCAAATGCGTTTTGATCTTACCCGTGAAGGGCTGCGCATTCAGCTGCTTGATACAGAGCAGCGGCCAATGTTTCAACTGGGTAGTGATCAGGTAGCACCTTATATGCGCAACCTTCTGCGCACTATCGCGCCGTTGCTCAATGAATTGCCCAATGACCTAAGCATCAGCGGTCATACCGACAGCGTGCCCTACGCGGGTGGCTATCGAGGCTACAGTAATTGGGAGCTATCCAGTGATCGCGCTAATGCCTCGCGTCGGGAGTTAGTCGTCGGAGGGCTTGATCCAGGTCAACTATTGCGCGTATCGGGCTTTGCCGATCGGGTATCGCTGCCTGACACTTCCCCTTCAGACCCTATTAATCGGCGTATTGAGCTTTTAGTACTGTTACCCGAAATTGCTGAGACCATTCGCGACCCAGGTATTCTTAGCACCGATGTGCTGTTACCTGAAGGTGATTCGCCCGAAGAGGCTTTACTACCAGACATGCCACAGGCCGACGTAGCCGAATGAGCGAAGCTGGTCCAAAAAATATGATGATAATGTGGAGCGGTGCATGGATATAGCGGATTTTTTTGACACCTTTTTTGAAGAGGCGGAAGAGCTGCTTGCAGATATGGAGCAGCACTTATTAGAACTGGATGTCGATGATCCGGATAGCGAGCAGCTAAACGCTATTTTCCGTGCGGCCCACTCTATAAAAGGTGGTGCAGGGACGTTCGGGTTTAGCGTGCTGCAAAAAACCACGCATATTTTCGAAAACCTGCTGGATCATGCGCGCAAAGGGGAACTGACCCTGCGCGCTGACCTCGTTGATACCTTTTTAGAGGCAAAAGACATCATGCATGAGCAACTCGATGCCTATCGCAACGAGGAAGAACCCAACCAGGAAGCCTATGAGCGAATCTGCCAAGTGTTGCAGCAGATCGCTTTAGAGGAGATTGGACAAACCCTCGAAGCTCCTGCAGCGCCTGCGCCGACGGTGACACAGCCTTCCAAGGCAGAATCTAGCAAACGCGAGACGCCGGAAGAAGGCGAGACGCATTTGTTAGTCGCCCTACTGAACGTCAACGATAAAGATCGCACGTTGCTGGTCGAAGAGCTTGAGCAGCTGGGGGATATCCAGTCGCACTCAGGCGATGACAAGCGTTACGAGGTCATTCTCAAAGGTGGCGTCAGTGCCGACGATATTGAAGCCGTGATGTGCTTTATTATCGAGCCTGAGCAAATTAGCATCAGCAGCGTTGCTGCGGGTGACCCAGCACCAGAACCAGAGCCAGCACCTAATGTGCCGGCTCCTGCCTCCTCGCCTGCTGTTGAGGAAGTGGTGAGTACTGCGGATAACGCCCCCGCTGTGCCAAAGCAGAGCGATAAGAGCTCCCCGAAAGCCAACGATAAGCCCGCTAAGGCAGCGCCAAAAAAAGCCGCGAGCGAGTCCTCATCAATACGCGTATCTGTCGACAAAGTTGATCAAATTATCAACTTGGTTGGTGAGCTGATCATTACCCAGTCGATGCTCGATCAAACGGTCAGCGACCTTGACGACCAGTCCGTAGGTAATAGCTCGCTCCAAAACGGCATGAGTCTGCTTCAGCGCAATGCCCGTGATCTTCAAGAAGCGGTGATGTCGATCCGCATGATTCCCATGGAGTTTGTGTTTAGCCGGTTCCCCCGCGTGGTGAGAGATACCGCAGGCAAGCTGAACAAAGAGATCGAACTTATTACCGAGGGTAAATCCACCGAGCTGGATAAAAGTTTGGTTGAGCGAATCACAGACCCGCTTACGCACCTAGTGCGTAACAGCTTAGACCATGGTATCGAAATGCCCGATGAGCGTGAGGCGCTAGGTAAGCCTCGCGTAGGCAAGCTGGTGCTTTCAGCGCGTCACCAGGGCGGCAATATTCTTATTGAAGTGCGTGACGACGGTGCAGGAATGGATCGTGAGCGCCTACTCGATAAAGCCCGTGAAAATGGGCTCAATGTTTCTGACGCAATGTCCGATGAAGACGTTTTCCAACTGATTTTTGCCCCTGGTTTTTCGACCGCAAAAGAGGTCACCGATGTATCAGGGCGCGGCGTTGGTATGGATGTGGTGAAACGTAATATTCAAGGAATGGGCGGGCGAGTCGAAATACAGTCTAAAAAGGGCGAAGGCACCAATACGCGTATTGTCTTGCCGTTGACCCTCGCGATTCTAGACGGCATGTCAATCAAAGTGGGTGGCGAAACGTTCATCCTACCGCTCTCTACCGTGCTTGAGTCCCTCCAGCCTGCCAAAGGTGATATGTACGCTATGGCAGGGGATGATGTGGTCATCAAAGTGCGTGATGAATACCTGCCGGTTATCGCGATTCATGAAGTGTTAGACGTCGAAAATGCAATTACTGACCCGACTAAAAGCATCGCCGTTATTGTACAAGGCGAAGGTCGTCGCTATGCCATGTTGGTCGATGAGCTCATTGGCCAGCAGCAGGTGGTTGTCAAGAACTTAGAAGATAACTACCGCAAAGTACCGGGCGTTTCCGCTGCCACCATCCTGGGGGATGGAAGTGTCGCATTGATTTTGGATATCACGGGCTTACACCGCTTAAGTCGTGCCAAAAAAGAAGCAGGCAAAGTAACCAATCATTCACAACTCGCTTATTACAAGGAGGCTGAGCCGTCATGAGTCAAGCAGCTAATAAGGCGGTGCTAGCCGCTGCAGAGGCAGAAAATCGCGAATTCTTAGTATTTTCTTTAGGGGAAGAAGAGTACGCCATTGATATTTTGAAAGTGCAGGAAATTCGCGGTTACGAAAATGTAACGCGTATTGCCAACGCACCGGATTTCATAAAAGGCGTGACCAATCTGCGCGGTGTTATTGTGCCGATTGTTGATCTACGCATTAAATTCCACCTGGAAAATGTGGAGTATGGCGGTCAAACCGTGGTGATTGTGGTTAATGTCGCCGACCGTATCGTGGGGATTGTGGTCGACGGTGTGTCAGACGTGATGACCCTAACTCCAGAGCAGATCAAACCCGCACCGGAGTTTGGTGTGACGCTCTCCTCTGATTTCTTAAGCGGTCTGGGCAGTCTTGATGACCGCATGTTGGTGCTAGTGGATATCGATAAACTGCTGACCAGTGAAGAAATGGCACTGGTAGATAGCACCAGCAATTCTTAATGTAGAACACTGGGCATAAGGAGTGTGCCTATTTTGAGCTAAACAGCCGAGCCGCGAGCCATGGAGTGCTGCGGCTAATTGGGTTGTGCTTGGAGTAATGCGTGTGACACAGCTAGTGCGTCAAGTGATGAGCAATATGACCGTGCGTTTAAGTTGGGGGTTGGTACTTGCTACTTTTTCACTCCTGATTGTCCTAGCGTGCGGTATAGGTCTCTACGCGCTCCACCATGGTGCTGCCATTGTGCAAGCGACAAGTGACTTACAGTCGCAGCAGGCAGCGTTTACGGAATTTTCAGCCCAAGTTCGCTGGGTGCTTATTGGCGTGGTCGTCATGACGGTGCTAACCGTTGTTGTGGTCATTTGGGGAGTGACGGCGAATGTGTTGCGTCCGCTAGATAATTTAGTGGGTTATTTTGAGCGTATGGCTCAAGGCGATTTAAATCAGCAAATTACCTCGCCGGGTAATAACGAAATTGGTCGACTGTATAACGCGATGGCGCATATGCAAGGCTCACTCTCCGAGACGGTCGGCGTGGTTCGCCAAAGTGGGGCCTCTATTTTTGAGCGTTCTCAGCATATTGCCAGCGGTAATAATGACCTCTCTTCACGCACTGAGCAGCAGGCATCTTCATTAGAAGAGACCGCTTCCAGCATGGAGCAGTTGGCCTCCACGGTAGGGCATAACGCAGATAACGCTCGCCAAGCGAGTCAGCTAGCAGGTGATGCGACGTTAACCGCCAGACGCAGCGGTGAAGAGGTTGGCAATATTGTTGAAACCATGCAAGAGATCAGCGCCAGCTCCCATCAGGTAGCTGACATTATAACGGTCATCGATAATATAGCTTTCCAAACTAATATCTTAGCGCTTAATGCCTCTGTTGAGGCGGCACGGGCGGGGGAGCACGGCAAAGGGTTTGCCGTCGTGGCGCAGGAGGTTCGTAGCTTGGCTAGCCGCAGTGCCAATGCAGCAAAAGAAATTCGCACACTTATTGATGCTTCTCTGGGTAAAGTGGATGCCGGTACGCAGCGAGTGAACCATGCAGGACAGACCATGCAAGACCTTGTCGCAGCGGTTCAGCGTGTCAGCGATATTATGGATGAAATTGCCGCCGCCTCAGAAGAGCAGAGCAATGGCATCGGCCAAGTTAATCAAGCGGTTGCCCAAATGGATCAGGTCGTGCAGCAGAATGCCCAGCTGGTTCAGCAGGCCGCCCGCAGTGCCAATGAGCTAGAGAGTGAGGCCGCTCGTCTGCGTGAAGCGGTTGAGCGTTTTCGGGTGTCGGGAGCGAGTGCCGCACCATTGACCACTCGCCCCATTCTACCAAGTGCCACGCCACGGCCCGCTAAGGTGGTTGCTACTAAAACGCCGGTAGACGAGTGGGAAGCTTTTTGATTCAGCCTTTACGTAGAGTCGCCCAATTTAACTAATAAAAATGTCACCTCCCCAACAATAAGGCACGTTAATGCGTAACAATCAGCCAGTCTCCCAACGCGAAGTTGAGCTAAAGGGGGACGATTTTCTCGTCTCGCGAACGGATCTTAAAGGTCGCATTACGTATGCTAATCCCGCGTTTATCCAAATTAGTGGCTTTCGCCATGACGAGCTAATTGGGGCGCCGCACAACCTGATCCGTCACCCAGATATGCCGCCAGCGGCGTTTGCAAATTTATGGCAAACCATCGAAACCGGTGAAACGTGGCGTGGGCTGGTTAAAAATCGCTGCAAAAACGGCGACCACTATTGGGTAGACGCCAGCGTGACGCCGATTGTCGAAAATGATCAGGTGGTTGGCTATGCCTCAGTGCGGGTTCAGGCGTCACGGGAGGCAATCGCCCAGGCAGAGCAGGTATACGCAGGTATTCGTGAGGGGCGTCTTAAACGGGTCTATTTAGATAAAGGGCGTATACGTTATAAGGGGCTAGTGCAGCGCCTTAAACGGGTGCGCCTGCACACCATCCGCGCCAAGCTGGTTGGCATGATTGTGGTGGCGGGCATGCTGCTGTTGGTCAGTGGTGGGCTAGGGCTGTATGGATTAAATGTCGCGGGTGAGCGGTTAGATCGCCTCAATAACGATGGGCTGCGCGATGTTATTCGTCTCCAGCAAATCGACCAAACCATTGCCCATACACGTCAGTCGATGATCGAACCAGAAAGGATGCAGCTCATCAGCCAACGGTTTGAGATGGGCGAAGCCGTGGCGGAAAACGCCGCGGAGGTAGCTGAGGTTTGGCAGGCGTACTACCAGCGTGATGCTAACGCTAGCCAGCTGGCGGATAGTTTTGATCAGCAGCTTCAGGCGTTCTTAGCTAATGGCATGGGGCAAGCGGTGAGCGTGCTACAAGCTGAAGAGACGTATGAGGCGTTTACCGGTTTAGATGCGGTGATACGTGTGATGAATACCGATGGGCGAGCGCTGTCGGAGATGGTGAATCAGCTCATCGCGCAAAAACAGGCTGCAGCGGAAGTTATGGCGGTAGAGGCTGAGCAGGGGCAAACCGCCATGCTGAGCGCTCAGGCGGCGGTGCTGGGGATTGGCTTACTGATGCTCATGATGATAGGCGCGCTTACGCTACGTTCAATCGTTAGACCGTTAAAAAGTGCTTCGCGCTTTACCCTGCAAATAGCGGGCGGCAACTTGGCAGCCCCTGTGCCTGCCCGTCGTCGTGATGAAATTGGCCTACTGCTTGATTCGCTAAATACCATGCGTAAAAGCCTGAGCAGTATTATTGGCGAGGTTAAAAGCGGCATTGAGGTAGTGACACCTGCGGCGCAGGGTATTGCCAGTGGTAATGAAGAGCTGTCGTCGCGTACAGAGCAGCAGGCTGCCGCGCTGCAACAAACCGCTTCCAGCATGGAAGAGATAACCACGACCGTGCGCCAAAATAGCGATAACGCTCAAGAAGCCCGGCGTCTGGCCGATAATAATGCTACACGGGTGACGCAAACCGGTGAGCTGATGACACAGCTAGTCGACAACATGCAACGCATCACTCAAAGCTCGCGAAAAATGACCGAGATTATCAACGTCATTGATTCGATTGCGTTTCAAACCAATATTTTGGCGCTTAATGCGTCGGTTGAGGCAGCAAGGGCCGGGGAGCACGGGCGCGGCTTTGCGGTTGTGGCAGAAGAAGTGCGTAATTTGGCGGGGCGCAGTGCCGGCGCGGCCCAAGAGATCCGGGTATTAATTGATGGTTCCAGTCAGGATGTTAGTGCAGGGGCCGGGTTAGTGGAAAAAGCTGAAGCGGCCATGAGTGAGGTTGCTGAAGCGGCACGCAGCGTAACGCAGATTATGCATGAGATCTCTTCAGCGTCAGAAGAGCAGAGCAGCGGTATTGCAGAAGTCAACCAGGCCGTTGCGGAAATGGATCAAGCGACCCAGCAAAATGCTGGCCGTGTGCAGGAAACCGCGCGGGCTGCGGCAGCATTAGAACATCAAGCGGGGCTGTTGGCGTTATCCGTAGAGGCGTTTCGGCTAAACCATCAACAGTCTCTACAGGCTATGCCAGCCGCTATAGGGGCACCTGCTGCTGCGCATCAACTTTCTGCGAAGCCAAATAGCGCGACATCGCCAGCGCCGCGTGTGAAGCGGCAATCGGTTTCTGCAGAGGAGTGGGAAGAGTTTTGAGCGGACAACGCGAACGGGGAGCCGAAGCCGGCCAATGGGCGTCTAGTGGGCAGATCGAGCGCGACTTGCTGCTAACAGATGCCGATTTTTCACGGATTAGAGAACTGATCTACCTGCGTGCCGGTATCGTGCTTGCCGAGCATAAGCGTGAAATGGTTTACAGCCGTTTAGCAAAGCGGCTGCGCCACCACGGCATAACGCACTTTACCGACTACCTGTCACGCTTGGAGCGTCAGCCCGATGCTAAAGAGTGGGAAGCGTTTACTAACGCACTCACCACCAATCTCACGGCATTTTTTCGTGAGGCGCACCACTTTCCGCTGCTGGCTGAACATATCAAGCATAAGCAGGAGCCGGTGACTATTTGGTGCTCAGCGGCTTCCACGGGTGAAGAGCCTTATTCAATAGCCATGACGCTGCTGGAAACGCTAGGCCCCAAAGCCTCCCAAGCGAAAGTCATCGCCACAGATATTGATACTGACGCGCTCGATAGGGCTCGCGCCGGTATTTATCCTCAGGAACAAGTGCGCAAGCTCGATGAAGTTCGGGTGAAACGTTTTTTTCAGAAAGGTACTGGTAACCATATTGGGCTGGCCCGTATACGGCCTGAAGTCTCCGCGCTGGTGGAGTTTTTGCCGCTTAACCTGCTGGCGCCCCAGTGGCCCGTTAAGGGGCCCTTTGATGCCATTTTTTGCCGCAATATCATGATTTATTTCGATAAAGATACTCAGGCGAAAATTCTAAAGCGGTTTGCGCCGCTCATGAAGCCAGATGGCCTGCTGTTTGCTGGGCACTCTGAAAACTTCTCCTATATTAGCGATGCATTCAAGTTGCGTGGGCAGACGGTCTACACCCCCGCTAAAAAATAACCCGTATTACGTGCGTTTAGCTCCGTTAACAGGTATTTCTCAAGCGGAAGCGCAACAGCACATTAGGTAGCTACCGTAAGAGGAGGCGTGCTTTGAGCGCAGCCAAGATCAAAGTGTTATGTGTCGATGATTCGGCGCTGATTCGCGATTTGTTAACCGAAATCATCAACTCACAGCCAGATATGGAAGTGGTTGCCGTCGCGCCCGACCCCATTGCTGCCAGGGACCTGATTAAGCAGCATAACCCTGATGTACTAACCCTTGACGTGGAAATGCCGCGCATGGATGGGTTGGACTTTCTTGAGCGGTTGATGCGCCTGCGCCCAATGCCGGTGTTAATGGTCTCATCACTCACCCAGAGCGGTTCTGAAATCACCCTGCGTGCGCTGGAGCTGGGCGCGTTGGACTTTGTGGCTAAGCCCAGCCTAGGTATTCGCAATGGGATGATGGAGTACGCCAACGAAATTGCTGAGAAGCTGCGTGCCGCCGCGCGCTCACGACCCCGTCAGGCCCGCCACAAAAACGCGCCGCCTCCGACGCAGTTGAAAGCACCGCTGGTTACCAGTGAGAAGTTAATCATCATTGGTGCCTCTACTGGCGGAACCGAGGCGATCCGTGCGGTACTGGAGCCCTTGCCGGCTAACGCACCTGCCATTTTGATTACGCAACACATGCCGGGCGGCTTTACCCGCTCGTTTGCTGAACGGCTGGACCGGCTGTGCCGGATTACCGTCAAAGAGGCCACTGATGGCGAGCGTGTGCTGCCGGGTCATGCCTATATTGCGCCGGGTGATCAACACCTTGAACTCGTCCGCAGCGGTGCAAACTACGTGGCCCGCTTGAACGATGGGCCTCCGGTTAATCGCCATCGGCCATCGGTGGATGTGCTGTTTCACTCTGCCTCAAAGCACGCCGGTAAAAATGCGATTGGGGTAATTTTGACTGGCATGGGAAAAGATGGCGCTGCAGGGTTATTAGAAATGCGCCAAGCAGGCGCGCCGACCATTGCGCAAAATGAAGAGAGCTGCGTGGTTTTCGGGATGCCGAGAGAAGCGATTGCTGTTGGGGGAGCGGTTGATGTCGTCGCCCTAGACGATATTCCATCGCGATTGATGGCGCTGGTCGCGGCTTCCGGCCGTGCCCAACGGGTGTAATTCATAACCAAAACAATAACGTCAACAGGGGAAGTACTATGGCTCGCTTGTTTCGCAATTTGAGTATTCATGCGGCTGTTATCGCTGCTCTCATCAGCTTTATCGCCATCATAGCGGTGCTGGCAGGCATCAGCTTTATATCGGATCGCAGCGCTCAAAATAATTTAGCTACGCTAGATGTCATTAGTAATGAGCAGCTAAATGAAATTAATCGCGCTGATTCATTGCTTAACCAAGCGATGCTGGCGATGGAAACGGCGTCAAACTTCTTAATGGTGGGTCAGACCCGTCAATCTAATGAGCAAATAGAGATTGCCGCTAACCGTATTGAGCGTGCAGAACAGCGTTTAGCAACCTTTATGGCGACGCCGCGCACGCCTCAAGGTGAAAGGTTGGGCAGCGACTTGATTGAAGATTTTCAAGACGTATTAGCAATGGTCAAACAGCAGTTGGTGAGTTTTGAAACCATGGATATCACCACGTTTAACCAGCTGCGCGGTGAGCTGACAGGACCGCTGGCAAACTTGGCTGAAAGTTCAACTGCCTTTGTTGACTATGGCTTTGACCGCGTGAGTACCATCCGCAGCGACTCTAACGCGGAAGGAGACTTTTTCACTCTCATCAATGCTTTCGCGGCACTCATTGCGTTATTGGTTACCGCGGTGATCTATGTAGGGTTGCGTCGCACAGTGATTGCTCCGCTTAACGATGCGGTGCGCCGCTTGGATAAAATCGCCCAGGCGGATTTGACCGAGCCTTTGCCCACCGGAGGTAAGGGCGAAGTCGGCCGTCTTTTTGCTGCAATGGCAACCATGCAGCAAAATCTAACGGGGATTGTTTCAAGAGTTCGCGAGGGCAGCAGCGAAATCCATCACGGCACTCGGGAAATTGCCAGCGGCAATGCAGATCTTTCATCGCGTACCGAGCAGCAGGCCGCCTCTATTGAAGAAACCGCTGCCAGCATGGAGCAGATGACGGCGACAGTGAAGCAGAATGCGGACAACGCGCGCCAAGCCAGCACCCTTGCCGCGGATGCATCTACCACGGCTGAGCAGGGCGGGCAGGTGGTTGAGCAGGTCGTGCAAACAATGCATGGCATCTCAACGAGCTCCCAAAAAGTGGCAGATATTACCAGCGTGATTGACTCGATTGCCTTTCAAACCAATATTCTGGCACTGAATGCTTCTGTCGAAGCGGCGCGCGCTGGCGAGCAAGGGCGTGGCTTTGCCGTGGTAGCAGGTGAGGTGCGCAATCTAGCGAGCCGTAGCGCCGATGCTGCCAAAGAGATCAAAACTCTGATCGATGCTTCGGTTTCACAAATTAAGCAAGGTTCCACCCTGGTAGAGCAGGCCGGTAGCACCATGAGTGAAGTAGTGACCGCCGTGCGTCGGGTCACTGATATTATGGATGAGATATCCGCGGCCTCTCAGGAGCAGAGCGACGGCATTACGCAGGTTAGCCAAGCAGTGGGGCAGATGGATGAAGTGACTCAACAAAACGCTGCGCTGGTTCAGCAAGCCACAGCGGCGGCTGCTTCTTTGGAGGAGCAGGCGAGCCGGTTAGAGGAGGCGGTTGCCGTCTTTAAGCTGCTTGGTGTCCAAGAACACTCTTATGAGTTACCGCGTTCGATAGCGCCTTCGGCGCCAGCACAGCTTGCCTCTACACAGCCTGCTGCACAACGGAGCGCCCGCCAGAACAGCCACCATGACGAGTGGGAAGCGTTTTAACCGTAATAAACCCTGACTGGGTGTCCAGTCACCCTAACCCATGTGTTTGATGAGAGGATGACCAATGGCCGATAAGAATATGAGTTTTCTGGTAGTTGACGATTTTCCTACGATGCGTCGGATCGTCCGTAGCCTGTTAAAAGAGCTGGGCTTTACCAATGTGGATGAGGCGGAAGATGGTCAGGACGCGCTGAATAAGTTGCGGGCAGGCAATTTTGAGTTCGTTGTCTCTGATTGGAATATGCCCAATCTTGATGGTTTAGAGATGCTTAAAGAGATTCGCCAAGACGAAGCGCTCAAAGGCTTACCGGTGCTGATGGTGACCGCCGAAGCGAAAAAAGAGAACATTATTGCGGCCGCACAAGCAGGCGCCAACGGCTACGTCGTTAAGCCGTTCACTGCCGCTACCCTAGAAGAGAAGCTGAATAAAATCTTCGACAAGATGGGTAAATGAAGCGGCTGAGCCTTTGTGGCTCGGTTAGCAAGGAGATACGACAATGAGCCAGAGTGAGCAGGGAAATACTGCCCAACTGCCCGATGAAGCCGCTGAAGAACTCATCCATCGCATTGGTAAACTTACCCGCATGCTGCGCGACAATATGCGCGAGCTGGGGTTAGATAAAGAGATTGAAAAAGCGGCGGAAGCGATACCTGACGCACGTGACCGTTTGCACTATGTTGCGACCATGACCGAGCAGGCGGCTGATCGTGCGCTAAACGCTATCGACCGAGCACAGCCGCTTCAGGATCAGCTGTCTGACCGTGCTGAAGCGCTGGATAAGCGTTGGGAAGCATGGTTTGAAGCGCCCCAAGAGCTAGATGATGCTAAAGCCTTGGTTAAAGAGACCCGCACCTATTTAAGCGATGTGCCCACTATGGCCGCAGCCACCAATAAAGAGCTGTTGGAAATCATGATGGCGCAAGATTTCCAGGATCTGACCGGCCAAGTCATCAAGAAGATGATGGATGTGATTCGCGAGATCGAACATCAGCTCGTACAGGTGCTGATTGATAACGTGCCGGGTGCTCAGGCGCGGGAAAGCATGCAGCGCAAGGCGGAAGATCAGTGGAAAAACGAAACCGCGCGACGTAAAGAAGACCTGCTTAATGGTCCTCAGGTGAAGGAGAACGCCCCGGATATCGTGACGGGCCAAGACCAGGTAGACGACTTATTGGATGAATTAGGCTTTTAATGCGTTGTTATTAAGACATTGTAACAAGCCGCATCTGGCACTATAGGCTTTTTGTTCAGCCGCCCTCTGGGGCGGCTGAATTTATGGTGAGCCGCGTACGACCGGCCGGATAGCAGCATGGCAGATAACGACAGCGACCAGGAAAAAACCGAAGAGGCCACCCCCAGGCGCTTGGATAAAGCGCGTGAAGAGGGCCAGGTTCCCCGCTCCCGAGAGCTGACCACTTTTATGCTGTTACTGGGAGGCGTGATAGGGCTTTGGAGCATGGGGCAGATGCTCTATGACCAGTTGGGAATGGTCATGGAGAGAGCGTTTTTGTTTGAGCGTCGCCAGGTAATGGAAAGCACTCCCATGCTGGTGAATGCCCTGGATCTTGGTCAGCGCACGCTGTTTGCCATGATTCCGCTGTTTTTACTCCTCGTGGTGGTGGCGTTGGTAGCACCTGCGCTGCTGGGGGGGTGGCTGGTATCGGCAAAATCGATGCAGCCCAAACTTTCAAAGCTCAACCCTGTTAAAGGGGTGAAGCGCATATTCGGTGCTCAGGCGCTGGTGGAGTTAGCCAAAGCGATTGCTAAATCGGTGCTGGTGGGGAGCGTCGCGGCAACCTTTTTGTACGTTAATATCGGCACGTTTATGGGGCTGATGGACCTGCCTATTCAGCAGGCGCTGGTCAGTGCGCTAAATATGGCCGCGTTAGCCGCTGGGTTAATTGTGTTATCGCTGGTGGTGGTCATCCTCATCGATGTGCCTTTCCAGCTGTGGAGCAATGCTAAAAAGCTGCGCATGAGCAAGGAAGAGGTAAAGCGAGAGCATAAAGAGTCAGAGGGCGACCCCCATGTAAAAGGCCGCATTCGTCAGCAACAGCAGGCGATGGCGCGTGGCCGCATGATGAGTAAAGTACCAGATGCTGACGTTATTATTACCAACCCTACCCATTATGCGATTGCGCTCAGGTACCAGGAAGGCAGTATGGGCGCGCCTCGGCTAGTCGCCAAAGGGGCCGATGCGGTAGCGGCACGTATCCGTGAGATTGGTTTAGAAGCGGGCGTGCCACGATTGGAGGCAGCGCCCTTGGCCCGCGCCCTGTATCATCACGTGGACTTAGAAGCTGAGGTGCCTGCGGAACTGTATACCGCCGTGGCAGAAGTGATGGCCTGGGCGTACCGCCTAAAGCATGTTGCACAACAAGGAGGCGAGGTGCCCCCCACCCCTGATAATTTGCCGGTTCCCCCGGAAATGGATAGTCCCGGCCCCAAGGCCGGTGGCAGTGAGGCGCAGTCATGAAGGGCTTAGGCCAGTTGATCAATCAACGCGATTGGATGGGCGATGTGCGCATGAAGCTGCTCGCTGGGCCGCTGCTGATTCTAATGATTTTGGGCATGATGATCCTGCCCTTGCCGCCCTTCGCGCTGGATTTGCTCTTCACCTTCAACATTGCCCTGGCCATTATGGTGCTGTTGGTCAGCATGTTTGCGCAAAAGCCGCTGGACTTCGCGGCGTTTCCGGCCGTGTTGCTGTTCACCACGTTGCTGCGCCTATCGCTCAATGTTGCCTCCACCCGGGTGGTACTCATGGAAGGGCATCAAGGGGGCGATGCCGCAGGTAAAGTTATCGAAGCGTTCGGCACCTTCCTGGTAGGCGGCAACTTTGCGGTTGGCTTAGTGGTCTTCCTGATCTTGGTTATTATCAACTTCATGGTTATTACCAAGGGCGCCGGGCGGATTGCCGAAGTTGGCGCGCGCTTTATGCTGGACGCCATGCCCGGCAAGCAGATGGCCATTGATGCGGACTTAAACGCGGGGCTAATTGGTGAAGAAGACGCTAAAAAGCGTCGAGCAGAAGTCGCCCAAGAGGCCGATTTTTACGGCTCAATGGATGGTGCAAGTAAGTTTGTGCGCGGCGACGCCATGGCCGGCTTGGTTATCATGGTGGTTAATATTATCGGTGGCCTGCTGATCGGCATGATGCAGCACGGCATGGACTTCGGCGATGCTGCCCGTACCTACACACTATTAACCATTGGGGATGGCTTGGTCGCCCAGATTCCGGCGCTGGTGATCTCAACCGCAGCGGGTGTCACGGTGTCGCGGGTAAATACCGACCAGGACGTTGGTCAGCAAATGATCAGCCAGCTGTTCGTTAACCCCCAGGTTATGATTTTAGCCGCCATCGTTATGGGGCTATTGGGCATGGTGCCCGGTATGCCCAACCTGGTTTTCCTGATTTTTACGGCGCTGCTTGCTGGGCTTGCATGGCTGTTGATCCGTCAAAAAGACCGGGCGCTGGTCAAGGAGGAGATTGCCGCGGCCCCTCCACCGCTTCAAGAAACCCCTGAAGCGAGCTGGGAGGATGTCCAGTTAGTGGATACCTTGGGTCTCGAAGTCGGACATCGCTTAATCCCGCTAGTGGATTCGCGCCAGAAAGGTGAGTTGTTGGGCCGGATTAAAAGCGTGCGCAAAAAGTTTGCCCAGGAGGTCGGCTTTTTGCCCCCTGTTGTACATATCCGCGATAACTTGGAGCTTTCCCCCAATACCTACGTGCTTTCGATGAAGGGCGCAGAGATTGGGCGTGCCGAGGCACAGCCAGGCAAGTGGCTGGCCATCGACCCAGGGCAGGTATCTGGTGAGCTGCAGGGGACGCCCACTCAAGAGCCCGCCTTCGGCCTTCCGGCTATCTGGATTGATTCCAGTCAGCGTGAACACGCCCAGGTGTATGGCTATACGGTAGTGGATGCGAGTACGGTCATTGCCACCCACTTAAATCACCTGTTGCACCGCCACTCCCCGGAAATGCTCGGTCGCCAGGAAGTGCAGAAGCTGCTGGATAAGCTCGGTGATGATCAAAAATCGCTGGTGGAAGAAGTCGTGCCAAAAGCGATCTCCCTGACGGTGCTTCAGCGCATCCTGCAGAACCTGTTGGATGAAGATGTTTCCATTCGCGATATGCGCACTGTGCTGGATACCCTGGCGGAGTTCGCGGGTCAGCAGAAAGACCCTAATGAGCTCACTGCGTTAGTGCGCATTGCGCTGGGCCGCGCTATCACTCAGCAATGGTTTGCCGGGCAAGAAACACTTAACGTGATGGGGCTGGATGCTCAGTTAGAACAAGTGCTTATTCAGGCGATGAACGGCAACGGCGCTATGGAGCCAGGCTTAGCAGATACCCTGATGAATCAGGCCCAACAGGCGCTAGAGCAGCACGAAGCCAGTGGAGAAGCCCCAGTGCTGGTGGTGCAGCATTCGTTACGCGCTGTGTTGTCGCGTTTCCTGCGTCGCCGCATGCGTCATATGGTGGTGATGTCTCAGGCCGAAGTGCCCGATGACCGTACGCTGCGGGTGACCACCGTCGTGGGTGGGCGCTAGCCAGCGGACATAGCCATCAACGCCGATAAAGCAGTGGCAGCCATTCAAGCAGAGGCAAAAGGTAAAGCATGAGTGTTAGACGTTTTGTCGGAGCAAATAGCCGTGATGTGATGCGCCAGGTGCGCGAGACGTTGGGTGATGACGCCCTGATTCTTGCTAACCGGCGTACCGAGGGCGGCGTTGAGATTCTGGCGATGGCGGATGAAGCGGTCGATCATTTTGACCCAGCCCCCACGCCAGAGCCGCCACCCGCTTCTCCCCCCGCGTTTTCACTGCCTGCCTCCGACCCTCTTCAGGCCATGAGCGAGCGTTTGCTGCGTGAAATGCAGGATATGCGTGAGCTGCTGACCCGCCAACAGCAAGCACCTGCCGCTGCCGCAGCGGCGGATACGTCCACGCGGCTGCGCCAACTGCTAGCGCGCGTTGGTTTTAGCGATGAGTTAAGCAGCGAAGTACTGGCGGGCCTGCCGGAGTCACTGGTACTAGCCCCCGCCGACAGTAACCAGCCACTATTGTGGCTGCGCGAACAACTGATGGCGCGCTTACCGGTGCTTACTCAGGAAAACAGTTTTTTTGACCAAACGGGCATTGTCGCGCTGGTGGGCCCAACGGGCGTAGGTAAAACCACCACCACCGCGAAGCTTGCAGCACGTTTTGTGATGCGCCACGGTACGCGGCCGGTGGCGCTTGTCACCACCGATAGCTTCCGTATCGGCGCCCATGAGCAGCTGCGGATATATGCGCGTTTGCTCGATACGCCGATGTATGCCCTCGATGCGGAGCAGCCTATTGATGATCTGCTAGGCCGGCTACAGGGTAAACAGTGGGTAATCATTGATACGGTCGGTATGAGCCAGCGTGACCAGCGGGTCATTGAACAAATCGCTCACCTGCAGGGGGGGCAATCGACCGTGCGGTTAGTGCTGCTGTTAAATGCCGCCAGCCAGCCGGAAACGCTCGAAGAAGTCGTACTACGCTACCGGCAAGCCGCCCGCGCGGCGGGCGCCGAGCTAGACGACTGTATTATCACCAAGCAGGACGAAGCCGGACGCTTAGCGCCGGTGCTTGATATTGTCATGCGCCATGGAATGCGTGTGCTGTTTGGCTCTCATGGCCAGCAAGTGCCTGAAGATATGGCCGTGGCGAACCCCGCGGCGCTGATTGACCAGGCGCTGGACGGCCAATCCACATTAGCCAGCCAGCCTGCTTCCGCGCCGGTAAGTCTGCCCCGCTGGTCAAGGGATGTGCTTGGCCAAGGGCGTCGTCTCTCATCGGTACTGACGCGCCTGCGCCAGCGAGTGGCGGGTTTTGTCCGCTTAGAGGCGGTATGGGATATCGCCGCCCTGCCAAGCGCAGTGCAGGATGGGCGGCTTGATCGTTTACTCGCTGACACGCCCCCGGCAGATAACCTCCTAGGGATGGCATGGTCCCCCCGCCGCAATGAACGCGGCTGTGACTGGTCAATGCCAGATATTGGGCTAGATGCTAACGGGGCATGGTCGGCGCTGCCCCGCCTGCAGCATCGGCAGCCCGCCGGTTGGCAGCCCCGTTTGGCAACACAAAGTGATGAACACGGCATCGCCGTCCATTTGCTGCCTACGCTCCCCGACACCGAAGCGCTGGCATGGTTGGAAGCCCAACACCTGACCTGGGTCAGCTTGGTGCCTGCCAGCCAGAGGGTATACTTCCAGGGCACGCGTTGTGCCCAGCGCCAGTTATTTATTGATAGCACGCTTACGCACCATATAAGCGTGCGTTTTCGTGGGCAGCCTATGCAGCTGTGGAGTGCCTATGCAGAAGTGACTGACGCGTCTGGCACTGCTCTATTGGCATGGTACGGAGAGGTTCGTGACCCCGAAAGCGCTAAGCGTATTGCTCGGCGTTACTGGTTAAGCCCTGCTCGATTAGGCGCTGATGCGCTCTCTTTACTGGCGACCCAGCTGCAAAGCGAAGGGGTCACCGCGCTGACGAAGCGGGCATGGCAGCAGCTTAAAGAAGCCGACAGTGGTGATGTCAGTGCTGAAATACGCCTGCTCATGGCCAGCGGCGTTGCCGCCGTAGCAGGGCATTTGGACAGTGCCGACGATGATGCTGCCCTGGCCCTGCGCACCGACCTGATGCTGCTGCTAGGCACCCAGCGAAAACGGCGCGATACCGCCTTGCTCGATGGATTAGTGCATTCCTTTATGGCCCGCGATGCGATTCGTCAGCTAGGTAGCGTGAGCCGAGAGGGCATGCTATGAGCAGCCAAGACCAGGCAGCGGGGCTGCGAAAATGGGCGGATTTACAGCGTCAGCAGCGCGGAGACATACCCGAAGATACGCTGCCGGATGAGCCAGCTCCCGCAGAGCCAGTCTCAAAGGAAGCGGCTTCTGTTTACGCTGCATCCGCCATGGTGCCAACCGTAGAGGCACCGCCCACGCCGAAACAGCCGCTGGTGGTGGTGGGCTTACCCACCCATCAGCACCAGGTTAACAAGGTAAGAAGCCGCCTCAGCCAGTGGTCGGCATTGGGGCGCCGCTGGGCAGGCGACCCAGATGACTGGGACATTCACCTGGTTGACCCTGCTACAGCTAATCTGCCATTACTAGTGGCGCGCTACCCGCGCTGGGCGTTGTGGGTAAGTAGCGATGCGGATGCGTTTATGCCGATGTACCGAGTTTTGCGGCAAGTGCATGACAACAAAGGTCCAAAGCGCCTGTTGGCGCTGCATGAGCCCCACTTGCCACGCCAAGGATTACTCGATAACTTGCGAGAAGCTGCCGCAGGTTATTTAGACACAGAACTGCTGCTGCTTGCCCGATAAGGGCTGCAGCGTTTACAAGCAAGCGGGTATTGGCAGAGAAGTACTGGCAGATAAGTACTGGTCACTATCTAGTAGCGTTACTGGGAGCACCCATGCAGCGACAAAGCAGGCAGGGTAGGAGCATCTTAAAGGTGGTCACGTTGAGCATTACGGTGTCGCTCATCGCAATGGGGTTGGCAAGTAGCGTACAGGCAGCACCTGGCAGTTGGAGCAGCCAAGTTCCCAGTGTCATGGTCGCCATGAGCGACCGGGTCAGCAGCAGCCAGCCCATCGTAGCGCCCAGCGCAGCGCAAGTGGGAAACGCAGTGATTGATCGGATACAGTGGCGGTATGAGGCGCCACCGGCGTCGCCAGTCAATGCTTGGCTATGTCACCCTGAACAGTGCATCCCACTTAACAGCATGCGGGGTTCCACTATGGCATTAGCCGGAAAGCACGCCGATGCGCCGCTGTACTTTCGTTTTGCCTTAACGCCCGGCCAGCGGCCGGTGCGGGTACAGGGGCTGCAAGCCATCGTGAATTACCAGTAAAAAGTGTTTTAGCCGCGAGGCACGAGGATGTATACAGCACAAGGCAGGATCAAACAGAGTGAGCTGTTAACCCAATACATGCCACTGGTGAGACGTCAGGCCTTAACGCTGCAGGTGAGGTTGCCCGCGAGCATCGAGCTAGATGATCTTATCCAGGCGGGCATGGTGGGGTTGTTAGAAGCCCTTGGGCGCTTTGATGCGGCCCAAGGTGCGACATTTGCCACCTTTGCCAGCCAGCGAATCCGTGGCGCGATGATGGATGAGCTACGCACGCGCGACTGGCTACCCCGTAGCGTGCGACGTTCGGCCAGAGCGATGGATGAGACGGTGCGGCGGCTGGAGCAACAGCTAGGCCGCGCTCCCGAAGAGGGGGAAATCGCCCGTGATTTAGAAATGCCGCTAAGCGACTATCAGCAGCTACTCAATGACACCAACAGCGGCCAACTGCTGCCGTTTGAAGAGCTGGTGACAGAGGGTGGTGAGCCTAGTAGCGGCGCTGGCAATGTGCTCTTCGACCAGTTGTTGGACGCTCAGCAACGTCAAACCTTGATTGAAGCGATTGAGGCGCTGCCAGAGCGAGAAAAGCTATTAATGGCGCTGTACTACCAAGAAGAGATGAACTTAAAAGAGGTGGGTGCTGTGCTGGGGGTTACCGAGTCCCGTGTCTCCCAGCTGCATAGTCAGGCCGTTAGCCGTTTACGCGCCCGTTTGCACGACGCCAATTAATCTCTCACTCACTTATTTGAACCCGGCGAGGAGCCGTTGATGAATCCATCTACGCTGATCGGTATATCTGCCAGCATTCTACTGCTGGTAAGCGTGCTGTTTTTTACCGCAGAGTCCCCAGAAAGCTTTCTTAACTTACCGGGGTTAGCGATTGTCATTACCGGTACGCTGGCCGCTACGTTTATCAGTTACCCGCTGAAAGAAGTACTTCGGGTAGTGCGCTTGGTAGGCTTAGTGTTTCGCCGTGAAAATACCTATGTTCGAGATGACATTAACGAACTCGTGTCGATGTCTCGGCTATGGTTTAAAGGCGATGTTCGGGCGGTGGAAAAAGAGCTTGAGCACACCCGTAACCCGTTTCTACGCACGGGCATTCAACTGGTCATTGCCAATACCAAAGAGGATGAAATCTTCGACATGCTGCGCTGGCGCATAGCGCGGTTAAAAGCGCGCGAGCATGCAGAGGCACAAATTTTCCGCACGATGGCCACTTACGCGCCTGCCTTTGGCATGATTGGTACGTTGGTGGGGTTGGTTAACATGCTTGAAGTCATGGATGCGGGCGACTTAGAAGTCATTGGCCCGCGCATGGCCGTTGCCCTGCTCACCACGTTTTACGGTATTTTGCTCGCCAACCTAGTGTTTAAGCCTATTGCCGTTAAGCTTGAGCGTCGTACCGAAGAGCGCCTCATTACCATGAACATGGTGCTTGAAGGTATATCGCTCATCACCAAACGTCGCCTACCGTCGTTTATTGAAGAAACACTCAACTCCTTTGTTGCCAACTACCACGACGAAATACGCGATGCTACTGTAAAGCCACGCACCACGCCTAGCCCCGCGACAAAAGGGTAGCGACATGCTGAACAGTGAAGCCCGTCATGCGCTGGAAATGCCCACTGCCGAAGGCGAGGGGGATGAGAGCTGGTTAACGAGCTATCTGGATGTATTGACGCTACTAATCACCCTGTTTGTCCTCCTGCTGGCGTTAACGCCGCCAGGCGGGGGAGAAGCGGCAGATAGCGACAGAATGCGCTCGGCCAGTGCGATTACTGCGCTGCCCCTGGCAACCTTAGCCACTGGTATTCAGCCTCGTCACCAGGGGCTAAGGCCGCAGATGGCGGGGCTAAATATTCCCGGGGTCAGTGTTTCCCAAGGCCGTGAAGGCCTTACCCTGCGTATTGATGATAGCCTTTTGTTTCCCAGTGGCGATGCCGTGCTAACGCCCCAAGGGCAGAATGTGCTAGAAAACCTGATAACGGCGCTTGAGGCCTTTGAAGGTCAAATTTCGGTAGAGGGGCATACCGATAATATACCCATTGCTACTCCTCGGTTCCCCTCGAATTGGGAGCTCTCGGTAGGGCGCGCGATTGCGGTTGTGCGCCACCTTGAACGCCAGGGAGTCGCTGTTTCACGAATGCGGGCGGTCGGATATGCCGACACCCAACCCATGGAAAGTAACGCGACCGCAGAAGGGCGAGCAGCCAATCGGCGCGTTGAGCTGTTGCTAAAGCAGTAGCTTGAGGGTGAATAGACTTTTTTCGAGGCTATTTTCGTGCCGAAGCAACACCCTTTACTTCAGTCGTTTGGTGCTTTGCTGGTGTTGGATGCTGACAGTCGGCGCATTCAAGCTTTCAGTAGCAACCTTGCCGCACTGGTTGGCACGACCGTTACCGACGGGCGTGATCAGACGCTGTCGGAAGTGCTGGGTAAACGCCTAAGCCAGCGGCTACGCCACGAGCTACAGGGCCAGCAGCGCTTGGCCGGGCCGCTAACCTTTACCCGCCCGGCGAGCCCAACGCGCTTTCAGCTTTATGCCTACCGTTCAGGCGCCTACGTTGTGGTAGAAATTGAACCATTAACACCGGTTGGTAAACGGCGCTTGTTAGGCACGGTGAATGAGCGCCTGCTCAGGCTGACGGAAGCGAGTCATCAAGAGGAGTTGCTTGACTACCTAGTGCGGGCTGTTCAGGAGTTGACCGGTCACGACCGCGTGTCGATCTGCCACTTTGACAGCGACTGGCACGGGCTGATCGTCGCCGAAGCATGCGGTAGCGGCTTACCGTCACTGTTAGGTCAGCGTTTTCCCTCCAGCGACTTTCCCCTTTCCTTACGCCTCGCCTACGAGCGCCATCCGGTGCGCTTAATTGAGGATGTGGCAGCGCCCAGTGAATACTTAGTCCCCCGTGACTTCCCTGTGGCACTTAACGATAGTTTTCTGCGTGCCCCTGCCCCAGAGCGTCAACGCTATCTGCACCGTCTTGGCGTTCGCGGGGCGTTAAGCGTTGCTATGCAGAGCGATACTGGCCTTTGGGGGCTGCTGTTTTGTTATTCGGCGAAATCACACCCGGTGGCCCCTCCGGTGCGTGACGCAGTGCGCATGCTGGTGCAAATGGCGACTCAGCGCCTGCTGCTGCTGCGGGCACGCCAAGAAGCGCGCTATCTACAGCGCGTGCAGGATAGCTTGGCGCTTTCAACCAAAGCACGCGAAGAACCGCAAAGCCCTCAGCAACTTTTAGCTGAACAGGCAGATACCTGGATGGCACTGTTTCGTTCCCACGGCGTGGCACTATGGGCGAAGGGCAGCGTTTTTCAGTCTGGTAATACGCCGGCCCCAGAGGCGATTAGCCAGCTGGCTAGGCGCTTGGATAAAGCCCATGTCCACAGCGGGCCGTGGTGTACCCGGGATACCTCTAAGGAGCCGTTAACCTCATCGCTATCCATGCCCGAGCAGTGTGGTGTGCTAGCAGTACCCCTACCCGTGAACCCCGCTCAGCGCGGTTGGCTGCTGTTTTTCCGTCCTGAGCAGGTAGAAAGCTTCTATTGGGCGATGCAGCCTAAAGCTTTCCCTCAGGGTGCCGTCATAGCCACTCCTCCCGCGGCATGGCATGAAGAAGTAGTGGGTAAAAGCGAGTCGTGGCAGCGGGTCGAGCGCCTAGCAGCCGTGGACTTGGGGGAAGACCTAACATTGGCGATTTCAGCGTACGAAATCAGCACGCTCAATATGTACCTAGAGTGCGAGCGCAAAGCCCTGGCCGAAGCAAATCAGCGCTTAGAGCAGCTGGCGCATTTCGACCCGCTGACCCAAGTATGGAACCGCTACCGCATTGAGCAAGCCATCGACGCTGAGCTGGTGGCCGCTAAACGCTATGGCGCGGTCTTTGCAGTGTTGCTGTTCGATGTAGACCACTTTAAGCAGATCAACGATAGCTACGGGCATAGCTTGGGTGACGACGTGTTGGTATCGCTAGCGCGCTTGGTGGAAAGCTCTCTACGCGGTTGTGACCACCTGGGCCGCTGGGGCGGGGAAGAGTTTGTGGTGCTAGCGACTCACTCCGACATAGAGGCGGCCGCTGGTCTGGCGGAGCGGCTGCGACATCTTGTTGCCTCGCTGGAGGTAAATAAATTGCCACAGCCCATCACCGTCAGCGTTGGGGTCGCGGCATGGCGGCCCGGAGATAGCTGCAAAACGTTAGTCGCCCGCGCGGATATGGCGATGTACCAGGCAAAGCGCAGTGGGCGTAACCGTGTTGAAGTAGCCATCAAGGAGTCATCTTGAGGTATCGGAGTGAGAAATGGCGCCACCTCTCCCCTCGATGGGTAGGGCTCCTTGGCAGCTTATTACTGGCAGGTATCGTCATGCTGGTGGTGTGGGAGATGCGCATCTTCTATCTCAACCAGCAAACCTCTGCGCAGTCGCGCACGGGCGCTAGTGCTGATGTAGTAGCAGAGTGGTTAGGAAGCGCGCTTGAGACCTCACGTCACGCCCTTGAGAGCGTTGAGGCGCTCTATCAACTCACCTATGACGAGCGTATTGATACGACGTTGCTGACGCACTATTTGGCGCAGCAACGCGACCAGGTCGCACTTTGGGATGAAGTTGGCCTGCTTGATCCACAAGGCAATGTATTGGCATCAACACTACCGCTTCAGAGCACGCGGTTCGATGTTGGCGTGCAGGACGTTTTGTCTGGGTTAGTTGGTCAGCGTGACCGCCGCGATGTCGTCTCGCGCCTTTACTGGTCAGAGCGCGCGAATGGACTTCGCCTGCTCCACCTATTACGCGTAGAAAACAGCGTTGGTGAGCCGGAGGCATATATCGTTGCACGGTTAAATCCTGCTTATTTTGTGCAGTTGATGGGGCGTTTAACCCTAAATGAAGGCGCAAGTCTTGCGCTGTTAGATGCTACGCCCCGTGTCATCATGCAGCGCTCCCAGGGGGGCGTCGAAGAGCCTGCCGTGCTGGGCCGCGAGGTTAGTACCCCCGAACTGGCGCATTTTTTAGCAAGTGATCAACTTGCGGCCACGTGGGAGCGCGTCTCGCCAGTCGATGATACGCAGCGGCTGTTTAGCGCGCGGCGATTGAGTGATGCCCCCTGGCTAGTCATCAGTGGTGAAGACACCACCTTTTATCTGCACGACTGGTGGCGGCGGTTTTGGATTATCTTGGTGGGGGTAGTGCTGCTGGCGGCGTTAGGAGCGACGGCCTTTTATCACTACCGACGCCTCTATGCGGCGGAAAAGGTCCTGCGTGAGCACCGCCAACAGCTTACTCAAGAGGTGGCGGCCCGAAAAAAAGCGCAGCAAGCCACTGAGCTTGAAGCCGCGCAGCTAAAAATTGCTGCAATGGCGTTTGAAACGCACCTGGGCATGTTTATTGCCGATGCGGATAACCGCATTGTGCAGGTTAACCACACCTTTAGTGAGATCACCGGCTACGACGAAAAAGAAGTAGTGGGCCTTACACCGGCGATGTTGAATTCCGGCCGCCACGATGCCGCGTTTTATCGACAGATGTGGCTATCTCTCAATGAGCAGGATCGCTGGCAAGGCGAGGTGTGGAATCGGCGTAAAAATGGTGAAGTTTATCCTCAATGGCTGACCATTAGCGTTGTTCGTAATGATAACGGCGCCGTTACCCACTATGTGGCTACGTTAAGTGATATCACCCAGCGCAAAGCCGCTGAGCAGGAAATTCATCAGCTGGCGTTTTTTGATGCCCTGACCGGGCTTCCCAACCGTCGCCTCTTGATTGACCGCATTGAGGCCCGCCAGCGGGAGGCACGTCAGGAGAGCCACTATAGCGCGGTGATGTTTATTGACCTGGACAACTTTAAAACCATTAACGACAGCCTGGGCCACTACCTAGGCGATGCGTTACTGGTCTCCGTTGCCAAACGGCTCGCGGGTATTGTGCGTGATAGTGATACCGCTGCCCGGCTGGGAGGCGATGAATTTGTCGTTATGCTTCACGAGCTGGGGGACGATATCGCGGTGGCTGCGCAGCATGCAGAAGGTGTTGCTTATAAGCTACTGACTGCACTCAGAGAGCCGTTGGTCATTGATGACCACCCACTCCAGGTCTCAGGCAGTATTGGTGTGACGCTATTTGCTGGGGAGTCGGTAGGCGTAAGCGAAATTTTACAGCAGGCAGATTTGGCGATGTATCAAGCCAAAGCCTCTGGGCGCAATGCGCTGTGCTTTTTTGACCCCTCCATGCAAGCTGCGGTGATGGAGCGTGCCCAGCTAGAGTCTGACCTACGCCACGTGATTGAACGACAGCAGCTCTCGCTCTACTACCAAACCCAGGTGAATGAGCGTGGCCAGGTCGTGGGCGTTGAGGCGCTCGTGCGCTGGTTGCATCCCAAGCGCGGTATTGTGTCTCCGGGTGTCTTTATTCCGCTAGCGGAGGAAACGCACCTTATTGGGATGATTGGTGAGTGGGTGCTGGAAACGGCCTGTCGGCAGCTAGTGGTCTGGTCGCAGCAGCCGCCTACCGCAGCGCTGAGTGCTGCGGTTAACGTTAGCCCTAACCAGTTCCGACAAGAAGGTTTTGTTGAACAAATAAAAGCAGTCTTAGCACGTACCGGTGCCAATCCGCAGCGGCTAAAGCTTGAAGTGACTGAGTCACTGCTCATGGAGGACATTGCCGAGGTGCGTTGCCGCATGGAGGCGCTGAGACAGTTGGGGATTCGCTTCTCCCTGGATGATTTTGGCACCGGCTATTCGTCGCTGGCCTACCTCAAGCAGCTCCCCCTGGACCAGCTTAAAATTGATCAATCGTTTGTTCGCGATGTATTGGATGACCCCGCCGATGCCGCGATTGTACGCACCGTCATTGCGCTAGCTCACAGCTTGGAGCTGGAAGTCATTGCAGAGGGCGTTGAGACTCAAGCGCACCGGGACTGGCTCTTTGCCCAGGGGTGTCTCTCTTACCAGGGCTACTTCTTCTCGCGACCACAGCCCACCGAACATTTACGGCTAAAAGATGAGTCGTGTATTCAGTGCCGATAAGCTAAGGGGCGTCAGTCGATAAGGAGGCATCGCACAGTGACTGCATGCGCCCAATGGCGCCATCAGCGCCTTCCAGACTAAACGTCATATACCACGGCGCATTCACTTCCTGATCAAAGCCGATAAATAGCTGCTCGCCCTGGCGCATGTCGTCTATTAATGCAGACATTTCGCTGAGATAGAAGTGTGCGTAAAAGCCATCGTCGCCGCGCTCGGTAATAAATTCGGCCATAGTATCCACGATGGGTTGCTCATCAATACGCAGCCTAGCTGGTACGAGATTGACCGCTTTGCTTTCCCCTTGCTGCTGCTCAAGGGTAACGCGCATTTCCAGCCAAGGTAGATCACAAACGCCCTGGGTCGCGTTAAGGCTTAAGGTCGCATCTGAGTAGCTGTGAGTCTCCACTGCGCGCATGTGACGTTCGTCACCCAGAGCAAGCATCATCGACTGCCAATGGCCATGGGCTTCGGGCTGCTCAATGTTAAACGTAGCCGCTGCGGCGAAGGGCGCGGCAACCCAAAGGGTGGCGCCCGCCATGGTGCTAATCACAAGCGTTGAGAGAGAGGTGTACGTTTGCATGATCAATTTCGCACAAGAAAAACTCTAGCCTATAGCGTGTTGGCGACCAACAAAAGCTAACGCGCTGATTTTCCTATATCTAGTAGCATATGAGAAAATTAAGTAGCGTATATAGTGTGAAGTCAAGTCTATACTTCATTTCGATGCCACGTATAATCGCCGCATTTAAGTACTGTATTCACCCCGTTGTGAAGGAGTTTTGTCACATGAGCACCGCTGCTAAGGCTATGAAGACCTCTAATGATGTTCCGATGCAGGCGCCCTCGCGGGAGATCTGGGACGCTAAGTATCGCCTTAAAGATCGTCATAGCCGCCCTGTTGACCAGGATGTGGGGGCTACCTTTGAGCGGGTCGCGCGGGCGCTAGCGGCGGTGGAGGGTGATAAAGCGAACGAGTGGCTGCCGAAATTCCGCTGGGCGCTGGAAAATGGCGCCATTCCTGCCGGGCGGATTCTGTCTAACGCCGGTGCGGAAGCTTACAAGCCAGCGGTGAGCCTGATTAACTGTACGGTATCGCGTACCATTCGCGACTCCATGCGCGATATCCTTGATTCCGTAGTGGATGCTGGCATGACGCTGAAGTCCGGCGCTGGCATTGGTTACGACTTTTCGACGCTGCGCCATAAGGGCGCCTTCGTATTTGGCGCTGGCGCTGGTACCAACGGCCCACTGGCGTTCATGGATATCTATGACAAAATGTGTTTCACCGTCGCCTCTGCCGGTGGGCGTCGTGGTGCGCAGATGGGCACCTTCGATGTCGGTCATCCAGATGTGCGTGAGTTTATCCAGGCCAAGCGGGAAGCGGGCCGCCTGCGTCAGTTCAACCTTAGTCTGCTGATCACCGATGAGTTTATGGAAGCGGTGAAAAACAACGCCGACTGGCCGCTGGCGTTTCCGCTCCATCCCGGTGAAAAAGAGGACGTTAAGGCCGAGGACCTGATTTACCGCGACTGGCCCGTTATCGAAGAGGGGTATACGGTGGATGAGCAGGGCCGTGTGGCCTGCCGCATTGTTGAAGTGATCAAAGCCCGCGAGCTGTGGGACACGATCATGTCCTCAACCTACGACTACGCCGAACCAGGCTTTATCCTGATTGATCAGGTAAACCGCATGAACAATAACTGGTTCTGCGAAGATATCCGCGCCACAAACCCCTGTGGTGAACAGCCGCTACCACCGGAAGGCGCCTGCCTGTTGGGGTCTATCAACCTCACTCAGTTTGTTATCGAACCGTTCAGCGATAAGCCGCGCTTTGACTGGGAGCGCTACCGTAACGTGGTGGCCATCTTTACCCGTATGCTGGATAACGTTGTGGAGATCGCTGGCCTGCCGCTTCCCCAGCAGCAGCGTGAAATTGAAGCTAAGCGTCGCCACGGGATGGGCTTTTTAGGGCTGGGGTCAACGATGACGATGCTGAAAATCCCCTATGGCTCAAACGCGTCGCTAGCCTTCACTGAAGAGGTCAGCCGTCACCTTGCCCTGGAGGGCTGGAAACAAGCGTTAGAGCTTTCCAAAGAGAAAGGTATGGCACCGGTGCTAGCGCAGGAGCACACCATTACGCCGAAAATGATGCGTGAGCGCCCCCAGCTTGCAAGCGATGGTTACGAAGTAGGCGACAAGGTGCCGGGGCGTATTTTGCATGCCCGCTACAGCCAATATATGGCGAAAGTCGCCGAGTTAGAGCCTGAGCTGGTAGCGGCACTGGCCGAACACGGTGCGCGGTTCACCCACCACAGCTCGATTGCGCCGACGGGGACTATTTCGCTCTCCATGGGTAACAATGCCTCTAACGGCATTGAGCCGTCGTTCTCGCACCGCTATTTCCGTAACATTATCCAGTCGGGCAAGAAAACCAAAGAGCAGGTTGAAGTAGTGTCGTTTGAGCTGGCGGCCTACCGCCACTTTATCGCCGCTGACGCGGTGGAGAGCGATCTACCCGACTACTTTATTACCGCGGACTCGGTGTCGCCGGAGCAGCACGTGGCCGTGCAGGCAGCCGCTCAGCAGTGGGTTGATTCGGCCATTTCTAAAACGGTGAACGTGCCTACCGATTTTCCGTTTGAAAAATTTCAGAACCTCTACCTGCAAGCCTACGAAAGCCGCTTGAAAGGCTGTACCACTTTCCGTTTTAACCCTGAAGCCTTCCAAGGTGTGCTGGTACGCGAAGACGACCTTAAAAACACCACCTATGTGTTCGAACTGGAAAATGGTGAAACCCTAGAGCTTACCGGCGATGAAACGGTGATTTACGACGGTGAAGAGCATAATGCCGCTAACCTGTTTGATGGCTTGAAAGAGGGCACCTACGGCAAATGGTAAGTGCGGGCAGCATCTTACTGACTAAACCACGCACACCTTTGCTAAGTGGAGAACGATATGGCTGTTGAAATTACTTCAAAAATAGTTGGTTATCGCATTAAGCAGCAGGAGCAGGCCGCGCCTGCCCCTGAGCTACCCGAAGAAGATCCGCTGACGGTTCGGATTCCCTCTCGCCCGGAAGGAACGCTGGAAGCCGTCTCTGAAAAGATTTCTTACGTAGGTGCTGAAGGGCGTAAAAAAGTCTACTTGCTGGTTTCCTTTATGCCCGTAGAGGGCGTGATGGGCGGTCGGCGAGTTGTGATTGAACGGCCCGTTGAGTTTTTCTTTCCCTCTGGCCAGCTCTCCAGCGAACACCAGTGGATCACGGCGACTATGCGCAGCCTGTCACTGGCCGCCCGTGGTGGCTACGTGACCCAGGCAGTTGCCGACCTGCGCAAGGTGGCCTGGGATAAAGGCTTGGTGCGCTGTGGAATGAACCGTTGGAACAAACCGGTGTTTCACGACTCAGAAGTCGCGGCAATTGCCTGGTCGATTCAGCAAATTCTTTATCGCCGTGGCTTTCTTGATCAGGATGGCAACCAAGTGCCGGTAGAAACGCTGGTAGAGCGCTATGCGCACCGTATGCAGCACGGCCATGCCTGGCAGCCTGAAGAAGCAGAAGCCGCCTCGGTAGAGCAGGGCGCCGTAGAGCCGATTGGCGGGTCAGGTGCATCGGTAAAAAAGCCTGAAGGCAGTGGCCCCCCCAGCGTAGGCAACTGCCCGGAGTGTCGCGGTGAGCTAATCATGATGGACGGTTGCCCCACCTGCTATGCAGGCTGCGGCTGGTCTAAGTGTGGTTAATAAAGGTGGGTGATTAAAAATAGGCAACTAACAAGCCGCGTGCCCTAGGCGCGCGGCTTTTTTATGCGGACTGCTCCAGCAGTGGCCTAACGCTATCGGTTAAGTAGCAGTCGTCAAACTCGCCTTCAGTGGCTAGGGCATCCAAGTCAGGGATTGTGACATGGTGACGGTCTCGGAAAACCAGCCCCTCTTCACTTAATGCACTAAAGGTACGGCTAACATGTACCGGGCTTAGCCCCAAAATATCAGCTAGCTGCTCCTGTGAAAGAGGGAGACGAAACTGCCCGCCAATATCACGGTTAGTTTGGCGCAGGCGAAGATACATTTCGTGGAGAAAGTGCGCCATTTTTTGCCTAGCAGTACGTCTGGCTATGTTGACGAGTCGTTCAGTCAGCAGAGCCTGTTGGCGGCTGCTGATGGCGAAAAGCACAGACGTCAAGGTGAGCGACTGGCGAAATATTTCAAGCATACGCCTATGGGGGAAGTGACACACCACTCCATCAGAAATCATGCGGACGCTATCTAACCGCTGTGAAAAAGCAAATTCACGCAGGCCAATAATATCGCCAGGCAGAAAGACCTCTAAAATCTGCCGGTCACCGTTCTCAAGATGACGAAATGAAAAAGCCCAGCCGCTTCTGATGGTGCAGAACTCGTTTGCCGAAGCGCCGGCTTCCCATAGCAAGGCACCTGCCTTGATAGAAGTTGGGCTCTGCTCTAAAGAGTCCAGCAACTGTTTTTCCTCTTCAGTCAGCGAGCAGTAGTGACTAAAGTGGCGAATAATACAGCTTTTATCCTCATCCACAGCTTACGTTCTCCTCAAGAGCTAACCATTGTAGTTAAGCCACGTGCTACACAATATAAACATAACGTGCCAATGTTGCTCGCCCTTTTGGCTGGCTTAAACGTTGGCAGGGCAAGCGCTGGCGTGCCCTGTTTCATGGGGTTAGGCGGATTTAGCGGTACCTTTACCCCGGGCCAGTAGCGGGGCCAAGAAGCGCCCTGTGTGAGAAACTTTCTGCTTGGCGATCTGTTCGGGGGTGCCTTCGGCGATGATTTTTCCACCACCAGAGCCGCCTTCAGGCCCAAGGTCGATAATCCAGTCAGCGGTTTTGATGACGTCTAAATTGTGCTCAATCACCACAATGGTGTTGCCGTGATCGCGCAGCCGGTGGAGTACGGTCAGTAGTTGGCGAATATCTTCAAAGTGCAGGCCAGTGGTCGGCTCATCTAAAATATACAGCGTTTTGCCGGTATCGCGCTTAGCCAGTTCTCGGGCAAGTTTGACGCGCTGGGCTTCACCGCCGGATAGGGTGGTAGCGCTTTGCCCCAGGCGGATATAGGAAAGGCCTACATCCAGAAGGGTTTGTAAGCGGCGGGCAATAGCGGGTACTGGGCTGAAAAATGCTAAGGCGTCTTCCACCGTCATGTTTAGCACTTCATGGATGGTCTTGCCTTTGTAATGAATATCGAGCGTTTCGCGGTTGTAGCGCTTGCCCTTACACACGTCACAGGGCACGTAAATATCTGGCAGAAAGTGCATCTCTACCTTGATCATGCCTTCGCCCTGGCAAGCTTCGCAGCGTCCACCCTTCACGTTAAAGCTGAAACGGCCCGGCTTATAGCCCCGGGAACGCGCTTCCTGAGTGCCCGCAAACAGTTCCCGAATAGGGGTGAAAATCCCAGTGTACGTCGCGGGGTTAGAGCGTGGCGTACGGCCAATCGGGCTTTGATCAATATCGATCACTTTATCAAGTTGATCCAGGCCTTCAATTTTCTCATAAGGTGCAGCGGTCAGCGTGGTCGCGCGGTTTAATTCCCGGGCCGCAATCGGCATCAGCGTGCCGTTGATCAGGGTGGACTTACCCGAGCCGGAAACGCCCGTAATCGCGATAAACAGCCCCAGTGGCAGGCTTAAAGTGACGTCTTGCAAGTTGTTGCCCGTAGCACCGCGCAGCACCAGCTGCTTTTCCGGGTTGCCGGGAATCCGGTAGGGCGGTACTGCAATTGCCCGCGTGCCCGAAAGGTACTGGCCGGTGAGCGAGTTGGGGTTGTCCATCACGTCTTGGGGGGTGCCCTGGGCGACGATTTCACCGCCGTGAACACCGGCACCTGGGCCAATATCCAGCACGTGATCCGCGGCGCGAATGGCGTCTTCGTCGTGCTCCACAACGATCACCGTATTGCCTAAGTCGCGCAGCCGTTCCAGGGTTTTCAGCAGGCGGTCGTTATCACGCTGGTGAAGGCCGATGGAAGGCTCATCCAAAATGTACATCACGCCGACCAGCCCCGCGCCAATTTGGCTGGCCAAACGAATTCGCTGGGCTTCACCGCCGGAGAGCGTGTCGGCACTGCGTTCAAGGTTCAGATAATCAAGCCCCACGTTGACCAAAAATTCCAAACGGGCATGGATTTCATTGACGATTTTATCGGCAATTTCGCCTTTACGGCCCGGTAGGCTTAGGTCTGCAAAGTAGCGCCACGCCTCACCAATGGGCAGGCGCACAATATCGGCGATGTTGTGGTCATCGACATAAACGTGGCGGGACTCTTTGCGCAGCCGCGAACCGCTGCAGGTGGCACAGGGCTGCACGGCGATATACTTGGCTAGGTCGTCGCGCACCATGTTGGATTCGGTTTCTCGGTAGCGGCGCTGCATATTAGGCAGGACGCCCTCAAAAGCGTGTTCGCGGGTTACCTTGCGGCCACGGTCGCCTACATAGGTAAACGGAATTTGTTCGTCACCACTGCCGTTGAGGATAATCTCCTGCTCGTGGCGGGCAAGCTCGCTCCACGGCGTTTCCAACTCAAACCGGTAGTGATTGGCCAGCGCCTGTAATTGGGTAAAGTAGTAAATATTGCGCCGATCCCAGCCTTTAATAACGCCTTCGGCCAGCGAAAGTTCTGGGTGGCTGATCAGCTTTTCAGGATCAAAATATTGCTGCACGCCTAGTCCGTCGCAGGTAGGGCAGGCGCCCGCAGGGTTGTTAAACGAGAACATACGCGGCTCAAGCTCAGAGAGCGAGTAGCCGCACACCGGGCAGGCAAAGCGCGATGAAAAGGCGAGATCTTCTTGCTCGCCATCCATAAAGTGAATCATTGCCGTGCCATCGGCGAGGTTGATGGCGGTTTCAAATGACTCGGCCAAACGCTGGGCGATGTCGTCGCGCACTTTAAAGCGGTCAACGACGACGCTGATATCATGCTTCTTGCGTTTATCCAGCGGCGCAATATCGTCTAATTCAAGCACTTGGCCGTCAATTTGCACGCGCACAAAGCCTTGGGCGCGAAGCTCGGCCAACAGCTGCAGGTGTTCCCCTTTACGGCCCTTCACCACCGGCGCCAATAGCATTAGCTTGGTGCCTTCGGCCAGGTTCATTACCTGGTCGACCATTTGCGAAATCGTTTGCGCTTCAAGGTCTTCGCCGTGTTCTGGGCAGCGCGGCGTACCGGCGCGGGCAAACATCAGGCGTAGGTAATCGTAAATCTCAGTAATAGTGCCAACGGTGGAGCGAGGATTGTGGGAGGTGGACTTCTGTTCAATGGAAATCGCAGGCGATAACCCTTCGATGTGGTCCACATCAGGCTTTTCCATCATCGAAAGAAATTGGCGCGCGTAGGTAGAGAGTGACTCCACATAGCGGCGCTGCCCTTCGGCGTAGAGCGTGTCAAACGCTAGCGATGATTTGCCTGAGCCTGAAAGCCCTGTAATAACAATCAGTTTATCGCGTGGCAGCTCCACATCGATCTGCTTGAGGTTGTGGGTGCGGGCACCCCTGACCAGAATGCTGTCCATCAACACCTCGAATCGCGTGGCAAAAGCGCAATTATACGTTTCCTGTACCCCTCCCGGCAAAACTGCCTGCAGCGAAACGGCGGCACTGGGCGTTTCCAGCCTGGGTACAAAGCGCTAGAATGGGCGGTTATCTTAGGCCGTTCGGCCCATCCACCATACACAAGGGCATTATGCGCAAGGTTTCTGCACTGCTGATGGCCACTGAACGCCGTGCAATCAGCGGCTTGGCTGGCCTCTATGCGTCTCGTATGTTGGGGCTTTTCATGGTGTTGCCGGTATTGGCGCTGTATGCCGATACGCTTACAGGGTCGACACCGCTCTTAATAGGCGTGGCCTTGGGTATTTATGGATTAACCCAAGCGACGCTGCAAATACCGTTTGGTCTGCTCTCTGACCGTATTGGCCGTAAGCGTGTTATTGCCATGGGGTTAGTCATTTTTGCGCTAGGTAGCGTTGTAGCGGCGTTGGCGGACACCATTTGGGGGGTGATTTTTGGCCGTGCGCTGCAGGGCAGCGGGGCCATAGCGGCGGCGATTATGGCGCTTCTGGCTGACCAAACGCGGGAGCAGGTGCGCACTGTGGCGATGGCCACCATTGGTTTATCGATTGGCGTGTCGTTTGCGATCGCTATGGTAATAGGGCCGCTGCTAGCGTCTTGGGCAGGGTTATCGGCGGTATTTTGGTTTACGGCTCTACTGACCTTAGTGAGCTTGTTAGTGCTTTGGCGCTGGGTGCCTCCCGCGCCGCGGCGTCTGCGTCACCGCGACGTAGGCATGGATCGTCAGCAGTTGAAAAGCGTCATTACCCGCCCTGATCTTTGGCGCTTAGATGTATCCATTTTTGCCCTGCATTTGGTGCTGATGGCCATTTTTGTGGCGATTCCGTTTCGGCTACTCAGTGCTGGGGTGGCGGTTGAGTACCATGGTTTGGCCTATTTAGTGGTCATGGCGCTCTCTTTTGTGGCCATGGTGCCGCTGGTGATTGTGGCTGAGAAGCGCCAGCGGATGAAGCTGATGTGCCTGCTCGCCATCGGCGCTATTGTGGTTAGTCTGGCTAGCTTGGGGTTAACGCTCTCTCAGGGACACTGGCTATTTGTATGGCTGTTTGTGTTTTTTACCGGCTTTAATTTGCTGGAAGCGACGCTGCCTTCGATGCTCAGTAAGCTAGCCCCTGCCGGTGCTAAAGGTACTGCGATGGGGGTGTACTCTACCAGCCAGTTTTTAGGGGCATTCTTGGGCGGCACGCTTGGCGGTGTGTTGGCGCATAACTGGGGCCTTAATGCGGTGTTTATCGGCTGCGCGTGCTTGGCACTGTTATGGTGGTTGGCCATGCTGCGTATGCCATCGCCGCCGCCGTTATCCAGCGAGGTCGTTGCGCTACACGACACGCAGCCCGACGCGTTAGACCTCTTAATGGAGCATCTGGCCGACGTCGTGGGGGTTGAAGATGTAATGGTGGTGCCTGAAGAGCGCCTGATGTACCTAAAAGTGAATCGACAGCAGCTTGATCGGGCGGCCTTAATAAAGTTGATTTCGCCGCCTAAGACTTAACCCTGCTAAGCTGCTCAACTCGGGGCAGCCGGCAGTGACGCCGATGATACCGTCGTATCGTTGGTTGATTATTTTTATGACCGATTATTAAAGGAGCGAGCTATGGCGCGCGGAATTAACAAAGTCATTTTGATTGGCAACCTGGGGCAAGACCCAGAAGTACGTTTTACCCCGTCGGGCACCGCCGTGGCTAACTTGAACCTTGCGACCTCCGACACCTGGATGGACCGTCAGAGTGGTCAGCGACAAGAGCGTACCGAGTGGCACCGCATTGTGCTGTTCAATAAAACTGCCGAGATTGCCCAGCAGTATTTGAAAAAAGGCGCCAAGGTCTACATTGAAGGCCGCCTGCAAACCCGTAAGTGGCAAGACCAGAATGGTCAGGACCGTTACAGCACTGAAATTGTTGCCAATGACATGCAGATGCTTGATGGCCGCAGTGGCGACTTCCAAGGCGGCGGTGCGCCACAGGGTAATTACTCTCAAGGGAATAATCCCCAGAATAACTATGCCCAGAATAACGCCGCACAGGGTGGGCAGCCCCAAAACGCCCCGGCTCAACATGCCCCTGCGCAAAACAGCTATGGGCAAGGCAACCCAGGTCAGACGCCGCCTGCTCAAAACGCGCCTCAGCAGCCGGGTGGTTACCCACAGCAGGGCGGCGCCCAGCGTAGCCCGCAGCCTGCTCCGCAGCAAAATCAGCCTGCCCCCGCCAACCAAAACAGCAACTACGGCGCGCCTGATCCAGGTAACTTCGACGATTTTGACGACGAAATCCCGTTCTAAGCTGGTAAGTTACTAGCACGTTCTTGGGTTGAGGGAGAGGGTCTGCCGTGAAGCTGCTGATATTAGATGCCGGGCACTGCCTAAGCTTGGCACTGGCCCGCGAGGCGAGCCGCCGCACCGACGCGGAGCTTGTTATCGAACAAGGCACGACGGTAACGGCGGCGCAATTACAGGCAATTGCGCCTGATGCGGTAATCATACCGCCGCTGGCGCATCCACTAAGCATGACGCCAGCAGCGGTCAAGGCTCATGCAGATGCAGTGGATACCTGCCTGGAGGCCTGCCAAACCCAGGAGGTTGCGCTGGTATGGTGCGTTTCCGACCAACTTTACGAAGATGGTTTTGATGTGCCGATTGATGAGCACGTCGTACCCGCCCCGCGGGATGAGTGCTTACGGCGTCTAGTAGAAACCGGTGACCGTATTCGGGCGCAGTATCACCGCCATTTGATTGTGCGGCTAGGGCCGTTGTTCGCCCTTGAAGGTAGTCGTGCGTGGTTAAGCGAAATTATCGACAGCCTGATTACGGGGCAAAATGTGCGTGCGGCTGAGGATGTTGTCTTTTGCCCCACCTCAGCGGATGCAGTGGCCATGGCCTTAATGGGTATGTTACAGCAGCAGGTCTGTGGCGCCGATGCCTGGGGTGCCTACCATTTGGCAGGCACGGAGCCGGTGAGCGCCTTCACATTTACGTCCATGGTGCGAACGCAGTTAGCTACTCACTTAGAGGGGCGTGGCGAGTCGATCATTCTTGGCGATGTGCAGGCGTTAAACCACCATCATGATGCCAAACTGCGTCGAGTTTTAAACTGTCGTCGCGTATTGGATGTGTTTGGTGTGCATCAAAAGCCGTGGCGCCTTGAAGTAGGTCGCATGTTGGATGCGTGGTGTTTGACACGTGACCAGCAGAGTGATGCTGAAACAGGAGAGACGGCTTGATCAATGTGGTTCGCAGCCTATTGTTTTACTTAGGTTACTTCTCCGCCATGCTGGTGATTGGCGTGCTTTTTTTGCCCATAGCACCGTTCCTGCCGCTCGCTGCCCGCTATCGCTTGCTTAACCTTTATAACTACTTTTTGATGGTGTGGTTTAAGATCGCCTGCGGTGTGCGCTACGACATCCAGGGCCGTGAGCATATTCCCGAGGGCCCCTGCGTTATTCAGGCTAATCACCAGTGTGAGTGGGAAACGGTATTTCTGCAGGTGATGAAGCCGCCGGTGTGCACGGTGCTTAAGCAGGAACTATTGAAAATACCCGTGTTTGGTTGGGGGTTAAGGTTGCTGCGGCCCATTAGTTTAGACCGATCAAAGCCCGCTAGAGCCATGAAACAGGTGCTGACCCAAGGCGTAGCGCGTTTAGGTACTGGACTTTCGGTGCTGATTTTTCCGGAAGGCACGCGCGTTGATCCTGGTATCCGCAGGCGCTATAACAAAAGCGGTAGCGTAGTGGCGTGTCGCGCGGGAGTGCCGGTGTTGCCGGTGGCGCATAACGCCGGCGAACGTTGGCCGGGGCGTAACTGGGTGAAGCAGCCAGGGGTGCTGCGGGTGCGAATTGGTAAACCGATTGAAACGGCAGGGCGCACCCCCGACGAGGTGCTGGTGGACGTAGAGGCGTGGATTGAAGGGCAGCTGCAGGAGATTTCTGACGTGCCAAGGCCCACTTCCCGTTAGCTTAGTTCACCTCGCTGCTTTTCATCATCTAGCGGGTAAAAACAGTAACGGCGCCTCATGGCGCCGTTACTGTTTTGTTTATGCGTCGACTGACGCATCTTGCTTATATCAATCGTTAAAGCGCTGGAAAACCAAGCAAGCGTTGGTGCCGCCAAAACCGAAGCTGTTGGAAAGCACGCGCTCAATGGTTACGTCATCACGAAGCTGGGTCACGATATCAAAGCCGTCAGCCTGCTCATCTAGGTGCTCAATATTGGCAGAGGCGGCAACAAAGCTATGCTGCATCATCAGTAGCGAGTAAATCGCTTCCTGGACGCCCGTAGCCCCTAGCGAGTGCCCAGTGAGTGATTTTGTTGAGCTCATGGCGGGGGTTGAATTGCCAAACACCTCGCGGATTGCTTTGAGCTCGGCTACATCGCCAACGGGCGTTGAGGTGCCGTGGGTATTGATGTAATCAATATCACCCGATACGGTTGCCATCGCCTGGCGCATACAGCGCATAGCGCCTTCGCCAGACGGTGCTACCATGTCGTGTCCGTCGGACGTCGCGCCATAGCCCACCAGCTCGCCGTAAATTTTGGCGCCACGCGCTTTGGCGTGCTCTAACTCCTCAAGCACTAGCATGCCGCCGCCGCCTGCAATGACGAAGCCATCGCGAGCCTGGTCATAAGGGCGCGAGGCCTTCTCCGGGGTATCGTTGTATTGGGTGGAAAGAGCACCCATAGCGTCGAATAAGCAGGAGAGTGTCCAGTGCTCTTCTTCGCCACCACCTGCAAACACCACGTCCTGCTTGCCCAGCTGGATTTGTTCCATGGCGCTGCCGATACAGTGGGCAGAAGTCGCACAGGCGGAAGAGATCGAGTAATTAACGCCCTTAATTTTAAACGGCGTTGCCAAGCAAGCGGATACCGTGCTGCCCATGGTGCGGGTAACGCGGTAAGGCCCTACGCGGCGTAGGCCTTTTTCGCGCATAACATCAGCAGCTTCCACCTGGTTGGCGCTAGAAGCACCGCCAGACCCGGCAATAAGCCCGGTACGCTCGTTGGAGACCTGCTCTTCTGTTAGCCCTGCATCTTCAATGGCCTGGGCCATGGAAACATACGCATAAGCTGCTGCATCGCCCATAAAGCGGCGCAGTTTGCGGTCAATAAGAGTATCAAGGTCGATGTCGACGCTACCCGCTACATGGCTACGAAAGCCGCGTTCGGCGTACTCTTCCTTGAAACGAATACCGCTGCGCCCGCTTTTGAGCGCGTCTAAGACCTGTTGCTGGTCGTTGCCTAAACACGACACGATGCCAAGGCCGGTGACTACCACTCGTCGCATGGGAGCCTCCTGTTAGAAATTCGCAGTGGAGGTGAATAGGCCAACGCGCAGGTCATTAGCCTGGTAAATATCGCGTCCGTCAACGGACACGGTGCCGTCGGCGATGCCTAGAATAAGCCGACGGGTAATAATGCGCTTCACATTAATGTGATACGTCACTTTTTTCGCGTCGGGTAGAATTTGGCCGCTGAATTTGACATCGCCGCAGCCAAGCGCACGGCCACGGCCGGGGTGGCCAAGCCAGCCCAGATAGAAGCCTACGAGCTGCCACATGGCGTCCAAACCCAAACAGCCAGGCATCACAGGGTCGCCTGGAAAGTGGCAGTCAAAAAACCACAGGTCAGGTGTGATATCCAGCTCTGCAATCAGCTCGCCCTTGCCATGCTCACCGCCTTCTTTATGGATGTGCGAGATGCGATCAAGCATCAACATGTTAGGAGCCGGAAGCTGTGCATTTCCGGGGCCAAAGAGCTCGCCCCGCGAGCAGGCCAGCAGTTCTTCGCGATCAAAGGAATGTTGCTTGGTCACTGAATCGTTCCGAGTATCAAAATGGTTGTTAAGCCTAGTCTACTTCTCGAAACCGCTGAATGCACGCCGTAGGCAACTTATCGTGTATTTCTACAGCTTTTTGTTTAGCGGCCGATAACCAATAACAAGATGTTTTATTTCATAATTATCGAATTTGCACAATAAACGTCCTGTTGACGTAATATACAACACGCACGTTTTACTGAGCGGCAAGGTGAGCGTGCCTGCTACTCATCTCCTATTTCGATCATTAATTAGGAAGCGATTAATTTTCATGTGGCTGCCTGTTTCTCTTAATCGACCGCTGATGTGGATAGCGCTGGTGGCTCTGCCTGCCTGTGTGTGGATCCCCGATGCTGCGCTGCGTATCGTCGCGGCATGCTTAGTGGCGTTGGGCTTATGGGATGCTTGGAGCCAAGTGCGTCAGCAGCGTTTGCGCCTGCGCCTAGCTCAAGATGCCATGGGGTTGGCAAGCGATGCGATGGTGATTAGCGATGCGGAGAATCGCGTTATTGCCGTCAACCCTGCATTTACCGACATTACCGGCTACGAAAGCCAGGAAATGATTGGCCGTAAGCTCGAAACCTTAGCCGCGCCACGTCACGACAAAGCCTTTTATCAAGCCTTTTGGAGTACTTTAAAGGCCACTGGCCGCTGGGAGGGCGAAATGTGGAATCGCCGTAAACACGGCGATGAGTATCCAGAGTGGTTGAAAGTCAGAGCGATTACCGATAAGCGCGGCAATGTCACTCATTTTATTAACCTATTTACCGATATTTCCGCACAAAAAGCCCGCGAGCATGACCTGCGGCGTATTGGCTATGAAGACCCGCTTACTGGGTTGCCAAACCGACGCCGTTTGCATGAATTAATGTCATCGCGGCTGCGTGGTTTACGTGCAGGAGAGAGCCTAGATATGGTGCTGATCGATATCGACGGGCTTAAATCAATTAATGACAGTCTGGGAGTTGATCAGGGCGACCGCTTGCTAGCACGTTTTGGCCAACGGCTAGCAAGCTATATGGCGGGAAGCGTGGTGGGCAGGTTAGGGGGCGATGAGTTTATGGTGATCCGTACTACCACGTTTGACGATCACGATAAGTGGGTAGCCAACCTGCGTGACCATATGTGCCGCCCGTTTGAAATTAACGAACAGTCGCTGCGCTTAGGGCTTACATTTGGTACCTGTCGAGCGCCCGAAGATGGCCGCGACTCCGCCGTGCTGTTTCAGCGTTTAGAGTCCGCGTTATATAGCGCCAAGCGGCTAGGTCGCAATAATAGCCAGCGGTTTCGTCCCGCACTGGATAAACAGGATAACCCTCAGCTTGCCCTAGTCAGCGATTTACGGGCGGCGCTGGTGTCAGGCGACCAGTTGGAGCTGCACTATCAAACCCAACACCACCCTGGCAGTGGTGCGTTAATTGGCATGGAAGCGCTGCTCCGTTGGCGGCATCCTAAAGATGGGATGATCTCACCAGGAGAGTTTATTCCCCTCGCTGAGCGTCACGGTTTAATGGCTGAGCTTGGTAGCTGGGTGATCGAAAAAGCCTGTGCTCAACAGGCGCACTGGCAACATAGTGGCATGCCGAAAATTACCGTATGGATCAATATTTCGGCGCTCCAGCTCTTTCAAGGTGATTTGGAAACCCAGCTGGCCACTTGTTTAGAGCGCTACCGGCTTCAGCCTGCGCAAATTGGCCTGGAACTGACCGAATCGGTACTGCTGGACGAACGGGCGGGAGATATGGGGCCACGGTTACAAACCTTGCGCGGGTTGGGTTATGCCATTGCGATTGATGATTTTGGCACCGGCTACTCATCGCTTGGCTACTTAAAGCGCTTGCCGGTGGATAAAATTAAGCTGGATCGGGCGTTTATTCGCGAATTACCCAACGACCAGGCCGATGCAGCCATTGTCACGGCGGTACTTGCCATGGCTGAAGGGATGGGCCTTGAGGTGGTAGCTGAAGGCGTTGAAACTAAAGAGCAGTGCGAGTTTTTAGTTGATGCTGGCTGTACTCAGGTTCAAGGTTTCTATTTTGCACGGCCGCTACCCGCTGACGAGTTAGAGCAGCGCTGGGCACCGCTGCCACTCGCCGTCGGCGTTAACTGAAAAAGCCCCGTTCGAGCTAAGTGCTAAAAAACTAGGCGCTAGAAAAGTCAGATGTGCGGCGGATTGCATAGCGGCTAATCCCAAAACACAGGGCCGCCCAGATAACCGCTTGGGCAGGCAGTAGCCAAGGGGCTAGCCCCACGTTGGCAATTGCAGCGCCCCCTAGGTAAGAGAGCGGCCCGCTGATGGCGCCGCAGGCAGCGGCAATCAGCGGGTAGCGCCATAGCCAGGCAAGGGAGTGAAATGCCAGCGTGGCAAACAGCGGCCATAGCATCCACAGCCACAGCGGCAGTAAGCCTGCTACTAGTGCATGTCCGCTAAAATCAAACCCTCCCGCTAAGTGCAAGCCACCGTCAATAGCTAGCCCTAACAGGGCAAGAGTGCCAATAAAACGCCATTCGCCGGGCTTGGCGCAGCGCCAGAAATGCCAGCCTAATAATCCAGCGCCAGCGAAGGCTGCCACCCAAGAGCCCCCTACCACGCATAACAGCCAGCCAGCCTCAAAGCGCAGCGCGTTGAACAGTAGGTCGCGCCAGCGCTGTGTGGCCACTTACAGCGCACCCATAAGCGGTACTGGCTTGGCGGCAGGCTTGGCTAACAATAGGTGACAGGTGCCAATGGAGCGCTCGATAAAGCCTCCCTCGCAGTAGCATAGGTAGTAGCGCCACATGCGGATGAAACGCTCGTCGTAGCCCTGCTGGCGCACCTGTTCAAGGCTGGCCTCAAAGCGATGTCGCCACTCGCGCAGCGTGCGGGCATAGTGCTGACCAATTTCGTCTAATGCGACCACGTTAAGTGAGGTTTTGCGCGTTACGCTGGCGAGCATCGCGTGGTGCGAAGGTAGAAAGCCGCCGGGGAAAATGTAGCGTTTGATAAAGTCCATTTCCCGCTTGGCTTCTTCAAAGCGTTGATCACGAATCGTGATCGCCTGGAGCATGGCTTGGCCATCGTCGGTCAGCAGGCTGTCGACTTTTTCCAGGTAGGTGTTGAGGTATTGGTGGCCGACGGCTTCGATCATTTCCACCGAGATCAGCCGGTCATAGCGCCCCTCTAAGGCTCGGTAATCCTGTTTGAGTAGCGTGATTTGCGCTTCTAGCCCCTCTTCTTTAATGCGTTGGGCAGTGTGGGCATACTGCTCGTCAGAAATCGTTGTGGTGGTGACCCGACAACCGCGGGTTTTCGCCGCGTGGATGGCAAGCCCGCCCCAGCCAGTGCCAATTTCTAACAGGTGATGCTCGGGCTGAACATCAAGCTTTTCCAGCATGATATCGAGCTTATAGGTGGAGGCTTCTTCCAGGCTGGCTTCCGGATAAGGGAACACGGCGCTGGAGTACATCCAGTGGCGCTGGTCTAAGAATGTGGCGAACAGGTCGTTGCCAATGTCGTAGTGCGCCGAAATATTGCGTTTAGATCCCGTAACGCTATTGCGCTGGAAACGGTAGGCGAACCCTAACAGCCAGCGTGCTATGCGAGCGCTGCCGTTTTCCATTTTACCGTTCACTTGTTCCAAGTTGGCGGCAAATAGGCGTACCAGAGCGACGAGATCATCGGCATCCCAGTCGCCATCCATGTAGGATTCCGCAGCGCCTACCGTGCCGCCAAAGGCGAGGCGCTTCCAGGCGCGGGAGTGGCGAATAACCACGGTGACCTGCAGCGGCCCTTCCTGCCCAAGATGGTGGCACTGTTCGCCCTCAATCAGCGTAATCCGACCGCCCCGAAAGGCGTTCAGCTGGGCCATTAAGCGAGGCTTAAGCCAGCGAGTAAAGCGGTCCTGACGAGCCGTTTTGCTAGTCGGGGGCGTGGTACGCAGGGTCGTCATTTTGAAGTCTCCTTGCGCTTGGGGTGGTTATAAACGGGGATGCGCTTAAGCCATAGGCGTAGCGCTTCAAAATGGATTCCCGCGACTGTTTTTATACTCATGAAGGGCTGCCGTGCCAGCGTTGCGAGTAGTACCCGACGGGTGGCGGGTGCCGCGTCTAACATCAACGTGGCGTCAAAGTGACGTGCTCCGTCTTGCCAGTTTTCCATGTGCAGGTAGAGCTTTTCGCCGGGGCGGTTAAACTTCCAGCGGTAGTCCATTTCCATCGGGTTAAACGGTGATACGTGCATCGCTTTTTGAAAGTGTGCCTGGTGGCTATGCCGTGAAGGCTCGACGCTGCAGGCGTAGCACGTGCGCTCACGCCAGGGCATGTTGGTGACTTCCCCAAGCACCGCCGCTAATCTGCCCGCGTGGTCGTAGGCGTAGTAAACCGAAATAGGGTTGAATACGCTGCCTAACGTGCGCAGCTGGGTAAGCACAAAAATCCGACCGTCCGGCGCGCTGCCCAGTTGACGGGTTAGCTCTTCGCGAACAGCGGTACGCAAAGGACGGTCGGTGGGCGCTAGATAATCCTCACGACGAAAACGCGCCAGGGCTGGGCCGCGAGCGCTAAAGCCCGGTACCTTGTCGAACAGCGTTGGCAGCTCTTCGAGGTCAAGCCACGCCATCCATACGTGATAGTTAAAGGCGTGGTGTTGGGGCGTAAAGCGCCGGTGGCGCAGCGTGCCGCGATAAATGCGCGAGCGGGGCGCAGTAATCATCCCAGCCCCTCCCCAACGCTGTTGTTGGGCATTAGCTCCTGGGCAGGAAGCGCGCTGGGGCTTTCCAGCGCTGTGGCGGCTTCATCACAGCCCAGCGCTTGGGCAACCCTAAGTGCGCTCCATACGCCATCTTCGTGAAAGCCATTGCGCCAGTAAGCACCGCAGAAGTGGGTGCGCCTGGCGGGCGATGAGATGTCTGAGTGGCGCTGCTGGGCTGCTTGACCTGCCAAGGTGAACTGGGGGTGGGCATAGGTATAGCGCCCCAATACTTTGCCGGGGTCGATACTCGCAGAATCATTAAGCGTAACGCAGAACGTCGTGTCACTCTCCAGGCGTTGCAGGATATTCATGTTGTAGGTAACTGAAACACGCTCTTCAGCCCCGCGGCCATCCAGCCGATAGTTCCAGCTGGCCCATGCCCGCTGCCGACGGGGGAGCAGTGCCGTGTCGGTGTGCAGTACCACTTCATTATCCTGGTAGGGCATGGCGCCGAGAATGTCGCGCTCTGCGGGCGTCGGGTCGCCCAGCATGGCCAGCGCTTGGTCGGCGTGGCAGGCCAGCACCACTTGGTCAAAGTGCTGGGTACCTTGGGCGGTGGTAATCATAACGCCCGTATCGGAACGGGTAATACGCGTTACCGGGGTGTTTAGGTGAATACGCGAGGCATACGGGGCCGTGAGGTTCGGTATATAGCGCTTAGAGCCGCCGACCAAGGTGTACCACTGTGGGCGATGGTTGACCGACAGTAGTCCGTGATTACGGAAAAAGCGTACAAAAAAGGCCAGCGGGAACGCGCGCAGGTCACCAATGCTTGCCGACCAAATCGCGGCACCCATCGGGAGCAGGTAACGTCGCTGAAAGGCGTAACCGTAGCCGTTTTTATCCAGGTACTCGCCTAGCGTCATTTCGCTAGACAGGCGCTGGCTCTCTAAATCAGCGGTGGCCTGTTTGTTAAAGCGTAAAATATCCCTGAGCAGGCGATAAAACGCCGGGCGCAGCAGGTTACGGCGCTGGGCAAACAGCGAGCCCAGCGTATGACCGTTGTACTCAAAGTCGACATCAGTCTCATGCACTGAGAAACTCATCTCGGTGGCCTGGCTTGGCACGCCGAGCGTTTCCAGCAGGCGCTGAAAGTGAGGGTAGGTCCAGTCGTTAAAGACGATAAAGCCGGTGTCGATGGCGTAAGGCTTGCCGTCGACTTCAACGTCCATAGTGGCCGTATGGCCGCCTAAACGATTATCGGCTTCAAACAGGGTCACTTCGTGTTGGGCGGATAAATACCAGCCTGCCGCCATACCGCTGATGCCGCTGCCAATAATGGCGATGCGCTGGGATGCTGTGCCGCTCATTGCTGTTCCTCTTGGCGGCGCGTCATGCGAAGGCCGATATAGCGCCGTATTGCGGGGGGTAAAATGCCCAAAAATTTGACGATGTAGGTAAAGCGCCGGGGAAAATGAATATCCAGCCGCCCCTTAACAAGGCCTGCAATGATCGCATCGGCCGCTTCATCGGCGGAGACTTGCATGGGCATCGGGAAGTCGTTGCGATCGGTAAGCGGCGTTTTAACGAAACCTGGATGTATCAAGCTGACATCAATACCTTCTTGGTCGAGATCCAAGCGCAAAGATTCTAAAAAATAACTAACCGCCGCTTTAGAGGCGCCGTACGCCTCTGCTCGGGGCAGCGGTAAATACGCTGACGCGCTTGAGGTGGCGGCTAGCCGTGCAGGCTTGCCCTCTTTCCGCGCTGCCCGTAATAGCGGCAGTGCAGCTTCCACGCCATATAGCGTGCCAAACACATTTGGCGTGAACACACGCTCCACGAGCGCCATATCAAAATGCTGCGCATTGAGATATTCACAGGTGCCGGCGTTAAATAGTGCGATATCCAGCGCACCTAGCCATTGTCGAATCTGTTCGCCAGCGTCAAGGACAGCCTGCCGATCACTTATATCAAGCGGCAGCGAGTAAGCATTGCCATGGCCGTCACATAGCGCATTAAGCGCTTCTTGACTACGCGCGCTGAGAACGACTTGGTGACCCTGAGCGATGAGCTTTTTGGCCAATGCCTCGCCGATGCCGGAGGTGGCGCCGGTCAGCCAGATACGCTGGGGCGTTTTCCATGTGCTCATCGTGCCTCTCCTGGTGCTCCCTGCTGGCACGAAAGGTGTGTGCTTAAGCAAAAGGGATGTTAATTAAGGCGATGTTTCAGCCATCGTATGACCTGTCCCATGAGTGGCAAGTGCTCATAGAGCATTGCCCCGGCGTCAAAATAGTCGCGGTGCTGGGTGACTCGCCCGTCATCAGCAAACGTTAAGGCGCTACACCCCGCTACACGAACCGGTTTGCCACGGGCTAAACGTGGGTGCACGAACTCCATGGTCCACGTTACAAACGCCTGATTACCCTGTTGTTGCTGCGTGTGATAAGTAAATTGGCAGCGCTCAACGTTCTCGTACATCGTGGCGAAATAGCGGGATAGCGCCTCACGCCCCTTAATGTGATGCAGCGGATCGTTGAAGACAACTTCCTCAGTATATACCTCGTATAGCTTTTCTGTACACGTTTTGTCTAGTTTGTTAAAAAAGGCACAGAAACGTGCCACGGCTTGCTCGTTAGGCATGGGGTTCTCCTTTCCTGTGGCACAGAGGCTCAGCCGCTATTTAGAGAGCGCTTTAAAAGCGTCCAGCGCACGCTGACGGGCGGCTTTGTGGTCAACGATAGGCGCTGGGTAGTCCAACTGAGTAAGCATATCGCGTGGTGGAGCGTGGCGCGCTTTCGCTGGCAAGCTTTCCAGCGCTGGTAGCCAGTGGGCGATAAACTCCCCCTCTGCGTCAAAGCGGGTTGACTGTGTGGTGGGGTTAAAAATGCGGAAATAAGGCGCTGCATCGGTACCAGTAGAGGCCGCCCACTGCCAGCCGCCGTTATTGGCGCAGAACTCACCATCGACTAAGTGGCGCATAAAAAATGCTTCACCACGGCGCCAGTCGATCAGCAAATGCTTGCTCAAGAACATTGCGGTGACCATCCTTAGCCGATTATGCATCCAGCCGGTTGCCACTAGCTGGCGCATGGCGGCATCTACCAGCGGGTAGCCGGTACGCCCTTCGCACCACGCCTTAAAGTCCTCGTCGTCATCACGCCACTGTAGCTGCTGCGTATGCGCTTGGAACGGCTGGTAGCGGCACACTTGGGGAAATCCCACCACCACGTGCTGATAGAACTCCCGCCAAATAAGTTCACTCACCCAGGTGGTTAGGCCCGCATCGCCATCGGCCAAATGGCCGCCGTTTTCGCTCATCACCGCTTGTAAGCATTGACGATAGGAGAGCATACCCAGCGCTAGGTAGGGTGAAAGCTCGCTGGTGCCGTGTACCTTGGGCAGGTCGCGTTGGGCCTTATAGTGACGGCCACGAAAACGTAAAAAGCGCTCTAGGTTATCGCTGGCGGCGCTTTCGCCAGCTGGCCACAAGCGCGCATCCACTGGTTCGTCATCAAGCGTTGGTCGCTCGGGTAGCGGGTCGCTTTCGATGGCTAATGGCGTCTGCACGTTAGGGGTGTCGCGGAGCGCTAGCTGCTCGGCGGTAATCTGCTTGTGCCAAGCTTTGGAAAATGGGGTGAAAACGCCGTAATAATCGCCTTTGCCGGTTAATAGGCTGCCGGGGGCGAAGGCAATCCCGTCGTGGTGCGCTTGAACGTTAATTCCGTGCTGCTTGAAGGCCTCTCTAACGGCCTGATCGCGATGCTGCTCGTTAAACGGGTACTCAATGTTGAAGTGGAGCTGGTCTACGTTATGCTCGCGAGCAATATCCAGCAGTACCTGTGGAGCCTCTTCGTACGCGCCAATATCGCGGTGCAGTAAGGGAATATTAAGCCCGTTAAGCGACGCTTTGATAGCCGCCACGCCGCGCGCCCAGAAGTCGATTTTATTAGCGCCATGGCCGTGGGATTGCCACTGCTTAACGCTGCGCAAAAAAACGGCGACAACCGGCCCCTTGGCCGCGGCAGCCGCGAGCGCTGAGTTGTCGTGAATACGCAGATCGCTGCGCAACCATACTAGCTGTACGTTCATAGCGGCTCCTGCAAAGGGCTCAAAATTGCGCTAAAAAATTGGCCGCTGCCCTGTCGGGTAAGCGGCCATATTATTAATGCGACGTTACAAATACTTCAGCGACTTAACACCGCCGCTTAAAGAATGCCAGATTCACGCAGTAGCGGGCGCAGCCGTGCGATCGCTTGGGGTAGATCATCCCCTAGCATGTGAACAGGGCCGTCGTTTAATTCACCCTCCCTTAACCTCGCGACTTCACCGCATACGCCAATGGGCACATTCAATGATTGAGCCGCCTGTGGCAGCGCCCGGCGAATATAGTCATCGCTTTCCCGCTGGCCGCTGGAGAGCAGCACCATGGAGGAGTGAAGCCGAGCCACCGCTTGGGGAAGGTCGGCCAGCGCCAGAGAATGATCAAGCAGCTGTACGCGGTAGCCCTGTTCGCTGGCCATCAGCGCGCACATTAATACCCACAGCGGGCCTGGATCGTCAGGCATAGCGCTGAGCAGAATCAGCGGCCCGCGAGTAGCCTGGTTGGCATAGTGGAGCCGAATACCGACCTGGCTGCGCAAAAAGGCTTCAAAGGTGCGGCGCACAAGATCATCGGGCTGTGATGCCCATTTTGCTTCCAAGGACAGAATAACCGGCTGCCATAGCTCATTAATGGCCACGCTAAGTGGGTAGAGTGCCAAGCTTTGGTAATACAGCGCTTCTAGTTTGGGCAAGTCAACCGCTTCAATGACTGACTGGAGCTGTTGACGCTGGCTGGTCCAGTCGCCTGCTGCCGGTGCGGGTGTTTCCACCGCTTCCGGCTGGTCAAGCAAATCCACGACCTGGCTGACGGGTACCCCACGGTTGAGCCACTGCAGAATGCGCTCGATACGGGTTATATCGTCTTGGGCATAAAGCCGATGGCCTTTGGGGGTGCGTTGCGGTCGAATTAAACCATAGCGTCGCTCCCAGGCACGAAGGGTGACCGAGTTCACACCCGTTAAACGGGAGACTTCCCGTATCGGATAGAGAGGGGTATCGGGTGGGTGGGTCGCCTTGTTGCTCATGGGCGCCATTGCCTCTTGGTTGCCTGCAGCCGGTGCCGCAGGGGTCTGTCTATAATTGCCGTAACAAGGTCATAACGCGGATAGAGCGTCTTGTCACAAAATCGGATAGCGAGTAATCGATTAAATAGTTGCACGCTATTATAGGCCCCTTTGTACAACTTGTAGCTAGTAGGTACAACCTTTGCTGTGCTTACTGATGAGTATGCTGGCCTTGCACTATTGAACCGACCGGGCTAATAGTGCGTGGGCTAACTCAAAACCAGAAAGCCAAGCATCCTCTACACGACTGCCGCGAAAGCTGTCGCCGCAGAGCGCTAAGCCCTGCTCGCTGTATAAGTATGATTGCTGGCCAGCCTCTGCGGGCTGGGCATACCGCCAGCGGTGGGCGCCTAAGTCAATCAGTTCAGGCAACGCCGTACCATTTGGAAAGAGCGCCGTAAAAGCCGAGAGCAGTTGCTGGGCCGCGACATCACTTGCCAATTCAATATTTGTATCGCTCCACGCCAATTGCGCCAGCAGGCTTATGCTCTCTGGCTGCTGTTCACGGCCAGGTTTGCTGCTATTGCGTGTCGCCAAGCGCAGCGCTTCGTGACCTGTCTCTACGGTGTGCCAGTTAGGTACGACACCTTCAATAGGCGGGAGGGGAGAGGCGAAAATGGCCCAGCCTGCCCAGCAGCCGCGCTGTGGTTTGTCTTTGCAGGCCGCTGCCAGGGCGTCGTCCCAGTCGGCGACGAGCGCATAAGCCTGGGGCGGTGGTGCGCTGACGACCACTGCCGCGAACGGGCCGTAGGTGGCGCCGTGCTGATCGATGAGCTGCCAGCCGTCCGATGTTTTTTCAAAGGCTGCAATTGGGGTTTCAAAGGCCAGCGTGGTATGGGGCAGTGAAGAGAGTGCTTCCGCCATATGGCGGGTAATGGCACTCATCCGAGGAGCCCCGGCGTAGCGCAGCTGATCATCGTTATGCGTTTGCCAACCGCTTGAGCTAGCCTGATAACGGTTAGCAGGCCAAAGCGCTGCGCAGCCAGCAAGCTGCCACTCTTTTACCGCTTGCGCAAAACGCGGGTCACGAACGGTAAAGGCTTGGGCACCCAAATCGAGCGTTGCCTGAGGCCGTCGCTTGCTAGACATACGGCCGCCGGGGCCGCGCGCCTTATCGAATAGTGAGACGCTAAGGCCCTTTTTTGCCAGTTCATGGGCGCAGGCAAGTCCCGATACGCCTGCGCCAATAACGGCCACAGCGCAAGGCGCTGAAAGAGTAAGAAGCGACGGTGATGCAGCCATAAAACCTCGCAGCGCTAAAAATGAATAAAGCGATAAAGAATAATGAGCTAACGCCTGCTGAACGCTTAAAATCTTTTAAGTATTTGATTGTAGCACTTGTGTATAAATATCGTACAATAAGTTTGTGCGCTTAACCAGTGTTACGCCAGGCGGCGCTTACTTCCTTTCATCCACAGGAGCGACACGATGCGGGTACTAATAACTGGAGGCAGCGGCTTTGTTGGTCAACGACTATCCGAGCAGCTTGTAGCGCTAGGCCACGACGTTCAAGTGGTATCCCGCGCGCCTCATAAAGTACGGGACCGGCTGCCGGCGACCTGCGATATCCGCGATAGCGCTCAGGCGTTTGTGGATACGCCACCGGATGCGTTGGTCAACCTAGCGGGTGAGTCGATTGCTGCCAAACGCTGGAGCGACAGTCAAAAGAACGAGTTGATTCGTTCGCGGGTGGAGAGTACAGCGCAATTGGTGATGCTCTGCGAGCAGTTGCAAGCCAACGGCCAGCCACTGCCCAAGGTGATGGTGAGCGGCTCGGCGATGGGCTATTACGGTGACCAGGGTAGTAAGGTGGTGGATGAAGCAACGCCGCCAAATGACGAGTTTGCCCATCGGCTTTGCGAGCAGTGGGAAGCGGCGGCGAAGCCCGTGGAGGCGCTTGGCGTTCGCTTAGCGCTACTGCGCATTGGCCTGGTGCTGGATGCTGGCGGCGGCACGCTTCAGAAAATGGTGCCCCCGTTTAAGCTGGGGTTGGGGGGCCGCTTTGGTGATGGCAAGCAGTTTATGCCGTGGATTCACCGCGATGACTTGGTCGCGGCGATTATCTTCCTGCTGAATGAGTCGGCGCTCTCTGGGGCCTTCAACGGTAGCGCACCGCACCCGGTGACGAACGCGGCGTTTACCCAAACGCTGGCTAAGCAGCTGCATCGCCCCGCCATTTTTCCGGTGCCTGCCTTTGTGCTTAAAGCAGGTTTTGGTGAGATGTCGCAGCTGCTGCTTACCGGTGCTGATATGCGCCCCACGCGCCTGGTCGAGGCCGGCTTTACCTTCCAGTATCCGACCCTCGACAAAGCGTTAGCCGCTATCTTCTAACCGCAGGCTGTTTAAGGAGGCGTTAGGCATTGGGGTCAACGGTGATGACAACCCGCACGGAGTCCAGCCGCAGGCGGGTGTTCTCAATTGCGTCGCTCAACGCTTGGCGCTCCTGTTTCAACGCCTCAAGCTCCTCGGTGCGCACCGCTGGGTTGTGCTCCGCCAAGGCGGTTAAGCGGGCAAGCTCACTGTCCAGCTTAGCGCGCATGCGGATTTCAGCCGCTTCTATGATGCTAGGCAGCTCCCGTTCGGCTTCGCCCTCACCCTGAATCAACAGGTCGCGCAGCTGGTCATGGCGGCTCTTGATTAGATCCCGCGCCAGCGATTTATTCACCTTCTGGAGGTTTTTACCCAGCCCGGTGAAGGAGATTTTGCTGGTCAGATTGGCGCCTGATTCGTCCAGCAGTACCCGAATCGCCGTGGGTGGTAAGAAGCGGTTAAGGTGCAGCGATTTGGGTGCCGGACAGTGGGTGCGGAACACCAGCTCGGCCATTAATCGACCGCTTGGGATCGCCGGGTGGCGCAGCAGCGCCAGCGCGGTATTGCCCATGGTGCCATCTAATATGCGCTCCATCATTTCGCGCAGTAGTGGGTGCTCCCAGGAGAGCCGCTGTACGTCGTCTCGGGCCAGTGCCAGGGCGCGGCTGTAGGTCGCCGAGAAGCCTTCTTCACCTTTTACTAACCCCGGCAAGCCATCCAGCATGTGCTGGCTAGGCTGAAGGTAGAGCAGGCCGTTGCCAATCTCTTGGCTGTCGACGCCAAAAATATCCAGCGCCCGCTCCACAAACTTGGGCAGTGCAGGGTCTTCATCAAGCTCGCGCACCGCATCACTCACCTGCTTGGCGCGGGCAGGGCGACAGGCATTTAGCTCCAGCAGGCGGTTGCGACCGGCGTCACGTTCGGCCAGTTTGGCGGTGAACATTTGCCGCGTCTCTTCGATGATTTCATCGAGCATTTCATCGTCAAGCAGGGCGTCGGCAAGGGCATCGCCAAACGCATCAAATAGCTCGCTACCAATGCCGTGGGGTGCGCTGAACGCGTCCATGCCTTCGTGGTACCAGCGCAGCAGCCGTTCACCGGGGCTGCCGGTAAACGTAGGTACGTGCAGCTCGATGGCATGGCGCTGGCCAATTCGGTCTAAGCGGCCAATGCGCTGCTCCAGCTGGTCGGGGTGCTGGGGCATATCAAACATTACCAAGTGTCGGCAGAACTGGAAATTGCGCCCTTCGGAGCCAATCTCCGAGCACACCAGCACTTGGCAGCCCTCCTCTTCATCGGCAAATGCTGCTGCGGCACGGTCGCGCTCCACCAGCGATAAGCCTTCGTGGAAGACGGGGGCCTGGTAGCCACCGAGTACGCGCAGCGCCTCGGCAAGCCCTTCTGCCGTTTCGCGGTGGTGGGCAATCACCAGTACTTTATCGTTGGCAAAGCCCGCTTCGCTATCGTCGCTGAGCTTCTCAAGCAGCCAATTGACGCGGGGATCAATGTGCCACCAGGGCTCGCTGTTCAGCGGGTCGTTGCTTAATTCCCGGTACATGGCGTCTGGGTAGATCAGCACATCGGGATGGTCCATGCCGGTTTCGATCAGCAGTTCATCCAGATAATCCTCATCGCGCTCAAGGCGGCGCACTACCCGGCGATAGGCGGAGGGCAGCTCAAGCGCTTCAAGGTGCATGCGGCGTTCGGGGAAGCCTCCCACATGGCGACGGCTATTGCGGAACATCACCCGGCCCGTGCCGTGGCGGTCAAGCAGCGCGTCGCGCAGCTGGGCGCGGGCGGCATCCTGCTGCTCGGCACTGGCTTCTGGGTTACATAGGGTCGCTAGCAGGGCTTGGCTGTCGCGGTCATCCGCGACGGCTTCTACGCGGCTGCGCGCTTGCGTGGCGCTGGGCAACTCATCCAGAGCATCAATGGCGCTGGCCACGCCAATGTAGTGACGCTCTTCGTCTTTGAAGCGCTCGATATCGTGGTAGCGCTCGGCATCCAGCAAACGCAGGCGGGCAAAGTGGCTCTCAACGCCCATTTGTTCTGGCGTGGCGGTGAGCAGTAGCAGGCCGGGAATCTCGGCGGCGAGCTGTTCAACGCACTGGTAACCCGGGCCGCTGCCCTCGCTGTTCCAGTCCAGGTGGTGGGCTTCATCCACGATCAGTAGGTCAAAACGGCTGGCCAGCGCCTGGTCCTGGCGGTGAATGTTGGCAAACAGCCAGCCTTGGCTAGCCAGCACTATCTGGGCGCTCTCAAACGGATTAGCGCTGCCGTGGGCTTGGCTTTGTTGCTCATCGAGCAGGCTAACGTTGAGCGAAAAGCGGCGTAAAAGCTCGACCAGCCACTGGTGGGTTAGGCTATCTGGCACCAGAATCAGCGCCCGTTCTATGCGGCCAGTGAGCAGCAGGCGGTGCAGAATCAGGCCGGCTTCGATGGTTTTACCCAGCCCGACTTCATCGGCCAGCAGCACCCGCGGCGCGTGACGGCCAGCGACTTCATCAGCGATATAGAGCTGGTGAGGAATCAAGTCGATACGTGGCCCGGCAAAGCCAAGGGCGCTGTGCTGTTCGATGCGCTGGTAGTGGTGCAAGGTACGAAAGCGCAGATCGAACCAGTCGTTGCGGTCTACTTGGCCGGTCAATAAACGGTCCCGGGCCTGATCGAACTGCATGGTGTCGGCCAGCTTGGCTTCTGGTAGCTCGCGCAGATTACCTTCGCTGTCTTCGCCAATATAAGTGATTAGACCGCCAGACTCTTTGCTGTCATCCACGAGTATCTGCCAGCCATCGGCGGAGAGCACGCGGTCGCCGCTGCCGAACATCACGCGGGTTAACGGCGCCTGACGCGTGTTGTAGGTACGGGTTTCCTGGCTGGCACTGAACAAAATGGTAACGCTACGGGCGTCGCAGTTAAGCACGGTGCCGAGTCCAAGCTCAGCCTCGCCGTCACTAATCCAGCGCTGGCCGGGAGAAAAATCGCTCATGATGCCTCAGGGAAGTCTTCAAAACGGGGGCGCATGCCACCGGGAATATTCACCGGTGGCAACACAGGGCGGGGGATTCTAACGCAAAGCAGCGGGGGGATTAAGGTCTATTGGCGTCAATCTTCCAACCAGCCGGCTAATTGAGCACGGGTAAGCTCGCCCACATGGACATCCAGCGTGTTGCCCTGACGATCAAACAACACCGTGGTGGGCAAACCAGGCGCCTGGAACTGGGCCATTAAGGTTTGGCTTGGGTCGCGCAGCGCGTAGCGAAATGTTAGCCCCTGCTCATCCAGGTAGCGCACGATAGGCAGCAAATCCTCGCCCTGGTTGGCGATAACGACGCTCACATCGTCACGCTTGGCGGCTTCTTCCAGCAGCGGCATTTCCCGCAGGCAGGGCGGGCACCAGGTGGCCCATAGGTTGACGATAATCAGGTCGCCGCTTTCAGTCAGCGATGGCAAATGCACCGGATTGCCGTCGACATCTTCTAGGGTGACATCCGGCAGCGCCTCAACGGCAAACTGATTGCCAAGGGGGGCGAGCGTTACCACCACCAGCCACAGGCTAGAAGCGCCGACGAGCATCGCTAGGGCGCCTATCATTGACAGCAGGTGTGCGCGCAGCGACCAGGCCGTCCAGAGTAATCCCGCGAGTAACCCGCCCAAACCGTGATAGCCGGGTTGCCACAGCTTTAAGGCGTCTAGCGGCTCGGCGCTGAAACTTTCCCAGTTAAGCGCGACGTAGGCCGCCCGCGCGCCCACTAGCCACACTAGCATCAGCCCATTGAACCAGCGGCCGTGCTGGCGCGCCGATACGCCCAGTAAATAGCGGCTGGCCAACAGCAGCAGCAGCGCGCAGCCAATGGCATATAGCCGCGGCAGTGAGATGAGGAGTGGGCCGATGGCAATCGCGTTCATGGTTTTCCCATTAAGCAGGTAGACTGGTGAACCATACCATGCACGTTAAACATTACGGAGATGTCTATGCCGCAAGCCGCCTTTAACATGCTTCGGGCATTGGCCAGCGGGCCGTAAGCGCCATATTTAATGCTGATTATTCCATTTGAGACCATGGCATTGCGCTAGCAAGACTTGGCTGGCGTAATCGCTTGCGACAACAGCAGGTACAGTGGTTTGCCGAGGTTTGGTTTGCCGATAGAGATGAGTTAAAAACGCTCACGCGAGCCGTTTTATTAAGGAGGTAACGACCATGGACGCGCCGACTAACGCCCTACGCTGGCAGCGACGCAAAATCACCGTAGGGTTGCTGGGCGGCCCCCTGCTAGCGGTGATATTGCTGGTGTTGGGCGCGCCCGACGGCATGCCAGTCGCTGCATGGCGTGTCGTCGCCCTTACGGCGTGGATGGCGGTATGGTGGATTCTGGAGCCGGTGCCGATGCCGGTGACCGCGTTGTTGCCCATAGCGCTATTACCGCTGCTGGGCGTGGTCGATGTGAATGCAGCGGCTGCCCCCTACGCAAACCCGCTGATATTTCTCTTTTTGGGCGGCTTTATGCTGGCGGAGGCGATACAGCGCTGGAACCTTCATCGACGGATTGCCTTGGGTGTGTTGACCGTGGCAGGCAAGCGCCCGGACCATCTAGTCGCCGGATTTATGGGGGCAACAGCGCTCCTTAGCATGTGGGTAAGCAATACCGCGACAGCGGCGCTGATGGTGCCGATTGGCTTGTCGGTTCTTACGCTGCTTGAACGCAAAGGCAGCGCTTTGGATCAGCGCCCCATGGAGCTTTGTTTGCTGTTGGGTATTGCCTTGGCAGCCAATATTGGTGGAATGGGGACACTGATTGGTACGCCTCCTAACGCGTTACTAGCGGGCTTTATGGCAGATAACTACGGCATCGAGATCGGATTTGCCCAGTGGATGCTCGTCGGAGTGCCGCCTGCGGCGCTGCTATTGCTGGCTGGCTGGTGGCTGCTCACACGCTGGGTTTATCCTGTGCCGCGTTCACCGCTAGAGGGGATCGCTACAGTGCTGTCGCAGCAGTCAGAAGACCTAGGCCGGATGACCCGTCCAGAGCAACGCGTTGCCGCCGTATTTGCATTGGTAGCGTTGGCGTGGATGGGGCGTCCGGTGCTGGAAAACTTGACCGGCTTGCCGCTCAGCGATGGCGGTATTGCCGTGATGGGCGCGTTACTGCTGTTTGTGATTCCGGCCCGCTGGAGACAGCGCCAATTTTTACTCGACTGGAAAAGCGCGCAGAACCTCCCCTGGAGCGTGTTACTGCTGGTGGGCGGTGGGCTTAGTCTGGGCAGCGCCATCGAAAGCTCAGGGTTAGCCGAGGAGGTGGCTAACATGATGGCCATGTTTGCAGGCTGGCCTATTTGGGCGATGATTTTCATGGTGGTCGTCACCGTTATGCTGATGAGCCACGTGACCAGTAATACCGCCACCGCGGCGGCTATTATACCGCTAGCAGCCGCGCTGACGGTCAGTATGGAGCAAAGCCCACTCCTCCTTACCGTACCGGTTGCCATGGCCGCCTCTTGTGCCTTTATGTTGCCGGTCGCTACGCCGCCCAATGCCGTTGTGTTCGGCAGTGGTAAAGTGCAAGTGATTGATATGCTGCGTGCCGGGGCAGTGATGAGCCTGGTCGCCGTTGGGGTTATCTGTGTAGCGGTATTTGCGCTTGCCATGCCGGTATTAGGGTTTGGATGGTGGCAGTAGCGACCTGTCGCGTTCAGGGTTATCCCGTTAAGCAGGTACACTGGTCAACCACATTATGTACGTTAAACATGACGGAGATGTCTATGCCGCAACCCGCCTTTGACATGCTGCGGGCGCTGGCCATTGGGTCGCAAGCGCTGGGATTAATGCTGATTATTACCTTGGAAACGGTGATGGGCGATGCCGCCCGCCCCTGGCAGGGGGGGGTGCTTGCCATTATGGTGGCCGCCGCGCTGGCTATCGCATTGGTAAGGCTTTACCGCCGAAATCGCCTGCGTAAGCAGCAGGCGCAGCGGCTTGCTGACCATGACGATGACTAACACTGGGCGCTGTTACCCCAGCTGCTGTTAGCTACTGGTGGCGATGGGGGCTGTCTTGATGGCGGGGTGCTCCTATGCGTGGGTTCGTCTTGATCAGTGGAGGCACGGGATACGTGGCAGGGTAAACGCGCTTCCCAGGCGTTAGCTTTAAGTAAATTGTAAATTAGCGTTAGAAACCGTTGCTTGTGTTTTTTGCGTTGCGGTTCCAGATTAAGAGGAGTCCCACGCTGGACGGTTGGGGCACTTAACATACTGGGAGCGACCAATAATATGATTAATAAGCGCGCATTAGCCACCGCCGTGGCGGCCTCATCACTGGCCTTAACGGGCATGGCCCAGGCGGAAGTCAAAGTTGGCTTCTTGGGCGGCTTTACTGGCGGTATTGAGAGCCTGACGCCACCGATTTTTGAAGGTGCTCAGCTTGCGGTGGCGCAGGTGAACGAGCAGGGCGGTATTTTAGGCGGCCAAACGCTGGTGATGCCATCAGGAGATACCACCTGCTCCGATGCTTCGGCGGCCTCTAACGCCGCCGATCGCATGGTGAACTCCGAGCAGGTCACGGCGATTGTAGGTGCACTCTGCACTGGCGCCACGATTGCTGCGGCTAATAACGCGGCAATTCCTGGCGGCGTGTTGATGGTTTCCCCGGCGTCTACTGCGCCGGCGGTCTCTGAATTGGACGACAATGATCTGGTCTTCCGCACAGTGCCTTCCGATGCCTTCCAGGGGGAAATGCTGGCCAAGCTGCTGCTTGATAAAGGCATCGACTTCGTCGCCGTCACCTACGTTAACAACGACTATGGCCGCGGCCTGTCGGATGCGTTTAGCGCTGCGTTTGAAGAGGGCGGCGGTGAGATAGCTGAAAATCTCGCCCACGAAGATAACCGTGCGGACTACCGCTCTGAACTAGGGTCACTCTCCGTTAGCGGTGCGGAAACGCTTGTGGTGCTGGCTTACGCCGATACTTCTGGCCAAACCGTGCTGCGTCAGGCCTATGAAAGCGGTATGTTTACCCAGTACGTGGGTGCCGACGGCATGGTGGGTGATAGCCTTATCAACGCCATTGGCGCTGACGTGCTGGACGGCATGATCGCTACCCGCCCCGGCAGCCCCGACTTGCCAGGTACCGAGATTTTCAATGAAGCGGCTGAAGCCGCCGGTATCGACCCCAGCGCAGTGTTTGCCGCCCAGGCATATGATGCTGCCTTCCTGGTGGCGCTGGCCATTGAGCAAAACGGTAGCGCAGAGCGCGAAGGGTTAAGCGAAGCGTTGCGCAGCGTCTCCAGCGCACCGGGTGAAATTATTTTACCGGGAGAGTGGGAAAAAGCGGTGGAGCTGATTGCCGCAGGCACCGAAATCAATTACGAAGGCGCCTCTGGCTCCCACGAGTTTGACGAGAACGGTGATGTGCCCGGCGTTGTGGTTGAAATGGTCGTAGAGAACGGCTCATTTACCAGCAAGGGCTTGGTTGAGCTCTAACCACTAGCGAGTTGTTTCCTAAGCCCTTAACGCCGTAAGGCGTTAAGGGCTTTTTATTGCCTATCTTTTACTGTCTGTCTTTTACTGCCAATGTCAGCCCGTTTACCTGGTGTGTGCTTATGTCGCACAGACTTGATGAAGATCACCTGTTGCTCTTGTCAGGCGCGCTACTCTCGCGCTTCAAACAGAGCGTTGTCCCAACAACACGGACGATCTTGATCGGGGAAAAATAAAAATGAAGACAACACGGGGCCCACTGACCCGCCTATTTCACTGTATGGAAGGTAGCCTACAGTTCAAAATCATGCTGCTCGTACTCATGCCGCTGGTGCTCTCTTCTGGCTGCCTGTTGGTATTAGAGGGGGTTGATCGTTACCGCAACAATCAGGTGCAGGTTGAGCAGCAGCGTACCTTGCTAGTTGAAGCTAGGGAGCAGGGCGTTCGCAGTAGCGTTGAGTTGGCAAGCTCAATGATCCGAGAGATTCAGGCAACAGTAAGCAATACCCAGCGCGCTCAAGCGCAGGCTGTCCAGCTTCTTAGCAGCATGCGCTTTGAAAATGACAACTACGTGTTTGTCTATGAGATGGATGGCACGATGCTGGTGCAGCCGGCACTGCCTGAAAGCGTCGGCACGAATATGCTGGATGCGCGGGATGCAAGCGGGCGCGAAATGATTCGTGATATGGCGGTGCTGGCGCAGCAAGGGGGTGGTTTCTACCAGTACGATTGGCCGCACCCGGTGACAGGCAATGCCGAGCCAAAATACTCCTATGCCGAGGCCATCGATGGTTGGGGTTGGGTGGTTGGTGCGGGTGTTTATGTGACGGATATTGATACGACGATGGCGGCGGTTGAAGCTGCGGCGATGGCTGATCTGAAAATGGCCTTTATTCGCCTTTGGATTATTGCCACGGTCATTAATCTTGCCATAACGGCATTGGCGATCTGGTTAGCGCGGCGCACGGTTAAACGGATCCGCCACACTTCTCATCACATCCAGGCAGTCGCTGCTGAGGTGGCTTCTGGTCGTGGCGACCTTACCCAGCGCCTACAGGTCACCAGCCGTGACGAAGTAGGTGTGCTGGCAGAGGATTTCAACCGTTTTTTAGCGCACATACAGTCCATGCTTAGCGATGTTAGGCACAGCGCCTTAACGGTTTATCAAGCGGCAGATAATATCGCGCAGGGTAGTGAGGAGTTAGCGACGCGCACCGACCAAGCAGCAGCCAGCTTGCAGCAGACCTCTTCGGCCATGGAAGAGATTACGTCAACCGTTGAGCATAATGCCGAGCATGCTCAAACCGCTGACCGGATGGTGCAAGACAGCGCTAGTGTTGTCACCCAGGGGCAAACAGCGATGGAAGATGTCGAGCGAACGATGGCCGATATCAAAGCCTCCTCTGGGCAAATCAGTGAAATTGTCACGCTCATTGATTCGATCGCTTTTCAGACCAATATCTTGGCGCTCAACGCATCGGTAGAGGCCGCCCGAGCGGGCGAGCATGGGCGAGGGTTTGCGGTTGTTGCCCAAGAAGTAAGAAAGCTGGCTCAGCGCTCTGCAGAGGCGGCTCAAGAAATTAAAACGCTGATAGCCACCTCGGTTGAGCACTCACAAAAGGGCAGCCAAATCGTGCAGCGGGCGGGTAACACAATGCGAGAGATTTTAGGCAGCGTGCATCAAGTGGCTACCGTCATCGCTGATATTAGCGCTGGCTCTAAAGAGCAGAGTGTCGGGGTAAGCGAAGTAAACACGGCTGTTGTACAGCTCGATGGCATGACTCAGCAAAACGCAGCGTTAGTTGAGGAGAGTACCGCCACCGCCAACCGCATGCGTCAGCAGGCAGAGCAGCTTAATACCTTGATAAGCGGCTTTGTATTGGGCGATGCCACTCCTACAGTGGGGCCGCTTCCCAACAATGGTCAGCCTTCGCGTAGTGCTCTTGCTGGCAATTCGCCTAAAAACGATTTGCTGCTCGCGGGCGATGACTTCTAGCCACTGAGCGCTTTTTGCACCCCTAATAGCAAAACGCCCTTAAGCCACTAGCTTAAGGGCGTTTTTTGGTTAGAGGTAATAAGTGCGATCGTTAACCGTGCTGCGATATTTTCTCAGGCAGCAGCCCTTTAGGGGCGAAGCGCAGCACCAGGGTAATGAGCAGGCCGATCACAAATACCCGTGCTTGGAGTGCTCGGCTTTCTAAGCCGCGCGGCGGCTCCCAGCCAAACCAGCCTTCGCCAATAAAGACTGCCATCTGCATTAGAGCTAACGCCAGCGGCTCCGACATGATCCAGATAATGTAGACCGCCACTGCGCCGAAAATGGTGCCTAAATTGTTGCCAGGGCCGCCCAGGATCACCATTACCAGTACCAAAAAGGTGTGGTTAAGCGGCAGATAGCCTTGAGGGTCGAACAGGCTATTAAACGTAGCCAGCATGCCGCCGCCCAGTCCCATCAAAATGCAGCCTAATACGAAAATTTCCAGACGGCGCTTATTGATATCTTTACCCATGGCCGCTGATGAGACTTCGTTATCGCGGATAGCGCGGATCATCCGCCCCCAAGGAGCGTTGTAGGCGCGGTGGAGCAGAAAGAAAATCACCGCGATCACCACCGCCGTAACCGATAGGTAGATTGCTCGCGACAGGGTGAAGCCTAGCTCAGCCGGGCCAGGGGTGGGCCAGGGGAGTGGGGAAACGGTGGCGGTGCCGCGGGTTAGCCAGTCGGAGTTTTTCAAAAAGGCTTTGATGATCTCGGCAATACCCAAGGTGGCGATGGCGAGGTAGTCGCTACGCAGGCCAAGGCACACATGGCCAATAAAGTAGCCAACCCCACCGGCTAACGCGCCGCCGACTATCCAGCCCGTCCAGGCAGGTAAGCCAAACCCACCCACGAACCCGGCTTGTGACTGAATTTGACTGGTCACATCGCGCAATAAGCTGATGACCACTAAATAGAGCACCACTGCCAGTAATACGGCGATGATAGTACGCAAGGTTTTGGGAACGCCCAACCGGTGTAGCTTGGTAGCGCCGACTACCACCAGCGTTGCCGCGAGGCCGTAAAGCAGCACGCGGCCCAGTTCGCCGGGTAGCTCGGTGCCCCAGAAAGCGTCATTCACCGGCACGCTGAACAGCATGGCGCAGAAGCCGCCTAACGCTACAAAGCCCATTACCCCTGCGTTGAACTGCCCGGCGTAGCCCCATTGAATGGTTAACCCCAAAGCTAAAATGGCATAGCAGGCGGCCTCTACCAGCATGCGCGTGCTGTAGGCGGCGCCCATTATGACGTATACCGCCAGCACAGCGACCAATAGCGCACCAAACAGCACTAGCTCCCGCAGCGGAAAGCGGCGCCCAGTGGTGGAGTCTTTGGGCGTGTAATCAGGGTTACGCGTTTGTGTGGAATGGCTCATTAGATCACCTTGCCCTTAAACAGTCCGGTAGGACGCCACACCAGGATGGCCACCAGAATAAAGAATGGCACCACAATCTTATACTCGGTGCCCACGAAGGCGAGATTGTTAGGCAATTCAAGCCACGCCGGGAAGCTGTCGCGGAAAGGGCGCAGCAGTACATTCCAGTTAAATACCGCCAGGGTTTCAGCAAAGCCCACCACAAAGCCGCCGGCAATGGCGCCATAGGGGTGACCAACGCCGCCTACAATGGCCGCTGCGAAAATCGGTAGTAGCAAGAAGAAGCTAAGGTCAGGTTTGAAGGTCACATCCAGTGAGAGTAGGGTGCCAGCAATGGCCGCGAGCCCCCCTGCAATTACCCAGGTGACGGCCACAATGGTGTTGGTGTTAATACCTGATGCCTGGGCGAGCTCGGGGTTGTCAGACATAGCGCGCATTGCTTTGCCCAGCCGCGAGCGGTTAAGAAACAGGTGCAGGGCGATGACGGCTACCAGCGTAATCACAAACAGATAAATTTGCGGTTCGGTGATCACGATCGGCGCACGGGCACCTTCAAAAGGCAGCGCAATACGGAAAATCTCTTTGTGGTCATCTATATACAGGCTTTGGCCGCTGGTGCCTGCAAATAGGCGAATAAGCCCCTGGAGCATCAGCGTCACGCCCAAGGAGCCAATCACCATGACGATGGGCTTAACGCCGTGAGCGCGCAGTGGCTTGTAAAACGCCTTATCAATACCCACCGCCAGCGCTGCGGTTAATACCATGGCCAGTGGCAACATAACTAGCGCCGTAGGCACGCCGATGCTGGCGCCTGCGGCAGGAAAGGCCGTGGTGAGCAGGAGCACCATAAAAGCGCCAAAGGTCATCATGTCGGCATGAGCAAAATGGGCAAAGCGCATAATGCTGAAAATCAGCGTCACGCCAATCGCACCAATGGCATAAATAGAGCCGGTGACACTGCCTGCAATCACCACGTTATTAATAAAAAAGACCAGTTCGTTCACGCGTTTCTCCCCCGGGCTAGCCGCCCAAAAAGCTTTTAGCAACATCAGGGTTGGCAAGCAATGCAGCCCCGGTATCCGTAAAGCGGTTCTGGCCTGCCGCCAGCACAAAGCCTTTGTCGGCAATGGCTAACGCCTGCTTTGCGTTCTGTTCGACCATTAAAATACCCACGCCTGCGGCGTTGATTTTTTTCACCCGGTCGAAAATTTCGTTCATGTAGAGCGGCGAAAGCCCGGCAGTCGGTTCATCCAGCAGCAGCAGGCTGGGCTCGGCCATTAGCGCGCGGCCCATGGCCACCATCTGGCGTTGGCCACCAGAAAGCTCGCCTGCAGGCTGGTGGCGCTTTTCCACCAGTGGTGGAAAGAAGTCGTACACCTGCTCTAGCATACGCTTCACGTTTTGCGGCTTGAGGTAGGCGCCCATCTCCAGGTTCTCTTTAACGGAAAGGCTGGGGAAGACGTTTTTTTCCTGGGGCACAAAGCCCATCCCGCGTTCAACCAGCTGGTTAGGGGGAAGATTATGGATCGGCTGGCCGTCGAGCAGTATCTCGCCTTGATTAACGTTTAACAGCCCAAATACGGCTTTGAGCATGGTCGATTTGCCAGCGCCGTTAGGGCCAACAATCACGCCCACTTCATCGGCGTACAGGGTCATATTAACCCCGTTTAAAATATTCATACTGCCATAGCCGCCGTGCACATCGCGTGCTTCTAGCAGTGGCTGTGATTGCGTTGAAGACATAGAAAGCGTCTCTGTGAGAGTGTCTCAGCAGTGCCGCCTACGGGATAATCAAGGCGGCCGTGTTGTTTTGTTTATCGTTTAACGCGCTGTTTAGCCGTGTTGTTTAAGCAGCATCGGTGCCGAAATAAGCCTCGATGACCGCAGGGTTATTCTGTATCTCTTCAATATGACCTTCTACCATGACGCTGCCCTGGGCCAGCACAATGACGGGGTCGCACAGCCGGGAAATCATGTCCATGTCGTGTTCAATGACCAGGAAGGTGTAGCCCATTTCGCGATTAAGCCGCTCAATGTTGCCCATCAAGTCGCCTAGCAGCGTACGGTTCACACCTGCCGCAATTTCATCTAGCAGCACCACTTTGGCGTCGATCATCATGGTACGGCCAAGCTCTAATAACTTTTTCTGGCCGCCGGAAAGGTTGCCTGCCAGCTCGTTTCGCACATGGTGTAACCCGACGAACTCAATCACCTCCAGGGCGCGTTGGCGCACGTCAGCTTCCTGCTGGCGCACTAGCCCAGGTTTAAACCAAGTGTTGAATAAGCGCTCACCTGCCTGGTTAGGCGGCACCATCATGAGATTTTCCAGCGCACTCATCTGGCTGAACTCGTGGGCAATCTGGAAGGTGCGTAGTAAGCCCTTGTGAAAACGCTGGTCAGCACTTAGCGCCGTTATATCCTCGCCGTCTAACAAAATACGGCCACTGTCGGGAGTGAGGGCGCCCGCAATTAAGTTAAACAGGGTAGATTTCCCGGCACCGTTGGGGCCGATCATGCCAGTGATTGAGCCTTTTTCGACGCGAATTGAGCAGTCGTTGATGACCTGTAGCCCACCGAACGCTTTATTAACATGTTGTACTTCGATAAGCGGTTTCATGGTGTCCTCGCGCTGCAGGCGACTGTGCCGCCTGCGTTATTCGTATTGTATTAGGAAGCCGAGTTGCGCAGCCGTTGGCTAAGCGCAAATGCACCGACAATGATGAGCGCCCCAAGTGTGGGGATGACGTAGCCTTCCACGTAAGGAATGGTGCGTAAAAAAACAAACGAGACGGCTGCCGGGCCAACAAAACGCACCAAAAACCGCCACACCATGAACCAGGTTTTATTGGTGCCCAGCTCTTTCATGACTTCGCTTTGGGTAAGCGCCCAGCCTGCAAAGAGCGCAATCATCAGCCCGCCCAGCGGCATAAAGATATTGGTTAATAGCTCGATGAAGTCAAACGCGCTGCGTCCAAACAGGGTGTGGAAGATAGTGCCCTCAGCCCATACGTTGAAGCTCACCACGGTGAGTAGCCCCATCGCCCAGGCCGCGATAACCATGATCGTGACCGCTTGGGGGCGAGTCATATCAAAGCGCTCGACTAAAAAGGCTGCCACCGGCTCAATCAGCGAGATAGACGAGCTGATCGCAGCGCCCAGCACCAAGATGAAGAAGACGCCGCCCACCAGCGCACCAAACGGCATATCGGCAAAGGCCAGCGGTAGCGTGACAAACATTAGCCCCGGGCCCTGGCTAGTCTCAAGACCTGCACCAAATACCAGCGAGAAAATCGCCAGACCCGCCACCATCGCCACGGCAGTATCCACAAATGCGACGGCAATGGCGGTGCGGGTTAGCGAGGCCTCGCTGGACATGTATGCGCCATAAGCCATGATGGCACCCATACCAAGACTGAGTGTAAAGAACGATTGGCCCATGGCCTGTAGCCAGCCCTCAAGGCTTAGGTCGCTGATGTTGAAGGTAAACAGGAAGCTGGCTGCTGCGCCGACATCACCGTTAATAATCCCGTAGATAAGCACCAGAATTAAAATGGCAAACAGGGCTGGCATCATAATCCGCAGGCCCGCTTCAATGCCTTTGTGGATGCCCATGGCAACAATCAGGGCCGAGGCGGCAATAAATAGCGTGTGGTAGAGCGTCATTAACCCGGGTGACGCCAGCAGCGCATTAAAGCCGTCGCCAATGGTCTGTGCATCCGCCCCCACTAGCTCGCCTGTCAGCATCAGCCAAGTGTAGTGCAGTGCCCAGCCTGCAATAACCGAATAAAAACTTAGAATCAGAAAGGCCGATGCTGCCCCCAGCCAGCCAATGGATTCCCATGCGCGTGAGGTTTTATGGGTTTTGGTTAAGTGTCGCATGCCCATAATCGGGCTTTGGCGGCTGGTACGGCCGAGCATGGTTTCGGCAATCAAAATGGGTATGCCCACAGCAAAAATCGTTAAGGCATAAACTAAAATAAACGCCCCGCCGCCGTTTTCACCGGTGAGGTAAGGAAACCGCCAGAGATTGCCAAGGCCGACGGCAGAGCCAACTGCTGCCAATAAAAAGGTGCCTTTGTGAGTCCAGACGTTGTGACCGCTCATGTGAAGGTGTGCCCATGTGCTGGTGGTTGGATAGATGTCTTAAACCAAACACCTGTATGAATTGCAAGATGCCAGCGGGCCGGGGCCGTGCTGAAGTTAGCGCTACTTTGCGATAGAACGGATAAGCTTTCCAGCCCACTAGCGTTTAGGCTGCGTTAATTGAACCACTTGGCGTGGTATGGGAAAGCTAAGTGGGCAGGTAAACAGTCTACAAAAGAGAAACCCGCACTAAGGCGGGTTTCTGGGGACTTTCTTAACGCTTATTTGCTAAAGCTTATTTCTTGCTAGAACGCTTACGCTCGTTTTCCGTCAAGTGCTTCTTACGCAGACGAATGTGGGTCGGTGTGACTTCTACCAGCTCATCGGAATCCAGGAATTCAATGGCCTGCTCAAGGGTGAACTTGATCGGCGGCGTCAACACGATGTTTTCATCGTTACCCGTTGAGCGCATGTTATCGAGCTTTTTACCCTTGGTCGGGTTAACCACCATGTCGTTGGCACGGTTGTTAATACCGATAAGCATGCCTTCGTACACTTCGGTGGCGTGATCAATAATCAGCTTACCGCGCTCTTGCAGAGCGTAAAGCGCATACGCTAGGGCTTTGCCGCCGACCATCGAGACCAATACGCCATTGCGACGCTCGATAGAGGCGTCCGGCTTCAGCGGGCCGTAGTGATCAAAGCGGCTGGTCAGAATGCCGGTACCTGAGGTTAGCGTCAGGAACTGGCCACGGAAGCCAATCAAGCCACGAGCAGGAATGATGAAGTCCAAACGAACGCGGCCTTTACCATCCGGGTTCATATTGGTCATCTCGCCTTTGCGGTAGCCAAGCTCTTCCATGATTGAGCCCTGGTGCTGCTCTTCACAGTCGATGATGACTTCTTCGTAAGGCTCTTGCTTAACGCCGTCGATCTCTTTGATGATGACTTCTGGGCGGCCAACGGCTAGCTCGAAGCCTTCACGGCGCATGGTTTCAATCAGTACCGACAGGTGTAGCTCACCACGGCCGGAAACTTTAAATTTCTCCGGGGTTTCGCCCTGCTCAACGCGAAGCGCCACGTTGTGAATAAGTTCTTGTTCTAGACGATCTTTAATATTACGGCTGGTGACGAACTTGCCTTCTTTACCGGCGAACGGTGAGTCGTTGACCTGGAACGTCATCGAAACGGTCGGTTCGTCAACGGACAGCGGCGGCAGTGCTTCAATCGCACTCGGGTCGCACAGCGTGTCAGAGATCGATAGATCTTCGATGCCGGTAATGCAGACGATATCACCCGCGGTGGCTTCGGTGGTTTGTACACGCTCAAGACCCATGTGGGTCATGACCTGACCGATTTTGCCCTTACGCGTAGTGCCGTCAACGCTGATGACTGAAATCTGCTGGTTAGGTTTCACCGAGCCACGCTTGATGCGACCAAGGCCGATAACGCCTACGTAGCTGTTGTAATCCAGGGCAGAAATCTGCATCTGGAAAGGGCCGTCGATTTCAACTTTAGGCGGCTCAACGATGTCCACAATTGCTTGGAACATCGGATCCATGTTGTCGGCCAGCTCTTCCGGATCCATGCCAGCGATACCGTTTAGTGCCGAGCAATAGATAATCGGAAAATCGAGCTGCTCGTCGGTAGCGCCTAGGTTGTCGAAAAGATCGAAAATCTGGTCGATAACCCAATCCGGTCGTGCGCCTGGGCGGTCAATTTTATTGACAACCACGATCGGGCGGAGGCCCTGGGAGAACGCCTTTTGGGTAACAAAGCGCGTTTGCGGCATGGGGCCATCAACGGCATCTACCAAAAGCAGTACCGAGTCCACCATGGACATAACCCGCTCGACTTCACCACCGAAATCGGCGTGCCCAGGGGTATCCACGATGTTGATGTGGTAATCCTTGCCGCTACCATCTTGCCACTGGATGGCCGTATTTTTAGCCAGGATAGTAATGCCGCGCTCTTTCTCCTGGTCATTGGAGTCCATGACGCGCTCTTGGCCTTCGGCCTTGCGGTCGAGCGTGCCAGACTGGCTTAACAGTTTGTCTACCAGGGTAGTTTTACCGTGGTCAACGTGAGCGATGATGGCAATGTTGCGAAGATTATCAATTGACGGGGTAATGCTCATAGGGAAGCTCTATCGATTAGATTGGCACCTATGGATACATTTTTTAAGAGTCCCTAGGCGCGGTTAGGGAAAATGGGCGAGCATTGTACCTACTAAGCTGCTGGCGGGATAGTTTCTTTGCATGTTCGAAACGTAGTTAGCGTTTTATATAAGCATAATATAAGCATAACAAGGGCATAGCGCCCTCTGGATGGTGATATCTGAGGGCGCTGTATCAACGTATATTCAGTGAGTTGGGTTAATCGTCAGACGGTACGCCACCCATGCGGTCTAGCAATTCGCGGTAGTTTTCTGACTGCGAGAAAAGCATCTCGGTGGCTTCTTCTTCGCCGCGGAAATGCACGGGCATCAATATCCGTTCTTCGGTGATTTCGATAAAGCGTTCATCTTGTGTTGCCGCTTCAAGGGCATCTGCTAGTCGTTCGACATGGCTGTCAGGTGTGTTTTTAGGGACGACCACGACACGAAAATCAGATGTGTCGATATCGTAGCCAGCTTCCATAACGGTGGGGGCGTCGGGGTAAGCGAATAAGCGCTCACCGTCCATGCTTAAAAGAACAGGCATTTCTCCGCTATCAGCGTAGCCCGAGTGGGTGCCGCCACTGTACGCAAAGTCAACGTCGCCAGACAGAATCAGCGGCGCCATGCCGCCGCCGCCAGCGGTGGGTACAATGCGTAGATCGAGTCCTTCCTGTTCCATGATGTACTCAATCACCAGCCTGTCCAGAGCGTGCTGAGTGGCGTAGCTGGTGCCTGGATTTTCCCGCGCGTATTCGATCAAGTCTTCCCAGCTGTCACCAAACGGACGATCTTTGCCTGTCACTAATGCATGTTGCACTGTCGTTATACTGGCAACGTAGCGAAAGTCGTCGAGCGTAAAGTCCGTGTCATGGGCATGCGGGGCAAACGTGAGCGTGCCATTTGTGCCAGCGTAAACAAAGGTATGGCCTTCATCCTGGTTGTGCATTAAGCGCGTCAGCGAAACCGCACCGCCAGCGCCTGGCTGGTTAACCACGTTAACCGGTTGGCCAAGCTCCTCGGATAGCACATTAGCCAATACTCGCGCTTGAATATCCGTGCTGCCGCCTGCAGCAAAACCGACCACCAGTGTCAGTGGGCCGGAAGGAAATTGGCTGTCAGCCTGGGCGGTGAAGCTCATCGTAAGTGCAAGTGTTGCAGTGGCAAGTATTTTCTTATTAAACATTCCGCTATCCCTAATTGTTAATAGATACAAAAATGATGGCGTAACCAAGTGCTTCATAACGATAAAATGGAACTTGGTACCCTGGTTCTTATAGTAGACATAAAGTCTAAAAAGACGACCCTTTAAGCAGGGGTTGACTTCGACGCTAAAAATAAAATCGAAATCTCAATGCTTTCCGACACTTTTATATATCCGGTAAGATTGTTTTTTTTGGTAGGGCAGGCACATGACCATCGGTAACTTGATGCGTTTGTTAAGCGATGGCGAGGTTCATTCCGGTGAACAGCTAGGTGAGACGTTAGGCGTTTCACGAGCCGCCGTGTGGAAGCAGCTTAAGAAACTAGAAGCGCTCGGCGTAGAGTTAGTTGCCGTCAAAGGTCGAGGCTATCGGCTGGCCTATCCTTTAGAGCCCCTTGTGGGCGCGAGGATCGTAGAGCATCTGCCTTCCCAAGCACGCCATTTATTGGCGCGCCTGTTTGTGGAAGATCAGCTTGCTTCTAGTAATGAGTATCTGCGTGAGCGTTTTCTGCAAGGAGCTGGTCACCGAGAGGTGTGCTTGGTGGAACTGCAAACCGCAGGTCGTGGTCGCCGAGGGCGCGCCTGGTCAACGCCCTGGGGGCAAAGTTTAATGCTCTCAATTGGGTGGCGCTTTGAGTCCGGCGTCCACGCGCTGGAAGGTCTTAGCCTCGCAGTAGGCGTGGTAATTACCCAGGTGCTTGAACAGTATGGCGTTTCTCCAAAGCTGAAATGGCCGAATGATATTCTGCTCGCCGAGCAGGGTGATGAGCTTGGTAAGCTGGCAGGGATTTTAATTGAAGTGACGGGGGATGCCGCGGGCCCCTGCGAAGTTGTTATCGGCATCGGTATGAACCTGTCTCTGCCGGATAGCCTGCGCGCGACTATCGACCAGCCTGTTGCTGCTCTCTTTGACGCCAAGGCAGGTATTTCGCGTAACCTGCTCGCCGCAGATGTGGTCGCGGGCTTGCTTGGCATGTTGGCGGCGTTTGAGGGGGTAGGCTTTGGTCCGTGGCGTGATGAGTGGAACAAACGCCATGCCTATGCAGGAGAGCCTATTCGCGTCATCCAGGGTGAGCGTGTCAGCGATGCAATCGCCGGGGATGTGGATGAGAGTGGTAACCTATGGGTTACCGAAAATGACCACTCGCGTCGCCTATCGGGCGGTGAGATCAGTGTACGCAGGCGCCTATGATTTTGGATCTGGATATCGGCAACACGCTGTCAAAATGGCGGCTAAAAGATGCCGAGAGCAGCGAAATACGCTCGCGGGGGGCGGTCTGGACGCGAGACGAGTGGCGCCCTGGGGCAGACATTCCTGATTTAGACGTTGTAGAGGCCGTGCGCATTTCAAGCGTTGCCCGAACAGCAGTATTAGAGGATACCGTCACGCTGCTACGTCGTCAGGTGCGCCATGTGCATGTGGCGCACTCTACGGCTGAAGCCTTAGGCGTAATTAATGGCTATGATGAACCCGGCCGTCTAGGGGTTGATCGCTGGATGGGAGCGCTAGCGGGCTACCAGTTGGCAGGCGGCTGCTGCGCGGTGGATTGCGGTAGCGCTATTACCATCGATTTTGTGCTGCCTGGTGGGGCGCACCTCGGCGGGTTTATCGTTCCAGGCCTACGTCTCATGAAAGAGAGCCTAAAGCTTGGCACCCAAAATGTGGCGATCGACCCTGAAAGCGAAGCCGATGCACTGCTAGAGCCTGGGCGCCGCACCGTCGATGCGGTTAACCACGGTATCTATATGGCGGCGGTGAGTGCGATCAATCGCATTTACAGCGAAGTGTGTGACCAGCAGGGGGTTGCGCTGCCAATGATGCTCACTGGTGGTGATGCGCGGGTAATCTCGCGAGGCGTGCAGGTGCCCCATGCGGTATGGCCAGATATGGTGTACGGTGGTTTGGAGGCCAGTTTCCCGCTGACCTTTGCTGAGCGAGCCGGTAAAATGTCGGGTGCCCCGCGGGTACCTGAGCCAGTGTCGCTAGAAAAAATTCGCGCGGGCCTTGCATTCTCCATGTTGCTTTGACAGAATGCAGCGCGTTCCAAGGCGGAAGGCGCGTCCTAGATAGCGCAATAGCCAGCACGTTAAGTTATCGGCAAGCTATGATAAATAACGGGTTTGCAGGCTTGACACCGCGTTGGAGGCTGGCATAATGTGCCGCCACAGCTGGAGAGGTTCCCGAGTGGCCAAAGGGAGCAGACTGTAAATCTGCCGCGAAAGCTTCGAAGGTTCGAATCCTTCCCTCTCCACCAATTTTGTCGAGCAGCAATGATAGTGCGCTGCTTGAGAATGAAAAGCCGGTAAGCGGGCATTAGCTACTGTTTCTCGTGCAACGGGCTGTCATTCTAAAGGCGAGTTCGGCGGGCGTAGTTCAATGGTAGAACCTCAGCCTTCCAAGCTGATGGTGCGGGTTCGATTCCCGCCGCCCGCTCCAAGTTTTTTGTTTTGTATTTAGCTCATGTAGCTCAGGGGTAGAGCACACCCTTGGTAAGGGTGAGGTCGACGGTTCAATTCCGTCCATGAGCTCCATATTGCAGAAAAAGCGAGCAGAGCTCGCTTTTTTTGTCTTCGCCTCTGGTGTTTTGCGCCAAAGGTTAGGTGTAAGGGTTGTCAGGTGGAGTGTTCTCCGCTATTATGGCGCCCGCTGTTGCGTAGGCATTTGTCTGCGCAAATGACGATACAGGCCAGTAGCTCAATTGGCAGAGCAGCGGTCTCCAAAACCGCAGGTTGGGGGTTCGATTCCCTCCTGGCCTGCCAACCTTCCCCAGGTTGGTATGTCTTTTCAAGAATTCCTTTGTCGCTCGCTGCACCCTTGGGAGTCTCGTTTTTATGAAGCCTAGTTCTTTAAAACATGGCGAAGAGGTGCAACAGTCGCGCCATGACGGGCTCAAATGGGCGGCGGTTGTAGCGCTGCTTGTCGTTGCAGTCGTTGGAAACACCTATTTCGCTGATGTTGGCCTTCTCTACCGCGTGCTGGGCGTGGTGGTTCTGTGTGCGATTGCAGGTTTGATCGCGCTGACCACAGCCAAAGGCCGCGATCTGGTAGAGCTTGCCGTAAGCGCTAAGAAAGAGATTCAGCGCGTTGTGTGGCCGACCCGTCCCGAAACTGTTCAGACCACGGCAATTGTGTTGGTCGCGGTGCTAGTGGTTGGGTTGATGCTGTGGTTGATCGATACTCTTCTTAGCTGGGCAATGTCCGGCGTCATTGGTTAGGAGTTTTCATGTCCAAACGTTGGTACGTCGTCCACGCCTATTCCGGCTTCGAGAAGCATGTCATGCGCTCGCTTATCGAGCGGGTGAAAATGTATGGCATGGAAGATCGCTTTGGTGAGATCTTAGTGCCGACGGAAGAAGTGGTTGAGGTTCGCGACGGTAAGCGCCGTAAGAGTGAGCGCAAGTTTTATCCCGGCTATGTTTTGGTCGAGATGGAAATGGCCGACGAAACTTGGCACCTTGTCAATGAAACGCCTCGTGTAATGGGCTTTATTGGCGGAACCAAAGAGAAGCCAGCTGCCATTACTACCCGTGAAGCAGATGCTATTCTGCGCCGGGTGAAAGACGGTACCGATAAGCCGCGGCCCAAAACAATGTTTGAGCCGGGTCAGTCTGTTCGCGTTGTTGATGGTCCGTTTGCCGACTTCAACGGCGTTGTTGAAGAAGTGAATTACGACAAGAGCCGCTTGCAGGTTAGTGTATTAATCTTCGGGCGTGCGACACCAGTGGAGCTTGAGTTCTCCCAGGTGGAAAAAGAGTAAAGCTTATAAAGTAACAGGGTGGTGCACATAGTGTGCCACCCTGGATTTATGTGAAGCAGCCAAGCGCTGCTTCGCGCGTACCGGGGAGCCGGAAGGCGCTATTACCCAACTGGAGTGTTTACCATGGCCAAGAAAGTACAGGCTTACATCAAGCTGCAGGTTGCTGCAGGTAAAGCCAATCCTAGTCCGCCCGTAGGCCCAGCACTGGGTCAGCACGGCGTGAACATCATGGAATTCTGTAAGGCGTTCAACGCTGCCACTCAAGAAATTGAGCCTGGCCTGCCGACGCCTGTCGTGATCACTGTCTACTCTGACCGTAGCTTCACGTTCGTTACCAAAACACCGCCTGCTGCCGTTCTGCTGAAAAAAGCGGCCGGCATCAAATCGGGTTCTGGTGAGCCGAACAAGAAGAAAGTAGGCACAGTGACTCGTGAGCAGCTTGAAGAGATCGCCAAAACCAAAGAGCCTGATATGACGGCTTCTGATCTCGATGCTGCGGTGCGCACCATCGCTGGCAGCGCTCGTAGCATGGGCCTAAACGTGGAGGGTCTTTGATCATGGCTAAACTATCTAAGCGCGCGAAGGTCATTCGCGAGAAAGTAGACCCGAACAAAGCTTACTCTCTTGAAGAAGCGGTTACGCTGCTCGCCGAGCTGTCTACCGTTAAATTCAAGGAGTCCCTGGATGTTGCGATCAACCTGGGTGTTGATCCGCGTAAATCTGACCAGGTAGTACGTGGCGCTACCGTTATGCCTAACGGTACTGGCAAAGACGTACGCGTAGCGGTCTTTACGCAAGGTGCTAACGCTGATGCTGCAAAAGAAGCAGGCGCTGACATCGTAGGTATGGAAGATCTGGCTGAGCAAGTTAAGAAAGGCGTGATGGACTTTGACGTGGTCATTGCTTCTCCTGATGCGATGCGCGTTGTGGGTCAGTTGGGTCAGATTCTTGGTCCGCGCGGCCTAATGCCGAACCCCAAAGTTGGCACCGTAACGCCTGATGTGGCGACTGCGGTTAAGAACGCCAAAGCCGGTCAGGTTCGCTTCCGTACCGATAAAAACGGCATTATCCACACGACGTTGGGTAAAGCTGATTTCGACGTAACCGCGGTACAGGGCAACCTGGAAGCGTTGGTTGCTGACCTGAAGAGGCTCAAGCCGAGCTCCTCTAAAGGTATTTACGTCAAGAAAGTTACCCTGTCCACTACGATGGGCCCGGGTTTAACCATCGACCACTCTGCGCTTGTATAAGCGGGTTGTTGGTAGGTTTTTAGTAAGAGCCGAGCAAGAACTTTGCGGTCCCCCGTTTAGGTTTAGGCCCAACGGGGCGCCGTCAAAGACCGCAGGTGCCGCGCAGTATTTGAGCGCGGCTTAATTGCCTTAACAGCGCCTGCGCAGATGGTGTGGCCGCCAGTTGGTTAACGCTTTTTAGCTAACCGCTTTCTGGTGAGCACCATCCCCTAAGGCTTTCAGGCTAGGTGGTTAATGGCTTGGAAGAGATGGTAACCACCGGAGCCTGTTGTGGGTTCCGGCACGAAGGAGTGATCACTGTGCCACTAGCACTTGAAGGCAAGAAAGCGATTGTTGCCGAGGTCAGTGAAGCGGCCAAAGGCGCACTCTCCGTCGTAGTTGCCGATTCTCGCGGCGTAACGGTCGGTAAAATGACCGATCTGCGTAAGCAAGCGCGTGAGAATGGCGTCCAGATTCGTGTTGTTCGTAACACGCTGGCACGCCGCGCCCTCGAAGGTACTCAGTGGGAGTGCCTGAATGAGAGCTTTGTTGGTCCTACTCTGCTGGCTTTCTCTACTGAGCACCCGGGCGCTGCCGCTCGTCTGTTCAAAGAGTTCGCAAAGCAAGATCAGAACTTCGAAGTGAAGGCGTTGGCCTACGAAGGTGAGCTGATTCCGGCTGCTGACATCGACCGTCTGGCAACCCTACCGACTTACGACGAAGCAATTGCCAAGTTGATGTCGGTAATGAAAGAAGCTTCCGCTGGCAAGCTGGTTCGTACCCTGGCCGCCCTGCGCGACCAGAAGCAAGAAGAAGCCGCATAAGCAGGCCTTTTTGTCCGCAGCGTAATAATGCTGCTCGAATCATGCAATGAACCCTGAGCGCTCGTTATACCGAGCCTCCCGCAAAGTTAGGAATGAGACAATGGCACTGACCAAAGACGATATCATCAATGCTGTAGCCGACATGTCCGTAATGGAAGTTGTCGAGCTGATCGAAGCGATGGAAGAGAAGTTCGGCGTATCTGCTGCGGCCGCTGTTATGGCTGGCCCGGCTGCTGCTGGCGAAGCTGCTGAAGAGCAAACCGAGTTTGACCTGGTTCTGACCTCTGCTGGTGACAAGAAAGTTAACGTCATCAAAGCGGTTCGTGAAATCACTGGTCTTGGCCTGAAAGAAGCCAAGGGTGCCGTTGACGGCGCACCAGCGACGATCAAAGAAGCAATGTCTAAAGAAGATGCTGAAGCAGCTAAAACCAAGCTGGAAGAAGCAGGCGCAAGCGTCGAGCTCAAGTAATTCTTGTGCTGATGGCTTTACGCGCTGCGTAAGCTTCCACGGCTGGCGGCGGGATATCCCGCTGTCGGCCTTTTTCTGTTGTAATGTATTGTTCACGCAGTGCAGGACGAGCAGGAAAGCTGCGAAATAGCAGTAAACACAGTAAGACCGTTGTTGTGAAGCGTAAGTTGTGAAGCGCGAGTGATGGTAAACGTAAGCGATAGCGAAGCGTGAACAGCACTACTGTAACACTGTTATCTATCAAGATTTTTGACGGCGAGCTACCGATTTAGGAGCTTGCTGTCTGCGTCTGAAACGCCCGCGGGGCAGATGACCACGCATCGGTCACCCATGGTGAACAAGCTGGGGAATACAGATGGCTTACTCATATACTGAGAAAAAACGCATCCGCAAGGATTTCGGCAAACTGCCCCAAGTGATGGATGTGCCTTACTTGCTGGCCATCCAGCTTGATTCCTACTACGACTTTCTCCAGCAGGATCGTTCGCCTGACGAGCGTCACGAAATCGGCCTGCACGCGGCGTTTAAGTCCGTGTTCCCGATTGAAAGTTTCTCCGGCAATGCGGCGCTGGAATATGTCAGCTACCGCTTTGGCACGCCGGCGTTCGATGTGAAGGAGTGTCAGCTGCGTGGCGTGACGTATTCCGCCCCGCTGCGCGTCAAGGTTCGCTTGATCATCTATGATCGCGACTCGTCGAACAAGGCAATCAAGGATATTAAAGAGCAGGAAGTCTACATGGGGGAAATCCCCCTGATGACCGAGAACGGTACCTTTGTCATCAATGGTACTGAGCGGGTTATCGTTTCCCAGCTCCACCGTTCGCCCGGTGTGTTCTTCGATCACGATAAAGGTAAGAGCCACTCGTCGGGCAAGTTACTCTATTCAGCTCGCGTAATTCCTTACCGTGGTTCCTGGCTAGACTTCGAGTTCGACCCCAAGGACAACGTCTTTGTACGTATTGACCGTCGCCGCAAACTGCCGGCGTCGGTACTCATGCGTGCCCTGGGAATGAGCACCGAAGAGATTCTTAACGAATTCTTTGAAACGAGCGTCTTCCATATCGAGAAAACCGGCTTCTTTGTAGAGCTGGTGCCCTCGCGCCTGCGTGGTGAAACCGCCACCTTTGATATCAAAGATGACAGCGGCGAGACGATTGTTGAAGAGGGTCGTCGGATTACCCAGAAGCACATTCGCCAGCTTGAAAAAGCCGGTCTTGAGCGTCTGGAAGTGCCGATGGAGTATCTGTTCGGCAAGACGCTGGCAAAAGATCAGATCGATACCAAAACCGGCGAGCTGATCTGCCCCTGCAATACGGAAATTACGCCTGAAGTTCTTGAGCGCATGGCTCAGGGCGGCATCACGGATATTGAAACGCTCTACACCAATGACCTTGACTGCGGTTCATTTATTTCCGACACCTTGAAGCTGGATTCTACGAACTCCGCGCTTGAAGCTTTGGTGGAAATTTACCGCATGATGCGCCCCGGCGAGCCGCCTACTAAAGAGGCTGCTGAGACGCTGTTTAACAACCTGTTCTTCAGCGAAGACCGCTACGACTTGTCGGGCGTTGGCCGTATGAAGTTCAACCGTCGTCTGCGTCGTGATACCGATACAGGCTCTGGTGTACTGGATCGCAAAGACATCCTGGATGTGCTGCGCGAGCTGATCAATATCCGTAATGGCTTCGGCGATGTTGACGATATCGACCACCTGGGTAACCGCCGTATTCGCTGTGTTGGCGAAATGGCTGAGAACCAGTTCCGCGTCGGTCTAGTGCGCGTTGAGCGTGCGGTGAAAGAGCGTCTTTCCATGGCGGAAAGCGAAGGCCTGATGCCTCAAGACTTGATCAACGCCAAGCCAGTTGCGGCGGCGGTGAAAGAGTTCTTTGGTTCAAGCCAGCTCTCTCAATTTATGGATCAAAACAACCCGCTCTCTGAGGTTACCCACAAGCGCCGTGTCTCTGCACTCGGCCCGGGTGGTTTGACCCGCGAGCGTGCTGGTTTCGAGGTGCGCGACGTACACGCGACGCACTACGGCCGTCTGTGTCCGATCGAAACGCCGGAAGGCCCGAACATCGGTCTGATCAACTCGTTGGCAACGTACAGTCACACCAATAGCTACGGCTTCCTGGAAACGCCTTACCGTAAGGTTAATTCAGGTCAGGTGACTGACGATATCGTTCACCTGTCAGCGATTGAAGAGGGCGACTTCGTCATCGCCCAGGCGTCTGCGGCCGTTGATGAGTCCAACAAGCTGAGTGACGACTTGGTTCAGGTACGCCACCGTGGCGAAACAACCTTTATGCGTCCTGAGCAAGTGACGCTGATGGACGTGTCGCCACGTCAGGTAGTCTCGGTAGCAGCAGCGCTGATCCCGTTCCTTGAGCACGATGATGCTAACCGCGCCTTGATGGGTGCGAACATGCAGCGTCAGGCGGTTCCCACCTTGCGTGCTGATAAGCCGCTAGTAGGTACCGGGATGGAGCGTTTCGTTGCCCGCGACTCCGGCGTTTGTGCCGTAGCCACCCGTGGCGGTGTAATCGACTCGGTTGATGCGCGTCGTGTTGTTGTGCGGGTTCACGAAGATGAAATCATCGGCGGTGAAGCCGGTGTTGATATCTACAACCTGACCAAATACACCCGTTCAAACCAGAACACCTGTATGAACCAGCGCCCCATCGTGCGCCCTGGTGATAGCGTGGCCCGTGGCGATATTCTTGCCGATGGCCCGTCTGTGGATATGGGCGATCTGGCGCTTGGTCAGAACATGCGCATCGCGTTTATGCCCTGGAACGGTTACAACTTCGAGGACTCCATCCTGCTGTCTGAGCGGGTGGTACAGGAAGACCGTTTCACCACGATTCACATCCAGGAACTGACCTGTGTGTCGCGTGACACCAAGTTAGGGCCAGAAGAGATCACTGCGGATATTCCCAACGTAGGTGAATCGGCGCTGGGCAAGCTGGATGAGGCAGGCGTTGTCTATATTGGTGCTGAAGTTGGCCCCGGCGACATTCTGGTCGGTAAAGTAACGCCTAAGGGTGAAACCCAGCTAACGCCGGAAGAGAAGCTGCTACGCGCTATCTTCGGTGAGAAGGCGTCTGACGTTAAAGACACCTCGCTGCGTGCCCCGACAGGCATGAAAGGCACCGTCATCGACGTTCAGGTGTTTACCCGTGACGGCGTTGAGAAAGACTCACGTGCCCTGGCCATCGAGCAGATGCAGCTCGACGAAGTGCGTAAGGATCTCCAGGAGACCTACCGTATTGCCGAAGAAGCTACCTTTGAGCGTCTAAAGCGTACCCTGGAAGGACAAGCCGTTAACGGCGGCCCGAACCTTAAGAAAGGTGACGTACTTGACGAGGCTTACCTCGACGAGCTGCCGCGTCAGCAGTGGTTCAAGCTGCGTATGCAGGATGAAGCCTATAACGAGCTGTTGGCTCAGGCCGACGAGCAGCTAGAAAATCGCCGTAAAGAAATGGACGAGCGCTTTGAAGATAAGAAGCGCAAGTTAACCCAGGGCGACGATCTTGCGCCGGGCGTGCTGAAAATCGTTAAGGTTTACATGGCGGTTAAGCGTCGCATCCAGCCCGGCGATAAAATGGCAGGTCGTCACGGTAACAAAGGTGTTATCTCGGCGATTATGCCCATCGAAGATATGCCGTTCGACGAGAAGGGCGAGCCGGTCGATGTGGTACTAAACCCGCTGGGTGTTCCATCGCGGATGAACGTGGGTCAGATCCTGGAAACCCACCTAGGTATGGCGGCCCGTGGTCTGGGCATGAAAATTGAAGCGATGCTGCGCGATGCCCGTGGCCAGCAAGTGGCTGAAATTCGCGACTTCCTGGGTCAGATCTACAATACGCCTGGTAGCCGCACCGAGGATCTTGATTCTCTGAGCGATGAAGAAGTGATCGCGCTGGCGAAGAACCTTAAGGGCGGTGTGCCTATGGCAACGCCGGTGTTTGATGGTGCTAAAGAGCATGAAATCAAACACCTGCTGAAACTTGCGGACATTCCTGAGTCAGGCCAAATGGCGCTGTACGATGGGCGTACCGGCGATGCGTTTGACCGCCCGGTCACCGTTGGCTACATGTACATGCTGAAGCTTAACCACTTGGTAGACGACAAAATGCACGCCCGTTCTACCGGCTCTTACTCGCTGGTTACCCAGCAACCCTTGGGTGGTAAGGCGCAGTTCGGTGGTCAGCGCTTTGGTGAGATGGAAGTGTGGGCGCTGGAAGCTTACGGTGCCGCGTATACGCTGCAAGAGATGCTCACCGTCAAGTCGGATGACGTCGAAGGTCGCACCAAGATGTACAAAAACATCGTGGATGGCGACCACACCATGCAGGCAGGCATGCCGGAATCCTTCAACGTACTCGTGAAGGAAATCCGCTCGCTGGGCATCGATATCGAGTTAGAGAGCTAGGAGCCGTTCCATGAAAGATTTGGTGAAAGTACTCAAATCGCAATCTCAGTCCGAAGAGTTTGACGCGATCAAGATTACCCTGGCGTCGCCGGACATGATTCGCTCCTGGTCTTTCGGCGAGGTGAAGAAGCCCGAGACCATCAACTACCGTACCTTTAAACCGGAGCGGGATGGCCTGTTCTGCGCCAAGATCTTTGGCCCAGTGAAAGACTATGAGTGTTTGTGCGGCAAATATAAGCGCATGAAGCACCGCGGTATTATCTGTGAGAAGTGTGGCGTTGAAGTCACTAAAGCCGCCGTGCGCCGTGAGCGCATGGGGCACATTGAACTGGCATCACCGGTTGCTCACATCTGGTTTCTGAAGTCACTGCCGTCGCGCATCGGCATGTTCCTCGATATGACCCTGCGTGATATCGAGCGCGTGCTCTACTTCGAAAGCTTTGTGGTTATCGATCCAGGCATGACCACGCTGGAGCGTGGTCAGCTGCTGAACGATGAGCAGTACTTCGAAGCGCTGGAAGAGTTCGGCGATGACTTCGACGCCCGCATGGGTGCTGAAGCCGTTCAAGAACTGCTCAAAGACATTGATCTGGAAGAAGAGATTAATCATCTGCGTGAAGAGATTCCGCAGACTAACTCCGAAACCAAAATCAAGAAGCTCTCTAAGCGTTTGAAGCTGCTTGAAGCGTTCTACCACTCCGGCAATGCGCCGGCGTGGATGGTCATGGAAGTGCTGCCTGTGCTGCCGCCGGATCTTCGTCCGCTGGTACCGCTGGACGGCGGCCGCTTCGCGACCTCTGATCTGAACGACCTTTACCGTCGTGTGATCAACCGTAACAACCGTCTGAAGCGTCTGCTTGATCTGAATGCGCCGGATATTATCGTGCGTAATGAGAAGCGTATGCTTCAAGAGGCGGTGGATGCGCTGCTGGACAACGGTCGTCGCGGCCGTGCGATCACGGGCTCTAACAAGCGCCCGCTGAAATCGCTCGCCGACATGATCAAAGGTAAGCAGGGTCGTTTCCGTCAGAACTTGTTGGGTAAGCGCGTAGACTACTCAGGCCGTTCGGTGATTACCGTGGGTCCGACCCTGCGTCTGCACCAGTGTGGTCTGCCGAAGAAAATGGCCCTGGAGCTGTTCAAGCCGTTTATCTACTCCAAGCTGCAGTCGCTGGGCCATGCGTCCACGATTAAAGCCGCGAAGAAGATGGTCGAGCGCGAACTGCCGGAAGTATGGGACATCCTCGCTGACGTTATCCGCGAACACCCGGTACTGCTTAACCGTGCGCCGACGCTGCACCGTTTGGGCATCCAGGCGTTTGAGCCGCTGTTGATCGAAGGTAAAGCGATTCAGCTGCACCCGCTGGTGTGTGCCGCTTATAACGCCGACTTCGACGGCGACCAGATGGCGGTACACGTACCGCTGACCCTGGAAGCCCAGCTTGAAGCGCGTGCGCTGATGATGGCCACCAACAACGTGCTGTCGCCTGCTAACGGCGAGCCGATCATTGTGCCGTCTCAAGACGTTGTTCTGGGTCTTTACTACATGACCCGCGAAAAGATCAACGCCAAAGGCGAAGGCATGGTGTTCTCTGACCTCAATGAGGTAGAGCGCGCGTTTGGTACGCAATCTGTGTCGCTGCACGCCCGCGTCAAAGTGCGTCTAGACGAAATTGATATCGAAGAAGAAACCGGTGCGCGTAGCTTCCATCGCCGTATTTACGACACCACGGTAGGTCGTGCACTGCTGTTCCGCATTCTGCCGGAAGGCGTGCCGTTTGCGCTGATCGATCAGCCGATGAAGAAGAAGGCGATCTCCAGCCTGATCAACGAAGTTTATCGTCGCGCCGGCCTGAAGCCGACCGTCATCTTCGCTGACCAGCTGATGTATACCGGCTTCCGTTTAGCAACGTGGTCGGGTGCCTCTATCGGTGTTAACGATTTCGTTATTCCCGAGGCGAAAACTGAGATTGTTGATGCTGCAGAAGCGGAAGTTAAAGAGATCGAAGACCAGTTCTCTTCTGGCCTAGTAACGGCGGGTGAGAAGTACAACAAGGTTATCGATATCTGGTCCAAGGCTAACGATAAAGTCGCCAAAGCGATGATGGTGGGTATCTCTAAAGAGACCGTCATCGATCGTGAAGGCAACGAAGTTGAGCAAGACTCGTTCAACAGCGTCTTTATCATGGCTGACTCCGGTGCTCGTGGCTCTGCTGCCCAGATCCGCCAGTTGGCGGGTATGCGTGGTCTGATGGCTAAGCCGGATGGTTCGATCATCGAAACGCCGATCGTCGCTAACTTCCGTGAAGGTCTGAACGTACTTCAGTACTTCATCTCGACCCACGGTGCACGTAAGGGTCTTGCGGATACGGCCCTGAAAACGGCTAACTCCGGTTACTTGACCCGTCGTCTGGTGGACGTAGCCCAGGATCTGGTCATCACCGAGACCGACTGTGGTACCGAAAGAGGCTTGACGCTGCACCCGATTATCGAAGGTGGCGACATCATCGTACCGCTGTCTCAGCGCGTACTGGGCCGTGTGGTAGCTATCGACGTTGTGGACCCCCGCAATGATGATATTTTGATTCCGCGCGGCACACTGCTGGATGAGAAGTGGTGCGCTGAGCTTGACACCATGGGTGTCGACGAGATTATCGTTCGCTCGACCATCACCTGTGAAACCGCCCATGGCGTGTGCTCCTCCTGTTATGGACGTGATCTGGCCCGTGGTCATCAGGTGAATATCGGTGAGTCAGTCGGTGTCATAGCTGCCCAGTCCATCGGTGAGCCAGGTACCCAGCTGACCATGCGTACGTTCCACATTGGTGGTGCGGCATCGCGCTCTTCAGCTGTTGACAGCGTTCAAGTCAAGCACGGCGGTAAGGTGCGTCTGCACAACATCAAGCACGTTGAGCGTGCCGACGGTAAGCTGGTGGTGGTTTCTCGCTCCAGCGCCCTGGCCGTTGCCGACGACCACGGTCGTGAGCGTGAGTACTACAAGCTGCCCTACGGCGCTGAGCTTTCCGTACGTGATGGTGAAGTCGTTGATGCCGGCGCTGTCGTCGCAAAATGGGACCCGCACACTCACCCTGTTATCGCCGAAGTAGAGGGTAAGGCGCAGTTCATCGATCTTGACGAAGGTGTCACCATGCACCGTACCGTCGATGAGATGACCGGTCTTTCGTCTATCGAAGTTATCGAGTCGGCAGCACGTCCGATGGCGGGTCGCGATAAGCGCCCCATGGTAATGCTGCAGGACGCGTCGGGCGAGTATGTCGCTGTGTCCGGTTCCAATACGCCAGTACAGTACCTGTTGCCGGGTAACTCGATTATCTCTGTCGACGATGGTGCGACCATCGGCGTTGGTGAAGTGGTCGCGCGTATTCCGGTAGAGGCGTCGGCGAACAAAGATATTACCGGTGGTCTGCCACGGGTTGCTGACTTGTTTGAGGCGCGTAAGCCGAAAGAGTCCTCGATCCTGGCCGAAATCAGCGGTGTAGTAAGCTTTGGTAAAGAGACCAAGGGCAAGCGTCGTTTGACGATTACCCCGGAGTCTGGCGACCCGTTTGAAGCGCTAATTCCGAAGTGGCGCCAAATTGCCGTCTTCGAGGGCGAGGCTGTTGAAAAGGGTGAGGTCATCTCTGATGGTCCAAGTAACCCCCACGACATTCTGCGCCTACTCGGCGTCGCGGAGCTTGCGAAGTACATTACGGCTGAAGTACAGGATGTTTACCGTCTGCAAGGTGTAGGCATCAACGATAAGCACATCGAAGTGATTGTGCGTCAGATGCTGCGTAAGGTAGAGATCACCGACTCCGGCGACTCTGACTTCATCACTGGCGATCAGGCAGAGCTGGTTCGTGTGCTGGAGCAGAACGAACGTCTTGAAAAAGAGAAGAAATTCCCAGCCAAGTATCAACGTATGCTGCTGGGTATTACCAAGGCCAGCTTGGCCACTGAGTCGTTCATTTCCGCGGCATCGTTCCAGGAAACGACCCGCGTACTGACCGAGGCAGCGGTAACCGGCAAGCGCGATTACTTGCGTGGCCTGAAAGAAAACGTGGTAGTTGGACGTCTGATTCCGGCAGGTACCGGTCTGACTCACCACGCCGAGCGTCGTCGCAAGCGCGAAGACGTTGAGCGTTTGTTCAACCCCTCGGCGACCGAGGTAGAGCAAGAGCTTGGTGCTCAGTTGACCGCTCTTGATTCAGACGACGAGCTGTAAGTAGCGGTAATAACAACGAGCAAAAACGAGACTCTGGCCCTTAATGACGCCATCTTGCCGGTTAAACCGCCGGCAAGACTTGACGTCACCTAGGGTCAGACATTAGAATGCGCAGCCTTTAACAGTGGGGTGGGTGCGCCCGCATCCGCTGCCAGTACTTGTTAAAAGGCTACTTGTTGAAAAGCAAGGCAACCATTGGAGTCAGCTAAACACCATGGCAACGATTAATCAGCTAGTGCGCAAGCCTCGCAAGCGCCCCGTCACTAAGAGTGACGTGCCTGCGCTTCAAGCGTGCCCGCAAAAGCGCGGCGTTTGTACGCGCGTTTACACCACCACCCCGAAGAAGCCGAACTCGGCCCTGCGTAAGGTTTGCCGTGTGCGCCTTACCAACGGTTTCGAAGTTTCGTCTTATATTGGTGGTGAAGGTCACAACCTCCAGGAGCACTCTGTTGTTCTGATTCGCGGCGGCCGTGTAAAGGATTTGCCAGGTGTGCGTTATCACACCGTTCGTGGCGCCCTTGACACCTCCGGTGTTCAGAACCGTAAGCAGGGTCGTTCTAAGTACGGTACCAAGCGTCCGAAGTCCTAAGGCGTCTTGATTCGTAGCGCACCTGTGCGTTTGTGTTGTTATCTTTTATACGAATATGACGGTCTGATAAGAGTAAGGTCGGGCAGCGCTTTTAAGCGTTTGAGTTCCGGGTTTACCTGAAGGATCCTTAATTGAGGGCTTATCATGCCTAGAAGAAGAGTTGTAGCTAAACGCGAAATCCTGCCGGATCCTAAATTCGGAAGTGAGCGTCTGGCGAAGTTCATGAACCACCTGATGGTCAGCGGCAAGAAGTCCATAGCTGAGCGCATCGTGTATGGTGCGTTGGACAAGGTTGCCGAGCGTAGTAATGAAGAGCCGCTGGAAATCTTCGACAAGGCGCTGGAAACCATCCAGCCGATGGTCGAAGTAAAGTCGCGCCGCGTAGGTGGTGCGACCTATCAGGTGCCGGTTGAAGTTCGTCCGTCACGTCGCCAAGCCTTAGCAATGCGCTGGTTGGTAGACGCTGCGCGTCGCCGCGGTGAGAAAACGATGGTTCAGCGCCTGGCAGGTGAAATGCTGGATGCCGCTGAAGGCAAAGGCTCGGCTGTTAAGAAGCGTGAAGATGTGCACCGTATGGCGGAAGCCAACAAGGCCTTCTCTCACTATCGTTTCTAAACTCGGCGTTTCTGGGTATGTGTTTCTTTTTGCGGGTTGCGCTGCGTTAAAGAATTATTTCGCTACGCTGCAACACTCCGTCGCTATCGTTGTCGATGGCGGCGGTGGCAAAAGCAAAACGTGCACTGCCGAATTAACGAGCATCGCCAACTAACGGGAGCTTCACCGTGGCACGCAAGACTCCACTGAATCGTTATCGTAATATCGGTATCGTCGCTCACGTTGACGCGGGTAAAACCACGACAACAGAGCGCGTACTGTTCTATACCGGCCTATCCCATAAGTTGGGCGAAACCCATGAGGGTGCTTCGACTACCGACTGGATGGAGCAGGAGCAGGAGCGTGGTATTACAATTACCTCTGCTGCTGTTACCACCTTCTGGCAAGGTATGGACAAGCAGTTTGACGAGCATCGCATCAATATCATTGATACGCCTGGGCACGTTGACTTCACTATCGAAGTTGAGCGTTCTCTGCGTGTTCTCGATGGTGCGGTCGTTGTGCTGTGCGGCTCTTCCGGTGTTCAGCCGCAGACCGAGACCGTTTGGCGTCAGGCCAATAAGTATGAAGTTCCGCGTATGGTGTTCGTCAATAAGATGGACCGTACCGGCGCTGACTTCTTTATGGTTGTTGAGCAGCTGAAAGAGCGCTTAGGTGCTAACGCTGTGCCAATCCAGATTAACTGGGGCACAGAGGAAGATTTCAAAGGCGTTATCGACCTGATCCAGATGAAGGCCATCCTGTGGGATGAGGCAAGTCTGGGTATGAATTTTGATCTTGTTGATATTCCGGCTGAGTTGCAAGAAACAGCTGAGAAATATCGTGAGCAAATGGTCGAAGCGGCTGCCGAAGGCTCTGAAGAGCTGATGGACAAGTACCTGGAAGGCGGCGAGCTTACGATTGAAGAGATCAAGGCTGGTCTTCGTGCGCGTACGTTAGCGAATGACATTGTTCTGGTTACCTGCGGTTCTGCGTTCAAGAACAAGGGTGTTCAGGCGGTTCTGGATGGCATTATCGAATACATGCCTTCGCCGACTGAAGTTAAAGCGATTGAGGGTGAGCTTGACGATAAAGACGGCACTATCGCTACGCGTGTCGCTGATGACAGTGCTCCGTTTGCGGCGCTGGCGTTTAAAATCGCAACCGATCCCTTTGTAGGTACGCTGACCTTTATCCGCGTCTACTCCGGCGTTCTGAAGTCTGGTGACGGCGTGTATAACTCCGTTAAGCAGAAGAAGGAGCGCGTTGGCCGTATCGTTCAGATGCACGCTAACTCGCGCGAAGAGATCAAAGAGATCCTGGCGGGCGATATCGCTGCCTGTATCGGTCTGAAAGATGTCACCACGGGTGACACTCTTTGCGACATCGATAACAAAATTGTTCTCGAGCGCATGGAGTTCCCGGATCCGGTAATCTCGGTTGCTGTTGAGCCGAAATCTAAAGCCGATCAGGAAAAGATGGGTATTGCGCTGGGCAAGCTGGCTCAGGAAGATCCCTCTTTCCAGGTTAAGACCGACGAAGAGACCGGCCAGACGATTATCTCTGGTATGGGTGAGCTTCACCTGGATATTATCGTTGACCGTATGCGTCGCGAGTTCAAGGTGGAGGCAAATATCGGTAAGCCGCAGGTTGCTTACCGTGAAACGATTCGCGGCAGTATTGAGCAAGAAGGCAAGTTCGTACGTCAGTCTGGTGGCCGTGGTCAGTATGGTCACGTATGGTTGCGTATCGAGCCGCTGACTGCAGCAGAAAAGGGTGAAGGCGAAGAGGAAATCTACTTCAAATTCAACTCTGAAATCGTGGGTGGCACGGTTCCTAAGGAATACGTACCTGCGGTTGAGAAGGGTGCTTTTGAGCAGCTGAAAAACGGCGTCATTGCGGGTTACCCGATGATCGACGTTAAGGTAACGCTGTTTGATGGCTCCTTCCACGACGTGGACTCCAATGAGACTGCGTTCAAGATTGCTTCTTCTATGGCAGTAAAAGAAGGTGCCAGGAAGGCCAAGGCCGTGCTGCTGGAGCCGGTGATGAAGGTCGAAATCGTGACCCCCGAAGAATTTATGGGTGACGTCATGGGCGACCTGAGCCGTCGTCGCGGTCTGGTGCAGGGCATGGATGACTCTTCCGCAGGTAAAGTCATTCGTGCAACGGTGCCACTGGGAGAGATGTTCGGTTACGCAACCGACCTGCGCTCACAATCCCAGGGCCGTGCGAGCTACTCTATGGAGTTCTCGAAGTACGAGGAGGCGCCCTCCAGCGTCGTTGAAGCCGTCATCAATCAAAACGGTTAACCGTTAGCTAACGTAAAGAGGTTATAGCAGTGGCTAAGGAAAAATTTGAACGTTCCAAACCGCACGTCAACGTCGGCACCATTGGTCACGTCGACCACGGTAAAACGACCCTGACAGCGGCCCTGACACGCGTATCTGCCGAAGTTTTCGGTGGCGACTGGCGTGCCTTTGATACCATCGATAATGCTCCTGAAGAGCGTGAGCGCGGTATCACTATCGCTACATCTCACGTTGAGTATCAGTCAGAAGAGCGTCACTACGCCCACGTTGACTGCCCAGGACACGCTGACTACGTTAAGAACATGATCACCGGTGCTGCGCAGATGGATGGCGCAATCCTGGTATGTTCTGCTGCTGACGGCCCGATGCCGCAGACGCGTGAGCACATCCTGCTGTCTCGTCAGGTTGGCGTTCCGTACATCGTTGTGTTCCTGAACAAAGCGGACATGGTCGATGACGAAGAGCTGCTTGAGCTGGTAGAGATGGAAGTTCGCGAACTCCTCGACGAGTACGACTTCCCGGGCGACGACACGCCGATCATCATCGGTTCTGCACTGATGGCTCTGAACGGCGAAGATGAAAACGGCATGGGTACTACTGCTGTTACGAATCTGATCAAAGCTCTGGATGATTATATTCCTGAGCCGGAGCGTGCTATCGACCAGCCGTTCCTGATGCCGATCGAAGACGTATTCTCTATCTCTGGCCGCGGTACTGTTGTTACCGGTCGTGTAGAGCGCGGTATCGTCAAAGCGGGCGAAGAAGTGGAAATCGTGGGTATCCGCGACACCACTAAGACCATCGTTACCGGTGTTGAAATGTTCCGTAAGCTGCTCGACGAAGGTCGTGCAGGTGAGAACGTTGGCGCCCTGCTGCGTGGTACTAAGCGTGATGACGTTGAGCGTGGTCAGGTACTGGCTAAGCCGGGCACCATCAACCCGCACACCACGTTCGAAGCAGAAGTTTACGTACTGTCCAAAGAAGAAGGTGGTCGTCACACGCCTTTCTTCAAGGGCTACCGTCCCCAGTTCTACTTCCGTACCACAGACGTAACCGGTACTTGTGAACTGCCGGAAGGTGTTGAAATGGTTATGCCGGGCGACAACGTTAAGATGGTTGTTACCCTGATTGCTCCGATCGCTATGGACGACGGTCTGCGCTTCGCTATTCGCGAAGGTGGTCGTACCGTTGGTGCTGGCGTTGTGGCTAAGATCGTTAAGTAAGTTGCTTACTTGACTGATCAAGGGGGCTCTTGTGAGCCCCCTTTTCTGCGCACCAATAGCAAATGTTTGACATGGGCTGTTGGCGTGCCTATAATGCGCATCCTTTGAATGCGTGGGTAGACGGCTCGCGCCGTCGACATCCATTGGAGTTTAGGGCAAATGCAGAACCAAAAGATTCGCATTCGGTTGAAAGCGTTCGACCATCGCCTGATCGATCAGTCCACAGCGGAGATCGTTGAAACCGCTAAGCGTACTGGTGCTCAGGTTCGTGGGCCGATCCCGCTGCCGACCAACCGCGAGCGCTATACCATCCTGATTTCACCGCACGTTAACAAAGATGCGCGTGATCAGTATGAGATTCGTACTCACAAGCGTGTGCTCGACATTGTTGAGCCGACTGAGAAAACTGTTGATGCGCTGATGAAGCTCGATCTCGCCGCTGGCGTAGACGTGCAAATCAAGCTCGACTAATTACACTAGTCACTTGCGGCCCAGCGCTTACTAATTTTTAGGGTAAGCAGCAGCCGCCGCGCCGTGAGGCGCCACACAATGTGCTAGTGGAATGCTCTGGAAAGGGCAGCCATAGCGGGTGATAGCCCCGTACACTATAGGAGACTGAGTATGACTATCGGTTTAGTCGGTAAAAAGGCCGGGATGACCCGTGTCTTTACCGAAGATGGCGCTTCCGTGCCCGTGACCGTTATTGAAGTTGACCCTAACCGTGTAACGCGCGTTAAGACCCTTGAGTCTGACGGTTATGCAGCGGTTCAGGTGACTACAGGTTCTCGTAAAGCCAAGCACCTCACCAAAGCGCAAGCTGGACAGTTTGCCAAGGCGGGTGTTGAGGCTGGTCGTTCACTGATGGAATTTCGTCTTGCAGAAGGCGAAGAAGCTCCAGAAGTGGGTGGCTCTCTCACCGTATCCCTCTTCGAAGCTGGTCAAATGATCGACGTGACTGGCACCTCTAAGGGTAAAGGCTTCCAGGGTGCTGTTAAGCGCTGGAACTTCCGTACCCAAGACAACACGCATGGTAACTCCCTGTCGCACCGCGCGCCGGGTTCTATCGGCATGTGTCAGACCCCGGGTCGTGTATTTAAAGGCAAAAAAATGGCCGGTCAAATGGGTAATGCCCGTTGCACCGTACAGAGCCTTGAGATCGTCCGTGTCGACGCCGAGCGTAACCTGCTGCTGATCAAAGGTGCTGTTCCGGGCGCGACCGGTAGCGATGTTATCGTTCGCAGCGCCGTGAAAGCTGGCTGAAGGGGATAATTACCAATGAATCTGAATCTTGCTGCAGGCACGGGTACCGTTGAAGTAGCCGACGCCACTTTTGGCAAAGAATTCAACGAAGCGCTGGTTCACCAGGTGGTAACCGCCTATTTGGCTGGTGGCCGTCAAGGTACTCGCGCTCAAAAGAACCGTTCCGACGTGCGTGGTGGTGGTAAGAAACCATGGCGTCAGAAGGGCACCGGCCGAGCACGTGCCGGTACCATCCGCTCTCCGCTATGGCGCAGCGGCGGCGTAACTTTCGCGGCGCGTCCTCAGGATCACTCGCAGAAAGTTAACCGCAAAATGTACCGCGCGGCGATGCGTTCGATCCTGTCTGAACTGGTACGTCAAGAGCGTCTTATCGCGATTGAAGAGTTCAGCGTAGAAGCGCCGAAGACCAAGCAGGTAGCTGCCAAGCTGAAAGAGCTCAACCTTGAGAAAGTGTTGATCGTCACTGAAGACATGGACGAAAAGCTCTATCTGGCCGCACGCAACCTTCCCCATGTTGACGTGGTGGATGTCGCTGCAGCTGATCCGGTGAGCCTGGTTGCCTTTGATAAGGTCCTGGTTACCGTCTCCGCCCTGCGTAAATTCGAGGAGAAGCTGGCATGAACCAGGAACGCGTATTCAAGGTTCTGCTCGGACCGCACGTGACCGAAAAGGCCGCGATGGCAGCAGAGCGCAACCAGTACGTTTTCAAGGTGGCAAGCGATGCTACCAAGCCCGAGATCAAGAAGGCCGTTGAAGCACTTTTCGGCAAGAAGGTCGGTGGCGTTCAAGTATTGAACGTCAAGGGTAAAACTAAGCGTACTGCTCACGGCGTTGGCCTGCGTAAGGGTTACCGCAAAGCGTATGTGACCCTGGCTGCGGGTGAAACGCTCGAAGACTTCTCTGGCGCCGAATAAGGGCAGGAGTACGGATAATGGCAATCGTCAAGACCAAACCCACATCCGCCGGTCGTCGCCACGTCGTTAAGATCGTTGGTGAGGAACTGTTCAAAGGCCGTGCGTATGCACCGCTTTTAGAAAAACAGTCCAAGTCCGGTGGCCGTAATAATAACGGTCGCATCACTACCCGCCACGTGGGCGGTGGTCACCGTCATCACTATCGGTTGATCGACTTCAAACGCACCAAAGATGGCGTTCCTGCCACTGTTGAGCGTCTGGAGCACGACCCGAACCGCAGTGCGCACATTGCACTGCTTAAGTACGCTGATGGCGAGCGTCGTTACATCATTGCACCTAAGGGTGTCAGCGCGGGTGACGTGCTGGAATCTGGTGTTAATGCGCCCATCAAGAAAGGCAATGCTTTGCCACTGCGCAACATCCCGCTTGGTTCTACCGTTCACGGTATCGAACTGAAGCCGGGTAAAGGCGCGCAGATTGCTCGCAGTGCCGGTACTAGCGCCCAGCTGGTCGCTCGTGAAGGTAACTACGCTACCTTGCGTCTTCGCTCTGGCGAAATGCGCAAAGTGTTGGCTGAGTGCCGCGCGACCTTGGGTGAAGTGAGCAACTCTGAGCACAGCCTGCGTCAACTTGGCAAGGCCGGTGCGAAGCGCTGGAGAGGCGTGCGTCCGACTGTTCGCGGTGTCGCGATGAACCCAGTCGATCACCCGCACGGTGGTGGCGAAGGCCGCACCAGTGGTGGTCGTCACCCGGTATCCCCATGGGGTGTGCCGACTAAGGGTCACAAGACGCGTAAGAACAAGCGCACCGACAAGCTGATTATTCGTCGTCGTAATAAGACGCGTTAATCTAAATTGCCAAGACATTAAGAGGTAACGGCTGTGCCACGTTCACTAAAGAAAGGTCCCTTCATTGACCTTCATCTTTTGAAGAAGGTAGAGGCTGCAGTGGAGAAGAACGATCGCAAACCGATCAAGACTTGGTCGCGTCGTTCGATGATCCTGCCAAACATGGTAGGCCTCACAATCGCTGTCCATAACGGTCGCCAACACGTCCCGGTGCATGTCTCCGAGGAAATGGTTGGTCACAAGCTGGGCGAATTCGCTGCCACTCGCACTTATCGCGGGCATGTGGCGGACAAGAAAGCCAAACGGTAAGCCAGAGAGGATTGAGAGATGGAAGTCACAGCTAAGCTGCGTGGCGCTCGTTTATCCGCCCAGAAGGCCCGTTTGGTGGCTGACCAGGTGCGCGGTAAACCGGTCGCCGAGGCGCTCGACCTGCTGACCTTCTCACCGAAGAAGGCTGCTCAATTGGTCAAGAAAGTGCTGCAGTCCGCCATTGCAAACGCGGAAGAAAATAACGGCATGGATATCGACGAGCTGCGTGTCTCGACCATCTGCGTCGATGAGGGCATGACGCTTAAGCGTATCAAGCCGCGTGCCAAAGGGCGTGCGGATCGTATCTTGAAGCGCACCTGCCACATCACCGTCAAGGTAGCCGAGAAGTAGGAGTCGACCAGATGGGTCAGAAAGTCAATCCAACAGGCATTCGACTGGGCATTGTCAAAGACCATGCTTCTGTCTGGTATGCCGAGCGCGGCGCATATGCCGATAAGCTCAATAACGATCTCGAAGTGCGCAGCTTCCTGGAAGAGCGTTTGAAAAACGCCTCCGTAAGCCGCATTCACATCGAGCGTCCGGCTAATAATGCCCGCATCACCATTCACACTGCCCGTCCGGGTATCGTGATTGGCAAAAAAGGTGAAGATGTCGACCGTCTGCGTCGTGATCTAGCCGAGATGATGGGTGTTCCGGTACATGTGAACATTGAAGAAGTTCGCAAGCCGGAGCTGGATGCCAAGCTAGTCGCTGCTAACGTAGCAGGCCAGCTTGAGCGTCGCGTAATGTTCCGTCGTGCTATGAAGCGCGCGGTACAGAACGCAATGCGTCTTGGCGCTGGCGGCATCAAGATTCAGCTGTCAGGTCGTCTTGGTGGCGCTGAAATCGCACGTACCGAATGGTACCGCGAAGGTCGCGTTCCGTTGCACACGTTGCGTGCGGATATCGACTACGCCACTTACGAAGCTCACACCACCTACGGCGTTATCGGCGTCAAAGTGTGGATCTTCAAGGGCGAAATCCTCGGCGGTATCGAGGAAGTACGTGCCAAGGCTAAGCAACAGCAGCCTGCCGGCAACGCGCCCAAGAAGAAAGGTTCCAGGTAAGGGGAGAGCGAGTCGATGTTACAGCCCAAGCGTATGAAATTCCGTAAGATGATGAAGGGCCGCAACCGTGGCCTTGCGCATCGCGGAAGCAAGATCAGCTTCGGGGAGTACGGTCTCAAAGCAACTGGTCGTGGCCGCATCACTGCGCGTCAGATCGAAGCTGGCCGTCGTGCGATCACACGTCACGTAAAACGTGGCGGTAAGATTTGGATCCGCGTCTTCCCTGATAAGCCGATTTCCAAAAAACCGCTCGAAGTTCGTATGGGTAAAGGTAAAGGTTCTGTTGAGTACTGGGTAGCCCAGATCCAACCGGGTCGGGTCCTGTATGAAATTGAAGGTGTATCCGAAGAGCTGGCCCGTGAAGCATTTGAGCTGGCCGCACAGAAGATGCCCCTGTCCACCACCTTTGCAAAACGGACGGTGATGTGATGAAAGCCCAGGAAATTCGTGAAAAGTCCGTAGGAGAGCTCCAAGAGCAACTCCTCGAGCTCCTCCGCGAGCAGTTCAACCTGCGCATGCAGAAGGCCACTGGCCAACTGAGCCAGACTCATCTGCTCAAGCAGGTCCGTCGGGATATCGCCCGCGTGAAGACTATGCTCAACGAGAAGGCAGGTGATTGAGATGGCCGAAGAAAAGAAAGCACGTACGCTCACCGGCAAGGTGGTGAGCGACAAGATGGATAAATCCATCGTCGTTATGATCGAGCGCCGTGAGCGTCACCCGATCTACGGAAAATACGTTAAGCGCTCCACCAAGCTGCACGCCCATGATGAGGCGAACCAGGCTAAGGCAGGCGACACGGTTTCCATTCAGGAGTGCCGTCCGCTTTCCAAGAAGAAAGCCTGGACGCTGGTCGAGGTGGTCGAGCAGGCCAAGGGTTAATTCCCAGGTCTGTCCAACCAGTGCAGTCAGATTAGGTTTGGAGAAAACCGATGATTCAGACTCAGACAATGCTGGATGTCGCCGACAACAGCGGAGCGCGCCGGGTGCAATGCATCAAGGTGTTAGGCGGTTCACACCGTCGCTACGCTCGTATTGGTGATGTCATTAAGGTAACGGTGAAAGAGGCGATTCCGCGCGGCAAGGTCAAAAAAGGCCAAGTGCTGAAAGCGGTAGTCGTTCGGACCCGTAGTGGCGTCCGTCGTGGTGACGGTTCGCTGATCCGTTTCGATGGAAATGCGGCGGTTTTGTTGAATAACACCAACGAACAGCCGATCGGCACGCGTATCTTCGGGCCGGTCACTCGTGAACTTCGTAACGAGAAGTTTATGAAGATCATTTCCCTAGCGCCTGAAGTGCTGTAAGGAGCGAGGCGGATATGCAAAAGATCAAACGTGACGATGAAGTCATCGTCATCGCCGGGAAGGATAAAGGCAAGCGTGGCACCGTTAAGCGGGTATTAGAAAACCGTTTCTTGGTGTCCGGTGTGAATATGATTAAACGTCACACCAAGCCAAATCCCATGGCGGGTAATCAGGGCGGTATCGTCGAGCGTGAGGCTCCGATTCACGCGTCCAACGTAGCGATCTTCAATTCGGAGACCGGTAAGGCGGATCGCGTCGGCTTCCAAGTTAAGGAAGACGGTACCAAGGTACGTATCTACAAGTCGACGCAGACGCAGATCGACGCCTAACGCGAGTCGGGTAGCACAATGGCGAACTTGAAAGAACGTTATCAAAACGAGGTCGTGGCTCAGCTCAAAGAGCAGTTTAGCTACGCCAACGTAATGCAGGTACCCCGGATCACGAAAGTGACTCTGAACATGGGTATCGGCGAAGCGGTCAGCGATAAAAAACTGATCGACAATGCCATCGGCGACATGGAGAAGCTCTCCGGTCAAAAGCCGTTGGTGACCAAGGCACGCAAGTCCATCGCGGGCTTCAAGGTGCGCGAAGGTTGGCCGATCGGTATTAAAGTAACACTGCGCGCAGAGCGTATGTGGGACTTCCTAGACCGCTTGGTTTACATCGCAATTCCCCGCGTGCGTGACTTCCGTGGTCTCAACCCGAAGTCCTTTGACGGTCGCGGCAATTATTCTATGGGTGTGCGTGAGCAGATCATCTTCCCGGAGATCGAGTATGATAAGATCGATCGCGTTCGGGGGCTGGACGTCACTATCACTACTACCGCCAACACCGACGAGGAAGGTCGTGCACTGCTTGCAGCGCTGAACTTCCCGTTCAAGAAATAAGGGTTGGATCATGGCTAAGAAAAGTATGATAGAGCGTGAGCTCAAGCGTACTCAGCTAGTCGAGAAGTATGCGGCTAAGCGCGCAGAGCTCAAGAAAATCATCTCGGACGTGAACGCTTCTGAAGAAGATCGTTTCGAGGCGACGCTGAAGCTGCAGCAACTGCCGCGCGACTCAAGCCCGGTGCGTCAGCGTAACCGCTGCCGCGTCACTGGCCGTCCGCACGGTTTTTACAACAAGTTCGGCCTCGGCCGTAACAAGCTGCGTGAAGCCGCCATGCGTGGCGACGTTCCTGGCCTGAAAAAGTCCAGCTGGTAACGCCACGTAGAATCATCAGGAGCGCACATTAAATGAGCATGCAAGACACTCTGGCGGATATGTTTACCCGTATCCGCAATGCGCAGATGGCCACCAAGGAGACGGCTACCATGCCGTCCTCCAAGCTGAAAGTTGAAGTGGCCCGAGTGCTAAAGCAAGAAGGCTACATTGCCGACTTTACGGTGGCTGAAGGCGTTAAGCCCGAGCTAACCATCACTCTCAAGTACTTTGAGGGTAAGCCGGTCATTGAGCACATTCAGCGGGTTTCCAAGCCGTCTCTGCGCCGCTACATGGGCAAGGACAACCTGCCTAAGGTCGCCGATGGTCTGGGTATCGCGATTGTCACCACCTCTAATGGTGTCATGACCGATCGTGCCGCGCGCCAAGCAGGCGTCGGTGGCGAAGTCATCTGCACCGTATTCTAGGAGGCTGGAATGTCCCGCATAGCGAAATATCCGGTTAAAGTGCCTGCCGGTGTCGAGATCAAAATCGACGCTGGTCAGCTGACCGCCAAAGGCGGCCAAGGCACGCTGTCTCTCGCCATTCACCAAGACGTGGTGATTGGCCAAGAAGATGGCCAGCTGACCTTCGCCCCGAGTGAGTCTGCCAAGAGCTGGGCAATGGCCGGTACAACCCGCGCCTTGGTTCAGAACCTGGTCACGGGCGTATCCGAGGGTTTTACAAGAACTCTCGAAATTGTTGGCGTCGGTTATCGTGCCCAAGCAAAGGGCCAGACGCTCAATCTTTCACTGGGCTTCTCGCACCCGGTCGACTATGAACTGCCTAAGGGTGTATCAGCGGAAACGCCGAAAAACACCGTGATCGTGCTGAAAAGCGCGGACAAGCAGATGCTCGGCCAGTGCGCCGCGGAAATCCGCGCCTTCCGTCCGCCAGAGCCGTATAAAGGCAAAGGTGTACGGTACGCCGACGAGCAGGTGCGTCGCAAAGAAGCCAAGAAGAAGTAAGGCAGGGTTATGAACGCGAAGAAAGAATCTCGTCTCCGTCGTGCCCGCCGCGCTCGCGCCAAGATCCGCGAGCTGGGCGTGTATCGCCTGTGCGTCAACCGTACCCCGCGACACATCTACGCGCAGATTATCTCGCCGGATGGTGGCAAAGTGTTGGCCAGTGCATCTACGCTGGACAAGGCACTGCGCGAGGGTGCGACCGGTAATTCAGACGCGGCCTCTAAGGTCGGCGCTCTGATTGCTGAACGCGCTAAAGAAGCAGGCATCACCCAGGTGGCCTTCGACCGTGCTGGCTTTAAGTATCACGGTCGCGTTAAGGCTCTGGCCGACGCCGCTCGTGAAGGCGGCCTGGAATTCTAAAGGGTTTTACGATGGCGAAGAACGAACAGCAAAGCGGTGATCTGCAAGAGAAGTTAGTGCAGGTCAACCGCGTCGCCAAGGTGGTCAAAGGTGGTCGTATTTTCGGCTTCACCGCGCTGACCGTCGTTGGTGATGGTAAAGGTCGTGTCGGTTTTGGTCGTGGCAAGGCGCGTGAAGTGCCGGTCGCGATCCAGAAAGCGATGGACCAAGCTCGTCGCAACATGGTCAAGGTTAACCTTGCTGGCCACACGCTGCAGTATCCGGTGAAAGCCCGTCACGGTGCTTCTAAGGTCTACATGCAGCCGGCTTCTGAGGGTACCGGAATCATCGCTGGTGGTGCTATGCGCTCTGTACTAGAGCTTGCTGGTGTCCACGATGTACTGGCCAAGTGCTACGGTTCCACCAACCCGGTTAACGTGGTTCGAGCGACTGTTAAAGGTCTCTCCGCCATGCAAGCACCGGAAGACATCGCCGCTAAACGCGGTCTGTCTGTCGACGCGATCACGGGGTAAGACACCATGGCAGCAACGATCAAGGTTACCCAGATCCGCAGCACCATCGGCGTTTTGCCCAAGCACAAGGCTACTATGAAGGGCCTGGGTCTACGTCGCATCGGTCACTCGGTTGAACTGGAAGACACCCCTGCCGTACGCGGCATGATTCACAAGGTTAATTACCTTGTGCGCGTTGAGGGAGAGTAATCCATGAAACTCAATACCCTGAGTCCGGCACCGGGCTCCAAACACGCTGAAAAGCGCGTTGGCCGTGGTATCGGCTCCGGTCTTGGTAAGACCGGTGGCCGTGGCCACAAAGGTCAGAAATCACGCAGTGGCGGTAGCGTCAAGCCTGGTTTCGAAGGCGGTCAGATGCCGTTGCAGCGCCGTTTGCCGAAGTTTGGCTTTACGTCCGCTAAGTCACTGGTATCTGAAGAAGTACGCCTGGCTGAGCTTGCTAAAGTTGCCGGTGGCGAAGTCACCATGGCATCTTTGAAAGAAGCCAACGTGCTGAAGGATGCTACGCTACACGCGAAGATCATCCTTTCTGGCGAACTGAAAACAGCGGTTACCGTTCGCGGAATCAAGGTCACCAAAGGTGCCCGTGAAGCGATCGAAGCCGCTGGCGGCAAGGTAGAGGACTAAATGGCCAAGTCAGGAAATATGCCGGCGATGGGCAGCGGTCTGAGTGAACTGTGGGCGCGTTTGCGCTTCGTGCTCCTCGCCATCGTGGTGTACCGTATCGGTGCCCACATTCCCGTTCCCGGTATCAATCCTGACCAGCTTGCTGCCTTGTTTAGGGAGCAACAGGGCACCATCCTGGGCATGTTTAACATGTTCTCGGGTGGCGCCCTGGAGCGTATGAGTGTCCTCGCCTTGGGCATTATGCCTTACATCTCGGCGTCGATTATCATGCAGCTCATGACTGCGGTCTCCCCTCATCTTGAACAGCTCAAGAAAGAGGGTGAGGCCGGCCGCCGCAAGATTAGCCAGTACACCCGCTACGGCACGGTGTTGCTGGCATTTGTCCAGGCTACCGGTATGTCCGTCGGTCTGGCTAGCCAAGGCATCGCGTACAGCGCTGACTTCAGCTTCTATTTCACTGCCATCATCACGTTTGTGTCGGGTGCGGTGTTTATGATGTGGCTAGGTGAGCAGATCACCGAGAAGGGCATTGGCAACGGTATTTCGTTGCTGATCTTCGCGGGTATCGTCGCCGGGCTGCCCAGTGCCGTGGGGCAAGCGTTTGAGCTTGCTCGTAACGAAGGGGCCTGGAATGTTCTTCCGCTGTTAGCGCTGTCAGTGCTAGGTATTGCCACTGTTGCCTTCGTGGTGTTCATCGAGCGCGGTCAACGTCGACTCAAGGTGAACTACCCGCGACGTCAGGTGGGCAATAAGATGTATGCAGGCCAAAGCAGCTACCTGCCCTTGAAAGTGAATATGGCTGGCGTTATACCAGCAATTTTTGCTTCCAGTATTCTACTTTTCCCGGCCTCAATTGGTCAGTGGGTAGGCGCTGGTGAAGGGATGGAGTGGTTGCAGCGTGCATCACAAGCGTTGGGCCCTGGTCAACCGCTTTACATCTTGCTTTTTGGCGCGGCGGTGGTATTCTTCTGCTTCTTTTACACAGCGCTGGTCTTCAACCCCAAGGATGTGGCTGACAATCTTAAAAAGTCAGGCGCTTTCCTGCCGGGCATTCGCCCCGGCGAGCAGACCGCTCGCTATATCGACAAAGTGATGACACGTCTTACTTTGTTCGGTGCCTTGTATATCACTGCGGTTTCCTTGATGCCCCAGTTCTTGATCGTAGCGTGGAACGTACCGTTCTTCTTCGGCGGGACGTCGCTACTGATCGTAGTTGTGGTCATCATGGACTTCATGGCCCAGGTGCAGTCGCATCTCATGTCGCATCAATATGACTCAGTGATGAAGAAGTCCAACCTGAAAGGCTACGGTAGCGGCGGCATCATGCGCTGAGGCGCCGCCTTACTTATTGGCGTGTCGCGAGCCGTTTTTGGAGAAAGAACGATGAAAGTTCGAGCTTCCGTAAAGAAGATGTGCCGTAACTGTAAGATCATTCGTCGCAATGGCGCTGTCCGCGTTATTTGCATCGAACCGCGGCACAAACAGCGTCAGGGCTAATCCTGAGTTGTTTTAAGCGGGTGCCGGCATACCCCTTGCCTTAGGGCTTTTAAAGGGGTATGCTGTTGCGCCTTTTGTAGATGAATAAACGAGCAAGCCGCTCAAATTTCGGAGTAAGCTGATGGCCCGTATTGCAGGCGTCAATATCCCGGACAACAAGCATGCGGCGATCTCGCTGACCTATATCTTCGGGATTGGCCGTACTCGTGCACAGCACCTTTGTGCTGCTGCCGGTATTGCGCCGACTACCAAGATCCAGGAGCTGTCTAGCGAAGAGCTGGATACCCTGCGTTCTGAAGTTGGTAAGTACACCGTAGAAGGCGACCTTCGTCGTGATGTCACGCTTAACATTAAGCGTCTCATGGACTTAGGCTGCTACCGTGGTCTGCGTCATCGTCGTAGTCTTCCGCTGCGTGGTCAGCGGACTAAGACTAACGCGCGTACCCGTAAGGGCCCGCGTAAGCCGATCCGCAAATAACACGCAGGCTCTTTAATAGAGAGCTGACGTTAAGACAGGAATAGACATCAACATGGCTAACCCGCGTAGTAACCGTAAAAAGGTTAAAAAGCAGGTAGTGGACGCCGTAGCGCACATCCATGCCTCTTTTAACAACACGATCGTGACGATCACAGACCGCCAGGGCAACGCTCTTTCTTGGGCGACAGCCGGTGGTTCGGGTTTTCGTGGTTCTCGCAAGAGCACCCCGTTCGCTGCTCAAGTGGCAAGCGAACGTGCAGCAACTGCTGCAGCCGAGTATGGTGTGAAAAACGTAGACGTACTGGTTAAAGGCCCAGGTCCCGGTCGTGAATCCGCCGTGCGCGCACTGAATGCCGCCGGCTTCCGCGTGCAAAGCATCGTAGACGCGACGCCCATTCCCCATAATGGCTGCCGTCCGCCTAAGAAACGCCGCGTTTAAGGAGACAGATTCATGGCTCGTTATATTGGACCGAAGTGCAAACTGTCTCGTCGTGAAGGCACAGACCTCTTTTTAAAGAGTGGTGTGACTCCCTTCGAGAAAAAGTGTAAATCCGAGCAAATCCCGGGTGTACACGGCCAGCGTCGTCAGCGTCTTTCCGACTACGGCTTGCAGCTTCGCGAGAAGCAAAAAGTACGCCGTATGTATGGCGTACTCGAAAAGCAGTTCCGCAACTACTACAAAGAAGCCGCTCGCCTGAAAGGTGCGACGGGTGAAGTATTGTTGCAGTTGCTTGAATCCCGACTGGATAACGTCGTCTACCGCATGGGCTTCGGCTCGACTCGCTCTGAAGCGCGTCAGCTGGTCAGCCACAAGGCGATTTCCGTGAACGGCCGCACCGTTAACGTAGCTTCTTACCAAGTGAAGCCAGGTGACGTTGTTTCTGTTCGCGAAAAGGCGAAGAATCAAGCGCGTATTCAACTCTCGTTGACCATTGCGGCCAACCGTGGCGACATCGCTTGGATCGAAATCGACACCAAGAAGATGGAAGGCACTTTCAAGGCTCTGCCTGAACGCGGTGACCTGACTGCCGACATCAACGAAAACCTGATCGTCGAGCTGTACTCCAAGTAAGCAGTCTGATTTTTATTTCTGCTTCTTGAGGCCTGGGCGGGATAGCAAAGCTAACCGCCCAGATGCTCTTGAGTATCGTGCTTTAGAGTACTCAGTATCCGTTTGGCAGCCTGAAGAAAGGTGTTCATATGCAGCGTTCAGTGACAGAGTTTCTTCGTCCCCGCGACATCAAGGTCGAAGAAATCAGCGCACATCATGCCAAGATCGTTCTCGAACCATTCGAGCGCGGCTTTGGTCACACCCTGGGGAATGCACTTCGTCGCATTCTGCTTTCGTCCATGCCCGGCGCTGCCGTGGTAGAGGCTGAAATCGCCGGTGTCGAGCACGAATATAGTGCGCTCGAAGGGGTGCAGGAAGATGTCATCGAAATCCTCCTGAACTTGAAAGATGTTGCGATTAAGATGCACAGCCGCGATGAGGCGGTGCTCTCGCTGAACAAGCAGGGCCCAGCCGTCGTCACCGCTGGCGACATTGCGCTTGATCATAGCGTCGAAATCGTCAACCCGGACCACATCATTGCGCATGTTAATGAAGGCGCCGAGCTGAAAATTCAGCTTAAGGTCGCGCTGGGTCGTGGTTATGAGCCGGCTGACGCTCGTGGCTCTGATGAAGAGACACGTGCTATTGGCCGCCTGCAGCTGGATGCCACCTTCAGCCCTGTCCGCCGTGTTTCCTACTCGGTTGAGGCCGCTCGTGTAGAGCAGCGCACCGATCTCGATAAGCTTATTATCGATCTGGAGACCGACGGTACCTTGGATCCGGAAGAGGCTATCCGTCGCAGTGCGACCATTCTGCAAGAGCAGCTGGCCGCCTTCGTCGACCTGGAAGCTGATAAAGAGCAGGAAGTCGAAGAGGAAGAGGATCATGTTGATCCTATCCTATTGCGCCCCGTAGACGATCTTGAGTTGACCGTTCGCAGCGCTAACTGCCTAAAAGCCGAGAATATTTATTACATCGGAGATCTGATCCAGCGCACTGAAGTTGAGCTGCTGAAGACCCCGAACCTCGGTAAAAAGTCTTTGAATGAAATCAAAGATGTATTGGCGGCGCGCGGCCTGTCCCTGGGTATGCGGCTGGAAAATTGGCCACCCGCTAGCCTGAAGGACGACAAAGCCTCCGCGTAAGCGTCGACTTGAGTCCCAGTTTGGTAAGGAATTACAACCATGCGTCATCGTAAGAGTGGTCGTCATCTGAATCGTACCAGCTCGCATCGTCAGGCCATGTTCAAGAACATGTCTGTCTCGCTGGTCGAGCATGAAGTCATTAAGACAACCCTGCCTAAGGCTAAGGAACTGCGTCGCGTTATCGAGCCGCTGATCACCCTAGCCAAGCAGGATAGCGTTGCAAACCGTCGTTTGGCGTTTTCCCGCACGCGCTCTAAAGAAGCCGTCGGCAAACTGTTCAACGAGCTAGGTCCGCGTTACGCCGAGCGTCCGGGTGGTTACATCCGCATTCTCAAGTGCGGTTTCCGCACCGGCGACAACGCGCCCATGGCGTATGTTGAGCTAGTTGATCGTCCGGTTGCTGAAGAAGAAGCGGTTGCAGAGTAAGTTTCTGTACCCTTTTTCGAGCATAAATGAAAACCGACCCTAGCGGGTCGGTTTTTTTATGTCTGCTGTTTTTATAGTTAACCTATATACTCTTTTTAGAAGCATCATTTTACCAAGTAAGCGTGCTAGCCTTTTGAGGGGCAAGCGGGCTGCTATTGAGTGTTCACATACGTCTAATAAGCAAGGGGCATGTATGGCCACAATAGGAATATACGCAAGGGGTGTGGCGCTTTGGTGGGTGCCGCTTACGCTCTCTTTGCTGATGCTGGGGGCGTTTACCCAGGCTCAAGCCAATCCGCGCTACGCCGGTATTGTGGTGGATCTGGAAAATGGTGAAGTACTGTATGCAGAAAATGCTGACGAAAGACGCTACCCGGCATCACTGACCAAGATGATGACGCTTTACCTGTTGTTTGAAGCACTGGAAAAGGGTGAGCTTACTCTAGACCAAGCGTTGCCCGTTTCGGCGCAGGCTGCTGCGATGCCGGCCACTAAGCTCTGGCTGGCGGCAGGTAGCTCGATTCCTGTGGATAGCGCGATCCGTGCATTAGCTGTGCGTTCAGCTAACGATGTTGCGGTGGTAGTTGCTGAGGCGCTTGGTGGTAGCGAGCAGCGCTTCGGTCATTTAATGACTGCAAAAGCCCGTGAGCTGGGTATGAATTCGACCACCTTTCGCAATGCTTCCGGTTTGCCGGATGACCAACAAATTACCACCGCGCGGGATATGGTGACGCTATCTGTGCGAGTAATGCAGGATTTCCCTCAGTATTACCACTATTTTGGCCTTCAAGAATTTACTTACCGGGGAACGCGGCATACCAGCCATAATCGGTTAGTGCGTAACTATCCTGGAGCCGATGGTCTTAAAACAGGTTTTATTCGCGCCTCAGGTTTCAACGTGGCCACGACTGCCGTAAATAACAACCGGCGCTTGGTAGGCATTGTGATGGGCGGTTTTACGGGGGCGTCCCGTGATACTCATATGGCGAACCTGTTAGATCGCAGCTTTAGCCGTGCAGCACTGCGTGACCATGGTACATGGTTAGCCAATACCGATATCTCCCGTGAGTTTATGACGTTTCCAGGGTTAGCTCAGCCCATCAATCAGCCTGCAGCTCCTAGCCAGCCTATGCTTGCTAACGTCGCGACGACGCTGTCTCCTGCGCGAACGGCAGCAGTGGCAGTAGAAGAGCAGCTTTCCCGTTCGTCAGAGCAGAGCACTGATACCCCCGCCTCGGCACAGCCAGATCCATTGCAAGCGTTTATTGAGCGAGAGCGTGTGATGGCTACGGTTGCACCGGCGGCAGAGCAAGCTTCAGGTGGTGTTTGGGGTATTCAAGTAGGTGCCTTTAGCCAAGCATCTCACGCTGAACAGCTTGCTCACCAAGCGGCGCAACGCTTACCTAACAGCGTCGGTGGCCGTGTGCTAATTGACACCTTAGAGGGTCAGACACCGGTATTTCGTGCCCGTGTAGTGGCGTTAGATGAAGGAGGGGCAAGGCAAGCTTGTCAATCGCTTCAAGCTCAGGGCATGGACTGCATGGTGGTGAACGCTAGTTTGTAATCGCACTGATGACATACTGCCCCGCCAACCCTGTGTTGGCGGGTTTTTTTTGGTTAGTGGCTACCCAGAGCCCGATGAACTGAGGAGGCGCAAATGACAACATCGTTAAAAGGCATACTCTGCATGTGCCTGGGAGTACTGTTTTTAGCACTGGGCGATGCTGTCTCAAAATGGCTTGGCGAAGTGCACTCGCCGCTGCAGATCATTTTCTTTCGTACGCTGGTATCGTTACCGCTGATTGCGTTGATGGCCTACTTCGCTGGTGGGCTACGAAAGTTAAGCACGAAGCGACCAGGCGTGCACTTGGTGCGAGGGCTTATCTACACCGCGACGATGATCTTTTTCGTCTGGGGGCTTATCTTGCTACCTCTGGCGGAAGCGACGGCCATCGCCTTTGTTGCACCGCTTTTTGTCACGCTGCTGTCGGTGCCACTGCTGGGTGAACGTATTGACACACCTGTGCTGATCGCCTCGCTGGTAGGTTTTGTGGGCGTGCTGATTGTGGTGCGCCCGGGGGGCGATGCGTTCCAACTAGGCACGCTAACGCTATTGGGGGCCGCTTTCTTTTATGCCCTTATGATGATTACGGCGCGCCGTTATGGTGCCAGAGAGCACCTTTGGGCAATGGTGTTCTATATGACATTAGTGCCCTTTGTTATTACGGCGGTCAGTTTACCCTGGGTGTGGCAAACGCCGCAGCCGTGGCACTGGCTTGGGTTTTTAGCGGCCGGGGTACTGGGTATTGGCGCCACTGCGTTTATTACGTTGGCGTTCCGCTTCGCACCCGCGGCCATCGCTGCACCGTTTGATTACACCGCGATGCTTTGGGCGGTTCTGCTGGGTTGGTGGTTCTGGGGCGAGCTACCGGACCTGTGGGTGTGGGTAGGCAGTGCGCTGATTATGGGCAGTGGTTTGGCGATTGCTTACCATGACCGGCGCACAACGCTAAAGCGCCGTCCAAGCGCTTAAATAGCGCTGGTTGCCGCTACTTTTTGATCCAGGTCATCAAAGCAGAGAGCTGAACAAGACAGTACGTTTGGGCTGTTTATAATCCGGCCCTTTCAACCTGTGCGCTTTGGTGATTGCTGACGCGCCACGGGCCATCGTCCTGATAACGGTGACTGTTTATGCAAGCCCCAGAACTGCTTTCCCCTGCTGGTACCTTTAATAATATGCGTTACGCTTTCGCCTACGGGGCAGATGCGGTATACGCTGGCCAACCGCGTTATTCGCTGCGTGTGCGAAACAATGATTTTAAGGTCGATAATCTGCACCGTGGCATCGAATATGCCCATGCACGCGGTAAGCAGTTTTATGTGGCGTCCAACATTGCGCCCCATAACAGCAAGTTAAAAACCTACCTGCGGGATATGGAGCCGGTGATTGAAGCACGGCCGGATGCGCTGATTATGTCGGACCCAGGTTTGATCATGATGGTGCGTGATCGCTGGCCGGAACAAGAGATCCATCTCTCAGTACAATCCAACGTTGTAAATTGGGCGGCCGCTAAGTTTTGGCAGCGTCAGGGCATTAGCCGGATTATTTTATCCCGCGAGCTCTCCCTTGAAGAGATTGGTGAAATACGTGCTGAGTGCCCGGACCTAGAGATCGAAACCTTTGTCCATGGAGCGCTCTGTATTGCTTATTCAGGCCGTTGCCTGCTCTCAGGTTATTTTAATCACCGTGACCCTAACCAAGGCACCTGCACCAATGCGTGTCGTTGGAAATACAACACCGTCGCCGCCACTCACGACGAGACGGGCGATTTGGTGCCTGCCAATCCGGGGATGACGGCAACGGCGAATGATCAAGATGAGTTGTCGGCGTTGATTGAAGATGTGACACGCCCAGGCAAGCTGATGCCCGTTTATGAAGATGAGCACGGCACGTACATTATGAACTCGAAAGACCTGCGCGCCGTTCAGCACGTAGCACGGCTAGCAGAGATGGGTGTCTCATCGCTCAAGATTGAAGGGCGTACTAAATCCTACTATTACGTCGCGCGGACGGCCCAGGTCTACCGCCAGGCCATTGATGACGCCGTCGCCGGGCGGCCCTTTAATATGGGGCTAATGGATGAACTTGAGAACCTAGCCAATCGGGGCTACACCGAGGGGTTCTATCGCCGCCATGTACACGATGAGTTCCAGAGCTATGAGCAAGGCAGTTCCATCGGTGTGCACCAGCAGTTTGTAGGCGACGTCCTCGGCTACGATGCATCACGGGAAATGCTTGATATAGAAGTTAAGAACCGCTTTGAAGCAGGCGACAGCATGGAGCTAATGCTGCCCGGTGGCAATCGCCGTTTTGCGCTTGAGTACATAGAGAACCAGCGCGGCGAAGGCTTGCGTGCTGCCCCCGGCTCTGGGCACCGGGTTCGTATCCCGGTACCTGGGGCTGACATTCAGCCTGGGCAGCTTGAGTTTGCCTTGCTAATGCGCGATCTCAAGCCAGCGGCGTCTATTCCCGCTGTTCAGCTAGGAATGCCTGCTTCCTGAGTCTGCTCCACCGCTGAAAACGCCTGCGCCGCCTGGCGCGGGTATGGCTGACCACAGATGGCTGAAATCACCGCAAGGCCATTGGCGCCTGCGGTTTTAGCGTGCGCTGCGTGCTCAGCCTTTAGACCACCAATCGCCACGCTGGGCAGCGGGCAAACCTCAGCCAACTGTGCCAGTCCATCAAAGCCAATCGGTTGAGCGTGGTCTTGCTTGCTACCTGTGGCAAATACAGGCCCTAAGCCTACATAGTCCAGTAGCTCAACCGGGACGGCCTTGAGCTGGGAAAGTGTGTTAATAGAGAGGCCGATAATGGCATTAGGGCCTAGCGCTTGGCGGGCTTCCTGCACCGCCGTATCGCTTTGGCCCACGTGCAGGCCATCGGCGTTGCTCTCTATGGCTACGTTAAGGCGGTCGTTAATAATCAGCGGCACGCCGCTTCCCGCAAGCAGTGTTTTCAGGCGTTTCGCCTGGGCAATCATCTGCGCGTCGCTGGCGTGCTTGTCGCGTAGCTGCACGATAGTGACTCCGCCCTGCACCGCGGCCGCTACTGTCTGCTCTAGGCCAAAAGAGGCGCAAAGGTTCGCGTCGGTTACCAAGTAAAGCGAGAGATCAAACGGCATGCACTGCCTCCAGTTGGGCAAAGGTAGAAAGGTCATTGGGGGTGAGTTGATACAGCGCATCTAATAGCGCGACTTGAAAGCTGCCAGGGCCGGTGGCATGTTCTCCCGCTCGGCTACCTGCCAGGGCAAAGCAGGCTAGCGCGGCGATGCTTGCTTCAAAAGGGCGCTCACGATTTGACGCTACAAAGCCTGCTACCAAGGCGCTTAGGCCACACCCTAGGGTGGTTACTTTAGGCATCAGCGCATGGCCACCTGTGAGGCGATAGTGGTGGTGGCCGTTGGTCACAAAGTCCTCTAGGCCGGTCATCGCCACTACACAGCCATGGCGTTGAGCAAGCGCAATAGCCCCGGTAAAAGCGTCTTGGGTAGAGGCGGTGGCATCTACCCCGCGCCCTTGGCCAGCTAATCCTCCAAGCGCCAGGATCTCTGACGCATTGCCACGAATCACCGTCGGCTGGTAGGTGAGTAACTCAGCACATAGCGTTTGGCGAAAGCGTGTGGCACCCACGGCAACTGGATCTAATACCCACGGGATGTCTTGGAGATGGGCCGTTTTCGCAGCCACTAGCATGGCGTCCGCCCAGGTAGAGGAGATAGTGCCTATATTGATTGATAGCGCGCCAGCAATCGCCGTAAAGTCGGCGACTTCTTCAACGGCGTGAAGCATGGCAGGTGATGCGCCGGCGGCGAGCAGTATGTTGGCGGTGCTGTTCATCGCCACATAGTTGGTTATGCAGTGCACTAGCGGCGTAGAGGAACGCAGCGCTTCAAGATAACCGCCTAGGGGGTAATCGCTCAAGGAGCGTGAGGTCATAGCATCCTCCCGGCAGGGAGGTGGTGTAGAGGCACCACGACTCCCTACGCCGGTGTTATTCGGTTCAGGTTCAAAGGGTGCTTCTCAGCCGTCATAACGGCGCCCCTGTCGTGGGGCCTACTATCCTTGGCTTAAACGGATCTGTAAAGCTTTGGGTTGCCGGAAGTGCTTTCCAAAAACGGGCAGCTACGAGACTAGCTAAGTACGTGACTACCGAAAGGAAATACGCGTTCCATAGGTAAGCATCTCGTCCGGCGTTATCGCTTTGCCTTCCACACCGATCATCTCATCGCCGCACTGGTCGGCAAAGGTAAGCACACCATGTGTTAGCCCTAGTTGGCCAAGGGCATCGCGGATTTCACCGGTGCCCATAAAAGTGCTGACGTGACCTTCACTGTTGCATAAATCAGAGACGCCATTAGCGTGATGAAAGCGTACTTTGTAGATACCATCCATCGACTCGACTTCCACTATCGGTGAAAAGCCGTTTTGCAGCACATGAGACAGCTGCTTCAGCGTTAGTCGGTCGCCCAGGGTCATATCGATTGCAGTCATGACAAGCTCCAGATTGACCCCGCTCGCGGGTCATCTAACGGTTGTTAAAGAGAAAGTTAGTCGTCTCTAAAGAGTCCGGTTTAGACTCGTTTTGTAAAGCATTTGATACGCAAGTGTAGAAGATTTGCATAAAATTTCCAGTCACTATATATCGATTGTACGGCTTTGTGGTTAACGCACTGCGTCCAGAGCATGCTGCTGAAGCTTAATCAGCGGAATAATTTCTAGCGTCCGCTCATGGGTGCTTGAAAGAATCACCGGTGGCGCAAGACCCACCTGAGCGGCTTCGGCCCAGCGGTGGGCGCAGAGGCACCAGCGGTCGCCGGGGGTCAAACCGGGAAATTTATGCTCAGGGCGAGGGGTGATTAAGTCGTTACCTTGAGCACGTGAGAAAGCTAAAAACTCTTCTGTCACCATGGCGCACACTGAGTGAACGCCTGCATCATCGGCCCCCACGCGGCAAAAACCATCGCGGTAGAACCCAGTTTTAGGAGAGTGGCAGCAGGGAGTTAGCGGCTCACCCAGTACATTACGGTCACGGGACATGCGGTCTCCTTTGGTAAAGGCTAGAATTCGCTAAATGCTGCCTTCATAAAGTATCGTTGAGGTAGAAAAGCGCTTTATGAGGTGATGATATTCAGCACTCTAAAGCCTTGTGCAAAGTAACCGCTTCGTCAAAGTATTTACGCCCCTCTAGGGTATTTTGTATTGGTTAATTCAGCCGCAGGAGAGACCCATGTCGTTTAAAGGTGAACAGCACCCAGGGGTTGCCCCCGTCGCACCGCAAACCCAAGGGTTTTGCTTAAATCACACCATGCTGCGGGTGAAAGACCCCGAGCGTGCTCTGGCGTTTTACTCGAAGGTATTTGGTATGCAGGTATTAAGGCGCCTGGACTTTGAGGAGATGCAGTTTTCGCTCTATTTTCTAGGTAATGTGGCCGCGGGGGATAACGTACCCGAAGAGACCCAGGCGCGTACCGCCTGGACATTCAGCCAAAAAGGCCTGCTAGAGCTAACTCATAACTGGGGCACCGAAAACCAGCAAGATTTTGCTTATCACGATGGCAATGCAGAGCCGCAAGGTTTTGGGCATATCTGTTTTAACGTACCGAATTTGGAAGCCGCCCAAGCATGGTTTGACGAGCATAACGTTACCTTTGTTAAGCGTGCCGACCAGGGCAAAATGAAGGACGTTATTTTCGTCAAAGACGCAGATGGCTACTGGATTGAAGTGATTCAGGCAGACCGCATGGCGGCGATGGGCGACTAATATGGCCCATTTGTTATTTCGGCTACGACACGTAACGGATGAAGAGGCGCTGGAAGTTCGCCAACTACTGGATGAACGCGGCTTTGACATCTACGAAACCCAGGCGGGGTTTTTTCGCCTGGGGGTAGATGCCATCTGGCTTCGCAACCCCCACCAACGTGAAGCGGCAGAGGCAGCGTTGGCAGAGTACCAGGCTGAACGCCAAGTGAAGGCTCGGCAAGCGTATGATGATGCCGCTGCCAGGGGAGAAGCGCCAACGCTATGGCGGCGCTTGGCCGCGCATCCGTTTCAAGTGTTGCTGGTTATGGTAGCCGTTGTGATGATTATCCTGATCACGCTACTGCCATTTATAGGTTTGATAGACTAACGGCGGCCAAATGGCCGCGTTTTAAATAAAGCTGTGCACCACTGCCGCCTGCTTTAAGTTGAAGTGCGGCGCCAGCGGGGTAGCGGCACCAGCTGCCTGCAGGGTACTCGGTGCTGCTTTCCCACAGCGACCCTTCCAGTACAAAGAGCTCTAACCCGCCGCTAAGAGTAGGGTAGGAGACTGTTACGTCGGCTTCCCAGCGCTCCAGGCTTACCCGCTCTGGGCCATACTGTTCTGAGTGGTAGGTATGCAGCATTTTGTAAGTAAGGCCAGCGCGGCGGTCAGGCTGCCAGGGCAAGCGGTGGGCGGGGACGGCAAGTTGCAGAAGGTCATCTTTATCAAATTGATGCAGCTTAACCAGAATTAACGCGCCTTCGTTGCCAATCTGGGGTGTATGCCCAGTACCAATCGGGTTGCGCAAATAGCTGCCAGCGGGGTAGCGGCCATGCTCATCGGCAAATACCCCCTCAAGCACCAAGATTTCCTCACCGCCGCCATGGGTGTGATGGCTAAACTGGCTGTTGGGCGCGTAGCGCACTAGGCTGGTAGCCCTGGCTACTTCATCGCCAACGCGGTCTAACATCATCCGTTCCACGCCCGCGCTGGGAGACGCTACCCAACGATATTCTTCCGGCGTAACACAGGCAAAGTGGCTAAAATCGGCGTTCAGGCGCATGGTAAGGGCTCTTTGCTGGGGTGAAGACGAGGGATTACTGACAAGTCTCCTTATCCCAGGGCTAAAATGCAATGCAAAAAAAACCGCCTGTTCGGCGGTTTTAAACGTGTGCAGTGACGTTTAGTGACTATGACCATGATGGTCGTGGTCGTGGTCGTGGTCGTGGTCGTGGTCGTGGTCGTGGTCGTGGTCATCATGACCATGATCGTCATGACCCGGCTCGGCCAGCGCATCGTGTAGCACACGCGCATTATGGCGCATCATGCCTAGGTAAGTACGGGCCTCACCTTCCGCTGCCAACGCATCGGCGTAGAGCGTGCCGGCAATAGGTAGGCCAGTCTCTTCGGCTAGCTGAACAATGATCGACTGATTGGTCATGTTCTCATGGAACAACGCTTTAACATTCTCCTGCTCAATCACGTCCACCAGCGCCGCCATGCTGGCACCGCTTGGGTCAGCTTCGGTGGAAAGCCCTACTGGGGAAAGGAAGTTCACCCCATAAGCGCTAGAGAAGTAACCAAACGAGTCGTGACCGGTAATCACACTGGCAGAGGCGGGTATTTCACTAATCAGAGCACGAATCTCAGCATCTGCTTCTGCCATTTCAGCGAGGTACTGTTCGGCATTGGCCTGATAAGTATCGGCGTTAGCGCTATCGGCTTCCATTAAGGCATCACGAATGTTCGCTACATACACCTTAGCTTGCTGCAGATCCTGCCAAGCGTGAGGGTCATCATCGCCATGTTCGTGATCGTGGTGCCCGTGGTCATGGTCGTCATGCCCGTGGTCATGGTCGTCATGACCGTGCCCATGATCATCATGACCGTGGTGGTCGTGCCCATGATCGTCATGACCGTGCTCATCGTGCTCGTTATATGCAAGGGCGTTAATACCCTCGGTGGCGGTTACCAAAACCCCCGAGTAGTCGCTTGCGTCGATCAATCGCTCCATCCAGCCTTCAAACAGCAGGCCATTAAAAACGACCACATCCGCTTCGGCTAATGCGCGGGCATCGCCAGGCCTAGGGGAGTAAACATGGGCATCGCCATCGGGGCCGACCAACGAGGTAACGTTAACGTGCTCGCCACCGACATTTTCGACCATGTCAGCCAAAATAGAGAAACTGGTGACAACGTTAACCCGCTCGTTAGCAATGGCCGCAGGTAGTGCCAGCATTGCGGAGACACCTACGAGCCAGCGCGAGGAAGAGGAAAGCGACATACAACACTCCTTACCATTTTAAGTAATAAACGTGATGGCACCTATTCAAGCGCAAGCGGCGTTGTTTTACGCCGCAGCTTAGCGGCTAAGCTGTGGTAGCGGCCGAACAGTGCCGACAGTAGATAGCCCACCCCTGCCAGCAAAATAATGCTCGGCCCAGAGGGAATATCCAGGTGAAACGAGAGCAGCAGCCCGCCTGTGCTCGCGATCATTGCCAACACAATGGCAATGCCGATCAAGCCCTCTAGGCGCTTGCTCCAAAAACGTGCCGATGTCGCGGGCAGCATCATTAGCCCCACGGCCATCAATGTGCCCAGGGTTTGAAAGCCGGCGGTTAAGTTCAGCACCAGCAGCCCCAAGAACACGCTGTGTACCCAGCCGCTGCGGCCGCTTTGCCCACGTAGGAACAGAGGGTCCAAGCACTCCACCACCAGTGCGCGGAAAATCACTGCCAAGGTCAGTACAATCAGTGTGCTGATCGAAGCAATCAGCACCAGCGCCGTGGAGTTAATCGCCAAAATTGAGCCAAACAGCACGTGGGTTAAATCCACGCTGCTGCCGCCAATCGAGATCAGCATTACCCCAGCGGCCAGCGAGATAATAAAGAAGCTCGCCATGGCAGCGTCTTCCCGCTGCCCGCCCATTTTGGAAACCGCCCCCGCCAGCAGTGCCACCAGCAGCCCAAACAGCACGCCCCCAACGCTCATAATGGGAAGCGAAAAGCCCGCCAGTAGAAAACCTAGCGCCACACCGGGCAGAATGGCATGGGCCATGGCATCGCCAATCAAGCTCATACCGCGCAGCACCAAGAACACCCCAAGGGGCGGGGCCGCTAATGAAAGCGCTAAGCCACCTACCACGGCACGGCGCATAAACCCGTAATCGAAGGGCGCAATAAACCACGCATCAAGCAGTGCCAGCATGATGCCCCCCTAAGGTAAATGGCACCACCTGTGCTGGCGCATGCTGATGGTTAAGCGCACTTGGCGCCATCCAGCGCGCATGCCCACCGTTTAGCATCAGCACCTCATCTGCCAAGCGGCGCAGATGATCCATATCGTGCAGCACCACGATAATCGTAGTGCCGTCGTCGGCCATTTGGCGCAAAATGCGAATCAAAATATCCACCGTATCGCTATCCACGTTGGCAAACGGTTCATCAAGCAGTAGCAGCTCGGCTTCCTGCATGAGGGTGCGGCCAATCAGAGCCCGCTGGCGTTGACCACCGGAAAGCTCGCCTAGCGGCCGATGGGCCAAGTGGGAAATACCCAGCCGTGCCATAATTTCGCGGCCCTTACGATAATGCGCCGCGCAGTAGCCTTTTAACGCCCCGTGGCTTGGCCAGCTGCCGGTCATTACCAGCTCTTCCACACTCATGGGGAAGGTCAGGTCTAGCGCCAACTGCTGAGGCAGCCACGCACGGCGGGCTTTATCAACCGTGCACACTACTTTGCCGCTGGTAGGCCGTAACTCGCCCATAATGGCTTGAATCAGCGTGCTTTTACCGGCGCCATTGGCGCCAATCAGAGCGCTAATCGCGCCGGGTTTAAAATCACCGTCTACATGCTCGAGTACGGTGCGCCCGCCCTGAGCAAGGTGGAGGTCATGCAGTTCCAAGCGTGAAAGGGTGGGCTTGCTCATAATGGCCACCCACCCGCCCAGACCACCAACCCCCACAGCACCAGCAGCGGCAGAACCACTAAGCCAAGCCGTTTGGTGGCGGAAAGTGACATCAGTGAAAAGTGGCAGGGCCCTTCGCGATTATGGCGATGCGTTCGCTCGCTCATGGATGACTCCGTCTACGATTAATAAGTTATAACATAACATTTAGTAAAACAAAAAAGTTTGGCGCGTATTTTACGCGCCCCCACCGTACTGACAATGGCAAATGTGGTAAGAAAAAAGCACTAACGGTAGAGAAATGCCGGTAGAAAAGTGCTAATAGCGCCATGTGGCGCCAATGTGCTGCGGGGAGATAAGCAGTGCGTACTCGCCATTTAGCGTAACAGGCCCTAACGACATGCGGGCAGGCTGAAAGCGGTTAATCGCGCTTGATGCTTGGTTAGGCTGGCTCCAGATTTGCAGCTCGTTGATTAACATGCCGGTAGCAAAATTCACCGCACCGTCCCGCTCGCGGCCATCAGCGGCGATCACGGCCCCGGCAAGGGTGTTGACTACTAGCGAGCTAATGCGCGCCTCAACGCCGCGGCGTGTCCGTTCAGCTTGAGCAAGCTCCAACCCTAACGCCTGTACACCGCTTAGCTCGCCACGTGCTTTTAAACGCTCATACTCAACCAGTGCCGCTTGGTGTGGCTGGCGGTCAGCCAACATGCCACCCAGTGCCAAGGCGGACTTTATAGTGCCCACCCGCGCATCAAAGCGGTCGTCACGGCTATTCGCCTCGCTGGACTGATAAGCATTGACCACTAAGCTCGTCGCGTAAATACCCGTCCAGCCCGCATCCCACCACGTTGCGTGGCGCGCCCCGTTTTCAAATACCTCGTCGTAGGCCGCCCAATCTGCCTGGGTTTGTGAGTGCGCAGGCAGGGCAATCACCAAGGTGGTAACCAAGGTGGCAATAAGACGAAAAGCATGCATGGCGAAAGCCTATAAAGAGAAGCAGTAGCGCTAAGCGTAGCACGGTGTAACCGAAAAATTAGCGTGCAATTAGAGACGGCTAAGTATGACGAGGATCAATGGTTTTATAAGGTAAAGAATGATTAGATGAGAGCGATAAAATAACAAGATCGAGGTTACGGTGACTTATTACCACTATTGGGGTAAAGCGCAGGCCAAAGAAGAGGCTGTCGAGTGCCACTTACTGCCATATCACAGCTTGGATGTGGCAGCCGTGGGTTGGTTGCTGCTTTCTCCAGATAAGCCATTAACTCAGCGTTTGGCGCTTCAATTGAGTTTAAAGCCGGAGCAGCTACGAAATTTGCTGGTGTTTTGGCTTGGGCTGCACGATATCGGTAAGTTCTCCCGAGCTTTTCAGGGGCTTTTTCAACCAACTTCAAGCGTCTCCTTAGTTCCTACCGCTGCGCAATATATCTACAAAGAGCGCCATGACCGCTTAGGCGCAGTGATTTGGGAGGCTAAATGGCTAGACTGGTTTGAAGACGGCACATTGCAGTGGTCAGCTGAGTTGACTCGCACTGATCGCAAGTCCCTACGCGCAGCTCTGCCTATCTTAACTGCGCCTTTTTTTGGTCATCACGGTCAGCCAGTAAGCGCAGGCTCTGTCGATATAGAGATGTTTTTCTGTAGTGATGAGTACGCAGATGATACTGAAGTTGCTCGCCAGTTCATTGCTGACTGGGCTAACGTCGTTCCGCCAGAGTGGCCAATCGAGCAGCTGTTTTCTGAAGAGTGGGTTTATGCCCTGCAGACGCTAAGCTGGACAATCGCCGGATGGGCAACGTTAAGTGATTGGCTAGGCTCGAACCAGGATCATTTCCCCTATCTTCAAGAGCAGCTTCCTCTCGCCGATTATTGGCAAATTGCGTTAAACAATGCTGAAAGCGCGCTGCAAGAAACAGGGTTTAACAAGATTTCTAAGCCCTTGCCTTACGACGGTATGGCTGACTGGTTTGGCAAACAAACCATTACACCAACGCCCTTGCAGCATGCCGCCGAGACAGTAGCACTAACGGATGTGCCGCAACTGTTTATCTTGGAAGATGTCACCGGGTCAGGAAAAACCGAGGCTGCCTGTATTCTTACCCAACGCTTGTTAGCGGCAGGCCATGGTGATGGGCTTTATTTTGCACTGCCTACGATGGCAACTTCCAATGCTATGTATTCGCGGCTGGGTAATTTGCATCGCCGCTTTTATACCGCTGAATCCTCTCCCTCTTTTGTCCTCGCCCACGGTGCGCGTGACTTAAACGACGAGTTTATCGCCGCCGTTGCCGTGCCTCAGCCTACCGATTTGGATTACACCGCTAGCGAATTGTCGGCCACTAGTCGTTGCAATCAATGGCTCGCAGATTCGCGTAAAAAGGCGCTTCTGGCGGAGGTGGGCGTAGGCACCATCGACCAAGCGTTAATGGCCATTTTGCCGTTTCGCCACCAGTCGCTGCGTTTATACGGGCTGGCGCGAAAGGTGCTCGTCATTGATGAGGTGCACGCCTACGACAATTACATGCAAACACTGCTCAGCCAATTGTTGGCCTACCATGCCCGGCAGGGCGGCAGCGCTATTCTGCTAACGGCCACGCTTCCCCGTGCCATGCGCAGTGCCTTAATGGCTGCTTGGCAAAAGGGGCTTGGGCAGCCCGCAACGGAACCACAAAAAGATGACTTTCCGTTACTGACCCATGTGAGCGAAGGGCAGCCTCTGGAGTTGCCACTGGGCTCGCGCAAAGAGGTGTCCAGGAGTGTTGAAGTCGCTTGGCTAACCGAAGAAGAACAGGCGATAGAGGTGGTGCTGGAGGCAGTGGAGGCCGGTGAGTGTATCGCTTGGGTGCGCAATACTGTTGATGACGCTATTCGTGCATTCGAAGCCATCGCCGCCCGCCACCCTGATCCTGAATGCTGCCTGCTGTTTCACAGCCGCTTTGCCATGGTGGATAGGCAGCGCATTGAGTCTCAGGTCATTGAGCGTTTAGGCAAAGACTCAACGCCTGAAATACGTAAGGGTCAAGTGTTGATCAGTACCCAGGTATTTCAGGAGTCTCTCGACTGCGATGTCGATGTGATGATCAGCGATATTGCCCCTATTGACCTACTTATCCAGCGGGCAGGCCGCTTACAGCGCCACCAGCGTGGTGAGCGCTGCCTGCCGCGTCTGCTGGTGCTGTCGCCGCCTTGGGCAGATGATCCCGACGAACATTGGCTTAAGCGAACGCTGCCGGGCACCCAGGCGGTCTATCGCGATACCTCGTTAAGTTGGTTAACGCAGAGGGTATTGTGTCGTTTAGAAGCAATCCGTATGCCCGAAGAGGCGAGAGATCTCATTGAAAGTGTGTATGGCGCTGTATCTGATGATATTCCTGATGCCCTGCAAGCAGCGCGCTACGAACAAAAGGGAATGCAGAAAACGGCAGGCTCAATGGCTAATTTCAACGCGCTCAACCTGGAAGAGGGCTATGTAAAAAGCGATCAGTGGCAGGAAGAACAAGAGATAGGTACACGGCTTATGGATGAGCCTACGGTCAATGTTGTGCTGTTGTTACTCACCGACGATAACGAGCTGGCGCTGTGGGCGGGAGAGCGCCGCCATGCCGATATACTTAGCCAAGTGAAGCTACGCCAAAGCCAGGCAGCCAAGTTGGCAGCGCTGCCAAGCCGCCATGAGAGCCAGTGGCTTACCCTTCAAGAGCGCTATAAAGCATTGAAGTACACCCAGTCTTGGCTGCCTGGTGATGACTCAGATTGTGACTACGACACCCAGTGGGGAGTTAGGTTAGGCAGTAAGGAGCCAGCGCCATGAGGCAATCAATGTTCGCTGGGTTGAAAGCTCATGGCTTCTTCGAAGCTGTACAGGCACTGCTCCGGGAATTCCTGCGGTTCTCGGTCAGTTTCAATCGCAGCGGCACGGCGAGCATCGTCATAAGCTTCGTTCATCAACTCAGGCAGAGATGCCTTCAGGCTAGGGTTATCTTTCAGCAGGCGATTCACCTTGGTTTGAGCGTCCTGAATCGTCAGCCGCCAACTACGCGAACGTCGTTCCGGCTGGTGATCCCATTTCAGCAGGTGCATCAGCAAGCGGGCCAACTGGCTAATCAAGGCGCGTCGCTCGCTTTTGCCCATGCTCTCAATCTCCTCGGCAAGATGCTCCAGATCCAACTTGTCCACTTTTCCAGCGCGCAGAAGCCCCGCCTGTTCAAGCGCCCAGGCATAGGCATCCTGCTCATAATGAATCGCCATTACCCTGATCCTCTTCATCCATGTGACGCAAACGCATGCATCAATAAATGGTTCGACAGTTCTGCAAATGCTTATCTAGGTAAATCCCCGCTCATGCGGGGAACAAGGCTCAATTGCTTACTTGATCTGCCTAGTTTACGGCTCATCCCCGCCCGTGCGGGGATTGTTAGGCTTATTAAGTTTGACCTGTAATTATTGGTTTGGCTAGTTTTCTAGAAAACATATTTGATTTGGATTGTTTACTTATGTTTTTTTATTTCCTATGCTTTCCTCATTATCTTAATGGGGGCTACTGCATATGCTCGGCTGGATAAAGGGCTTTTTTGAAAGACTGGGTGAGTGGGATTGGGTCAGCATCGTTGAGCGTTTGGCATGGCTGTTCCTTTGGAAGCTAAGTAAGCGAATTGCTCACATGCTGGGCAGGAGGTAAGAGTATGAACTTGATCGGTGGCGACCCTTGGTTGCCGTTTCTCCATCGCAGCGGCGAGGTTAAGTGTCGCCCTCCTTCGGCGCTAGCTGATCCTGACGTAATCAATCTGGCCCAGCCACGGGCGGACTTTCAAGGGGCGGCCTACCAGTTTCTGATCGGCCTGCTGCAGACCACACTGCCGCCGAAAACCCATGATGACTGGCTTGATTTGTTAATGGAGCCACCTAGTGTTGCAGCGTTGGATAAAGCCTTCGCGCCTTTCAGTAGCGCTTATGAATTGGGCGGCGATGGCCCCCGGTTTATGCAGGACCTTGACCCGCTGGACGATGTGAAAAACGCGACCGTCAGTGGTTTATTGATCGATGCCCCTGGCGCTAACGGCATCAAAAATAATACTGACTTTTTCGTAAAGCGCGGCCGTGTTGAGGTGATGTGTAACGCCTGCGCGGCTATAGCGCTGTACACCATGCAGATTAACGCCCCTGCGGGCGGCGCTGGTATCCGTGTGGGCTTGCGTGGCGGGGGGCCGCTGACAACGCTGGTGATGCCGGAGTCATCAGATGCCAGCCTGTGGGAGCGGCTGTGGCTAAACGTCATTACACAGAAAGAAGCCACCCAAAAAGGCCAGCAGTGGACAGCGCCGCATCCAGAAGAACCTTCGCTCTTTTTCTGGATGGCCAATACGCGGGTAAGCGATAAAAAAGGCACCGAGGTGCACCCTGAAGATACCCACCCCCTACACGCTTATTGGTCAATGCCGCGCCGCTTTCGGCTGCTATTTGAAGACGCAGATGCATGCCCGTGTGATATTTGCGGACGAAAAACACAGCGGGTAGTGCGCGAATTACGCGCTAAAAAGCAGGGGGCAAATTACGACGGCCCTTGGTTACACCCGCTAACACCCTATCGACGTGACCCCAAAAAGCCCAATGAGTTACCGCTTTCCAGTAAAGGTCAGCCGGGTGGGCTTGGCTATAGGCACTGGTCGGGCTTTGTACTGAATGATGAAGAGAACAGTGGTGCAATCGCGGCAGCGGTGCTGAAAAGTTACATCGACAAACAAAAGCTAGTGACACAAGAACGAGGTCGTGGAGAAGACATTCAGACGCTGCTGAGAGAGGCGCGTTTATGGGTGTTCGGCTACGACATGGACAACATGAAGCCGCGCGGCTGGTACAGCGTCGAAATGCCCCTGGTAGACATTCCACAAGGCCAGCAGGAAAGGCTTCGCGCCTGGGCTCACCAGTTGACAGAGCTTTCTCGCAATATCGCTTGGATGGTGCGCACCCAAGTCAAAAATGCCTGGTTCTCGCGTCCATCGGATGCCAAGGGCGATATGAGCGCCATTGATAACCAGTTTTACGATGCCACCGAGCCTGAGTTTTTTAAAGCGTTGCTAGCCCTGCAGCAGGTGCTGCAACAAGACTCGCCGCCACCGCATATCCCTCCTGTCATTGCTGAGCGTTGGTACTTCGCCCTTAAGCGTGAAGCCATGCGTGTATTCGAAGACCTAGCCCTAAGCGGTTCCCAGGAAAGCATGGATCTAGAACGTGCTACCGCCGCCCATCGGCAGCTGCAAAGCTTTCTTGGTGGCAAGAGCAAAGGTAGCAAAGTGGTGAGTGACTTTATTCAACAGGGTGATTTTGACCCCTCCGCGAAGGCCAAGCGTAAAGCGGCCTCTGCTGCAACAATGACAGGAGACGCCTGATGAGTGATGTGGAGACGCCGGAAACAATCGACAAAGAAGATATTTTGTCCGAGGCGGAGAAAAAAGCGCTCGTCGCTTTGAAGTTGGATGAAGCCGCCGCCCTGCGCCGGTGGTGGCAGCGGTTGACGTTAACCTCACAGGCTTTGAAAGCATTCACCCCCCAGCCACCACTGCCTCGTGGTGTAAGAGCGGTACTGCGACGTTGTGATACCGCTGAGGCCGCCATGTTAACCCAAGGTTTTCGTGAGCTATGGGCGATGCTGCCGGAAGCGACGAAACAAACGGATTATCGCGATGAAAAGCTACAAGTGTGGGCATGCATTGCGTTAATAGCTGCGGAGTTGCGCGAAGAAAAGAAGGGCGCATCGTTAGCCACGCGGCTTGGCCAGCAAAAAGAGCAAACCAAAAAACCGCTGATGAGTGAGCTGCGTTTTCAGCAACTTCTTTCCTGCCGTACGCCGGAAGAGTTCATCCAGCGCTTACGCCGAGCGCTGGCGCTTGCGGATAAGAAAGAAATCAGTGTCGTACTGCTGGCGAGTGTTATCGCGCTCTGGTGGCGTGAGCATCGTGGACGTTTATCTGCCAAGCCTACCCAGCGGCTTGGGTTTGTACTGGCAAATGACTATTTCGCCGCAACGTCTCGCTATAGCCATGGCAGCGACTGATTTTTACGACTGGCGATCAACCTTTCTAGCTTCATATAGACATCACGAACGGAGTTATTCATGAGCCACTTTATTCAACTGCACCTGCTGACTTCTTATCCGCCCGCCAACCTGAACCGCGATGATTTAGGCCGCCCCAAAACCGCCTTGATGGGTGGTGCCAAGCGCCTACGTGTTTCGTCGCAAAGCCTCAAGCGCACTTGGCGTACCTCTGCGCTCTTTGAAGAAGCACTGGCGGGGCATGTGGGTACACGCACCAAGCGTTTAGGCTCTGAAGCCTATAAAGAAATGAAAGAAAAAGGGCTGGATGAAAAAACTGCAGCGGCGAGCGCAGAAAAAATAGCCGGTGTGTTTGGTAAATTGCGCAAAGTAGAAAAAGGCGAAGCCAAAGAGTTTGAAATTGAACAATTAGTGCACGTTGGCTTGGAGGAGCGCCAAGCGATCAGCGCATTGGTTGAAACGCTGGCGGCAGAGAAGCGCGAGCCAAACGATGATGAATTAAAGCTCTTGCGCCACAAGCCCGCCGCCGCCGATGTGGCGCTGTTTGGCCGTATGTTAGCAGCGGTGCCTGAATATAACGTTGATGCTGCCTGCCAAGTGGCCCATGCCATCACTGTACATGCTGCCGAAGTGGAAGATGATTACTTTACCGCTGTTGATGATTTAAACACGGGCGATAAAGACCGCGGCGCGGCGCATATTGGTGAATCTGGCTTTGGTGCCGGGCTGTTCTACCTCTATATCTGCATTGACCGCCAGCAGTTGGTTGAGAACCTGCAGGGTAACAGTGAACTAGCCGACCAAGCGATTGCTGCGCTAGTGGAAGCTGCAGTTAAAACCTCCCCCAAAGGCAAGCAAAATAGTTTCGGTTCCCGCGCCCACGCGAGCTACGTACTGGCGGAAAAAGGCAATCAACAGCCGCGCTCACTCTCCACCGCCTACCTGCGGCCCGTGACGGGCCAGGATCAAACGCGTGATGCGATTAAGAGCCTGGAGCGCCAAGCGCAAGCGTTTGATGATGCTTATGAAGCAGGTGCCGATAGCCGCTTTGTCATCAGTGCCGAACCTGACTATGAAAGACCGCAGCTAAAAGGTGAGGTTAAGAAAGGCAATCTTGCTGAACTGATCGCTTTCTTAAAAACCGACCAGTAAGGAGGCGGCATGACCGACTATCTTATTTTTCGGCTCTATGCGCCGCTTGCCAGTTGGGGGGAGGCTGCCGTTGGTGAGACGCGCCCTACGGCAACTTATCCGGGTAAAGGGGCTGTTTTGGGATTGCTGGGGGCCGCCCTAGGTATTCGTCGCGATGACGATGCAGGCCAAATGCAACTACGTGACAGCATTGCCATGGGTGTCAAGCAGTACACCTCCGGTATGCTAATGCGCGACTACCACACGGTGCAGATGCCCGCCGCACAGTCAAAAGTGAGCTACCACACCCGCAAAGAAGAGCTAAGCGGGCCGCGCGATGCGCTGAAAACAATCCTCTCTAGCCGGGATTATCGCTGCGACGGTCTATGGACAGTAGCCGTTTGGCTAACGCCCGAAGCAACCCTAACGCTTTCTGAACTTGAGCAAGCGCTAAAAACACCCCATTACCCGCTTTATTTAGGGCGCAAATCCTGCCCGCCCTCTGCGCCACTTGCACCTCAATTACGGCAGTGCGCCACGCTTAAGGAAGCCCTGGATGTGGCGTTTCCTAAGCTGGCGGTTAACTGCCAAGAAGACAGAAAGGCACTGCGTTTTCCTGATGAAGCGTTATACGCATGGGAAGGCGAGGCGAGCGGTTTAGATGGCAGCCAAGTGGCAGAGTACAACGATGTATGGGATTTGCCGCTAAATCGCCGCCGCTGGCAGTTTGGCCCTCGGTTAGAGTTTCGCCGTTCAGTGGCAGCTGAGGAGGCACGCTAATGTATCTCTCCCGCGTACGTGTGGACTTCAATGGGCTGTCTCGCGAAAAGCTGTTTGATGTGCTGAACGCAGAAGCCTATACCGCGCATCAGCTTTTATGGCAGCTATTTCCCGAATATGAAGGCCCACGCCCGTTTCTTTTCCGACAGGAAATAGAAGAAGCCGAAGAGAGTAGAGCCATAAAAGGGTTACCGCACTTTTATGTCCTTTCAGACCGCAAACCTGTATCAGTGGCAGGCTTACTTACCGCAGAGAGCAAACCTTACGCACCAGAGCTTAACGTGGGCGATAGGCTGGCATTTCGCCTGCGTGCTAACCCCACCATGGCAGTGCATGTGCCGGGGCAACGTGGCCAGCGTGCCGACGTGTTAATGGCCGCCAAAAAGCCATTCCCGCCGGGGCAGCGTACAAGTCAAGCCTGCGTTGATGCGATGAATAGTAAGGCCCGTGAGTGGCTCGAAAGTCGCGCTGAAACATGGGGCTTTCGCCTGCCGGTTACGCCTGAGCTCGGTGCCTACCGCCAACATGTATTAAACAAAGGCAGCGGAAAGCCGGTTCAGTTTTCTACAGTGGATTATGAAGGGCTGCTAGAAGTCACCGATCCAGGAAAGCTGATCGAAACTATGGCCCACGGCATTGGGCGGGCCAAGGCATTTGGCGGTGGCTTACTACTGCTGCGCCGACCTTAGGAGAACAATATGGGCTTTATTCCACTAAAGCCCATCCCCGAAAAAGACCGTATGTCGATGATCTTTATCGGGATGGGGCAGATAGATGTACGCGACGGTGCTTTCGTCGTTATTGATGAAGTTAATGGCGAGCGCATGCATATTCCGGTGGGTTCGGTGGCGTGTCTGTTGCTTGAGCCGGGTACCCGAGTTTCTCATGCCGCTATTAAGCTCGCCGCTACGGTAGGCACGCTACTGATTTGGGTAGGCGATGCCGGAGTAAGGCTTTACAGCGCTGGCCAACCGGGCGGCGCGAGGTCAGACAAATTGCTCTATCAAGCGCAGTTAGCGTTGGATGAAAAACTGCGCCTAAAAGTGGTACGCAAAATGTTTGAGCTGCGTTTTGGCGAGGAGCCGCCTTCCCGTCGCAGCATCGAGCAACTACGCGGTATGGAAGGCGCCAGAGTGCGTAAAACGTATCAACTGTTAGCCAAACAGTACGGCGTTAAATGGAACGGACGCCGTTACGACCCAAAACAGTGGGATGCATCGGATGTTGCTAACCAATGCCTATCCGCGGCAACGGCTTGCTTATACGGAATTACTGAAGCCGCCATTTTGGCCGCAGGCTACGCACCAGCGATTGGGTATCTGCACACCGGTAAGCCGCTGAGCTTTGTGTACGATATTGCCGATATCGTGAAGTTTGAAACCGTGGTGCCCGCGGCCTTTAGAGTTGCGGCGCGCAATCCCCCCATGCCAGAAAGAGAAGTTCGTATCGCTTGCCGCGATGCATTCAAGCAATCCCGAATTCTCCAGCGCTTAATCCCCATGATCGAAGATGTGCTTGCTGCTGGCGATATACAGCCCCCACCGCCAGCACCCGATGCGGTTCCACCTGCTATTCCCGAACCCGCTTCGGTTGGCGATGCTGGGCATAGGAGCGGATAAATGGCGATGCTCGTAGTGATTACAGAGGCGGTGCCCCCACGCCTACGCGGCAGGTTAGCCGTGTGGCTTTTAGAGATTAGAGCAGGTGTTTATGTGGGTGATGTAAGCAGGCGCATTCGCGAAATGATTTGGGAGCAAGTCGAAGCGTTAGCCGAAGATGGCAATGTTGCCATGGCTTGGGCTAGCAACCATGAATCCGGTTTTGAATTTCAAACCTACGGTGAAAACCGCCGTGAGCCGGTTGACCATGACGGATTACGTTTGGTGCGCTTTTTACCGCCTCAAGTTAACTAACTGATTTTATTTGATCTTTAACAACTTAAAGTGGTTAAAAAGTAAGCAAAATAGCTGGTAGAATTTTTATCTGCTATTTTCTTCTTGTAGATCAAATATCTACAACTAGTCCGATCCCCGCACGAGCGGGGATGAACCGCCAAAGGTTGCGCCCTGCTGGGTGTCGGCCAGCCGATCCCCGCACGAGCGGGGATGAACCGGCCAAGCCCGCCACCAAGAAGGCGGACGCCACCCGATCCCCGCACGAGCGGGGATGAACCGTTAGCCAACACATCAGGCCGTGCCATCTACGCCCGATCCCCGCACGAGCGGGGATGAACCGCCACTGCTCTATCACCTTCCGCAGGCCATGCACCGATCCCCGCACGAGCGGGGATGAACCGCGGAGGTGGACGGCTTTGCGGTGGACCCTGCCCCGATCCCCGCACGAGCGGGGATGAACCGCTGCACACGGCGGCTGTTGGTGTTAGCTGGCACCGATCCCCGCACGAGCGGGGATGAACCGCCCGCCCACGGGCGCTTCAACCGGGTGCGCTCCCGATCCCCGCACGAGCGGGGATGAACCGTCTTCTGGGTCAACACCGCATCCAGCAGGCCGCCGATCCCCGCACGAGCGGGGATGAACCGTACGGGGCCAGCCCCACCAAATGGCTGGGCAACCGATCCCCGCACGAGCGGGGATGAACCGCCGGTGGTAATGGCCGAGCCGATCAGGTTGCGCCGATCCCCGCACGAGCGGGGATGAACCGGAGGTCGCGTAATGAGCCGTTATTCCGATGAGCCGATCCCCGCACGAGCGGGGATGAACCGGCCTGCACCTTGCGGTTGTTGCGGGTCACAATCCGATCCCCGCACGAGCGGGGATGAACCGCCAGGGTGTGCGGCGGATGCATTGTGGAGCCGCCGATCCCCGCACGAGCGGGGATGAACCGGTGAGCAGCTGCTGCCCGCACCCGATGCCACCCCGATCCCCGCACGAGCGGGGATGAACCGGTGGCCGCCTTGAACTGGGTCAGCGTCTCCTGCCCGATCCCCGCACGAGCGGGGATGAACCGCTGTATGTTTTACCGCTAAGAACTTGTATGACCCGATCCCCGCACGAGCGGGGATGAACCGAGAGATAAATACATTCATATCATTTGACCACACCGATCCCCGCACGAGCGGGGATGAACCGTCTTCTGCAAATGCTGGCATTGGTACTTTCTCCCGATCCCCGCACGAGCGGGGATGAACCGTAAGGTTCCCATTGATCGGGATGTTGTCGTAGCCGATCCCCGCACGAGCGGGGATGAACCGCCTGCCGAACTTGTGGTTGGGGGATGTTACACCCGATCCCCGCACGAGCGGGGATGAACCGCGCACCAGGCTATCGGAGTCTGGTTTGCGCTCCCGATCCCCGCACGAGCGGGGATGAACCGAACGAGCCCTAACGCGCCGTCATAATCCACTGCCGATCCCCGCACGAGCGGGGATGAACCGGATACCACTGGTACCGATAAACGGAACTGTCACCGATCCCCGCACGAGCGGGGATGAACCGATCTTGGCCATAACGCTGAACAGAGCTGCGGGCCGATCCCCGCACGAGCGGGGATGAACCGTTCTGGCGCGCTGGCTTTGCGTACGTTTTCGCCCGATCCCCGCACGAGCGGGGATGAACCGTCGCCGCCGTCATCCCACTTGGCCTCAGTTACCCGATCCCCGCACGAGCGGGGATGAACCGCGCATCAAGCAGCCTATTAAAATGGTGGTGATCCGATCCCCGCACGAGCGGGGATGAACCGGTTACCGGCGCAGACGGCTCCACTAGCCGCTCCCGATCCCCGCACGAGCGGGGATGAACCGCACGCGCTCCCATCCGCCCATCATTTGAACGACCGATCCCCGCACGAGCGGGGATGAACCGTCTGTGCGGTTTTCGATAATCGTTACGGCGGTCCGATCCCCGCACGAGCGGGGATGAACCGCTGGACTTATACTGCATGGCATCTTCCATTGCCCGATCCCCGCACGAGCGGGGATGAACCGCGATGGATGAAAGCGACGACCCAGGCGGGCGACCGATCCCCGCACGAGCGGGGATGAACCGCGATACGCGGCGGGGTTAGCGCCCCGCTGCATCCGATCCCCGCACGAGCGGGGATGAACCGCCGCGCTAGCATAATGCAGCGTGCGCCCGCCCCCGATCCCCGCACGAGCGGGGATGAACCGTGACATCGTTCGCAGCGTTAGCCAAAGCGGCACCGATCCCCGCACGAGCGGGGATGAACCGGAGTAGCAGATAAACCTATCACTCGCAACTTACCGATCCCCGCACGAGCGGGGATGAACCGGCGACCGGACGCAGTGGTATGACTCAGTGTCACCGATCCCCGCACGAGCGGGGATGAACCGGAGATAGAGCGGGCGCTAGATATGATTGACACCCGATCCCCGCACGAGCGGGGATGAACCGCGCTCATTGACGAGGCGCGTGCTCAGCTAGGCCCGATCCCCGCACGAGCGGGGATGAACCGGCATTCACCAATGTTATCTTCGTTATCGTACCCCGATCCCCGCACGAGCGGGGATGAACCGAATACTTCACGACTGGCAGAGCATACAAATTACCGATCCCCGCACGAGCGGGGATGAACCGCGTTAACAGTGACGCTAATGCACAGGCCCATACCGATCCCCGCACGAGCGGGGATGAACCGTCCAGCTTTGAGACAAGAGAGCGTTTTGCGGCCCGATCCCCGCACGAGCGGGGATGAACCGCGCGAGCGCATTAACCGTCGATTTAACAACACCCGATCCCCGCACGAGCGGGGATGAACCGTTAATACAGCCAAGGCGCTCGCTAAATCAGCGCCGATCCCCGCACGAGCGGGGATGAACCGGGTTTGCGGGCGCTGTGACCAGCAAGAGCGAACCGATCCCCGCACGAGCGGGGATGAACCGACACGACCGAATCCCCTGGCACCGTGACGCCACCGATCCCCGCACGAGCGGGGATGAACCGTGGTGGACTCCATGGGCTAAAGCCGACGGACACCGATCCCCGCACGAGCGGGGATGAACCGCCGGTACGAGACGAGCTTTTAGATTGTCAACGCCGATCCCCGCACGAGCGGGGATGAACCGCCCCCATTCTTCACCATTTCGATCTTCACATACCGATCCCCGCACGAGCGGGGATGAACCGCTGGCGGGGTTGATTTTAAAGCGGCTTCACAGCCGATCCCCGCACGAGCGGGGATGAACCGGTATCCGGCACCGGCCTAATACAGCAGCTAAACCGATCCCCGCACGAGCGGGGATGAACCGGCGCCGGGCCTCTCTCAGGGCAGTGGCTAGTGCCGATCCCCGCACGAGCGGGGATGAACCGTCAGTGCTGCGCGTGGCCAGCCAGGCATCGTCCCGATCCCCGCACGAGCGGGGATGAACCGGATTTGGCCACCGGCTAGGGTGTCGCCAATAGCCGATCCCCGCACGAGCGGGGATGAACCGCCCAGCCAGGACGTAGAGCGCTACTACCATGCCCGATCCCCGCACGAGCGGGGATGAACCGTCGGTGCTGGAGGCACGCTGCGCCGGTCGCTGCCGATCCCCGCACGAGCGGGGATGAACCGTTTCCGCTCCTGATAATGTCAGCCGTGATACTCCGATCCCCGCACGAGCGGGGATGAACCGCGCATCGAGAACACTATCTACAACGGGATGAACCGATCCCCGCACGAGCGGGGATGAACCGGCTGCTTGCCTAGATGGCTCCATACATTAAGACCGATCCCCGCACGAGCGGGGATGAACCGTCACGCTTGCGCCGCCAAAGTGAAGTCATGGCCCGATCCCCGCACGAGCGGGGATGAACCGCACGCTCAACGCTGAAACGTGGAATCGGTGGCCCGATCCCCGCACGAGCGGGGATGAACCGCGCGAAATTATGCAATTAGTGAACGTCGATCTCCGATCCCCGCACGAGCGGGGATGAACCGTAGAGAACGCTACTGGCGAGTTGGTATTGAGCCCGATCCCCGCACGAGCGGGGATGAACCGACCACACCGAAGAAGACGCCAAGGCGTGGGGCCCGATCCCCGCACGAGCGGGGATGAACCGGCTGCTCATTGTGGCTTGCGTAATGGTTAGATCCGATCCCCGCACGAGCGGGGATGAACCGACGTAGCTGAGGCCGCTTTAAAGCAACGCATCCCGATCCCCGCACGAGCGGGGATGAACCGCTCAAAATTAATAGAGCTGCTCGAATCGGCAGCCGATCCCCGCACGAGCGGGGATGAACCGCGTAGTCCCCGAGCCACGACTCCAGATCAACACCGATCCCCGCACGAGCGGGGATGAACCGGATTAATTTCTAGTTTGCTCATGGCCGCAGTTCCGATCCCCGCACGAGCGGGGATGAACCGTGCCAGTGAATCTACTGGCCAAGACGATAACCCCGATCCCCGCACGAGCGGGGATGAACCGAAATGCGATCGATACGTCGAAGGCGAACGCGTCCGATCCCCGCACGAGCGGGGATGAACCGCCATCGGCTCGTTCGACTCTGCGATCACTGCACCGATCCCCGCACGAGCGGGGATGAACCGCCATCGGCTCGTTCGACTCTGCGATCACTGCACCGATCCCCGCACGAGCGGGGATGAACCGCATTGGGACTTCCTTACGAGGAACTCAACGATCCGATCCCCGCACGAGCGGGGATGAACCGTGTGAATTGTAGCGGGTATTTTATGTCGTGCGCCGATCCCCGCACGAGCGGGGATGAACCGGGGTCGTTTATACGTTGATCGAGATAGGCCGCCCGATCCCCGCACGAGCGGGGATGAACCGCAGTTACCAAGCGGCAAATAGACTTTTAAAAACCGATCCCCGCACGAGCGGGGATGAACCGCCGTCCATCATTACCACCTTGAATAGTTGCGGCCGATCCCCGCACGAGCGGGGATGAACCGCTCGGCTTCGCCATCTCCTGCAAATCCCGGGTCCGGTCCCCGCACGAGCGGGGATGAACCGTCTGGTCTAAAGCCCGCGAGCTAAACGCAGACCCGATCCCCGCACGAGCGGGGATGAACCGCTGCCGCGACCATGGCGACCTCTGCTAAAGATCCGATCCCCGCACGAGCGGGGATGAACCGCGTTGGAGCGTTTCCTTCACAAGCGCCTAAAACCGATCCCCGCACGAGCGGGGATGAACCGCAGCTAGAGGAGAGTGAGAAATGAAAATTATCCCGATCCCCGCACGAGCGGGGATGAACCGACCAACCGCGCTAGCGCTAGCACTATCGGCGCCCGATCCCCGCACGAGCGGGGATGAACCGAACAGGGCTTTACAATCGAGGTGGCGGAGGGACCGATCCCCGCACGAGCGGGGATGAACCGTGATTTTATGCTGGCCTAACCACGTCAACCGGCCGATCCCCGCACGAGCGGGGATGAACCGATCAACGCCCGCGACGGCGGCATTGCCGAGATCCGATCCCCGCACGAGCGGGGATGAACCGCGCTCAACCGTTCTAGCTCAGGCACTGAGGACCCGATCCCCGCACGAGCGGGGATGAACCGACCAGCAAAAGAAGCTAACCGCGTTCCGCGATCCGATCCCCGCACGAGCGGGGATGAACCGCGCGTGTTGCGATGGATGAGGCGCTATGAGGACCGATCCCCGCACGAGCGGGGATGAACCGCTTGGTCGGTTGTAGCCCTCACCAAAGACTAACCGATCCCCGCACGAGCGGGGATGAACCGGGGTGCTCAATATCGTAGGTAAAGGCAATAAGCCGATCCCCGCACGAGCGGGGATGAACCGCAACACCCTGATTCCTAATTTCACCGAGCTTACCCGATCCCCGCACGAGCGGGGATGAACCGGCTACCAACAGCAGCGCCCGCCGCAGAATTCGCCGATCCCCGCACGAGCGGGGATGAACCGTTTTTTCGCAGCAACCAGAACAGCGTTGACAGCCGATCCCCGCACGAGCGGGGATGAACCGATCGTTACTTATATTCCAGAGATGGCCGCTTTCCGATCCCCGCACGAGCGGGGATGAACCGTAATAGTATGGGAGTACTACTAATGATTGGGACCGATCCCCGCACGAGCGGGGATGAACCGCGCGTGCTGGTACACAACACCCAGCCCACGCCCCGATCCCCGCACGAGCGGGGATGAACCGCTGGCCGTGACATGCTTATCAGAGCTTCACGCCCGATCCCCGCACGAGCGGGGATGAACCGCCTTGGTTTAAAACCCGCGCGCTCGCAGATAACCGATCCCCGCACGAGCGGGGATGAACCGGCTGCTTGCCTAGATGGCTCCATACATTAAGACCGATCCCCGCACGAGCGGGGATGAACCGTCCAAACTAGGCTGAACTGAAGGCTCAAATTTCCGATCCCCGCACGAGCGGGGATGAACCGCGTCTTACGCTCTACCCCCATTGCTAGCGCCACCGATCCCCGCACGAGCGGGGATGAACCGGAACCGATTTATGAACATCTTTGAATCTGACACCGATCCCCGCACGAGCGGGGATGAACCGTGGTCATGCTGGACGCAGGCAACCCCTACGCGCCGATCCCCGCACGAGCGGGGATGAACCGCAGTACGGAACTGCTGTTTACGCTGCCGCGCTCCGATCCCCGCACGAGCGGGGATGAACCGGAGCTGGTGATCGTGCCGCTCTTGCTCAGCGTCCGATCCCCGCACGAGCGGGGATGAACCGGTCACGTGTTACCCGGTCGACGTGGCGCGCCTCCGATCCCCGCACGAGCGGGGATGAACCGTTAGAGCGTAGCCAGGGCGCTATTGAGCAAATCCGATCCCCGCACGAGCGGGGATGAACCGTCCACGCCCCAGGGTAATCGCTGTATCACCCTCCGATCCCCGCACGAGCGGGGATGAACCGACAAAGCCAAGAAGTCGACCGATGGACTGAGTCCGATCCCCGCACGAGCGGGGATGAACCGTCTGACCAGCGCAGCGAACAGATTTCATCAAGCCGATCCCCGCACGAGCGGGGATGAACCGCTGGCATCATTGGTGAGGGTAGCGTTCCCACTCCGATCCCCGCACGAGCGGGGATGAACCGTTGTCGTACTCCCATTCCAGTTCGCTGGTGGCCCGATCCCCGCACGAGCGGGGATGAACCGGCCTGCATGCTGCCAGCCAGTGGCTAAAGAGCCCGATCCCCGCACGAGCGGGGATGAACCGTCAGCAGGCGTTAAGCGCTGGCGGTGGGTGCACCGATCCCCGCACGAGCGGGGATGAACCGGCCGCCCCGGCGGTTAGCGATGGCGGCGGGCGCCGATCCCCGCACGAGCGGGGATGAACCGACACGGCCAATGCGATGGCCACCTATAACGACCCGATCCCCGCACGAGCGGGGATGAACCGACTGGCTGCAGGGTATCGTTAACCAAGCTGCCCCGATCCCCGCACGAGCGGGGATGAACCGGTTCGTATGCGCACGATGGTAAAAAGCCTAATCCGATCCCCGCACGAGCGGGGATGAGCCGGAATAAGGCTTGTCCTGCCGCTATCAATGCGTCCGATCCCCGCACGAGCGGGGATGAACCGTAACGGGAAGGGAGGGCATGTAGTTCGTTTCACCGATCCCCGCACGAGCGGGATGAACTGTGTTTCTTATGTCTTACACTAAACGGCCGACCAGTCAGCTTTGAAGCTGGATTGAGGATATGTGTCCCAGGCACCGCTGCACGCTGCGTTCACACCGGGCCACCGCTGTAAGTGCGCTAATGCTTACGCCGTGCTACTAAAAATGTGCTTAGCTCGTGAAAAGAGGCAGAGCTTACGCCGCCCAGGCGTTTTTGGTTGAGTTTTCTGGACGGCGTTGGCGGGGTTATTCTTTCTCTTCCTCCTTATCGTCCTCGTCTTCTTGCCAGTGCTCCATCGCGCGTTTGTCATCGGGCAGGCGCACTATATCGCCCATGTCGAGTTTCTGATGGGATTGAAAGCGGTGGCCGTATTTGTCGAGGATAGCTGCGACGCTGCCAATGCTGACGGCATCCTCTTCTCGGTAGGTTTCAACTTTCACGCGTATAATTTTGCCCATGTAGCGGGCTGAAAGAATGGCGCCTGGGTAGGGCGGCATGTGATCCGGATCGTTCTTAAAGTATTCCGCTACGCTGGCGCTGCCTGGGTCATCCCATTCGATATGCTTATGCATCGCAGTATCCTTAGTAGTGGGTGAGAAAAGGGATAGAAAATAATTGCCTACCTCCAGTGTAGATAATGAAGGTGCCATTCCGCCAATGCAGTATTTCAATGCTGAGAGGGCGTTTTCAGGTGGAGCTTGTCTTATTACTTAACACACCGCCAACGCTAGCAGAGAGAACCCAGCTGTGGCTTATTCCTCGGGCCGCTCTACATATTGAAACATGAAGTTCAGCGCTGCCGGCAGGCTTGCTCGCCATACGCGCCAAGTATGGCCGCCTGGGTATAAATCGAGCCGCACGTAGCCTGGCTGAATACGCTCCATCGCTTGGCGTAGTACCCGAGCGTGATACTCCGCGTCGAATACATCACGGCGCCCCGCACTTATGTAAAGCGGTACGGGGGGAATATCGCTGGTAGTCGAACTTGGCCTTGGTGTAACAAGAAAGCGGTACTCTTCTAAGTGAGCGGTATAGTTGAGCCGCGTCCACAGGTCTTGGTCGAACTGCCCCTGCTCATTCTGAAACGCGGGATGTCGTTTGGCTGAGGAGTTTGCGGGCGGCGTGGGCACGTAGCTTGCTGGGCTTAATGCCGCTACAGCCGCGAACATATCGGGCCGCTCTAGGGCGAAGTTCAGTGCGCCGTAACCACCGGCCGATAGCCCGGCAACCCCACGCAGTTGGCGAGTGTTGCCAACGTTATAAGTGCTTTCGATATGCGGTAACAGGTCATCGAAAAAGGCGCTGCGGGCGGGCTCGTTATATCCATCTACCCACCAGCTTCGGCTGCCCGGCATGACAAATACTGTAGGGGGTATGTGGCCAGCACTTATTAGTCGGCCGGCTATTTGGGGAAGGTTACCCTGGGTGGCCCAGTCAAGCTCATTACCAAACGAGCCGTGGAGTAGATAGATAACGGGGTAGGGAGCTTGAGCATCTTTGTCATAACCCCGGGGTAAATAAATTGTATAAGGGTAGTCGTGACCTAGCGTGGGTGAGGTGAATTGCTCGCGGGATATATCGCCAGCCATCGTGTTACTGCTTATCGCCAAACCAATGGTAAAAGCAATTAAACTGCGCCAAACGCGCTTAAAAAAATACGCTAAAGAAGAGATGAGCACGTGGCCTCCAGGAATTAAATTACGTTACAAACGTCGTACGCCTTAGTTAGGGTTATGCCGCATATCTTAGCCTAGCAGGGTGTTTTCTCATTGGGAGGGTGGATGCAGAAGGTTGAGGAAATTTACTGGTTGCGTGCTTATGGGTGTATCGCTGTTTTCTTATTTCACTGGCTCGACCATATAAATCAGCGTGTTGATAATGTATTTACCGATCTGATGCGTATTCCGCTGGTGCTTGGCACGCCTATTTTTTTGTTTATTTCGATATTTGTGTTTGCCGTTCGATACAACAAACAAGTGCCGTCGGGGTTCCTCGGGCAGCGGGTTAAGTACGTCATGCTGCCCTATTTGGTATATGGATTCATTTATTCGACGGCTGAATGGATGCGTTTACAAAACAGCGATGAGCCGGTTGGCTTTATTAGCAATGCAACGGAGTATTTTGTTTTTGCAGGTTGGCATGGGTACTTCTTGATTATTGCTATGCAGTTTTACACGGCCTACTGGCTATTTACCCGCTGGCAGCTATGGCGCTTTGACCCTATGCCCTGGCTATGGGGTAGCTGCATCGTAAGCATGGCTTACTGGGGTTTAGCTTATTGGCTTGAGGTAGCGCCGCCTGGCTATTTGCTTTGGATTGCCCCGTTGGGCTGGGTGTATCTCTTCTTTTTGGCGCTCGCGCTGGTGCGCTACTACCTTTTAATGCCGTCTGCAGTGTCTCAAATGGAAACGGTTCAGTTACCCGCTTGGATACGTGTGTTGGCTCGGCCAAGATGGCTGATGGGGCTAGTGGTTTGCATTGTGATGGCCACCTTTGCGGGATGGCTGGCCTTTTCATCCAAAGAGGTCTGGGTGATTCCTTTTTTTGTGTTGTTCACGCTGTGGGCAATGCGCTACTTAAAGGGGCGCCGAGCGCCGCCTTGGGTACGCTATATCAATGCGTATTCGTTTGGTATCTACCTTGCCCACCCGATGTTTTTTGCAATCACAGATTTTTTTGTCGGGCCCACAGCGCTTCCCCTGCCTGTATACGCTGTGCTGCTGATTGTAGTGGGGGTTATCGGCTCTATAGCGCTCAACAAATTGGCGAATACGACTACCTGGGGCGCCATGCTTTTTGGCAAACGTTTAAAAGTATAAACGCGGGAATTAAGGGATTAGGTGTGAAGCGTGGAGTGGGTAACGTGCATCGTCTTTAACAAATAAGCCGTGCTGTGAGCGTAGAGTCTTGCTACTGATGGTTTTTAGGCGTGTGGGGCAGGCATAAAGGCGCTGCAGTAAGTCTACCAACGCTGGCTCATCCAGTTCGGGGTCAAACCCGCCTAAGCGTTCTAACCAGGCGCGTCGAATCGCGATGTAAGGTGGCACCGTAATGGCAGAGCCTATAAAACGTTGCAGGAGGCGCGAAGAAAAGCGCGGCGGTGCACTTACAATGATCAATGCGTCGAGAGAAGAGGTATCTAGCTGGGCAATAATCTCGTCCCACTGCTCTGGGGCGATGGTTTTTTTCTTTAGCGCGATAAACAGCCACTCCGCTTGGCTGATATAAGCAGCTTGGTTCAGGCGTGCACCCAGTGGGCGGGAGGGTGTAATTATGCAGTGCACTTGGTAGCGCTGCTCCAAGTCCGCCAAGCGATTATCAGCACGGGTATGAGTGACAATAATGGGCACTAGATGGTCTGAATGGCCGGACTGCCGAATGGAGTGGAGGTGGCGTGGTAAACGGGCACCCGTTACCAGCGCATCAACAATAAAGCAGACCGTACCCATGAAAGCGGCTTCCCATGTTATGAAACCTATAAAGTTTGTAATTTATTGTAGTTCTTGGTTTCTTTAAGTAGCAAGTGAAAGTTGCTTAACACAAATGAAGGTTGTGGGTTTTTTTATGCACCAAGTTGATGCATATAGGTGTTTGCTTGTGTGTTTTTGGTGCGTTTTTCTGGGTTGATGGCAAGGCAGGGCTGCTCTTATAGGCGTCATGCCACATGAAGAGGCATAGTGAGAGAAGTTTTAAATTAATAAATACAATGGCTTGCTATTTTTTAATGCCATATTGGTGCAAAGTTGGCATGCTCTGTGCTTTATATTTTGGAAACAGTTGTTTAGCGGCTAGCGTGTCGTAGGCAGAAGCCCTGTGGCGTGCTACAACAATAGCCGGTTTGGAATATCGCTGGACGTTTTGCTCTTTACCGCCAGACAAACGTTGAGCGAAGAAGAATGACAAACGTGACACATGCCCTTAGCGTGTTGAATGTTTTGTCGAATAACATTTTTATCGATAGCTTTCTGTTTTACGCTTTAAGCCACGCTCATACCGGAGGACACTATGTCAGCCAAGACTCTCGCGCTAATTGAAGAACATGATGTTAAGTGGGTAGACCTGCGTTTCACCGACACCCGCGGTAAAGAGCAGCACGTTACTGTTCCTGCTCGGGATGTGAACGAGGAGTTTTTTGAAAACGGCCAGATGTTTGATGGTTCTTCCATCAACGGCTGGAAGGGCATCAATGAATCCGACATGATTCTGCGCCCAGAAGACGGTACTGGTTTCCTGGACCCCTTCACCGAAGACGCTACCCTGATCCTGCGTTGCGACATTATCGAGCCGGCTACTATGCAGGGCTACGACCGCGACCCACGTTCTATTGCTAAGCGTGCAGAAGCCTACCTGCAGTCTACCGGCCTGGGCGATACGGCTTTCTTTGGCCCTGAGCCTGAATTCTTTATTTTTGATGAAGTGCACTGGAAGTCCGATATCCAGGGCTCTATGTACAAAATCACCTCTGACGAAGGCGCCTGGGCTACCGACAACGTTGTTGAGGGCGGCAACCTAGGTCACCGTCCGCGCGTAAAAGGCGGTTACTTCCCGGTTCCCCCGGTAGATAGCTTCCATGATATTCGTGGTGCTATGTGTAACACCCTGGAAGCGATTGGCCAGACCGTGGAAGTTCATCACCACGAGGTTGCCAACGCGGGTCAGAACGAAATCGGCGTTAAGTTCAACACGCTGGTGAAGAAGGCTGACGAAGTTCAGGAAATGAAGTACGTGATCCACAATGTGGCTCACGCTTACGGCAAAACGGCTACCTTTATGCCGAAGCCCCTGGTGGGCGATAACGGTTCAGGTATGCACATCCACCAGTCCTTCTGGAAAGATGGTCAGAACCAGTTCGCCGGTGACGAGTACGCTGGCCTGTCTGAAATGGCGCTTTACTACATTGGCGGCATCATCAAGCACGCCCGCGCTCTGAACGCCTTCACTAACGCGTCGACTAACTCTTACAAGCGTTTGGTACCTGGTTTTGAAGCGCCGGTAATGCTGGCCTACAGTGCCCGCAACCGTTCTGCTTCTATCCGTATTCCGTACACGGCTAGCCCGAAAGGCAAGCGTGTCGAAACGCGCTTTCCTGATCCGACGGCCAACCCCTACTTGGCGTTTGCCGCCATGCTGATGGCCGGTATCGACGGTATCAAGAACAAGATCCATCCTGGCGATGCGATGGATAAGAACCTGTACGACCTGCCGCCAGAAGAAGGCAAGTCAGTGCCGACCGTTGCAAACAGCCTGGATCAAGCGCTGGAAGCACTCGATGTTGACCGCGCGTTCCTAACCGAAGGTGGCGTGTTCACCGACGAAATGATCGACGCCTACATCGAACTGAAGATGGAAGACGTTGAGCGTATCCGCATGACGACTCACCCCATTGAGTTCGACATGTACTACAGCTGCTAATCAGCGTTATTAATACCTAGCTGCTACTATCACCCCGGCGGTGGTTGTCAGTAGCGAAGTAAATGCGCTAACAAGTACGGTAGTAAGTACTGTTACCAGCACTTATATCAGTACTGAAATAAGCACTGAAACCCCGCCTCGGCGGGGTTTTTTATTGGCACAAACAATGTAAAGGAAGGGGCGCGATGGCATTTGGGCGGCGTTTTGAGGCAAAAAAGAGTTTATTAACAGGCACTTTGCTCGTGCTGTGCCTGTGGGTAAGCGCTGCGCAAGCACAAACGGTTTACCGAGTGCTGGATGAGCAGGGCAGGGTCACCTTTACCGATAACCCGGAGCGCGGCGGCGAAGCGCTGACGTTAGCACCGCTGCCGAGCGTTTCCACGTCTCCCCGCGCTGCCCCATCGGCGCCGCGTCGCCAGGGTAGCCCTGGGCAGCCCTTTATGCCTTACGACCGCTTTGTGATTAGCGCGCCCCAGGGTGGGGCAGCTATTCGCGATGGCATGACCGCCGTCGAGCTGCACGTGTCACCCCCGCTGCGGGAAGATCACAAAGTTCAGCTATTGGTGAACGGTGAGCTTAGCCAGACAGCGCTGAATAGCGATGCATTTTGGTTGACGGGCCTTTCCCAGGGCCAGCACCGGCTTCAGGCTGAGTTGCTCGATAGCAGCGGCCGGGTGCAGCACCGCACTGATCCGGTGAGCATTACCGTTGCTGACGAGTAGCTCTGCACTATAGTGGTGCATTGACATCGCCAAGAAACCGCTACATTGCGCTAGAACGTCTCGCCGTGTTGGGAAACGATGCCCTCAAGCCGTGCAACTCGGCGCTTGCCGATAGTTGGCGTGCTTTTTGCAGTTCTTCCTGCACAACCGGCAGCGCGCCTTTTATGCTGAATCATGCGTATGCCCGAAAGAAGATTCTCAGCACACTGTTTTAGCGTATTACGTCAGCTCACTTAGTCAGGGTATGCCATGTATCAACGTTTGTTAGAACATCTCACAACGGCGGTACTGTTGCTGGATGGCGAGCTACGCGTTCGCTGGATGAATCCTGCTGCTGAAGCATTACTGGCCGTTAGCCTAAGCCGTGTACAGAATATAAGTCTGGATACCCTGCTGGGCAGTGGCGATAGCATTGATGACGTGCTCGCCAAAGCCCGGGATGCCTTTCACCCCTTTACCCAGCGTGAGGCGCGCATTACGCCGCTAAATAGCGAACCCCTCACGGTGGATTACACCGTTACCCCCCTTTCAGAAGATGAGCTGCTGTTAGAAGTAGAACCCCGCGACCGCCTGATGCAAATTTCCCGGGAAGAAGCGTTAACCACCCGCCAGGAAACCATCAAAATTTTAGCCCGCGGCTTGGCCCATGAAGTTAAAAACCCACTGGGGGGGATTCGTGGAGCAGCACAGCTGCTGGAGCGAGATTTAGACGACCCAGCGCTGCGTGAATTTACCCATATCATCGTCGAAGAGGTGGACCGCCTACGTGACCTAGTGGACTCCATGCTTGGCCCCAACCGCATCGTGAAACATGAGCCGGTCAATATTCATAAAGTGCTGGAGCGGGTGCGGGCGCTGCTCATCGCTGAGCACCCTCACGTAGCGGTCACCCGCGACTATGACCCTAGCCTGCCTGACCTTTCTGGCGATGAGTCGCAGATGATTCAGGCGGTGCTTAACGTCGCCCGCAACGCGGTTCAGGCCATGAGTGATGCAGGCACCCCCGCGCCAGAACTCATCCTGCGTACCCGTGCCAAGCGCCAGTTTACCCTGGGGGCCGAGCGCCACCGGTTAGTGAGCGAAGTAGGCGTGATTGATAACGGCCCTGGTATTCCTGATGCATTACGCGAAACGCTCTTCTACCCCATGGTTTCTGGGCGCGCTGAAGGCAGCGGCCTGGGGCTATCCATTGCTCAGTCAATTTTGCACCAACATCAAGGATTGATCGAATGCGATTCACGACCCGGCCACACCGAATTTCGTTTACTGATTCCATTGGTTATTAATTTCACCGGAGAAGCGTCATGACTGAGGCGACACGTACCGATGTTGCACGGGTGGTCATTGTCGACGATGACCGCGCCATCCGTTGGGTGCTCGAGCGCGCGCTGGCGCAGCCAGACCTGCAAGTCGAGTGTATTGAGCGGGCCGACACCGCCTTAGCCCGGCTATTAGAGAACCCGCCCGATGTGCTGGTGACCGATATTCGTATGCCGGGTATTGATGGGCTTGACCTGATGTCGCGGGTGCGCGATGCCCACCCCGATTTGCCCGTTATCGTGATGACTGCTCATTCCGATCTAGATAGCGCGGTGGCCTCCTATCAAGGGGGGGCATTTGAATACCTGCCTAAGCCGTTTGATGTGGATGAGGCGCTTGCCCTAGTGCGTAGAGCTGTTGCCCATGCCCGGGAACGCCAGCGCCCGGTAACGGTTCCAGAAGGCTTAAGCGCTGAAATTATTGGCGAAGCGCCTGCGATGCAGGAAGTGTTTCGTGCCATCGGCCGCCTTTCGCACTCGCATATTACGGTATTAATTAATGGGGAGTCGGGCACGGGTAAGGAGCGCGTTGCCCAGGCACTCCACCAGCACAGCCCCCGGGCGGGTAAGCCGTTTATCGCGCTTAACATGGCGGCAATTCCCCGTGACTTAATTGAGTCTGAGCTGTTTGGCCATGAAAAAGGCGCTTTCACAGGCGCTTCCCAGCAGCGTCAGGGGCGCTTTGAGCAGGCCAACGGCGGTACGCTGTTTTTAGATGAAATCGGCGATATGCCCGCCGAAACGCAAACACGGCTGCTGCGAGTGCTGGCCGACGGTGAGTTTTACCGCGTGGGTGGGCATACGCCGGTAAAAGTTGATGTGCGCATTATTGCGGCCACTCACCAAAACCTGGAGTCGCTGGTCGAGGATGGGCGCTTTCGGGAGGACTTGTTCCACCGTTTAAATGTGATCCGTGTGCATCTGCCGTGCCTAGCAGAGCGTCGGGAAGATATTCCCCGCCTCACGCGCCATTTCTTGGCCGAGGCGGCGAAAGAGCTGGCAACGGATATCAAAGTGCTCACCGCAGAAGCAGAGGCTCACCTTACCCGTTTGCCTTGGCCTGGCAACGTACGCCAGTTGGAAAATATTTGCCGCTGGCTAACGGTCATGGCTTCGGGCCGTGAGATCCTCATTGAAGACCTGCCGCCGGAGCTGCGTACGTTAAGTACGACAGAAAACAGCGCCCACGGCGATTGGCGCTCGGCTTTCAGAGAGTGGGCCGACCGCGCCTTGGCAGAAGGGCATACCCATTTGCTGGAAGAAGCCGTGCCGGATTTTGAGCGCATCTTAATAGAGACAGCGCTGAAGCATACCGGAGGCCGCAAAGGAGAGGCTGCCGAACTGCTGGGCTGGGGGCGCAATACGCTGACCCGTAAATTAAAAACGCTACTGCCCGCGCTAGCCGATGAGGGGGGATAACACCGCATTAAGCGTTTAAGCACCAGAGAATGACGTATGTCACGCGCGTTACTAATAAGGTTGGTAAAGTTAACCTGACAATAACCTTTATGTACGCTTTAGCGTGTATACACCAGAGTGCTTACCGTTATGCCCTCGCGTTTAGAACGCCGTCGCCGCGTCAGCTCCACCGCATTGGCCAACGCCGCTTGGGTGTCGAATACCCTGAGTGCGCTGCGCGACACGCTGACGGCTCGTCACCACAGCCGTGATTTTATCTATGCCTATGGCCATTACCTACGCAGCCGGGTCGTGGCCATGGGCTTTATTTTTTTACTGCTCTCACCGTTATGGCTATTGATTGATGCGATGATGCTGCCCGAACCACTGCACCGTTTTACCCTGGCGGGGCGTGTGGTAATGATGGTGGGGTTCGCGCTGGTGGTATGGTGGGCCTGGCGCAGTGAAGAGCAGATTCAGCGGATACGGTTTAGCACAGGAGCGCTGATTGCTTTGCCAGCGCTGTTTTACGCCTTGGTGTTAAGCCTAGTGCCGCCGGGTGATAGTCAGGCCTTGATCGGCTACAGCTTTATTCCTTTCTTGTTAGTCGCGTCTCTAAGTATCTTCCCCTTCACCTTGATAGAGTCGCTCCTCGCGGGGCTGCTGCTTCAAGGGTTGCTCACCTTTTCCCAGCAGGTGGCCGGTACCTGGCTAACGCCAGTCGGATTTGAAGAGCAGTGGCTATTAGCGGCGCTGCTGGTGGTGGCGCTGACGGCCAACCATTTTCAGCTTAGCCTGCTGTTAAGGCTTTATCGGCAAGCGACCCATGATGCACTGACAGGGCTGCTTAACCGCGGCGCCTTGGAGCGTCGCTTTGCCGAGCTTGAGCGCGAAGCCGCACGTACTGGCAAAGTGCTTCCTTATGGGTTGCTAATGATGGATATCGACCACTTTAAGCAGGTCAATGACACGCACGGTCACTCCGTGGGCGATAAGGTACTGCGCGAATTTGCCCGGGTAATAGCGTTGCAAGTGCGTACTGGCGATATGGTGGCTCGCTTTGGTGGCGAAGAATTTGTGGTGGTGTTGATGGGGGCAGATATCACCAACGCTTCCCTCATTGCTGAGCGCATTCGTGAGGCGGTTGAAACTGCAACGCTGTTTGATCATGACGGCCACCCGGTGCCTGTAACGGCCAGCATAGGCGTGGCCTGCCCCCAGGCCCTGGAAACCAGCGAGGAAGTTCTCAAACGAGCAGATGCGCACCTTTATTGCGCTAAAGCCAAGGGGCGTAACTGCGTGGTCGCGAGTGATCTATAAAAAAGCGCCCGCTGCTTATGCTTAGCAGCGGGCGCTTTAGTGTGGCTTAGGTGTTGCTTATTCGTCGGCGCCGGGTACGCCGCCTAGTTCTTCAATCAGCGCTTTGTAGCTTTCGGTCTGCTCAGTGAGTGTTTGGGTAACCTCATCTTCTGAGAGATAAACCACCGGCATTAAGATGCGCTCTTCGGTGATTTCAATGAAGCGCTCATCCTGGGTAGCGGCTTCCAGTGCTTCGGCCAAGCGTTCAACGTGGGCGTCAGGCGTGTTTTTGGGCACCATTACCACACGGATTTCCGCCGGGTTAATGTCATAGCCGGCTTCCTGCATGCTTGGGGCATCGGGGAACGCCACTAAACGCTCTTCCGCTAGGCTAAGCAGTACGGGCATTTCGCCAGACTCGGCATAGCCTGAGTGGGTGCCGCCACTGTAGGCAAAATCCACATCGCCGGAAAGAATCAGTGGCGCCATGCCGGCACCCCCTGCTGTCGGCACGATGCGAAGGTCGAGGCCTTCTTTCTGAGAGATGTACTCAATGATCATGCGATCAAGGGCGGTTTGCGTGGCGTAGCTAGTGCCCGGGTTTTCCCGCGCGTACTCAACCAGGGATTCCCAGCTGTCGCCGAAGGGGCGGTCTTCACCGGTTACAATGGCCGACTGCCCTAACGTAACGCCTGCAACGTAGCGGAAATCGTCCAGCTGATAGGCGGTTTCAGTTGCTAGCGGGCCGTAAGTAATGGTCATCGAGGTGCCAAAAGCGAAGGTATAGCCTTCATCGCGGTTATTGGCTAAGCGTGTTAGCGCAATACCGCCACCCGCGCCGGGTTGGTTGACCACGTTAACGGGCTGCCCCAGCTCATCTTCCAGTACGTTGGCAAGTACACGTGCCTGAATATCGGTGCTGCCACCCGCGCCAAAACCAACCACTAACGTAAGCGGCTTGTTAGGGAAGTCGCTTGCTTGAACGGTGCTCATGCCGACAGCCAGTGCCGCAGAAAGAATCGCTGTACTAAGAAGTGTTTTTTTCATGGTGCCATTTCCTCAATCGTTTATAGGAATAGTTTTTGATTTTTATATGTCGCGTTATAAAAATAGTTTTCAGGTGTTGGTTAGTTTGAGCACCGCAGGGCTATAGAGAGACCGAGCGGCGCTGTCGGTAAGAGCGGTAGCTGCTCCAAGCGAGGTGCAGCACCATCAGTACCGTGGCGACCACGAAGAGCAGTGCAATAGGCCGCTGCAGCAAAATGCTGATGTCACCGCCGGATAGAATTACTGATTGGCGCAGATTCATCTCCAGCATAGGGGTCACAATGAAAGCGACCAAGAACGTCACGAAGGAGTAATCGTGCTTCTTCAAGAAATAACCAAAGATGGCAAAACCGAACACGGTTAATAAGCCAAAGGTGCCGTACCCCTGCACCTGTATGCCCGCTAGGCACAGGAATATAACCACCGGAATGACGATGTTTTGTGGCACATTAGTGACTTTGGCAAAGATGCGTAGGCCATACCAGCCCACGGCGAGCATAAGTAGGCTTGCCACTACCATGCCCGCAAAAATAGTAAACAGCATTTGTGGATGGTCGCGCAGCATAAGCGGCCCCACCTGAATGCCGTGAATCATAAAGGCGCCTACCAGCAGGGCGGCAGAAACGCTGCCAGGAATGCCTAAACCGAAGAGTGGAATATAGCTGGCGGGGATAACCGCGTTATCGGCTGCTTCCGCGGCGGCAATGCCATTTGGGTTGCCTTTGCCAAAGCTGTGGGGGTCTTTTGAGCCCCGTTTAGCAAGCCCATAGGCCATAAAGGAACCCACTGATGGCCCAAGGCCGGGCAACGCACCTACAAAGGCCCCTACGCCGGTGCTTTTAAAAATAGTAGGTAGCGTCTTTTTAAATTCACCGTAAGAGAGGTCGTCATCAGGGTTATGGCCAAGACGCACCGAGCTGCCCCCTTTAGTACGCCGGTACTCGTCTAACTGCACAAACATTTCCGAGAGCGCTAAGGTGCCAATCACCAGAGGAAGTATAGGGACGCCTTCCATCAACTCAGCGAAGCCAAAGGTTAAGCGCATCGCCCCCGTTTCAGGGTCGAGGCCCACCGTTCCCAAAATAACGCCCATTCCACCAGCCGCCATGCCTTTTAGGAACGAGCCGCCTGCCATGCCAGCAATGAACACCAACGCAAAAATTAGGATAGCCGCTAACTCATAGGGGCCAAATTTGAGCGCCACAGAGGCAAAAGGGATCACCACGGCGATCAGCAGTAAGGTCGAGAGTAAGTCGCCAATGACCGAGGCTAGCAGCCCAACCTTGAGTGCTTTGCGGGGCTGGCCATTTTTGGCCATTGGGTAGCCGTCCAGGCAGGTAGCCGCTGAGGATGGCTCGCCAGGGGTGTTAAGCAAAATAGCTGAAACGGCGCTGCCTGCTGCCGTGCCTTTGGAAAGGCCGATAAGAAAGGCGATAGCCGCATAAGCGGACATATAGAACGTGAGGGGAATAGCGATCGCGATGGCAACGGAGCGGTTTAAGCCAGGAATGACCCCGACTAAATAACCTAATAGTACACCGCCAAGGATGACGCTAATGGAGTGCAGGGTTAATGCATCGCCAAATGCACCCGTAATTGCGCTAAGTTCCGGCATATCAGACCACCCCTATGCGCATTAGATGAACCGTTAATAAATAGAGCGCTGCGGTCGGAATGGCCGCTGCCAGAAGAATAACGTACCAGCGTCGTTCACCAAGCAGCGCGACCAGTGTGCCTACAATAAAAGGAGCTAACCAGGTAAGCGGGATAAACGTGGCTAGCCCGATAAACAAAAGCACATAACAGAAAGGCCAAGATTGGTGCCAAACGTTTGATAGGGGAGGGAGCTTAAACAGTGGCGCACGGCTTTTTTTGAGCTGTATCAGGCTAACAAGCGCAAGCGCAGCGGCACATAACAGCATTACCCAGGCACCTAGCGTGGCAAGGCGTTGGGGGTGCATGCCAAAGGCCATGCCTGAACCACCATACCGAGGGATAATCCAAATCAGCAGCCAGCAGGAGAGGAGGGTAACCCCCAGTCCTGACCACAGATTTTTACGGCGTTCTGCGATATCGGTCGTCATAGTTATTTTTTATTGAAATGAGTTGAGTATCACCACCCTATGAGTCGAGCAGGCAATAATCAACTTGCCGCAATGAAACATTTAAACGCGACAATCAACGCTTTTTTAAGTAAATGCGACGCCGTTAATGCGGTCTGTGAGAAAAAACAGCTGGGATACTAGTTGTGATTAGTAGGTGCAGAGTGAGTGTGAGCATCCGCTTCAAGCACAAACACAGCATCTGCTAATGAAGGGTCGGGTATTTGGCACTCGTTACGCTCCCAGGGTAACAGGCTCAAGGCGTGCTCTACGCCCATCCCGTTAAGCTGGTGGGCAACACCTTCGTTATAGATAACATGGCCCAGGCCCATTAAACCTACGGCCAAATATCCCTGACGAGCTTCGTCGGCTAACCCGTGGGCCATGGCGACGTCCCAACTGAGCTGGGCGTTAATGAAGCGCGTTAGCCGGTCAGGGTCGTCCATGTCCATGGCATGCTGCTCAAATGCCGCTTGCAGCCTTTGTTGGTAGGCGGCAGGCGCGTCTTGCGGGGCGGGAATGTGGTGGCGCTGGTCAGCGGGAACGTTTTCAAATCCCTCTGCAGACAAGCGCTGGCGCAACGCCGGAGTAATGTTTAAGGCAATGAGCGGAATCTGCTGTAATCGCGCAAAGTGAAAAATGGGTAGGTAAAGTGCAGGATCAAAGCCCCATGTCTCTTGCCACTGGGTCTGCTCTAGCAGTTCATTTTCATTCAGCTCACCTGCCACCCAGTCGTCTAGTACTGGCTGCGCGTGACGTGGCAGCATCTCCAAACCGATCACCATATCATTACGCAATGCGTGCAGCCCCGCCAGCGTGCTTAGCTGCCAGCGGTGATGGTCAATGGCGTCATGCCGCTCGCCTAGTAGCACTACCTGTTGCTGGGCAGCCTGAGCGAGAAGTTCGTTATTGGGCACTGCTTGATTCGCTTGCCACCATTCGCCTGGGCTGGGGCAACTGGCGTGCACGCTGAGCGGCGTTAAGCCAATAGCTGCCAGTGAGGCGGTTATCAGACGTAAATTCATAGGGTTGATGCCTACTTTTCAGCCGCTTTTAGACGGTTGATTTCTGCCAGAAGGGCTTCCGCCTCTTCTGTTAAGGTGGCGTTAGCCCGCATGTCACCGTTGCGAGATGCTTCCATCGCCGCCTGTAGTTTACGTTCATAAGCCTGCTGAAGCTTCTTTTTTGGGTCGCGCTTAAATAGTCCGAACATGAGCACTCTCCTAATGGGTGTATATCATTTGTATAGATTTATAGGGTGCATGTCGAATATTTGTTGAAATGCCTCAGGTAAAGACTGCTTAACAAGCGCGGTTGAGTGCCGCGCACTGGCCCAAAAAGCGCTCAAAATCAGCAAGAATAGTGTCCAGGCTATCGTGCAAACGGTGGTCGTCATCGACCATTCGTAGAGAGAGCCGCTGCACGCGGGCGCGTTCGATAACCGGCCCGGGCGGTACTACATCGTCCCGCCACCCATGAACAATATGCGTGACGGCTGCTTGAATAGTCGGCGATGTTTCAGGGTAGTCGAGTAGGCCCAGTGCGGGTGCCAGCAAAAAACAGCCGAGCACGGGCTGCTGCGCACTCACGGCAGCGCTTAACCAGCCACCGATGCTTGAACCAGCCAATACACAATGGGCGGGGGTATCGCGCCGGGATGCCATGGTGGCCCGCAGGTGCTGCAAGCGTTGTTGCGGTTCCGGCATTCCGCGATAGTCCATGACTACCGGCTCACAATCCTCCAGCTGTTCAGCAATGCCGTTGAGCGCCTGTATTTTTAACGCTCCAGGGCCACTTTCTAAGCCGTGGGAGAGGTAGACGGTCATCATAATGGTTAGCTACCTGCTGAGCGTTGGAGGGCTTCGCCGCCCTGTTCGATATCTTGACCCACGCCGCGAACGGTATTGCAGCCGCTGATAACAAGTAGGGTCGCCAGTACTACCACGCCAAGTAAAAGTGTGCGCTTCATCGAAGATTCCTTACAAGGACACGAGCCCAGCACGGGCAAAGAGGTTCACTGATTAAAATAAGCCCAGTTGGCGACTGATGCCACAGGTTTAAGGGGGAATGCTGATGTTTGCCGCGACTTTTTGTCTCATGTGTCAGTTTTATACACTAGAAAACGATTTTTTAAGTCAATCCAGTCGATTTTTCAGCAAATCATTTTTTAGTAAATCTATGTTTTTAATAATATTAATCCTTTGGCTTGGCTTGTTGGCCTATTGTCTGCAGTTACTAGGTGTACCCTGAAGAAACGCTGTCATTTAAAGGATTATAGTTAAAGGATTATTGCAGCCAGCAACGGAAGCGTTAGCAAGGATGGTAATTGGCAATGACAGAAAAATAGTACGAGTAAGCTGACAGGTAAGTCAGGAAGGCACGGAGGCCAGCAGTTGAAAAGGATTTAAAAGGACGCTCAGTTTGCTTGTTACTACTTGCGCAGGGAAGCGTTGGTCATCAAGGTCATGGAGCGGCAACGGTGCAAAATCACCATCTCGTTTAACCGAGGTGGTTTTTTTGCATGTTTGTGATTTAATAACGCGCTGATATTTCTAGGATTTCTTAAAACCTTTGCGTAACGCTCGGCTTTTGTACAGATGAACAAGGCTTTTTGGTCTATTCTTGCGGGACACGCAACTTTTAGCGGTTATAAAACGTCAACGCAGCAGCCGCACACCTTCAGGGACGAGCGTTATGGCCATGGTACTGATGTTATGCATGTTCGTGCTGTTTCTTGTGTTCTCAGGGCTTGGGCTTTACATGATGTTTAAAACATCTTTTTTGGCGACTGTCGACGATATTGACGATATGCCTCCTGAGAGATGAGCCCGCCACATCATTACACCAACGCCCGCAGCTGCGGGCGTTGGTGTTTTAAGTAACCATTTTTATTTGCTTTTATGCCACCGGCCTTTCCCTCGCTCAGGCACCATGCGCCCAAAATAGAGCAACCCAAAGGCTAACCAGCTGAGGGTTAAAATGCCGGTAAATATAAGTACTGAAAGCGCCCCAAACTGGGCGATGAGGGGTAGCGCGGCGGCTGTAAATAGTCCGCCCCCCACGACGGGTTCGAACATCAGCTGCTTGTAGCCAAAGCTTTCAAGTGCGCCAGATTTATTTTTGGGATCGGCCATTTTCATCAGCAGCAAGCCGGTAACGGTGACCCCCATGGATTGGCCAAAATCACCTATGCCGCGCTCAAACCAATTTTCGGGTATCACCCGTGGGGCAATGACGATCAGTACGAATAGGGACCAGCCGATACCTGCCAGGGCAAGCAGTAAGAAAGGCATAAAGTAGTCACCTAGCGTTGTAAGCGACAGAGTGGCCAGAGCGGCAACAATGGTAAAGTCGAGTGCGGTACCTGCGATGCGCGACATGGTTCGTGTGGATACATGCCGCTCCAAGTTGAAGCGCATAATAAACAGTTGAACAATCACGCCACCAATCATGGCAATCGGGAATAGCGGCACGTGGGCTAATATTTCCAGCCCGTCATTGCGCGCCCACGTCATTTGTTCTATCCACTGAAGGGCGGTGAGCAGCAGCCAGCCAATGACAATCGCAATGCCCACTAAGCCGATATGAAGACTGAGTGGGTCGGTAGTGCCTGCTTCTTGCATCAGGTCTTTCTTAAACTCGCTAAACTCTTCGGTTGAGGGGCGATCATCATGACGCATCAGCTCGTCAGGGTCTTCTTGCTCGCCTTCAAGCTTTACCACTCCTCTGCGGGCAGCAATATTGATCAGCACGGTGCCGATCAGGATTCCTGAAACAATGCCTATAGTGGCAAGCCCTAATGCCAAGTCAGCCCCCTCTTCAAAGCCTAGTTCTGAAAAGGTGTCGGCCATGCCCGCGGCGGTACCGTGGCCACCTTCAAAGCCAATTTCGATAAGTGCGCCTACCATTGGGTTCATATTAAAAATGGGTACTAACACTAAAAGCGCGAGGCTTAGCCCTACCACGTACTGGCCCCAGGCCATGGTTTGTCCCACGACTACCTGCGGCCCAGCGCGTAGCCAAATGGCGCGTAAACCAGGAATGGCGGTGCCTATAAAAAGTGCGGCAAATACGACGTTAATCAGCAGGCCCGGCAGGGCCGACCAGCTTTCTTGGACATAGGCGGGGAATAGCCCAGGGCTGTCTGTAAATAGAGTCGGCATAAACCGACCAATAACGTCAGGGCCAAGAAGCAGCAGAAGTAACCCACCAATCACTGAGCTTGGCAAGAAAAGTCGCCGCAGCCAAGGTAGCCAAAGGCGTAGTGCGTTACTTACCAGCAAAACCAGGGCAATAATCACCAGCGCAACAAACAGCTCACCCACTGATAAAGTCATTTCATCACTCCTTGATGAATAGCTGGCGCCGAAGGCGATTCGGCTAAGCCTAAAAATAGACAGGAATGATGTAAACGTAGTGCGAAATGGTTTAAAGCGCTATTAAACCGACGCTATATCAAGCGCGTTAGCCCATGACATAAAGACTAAGAAGCGCGAACCCATACCCGATGGCGGCCCCTGCTATCACGTCGCTGGTGTAGTGCAACCCCAGGCCCACCCGTGACACGGCGATCAGCAGTGAAAGCGGCAGGACAATTGGTAGTAACCACGGGGTATGTGCGGCGACTAATACGCAAAACATAACTGCATGCATGGTATGACCACTAGGGAAGCTGTAGCGGTCACGGGCAGGTTCGCCGCAGTGCACGCCGTTGCGGTAGGTAATAAACGGACGTTCGCGACAAAGGCGAGTTTTAAGCAACCGGTAAGCAACAATTGCCAGACAGGCAGTAGTGGCGTACTGCGCCAAACGCCAACCATGCTGAGGCTGTAGCCAGGGCTGAGCGGCAATTAGTGCTACCCATACCGGCCAGTCGCCTAACCTGCTAGCCGCTTGCAGCGTAAGGCGCCAAGGGCGGTAGAGGCTTAGTAGCGTGATGCGCTGACAAAACCGCCACTCCCACAGGTCAAGACGGTCGAATACGGCAAGCGGACGTGGACGCATGGTGGTTCTCCTGGGCTTGGTGAAGGTAACGCGTGAACTGCTCAGCAATGCCTGACCAGCTCTGTTCTAACACCCGTAGCCTGGCAACACGGCCAAGGCGTGCGTAGTCGGCAGGGTGTTGGCATAGCTCAATGGCTGCCTGTGAAAAGGCAGCGGTGTCGTCTGGGGTAACGGTAATGCCGTTATGGCCGCTTTGAATCAGCTCGGCGCTGGCGGCATGCTGGTAGGCCACCACCGCCAACCCACTTGCCATGGCTTCGCTCACTACGTTGCCCCAGGTTTCCGAAAGCGAAGGAAACACAAACATGTCGGCGCTGGCATAGTGGCGTGCCAAGGTCGATTTATCGACAAACCCAGTAAAGTGAGCCTCGGGCAGTGCCTTTTGCAACTGGGCACGGCCCGGGCCGTCGCCAACAATCACCTGTGCCATATCAGGGCAAACATTGCGCATGGCGTGCAGCGTTTCTTGAAGTAGCGCTAAATTTTTTTCCGGCGCTAAGCGCCCTACATAAAGAGCAACAGGTTGATGGTCGGTAACGCCCCATTGGCGACGCAGCCGGGAGTCACGGTGTGCGGGTGAAAAGTGTTCGCCGTCGATGCCGCGAGACAGCACATTCACATCATGAATGCCCTGCTGCTGTAGCGCCTTTGCTTGTTGGTGAGTAGGCACCAGCGTGAGCGCACACCCGTTATGGAAGTAGCCCAAGTAGCGGCGAGTAACCGCTGATAGCCAGGGCACGCCATAGTCGTAGCAGTAGTGGTCAAAGTTGGTATGCCAACCCGCTACCAGCGCAATTTTCAACCGCCGTGCCGCTTGGCGAGCCGCCCAGCCGAGAGGGCCTTGGGTAGCTAAATACACCGCATCAGGCCGCTGCTTGTGCCAAAAACGCCGTATTTTAGCGGGTGTGCAAAGCCCCACTTGCACCTCGGCATAGCCAGGTAGCGCTAGCCGCTGCACCTGAAGCTCGCTTGTCACCTTTGATGCTTTACCGGCAATGCTGGGTTTCGGGCGTATCACATCCACTGTCACGCCCTGGCGCTTTAGTTCGCGACATAGCCTGCCCAAGGTGTGCGCCACACCGTTGACATCGGGTGACCATGTTTCGCTGACGATACAAAGCCGCATGTGCGATTCATCCCTCATCACATTTAACGCCATGGTGGGCCGTGCGGGTGACACTGGTAAGACAGCAGGATGAAGAACTGATGACAGGCTTGCGCTAGTTTGCGTAGGCTACTCCATAGATAGGGCAGGCTTTACAAAACGCCTGTCGAGAGCCAGTTACACTGGACGTGTATAGATGTTCTATCTTCGTCGTCGTCATCAAGAAAAGCACCAGGGAGCCAAAATGAAATCAACCGTTGTTATTACCGGCGCTAACCGGGGTGTAGGCTTAGCGCTTGCTGAGTACTACGTTGACGCTGGGTGGCGCGTGCTAGGCGTTTGCCGTCAGTCGTCAGAAGAGCTGGTTCGCGTTGCGGATCACGTGTTCGATGGAATTGATGTCACTCATCCCCACGATGTTGCCCGGTTAGCCGAGGCGCTTAATGGCCAAACGGTCGATCTGCTAATTAACAACGCGGGGCTGCTTCGCGATGAGGCCCTGGGCAGCGTTGATTTCGACAGTATCCGTGAGCAGATGGAGATCAACGCCTATGCACCGCTGCGTGTCGTCGAAGCGCTTCTGCCTACCCTTAAAAAGGGCAGCAAAATTGCCAATATCACTAGCCGGATGGGTTCAATAGCGGATAACGATTCCGGTGGACGCTATGGCTATCGTGCCTCTAAAGCGGCGCTCAATGCGTTTGGTAAATCACTGGCGATGGACTTGAAGCCTCAAGGCATTGCGGTGGCGCAGCTACATCCCGGCTACGTGCAAACACGCATGGTGAATTTTGGTGGGTTGATCAGCCCCGAAGAGGCGGCATTAGGCATCGCTGCGCGTATTGAAGCGCTAACACTAGAGAACAGTGGCGGGTTTTGGCATAGCAATGGTGAGTCACTCCCCTGGTGATGGCGGGCGCAATGATCGCGACCGCTTTTTTTCACGCCTGCGCTGCCTCGCAATAGCGTTGCCATTAGCCAGTTGAATTAAGTATGCGATTTCTTCGTCACTTAGCGGTGCGCGCGGTTGGTTCGCCATTGTGGTCACCGTTTCGTTTAGCCTTTATGGCACGCTAACGATGAACTATGACACCCGTATGAACGTAGTGCCGCAGAGGGGAGGGGAGTGTTAATAAATGCTCACGGTGCGGCGGGCGGCAAGCGCTACCCGCCGGGGGCTTGGTGTCTCCAGGGCTTGTCTCTAGGGTTGTGCCTCTGCGTCTATGTTTTCAGAGCTGTGTTTAGGACAGTCTCTTCTAACACGTCAGTGCGCTGCCCCGTGGTGCTGTTAAAGGGGTGCAGTGCGTCTAGGGTAACGTAAAAGCGCAGTGTTTCACCTTCGGCGACCGGCGGCTGGCCTGACACGCGAATGACCGTGGGTTGGTCACTGTCGGCGAGGGTTACATACAGGTGGCTTTCAGCACCGGCGGCCTCAAATAGCGCCAGCGTCGAATCGACAGTTAAGTGGGGGCTTGCTGGTGGTACTAAATGCATGTCATCCGGGCGAATACCGACGATATCTGTACCTTCTGCCAAGTTGTCTAGTAGCCCCTGGGAGCCCCGTGCGTTTAAGTATTCAATGGGCAGCATGTTCATGGCGGGGGAGCCAATAAACCCAGCCACAAACATCGTCGCCGGACGGGCGTAAATCTCCATGGGCGTGCCTACTTGCTCAATTTGCCCAGCGTTCAGCACTACCAAGCGGTCGCCTAGGGTCATGGCTTCCAGCTGGTCGTGGGTCACGTACAGGCTGGTGGTTTTCAGGCGCCGCTGAAGCTGCTTGATCTCTACGCGCATCTGTACCCGTAGTTTGGCGTCTAGGTTGGAAAGCGGCTCATCAAACAAAAAGGCTGCTGGCTCGCGCACTAGCGCGCGCCCCATAGCCACCCGCTGGCGCTGTCCGCCAGAAAGCTTGCGCGGTTTGCGTTCTAAAAAGTCTTCAATTTCAAGCATTTTGGCAGCAGTGCGTACGCGCTTTTCAATCTCATCTTTTTTAAAGCCACGGTTCTTAAGGCCGTAGGCAAGATTGTTGTACACGGTCATGTGCGGGTAGAGCGCGTAGTTTTGGAACACCATGGCAATATCGCGTTCGGCGGGTTCGAGCTTATTGACCACACGATCACCGATTTTGAGCGTGCCATCGGTGATGGTTTCAAGGCCCGCCACCATGCGTAGTAGCGTGGATTTTCCGCAGCCTGAAGGCCCTACCAGCACCACAAACTCGCCGTCTTTAATGTGCAAGTCGATGCCTTTTACCGCATCGACATTGCCTGTGTAGGTTTTCTTTAGCCTTTCCAAGGTAATACTGGCCATCTTATTTCTCCGTCTCGGTCAGGCCTTTCACAAATAAGCGCTGCATAAAGAGCACCACTAGCACAGGGGGGAGTGCTGCCATGACCACCGCCGCCATCACCAAGTGCCACTGCGGGTCGCCATCGGCGGCGGTGGTCATGCGCTGAATGCCCATCACAATGGTGTAGTAGTCGGGGTCGGTGGTGATCAGCAGCGGCCAGAGGTACTGGTTCCAGCCATAGATGAACATGATCACAAACAGCGCTGCGATATTGGTAATCGACAGCGGCATCAGAATGTCTTTAAAAAATTTAAGCGGCCCCGCGCCATCGACCCGTGCTGCTTCCAGCATCTCTTCGGGTACGGTCATAAAAAACTGCCGGAACAGAAACGTGGCGGTCGCCGAGGCAATTAACGGGATAGAGAGCCCGGCAAAGCTGTTGAGCATTTTCAGATCCGCGACCACTTGGAACGTTGGGATAATGCGTACTTCCACCGGCAGCATCAGGGTGATGAAAATGATCCAGAAGAAGAACATCCGGAAGCGGAAGCGGAAGTACACAATGGCAAACGCGGACAGCAGCGAAATGGAGAGCTTGCCGATTGTGATGGCCATCGCCATTACAAAACTATTCCAGAGCATTTGTCCGGCGGGCGGCGCACCGGCGCGGGAAAGGCCGGTGCTCCACATGGCGGTGTAGTTGTCGATTGCGTGGGGGCCAGGCAGTAGGGGCAGCGTGCCGCGCAAGAATTCACCCGGGCCATGGGTCGAGGCAACAATGGCGATATACACTGGAAACACCACCAGCGCGACGCCAATAATGAGAATGGTATGGGCAAACAGGTTGGCCCAGGGGCGATTTTCAACCATCACAAGGCTCTCTTATCGGTAAAGGTTAGAACGTGCGCCATTAGTAGTTCACCCGCCGCTCAATAAAACGGAACTGCACAACGGTGAGCAGTATCACGATGATCATAAGAATCACGGACTGTGCTGCCGAAGAGCCGAGGTTCAGGCCAATAAAGCCATCGGCGTAAACTTTATAAACCAGAATGTTGGTGGCCTGAGAGGGGCCGCCCTGGGTCGTGGCGTGGATAATGCCGAAGGTATCGAACATGGCGTACACCACGTTAACGACCATCAAGAAGAACGTGGTGGGTGAGAGCAGGGGGAACACGATGGTCCAAAAGCGTTTCATTGGGCTTGCGCCATCAATAGCGGCGGCCTCAATCAACGACTGGGGGATAGACTGCATGCCTGCCAAGAAGAACAAAAAGTTATAGGAAATTTGCTTCCAGGCCGCAGCCAAAATCACCAGCAGCATGGCATCGTTACCCGAGGTGCGGTGATTCCAGTTGTAACCCACCATCTCCAGCAGGTAAGGCACGATGCCGATAGAGGGGTTGAAAATAAACCACCACAGCACCCCGGCAATGGCCGGCGCAATGGCATAAGGCCATACGAGGAGTGTGGTGTAGGTGCTTCGCGAGCGAATCATGCGGTTTACGGTACTGGCGAGCAGCAGCGCCACTGACATGGAAATCAGCGTGGTGCCGACGGCAAATACCACGGTGACCGACAGTGAGTTGAGATACGCGCCGTCACGAAATAGCCGGGCAAAATTCTCAAGGCCCACAAAGGTGGTGCGCAGGCCAAAGGCGTCCTCGCGTAGCAGCGATTGATACATCGCTTTGCCCGCTGGCCAGATGAAAAAAATCAGCGTAATAATGACCTGGGGAGCCAGCAGTGCATAAGGCAACCAGCGGCCAGGAAACGTCATGCGTTTAGTCTGCATGGAAGCTCACCTTACAACAAACGAAAGCGCCGCCTACGGGTAGGTAGGCGGCGAAGAAGTTACTAGCTTATTGGTTGGCGGCTTCGAAATCGCGGAGCAGAGCGTTACCCCGGCGGACCGCATCGTCTGCAGCCTGCTGCCCATCTTTGCGGCCGCTCATGACGGCTTCCATCTCCTCGGAGATGATGTCGCGAATCTGCACAAAGTTACCAAAGCGCAGGCCCATGGAGTTTTCTGTGGGCTCGTTGAGGGTCATTTGCTTGATGGACGTGTCGGCACCTGGGTTCTCGTCGTAATACCCCTGCTCCTCGCTTAAATCCCAGGCCGCTTGAGTAATCGGCAGATAGCCAGTGCGCTGATGCCAGTCGGCCTGCACGTCAGGTTGGGAGAGGTAGTCAAAGAAAGCGGCAACGGCCTCATACTCTTCGTCATCATGGCCCTGCATGGCCCACAGCGTAGCGCCGCCGATGATTGAGTTCTGCGGTGCGCCGTCAATATCATCGTAGTAAGGCAACATGCCAAACCCAACCTCAAAGTCGGCATTAGCGGCAATGTCAGCACGAGAAGCGGAGGAGCCAAAGAACATCGCGCAGTCACCGGCGTAGAACATAGGCACCGCGTCGTCACCAGGACCTGGGCCGCCCCAGCGGTAAAGCCCCTCTTCTTGCCAGGCTTTCAAGTTGTCCCAGTGGCGGGCGACGTGCTCGTTATTGAAATTCAGCTCTGTTTCTATGCCACCAAAGCCATTTTCCAGCGTGCCGAGCGGTAAGTTATGCATGGCGGAGAAGTTTTCCAGCATGACCCAGCTAGGCCAGGAGGAGGTAAAGCCACAGCGCGCGGCGCCGGATTCTCGGATCTGTGCTGAGAGCGCTTCCATCTCTTGCCACGTTTGTGGCGGCTGCTCGGGGTCTAGGCCCGCTTCCTCAAACACGTCGCGGTTGTAATACATGATGGGTGTGGAGGAGTTAAACGGGAAGGAAAGCATGTTGCCTTCGGTATCGGTGTAGTAGCCGACGACGGCAGGCAGGAAGGCATCATTATCAAACGCCCGGCCGTGCTCTTCCATTAACTGGTAAACAGGGTAGACAGCGCCGGCGGCATTCATCATGGTGCCTGTGCCAACTTCAAATACTTGTAAAATATGCGGTTGCTCTCCGGCACGGAAAGCAGCAATGGCACCGGTCATGGTCTCCGTGTAGTTACCGCGGTAGCTGGGGTTGACACGGTACTCATCCTGAGAGGCGTTGAAATCTTCCGTAATGCCTTCAAGAATTTCGCCAAGTTGGCCGCCCATGGCGTGCCACCAGCTAATTTCAGTAGTCGCGTGAGCTGACAGGCTAAGGCTGGCAGTCGCTACACCAACGGCAAGCGCGCGAAGTTTAAAACGAGACATAACAGCTCCTTGTAGGCCTGTTTCAAACAGGCTGTGCAATGCGTTTTTTGGATTCATTGGATGCACTGAACAGTAAGAAGTGTAGATGACGTTTTAGTGAATGCACGATGAACTTGACGTGACAGTCAACGTTTAGCAGTTATCGGTTATCTCGCTGAGTAGGAAAAGCCCTGGTGCAGTGCTAGTGTGGCGAAAAACAGTGAATTAAGAGAGTCCTATGACAGACGCAACCACGTTGCTGGCGAAGCTTGTGTCATTTGACACGACCTCCAGCGAATCCAATTTAGCTCTGATTGAGTTTGTTGAGCGCTACTTGGCGGACTACGGCGTTACCTCAGAGCGGGTAATGAGTCCCTGCGGGAAAAAAGCCAATTTAATTGCCCGCATAGGGCCACCGGCGCCAGGCGGCGTCATGCTGTCTGGGCATACCGATGTGGTGCCGGTGGCTGGCCAACCCTGGTCAAGCGACCCGTTTACGCTGCGTGATGGTGAAGATGGTCGACTTTACGGCCGTGGCACTTGTGATATGAAGGGCTTTATTGCCTGTGCGTTAGCGATGGTGCCCGTGTGGGTAAAAGCATCGCTTAAGCAACCGATCTATTTCGGGTTTTCCTACGATGAGGAGATAGGCTGCGTGGGCGCGCCTAGCCTGATTAAGCGCTTCTATGAGCACTACTCCACCACCGCCCATGTGATTGTGGGCGAGCCCACCAGCATGCAGCCGGTGGTAGCGCAAAAGGGCGCTACCAACCTGCGTACCACGGTGATTGGCCGCGAAGCCCATAGTAGCCAAGTGAATCAGGGTACCTCGGCGATCCATGTCGCCGCGCGACTGGTCACCTTTATTGAAGACACTATGGCGGCGCTAATAGAAGAAGGGCGAGTCGACGAAGCGTTTAATGTGCCTCACACTAGCCTTCACGTGGGCAAAATAAGGGGCGGCACGGCCATCAATATCATGGCGCGAGAGTGTCAGTTCGAATGGGAAATTCGTCACTTGCCCACGGAGTCATTTGACGAGATATACGCACGCTTTGAGGCGTTCTGCGCGCAGCTAACCGCGGAGCTACAGGCGAAAGGCAAACACGTAGAGATGACTACCGAGCCGTTGAATGTGACGGTACCAGGGCTTGCTGACCGGGATAATGATCGGGTGTTACGCCTCGCTAAAGATCACTTGCCGACTGCCTGCTGCCATCATGCGGTGGCTTATGCAACAGAAGCAGGGCAGTTCCAGGGTCAGGGCTTGCAGACGATTATTCTAGGGCCTGGCAGTATCGCCCAGGCGCACCAGCCTGATGAGTATATTGAGGTAACCCAGCTAAACGCGTGCACCGCGTTTATGCAGCGCTTAGGCGAAGCGTTAGAAACGCCGTTTTCGGGATGAGGGCTAGTTTCTGGATGAGGTCTAGGTGAAAACGTCCAATAAAAAACACCCGCCAACTATTAACAAAAGCTGTTAACAACGGGCGGGTGCTTTTCTAAGATATTACTCTACTGCTTCAAGCTTGAGGTTGCTCTTCGTAAAGCTCTGCTTTTGCGTGGCGCATCACATCTTCACAGGCCTGTTGGCGGGCCAGCTGGGTTAGCAGCCGCTGGGTCACTTCAAACCCTTTCCCTAAACAGGTATCAACTTCGTCTTGGCTAACGTGTGGAGAGACGTTGCAGTCGATCTTCACTGTGCGTCCGCCGCCTTCAAGACGGTCGGCAAACGCTCTTAGCCGCCACGCGATTCGCTCTTTCCAGTTTGCTGATTCTACCGCGCCTTCGTTTACGCTAAACGTGCACTGCCATTCCGGTTTATAAACCTTCATAGGAGAACCTCCACTGCGTTTGGAAAGAATGATCGGTCGTGTTGCGTACTCCGTCTGTCTAGTGATGTTGCTTTGTTACTATACCCACTCTAGGGCAGCACCGATACACCTACACTGAGGTGATATCAAAACAAATGATCCACTGCGCCCCTACTCTTTGTTCATGCTAGAGCCACCACTATGACTCAGTTAACCGCCGATAGTTGCCCCTGTGGCAGCAATACTTCGCTACAAGGGTGTTGCCAGCCCTATCTTCACGGTGCTAACGCGCCCACGCCAGAAGCGCTTATGCGCTCGCGCTACACAGCCTTTGCGTTGAATCAACCGGATTATCTATTAAACACCTGGTACGCCACCACGCGGCCAGCACACTTGCCGCCAGACCCGGATACCCAGTGGAAGTCGCTGGTTATTGTGGCTGCGCCCCCGCCGAGTAGCAGCACGGGCAGCGTGCATTTTCGGGCCTATTTTCGTGAGCCAGGCGGCTGGCATGTGCTAGAGGAGATCTCGCGTTTTCGCTTTAAAGAGGGGCGCTGGTGGTATGTGGATGGCGATCCTAGGGTTGAGCGGCTAAAGCCTCGTCGAAATGAGCGGTGCTTATGTGGTAGCGAGCGTAAATTAAAGGTATGTTGCGGTGAGTAGCTAACGCTAAGCAGGATGAGGCATTCCAAGCAATGAGCCAGCAGCGAGCACTATCCGACCATCAACCATTATCTGTGTGCCAACACTGGGTAGGGTATTTCTACTGGCGTTGGTTAACGCTGTTACATTGGTTTGGCGTGATCGGGTTCGCCGTGATGGGTTCAGGGGTGATGGGGCTGAGTGTGAGCGCGCCATTACTAGCCGATGAGCCTTATCCCTCTGCTGGGGTTACCTTAGTTGTGCCCTATGGCGAGGGAGGGGCTACCGATGTGCTTTTGCGCGCTGTGGCTGCTCAGGCCCAAGAGTACCTAGAGGTTCCCATCACCACCGTTAACATGCCAGGGGGTGGCGCTATTTTGGGCTCTCAGTTCGTCAAGGGAAGCGCCCCTGATGGCTATACGTTGCTAGGTAGCCACCAAACCATAGACCTTTCCTACCTCGCGGGCGTAACAGGGTACTCGCACCAAGCGTTTGCGCCTGTGGCACTACTCACTCGAACGGTGAACATCCCCGCTACCCGTGCGGGGCAGCCTGTGATAGGCGCCAGTGATATTAAAACCTTGGTTAACCAGCAGCCCGCGCCGTTGCTATTTGGCGTTATACCTAACTCAACAGACCACTTTTTTTGGCTGCACTTTTTTGCTGAGGAAGGTATTTCAGCAGCGGATGTCCAGTTTGTGCACTATCCAGACACCAGTGCCCAAGTCGAGGCTTTGTTGGGCGGGGAGCTGGATTTTGCCATGCTCAATCTTCCTTCTGCGGGCAGGCTGTTTAGCGCTGGCGCATTAGTGCCCCTTGGCGTTGCTAGCGAAGGCCGACTAGCTGCCCTGCCTCATGTGCCCACACTGCATGAGCAGGGAATTGCTTTGGTAAACACCACTGACCGTGGACTATTCGCACCGCTTGATACGCCGCCAGAACGGTTGGCGGTACTGGCGAAGGTATTTGAGCAAGCGCTGGTAGAGCCTGCGCTGATTCAAACGCTAGAGAAAGAGCATGGCTCTTTCGTTGATTTTAAAGCGTTAGATGCCTACGGCCGTTACCTGGAAGAGCAGTATCAGCTACTGCAAACCCTTGCCAGCGCGATACAGTTTGAGCGCTAGCCGCGTGCTAATAATGCAGAGGAGCAAGTGCGTTTCATGCCATTAAATACGCGAGACTTAGCAGCGCAAACGCTGTTGTTAATGGCGACGACGATGCTACTGTTGATGGGTAGTGCAGGGTTGCTAGGGTGGATGATGGTTCCTGGTATCCTGTCTGAGCCGATATTGGTGCCCGACGCCTCGGCTATTACCGTACTCATTGGTAGTGCCCTTTTCGCTACGCTCTTTCACTGCCACAAAGTAAGGGTTGTTAGCGCTGCGCTGTTAACCATGCTGCTGCTTTACACCTTACTCCACAACCAGTTTGAAGGAGATGTGGGCGCTTCCCTGCTCACAGGGGGGCAGCGCATAACATCGTTATCTGCCGCAGTGCTCCTGCTGATTAATCTCTGCTTGTGGTTAGGTATTGCCCACTCCCGTCGCCGTGTTGTTTGGCGCACGGTGGGCCTGGGCTTATGGCTGTTTGGTGGTGTGGTCATCATGTTGATGTGGCAAGCAGGCGCTGCCTATCGTCCGCTCTTTAGCTCGTCACCCATTGCGACGCTAGTGTTTGTTTTTCTGTCAGGCACTGCGCTGTTAGTAGCGGGCTGGCGTGAGCGCACTGAACGGTTAAACCCAGGCAAACAAACGGTTGCAGTAGCGCTTGGGGGCGTGGTGATCAGCTGTTTAGCATGGTTGTTGTTAAGCATGGGTCAGCGCAACGATATCGCGCAGCAGGCGGGATACTTGCTAGATAGCGTTCAACTCAATGCCGAGCAGATTATGACCGCGCGGCTGCAACTCATGCAGCGCATGGCCAACCGGTTGGATGTACTGCCTGCTGACCAAGGGATGGCATTACATGAAAGTGATGCGCAGCGCTATTTTCGTGATACGGCAAGCTTGCAGGCAATTACTTTAGTCAATGCCCAGGGGGACGCTATTTGGTCACAAGGGCGTCGCGACGGCAGTGACGATTGGTTACTTGAACAGATTCGCCAGCCCGTAGTTCAGGAGTGGTTGAGCATCCCCTTTAACCGCTCCCGCTTATTTCAACCCGACGAGGCTCAGCGCAGCTTAGTTATCATGGCGACCCCTGTCGCTAGCCGTGAGCAGCAACTGTTAGCATCCTTTGATTTGCGCACGCTATTAAGTAATGAGCTGCGGCTGGGCCTGGGGCCTTTCCAAGTGGGGGTTAACCGTGGCGCCGAGACGCTGATGGTGCTTCATCCGGTCGGTTTTAGCGCCAACGAGGCCACGGACCCGGCACAGGCACTTGCTGCACGCCATGTTGGGTTGCCCGGTGGGATAAATGTAACGCTCTATGCTTATCCTGGCACGCATCATAATTGGCACGTGATAGGTGTCATGCCGGTAGGGGTTGCCTTAGGCGGCTTATTACTTGGCTGGTTACTGGCGTTTAGCGTGGGGGTAGTGATTGTTAGCACTAACCGAACCAAAGAGCTTTCGGTGGCGCGGGAGTCGTTAGAGCAGAGTGAACAGCACTACCGCTCCTTATTTATCCATCACCCAGATGCAGTGTTTTCGTTAAATGGTGAGGGGAAATTTGTTACAGCGAACGAGAGCTGCGGCTCTATTACAGGCTACAGCAACGATGAAATTATGGGGCAGCACTTTACGCAATTCATTAATGCCGATGATTTCGCGCGTGTGGGGGAGTACTTTCAGCATGTCGTGTTAGGCAATAGTGCCCGGTTTGAACTCACCATTCAGGATCGTTATGGGCGAACCCATCTGCTGGATCTGGTTGCCTTGCCTATTAGTATTAATGGCAATTTTGTCGGCGTGCATTGCCTAGCCCAAGACGTTACCTTAAGCCGTGAACAGCAAACCCGCTTGCGCACCCTGGAACGTAGCGTTGAGGCGAGCGTAAACGGAGTGCTCATTGCCGATGCTTGCCTGCCTGATACACCAATTGTGTATGCCAATAAGGCATTTACGGCGATGACCGGCTACTCCCAGGAAGACGTTATTGGGCACAACTGCCGCTTTTTGCAGGGGCCAGATAGCGACCCTGAGGTGGTTGCACAGCTAAGACGCGGCATCAAAGAGCAGCGCGAAGTCCACGTGACGATATGCAACTATCGGCAGGACGGCACCCCGTTTTGGAATGATTTATATATAGCGCCTGTGCGGGATCAAGAAGGGCGGGTAACGCACTTCGTTGGCATTCAGCACGACATTTCCCAGCAGAAAGCCTCCGAAGCTCGCTTGGCCTATTACGCCAATCACGACGACCTCACACGGCTACCAAACCGTATGCTGTTTGAGGAAACGCTGTGTAAGCAGTTTGCACTAGCCCAGACCCATGAGCAGCGTATTACCGTGCTGTTTGTTGATTTGGATGATTTCAAACCGATTAACGACAGCCTGGGCCATGCGGTTGGCGATCGGGTACTGTTTGAGGTGGCCCAGCGCTTACGCGATGCGCTACGCCAAGAAGATACCGTCGCGCGCTTGGGCGGCGACGAATTTGTACTGCTGCTGACAAACACGCCCCAGGAAGCCCAGGTAGAAGAAGTGGTTGAGCGTTTATTGCCTGCCTTGGCAAAGCCCTACTGTATCGACGGGCGCGAGCTTCATTTAAGTGCCAGCGTAGGCATCGCCATGAGCCAGCCAGACACGCCTCAACCGCAAACACTAATTCAGCAAGCCGATATCGCTATGTACCGGGCCAAGCAGCAGGGACGCAATGCCTACGCCTGGTTTCACCACAACGGCAACGATATCGCCAGTGAGCGGGTCACGCTGCGTAATGACCTACAAGAAGCTATTGAACGCCAAGCGTTCGACCTGTATTACCAACCCATATTTAGTCGCGATGGCCAGATAGCCAGTGTCGAGGCCTTGCTGCGCTGGCCTCATCCTACCCAGGGGTATATCTCCCCTGATCGATTCATCCCGCTGGCAGAGGCGACAGGGCAAATTATGCCTATTAGCGAGTGGGTGCTTAACCGTGCCTGCACGGATATGCAGCAGTTAAACGACAAAGGGCTGGGAGCAAAATGCGTAGCTGTCAATTTGTCTCCCCTGCAGTTTCACCGCGCTAGTTTTCTGGAAACACTGAGCGCAACGCTAATGAATACAGGGATGCCGCCAGCGCAGCTAACACTAGAGCTGACAGAAGGCATTTTGATGGATAACACGGCCAATGCTATTGATATTCTGCACTCGGTGCGCAGTATGGGGATTAAAGTCTCAATTGATGATTTTGGTACCGGCTTTTCAAGCTTGAGCTACTTAAAGCATTTGCCGATTAGTACCGTTAAAATTGATCGCAGCTTTATTAAAGAGTTAACCCATAGCGATGACGATGCCGCTATCGTGCAAGGGATTATTTCCATGGCTCACCACCTGGGGTTAAAAGTGGTGGCCGAAGGCGTTGAAACCGATGAGCAGCATCAGCGGCTACTCACTTACCAGTGCGATTTTTTCCAGGGTTTTGGCTTAGCAATGCCGATGCCGCTATCGGCATTGGAGCAGTTAATGACGGCTCAGGCACTCTCTTCATCTCCCATGCCTTAGCGAGGCGATATGGTAACGGCGGCACACTCAGCGGCAGCGGCTCAGTGGTATCTCTATTTATTGGAGTGCCAACGAGGCACCTATGCAGGAATTACCAATAACCTTGCCAAGCGTTACCAAGCACACTGCAATGGAAAAGGCGCACGCTACACTCGGGCTAACCCGCCGATAGCGCTGCTAGGGGCGCAGCCCTTTGCTGACCGTGCCGCCGCCAGCCGGGCGGAGTACCAATTGAAACAGCAATCGCCCTCTCAAAAGCGTCAATGGGCTGCTCGCTGGCCTTACTCCCTATGAATGAGGACTCGCAATGCTGACATTTTTCTCCGAAGACAGCCGCCGGCGGCAAGCGCGAAGCGAACTACATGATGGCGCAATAGTGGCGCCGTTTGAGTGCCCGGAACGTATAGATTTAGTGCTTAGCGCACTGCGCAAGGCGGCCTTTGAGGTGCGCGCCCCCAGCGATTACGGACTTGCACCGGTGCTTGCGGTGCACGATGCAGACTACATCGCGTTTTTAGAAAATTGCTGGCAGGCCTGGCAAGCCGCCGGGCATGAAGGGGAAGCCATTCCTAATATTTGGCCAGCGCGCACCCTGCGGAGCGACAAAATCCCCCGCTCTGTCAGTGGCCAGCTAGGCTATTATGCCCTAGCGGCGGAAGCCTCCATTACTGAAGGCACTTTTGCCGCCGCCATGGCGAGCAAAGACACTGCCTTGGGCGCCGTCGACTATACCCTAGCAACGGGCGAGCCAAGCTTTGGCCTGTGCCGCCCGCCCGGCCACCACGCGGCCTATGATCAATTTGGCGGCTACTGCTTTTTCAATAACGCCGCAATAGCCGCCCAGCGGGCGGTGAGTGCCGGTAAGCGCCGGGTCGCGGTGCTGGATGTCGACTTCCACCACGGTAACGGTACCCAACACATTTTCTATCATCGTAACGATGTCCTGTTTTTATCGCTGCACGGCGACCCAGAGGTAACCTTCCCCTACTACTCTGGCTACGCTGATGAAATCGGCGAAGGCTCGGGGGAAGGCTATACTGTTAACTACCCGCTACCACCGGGTACCTCGGTAGCGACGTGGATGGCTACCTTGGAACAGGCGCTGGAGCGTATTCATCAAGCTGAATGCGAGCTTATTGTGATATCGCTTGGAGTGGATATATTTGAAGGCGACCCCATTAGTGCCTTTACCTTTCAACACGCTGACTTTACTGCCCTGGGTAAGCGCCTAGCTGACGCTGGGCTCCCGTGTGTGTTTTTAATGGAAGGGGGCTATGCCGTTGAAGAGATCGGTGTCAATGTGGTGAACGTCTTGCAAGGTTTTGAGCAGGGGCGAGGCTAGCCGCGGGATGAGAAGATGACAGTTATCCCAAAATCGGGCAGTCTAATGACCTTTTAGTCAACGTTAGTAATATCAAATAACCGTTTAGCATGGAGTGGAGTGTGGCAGTTTACGGCGGTATTCAGGCACATGAAGTAGAGCGTTGGTTAAATGCGTTAACCAACGCGGCCTATGATCGACGCTGCCCGCTTTCCAAAGTACATGGCGGTAACGCCCGTGCCCGTACCGCCCGCCAAGACCTCTTGCACTTGGCCCACGCCTTTCGCAGCGGCGAGTATAGCCGTGAGCAGCTGGCCGACGGTTTAGGCCGCTGGTGTCAGCACTATTTAAGTGAAGCGGAATGGTATGTATTGGTGGGCAGCCACAACCCCGCGGTCTTCAAACCCTCTTCTCGCGCAGAAGCCCCGACCCCCGATCAGCAGCCGGATGACGCAGACGCGCTGGACGTGCTCTATCAACACCGGGTGGGTTAACCTGCTCCATTAAGCACTGTTACAATGGATAGATGAACAGTGCACTTGTCGCGTCAGCGACCGCCTCCCTAGATGACCCTTTCTATTACCTAACGAACTTTCGTTATGTATTGGCGTGGGTAAGCACTCGCCACCACGATCTATTAAATGCTTCCGAGCGCGATGCTATTGGCCGTTTTGAGACGCTACCTCAAGCCTCCCAGGCGCTACTGGTGCGCATGGTGATGCGTAAAGGTGAACTGTTTCGCCTGGACAAACTGATATATGCGGAAATCGGAGATGTGGAGCAGGCCCTGGCACCGCTGATAGCGTTTGGTTGGGTAGATGACGCACCGCAGTTAAGCCGCCGTGAGCTGTTTCGCCTCTTACGGCTGAGTGAGCTGCGCCAGGCGCTGGCAGGTGAAATCACCAAGGCAGGCCTAGCGCGCAACAGCACGAAAGCTGCGCTTCAAACGGCACTGGACGAGCCGTTCCAGGTGTCCGCACCCCTTCAACAGTGGTGGCCAACGTCCACAACGCAGATTGTGCGGCTGACGGTGATGGCGCTTTGCGACCGCCTACGGCTGATGTTTTTTGGCAACCTACGTCAGGATTGGGCAGAGTTCGTGCTAACTGAGCTGGGCCTGCAGCGTTTTGAGCAGGTACCGCTAACCGCAGCGTCGCGCGCGTTCCAAAGCCGCGATGACGTAACAACGTACTTAACGCTTCACCGCTTGCGCGAACGCCTGGACGACGGCGAGCCGCCGCAGGCGCTTTCCACACAGGTGCCGCCTGCTTCCAGCAACCGTTGGTTAGCCTCTCGGCGGGCGCGGCTACTGTTTACCATGGGCCGTGAGGCCGAGCGTGGTGGCGATGCAGCGTTAGCGTTAACACTGTACGCTGATGCCAATAACAGCGATGCGCGTATTCGCAGGTTGCGCGTGTTAGAGCGTCTGGGCCGTTATTCAGATGCCTATGAGCTTACGGTCAGCGCGCTGGACGCGCAGCCAAAAGAAGGCGAGATCCAAGCCTTGATGCGGCTGTTACCGCGTTTGGCACGCAAACTACCGCAACAGGTTGAGCGCTCGACGGGGTCTGATAAACAGGCGGCTCAGGTGCCCACCTATGTGCTTCATTTGCCAGGCCCCCAGCCAGTTGAGCGTGCCGTTGCTGACTATATGGCGACCCCTAACGCGCCGGTGTACTACGTTGAAAATAGCCTGCTGACCGGGCTGTTTGGTTTGCTGCTCTGGCCGGCCATTTTTAAACCGCTGCCAGGGGCGTTTTTTCACCCGTTTCACAGCGGGCCTGCGGATTTATACCGCGACGATTTTGTTAGCCAGCGCCAAGTCGATATCGACACCTGCCTAGCCCAGTTGGATGACGGCCGCTACCAGGACACGATCCTTCGAACGTGGCACGCCAAACAGGGCATCGCATCGCCGTTTGTTCACTGGGGAGTTGTCAGTGAAGCACTGCTGACGCTTGCGCTTAAGTGTTTACCGCCTGCCCATTTGCGTGCCTGTTTTATGCGGCTATTAGATGACATTAAGCATAACCGCGCGGGCTTGCCTGACCTGATTCAGCTAATGCCGGATGCACCGTCCGGCGAGCCACGCTACAAAATGATAGAAGTAAAAGGGCCGGGAGATCGCCTGCAAGATAATCAGCGCCGTTGGATCGACTTCTTTTGCCGCTTCGGCATGCCCGTTGAGGTGTGCCATGTACGCTGGCAGCCTGAATCTGACGTAGAAGGGGCTGAACCAGAAGGGCCTGAACTAGAAGAAGCCGAATGAGCCGCTATCGGGTAGCGGTGCGCACGCTGTGCGATTTCACCGCTCGGGAAGGCGACCTTGACCACCGCTTTACGCCAGCCCCCAGCGCTCTGGAAGGCATCGAAGGGCATCGATTAGTGGCTAGCCGTCGGGGCGAGGGGTACTTGGCCGAACTGCCGCTTTCCGGTGAGTATCAGGGGCTTCGCGTAGCGGGCCGCGCCGACGGTTTTGATCCCAACGCTAACCGTTTGGAAGAGGTCAAAACCTACCGTGGCAATCTAGATCGCATGGCGGCTAATCAACGCGCGTTGCACTGGGCACAGGTAAAGATATATGGCGCACTGCTATGTGCCGAGCGCCGCCTAGAGCGGGTCACGCTGGTGTTAGTGTATCTGGAGATTGCTAGCGGCCAGGAAACGCTGCTCACCCACGAGGCTAGCGCAACCGAATTGCAGGTGTTTTTTACCGATCAGTGCCAGCGCTTTTTGGCCTGGGCGGAGCAGGAGTCTGCCCATCGCCAGGAGCGGGATGCATGGCTGGCTAGGCTCACGCTTCCTTACCCGGATTTTCGCGCTGGTCAGCGGGCGCTGGCGGAAGATGTATACAAGGCGGCCAGCACCGGGCGGTGCCTACTGGCCCAGGCCCCTACGGGCATTGGCAAAACCCTTGGTACGCTGTTTCCGATGCTCTCGGCAATGCCCCGTCAGCAGTTGGATAGAGTGGCTTTTCTGACCATGAAAACCCCAGGCCGCCGCTTGGCTCTGGACGCGTTGGCGTGTCTTTCTACATCCACTTCATCTACATCCAACCCATCTACACCCCCGGTGCCGCTGCGTGTGCTGGAGTTGGTGGCCAAGCACAAAGCCTGTGAATACCCCGGCACCGCCTGCCAGGGCGATGTTTGTCCGTTGGCGGCCGGTTTTTATGACCGCTTGCCTGCCGCCCGCCAAGCCGCGGTGGCACGTCGCTGGCTTGATCGCGATGGACTGCGTGAGGTGGCGCTTGCCCACAGTGTGTGCCCGTACTATTTGGGCCAAGAGTTAGCCCGCTGGGCCGACGTGGTGGTGGGCGATGTGAATCACTGGTTTGATACTCATGCGCTGCTGCATGGATTGGCCCACGCCAACGACTGGCGGGTAGGTCTGCTGGTAGATGAAGCGCACAACTTAGTTGAACGAGCGCGGGGCATGTACAGCGCAGAGCTTTCCCAGCAGCGCTTGAGCCGACTGCGTCGCCGCTCACCTCCCGCGCTTGCAAAATCGTTAGCCCGGGTCGGTAGGCAGTGGCAGGCGCTAACGAAGGAAGTGTCCACCGATGCAGCGGCGTTACAGCGTTACCATTTACTTGATGCGCTGCCCAACAAGCTGGTGGCTGCGCTGCACACGCTGGCTGGCGCGATCACCGATTATTTGGTTGAGCACCCCGACGCCGCAAGCGTGGAGCTTCAAGAGTTGTTGTTTGAAGCGTTGGCCTTCTGCCGTTTGGCGGAGCAGTTTGGTGAACACTCTCTGTGCGATCTTGCTATATATGGCCGGGGCGATGCGGTACTTGGGCTGCGCAATGTCATTCCAGCGGACTTTCTAGCGCCGCGCTTCAAGGCGGCCCACAGCGCTGTGCTGTTTTCAGCCACGCTGTCCCCATTTCACTACTACCGCGATTTACTAGGGTTGCCGGAAAACAGCGTGTGGCGGGAAGTGGCCTCACCGTTTGCCGCCCGCCAGCTGGAAGTGCGTATTCGCGCCGATATTTCCACGCGCTATCATCACCGCGAGGCCTCTTTGGCGCCTATTGTGGAAGCCTTGGTCAATCAGTATCAGCGTCAACCTGGCCACTATCTGGCGTTTTTTAGCAGCTTTGCTTACCTGGAACAGGTGAAAGCGCAGCTTCAGCACGCACACCCCACCGTACCGACGTTTGCCCAAACCCGGGGTATGCAGGAAGCCGAGCGCGACGCCTTTCTGGCGCGCTTTACCCCAGGGGGTAAAGGGATTGGATTTGCAGTGCTAGGCGGGGCTTTTGCCGAAGGGATAGACCTTCCTGGCGAGCGCTTAATCGGTGCGTTTATTGCTACCTTAGGCCTGCCGCCGTTCAACGATTTTAACGAAGCGCTGAAAGCGCGCATGAACTCCCGTTTCGGCCAGGGCGACGATTACACCTACCGCATACCTGGTATGATTAAAGTTGTGCAAGCCGCTGGAAGGGTGATTCGTAGCCCCCAGGATGAAGGGGTGGTGGTGTTAATGGATGATCGTTTTTCCCAGGCCAAAGTGCGCGCATTGCTGCCACGCTGGTGGGGGCTAGCCCCTTAGCGGGTTGCCAGCGTGTAGCCGGCATTGATTAAGCGCGTGGCGATAGCCGCAATATGGGCAGGGCCGACTTCGCAGCAGCCACCCACCACCGTCGCGCCTTGTTCCACCCACTGAAGCGCGTAATCAGCATACGCCTGTGGGCCCAGATCCTCTCGCGCTGTTAATGTGTCCACGGTGCCCCCTGGCTGAAGTGCTGCGATAGAGGTGAACCCATTAGCAAAGCCACCGAAGGGAATGTTGGCGGCTGCCAGCACGCCCATTGCCGTGGTAATGGCTTCGGGTACGGAGCAGTTCACGAGTATTTTCTCAGCGCCTGCGGCCATCGTCGCTTCTGCCGCGTCAGCAAGAAGCTCGCCAGAGCGCAGACGTGTGCCATCCGTATCGTCGACGGTAAACGCTGTCCATACCCGGGTATCGCGCTCCGCCGCCGCAGTGGTGGCTGCCAGCGCTTCCCGCGCCAGTGACATGGTTTCACAAATGAAGAGATCTACGCCTGCTTGAGCATCCACCAACTGGCGGTAGCTATCCAGACAAGTCTCGTCATCAGGCACTACCTCATGATGGTAACTTGCCACCAGAGGCGGCAGGCAGCCAGCAATAAGGACAGCACGGCCACTCTCTTGCTGCGCCTGTCGGGCTGCGGCAAGTGCCGCCCCATGTAGCGTTGCAAACAGCGCTGGGTCGCCATCCCGCGCTAGCCGTTGAGGGGTGGCGCTGTAGTTATTAAGCGTGATGACCTCTGCCCCGGCCTCAATAAAGTCGCGGTGAGCCGCCGTGACCAGGTGCGGCTCATCGAGCATGACCTGTGCCGACCACAGAGGCGAGGCCGGGTAGCGGCTACGTTTGCGTAGTTCCTGGCCCATGCCGCCATCGAGCAGGGTGACAGAAGGTGTTGAGTCGGTCATGGTGGCGCTTCCTTGTGTATTATCACAACGTTGGCTGTTGGTGAGCTGGGGCTTAAGGCCAGCTTAAGTCCACGGCAACCGGGTCATGATCTGAAGAGCGAAAGGGGTCGGGCTGGATATAAGCGTGCGCAGTGTCCGGCCCGTCATAACCAAGAAAACGCGGTTCATCTGCGTTGATTCGCCACGTTTGCGTCTGGGTCACGGAGCCAGCCAGTTCGGGGCTTGCCAATGCATGATCCAGGTAGCCTGATTCGCCACGGAAGACATAACTATAGCGGTGCTCAGGCGGCAGGTCGCGAGCAAGCAGATCGACCATGCCCGCATGAATCAGGGTACGGATCGGGTCTTCGGCGCCATAGGCATTAAGGTCGCCGGTTAGCAGTAGACGTTGATGACCGGCGGTATCGGCAAGCTGGGCCAAAAAGTCACGCATTGCCTCAGCCTGCTCTACTCGGCGCTCGTTCCAGCAGCCTTGGCCACGGTCAATATCCCCACGGGATGGGCAGCCCGACTTGGCCTTGAAATGCGCCGTCACTACTCCGAAGGCCGGGCTGCCGTTCACATCACGAAAAAAAGCGGCTAAAGGAGTGCGGTGGTGAGCAGGGTGGCTGTCTGCATATAGGTCGCTCAGCGCTTCCACTCGGTCTGGCCGATAGATCAGTGCCACCTTGATGGCATCAGACCCACGATTTGCGCTACCTCCGACGGCCTGATAGCGGATGCCTGTGCGCGTGCTTAGTTGCTCGATCAGGTCGGCCAGAGCGCCCGGGTCATTTTCGACTTCGACCAGCGCAAGAATATCGGCCTGAAGGCCTGAGACCGCAGCGGCCAGCTTGGCTCTCTGGCGTTCCAGCTCATCGCTGTTGGCAGCTCCCCGTTCCCCTAGGGTGGTGAAATAATTTTCTACGTTGAAGGTCGCTACTCTCAGCTGATCACCCGGCGCGGTCAGCGGTTGTGGGCGCGGGTTGGTATCCTCGAAACGCGGCTCTTCAGTTGGATGCAAGCGATAGGCGTCAAAGGCTTGCGTGATAACCCCGGTCAGCCCCTCAATGGTGCTACCTACTCGGCGGCTGCCGTTGGTATCCAGGTAGGGGATGGGGCTTGGGAAAGAACGGTAGCTGCCATCGTCCAGCAGCAAAATAGCTCCCTCCTCAGTCGCTTTCTCCGCTGTATTTGTTGGCCGAAACAGGCGCTCTGCGGCCAGCTTCAGCGTGCCGTAGCGTGCAAGCTCATAGTTGCCGGTAACGGTGAGGGTTTGCGGGAACACCACCAACAGGTCTTCTAGCCGGTGCAACTGATCTTCGTTAAGAGGCCAGGTTACTTCTATAGGCTCAGGCAATTGATGGTTGTCGCAGGTCTCGATCTGCGCGACCCGCTGGAGCTGAATCCGATCGCGGAACCTGCCAGCCTCCGCGTGGAGCTGCAGGTGCTGCCCAGGGGTGATTCGTTCAGCCTGACTCGGTGTAACCCTGGGCATATAGACGAACACGCCCGCTGGGCCGGGGTCAGTGAATTGCTGAAGATAGAAGCCGTTAAGGTTGTCTCTGCCGAGGAACACGCCAGTCACAATGCCGTCGACAACGACGTCGCTACCCTCGGGGAGCGCAGGCTGTTGGCTGCCGCCCTTGATGCTGACTATGTCGGTGGTGGAGGGAAGTGCGCAATTGGCGACCGCTGGCGCGGCCAGCAGCAAAGCTAATAGCGCTATCCAAGTGGCAAGTGAGGCGCGAAGGCGGCCACTTCTGCGAGTCAGTAAATGAAGAACGCCCATGACACGCTCCAAAATGTAGGGGAATGGCCAATCGTTTTCAGGCTTGACAGAGTAGGCCGATAGCTTACCTTACCTGTAGTGGCTTGTCGGCGCTGTTACCTATATGGAACCTAGCGCCTCCCCAACAAAAAACGGCCACTAGCTGATTTAGCTAAGTGGCCGTTTTTAATAGAATTCTTGGTCGGAATAGCAGGATTCGAACCTACGACCTCTGCCTCCCGAAGGCGTTCGCAAATATCCTTCAATCATAAATCAGCAACAAGAAGAAACCATAAATCATTTATAAAACATAATGTTGTTTGTTTTATTTTGTTTCTTGTTGCTACTCCTTTCCCCTCGTTTTATCCTTCGGTTGTCACCTATTTGTCACCTGGAAGGTAGTGCACAGCATGGCTGAAACCGTTACCCGCACAAAGCTAACTGTTAAATATGTAGAGCGATTGGCAAAGGAAATGCCAACAAGTGATGTCTGGGACACAGACCTAGCAGGGTTCCACGTGCGACCAGGGAAACGAGGGCTTACTTTTCGTTTGTACTACCGAACCAAGACCAATAAGCGCCGGATGATGACACTAGGCGCCTACGGCACGCTGACAGTTGCTCAGGCGCGCAAAAACGCTACGGAAGCATTGGCAGTTGTGGCCCAAGGCGGGGATCCACGCGCAGTAATAGAAAAAGACAAAGTTGATGAGGAGTACAGGCAACAGCAGACTATTAGCGCCTATCTGAACGGGCCTTATGCCGTAGTTCAGCGGCGAAAAAAAGATGGCGATGCCACTGTGCGACGTATCAGGAATGCTTTCAAAAGTTGGCTCGAAAAGCCTATGAGTGAAGTCACTCGAGCCGATATAGAACGTTGGCAGGGGGAGAGAGAAGCAAAGGGCGAGGCGTATAGCACCAGCAAGCGACACCTTGGCGCTCTCAAAACTATGCTGGCACATGCAGCTGACCGTAAGGTTATATCTACCAACCCTCTGGCTCGTATTAACCTGCAGCGTCCTGCGATGACGGAAGATGAGATGGCCGAGCAATCGTCTCAGCGACGATATCTTGAAGCTTGTGAGGTCGAGGCTCTGTTTATTGGCCTGGAGTCTTATCAGGAACAGAAGCGTAAGCAGAGGCGTAGTAGTCGTGCTCACGGCAAAGTATATTTGCCTGACCTAGGCGGCGTTACCTATGTAGATCACGTTGTTCCATGGATTATGACGATGTATTACACCGGCTTCAGGCCGGGCGCTCTGTTCGGCTTGCGGTGGGAGCAGGTCAACTTGGACTTCCGTACTGTGCGCAAGGTGATTGAAAAAACAGCGCATCATCGTCCTGAGCCTATGACATTCCCGCTATCCACCTCTGCTGTGAAGGTACTCAAAGGCTGGCACCAGCAGCAGGGCGAGCCGAAATCGGGGTTGGTGTTTCCGTCAGGTCGTAGCGGCAAGCGTATGAGTCCGACCGCAATGCAAAAGCCGTGGGCAAATGTGCGAAAGTTGGCTGGACTGCCAGATGACCTGCATCTGTATAGCCTGAGGCATAACTTTGCTTCTCAGCTCGTCATGGCTGGTATTGACTTGTTGACCGTCAGTAAATTGATGGCTCACTCGGATATTCAGACAACTATTCAACATTATGCTCACCTTCGGCCGGATCATTCACGAGATGCAGTTGAAGTGTTTGCTCATCAAACAGCTCAAGGCATGAGTAAACTTGGCACAAGTGATAGCCAGTCTCAATTTTCCATAGCTTAAGTAAGTTTTATTTTCTATCTGTGAAAGGTTTTTAATGAGTGATTTTGATTACTATCATATTGAGTCGATTGTGGAAATAAAGGATATGGCCACTATCTTGGCGAAGAAAATGGGGGATGCAAGTGTAAGCTCATATGTGGGTTGGTTAAGAGAGCTAACAACCGCTGTAGTCCGTAAAGAAATTACTGGATTTGAAATTTTATGTAAAAATTTTTCTGAAGGTGGCTGGGAACTGGTTTCTGTTGCCGAGCTTGGGAGGAAAATAAGTTTAAATAGCAGAGAGTTTGGTGGTTATTTGAACGATTTTAGTGTCCAGGTAAATAATTTTGAAGTCTTTGAATGGGTTAAAGTAAAATTTTCTAAACAAAGTGAAGATGTTGATAGCTTTGATAATATTCCATTACCTCATCTTTTAATCATAGCTGCACTCTTAGATTTATTAAAAGAAAACGATCGTCTTAATCACACGCAAGCCACACTTACTGAAGAGATCGATAAGCGATTCAAAAATGTAAGCGGGGTGAGTGTTAGTACTATGGAAAAATTGTTTCCTCTTGCAAATAAAGCGATGGGTAATGCTCGAAAACAAAGTGAGAAAAAGTGATTGGATAATTGCTCAGCTATTTCAATGAAATTATCTGAAATTTCAACTGAGTGACTGATTGAGGTGGTAACTTCATTATCGGGGCGTTAACCATCAACATGGAGACGCCTCAGTGCACGCCAAGACTAAACCCTTTGACATCCTTTCTAATGCTCTAGCACGCCACCGTAATGGCTTTGATTCAGCACTTATTGAACTTCCTGAAAAAGCCGTTTTCCCCGGCCTTATCAATGCGCAGCCTTCCACAGCCCGAAAATCCCGTACTACTGGCATTTTGCTGGGCCGCCCCGGTCCACGTTTTGTTAAGCATGGCCGGTCAGTTTTTTATCGCCTAAAAGACGTGCTCGAATGGCTAGAGGCAGGAAAGGACTACAGCAACACTGCAGAGGTTGGACTAGATCAAGGAGTAGCGAAATGAGTTATTCCATAGAGTTTGCTCAACTCAAAATTCGTCAGTTCAATATAAAGCACGCCCAAGTCATCGCCGACACCCCTAGCCAAGAGATTTTACGTGCTGCTGATCCTGCTACAGTCAAGAACCGTAATGCGCGTCGACTGATCCATAAAGCTCAAAGTAAAAGAGGGGGTCAGTGATGCTAGCTTACTCTACCTTTTTTCGCCTTGGTTTTCTGTGTTGGACGCGGCTCGGGAAGGCCTTTGCTTGCCATGATTGTATGAGCATCACCTCTGAGTTTGAAGTTTACGACCTGCAGGGTATCAAGAGAGGGCATCTTGATGACTAGCGCAGAAAATAGCCTCGCTGTGGGTGCAACCACTAGCGAGGCTCAAGGTAATACTTCAGAAGAAAAGAATAGCACCGCTACCGCTGCCCTGACCATCATCACATCAACAAAACCGGAGCGCTTAACCAAGAGTTATCGGCTGGCTGATGGCGAACTGGTGAAGGATCCCGGAGGGGATATGACGCAAGGCAGTGCCGCCGTTTATAGCGTGGATGGCCTGGCAGCTTTTGCCCGCTTGCTGAAATCGCTCAAAACCAACCAAGCGTTGGCCTATGGCTGTCCCGAGCGTCTGACTACCGAGCTGGTATCTAAGCGCCGCTGGCTGGAAGCGGGCCGCCCTGATGACCCTATCCCCCGCAGTAAGGAGCATTTTTCATGGCCTGCTAGCGCTGGTGTCATGATGGCCGATTATGACCCCGGCGATGGCGCGAACACGCTTTCCCGTGATGACCTGCTGGCTTGCCTTCATGAAGCCGTGCCCGCATTGGTTGACGTTGCCGCGCTCTGGTGGCCTTCATCGTCTAGCCATATTGTGAACACGGAAACCGGCGATGATTTAACCGGGCTGCGTGGCCAACGACTGTACTGGCTGGCGCTGGATGCTCGCGATATTGAGCGGGCTGGTCAGGCGCTGCAAACCTACCTATGGGCCGCTGGCCACGGTTGGGTAGACATTGGCGCTGCTGGCCAACGCCTAAAACGTACCCTATTGGATGCGAGCGTCTGGCAGGCAAACCGACTGGATTTTGCCGCAGGTGCTGAGTGCGTTCCACCGCTGGCGCAACAACGCGGCCAGCCGGTTCCCGTTGGTGGTGTGATGGCTGTGTTGGATACCCAGGCGGTAATTCCTAATCCTGACCAGACCACGTTGGCCGCTGCTGAAAAGAATCGTGTGGCTGCCATGAATGCCGCCAAGCCTGAAGCCGATATTGCTCAAGCGGACTATATCGATACCCGAGCTAGCGAAATAGCAGGCAGTGAGGCCAGCGAGGAAATACTACAACAGAGCCGGGAAATCGTGTCACGCGCCTTGAGCCATAGCTTATTGGCTGGGGACTTCCCTATAACCCTGGTAGTTGATGATGGAGGTCATCAGGTATTAACTGTGGGGGAGGTGCTGGATAACTCAGAACGCTATCACAACAGCCTAACGCTGGATCCCATCGAACCTGAGTATCAAGGCGGTAAGACTGTGGGGAAGCTGTACCTGATGGGCGCTCGCCCACGTTTGTATTCGTTTGCTCATGGTGGCAAAACCTACAAATTGAGCAGACCACCTGCCCGCGTGGAGTTAGTTAAAGGTCGTACTTTTGAAGCGGTAGAGCAAGTACTAGGCATCTTGCGCAGGGCCTCGGATGTGTATGATTTTGGTGGGCCGCTGGTGACTGCAACGAATGGCCGTGTTTACCCCTTGGATGAACACGCCCTAAAGCACTGGCTTGGTGGTGCTACGCAATTTTGGCGTTGGCATAAATTGAAAAATGGGGATCACATTGAAGTGTTAGAAGACCCTCCTGTAAGCGTAGCTAAGACCCTTCTGTCACTTGGCGAGCGCCGTGCCCTCAAGCATCTAAATGCTATTATCACCGCGCCAACCTTACGCCTTGATGGCTCGCTGCTGAATCGCCCCGGTTTTGATGAAGCCACCGGCCTGCTACTGGAAATTGACGGCGATGAAGTTCATGCGGTGCCGATACACCCGACCGTGAAGCAGGTCGAAACAGCGCTTGAACGCCTAATGGAGCCGTTTGTTGATTTTCCTCTAGTAGGCCCTGAGGATAGAGGAGTTTTACTCGCTGCGCTGCTAACAGCTGCCGTGCGCCCCGTTCTTCCCACCGCGCCCGCCGTTGGCTTTGATGCGCCCACCCAAGGCAGCGGCAAAACCCTACTGGCCAAGTGCGTGGCAGTGCTGGCGCTGGGAGAGGTTCCTACGATATGGCCACACACCCACGCCCGAGATGATGAAGAAATTCGAAAACGCATCATGACCATCTTGATGACCGGCACACGTGCCGTTATATGGGATAACGTCATTGGCGTGTTTGATAGTGCTGCGCTCGCTGGTGCTCTGACTTCCCAGAATTACAGCGACCGCATCCTCGGCAAAACAGGCAGCGCTAACGTACCCAATAAAGCGCTATGGCTGCTGACCGGTAACAACCTGACCCTGGCCGGAGACTTGCCGCGACGTGTGCTTAAGTGCCGGATAGATCCCGAAACTGATAGACCCTTTGCCCGTCAATTTGACGTGGATCCCGAGACGTATTGCCACCAGCACCGCCAACGCATGATAGCCGATGCTCTGACTGTTATCCGTGGCTGGCTAGAATCTGGTGATGCGCCAGCAACTGGTAGCATGGCGAGCTTTGAAGCATGGGATTTGATGGTGCGGCAGGCGGTAGCATGGGTAGCCCGTCATTTTGGCTCGTCAGGCGAGTATGCAGACCCAATGGAGGCCGTTAACGCTGCACAAGCGGCTGATCCTGAACAAGAACAGTTAGACGCGTTGCTGTGTTCACTGGCAGAGGTGTTTGGTAGAGACCCCTTCACCGCTAAAGACGTGAAGAAAATCCATGACAACTACCATGATCCTCAGCTTCGAGAGTTCTACTTGCCTGATGCAGAGCAGGCCCTTGCAGAGGCTATTACGGAATTCAAAAACTCCAAGCATTTAACCACACGAGGTGTGGGTAGCGTATTCAAATACAGGGCCGACCGAGTTGTAAATGGTAAGCGACTACGCAAACGCAGCGGGCGGGGAGGCGTCGCTGTGTGGATAATTGAGGCTGTTTAAAATTGAATGCCTGAAAGGATTACTTTGGTTGGTCTGATGAGTCTGTTTTCTACCGTCATGGAATAGGCATCCCAGAAACATGATAAATATCTAAAGGATATCAGGGGAGAACTAACCAACCAGAGCAACCAAAGCCATCACCAGTGTATCCCTCTGTGGAAAGTTCCTTGCCCCTTTTGTTTTGAATCCAGAATCAGAGATGGCAGAGCTACTCAATGGGCCGCCAGTAACTATGTATACCCCCCGGTTAGTTGTTCTTGAGAAATGTGAAACTAGAAACATCCAAAATGACCCCACTAGTATAGGAATAGTGTTTTATGAATGAAGTCATTGAACTGCAACAGTCTCGCATGGAAGCTATCCATGAGTTCGCAGGCTATTTACTGGCCAGTGAATGCGGAGTGGCACATGCGATTGCTGAAAAAATCAGTGAGCTTGCTGCGCTTTCCCAGGAGGACTTACAGATAGCACTCGACGCAAGTTAATGGTGCTATCTCTGATCCGCGCTCTTTGGTATGTGGGGGGCAGAGTGGCATCTAATACGCTGTCAATTCGGTGTTACTTTTAAAGTTAATATATTGATTATTATAATTAAAATAATATTTACGCGTTGACTGTAAAGACGATGCTAAATAATATGTTACAAATTGTTACTTAACAGGTGCTATTGTGGCTAAGAAGCGCCGGGTGAAGCAAAACGGCCGTGGTGAGCATCCAGCCAGCCTAGCGAATTTGATTCCTGCCGGGCCTGGCAACCAACGCGCGCGTAAGCATGGTGCCTATGCCCGATACCACCCAGCGGAAATCACCGAGCGGGTGATCCCAGGTGCTACATCCCCTCAGCGCATCGAAGCTTTGATTGAGCTGGAAGAGGCTCGCCTTCACTCAGCATTACAGGAGAAAGTTCGATGGGATGCTCGCTGTGAATACGGTGAAGTGAGTGCCGCTGACTTGATCCTTACAGAGATGCGTACGGGTAGTGATGGTAAGACAACCAAGAGAGAGCGGCCTGACTTTGAGCGTCTGATTGATCGTTCGATGGGGCGAATCAGTGCCCTAATTGACCAGAAAGAACGCCTCAGTGTGCTACCAACCTATGTTGCTACCCATATAGCCACACTTCTCGACAAAGCAGATGCAGAAGGGATGCGGGCAATTGAATGCGCCGAACTTTTCGAGCGTGAAGGTCTTGCTATACCGATATCGGTACAGCAGCGCGTCCGGGCAGAGCTAGCCATGTTGGAGCCCCCAGAGCCAGAGGGTGGCGTAACGGACGAGGAACTTGAGCGGCTATCAGCGGAATATGAGGCGCAGACTGCTAAAGAGTCAGTTTGGCTTACAGAGCGCCAGCGGCAGGTAAAAGACATTCACAAACAAAACGATAGGGAGCGTAACGCCCAATGACCACCCCCAACTACACCAGTGAGCAACTTCAAGAGATCGACGCACTGGAAGCCAAGTATGGCTTCCCAGGCCTAATCGTAGCTGGAGTCGATGCCGGGGTTGCAGCAACACTGACACCATCTCAGCACCAGCACGTAACTAATTGGTTATACATTGCGAATCAACGCTTCGGTGAAGAATTAAAGTCTCAGCTTGGCCGTTCACCAACTGCAGAGGAACTGGCTAACCGCTTGTCGCTATCCATGGCCATAAATCAACGGGTAAGAAGCAGTGCTATTTCATCTGCAAATATTATTCATTAAGGAATGTCCACTAAATAAAGCAGGCGCTGGGAAGAACAATCTGGTTTCCTGGGCGTTTCTACCTGCTACTAGACGATCCAGCATGTCTTTTTATTGGCACATCGCTTGATCATCAGGTAGCTATAATGTCGTGATGTGTTCAGCGGCTGCACACAGTTAATGCAGCCTCTGAATATCTATCGCTTTGCATCTTGCTTCTTGTATTTACATTTCCTCTCTCAGCGAATTTCCCGCAGAATTGTTTCCGCTTGCTCAAGCACTGTTTGCACCGCTTGTTGCGATAGGTCGGGCGGGTAGCCGTATTTCTTAAGGATGCGTTTCACTAAAATCCGCATTCGCGCACGAGCACTTTCTTTCTTGTGCCAATCCACGGTAGCGTTCTTTCGAACCTGCTCCAACAATTCATGTGCAATTAGCCGAAGCTGATCGTTGCCCATTGCTTCAACGGCATTCTGGTTTTGGGCAAGCGCATCGTAAAAGGCTAGCTCTTCATCAGACAAGCCTTCCGCCTCGCCTCTTGCAGCTGATGCCTTCATATCCTTCGCTAGATCTATAAGGGTTTGGATCATATCGGCGGTAGAAATAGCGTTCGCGTGATAGCGAATCACAGCTTGCTCAAGGCGTTCGCTAAAAGCACGGCTTTCCACCACATTGTGTTTAGCCTTGCTTTTAATCTCGCCATTCAACAGCTTCTTCAGTGCCTCAAGAGCGAGGTTTTTGCGCTCCATCGACTGGACTTCAAGTAAGAACTCATCTGATAAGATCGAGATATCAGGCGCCTTAATGCCAGTAGCCTTGAGGATATCGACAATCTCTGCATCTGCTACTGCTTTGTTGACCAGCTGCTCGATAGCAAACTGTTTGGCTCGGGAAGATAACTTACCCTTGACGGTGGTCTTGGCCATAGCCGCGCGAACTGCCTGAAGAAAACCAACTTCGTTTTTAATTTCACTTGCCAGGTCACTCGAAGAGGCCAAAGCGAAGGCACGTGAAAGCTCAAGTGTTGCATCTTGAAAACGCGAAAGCTCTTTTCTCTTGTCGGCTTCAACCGGCTTTCGTTGAGCGGCTTTTGCCTGTTGCCCGACGATCCAATCTATCGCATCCCCTAGCGCCTTGAGTCGCTTCTGTGCCATACCCTCAAGTCCAGCTTGGTAATTGTGACCAGCGAACATAGCGCGTACAACATCAAGCTTTTCAGCAAGCAAAGCGATGGCTTGTTCTTCATCGATGCCAGTTCTTTCACGGTCAGCATCTGAATATTGCGCTAAGGCGTTTTTAAGGTTCTGTGCAATGCCAATATAATCAACTACCAACCCAGCAGGCTTATCGCGGAATACCCGATTAACACGGGCGATAGCCTGCATTAAGCCATGGCCGCGCATAGGCTTATCTATATACATTGTGTGCATGCAAGGTGCATCGAACCCTGTTAGCCACATATCACGCACTATCACTAGTTTTAATGGGTCATCAGGATCGCGCGCGCGCTTTGCCAAATCATCACGGCGTTTTTTGTTACCAATATGGTTCTGCCAGCTTACCGGGTCAGAGGCAGAGCCCGTCATAACAACTTTAATAATGCCTGCTTTGTCGTCATCCGAATGCCATTCAGGACGGAGGGCAACAATTGAGTCATAGAGGGCCACACAAATTCGGCGGCTCATGCATACGGCCATGGCTTTACCGCCCAGAGCCTCTGTCCGCGCCTCTAAGTGTTTCACCAAATCTGAAGCAATCTGTCCAAGGCGTTTATCAGCCCCAACTAATGCTTCTACAGTGCTCCATTTAGCTTTAGCCTTCTCCTGGTCAGATAACGTTTCATCCTCAAGAATTTCGGCGATTTCTTCGTCGATCTTGGGCTTCTCATCCTCTGCCAGTTCGATTCTAGCTACACGGCTCTCGTAGTATATTGGGACCGTTGCTTTATCTTCTACTGCGCGTGTAATGTCATAGATATCGACATAATCACCAAAAACGGCTGGCGTGTTTACATCAGCCGTTTCAATTGGCGTGCCGGTGAAACCAATGAAAGACGCATTTGGCAAAGCTTGGCGTACGTAATGGGCGTAGCCATATTTGCGCTCGCCCGTCTTAGTATTAACCTTGGCATTTAGTCCATACTGACTGCGGTGTGCTTCATCTGCGATGACAATCACATTTCGCCGGTCGGTAAGCGTGGGAAACCGTTCCTCATCTTTTTCAGGCGAGAATTTCTGCATGGTTGTGAAAATGACGCCGCCCGATCGTCGCGCCAGCAATTCCCGTAGTTCTTCGCGGCTCTCAGCATGTGCAGGTGTCTGACGGATTAAATCTTTAGTAAGAGAAAACGTCTGAAATAGCTGGTCATCAAGGTCGTTGCGATCCGTAAGTACTATAAGCGTAGGGTTATTGAGCTTTGCATTGCGCACCAATAGTCCTGCAAAGAATGCCATTAAAAATGATTTGCCAGAGCCTTGTGTGTGCCAGATTACCCCAATACGGCGATCGCCTTCCGGTGACGTGGCTTCAATTGCACTGTTTAGCGCTTTTCGCGCACCATGAAATTGATGGTAACCCGCAATGATTTTAAACGGCCCTTCGCCAACATCACCAAACACTGTGAAATCACGCAACAGCGCCAGAAATCTTTCCTGATCGAAAACGCCCTGCAGTAGCGTGACCATTTCATGGGGGCCTGCTGGCGTGAAATCTCCGACCTCACCAGTGACCGAGCGCCATGGCATAAAGCGCTCTTCACTCGCTGTCAGCGATCCTATACGTGCCAATAGTCCATCGGAGCTAATCAACACAACATTAGTACGAAATAGGGAAGGAATTTGCTGCTTGTAGGTCTGAAGCTGTGCGAATCCATCCTCAATTGTTGTTGCTTCACTTGACGCATTCTTAAGCTCTACGACAGCTACCGGCAGACCGTTTAAGAACACGACTATATCGGGGCGGCGTTTGTATTTGCCCTCAATTACAGTGAACTGGTTTGTTACTAGCCAATCGTTGGCGGCTGGATCATCGAAATCGACTAGCCAAACTTTGTCGCCCTTGATGGCACCATCTTCTGCCCTATATTCGACATCAACGCCATTAACAAGCAACGCATGAATCCGGCGGTTCTCTTCAACAAGACTTGGTGTCTCGGCTACTGTTACCTTGCGCAGCGCGCTCAGTCGAGCATCTTCCGGAATGGCCGGATTGAGTCGCGCAATTGCTAATTTGAGCCGCTCTAGCAAAAGCACCTCACCATGTGACGACCGCTCCGGTGCGCTGCCGTCCGGGGCAATAACATTAGCGCCTAAAAAAGTTATGCCCTGTTCATGTAGAATTTCCAGCGCAGCCTGCTCGACGAGGTCTTCGTTAATTATGCTCATACGCCCCCCTGCAACATAGAAATCAACAGATCTTCTATAGACTGGCTATCTTCCCCGTCTGGGTAGTAAATCGGGTGAATACCTGCTGCTGCCAAAAATTTTCTTCGTATTAAACGATTATCTTTTTCCGATAATGGGAGAAATGCGTAGTGGGGAGTAGGCTCAGCTTGTGCTCGTTCTTTTAGCTGGCAAAGCGCATAGTAGGTCCTATCAGTATCTAGGCTGCATCCTAAAAATAGAAAACCACGCGTGCCTATTAGCTTATCTAGTACATCTGCAAGTTGTGAGTTGTCTTCGTAGTTTGCTTCGTATTCTGATTTTGTAAGAATTCGGCCTACCGAAGACTCAGCTGAGCCATGCAGACGAAGAAGGCAGTGTGGTTCGTTCGCAATTCTCCGTGGAGCCTCTTTAAGTTCGTAGCCACAGAGTTCAGATTTGAAAGGTACGTCACCGTTTTCAAAAGCGCGATATAAGACGTAGTCAAAATTCGTTGTGATCACGCCATTTTCAAATAGAGCAGGCATTAGATTTATTGGTCCAATTGTCCCAAGGCAACCAACACCCAGTTTGCTTCTTATTTCCTCATTGAAAACTGGCATGCCTAAAGTGTCGGCTACAAACTGAGCTGCACTTTCATAGTCTTGTGCAGTTAGAAAGTCTTCGACTGTAGGTAAAGATTCTGGAGAATCTGATAGCAGAGATTTTAAAAAGTCACCCCACCTTAGACCTCCGCTATCAATTGACATGCCTGCGCCAACAAACGGAATAATATTTGTTTGCTTATGAAGCCGATAAAGACTTCTGAAGCGATCAAGGCAGCCGTTTTCGGCTAGGAAACTCAGCGCCCGTTCTTTGCTTTCTTCGATCGTTTGGTTAACCCACTCATTGAATAGTTCACCCTCGGCTGAGTCGTCGAGAAGCTTGAGTGCATCATGTCGTTTCCAGGTAATACCTCTGATTTCAATGTCGCCTTCGTCATTTAGCTCCTCAATGAACCTCTGCTTGAAATACTCCATTCCTAGCTGCCCTCCGTGTGTTCAAGGCGTAGCCTCCCCGACATGAGCTTGGGAAGGAGCAAGTCCTGAATAGCAGTTAGGCTTTGATTTTCCTGTTCGTTGTTACGTATCATCTCCAGCAAAGCACCTGCAACTTTAGAAAACTTTGCCAGCACATCAGCACTTGCATGATTCACCTTTAGTGGACGGAAATTCTTTTTACTGATTTCCTGGAAAGTTGATCCATTTGCGTTGGCTTTGATCAGGTCAAGATTTTCAAGCGTCCAGAAATAGACAAATTCGGTTGGGAGGGCTGGAGCTGGCTGCATTGCAATGAAGCCTTGATTTATAGCCATAGGCTTTTCTACTATGGCGACATAACCAATGGGGGCGCGGGAAGACATAAGGACACTGCCCTTAGGTGACAAACCTGAGCGGATCTTCGCAAGGCCTAAATCGGTTATGCGGCGCTCGGTTTCCCGAATGAACATGCCTGTAAGTTTTGACAGGTCCTTTGGGGTCGCCCAAAGGTGTGTGCCTGCTTCCCAGAAAATTGGTTCTTTGGTGCTTGGGGTACCGCCTCCAACAATTTGGCAAAGATCTCCTATCTCACGTTCTTCCCATCCCTCTGGTAGGCCATTGGCTCCTAGGTTTTTTGGAAAAAGCGAAGTGACAGCCGCAGCTTGAGCACTATCGGGTAGCAGGCCACCAAGAATTGCAACTGGGTCAGTTTCACCTGAAGCAATGCGGCGAGTAGGTCCAAAATCGACAAACCAATCCTTGAATATCGCCCTTGCCATCGATTCCAACGTTTTATTCGTCTGTAGGTTTAAATCGATTTTATCGTCGTACACTAGCAGGCATTTCGCGATCGCTCTTTGTTCGGGTAGGGGTGGTACATCAAGATCGCGAACATACACTGCTGCGCGAGTTGTCGAAGGAATGGGCGATCCATCATCAATCTCGCCGAGTTTATGATGCTGAATGGCATAAAAAAGCCATCGCATGTCTAACTGATCGTGGAGGGGGCGAACATAATAAGCCGTGTCGATTACCCAAAACGGCTCAGTGCAAAAGTTAACTCCTCGGTAGGCTCCTTTTCGACCAAGAATAATTCCTGGTCCTGCAGTCAAATAGTCGCTTGTCCAACCTACAGGGCCGTTCGTGCCGTATACTCGGTAGTCGCCTACTGCGTCTTGATAGCCGCGAATAGCTTTACCGTATTCCAGAGCTATTTCGTCGCCCCAAGTTGAGGGCCGCCAATCAATCATTTTTGCGCACCAGTGAAAGTTGCTCTGATATCGCGTTTTTAAGAAGATCTGCCCGTTCAAATTGATCTGACAGCTTCGCAGTGAGCTGGGCAAACTTCTCTTCAAACGATACCCCGTCATCTATCTCATCCGCGGCCACTACATAGCGACTAGGGGTTAGGACATAGTCATGTTTTCGAATAGTCTCTAGGTCTGCACTTGCGCAGAAGCCAGCCTCGTCCGCATAAGCTAGCTCGGGCGTTTTGGCGCGCCAGCGGTGGTATGTGCTAGCTATTTTCTCGATCTCGGTCTCGCCAAAGTCACGCCGCACGCGATCGACCATATGGCCCATGTTGCGAGCATCGATGAATAGAATCTCTCCGCGCCGGTCGCGGTGGCCGTTGGCGGATTTGTCATTGGCGAGAATCCACAGGCAGGCAGGAATTTGTGTGGAATAAAATAGCTGTCCCGGCAGCGCGACCATACAATCCACCTTATCCGCATCGATCATTGCGCGACGAATATCGCCCTCTCCCGATTGCTGAGATGACATCGAACCATTGGCGAGTACAACACCGGCAGTACCACGAGGTGCAAGGTGGTAAAGGATATGTTGCAGCCACGCATAGTTAGCATTGCCCTTAGGGGGCCTGCCGAATTCCCAGCGAGGGTCCTCGGCTAGACGTTCACCACCCCAATCGGAGATGTTGAAAGGCGGATTGGCTAGGATATAGTCAGCGCGTAGGTACTGAAGCTCATTGCGGATGAAGGAACCTTCGTTATTCCACTTAATCTCTGCATCGATACCCTGAACGGCAAGGTTCATCATAGCCAACCGCCATGTGGTGTGGTTGATCTCTTGCCCATAAACTGAAATATCATCACGGCGACCACCGTGGTCTTCGATAAAGTTCTCAGACTGGATAAACATGCCACCCGAACCACAACAAGGGTCATAGACGCGACCCTGTTTCGGCTCCAGCATGGAAACTAATGTGCGGACAACCGAGCGCGGTGTGAAAAACTCACCGCCACGTTTGCCTTCTGATGATGCGAAACCCGCCAAGAAGTATTCATAAACACGGCCCAGTAGGTCGCGTGCGTCTTCCTGTTGCTTGCGCATATCGATCTTGGAGAACAGATCAATCAGGTCGCCTAACATTTCCTTATTCAGAGTCGGACGGGCGTAATTCTTTGGCAAAACGCCCTTCAGCTTTTCATTGGCGGGAACGCGTTCAATCGACTCCATTGCATCGTCAATGATTTTACCGATATTGGGGTCGCGGGCGTTATTGCGTAAATGTGTCCAGCGGGCTTCTTGTGGTACCCAGAAGATGTTCTCTGCGAGGTATTCTTCTGGATCTTCGGGGTCAGCGTACTCGTCTTTGGCAAGATCGGCATGGTAAGCCTCAAAAGCTTCAGAAATGTATTTCAGGAAAACGAGACCGAGAACGACGTGTTTGTATTCGGAGGGCTCAAGGTTGCCGCGCAGTCGGTCGGCGGCTTTGAACAGGTCGGCCTCAAAGCCTAGGTCGGAAGTGCGCAGATCAGACATTAGATTTCCTAATTTATGTCGGGTGGCAGAGGGCGTGCCGACATTTGAACAATAACGGGCTTTAGCAATAGTGCAGCCACGGCAGTGAGAATGCTGCCGCAGCTAACTTAGGCTGACGGTTAAAGATAACAATATAACAACATATAGGGTTGCTGATGAATATACGCCTAGGCCATATTTTGACTTGCGTAGCAATTCAGGTGAAAGCCTAATAGAACAACAAGTTTGGCTGATGGGGCGATACAGTGTATTGCAGAGCCAGCTGGCATTTTAGTAGGAAGGTGGAAGGTTACGTAATGAAGGTGCGCCGGTAGATCAGCTCATATGGTAGTAGCGTTCAGATTGTCGAGTGCCTGAAATGTGCAACAGGGTGGGGGCTGGTCTATTAAGTGAGACGTTTGTCACCTATATGTCACCTAGAAAAGGGAGTAACAAAAAACGGCCACCTGCTCAATGAGCTAAGTGGCCGTTTTTATTGAATTCTTTGGTCGGAATAGCAGGATTCGAACCTACGACCTCTGCCTCCCGAAGGCAGCGCTCTACCAAGCTGAGCTATATTCCGAACGTTGCTTAAACAGTGCTAGGCAGCGCTTAACAACGGAGCGAATCATACGCAGGCGAAGGGCTTTTTTCAAGCCTCTTTTTACGTGCTCCGTTGCTTTGTTGCGCGGACTTTATGCTTTGCGATCAACCGCTAAGCGTGCGATGTGCGCCATGCTATCACGGTAGGGGCTGGGGGGCAGGGCGTCCAGTTCGGCTAGGGCTTTGTTGGCCATCTCAACGGCGCGTGCACGGGTATATTCCAGCGCACCGGTGGCGTTGATGATCTCAAGCACTTCGTTGAGCTGCTCAAGCCCACCCTGGCGAATCACTTGACGGATCAGCTTAGCCTGTTCCGGCGTGCCGCGTTCCATGGCATGAATCAGTGGAAGGGTAGGTTTGCCTTCTGCTAAGTCGTCGCCAACGTTTTTACCCATGGCTTCGGCATCGCCTTGGTAGTCCAGCAGGTCGTCGATGAGCTGGAAGGCGAGGCCTAGATAACGGCCGTAATACTGCAGGGCGCGCTCTTGGTCAGGTGTAGCGTCTGCAAGTACGGCACCGCTGTGGGAGGCGGCCTCAAACAGCATGGCGGTTTTACCTTGAATAGTTTCAAAGTAGTCCGCTTCAGAAATGCTGGGGTTGCCAATGTTAGTCAGTTGCAGCACTTCCCCTTCGGCGATAATGCAGGTAGCGCTGGAAAGAATCGCCATGATGCGCATGGAACCTACATCGACCATCATTTGAAATGAGCGCGAATAAAGGAAGTCGCCCACCAGTACCGAAGGTGCATTACCCCAGGCATCGTTGGCGGTTTTTTTGCCACGCCGCATGTGTGACTCGTCCACCACGTCATCGTGAAGCAGGGTGGAGGTGTGCATGAACTCAATTAGGGTGGCCAGGGTGATGTGTTTGTCGCCCTGATAGTCAAGGGAGCGAGCAGCCAGCAGCACGAGCAATGGGCGTAAGCGTTTGCCGCCACTTTCAATAATGTATTGGCCGATGGTTTCGACCAGCGGCACTTTAGAATTCAACTGCGCGACAATGGTGCGGTTTACGGCGTCAAAGTCGTCGGCCACCACGGCGTGCAGCGGTGAAGGCGTTGGGCTGGCAGGCGGGGTTTTGGAGACGTTGGCTGTCATGGGTTCCGTTCATCGCGGGGGTAAGGTAGTTGGAGTCATGCTATGGGGCTGGTTGTGAGGCGTCAAGGTAGAGCTAAGCGCTCATGGTGTGATGTCTAATTGACAATGCCCTGTAGCCTTGTGGTAGACAACGATAGTCGCTATAATTCGCGACCCACTCATCATGCTCCCTGTCAGATGGCTGCCAAAAGGGGCGCCACTCGCAGCAGGTCAATAAGAGCGGAAGGCGATGAGCGTTGGTTACGCGGGGCGTAACCGGCATTAACGACAAGTCCGGAGAGCGACATGTACGCAGTTATTAAAAGCGGTGGCAAACAGTACCGTGTTAAAGAAGGTCAAACCCTCAAGCTCGAAAAAATCGAAGTCGCTACCGGCGAAACGATTGAGTTTGATGAAGTGCTGCTGGTTGCAGACGGCGACGACGTAAACATTGGCGCGCCCTTCATCGGCGGTGCCAAAGTGTCTGCTGAGATCGTTTCCCACGGCCGTGGCGATAAAGTAACGATCATCAAATTCCGTCGCCGGAAGCACAGCATGAAGCGTCAGGGCCACCGTCAGTGGTTCACTGAAGTCAAAATTACCGGAATTTCTGCGTAAGCAGCTATTTCCTTTAGGAGGATTTTGCAATGGCACATAAAAAGGCAGCCGGCTCCACGCGCAACGGTCGCGATTCCGAGTCCAAACGCTTAGGTGTGAAACTGTTCGGTGGCCAAGCGGCCAGCGCAGGTAGCATCATCGTTCGTCAGCGTGGCACACGTTTCCATGCAGGCACTGGCGTTGGCTTAGGCCGTGATCACACGCTGTTCGCTCTGAACGACGGCTTCGTGAAGTTCGAGACCAAAGGTCCGAACAACCGTAAATTCGTTAGCATCGTTTCTGCCTAAGTAACACTTGTTGCGCAGAATGAAGATGACGAAATAAAAGCCCCGCCATGGCGGGGCTTTTTTGTCTTTTCGATCCCTTTTGTCCGTTATCAACGGGCGGGATATTGCAGTTAGGGCGGCGGAAGCGGCCGGGAGAATCCAATGCAGTTCGTCGATGAAGCCTCGATTATTGTTGAGGCAGGTAAAGGCGGCAATGGCTGTCTGAGCTTTCGCCGCGAGAAATATGTGCCCAAGGGTGGCCCCGATGGCGGGGATGGCGGTCATGGTGGCAGCGTCTACCTAATTGGTGATGATTCGCTGAATACCTTGATTGACTTCAAGTTTCAGCGTTTTTATAAAGCTGAAAACGGCCAGGGTGGCATGGGCCGTCAGATGAGTGGTAAAGCCGGTGAAGACCTGCACGTGAAAGTGCCAGTGGGTACCACCGTGATTGATGAGGATACCCTTGAGGTCATCGCCGATGTCACTGATGTCGGTCAGGTGGTATTAGTGGGCGAAGGTGGCCGTCGTGGGTTGGGGAATATTCACTTTAAATCCTCCACCAACCGTGCTCCACGCCGCACCACGCCGGGCACCGAAGGCGACCGCCGTAACCTGCGCCTGGAAATGAAGGTAATGGCCGATGTTGGCCTGCTGGGCATGCCGAATGCGGGTAAGTCTACGCTGATCCGTTCGGTATCTGCGGCCAAGCCCAAAGTTGCGAACTATCCGTTCACTACCCTGGTGCCTAACCTGGGCGTGGTGAAGCTGGGCATGCACGAGCACTTTGTAATGGCCGACGTACCGGGGCTGATTGAAGGTGCCTCTGACGGCGCGGGCCTGGGGCTACGCTTCTTGAAGCACCTGACCCGCACGCGTCTGCTGTTCCACGTGGTGGATGTGGCACCTTTCGATGAGTCCGACCCGGTGGAAGCAGCGCAGGCGATTATTCACGAGCTTGGTCAGTTCTCTCCGGCGCTCTCTGAGCGGCCCCGTTGGTTGGTGCTGAACAAGTTTGACCTGCTGCCAGAAGATGAGCGCGAAGCCCGCGCCCAGGCGATTATTGATGCCTTGAACTGGGATGGCCCGGTATTCCGCATCTCGGCCATCAGCAACGACGGCACCGATAAGCTAGTTCAGGCGGCGTATCGCTGGCTGACCGAGCAGCAGCGTCTGGAAAATGAAGATGAAGAAGCTCATGCCCGCGAGCAGGAAATGCGCCGCCGCATGGAAGAGGAGTCAGTAGCCCGTACGGAAGCGCGTCTTGGCCGCCGCCGTAAGCGGGACGATGACGATGACGAAGACGACGACGATTTCGACGATGATGATTACGATGTCGAGGTAGAGTACGCCCCATAACCGACCCTCGGTTGAGTGGGAAGCGTCAACAGGGTTAACGGAAGCAATGCTGTGAGCGAAAAGGCTTGGGAGAGTCGCGACGTGGAAAGCAATGAGCAGTTGCCCGGCCGGGAGGCGTTAAGCAGCGCCCGCCGGGTAGTGGTTAAAATTGGTAGTGCGCTGCTCACCAACGATGGCCGTGGCTTGGACGAGGTGGCGATTGGTGGCTGGGTCGACCAGATTGCCACGCTGCATCAGCAGGGTATCGAGGTCGTGCTGGTCTCATCCGGCGCGGTTGCCGCCGGTATGGTGCGTCTGGGGTGGCAAGCGCGCCCCAGCGCTGTCCATGAGCTTCAAGCCGCCGCAGCGGTAGGCCAGAACGGCCTTACCCAGTGCTACGAGCAGCATTTTGCTCGCCACGGCATGTTAACGGCTCAGATTCTGCTTACCCACGATGACCTGTCTAACCGCAAGCGCTATCTCAACGCGCTGTCGGCGCTGCGTACCTTGGTCGAGATGCGCGTGGTACCGGTCATCAATGAAAACGATACCGTCGTCACCGACGAGATTCGCTTTGGCGATAACGACACCCTCGGCGCGCTGGTTGCCAACCTGTTAGAAGCCGATGCACTGCTGCTGCTTACCGACCAAGAGGGGCTGTTTGACGCCGACCCTCGCCACGACCCCAATGCTCAGATGATTGCCGAAGGGCGCGCTGACGACCCACGGCTAGCCGCTGTGGCAGGCAGTGGTGGGGCCTTGGGGCGTGGTGGTATGAGCACCAAAATACGCGCGGCGCAGCTCGCGGCCCGTTCTGGCGCAGTCACGGTCATTGCCAGTGGTCGCCAGCCAGACGTTATTTCTCGCGTCATGGCAGGCGAAGCGCTGGGAACCTTGTTGCGGCCTGACCAGGCACCTATCGCCGCCCGCAAGCGTTGGCTGGCGGGGCAATTGCAGGTACGGGGCACCTTGGTGCTAGATGCCGGCGCGGTGAACGTACTGCGTGGCAAAGGCTCTAGCCTTCTGGCAGTGGGCGTGCGCGAAGTGCAGGGCAGCTTTAAGCGCGGTGATATGGTGCTGTGCGTGGATGAGCAGGGCACGCGCGTGGCCAAAGGGTTGGTCAACTATGGGGCTGAGGAAGCACGCCAGTTAGCAGGCCAGCCAAGCCACCAGATTGAAGCAATCCTGGGGTACGTAGAAGCTCACGAGTTGATCCACCGCGATAACTTAGTCGTTGTTTAACCGCAAAGTAGCTGTTTAACGGCAAGGTGGCTGTTTAGCGAAGTGATTGTTTAATCGCGAGGGCGGGGCGGCAGCGGCACTTGGCGTGGCCAGTCATTGGGGACAAGGATGAGACGCTCCAGTGGCTGCATCTTTGCTCCTGTTCCTGTTCCTGTTCCTGTCTCCGCTTCTGGGTCGTAAAGCATCACCTGCTGTGGCCCGTAGCGCTCAATCAGCGGCTTCACGATTGCCATTTCCTCGTTGGCTGGCTGAAACGCCGCTTTAGGTGGCGGGGCCAGCCAATGGGGTTTCTCCAACCACGCCATGTGCAGTGACTCACTTGTTTGAGCTGCAAGCGCTGGCCAATCTTTTATATAACACCACCTACCGCGCCGATGATTGGCTGTTGCCCCGATGGGCGGCGGCATTGCCGTGTGCCAGGGATAAAACAGTACGCCGGGCATGGCTAGGCGCTGGGTGAGCTGGCCGTTAAGCGGCGCGGTGGGGCCAAGGTCCCTTGGCGCTAGCCATTGGGTGATCAGTGCCTGCGCGACGGCGGTACTCGAAATGGGCAGCTGATGGTGGCGCAGATGGCTGCATTTCAGTGCTAGGCTGTCTAGCCCGCCAGGGCCAATCCAGCGGCTTTGGCTGGTGGCATCTCCCGGTCCTTCGGGTAGCCCTAGGTAGAACTTAATGGCTACTTCCAAATGCACGGGAGCGGTGTTGTCACGCGTTCGATAGAGCATGTCCAGCTCGCCTAGCGTATTGCGCCGCTGCGTAATGCGTAGGTTCTTGGCCAAAAGCCGGGTAGTGGGGGCATTATCTAACAGCAGGTGCCAAAGCTGTTCGTGGTAGTGGCCCATACGGGTAGCTAACCTGCCATCCAGCGCGTTCAGCTTTGGCGTAAGCTGCGCCAACCAGGCGTCTATGCTGTCCGTCAAACCAAGCTCTTGTTGCGTTGGCTTGCCGCCACAGGGGATGGGCGGCGGTAGCTCAACGACATCCGGCGTGGCGATTAGCCACGCTAAGTCGCGGGCTGCTTGAGAGCTAAGGTGAGCGGAGTAGTGCTCGCTGGGCGCGTTGCTCACTATCACAGAAGGCACTCGTAGCTCATTGCAGGGCGTACGCCGCCAGGAGCACAACGGCGACTAATAGCGCCAGCACTAGCCCCCCTGCGTATCTTGCGTAGTTATGCAGCATAAAAACTCCCTAAACGATGTCAAAGCGGTCGGAGAAAATATGGGTGGGGGCGATTCCCTGGGCAATTAAACCTTTCTCGGCACTATCCATCATGGGGTCCGGGCCGCAAATAAAGTAGTCACGCTTCCCATCATCCCGGGGTAAGCAGCGGGCCAGGAGATCTTGGTCAACGTAGCCCACTTCCCCTTCCCAGCCCTCATGGGGGTCTGAAATAACGTGAATCAGCGTTAAGTTAAGTTGCTGAGCCAATTCATCCAGGTTGTCACGGAAGGTGGCTTCTTGCCAGGTGGGGTTGGCATAAATCAGCCAAATCGGTTGGCGGTCTTGCTGGTCGCGAAAGGTGTAGAGCATGCTCATAAACGGCGTAATGCCAATCCCCCCTGCGATCATTACCAGCCCCGAGGGATTGTTGGGGCGAGGGATGAAAGCGCCAAATGGGCCCTCAATAAACGCAGGTGTATTGGCGGTTACCTTGGGTAGTTGTCGGGTAAAGTCGCCCAGGCGTTTAGCGCTGAAGGTTATACGGCCACTGCTGGCAGCGCTTGATGAGAGCGAAAAAGGGTGTTGCTGAAGCGACCATGGGGTGTTGCCCAGGGTGATCCAGAAGAATTGTCCCGGTTGGAAAGTGAAGCGGTGAGGGCCGGCGGGTTCAAGCGTTAGTGTCGTGGTATCGCCGCGCTCAAGCTTTGTGTCCACTACGCGCCACGGGCGATGGCGCATACGCCATGGCCTTAATAAGCGAGTTTCGAGTACCAAGCAGGCAGGAATCAGAATAAGCAGTGCCAGACCCATCGAGGTAACCAAGCCCTCAGTGTACCGCTGGGCCATTATGGCATGGCCCAGCCCCCCAAAAACGATGAACAGCGCCAAGCCGCCATGGAGTAGTCGCCACCACTCATACGATAGCCCAAAACGCTTTCGCCAGAGCGAGCTAATAATCAGCACAATGCTGGCTATTAATAGCGCCATCAGGGTTAGGGCGCGCAGGGTTTCTTCCCGTGGGTCAAGAAAGTGAATCAGCGAAGGGTGGGCGATAAACAGGGCAACGGGGTGGGCAATAACCAGGAAAAGCGCCCCAATACCGATCTGGCGATGAAACTGCAGTACGTTGTCAAAACCAACTTCATGGGCAAACCACGTGTGTCGGCCAGATATTAACGCCTGCAGTGCCATGATGCTTAGGGCGAGTGCGCCAAGCAACACCGCCGCTTCACCAAGCCAGCTGCGGGGTGTTGGTGGTGAGAGAAGCAGCCAGCCTATCGGTAGCAGGGCAAGTAAACTGTACAGGCTTCCCCAAGCTAGGGCGCTACGTGTTATTGGGCTCACTATGTTCTCCCTGGGCATCCGTGCAAATAGCCTAAGTGTGAGAAAAAGCTGGGATTTCGCAAGTTAAAAAGCGTGTGCATTTACCAAGCTGCTACGCTTACACAGTGCTAAGTCCCTTATGAGCAGGCGCTGACGCCTATCAAGCAGAAGGAGAGTGCTACATGGCTAATGCGAAAGCGAAAAAACATAAAGCAAAGCAGCAAGCATCCAAAACACGTAAACCGCAAGCGGAAAAGAAAACGCTGCAAGCCCTGACCCCTGATACAGGCGCGGCGCTGTTTGAGGATGCTCGCTCACGGCTGGAGGCGGTATTTGAAGCGCTGGATATTCACCCGGATGCTCAGGCACGGTTGATGCAGCCGAGCCTGTCGCTTCAGGTGAGTGTGCCAATACGCATGGATGACGGAAGCCTAAAGGCCTTCCCCGCTTGGCGGGTTCAGTACGATACCAGCTTAGGGCCTGCCAAAGGTGGTGTGCGTTTCCATACGGACGTTAATCAGCATGAGGTCACCACGCTAAGTTTCTGGATGGCGGTGAAGTGCGCGGTGGTTAGCTTACCTTATGGCGGCGGGAAAGGTGGTGTACAGGTAGATGCCAAGGCCCTCTCCTCCCTTGAGCGAGAGCGGTTGGCTCGGGGCTATATTCGTGCCATTGCCGATATTATGGGGCCAGACCGAGATATTCCCGCCCCGGATGTAAATACCGATGCTACGGTAATGGGCTGGATGATTGATGAGTACGAACATATCGTGCGTGCCCAAGCGCCTGCCGCTATTACCGGTAAGCCGCTGTCTCTAGGGGGGTCTCCGGGTCGGGTAGCGGCCACTGGGCGCGGCGCGCTAAAAGTACTGGATTTGTGGGCCGAGCGCGAAGAGCGCAAGCCAGAAGAGACCACCGTTGCCGTACAGGGTTTTGGTAATGCTGCTTATCATTTTGCCCGACTAGCCAGTGAGCGGGGTTATAAAATTGTGGCGCTATCGGACTCAAGCGGCGCCATTTACAGCGCGGACGGGCTTGATGTTGACGCTGCGAAGCAGGACAAAGACAAGCACGGTTCGTTATCCAAGAGTAAGCAGGGCAAATCACTGACGAGCGATAAACTGCTGTCGCTTGAGGTGGATGTGCTGGCGTTAGCGGCACTAGAGAACCAAATTCACTGCGACAACGTTGACGATGTGCAGGCGGGGGCGATTCTTGAAATTGCTAACGGGCCGTTAACTAGCGATGCCGATGATGCATTAGCCAAACGCGAAATACCTGTGCTACCTGATGTCTTGGCTAATACTGGCGGCGTCATTGTTAGCTATTTTGAGTGGCTGCAGAACCGCGCAGGCGAAAAATGGCTAGAAGAAGACGTCAATCAGCGCCTAGATAACCTGCTGGGAGTGCAGGCAGAAAGCGTGTTGGCGCGGGCGGAGAAAGAGAAAGTCACCTATCGCCAAGCCGCCTACCGCCAGGGAATAGAACGCATCGCTGAAGCCATCATGGCGCGAGGAAATTGCCAGAATTACCGTTAACTAAAGTCAGTACAAAAAGAGTAGCGGGCCCAATGGGGCTCGCTAAGTGTTCGCAGTGTGGTGCCATTAATCGCGATCAATCGCGCTGGGTTGTCACACTGGTGTCATGCAGATGTCGCAATCTTGCTGCCCAAGTAGCCACCCGGTATTTCTCTGATGATTTACCGGTTTTTTTCTGTGGCTCATTAAAAACTATAGGGACAACCGTCTTTAAATGGGACAGCAAATATATGACCGCACAAGAAGCGCAGTGGCTGAATAACATTATCGCGGCAGAGGCGCTGCAGGTGCTTTTTCAGCCAATCGTAGATGCCAATCAACAGGCAATTTATGGCTATGAGGCGCTCATCCGTGGTCCCAAAACATCGCCGCTGCACTCGCCCCTACGCCTGTTTGATGTCGCCACCCAAGCCGGGTTGCTCGTTGAGCTGGATATACTCTGTCGTCGCTTGGCGATTCATCGTTTTGCCGAACTTGAATTGCCCGGGTTGCTGTTTCTCAACGTGATGCCGTTGACGATTGTCGAGCGGGACTTCCGTGAAGGGTTAACGCTTGGCTTTATCCAGGAGGTGGGGCTTCCCGCCGAACGGGTGGTGATTGAGCTCACTGAACACGTGCCCATTCACGATTACGACCTAATGCGTCAAGCGGTCGCCCACTACCGTGATATGGGGTTTCAGGTGGCATTAGACGATCTGGGCGCAGGTCACTCTAGCCTGCGCCATTGGTCGGAGTTGCGGCCTGATTTCGTTAAGCTAGACCGCCACTTCATTTCTGGCATTGACCAAGAGCCTGCCAAGCGTGAGTTCCTTCGTTCGATTCTAGATGTGGCGCGCAGCTTGGATTGCCAGTTAATAGCTGAGGGAATCGAAACCGCCGCCGAACACCTCTGCTTGTGGGAATTGGATCGCGGCTTGGCACTGCTACAAGGGTTTTATTTTGCCCGGCCTAGCCCCGATCCGCCGATGCAGCTCCATATGCTGCTACCTGCGGCCACCCAGTTAAAAAGTACGGCGGGTCGTACCGCGCACTCTATTTTGCGTCCGGTTAACCCCGTCGGGCCCAGCTGTGTGGTGCCGGAGCTTGCCGAGCGATTTCGCGAGCACCCCAACCTACGCTGTGTCGCCGTGGTTAAAGAGGGTATTCCCGTCGCCGTGGTGCGTCGCAATGCGTTCTTAACGCTGTTTACTAACCCCTACAGCCATGCTTTGTATGCTAAGCGCTGCGTGCTGGATGTGGGCGACGCCAAAATGTTAGTGGCCCCTGCAGAACTGTCACTGGAAGCGCTGAGCCAACAGCTTACCGACAGCCAAGATATTGAGCTTGAAGACTTTGTGATCGTGGATAACAACGGCCACTATCTTGGTATGGGTACTATTGTTGATCTACTACGCGAGATTACCGCCATCCAAGTGCGTCAAGCCCGCCATGCAAACCCGCTGACGGGGTTGCCGGGCAATATTCTTATCAACGAAACCTTGGTCGCGTATCTGGATAAGAGCGAAGGGTTCGCAGCCGCCTACGTCGATTTAGATAATTTCAAAGCGTTTAACGATGCTTATGGCTACGCCCGCGGTGATCACGTGATTATTTCGCTGTCGCGCTTGCTGCAGGGTCAGGTGGAGAGTGCCGGTGGGTTTATCGGCCATATTGGCGGTGACGATTTTATGATGCTGCTGCCACTTGAGCACTGGGAGGGCGTTTGCCAGCAAATTCTGCGCTCCTTTGAAGTCATGGCACCGGGTTTTTATGAAGAGGATGATCGGCAGCAGGGCGGTATCACTATTGAAAGCCGCCAAGGTGCCACGGCGTTCTTTCCCTTTGTTAGTGTATCGATTGCGGTTAAACCCATTGCCGAGCCTAGCACCTGCAAGGCACTGGATATTGCCGCCCAACTTTCCGAGCTAAAACATCAGGCGAAAAAAATAGTCGGAAATAGTCTCTTTATAGATCGACGGAACTGACGCGTGCTGCCTTAGCTAAGGGGTGTCACTTTGCTGTCATTGAGACGTCACTAGGTTGTCACGGGAGTGACCCGCTGCTGTCATGCAGGCTTGGCAGGATAGCGTCATCTTTGAACAGCTACTTAGGTGATGCATGCACGCTCCCACGCTTTCTAACTCGCTTTCCCGCACATTGATTAGCGCTGCTGTTGCAAGCGCATTTGCGCTGGCAGCGGTTAACGCCTCCGCCGACCTCTCCTCGCGCTACGTAGACAACGATGGCGATATGGTTGCCGATGCACCGACTGACGAGTCTCAGTGGGTCGACCCGGACACCTTGGTCTTTGCCTATACGCCGGTTGAAGACCCTGCTGTTTATGCGGATGTATGGTCTGGTTTTCTGGATCATCTAAGCGAAGCAACCGGTAAACGTGTGCAGTTCTTCCCCGTGCAGTCGAATGCTGCCCAGCAAGAGGCGCTGCGTGCAGGCCGCTTGCATGTCGCGGGTTTCAACACCGGCGGTGTGCCGGTTGCTGTTAACTGTGGTGGCTTTCGCCCCTTCGCCATTATGGCGAGTGAAGATGGTAGCTACGGCTACGAGATGGAAATTATTACCTATCCCGGTAGCGGTATTGAGTCCGTTGAAGACCTTGAAGGTCGCCAATTGGCGTTTACCTCAGAAACCTCTAACTCTGGTTTCCGTGCACCCTCTGCGCTGCTGCGCTCTGAGTATGGGTTAGAAGCCGATAACGATTACAAGACCGCGTTCTCCGGCTCTCACGATAACTCTGTGCTAGGTGTAGTGAATAAAGATTACGATGCTGCCGCCATTGCTAACTCGGTGGCTACTCGGATGATCTCTCGCGGTGTGGTAAGCGAAGGCGATTACGAGATTATCTATACTTCCGAAACCTTCCCCACCACGGCTTATGGCGTTGCCCACAATCTAAAGCCTGAGCTTGCCCAGCAAATTCAAGATGCGTTCTTCAGCTACGACTGGGAAGGCACCGCCCTTGAGGCTGAGTTTGCCAATTCCGGTGAAGCACAGTTTATCCCGATCACCTATGCAGAGCATTGGTCTGTGATCCGCACCATTGCTGAAGCCAACGGTGTGACTTACGACTGCGATTAACCCTTTGGCAGCTGTGCAACCCCATCGGCCAGAAGGGCAACCTTCTGGCCGAACCGTTATGAAGATGAGGTAAACCCATGTTGACACTTACCGGCGTTGGCAAACGTTACCCCACTGGGGATCGTGCGCTTACTGATATCGAACTAGCGCTTCCCAAAGGTCAGGTCATGGCGCTGATTGGGCCGTCTGGGGCGGGTAAAAGCACCCTGATTCGCTGTGTTAATCGCTTGGTGGAGCCCACCCAAGGCAGCATTCGGTTGGAAGATATCGAGCTGACGAAGCTATCAGGCAATCGTCTGCGCCACGCGCGTCGCTCCATGGGGATGATCTTCCAGGAATACGCCTTGGTGGATCGCTTAACCGTGATGGAGAACGTGCTCTCCGGTCAGCTAGGCTATGTTGGATTCTGGCGTAGCTTTTTGCGTCGTTACCCTCAGGAAGCCGTGACCGAGGCGTTTCGGCTACTTGAACGGGTGGGCCTTCCCCATGCCATCGACAAGCGCGCCGATGCGCTCTCTGGCGGCCAGCGCCAGCGGGTTGGCATAGCCCGTGCGCTGTTACAAAGCCCCAAACTACTGCTGGTCGATGAGCCCACCGCGAGCCTTGACCCGAAAACCTCCCGGCAAATCATGCGACTGATTCGTGAGCTGTGCGCCGAGCGTGAGCTGGCTGCGATTATCAACATTCACGATGTGGCGCTGGCGAAGCAGTTTGCCGACCGTATTGTGGGGTTGCGGGCAGGTGAAATCGTCTTTGATGGCAAGCCCAGTGAGCTAACCAGCGAGATTCTTACCACGATATACGGTGAAGAGGATTGGGATACGTCGCCTGAGCCTGTTGAGAGTGACGATGTTGAAGAGAAGGAAAATGCGTTCACTCGCCAACCCTATGCTGCCCACACGCAGCGGCCGTTGGCCAGTGTTGCCAGCGGAGGCGCGCTATGAGCGGTGTTGATACGCTGGCGCGTCAACAGGCGGCACGCCAAGGTCATTGGCGGCGGCTACCGCTGATTGATAATCCGCGTATGCGCTGGGGGTTGGTGCTGGGCGGCGTCGTGTATTTGGTGCTCGCATTAGCGTCTGTTGAAGTCAATTGGGCGCGTGTGGCGGAAGGTTCTGGGCGCGCACTGAATTTTCTCGGAGCGTTTTTGCAGCCCGACTTTGTTAGTCGCCAAAACGACATTATGGCGGGTCTGCTGGAAAGCCTCACCATGACGTTAACCTCTACGGTGATTGGCGTGTTGCTGGCGATTCCCGTGGGGTTGGGGGCGGCGCGCAATATCTCGCCCTTACCCATCTACGCGGTATGCCGCGCCATTATTGCGGTCTCGCGCACCTTCCAGGAAATTATCATCGCGATTCTATTTGTGGTGATGTTCGGCTTTGGGCCGTTTGCCGGGATGCTGACCTTGGCGTTTGCCACCATTGGCTTTATGGCCAAGCTGCTGGCAGAAGATATTGAAGACCTCGACTGGCGGCAGGTAGAAGCCGTGCGCGCCACCGGGGCGAGCTGGTGGCAAACCATGAACCATGCCATTCAACCCCAGGTGATGCCGCGCTTAATTGGCTTGTCGATGTACCGGCTGGATATCAACTTCCGTGAGTCATCGGTGATTGGCATTGTCGGGGCGGGCGGCATTGGCGCGACTCTCAACACCTCACTCAGCCGTTATGAGTACGGTACCTCCGCCGCCATCTTGTTAATTATCATCGCGATTGTACTGATGAGCGAGTACGCCTCCAGCTACGTTCGTCGCTGGACGCAATAACCCCACGCCGCTTGTCGTTAAGAGGAAACGTTATGCCAGTTTCAACAACACCCCAGGGCGCGCCGCTGTGGCAGCGGCGCACTACTCGCGCCCAGTGGCTTCAGTACGCCGCCTGGCTTGTCGGCATCAGCCTGTTTCTACTGTGCTGGAAAGTGATTTCTGATAACACCATGTGGGTGTTTGTCGAAGATGCGGGCCGCCAAGGCAGCGACTTGATCAGCCGAATGATGCCGCCGCGTTGGGAGTATGCCAGCGTGCTATGGAAGCCCATGTGGGATACGCTGAACATCGCTACGTTAGGCACCGTGCTGGGCATTGCCATGGCGTTTCCTGTGGCATTTTTAGCCGCACGCAACACCACGCCGCACCCGCTGGTACGCAGCCTAGCGCTCACCGTTATCGTCTCATCGCGCTCTATTAACTCGCTGATTTGGGCCATGCTGCTGGTCACCATTCTTGGCCCCGGTGTGCTGGCGGGAATCATCGCCATCGCGCTGCGCTCAATTGGTTTTGTCGGCAAGTTGCTCTATGAGGCCATTGAAGAGATTCACCCCACCCCCGTTGAGGCAATTAGCGCCACCGGCGCCAGCCGTCTACAGGTGATGAACTACGGTGTGCTGCCCCAGGTTATGCCTGCTTTCGCGGGTATCAGCGTGTATCGCTGGGACATTAATATTCGTGAGTCTACCGTGCTAGGTCTGGTTGGCGCTGGCGGTATCGGCTTGCAGCTTAACGCGTCGATTAACAGCCTCGCCTGGAACCAGGTTAGCGTTATCTTTGTGATGATTTTTGCCACGGTATTGGTCTCAGAGTGGATCTCTGCCCGTGTACGCCACGCTATTATCTAGCCAGACAGCCAGGGTAAGGAGCGATCATGCGCTTTCCAAATGCCACTATCACGACCATCGATATTATGCGCCACGGCGAGCCAGTCGGCGGGCGCATGCTGCGTGGTAGTACCGACCATCCGCTGAGTAAAGCCGGTTGGCAGCAAATGAGTGATGCCGTGATGCGACAAAGTGTGGGTGGGCGGCTGCCTTATGATGCCGTTATCAGCTCACCGCTGCTGCGCTGTCGTGAATTTGCGCTGTGGTTAGGTGAAGAGTTCGACCTGCCGGTACAGGTGGAGGATGACCTAGCTGAGCTTCACTTGGGGCGCTGGGAGGGCAAAACCCATGCTCAAGTGTTTGCCGAAGAGGGTAGCGAGCAGATGAGCGCGTTTTGGCATAACCCTTCCCAAGCGGCTCCGCCCGAAGGGGAAACAGTAGACGCATTGGATGCTCGGGTCAGTGATGTGTGGCGGCGACTGTTAATAAACCCACCGGGCAAGCATGTACTGGTGGTCGCCCACCTGTTTGTATGTAACGCGTTGCTGCGCCAAGTATTGGAACAGCCGCTTTGCAATGGCTTAGTGATGGATTTGCCCTATGCCGCGATGAGCCGACTACGCCATGAGCGCCATGCGCTGGGAGAAACCACCTTTGTTGAGTGGATTGGGCGTTAAATAAACCGCGCCATGAATCAGTAGCGAGTCACCAGCACTTAGGCCATGATAAAGCGATTGCTAACATGCCGCGCTGGAGCGTTTTATGCCGTTTCCCTGTGTGCTCTCTATGTACTCTGTGCCGCTGGTCCGCTTGCGGCGGTTGATGCCTCTGCAGCGCTTAATCACGCTGTTCGCCCTGTTGCTGATAGCTGGGTGTGCCAGCAAAGAGGTTGCCCCGCCATCTGCGCCTAGTGCTCAGGCGGGGATCTCCATGGAGCGAGCGCTGATTCTTTCCCATGCCCAAAAAGCCATTGGTACGCCTTACCGTTTTGGCGGCAACTCTCCAGAAGGGCTGGACTGCTCGGGGTTAGTTGAAATGACTTATCGCGCAGCAGGTATTCGTGTTCCCCGTACCGCCCATGATCAATTCCGGGCACTGCCTGCGGTTGATACTCCCCGTCCTGGGGATCTGCTGTTTTTTGGCAGTGGCGCGAAAGCCTCGCATGTTGGGATTTATCGCGGTAACCGGCAGATGATTCACGCCCCTGGCAGCGGCCGGGCAGTGGTCAGCGTGCCCTTGGATATCGATTATTGGGAGCAGCGCTTTTTAGGTGCGGCAGGGGCTGCGCCTTAAACCAGCATCATCGACGTAGGGGTGGTTTTTGCATGTTTCTTGACCCTTGTCGCGTTGACTAATCGCTGTTTCATGTAAAACATAGTGTTTGTGTGTGGTGGTAGTATGGCTAAACGTAATCCAACCTATACCGAGTTAGATGAGGAGAACGCAGCTGCGCGTGTCAGTCTCTGAGTCTGCTTAAGGAGCTGGCGTTGTCTCTGCAAACTAATCATGATGCTCCTGAACTGGACAGTGCTACTGCAAGATCGAGAACGACTGGGTCGGTAACTACTGGGTCCATAACTTCTATGTCGACGATCCTAACGTCGAAAACCACCCCTGGTGCACCGCTTCTTCGCGCTGAGTCGGCGTTTAATTTCGCCAACGAAGCCATCATTATTACCGATGCCAACGGCTGTGTGGCCGATGTTAATCCTGCGTTTTGTGAACTTACCGGCTTATGCCTTGAAGAGGTCTACGGCCAATCCTTAGAGGCGTTTAGCATTTTATCCCTCGACGACAGCCGCACCACGCGCTTCATGCGTGAGCAACAGCAGCTTCGGGATCGCAGCAAATGCCAAGTGAGTTACCGCAGCCACGATGGCCAGTTTTACCCTGGCATGATGTCGATAAATCGCGTGCGTAATGCACAGGGGCAGGTCGATCACCATGTCGTTGTCCTGGCTGATCTTTCCGCCATCCCTGCCCACGCGCGTCACCTGAAACGTGAGGTCTTTTTTGATGCGCTGACCGGGTTGCCTAACCTTCAGCTACTCACCCAGTTGATTCAAGAGTCGATCCAGCACGCGGAAGCCAAACAACTACCGCTGGCAATATGTTCGCTGGATATCGACCATTTTCAGACGGTTAACGAGCAGCTAGGTGCCCATGTCGGGGATAGTTTACTTTCCACCTTTGCACAGCGTATTAGCCACCTGCTGTTTGGCGATGATGTGTTGGCGCGGGTGGGAGGCGATGAGTTTGTGCTGCTACTGCACCACAGCGATGATGAGCACTTTTTTGAAAAGCTGCTGGCTACGATCCGAAAACCACTGGTAATTGATGGGCAAAGCATTTATCTCACCGCGAGTTTGGGCATTACACGTTACCCAAATGACCACTCCCAGGGCGATGTGCTGCTGCGCCATGCTCACCAAGCTATGTACCGAGCAAAGCAGCGGGGACGGGATACCTACCACTTTTTTGACCCCACCCAAGATCGTCTGTTGCAAGTGCGTCATGAGCAGCGTCAGCGTTTCATGGATGCCCTTAACCACAACGAGTTGCGGCTTTTTTATCAGCCCCAGGTAGATATGGCCAATGGGCGAGTGGTGGGCGTGGAAGCGTTGATTCGATGGCAGCACCCAGATGAGGGGCTGCTCTCGCCGGCCCAGTTTTTACCCATTATTGATGCCACGCCGCTGGAGGTCGACCTTGGGGAGTGGGTGATTGAGCAGGCACTACAGCAGCTTACCGAATGGCAAAAAGCCGGTATTGTGCTGCCTATCAACGTGAACATCAGCCCTGCCCACCTGCTGGGTAAAGAGTTCAGTGAGCGGCTTGCTGAGCTGCTAGCTAGTTACCCAACGGTTGCGCCTGCCATGCTTAAGCTCGAAGTGCTTGAGAGCGCTGCCATGCACGATATTCAGGCAGCGCTAAAAAACATGGCACGTTGCCAAGCCTTAGGGGTAGGGTTTGCCATTGATGATTTTGGAACGGGCTTTTCGTCGTTAACGCATTTGCGTCAGCTGCCCGTTAATCTAATCAAAATCGATCAGAGCTTTGTACGCGATATGCTGAGCGACCAGGACGATATGGCAATCGTGGAAAGCGTAATCTACATGGCTAACCGCTTTAAGCGGCCGATGTTAGCCGAAGGTGTTGAAACCCTGGCCCATGCGAAAGCGTTAATGGCATTGGGCTGTGAGCTGGCCCAGGGCTATGGCATTGCTCGCCCTATGCCCCCGTGTGATATGCCAGCTTGGCTGGAGGGGTGGCCGCAGCGCAGTGATTGGCACTCTTTAGCAACGCTGCAATAAGGATATGGCAACGCTTCAACGCCGCTAGGGTTATAAGGGATTTAACCTGGGCGGCTCGGTTCAGGCGGCTTGCTCCGGTGGGCTGGTGGCGGCTCCATCGTTACGTGCTTGATTCATTTGACTCTGCTCTAAGGCCGCTTCCAGCTTAGCTTCCAGCAGGTATTGTCGCGCTTGGGCAGCGACCTGATAATCTTTAGGTGAGGGGTCGGCAGGCGCTAAGGCCGCGGCAATCACCGTTTGCATTTTTTCCACTGTCGCTTGTGGGTCGCCAGGAACCGGGCCGTAGTCAATGGGCACTTCGCCGGCAACCGCGTAGCGCTTGCCATCAGGACCTATCTCATACTCGTAGGAGGCGCCGCCAGTATAAGGGCCGCCCGCTATCTGGTGGGCCATTTCATGCTGGCGCACCGCCCGGTCAGTCTGCTTTAGCTGCTCTAAATACTGGATTTCCTCAGGTGCCAGCGGGGTGCCGTCCGCCCGGGTGGGGCCTGTTGCTTCACTGGCGCGCTGATCATCTTCGCTCACCTGCGTAGCATCGTCGGTTTGAGCGCGGCGCTGTGCTTCTTCGGCGATAGCGGGTGACGCTGAGCCACTGGCCGCTATGGGCGAGGCAATAAACGCACTCATAAAGGAGAGTTCCATAAGCAGTTACCGGCGTATAAATGGTTACAGGTAGTCTTGAGTATCAGCGAGCCAGCCCTGGTACGCAAATATGGCGTTCTGTTTTTCTTGGCATTTGCCTGCTTTGGGAGTCGCTAGCGGGCGTAAGTGCTGTCCTCTTTAGTACCGCTCTATTATTATCTGCTCAATATTAAGTGTTACTTTTTTAAGAGTGTTTATGCCTGCCATTGATGTGGTTATCCATCTCTCCGAGAGTGAATGCCTAGCGCACTATGAAGGGCGCTACGCCAATGTGCGTACCCGTAGTGTGGATGGCCGCTGGGTGGTTTTTCCTGCCGAAGCGCTGCGCCGTGTTGTAACAAGAGAGGGTGTTCAGGGCATTTTTCGGCTTGAGTTTTCTGATCAGGGGCGTTTTGTTAGCATCCAATCGCTCTCAAAGCGTTGAGCGCTTGATCAGTGCTCACATGGCACCAACATTGCATGTATACTGCAGTGCAAGTAACGGGCTTACCCGCCCACTAGTAAACAGCCTGCTTACCCGGCAATGGCTGTAGTATCTTTAGGAGATATACCATGTCTGCCTCACCTGTCACCTTAATGGTGGCCCGCCGCGTGGCGAATGGCCGCTATCAAGACTTTAACCGTTGGTTAAATGAAGGTCGTGAACTAGCGGCTGACTTTCCGGGATACCTGGGGTCAGGCGTATTGGCGCCGCCAAAAGATGACGACGAGTATCAAATTATTTTTCGCTTTAGCAGCAGCGACACGCTAAACGCCTGGGAACACTCCGCTTCACGCCACGCCTGGCTTGCCCGTGGGAAAGACCTGTATGAGGCCCCCCATGAGCATCGCGCGACGGGTCTTGATGCTTGGTTTCAGGTTAACCCAGGGGTTACCCCGCCCCGCTGGAAGCAAGCGGTGGCCGTTTGGTTGGCGTTTTTCCCTGTCTCATTAATGTTTCAATGGTTATTTGGCGGCGCCATCGCGGATTGGGCGTTAGTTCCCCGGGTAGTTGTCAGCACGCTAATGCTTACCCCGGTTATGGTGTTTGTTTTTATACCGCTTTCGATGCGTTTATTAGCCCCCTGGTTACAGGGTAAGTGGTCGTTGGGTGACCTTTTATCGAAGTGGCGGCATGGGCAAAAAGTATAGGTTAGTAGGTCGGGTAAATAGCCAATAGTAGTGCTCTATTTGCACTAACATCGTGCAATTAATTACTTTTGGTTAAAAAAGTAAGCTTTGCTTACTACGTCCATGGGGTTCAACGCTGCAAGAGTGCTACGCTATATACGCTTGCAGTAAAAGGATAACTGGCGCTGACCCTTTGGCAGCGTGACAAGTCGCCCCATGGAGTGTTTATGATTCACGTTCATCATCTGGAAAAGTCCCGTTCCCACCGAATCTTATGGCTTCTTGAATTACTAGGCGTTGAGTACGAGATCCAGGTTTATCAGCGTGATCGTAAAACTCAACAAGCGCCAGATGCGCTTAAAAAAATCCACCCGCTAGGTAAGTCGCCTGTTATTACCGATGGCGAATTAACCGTCGCTGAGTCTGGCGCTATTATTGATTACCTTATCAGCCGTTATGGTGAAGGGCGCCTGCAGCCAGCGGAGACTGAGATTAACGACTGGGTAGATTATCGCTACTGGTTACACTATGCCGAAGGCTCATTGATGCCCCTGTTGGTGATGGGCCTGGTGTTTAATCAAATCCCCAAACAGTCACCATGGTTCATTAAGCCCCTGGCTAAAGGCATTAGTTCGACCGTGCGCCAGCGTTTTATTCAGCCACAAATGAACCAGCATTTAGACGTTATTAATAAGCACCTGGGTTCAAAGGAAAACTTCGCCGGACGTTGGCCAAGTGGGGCTGATGTACAAATGAGCTTTCCGCTTCAAGCCGTGGCGGCTACCCAGTCACTGGAAAAGTACCCGCACATTGCCGCGTTTGTAGCGCGTATCGAAAATGATGCTGCGTGGCAGCGAGTAGTCGTGCGGGCAGGCCCGCTCACCATGCCCGGTGAGTAGGGCCGATGATCTCGCGCACGCGAAAACCACTGGGCGTCCGCTTTTCGCTTACTGAGAGCGAGGCTCGGTGTTACCCCCTCCGCTGGCTTACCGGCGCTATGCTGGTAAGCATGTGGCTATGGGCCCCTTCATCGTTGGCGAGTGAAGCGCTACTTGTTGGGGTCTACCACAATCCACCGAAGTTATTTGCTGACAACCAAGGCCAGCTGCGGGGGGTATTGGGTGAGTTGCTAGAAGCGATTGCTGAGGAGCAGCAGTGGCATTTAGAGAGCCTTAGCTGTGAATTTTCACACTGCCTAACGCTGCTAGAGCAGGGCGAGATTGACCTGCTGCCTGATGTTGCGTGGAGTGAGGAACGTGCCCAGCGCTTTGCTTTCCATAATGAACCGGTGCTGCATAGCTGGTCACTGCTCTATCAGCGTGAAGAAATGCGCGTTGAGGCAATTTTGGATCTGGCCCAAATGCGCGTGGCGGTGGTTGAGAATGCCATACAGCAACGTTATTTAGCGGCCGTTACCGAGCGCTTTAATGTGCCGGTAACGTGGGTGTTGGTTAACAGTTTTTCAGAGGGCTTTGAGGCCGTTGCAAGTGATGAGGCTGATCTGGTGGCGTCTAATCACTTATATGGTGATTGGCGTGCTCGTGAATATGGCCTGCGAGAGACGCCGATTATTTTCCAGCCCGCACAGTTATTTTATGCAGCCTCTTATCAAGTCTCTGATAGCGTACTAGAGCGTATCGATACAACGCTCAGAGCCTGGAAACAGGATAGTAATTCTGTCTATTTTGATACGTTACGCGCTTGGCGCGTTTCCACCCCGCCTCCCCCTTTAGTACCCATTTGGCTGTGGTGGGGGGTTGGCCTGCTGACGCTTTTCTTGGTACTGGCCCTGGGCTGCAATGTGCTGCTAAAACGACGGGTAGTGGCTAACCGTGAGCAGCTCGTTACTCATGAAGCGCTATTGGCGACTATTTTGGATAGTGTCGATGCGCATATTTACATCAAGTCACCCTCCTTGAAGTACCGCTTTGTTAACCGGCAAATTAGCGAGCTGTTTGGCTTGCCTGCCGAGAAAATCATCGGCCAGTGCGATGAGGCTTTTTTTGATGCAGCAAGCGCCGCAGAAATGCATCAAGTTGACCGTGAGGTATTAGCGTCGGGCAAAAAAACGACGCTGGAAGAGCACAGCTTGCTCAAGGGTGAAGAGCGGGTGCGTACGTTTTTATCCATAAAAATGCCTCTTGTGATGCGTAAAGGGGAGGCGCCTTGCTTATGCGGTATTTCAACCGAGCTGACAGAATACTTGGAGATGCAGTCGCGCACTCACCATTTAGCCTTTTACGACGCTTTAACGGGATTGCCAAATCGGCGCCTCTTGATGGACTCGTTAGCATTAGTGACGGAACAAGATGATGACGTGTCGACGTTCAGTGCCGTGCTGATTATTGACCTTGATAACTTCCGGCTTATCAATGATATCCAGGGTCATGAGAGCGGTGATCAGCTGTTGATTAACGTTGCAGTGCAGCTGCAGGAGTCGCTTTATAAAGTCATCCAGGAAGCGACCGTTGCGCGGGTAAGTAGCGATGAGTTTGTCGTGTTGTTAAATGCGCTAGGGGAAGAGCCCGAGGTGGCTGCGCTGAGCGCTGAGCGTGTCGCGTGCCAACTGCTGGAAGCTGTTTCCCAACTGCACAACGACCGAGCGCTGCCGGTTAGCGCAAGCATTGGTATTACGCTATTTAAAGGGACAGAGCACAGCATGAATAGCGTATTACAGCAGGCGGATATAGCGCTTCAGCAGGCCAAAGCAGCGGGCGGCAATAAGCTCTGTTTCTTTAATCGGGATATGCAAACCAGCGTACTGGAGCGCGCCAGTTTAGAAGGTGACCTGAACCAAGCAATGGCGCGTAACGAATTGGCGCTTCACTATCAAGTTCAGGTTGACCATCGCAGCGTGACGGTCGGAGTAGAGGCGCTGCTTCGCTGGTACCACCCGCAGCGCGGCTGGGTGTCTCCCGGGACCTTCATCCCTTTGGCCGAAGAGAATGGCCTAATTTTACCCATTGGCTACTGGGTACTTAAATCCGCCTGCGAGCAGCTGGCGAAGTGGGCTGTCCAGCCCGCCTATTCATCGTTGACGATTTCGGTCAACGTCAGTTCAGTGCAGTTCCAACACCCTGAGTTTGTGCGGGATTTAGAGGCGTTATTAGCTGAAACTCAGGCGCCGCCAAACCGTTTGATATTGGAAGTAACCGAGAGCCTGCTCATGCGGGAGCCGACCAGAGTTCGCAATACCATGCTTAAGCTGCGTGCCCAGGGCATTCGCTTTGCGCTGGATGACTTTGGTACGGGCTACTCGTCGTTGAGTTACTTAAAGCGCTTGCCACTTGATGAGCTCAAAATCGATCAGTCGTTTATTCGTGAGCTGCTGACCGACAAAACCGATGCTGCGATTGTGGATACGACGATTCTGCTGGCAGCAAGCCTGGGCCTAACCGTGGTGGCTGAAGGAGTCGAGAAGAAAGAGCAGTTGGAATGGCTGCGGGGGCATGGGTGCTACCGCTACCAGGGGTACCTGCTGGGCAGACCAACGCCAATCGAGTATTTATTTGAAGCTTACTAAAACGCCCGCGCAGCGCTTGTAGACGCTTGGCGCGGGCATTAGGTGTTATGGCGGTTATTTATTAATTAAAGACAGTAAAGCTGTCGGCGTTAAGCCACAGATGCACGAGGATACTGGCGATGTAACCGAGAAAAATAACCGGTGCCCAGCGCAGGTGGCCCATAAAGGTGTAAGCGCCGCGAGCTTGGCCCATAACGGCCACTCCTGCTGCTGAGCCAATAGAGAGTAAGCTGCCGCCTACGCCCGCGGTTAACGTGATCAATAGCCAGTGGCCGTGGGACATCTCTGGCTGCATGGTGAGTACGGCAAACATCACCGGAATGTTATCCACCACCGCCGATACGATCCCCAGCACAATATTGGCCCAGGTAGCGTCCCAGCCTGTGTAAAGCGCTTCGGAAAGCAGCCCAAGGTAGCCCATGAAGCCAAGACCGCCCACGCACATCACCACCCCGTAGAAGAACAGCAGTGTGTCCCACTCGGCGCGCGCCACGCGGTTAAACACATCAAACGGTACCACGCTGCCTAGCTGCTCAAGCTTTTTGTTGTCTCCGCGGCGGCTATAGCGTTCACGCTTGCGCTCCAGCGAGCGGGGTAGCGTGCGGCGCAAGTAATAGCCAAAGAACTGCAAATAGCCAAGCCCAGTCATCATGCCGAGTACCGGTGGGAGGTGTAGCAACGTATGGCACAACACAGCGGTGGTAATCGTCAGCAGGAACAGCGCGATAATTCGCCGTGCACCGCGCTTTAGCCATACATCCTCATAGACGCTGCTGGGTTTCTGATCCTTGATAAAGATGCTCATGATGACGGCAGGAATCAGGAAGTTAACCAAAGAGGGCAGGAACAGGATGAAAAATTCCTGAAACTGAATAAGCCCCGCTTGCCAGACCATCAGCGTGGTGATGTCCCCGAATGGGCTAAAGGCCCCGCCGGCATTGGCGGCCACCACAACGTTAATACAGGCAAGATTAATAAAGCGCTTATCACCTTCAGCCACTTTGGTGATGACAGCACACATGAGTAGCGCCGTGGTTAGGTTATCGGCAATGGGAGATAGCACAAAGGCGAGGCCACCCGTTAGCCAGAACAGCTGGCGGTAGCTAAAGCCTTTACGCAGCATCCACGAGCGCAGCGCATCGAATACCCGGCGCTCTTCCATGGCGTTGATATAGGTCATCGCTACTAGCAGGAACAGCATTAGCTCGGTGAACTCCAAAAGGGTCACACGGAACGCATGTTCTGACGTTTCCGACATGCCATTTTGGACGTACACCCAGCCAATGAGTCCCCAAATGATACCGGCTGCTACCAGTACAGGCTTGGACTTGCGCATGTGGATTTTCTCTTCAGCCATAACTAACGCGTAGGCCAAAACGAAAACTGCGACTGCAAAGAAGCCGATAACAGACGTGGTTAAATCAATATCTCCGGTGACGGCAAAAGCCGCAGGGCTTATACCGAGTAGTAAAGCTGCAAACAGAAAAAGCCAGCGGCGAGAAACTCGCGGCTGGCTGGGGTCTTGCTGCAACATCAACATGATGGGCTTTATCCTAATAAAGATTAGAAGGGGAGAGGGTTAATCGCGGCTAGTTTATCAATCCGTGTTGCATTGCAATACGGAATAAAAACGAATGAAAACCGCTAATAAGGCAGGTATTACGTCTTTTTTTAGAAACTAATTATTTTGCTAATAAAAAACATAAGATTTTGTTGAAATAGCTATCGCTGATATTTTCCGGAGCTCGCTAGTGACTAGTGACAGCGACTATGCTCATGCTCTCTGTGAAGCAGCGCATCCAGTTCATTGCATATGAAGCGTGGCTCGATCCACTGGGCAAGATGTGCGTTGACATAGTGAAGAAAGCGCTGGGCGGATTGGGGAAGCCGCTGGTCATTGCGGACAATCATCTGCCAGTGGCTTTCAATGGGTAAACCTTCTACCGGAAGAATCGATATCTCGGGATGCTCGCTTGGCAGAACATGCTCTGATAGCACCGCGACCCCCATGCGCGCCGCCACGCCAACGCGAATCGCTTCATTGCTGGCCATTTGCAGGGTTTTCTTCATGGTTAGCCCATGCTCTTGTAGCCAACTTTCCAGTAGCATACGCGTGGCTGACCCCGGTTCGCGCAGCAACAAGCGCTCATTAAGCAGCTGCTCCATGGTGATTGATGAGTGCTGTGTAAGGGGGTGGCCAGCGGCAGCGATGGCCACCAGCGGGTTGCGCATAAAGCGTGCTGCCACGGCATGGGCAAGAGCAGGCGGATGGCTAAATACATAAAGGTCGTCTTCTTGACGCTCAAAGCGTGCCAACACTTGGCGGCGGTTGCCAATATGTACCGTTACGTCCACCTCAGGAAACGCCTGGCTAAACGGGCCAAGTAAGCGTGGCAATACATATTGGGCGGTATTCACCAGGGCAATACTAAAGCGCCCCTTGCTGCCTTGCTGAAAATCACTGAGTTGATCTGCAAAGTCATCAAAACGGCCTAAGACATCCCGGCTTGCCTGATAAAGCGCCTGCCCGGTGGCCGTCATGGTAAGCCCTTGTAGATGATGCTCCAGTAGTGGGCTACCAACTGCCTCGCTTAGCCGCTTTAGCTGTTGGGATACCGTCGGCTGGGTGAGGTGCAGCTGTCTTGCGGCTTCGCTGATTGATCCGCAGCGCACGACAGTGACATAGACTTGAAGTAGTCTAAATGTCAGGTGGCGAATGTTCATGGCTCTAGGCGCTCCTGAGGTACCCTTTGGTTACGCCAGCTAGTATAGATGATTATCTATGACTATCTTTCAAGTTATTATTAGTTGTCACCCGTAAATCCCCGCAAAATGCAGCCTCTTTTAACCCTGTGGAGCGTCAGCGATGCCAGATATTGTGGTGATGTTTTTCTTACTGGGGCTTATAGCAGGGGCGGTGAAGTCTGACCTGCAGGTACCCAAAGCCACCTACGACACGTTAAGCCTGCTGTTAATGCTGACCATCGGCTTAAAGGGCGGTATGGCGCTGCACGGGAATATTCATTGGGGATTGGTACCCGAGCTATTAGGCGTTGCGCTACTCTCTGCTTTAACGCCGCTGCTGCTAATGCCGGTGCTGCGGCGCTGGGTACGCCTTTCCCCGGCGGACAGCGCTAGTATCGCCGCCCACTACGGCTCGGTCAGTGCGGGAACGTTTGCGGTGGCGCTGGCCTATGTGGAGGCGCGGCAGCTGGCCGTGGGCAGTGAAGTCACACTCTATTTAGTAGCCATGGAGCTGCCTGCCATTATGGTGGCGATTGCGCTATTTAGGCGCCATCAAGGCGCAGCGGTGAAAGAGAGTACTCGTAAGCTTTGGCATGAGACGCTCACCAACCGTGGCGTGATTTTGCTGGCAGGCGGTGTGGTCATTGGAACGCTCTATGGGCCCTTCCAAGGGGAAGAAGTCACTGCGCTGTTCACGGGGGCGTTCAAGGGGGTGTTGGCGCTGTTCTTGTTGGAGATGGGGTTAACCGCTGCGCAAACTTTGCGGCCAATGCCCTGGCATCACTGGCGCTTGGTGACCTTCGCCCTCATCACGCCGCTGCTGCTATCCATGCTGGGCATTCTCATGGGCACGGCATTGGGACTCCCGGTCGGCTCGGTGGTCATTCTGGCGGCACTTGCTGCAAGCGCTTCTTATATTGCTGCTCCCGCTGCGATGCGCGCGGCCATTCCCCAGGCCAATATCGGCCTAGCGATGCTCGCCTCACTGGGGATTACCTTTCCGCTCAATGTCATGCTGGGCATACCGCTTTACCACATGCTTATCGAATTATGGTTGAGTTAGCGTCCGATAAGCTAGACGTTGCTGAGTCGGTCGCTGGGAGGTGCCCGTGGGCATCCTCAATTGACAGCGCCCGTCTCAGCACCTAGGGTAGCTGCTGTCCTAGGGGAGCCTGCACTGGCTGAGACTCCACCGCCATTTGGCGTTGGTAACCCTTAGAACCTGATCCGGGTCATGCCGGCGAAGGGAAGGATGTAGCCTAACAATACTCCCTCTTTGCTTTCGCCTGCCTGCCGTGCGCCCACTGCACAGCCCGGTCTAACAACAGGCAAAGAGGACCCGCTTTCATGATGCTTGACCCTATCTGGACTGGCCTGTGGCTGTCGCTATGTGCCGTTGCGCTAGCTGTGCCAGGCCTGCTTTATGCCCGCCGTCATCGCGATAATCTTGAAGACTACATTATCGCCCGCAATAGCCAGAATACCCGTGCCACGGTGCTAACACTGGTCGCGACCACGCTGGGCACCTGGATTCTGTTTGGCCCCGCCCAGGCCGCTACCTGGGGTGGCATTGGTGCCGTGCTAGGCTATGCATTTGGTTCGATGGTGCCCAGGCTAGTGATGATCCCTCTTGGCCGACGCATGCGCGAGCTGATCCCCGAAGGCCATGGCTTGACGGAGTTCGTTATCCACCGTTATGGCCGTACCATGTACGCATTCACGCTCGTGATTATGCTGTTTTACCTCTTTATTTTGTTGGCCGCTGGGTTAACCGCTGTTGCCCGTATGGTGGGTCTGCTGGCCCCTATTCCGCTGTGGGTAACGGCCAGTGTGGTGATGGTCGCCACGTTGATTTATACCTTTTACGGCGGCCTGCGCGCGTCCATTTACACGGATAAGCTACAGATGGTGGTGATTATGCCACTGCTAGGGCTGCTGCTGGTGTTTGGCTGGCAGGCTGCCGGTGGCGTTGCGCCAACGCTTGCAGGGCTTGCCGAGAGTGCGCCACAGCTCCTGCAGGTGAGCGATATAGGCGGTATACGCGCAGGGTTAACGTTCTTTCTTGCCGTAGCGCTTACCGGGCTCTTTTACCAAGGTACGTGGCAGCGTATTTACGCGGCGAAAGATACCAAGGTGCTGCGCCGAGGCTTCTGGATTAGCGGTGTATGCAGCTTCATCGTGGTGGCCCTGATGGGGCTATTTGGGTTGGCCTTTGTAGGGCTGGGGCTTGAAGGTGACGGCTCTGTGGCGCTGTTTAGCGTGCTATTGGCGGATGTGCCGTTATGGTTCGCTTTAGCGCTGGTGCCGTTGGGCCTCGCGTTGGTGATGAGTAGCGCGGACTCCACCATTAGCGCAACGTCGAGTATTATTGCTGTGGATATGGGGCGGTTACTCCCCAACGCCAGCAGTGCTTCATTGATGAGTATGTCACGCTGGTTGATTGTATTGGCTGCCATCCCGGTTACCTGGGTCGCCTCCCAGGGGTACAGCGTGCTTTATCTATTTTTGCTCGCTGATTTGCTCTGCTCAGCCGCTGCATTCCCGGTGTTTTTTGGGCTTTTCTATCGCCGTTACACGGGTCTTAACGCGGTTATCAGTACCGCGCTGGGGCTTGTGGCGGGATTGGCAATGTTCCCTGCACCCGGAGCGAGTACGGCAACCTTATTGGAGTCTTTCCTACTAGCGGCGCTGGTGCCCGTGGCGGTGTCGTTGCTGCTCTTACGTGTACTGCCGTCACGCCCAGCGTATGATTTTGGCTTGTTGCACACGGCAGTGCGCCGCTTTAAGGGGTGAATGCCGGGCAGTCGATATAGCGCTAATATGGCCGCCCGGCATCGCTTACGCTGTCGGGCGGGCCAGCCCCAAATGGTCACGCAGGGTGTTACCCGTGTACTCACGGCGGAATAGCCCACGTGCCTGCAGCAGTGGAACGACCTGCTCAATAAAGTCCTCAATACTACCCGGTAGCGTCGGCGGCATCAGGTTGAAGCCGTCTGCGCCGCCGCCCTCTACCCAGCGCTGCATCTCATCTGCAATCTGTTCGGGTGTGCCCACCATCGTGCAGTGGCCTCCGCCTGCCGCCAAGCGGCCTAATAGCTGGCGTAGTGTCGGGGCTTCGCTTTCGATAATGCGCAAAATAGTGGCATAGCGTCCTTTAGGCCCAGCAAAAGCCTCCAGTGGCGGCAGTTCTGGTAACGGTGCATCCAGCTCCCAGTGGCGGCAATCCTGACCGATAAATTGGCTTAGCTGATGCAGCGAATCTTCGGTGGGTAACCGCTCATCCAGTTCACGCTGCTTTGCCTTTGCGGCGGCCTCGGTGGACGCTACATATGTGACCAGCCCAGGCATAATCGCCACTGGCGCGCGGCCAGCCGCCCGCACGCGGGCTTGAATGTCTTGGTAGTAGGCTTGCGCCGAGGGGAGGTCGTAGGCCACCGCATAAATCGCTTCTGCATAGCGCGCTGCCAAGTTGCGCCCCGGTTCAGAAGCACCCGCTTGAAACAGCACAGGATGCCCCTGGGGTGGTCGCGGTACGGTTAGCGGGCCATTGACTAAAAAGTGTTCGCCATGATGATCAATGGGCCGCACTTTGCGTGGGTCAGCATACTGGCCTGCTCGGTCGCAGCGTAACGCATCATCCGCCCATGAATCCCAGAGCGCTAACACCGTTTGCGCAAACTCTTCAGCGCGGGCGTAGCGCACCTGCTGAGGAGGCATGGCCTCAAAGCCATGGTTGCGCGCTTCGCTATCAAACATCGAGGTGACTAAGTTCCACCCCATGCGCCCGTTAGAAATATGATCTAACGAAGCGAGCATTCGCGCCGCATGAAACGGGCTAAAAAACGTGCTGGAAATCGTCGAAATCAGGCCGATGTGCTCGGTGGCGCGGGCCATAGCGGATAGCGCCGTCAACGGTTCTAAAAACCACTGAGGCCCTCCGCTCACGTTGCCTGCGGCATGGCCATCGGCAAAAAAGACGGCGTCTAATTTTCCGCGTTCAGCGGTGCGTGCCAGCGACTCATAATAGCCAATGTCACCCATGCGCTCGGCAGCAGAACCCGGTTCGCGCCACGCGGCCTTGTGATGCCCGCAGCCCATAATGAAAAGATTGAGATGCATCGGTGTTGTCATTAGTTTTTAACCAACCCGCCATCGACCACCAAGTTTTGGCCGGTGACAGCCCGGCTCCAAGGCGATGCGAAAAACAGCGCTGCATCTGCAAACTCTTCCGGAGTAGTGACGCGGCGCAGCGGGGTGTTGGCAGCGATGAGGTCGAACACCGCTTCAGGCGTAGCCGCTGAGGCATCGGTGGTGCGCAGCAGCCCGCCCGAGAGCATATTCACCGTAATACCGTCAGGCCCCAGGTCGTTGGAAAGCGTGCGGGTGAGCGACAGCAGCGCCGCCTTGGCAGCGGTGTAATCGTGGTAAGGCACGACCGGATTCTGGAAGAGGTTAGTGCCAATATTGATAATCCGCCCACCACCCTGTTCGCGCATGCCCGGCAGCGCCGCCTGAATGGTGTTGAGCGCGCCGCGTGCCACGCCCTGCAGCTGCTGGTCGAGGTTTTCCCAGGTGAGTGTATCTGGAGATGGGCGGGCGTCGCCGTTAAATGAAAAATCCGGCAGGGCGTTGTTAATCAGCGTGGTTACCGGCATCCCAAAATGTGCTTGCGCGGTGGTGAACATCGCCTTCACGGCGGCAGGGTCACGCACGTCGGCTTGTATAGCCAGCGCGCGCTCAGGGGCGTGTGCCGCCACGGCATTTGCCGCGTCAGTGCTGTTTAAGTAGTTGACGATAACCCGTGCGCCCTGGGCTAAAAACGCGTGCGCTAGGCACGCGCCTAGGCCACGGCTAGCGCCGGTGATCAATACAAGTTGCTGGGAAAACGGGAGTGCGGTGGGTGTTGTTGGCATTATGGTACGTCCCTCGTAAAGGCGAGGGATGCATACCGGCCCATGGCAGGGCATTAGTGTGACATCCCTTCGCCGGTATGAACTGGATCAGGTTCAGCGGGTCTTATCTCAGCCCTGGCGTAACGCCAGGACACCCCGTGTCGTTTGTTGAAGGTATCCTAACTGATAATCCTGCTCGATTCATACCGCAAGGTTCAAACCGATAGCCACCCGCCGCGCTTGTCAGAATCGCCAGCGCCTAGAAGGCTTCCCATTCGGGTTCTGCTTCGAGTACCTTGCGGTGGTGATTAGCACGAGCGGCCGGAGGAGCTGCTGCCACCGGGACAGCAAGGCGGCTGGCAGTGGTCAACGTTTGTGATACGGCAGCGCTTGCGGGTAGCCCCATCGCGTTATCGTTCATGCGAAATGCGCTAACGGTGTCTGCCAGGAGATCCGCCTGGGACTTCAGCGCCGATGCAGCAGCAGCTGACTGCTCCACCAGACTGGCATTTTGCTGAGTGACTTGATCCATTTGGCTAACAGCAACGCTGACTTGCTCGACCGCCTGGGACTGCTCCTCTGACGCGGCGTTGATGTCCGCCATCAGTTCGGAAACCTGCCGCACACTGCCAACCACCTGCTCCATGGCTTCGCCTGCCTGCTGAACTAATGTGCTCCCGTCTTTGACCAGCTCTCCGTCGAGGGTGACCAGCGCCTGGATCTCTTTGGCGGCCGTGGCGCAGCGCTGAGCAAGGTTGCGAACTTCGCTGGCAACCACGGCAAAGCCGCGCCCTTGCTCTCCCGCCCGGGCGGCTTCCACTGAGGCGTTCAACGCCAGTATGTTGGTTTGGAAAGCGATGCTGTCGATGACGGAAATAATGCTGCCGATCTTTGCTGCACTCTCTTCAAGCTCATGCATCTTGCCCATGGCCTGGGCTGTCTTTTCACCACCGTTATCGGCCAACTGACGAGCGTTGCGCACCAGTTCATTTGCCTGGCGGGTGTTGTCGGCGTTCTGTTTCACCGTCGCGGCAACCTGCTCCATGCTAGTAGCGGTTTCCTGAAGGCTGGCCGCCTGTTCTTCCGTACGCTGAGAGAGGTCGTAATTGCCTGAGGAAATTTCGCCGGAGGCGATATGGATTGCTTGGGCTGAGTGCTGAATCCGTGCCACTAGCTCACGCTGCTGAATCTGTGTTTCGCTCAGCGACTCAAGGGCAAGACCTATTTCATCCCGGCGTTCGATCTCAATATGGTTATTCAGGTTGCCAGCGGCAATTGCCTTAAAATAGCCAATCATCCGGCCGAGGGGCTGGGTAATAACACGAATCAACAGCCATCCGCCTAGGGAGCCAATCAGCAGCGCCAGAATGATCATGGCAGCGGTTAGCGTGCGCATAAAGGTAAACGTTGACTGTGCCGAGGCATACTCGGCTCGTGCTACTTCGCTTTGTAGGTCAATCAAATTACGCAGCGTTTGGTTGGCAGACGTGAACGCGGGACGAGCGACCTCAACCATATGGGCTGTCGCGCGATCAATACTACCTGCTTCGTAGAAAGTGATGGCTGGCGCGATACCCTGCTGAAAGAAAGTGCGACGTTGGTTGCTATAGCGCTCGGCTAACTCTGCCTCTTGGGGCGTTAAGAAGGTAGCCATATAGGCTGACCAAAGCTGCTCCATCGTCTCAGTGTTGGCGGCTACGGTGTCTAAGTGGGACTGACGGTTAGCGCTGCTGGTGGACTCACCACTAGCGGTCTCATGGGTCAAGCTGATTTGGTTGAGTTCTATGATGCTGTCACGCATTAACTCATCAATGCGGGTGAGCTGCTGTACGGGAACTAACCGATCTTCATAAATGGTTTCTATAGCGCCGTCCATGGCGGTCATGCCGCGTATGCCAAAGCCGCCAACAACGGCGATCAGGGCAATTAACAAGACGATCAAAAGGATCAGGCGCGCTTTAATAGTAAGGGACATCCAAACTTCCTAGGAGTGAGGGAGTAGTTAACGGCTTGCTGAAAATGCCAGGGAGAGGCGGGCAGTGTTGCTCGCTTTTTTGTCGTAACCAGTCGGTGTGTATTGATTGTTTGAGTGTTTTATTCTTTTCTATTCTATCGTTATTTTCTTAAATACCTACCGCTATATTCTTCTATGGGCGTTGATGCTTTTAGCTATCTTGTTGTGCGGTACGTTGCTGTTGCGTAAGCGAAGCGGCACATAGCGGCGTGAATCAACGCAGTGAGGTTGCGTTAAAACATTTGCCTGCAGTGCTTAGCTTTTTAGGCGCAATATGGTGCGGCAGGAAGGGCTGTCAAACAAAAAAAGCACCCGTAGGTGCTTGATTTGTATAGTAAGGTGGTGGAGGCGGCGGGAATTGAACCCGCGTCCGCCAGCACTCGCCTATTGGCTCTACATGCTTAGATTCCGTCATTTGTTTTAACGCAACTGACTCCGACGGTCAGGATTCAGTCACGCGAGCCCTCTAAAGTTTAACGGTTGGAGAGAAGACACCACCAACCGCGGTCCTATCAGCTTTAGCTCGTATCCCCTCAGTGATGAATAGGCACATCACCTTAGGGCCAGACAAGAAGCTAACAGTGTTTAAGCTGCTAGCGCGCCTTGAGCGTAGTTTTCGTCATTTGCGACTATTTGATTGTGATGTGGGATTTACGAGATACATCACGCTCTCGGCATGCACCGCAAGGGTTGTCACCGGCGTCGAAACCATGTCGCCCCCTTATTACAAGCGAGCATTCTAACGTGCTCGCTGCTAATTGACCAGTTAAGCCTTGTTATGTTCCCGCATGATTCGCCCTTTTTGACGGCTCCAGTCGCGATCTTTTTCAGTGGCGCGCTTGTCATGCAGCTGTTTACCTGTCACCAACGCCAGCTCACATTTTACTTTATTGCGCTTCCAATAAAGCTTGAGCGGCACACAGGTATGGCCTTTGTCCTGGGTGATCGAAAAGATTTTGGCGATCTCTTTACGATGTAGCAGCAGTTTTCGCGTACGCGTAGGGTCGGCAATCTCGTGGGTGCTTGCCGTATTCAGTGGCATGATATGGCTACCCAGCAGAAATGCTTCGCCGTTGCGTACCAGGATATAGGTATCCGTCAGCTGCGCCTTACCGGCGCGCAAGCTCTTTACTTCCCAGCCAGCAAGCACCAAACCGGCTTCAAGCACCTCGTTGATGTGGTACTCAAACCGCGCCTTCTTGTTTTGGGCAATTACGCTGCTGCTGGGGCCCTTGCTCTTACCTTTCTTAGTGGCCATGGAACCTCATCGTTGATCTGTCGGTAGCGCCCCCATTCGTTATAGGGGGAGGCGTGATACCATTCAAGGTCTGAAAAATGTTTCCCATGATACGCTTTGGGCACTGTGAAGTCAGCGGAGAGGTCAATGCCAACCGTTAATCGTACCGCCTTGGTGCGGCACACCCCCCAGCAAATGTTCGATTTAGTCAATGATTTCGAACGCTATCCCGAATTTTTGCCGGGGTGTCGCCGCGCGCGCTTGCTTGAGCGCGATGATGTTCACTTAATCGGCGAAATGACCTTAGGGCGCGCCGGGGTTGAACAAACTATTACCACCCGTAACGATCTCTTTGCGCCCGAGCGGATAGAAATGTCGTTAGTGAAAGGCCCCTTCAAGCGGCTCACAGGTCGCTGGCTGTTTATCCCCATGGGGGAAGATGCCTGCAAGGTTAGCCTAGAAATGGATTTTGAGTTTAGCAATCGGCTGTTGGGCATGGCGTTTGGCAAACTCTTTCAGCAAATTGCTGGGCAGCTGGTAGACGCTTTCACTAAGCGTGCTGACGAGCTGTATGGACGCTGATGCGTTTACCGTAGAGGTTGCCTTTGGGTTGCCTCATAAGCAGCGTCTAGTGGCCGTTAGGGTGCCTCAGGGTACAACGGCGCGCCAGGCAGTGGCTCTCGCCGATTTGCCAAGCCTGTTTCCTGAACTGCCTAGCACCGCCTTTGAGCAAGCGCCGCTGGGTGTTTTTGGCAAAGCGCTGCGTCAGCCTGAAAAGGAAGTCCTGCGCGCGGGCGACCGTGTGGAGGTTTACCGCCCGCTGCAGGTTGACCCCAAAGCCGCAAGGCTTGAGCGCGCAAAGCGCCAAGCCAAGGGCCAGTAATATTACTCGGTCATAATCACCGGCTGCGGGTTGGGGTCGTTCTCAGGGGTGGGTGCTTGCTGAGTAGGCGTAGGTAGCGCGTCTAGCGGGTCAGATCCTTCTACCGCTGGGCCTACGCCGCTATCGGTGCTGATGGGAAGGTCGCCCGAGAAATTGCCTTGCTGATCAATATTGACCAAGCGCCCTGCGTTATCAAAGGTAAGGGTAACGCGGCGCTGTTCAACGCCGCTGTAGGCTTTGTCGAGGCGGTAAACGTAGTCCCACTGTTGTGAGTCGAAGGGCGCTTCCAACAGCGGACGACCCATGACGTAGGTTACCTGCTCCTGGGTCATGCCTGGTTGGAGCTGGCTAACCATCTCTTGAGTGACCAGGTTGCCCTGGGGAATGTCGCGCTTGTAAACGCCAACGTAGCTGCAGCCACTAACAACGGCTAGGGCAACGGAAAGGGTAATGATACGAGTCAATTTTTGCATTTGAGCCTGTTCTTCACTATCGTGGTTTCGGTCGATCATACCCGACCTAACCTGTTACTGCGAAGAGCAACCATGGCCGATCAGAACCATGAACTGCGCAAAGCCGGGCTGAAAGTGACCCTGCCGCGCGTCAAGATCCTGCAGATTCTCGAAAATGCTTCGGGCCAACACCACCTTAGCGCAGAAGAAGTGTACAAAACACTGATTGATGCGGGCGAGGATGTTGGTTTGGCAACCGTCTATCGCGTGCTGACTCAGTTTGAGTCGGCAGGCTTAGTGATTCGTCACAATTTTGACGGTGGCCATGCGGTATTCGAGATGACTCAAGAAGACCACCATGATCACATGGTGTGTCTGGAAAGCGGTGAAATCATCGAGTTTCTTGATGACATCATCGAGCGTCGCCAGCAAGAAATAGCGGAAGAGCACGGCTACGAGCTAGTAGACCACGCCCTTGTGTTGTATGTGCGCCCTCGCGGGTCGGACATTACGCGCCAAGACAGTGGCCCTACGAATAAAAAATAGCCGTTAGTTGCGCTAAAAATCGCCCCCAAGGAGCCAGTGACGTTTCACTTGCGCCTTGGGGGCGTTTTTATATCGGGCATTTTTATCTCTATTTTAGCCGGTTGCAGTGGGGGCAAGTGAAAACGCCACTAGCAACATAATGGTGCCAATTAACGTATCGAAGATTCGCCATGCGCGAGGAGATTGCAGTTTGGGGCCAAGAAAGCGCCCAAACCCCGCCAGGGAGAAAAACCACAGTAGCGAAGCAGACGACGCCCCAATAACGAACGCCGTTGTATTGGCTTGCTGCACGCCGACACTGCCAATAAGTACAACGGTATCAAGGTATACGTGCGGATTTAGAAGCGAAATAGCGGCTGCTTGGCCCGCAATCTGCCAGCCGCTATGGGCGCCACGCTGTTGGCTGGTTAACAAACCGCTGCTGCCCTGCCAGGCGCGCCTGAAAGCTTGCCCACCCAACCAGCACAGCAGCGCTATCCCTAGCCAAGTCATGACCGGTACCAGTGTGGGTAGCCGTTGCTGAAGCGACTCAATGCTATAAACACCCAGCGTAATTAGGGTGGCATCGATACTGGCGCAAATGGCAGCCACTACCCAGGGGTACTCTCGGCGCATGCTTTTATTAAGCACCCAGGCGTTTTGGGCGCCAATGGCGACAATTAAACCCAGGGAAATGCCAAAGCCCGTGAGTAGCGACGGTGTCATGCGAAGTGCCTCTAATGCTGATTAATGAGCCTTTTACAGTAAGTGTGGGCTTGTTTATTAATCTAACGAATAATATTTATGCTACATAAGCATTTCTTATGCTAAGAGCTATCTACAGCGTCGGCAGCACAGCGCTTTCCAGCCCCTAGTGAGCAGGCGTGTGAATGTGGTTGTGGATAAATGTGTGGATGGGTGTGTGGGTAGTAGGTGGGTAAGCGTGTGAAAAGGTGTGATTAGTGCTTGGCCGTTGTGCGAAAAATATGGGTATGGCCGACGTTTCGTACCCGCCATGGTGCAAAGCACTTTTTATTACGCTGCAAATTTGAGCAATGTGCTGTTCACATCAGTTTTCATGCTATTAAGGAGGCGAAATGTTGGACTACCGGCTATTGGAAGCACTGAGTGCAGTTATTGAAACGGGTGGGTTCGAAAAAGCAGCGCAGAAGCTTCACCTTACTCAATCAGCGGTTAGTCAGCGAATTCGCCAGCTAGAGCACCGCCTGGGCCAACCAGTAGTGCTAAGGCGCTCGCCGCCGATGGCGACAGCGCTGGGGCGTCGTTTGAATAACCACCTGCAGCAGGTTAAGCAGCTGGAATTGGGGCTGTTAGACGAAGCGCAGGGGGAGCCGCTTAAGGTGCGATTGACGGTTAATGCGGATTCAATGGCCACATGGTTAGCGCAGGCGATAGCGGCTTGCCCACTAAGTCATCAGATGGATTTTGATTTAGTGGTTGAAGACCAAGAGGTGGGGCTTGGCCGGATGCGCAATGGCGAAGTGATGGCGTGTATCTGTGCTGAAGCGCAGCCGGTTAATGGGGGCGCGGTAAGCCCGCTAGGTGTTTTGCGTTACCGGGCGCTGGCAAGCCCTGCCTTTATTGAGCGCTATCGCACGCAGTGTGACCCCTGGCGGTTGGTTGACGCCCCCTGCTTGATTTTTAACCGCGACGACCGCTTGCAGCACCAGTTTCTTGAGGCGCAGGGGCTACCGCCGCCTGGTCGTCAGCATCGGGTACCCTCTTCTGAGGGCTTCGTCAAAATGGCACTCCATGGCCTAGGGTACGGTATGTTACCGGAACTACAGGTGGCGGATTACCTCGAAAGCGGTCAGCTGCTGGACGTAGGGCCCGCTTTTACCCTAGATGTACCGCTCTATTGGCACTTTTGGCAAACAGAAAGCGCACCGCTTGCAGCACTGAGGCGCACAGTGATGGAGCAGGCGAGTCGGATGTTGTAAGGGCTTGCAGCGCCAAGCGGGTGGCGCTGCAGTGGTTAGCCCTTAATGCGGCAGGCGCTGGCTGGCGTGGAGCATTTCACGGGCGTGGGCCAGTGTTTGGTCGGAGAGCGTCACGCCCCCCAGCATGCGAGCCAGCTCACTAATTCGCCCGCGTTCATCTAGCAGCGCCATGTGGGTCAGCGTAGTATCCCGCTTGGCGCGTTTTTCGATATGTAGATGCTGATGCGCCTGAGCGGCCACCTGGGGGAGGTGGGTCACGGTCATCACTTGGCCATTTTCCCCCAGCTTACGTAGCAGTTGGCCGACAATTTCTGCTGTTGCCCCTGAAATACCCACATCCACCTCATCAAACACCAGGCTAGGAATAGTAGAGTGAGCCGCTGCCACGACCTGAATTGCGAGGCTGATACGCGAAAGCTCCCCCCCCGACGCCACTTTGGTAAGGGGTCTTGCGGGCTGGCCTGGGTTTGCGCTAATCAGGAACTGAATGTGATCCAGCCCTTCCGGGGTGGGAGTATCACGGGGCGTAACATCGACCTCAAAGCGGGCCTTGCCCATGGCTAGGAAGGCCAGCTGCTGCTGCACCTCTTTCCCCAGGCGCACGGCGGCTTTCTGCCGCGCCTCACTGAGTTTTTTGGCATCGCTACGGTAGCGCTCCCGGCACTCAGCCACCAAAGTGCTTAACGACTCCAGGTCGTTATCGCTACTTTCTAACTGGGCGACCTCGTGGCTCAGCTGGGCGTGCAGCGCACAAATCTCTTCTGGAGCGACGTGATGCTTGCGGGCGATGCGGTGAACATCCCCCATGCGCTCTTCCACCCAGGCCAAGCGCTCTGGGTCTAGCTCAGTGGTACTTGCCAATCGGCTAAGCTCGCTAGAGGCTTCTTCAACCTGAATGCGGGCATCGCTCAGCATGGCCAAGGTATTGGCGAGTGTGCCCTTATCGCTCCCCGGAAGGGCGCTTAAATGAGCGTAAGCTTGATTCAGCAAAGAGAGCGCACCCCCTTCGTCGCTGGCGCAACAGTCGGCGGCAAACTGAGTTTCTCGCAGGGTCTCTTCCGCGTGGGCCAGGGTGTGCTGCTCTTCTTCTAACGTTTTAAGCTCACCCTCTGCCAAACCAAGCTGGTCGAGTTCTTCTACTTGATAGCGCAGCAGCTGGCGCTTGGCTTCCACTTCGCTGCCTTCTTCGCTGAGCTTTTTCAGCCGTCGCCTAGCACTTCGCCATTCGCGAAATGTGTCTGCGAGTTGCTGGCTGCTTTCGCGCAGCCCCGCATAATCATCCAGCAGCGCAAGGTGAGTCTCTTCACGCATAAGTGCTTGATGCGCGTGCTGCCCATGAATTTGGATCAACTGCTCACCCAGAGATTTTAGATCGGCAATCGTGGCGGGATGGCCGTTAATCCATGCTTTAGAGCGCCCGCTGGCAGTGACTACCCGGCGCAGTAAGCACTCTTCTGTGGGTAGTTCTCGGGCGGTTAACCACTCCACGGCGGCAGGCAGGTGCTGAATATCAAAACGGGCAGAAAGGTCGGTGCGTTCGCAGCCGTGGCGCACGCTGCCAGCATCGGCACGCTCACCCAAACAGAGGCCAAGGGCGCCCAGTAGAATCGATTTACCCGCCCCGGTTTCCCCGGTAATGGCGGTCATGCCACGGGTTAAATCGAGTTCCAGACGGTCAACAATAGCGTAGTCCTGGATGGCAAGCTGAGTGAGCATAAGGCCTCCTGAGGCGGTGCGGCACAGAAGCTGGATACTTATCCAATGATTGTTGTTTTATACAGTAGTCGATAACTCACTTCAATGCTGCTCTTGAGATGGCTTTTATGGCCCCCATATAGGCTGCATACGTGGTTAATACTCCCTACTTAACTCTGGTGTGCCGCTTTGGGGCACCACTGCATATTTTTAGGAGCAAGGCATGGCTAAAGAACCGCAAACCCCCATGGATGATGAGCTGGCCCGCCGTGAGCAAGAAGCGGAAGTCACCGAGCAATCCGCTGAAGAGCGTCTGATTGAAGACGAGCTCGAAGGTCTGATTAATGATGAGATCCCGCTTCAAGGCGATGAAGGCAGCCCAGAAGCCGACGTGCTGGCTGCTCAAGTAGAAGAGCTGGAATTAAGTTTGGCAGAAGCTAAAGACCAGGCCCTACGCGCTGCGGCCGAAGCCCAGAACGTACGCCGCCGGGCCGAGCAAGAAGCCGAAAAAGCCCGCAAGTTTGCCCTTGAGAAGTTTGTGAAAGAATTGCTGCCCGTTGTGGACAGCCTCGAAAAAGCGCTCGAAAGCATGCAAGACGGCGCGTCGGATGTTCACCGTGAGGGTGTCTCGATGACCCTGACAATGCAGCTGGGCGTGCTCAACAAGTTTGGCGTTGAGAGTATTGACCCCCAGGGTGAACCCTTCGACCCGCAGGTGCATGAAGCGATGACCATGGTGCCCAATCCCGAGCTTGAGCCAAATACCGTTATGGACGTGATGCAGAAGGGTTATCTGCTCAACGGACGCTTAGTGCGTCCGGCCATGGTGGTGGTTAGCCAAAAAGCTAAGTAAGAAAAGGTTGCCGCTAAGCACAAAAAAGCCCTTGAAATGCTGCTAGCGGCCCCCAAATAAGGGTCAACCCCGCGGGATAAGCCCGCACACTGTTTTAAAAAACGAACTTTTCAGTTTTGTAACAAACGAATTCGAGGTTTTTGCTATGGGACGCATTATTGGTATCGACCTGGGCACCACCAACTCTTGTGTGGCCGTGCTTGATGGTGACAGCGCTAAAGTAATCGAAAACGCCGAAGGCGGTCGTACCACGCCTTCCATCATTGCCTACACCGACGACGGTGAAACGCTGGTAGGTCAGGCGGCGAAACGCCAAGCCGTGACTAACCCTGAAAACACGCTTTACGCCATCAAGCGCCTGATTGGCCGTCGCTTCAAAGACGACGTTGTACAAAAAGACATCAAAATGGTGCCGTACAAAATCGCTGAAGCAGATAACGGCGACGCGTGGGTAGAAGTAAAAGGCAAGAAAATGGCACCGCCGCAGGTAAGCGCGGAAGTGCTGAAGAAAATGAAGAAAACCGCCGAAGACTATCTCGGCGAAGAAGTGACCGAAGCGGTTATCACCGTGCCGGCCTACTTCAACGACAGCCAGCGCCAAGCGACGAAAGACGCTGGCCGTATTGCTGGTTTGGACGTTAAGCGCATCATCAACGAGCCAACCGCTGCTGCACTGGCCTACGGCATGGACAAGTCGCGCGGTGATAAAACCATCGCGGTATACGACCTGGGTGGCGGTACGTTTGATATTTCGATCATCGAAGTCGCTGACGTTGATGGCGAAACCCAGTTTGAAGTGTTAGCCACGAACGGTGACACCTTCTTGGGCGGTGAAGATTTCGATCTGGCGCTGATTAACTACTTAGTTGACCAGTTCAAGACAGACAGCGGCATTGACCTGTCCGGCGACAACCTCGCCATGCAGCGTCTGAAAGAAGCCGCCGAGAAAGCCAAAATTGAGCTTTCCAGCGCCCAGCAAACGGATGTTAACCTGCCCTACATCACGGCGGATAACACAGGCCCGAAACACCTTAATGTGAAGGTGACGCGCGCCAAGCTGGAGTCACTGGTTGAAGAGCTGGTACAACGCTCGCTTGAGCCGTGCAAAATGGCGCTGAAAGATGCTGGCCTCTCTGCATCTGAAATCGACGAAGTGATTCTGGTCGGTGGTCAGACCCGCATGCCGATGGTGCAGAAGAAAGCCGCTGATTTCTTCGGTAAAGAAGCGCGCAAAGACGTCAACGCTGACGAAGCGGTTGCCGTAGGTGCTGCGATTCAGGGTGGCGTACTGGGCGGTGACGTTAAAGACGTATTGCTGCTGGACGTTACCCCGCTGACCCTGGGTATTGAAACCATGGGTGGCGTGATGACTGCGCTCATCGACAAGAACACTACGATTCCGACCAAGAAGACACAAACCTTCTCTACGGCGGATGACAACCAAACGGCCGTGACGATTCACGTCGTTCAGGGTGAGCGTAAGCAAGTGTCGCAGAATAAGTCGCTGGGTCGTTTTGATCTCGCCGACATTCCGCCAGCACCGCGCGGCGTGCCGCAAATTGAAGTAGCCTTCGACCTGGATGCCAACGGTATTCTGAACGTGTCAGCCAAAGACAAGGCGACCAATAAAGAGCAGTCGATCGTCATTAAGGCCTCTAGTGGTCTGACTGATGAAGAGATCGAGCAGATGGTGCGCGACGCTGAAGCCCACGCTGACGAAGATAAAAAGTTCGAAGCGCTGGTACAGCTGCGTAACCAAGCCGATGGCATGATTCACGCCACGCGCAAAACCGTCCAGGAAGCAGGCGATAAAGCGACTGATGACGAGAAGCAGGCCATCGAGACCGCGATCGCTGAGTTGGAAGAAGCGCTCAAAACTGACGATCAGGACAACATTCAGAAGAAACTGGATGCCCTGACCGAAGCTTCGGGCAAGCTGGCGCAGAAGATGTACGCCGAACAGGCAGAAGCTGCCCAGCAGGCTGAGGGTGAAGGCGCTGAAAGTGCTAATGCCAAGCAGGACGACGATGTGGTTGACGCCGAGTACGAAGAAGTCAACGACGATCAGAAAAAGCAGTAATTAACCTCTTTCTGCCAAGGAAAGTGGTGACGCGGGAGGCAACTCCCGCGTTGCTGTTTCCAAGGCCGAGACGCCTATTAAGTGCGTAGCTAACCAGGAGGCGTAGGACCCATGTCCAAACGCGATTATTACGAAGTCCTGGGTGTCGAAAAAGGGGCTGATCAGAAAGAGATCAAAAAAGCCTATCGCCGTCTGGCGCAAAAATTCCACCCCGATCGAAACCCGGACGATAACACTGCAGCGGAAAAATTCCGTGAAGTGTCTGAAGCGTACGAAATCCTAAGCGATGGCGAAAAGCGCGCGGCCTACGACCAGTTTGGTCATGCCGGTGTGGATGGCCAGGGCGGCGGCTTTGGTGGCGGTGGTTTCGGCGGTGGCGCTGGTGACTTCGGCGACATCTTCGGTGATGTGTTTGGCGATATCTTTGGTGGCGGCGGTGGCCGTCGCCGTGGCCCCAACGCACCAGCCCGAGGGTCCGACCTACGCTACAACCTAGAGCTTGATCTAGAGAGTGCGGTGGCCGGTACCACGGTAGACATCCGAGTGCCGCGCCATATCGAGTGTGACCGCTGCGATGGTGGTGGCGCTGAGCCAGGTTCCAGTAAAGAAACCTGCCCCACCTGCCATGGTCATGGTCAGGTACGTATGCAGCAGGGCTTCTTTGCGGTTCAGCAAACCTGCCCGACCTGTCACGGCAGTGGCCAGCACATTAAGGTGCCGTGCCATAAATGTAACGGCGAAGGTCGCGTTCGCGAAACCCGCACCCTCTCGGTGAAGATACCGCCGGGCGTGGACACCGGGGATCGTATTCGTCTTAATGGCGAAGGCGAAAGCGGCGTTAACGGTGGCCCACCGGGTGATCTGTACGTTCAGGTTGCCATTAAGCCGCACCACATCTTCAAGCGCGACGGTAAGCACCTGCAGTGCGACGTGCCGATCAACTTTGTGGATGCCTCGCTGGGTGGTGAGCTTGAAGTGCCGACGCTAGATGGCCGCGTGAAGCTGAAGATCCCGCCGGAAACCCAAACCGGCAAACTCTTCCGCCTGCGTGGCAAAGGCGTGAAGCCGGTACGTGGCGGCGCCCCCGGCGACCTGCTGTGCAAAGTAGTGCTGGAGACGCCCGTCAACCTCAATGACGAGCAGAAAGACCTGCTTCGCCAGCTGCAAAAGAGCTTCGATGGCAGCAACAGCCACAGTCACTCGCCGAAGAAGACAGGTTTCTTCGACAGTGTGAAGAAGTTCTTTGAAGAGATGAAGCCGTAAGAATCTTTATCTATTTCATGCAGTTTGTGTAGCAACGCTAAAAACCAGCATCCATTGGGTGCTGGTTTTTTGTGGACTGTTGCTAAGTGAACGCATCGTTGTAATAAGTGCTCATTGTCCGCTTGGCTCTTATCAATACGCGGATTAGGCTAGTGGGTACTTACTCGCTACCTACATGGAGAGACTCCGATGCCTTTATCCCGTACTGAAATTGCGACCCCCTTTGGTGAGCGGTTGATGAGCCGTCTCTGCCAACACTGGGCGCATACGTTCGTCGTCGAGCAAGGCGACCAGCAAGCCACGATTACCTTCGAGACGGGCACCTGCTTAATCTACGCCGAGCCTGAACGGCTGCTGGTGTCCATTGAAACGCTGGAGGAGGAGCACCTCGATCAGTTAGAAGGCGTGGTGGAGAGCCACTTAGTGCGCATGGCGAAAGACGAGCCGCTGGAAATCGTCTGGGAAAACTAAGGGGGCGGTCTGTTATAATCAGAGCCACTTTTTTGTCCTTATTTTTATCTAACGCGTGATGCCGAACGGCGCATGCGCAGGAGTTGTCATGACCCGAATTGCCATTGTAGGCGTGGCTGGCCGTATGGGCCGCACGTTAGTAAACGCGGTTGAGCAAGAGGCTAAAGCCTCGCTAGCAGGCGGAATCGTTGAGCCGGGCAGCTCCCTGGTCGGTGCGGATATTGGCGAACTGGCGGGCGTTGGCAAGCGCGGTGTGGCAGCGGTGGAGTCATTAAGTGCGATTTTGGACGACTTTGATGTACTGATCGACTTCACCGCGCCCCAGGTAACGCTGGCCAATTTGGCTTTCTGCGCCGAGCACGACAAACGCATTGTGATTGGCACAACCGGCATGAGCGATGATGAGCTGGCCCAGCTTGATAGCTACCGCGATAAAGTGGCCATGGTGTTCGCGCCGAACATGAGCGTCGGCGTTAACCTGACCCTGAAGCTTTTGGAAACGGCAGCTAAGGCGCTGGGTGATGAAGGCTACGATATTGAAGTTATCGAAGCTCACCACCGCCATAAAGTTGATGCGCCCTCAGGTACGGCGATCAAAATGGGCGAAGTGGTCGCGGAAAGTATTGGCCGGACCCTCAAAGAGCACGGTGTATATGAGCGGGTAGGGCAGTGCGGCCCGCGTACTGATAAAGAGATCGGCTTTGCCACCGTGCGCGCGGGGGATATTGTCGGCGAGCACACGGTGATGTTTGCCACCGAAGGCGAACGCATCGAAATTACCCATAAAGCCTCCAGCCGCATGACCTTTGCCAAAGGTGCGGTGCGCGCCGCACGCTGGGTCGCGGGTAAAGAGGTGGGCCGTTACGATATGCAGGATGTGTTGGGGCTGGAGTAGGCGGTAGCGAATGTTTTAAACAGCGAACTATCGCTAAACACCTCTGCTATTCAGGGGTAGTTTTTGGCCAGAAATTCCTGTAACATTCCAAAAATTTTGGCCCAGTGGCTGCAAAAAACAGCAGCATATCTGCAGTGAACGAACATCTGTAGAGAATGCTCTGTAAAAAAGCACCGCGCTTGTTGCACTGGCCTTAGGTTAGAAAAAATAGTCAGCCAAACGCTGCGCCATGGCAACTCGCCGTGGAAGAGAACAACAAGCGGGATGAAACCGATTTTTTTATTATCGGCTTCGTCCCGCTTTTTTACGACCCGACGTTTGCTTATAAAAACGCCGTAACCGGATCGCCGAGCCTGCGCCCACAGGCTCCCACCAGCATGGGAGAACTTGTTTTGAATAACCCCGCATTGAGCAAACCCGCGATATTGGCCTTAGAAGATGGCAGCGTATTTCACGGTACAGCGATTGGCGCGGATGGCGTCACAAGCGGTGAGGTGGTGTTCAATACAGCCATGACCGGCTATCAAGAAATCCTCACCGACCCCTCTTATACCCGTCAAATCGTTACGCTCACCTACCCGCATATTGGCAATACCGGCATTAATTCCGAAGATGTGGAATCCGCGTCTATTGCAGCAGCGGGCCTGGTGATTCGCGATCTACCGCTTATGGCGAGTAGCTTCCGTTCGGAGCAAAGCCTCTCGGATTATCTGAAAAGCCAAAACATACTGGGCATTGCCGACATCGACACTCGCCGGTTAACGCGCATTCTGCGCGATAAGGGTGCGCAAAACGGCGCGATTTTGGCAGGGGCGGATGCAGAGGGCAGCGATGCGGTTGAGCGGGCGCTGGCGGCGGCGAAGGCGTTTCCTGGGTTGAAAGGCATGGACCTGGCTAAAGAAGTCTCGTGTAAAGAAGCTTACGAGTGGTCAGAGGGCGAGTGGACTTTGGGTGAGGGCTACGCCGACATGACTAAGCGCGAGCGTCCTTATCACGTGGTGGCGTTTGATTACGGCGTTAAATTTAACATCCTGCGCATGCTGGCCGCTCGCGGCTGCCGCCTGACGGTTGTGCCGGCGCAAACGCCAGCCGCCGAGGTATTGGCGATGAACCCGGACGGTGTTTTCCTAGCCAACGGCCCCGGGGATCCTGAGCCCTGCGATTACGCGATCAAAGCCATTCAAGAGGTGCTGGAAACCGACACGCCGGTATTTGGTATCTGCCTTGGCCACCAACTGCTGGCACTGGCCTCCGGCGCGAAGACACTCAAGATGAGCCACGGTCACCATGGTGCTAACCACCCGGTGCAAGACTTAGCGTCCGGCACGGTAATGATCACTAGCCAAAACCACGGCTTTGCCGCCGATGAGGCAACGCTGCCCAGTAACGTGCGGGCAACGCATCGCTCGCTGTTTGACGGCACCCTGCAAGGCATTGAGCGCACTGACCGCCCGGCGTTTAGCTTTCAAGGACACCCGGAAGCGAGCCCCGGGCCGCGCGATGTAGCGCCGCTGTTTGATCGCTTTATCGCCATGATGAAAGCGCGTCGCTAACGCAGCGCTGCCAACGTTACGCCGTTTTTGTTGCTCATCGTCACCACTTTTTTGCGGGAACCGTTATGCCAAAGCGTACTGATATCAACAGCATTCTTATTATTGGCGCTGGTCCGATCGTTATCGGCCAGGCCTGCGAGTTCGACTACTCCGGTGCTCAGGCGTGTAAGGCGCTGCGCGAGGAGGGGTACCGGGTTGTGTTGGTTAACTCCAACCCCGCTACCATTATGACCGACCCCGCCATGGCCGATGCCACGTACATCGAGCCAATCACCTGGCAGGCGGTGGAAAAGATTATTGAAGCCGAGCGTCCCGACGCTATTTTGCCCACCATGGGTGGTCAGACGGCGCTTAACTGTGCGCTTGAGCTTGAAAAGCACGGCGTGCTGGAAAAGTACAATGTCGAGATGATCGGTGCCAACGCCGATGCGATTAACATGGCCGAAGACCGCGATCTGTTCGATCAGGCCATGAAGCGTATTGGTTTAGAGTGCCCGAAAGCGAAAGTCGCGCACAGCATGGATGAAGCCTGGGAGATTCAGGCTGAGCTGGGCTTCCCGACCATTATTCGCCCTTCCTACACCATGGGCGGCTCCGGCGGCGGCGTGGCGTATAACAAGGAAGAGTTCGAAGAGATCTGTATGCGCGGTTTCGAGCTTTCCAACAACCACGAGCTGCTGATTGATGAGTCGCTGCTGGGGTGGAAAGAGTACGAGATGGAAGTGGTGCGCGACCGCAACGACAACTGCATCATCGTCTGTGCGATTGAAAACTTCGACCCTATGGGCGTTCACACCGGTGACTCCATTACCGTTGCGCCTGCGCAAACGCTGACGGATAAAGAGTACCAGATCATGCGTGACGCCAGCCTCGCGGTACTGCGTGAGATTGGTGTGGAAACCGGCGGCTCCAACGTCCAGTTCGGTATGGATCCGAAAACCGGCCGCTTGGTGGTTATCGAGATGAACCCGCGGGTATCCCGCTCCTCGGCGCTGGCGTCTAAGGCGACGGGCTTCCCGATTGCCAAAATCGCCGCCAAGCTGGCCGTGGGCTATACGTTAGATGAGCTGCAAAACGACATCACCGGTGGCCGCACGCCCGCGTCGTTTGAGCCCTCGATTGATTACGTGGTAACCAAAATTCCACGTTTCACGTTTGAAAAATTCCCCCAGGCCAATGACCGTCTGACCACCCAGATGAAGTCGGTGGGTGAGGTGATGGCGATTGGCCGGACTTTCCAAGAGTCACTGCAGAAAGCCCTGCGCGGCCTGGAAACCGGTAACGATGGCCTTGATCCGATCATCACCGATTTTACACCGGATAACATGTCGGTCATTCAGGGTGAGCTTCAAGCCGCCGGTGCCGAGCGCATTTTCTACATTGCGGACGCCATGCGCTCAGGTATGAGCGTTGAGGACGTATTTGCGCTGACCAATATCGACCCGTGGTTCCTGGTGCAGCTGGAAGACTTAGTGCTGACTGAAAACGCCGTTGCCAAGCGCACGCTTGCTGACTTCTCTGCCCGCGAGCTTTACCAGCTCAAGCGCAAAGGCTTCGGCGATGCGCGCCTGGCAAAACTGCTTGGCGTGTCGGAAAAAGAGTTCCGCAAAACCCGTCAGGCCGCCGGTATTCGCCCGGTTTATAAGCGCGTTGATACCTGTGCTGCGGAATTTGCGTCTGACACCGCCTACATGTACTCCACCTATGAAGAGGAGTGCGAGGCGGATGTGTCGGATCGCCAGAAAATTATGGTACTTGGCGGTGGCCCCAACCGCATCGGCCAGGGTATCGAGTTCGACTACTGCTGTGTTCACGCCGCTTTCGCTATGCGCGACGATGGCTACGAAACCATCATGGTCAACTGCAACCCGGAAACCGTATCTACCGATTACGACACCTCGGATCGTCTCTACTTTGAGCCGGTAACGCTGGAAGACGTGCTGGAAATTGCCGATAAAGAGAAACCGGTAGGCGTGATTGTGCAGTTTGGTGGTCAAACACCGCTGAAACTGGCCCGTGAGCTGGAAGCCGCAGGCGTGCCGATCATCGGCACCACGCCGGACGCCATCGACCGCGCTGAGGACCGTGAGCGCTTCCAGGTGATGATCGACAAGCTTGGGCTGAAACAGCCGCCTAATGCGACGGCGCGTAGCTTTGAAGAAGCATTTTCTAAGGCAGAAGTGATTGGCTATCCGCTCGTGGTTCGCCCGAGCTACGTACTGGGTGGCCGTGCGATGGAGATCGTCTACGACGCCTCCGAACTTGAAAACTACATGACCCATGCGGTGAAAGTCTCTAATGACTCGCCGGTGCTGCTTGACCACTTCCTGAGCGCGGCGGTAGAGGTCGATATCGATGCCGTTTCAGACGGTCAGCAAGTGGTGATCGGCGGCATTATGCAGCACGTTGAGCAAGCAGGCGTTCACTCCGGTGACTCTGCCTGTGCGTTGCCACCTTACTCGCTGCCTGCCGATGTGCAGGATGAAATGCGTGACCAAGTGAAGCAGATGGCCGTGGAGCTAGGTGTTAAAGGCTTAATGAACGTGCAGCTCGCGTGGCAGGATGGTGAGATCTACGTGATTGAGGTGAACCCCCGCGCCTCGCGTACCGTGCCGTTTGTGTCTAAGTGCATCGGCACGTCGCTTGCGCAAATTGCCGCACGTTGCATGGCCGGTAAAACGCTCGCCGAGCAGGGTTTTGAGCGCGAAATTATCCCGCATTTTTATAGCGTCAAAGAAGCGGTCTTCCCGTTCAACAAGTTCCAGGGCGTAGACCCGATCCTCTCACCAGAAATGAAGTCTACCGGTGAAGTGATGGGGTCTGGCGACACCTTTGCCGAAGCCTTCTTCAAGGCACAGTTGGGCGCGGGTGAAGCGATTCCTGCGCTGGATGGCGAGCGTAAAGCATTCCTGTCGGTGCGCGAGCCGGACAAGCAGGGGATTATCGAAGTTGCGCGTTCTCTGCTAACATTGGGCTTCACACTATGTGCAACGCGTGGCACGGCAGCGGCGCTTGAAGCTGCCGGGCTCGACGTAGAGCACGTCAATAAAGTCTACGAAGGCCGTCCCCATATCGTCGATCTGCTCAAGAACGACGAAATCGCCTACATTGTGAACACTACGGAAGGTCGTCAGGCTATTAACGACTCTTCGGTAATTCGCCGTACTGCTCTCTCGCGCAAGGTGCCCTATGCGACCACCTTGGCGGGCGCTAATGCTGTTTGCATGGCGCTTGAGTACGGTAGGGAGATTACGGTGCGGCGCCTTCAGGATCTGCATGCAGGAGCAACGCAATGAACAAGGTCCCGATGACGGTAGCGGGAGAAAAGAGCCTCCGTGATGAGCTTGCTCATTTGAAGGGCGAGGCACGCCCTCAAGTGATTGCCGCTATCGCAGAGGCGCGTGAACACGGCGACCTTAAAGAGAACGCCGAGTATCACGCCGCTCGCGAGCAGCAGGGGTTTATCGAAGGGCGTATTCAGGAAATTGAGAGCAAGCTCTCTGTTGCTCAAGTGATTGATGTTACGAAGCTGCCGAGAACGGGTAAGGTGATTTTTGGTGTAACCGTCTCGCTGCTGAATCTGGATAGCGATGCCAGCGTAACCTATCGTATCGTGGGTGAAGATGAGGCCAACATTAAAGAGGGTCGCATTTCAGTAACGTCACCCATTGCCCGTGCGATGATCGGCAAAGAAGAGGGCGACATCGTCGCGGTGAAAACCCCCGGTGGTGATGTTGAGTACGAAATTGAGAGCGTAGAGCACCTCTAGTTCGTCGCCACTCGCGGGCGCTAATCGCGTCCGCGCTTTGGTAGCCTAATGACGTTCTAAAAAAAGCCCGAAGCAGTTAATGCCTCGGGCTTTTTGCATCGCTTACGATGTTAGCGCTGCTCGTCGCTTTTAGACGTGGAGCAGGATCTAGTGCCGACCGTGGTGGCTCTCAAAGCGCACAACGTTAGAGAGCTTCGGGTTGGCCTTTGGGTTGCGGCGATAAAGTAGCGCCATTTTACCGATGGTTTGCACCAGTTCGGCCTTACTGTTGGCCAGTAGCTCGTTGACCATTGCGGCGCGGTCGTCGCGCTCGGGCAGGGCAAGCTTCACTTTAATCAGCTCGTGATCATTGAGCGCGCGGCTGAGTTCTGCGAGCAGGTTTTCGGAGACGCCGTTCTCAGAAACGGTGACCACCGGGTTCAGGTGGTGGCCAATGCTACGAAATGCTTTCTTTTGTGCCTGTGACAAGCTCATGGTATCTTGCGGTATCCCGGTTAGCGCTTAACGTTCCATCTTACGGTGAAATGCCGCTAAGTGAAAGCAATCGCGTAAATGCGCCCATCTCTTATATCAGTGTTAGATTCCCACATGCAGCAAAAGCCCCCAAGTCGTAAACATTCAGTGAGCAAGACCAGCAATAACTGGAAGAAGGAACATTTTGACGACCAGTACGTTAAGCAGAGCTGGCAAGACGGCTATCGCTCGCGGGCGAGTTATAAGCTGCTGGAGATGGATGAAAAGGATAAGCTTTTTCGTGCCGGCATGACGGTGATTGATTTAGGGGCAGCACCCGGCGGGTGGAGTCAAATAGCCGCAGAGAAGGTGGGGCCAGAGGGTGTGGTCATCGCCTCCGATATACTGGAGATGGATGCACTCGCGGGGGTTGACTTCATCCAGGGTGATTTTACCGAAGAGCGCGTGCTAAACGCGATTCTTGAGCGTTTAGGAAATCGCCCAGTAGACCTTGTTATGTCGGACATGGCCCCCAATATGAGCGGTATGGCAGCAATTGACCAGCCTCAAGCTATGTATCTGGTAGAATTAGCGCTAGAGCTTGCCCGGGAAACGTTACCCCCTGGGGGACGCTTTTTGGCTAAGGTGTTTCAAGGCGAAGGGTTTGACGCTTACTTGAAAGCGTTGCGCGGTAGTTTTAATCGGGTGGTAACACGTAAGCCTGATGCCTCCCGGGCGCGCTCCCGTGAAGTCTATTTTCTGGCAGAAGGGTTTCGTGGCTAGCGATAGCTGGCTGCGGGCTATTGATAGCGCGCTTTGGGTGCCGTACTGTTTTTTTGACCAGCTGCATGCTGCGTTAGGCACAGTTAACCGGTAGCTAGGTAGCTCAATAGACCTGATTCACCGTAATAGCTAAGTTTTATCGCCGCAATTGCCAGACAGGCAGGCGGAACATGTGTCACATTAGGCATCTTGGACGAGCGTGACACAGATGGCCCAAAGCCATATGCGCTTTGGCAATGGTTGAACGTTAAGCTCTAGTGTAAGGTCTGAGTATTAGCGGTTAACTGACGGATTCTTGTAATGAGGGTAGCCCCTTGAATGATATGGCGAAGAACCTGATTCTGTGGTTGGTCATCGCGGCCGTTCTACTGACAGTGTTCAACAATTTCAGTACGGAAAGTGCACCGCAAGCCACTAACTACTCTCAGTTTGTGCAGCAGGTGCAAAATCAGCAGGTGCGTAGTGTCACTATTGATGGCTATACCATCACGGGTGAGCGCACGGATGGTACACAGTTCCAAACCATTCGCCCTGCGGCAGAAGATCCTAAGCTGATGGACGATCTGTTGAGCAACAACGTAACGGTTGTCGGTAAAGAGCCCGAGCAGCAAAGCATTTGGGTGCGCCTGCTGGTCGCCAGCTTCCCGATTCTGTTGATTCTAGCCATCTTTATGTTCTTTATGCGCCAAATGCAGGGTGGTGCTGGGGGCGGTAAAGGCGGCCCGATGAGCTTTGGCAAATCGAAGGCAAAACTGCTCTCGCAAGACCAGATTAAAACTACCTTTGCTGATGTTGCAGGCTGTGATGAAGCGAAGGAAGAAGTCGAAGAGCTGGTCGACTTCCTACGCGATCCCACGAAGTTCCAGCGCTTGGGTGGCACTATCCCCCGCGGCGTGTTGATGGTTGGCCCGCCGGGTACCGGTAAAACGCTGCTGGCTAAGTCGATTGCCGGCGAAGCGAAAGTGCCATTCTTCTCTATTTCGGGTTCTGACTTTGTTGAGATGTTCGTGGGTGTGGGTGCTTCCCGTGTACGCGACATGTTCGAACAGGCTAAAAAGCAGGCGCCCTGCATTATCTTTATCGATGAGATCGATGCCGTTGGTCGTTCACGCGGTACTGGGATGGGCGGCGGTAATGATGAGCGCGAGCAGACCCTAAACCAGCTATTGGTTGAGATGGACGGTTTCGAGGCGAACGAAGGCATCATTGTTATTGCGGCCACTAACCGTCCTGACGTACTTGACCCCGCGTTAATGCGCCCAGGTCGCTTTGACCGCCAGGTAACTGTTGGTTTGCCTGATATCCGTGGCCGTGAGCACATTTTGGGTGTTCACCTGCGCAAAGTGCCGTTGGCCGACGACGTTAAACCGCAATTGATCGCCCGTGGTACCCCCGGTTTCTCCGGTGCTGACTTAGCCAATTTGGTTAACGAAGCGGCGCTATTTGCTGCCCGTCGTAACAAGCGCCTAGTGGCTATGGAAGAGCTAGAGCTTGCCAAAGACAAGATCATGATGGGCGCCGAGCGCAAATCCATGGTCATGACCGATAAAGAGAAGCTCAATACGGCCTACCACGAATCAGGTCACGCTATTATCGGTTTGGTCGTGCCAGGGCATGACCCGGTCTACAAGGTGACTATCATCCCGCGTGGTCGTGCGCTGGGCGTGACAATGTTCTTGCCGGAAGAAGATCGCTATAGCCTCTCGCGTCAGCAAATTCTCGGTCAGATTTGTTCGCTGTTTGGTGGCCGTATCGCCGAAGAGATGACGTTAGGCCCCAATGGTGTGACTACGGGTGCTTCGAACGACATTAAGCGTGCAACCGAGCTTGCTCACAACATGGTGGCTAAGTGGGGGCTTTCGGATGCAATGGGACCGATCATGTACGACGAGGATGAGTCTCACCAGTTCCTCGGTGGCCCTGGTCAAGGCGGCAAGCTAAAGTCTGGCGAAACGACCACGCGTCTTGATAAAGAAGTCCGCAAGATTATCGACGAGTGCTACGAGCAAGCGCGGCAGATTCTGAACGACAACCGCGACAAGCTGGACGCCATGGCTGAAGCGCTGATGAAGTTTGAAACCATTGACGCCACGCAGCTGAAAGACATCATGGAAGGTCGCGACCCGCGTCCACCGGAAGGCTGGGACGATGGTGATTCATCTGGTGGCGGTATGCCCGTCAATGATGACAAGCCAGAAGCCAGTGCTGAAGAGCCGGTAGACGGCACGCCATCCAAGGATGATGGTGAAGAAGATGACGACGAACCCCGTCGCCGCCCTTCAGATCCGTTAGGTGGTCCTGCTGGGTCGTAAGTACCTTAAGCAGTGTTAGCAAAGGCGTCCCATTATGGGGCGCCTTTTTGTTATGCTGTGGTCATCACGCAGCAATGTTCTCTTTTTAATCAGGCCGCCGCATGAAATCGACAGTTGACTCTTCATCATCTTTACAGGCAGCGGACAGCGCCTTTCACCTGCGCTGTGGGCGCCACTTGCTAGATCTCTCGTTTCCCCGAGTAATGGGTATTCTCAATGTGACTCCCGATTCGTTTTCCGATGGGGGGCAGCACGTCGCCCTGGACGATGCGCTGCGCCATGCGGAGCGCATGCTCGCCGAAGGGGCGGTGATGATTGATGTGGGGGGCGAGTCAACGCGTCCTGGTGCGCCAGCTGTCTCTGAGCAAGAAGAGCTAGATCGTGTGTCCCCTGTTGTGGAAGCGCTAGTGCGAGAGTTGGACGCGTTGGTGTCGGTCGATACCAGCAGTCCAGCGGTCATGCGCCAAGCCAGCGCGCTCGGTGCGGGTATGATTAATGATGTGCGCGCGTTAGAGCGAGAAGGTGCCCTTGCTGCTGCTATCGGTAGTGGCCTGCCGGTCTGCTTAATGCACCGTCAGGGCGAGCCGCAGAATATGCAGCAGTCACCTCGCTATGAACAGCCGGTTGAAAGTGCGGTAGTGGCCTATTTGGCAGAGCGCGTTGCGGCCTGCGAAGCTGCAGGGTTGCGCCGTAACCGATTGCTGCTCGATCCCGGCTTTGGCTTCGGCAAAACCGTTGAACATAATCTACGCTTGCTCAAATATATGGATGCGTTACAGGCGTTAGAGCTGCCACTGTTGGTCGGTATGTCGCGCAAAAGCATGATCGGTAAAGTGCTGGGTCGCCCAGTGGAAGAGCGTTTGGCAGGTGGTCTTGCGCTAACCGCTATGGCGGTCGAGCGGGGTGCTAATATCGTACGCGTTCATGATGTAGGCCCAACGGTGGATGCCGTTAATATGGCGTGGGCAGTGTTGCAAGAGGGCTGCGAGCCGCCGCTAAACAAGGAGTTTGATGCATGACACGACGTTATTTTGGCACAGACGGTATTCGTGGCACCGTTGGGCAGGCACCGATTACCGCTGATTTTATGCTCAAGCTAGGTTGGGCGGCGGGTCAAGTGCTGCGCCGTGAAAAGGGGCCTACCCGGGTGCTGATTGGGAAAGATACGCGTATCTCAGGCTATATGTTTGAATCTGCGCTTGAAGCAGGGCTTTCTGCTGCAGGCGTCGATGTTTCGCTTTTGGGGCCTATGCCCACGCCGGGGATCGCCTACTTAACTCGCACCTTCCGTGCGGATGCAGGTATTGTTATTTCCGCGTCCCATAATCCCTTTGATGATAACGGCATTAAGTTCTTCTCGGCGGAGGGTAAAAAGCTACCCGATGAGATAGAAGATCGCATTGAAACAATGCTGGATGCACCGTTAACCACGGCAGCGGCGGCTTCGCTGGGAAAAGCAACGCGGATTGATGATGCCGCGGGACGTTACATTGAGTTTTGTAAATCTACCTTGCCGGATCGCTTAAGCCTGCACGGACTGAAAGTGGTGCTCGACTGCGCCCATGGCGCGACGTATCACATTGCGCCCAATGTGTTCCGTGAGCTGGGTGCGGAGGTGAGTGTCATCGGGGCCTCCCCTAACGGGCTAAATATTAACCAGCAGGTAGGCTCTACTCATCCCGCAGCGCTGCGGGCAGCGGTTATTCAGCAGGGGGCGGATTTAGGCATTGCTTTTGATGGAGATGGCGACCGCTTGCTGTTGGTCGATGCTGATGGTCGTGAGGTGGATGGCGACGATATTCTTTATCTGATTGCCCGGGACCGTCATGAGCGAGGGCTGCTAGAAGGTGGCGTGGTGGGAACGCTCATGAGCAATTTTGGCCTTGCCATGGCGCTGGAAAAGCTGGGTATCCCCTTTGCCCGGGCCAAGGTCGGTGATCGCTTCGTGATGGAGATGATGGCTGAGAATGGGTGGGAGCTTGGTGGCGAGTCCTCGGGGCATATTGTTTGCGGGCATGTGCAGTCCACGGGGGATGGAATTGTTTCTGCTCTTCAGGTGTTAGCGCTGATGATGCGTGAACAAAAAACCTTACCCACGCTGCTAAAGGGTTTGGAAAAAGTGCCGCAGTCGCTGGTGAATGTTAGGCTGCCAAAGGGCGCTAGTGCCAAAGAAGTAATGGCGTCAGAGCCTTTGCAGCACGCCGTAGCGACGCTTGAAAAAGAGTTGGGTGACCAGGGGCGTGTGCTGCTCAGGCCTTCGGGCACCGAGCCGCTTATTCGCGTGATGGTGGAAGGTCGTGCCCATCTGGATGTGGATAAGCTGGCCGGTCACCTAGCCAATCAAGTGCAGGCGCTGCTGAGTTAAGCTGCGCAACAAACCGCGCTATGCCTGTAACAGCGGTTGTCTTGACAAGGCTGCTCCTATACCATTTCGCTCCACCTTGAGTGAGGATAGTCAATGCGCACGCCATTAATTGCCGGTAACTGGAAAATGAACGGTTCGACGGCGTTGATTCAAGCGTTTGGAGACGCTTTCGCGGCAGCGACACTGTCTGCAGATATCGACGTTGTTATCATACCGCCATTTCCGTATTTGGATGCGGCCCGTCATGCGTTCAAAAACACGCCGCTGCAATTAGGGGCGCAAACGCTCAACCCCCAGCACTCAGGGGCGCATACGGGTGAAATTAGCGGCCGAATGCTGAAAGAGTTTGAGGTTGGCTACGTGCTGGTCGGCCACTCTGAGCGTCGCAAGCTCTATCGTGAAACCGATGAGCAGGTGTTTGACCGCTTGGTAGCCGCCTTGGATGTTGGCCTGAGGCCTATTCTCTGCGTTGGCGAAACCCTGGAAGAGCGTGATGCGGGCAGTACGATGGATATTGTGCTTCGCCAAGTCGGTCATGTGATGGCCCGTTTGGAACCCGCTCAGCGCCTTCATGTCGTGATTGCCTATGAGCCCGTATGGGCAATTGGCACTGGGCGCACCGCCACTCCTGAACAGGCCCAAGAGGTGATGGCGGGTATTCGTGCCTACCAGGCTGGTTTTGATACCTCGCTTGCCGAGCAGCTTAAGCTGCTATACGGCGGCAGCATGAACGCAAGTAATGCGGCTGAGCTACTCGCGCAGCCGGATATCGACGGTGGTTTAGTGGGCGGTGCTTCGCTCAAAACCAACGATTTCTACGCCATTTGTCAGTCAGCAGGATAACGCCATGCAAGTTGCAATTCTTATGGTTCACGTGGTGATTGCGATCGCCCTGGTTGTACTCATCCTGCTTCAGCAGGGTAAAGGTGCCGAAGCGGGGGCCGCCTTTGGTGGCGGTGCATCGCAAACCGTTTTTGGTTCGCGGGGAAGCGGTAATTTCTTATCCCGTACGACCGCTGTGCTAGCGGCAGGTTTTTTCGTAACCTCGATGACGCTCGCTTACTTTGCGACCCAGGCGAGCCAAGCCCCGGAAGCCGGTATCCCCGACTCCCGCCTCATCGAGCAGCAGCGTAGTATTCCAACGCTTGACGACGGGCCTGCAAGTATGGATAATACCGCGCCAGTGCTAGAGGAAAGCAGCGAGTAACGTCTTGATGTCGCTTTCTTTAGCCTCCCCTGATGCCGAAGTGGTGGAATTGGTAGACACGCTATCTTGAGGGGGTAGTGACCGTATGGTCGTGCGGGTTCAAGTCCCGCCTTCGGCACCATCTGTTTTGCTGGCTTGTCAGCTTCCCAGAGTTTTTGCCTAATACGCTTTTGTAAAAGATAGCAGGGGTTGGCACCTGAGACGAAAATTGTACTTGAAGCAAGTTCTTGAAAATGAGTTCTTGACGTAAGTGGTTCAAGTGTCTATTATCGTCGACCTAGATTGATGCGGGGTGGAGCAGTCTGGTAGCTCGTCGGGCTCATAACCCGAAGGTCATCGGTTCAAATCCGGTCCCCGCTACCATCTTCTAGTAATATGTTATATCCCAGTTGCGGTCACTGATGAGTAACTGAGATGGTGAGAAGTCAACTTAACGACATCCGCCGCATGTTGCTAAAGTGGTATTACAGGTTTCTTTCAAAAAGCCCCTTCCTGTGAAGGGGCTTTTTGTTAGTAGCTTTTTTGTTACAGTTTTTGCGAACAAAATTTTTTAATAGCTTTTTGTTAAAGCTTTTTGCGAGCCAAGCGTGTCTCAAGAGCGGATGTCCTCCGAGTAGCCAGAGACACATTTCCGGGTAACGCCAATCAGTCGCCTAGCTTCTCTTATCTCTCCTGGCCAGGTGCCTGATGCAACGGCTATAGGAGCTTTGTCTGTGGCCACAAAACACGCTGCGCTTCACGCGCTGATCGAACCTGTCGTTGCCGCCATGGGCTTTGAACTATGGGGTATCGACCATATTTCCCAGGGTAAGCACTCGCGGCTAGTCATTTATATTGAGCGCGAAAGCGGTGTCAGCGTGCAAGACTGCGCTGATATTAGTCGCCAAGTTAGTGCCGTCATGGATGTAGAAGACCCCATTCCTGGTGAATACCGGTTGGAAGTTTCTTCCCCCGGCATGGCACGCCCCTTGTATACCCTGGATCACTTCATCCGTTATCAAGGCCACCAGGTCGCACTTAAGCTACGCGTTGCTTTTGATGGACGGCGTAAGTATCAAGGGCTTCTCGCCGGTGTTGATGGTGATGAAGTGCTGCTACAGCTGGATGGAGAAGAGTATTGCTTCCCCATCGAAAGCATCGATTCTGCGCAGGTTGTCCCGCAGTTCGACGATTAAACGAGTGGCGGCATCCGGCAGGTAGCCGGGGTGATGCACAAAAGGACAGGTTTTCTGGCGAGGCATACGCATGAGTAAAGAAATTTTAATGGTCGTGGACGCGATCTCGAATGAAAAAGGCGTTCCCCGCGATGTTATCTTTGAAGCGGTAGAAGCCGCGTTGGCAAGCGCATCACGTAAGCGCTTTGATCAGGAAGAAGCCAACGTGCGGGTACACATTGACCGGCGTACGGGGGATTACGATACCTTCCGCACCTGGACCGTTGTCGAAGATGACGAGTTTGAAACGCCAGATTACGAAATCAAAGAGACTATTGCTGAGCAGCGCGACCCGCCGCTAAAGCTAGGCGATATTGTCGAGCATAAAATTGAAAACGCCGCGTTTGGTCGTATTGCTGCGCAAACTGCCAAGCAGGTCATTGTGCAAAAAGTGCGCGAGGCCGAACGTGCTGAAGTCGTACGTCAATACGCGGATCGTGAAGGTGAGCTGGTTGCCGGTATCGTCAAAAAGACTACCCGCGATGGCCTGATTATCGACCTGGGCGAAAACGCCGAGGCCTTCTTGCCCCGCAACGAAATGATTCACGGCGAACGCTACCGCATGAACGAGCGAGTGCGTGCGCTGTTGGTGAAGGTTGATCCAGAGGCTCGCGGCGCTCAGCTTCAGCTGTCGCGCACCAGCCCAGACTTCATTATTGAGCTATTCAAAATTGAAGTGCCGGAAATAGCTGAGCAGCTGATCGAAATTAAAGGCGCGGCCCGGGACCCAGGTTCGCGTGCCAAAATTGCCGTGAAAACCAACGATCGCCGCATCGACCCGGTCGGTGCCTGCGTGGGTATGCGCGGTTCACGCGTTCAAGCGGTCTCTTCGGAGCTGCAAAACGAGCGTGTGGATATCGTGCTGTGGGACGATAACCCGGCGCAGTTGGTGATTAACGCCATGGCGCCTGCGGATGTGGCGTCTATCCTAGTTGACGAAGATGCCCATGCAATGGACGTTGCCGTCGCTCAGGACAATCTCGCTCAGGCCATTGGCCGTAGCGGGCAGAACGTACGTTTAGCCTCTGAGCTGACCGGCTGGCGCATCAATGTGATGACCGAAGACGAAGCCGAGTCTAAGCGTGAGCAGGAAATCGATAGTTTGGTGGACTCCTTCGTTCAGCACTTAGAAGTGGACGAAGATGTTGCCCGCCTGTTGGTAGAAGAAGGGTTTACCACCCTAGAAGAAGTTGCTTACGTGCCGCTTGAAGAAATGCTGGAAATCGAAGAGTTCGATGAAGCATTGGTAGAAGAGCTGCGTGCACGCGCGAAAGACGAGCTGCTGACGATGGCCATTGCCTCGGAAGAAGCCCTAGACGGTGCCCAGCCAGCAAATGACCTGCTGGAAATGGACGGCATGGAGCGCCACCTGGCCTTCATTCTGGCTAGCCGAGGCATTGTCACCATGGAAGATCTCGCCGAGCAGTCTGTCGACGATCTGGTCGATATCGAGGAGTTGGACGAAGCGCGCGCAGCGGCACTGATCATGACTGCCCGTGCGCCCTGGTTTGAAGACGAGAACGCATCGGATTCGAACACACAGTAAACAGGTCACGGGCTGAGGAGGGTCACTATGTCAGATATGACAGTTAAAGATTTTGCAGTAAAGGTGGGCCGTGATGTGCCCCGCCTATTGGAACAGATGAAAGAAGCCGGCTTACAGCACGCCTCAGAAGGCGACGCTGTGTCTGAAGAAGATAAGCAAAAATTGCTTAGCTTTTTGAAGAAAAGCCACGGTGGCAGTGAAGTTGATGCAAGCAAAAACCGCATTACGCTGACCCGTAAAACCCGCAGCCGTATTAAAACCGGTGAGCGCGGCAAGACCATTGAAGTGCAGGTACGTAAGAAAAAAACCTACGTTAAAAGCGCTGAAAATGAGAAGCCGAAAGCCGCTGAGCCTAGCTACACTGGCCCACGCCAGCTAGTAGGTGATATGGCGGAAGCCGAAGCTGAGCGCAAGGTTTCTGATGCGCGTGAAGCAGAGGAAAAAGCCGCCGCACAGAAAGCTCGTGCTGCACAGGTAGCTGAAGCGACTGCGCGCAGTAATAAAGAAGCTGAAGCCGCGCGTAGTAAAAAAGAGATTGATGCAAGACCTAGAGCCGCCAAAGCGCCGGCGACACCTGATGTCGCGGTGCCGAATCTTGAAATCGACGATACGCCGTCACCTGATGATATGCCGCCGGCGCCGCCGAAAGAGGGCCGTACCGACCGTCGTACCGCACCGCCCAAAAAAGCGGCTGCGAAGAAGAAAGGTCGTGACGACGAGGATGATCGTGGTGATCGCGAAGAGCGTAAGCGTGGCGGTGGCGGCAAGAAAGTAAAACGTGCCGAGCAGCGTCGCGGCGGTCGTCGTAGTGGCAACCAGACGGGCAACGGCAAGCACGCGTTCCAGAAGCCGACCCAGCCGATTGTGCGTGAAGTCTCGATCCCTGAGTCAATCAGCGTTGCTGAGCTTGCCGACAAAATGTCGATCAAGGCCAACGAAGTGATCAAGGCCATGTTCAACATGGGTGCTGCGGTCACCATCAACCAGACGATTGACCAGGATACAGCGGCTATCGTCGTGGAAGAGATGGGCCACAAGCCGAAGCTGGTGAAAGATGACGCGCTGGAAACGGAAATGCTCGAAGGCATCTCCTACGAAGGCGAAGAGATCACCCGTTCACCGGTGGTGACCGTTATGGGCCACGTTGACCACGGTAAAACCTCGCTGCTCGATTACATTCGTAAAGCGAAAGTGGCCACGGGTGAAGCGGGCGGTATTACCCAGCACATTGGTGCTTACCACGTAGAAGATAACCACGGTGGCGTGACCTTCTTGGATACCCCGGGTCACGCGGCGTTTACCGCCATGCGTGCCCGTGGTGCCAAGGCAACCGACGTCGTTATCCTAGTGGTGGCCGCCGACGACGGCGTGATGCCCCAGACCATTGAAGCGATTGAACACTCCAAAGCTGCTGAAGTACCGTTAGTAGTAGCGGTGAACAAGATCGATAAGCAGGGCATCGATCTGGATCGCATCAAGAATGAGCTTTCCCAGCACGGCGTTATCTCTGAAGAGTGGGGCGGTGACACCCAGTTTGTTCACGTCTCTGCTAAGACCGGTGAAGGTATGGAAGAGCTGCTGGAAGCGATCCAGCTGGCCTCTGAAGTGCTTGAGCTAAAAGCCGTGCCTTCCGCGCCGGGTAAAGGCGTTGTGGTTGAGTCACGCCTTGATAAAGGTCGTGGTCCGGTCGCTACCGTACTGGTTCAAAACGGTACGCTGAAAAAGGGCGATATCGTCCTGGCTGGCCTGCATTACGGCCGCGTTCGTGCGCTGACCAATGAACTTGCTCAGCAAGTTGATTCGGTTGGCCCCGCCATGCCGGTAGAGATTCAAGGCTTGGGCGGTACGCCGGATGCCGGTGATGACTTCATGGTTGTCGCCGACGAGAAGAAAGCTCGTGAAGTCGCTAACTTCCGTCAAGGCAAATATCGCGAAGTGCGCCTGGCACGTCAGCAGAAGGCCAAGCTGGAGAACATGTTCAGCCAGATGGGCCAAGACGAAGTGGCCAAGGTCAACATCGTCCTCAAAGCCGACGTACAAGGTTCGCTGGAAGCTATCAAAGGCGCCCTGGAAGAGCTCTCCACCGGTGAAGTTGAAGTGGCTGTGGTCTCCTCGGGTGTTGGTGGCATCACCGGTACCGATGCCAACTTGGCGCTTGCCTCTGAGGCTATCGTGGTTGGCTTTAACGTCCGTGCCGACGCTGCTGCCCGCGAGATCATCGAACGTGAAGGCTTGGATCTGCGCTACTACAGCGTCATCTACCAGCTGATCGACGAGGTCAAGCAGGCGATGAGCGGTATGCTCGCACCTGAGTGGAAAGAAGAAATCGTTGGTATTGCTGAAGTACGCGACGTCTTCCGTGCACCGAAGATTGGTGCGATTGCCGGCTGTATGGTGGTGGAAGGCAGCGTACACCGTAATAAGAAGATTCGTGTATTGCGCGATGACGTAGTGATTTACGAAGGCGAGCTCGAATCGCTGCGCCGCTTCAAAGATGACGTTCAAGAAGTACGTAACGGCATTGAGTGTGGCATCGGCGTGAAGAACTACAACGATGTCCAGGTCGGCGACAAGATCGAAGTCTTTGACCAAGTGAAGGTCGAGCGCAGCCTCTAAGGCCGCGAGGAGCAATCATGCGCGAATTTAAGCGTACCGACCGAGTAGCCGACCAGCTCCAAAAGGAGCTGGCGGTACTTATTCAACGCGAAGTAAAAGACCCGCGCTTAGGCATGATTACGGTGAGCGGCGCGACCGTCAGCCGTGACCTGGGTTACGCAGATATCTATGTCACCCTGCTGGGTGAGCAGGACCCTGAGCGTATCAAAGAGAATCTGCAGGTACTGAAGCGTGCCGCAGGCTTTCTAAGAAGCCAAATTGCCAAGCGTATCAAGCTACGCCACGTACCTGAACTACGCTTTCACTATGATGAAAGTGTCTTCCGTGGCCAGCACCTCTCATCGCTGATTGCCGAAGCGGTCTCAACCGACCGTGCCCGCCAGCAGGATGAAGAGGGCGAAAGTGACAACGGCAATAGTGATAGCAACAATGGTGAGGAGACGCGCTAATGGCACGTCGCCGTCGCGGATTACCGGTCAATGGCGTTTTGCTGCTGGATAAGCCCAAGGGCATTTCCAGCAACCACGCGCTACAGCGAGTGCGCCGTCTGTTTGAGGCGCAGAAAGCCGGGCATACCGGCACGCTGGACCCCATGGCAACGGGCTTGTTGCCCATTTGCTTGGGTGAGGCCACTAAGTTTTCCGCGCACCTGCTGGAGGCCGACAAGATGTATCGCACCCGAGTTGAGCTCGGGGTGATCACCGACACCGGCGATGCCGAAGGCACAGTCATCGAACGGCGCGAGGTGCCAAGCCTCACCGAGCAGGATGTTGAAGCGGTCTTGACGCGTTTTCGCGGCGAGATTGAGCAAGTCCCGCCGATGTACTCGGCCCTAAAGCATCAGGGTAAAAAGCTTTACGAGTTGGCCCGAGAGGGCAAGCACGTAGAGCGTGCAGCACGGCGGGTAAGCGTGTATGATGCGCGGCTGCTTGAGTTTGAGGGCACGGCCTTCGAGCTTGAGGTCAGCTGTAGCAAAGGCACCTATATTCGCACCTTGGCCGAAGATATTGGCCAAGCGTTGGGCTGCGGCGCCCATATTAGTCAGCTGAGAAGGCTCAAAACCGGGCCGTTTACCAGCGACGCGATGTGGACGTTGGAAAGCCTTGAAGCGCTGGCAAGCCAAGCCAACCGTGAGGCTGAGCTGATGCCTGTTGATGTGCTGGTGGATCATTTGCCTTCGCTAAACGTGGATGAAACGGCCTACGGGTGTCTTGCCCATGGCCAGTCCGCTCATTTAGCGATTGAGGCACTTGCGCCCGATGCGCTGGCAAGACTTTATTACGCCGAGACGTTTATCGGCCTTGGTGTTGTAAAAAGTGCCCAGGAAGTGGCACCTAAGCGGCTGTTAAGTACCGTCGCTATCTCGTAAACAGCGTTGCAAGGAAGCAGCCGTTTGCGCGAAAATAGTAGTTAGAAACCGTGGTTAAAAACTGCGGTTAGAAACTAGCGGTTAAAAGATCGCTAGTAGAAAGAAGAGAGTCGCCTGAGACTGCAAATATGCGTGGTCTCACCCATTCAATTTTAGGCATATTGCTTACTGGAGAGACAGATGGCATTAACCGCTGAGAAAAAGGCCGAGATCGTCAACGAATACGGCCGCGGCGATAGCGATACCGGTTCCCCTGAAGTTCAGGTTGCACTGCTAAGCGCCAACATCAATGGCCTGCAGGACCACTTCAAAACCAACAAGCAGGATCACCACTCACGTCGTGGTCTGATCCGCATGGTAAACCAGCGTCGTAAGCTGCTGGACTACCTGAAGCGTAAAGATTTCGAACGCTATCAGTCTCTGATTCAGCGTTTAGGTCTGCGTCGCTAAGCATTAGCGGCAATGATTCGAAACGGGCAGCCCCTTGGGGCTGCCCGTTTTTTTGTTTCTGGTAGCCGTATGGCGCCACAGCGCCTAGAATGGTGACGAGTCAAAACGACCCAAGCGAAAAGACAAGTAGATATTAATGTTAAAGGAAGTCGCCGTGAATCCGGTAAAAAAAACGTTCCAATACGGTCGTAGCACCGTCACTTTAGAAACTGGCCGTATTGCTCGCCAGGCCACTGGTGCCGTAATGGTGACCATGGATGAAACCGTTGTACTGTGTACAGTGGTTGCGAAGAAAGAAGCCAACCCCAACCAGCCCTTCTTCCCGCTCTCGGTACACTACCAAGAGAAAACCTACGCGGTTGGTAAGATCCCCGGTGGCTTCTTCAAGCGTGAAGGCCGTCCTACCGAAAAAGAGACCCTCACCTCGCGCCTGATCGACCGCCCGATCCGTCCGCTATTCCCCAAAGGGTTTATGAACGAAGTGCAGGTGATCTGTACCGTTCTCTCTACCGACCGCAACCATGATCCGGATGTAGCGGCGATGCTGGGCACCTCAGCAGCGCTGAGTATCTCTGGCGTGCCGTTTAACGGCCCGATTGGCTGTGCACGGGTTGGTTTTAACGAAGAGCAGGGCTACTTCCTGAACCCGACCGTTGAAGAGCTGGCTGCTTCCGAGCTGGACATGGTGGTAGCGGGTACTGATAAAGCCGTCCTCATGGTGGAATCAGAAGCCCAAGAACTGCTCGAAGACGAAATGCTGGGTGCCGTGCTGTTCGGCCACCAGGAAATGCAGGTTGCCGTCACCGCGATTAAAGAGTTGGTCGCTGAAGCTGGCAAACCGCGCTGGGATTGGCAGCCTGCGCCGGAAAATGTAGCGCTGAAAACCGTCATGGCCGAAGCGTTCGAAGCCAAAGTGGGCGATGCGTACCGCATTACTGACAAAATGGCCCGCCAAGACGCGCTTTCAGCACTTAAAGACGCCGCTGTTGAGCAGCTAGCGGCGGTTGAAGGTGAAGAAGCGGAAGGCAAATTCAGCAAAGATGACGTGAAAGGTGCGTTTGCCGGCCTTGAAAAGCGCGTTGTACGCTCGCGCGTTGTAAAAGGCGAGCCGCGTATCGATGGCCGTGACAACTTCACCGTGCGCCCGCTGGCCATTGAAGTTGGCGTACTGCCGAAAACCCACGGCTCTGCGGTGTTTACCCGTGGCGAGACTCAGGCGATTGCGATTGCAACCTTGGGCACCCTACGTGATTCGCAGCTCATTGAATCCCTGGAAGGTGAGCGTAAAGACCGCTTTATGCTGCACTACAACTTCCCTCCCTACTGCGTAGGTGAAGCGGGCTTTATGGGTGGCCCGAAGCGCCGTGAAATCGGCCACGGCCGTTTGGCGCGTCGTGGTATTCAAGCCATGCTGCCATCTGAAGACGTCTTCCCTTACACCATTCGCGTGGTGTCGGAAATTACTGAATCCAATGGCTCGAGCTCCATGGCCTCGGTGTGTGGCTCTTCGCTTGCGCTGATGGATGCCGGTGTACCGCTGAAAGCCCCGGTGGCGGGTATTGCCATGGGGCTGGTGAAAGACGAAGACGGCTACGCCGTGCTTACAGATATCCTGGGTGACGAAGACCACCTGGGCGACATGGACTTCAAAGTTGCCGGTTCTGAAGAGGGCGTCACCGCTCTACAGATGGACATTAAGATCGAAGGCATCAACGAAGAGATCATGGAGAAGGCGCTGCAGCAGGCGCACGATGCGCGTATCAGCATTCTGGCGCAGATGAACGACGTGATCAGCCAGAGCCGTACCGATGTGTCGGAAAATGCTCCTTCCATGGCCACCATCAAAATCGCCCCGGATAAGATCCGTGACGTCATTGGTAAGGGCGGCGCGACGATTCGTAAAATCTGCGAAGACACCGGCGCGTCTATCGACCTGGACGATGATGGCACCGTGCGCATCTACGCGGAAGATAAAGCCGCGGCGAAGCGTGCCATTGATACCGTACTGGCCATTACCGCAGAAGCGGAAATCGGCAAGCTGTACAACGGTAAAGTGGTACGTATCGCTGACTTCGGCGCGTTTGTTAACATCATGCCGGGTACCGATGGCTTGGTGCATATTTCGCAAATTGTTGCCGAGCGCGTTAACAACGTCCGCGACTTCTTAAACGAAGGCGACGATGTGATTGTTAAAGTGTTGGATATCGACAACCGCAACCGGGTGAAACTCTCTATTAAAGAGATCACCGAAGAAGAGAAAGCGGCTTTCGCTGCTGCCGAGGCAGAAGTTACCGAGTAATTAACCGGTAATGCTTAGCCGTTAAATGCGTCGCTAGTTTGCGACTCATTCACCGCCCCCGCAGCCTTCGGCTTCGGGGGCGGTTTGTTTTGGCGCGTAGGCACGTTTCGTACAACGCCTAGGTTGAAAGGCGCCTCACGGAAATAGTTTATGGTTAGCTGACGATGACGAGCCATGACGATGATCGACCATAAGGACACTACCCACGTGCTCAACTGGAAGGAGGTGCCACAGCTTCCCAAGGCGGAAGGGCGGATTGACGCGATTGATCTTGCCCGAGGCATCGCCATTGGGCTGATGATAATGAGCCACGCCGTTAGCGGGCTGGTGGGCATTCGCAACGTGCCCGAGTGGGGCATGGTGCCTATTCATTTTTTAACCAAATTCTCCTCATCGCTGTTCATCCTGGTGTTTGGCATCGCGTTAGCGGTAGCGTTTCTATCGCATACTCAGCGGGATGACTGGCCTAAGCGTCGGCTAAAGCTCTGGGTGCGGGCTATCGAGGTGTGGTTTTGGTACAAAGCGCTGACGATAGTGGAAATGCTGCCCTTCAGCGCGCCTAGCGATATCGTTGATACGCTGCTCTACCAGCGCTTTGCTATTTGGGTGGAAATTCTCGGCTTTTACGCCATCGCTCTGCTATGGGTGCCGCTGGTACTGCCATTTTGGGCACGAGCGCCGCTATGGGGGCGTTTAGCCACTATTGTTGGCCTAACGGCACTGTCCGCGTGGCTGCAAGGGGTTAGCTTTGGCGGCAACGATATTCTGAAAGCTCTGCTGGTCGACCACGAAGACCACTACGCCTGGGGGCAGCTCAGCCGGGCGCCGTTAATTTTGTCAGGCTTACTGATGGGTGAGGCCGTACTGCGTTGCTACTTCGATCACGCCTTGCGCCGCCGCTTGGTGTTTATACTCATGGGTATCGGCGCGCTAATGGTGGCTGCTTTTTATGGTGTGGCACTGGCCAGTGGCGATGTGTATGGGGCCATGATGGCGGTTGCGCGCAACGCGGGTAAGCACCCGCCTGAGCTGCCCTTTATGCTGTTTAGCATAGGGGGCGCGCTGGTGCTGTTGGGGCTAGCTCTGGCAGGGGGCGCCATGGCTGCTAAAGCACTACGGCCGTTAACCGTGGTCGGCAGCGATGCGCTAAAAGCGTTTATTTTTCACATCGTGATGATTTTTCTGGTGCTGCGTTTTTTGTTGGAAGGCCAAGGCACCTACACCTATCCACAGGCCCTTGGGGTAGGCGGACTGTTGATACTTGGGGCCGCGCTATGGATTTGGCTGACCCGCTGGGTGGCGCGCCACAAATAAGAGGTAACTTTATTAAGGTTATTACTATGTTGAGATCATTCCTGTGTTGAGAATATGACAGTGTTGAAGTTATTACAGGGCTTGCTGGGTATTGCGCTATTCATGGTGCTGCCTGCCTATGCCGCCGAGAACGTTATTAATGGGTACGAATCTCATGAGTACGAATTTGATTGGTACTATGAAGTCGACAAACAGAGCGCGTGGCAGGTTAATTTAAACGCCCGCGTGGCTGCCATCGAGGAGGTGTTTGGTGGGCAGCTGGGTGTCTATTTACAGAACCTGGCAAGTGGGGAAGCCTACTCATGGCGAGCCGATGAGCCGTGGTATTTGGCATCACTGGTGAAAGTGCCGGTGGCGGCCCAAGTGCTGGCCGAACGCCAAGCGGGCACGCTTTCCCTAGATGAGCGGTTAACCCTTGCCCGCAGCGACTATGTAGATGGCGCAGGGCCCGTTAACTGGCACGACCCGGGCGCGTCGATCACACTTCGTTTTTTGCTAGAGCAGATGATTACCGTTAGCGATAACACCGCGTCGGATATGCTGATTAACCGGGTGGGGCTTGATGAAGTAAATGCCCGGGCCAGGGCAATGGTAGCGGCCAGCGGTGGCCATCCTGAGGCGTTAGGCCCCATTAGCAAGCTAGTGGGTGTGCGCCAGGGGGTGTATGGCCAGCTACACCCGGATGCCCGTTCCCTGGATGGGTTAGACTTTATGGCCCTGCGCGAGCACAGCGTTAACCAGCGCCCGGCAGCGCTTGCCCGCACGCTCGGTGTAAGCCGCAATGCGTTTGAGCAGCCCGACTACGACCACGCTTTTGATGCCTACGCAGCAACAGGTGAAAACGGCGGCACGCTGCGTGCCTTTGGCGATGTATTAGCCAGCCTGCACCACGGGGGGATGGCCGACCTCAATGCCGAACAGCGCCAACTGCTGCTGGCGGTCATGGCGCGCACCCGCTCCGGTGAAAAGCGCTTAAAACAAGGCATGGGCAGCACCTTCCACTTTGCCCATAAAACCGGTACCCAGCACCGCCGCAGTTGCGATGCGGGCCTTGCTTCGCGCGTTGGCGCTGAATCGGCGCCGTGGGTGATTGTTGTCTGTAGTCGCGGCCCTCTTGCGCTAAGTGCTCACGAACGGGCGATGGCAAGCATAGGGGAAGCGCTGCGTGAAAGTGGCGCCCTGGCTGGCCCTTAACCAAGCCAATGTGAACGCCTACAACCGCGTGCCAGCGTGATAAACTGGCGACCCGCTTTGGGTTTTCATGTCTATTTAGGAGTTTGTTATGGCACGTGCTAGCGCCCGTCATATTTTGGTAAGCAGTGAAGAGCAGTGCAACGCACTGAAACAAGAGATTGAAAACGGCCGTGATTTTGCGGACGTGGCCAAAGAGCACTCAAGCTGCCCTTCCGGCCGCCAGGGCGGCGATTTGGGTAGCTTTGGCCCCGGCCAAATGGTGCCTGAATTCGACAAGGTTGTATTCAGCGGTGAAGTGAACAAGGTACACGGACCGGTACAAACCCAGTTCGGTTACCACCTGTTGGAAATCACCAGCCGCAGCTAATGGCGCCGAGCGCCCGTTAAGCACCGTGGTGGCAACGCCACGGTGTGAGGAGCACGCCTTGAACGACCCCATTATTACCATCGAAGGCTTGAACAAAACCTACGAAGGTGGCTTTCAAGCGCTTACCCGCGTGGATTTAACCATCCAGCGCGGCGAAATTTTTGCCCTGCTAGGCCCTAATGGCGCTGGTAAAACCACCTTAATCAGTCTGGTGTGCGGGCTCGTTAACCCCACTGAAGGCAGTGTGGTAGTGGATGGTTTCGACAGCGTGAGCCATTACCGCCAAGCCCGTGAGCGTATCGGCCTAGTGCCTCAAGAACTCACCAACGAAGCGTTTGAAACGGTGTGGAACACCGTCAGTTTTAGCCGTGGCCTGTTTGGCAAACCGCCGAACCCTGATCATATTGAAAAGGTGCTTAAGTCGTTAGCGCTGTGGGATAAGCGCAATAACCGCCTGATGACGCTCTCCGGTGGTATGAAGCGCCGGGTGCTGATCGCTAAAGCACTCTCCCACGAGCCACGCATTCTATTTCTGGATGAGCCTACTGCCGGGGTAGATGTTGAGCTTCGCCGCGATATGTGGAACGTTGTGCGCGGGCTTAGGGATAACGGCGTTACGATTATTCTCACCACCCACTACATCGAAGAAGCCGAAGAGATGGCCGACCGCATCGGCGTCATCAATCGCGGTGAAATAGTGCTGGTGGAAGAGAAAGCGGCGCTAATGAAAAAGCTCGGCAGTAAGCAGTTAACGCTACACCTGCACACGCCGCTTACCACGCTGCCTGCCTCCCTTGCCCAAGAAGAGCTCAGCTTAGCAGCGGATGGCTATGAGCTGGTGTACACCTACGAGAGCCGCAAGGAGGAGCAGCCGGGAGAGCCGCCAGAGGGCCGGGGAATTTCAACGCTACTGGCGCAGCTGGAAAAAGAGGGCATTGGCTTTAAAGACCTACACACCCGGCAGAGTTCACTGGAAGATATTTTCGTCGACCTCGTCAAGGAGCGCTCATGAACCTCTACCCCGTTCGCGCCATTTATATGGCTGAAATGGCGCGCACCCGGCGTACGCTGCTGCAAAGCATTGTCTCGCCGGTGATCTCAACCTCGCTCTACTTTGTGGTGTTCGGGGCGGCGATTGGCTCGCGCATCAGCGAGATTAATGGGGTCAGCTACGGCGCCTTTATCGTGCCAGGGCTTATTATGCTCATGCTGCTCACCCAGAGCGTATCGAACGCCTCCTTCGGAATTTTCTTTCCCAAGTTTTCGGGCAGTATTTATGAAATTTTATCGGCACCTATCTCTTACTTAGAAATAGTGGTGGGTTACGTGGGGGCTGCGGCGTCTAAGTCGATTCTTCTGGGGCTGATTATTCTCGCTACCTCGGGCCTATTTGTGCCGCTGGAGATCGCCCACCCTATCTGGATGCTCACCTTTCTGGTGCTTACCGCCGTCACGTTCAGCTTGCTAGGTTTTATCATCGGTATCTGGGCCGATGGCTTCGACAAGCTACAGCTGGTGCCGCTGCTGGTGATTACCCCGCTGACGTTTCTGGGCGGCAGCTTTTACTCCATTGATATGCTGCCGCCGTTTTGGCAAACCGTCACCCTGGCGAACCCCGTGGTCTATTTGGTGAGTGGTTTCCGCTGGAGCTTCTACGGTATTAGCGACGTTAGTCTTGGCGCCAGCGTGGCGATGATTCTGCTGTTCTTAGCCGCCAGCCTTGCCATTATTGCCTGGATTTTCCGCACCGGTTACCGCTTAAAACCCTAGTGTTTTAAGCTATTCGTTTTCTGTTTCTTCGCTTTCTGCTTAAAAGGTAACTCCCGCTTATGCCGCTACTGCAAAGCACCGTGCTTCGCCTGGAACCGTCGCTAGATGGCGAGCGCTTAACCGTTACGGCACCGCCAGCTGAAACCCCCAGCGCCAGTGACGATCCAACGATGACAAGCCTGGTGAACGCGTTAAACGACACCTACAACACCAAAGCTAAAGGGTGGGGGCGATTTGCCGAACAGGGCGAGCAGGCCGGGCCATTGGTGGCCTGGCTGCGGGATTACATGGCCGGTGAGCAAGACTTTACCCAGTTTTCTATCGCCATGGCCGAGCGCCTAGCGCAAACGCTGCAAGAGCAGCTCTCTGTCAGTGGCTACCTGGTCGTTGCTCACCTGCGCCAGGGCGACACCGAAACCCTGTTTTTAGGCTTGGTGCACCAGCGGGAAGGCATTGGCATTAATGAGACGCACCATGCGGTGCCCGCCGCCCAGCTCAATACCCGCCAGCTAACCCTGGCGGCACGGGTAAACCTTACCCAGTGGCAGAGTGATTCCGAAAGCGCCCAGTATGTGTCGTTTTTAAAAGATCGCGGCGGCAAAAAGCTCGCCGATGGCTTAATCGCACTGTTCGGGATGGAAGAGGGCATTGATGCCCCCGCAGAAACCCGTACGCTGCTGAAAGCCTTCAGCGACTACGTGGAAAAAGAGGATTTTGATGACGAGGCCAGCCGGGAAAAAACCGACACGCTAGTCGACTACGCCAACGAGCAGCTGCGCCGCGGCGAGCCAATGACCTTAGAAGAGCTTTCAGGGCTGGTAGACGAAAAGCAGCCCAAAGCGTTTTACGACCATATCCGCAACGCCGACTACGGCCTTTCCCCGGAGATACCGCCGGATAAACGCACCATCAGCCAGTTCCGCCGTTTTACCGGCCGCGCCGGGGGCGTTTCCATCAGCTTTGACTCCCACCTGCTGGGTTCCAGCATCGAGTACGATGAACATCAAGATCGCCTGATCATCAAGCAAGTGCCCAAGCAGCTAAAAGAGCAGTTGGCTAAGCGTAAGGAGTGAGGGGAAAGTAGTGAAGGTTGGAGTGTTGACGGGGGGACTGTGGTGCGTAGCGCGGCACTAACTGCGGTGGTAGAAGTCGTAAGATAAGGTTTTACAACAGGAGAAACAGCGTGCTGGTTGCTATCACTAACTTCTTCCAACGGGCGCTGGCGGAGCCAGAGCAGCGTGAAAATCGAACCATTACATTAGAACTAGCCACCGCGGCGCTGCTGTGCGAAGTGATGCGCGCCGACTATGACCAAAGTGACGCCGAACGCGCCGCGCTCAAACAGATGTTAACCACCCGTTACCAGCTAAGCGACAGCGAAGTGACCGAGTTAATGGCGCTGGCGGAAGCAGAGGTGGATGATGCGGTGGATCACTACCAGTTTGTCAGCCTAATTAAGCAGCACTACGGCTACGACCAGCGCTGCGAGCTGGTGGCATTAATGTGGCAGCTGGCCTGGGCAGATGGCAGTATCGACCCGCTTGAAGAGCACCGCATACGTCGGCTGGCAGACCTTTTACATGTGAGCCACGGTGATTTTATTCGTACCAAGCTGCAGGCAAAAAAGCCGTGTGCCGCCGATGAGTGATGCCCAAGATAAGGCCACCCGCTTAACTGATCTAGTTGACGCCCTGGAGCAAATAGCGCGCGAAACGCCAGCGGTCAGCGAAGATCAACTTAGTGGATCAACATAGCAATTCAACATAGCAACTCAACGTAGCAGCTCAACGACCAGATCATTTAACTGCTGGTGAAATTGGCCGCCCGGAGAAGGGGGCGTTGGGTCGGACGTAATCACCACGGTCATTTCCCGCTCTGGAATGACATAGAGCGCCTGACCACCGTAGCCCCTGCCGTAATACACCGGCACATCCGCAAGCGTCGTAATAAACCACCCGAAGCCGTAACCATCCCCTGTCCATGGGGATTGGCCTCTGGGTGTCCACGAGTCTTCAACCCAGCCTTCCGGCAGCACCCGCTGGCCCACTCCGCTGTCATCGACGACCATGCCATCATTACGATACAGCTCGCCGATCTCTATAAGCGCCCTGGGTGAAAGCTGCATATCATTGCCGCCAAAGTAGATGCCCTGGGGGTCGCGCAGCCAGGGGGGTATCGCAATGTTCAGCGGCTCCCCCAGCAAACGCTGCGCAAGGGCGTGAGTGGTTTCGCCACTTGCCTGGGTGAGTGCCGCAGAAAGCAAATGGCTAGTGCCCGTGGAGTAGAGCATGCGCCCACCGGGTTCATCCACAAACGGGCGGGAGAGTGCGTTATTCACCCAATTGTTGCTGGCGACCCAAGCGCTGTAGTTGCTGCCGGAAGTACGCTCTAACCCCGCCTGCTGGGCCAGCAGGTGCGCCACGGTAATCTCATTCACCTGCGGGTCAGCGCCGTTGGGTAGCGAGCCTAACATCGCCACCAAGGTTTGCTCGGTAGACTCGATCGCTCCCGCCTCAATGGCTGCGCCGGTAATGGCCGCCAGCACGGTTTTGGAAAGCGATTTGATATTGGTAGGTGCAGCGACGCCCGGGCCACCCTGATGCAGTTCGTGAACAATACTGCCCTGGTGAGCAACGACCACCGCATGCACACGGTCTAGTGCCGCCGTTTTCTGGTCGAGCGTGACTAGCGCACTGGTACTAGGTGCGTCAGCCGTTGCGCTAGCGCTAAAAAGCAGTGAGATAGCGGCACAGAAAATCAGTAGCACAGGTAAACGCATAGCAGCACCTTGGCAAAGAGCGGTGGCAGATGGGTAAAGAACAAGCAAAGGTTCGAGGCTAAGATACAGGAGAGGTTCAATCACGAAGTGATGGGGGCATTATGCAAATTGATCAAAAGCCTGCTAGGCTTGAATTGTTCGCTTTAAGGTAAGCAACCCTTTGATTTCTCTAAAACGCAAAAAGCAAGGAGTGCCGTTATGCGTAGCATTATTTACATCGTAGGTTTAGTGGTGGTAGTTCTGTTTGTTCTATCGATGCTTGGCCTGCGTTAATCCAGCACGCCCCGACGTAGCAAAGCGCCTGCAGGTAATTGGCTTCAACTAGCCCCTGCGGGCGCTTTGTATTTTTAAATATCTTTTTTCAAATCACTGGTTTTAAAGCAGTGATTTCAAAACCGCCAGTGTCACGTACTGGCAAGCAGCAAGCGCTACGCGCAGTCTGCGGCCCCTTGGCCAAACATATCGAACATCATCTCTCGCCCCATAGCCGTTAATACCAAACGGTGGTAATCGTTAAATTCCGCGGCACCGCTCTCTTCAAGCACCTGCTGGCAAGCCTGCCAGTGGTTATGCTGCGCGCTTAGCTGGTTAAGCTCGCGCTGGGTAAGGCCGCGCTGGGGCAGAGTGAGGGTTTCAAGTACGTGGCCGCTGTCGTAAAGCAGCTCGGCAACGGTAGAAAGACAGTGACGCAGGCTGCGCTGCACATGGTAAGCGGCCGTAGCGACTTGGGGTGCGGGCTGAAACACCGGGGAAGGCATAAATGTTCTCCTGCAAACAGGACCAAAACGGGCTTGTTGCAGTGCATTATAAAGCAATGAGGGTGTTAGACCAAGGTCTACATTCGAGATGTGCGTTAAGCTGTCATTTACATGCGGTAACTATTGAATGCTTAAAAGTTTTCTTTAATGTTTAAGTTTAGGGTTTAATAGTCGATAACTTTAAATTATAGATCGACATTCAACAGATAAGCAGCGTCAAGATAGTAGAGGGCGTTTTAAAAAAGGACGGTATTGTATGGCTACCATTTCATCACTCGGCATTGGCTCTGGGCTAGACTTGAACGGCTTACTGGATCAGCTGCAGGAAGCTGAGCGAGGCAAGCTCGAACCCATAGAGCGTCAACTGGAAACCCAGCAAACCAAAATTTCCGCTTACGGCCAGCTACAAAGCTCCCTTGCTCAGTTTCAAAGCGCCTCCGCCGCGTTAAACGATAGTGCGCTGTATGAAAGCCTTTCCACCAACGTAGGCGGTAGTGCCGTTACCGCCGCTGCAGACGGTGAAGCGCAGCCCGGCAACTACAACGTAACGGTTGACCGATTGGCGAGCGCTGGCACGCTCGCGACAAATTCGGTCGCTGATCCTGAAGCTTCTCGCACTGATACAGATCGTACCTTAACCTTACAGTTCGCCGGTGATGACCAGCCAAGTGTGCCGGTGCAGATTGCTGCTGGAAGCTCCCTTGAATATATTCGCGATGCGATAAATGCGACCGAAGATAGCGGTGTGTCTGCCTCGATTATCTTTGATGGTGAAGAGTATCGTTTAGCGCTGAACTCTACCCAAACCGGTGAAGCAGCTTCCGTATCTGGCCTTGAATGGGATGGTGCTGACAACCCTCTAGCGGCTGATGTCATTCAAGCGGGTCGAGATGCCTCGTTAAATGTTAACGGCATCGCGATTACCAGCCCTACCAATCAAGTGGAAGGCGCTATCCAAGGCGTAACGCTTAACCTGCAAGAAGAGGGCAGCAGCACCATTGCCGTAGAGCAAGACACCCGCGCCGTGCGTGAAGCCGTTACCAGCTTTGTGGATGCCTATAACGACCTAAAAAGCACCATGGGTGAGCTAACCAGCTTTAACCCAGAGACAGGTGAAGCAGGCGAGCTAAACGGTGACAGTGCTACCCGCTCGGTGGAGTCCCGCCTGCGCAGCGTACTCAGTGGCGGTGTGGAAGGCCAGTTCTCCATGCTGAGCGATATTGGTATTTCGCTACAGCGGGATGGCACGCTTGAAATTGATGATGGTGCGCTGGATGACGCCATTGCCAATAACCAAGACGCGCTTTCGACGTTTTTTGCCGGTGATTCAGCTGAAACCGGCATGGCCGGCCAATTGAACCAAACCATTGAGCAGCTGCTAAGCCCCAATGGTGCCGTCACCGGAGCCATCACTGGTGCTGAAAACCGCTCTGAATCATTGGTTGAGCGTTACACACGTATGGAGCAATCCATAGAGCAAACTATCTCCCGCTACCGTACCCAGTTTGGTCAGTTGGATGGCATGATCGCCCAGATGAACCAAACCAGCGATTACCTCACCCAGCAGTTTGATGCACTGGATGCCCAGCTAGGCCGTAGTTAACAATCGGTCGTGATGCCCTAAAACGCCTGCGCCAAGCAGGCGTTTTTGTTAGATAACCCTCCCGCCTTCTTTGAAAGCTCGAAAAAGCGCTAAAGTTATGCGCTGTTCTGTCGATAAAGATAGTATCTATTTTATGGGGGCGCTGAGTATCACTGCGCGCGCCCGTTCGGTTGTTTAAAAATGGCTTATTTAAATTAGCCATGGTTTAGCTTTTGCACTGAGGAAATCCCGCATGGCGACAATAACCTCTCTTGGCGTTGGTTCTGGCCTTGACCTAACAGGGCTGCTTGATCAGCTTCAGGAAGCCGAGCGGGGCAAACTTGCGCCGATTACGCTTCAGAAAAAACAGCAGCAGGCGAAAATTTCCGCGTTTGGCCAGCTGCAAACGTCGCTGAATGCGTTTCAAGACTCAGTTGCGAAAATTAACGACCCCAAACTGTACCAAAGCCTTTCCGCCAGCGTGCGGGGCGATGCCGTTAAAGCCACCACCACTGCCAGCGCACTGCCCGGCAGCTACCGGGTGGAAGTGACCCAGCTTGCCACCTCCGGCACGCTGGCCTCTAGCCGGGTAGATAAACGCGACGCAGCGCTAAACCTGCAAGGCGCTACGGCGCTGCAGCTCAATTTTGGTAGCGGCGATTCTGTCGACATCGACATTGCCCCCGGCAGCAGCCTTTCCGCGATTCGTGATGCTATTAACGCCAACAAAGGAGTTGGTGTTAACGCCACCATCATCAACGACGGCCAAGGTTACAGGCTGGCGCTAAGCTCTAAAGAGACAGGGGCCGATGCCTCCATTGATGGCTTTAGTTTTATCGATGCTGACAAGCAGCCAGTGACGGGCCCCTTCGCGGAAGATACAGATACCAAACGTGCTGGTGAAAACGCGGCTCTAACGGTAAACGGCATTACCATTAGCAGCGCCAAAAATCAGATTGAAGGCGCGATTCAAGGAGTAACGCTCAACCTCTCTGAACTCAGTATTGCCGATGGTGAAACCGCCACCAGCACTATTAACGTAGAGCGTGATACGCTAAAGCAGCGCGAGGCCATTAACGGCTTTGTAAAAGCCTATAACGACTTAAAAAGTACTATCGGCAAACTCACTAGCTTTAGTGGTGACAGTGAAACCGCTGGCGAGTTAGTGGGCGATAGCACCGTGCGCACCATTGAAAGCCGTCTGCGTAGCGTGCTCACCAGTGGCGTTGAGGGGGGCGAGCTTTCAACCCTCAACCAGCTTGGTATTACCCTACAGCGGGATGGCACGCTGAAGGTTGATGACACTAAGTTAAACGACCTAGTGGCTAATAACCCCCAAGCATTAAGCGACTTTTTTGCCGGTGAGAAAAAAGGCAGTGGGCTGGCAGGCAAACTAGGCACCAGCATTGAACAACTGCTGGGCAATAACGGCGTTGTTAAACTGGCAATAAGCGGCGCAGAAAACCGCGTGAAAAGCCTAGACGACCGTTTTGAGCGCATGGAAAAAAGCATTGAAGGCACCATTATCCGCTACCGAAGGCAGTTCAGCCAGCTAGATGGCATGATTGCCCAGATGAACAGCATGAGCGACTACCTGACTCAGCAGTTCGACGCGCTAGATAACCAGTTAGGCCGTAGAAGAAGGTAAACCCATCGCAGTTAACCTCAGTAAAAACCTAAAAGGCGGCCCAGGCTGCCTTTTCTCATTTTTCAGTTACTATTTTTTACATCTTTTTTTACCACTTCCCCTAAAGATTCCCCTCATCAAGCCGTTATCTATAACAACGGCACATACAGTGGCCGAAAAGCAGGCCTTCTAGGCCAGTGTCCCAGCAAGGAGAATCACCATGTCAGTGATCAATACCAACATCACATCGATGATCGGCCAGCAAAATCTGCAGAAGAGCCAGAACGCGTTGACCACGTCCATGGAGCGCCTGAGCTCTGGCTTGCGTATCAACAGCGCCAAGGATGATGCGGCAGGCCAAGCCATCGCTAACCGCTTCACCGCGCAGATTACCGGCCTTAACCAAGCCAGCCGTAACGCCAACGACGGTATCTCCATCGCGCAGACCGCTGAAGGCTCGCTGAACCAAATCAACGACAACCTGCAGCGTATCCGTGAACTGACTGTTCAGGCCGCTAACGGCACCAACAGCGCCACCGACCGTCAGTCTATCCAAGACGAAGTTAACCAGCGTTTGGCTGAAATTGACCGTATTTCTGAAGAAACCGACTTCAACGGCATTCGTGTACTGTCTGAAGATGCTGACTCATTGCGCATCCAGGTGGGTGCTAACGATGGCCAGACCATCGATATTAACCTGCGCACCATCAACGCCGAAGCCCTAGGCCTGGCAGATTTTGACGTGCGTGCTGCTGTCGCGCCTGAGCTAAGCGAAGATGCTGTTACCGAAATTACTACTGGTGATGACATTGCTGGCTTCGCGGCTACCACTACGTTTGCGGACGATGTCACTATTGCAGGTGGTAATGTTACCTTGCCTGCTGATCCTGCGAACTTTGGTGCAGTCAGTGGTTCTGTGGATACTGTAACCTTTACACAGTTTGTTACAAATAGTGTTGGTGAATTGTTTGCTCAAGTAGAAATCACTGGCTCTGACAGCGCTGGTGATCCTGCGACTGCAACAGCTTTTGTGGCTATCAGCGCTTCGAATATCAGTGCGGGCGGCACCGTTGACCTCACTGGTGGCACGTTTGTAGATGAAGCTGCTGCAGAAAACACTGTAGGTGAAGGTGTGACTGCTGCCTCTACTTCCGCTCTGACTTTCTCCTTCGAGTACACGCAAAACTTCGATAACGAGCCTGCTGGCACTATCGATTTCGTTGAGCGTGATGGTGAGTTGTTCATCCGTCAGGTGGATGGCGATGAGACCAACCTGTTTGCAGTAAGTGCGAGCGCGATCACTGCAAGCGGTACCGTAACATTTGACTTTGACGGCGCTGAGGCTGCTTTCACAGCAACAACGGTAAACATCACTGAAGACGCTTCCATCCAAGGCACTCTGCGTGAGGTACTGGATTCAGACGGTGAAGGTACTAACCAGTTTGTTGACGACCGTGGCGACGACGGCCTGTTTTTGGTTAACGTTAGCGATGGCGGCACCGCTACCGTAGCAGAAGCTGCAGTAGCAGGCGGTGACCCGGTAGAAGTTCGCTTCGGCGGTATCGATGGTGAAACCCTGTTCGCTCAAGTTGAAGTTGACGGCGAAATGCAGAACTTTGCGGTGACCGGCAATGCAACCGACGGCTACGAAGTGGATCTTGAAAGCGGTGCAATCGCTGTAGACGCCACTGAAAACCCGCTGGCAGCACTCGACGCGGCCCTGCAAGATATCGACAACCTACGCTCTGAGCTGGGTGCGGTGCAGAACCGTTTTGAAGACGCCATCACCAACTTGGATACCAACAGCACCAACCTTTCTGCCGCACGTTCGCGCATCGAAGATGCCGACTACGCAATGGAAGTGGCTGATATGACCCGCGCGCAGATTCTGCAGCAGGCAGGTACTTCCGTACTGGCACAGGCCAACCAGATTCCGCAGAACGTTCTTTCTCTGCTGGGTTAATATAAGGCTTAGCCGCAAGGCTGAAGCAGTAATATATAACGGGGCCGAAAGGCCCCGTTTTTATTTTAAAGTAGGATGTTATTATTATGGATAAAACAGGGCGGCCCCAGAATACAATGAGAGAGATACTCAGCAGAAATAATTTTAAAGGGCTACGAGTGAAGATGTTGAGCCAGTATGATGACGACGTAATTGACGGTCTTTATTATGCTGCGTGTCAGGCTGAGTCCCACATCAAGAAGCAAAGTCTTGCTGAACTAGATAGCCTGAAAAATGACAATAATATGCCGGATTCAGATCGAAATGAGCTTGAACTATTTTTAGTTGACGATAATTTTGAGGCAGAATTGATTCGGAAAATTTCTGAAGAAATGGTTATTGCTGCTTTATATAAAACAGTTGAGATAGTTATAAAACGAATGTTAGCCGTTAGTGGCCTTTTTTCAGAAAATGAGGTGCGTAGTTTTTTCAGGATAAAAGAGCTGAAGAGACTGGCTGGCGAGAGAGTGGCTAATTTAGAAGAACTGCCCGGTTTTTCTAGTTACGACGAGCTTAGGTGCATAAATAATTGTATCAAGCATTCAGGTAAGGTTAGTGACGAGTTATCAAATTTTTCGGGATGGAGTAAAAATGAAAAAATTGAGTATTTCTGGGAGCATTACTTAAGAATAAAGCCGGGTGTAAGAAAGTTTGTAACTTCTTTGTCAATAAAGATAATAGAAAAGATGTGAGCTACTCATAGTGTTCAAAAGTAGTTGTAGCTGGTGTTAAAGCATCAGCTTAATGATCCACCTTGTGTTTAGTTTCTGCAGTCAAGTTTTTTCAAGCTGAGAGACTGGTGCTTTTCCATATAAAGCAGGTCGTCATTTATAAAGGGGCCAAAGGTTAGGCCTGATTCTGGAATATATATCATGCCAGGTGCTCGCGATTAAATGCCTTCAAACTCTTCTTCAAACAGGCGAATGGAGGTGTTGATGATGTCGTTATCAGGCAGGCCATCGCGTAATAGGCAGCTTTCTGACCATACCCCGTCATCATCTGGCATAAAGCATGGAATGCGCTTTTGTGTTTGCTTGGCCATTAATACCATTTTTTTTACCACGTAATACGAGTGAGTGGCCATAAATACCTGAATGCCTTGCTTGGCTAAAAGGCCCAAAATATCCAACAGTTTAATAATAGCGGTAGGGTGTAAAGCGGATTCCGGCTCATCGATGAAGATCACCGGATTAGGGCTCAGAAAGCGGTTATCTAGCAGCGTATCCAATATGGCAATTTTTTTAATGCCTTCGGCAGTTCCATGGATCGAGTATTTAGCGTGGCCTTGTTTGTAAATCCACTGGTTGTCTTCAAATACCACTTTCCCTTGAAATATGGCCTCCAGCATAGAACGTGACTGGGAAAAACTGTCGTAATTTCGGCCTTTTTGCGGCTGGTTTTGTAGCGCTAAAACAAGGTCTGAATAGGTCGCATCGTAGCCGAAGGTACGGTCTTGTAGCGCACTTTTGAGGATAATATTCCACAGCGAGAGCACTTCCTTTGGGGGCAAAAAGATAGTGTTATCGTTGCGTGGTGACAGCGTGTTTTTGCTAGGTTTCACCTGTTTGCTGGTGGTGGCACTGAACTCTACTGCAAGCTGGCCGCCATCTTGCATTTTGGTGGCGAGTTTTAGGCGGTTCTGTTTGCCTTTCTTCACTAAATCGCCTAGGTGGTCTGTTTGGAATGTCCAGTACAGCTTATCGCTGAGCACCTCATAAAATTCGCGATTGTCATCGCCTCGGCCATGTTCTTCCTGTGAGCGGATAACGGTGTAAAGCAGTTTCAGTAACCACGTTTTACCGCTGCTATTTTTGCCGATGATAAGGTTAAGGTTGCTAAAGCCCTCGGTATTGAACGAGGTAACGGGGCCAAAATCGTTCAATTCGCAGGTTGCGATCATGTGAGGTGCCTCTTTTAGCATTCTGATGTAGCAGAATTTACGTCGTTGCGGCGTTAATCACAAGGTGGTGGGCATTTCGCATTAGGTGGTTTTAGTAAGCAAAAAGGGCCAACCAAAAGATGCTTGGCCGCTGTTCATGTTTTGTGTGCTGCCAAGGTACAGTGTGATGGTTTAAACGCCAAGCTGTGGCCTGTTTTGGTGGTTACTGTGCTGTTGATAAACCCGCACCACGGGTAAACTGATGCAAAGATAAAAGCGTAAGACAACAAGGAGATTGGCGTGGCGATACGACCCCAGCAGCAGGGTGCAACCCCTTCCGGTAAAGCGGTAAACGCAGTAGTAGAGTTGCTTAATCGCGGAGAGGCGGCCCAAGCAGAACAGCGGCTGCAAGACCTGCGCAAGCGCCACCCAAAGGATGGCCAGCTAATGGGGCTGCTGGCCAATGCCCTGCAAAAGCAGGATAAGCTGGATGAAGCACTAGCGATGTATCGTCAGGCGCGGCAATCGGGTGCTCACCAAGTGAATATGTTGGTAGATTATGCCCAGTGCTTAAACCGACAGGGCGAGCGTGATGAAGCTTTTGAGGTGATTGAGCAGGTGCTGGCTAAGGCACCGCAGTATGCCGATGGGTGGATTGTCAAAGGCGATATTCTGCGCGATACCCACTGTCTTTCCCAAGCAGCTCAGGCGTACCGGCAGGCTCAGGAGGCTAACCCTCAGAGCTGGCGGCTGTATTTAAGCATGGGTCACTTGGTGACCTTTGCGCCAGAAGACCCAGTGTTTGAGGTGCTGGGGAGCCGCCTTGAAAAAGCGACACGCGGAGATATTGCTCTTCAGGCTAAAGAGCACGCGAATCTGCATTTTATTTTGGGTAAGGCGTTTCTTGACGTAGGGGATGATGCCCAGGCATTTGAGCAGTTTACCCACGCAAACGCGTTGATGGATAACAGCCTGCCGCCTATTCGCGCCGAGTTAGAGCGCCGGTTGGGCTTTACGCGCCGCTACTTTACCCCAGCGCTATTTGAGGCATTAGCACCCTATGGGGTGCAATCGCGCCCGCAGTTGATTGTGGCGGGCATGTCGCGTTCGGGGAAAAGCCTAGTAGAGTCCCTTTTTCGTGGTGTGAAAGGTGTCTCATTGGCGGGTGAGGAGTTAGTCCTGGGCGAGTACACCGAGGAACTGTTAGCCCCTTTAGAAAAGCGCCTGCCCGACTACCTTGCCCAGCTAACGCCACAGCGGTTGGCGCAGGATGCCAAAGGTTACATCGAGCGATTAAACCCCGGCGATGACATTAAAATTACCACCGTGCCGGGGGATCTCTGGTACTTGGGCCTTGTGGGTCTGTGGGCGCCTAATGTGCCGATTATCTTCTGTGTGCGTAATTTATTGGATCTGGGTGTGACCGGCTATTTCCACCAGTATTTAGTTCCTGAAGGCTACCGTTATAGCTATGACCAGCACCAGCTAGGTAGGCAAATCGCCTGTTCGGAAAAGGTGATGGACCACTGGGCACAAGTGCTGCCAAACCCTGTTTACTTAGTGGATTACGAAGCGTTAACCCGTGACCCGGAAGGGGTGATGAATAACCTCTTGGCGGATTTAGGACTGGAGCGAGAAACAGCCTACGCGGAGGCCGTTGGGCAAAATGCCGATATGCTCGACCAGATTAGCCCGATTGTTTCCACGGATGCGCCCATGCCGGTCACTGAACGGTTTATTGGCATTGGCGAGCGTTTTCGCCAGTACCTAGGCCCCATGGTTGAAGGGTATAAAACCATTGCTGATGCGTTTCCGCGCTACGACCCGCCCGCTACCTTTCCGCAGCCATTGCCAAACGTGCTAGTGCAAGACGATGATGCGCAAGCGCGCCCCAGCGATGAAGTGACGTTTGATTGGCAGCTGCCTGAGCGCATTGTAGCGCTGGATAACGGCGCGAAACTCTTACATGCCAATGTAGAGGCGCTGATGGCGTTGGAGGCATTTAGTATTGTGGCCTTTGACCCGTTAAGCAAAGTGACCCTTCCTGAGTCGCTTCACGATCATCCTAATGTACAGTGTTTCCCTCACGCGTTGTTAGGTAGCGGGCAACAGGGCACACTTTACGCCTGCTTAGACCCCGCTTTTAGCGGTACCTTGGCGCCGCAAGGCGAACAAGCCAGCACTCATGCCTTACAGGTTTCGCCACACAGCGGCGCACAGGTGCTTGCACGTTTGCCTATTCAAACCATTGCGCTGGATGCCATTGAAGGGCTGCCAAGCGTTGATTGGCTGCTGTTGGATAATCGCCATGACAGTTTGGCGACGTTGAACCATGGCGAGAAAGCATTGGGCGAGGTGTTGGCGATTCAAACGCAGGTTAGTTTTCAGCCCACAAGGGAACGCGAGCCAAACCTAGCAGAGCTTAGCCATTGGGCTGCGCGTAACGGGCTGCGTTTCCATCGCCTGCTAGACCTTGATTACGAACAGGCGATGACTTCACATAACGATGTGATAACTCAGCCTGACTCAACGCGTTTGAAAACTGGCTATGCCCTGTTTTTGCCAAGCGAAGAGCGCTTGCAAACTATGAACGACGTGCAGCGGCTTAAACTGGCGTTCCTGTTAGATACGGTCTACCACATTCATGATATGACGTATGAGCTATTACGCCAGATAGGTGGAGAGCTAGGGGAGCGCTATTTAAAAGCCCGGGGTTATTTCGATAAGCGGAAGGGAGGGCCAGCCTCTGAGGCGCTGGCGGCGGTGCGTGAGGCGCTGGCCCAAGGGCGTGGCGAGGCGCATTTGCCAACGCTGAAGCAGTGGGCTAAGCAATACCCGCGCGACCCGGAAGTGCGTGCCCTTCGCGGGGAAGTGGCATCGTGGAATGGTCAGCACGACGTGGCGCTCTCGCAGCTCAACAAGGCCATTGATTTAGCCCCTGACTCGCTGTCTATTCGTCGGCGTAGTGTTGAGGTGCTAGTGCGAGCGGGCCTGTGGTGGGAAGCTTACTTAGTGATGCAAGCGCTGCACGCCTGCAGCCCTGCCCCTGAAGCGTTGGCATCGTTGTGGCCTGCGGTAATGGCAGCTTACCCGCAAGCAGCAGAACCGCACACCTCTGCGGTGTTGCAACAGCTTGAACAGATAGATGAGCCGCTGACGTTAACCTATAAAGCGTGCCTGCTGGCTCAGCTAGAAGGCGGTGCAAAGGCGCTAGAACCCCATCGTCAAGCTGAAGCTGCGCTAATGGCTGATACCCCTGCCTGGGTGCGGGCAGAGGTGTTCTTTCGTTTGGCGAAAACGTTACAAGCAGCGAATCAGGTTGAAGAAGCGGCCAAGGCTTGCTGGCAGGCGCTATCAGTTCGACCTGCGACCTTTGTCACCCAGTCTGCCCAGCGGCTGTTGAGCGCTTTGTTAGTGGAAGCGAAAGGCGAACTGACGCCGTTTGCCAAGCTGCATGCGCGTCTGCGCGAGCTGAAAAAAACGCATAAAGGCAGTGTGCCTATGGCAGAGTTCGACCTGCTGCGCCAGGGGCTTTCAGCAGCATGGTTGCCTGGCAGTCGGCCAACGGAGGAGCGCTTAGCGGCGTATGAGTTAGCCTCCTATTTGCCCGAAAATGCCAGAGCGCTGGATATTAACGCCGAACAGGGCTGCTTATTGCTAGGGTTAGCTGAACAGTTAAGCCATGCCGAAGGGCTGGGGATGTCTGATTTTCAGCAAGCGCTATGTGAGGCGCTTGGCCAAGCGTTGGATCTGCCTCCAGTAGTGACCAGTAGCGCAAACATTGATCATTTTAAACCGCGCAAAAAAGCCTACGACCTTATTTTGGCCTGTGGTGCCCATCGCCAAAAAGGGCTTTCGAGCAGTGCGCTGGGCGAGTCGCTTTGGTCGCTCTGCGCCGCCGGTGGCATTGTACTGCTAGAGAGCAGTGGAATACGCCAAGCTAATCAGGTGGAGCCCAGCTTTGCTGACCATGCCGGTCGTATAGCGAGTGCCGGGTTTGAGGTTGAGCACGTAGGACACCTTTGCGACGACGGCGTCAACTATCGTGAGTTTTGGGTGTTACGTAAGCCAGCATAGTGACTCTAGCTGAATTTGTTTATACGGCGCTCAAGGGTGCCGTTATTTATTAGGTAATACGCCAATGAATGCGCAAGAGCATCAAAAAATTATTGAAGAACTCCAGGCCCTTATCGACGACACCCAGGCCACGCTTACCCGTTTTGAAGAAACCGGTATGGATAAGGAAATGCCAGAGGATTATAACAAGCTGTTGGAAATTTTAGATGGTGCGGTGAAACAGCAGCGGGAGCATACTCTGGCGATGCTGGCTCACGCTAATCTTTAAGTGCGGTGAAATATGCTGCCATTCCTTTGCTAATCACCCATTCACTCGCCAACCGGCGATGCTACGCTAAGTTTTTTAATCCACAGAAATTAGCTTTTAAGCTGGTTTCATAGGGAGTGCCGTGAAGCCAACCACCACTACCATTTCTGCTTTAGAGGTCGTTAACGACCTGATCCCGAAGCTGAACACGGTCGAACATCATATTGAGCAGATGATTAACGCGGTGCTTGAGGCTAGCTCAGTGCCTAACCAGATTGAACGCTATAGCAAGCTTCAAGCGGAGTTTCAGCTTGAACTCACCATGATTCGTATGAATTTGGAACATTTGTTAAAACGCTACCGTAATGAGTTAAAAACAGTAATGAACGACCCGCGCCAGGATGTGCTGCTTACGTTAGATGCGTATGAAGCCACCGCCATTGAAAATGCAAAACAGCTGTATCGTCGTGTGCAGACGCTACAAACCCAAGGGGTAACATGACGCCTGATGATCACCAGCGCGTGATTGACGAGCTTCAAACGCTTATCGACGAAACGCAGCAAACGTTAACCCGTTTTGAAGCCACGGGCATGGATGAAGAGCTGGGCAGCGGATTACGAAAAGCTTCTGGAGATATTAGATAACGCCATTAAACAACAGCGCGAGCAAACGAAGGCGCTGCTGTTGGTATGAGATTGCTTCGTCGTTGCACTCCTCGCAAAGACAAGAGGATCAATTCTGCGTTTCTGCACGCAGCTTTTCAACTTCTTCAACCGACAATTCTGCAATCTCAGCGATCAGCTGATCATTCATTTCGGTACGGGCAATTAACTTGCGGGCGGCATTACGTTTATTTTCCAGTACACGCTCTTCTGCTTCTCGCAAGGTTTCCTGACGGCCTTTTTCTATCCATTGCTCAGGCCATTTCTTAATCCTTTCTGCCAGCATGTCATGCACCTCGTGTAAATCTTGTAAATCCGTAAAGTCAGGCAGCTCCATCTCAGGCACTCGGCTAGGTAACAGCACTCGGCGTATCCACACCACAAACGCTCGCCTTAGGCCCGTTTGCTCTGGGGCTTTAAGCCACTCCACCAACGTGCCAAGCACTGCCAGCATGTCTTGCTCATCACGGTTGTGTTCCAACCGAAAGAGTGCCGCCGCGACGTTGCGCATTTGATCCGACCAAGCGGGGTCGCTGACAATCGCGCCCTCATCAAGAAGCAAATAGGCCAAGTTTGGTCGGTAGCGCTCAAGGCCGCCCGGTACCCGTTCGACAAGATCCGCTACATTTTGTGCCGCTTTCCAACGCTTCTCTCCATTATAGAGCACAACGGGCAATACCGGTGGCAGCTTGCCACTAGGGGTAAAGGCGTGTTGACGAATTAAGTCCTGATACAGCAGCCCCAGGTACGTCATTATCCGCACGGCCATGTGCGCATCTTCGGAAGATTGGAACTCTAATAGCAAGTAGACGTAAAGCCAATCATCACCCCAGCGTACCCGCCAAATAATATCATCCTCACGATCACGCAGATCCTCGGTGACGTAAGAGCCACTCACCTTTTCCAGCGTCGAGAAATCAAGCTGCTCGACCCACGCTTCCTTGACGAAGCCCGTCAGCAGGTCTTTGACCATCTCGGGATGCGAGAACAGTAATTTGTAGCTGTGGTCGTGACGATTGTGGATGTTAGGGGGCATGCACGCTCCTGTCTCAATACGTTTAACGTTACCACAACACGCCCTATCCCAAGCCATGCGATAGCGCCTCCGCTGGATCGTTAAGTAGCCCAAGGAGCCTGCATCCCTGATGGGGGTAGGTTTTTATACCCTACTTCGCCATTAGGTTATATTGTGCCTAAGCGCGCTTTGCTTTGACGTTTACTAAAGTTATGGTTGGTTAGGCCGTAAATTAAGTATCGTTATGCATCTCATGGAAGAAAAGCAGCGCTCTGGCCGTTATCAATACCAATCTCACCTCATTAATTAGCCAGCAAAAACTGGGTAAATCTAAAAATGCGCTGGCGACCAGGCACCGCACTATTGGCCGGTGCTGAGCGTTGAGGTAATACCGAGGGGCACTCGGAAATTCACGCCTGTGGAGTTTGTATAAGACCAGCAATGCCAGGGCATTGAAGGCAACGGACAACGAAGCAGGAACCAGGGAGGTAACAACCTGGGAATCCGCCGCTATAATCTCTGATTTAGTGGTCGGTGCATGTCAAGATCGCGTACAAAGCCTACAGCAAAGCCCTTAACAGGTCAGTAATGACCCCTGGAGCGCATTCAAACGCGGCGTTAGCACTCAAAACGCAAATACGCGACATTCACGTACTCATTGAACCTGCAGAGCAGTACGGGCTGGGTGCTGAGGAGCCAGAAGGTTACCAAGCACTTTTAGATATTTTGGATAGTCCATCAAGCAGATGATGCTGTTTGTTCTGTGGTGCAGCTTTCTAGTGAGTAAGTTTCAGGCAAGTGACTTGGTGTATTATATTTTTTTGATGTATCTCACTATTGGGTTCGGTAAACATGGCATGCTGAACCCATCACTATAAACCGAAGGGAATCGGCGGTGGATACCTTGGCATTAACACTCGTGATTGCGATTGCGGCGATTTGGTTCAGCCTGAACTGTGGCTTGTTGGTAGTGTATATGCTGTTGAAAGGGGATGTGGTGGGTGGAAGCTCCCTCGTTTCTCAGCGCTCAGCACCTTTGAACGAGGAGCACGCTAATCCAGAAACCCCGGTGCTTGTGGATGAGAACGCCAGTGCGTGGGGGCTGTTTGTGATGTTTGATGCCCCTACTATTGCCAGCAACGAGCGCTTAAGCAGCGTGCTTGCGTCATCCGGTGCGGTGTATGAGAGCAGCAGTAGAACGTTCACCCTGGCAGGTGACTCCCCGCGCAACCCACTACTTATCTCTAACGCTTACCCGCCGGGCACTTTGCCTTCATTTAACCAAGATAATGGCGACTTTCCGGTGAAAGGCGTGACGGTGAAGTTGGCAAAAGAGCTTGCGCGAATTGGCGGCAAGGTGGTGGATGCGGAAAAGCAACCGATAACGGAAGCAGGGTTTAAAGCCGTTATCGCTGGTAAGGCAAAGGTTTAACCTTGCGTTGATGAATCGGTTTTCTGCGGCTCAGCGGGTTCTGTATAAAGGGGCGTTAGCGGCACTCTTTCGATTTTATAAAGGGTGAGGTTATGCCCTATTTTGCAACGTCATGTATGAGAGGCTGCCCTTAATAAGGAAGAGAGTGGGGTGCATTAAGTCATCACAAAACTAGCTATATAAAGCCCTTATCAGAAAGGCTCTTCATGCCCATTGTGTCTAACCTGCTCGTTGATCCCTCTGCGTTAAATGCTGTTCAAGGTCATTACATACCCCACTTAGTGCTCCTGTCATGGGTGATCGCCCTTGCGGCCTGCTACACCGGTTTGGATATTATTAAATTAGTGGGTAAGGCCCAGCGGTCAAGCTGGCGGCGAATATGGCTGCTAGCAGGCGCCAGCGTAATGGGGTTGGGCGTTTGGAGTATGCATTTTATTGGCATGCACGCCTATCGGTTGGATTTCCCCGTCTCCCATGCGCCGCTTCTCACGGCGCTCTCTATTTTGCCAGCGATACTGGGTAGTTTAGGGGCCATGACCGTGCTCTCCCGGGAGGCCCTGCCCCACCGCGCGGTGGTGTGGGCTGGAGCAGGGCTTGGGCTGGGTATTGGCATTATGCACTACACCGGCATGGCCGCTATGCAACTGCCTGCCACCCTTTACTACGCGGTTGACCTCTTTCTGCTCTCATTAGCCGTGGCCGTAGGGCTGGGGGTGCTCACCGTTTATGCCTATCGTCTATGCCGCCAGGAGTGGGGCATGCAGCGTTCGCGACGCTGCGCATTTGTCGCCGCGCTGTGTGCTTCATTGGCTATTTGTGGGATGCACTACGTGGCCATGCGGGCGGCGTGGTTTGTGCCTCAAGTGGGTGCGCACACAGAAGAGGCCGTTGAGCATGCAGGCCTCATTTACCTGATTGGCGGTATGGCGCTGTTCATTGCTTTACTCACGTTGACGGCAAGCTGGGTGCGGCGGCGTTTAGATGCCAGCGAGCGTCACGAACACATGACCCGGACGCGCTTATTGGAGGTGCTTTCTGCACTGCAGGACGGGGTTGTGCTGTTTGATCATAGCGCTCGCATTCGCCTTTGCAACGCCGCGTTTGAACGCTTGTTAGGACTTGATGCTGAGCACTCCCTCGGCTTTTCTCTGCGTCAGCTTGCTTACAGTGATGATAGCCACTCGCTGAATACGCAAATTCAACACTCCCTTGCCTCCCGGGGGGAGTGGCGAGGGTTAATTCAGGCGCGCCACCGCGATGGCCGGCGCTTTCCAGCGTGGCTTAGTGTTAGCCGAGTCACTTACGCAGACAGTGATGAGTGGGACTATGTGGCCCTGCTAAGCGACCGCACCGAAGAGCATCAGGCCGCGCAGCGCATCCGCTATTTGGCGTACCACGATTCGCTAACAGAGCTGCCTAATCGCCGTGCGCTACAGGAGCGGTTAGCGGAGCGTGGGCACTCCAGCGCCGCGCCGCATAGATTAGCGCTGTTAGTACTGTTCGATATTGACCGCTTTAAAGTGCTTAACGATAGCGTCGGCCAAGATGTGGGGGATGAACTGTTGCGCCAGTTGGCACAGCGGCTGCAGCAAGGGGCTGGCCCAGGCCAGTTTGTGGCGCGTTTGGATGGCAATGAGTTTGCGCTGCTTACATCGCTTCCCCTTACATCGATGGAAATCGCCGAACAGGCCGCGCGACGTTTGACCGATGAGCGCTTAGCGACGCTTACCGCTGACTATCAGCTACACGGGCACACCTACCCCTGCCGCTTTAACGTGGGAATGTTGATTTTCTCACCGAAACAGCAGGAGGGCGCTGCACTGCTGTTTAAGCGCGCAGGATTGGCGCTGGTGGAAGCGAAGCGCCAGCGTGACGGAAAACCGAGCCTGTTTTGCACCGCCTTTGAACGCGAACTAGAGGAGCGGCATACGCTTGAGCGTGAGCTTCGCTATGCCATCGGCCACGGCGAGCTTCTCCTTCACCTTCAGCCCCAGGTAGATGCTAATGGGCGTGTGCAGGGTGCCGAAGCATTAGTACGCTGGCAACACCCAACGCGGGGACAGATGTCGCCGGGGAGTTTTATCCCTATCGCAGAAGAGACCGGTTTGATTCTGCCGTTGGGGCACTGGGTGCTTAGGGAGGGCTGCCGGATATTAGGTGAATGGCAGCATGACCCACATTATCGGGACATTAAGCTTTCCATCAATGTGAGCGTTCGGCAGTTTCAGCAGCCTGACTTTGTCGATCAGGTTATTGCTGCAATGAATCAGTTCACGGCGCCTGCGAAGCTTCTCACGCTGGAACTCACCGAATCGCTGCTGCTCAGCGACCCGGCAGGCACTATTGCCAAGATGTCCCAGTTACGCAGGTTGGGGGTACGTTTTGCACTAGATGATTTTGGCACAGGGTACTCGTCCCTGGCTTACTTAAAGTCGTTGCCGCTGGATACGCTTAAAATTGATATCGCCTTTGTGCGCGATTTAACGCGGGATATGCAGGCCACGCCCATTGCAGCCACCATTATCGCCTTAGCGAAAAGCTTAAACCTGTCGGTGATTGCCGAAGGGGTAGAAACCGAAGAGCAGCGAGAGGTGCTAGCCGGGCTGGGGTGTAGCGCTTATCAAGGCTATCTGTTTGGGCGTCCGGTGCCTATTGAGCATTTTAATCCTGCCCTGTTCAGTGCTAAATGCGCCGATAGTTCAATACGTTAGTATGAGGTTTTCTTAACCTATTGCAGTCACAAAATGATAAAATGCGTAACAAAAATGCATGCTTATGGTGCTTAGGAAGGACTACTGAATGGACGCAATGCTTCAGGACGGCTCCAATAAAATCGCTGAATTAGCCCTGCTCAAACGCTATCGGGCAGTGTTTATGCAATCCCGCGAAGCCATTCTATTTTTTAGGCACGGACGTATTATTGACGCTAACCCTTCTGCGTTGGCGCTCTTGGCTATTGAAGATCGTGCCCAGTTGCCAGCGTTGGATATCCTCTGTTTCTCACCGCCAACACAGCCCAATGGCCAGTGCAGTGAAGCGCTGGGCAATGCCTATATTCAGCAAGCGTTTAGCCAGAGCGAAGTGGCGCTGGAGTGGTGGCTTCGCGACCTCAATGGTAGGGAGTTTCCGGCGGATATTATGCTTTACCGGCTTAAACTGCCGGATGGCGTTGTCTTACAGGCCACGATTCGCGACATCAGCGAGCGTGAGGCTCAGCGTAATGCGCTGTTACAGCGAGAGAAAGACCTGCTTGATGTGCACCGTATTGCCCAGATAGGTAATTGGGTGTCGGATTTTGAGAGCGGCGAGATACGCTGGTGCGAGCAGGTCTATCACATCTTTGGCCGCCCCAGTGATGAGCCGATAACCCACGATCTATTTCTACTGGCAGTGCACCCGGATGACCGGGAGCGGGTGCAGGCAGCGTTTAATAGCGCCATGCGAGGGGCGCCTTATGAGGTGATACACCGCATTGTGCGCCCGGATGGGCAGGAGCGCACGGTTCATGAGCGGGGCCAGATAGAGTTCGACCCACACGGTCGGGCACTTAGGATGCTAGGCTCCGTGCAGGATATAACCGAGCAAACCAACCTTGAGAATAACTTGCGCCGTTTAGTGGCGATTCTCGACAGCACCTCCGACCTCATCACGATGCATGGCCCTGACGGCGCCATGCTGTATATGAACAACGCCGGACGGCGCTTTCACGGCCTGCCCACCACGTGTATGAAAAAAGGCGACGATCTACAGTGCGGTTGGCAGCGTTATGGCTTGCCTGAGGAGACAGGCAGTCTTTCAGCGACCATCCGCCGCTTTCATCCAGAGTGGGCGGCGCAGCGTATTGAGCAGGAGGCCATGCCAACCGCTCTGCGCGACGGCCTTTGGCAAGGCGAGACGGCGCTGTTAACCCCTTATGGTGAGGAAGTGCCTGTCTCTCAGGTTATTATTGTTCATTACGATGATAGTGGCCGGGTCGCTCAGACATCCTCGATGATCCGCGATATTTCCGCGCAAAAACGCCTAGAGGCGCAGCTTGCGCACAGTGCTGTTACCGACCACCTGACGGGTATTTACAATCGTAAACGTTTTGATGAGGAAGTCGATAAAGCCCTCGCGAGGCGGCGGCGTAGTGGGGTTAACACGGCGCTGATCTTGCTGGATATTGACCACTTTAAGTTAGTCAACGATACCTACGGCCACGATGTGGGCGACCAGGTGCTGATTGACATCACTCGGCTACTTCAGCGGCACCTGCGGGTGCAAGACTTGCTTGCCCGCTGGGGTGGTGAGGAGTTCGTCATGCTGTTGCCGGATACGACCCTCGCTGATGGGTGCCAGCTAGCGGAGCGCTTACGGCAGTTAATCGCTGAGCACACTTTTAGCGCAGGAACGATTACGGCTAGTTTAGGCGTTACCCTGTTACATGCTGACGATAACCCTTCCCAGTGTATTAAGCGGCTGGATCTCGCCCTGTATCAAGCAAAGCGTGCTGGGCGCAACCAGGTGGTCGAAGCGGTGGTGTGAGGGGGAAGTATATTCTTTTTTGATATATGAACTGTTAAATAAAGAATTTCCAGCGGTCTGCTGCCAGCGGTAGGCTTTAACGATTATACCATTGAGCTAAGCGCCTGCTTTTCTAGCAGGCGCTTTTGGCGTTTCGAGAAGGTGAATTATGGCTATAACCTCTGCAGCGGTTTCCACGAACTATCGTGTGCCGCTACTCGCCACGGCGGCGATTGTGTTGGGAGCGTTGGTCATTGGCGTGGTGTTTAGCGCCAATACGGGCCTGCTTATGATTGTGGGTGGCCTACTAGGCATGGTGCTATACCATGCGGCGTTTGGCTTTACTGCTGCATGGCGGGTGTTTATCACTGAGCGCCGCGGGCGTGGCCTTCGCGCCCAAATGATTATGCTGGCCATTGCGGTGGTGCTGTTTTTCCCGGCGCTGGGTGCGGGCACGCTGTTTGGTACCGAGGTAAGCGGCTTTGTCTCACCTATTGGTATTTCGGTACTGTTTGGGGCGTTTATCTTTGGGGTGGGGATGCAGTTAGGCGGCGGCTGTGCGTCGGGCACGCTGTTCACCGCCGGTGGCGGTAATGCCCGTATGCTCATTACGCTGCTGTTCTTTATTGTTGGTTCGGTGATTGGTTCTGCGCATTTTGCATGGTGGCAAAGCTTGCCTGCGTTTCAACCCGTATCGCTGGTGAATGTGGCGGGTGTCGGCGGCGGAATCAGCATCAGCCTGGTGCTGTTTGCGGCCATTGCTGTATTTACGGTGATTATGGAAAAACGCCGCCACGGGCAGTTAGAGCAGGCGCCGATGATTGATAAGCCCGGCGTAGAGCGGTGGCTTACCGGCCCTTGGCCGTTGGTGGCCGGTGCGGTAGCCCTGGCACTGCTGAACTTCGCAACGCTGGCACTGGCGGGGCGCCCATGGGGCATTACGGCAGCCTTTGCGCTGTGGGGGGCTAAAGGCTTTGAGCTAGTGGGTGGCGATGTTAGCCAGTGGGGCTATTGGCAAGCGCCGGGCAACGCCGCCGCGTTAGAAGCCAGCGTGTGGAGTGACATTACCACGGTAATGAACGTAGGCATTATGCTGGGGGCGCTGGCGGCGGCAAGCTTGGCAGGCCGTTTTGCACCTAACTTTCGTATTCCGTTTAAATCCGTACTGGCCGCCGTGATTGGCGGCATTCTGCTGGGCTACGGGGCACGCTTAGCGTTTGGCTGCAACATTGGCGCTTACTTCAGTGGTATTGCGTCCGGCAGCTTGCATGGCTGGGTATGGATGGTTGCGGCTTTCGCCGGGAACATGGTGGGGGTTAAGCTGCGTCCGTTTTTCTTTGACGGCGTGGAAGGGCGCAAGCCTGTTGCCAAAAGCTGTTAATGCCTAATGTCACGTGAGTGTTGATTAACGTAGCGATGTTAATGCCCCGGCGCGGTTCCTAACCGACAGCGCTGGGGCATTTTCGTTTAAACGGGGGCGCCATAGTGGTATGACCAGTTTAGCCGAGTGATTCTGTACAGCGCAGTGTGTGCCGGTGCAAGCTAGTCGTATGTTTTTTGGCTAAAAAGTAAAGAGCGGGAGCAGTGGTGGGTGCTTGACGTTTGCATTGCTAGTCGCACAGGTAATAGATGCTGTTGTAAAAATACAACATTGGCTACGTTAAACACCTCTCCGTGGTACATTACTACATTTGGTGGCACTGTCGGCGCTTTGTTGCTGTGCAGTAAAGCGCCGACAGTGCCAGCATGAAACACAGTGTATCGATATATAAAGTAGAGAGCGCTCATGACCACCCCAAATAAACGCCCCTTGTACCTTCCTTACGCTGGTCCTTCTTTACTCGAAATGCCGCTATTGAACAAAGGCAGCGCGTTTACTCAAGAAGAGCGGCTGGCCTTTAATTTGATGGGTTTACTGCCCCAAAAAGTAGAAACCATTGATGACCAGCTAGAGCGGGCGTACCGCCAGTACCAGCAGTGCAATAGCGACCTTGAAAAGCATATTCATCTGCGCGCTATCCAAGACGATAACGAAACGCTTTACTTCCGTTTGGTTTCTCAACACTTAGAAGAGATGCTGCCGATTATCTATACGCCTACGGTGGGTAAGGCGTGCCAGGAGTTCTCTAACATTTACCGCAACCACCGGGGGCTGTTTATCAGCTATCCGGATCGCGAGTATCTGGATGATATTCTGCGCAGTGCCACCAAAGATAACGTCAAAGTGATCGTGGTGACCGATGGCGAGCGGATTCTAGGCTTAGGTGACCAGGGTATCGGCGGCATGGGAATTCCCATTGGTAAGCTGGCGCTGTATACCGCCTGCGGCGGCATTAGCCCGGCGTATACACTGCCGATCATGATTGATGTGGGCACCAATAATAAAGCACTGCTGGATGACCCGATGTATATGGGCTGGCGCCACGAGCGGGTAGGGCAAGAAGAGTACGACGCCTTTATGGCGGAGTTTATTACCGCTGTGAAACGTCGTTGGCCTAACGTGCTACTGCAGTTTGAGGATTTCGCCCAGGCCAACGCGGTGCCACTGCTGGAGCGCTACCGTGATGAGCTTTGCTGCTTCAACGACGATGTGCAGGGCACAGCTTCTGTCGTGGTTGGCACGCTCATGGCAGCCTGCCAAGCCCGTGAAGAGACCCTCGCCCAGCAGCGGGTGGTGTTCGTTGGCGGTGGTTCGGCGGGGTGTGGCATTGCTGAGCAAGTGATTGTATCGATGCAAGTTGAGGGCTTGACGGAAAGCGAAGCGCGGGCGCGCATGTTTATCGTTGACCGCGATGGTTTAATGACCACAGATCAAGACTGGCAGCGAGATTTTCAGCGCCGCTTGGCCCACGACCCTGGGTTAGTGGCTGGCTGGAATGGCCAGGGCTTGGAAGAGACCATCGCCCACATTAAGCCGACGGTGTTGATTGGCGTATGTGGCCAGCGGGGCATCTTCACCGAGCAGGTGGTGCGCACCATGCATGCAGGTTGCGAGCACCCGGTTATTATGCCGCTTTCGAACCCCACCTCTCAGGCAGAGGCCATCCCCGAAGACGTTATTCGCTGGACCGATGGCCAGGCACTGGTCGCCACCGGTAGCCCCTTTGCGCCGGTGGTGCATAACGGGCGCACTTACCCCATCGCACAGTGCAACAATGCCTATATCTTCCCTGGCATTGGCCTCGGGGTAGTGGCAGCGCGGGCGAGCCGTGTTACGGATGAGATGTTAATGAGCGCTTCCCGTGCGCTTGCACGTGAGGCGCCCATTGTTAAAGAGGGTAAAGGTGCGCTGTTGCCGCCGCTGTCGCGTATCCGCGAGATCAGCAAGTCGATTGCTTTTGAGGTGGCGGCGCAAGCACAGCAAAACGGCGTGGCGCTCAAAACCAGCGGTACGGAGCTGCGTGAGCGGATTGAAAGCGCGAGCTGGTCGCCGGAGTACCGTACCTACCGCCGTCGCGCGTTCTAATTGTAGAAGCGACGCCTGAACGCAAAAAAAAGCCCCCACCGAGGTGGGGGCATGCAAGCATTGGTAGGTTTTACCCTTAGGCTGCGCCGATCATTTTGCGCAGCACGTAGTGAAGGATACCACCGTGGCGGTAGTAAGCCAGTTCGTTGACCGTATCAATTCGGCACTTGGCATCAACGGTACGTTCGCCGTCACCGTTTTTGATCACGACTTGCACTGTGCCACCGGGGCTTAAATCGCTTAATCCAGCGATAGAAACCTCCTCATCGCCGGTCAGTCCTAGCGTTTCGCGGCTTTCTCCTTCGGGGAACTGCAGCGGTACTACACCCATGCCGATTAGGTTAGAGCGGTGAATGCGCTCGAAGGATTCAGCAATCACCGCGCGCACGCCCAATAAGCGCGTGCCTTTGGCCGCCCAATCCCGCGAGGAGCCGGTGCCGTACTCTTTTCCCGCAATAACCACCAGCGGTACACCTTCCTCTTTGTACTTCATGGCGGCGTCGTAAATCGCCATCTGTTCCCCGCTAGGTACGTGGCGCGTTTCGCCGCCCACGACGCCATCAAGCATCTCGTTTTTAATGCGTACGTTGGCGAAGGTGCCGCGCATCATCACTTCATGGTTGCCACGACGAGAGCCGTAGGAGTTAAAGTCAACGGGCTTTACACCGTGCTCCTGCAAGTAACGTCCAGCAGGGCTGTCAGGTTTAATAGACCCCGCCGGTGAGATGTGGTCGGTAGTCACTGAGTCGCCCAGCATGGCGAGTACTCGGGCGCCCTTCACATCTTCAATAGCGTCGGGTTCGCGCTGCATGCCTTCAAAGAAGGGCGGGTGCTGGATGTAGGTTGACTCCGGCCACTGGTAAACCTTGCTTTCGGGAACCTTGATCGCTTTCCAGGTATCGTCGCCTTCAAACACCGCGCCGTACTCTTTACGGAACATCTCTGTATTGACTTTCTCAACCGCGCCTGCGATATCCGCTTGAGAAGGCCAGATATCTTTCAGGTACACCGGGCTGCCGTCGTCATCATGGCCCAGTGGGTCGGTGGTTAAGTTGCACTGCACGTTGCCTGCCAGTGCGTAAGCAACCACTAGGGGCGGCGAGGCCAGCCAGTTGGTTTTGACTAGCGGGTGAACGCGACCTTCAAAGTTACGGTTACCCGAGAGCACCGAGGCAACGGCTAAATCACCGTTGTTAATCGCGGTTTCAATCTCATCGGGCAGCGGCCCCGAGTTACCGATACAGGTGGTGCAGCCGTAGCCGACGAGGTTAAAGCCCAGGGCGTTCAGGTCGTCGCTTAAATTGGCTGCGGCCAAATAGTCGGTGACGACTTTTGAGCCGGGCGCGAGCGAGGTTTTCACCCAGGGCTTGGTGGTTAAGCCTTTTTTACGTGCGTTGCGGGCCAGCAGCCCTGCCGCCATCATCACGCTGGGGTTGGAGGTGTTGGTACAGGAGGTAATCGCGGCAATGACCACCGCCCCGGGGTCAAGGTTGAAATCTTGGTCGTTGAGTTTTACGTCTTGGCTGGTGTTGTGCTTAAAGCTACGCTCAGCGCCCACCGCGGTTTGCCCGCCTTCTGAGGAGAACTTCCCTTTTGCGGTTGAATCGGCGTTGGTGTCCTCTTGCATGAACTTGTCGAAGGCTCCCGCCATATCCTTTAGTGCCACCCGGTCTTGGGGGCGTTTAGGGCCTGCGAGGCTTGCTTCTACTTCGGTCATGTCCAGGCTGAGAGAGTCGGTGAAGATCGGCTCATCATCTGGCTCGCGCCACAGGCCCTGGGCTTTACTGTACGCCTCTACCAAGGCAACTTGCTGGTCTTCACGGCCGGTTAAGCGCAGGTAGTTGAGCGTCTCTTCGTCTACCGGGAAGAAGCCACAGGTAGCGCCATACTCCGGCGCCATATTGGCGATCGTCGCGCGATCGGCCAAGGGCAGGTCTTTTAGGCCATCGCCGTAGAACTCAACAAATTTACCTACCACGCCTTTTTTGCGCAGCATTTCTGTAACAGTAAGCACTAGGTCGGTGGCGGTAATGCCTTCGCGCAGCTTACCGGTCAGCTTGAAGCCAATGACCTCGGGTATCAGCATGGAGACTGGCTGGCCCAGCATGGCGGCTTCGGCTTCGATGCCGCCCACACCCCAACCCAGTACGCCTAGGCCGTTAATCATGGTGGTGTGAGAATCGGTGCCAACGAGGGTGTCTGGGTAGGCAAGGGTTTTGCCGTCCTCCTCTTTCGTCCATACGGTGCGGCCCAGGTACTCCAGGTTAACCTGGTGACAAATGCCGGTACCAGGGGGCACAACGCTGAAGTTATCAAACGCCTGCTGGCCCCAGCGCAGAAACTCGTAGCGCTCGCCATTGCGCTGCATTTCGATGTCGACGTTCTCTTGGAATGCTGCTGCGTTGCCAAACTTGTCGACCATGACCGAGTGGTCGATCACTAGGTCAACGGGGGAAAGGGGGTTGATACGTGCGGGATCTTCGCCAAGCTTTTCGACGGCAGCGCGCATCGAGGCTAAATCTACAACGCCGGGTACGCCGGTGAAATCCTGCATCAACACCCGCGCAGGGCGGTAGCCGATTTCGCGGCTGGATTTCGCCTCTTTTTGCCAATCTACCAGCGCCTGCATGTCGTCGACGTCGACACTTTCATCATCGGCAAAGCGCAGTTGGTTTTCGAGTAGAATTTTGAGCGTTTTGGGAAGCCGGTCGATATTGCCGAGGGCTTCAGCGGCTTTGGGCAGGCTGTAATAGTGGTACGTCTGGCTGCCCACTTCTAACGTATGCTGCGTATCGGGTATCTTGCTCATGGCCTTCTCCTCTGATTGCTTGGCGTTAGCGACGTAACACGCTACGCGCGATGGTCACTGCTTTCTCCAGTATGGCTCACCCTAATAATAGTGTTGTCATTAGTGTCTTCTCCTACCCATATACATGGTGTTTCATCCATGCCTTTCAAGCCATCTTCGCCTAATAGCGTAGGCTAACCCTTGTAATAGCTTGTACTTGACGCCATTTCAGGCAGACTCTCTTTCAACAAATTCTGGCAACGAACTCTGCTCAATTGTGACCAAAGGTGGTGTCATGGAAACGCGTCATGAACGTTTGATTATTTTGGGTTCCGGCCCTGCCGGTTATACCGCGGCGGTGTATGCCGCACGCGCTAATTTAAAGCCGCTGCTGATTACCGGTTTGCAGGCGGGTGGCCAATTGACTACCACAACCGATGTGGATAACTGGCCTGGCGATGCCCAGGGGGTGCAAGGGCCAGAACTGATGGAGCGTATGAAGCAGCACGCCGAGCGCTTTAACACCGAAGTGCTGTTTGATCACATCAACGAGGTCAGCTTAGGTGAAAAACCGTACACCTTGAAAGGGGATAGCGGTATTTACACCTGCGATGCGCTGATTATTGCCACCGGTGCCAGCGCGCGTTACCTCGGCTTGCCCACTGAACAGCAGTTTATGGGCCAAGGGGTATCGGCCTGCGCCACCTGCGATGGTTTCTTCTACCGTAACCAGGAAGTGATTGTGGTGGGTGGGGGCAATACCGCCGTTGAGGAAGCACTATACCTTTCCAACATCGCTTCAAAGGTCACCTTGGTACACCGCCGCGACACGCTGCGGGCAGAAAAAATCCTTCAGGACAAGCTGTTCGAGAAAGCGGAAGCGGGCAAAATTGCCCTCGAATGGTTCTATGAAGTGGAAGAGGTGCTGGGCGATAACAGCGGTGTTACCGGTGTGCGGGTAAAATCGACCAAAGATGGCGCTACCAAAGAGATTCACGCGCCTGGGCTGTTTATCGCCATTGGCCATAGCCCCAATACCGGCATTTTTGAAGGCCAGCTTGAAATGAACGGCGGCTATATCAAGGTGAACTCTGGCCTGGAAGGCAACGCAACCGCCACCAGCGTGCCGGGCGTGTTTGCCTGTGGCGATGTGATGGATCATATCTATCGCCAAGCCATTACCTCGGCAGGCAGCGGCTGTATGGCAGCACTGGATGCTGAACGCTATTTAGACGGTATCGCTTAAACACGTATATGCACGACGGTTAGGAAGGTTCCATTAGTCAGAGCAATTAATGGGATCTTCTCCTACCCTAGTGCGCCCCCTGGGGTGAATGAAAACTTCCCTTCCAAATGGTTCTGTAGTTGCCCGAACTGGGCAAATTTCCATGGTTCGAGCTCCGTGGCTTATGCCACCCAAGTGGTTATAGTATAAGTAGGTTAAGCTTGCGTTTGTTCTGCTAATCGACGTAGCGCCTGCGGTAGCGGGAAAAAAACGTACAATAGCGTTTCCAGGTATATCCCCCGCTGGCTTTCCAGTAAACACCACTAACTCACCACTCCAATTGTTTGTACCTGATAAACAAGCAGTTCTGGCGCTGTTGATAGGGCAAACCGTCACGTCTCTACGTTGAGTGATCGCCGTATTACGCGCCAGCGTTAACACTGTTTGTAAGCGGTTTACTTCACTGGCGACCGCTGAGCGTTCACCTAATGCCTGAAAATTAGGAAGCCCCCAAGCCGCCAGTATTCCCATTAAAGCTAATGTGATGAGTAGCTCTATGAGCGTAAACCCTGTTGTTTTAGCGTGTAATGGGGATCGAATATGCGGCATGACGTCTCTCAGTGGCTTGACCTAGTGGTTCCCGTCGTTATGCTGGCTTTCCTTGGCTGGCTAAGAGCTGGCTTCATTCTAATAATAACGGACAACGCGTGTGAGTAATTTTCTCATTATTGGTGGCGGGGTCATCGGTATGATGACGGCGCTGCAGTTGGCAGATGCGGGCCAAAAAGTAACCTTAGTAGAGCGGGGCCTATGTGGCCAAGAAGCGTCCTGGGCCGGTGGGGGGATTGTATCACCGCTGTACCCGTGGCGTTATGCGCCGCCGGTTTCCCAGCTGTCGCGGTGGTCGGAAGGGGTCTATCCAACACTAGCGCTGCGCTTACTAGAAGAGACGGGCATTGACCCCGAGTATCGCCAAAAAGGGCTGCTGTACCTGAACGTCGACGACGATGACGCTGCTTTGGGCTGGGCGCGCCAGCTAGGCAAGCCCCTTGAGCGTGTTGATGCAGCGTTTGTCCACCAAAAAGAGCCCCAGGCAGCCGCTCCTGAGGGTAACGCACTGTGGATGCCAACCCTGGGTAGCGTGCGTAACCCGCGCTTGGGGCAGGCGCTGCGGGCGCGTTTAGCCGCAATGCCCGGCGTAACGCTCGTTGAGCAGTGTGCGGTAAGCGGGTTCATTAAGCACGAAGGCAGGGTAGTCGGCGTGGCCACTAGCCAGGGCGATAGGCGAGCCGAGCGGTTGGTGGTGTGCGGCGGTGCTTGGACGGCCCAATTATTAGCTGAGCTAGGCGTTCAGCTACCGGTGCGCCCGGTGAAGGGACAAATGATTGCGTATCAGGCGCCGCCGGGGTTAGTGCAGCGGGTTATTTTAAAGGATGGCCGGTATGTCATTCCGCGCAGCGATGGCTTGATCTTGGTAGGGTCAACCCTGGAAGAGGCAGGGTTTGATAAAACCACCGACGCTGAAGCGCTGGCCTCGCTCAAGAAAAGTGCCGAAGGTATTGTGCCTGCGCTTGCCAAGCTGCCTGTTGCCCACCACTGGGCAGGCCTGCGGCCAGGCTCGCCTGAGGGGTTGCCCTTTATTGGCGCGCTGCCCGGCTGGCCCAATGTTTACGTGAATGCGGGGCACTACCGTAATGGTTTGGTGCTTGCTCCCGCGTCTACCCATGTGCTGGTCGACCAGCTGCTGGGGCGTGAAGCATTGATCGACCCGACGCCCTTTCAGCCGACCGCTAAGCGGTTAACGGCATAAACCGTCAACGCTACTTTTTTTCCGCGCTAGTCGCGGTTCTCTTTGTCCTGCTGCTCTTGCAGGAAACGGTCGCGATGGGCGCTGGAGCAAAACCACTGTTCGTTGTCGCGTAGCGCTTCATCTTCGGGTACGTGCACCTCGCACCAGCGGCAGCGCACCATTTGGCCGCCTTCGTGGCGTTTTAGGGTGCTTTGTTCGTGAGAGAGCCGACGTTCGCGGTAGAGGCCATACAGCTTCAAACCGGCATAAAAAATAACGGCAAAAATAATCAGCCGAATAATCAAAAGGTTCATCCTTTTTCTGCTCCCATGGTGGGATGTGACAAGGGCAAGCGACATATGCGCACCGCATGGCCTTTGCCAGTTGGCGAGCCTTGCGGGACAATGCACCTAGTAAGGTGCCACTCAGTCCTAAAGATTCTCAAGAGATTTTAACGCCCATGCAAGACTTAACGCTGGTTATGGCCCAACTCGACCCTTTAGTGGGAGATATTCCCGGCAATGCTGCCCGCGCAATTGAAGCCGTGCGTGAAGCGAGGATCGAGCATGGGGCGGATATAGTCGTTTTTCCAGAGCTGTTTTTATCCGGCTACCCACCGGAAGATCTGTTACTGCGTCCCTCCATGGAAGCTCGCCTGCGTGAAGCGCGGGCCAAAATGGCGGAAAAAATCGCTCGGGATGTGCTAGTGATTATCGGCTACCCAGGCGTGCGGGAAGGCAAATGCTACAACTTGGCAGGCGTGCTGTATAACGGCCAGTGGGAAGCCGAGTACGCCAAGCAGGCACTGCCCAACTATCAAGTATTTGACGAGCAGCGCTACTTCACATCGGGCACCCAGCCCCTGGTATACGAGCATAAAGGCGCTAAGCTTGGGTTGTTGATTTGTGAAGACCTATGGGAAGGCACGCCGGTCCAAGCCGCCCGAGACGCAGGCGCTGAGGTGCTCATCAGCTTAAATGCCTCGCCTTACCACCAAGACAAGCCCGCCGAACGGCTGCGCCTGTTAGCCGAGCACGCCCAAGATGTACAGCTGCCGATTATTTATGTGAATACCATCGGTGGCCAGGATGAGCTGGTATTCGACGGCGGCTCTTGCTGTGTGGATGCCCAAGGCCAGCTGAAGGTACTTGCCCCTTATTGGCAGGTGGGGTTGATGCCGGTTCAGCTGTTGCAAACCAGCGCCACGACCTGGGAACCCCAGTCGGGTGAAATTGAGCCAGATGTGGCGCCGGAAGAGAGCCTCTACTGCGCGCTCGTCACTGGCCTGCGAGATTACGTTAATAAAAGCGGCTTTGAAGGCGTGGTGCTCGGGCTTTCCGGGGGCATTGATTCGGCGCTTTCCCTGGCGATTGCTGTCGATGCGCTAGGCCCGCAGCGGGTGCAGGCGGTCATGATGCCCTACCATTACACGGCGGATATCTCTAAGCAGGATGCCGCAGAGCAAGCCCAGATGCTGGGCGTGCATTACGATGTCATGCCCATTGAACCCATGGTTGAGGCGTTTATGGGGACGCTGGCGGAAAGCTTTGCTGGCACCGAACGGGATACCACCGAAGAGAACCTGCAGTCTCGCTGCCGTGGTGTGCTGTTGATGGCCATCTCCAACAAGAAAGGCCTGATGGTATTAACGACGGGTAATAAGAGTGAAATGGCGGTGGGCTATGCGACGCTTTACGGCGACATGGTCGGCGGCTATAACGCCATTAAAGATGTGTATAAAACCTGGGTGTATCGCTTATCACGCTGGCGTAATGCTCAGTCGCCGGCCATTCCTGAGCGGGTGATTGAACGCCCACCCAGTGCCGAGCTAGCGCCAGATCAGCAAGATAGTGATTCGCTGCCTGATTACGATGTGCTGGACGCCATTTTAGTGCGTTACATTGAAGGCGATATGAGCGCTGAGGCGATTATTGCGGCAGGTTTTGACCATGAAGATGTGTATAAAGTGGTCAAACTTGTCGACCGTTGTGAGTACAAGCGCCGGCAAGCGCCAGTGGGGGTGCGGGTGACGCCAAGGGGCTTTGGACGTGACCGACGCTACCCCATTGTTAACGGTTGGCAGCCGGGCGAGTAGATGTCTGTATCGGCATTGACGGGTTAAGTGAGTGTGGGCGGAGGTGCTAGGCAGTAGCTAGCCATCTCCGCTGCCGCCACCGGCTTACAAAAGTAATAGCCTTGGTAGGCGTGGCACTGGTGGTCGTTTAAGCACTTCCAGTGCTCCATGGTTTCTACCCCTTCAGCAATCACATTAAGCCCCAGCGAGCGGCCCATGGCGATAATGGTTTCTACAATCGCCATATCGTCTGCGTCATGATGTAGGTCGCGGACAAAAGATTGGTCGATTTTGATCTGGTCCAAGGGTAGCCGTTTTAAATACTGAAGAGACGAGTAACCAGTGCCAAAATCGTCCATCGCAAAACTGATGCCAAGCGCTTTCAGCTGGTGCATGCGGGCAATGATATCGTCGATTTTGCCGATCACCGTGCTTTCAGTGAGCTCCAGTTTAAGCTTGTGCGGTGATGCGCCGCTTATCTCAAGGGCGTGAGCTACATCGTCTACAAAGGTAGGCTGCTGGAACTGCTTGGCACTCACATTAACTGCTAGCACTAAATCTTTGGTGTGCTCATCGGCTTGCCAGGCGACCAACTGCTCGCAGGCAGCGTGAAGTACCCAATTGCCAATGGGTACAATGAGTCCTGTCTCTTCCGCCAAGGGAATAAACGCGCCTGGAGAAACAAAGCCGCGGGTGGCGTGCTGCCAGCGAATCAAGGCTTCAGCACCAATGGCGCTACCCTGGCTATCCACCTGAATCTGATAAACCAGGACAAACTCTTTGTTCTCGATGGCCAAGCGCAGGTCGCGCTCAAGCTCAGTGCGACTTTCAAGCTGAGCCTGAACCGCAGGGTCATAAAACCGGATACTGTTCTGACCCGCGCGCTTAGCAAAATGAACCGCTGAATTCGCATACTGAAATAGGCTATCTACGCTATCGTCAATACCCTTAAACAGCACAAGCCCTTGGCTAACGTTTAAGAACTGGTAGTGACCATCTAGGCAGTAAGGCTGGGTAAGTGCGTGCGCTACCTGGCTAGCGAACAGCTCTGCTTTTTCGGCGGCTTTCAACTTGTCGCTATCTAATCCGTCGATGATGATGGCAAATTCATCCCCATTTAAGCGCCCAATGGTGGCGGCCTGTTGCCCAAGGTTTTGGAGTCGTTCAGCCATTTGCTTGAGAAGCTCATCGCCTGCTTGGTGACCAATGCTATCGTTTATGCGCTTGAATTCATCTACATCCACGTATGCGAGCGCACCATAGGTGTTGGTTTGGCTGTTGGTTTCCAGTGAGTGTTGAAGGTGCTCTTTCATTAAACGCCAGTTGGGCAGGCCGGTGAGCGAGTCGTAATAGGCCAATTGATGCACCTGGCGCTCAGCGTGACGACGCTTCTGCTCTGTATCGCGTAATGAGAGTAGCGCCACCGCGATACGCTGAAGTGGCCCAGTATGCTTCCGGCTTAAACGTTCCACACGCTGCAAATCGGGTAGCGGTTGGCGGCTGTCAGAAAGCGCTAAGATGGCATCGCCGACGGTTACTAAGCGTCGGTTAATCCGCCATGCTGCAAATAAGGCTGCGCTAATCAGCAGTGCAAAAAGGCCCAGACCAATCCAGAGAATGGAGGCACGCGTGTTAGTCAGCGCACTGTAAGACTCACGATGCCGAGCACTGGCGCGTAACGTGAGTTCTTCAAATATCTGCTGTGAAAATAAATTAAATGTTGTGAAGTGGTGCTGTGCCTCTTGGAGGTAAAAGCTAGGCTCACCCTGATTAAGGGTCGCTGCTTCATTGGCCATACTGATAAAACTTCGGTATTGATGAAACACGCGTTGCAGAGCATCAGCGCTTTCTTGACTGAGGTCGAAAATAAGGGGAGATGTCGCCAGCCGGTCAATGTTGTTACTTATTTGAGTAAGTTCTTGGTTAATAACGCCATATTCGGCGTAACGCTGCATGGCGTTTAAATTGATATCCTCAACGCGGCTGAGTACGTCCGTCATCCGCTGGTGAAGATCGCCCAGCTGACGATCAAAGGTAGCCATCTGTACCAACGTATCTAAATCGTTAGATTGTAGCTGGTGATTTTGTAGCGACTCTTCTTGAGATACTTGTAGCGCAATGATTAGTAGCAAAACGGCAGGCAATACAATCATTAAAATAGGCAGTAAAAAGACCATCAGAAGGCTTTTGGAGGGCTTCATCATAACCTCGTGAATCAGGCTTAAGCGTGGCATCTTGCATAAAGATGCCACGCTTGCACTCAATAGCTAGCGGCTGGGTTAGTGTTATATTTGTTAATTATGATTAGAAATTTTTCCATTCAGGCTCAGCCGCCTGTTTGTTTGAGGGGAGTACGTGGGCAGCCTTGTTCTGAAGGGCATGATTAGGGCGAAGAGGTGCGGCTGGCTGGGCCGCGCTCGCAGGTAGTTTGAAAACCCCCATCGCATGGAGTAGTTGGTGGGCATTTTGACGTAAGTTGTTGGCAGCCGTCGCGCTCTCTTCTACCAGGGCGGCGTTTTGCTGGGTAACTTGGTCCATCTCTGTGACGGCTTGCCCTACTTCTTGTACACCTGCACTCTGTTCGGCGCTGGCGTGGCTGATCTCTTGCATAATGCTGGTCACGCGGGCGATGGCAGCAACAATCTCTTCGGTGGATTTACTGGCTTCTTCGGCGCGTTCATTACCGTGATTAACACGCTCCAGGTTGCTGGAAATAAGCTTATTAATTTCGCGAGCGGCGTCGGCGCTACGCTGAGCTAACTTGCGCACCTCTTCTGCCACCACTGCAAAGCCGCGGCCATGTTCTCCGGCACGTGCTGCTTCTACTGAGGCGTTTAGCGCCAATATGTTGGTTTGAAAAGCAATCGAGTCAATGGTGGAAATAATGCCAGCGATCTCCTGCGAGCTCTTGTTCAGGTCATTCATCGTGGCGACAACTTGATGAACGGCCTCGCCACCCTGAGTGGCGGTTTTAGAAGCGCTGGTCGCTTCTTGGCTGGCTTGGGCAGAGTTATCGGCGTTTTGCTTCACCGTGCTGTTGAGTTCTTCCATCGCCGAGGCCGTTTCCGCTAGGGCGCTCGCCTGCTGTTCGGTACGTGAGGCAAGATCATTGTTGCCTTCAGCGATTTGCTCGCTATTGGAGGCAACCGCTTCGGCAGATGCGCGTACCTGGGTCACAATATCTTGCAATTGCTTTGCCATCACCACCTGGGACGCCATGATGCTGTGGTTGTCGCCTTTCTTTAAACGGCCTTTAGTCGCTAGCTCGCCGCGGCCAATGGCTTCAGCAAAAGCTTTTACCTCATGGGGCTCTGCGCCCAGCTCACGCAACAGTTGACGAGATAAAAACACCGCAATTAAGCCACCCACTAATAGTGCAAATAGCGTCAACCCTAGCATCTGCAGCTGAAAGCCTGACGCCGTATCGCGCGCTTCCGCTGTGGTGGCGTTGTTAATCTGCTCTTGTAAATCAATAAACTGATTAATGCGGTTTAGCCACTCTGTGTAAGCGGGTCCGGCCTGTTCAAGCATCAGCCGTTGGGCGTTGTCATATTCGCCCGCTTGACGGGCGCTGATGACCTGATCGGCAAGCGCGTGGGTGGCTGTTTTCTGTTCGTCAATACTGTTGAGCAGGCTCTGTTCTTGTGCACTTCCCGTGTGTTCGCTGGTTACCTGCGACATGCCGGCTGACGCCGTGTCGTAGGCATCGCGCAAGCGCTCGATTTCACTTTCCAGCGCGTTAAGATTGCCATCACCGGCAGTAATCACGACATCGCGCAGCACAATGGCGCGGTCATGCACACTGCCACGCCAGTCCACCGCAAAGCGTTGTTTAGTGCCGTTCACATCGTTAATCGACGTGAGGCCACGGTCGATTTGATTAACTTGGTAAATACCTGCGCTTGTGAGAATAACCAGCAGTGCCAGCAGTGCCGAAAAGGCGATAGTTAGCCGGGTGCTGATTTTCATGGCGTTGAAACGAGATGCTGAGGACAACATTGAGCCTGCTCCCTAGGCGCCGTTGAGGCGCTTTATCATGTAGTTGGAATGATTATAGGTTTTTGTACAACTGTTTGTATATGTTTTGTGTAAATAATTTATAGGAGCATTTTATTCTCGTATAGATAAGTTTTTGTTAATTAAGTGTTTGTGCGATAAAGCAAAAAACCACGCCGAGGCGTGGTTTTTAAAATTGTACAAGGGCTAAACTAATAGCGGGTGCAGACAGCCTCTCAATTGCTGCTGCCATGTTTGGGTACGAAGCGACTGCCGCGTAGTTGCGCGTGGTCGGGGGCATTCTCCCGCAATACGGCGAGCACTTCGCTGGCGCGGTCATCCATCCCCAGCCCTTTATAACCCTCTACCATCGTGGCGAGGGCATCGCGGGTGGCGGTCGCTTCGGGGTAGTTCTCTATAACCCAGCGACCCCGCTCAACGGCGGCTAAGTAAGCGCCGCGGCGTAAATAGTAGTCAGCAACGTGTAGCTCGTGCTGGGCCAGCAGTTCACGCAGGTAAACGATACGCTGCTGAGCATCGGGGGCGTATTGGCTTTGCGGGAAACGCTGTATCAGCTCACGGAAATCGTTATACGCATCCCGGGAGGCGCCCAAATCGCGCTTGGAAATATCGATTAAGCGCAGCCGCTCCAGGCTAAAGCGCCCGGCTTGCCAAGCGGAAAGGCCGCGCAAATAGTAGGCGTAATCAACCTGGGGATGGTCAGGATGCAGGCGGATAAAGCGGCTAGCTGCAGCCCGGGCTTCTTCCCAGTTCTTGTTTTCGTAGTAGGCGTAAATGAGTTCAAGTTGCGCCTGCTCAGCATGTGGCCCGAAGGGGTAGCGGGTGTCGAGTGCTTCCAAGCGCTCAATGGCGATAGGGAAACGATTGCTATCTAGCGCCGTGCGCGCTAACTCATAAAGTTCGCGCTCTTGTACGCCCGCAAATTCATCATCCTCATCAGAGGTTGAGCCATTACTGGCACAGCCTGCTAAAAGGGCAAGGCTCAAGGCTAGGGCGCCAAAGCGGTTGGCAGCGGAAAAAACGCGCATCATCATCCTCGTTGCAAACAAGCCTCAATCACCGAAAAGCGACGATGGCCATAAGTAGAAATGGTAGAATAGGTCGCAGTTAGCCCACTATAAATCACCTCGACGCAAAACGCAGGCTTAGCGATGTTCTGAGTAACGTTTCGTCGGGTGCCGTTAAAGGAAAAGTTTTCATGCCATGGCTAGGTTTTTCGTGTATCGAAGAGGTGCTGCATGTCTCGTATTGTTGAAGCGACGCAGCGGGTACCGGCCACGCTAGCAGGCGCACGCTTTGACCAAGTCGCGGCGGAGTTGTTCAGTGACTACTCCCGCGAACGCCTTAAAGCGTGGATTAACGCCGGTGAATTAACGGTCGATGGCGCAAAACTAAAACCCAAAGCTAAGCTGCATGGCCACGAAATGCTGGTGCTTAAAGCGACCATTGAAGAAGATACGCGCTTTGAGCCCCAGGATATCCCGCTAGATATTGTCTACGAAGACGATGCGGTGATGGTGATTAATAAAGCTGCTGGCATGGTGGTGCATCCTGCAGCGGGCAATCCTGATGGCACTTTGTTGAATGCGTTGCTTCATCATCATTCTGCGTTAGCGGAAGTGCCGCGGGCGGGGATCGTCCATCGCCTGGATAAAGACACCACTGGGTTGATGATGGTCGCCAAAACCCTGCCTGCCCAAACGGCGCTGGTCGAACAGCTCCAGGCGCGCAGCGTATCGCGTCAGTATGATGCAGTGGTGATTGGCAAGCCGGTAGCAGGCAGTACGATTGATGCGCCCATTGGCCGTCATCCGAAAGACCGTAAGCGTCAAGCGGTAACCACGGCGGGCAAGCCAGCGGTGACTCACTACCGCGTGGTGGAGCGTTTTCGCGCCCATACGCACGTGCGTTGCACGCTTGAAACCGGGCGTACTCACCAAATTCGCGTCCACATGGCCCATGCCCGCTACCCACTGATTGGTGACCCGCTCTACAGCGGTCGTGCCAAACTGCCACCGGGCGCCGCTGAGCCGTTAAAAGAGATTTTGCGTGAGTTTCCGCGTCAGGCGCTGCATGCCCGCAAACTGAGTTTTGTGCATCCGGTAAGTGGTGAAACACTTACTTTTCAGATCGATCTACCCGATGATCTGCTAATGTTGTTGGACTACCTGCGCGAAGACAACGAGACCATGCGATGAGCGATGCGATTGATTTAAAGCCCACGCTGCTGTTACCCGACTGGCCCGCGCCTGCGAATGTACGGGCGTTCGTCACCACTCGGGAAACAGGGCCAAGCCAAGATGATTTTGCAGCGTTCAACCCAGCGACCCACGTAGGCGACAACACTGATCACGTCGCGCTGTGCCGTCGGTTGATGCATAAAGAGATCGGTGATGAGCGCCCGCTGTTATGGCTCAACCAAACCCATGGTGCGCGCGTGCAGCAGAGCTACCAAAGCGATACGCCGGAAGCCGATGCGGCGGTTGCCAGCAGCAACGACTATGCCTGTGTGGTACTGACGGCCGATTGCTTGCCGGTACTGTTTTGTAACCGCCAAGGCACGCAAGTGGGGGTGGCCCACGCGGGCTGGCGAGGGTTAGCAGGCGGTGTGCTGGAAGCCACCGTCGCTGCGATGAACTGTGACCCTGACGATATTTTAGTGTGGCTAGGCCCTGCTATTTCTAACGCCCAGTTTGAGGTAGGCCCTGAGGTATACGGCGCGTTTGTCGCGGTACACCCTGAAACGGCGGACGCGTTTGATCACAGCCCCTATCGCCTGGGTCACTACATGGCAGACCTATATCGGCTAGCGCGCTTTCGTTTGGAGGCGCTGGGGATTCACCACATCAGCGGCGGGCATTTCTGTACCGCCTGCGAGTCGCGCTTTTACTCCCACCGCCGTGACAATGGCAACACCGGGCGCATGGCCAGTGTGATCTGGATCAACTAAGTAGCGCTATTCCTTTATGCTTGTGATGCGGCCCTCTTGAAATGTGTGGAACTGACGCCATTTAACTTGTCAAGCTAAACGTTTTTAGCACATTTAAGACACGTTATTGGGAAACACCGTGCGTCCAAACGCACGGCACCCCCAGGAGGTACTCCATGCGATTCGATAAATTTACTGCCAAGTTACAGGCCGCCATTTCTGAGGCGCAGTCCCTTGCGGTTGGGCACGGCCATAATCAGCTTGACCCTGCGCACTTGCTGCTGGCGCTGCTGGATACCAAAGACACCGGCGTTAAAGCCCTGGTTGAAAAAGCCGAGGGCAGCAGCTCGCGCCTGCGTGATGGTTTGGTGCAGCAGTTAGATAACTTACCCAAGGTAAGCCAGTTCGACGGGGATGTTCAGCCCTCCCGTGACTTCATCAAGCTATTCAACTTAACCGACCGGGAAGCGCAAAAGCGTGGTGACCAGTTCATCGCTTCTGAGCTGGTACTGCTGGCAGCGCTGGAAATGAATTCAGCGATTACCAAGCTGATGAAAGAGGCAGGGATTAACCGCAAATCCCTTGAAGCCGCTATCAACAGCCTGCGTGGTGGCGCTACCGTCGACGATGCTAACGCTGAAGACCAGCGTGAAGCGCTTAACAAGTACACCATGGACCTTACCCAGCGTGCGCTAGACGGCAAACTCGACCCAGTGATTGGTCGCGACGACGAAATCCGCCGCACGATCCAGGTGCTGCAGCGCCGCACCAAAAATAACCCGGTACTGATCGGTGAGCCTGGGGTGGGTAAAACCGCCATTGTCGAAGGGCTGGCGCAGCGTATTGTGAACGGCGAAGTGCCTGAAGGCCTGAAAGATAAGCGCGTCCTTTCGCTGGATATGGGCTCGTTACTGGCAGGCGCTAAGTTCCGTGGCGAGTTTGAAGAGCGTCTGAAAGCTGTGCTTAAAGAGCTTTCCCAGGAAGAAGGTCGGGTCATCCTGTTTATTGACGAGCTGCATACCATGGTGGGCGCGGGCAAGGCTGAAGGCGCGATGGATGCGGGCAACATGCTTAAGCCTGCGTTGGCCCGTGGTGAGTTGCACTGCGTGGGCGCCACAACGCTGGACGAGTACCGCAAATACATCGAAAAAGACGCCGCACTGGAGCGCCGCTTCCAGAAGGTGCTGGTGGATGAGCCGTCTGAAGAAGATACGGTGGCCATTCTGCGCGGCTTAAAAGAGCGTTACGAGGTTCACCACGGTGTGGATATCACCGACTCTGCGATCATTGCGGCGGCGAAACTGTCTACTCGCTACATCACGGATCGGCAGCTGCCCGACAAAGCGATCGACTTGATCGACGAGGCGGCGTCACGTATCCGCATGGAGCTGGACTCCAAGCCTGAAGAGATGGATCGACTGGATCGTCGCTTAATCCAGCTAAAAATGGAGCGTGAGGCGCTTAAGAAAGAGACCGACGAGGCCACTAAGAAACGTCTTGACGCGTTGAACAACCAGATCCACGAGTTAGAGCGTGAATACGCTGACTTGGACGAGATCTGGAAAGCAGAGAAAGCCAGTATCCAAGGCGCAGCCCAGTTTAAAGCAGAGCTGGAGCAGGCGCGCATTGACCTTGAGCAGGCGCGTCGCCAGGGCGACCTAGGGCGTATGTCGGAAATTCAATACGGCAAAATTCCTGCGCTTGAGAAGAAAATCAGCGAAGCGGGGGAAGGCGAGGCGGATACGGCCAGCCACCAGCTGCTGCGCTCTAACGTCACCGAAGAAGAGATTGCCGAAGTGGTCTCTCGCTGGACAGGCATTCCCGTCTCCAAGATGTTAGAAGGCGAGCGGGATAAGCTGCTGCGCATGGAAGAGGCGCTGCATGAGCGGGTCATCGGCCAGCATGAAGCGGTAGAGGCGGTGGCTAATGCCGTTCGTCGCTCCCGGGCCGGGCTTTCTGACCCCAATCGGCCTAACGGCTCGTTTTTGTTCCTCGGCCCCACCGGGGTGGGTAAAACAGAGCTATGTAAATCGCTGGCTAACTTCTTGTTCGATACGGAAGAAGCGATGGTGCGTATCGACATGTCGGAGTTTATGGAGAAGCACTCCGTGGCGCGTTTGATTGGTGCGCCCCCAGGCTACGTGGGTTACGAAGAGGGTGGCTACTTAACCGAAGCGGTGCGCCGTAAGCCCTACTCGGTGCTGTTGCTAGATGAAGTGGAAAAGGCGCATCCGGATGTGTTCAACATCCTACTGCAAGTGTTGGAGGATGGCCGTTTGACCGATGGCCAGGGGCGCACGGTGGATTTCCGCAATACCGTGATCGTCATGACCTCCAACATGGGCTCGGATATTATCCAGCGCATGGGCGGGGATGATAACGACTACGAGTTAATGAAAAATGCGGTAATGGAGGTGGTAGGTAATCACTTCCGCCCCGAGCTGATTAACCGTATTGATGAAGTGGTGGTGTTCCACGCTCTTGGTCAAGCGCAAATTCAGGCGATTGCCGGTATTCAGTTAGCGCGATTGAAAGTGCGCTTAGCTGAGCACGACTTGAGCCTGGATATTAGCGATGAGGCGATGGCCCAACTGGCGGTGGTGGGGTTTGACCCGGTGTATGGGGCACGGCCGCTGAAGCGGGCGATTCAAAGCCGGATTGAGAACCCGTTGGCCCAAGACCTGCTGGCAGGTAAGTATGCCCCCGGCGATACTATTCATATCAGCGCGGGTGAAGGGAAATTAATATTTGAGTAATGCATGCTTGGTTACACGCTTAGGCAAGTGAACGCCTTGCGCAATTGAATAGGGCAAAAGCCCCGTTAGCTCTGCTAGCGGGGCTTTTTTAATGGCTTACGGCGACGTTTGTTGCGTTTGTCTTGATCGGAGGTTGACAGGCTGAGGGCGCTAATGGAATCTTGTGGGTTCCTGATTTGCGGGCGCGGAACCAACGGGCAACCCCTAATCCCCGCGCGAAGGGTAGGCAATGGCCTTTACCCGCCGAAGGACTTCCGGGCTTGGGCTAACCGCCCAACCTGGCCAACGCCCCGACACGGCAAACCGCCGTGTGAGGGAGCCACTGATTTATATCGCAATAAATGAGTGCTTCCGATGAGAGTGCAGGCCCTAACCGGGCCATATGCCAGGGTTTGGCATCAGGTGCCGGCAAGGGCCGGCAGCGGCATACCGCCGCACTCGACACCGCAGGATGTCCTGCGGATCGCACTCGAGACCTCCAGGGGAGAAACACAGTGGAACTGCTTTCCGGCGCAGATATGATCGCCCGCTTCTTACAAGATGAGGGCGTGGAATACATTTATGGTTATCCCGGCGGCGCAGCGCTGCACATTTACGATGCGCTGTTCCGTCAGGACAAGGTGAAGCACATTCTTGTGCGTCACGAACAGGCAGCGACCCATGCGGCCGACGGTTACGCCCGCGCTTCCGGCAAGCCTGGAACCGTGCTAGTGACCTCTGGCCCTGGCGCTACCAATGCGGTCACCGGCATTGCGACCGCTTATATGGATTCGATTCCATTAGTGGTGCTATGCGGCCAGGTAATGAGCCACCTGATTGGCGATGACGCCTTCCAGGAAACCGATATTGTCGGCGTGACGCGGCCCATCGTGAAGCATAGCTTCTCAATTCGGCATCCGTCTGAAATTCCAGAAGTGCTTAAAAAGGCCTACTACCTGGCCGCTACCGGACGCCCTGGCCCCGTGGTCGTCGATATACCCAAGGACATGACCGCGCCCACCGAGCGTTATGAGTACGTCTACCCGAAGAAGGTTAAGATGCGCTCTTATAACCCGGTGACTCGGGGTCACACCGGCCAGATCAAAAAAGCCGTTGAGCTGATGCTGAAAGCCAAGCGCCCAGTCTTCTATACCGGCGGCGGCGTGGTGTTGGGCAAGGCGAGTGAAGGGCTGACTGATCTGGTTAAACAGCTCGGTTTCCCCATTACCACCACGCTGATGGGCATTGGCGCCTACCCGCAAAGTGATCGGCAGTGTCTGGGCTGGCTGGGTATGCACGGCTCTTATGAATCCAATATGGCCATGCACCATGCGGATTTGATTATCGCCATTGGCGCGCGTTTTGATGACCGAGTGACCAACAACACGTCGAAATTCTGCCCCACGGCAAAAATCATTCACGTGGATGTGGATCCAAGCTCGGTATCTAAAACCGTGCGTGCGGATGTGCCTATCGTTGGTCCAGCGTCTAGCGTCATTAATGAAATGATCAGCCTGGTTCAAGGTCAGTCAATTTCGCAACCTGAAGCGCTGAGCGAGTGGTGGCAGAAGATTGACGGCTGGCGTGCTGAACGTGAAGGCAAGCTATATGAGTCTTCTAAGCCGGGCGAAGTGTTGAAACCTCAGGAAGTGGTCGAAGCGCTTTGCCGTGTTACTCGCGGTGAAGCCTACGTGACCACTGACGTTGGCCAGCATCAGATGTTTGCGGCCCAGTACTACAAGTTCGACAAGCCTAACCGACTGATCACGTCGGGCGGTTTGGGCACCATGGGCTTTGGTTTCCCTGCGGCCATGGGCATCAAGCAGAACTTCCCAGATGACGACGTAGTCTGCGTCACCGGTGAAGGCAGCTTCCAGATGATGATGCAGGAGCTCTCTACCTGTAAGCAGTACGGCATAGGTGTCAAGATTGTAAACCTCAACAACGCATCGCTTGGCATGGTTCGCCAATGGCAGGATCTGAACTACAAATCCCGCCATGCGCACTCTTATATGGAGTCGCTGCCAGACTTCCATATGCTGATTGAGGCGTACGGATTTACCGCGATCACCGTGAATACCCTTGATGAGTTGGAGCCGGCGCTAGAGCGCGCCTTTGCCAATAAGCATGAGCTGGTGTTCCTGGATGTGAAGGTTGATCCTTTTGAGCACGTCTATCCGATGCAGGTGCCGTTAGGTGCTATGCGTGACATGCTGCTGTCTAAAACGGAGCGTACCTGATGCGTCATATCATCTCGATTCTGATGGAAAACGAACCGGGTGCGCTGTCACGTGTGGTCGGGCTGTTCTCCCAGCGTAACTTCAATATTGAAACGCTGAACGTGGCACCCACTGAAGACCCGTCGCTTTCGCGTTTAACGGTCACCACTATTGGGGATGACCGTGTGATTGAGCAGATCACTAAGCATCTTAATAAACTGATCGATGTGGTGAAGCTGGTCGACCTGACCGAAGGTAATCACATTGAGCGGGAGCTGATGCTGGTGAAAGTGAAAGCGTTAGGCGCTGCTCGCGATGAAGTTAAGCGTACGGTGGATATTTTTCGTGCACAGATCGTCGACGTAACGCCAAGCCTTTATACCGTTCAGATTACTGGCGATGCGGGCAAGCTGGATGCTTTTCTTCAGGCCATGGCGCCGGTAGGCATTCTGGAAGTGGCGCGTACCGGGGTATCCGGTATTGCTCGCGGCGATAAAGTGTTGTCGCTATAAGCGAAGCATGCTTATTGAGTAAGTCGTTGAAAAGCAGCTTAGAAAGCCGTCCTTAACTAGGACGGCTTTTTTTATGGTGTTTTTTAATGCACGTTAACGTGGCGTCACGGTAGCCCAGAAGGCGTCGATCATCGGGTTTTTGAGACGCCGATTAAGCACGCAAAGCCCAACATCGTAGTGGGGGAGCTCGGGTTTTACATTGAGCACTTGCACACGCTCTGCCAGTGGGCTGTTATCTAGCACTATTTTCGGAACCACCCCTACGCCAAACCCCAGCCCAACCATGCTCACAATCGCTTCGTGACCTGCTACCTGGGCATAAATGCGCGGCGTTATGCCCATGGCTTTGAACCACGTATTGGCAAACTCCCTGGAAAGCCCCGCTTCCGACAAGATCATCGGCACGTGTTGCCACTGTTCGGCTGTTGAGCTTTCGGGTTTGCGCGGTAGCCAGTGGTGGGCTTCTGTCGGTGCAATAAACAGCAGCGGTGAGCGGGTCAGTGACTTAAAGGCCAGCGCGCTGGGTGGGATCCTAGGCCGCGGGGTAATGGCCATGTCGTCTGCACCTTCTAACACCCGCGACATCGCTTCGGCAGGGTCGCCGGTATGAAGTTTGAGCTCAATCCCTGGGTGGCGGGTACGTACATCGCTTAATAATTCATACAGAAAGCTATAGCTTGCGGTGACAGAGCAGTAAATGCTGATTTCGCCGCTGAGTTGTGTCGAGGTTGCAGACAGAGTGCGCTTTTGGTTTTCCCACTGCTCTAACGTCTCCTTGGCATAGCGTTGGAACGTGATGCCTTGTGGGGTCAGTGTGACGTGACGGTTATCGCGCTCAAACAGACGCGTACCCAGCTCGGTTTCCACTTGTTGAATCGAGCGGCTTAGCGTCGAAGGGCTGATATGACAAAGCTCGCTGGCGCGGCCAAAGTGCAGTGATTCAGCGAGCGTTACCACATGCTTAAGTAGGCGGAAGTCCATAGGGTGCTCAACATTTTAATCAATATTTCATAATTTGAAATAGTATGTTGCAAATATAGCGTTTTACGCAATAGTGCTGCTGGCGTACAGTGTCTTTAACGCCGAATCCCAGTGCTGCACAAGACGGCACGGGTGGCCATCAACGCTGACACGCGTCATGAAGATCATCACCATACAATGATCACTTTTTGATCGAATACTATTTTTGGAGCTGCGCCATGCACGTTTACTACGATAAAGATTGTGACCTGTCCCTTATCCAAGCCAAAAAAGTCACCATCGTTGGTTATGGCTCACAGGGCCACGCCCACGCGAACAACCTGAAAGAGTCAGGCGTTGACGTTACCGTAGCACTTCGTCAAGGCTCCTCTTCTGCCGCTAAGGCCGAAGCCGCAGGCCTGAAAGTAGCGTCTGTTCCTGAAGCGTGTAAAACCGCCGATGTAGTCATGTTGCTGGCGCCGGATGAAAACCAAAAGGCTATCTATGAGCAGGAGGTTGAGCCGAACCTGAAAGAAGGCGCAACGCTGGCCTTTGCCCACGGTTTCAACATCCACTACAACCAAATCGAGCCGCGCAAAGACCTCGACGTGATTATGATCGCGCCGAAGGCGCCGGGTCATACCGTGCGCTCTGAGTTTGTTAAGGGTGGCGGTATTCCTGACCTGATCGCTATTCACCAAGATGCATCGGGCAATGCTAAAGAGCTGGCGCTTTCCTATGCAGCAGGCGTTGGTGGCGGCCGTAGCGGTATCATCGAAACAACTTTCAAGGATGAGACCGAAACCGACCTGTTCGGCGAGCAAGCGGTTTTGTGCGGTGGTGCGGTTGAGCTAGTAAAAGCCGGTTTTGAAACCCTGACGGAAGCGGGTTATGCACCGGAAATGGCGTACTTCGAGTGTCTGCATGAGCTTAAGCTGATTGTTGACCTGATGTATGAAGGAGGTATCGCTAACATGAACTACTCCATCTCCAACAATGCGGAGTACGGTGAGTACGTTACTGGTCCTGAGGTGATTAACGACGAGTCGCGTGCAGCAATGCGCAATGCACTCAAGCGTATTCAAACGGGTGAGTATGCCAAAATGTTTATTCAGGAAGGCAACACTAATTACCCATCCATGACCGCACGTCGCCGTCTGAATGCTGAGCACGAAATTGAGCAAGTGGGTGCTAAGCTGCGTGGCATGATGCCGTGGATTGCAGCTAATCAGCTGGTTGATAAATCGAAAAACTAAGTGGTTAACGGCTAGTGCATTAACTAGAGCCTCGGGGCGCGCATTGTCGCGCCCCGAGGCGTTTGACGTTGCATGCTGCAATTGACTGGCTGAGTTAGCGCCACCGTGTAGAATGAAAAGAGATCACAGTTCTTGTGGCTTCACTTCAAACGGATGATATTTATGACCCAGGATGCTCGCGATCAAGAGCACGAAAAGACCCCGCAGTCAGCGTCTCAGAAAGGCCAGAAGGCAGCAAGTAGTGACGAGGCGGTCGTTCAAAGCGATGTTGGGCACGATGCTTTTAGTAATGACACGGTTAGCGACGATGCTGTCAGTAATGAAGATCTCGCCGCCGTTTTTTTACGGGAAACTGAGGTCGTTGAAGAAGCGGTTGAAAACGGCAAGAAAATCCGTCGCAAAGGTATTTACTTACTACCCAATCTGTTCACCACGTCTGCGTTGTTCTCAGGGTTCTTCGCGGTGGTGGCGGGTATTAACGGCGAGTTCACCTCCGCCGCAGTGGCGATATTTATTGCAATGGTGTTGGATGGTTTGGATGGCCGCGTAGCCCGGATGACCAATACCCAAAGTGAGTTTGGCGCTGAGTACGATAGTCTAGCCGATATGATCTCGTTTGGAATGGCGCCTGCCTTGGTGGCGTTTACTTGGATTCTGCAAGATATCGGTAAAACAGGCTGGGTCGTGGCGTTTCTCTACGTAGCCTGTGCAGCCTTACGCCTGGCGCGTTTCAATGTGCAAATCGGTAGTGTTGATAAGAAGTGGTTTATCGGCTTGCCCAGTCCGTCAGCGGCGGCGCTTGTGGCTGCTTGTGTCTGGACCTTCCACAGTTTTGATGCAGATGCTTTTGGCTTCAAGTTGCTGATGCTGTTTGTTGTTGGCACTGCGGGTATCTTGATGGTCAGTAATATTCGCTATTACAGCTTTAAAGACCTAGACTTTAAAAAGCCAGTGCCTTTCGTGGTGCTTTTAGCAGTGGTGCTAGGGTTCGTTATGATCTCGGTCGAGCCCTCAGTAATGCTACTACTGCTTTTTGGTGCCTATGTGGCTTCTGGTCCGGTATTAGCTGTGATGCGCAAGGCAAAAGCCAAAAGTTGAGAATTTTTCGACTTGTTTTTAAAATAGCCCTTGCCAAGACGGCAGCGAATCCGTAAAGTACGCATCCGCTGCCGGGGACGCCAAGCGTTACCAGCGGTAAATGAAGGTGAAAACCTTCGGTTTGTCAGTAGGTTAGAGCGGTTGTGCGGCTCGCCTCGTTCGCTGGATTCAGTCACTGAAAACAGCGGTTGACAACCACCAGGAAATGCGTAGAATACGCCTTCCTCGCTGAGGCAAGCCAGTTCAACGGCAAGCCGGTTATGTTAGCGAAACGCTCTTTAACAATTTGATCAGGTAATTCATGTGGGCGCTTGCCGATGAGGGTGGTAAATCACCAAATATCAAGGCAAGCGGTCATGACAATGTAAATTGAAATGAATTCGTTTGAACCTTGAGCCAAGTTTGATGCGCTTTTGTTGCTTTCGGCTAGTCCTTAAGTAACGAGCAAGCATCACAATGATTTTAAACTGAAGAGTTTGATCATGGCTCAGATTGAACGCTGGCGGCAGGCCTAACACATGCAAGTCGAGCGGTAACAGATCTAGCTTGCTAGATGCTGACGAGCGGCGGACGGGTGAGTAATGCATAGGAATCTGCCCGATAGTGGGGGATAACCTGGGGAAACCCAGGCTAATACCGCATACGTCCTACGGGAGAAAGGGGGCTTCGGCTCCCGCTATTGGATGAGCCTATGTCGGATTAGCTAGTTGGTGAGGTAATGGCTCACCAAGGCAACGATCCGTAGCTGGTCTGAGAGGATGATCAGCCACATCGGGACTGAGACACGGCCCGAACTCCTACGGGAGGCAGCAGTGGGGAATATTGGACAATGGGGGAAACCCTGATCCAGCCATGCCGCGTGTGTGAAGAAGGCCCTCGGGTTGTAAAGCACTTTCAGCGAGGAAGAACGCCTAGGGGTTAATACCCCCTAGGAAAGACATCACTCGCAGAAGAAGCACCGGCTAACTCCGTGCCAGCAGCCGCGGTAATACGGAGGGTGCAAGCGTTAATCGGAATTACTGGGCGTAAAGCGCGCGTAGGTGGCTTGATAAGCCGGTTGTGAAAGCCCCGGGCTCAACCTGGGAACGGCATCCGGAACTGTCAAGCTAGAGTGCAGGAGAGGAAGGTAGAATTCCCGGTGTAGCGGTGAAATGCGTAGAGATCGGGAGGAATACCAGTGGCGAAGGCGGCCTTCTGGACTGACACTGACACTGAGGTGCGAAAGCGTGGGTAGCAAACAGGATTAGATACCCTGGTAGTCCACGCCGTAAACGATGTCGACCAGCCGTTGGGTGCCTAGCGCACTTTGTGGCGAAGTTAACGCGATAAGTCGACCGCCTGGGGAGTACGGCCGCAAGGTTAAAACTCAAATGAATTGACGGGGGCCCGCACAAGCGGTGGAGCATGTGGTTTAATTCGATGCAACGCGAAGAACCTTACCTACTCTTGACATCCTGCGAACTTGTGAGAGATCACTTGGTGCCTTCGGGAACGCAGAGACAGGTGCTGCATGGCTGTCGTCAGCTCGTGTTGTGAAATGTTGGGTTAAGTCCCGTAACGAGCGCAACCCTTGTCCTTATTTGCCAGCACGTAATGGTGGGAACTCTAAGGAGACTGCCGGTGACAAACCGGAGGAAGGTGGGGACGACGTCAAGTCATCATGGCCCTTACGAGTAGGGCTACACACGTGCTACAATGGCCGGTACAAAGGGTTGCCAACTCGCGAGAGTGCGCTAATCCCGAAAAGCCGGTCTCAGTCCGGATCGGAGTCTGCAACTCGACTCCGTGAAGTCGGAATCGCTAGTAATCGTGAATCAGAATGTCACGGTGAATACGTTCCCGGGCCTTGTACACACCGCCCGTCACACCATGGGAGTGGACTGCACCAGAAGTGGTTAGCCTAACGCAAGAGGGCGATCACCACGGTGTGGTTCATGACTGGGGTGAAGTCGTAACAAGGTAGCCGTAGGGGAACCTGCGGCTGGATCACCTCCTTAAACGATGCATTATCCTCGCGGTAAGCGCTCACAATGAATTACCTGATCAGAATGCTGTTGATGAGCAGTGATAAACGCTCTTTCACACTAAAAAAGAAGAAAAGACCTTTCTTTTTCTTTTGATGTGGAAAACACGACCCGTTTATCACTGCTTATAGCAGTCGCTCTTTAACAATGTATATCATGCTGACATAAACGCTTCGTAGAAGTGTTTATACGTAATTGTTTTGTGATACGTCTCAAGCGTATCCGGCAATCGTTATTATTGCGAACCCCAGACTCCTTCGGGTTATAGGGTCAAGCAATTAAGCGCACACGGTGGATGCCTAGGCAGCCAGAGGCGATGAAAGACGTGGTAGCCTGCGATAAGGCTCGGCGAGGTGGCAAACAACCTGTGACCCGGGCATTTCTGAATGGGGAAACCCACTCAGCATAAGCTGAGTATCTTACGCTGAATATATAGGCGTAAGAGGCGAACCAGGGGAACTGAAACATCTAAGTACCCTGAGGAAAAGAAATCAACCGAGATTCCCCTAGTAGCGGCGAGCGAACGGGGACCAGCCCTTAAGCATGTGACTGATTAGGCGAACGCGCTGGGAAGCGCGGCCGTAGCGGGTGATAGCCCCGTAGTCGAAAATCTGATCATGTGAAATCGAGTAGGTCGGGGCACGAGAAACCTTGACTGAAGACGGGGGGACCATCCTCCAAGGCTAAATACTCCTGGCTGACCGATAGTGAACCAGTACCGTGAGGGAAAGGCGAAAAGAACCCCGGAGAGGGGAGTGAAATAGATCCTGAAACCGTGTGCGTACAAGCAGTAGGAGCAGACTTGTTCTGTGACTGCGTACCTTTTGTATAATGGGTCAGCGACTTATATTCAGTGGCGAGGTTAACCGTTTAGGGGAGCCGTAGGGAAACCGAGTCTTAACTGGGCGACACAGTCGCTGGATATAGACCCGAAACCGAGCGATCTATCCATGAGCAGGGTGAAGGTTGAGTAACATCAACTGGAGGCCCGAACCAGGATCTGTTGAAAAAGATTTGGATGACTTGTGGATCGGAGTGAAAGGCTAATCAAGCTCGGAGATAGCTGGTTCTCCTCGAAAGCTATTTAGGTAGCGCCTCACGTATTACCGCCGGGGGTAGAGCACTGTTTCGGCTAGGGGGTCATCCCGACTTACCAACCCGAGGCAAACTCCGAATACCGGTGAGTACAGCGTGGGAGACACACGGCGGGTGCTAACGTCCGTCGTGAAAAGGGAAACAACCCAGACCGTCAGCTAAGGTCCCCAAATCCTGGTTAAGTGGGAAACGATGTGGGAAGGCTCAGACAGCTAGGAGGTTGGCTTAGAAGCAGCCATCCTTTAAAGAAAGCGTAATAGCTCACTAGTCGAGTCGGCCTGCGCGGAAGATGTAACGGGGCTAAACCAGGTACCGAAGCTACGGGTTCACACTTAGGTGTGAGCGGTAGAGGAGCGTCGTGTAAGCCGATGAAGGTGAATTGAGAAGTTCGCTGGAGGTATCACGAGTGCGAATGCTGACATGAGTAACGATAAAGGGAGTGAAAAACTCCCTCGCCGGAAGACCAAGGGTTTCTGTTCGACGCTAATCGGAGCAGAGTGAGTCGGCCCCTAAGGCGAGGCCGAAAGGCGTAGTCGATGGGAAACGGGTCAATATTCCCGTACCGGACATGATTGCGATGGGGGGGACGGAGAAGGCTAGGTGAGCCAGGCGTTGGTTGTCCTGGTGAAAGTGAGTAGGCCGAGGTGCTAGGAAAATCCGGCACCTTAAAGCCGAGACACGAGATGAACTGACCACGGTCAGGAAGTCACTGATGCCACGCTTCCAGGAAAAGCCTCTAAGCTTCAGATCATGTGCGACCGTACCCCAAACCGACACAGGTGGTCAGGGTGAGAATCCCAAGGCGCTTGAGAGAACTCGGGTGAAGGAACTAGGCAAAATGGTGCCGTAACTTCGGGAGAAGGCACGCCGGCGTAGGGTGATGAGACTTGCTCTCTAAGCCCGAACCGGTCGAAGATACCAGGTGGCTGCAACTGTTTAGTAAAAACACAGCACTCTGCTAACTCGTAAGAGGACGTATAGGGTGTGACGCCTGCCCGGTGCCGGAAGGTTAAATGATGGTGTTAGTCCTCGGACGAAGCTCTTGATTGAAGCCCCGGTAAACGGCGGCCGTAACTATAACGGTCCTAAGGTAGCGAAATTCCTTGTCGGGTAAGTTCCGACCTGCACGAATGGCGTAATGATGGCCACGCTGTCTCCACCCGAGACTCAGTGAAATTGAAATCGCCGTGAAGATGCGGTGTACCCGCGGCTAGACGGAAAGACCCCGTGAACCTTTACTATAGCTTCACACTGGACGCTGATGTTGCCTGTGTAGGATAGCTGGGAGGCTTTGAAACCCGGACGCCAGTTCGAGTGGAGCCAACCTTGAAATACCAGCCTGGCATCATTGGCGTTCTCACTCAGGTCCGTTATCCGGATCGAGGACAGTGTGTGGTGGGTAGTTTGACTGGGGCGGTCTCCTCCCAAAGAGTAACGGAGGAGCACGAAGGTACCCTCAGCACGGTCGGACATCGTGCAGTGAGTGCAAGAGCATAAGGGTGCTTGACTGCGAGACAGACACGTCGAGCAGGTGCGAAAGCAGGTTCTAGTGATCCGGTGGTTCTGTATGGAAGGGCCATCGCTCAACGGATAAAAGGTACTCCGGGGATAACAGGCTGATACCGCCCAAGAGTTCACATCGACGGCGGTGTTTGGCACCTCGATGTCGGCTCATCACATCCTGGGGCTGAAGTCGGTCCCAAGGGTATGGCTGTTCGCCATTTAAAGTGGTACGCGAGCTGGGTTTAGAACGTCGTGAGACAGTTCGGTCCCTATCTGCCGTGGGCGTTGGATGTTTGAGAAGAGCTGCTCCTAGTACGAGAGGACCGGAGTGGACGACCCTCTGGTGTTCCGGTTGTCACGCCAGTGGCATTGCCGGGTAGCTATGGTCGGACAGGATAACCGCTGAAAGCATCTAAGCGGGAAGCCCCCTTCAAGATGAGACATCCCCGAGGACTTGATCCTCCTAAAGGGCCCAGCGAGACCAGCTGGTTGATAGGCACGGTGTGGAAGCGCTGCAAGGCGTTGAGCTAACGTGTACTAATGGCCCGTGAGGCTTGACCCTATAACACCCAAGGGGTCTGGTCGTAGTAGTAACGAAAACCGGATACGCGCATCAAGCCCAGGGCTTGATAGAGACGCACACAAACACGTCAGCATGATATATATCGCCAGTTACGCCTGACGACCATAGCGAGCGTGAACCACCTGATCCCTTGCCGAACTCAGCAGTGAAACCGCTTAGCGCCGATGGTAGTGTGGGGTCTCCCCATGCGAGAGTAGGTCATCGTCAGGCACTTATACCGCAAAAAACCCAGCCAACAGGCTGGGTTTTTTGTGTGCGTGGAAGAAAAAAGGGGGCTCTCCAGGGAGCATCCCGGAAGCCCGGCGCCCAGATGACCGGCCCAGACATCGTCAGGCACTGGGCATGAGCTTATAGGGTTTTGATCAAAACAAATGTTTTAATAATCTTAATAACAAGGAGTTACCAGGTTAAGCTGGTGTTGTAGGCTCCTTGGCAATTAATATAGCTGAGTAGTTATTATGAAGTTCTATCTCAGGAGGAGAGGCAATATGAGTAAGCAAGTAACCAAGAATTTAGTGATGGCACTATTGATGGCGATGATGGTTGGTGGTTTAGCTGCTTGCGATAATCAAGGCCCAGCAGAAGAAGCGGGTGAAAGTATTGATGAAAGCATGGAAAGCGCCGGTGAAAGTATCGAAGAGATGGGCGAGAACATAGAAGAAGCTGCCGAATAATAGTCTGGTAGCTTAGTAAATAACGAGATGGATTAGTCTCGATACTTACCAAAACAGCCGCTTAAAGCGGCTGTTTTGCGTTTATTAACGTGAAAAAGTAGGGCGTGGTTTAGGCACCAGGGTTTTGCTCAATGCCTTGCAAGTACCAAGGTGCGTCATCGCGCATTGCCCGCGTTAGATGCCAGGTTTCGTTGAACTCGGTCTGTTCACCATTTTCCTCTAAAACCCCATGGAATATAACGGTTGCCTCGGCATATCCGTCGTATTCATTTACGTCGCCAAGCTCGGCAAAAAGCTTAACAACCTCGGTGGAGTTGTCATCGGGGTGCTCGGTGCGCTCTTGGCGTAATAAATTATATAGCTCAGGTGTTACATACTCCTGGATCTGGCTAAGGTCGTTATTATCCCAGGCGCGTTGAAGCGTCATAAAGTGTTCTTTGGCACCTCCTAAAAAACGCTCTTTATCAAACCAGGCGGGCGTACTCTGCAGGCCGCTGGCTAAACTGCCGGGTGCGGCTGAGAAGTTGGTAGCGGCCGGTGTTGGTTCCTGTTGTTCGCGTTGGTAGCCAGCAGCAGAGCTAACAGATGCGGGGCGTCGCTGCCGCATAAATGCACGGAAAGCGAAAATGGCTAAAGCGGCCACGCCTACCATCACCAAGAGGTCCATGATGCGCAGCTCATCGAAGGCGCCGCCAAAGAAGAGTGCCGCTAGCAGGCCGCCTGCGAGTAGGCCGCCCATCATGCCCCCCATACCGCCTCTACGTGCCGCGGCAGCGCCTGCTTGGCCCTGCTGTTGCCCCTGAGCCTGTTGCTGCTGTTGGGGGGCGCTCGCTGGGCGATCCGCTGACCGTGACATGCTGCCCACGTTGCCACCTCCACCCATACGGCGAGCTTCGGCGTGCTCAATGGCTGCGCTGAAGCCCATGACGCTGACCAGCAGCATGACAAAAAACTGTCGTAACATGTTATTTCTCCGATGAGAACGTTGGAATTGACGGTATGCGCCGAGGCGCTATGTAGAAAATAATAAGTGGCTAGTTTACCGTGTAACTTGCTAGGTAGGTTATTCTGAGAATGTTTATAAAGACAAAAATAAGGTGAAAAAGTGCGCTTACATCATCAACAAAGTCTGTTGTTAGTCGTCGATTTTCAAGCGGGATTGCTGCCCGTTATTGAGGGTGGCGAAGCCGCTCTAGAAGAGGCTGGCTGGTTGGCGGGTGTTGCCGAGGCACTGCAGGTACCCGTATGGCTAACCGAGCAGTATCCAGAAAGGTTAGGAGGTACGGCGCCTTCTCTGTTGAGCACGTTAGGCGAGCACAAGGTGTGGCAAAAACTCCATTTCAGCGTGATGGAAGAGCCTGAGTTTGTCGACGCCTTACAAGCTCAAGGGGCGCGGCAAATAGTGATATGCGGAACAGAAGCGCATATCTGTGTGTTGCAGAGTGCGCTTGGCTTGCTTGAGGCAGGCTATGAGGTGTTTTGGCTTAGTGAAGCGACGGCGAGCCGCCGGAAAGATGAAGCGCGACTAGCCCGCGAGCGCGCCTGTGCTAATGGTGCGGTAGCGGTCACTGCGGACATGGTCGCTTATGAGTGGCTGCACCGTTGTGACACAGCCACTTTTAAAGAGGTGCATCAGCGCTTTCTCAAGCCGCGTTCGCCCCGCTCAGTGACGTTTTTCTAATGGTTAAGTGATTAACGATCAGCCTCTTTGCGGGTAAAGACCAGTGTATCGCCCTGGGAGGCAGCTGCATCAAATTGATATCCGGCCTCTTGAAAGCTTGTTAGCTGATCGGGATGGTTAATTTGTTGCTGAATAATCCAAGCGCTCATCAAGCCGCGCGCTTTTTTGGCATAGAAGCTGATGATCTTAAAGGTGCCGTTCTTTTCATCTTTAAAGACGGGCGTCACTACGCGCGCGCTAAGTTGTTTAGTCTCAATCGCCTTGAAATATTCGTTTGAGGCCAGGTTAACGAGCACCTTGGAGCCACTTTCTGCAATTGCGCTATTAAGCGCTTGCGTTAACGTTGGCTTCCAGTACGCGTAAAGGTCGTTGCCAGCGCCATTAGGCAGTTTGGTGCCCATCTCCAGCCGGTAGGGTTGTATTAAGTCTAGTGGCCGTAGTAAGCCATATAAGCCGGATAGAATGCGCAGGTGTTGCTGTGCAAACTGGTTATCAGCGTCGCTAAATGAGCTGGCGTCTAGCCCAGTGTAAACATCGCCTTGAAAGGCTTGTACGGCAGGTTTGGCATTATCTAGAGAGAAGGGTGGCTGCCAATCTGAAAAACGCGCAGCATTCAGGCCTGCCAGCTTATCGCTGATACCCATGAGATCGCTAAGCTGTTGCGGTGAGTAGCCACGCAAAATCTCAATCAGAGGCTTACTGTACTCAAGGAAGCTCGGTTGGGTGACCTGATCAGTAGTGGAGGGCGTTTCAAAGTCTAGCGTTTTTGCAGGGGAAATAACGCTCAGCATAGCCTGCTCCTTATCCCGTGGCAGAAGAGAGAAAATACGTGCGATGATTATACCAAGCCTCGGCGATGACCGAGGCTATCGGTATGATAGTGAGGTGGTTTGACCGCCTAGCGCTTGGCGCCATAAACCGCGCCTACGGGCAGGGGTTCGGCATTCGGCGATGAATGTCCTCGATAGCTTCGAGCACTTCTTCATCAAGCTTGATACTTTCACTGGCGAGATTGCTTTCCAACTGCTCCATTGTGGTGGCGCCAATAATATTGCTGGTCAAAAAACGGCGAGAGTTAACAAACGCCAGCGCCATTTGAGCCGGGTCTATGTCGTGCTCCTTGGCAAGCGTAACGTAAGCCTGCGTTGCGGCCTCTGCTTCTGGTGAGGTGTAACGTTTAAAGCGCTCATAGAGAGTGAGGCGACCCTTAGGTGGCTGCGCCCCATTAAGGTATTTACCCGAGAGCACTCCAAACCCTAGCGGCGAGTAGGCGAGTAGGCCAACATCCTCACGGTGAGCGATTTCAGCCAAACCCACTTCAAACGTACGATTTAGCAGGTTGTAGGGGTTCTGGATGGAGGCGACCCGTGGCATCGCCATCTGATCGGCGAGCTGCAGCATACGCATCACGCCCCAGGGCGTCTCATTGGAAAGGCCGATAGCGCGGATTTTTCCGGCATCCACTAGCTCTTTTAGCGCCGCGAGCGTGTCTTCCAGTGGGGTGGCGTCTTCTTGCTCTTTATGAGTGTAGCCAAGCTTGCCAAAAAAGTTGGTGTTACGGTCTGGCCAGTGGAGTTGGTACAAGTCGATATAATCGGTGTTGAGCCTTGCAAGGCTGGCATCAACAGCTTGATGCAGGTGGTCGCGACTCATCTTTGGCCCGCCACGAATGTGGTCTAGGCCCGGGCCGGCTGCTTTCGTTGCGATAATGACATCATCACGCGAACCGCGAGCCTTTAACCAACTGCCGATATACGCTTCGGTTAAGCCTTGGGTCTCTGCCTTTGGCGGAACCGGGTACATTTCAGCGGTGTCGATAAAATTGATACCAAAAGCTACTGCGCGATCGAGCTGCTCATGGGCTTCCGCTTCGCTGTTTTGTTCGCCAAACGTCATCGTACCTAAGCAGAGTCGGCTGACCTCCATCCCGGTTCTGCCGAGTGGGCGAGTTTGCATTGTTATCTCCTCTATAAGGCGAAATTGCCTCAGGATAAGCGTTATCTCCGCCGTGAATATCAGCGTGTGAGTGGCATGTTAGCGAGGCTCTCCAAAAGCAGCAAATCAATAGGGTTGAGTCGACGCAAAGGCAGGCGTATGCTTGCCAGCCCATCGACCAGCTGAACGCTGGTTAATCGTATGGTTAGCTGTCAAAAGTGGAACCGACTGTTAGCCGAAGATCTCAACAGATAGGCAAGGTGGTTTGCCATGCCGCAGGCATCATCATTGTTTACTCGTCTAGAATTTCGTCTCGCCGAGCAGCTGTTTCATACGCGTTGGCTACTGCCGCGCTCGCCACGCACGCAACGTTTAACGATGCAGTTATTCAAGCGCTGTGCAGAGGCGGGGCATCCTGATGCGCTGTCTATTTACGGCCATATGCTGTTTCATCGCAGCCAGTCACCCCATGACAAAGCACGTGGGGCACGCTACGTGTTAGAGGCTGCTCAGGCTGGCGATATAAAATCTCAGTACCAAGCCGCACGCATTCATGAGCACGGCTGTGTACAGTATCCGCGTCGTGAGGATTATGCGGTTACTCTGTATGCTCGGGCCGCTCAGTCTGGGCACTTTCTGGCAGCTGAAAGGCTTGCCCGAGCTTATCGCCTTGGCGAGCTAGGCTTGGCGATAGATAGTGAACAGGCGGCTTACTGGCAAGGTTTGGCCGACCGTCAGTCCCAGGCTGAGCTGGCGACCGCCTAGCCAATAGGATGAGTAAATGAGGAAGTCCGTGTCCGAGACGCTACCTACAGTGCTGGATATTGAAGCGTCCGGATTCGGGCGCGGCAGCTACCCGATTGAAGTTGGTATTGCCCGTGCTGACGGTAGCTGCTGTGCGTTTCTTATTCAGCCGTTAGAGGAGTGGACCCACTGGGATCCTAAAGCAGAATTGTTGCATGGGATTTCCCGAGAGCGCTTGCGCCAGGAGGGCTACCCAGTACAACAAGTGGCACGTTGGCTTAATGATGAGTTGCGCGAGGTAGGAAAAGCGTACAGCGATAGCTGGGGATACGATAATACTTGGCTATCGCTACTTTTTCATCATGCTGAGCTACTGCCCCGTTTTCGTTTAGAGGCGTTGCGTATCCTGCTCAGTGAAGCGCAGCAGGCCCTATGGAGCGATACTAAAGAGGCGGTGATTGCTGAGCGGGGCATTCACCGCCACAGGGCTGGAGAAGATGCCCGTTTGCTGCAGCTAACCTACCAACGAACGCTTCAGCTTACCGGGGATCCACGCTGTTAGTTCGCGTTTTTACCCTCGGCCCATTGCGCGTTGGCGTTGGCTCTTGCTGCAGCTTGAGCTACTTACTGTAACTGCCCCTCTAGCATCTCTAGTAGCTGAATAGGCGTTGGCGCGTCCACCAGCATATTGCGCGTTGTTTGGGCTAAAAAGCCATGGCTAACGGTGTTGTCTAGAAAGGTCAGCAGCGGTGCATAAAAGCCTTCGGTATCGAGTAGCCCCATGGGCTTGTCGTGAAGCCCTAAGTAGCCCCAAGTCCATATCTCAAACAGCTCTTCGAAAGTGCCAATACCGCCGGGCAGGGCAATAAAAGCGTCAGCGTTGGCGGCCATGGTGGCTTTGCGTTCATGCATATTGGGTACGCGAATCAGCTCAGTCAGGCCGAAATGTGCTTGTTCTCGTTCCACAAGATGATCTGGCATCACGCCAATGACCTTACCGCCGGCCTCAAGGGCTGCATTAGCTAGTTCGCCCATTAAGCCAATACGTGCGCCTCCATACACAAGCGTGTGCCCCCGAGCTGCTAGCGCTGCGCCAAGCGTGCGGGCCACTTGGCAAAATACAGGGCTATTGCCTTCTCGTGAGCCGAGGTAGACACAAATGCGTGACATAGTGAGAGGGTCCTTATAACAATCAATAGAGTGATGTAATTTGATGGCGTTTTGACGGAGCAGGTTAGTCTAGGCAGTCTGCAACCTGGTAGTGCTCGTCCATCCACTGTCCAACGGCGTTATTGCCACACAAATGGTGCGCGTATTGGGTATGCAGGCAGCGCACCTGTTGCCAGTTGCTAATGCCCCCAATACCGCGTTCGGTGAGTACGTCGGTGTAACCCAACATGGCGACTTCATCACGCTGAGCATTACTCATATACGCCCAGCGTGTCTTTACGTAGTCGCGGTGGCTCTCTTGGTACGCCTCCAGAAAATCAGGCTCTTCTTGAAGCCGTTGTTCCAGCGACTTAATGACGCCCACCGCTTCAATGCGTGAAATTTCGACTTTAAGTAGCTCTGAGCAGAGCCAGTAAAGGGTCGGGAAGGGCTTACCATCCACGATAGGCGCCATCCGTAATACTAAAGGCGTGCCTTTAGAATCGGTGGCAGCAACGGCTTCAATACCGCGAGGAGCCCGTCCGAGCTGTTGCGTAATAATCGCCAATTGGCGCTCGTCGGGGGCTTGGTCGGTACGAATTACCATTGCGCAGTTCTCTCACTTTCGGTCGTCTTGAATAAATTTATTTGAGCGGCCAACGGCGCGGAAAAAACAGCGGTTAAGCTGCTCAGGAGAGGCTACATAGCGCCATGTCCGCTCACAGTATTCGGCGGCTCGCGCCATTAGCGCGTCGTACAGTCGGTTGAACGGGGCATCATAATCGTAGGGGTCGGCGCCGAACAAGCGGATATGGGGGTAATCAGCAAAGCGTTCCATAAAGAAACGCTCTAAATCTGCCTCTACGGCCTGGTGTTGCGCCGTATTGTCGGGATCTATCCAAAGGTTATAACGGATCGCCATGGCGGTCTCCCAGCATACCGCAACGCGCGCGGCGGGAATGAACGTTATGCAGGCTCTGGTGCGTCATGCAGGTGCGCTAGCAGTGCTTCACGCAGCTCGCCCTCAATCGGCATAGCGCATTTTGCTTGATGGTCGTACTGCACCAGTATGGTGTGGCCGAGGTTAGTGAGCCTGCCGTGCTGTCGTGCTTCCTGAGTCACCGTAAAAGAGCTAGTGCCTAAGCGTGTCAGGTAGGTACGTAGTTCGATATCGTGACCGTAAAACAGTTCAGCTCGGTAGTCGACTTCCATGCGTGCCATGATTAAGCGCCACTGCTTAGGATTAAGGTCTGGTGTGAATAATTTAAACAGGTCATTGCGTGCCAGCTCAAACCACGCGGGCAAGCGGGTATTGTTAATATGGCCTAGCGCGTCGGTATCATAAAAGGCAGGCTCAATTGTGCGAGTAAACATTGGGTATCCTTATTATTAGTGGTTTAAGTTAGCCAGAATTACCCCTAACAAGCGCTTGGTCAAGTGGTGCGACGCTGATACCAAGCGGTGAGCTGCATCCAACCAAGCAGCCATAGGGTGGCGGTAGCAAACCCTGCCAAGGTGCCCCAAAAAAGCCCCATGGTGCTGTAGGTATAAGATACACATAGGGTGTAGCTAAGCAGTGAGCCCAGCCCCATGGGGTAGTGTTTGATGACGGTGGCTACGGGGGCGTGCCCATTATTGAGATGCAAAATCAGCAGAAATGGCAGCATGGTGACAGGAAAAGCGGCCAGGGTGCCTGCCCACTCCGGTGGTAACCAATGTGCTAGGCGTGTAATTGTAAAAATGATGGCTGTCGCAAGTCCTGCGCGAGCTGCTAGCGCAGGCCAGGTAAACGCTCGGCTAGCTGGGCTTTTAACATCGGGTACAGTGCGAAACAGCCAGCTAAAAACGGCAATAGCGACGAGGGTCACCAGCGTGCCGCTGACCCGATTAAAGTTGAACTGGGCAAGCACGCTGCTCACTGCTAGCCAAGCAACAAGCCCTCCCGCTACGCCGCTTAAAACCCCCTTTAGACCTGGCTGGCGGCCCATCACAAGATAGCCTGCCCCTAGGGCCATGGACGCGGTAAAGCCCGCTAAGGTATGAACCGCGCTTTGGGTCGCAAATTCGGGAGATAGCTCTAAGCCGATAAAAAAAAGCGCCAGCGCGGTGCCTAGTGGGTAACCTGCAAGTAGTCCGGCCATACGTGGGCTAGCACGCACTGCAATGGCGCCCAACCCCAGCACCATGCCAATTGAAAGGCTCAGCTTAGCCAGCTGCCAAGTCAGTGGAACTTCTATCATGAGGTGATTTCCTTCATATTATTGTGCCGTTATTATCGTTGTGCCGTTTGCGTAACACTATTTGATGCATTGATTCATTTTTGCGCTGCCTGCGTGCGGGGGTGCCACGATCGTGATGCGTTCTAACAAGCCAAGTGCTCATCTGCTCTCTCCACCGCCAAAGCCCGTCGGTTGTGAGCTTTGCCTACGCGCTGCGCCACTAACCAAGCATCACCTGATACCGCGTACCCTGCATAACAAGCCACGCTATCAAAAGCGTCATAGCCGGGAGGAGCGCTTAACCGCAATTGTGTGGCTTTGCCATCCCTGTCATAAGCATATTCATCGGCTCTACAGCGAGCGGGAGCTAGCTGATCATTTTGCCACGCTTGACGCTTTGAAAGAGGATGCTGAGATCAGCGCCTTTGTAGCGTGGCTGGCCACCAAACCGGCGGGGTTCAAGCCCAAGTCGTCGGTGCGTAAGCGTCGTTGATGTCAGGCTAAGCGTAACCCTTGCTGGTCGCGCCATGCGGCCTCTAAAGCATCTTCTAAAGGCGCTTTTAAGTGTGCGGGTAGTGCATCTTGAGCCGCCTGAAGCGAATCAAAGGAGCGGTTGCGCAGCCAGCAGTACGCCCACGCGCAGGCTTCCGCTTCGCTTTGTGGGGTGGGGCGGGCGGGCATCTGGTTGAGTAGGAACACGGCGGTACGTGGCGCCCAAAGAGGTATGTCGCCGTGCTCATCTTGACTCCACTGTTCAAGTGTCGCGCCGCTGGGCGTCGCGTCCGGGGTGCCCAGCTTTGCGACCCGTGCGGTTTCAGCCAGGATGAGCGCTAGCTGGTTGGCATCGGCCTGACCAAGCGAGCGCCACTGCCGCAACAGCGCCGAAAGCCCAGCGCGCGTCTTGGTATAAAAGTCATCTTGCGGCATGCTCGGTATCTACTCCCATCAATAAGTGAGATTCGTTATGGCGTTTGATTTTGCCACGCCCGTTGAGCGGCGCCACCCCGAAGGGGGTTATGCATCGCAAAAGTGGCACCGTTATGATGCTGAGGTACTGCCGTTATGGGTAGCGGATATGGATTTTCGCTCCCCACCGGCGGTGGTTGATGCCCTAAAAGCGAGGGTTGAGCACGGTGTTTACGGCTATGGCGAAGTTCCCGCTACGCTAACAGAAGCTCTTTGCCAGTGGAGCGCGCGCCATTACGATTGGCCCATTGACGCTGACTGGCAGTTGTGGCTACCCGGGGTCGTGCCAGCGCTACATTTTGCTGCCATGGCGCTGACTCAGCCCGGGGAAGGCGTGCTTACCATTGCGCCCATCTACCCACCGTTTTTGGCGGTTGCCGAACGTACGGGGCGGTTAGCACAACAGGCGATGTTAGCCGAGCCAGCGGCTGCTGGCGAGCCTTGGCAGCTGGATATTGACGCGCTCGAAGCCGCCATCACCCCGCAAACTCGGCTGCTGCTATGGTGTCATCCGCATAACCCTACCGGGCGGGTGTGGCGTGAGGACGAGCTTAGCCAGTTGGCGGAGCTGATAGAGCACCACGACCTGTGGGTAGTCTCTGATGAACTGCATTGCGATCTTTTGTTGGATAAAGATGCGTGTCATCGGCCCTTGGCCGCGATGTTTCCTGAGTTAGCTAAACGAACCATCACGCTGTGGGCGCCATCAAAAACGTTCAATCTTGCAGGACTTACCAGCGCCTGCGCGATTATTCCGGACGCTGCGCTGCGTAAGCGCTTCGCTGCGGCCACGAAAGGCTTTTTGCCAGATGGCAACGTGCTGGGTTTAGTTGCTGCGGAGGCGGCGTATCGTAACGGTGAGTCCTGGCGTCAGGCGCTTTTGGAGGTCTTGCGGGAGCATCGCGTTAGCTTAGAGGCGCGCGTCGCATCATGGCCTGGGGTGGCGCTAAGCCCGCCTGAGTCCACCTATTTAGCGTGGCTCGATATGCGTCAAGCGGGGTTAGGTGATTCGCCTGCTAAAGCACTGCTTGAGCAGGTGGGTGTAGCACTTTCCGATGGCGCTGCGTTTGGCTGCCCAGGGTTTGTGCGGCTTAACTTTGGCACCACCGCTTCCCAGTTGGAAGCGGCGTTAGTGCGCATGGATCGGCTGTTAAAAGCCTGATTAATAAAGCAGTGCGAACAACTTGCGCCGATAGGTGACGGTAAGCGGGTGGTCGGCGCCAAGCGCATCAAATACCTGCAGCAACGTTTTTCGGGCTGCGTCGTCGTTATAGGCGCGGTCCTGCTTCATTAACGCCAGCAGTGCTTCTAGCCCTGCATCGTATTGGCCATCCGCCACCTGCCGCAGCGCACGTTGGTACTGCGCCTCACTGTCGTGGCGATCACCTAGCGCCGCGACTTCTTCGCTGGAAAGCGCCTGCTCGCTAAACTCTATACTGGCGCGTGCCCCGCGTGCGGGAGCCGCATCGCGCTCTTCAGGGGGCAGGTTATCCAGCACGCTACGGGCATCATCACCACGCTTTTCAGCCACCAAGGCGCGGGCGAGGCCGACCTGATAGGCGTAGTGCTCTGGGTACTGACTGACCAGGGATTGATAAATCTCCCGTGCGGCGGCGGTATCGCCGGCATTCAGCGCTTCTTCTGCCTGCTCTTCGGGGCTGGGGGGCGCATCACCCGGCGCTGGGAAGTAACGGTTTAGCCACTCACGCACCTCTTTTTCTGGCAGAGCGCCCTGGAAGCCATCCACTAAGCCGCCTTGGCTAACCAGTTTTACATCGGGAACCGAGCGTACGCCAAGCTGCCCGCCAATCTCTGGATTTGCCGCGATGTCTAACTTGGCCAACAAGAACGCGCCTGCGTACTCAACCGCCAGTTTATCCAGCACTGCAAGGAGGGTGCTGCAGGTGTTGTCGGTTGGGGAGTAGGCGCCTAGTAATACCGGCACCTGCATAGAAGCTTCCAGCACCTGCTGAATATTCGCTGCGTTTAACTCAATGATGACCTCTTCAGGGGTGACTGAAGGGCGCTCAGTGGGTGCGTTCGCACTCTCTCCTGCGCTAGCGGTGTTGGCGGGCTCCGCAGTAAGCGGGTTGCCGGTACGGGGATCAATAATGGACATGGGTAAACTCTGCGTCGCATGAATAAAGGTTACAGATAGATATGCAGGCAGCAACGAGTGGATTCAAGGAAGCAGGTAGAAATAAACCCCGCTGCAGCGACGCGTAGCGAACCGGTACGCTGTGTTTTTTGACATGGCTCATGCTTTTGTCGAGTGACAACACGCCACAGTTGCACCCAGCGCTATTTGTACTAGCATATTCAAATAAGTTATTTAATTAGAGGTTTTTGTTATGAATGGCTGTATAGATAAAGGCGCTTACAAAAACGCGTTGGCGTTAGGGTCATCCTCTTTGTCGCGAGGCTTAGTAGGGCTAGCTGCTTCACTTGCCTTACTGGCCGGGGGTGCTGGCGTGGTTAACGCAGATGATGCCCCTACCTATAGAGAGACAAATTTAGGGTTATACGTGACGGCCCGAGAAGCGTTCGAGCTGCTGGAGCAAAATGAAAGCGCACTGCTCATTGATGTGCGGGATCCGGTTGAAATCAAATTTACGGGGTTTGCTGAGCCTACTGATATCCACGTGCCCTGGGTGTTAGCAGACACCGCGCAGTTCGATAAAGAGGGCAGTACGTGGCCAATGGTGCGTAATACCGACTTTGAGGCTCAGGTGGCTGCTGCCCTTGAGGCGCATCGCGCCAGTGCAGATACCCCGATTATCGTTATGTGTCGCTCAGGCGCGACGCGAAGCGCTCCTGCGGCGGACGCCATTGCCGAGATGGGGTTCTCAGAAGTCTATTCTGTAAGTGACGGTTTTGAAGGTGGCACGCTTTCTGAAGGTGACTCCAAGGGTGTGCGGGCGCGGGACGGCTGGCGCAATTCGGGGTTGCCCTGGAGCTATGAAATTGACCCAGACGTTGCATGGTATGAATCGCAGTAACGACAACGCGTTAAAACACGCTTTTTTATGATTAATGAAAGGAAGAGACGATGCGTAAGCTGACATTTATAGCAGGTTCACTGGCGCTGGCATTACCGGCATTGGCAGTAGCAGATCAACATGGCGAGCAGGGCGATCAGGCACTGATGGTGCTGACCAGTGACGCCGTGCAAACACAAACGATGGCGATGATTTTAGGCAATGCCATGCGTCAACAGGGCACTGACTTACACATTCTGCTATGCGATGCTGCTGGCGATTTGGCGGTAGAGGGTTTCTACAGTGACGAGGCGGTAAAGACCCCGCCAAGCAACCCTGCTGGAGAGGTTAAACCAGAAGGTATGCTGCAAATGTTGATGGGTGAAGGGGTGAGTGTGGACGTATGCGCGATCTATTTGCCCAACACCGATTACACTCAAGAGGATCTGCTTGACGGAGTGGGCGTTGCCGCGCCGGGCGAAATCGCAGAGATGATGCGTGACCCCGCTATTCCGGTGTATAGCTTCTAAAAGGTATTGACAGTTGCTAGTAAGGCCGCTTTGCGCGTGATAGACTATGCCATCCTCTCAGACAAGACCCGTGAACGGGCAGCCTTTAGACTGCTCGTTACACTATTTGGAAGCGCTTAAAATCCTTTCAAATCAATTGGTTGTTACGGAAACGTCGCGCTGTGGCAAATGCCTAGCCGACAAACACATAGTTAATCCGTTGCCGTTTATTGGCGGCAACCTTTATTCTCCAAGGAGATACCTGTGGCGAACAGCAAGCAAGCACGCAAGCGCGCCCGCCAGGCCGAGACTCGTCGCGTCCTGAAAGCTAGCCAGCGCAGCATGGTCCGCACCTACATTAAGCGTGTGATCAAAGCGATCAACACCGGCGACCATGGCAAAGCAATGGAAGAGTTCAAAGTCATGCAGCCGGTTGTTGACCGTATCGCTGACAAAGACGTTCTTTCTAAAAAGAAAGCAGCACGTCTGAAAAGTCGCTTGAACAAGCGCATTAAGGCTCTGGCGGCGTAAGTCGGCAGACGCCCTATAAAAAACCGGCTGCGGCCGGTTTTTTTGTGTCTAAAGCACCGCCCAAGGCAACCCTGTGTCTCTATGGATTGAGTGATGACCGCGAACACGCCACCCCAAGCTAACATGCCTCCCCAGCGCCGAGGGCTAATGCGCTCGGGGTTAGTGGTTAGCGCCATGACAATGCTCTCGCGGGTGATGGGCTTGGTACGCGATGTGGTGGTGGCCACCTTTCTAGGCGCGGGAAACGGTGCTGATGCGTTTTTTGTGGCGTTTAAGATTCCCAATTTTTTGCGCCGCTTGTTTGCCGAGGGAGCGTTTAACCAAGCCTTTGTGCCGGTGCTTTCCGAGTACTCCACCCAGCGCAGTAAACAGGAGATCCGCGAGCTGCTAAATGCGGTGGCGGGCAGTTTAACGGCTATGCTGGCGCTAATAACCGCCTTTGCGATGTTAGCAGCGCCTTGGCTGGTGTGGGTGTTTGCCCCTGGCTTTGGCCGTGACCCAGAAAAGTTGGCGATGACCGCCGATATGCTGCGCCTGACGTTTCCCTATTTACTGCTCATCTCGTTAACGGCGTTCTCGGGAAGTGTGCTGAATACCTGGAACCGCTTTGCGGTGCCTGCCTTTACCCCGGTGCTGCTCAACCTTTCGTTGATTGGCGCAGCACTGTTTTTAATGCCGCTGATGGAAGAGCCCGCCATGGCACTCGCTTGGGGTGTGCTCATCGCAGGTGCTGCCCAGTTGGCGTTTCAAGTGCCGTTTTTGCTCCGGTTGGGGCTTTTGCCTACGCCATGGCCCAATTTTGCCCATGAGGGTGTGAAGCGTATTTTAAAGCTCATGGCTCCCGCGCTGTTTGGCGTTTCGGTGTCGCAGATAAATCTACTGCTAGATACTATCTTGGCGTCGTTACTGGTGGCAGGTAGCGTGTCCTGGCTCTACTACTCGGATAGGCTGGTTGAGCTGCCGCTGGGGGTTTTCGGCGTGGCGATTGGCACGATTATTTTGCCCGCGCTCTCTAAGCGCCACGCGGATAAATCCACCGAACACTTCTCGGCGATGCTGGACTGGGCCATTCGGGTGGTGCTGCTACTGGGCATGCCTGCCGCCTTGGCGCTGGCCGTATTAGCCGAGCCGTTTTTGATAACGCTGTTCCACTATGGGGCGATGACCGACCACGATATTCAAATGGCCGCCATGAGCCTGCGGGCCTACGCCTTTGGGTTGGTGGCCTTTATGCTGATTAAGGTGTTAGCGCCGGGCTTTTTTGCCCGTCAGGACACGAAAACCCCGGTGAAGGTAGGCATTATCGCCATGGTGGCCAACATGGTGTTTAACCTGATACTGGTTTGGCCATTAGCCCACGCTGGCTTGGCCCTGGCCACCGCGCTGTCAGCGTTTTTAAACGCCGGCATGTTGGGTTACCTGCTTTACCGCCAAAAGGTGCTTGTCTTCCAGCCGGGGTGGGGGCGTTACGCAGTCCAGCTGGTAGGCGGTAGCGCACTGATGAGTATTGCGCTTTATCTTGCAGCCCCCGATTGGCAGGCTTGGCTTGATTTTGAACTGTGGCAGCGCATTCGCTGGGTGGCGGGGTTAGTGGTGCTCGGGGGCGGGCTTTATTTTGTATGGCTGACAGCGCTTGGCCTACGGCTGCGTCATTTTAAGATGAATAGCTAAGGCGAAAAAAGGAGTGGTTAAGATGAGAGTGAAGGTAATCTTCGCCTGCACCTAATCAGCGCCTTCGTTATAATCAAACGCTTTTAAACGGCAAACGCTTTTAAAACGGCAAGAGGTGCCATGCGCGTCATTAGAGGACTGCACAATCTGACAGCGGCTCAACGTGGCTGCGTTGCGACTATCGGTAATTTCGATGGGGTGCATCGCGGCCATCAGGCGATTCTGGAACAGTGTCGTGAGCATGCTGCACGCCTGAATGTGCCGCTGACCGTCGTGGTGTTTGAGCCTCAGCCGCGGGAGTTCTTTGCCGGAGACCAAGCCCCGCCACGGCTCACCCGCCTGCGTGAGAAAGTACGCCTACTGCGTGACCACGGCGCCGAACAGGTGTTGTGTTTGCCGTTTAACGATACGCTGCGCAGCCTAACCGGACGTGAGTTTATCGATCAGGTGCTGATTGAAGGCTTAGGGGTTAAGCACTTAGTGGTCGGCGACGACTTCCGCTTTGGCTGTGACCGCAAAGGTGATTTCAACCTGCTTGAAACGGTCGGGCAAGTGGCAGGGTTTGGCGTTGAGCATACACGTACCTTTAAAGTCGATGACGATCGGGTCTCCAGCACGCGAGTACGTACCTTGCTGGCAAGCGGTAACTTTGACGCGGTTGCGCGTCTACTAGGCAGGCCTTATTCGCTGCATGGTCGTGTGGTACGCGATCAGCAGTTAGGGCGCACTATTGGTGTGCCCACCGCTAACCTGCCGCTGATGCCTCAGCCGTTAACGCTGCGTGGTGTGTTTGCTGTGGTGGCCGAGCTGGCTAATGGACAGCGCTACCCCGCAGTGGCAAATGTCGGGTTTAGACCGACAGTGGGGGCTGAACGGCCCACGCTGGAAGTGCATCTGTTGGACTACTCCGGCGATCTTTACGGCCAGCGGTTGACGGTATACCCCTGTGCAAAGTTACGCGGGGAAGCGAAGTTTGACAGTTTTGACGCGCTAAAAACGCAAATTGAACACGATCAGGCCAGAGCGCGCCGCTATTTTGTGGCAGCGGATGCTGGTTGCATGAATTCTCTTCCGCTGGCCTCGGCCCCGCTTGGGCGTGAGACCGCTTCTTCTGATTTCTCTTCGGCGGATGACCCCGCCGATGCTAACGACGGCTGACCGGACTATGGATTATAAGCACACGCTAAACTTGCCAGAAACCGACTTTCCCATGCGCGGCATGCTGCCGAAGCAGGAGCCAGGGCGCGTTTCAAAATGGCAGGATATGGACCTGTATCAGCGCCTGCGCGACACTCGGGCAGGCGCGCCGCTGTTTGTTCTGCACGATGGCCCTCCCTACGCCAACGGCAGCATTCATATTGGTCACGCCGTTAATAAAATCCTCAAAGACATTATTGTTAAATCCAAAAACCTGGCAGGTTTCGACGCACCTTACGTGCCGGGCTGGGATTGCCACGGCCTGCCCATTGAGCACAAGGTAGAAACCACCCACGGTAAGCACTTAGCTGCGGATAAAGCCCGCGAGCTGTGCCGTGACTACGCCGGTGCCCAGATCGAAACCCAGCTAGCTGACTTTGTGCGCCTGGGGATTATCGGTGACTGGCATCATCCGTATCGCTCGATGGATTACGCCAACGAAGCAGGCGAAATCCGTGCGCTGGCGGATATGGTCGATGCGGGCTACGTGTTCAAAGGCTTAAAGCCGGTTAACTGGTGCTTTGATTGCGGTTCGGCCTTGGCAGAGGCGGAAGTTGAATACGCCGATAAAAAATCGGACGCTATCGACGTGGCTTTCCCCGTAGAAGATGCTGACAAACTGGCAGCGGCCTTTGGCCTAAACGAATTGCCCAAGCCTGCGGCAGTGGTCATCTGGACCACCACGCCCTGGACAATTCCCGCTAACCAGGCGCTGAACGTTCACCCTGAGTTTACCTACGCGCTAGTCGATACTGGCGAACGTCTGCTACTGCTCGCAGAAGAGTTGGTGGAAAGCTGTTTAGAGCGTTTTGGGCTGACCGGTAGCGTTATCGCCACTGCCCAAGGTAAGGCGCTGGACCTGATTAACTTCCGTCACCCGTTCTACGATCGTCTTTCGCCGGTGTATCTAGCGGACTACGTTGAGTCTGAGGTAGGCAGCACGGGCATCGTTCACTCCGCGCCGTCCTACGGTATGGATGACTTCATCACCTGCCGCGAGCATGGCATGAGCTTTGACGACATGCTCAACCCGGTGCAGGGTAATGGCGTGTATGCGGATGACCTGCCGTTCTTCGGCGGCCAAATGATCTGGAAAGCCAACCCGCATATCGTCGAGAAGCTGAGCGAAGTGAACGCGCTGATGGCGCATACGCCTATCAAGCATAGCTATATGCACTGCTGGCGCCATAAATCACCGGTGATTTACCGTGCTACCGCCCAGTGGTTTGTGGGCATGGATATCAAAGGGAAAGATGGCAAAACCCTACGCGAACGGGCATTGGAAGGCATTGAGGCCACCGCGTTTACCCCTGCATGGGGGCAGGCGCGTTTGCATAGCATGATTGCCAATCGTCCGGACTGGTGCATCTCTCGCCAACGCAACTGGGGCGTGCCGATTCCGTTCTTCCTGCATAAGCAAACCGGCGAGCTGCATCCGAAGACGGTTGAGCTGATGGAAGAGGCGGCCAAGCGCGTAGAGCAAGAGGGCATTGAGGCGTGGTTTAAGCTCGACCCTGCTGAGCTCTTGGGTGCTGAAGCGGCTGAGTACGACAAAGTCACCGATACCTTGGATGTCTGGTTTGACTCCGGCACCACGCACCGTCACGTACTGCGCGGCTCGCACCCCCATGGCCATGAAAGCGGTCCGCGTGCTGACCTGTACCTGGAAGGGTCGGATCAGCACCGTGGCTGGTTCCATTCGTCGCTACTGACCGGCGCAGCGATTGACGGCCATGCGCCGTACCGTCAGCTGCTGACCCACGGTTTCACGGTCGATGCCCAAGGTCGCAAGATGTCGAAGTCGATTGGCAATGTGGTTGCGCCGCAAACCGTAATGGATAAGCTGGGCGCAGACATTCTGCGCCTGTGGACTGCCTCGACCGACTACTCCGGTGAAATGGCGGTGTCTGATGAAATCTTGAAGCGCACCGCCGATGTGTACCGCCGCATCCGTAACACCGCACGCTTCTTGCTTTCAAACCTGAACGGTTTTGATCCGGCGAAAGATCAAGTGGCCTTTGGCGATATGCTGGCGTTGGATCAGTGGGTAGTCGACCGCGCGGCACAACTACAGGGGCGCATCGAAAAAGCCTATGAAGAGTACCGTTTCTTGGATGTGTACCAGCAGGTGCATGGCTTCTGTGCACGTGAGTTAGGCGGTTTCTACCTGGATGTCATCAAAGACCGCCAGTACACCACCCAAACGGATTCGCTGGCCCGCCGCAGCGCGCAAACGGCGCTTTATCATGTGGTCGAAGCGCTAAGCCGCTGGGTTGCCCCAATTCTGTCGTTTACCGCCGAAGAGATTTACGAGCACATTCCCGGCGAGCGTGGCGACAGCGTCCTGCTGGAAACCTACTACACCGGTCTTGGAACCTCAGATGATAGTGCTGAGTTAGGCCGTGCTTTTTGGGAGCAAGTGCTGGAAGTGAAGCACTCGGTGAACAAGTGCCTGGAAGATGCCCGTAATGCCAAAGTCATCAAAGGTAGCCTAGCGGCGGAAGTCACGCTTTACGTCAGCGATGAACTGAACGCCACGCTTGCCAAGCTGGGCGACGAGCTGCGCTTCGTTATGCTCACCAGTGAAGTACATCTCGCACCGCTAGCGGATGCCGCCAGCGCTGAAAGCACCGAGCTTGAAGGTTTGAAAGTGGCGGTTAGCGGAAGCGAACACCAGAAGTGCGAGCGCTGCTGGCACCACCGTGCGGATGTAGGCACGCATGCTGAGCATCCGGATCTATGCGGTCGCTGCATCAGCAACCTGCCCGAAGGCAGCGGCGAGATTCGTTACTATGCCTAATGCCGCATCAACGATGAACGATCAACAGCAGCGGCCGCCCATGGGGCGCCCGCTGCGCTGGCTTTGGCTGGCCGTGGCAGTCATCGTGTTGGACTTGCTGACCAAATATATGGCTAGTCACTTTTTAAACTATGCCCAGCCCGTTGAGGTGCTGCCGTTTTTTAACCTGACGCTGCTGCATAATCCAGGTGCTGCGTTTAGCTTTTTGGCAGACCACCCCGGCTGGCAGCGCTGGTTTTTTGCCACGGTAGCCGTAGGTGCCAGCATTGGTTTGACCATCTGGCTTTCCCGCCTGAGGGCCGATGAAAAACTGTTAGCGATTGCCCTGCCGCTGATTATTGGCGGTGCCCTGGGTAACCTCTATGACCGCTTAGTACACGGCTACGTGGTGGACTTTTTATCGTTCCACGCTGCTGGCTGGTATTACCCTGCCTTTAATGTGGCGGATATCGGTATTACGCTGGGGGCAATAGGGTTAATTTGGGAGTCGATAATGGGTGATCGACGCCGCAAAAAGGCGGCGTAACGGCGCCTATCTATATCGCTGATACAATCTTTGCATACGACCGTGAGGAACGTTATGGATTACCTGATCGACGACGGTATGGAAATTACCCTGCACTTCACGCTGAAGCTGGAAGACGGCACGGTAGTCGATTCCACCAAAGAGAAAACCCCCGCCACCTTCCAGTATGGCGATGGCAACTTGCCGCCCGGCTTTGAGCACCCGATTAAAGGCATGGCCGCTGGTCAGAGTGGGTCGTTTCAGATTACCCCTGAGCACTCTTTTGGGCAGCATAATCCGCAAAATATCCAAACCCTGAAGCGTGCTGATTTTGGTGATGAAGAGCCAGAGATTGGCATGGTGATGTCATTTGCCGATAAAGCGGGAACGGAGTTGCCTGGCGTGGTCAAAACCATTGACGGTGACCGAGTAGAGGTTGATTTTAATCACCCATTAGCTGGGCGTACGTTGACGTTTGAAGTGGATGTGCTAAACGTTACGCCCATCACCAAACACTGATTGTAAGAACGAGTTTTCACTTAACCGGCGATGCAGGTTGCATCAAGGCGCTTTTATGCAGTCATCAGAGTCCTCTCAGCCAATACAGATTAAGCTGGCGAACCCGCGCGGGTTTTGCGCTGGCGTGGATCGTGCGATCGACATCGTCAACCGCGCGCTAGATGTCTTTGGCCCGCCCATTTACGTGCGCCACGAGGTGGTTCATAACCGCTTTGTGGTTGAAACCTTACGCGAGCGGGGCGCCGTGTTTGTCGAAGAACTCCATGAAGTGCCCGATGATGTGATCGTGATTTTCTCAGCCCACGGTGTTTCTCGTGCCGTACAACAGGAGGCTGAGCAGCGTGGCCTTAAAGTCTTCGATGCGACCTGCCCGTTGGTTACCAAAGTGCATTTGGAAGTGCTGCGCTACGCTAAGCGTGGACAGGAATGCATTTTGATTGGTCACGAAGGCCATCCGGAAGTTGAAGGCACCATGGGGCGTTACGATACCTCCCACGGTGGCCAGATCTACTTGGTTGAAGATGAGCAGGATGTGGCGAAGCTAGGGGTCAACGACCCTTCTACGCTGGCGTTTGTGACCCAAACCACGCTCTCGATGGACGACACTGCCAAAGTGATCGACGCGTTACGGGAGAAATTCCCAGAGATTCAGGGGCCGCGCAAAGATGATATCTGTTATGCCACTCAAAACCGCCAGGATGCAGTGCGCGAATTAGCGGCGGATAGTGACTTGGTCTTGGTCGTTGGCAGCCCCAATAGCTCCAACTCCAATCGCCTGCGCGAACTTTCTGAGCGTATGGGCACGCCTGCCTATTTAATCGATAATGCTGACCAAATTGAGCCAGCATGGCTTGAGGGCGTTAGCCGTATTGGCGTAACAGCGGGTGCCAGCGCGCCAGAAGTATTGGTGAAGGGCGTCATTGATAAGCTGCAAACGTTTGGCGCAGAGATACCCGTTGAACTCCAGGGGCGTGAGGAAAATATTACCTTTTCTATGCCCAAAGAGCTGCGTGAACAAGTGATTGTAAGCGGGTGATGCAAACGGTATCAGTTTACGACATACTCAAAGTATGAGTTAACTGATACGGGAGCATCGCTTAGTGTCTTACGTTGTTGATTGCCGTGCGGATCATGTCAGTAAGCACCAGCGCGGCTTTACCCTCATCGAATTATTGATTGCGGTGGTCATCGTCGGGATCATCGCAAGCATCGCCTACCCCAATTACACCCGCTACGTTGAGCGCTCCGTCCGCTCTGATGGACAGACTGCACTCCTGCAAGCCGCTTCAGAAATGGAGCGGTGTTATTCACGTAACTATACGTATGACGGGTGTGAGCTAGAGATGGATACTTCGCCCAATGGCCATTACAGTATCTCATCTGACACCCCTAGTGGCGGCTACATATTAACTGCGACTACCCAGCGCTCAGATGGCTGTCCTAGCGATATAACTCTAAATGCGAGAGGGGAGCGTTTACCCGAGGCCTGCTGGTAATGAAACACCAGAAAGGATTTTCGCTGATTGAAGCACTTATTGCGCTTTTGGTGCTTTCTGTTGGTTTGATCGGTGTAGCTGCGATGCAGCTAAAAGCACTACAAAGCGCCACCGCCGGTTATCAACGTTCGGTCGTCACGCTTGCTGCTGTAGATGCTCAGGAGAGGCTTTGGGCGCAACTGGCGCAGGGCAACAGCTGTTCAGAGATGGCCAATAATGTAGAAAGTGAGTGGCAAGACCACTGGTTTTCGGGTAGTGAAACGCCGATTCGCCACTTTTCCGGAGTTATTGAGGCGAACGCAGCAGAGTGTGAGTTCAATATCATGGTGACTCTGAACGAGCATGAGTCAGCCAGTGCTGGCGAAATATTTAGCTATACATTTCGTTTGCCGAATCTGGGTAACGGATGATGCTTAACCAACGCCAAACAGGCTTTACCCTTGTTGAGTTGATGGTCGCTATGGCCATTGGTACAGTGATTATTTTGGGTGCTGGGCAGCTTTTTCTCACAACGTTTCAAACCTTTAAAAAAGTAGATGAGTTAAGTCGTAAACAGGAAGCAGTGGTGTTTGCGACGACCGTTTTAGCCAATGATTACCGCAAAAGCGAAAACAAAAGGGACTATACCTACATTCTGTCCAAGACAACGGATAATCCTGAGGAGTGCTCAATTAGGGCTCGCCGCAACGGTGGGTCACCTCAGCCGATTATAGGCGGGCTGGCACCTTATAAAGATGAAGGTGAGTGCGATACAGGTAGGTTTGTAAGCCTAGCAAAAGGGCTAGATGGCGAGGACTTAGATGGTTTTTACCACTTTACGTTTGATTTTAAGCGTGGTGACGGTCTAGAGACGCTCTCTTTTCATGTGATGGAGCGTAAGTTTTAACGTATGAAGTTAGCTGTTAAGCCTACAAGTGCTGAGCAACGAGGATAAAATGCAGAAACAACAAGGCGCTGCCCTCATTATCGTACTGGTGCTACTGAGTGTGTCGCTGGTAATCGGCATGTCGGGGATGAGTGCCGCACTGGTTGATGAGCGGTTAGCGAGTAATTATCGGGCGTCAGTGCTGGCACAGATGGCGGCTGAAACAGGTGGTAGCAAAAGGGTTAAGCTAATAAGAGCTGAGGAAGAGGAGTTTAACGCTGAAGCTTATCTTGATACTTGTTCAGAATTATCTGATAACTATGGTAGTGATAGCTTTAAAGATTCATTTGAATTTAGAGAAGTGAGTTTTAATAAAGGCGATAGTTTTTTGGTTGGTTACTATTACAGGGGGTGCAAGTTTGAAGATGAAGATTCTGGTTTAAGAGATGCTGATTTAATTATTGGTCAAGTTCGTAGTCAGCCTGGAGGGGAAATTGATGATTTTATTGGAATACATGTTATGGCAGTTGTTGACCGTGGTGTGGGCCCAGGGTTGAGTATTAATAATTCGCCTAGCGTTTCTAGCCCTCTCGTCTGTTTGCGGAGCAGCGGAGAGGGTTGTGGTTGGCAAGATAATAACGTGCAAAATTATTTTGATGGAAGGCCTCATTCTGTTCCAAGTGATTTTGGGTGTAATGGAAATAGCTGTCGTACGAGTCCTGAAGGAGAAGATGGAGCTCCGATTAGTTATGATGCGGACTCAAGGGGGGAATGGGCAGCATATCTTGAATCTTTAGCTGGCAACTTTGATGACTCTTTTAGTGGTGGTAATAATAATTTTGAGGATGGAAGTAGAGGCGATGTACGCCTTGTGGAAATTACTGGCAATGTCAAGCAAGCGTCCAACACGAATACCTATGGCATTATCGTAGTGAGAAGTGGTGCAAAGCTTGAGTTGACAGGCACAGGCCATCATGAAGGCCTCATTATAGTAGAGTCAGGGGGGGGCTTGCTATGGCTAATAATACAAACGTATATGGAAGCGTAATCGCTTTAGGATTTATTGACTTAGGAGTAGGAAATGGTGGCCAAGGTGGTGTGAGATACAGCGCTATTTCCTCAGGTGAAGGAGGCTCAGGCTTCGATTGGGAGATTTTATAGAGAGTTAGCCTTTTGTTATGTCAAGAGCTACCCTAGTTTGATTTTCAGCCCAGTGAGCTAAAAGTATGACCCAATCCAAAACCCGCGTCCTTACCGGCATTACCACCACCGGCACTCCCCACCTCGGCAATTATGTGGGGGCGATTAAGCCTGCCATTGAGGCCAGCCAAGACCCCAACGTTCAGTCGTTTTATTTTTTGGCTGATTACCATGCGCTTATAAAGTGCCCTGACCCTAAACGCGTGCAGGAATCCCGCCTGGAAATTGCCGCCACCTGGCTAGCACTGGGGTTAGACACCGATAACGCGATTTTCTATCGCCAGTCGGATATTCCGGAAATCCCCGAGCTTACCTGGATGCTCTCCTGCGTGTGTGCCAAGGGCCTGATGAATCGCGCCCATGCCTATAAAGCAGCGGTGGCGGAAAACGAAGAAGCGGATAACCAAGACCCGGATAAAGGCATCACCATGGGTCTGTTTGGTTACCCCGTGTTGATGGCGGCGGATATTTTAATGTTCAACGCCAACAAAGTGCCGGTAGGGCGTGATCAGATCCAGCATATTGAAATGGCGCGGGATATCGCAGGGCGTTTTAACCATCTGTATAAAGGTCAGCACTTTACGCTCCCTGAGGCAGTGGTGGACGACAAGATACAGCTGTTAAACGGCTTGGATGGGCGCAAGATGTCCAAGAGCTATGATAATACGATTCCGCTCTTTTCTGCCGAGAAAAAACTGCAAAAGTTGGTGCGTAAAATTAAGACCAACTCATTGGAGCCTGGTGAGCCGAAAGACCCAGATACCTGCACGCTGTTCCAAATTTACTCCGCATTTGCGACGGCTGATGAAACTGCTAGCCTGCACAAACAATATGCCGAAGGGATTGGCTGGGGTGACGCTAAAAATCACGTATTTGACTATTTGAATGCTCATTTGAGCGCCCCACGAGAACGCTACGCTGCGCTTATGGAAGACCCCGCTCATATTGAAGCTGTCCTTCAGAAAGGTGCACTGCGGGCGCGTGAAGAAGCGGCGCAAACAATGGATCGCTTGCGAGCAGCCGTTGGCCTAGGGCGGTTTGTTTAACCCCCAGGCAATTCGACAGCGACGCATGCTGCATACGAAAAAGCCCCTTCCGGTTGGAAGGGGTTTTTTGCAATCTTGTAATAAGACTGCTTAAAGGCGTTGCTTAGCCTTCAATCGGGGCGCGCCAGTCGTCAGAGCCAGAAGTGCCCGCAACAGTGTGTTCCCAATCGATTTTACGGTAAGCCAAAGACACGTCCATCAACTGAGTGAACTCAGACTTGGTGATGTCCTGTGCGTGCGGCATACGCAGGTTGATGTCAACGATAGTGGCATCGGTCAAAGTAGTAGTGAAGAAGTGCTCTTGCTTACCTTCAACAGACGTGCGGTACCACTTCAGCGCTACGTTCGGCAGCATTTCGCCAGACGCAAGGGCGTTGTACATCAACGGCACAGACTTGTTCAGAGCAACAGTGAACACGAACGGCTTGTGCGCACGCTGACCAGAAGGCTGACCAGACTGCGGGTCAGTAGGTACGGTGACAACATGCTTGAACTCTTGAACTAGCATCTCATCTTCGTGGCCTTCAACATAAATGTTGCCAACAGAATCAGGGGTAAAAGCACCAGCAGTGATATTGCCCTGAGTTTGGCCTTCGATGCTGATATAACATGGAGTTGGCATATGACTATTCCTTAAATGTGAGATAAATGTCGTGTGGACACCTTTAATATGGCAATGACTATGCCAATTTTTTTTTATTTATATATATCAGTAGTTTAATTTTCAAAAAATTTTTTAACTAATTTTTATTAGGCAATTTATTGCCTGTTTTAGGCAACTCTTTGCTTGATTGGCAATGAGTTGCTTATTTGATTTGGGGAATAGTTTCTTGCCTAATATTTATTGTTCGCTTAATTTAAAATTAAGTGCTTAATATTAAAAAATGTAGCTAAATTGTCTTTTTTTATTTATTGGCTTGCGCAGCAACTCCTCTCAGCAAGCTATCAGTGTTCCCAGTTTGACTTCATTTGTGCGTTATCTGCGCCAATAACCTTAAGAGATTGCCGATAGAATTTGTAAGACATATCTTACAAATTTAATTTAGCTTTTTAATGGTTGGTTTATTTGCGCCTATGTTCGTCAATTTTCGCCCAAAATGCCGCAAAAATAGCATTGATATAACAGGTGGTTCTTAGGTTGTTATAAATCAACTTTTTTGCCATAAAGGCTGGATTGGCATCACTCTAAAAAATTGGTTATTTTCCCGTGACTAAGAACCGTTAATAGTTACATGATGCATTACTTCTAGGGCGAAATGTTATGGCTAAGCAAGGGACCGTCGCGCCAAAAGAGCGCATTAATATTAAATATGTGCCAGCCACCGGCGACCAGCAGGCTGAAACTGAACTGCCGTTGAAGCTATTAGTCGTCGGCGACTTTAAAGGGGGTGAAGAAGAGACTCCTATTGAAGAGCGTCAGGCTGTTTCAGTTGATAAAAACAACTTTCAGTCAGTAATGCGCGAGGCTGGGCTAAATTTGCAGACCGCAGTGCCCAATCGACTAGATGAAAGTGATGAGCCCGCAGATATCGCTGTAAACCTAAGCTTTAAGTCGCTTGAAGACTTCTCACCTGATGCGGTTGCAAAACAAGTGCCTGAGTTGTGCAAACTAGTTGAGCTTCGTGAAGCGCTGGTTGCCTTAAAGGGACCGCTAGGCAATGTGCCGGCTTTTCGGGATCGGCTACAGAGGCTATTGGAAAGCGATGAAGCACGTCAGCAATTGTTGAGCGAGCTGGCATTGCTGGATGCAGATAAGGATAAGTAACTCCTTTGAATCAGTAGCGCTTTTTCAATCTATCGGCGAATTCGAGGCACAGTGATGAGTAAGACAGCAAAGCAACAGAGCGCGGCTACAGAGACAGAGGAAGTCTCTCTGCTTGATCAGGTCATGGCGCAAACGCGCATGGCGCCAGCTGATGAAGGTTACGACGTTGCTAAGCAGGGCGTGGCAGCGTTTATCGCTGAATTGCTGAATGGCGGAGACGCCGCCCCTAAGGTCAACAAGGCGCTTGTCGATAATATGATTGTTGAGCTAGACCGCAAGATCAGCCATCAAGTGGATGAGGTTTTACATGAAGCTAACTTTCAGCAATTAGAGTCTGCATGGCGTGGCCTGAAGCTGCTAGTTGATCGTACTGACTTCCGCGAAAATATTAAGCTAGATGTGCTTCACGCGACAAAGCAAGAGCTGCTAGAAGATTTTGAATTTGCGCCTGAAATTAGCCAGAGTGGCCTCTACCAGCACGTTTACAATGCGGGTTATGGCCAGTTCGGTGGGGAGCCTGTCGCCGGTATAATCGGGCACTACGATTTCTCTCCCTCCACGCCGGATATGAAGCTGCTTCAGCATACTGCAGCCGTTGGTGCCATGGCGCATGCTCCCTTCATGTCCTCGGTAAGCCCTTCTTTCTTTGGTGTTGAAAGCTTTGAAGAGCTTCCGAATATCAAAGACTTCAAAGCAATTTTTGAAGGCCCTAAGTATGCACGTTGGCGGAGCCTACGTGAGTCTGAAGACGCGCGCTATCTTGGCCTGACAGCGCCACGCTTCTTGCTACGGACTCCTTATGATCCGGTAGAGAACCCGATTAAGACGTTTAACTACCGCGAAGATGTGAGCGGCGACCACGAGCATTACTTGTGGGGCAATACGGCTTATCTTCTGGCGGAACGACTCACCGATAGTTTTGCCAAGTACCGCTGGTGCCCCAATATTATTGGACCGCAAAGCGGTGGCGCGGTCGAAAATCTGCCTGTTCACACCTATGAGGCATTCGGCCAGCTACAGGCGAAAATCCCTACTGAAGTATTAATTACTGACCGCCGCGAATTTGAAATGGCCGAAGAGGGCTTCATTTCCTTAACGATGCGTAAAGGCAGTGATAATGCGGCTTTCTTCTCGGCCAACTCGGTTCAAAAGCCCAAAGTCTTCCCTAATACCGCTGAAGGTAAAGCGACTGAGACCAACTTCAAGCTGGGCACTCAGCTTCCTTACATGTTCATTATCAACCGCTTAGCGCACTACGTGAAAGTGCTCCAGCGTGAACAGGTAGGTTCATGGAAAGAGCGTCAGGATCTTGAGCGTGAACTTAACGCCTGGATTCGCCAATACGTGGCTGACCAAGAAAACCCGCCAGCAGACGTGCGTAGCCGCCGTCCGCTGCGCGCCGCTTCTATTCAAGTGTCGGATGTTGACGGTGAGCCAGGTTGGTATCAGGTGTCTATGTCGGTTCGCCCGCACTTTAAGTACATGGGTGCCAACTTTGAGCTCTCGCTTGTTGGACGCCTCGACAAGGAATAAAGGATGGTCGTCATGGCAACTGACAGCGGTGGAGCGCTTGGGAAAGAGTCGCTAGGGAGTCGGTTGTTTGAACGCCTATCGAACCCTCATCAGCCCGTGCTGCGCAAGGAGGCAGACGAGCTGATGGAGGTTGTCGAGTCAATCAAGCGCCATCTGGTTGAATTACTTAATAGCCATCCGGGAAACAGTGCCTGTGCCCCGGAGCTGGGCTTGCTCGACTTCAACGATGCAACTATTGGCGTGCTGGATTTAGAGCGCAATATCCAGCATGCCATTTGTCAATGCATCGAGCGCTATGAGCCCCGAGTCAAACGTGTGGACGTTGAGTCTTTGCCTAACCATGGCGACCCGCTGCAACTGCGCTTTCAGGTGCATGCAACGGTTGCGCTGGGTCGGGAAAACACTCAAGCCACTATCGATTTGTTGCTTAACAACAAGCGTTATCAGTGTCTCAACTGATAGGCCCGAGAGGCACAAATGCTGAATCGCTACTACCGTGATGAACTCAACTTTTTAAAACGTCAGGGGCGGGAGTTTGCCGAAGCAAATCCCGGCCTCAGCCGTTTTTTGTCTGAGCGCAGTACCGACCCTGATGTAGAACGGCTATTGGAAGGGTTCGCCTTTCTCACTGGCCGCATGCGCGAAAAAGTTGAGGATGAGTTTCCAGAGCTTACTCACTCTCTTATCAGCATGCTGTGGCCAAACTATCTACGCCCAGTGCCTAGCATGACGGTAGTGCAGTTCACGCCTAGTTGGTATTCCCTTAGCCAACAGCAGTTGGTTAAGCGTGGTACTCAGCTGGCTAGTGAGCCCGTGGAAGGAACGCCCTGCCAATTTAGAACCTGCCATGATGTGACGCTCTATCCATTAGCGCCCATAGGGGTTGATGCGCGCCATACCCGCGAAAACTCTATTGTTGAGCTGACCATGGAGGTGCGCAGCGATCAGCCGATGAACGCAATGGGCATAGAATCATTGCGTTTGCACCTAGGTGGCGATGGTTATACCGCGCGTACGCTGCATCTATGGATGAGCCACTACTTAGGGCGGCTAGAGCTGGAAATCGATGACCATAAGCAATTGTTGCCCACGGATGCGCTGAAAACCGTTGGGTTTGAACGCGATCAAGCGTTGTTGCCGTATCCGCAGAATGTCCATCAAGGTTATCGCATTCTGCAGGAGTATCTGTGTTTTCCAGAGGCTTTCCATTTTTTTGATGTACTGGGCCTCGCGAATTATCTGCCCGCTGAGACGGCTAGCAATATCACATTGAGGTTTGTCTTTTCGCGCACCTTGCCCACTGATGCTCGGGTTCAGGAGGAGCATCTGGCGCTTTACTGCACGCCGGCGATCAATCTCTTTGAGCATGATGCTGAGCCGATTGATTTGAGCGGTGAGCGAAGTGAATACCGCATTCGCCCTAATAGCCGTTCACCGTCTCACTATGAAATTTTTAGTGTTGATGACGTCCAGGGTTGGTTAGAAGGAGGGCGCTCGGGTTGGCAGGAGAAGCCCCGCAACTATCTTCCGTTTGAAAGCTTTCAGCATCAAATTGAGCATGACCGAGGACGGGAATCGCTTTACTACCGAGTGCGTGTACGCGACAGCCTGCGTAGCGATGGCTTTGACCACGATATTGCCTTTGTGCGCGGCGATGAGCGTGAATGCTTGGGGCGTCGAGAAACGATTTCTCTGCAGTTAACCTGCAGTAATCGTGAGTTACCTGAGCAGCTGACCATTGGTGATGTTTGCGTGGCAACGGAAGAGAGCCCTGGCTATGCCACCTTTCGCAATATCACTCGGCCGACCCCGGTACTTCGCCCAGCACTTGATGACAGGCTGCTGTGGATATTGATCTCAAACCTATCGCTTAACTATCTCTCGTTGCTTGAGCGCGATGCACTGTGCTCAGTGTTACGTGCCTATGACTTCCGTGCGTTGGTTGATAGGCAGGCAGAACGAGTCGCGCAGAAAAGGCTGGCTGGCATTTTAGACATTAATACCCAGACCGTTGATCGCTTGCGTAAGGGGTTGCCTGTTCGTGGTTTGCGCTCGGTGATGACACTCGACCAAGAGGGCTTTGGGGATGAGGGGAGCCTGTATCTATTTGGCAGCGTGTTAGCGCGTTTCTTTTCGCTATACGCAAGCATCAACTCATTTCATGAGCTGCATGTCATTAACCGCCATAACCAAGAGTGCTATGAATGGACCTTACAGGTAGGGCAGCAGCCCCTGATGTAGCGCTCGCACCTGTTATCCAGGGCGCGCGCCGCTACGATTTTTTTCAACTGGTCGAGCTTCTGCACCGTCATCATGGTGATGATTTAGAGCAGCGGCATAGCGGCAGCGTGCCCGTTTTTCAGCGAGTGCAGTACAGGGCGTCGGCATCGCTTGGATTTCCTGGTAGCGATGTGCTTGCTCTCAGTGAAACCCAGGAAGGTCAGTACGAGATGGAGGTCAGCTTTCTGGGCTTGCAGGGTGCACAGTCACCGCTGCCCGGATACTACCTAGAAGCCTTAGCTCATAGCGCTGCCCACCAAGAGGGTGCCGCCAGCGATTTTCTGGACTTTTTTAACCATCGTCTGCTGACGCTCGTTCACCGTAGTTGGCGGAAATATCGTCACTACGTGCGTTACCAAGATGACGCGAAAGATGGTTTCTCCGCCGCCATCTTTGCCCTGGTCGGTCTAGCTGACAGCGACCTGCGCGGTGAAACACCGATCAACTGGAGCAAAATGCTCGCCTATGTCGGCCTATTGGCAGGGCGTTCGCGTTCTCCTGATGTGGTTAGCGGGATTGTCGGGCACTGCTTTGATTTATCCCAGGTAGAGATAGAAGAGTGGGTGCAACGTTGGGTGGATATTCCTCTTGATCAGCGCAGCCGCATGGGCCTCTCAGGTATGACGCTTGGGGAGGACATGGTGGCAGGCGAGCGAGTCGCTGATGTCAATGGCAAGTTTGCGCTGTGCTTACGTGGCTTGAGCCTGGCGCGATTTAGAGATTTTCTGCCCGATGGTGAAGAGCATCACCCGCTTAAAACGCTGGTGAACTTTGTATTACGTGAGCCTTTGGCTTACGACCTTGAGCTCGAACTGCTGGAAAGCGAGGTAAAACCCATGCGCTTGGGGGATACCCGTTCTTGCCAGCTTGGTTGGACCACCTTTGTCGATCCAGAGAGTGACGACCGCAGCACGCGCCGTCGCGTTCGCATTCAGATGACGAGTTAACCCGATGCAACCTAATCAGCTTGATGCCATTACGTTGGTAGTCACCAACAGCGAGCAGCTTGAAGGGCGTTCGACCAGTAGTTTCGTCTTTTATAACGAAGGCGGAACGTTGGGCAGCAGCACCCATGATGACTGGTTGCTGCAAGACCATGGCGGGCGAATTAGATCAAGCCATGCGGAAATTACCAAAATTGACGGCAAGTTCTGCCTGATTGACCTGAGTGGCCATACGTTCATTAACCGCACCACGCTGCCGATTGGTCGCAATCGCAAGGTGGCGTTACGCGATGGTGATGAGCTGTTGATTGGCGAGTACCGCTTGAAGGTACACCTTGGCGACCGTCATTCATGGCAGCCCGGTGTTCATTCGCTTGCCACGCTTATAGACGAAGAGCATGACGAGGTCACTACTCATGGTGCTGCGTGGCCGACGGAGCGCGGTAACACCTTCAGCCATGAAGCTGAAAAAGGCGATCCGATGGAGGCGCTTGGCGGCGCGTTGCCGGGCTCTATCCAGCATGACCCGATGGTGGCATTAGACCGTGAAGAGAAGTCCTCGTATCCCATGGAATCGCTGGAGGCAATGGCGCTCTCTGAGCGAAAACATACGTATTCAGGCCATGTGTCTCAAGAGCGTTCATATCAAGAGCGCTCTTTCCAGAGCCCGTCATCTCAGAACCAGTCATTTAAAAAACCGTCTTTTCGAAGAAGCCCATCTTTTCAAGACCGGTCTTTCGAAGACAACAGAGGGCCGCAGCAAGAGCGCCATGATGAGCTGCTAAGCCTTCCTGTTGCTAGAACACCTAATGGCAAAACAAATTATGAAACATCAATTTATGAAACAACAGCGCAGAGGAGCAGTGGCATGGACGAGCGGCAGATAAACGACTTAGAGCGCTCAGTTGGGGAGCAACTGGAAGACCGCTGGCAAAAGCCTACGACACAATCCCTTGGCCATGTTGGCGCAGACCCTCTGTTGAGAGGCTTAGGGCTGGATTTATCCTTCCGTGACAGTGAAGAGCAGCAGGCGTTTCTGGAAGAAGCGGGACATACCCTGCGCGCCACCATTGATGGTTTGCGCCTTCTGCAGCAAGCCCAAAATGACACTAAGTATCCGCTGCGAGACCGGCGCTTACAGCCTATTGAAGATAATCCGCTGCGCCTTGGTCAGTCTTACGAAGAGACCGCTGAAACGATGTTTTCTGCTCAGCGTAGCCCCGTGCACTTATCCGCACCGGAGGCAGTCGCAGAGTGTTTGCGCCACCAGGGCCAGCATCAAGCCGCGGTGGAAGAGGCGATTGGTCACGCATTGGGCGCCATTCTCGATGCATTCTCGCCAGAAGCATTGCTCAAGCGCTTTCATGCATACCGCGGAGCCGGTAATCGCATTGAAGATGAAGGCGGTTGGGCGTGGGAGATGTACCACTATTACTACCGTGAGCTTAACTCTGGTCGCCAGCAAGGTTTTCAAAAACTGTTTTGGGAAGTCTTCGAGCAAGCTTACGACCAATCAGTACGTAAGCAGCAGCGTGAGGAGGCATGAGCATGCACGGCATGAACATGCAGAAGGTGGCGCGGTTTACCTCGCTGCTGTTCATCATCCTGCTATTAGCAGGCTGTGCTTCTACCCGTGAAGCCACGGGTAAAGCGTGGCAGGTAATGCGCGACCCATCCATTCCGGTCGGTTATCCCGAAGACCGGCCGACGCTAGTGGATCTCAGCATGATCGCTGAGCCTAACGTCAATCCTAATATCGATGGCGAAGGCACACCGCTGCGTTTTCAGGTGTTGCAATTGAAAGACGATTCCATGCTGATGGCGGCTGATTTAAGTCAACTGAGCCAGGGTCTGGAGGAAGCGCTGGGAACGAACTATCTGACGCATGATGACTTCACTTTACTGCCCGGGCAGTGGAAGTTTTATGAGCCTTTTGAAGTCGACGAAGAAACGCGCTACATCGGGCTGATTGCTTTCTACGCAAACCCCAATGAAGCCGAGTGGAAAAAGGTGGTCAAGGTGAGAACTCGTGGCGAGCACTACCACCTACTGGTTCACCTCCGTGATAGTGAAGTCGAACTAAGGAAGGAGGAATAATGGCCAGTCGCAATCGAGTGGTATGGAGCGAAGGGCTATTCATTAAGCCTCAGCATTTCCAGCAGCAGCAGCGTAGTTTAGAGGGCCTAATAGATGCTCGGCTAAAAGGCATTAGCCATTACCTGTATGGTTTCCATACCCTGGAACTGAATAGCGAATTTCTTAGCTTTGGGCGTATCGCCATTAGCCGTGCCAGCGGTGTCATGCCTGACGGTGTGGCCTTTCAGCTACCGGCCGATGACGTCGAGCCAAACCCATTAGAAATCAGCGATGCCAGTATTACCAACCAGATTGTCTATCTTGGCTTGCCGTTAGCCACCGATGGTGTAGGGGAAGTGCGCTGGCCTGGGGATGACTTGCCTGCGCGCTATCGTCTCTCTTCACGCAGCGTGCGCGACTTGCACTCACGTGACGGTGCGACGGCAGAGCTTGAAGTGGCTCGTGTGTCACCGCGGTTACTGCTGCAAAGCGATGACCGCAGCGGCTACGCCTGTTTGGCAGTGGCCAAAATTGTTGAGCGCCGCCCGGATGGCAGTCTAGTGCTGGATGAGCAATTTCTGCCCACGCTGCTCAATGTTCAGGCAGCGCCTGGGCTGCAGCGTTTTGTCGGCGAAATGGCCGGTTTAATGCGTGAACGGGCGCGCAACATTGCTCAACGCCTTTCCACGCCGCATCAGGCCGGTGTTGCTGACGTCTCTGATTTTATGTTGCTGCAGCTCCTTAACCGCGCGCAGCCGCGTTTTCAACATCTTGCCCGGCTTGGCCAGCTCCACCCTGAGCGTCTGTACGACACCATGCATGAAGTCGCCTGTGAATTGGTCACGTTTACCGATGAATCGCGGCTGCCGCCTGAGTGCCCGGCCTATGACCACGACCACCCCGAAGTCGCTTTCCGGCCATTGATGAAAATGCTGCGCCAAGCGCTTTCAACCGTGCTGGAACCTCGCGCTGTCGCTATTCAATTGCAGGCACGTCGCTTTGGCCTGCTCGTTGCACCACTGTCTGATGTCAGTCTCATCGAATCGGCGGAATTCATTTTGGCGGTACGCGCCGATATGCCCAACGAGCGGCTGCGCAAACTGTTCTTGCAGCAAACTAAAGTCGCCAGCGTCGAACGTATTCGCGACCTTATCAGCCTGCAGTTGCCCGGTGTGCCGCTTGAGCCCTTACCCGTTGCGCCCCGCGAGTTGCCTTATCACGCTGGCTACACCTACTTCCAGTTGGACCGCCAGAGTGAAGCATGGGGAATGCTCAATGGCGCCAGCGGGTTTGCCTTCCACGTCGCCGGTGAATTTCCAGGGCTGGAAATGCAGTTCTGGGCCATCAGGAGTTAAGCCATGCAACATCTCTCAACAGGTGAACAACCTCTTGCACGCGCTCGTCCTGATCACCGGGACAAAGTGCGCCACGAAGACCTCATTAACGAGCGCGGCTTAGAGCACCTGATACATAGCCATGCGGAACAGCTTGATGCTGATGAAGACTATTGGTTTCGTCTACGCGGCCACAACCTAAATCCGCTGGTAGATGCCGCCAGTAGCCTGCTTGGCATGGTAGTGCGTGTTCGCCAGCTCGACAGTGCAGGCGATGTTGAACGCCTTTATCGCCAGGTGGTGGACGAGATTGCCGCCATTGAAATTGAACTCACAGAGCAAGGTTATGACCGGGCGACGTTGCTCGCTTATCGCTACGTACTGTGCTCGTTCATTGATGAAGCGGTCATGGGCATGCCCTGGGGGCGTCAGAGCAAGTGGGCAGAGCACTCGCTATTAACGCGTTTCCATAACGAAACCTGGGGTGGTGAGAAGGTGTTCTCAATCCTTTCACGCCTGCAGCAAGAGCCTCAGCGCTATCGCGACATGCTGGCGTTTATCTATCTGTGCCTGTGCCTTGGCTTTGAAGGCCGTTACCGTGTGATGTCTCACGGGCGTGATGAGTACGAGCAAATTGTGCGTGCCCTGGGCGACCAACTGGCAACGCTCGACCAGCCGCCTGAAGAGGCTCTGACGCAACCACTGCGCAATGTGGTGAACGGTCGGCAGCGACTGCGTACAGGGTTTCCGGTATGGGGCATTTTTGCTCTGTTTGGTATTGCCATGGTGTCGGTGTATTTGGGCTTGTCATGGTCACTTGACCAGCAGTCTGAACAAATTACCACGCTACTCAATCAAATTTACCGATAGGAGATACCATGCTCAGGGTAGAGCTTCCGGCGCTTATAAGCCGTTTAAACGTGATCGCTCGCCAAGGACTCGAACAGGCAGCTGTGTTATGCGCGCAGCAGCAGGCGCCCGAGGTCACCGTTGCTCATTTGCTGCAGGCACTGCTGGATCAGCCGCTATGCGACGTGCGCTGCTTATGCGAAACATTCGATATCGATGCCGCTGAGCTGCGAGCTCAACTCGCTGAAGATATGCGTCCACCGCGTGATCTTGAGGTCACCACCCCTAGCTTTTCACCGCTGCTGGTGGAGCTACTTCAAGATGCTTGGCTGCTGGGTACCACTGAATACCAGCACAGCGAGCTGCGCAGTGGCGCCATCTTTACCGCCCTGCTGTATAGCCCTGAGCGCTATTTAGGCGCAGGCTCTGTTCGCCTGTTGGCAGACATCAACCGTGAAAATTTACGCCGCCATTTCGAGCGTTTAACGGCCGAATCCGCCGAAGCACCTCAAGACAATGCAGTGCCAGGCCAGCGTGCGGCGTCCCCTGGCAGTACTGATGACAGCGCATTGGGACGCTTTGCCACGTCGCTGACTGAACAAGCGCGCCGGGGTGAGCTTGACCCGGTACTGGGGCGTGATCCGGAAATTGACCAGATGCTCGATATCCTAGGGCGTCGGCGCAAGAACAACCCCATTGTGATTGGTGATGCAGGGGTGGGCAAAAGTGCCGTAGTGGAAGGTTTGGCCGCACGCATTGTGGCCGGGCAAGTACCTGCTGCTCTGGCGGATGTTGAGTTACTGACCCTCGATTTAGGTGCGCTCCAGGCCGGTGCGGCGGTGAAAGGTGAATTTGAAAAGCGTCTGAAGGCCGTCATTGACGAGGTCAAAAACGCCCCACGCCCAACGCTACTGTTTATTGATGAAGCGCACACCTTAATTGGGGCTGGTAACCAGGAAGGGGGCGGTGACGCGGCCAACCTGCTTAAACCTGCCTTGGCACGGGGCGAGCTACGTACCATCGCCGCCACCACTTGGCGTGAGTACAAGAAGTACTTTGAAAAAGACCCGGCGCTTTCACGTCGCTTCCAACCTATTGCCCTGGCCGAGCCTAGTGTTGATCAAGCGCTGGTGATTCTACGCGGCCTGCGCGATGTGTATGAGCGCGCCCACGGCGTGTTGATTGGCGACAGCGGTTTGCGCGCAGCCGCAGCGCTTTCTGCCCGTTATTTGGCGGGTCGGCAGTTACCTGATAAAGCCATCGATGTACTGGATACTGCCTGCACACGATTAGCCCAAGCGTTAGATACGCCGCCACGCAAGCTTAGCCATTTGCAAAGTGAGCACACCGCTGCGTTGCGTGAGCGTTACCAGGTGGAGCGCGAACGCCTGCTGGGGCGGGAGCCTGACAGCGAACTCCACCACGAGCTAACCGAGCGTTTAGCCAAATTGGAAGACGAGTTGGCTAGCCTAGAAGCCGCTTGGAAAGTCCAGCGTGAGTGTGTGGATGCCATTGTGTCGATGCATCGCCAGCTGTTAGCAGCGAAAGAGGGCGATGAAGCTGAGCCATTGCCGGAAGGCATCCATCAAGAGCTTGCCGAGCGTGAGCAACAGTTAGCGCAGCTTCAAGAGTCTTTCGCGTTGGTCAACCCAAGCGTAGAAGAAGCACAGATTGCCCAGGTAATCGGCGATTGGACCGGCGTGCCGGTCGAACGCATGACCAGCGACGAGCTAACCCGCCTTACTGAGCTACCCACGCACCTGGGGGCATTAATCCAAGGCCAGGGCAGTGCGATTGAGCGTATCCATCGTCATTTGCTGACCGCGCGAGCGGATCTTCGCCGCCCCGGCCGCCCCCTGGGCGCGTTCCTGTTGGTAGGCCCCAGTGGCGTGGGTAAAACCGAAACCGTGGTGCAAATTGCTGACCAGCTGTATGGCGGTCGCCAGTTTCTTACCACTATTAATATGTCTGAGTACCAGGAAAAGCACACCGTTTCACGCTTGATTGGTTCACCCCCGGGCTATGTCGGGTTTGGCGAAGGCGGGCTATTAACCGAAGCGATTCGTCAGCGCCCCTACTCGGTGGTGCTGCTGGATGAAGTCGAAAAAGCTCACCCGGATGTGCTGAACCTGTTCTACCAGGCCTTTGATAAGGGTGAGCTGGCCGATGGCGAAGGGCGCGTGATCGACTGTAAAAACGTGCTGTTCTTCCTAACCTCCAACCTGGGCTATGAAGCAATTGTCAGCTACGGCGATGACCCCGCCGCGCTGGATGCGGCGCTCTACCCGGTACTGGCGGAATTCTTCAAGCCAGCGCTATTAGCACGTATGGAAGTCGTGCCTTATATGCCGCTTGATGGCGACACCCTGCGCGAGATTGTGAAGGCCAAGCTGGATACCTTAGCTAACCGTATTCGCGAACGTCATCGCCAGGCAGAAGTGGTGCTTGATGACAGCCTGGCCGAAGCGATCTGTAAACGTGCCACGCGTAGTGAAAATGGCGCGCGGATGCTGGAGTCTGTGATTGATGGCGAACTGCTGCCGCCGCTTTCCCGTGCGCTGCTTGAACGCATGGCAAAGCGTGAACAGGTGACCAAGGTAGCGTTAGGTGTGGATGCCGAACAGGGCACCTTTACCGCGGAGGTGGCGTGACATCATGACGCTTCAAGCCATCGACGCCTTTGCTGCCAGCAGGGCATGCTTATCATCGCCACTTGCCGCTATGCCCATCGCGTTAACTCTGGTGGAAAGCGGCAATGCCGAAGTGTTGCGTAAGCGCGCAGCGCAGATACTGTGCGATGGCTTGGCGCTTGACTGCGCAGAGTGCCTGTTTGTAGAAGGCAGCGGACGTTGGCTTGGTCGCGATGGTGACTCGGTGCAGTTTGATTGCAGCGATTTTAGCCACCCTTATGCACACGTGATCCGCAGCGGTAAATCGCTCACGTTAAGCGTTGGTGATGCGCGTACACGCTTGGATCACGCTGGCTTTCAGGCCCAGGTCGCCAACTTAGGAGCCAAAAAACGGCTTCAAGTAAGGCCTTTGCGCGCCAAGGACGGTGAGCAAGAGTGGCTAGGGGTGCTGTTGATGGTGGGTGACGGCAACACGTTTAGCACCCTCAATGATGACCCCGGCATGACAGCATTTGAGGAGCTGCTGTGCCAGCTGTGGGCGCGCTTGTCCCGGGAGCAGGGAGAGCGACACCGCTCGCGGGCACTACGCGATTCGCTCGCCAAGCTCAACGATGGCGCGCGCCGCCAAGCGTTGGCAGAGCAGTTAGCCGACGATCTGCTGGGCCAATCCTCTGCCATGCAAACACTGCGTCAACAGGTGGTTCGGGCGGCAGAAACTAACTTGGCCGTGCTGCTACAAGGTGAGACAGGTACCGGGAAAGACCGCGTGGCGAGGGCATTGCACCAGCTTTCGGCCCGATCAAAAGGCCCTTTTATGGCCATTAACTGCGCGGCGATTCCTGAATCACTGCTGGAGTCTGAGCTGTTTGGTCATGCCAAAGGGGCGTTTTCAGGCGCTGATCATGCCCAGGAAGGACTGATCAGCCAAGCCGACGGCGGTACGCTGTTTCTGGATGAGATCGGCGATATGCCGCTGGCGTTGCAGGCCAAGCTATTAAGGGTGCTTGAAAGCGGGCGTTACCGACCGCTTGGGGCCAGCGAAGAACGCTGTGCTGATCTGCGCTTAGTGGCGGCTACACATCAGCCGCTGCGCGAGCAGATTCGAGCCCAACATTTCCGCGCTGACCTTTACTACCGGTTAGGACAATTTCCGCTCACTTTGCCACCTTTGGAAGAGCGGCGTGACGACATTGCCCTGCTAGCACAATCTTTCATTAGCGACTTTTGTGCCCGGGAAACGCGCGACGAGATGGGGATTACCCCGGCTGCGCTGCGCTTATTACAGCGACGGGAATACCCCGGCAATGTGCGTGAGTTGAAGAACTTGATTGATTACGCCTGCGCCATGACTCCGCAAGGGGCGGATATTGATGCCTATGTCTTCCCGAACGAGCAAACGTTTCCGGGCGAACAAGGCTTTCCTGGCGAAAGCGATGGGCAGGTGGCCTCAGCGTCTCAAGGCAATAATTCGGGGCTCTCCATGGGGCTCTCTTTGCCCAATGATATCGACGACTTGCGGCAAACGCTTCGCGACGTTGAAACCGCCATCATCCGACAGCGGTTAATGCATTTTGGTGGCAATCGCGCCCAAGCCGCAGCAAGCCTCGGCTTACCTAAGCGAACACTGGCACATAAATGTCAGCTGCTAGAACTGGATACCAAATGAAAGAGAGATTACCAATCCGCCAGTGGTCGTGCTGGGTGCTACTCCTTATCGCGGGTTTGGGGAGTACAAGCGTACTAGCGGAACAGCACCAGGCAATGCTTGAAAGCGCGCTGGAGTGTGCAGATGAACCGTCGCGGTTAGAGCGGTTGAGCTGCTATGACAGCGTGTTTCAAACCGCCACCTCTTCCACTGAGGATCGAGAGCTACCGGATTTATGGTATGCAATCGAACGTCAGGAGAGGGATCGCGATAGCGACGACATTGGCTTGTTAGTGGGGCTCACTGGCGACGATGTGTTGATGAGTGTTCCCGCGCTGGGCACGACGCCCCCACGGCCGATCATGGTCATGGCTTGTGAAAAGCAGATCACTCGTTTCCAGCTGCATATGCCAGAGCCCATCGCTAATGCCCGCGTTGACCTACAGCTAACCGCGAGTGGCGCCACGATCCAGCAGCAGTGGCGAGTGCGTGATGGCGGGCATGTGATTAATGGCGGCCGAGGGTTACCCGCTATAGATACCTTGCGCCAACTGCTTAACGCCAACGAAGTCACCATTAGAAGCGATGTATCGAGCTTAAATAGCTTGCGCTTTGATATTGCCGACCTTCGCCAACTCATTCAGCCGCTACGCGAAGCGTGCCGTTGGTAAAGGAACAAACTATGCGTATTACTGCTGAAGTTCATCTGGATCCTTTATTAGCATCGCTGGCCGCGAACGAACAGGGCCCGCCGGTGGGGGAGTCGCTTGAAGAGTCGAGCGACTACATGGCTCTTGATGCTGAGATGATGAAAGTCGGTTCACTGCAGCACGCCAGTGTTGCCTGGGAAACCGCTGAAGCGTTGGCGATTCAAATGCTCAGTCAGCGTGGCAAAGACCTGAAAGTGCTAGGTCATTTACTGCACTGCTTACAGCATGATGGTAATGGCGTGCGCTTTGCGCTTTCGCTGCGTTTGCTGTCGCGAGCGCTTGAGCAGCCGTGGTGGGAGCACGCCTACCCGTTTAACGGCCCGCGCGGTGCCAAGCTACGCCCGCGGCTGTTTCAACAGTTTACTCAGCGCAGCGTCAAACTCGCCACTGGGCTTGATTTTCATAACGCTGAAGATGAGTTCGAGGCCTGTCAAAGCGCACTCACTGAGCTGCAGGCGCGAGCAAAGCAGTTCTCTTTGCCAGGGGATGCGCTAAGCGACTTAAACCGGCAGCTATTAGCGCAGCGCCCGGTTCAGCCGTCTTCTGCCAGCGGTGGCAGCAACGCTGGCGGCAAGGATGCAGGTAGCCAAGAGAGAGGCAGTAATGAGCAAGGCAGTATCCCGCCAGGTAGTCATCAAGCAAATAGTTCAGGCGCTACGCAGCCTGCGACCGCAAAGGCGCCAGAGCTGCGTTTAGAAGCGGGCAATGAGCGCTCTAATCGCCAAGCGCTGCTCAAAATGGCGGACTTCTTAAGTGAGCAGTCGCCGGGTGAACCGCTAGCATATCGCCTTCGCCGCTACGCAGTATGGAGCTCAATTCAGGCGCTACCTGGCTCTAAAGAAACGGGTAAAACCGAGCTAGCGCCGGTTTCCGCAGACCGTATTGCCGACTACCGGGAAGCACTTTCCCGCGGTGGTGACCACGAGCTATGGCAGCGTATCGAAAATAGTTTGGCGGTCAGCCCCTATTGGATAGAGGGCCATCGGCTTAGCGCTGGTTTGGCAAAGCAGTTAGGGCACCCGCGCTGTGCCGAGGCCATTCGCGATGAAGCACAGCGTTTTGTGGAGCGGCTACCGGGGATTGAAAAGCTGACATTTAACAACGGCGCAGGGTTCGTTGACGACGAAACTCAGCGCTGGCTTTACAGCAGTGCCTCAGGCGGTGGCGGTACAGGGGGTGGTGGTGAGGCATGGCAGGCGGGGCTAGAGGAAGCCCGTGGCGCGGTAGAAAGTGGCGATATAGGGGCAGCGTTAAAAGTGCTTGATCAAGGCTTAAGCGCTGCCCGATCACCGCGTGAAAGCACGTATTGGCGGTTAGCGAGTGCCGACCTATTGCACGAAAACGGGTTGGAAAGCCTCGCGCAGCAGCATTACCACACCTTGCATAAGACCGTTAAGGAGCTTGCGCTAGAGCAGTGGGAACCTTCGCTGGTATCGCGCCTTAGCGCAGCGGTTAAAGACACGCACTAATAATGTTCATCATTAAAGGGACGAGGGATAAAGGCTAATGTGGTCAACATTAAAATCAAAGCTAAGCCGCTGGGTGCCGGGTATGTCGAGGGCTCAGACGGCGCAAAACCGGGCCAATGCTCACGGTAACAAAGCCAAAGGGTTGTTAAGGCTTTCAACGCTGCTTTGGGCGGTGCTGCTGGTAGCGTTGGTCGTCGCGATTTGGTGGCTAGGGCCGAGCTGGGAAGTTCGCGGTGTAATGCCCCTCGCGCCGTTAACGAATCGTCTATTGGCCACACTAGCCGTAGTGACGGTGATCGCCGTGATTTGGGGCGTGCGCTTAGCACGACGCTTACGGGCGCTGGATGAAGAGCGCCAGCAGGAAGATGCTCGTCTCCAAGACCCGATCATGTCCCAAGTGGAGCGCCAAGAAGCGTCTCTTAACAGCGTGTTAAATGAAATTGCCGACAGCTTAGGCGGCGGCCATAGCAGCCGCTATCGCCTGCCTTGGTACTTGGTGATGGGGGTCGAAAACGCCGGTAAAACCAGCCTGATCAATCGCTCAGGGCAAAACTTTGCCCTCACCCACGTGATGAAAGCGTCTGGCCAGAGCAGCAAGCAAGGCCAGCTTGGCTTTGACTGGTGGATTGGCGATAAAGCGGTATTGATTGATCCTGACGGTGAACTGCTCACCCAAGGCGCCATGGAAGGTGGAGAGCCTCAGGAGCTTCAACGCAGGCTTTGGGATCACTTCGTTGATTGGCTGGAACGCAATCGCGCCCAGCGCCCCTTAGATGGTGTTGTACTGGTACTTGACCTTGCTCGTCTGAGTCATGCTCAAGTGGCGGTGCGTAAAGGTTATGCCGCGCTACTGCGCAGTCGTCTGCGAGAATTAATGGAGCGCCACGGCACCCGGCTGCCGGTTTACGTCACGTTTAGCAAAATGGACTTGCTGTACGGCTTTGATGACTTCTTCCGCCACTACTCCCGCGATGCGCGCCGGGCGCCGTTAGGGTTTACCTTTTCGCCAGCGTCCATGGATACGCTTGGGAAATGGGAGTCAGAGTTTGAGGCCGACTACGACGCCATGCTGGCGCGTCTAAATCAGCATCTGCCCACCATGCTGTCGGAGTGTCGCGACCGTGAAGAGCGCGAGTCGGTGTTCCGCTTTGTTCGCCAGTTGGCAGGCCTGCGCGATGTGCTGTTCGGCTTTCTGGCCGAGGCGCTATCCAGTGACCGATTCTCTACCGCGGCCATGGTGCGCGGCACGTACTTTACCTCGGTATATCAGCAGGGTGTTCCAGAAGACCCCTTTGTGGATGCCGCCGCTCGCCGTTACGGCATGGATGACAGTATTCAGCCCGCACACCGGGCAGCACGCAGTGCGCTTTATTTTACCGAAGAGCTATTTGATAAGGTCATTTACCCTGAGGCTGGCTTAGCCGGTGATAACGCCAGGGTGACAGAGCGTCGCCGTCGTGCGCGCAATATTAGCCTAGTGGCTTGTTTGATTATGGGCATAGGCCTGGTAGGGGGCTGGGCGCATTTCTACCAGAAAAACAGCGTGTCTCTGGCCGCGGTAGAAGAGCGGGCGGAAACGTTTTTAGCCGCACAGCCTGACGCCTTCCAAAGCGACGATCCCAGTGGTTACGAGTTTTTAGAACCGCTGGACAGATTGCGCTACGCGCTTGAAACTTTCGATGGTTACCGCACCCATACGCCCTATTTGGCCGATATGGGGCTATACCAGGGGCATATCATTGGTGCCCAGGTTGAACGTGCCTATTTGGCCATGCTTGAGCATCAATTCCTACCAGCGCTGATGATTGGCATCATGGACGACATGAACCGCGCTGAAGAAGGCAGCAATGCGAAGCTGGCACTGCTGCGCGTACTGCGCATGATGTCGGATGCCAGTGGTCGTCAGCCCGAGCGGGTAGAGCGCTATATGGCCCAGCGCTGGCAGGCCTATTTCCCCCAGCAGGGCGACGTTCAAGAGCGGCTGTTAACCCACCTAGGCTATGCCTTGGAGCACAGTGACCTAGAAGGCCATATTGCCCAAGGGCAGCAGCGCCCAGCTCAGGCAATGGCGCCGCTGCGTGGCAGCTTGGATGCGGCTCAAGAAGAGCTATCGCGTCAGCCAATTGATGAGCGTATATACGCTGCGTTAAAAGCAGCCGGTAGCCGCCAAGGCGAATCGCTGGATTTACGCCGCAGTGTGGGCACTATGTTTGATACCGTCTTTATGGCCCGCAACGATGAGCCAGAGCATGTGCGCCTGCCGCACTTGATTACCCGAGATGGCTTTGAGAACTACTTCTTACATGAGCTTGATCGAGCCACTGAACTGGCGCTTATCGATGTTTGGGTACTCGGGCAGCGTGACAATATCAACTTCAGCGATGCGGATAAGCAGCAGCTGCAAGCGGCCCTGCGTGAGCACTATGTCAGTGATTACCATGTCAGTTGGCGTGATGCGTTGCGCAATACCCAGTTAGTGCCTCTGCCGGATATTCATCAAGCCATTGTGGTCGCTGACGCACTGGTCGGTTCCCAGCGCCCGTTAGATAGATTACTGGCCGCCGTGGAGCGCAATACCAGCCTCTATCCTGAGTTGCCCGCTGATGACGAACAGGCCCGCGAGGCTCTGCGTCAATCCCAGCGCTATCAGCTGGCGCTTGCCATTGAGCAACCGTTCACACCGATCAACCAGTTGAGCCAGGCGCGTAACGACAACCCTTCTTCGCTAGAAGAAATCAAAGCAGCGGTAACCGACTTACGCGACTACTTACTCGAGATCGAAGAGTCTAGTAATGCTGAGCGTGCGGCCTTTATGAATGTGCGTGATCGGCTCTCGCTGCGGGGTAACGACCCCATTCTTAACCTCCAGCGTATTGCCGACAACACGCCTCAGCCGGTTGGCAACATGTTGCATGAGTTAGCTGGCCAGAGCTGGCAGCTAATGATGGTCAGCGCCACACGCCACCTAGAGCACCTCTGGCTTGACGACGTGGTCGCGCCTTATCAAGAGCGTTTGGCTGGCCGCTACCCCTTAGTACCGAGCGCCACTCAAGAAGTAGCCCTTAGTGACTTTGAGGACTTCTTCTCCCCAGGCGGTACCTTAGATACCTTTTATGAAGACAGCTTAAAGCCCTTTATTGAAGGTGCCCCTGAGTACCTAGTGGATGCCCAAGGCAATTCTCTACTGCGCGACAGCCTGCACCGTGCCGTACAACAGGCCGAACAGATCCGGCGTGCATACTTCAGCCGCGACGGCGCGTTGGACGTAGAGTTTGCCCTGGAACCGGTGAGCCTAAGCCCCGACAAACGGCGCAGTGTGATCAGCGTTGATGGGCAATTAATTGAATATGCCCACAGTGCCAGCCAGCGCGTCTCAATGATTTGGCCAAACGCCCTACGCGGTGGTACGGAAAGCCGTATCACCATGGTGCCCAGTGAAGTGAATCGCTCTCCGCGTAGCGTGGCACAAGATGGCGCCTGGGCTTGGTTCCGGTTATTGGAACAGGCCGATATCACCAGCGTGAGTGAGCGCGAGCTAGAGCTGCGTTTCAGTGTTGATGGCGGCACGATGCGCTATCGCCTGTTTGCCAACGGCGCACCCAACCCCTTCACGCGCCCACAAGCGGCAGGCTTCCAGCTGCCATCAGCACTTTACGCGGAGCGAGGCGGTGATGCTGACCAAACTTAAGCAGCTATTTACCTCCAGCGAACCTCGGCCTATAAGGCGCCACAAGCGCAATATAAAACGCTCGCGCGCCCTGGAAGAGGCGCGTAGCGAAGACATCGACAGCTTTATTGAGGCGGTTTATCAGGCTGATGCCAAGGGGCGCTCCCCTTGGGTGTTGCGAGATAAAAGCGTATTAGACACCTTGCGCCGGGCGTTGGAGTTCACCGTGCATCGCGGTCTATGGCTGCAGCGAGAGGACGGCCAGGTTCAGCACTGGCAGGGGCGGCTGCTTTCCCTGCGCCATGGCGAAGGGCCACCGCTCGGCATGGTGCTCGCTTGTCGGCCGGATGATGAAGCCGCCTGGCAACTGCGCTTTTTTTACATTAGCCAAGAGTGGAAAGGCAGCGGCCATGGCACACGGCTGCTAATGGCCGTAAGACGCAGCTTAAGCGGTGTACCGCTGCATACACGTTTGCCAATGGCCTGTCATACGGCCATTGAGAGTCTCGAAGCCGCAGGCTTTACCCGCCAATACGTCGATGCTTTTGAGGTTGCCAGCTACGAAGCCCCAGCAAAGTGGGACGAATAAGCGGGATCAGAATAAGGAGTATCAACATTGGGCCAGAAATTTGTATTAGTGGGTGATATCGGCACTGAACACGATGGTTTTCCACCGACACCGGTTATCGCGGGCAGTGGCACGGTGTTCATGGACGGTAAACCAGTCGCCAGGGTGGGCGACCCGTTAGAACCTCACGACAAACCCAAGCATCCGCCGCATCCACGTGCTATTGCGCAAGGTTCCAGCACGATTTTAATCGACGGCAAACCGGCGGCACTCACGGGCCACTCGGTGGATTGCGGCGGTGTAGTGATTGGCTCTGGTTCAGGAGAGGGGGCGACATAGCTGGGATTGGTGGCGTTTCTGCAATGGCATTTGCTGCTTCTATGGCGTCTACCGCAAGCTCTACTGTATCTGAGTCGGTTAACAGAGAGGCCTCTATATCTGCTAGTTCGTCGGTTTTGAGTGAAGCGGGCAAAGAGTAGCTCAAAGATGTTGAGCAACTGAGCTTAATGCCTTACGACGATCAAACTGGTGAAGAAATAAACCAGTGGGTGCCCGGAGCAACGATTGGATATGGGCACCTTATTTCACAACAAGAATGGCCTATTTATCAAAATGGCATTACGGCCGAGCAGGCGGATCAAGTTTTTGAGGATGACTTAACACCGTTCGTAAATACAGTAAATCGCATTATTAATGTACCCCTTGAGCCCCACCAATTAGATGCTGCTGTTATGCTCGCTTATAACATCGGTGTTGGCGGCTTTAGCTCATCTTCAGCGGTTAAGCTGATAAATGATCCCCAAGCTGAGACACCATACTCTTCCTTGGAAGACGCATGGAAGGCTTGGAATAAATCCCAAGGCCAAGTGAATCAAGGTCTAATAAATCGGCGCTCAGCAGAGTGGGAAATGTTTTCAAAGGGGGTGTACGAAAGATGGTGAATATTTTTAAAGGAGTTATAATTTTTTTTGCTTTTCCTCCTTTAGTTTTTACTAATGCAGAGGCCATTGAAAAAGAGGGTGCTCTTGAGAAGCTTTATGGTGTCTATTTTGTCGCCAATATAGAACGCTACCGTGGCGGCTTAGTGAGTAATGAAGAGGCTTTTAGACATTTAAATTCTTTAGTGGTAATAAAGGAGGATGAGTTTTCTTTTTTAGATAGGGCTTTTTATGGAAAACCTATTTATGACATTGAAGTTCACGCCATACAGAATGAAGAGGGAAATGTTCCAAGGGCAGATGAACGATTTGGTAATTTCTATGGCTATGGTCAAGAAAGAGAAAATATAAGAACGCTGACCGTGGATGGAAAAAAGCTAAATGAGCCTCCTTATATATTTGAAGTTGTTGAGGATATGCTTTGGTTTTTTTCAGATGGTTGGTTCTACAGGCTTGAAAAACATTCAACTGATGATAGCCCGCTTTCTTTTAATAAGAACGCTGATACCTGCTTAAGCAATCAAATTCAAGGATGACGCCATGACAGGGCTGCAATTTACCTTAACGCTACCCAGCGTTGGTAATCCCCCATTTTTAGAGGGCTTCAAAAGTAGATCTCAGGCCATCATGGCCAACTTCTGTTGAGGAGTGATTCCTCCGAGCCCTATGTTAGGCCGTTCGTGATTGTAGTGCCAGAGCCAGCGAGTAGCATAATCTTGGACGTCTTCAATGCTATCGGACAGATGCTTTGCCAGCCAGTCGTAACGCACCGTGCGGTTTTAGCGTTCGATATAGGCATTCTGCTGGGGTTTGCCGGGCTGGATAAACGCCAACACAATACCTTAGTTTTCCGCCCAGTTCGCCAGCTTGCCGCTGATGTGTTCAGGGCCGTTGTCACAGCGAATAGAGCGCGGTTTGCCCCGCCACTCAATGATCTGTTCCAGTGATCGGATAACACGCTCTGTAGGAAGCGAGAAGTCTACTTCGATGCCAAGGCCTTCGCGGTTGAAGTTATCAATCACATTCAGCAAACGGTAGCTGCGACCATCGTTGAGCTGATCATGCATGAAATCCATCGACCAACTGTCATTGATCATTTCCGGCACGGCCAACGGCTCCGGCTTTTCACGAACCAGGCGTTTCTTGGGTTTTATCCTCAGGTTCAGTTCCAGCTCCCGATAAATTCGGTAAACCCGTTTGTGATTCCAGCCAAACCCTTTGACGTTTCTCAGGTGCAAAAAGCACAGGCCGAAGCCCCAATTTCGCTGGTTATGAGTCAACCGGATCAGCCAGTCGGCAATCTCTGCATTCTCGCTGTTGAGCTTGGCCCGGTAGCGATAGCAGGTCTCGCTGATGCTGAACATCCAGCAAGCCAACCGAATACTGATACGCTTCTCATTGACAGCTTTCTGCGCCATCTCACGGCGTCGAGACGGCTTCACCACTTTTTTTCGATGGCTTCCTTGAGGATGTCCGCTTTCAATCGTTCCTCAGCGTACATTTTCTTGAGCCGTCGGTTTTCATCCTCTAGCTCTTTCAGCCGAGCCATCATGGACGCATCCATGCCGCCGAACTTGGCCCGCCACTTATAAAAGCTAGCACTGCTCATGCCGTGCTCACGACAGAGCTCAGGCACCGGTACGCCGCTCTCAGCTTGCTTCAGAATTGCCATGATCTGGCTGTCGGAAAAACGTGATTTTTCATGCAGAATCTCCCTGCATTTAGCTTACGGAAAATTCTACTTTTGAGCACCCTGGTTTTTTGGGGGGATTACCATGCCTAATGGGGAAACATTTCATAAGCAGTGCGGGGAAGCTGTCCGCTGGCGGTCTCGCCATAGGCAGGCGAACATCCATAAAAACACCGGTACGTTCATTAATAGCCCATAAAGCAGGGGAACCAAACCGATGCCGGGTTGCTGAAGCAGCGTAAAAGCGACCATCATAGCTACCCCCGCATTTTGCACGCCAACCTCAACAGTAATGGCGCGGGCACTGGTATGTGGTAGGCGTAAGCGGCGTGCCACTTGGTGGCCCAACGCCATGCTCAACACGCAAAGTAGCAGCACCGCCAATGTTTCAACGCTGAGCAGCGGGGGTAGGCGCTGAGCATGGCTAACGAATAGCGCGACCACCACCCCAATCATCGCCACGCCAGTTAACACCTTTATTTTGGGCAGTAGCCAGTTCAGCAGTGTTTCCTTTAGTAAGCATCGCAGGAGCATGCCCGCGAGAACAGGCACCAGGGTCACTAGCAGCAGCTTGCCTACGGTTGGCCAGTAGGGGAGGCTTAGTCCGGCACTGCTTAAGCCGAGAAATTCTAGGTTCCAGCCCATAATCAACGGCAGCGTAAAGGGGGCAAGTACCGCCGCAATGGCGGTTAAACTGACGGATAACGCTAAATCTCCCTGTACGAGATAACTGAACATGTTTGAGGTTGCCCCCCCAGGCACCAGCGATACCAGCAACAATCCAGCCGCAGCTAACGGCGAAAGCGGCAGCAAGGCTACTATGCCCCATGCGAGCAACGGCAATGCCAGTATCTGTAGGCTGGTGCCTAGCATTAAGCGGCCTGGGTGGCGACAGGTGTGTAGAAAGTCGTTTTTAGTCAGATTCAGGCCCATGGTCATCATCACACCGGCCAATACCCAGGGAAGCAGTACTTGGGACAACCACTCCGATAACATAGCAATTCCTTAAAAATAGGACAGGCGAAAAGCTTATACCCTCTTAACACACGCTTACCAAGGCACGCTGCGGCGCCCGGTTTGAAACGCCACTACCTTTTGATAAATATCTTTCGCTCGTTCAATCGCGTCTTGTTCCATCTCATCGGTGGTGATAGCTCGGTTGCCACTGCTTCCGTTACTTTTAAGTAGCGTCTGAACATCGGCGCGGTAGCGCTCCAGAAGGTGTTCCAGATTGGTGAGGGTGGCCTGCAGTTCCAGCGTGAATGCTCGACGCTGCTCTAAACGGGTATGTAAATCGTTAGGATTCTTAGCCGTATCAATCAACGCATCTAGCGTGTTATTGACTAGTGTTTGCGCCCGGTGCAACCGGGGGATAATAATGTACACGACGTCGTACAGGTGAACGGGTGACGCATAATTATTCATAAGATGCAGGTGCTTATAAGCATTGAGTAGCAGGTAACGTTGGCATTTTACCCGTCCACAGCCGTTACGCTAGCGCAACCAGGTAAAAACTAAACTAAAAGAACGCGGCGCGTTGCAGCACGCCCCTGGCTCAATATGCAGCGTAAACCTCATGTTGGTTGGAGTGACGCTCGCGGGCGATATAAGCGTTTAAGAGAGGTGTAGGGGCGCGCTCATTAATAGATCCGGAAGCTGCTGCAGTTCATGTAGCGGCATGGGGCGTGCAAATAAGTACCCTTGAAGCAGGTCGCAGTGCCTGCGTGATAAATCTTGCTGCTGTTCTGCCGTTTCAATGCCTTCGGCGACCACTATCATATCCATATGATGCGCCATGGTGATAACGCCTTGTACAATCGCCGCCATGCGGCGGTTTTTTTGAGCCTCTTGTACAAATCTGCGGTCTAGTTTGACTTTATGAGTGGGCAAATCGCATAAGTAACTTAGGCTTGAAAAGCCGGTGCCAAAGTCATCTAAAGCTATACGTACGCCCATGGAAGTAAGGGTCTCCATCAGTGCAATAATGGGGCCTGTTCCGTCTAGTAGTACGCTCTCTGTTACCTCCAGCTCAAGCTGCTCCGCCTGTAATCCAGATATGTACAAGGCGTGTTTCACTTCATCAAGAAAGCCTTCCCGGCAAAACTGTAATGAAGAAATATTAACGGCAACGGGGAGTATGCGCTCACTCTGGGCATTGAGCGCTGCTATATCCCGGCAGGCTTGCAGGAGCACCCAGCGCCCCAGGGGAATGATCTGCCCGGTTTGCTCTGCTAGGGGAATAAACTCACCTGGGGATACCAAGCCCAGGCTCGGGTGTTGCCAACGAACTAGGGCTTCGACGCTGCGTATGCGTCCGCTGACGGCATCCACTATAGGTTGGTAGTGAAGTACAAAATCCCCAGCTGAGAGTGCGGTATGCAGCTCGTGACGCATGGCCACATTGTACTTAACGTTTTCGGCTTTACGACCCCGGTACCACTGCCACGTGTTTCGCCCCTGCCGTTTGGCTTGCTCTAGCGCTAAGTCGGCGTGTTGTAGCAAGCTGTAAGGCTCTTGAATAGAAGGCGTATGGCAAGCAATGCCAATGCTGGCGCTGATATGTATCAGCTCTCCTTCCAGGGCAACGGGTTCTGCCAGGGTGGTTAAAATACGCTCAGCTAAGCTAACAATTGCAGCGGTGTGCCCCTTTTTAACTGCTAGAAGAATGGCAAATTCGTCCCCTACTAGGCGAGCCAGCATATCTGGGTGGCTAATCATCCCTTCAAGGCGGCGGGCAACCGTCACTAATACTTGATTAGCGACCAGGTGTCCCAGCCCATCGTTAATGGCTTTAAATCCGTCCAGATTAAGATGTAGAACTGCTAAGGTGCCGTGGTTTCCCCGCTGGTGTTGCTCAAATACGGTGGATAGCTGCTCGGTAAACGCTGAGTAGTTGGGCAAGTCGGTGAGCAAATCATGCGTGGCCTGGTAGGCCAGTTTTGCTTCCTGCTTTTTCTCGTGCGTAATGTCCTGGTGGATGCCGATGTAGTGCGTGCAGTTGCCCCCAGGGTCGAAGACGGGGCTAACGACAAGATGGTTCCAGAAGGGCTGCCCATTTTTACGGTAATGGAGCAGGGTAATACTGATATCGCGCTTTTCGCGCATCGCGTCTCGTATGGCTTCAGTCGCTTCGGGCCCGGTATCAGGGCCGCGTAGAAAACGGCTATTGTTGCCGATAACCTCGTCAGGTGTGTAGCCGGTAATACGATAGAAAGCGGGATTAGCGAAGACGATAGGCATGCCGTTTTGCTGCGCATCCACCATGATAATGCCGCTGGGGCTGGCTTCCATGCCTCTTTTTAGCAGTCTTAATTCATCGGTTTGCTTATTTCGGGTAGTAACGTCTCTGCATATGCCATAAACACCTACAATGATGTCATCAATAATCACTGGGAAATTAGTGATTTCCAGCGAGTAGTAGTGCCCATTGGCATGCCTTCCCAGGGTTTCGTAGGTGATGGCCTCGCCACGGCAAGCGGTGTTAAACGCTTGTTGGGTTGATTCGCGAAAATTGGGCGCGATGAATTGGCTAAAGTGTAAGCCGATAAGCTCGGATGTATCGTAGCCCGTAATGCGCTCTAGCGCGGTATTACAACGTTGAAAATGACCCTCAAGGTTGAATTCATACACACCGTCAGGGTGGTTAACAAACAGTGAGCGGTGCCATTCTGATTGCATGCGGTGCTGCTGTTTATCGCGGTGGCGCAGCAACACAAGGGCCGCGAGACTGGCGCTGCGGGCAAGGTGGTTCTGCTCTTCTTGCGTGGGTGAGGCAGGGTGCCTGTAATAAGTGGCGAAGGTGCCGAGTAACTCCCCCTGAGTCGAGAGAATAGGCACTGACCAGCAGGCCCGAAGCCCCTCTGCTAAGGCTCCTTCCTTAAAGGCTGTCCAGTGGGGTTCTAGGTCAATATCTTCAGTCACCACTAGCTGTTTTTCAAAAGCAGCTCTTCCGCATGTCCCCACCGCTGGACCAATCATAAGCGCTTGCATGTAGGCAGTGTAGGCGGGTGAGAAGTGGCGGTTAGCAACCAAACTTAAGGTATTGTTAGCCGGGTCAAAGCGCATGATAGAAACCAGCGCTTGGGGCAGCATACGTTCTGCCCATTCGGCTACCGCTGCCAATGTTTTAGTAAGAGGAGCGCCCGCAGCGGCGAGATCGTGGATTTCCTGTTGAGCTTCGAGTAAGGGATATTCGTGGTACATAAAATGCCCCGGGTATTTAAAATCTAATGATTTTCATTGTTATAGGTGCTGGCTGCGGAAACTACGATTAACATCATGTAATTAAGCCTAAAGAATGGCAATCAAAAAAGGCTAATAATGTTTAATTTAGTTGCTTTGGACGAATTGTTGATGGCGTTTTTCCTTGTTTTAAGAATGAGATAATTAATCATCAATAAGCATTAAAAGGGGTTGGGCGAGGTGAGAGCATGCCCCAAAGCTATCTAGCCCTAAAAAACTTGTTTCGTCATACTGCCTCAGAACGCTAAGTTTTAATATGTGGTAGGTAGTTATGGAGCGCTATGGCAACGCTATAAAAGGCTTATCGGTACGCGAAAATCGTGAGACGCACGCCGATATATTGACCAAGCTCATGGTCGGCCACCGTGTCGCCATCCTCGGGTTCCAGAATAAAAGAGCGAATTAAGACACTCTCCTGCTGGGTACTGGCAATCTTGAAGCGGCGACCGCCATTAGGGGCGGCTAGCGCACTTAAAAACTATAAGATGTATTTTTGATACTTGTCATGGTTTTCGATGGTTGCGAGGCGCACAATGATTTTTCCAAGTAAATTAGTCGGGATTATGCCATGCCAACGACCGCCTCATCCCAGCCCGCCTCCACGCTTAAGCATCTGCCATTGGTGCGCCTAGCTTTTAGGCCTTTCTTCCTACTGGCGGCGTTGTTCAGCGTGGCATCGATGTTCGTGTGGTTAGCGTTCTGGCACGGCAATATCCTTTTGCGCCCCTATGGCGGCCTAATTTTTTGGCATCAGCATGAAATGTTATTCGGCTTTGCGGCGGCGGTGGTTGCGGGGTTTTTACTAACGGCGGTGCGTAACTGGACTGGATTGCCAAGCTTAAGCGGCGGGCCGCTGCTGGCGCTAGTAGGGTTATGGCTGTTAGGGCGGCTGCTAATGGCCTTTCCCATGGCGTTGCCGGGCTGGCTAGTACTGATGGTCGACCTTGCGTTTCTGCCGGTGGTTGCCATCGTGATGGCGAAATTAGTGATCACCGCGAAGCGTTGGCGCAATTTGATCTTCATCCCTGTGCTGGCGCTGTTTGCGATGGCTAATCTGGCGATGCACTTGGGGTTGATGAATGGCAATGCCGAGTTGATTCGCCAAGCGGCCTACTTAGCCGTGCTGTTGATCACGCTTTTGATGACCGTCGTAGGCGGGCGGGTGATTGCTATGTTTACCGCCAACCGTTTAGGGCGGCCCAAGCCAGCGCCGATTCCCGTACTGGAAGGTGTTACGCTGGCGAGTACGGCGGGCGTCGTATTATTGCAGTTGGCCATTATGCTGGGCGTTGCCGTTCCTACGATGTTAATGGGTGGGGCGATGGTTTTAGCGGCATTGGCCAACACACTTCGCATGGCACGCTGGAGTGGGCTGCACAGCTGGCGCGAACCATTGCTATGGGGGTTGCATGGCAGCTACGCCTTCATTCCTTTAGGCCTCGTCATGTGGGTATTAGCGCTTATGGGTCTAATGCGCACTGAGCTTGCAATTCACGCCCTAAGTATTGGGGGAATGGGCGTTATGATGTTAGCGATGATGGCTCGGGTGTCACTAGGCCACACCGGTCGGCCAATACGCGCCCTGCCGGGAATCGGCGTAGCGCTGGGGCTGATGTTAATAGCAGCCGTCATGCGCTCACCCGTGTTAGCGCTATTTCCCCAGATCACCCACTGGACCTACACGCTAAGCATCATCTTCTGGTGCTTGGCCTACGTTATATTTCTCGTGCACTACACGTTGCCATTAATGCAGGCGCGCATTGACGGGCAGGAGGGCTAGAGAGTGCTAAGCGCTGACGGTAGGAATGCGCATAAGTTGCGCCAGCTGAGGTTGTTGATTGCCCAGCAAGTCAGCCAGTGTGTAGTTATCTAGTTCGTCTAGAAATGCGGACAACGCATCCTTAAGAATCGATTGAAGTCGACAGGCTGGCGTGATGATGCAGGCGTTATCACTATGAAAACACTCCACTAACGCCATGTCATGCTCCATCTCCCGTACCAGCTCGCCTAACACAATGGTTGCGGGGTCGCGGGTCAGCAGTAAGCCGCTATTCTTGCCGCGAATAGCGGTAACGTATTGTTTCTGGCTAAGTGCCTGAACGATTTTCATCAAATGATTGCGCGATATATTAAAGGTCTCGGCAATCTCATGAATAGTAGAGCGCTCCTCTCCCTTGGCAGCAAGAAAGATCAATACGCGTATCGAATAATCAGTGAATCGGGTGAGATGCATGGAGTTGGCGTTGCTCCGTGGGTAATCAAGCTATAAGTCAGCCAGTCATAAAAAGCATGTTGTATGAATGTTCAGTAGGTTGCAATGAGAACATGGGTGAGTATGACTGATCTCGTCGCTATTACAGTGCATGCCTGAGTGTTTGAGTCGCCTATTTGTTGCCGCTCTTTGACTCAGGTCATGGTTGAGTAACTGGCAAGCATCGAGAGCAGGTGAGGGCAAGTGCAGAGGGGCTTTTAAAACGTATACTGTATGAATATTAACCAGCGTTTGCTGCGTTCACTTCTAGAGACCTTTTTTAAAGATCTTTTTTCAAGGACCCTTTTCAGAGACCTTTCCCTATTATGCTAGATGAGCAGTTGTTCAACCGCCCCCTGGTAGAAAAGTATGACCGGCCGGGTCCCCGCTACACCTCCTATCCTACCGCTCCGCAGTTTCATGCGGCGTTTGCTGAGGATGACTACCGTAGCGCCGCCCAGCGCAGTAATCAGGCTGAAGAACCAAAGCCACTATCGGTTTACGTGCATATCCCGTTCTGCAAAAGCCTGTGCTACTACTGCGCCTGCAACAAGATCATCACCCACAACACCGAGCGTGCGGCTGAGTATCTCCAGTGGCTAAAACAGGAGATTCGCGTTCAGGGGGCACTATTCGATAGCACCCGGCGGATGACCCAGCTACACCTGGGAGGCGGCACACCAACCTACCTGAGTAACGCCCAGCTAGGCGAGCTAATGGCTGCGCTGGACGAAGCCTTCCATTTTGCGGCACCTGCAGAGCGAGAATTCTCGCTAGAGGTAGACCCGCGCACCGTAACCCCAGCGCAGGTGTATGAACTGTACGCGCTGGGGTTCAATCGGTTGAGCTTTGGCGTGCAGGATTTTGATCACGAGGTGCAGCAAGCGGTGAATCGCGTTCAAAGCGAAGAGCAGGTGGTCTTGCTGGTTCAAGCGGCTCGCGATGCCGGCTTTGAATCGGTCAGTGTGGACTTAATCTACGGCCTACCGCTGCAGACGGTAGCAAGTTTCGATACCACCCTGGCCAAAATTATTGACCTGAAACCGGACCGCATTGCTGCATACAGCTACGCCCATCTACCCGACCTGTTCAAGGCTCAGCGGTTGATTCGCCCCGAGGATATGCCGCCGCCAGAGCGGAAGATAGAGCTGCTTGAGCTCACGATCAATCGCCTGACCGCCGCCGGTTACGTTTACATTGGTATGGATCACTTCGCCCTGCCAGATGACGAGCTGAGCCTCGCCCGTGAAAACGGCACGCTGCAGCGCAACTTCCAGGGCTACTCCACCCATGCTGACTGCGACATGATCGGGTTGGGCACTACCTCCATCGGCAAGGTGGGCGACACCTACAGTCAGAACGTCAAGGAGACAGCACAGTACCAGCACCGCATGGAGGAGGGGCGTTTACCTGTCTTTCGTGGCTATCGGCTCAGCGATGATGACCGCCTGCGCCGCGATGTCATTAATACCCTGATGTGCCATGGGCGTCTTGAGTTTGCTGCTATTGAGGCCCGCCACGGTATCGAGTTTCGCAGCTACTTTGCCCGTGCCCTAGCGAGCCTGGAAGAGATGGCTGTGGACGGCTTGATCGCCCTTCGCGACGATGCAATCGAAGTGCTGCCTTCGGGTCGGTTAATGATCCGTAACCTGGCCATGGCGTTTGATGCCTACCTAACGCCGAAGGAAAACCGCTACTCGCGGACCGTATGATTTCCAAGGCTACTCCGCATCTATTTCTTAACATGGACATGGAGGAGTTGCTCTTCGCTATTCGCGACTAAGCTTGAACCAAAGGGGGTGTTCCTGTTCGTAGCGACTTATCTATCATCACGCTTCCGGATAGACAAGTGCTCTAGCGAAGCTTTCATGAGCGGAATTCAAGGAGTATTACCAAAGTGCTCGGGGTGGGGGAAGCGGCAACGGCCCAAGAGGTTCAGAGGGCCTGCCGCACGCTAGCGCCTAAGCTTCACCCTGATGTCAGCAAGGCTGCATTATTGGGTGAAAGTGCGGGATGTGCATCAAAAGGTGCCAGTAACGCCTTGGGCGGCAGCTTTGGTGGGCTGCATCGAAACCCCAACGCCTTCAGGGGTGGAGAGGCTTAAGATTAAAGATCCTCTAACCTGACGGCGTCACGCATCATGCGCATCACTTCATGCTGTTCCAGCGCAAGGACTCCATTCAATAATTCCTCGGTCGACGATATTTCAGCCCGCGCCGATAAATAGCGGTATAGGTTTATAATGCCTTCATGTATCGAGAGCAGCGAGAGCATGACCTCAGTAACGGTCATACGAGCGTAATCAATGCGCTCGAGTTCTTCGTGAGCAAAAGGATGCTTATCGAAATACTCCGCACACCAAGTGTGAAGAGCCGCTGGCTGGGCATCTTCCTCGGTCAATGCAATAACCTTGCTGAGTTCTCGTTCATGTAACGAGAGATAATCCAGCAGCATACGCAGCCTTTCCTGCTGTGCCTCATGCGAGGCGTGCTGAAGTGTATCAGCTAGGTTAGCGTGTAGCCGCCGGGTTAATTCCAGAACGTCTTCAATAGTTTCGACTGTCATCGCTTTACCCTATCTCACGGTTAAAAAAACAACGTGTTATTCGTTTTTTAACCTTAGAGTTCAGACCAAATGCGTTCTCGAAAATCGTCGCTGAGTTCGGATACTTTGCGCATGCGGTTATAAGTGGCTTCTGACATGTCGCCAGCGATTTTATGATAGCAAGATGCCATTGATGCCGGAGTTTGCAGGCCTTCGAAACCAAGCATGCAATGCGTCAGCTTGCTGTAGAAGGGCGCTACAGTTGACATAAATTCAAGCTCATAACGGAAAGCATCGTTAACTGTTTCTAACCAAATGCGCTGCAGCTTGAACGCCGAATGAGTGATTTCCAGGTACCAGAAAACAAGTAGGCTGTCGTCATTGGCTACTCTGGCGTCCAGCTGGGGTTTGGGGGATTTTGGGGTTGTCATTTTTTGGCTCCTCCCGTGGGTTTGAAACAGTATAGTTGCCCCTTTTTTACTACGTTTTTTTAAAAACTTTTTATTTGATCAATATCAATTTTATAAAGATAAAAACTATTTCGATTAACCTAGGTAATATGTAATAGGGTGGTTTTTTTAATACATTTAATTTGTTTTGATAATCCCTTTTTACTATTTTTTGATAAGTCAAGGCAAGTGGTGAAGTCTAATCTAAGTACGTTGGCTTGGTATTGGCCTAAAGCTGTTTTTTGTTTGTTATTTTATTGGTGTTTGGGCAATCACTATGTATGCTTTTTTAATGAGTTTGGCCTAGTGTTAAATGGTTATTTATTTGTTGGTTTATTGTTAAATTTATGATTGTTATATAAAAATTGATATATATCATGAGAAACGGTTTTTTTCGAACTAAGATGGCGGCTTGATTTATGCCCAGTTTGAATCTTTTAGATTTGATAGTGAGAAAATTACAATGGATAAATTAGCAGCTTTGAATTTTTTGCCGCAAGAACAGCTCTATTTGGCTAATTCACACGAACAAAATGAGCTTCATCGCTATCGTTGGCTAGCACTTAGCTTCCTTCCCATTGCTCCTCCTGTAAGCCACCTTATGCAAACGATTGGGATGGAGTGCGTTAACCGCCTTGATAACCTACAAGATGTGGCTAAACAGATGAATCTCCAAGCCTGTATTGCTGAGCTCTCAGTAAAGAAACCTTATCCTTTTTATAGCAGAAAAAAGCCGCATTTTTTTGTGGTCGATGAGCCCATGGGGATACAAGTTCTTGAGGGGGTTGAGGAAACGGCGAGAGAGACATGCACGTTTTTTAGCTGGCTGCTGGAAACAAATACTACCCCCGAATTGCATCAACTTTTATTTAGCTTCGTCACCCAGAAAAACAATGAGTACCGTGTGATTCAGGAGTGTCGCGAGCACTGGGGAACAAGCTTTTCTGAACCAGTTTCCCACTATAGACGTTGAGGTATAAGGTCGTATCAATCAGCAGGCTCATGCTATGGAATCTCCTCCATGGCATGAGTACTTGCGTTCCTGATTCGTAAAATAACTGCAGCACCCTGAGTGCAGAACGTGCATTTGCCCGCCGCTATCCCAGCCAAAAACGAATTTTTTGTGCGTGTATTTTGAGCATTGCAGCTACTTCCAACACAAGCTGGCGCGGTCTAGTTAGGCTTTAGCCTTGGCTGGCTTCGCGCTAGCCGTACACCCCATGGCAGGCTGAGCGTTGCTACTGGAATAATAGAGCATGACGGTTCGCATTATATAACAAAATGAGCTATCGTTATTCCTATTAATGCCGAAGCCCGTAGGAACGCATAATGCTCAACGCTACTTCCCGATACCACCCGGCTGTTTACGGGGCACTACTGTACGCCCGATGGCCGCGAGCCGCAGTGGGGAAGTACGGTGGCTGAACAGCGCACGAGTAACCTGCACTACAGGTCAATGCGCGTGGTGGGCGGTTACCGTCGCCAGAAGCTAACGTTAAGCGTTATGTAAAGTTTCCACTGGATGCTTTAGCAGGCGCCGCGTGGGAGTAAATGTTTAACAAGAGCTATGAAAAAGGGGAAGTGCTATGCAAACACAGCCGTTAGAAAAGGGTGTCGAGATTACGTCGTCACTCACCGTTGAAGCATTAGAGGACGTTAAAGCCAAAGGCTTCAAAACAGTTATCTGCAACTGCAAGGCTGGGGAAAGTGACGAGTTTCCAGATGAAGCGTCCTACCGCCAAAAAGCAGAAGCGATAGGCCTGCACTGGGTACATATTCCGGTAGCACCCGGTGACTATCGCCCCGCGGATGTAGAGGCATTCGCACAGGCCATGCAGCAGTTACCCCGACCTATTTTAGCGTTTTGCCGTTCTGGAAAGCGTGCAACGCATCTTTGGGCGTATGCCAAACGCCATACCGAACAGTGCGACCTAGCCGTGCTTTTCTCTGCTGCAAAAGCCGCAGGGTTTGATTTGGAAGAGCACCGCGAGGGGTTAGAAAATCAGCCTAATGAATAGAACATCGCCGCGGAGTGTGCGGTTGGCGAGTGACTACGTGAGTGCGCAAGATGAGACTTGAGCGTTGGGTGCCATTAGTCGGCTGGCTACGTCGCTACCAGCAAGCGCAGTTCTCTCGGGATGCGCTGGCAGCGGTGATAGTAACGCTTATGCTAGTGCCTCAAGCGCTGGCCTATGCGTTATTGGCAGGGCTGCCCCCGGAAATGGGGTTATACGCCAGCATGCTGCCGCTAGTGCTGTATGCCATTTTTGGTACCAGCGCGAGTTTAGCGGTGGGTCCAGTGGCCGTTGCAGCGCTAATGACAGCGTCTGCGTTAAGCGGTTTTGCGACACCTGGTAGCCCGGAATACATAGGGGCCGCGCTGGTGCTGGCGGCGCTTTCAGGGCTTATTTTGATTGCCATGGGCGTACTGCGGCTGGGTTTTTTGGTGAATTTTTTAAGCCATCCCGTTATTTCAGGGTTTATCACCGCCTCAGGTATTTTAATTGCCATTAGTCAGCTCAAGCATATTTTAGGGGTTGAGGCGTCTGGCCATAACGTAATTGAGTTATTAGGTGCGCTGTTCAGCCAGTGGCAGCAGGTTAACGTCATCACGTTAATGATTGGTTTAGGCGTGTGGGGCTATTTGCTGGTCTGTCGTAAACACCTACAGCAGTGGCTGATAGCGCTGGGGGCTTCCGCCAGCGTTTCCGGCATCGTCGTGAAAGCCGCGCCAATCTCAGCGGTAATGGTTACGACGCTGCTGGCCTGGGGCTTCAGTTTGGATCAACACGGCGTTGATGTGGTGGGCTTTGTGCCCAGCGGTTTGCCAGCTATTGCGCTGCCAAGCCTTGATCAATCGCTGTGGGTGGGGTTGTTGCCGGCGGCGCTGCTAATCAGTCTAGTGGGGTTTGTGGAGTCGGTTTCTGTGGCGCAAACCCTTGCGGCGAAACGCCGTCAGCGCATCGACCCTAACCAAGAATTGATTGCCCTGGGAATGGCGAACTTGGGCGCTGGCGTTAGCGGTGGTTCGCCGGTGTCGGGTGGGTTTTCCCGTTCGGTAGTTAATTTTGAAGCAGGAGCCGCAACGCCGCTGGCAGGTGCATTCACGGCCTTAGGAATTGTGCTGGCGACGCTGTTGTTAACAGACTTGTTGGCGTTTTTACCTACCGCGACGCTGGCGGCTACGATTATCGTGGCGGTAAGCACGTTGATTGATTTACCCGCGGTTAAGCGAACATGGCAGTACTCCCGCAGCGATGGCATGGCCATGGTGGCGACCTTGCTGTTAACGCTACTTCATAGCGTGGAAGTGGGCATTGTAGGTGGCGTGGTGCTCTCGCTGGTGCTGCACCTTTACCGTACCAGCCAGCCGCACAGTGCTGTTGTGGGCCGGGTCCCGGGCACTGAGCACTTTCGTAACGTGCAGCGGCATAAGGTTGAGACGGATGAGCATGTGGCGATGCTGCGAATTGATGAAAGCCTCTACTTCGCCAACGCTCGCTACCTGGAAGACACCGTGATGGCGCTGGCTGCCCGCTCCCCGTCGCTGAAACACATTGTGCTGACCTGCCAGGCCGTCAACATCATTGATGCTTCCGCATTAGAAAGCCTAGAAGCCATTAACGGTCGGCTAAAAGATGCTGGCGCTACGCTGCACTTAGCCGAAGTGAAAGGCCCCGTTATGGACCGCCTAAAAGGGACCGACCTTTATCGCGAACTTACCGGGCAGGTGTTTTTTACCACCTTTGAAGCCTGGCAAGCATTGGTTCACCCCGACGAAGCGGTCACGCCAGTAGCGTGACCGCAAGCGCGAAAGGCGGCCACTTTCAACATATGAAAAAGAGGGGTTAGTGCGTGGTCACCAGCATCACCACGCTAAGAGCAGCTGAGACCCACATGGCCGGTTTGATCGCCTGGATGTTGCCGGTGAAAAGTTTGATCAGGACGAAGCTGAGGAAGCCAAAGGCGATACCCAGGGTGATCGAGTAGGTCAGCGGCATCAAGATGATGGCCAGAAAAGCCGGGAAAGCCTGGTCGAACTCCGTCCACTCGATTTTGCTGATCGGCGCCAGCATGAACAGCCCCACCAGCACCAGGGCAGGCGCCGTGGCAATACCGGGCACCAGTGAAAGCAGCGGCGAGAGGAAGAGGAAAGGCAAGAACAGCAGAGCGATGACCACCGCCACCAGGCCGGTTCGGCCGCCCTGGGCCACGCCAGCGCCGGACTCGATGAAGGTCTGGGCCGCACTGGTACCCAACGGCGCCGCGATCATCGAGGCGAAGGCGTCGACGGTCATGGAGCGTTTCAGGTTGCGCGGGTTGCCATCTTTGTCCTTAAGGTTGGCCGACTCAGAAAGGGCCATGAAGCAGGATAAGGCATCGAAGAAGTTGGTGAACAGCATGACGAAGATGAACGGCAGGTAAGCAACCTTCAGCGCTCCCCAAATATCTACCTGCATCACCGCGCTGAAGTCAGGCCAGGCCGCCAGGCCGCTCCACTCCACGACCACGTCACCGCCCCACAGTCGGCCCATGGGCGATGCCAGCAGGGTAGTCAGGGCGATACCCAGAATCAGCGCACCGTTGAAGCGTAGGATAACCAGAATCGCTGTCGCCATCATGCCGATGAAGAAGGTGACCATGCTGGCATCCATAGAGCCTAGCGTCACCAGCGTCGCGTCGCTGCCGACAATGAAGCCCGCATTCTTGAAGCCGATGAAGGTGATAAACAGACCAATGCCGCAGGTGATCGCGTAGCGCAGCGAAGGGGGAATGGCTTCAATGATCGCCTTGCGGACGTTGAACATGGCCAGTACGGCGAATAGCACCCCGGACCAGAACACGCAGCCCAGCGCCACTTCCCAGGAGAGCCCTGCACCTTGTACCAGGGTATAGGTAAACAGGGCGTTCATGCCCATACCCGGGGCGACCAGAATGGGGTTGCGGGCATAAAGCCCCATGGCTAGGCTGCTCATGAAGCTGATCAGCACCGTAGCCGAGAGCGCGGCGGAGAAGGGGATGCCCGCATCGCTGAGAATGGCTGGGTTGACCACAATGATGTACATGGACGCCAGGAAGGTCGCGATCCCGGCGAGGACTTCAGTGCGCATCGATGAGCCGCGCCGGGTCACGCCAAAATAGTGGTCCAGCCAGTTAGCAGGCCGAGCGGTGCTCTTCTCGGCAAGGGAGGAGGAGTTCGGTTCCATATAGGTGATCCTATTGTTGTTGGAGATCGTTGTTAAAAATCGTCGTTGATCGCCTGGTGGGCCCAGTGGTCAATCCCGTGCGTGTTGGCGCCTTCCGCCCGCCCAGGTTTCCAGTACGCTGCGGTCATCACCCAGCATCATCAGCGCAAATAGGCGCTCGCTCAGGGTGCGACAGCGTGCCTGACGTCTTGACAGCAGCGGTGTGGCATCAGGGTCGAGTACCACGAAGTCGGCTTCCATGCCGGGGGCTAAGCGGCCAATGTTGCTATCCAGTGACAGGGAGCGCGCATTGCCTAGTGTCAGGCCGTAGAACCCTTGCCAGGCGGTTAGGGGCTGCCCCCGCAATTGCCCGACTTGATAAGCGGCTTTGAGGGTCGCTAGCCCGGAAAGGTCGGTTCCCCCACCAACGTCGCTGGCATAGGTCACGTTGAGCCCGACATCGCGTGCGGCGTGGCGGTCGAACAGTCCGCTGCCAAGGAACAGATTAGAACTGGGGCAGAAGGCCAGGTTGGCGCCACGATCCGCCAGTCGGCGGCGCATCCCCTGGTCAAGATGGATGCCATGGGCAAAGGTGCTGCGTGGCCCTACCAGCCCCGACTGCTCGTAGACCTCAAGGTAGTCGCGGCTCTCGGGAAATAGCTCGGCCACCCAGTCCAGCTCGCCGGTGTTTTCGGAAAGGTGAGTCTGTAGCCACAGGCTCGGGTCATTGCGCAACAGCCCGCCCGTCGCGTCTAGCTGTTCGCGGGTTGAGGTGGGGGCAAAGCGGGGCGTCAGGCTGTAGCCGAGCCGCGCTGTGCCGTGCCATTCGCTGATCAGCCGCTCGGCGTCGCGAATGCCACCCTGGGTGTCGTCGCAGAGCGCCTCAGGGGCGTGACGATTCATATGCACCTTGCCCGCCAGCATGCGCAGGTCGCGCTTGCGGCTGGCGGTGAAGAAGGCATCCACCGAACTGGGGTGGCTGGAGCAGAACACCTGGGCCGTGGTGGTACCCACCCGCAGCATCTCATCAAGAAACGCATCAGAGAGCGCCAAGGCATGCTCGTACTGAGCGAAACGACACTCTTCAGGAAAGGTGTAGTCGTTGAGCCAATCCAGTAGCTGCCGCCCGTAGGAGGCCATGATTTCAAGCTGGACGTAGTGCACGTGGCTGTCGATGAAGCCGGGCATCATTAACTTGCCACGGTGGTCGGTCACCTCGATTCCGGGGGGCAGGGTTGGTTCGAGTCGCGCATAGTCATCGATGGCTCGGATGCGGCCATTCTCGATCCACAGGGCAGCGTCTTCGATATGGCAAACGCTGCCTTCGGCAGGGGTGTCGCCCTCGCCGGGGTCGGCATCGAAGCTCAGCAGTTCAGCGCGTATCACGCGCGAGTCGTTTGTCGTCATGAGAGGGGCTCTTTTTTTCAAATGTTTATGAAGTGCGACGGCGCATGTTTAAGAAGTGTGCTGGTCGATGAGGGCGCGTAGTTCGCCTGGGGCGAGGCCGCGTTGGTCGGCCCGCTCATGGGCGCCCATCAGTGGGAGCAGCTCGGCCAGCGCGGCTAGCGCAATGGCATAGGGCGTCTTGTCGCCGCCGGTGCCACCACTTGCCATACCGATGGGGCAGCGCACCCTGGTTAGCGCCACTTCGTCATGACCGGCATCGGTCAGCCGCGAGCGGAAGCTAGCCCACTTGCTGTGTGATCCGATCAGGCCGATTGAGGCTATGTCGTCACGCAGCAGTAGGGCATCCACCAGCTCGCGGTCTTCGGCGTGGTCGTGGGTCAGCACCAGCGCGTGGCTGTTCGCAGGCAGCGCCGCGACGGCGGCACGTAGGTCAGTTGCTTGGTGACAGGTTAGGCGCGGCTGCGCTTCAGCCCAGGCGGGAAAAACAGCGTCGCGGCTGTCGTGCCAAAGCACTTGCCAGGGCAGCGGAGCGGCCAGGCGTACCAGCTCGGTGCCGACATGTCCGGCGCCGAAGAGGGCCAGGGTCGCCGCACTGCCGGGGAAGACCTCCAACAGTACGTTGACGAAGCCGCCGCAACACTGCCCGCTGCGCCCACCCAGGGAGAAAGCTTCAAGGCTCATGCCGGTTTCAGCGCTCGCCAGCCGCTCCCGAGCCGCGTCGATCACCTGAAACTCAAAGGTGCCGCCGCCCAGGGTGTCGTGGACGGCGTCTGCCGTGATCACCATGCGAGCGCCGGGCTCCCGGGGGGTGGAGCCGGCGCTGGTCACCACGGTGGCTAGCGCATGGGGTAGGCCGTCCCTCTGCAGGCGGTGCAGGGCCTCATGCCAGCTTTCGGGGCGCTGGGTGTTCATCACTCGTCACCTTTTTCCAGCGGCCGTTTGTTGTGCAGGGCGTCGTGTTGGGAACCGTATTGGGCGCGTAGAGCCTCAGCCGCCATCAGCACGCGCTCGGGCGTGGCTGGGGTATCGAGCCGCGGCGCCTCGACGTAGTCGGTCAGGCTTGCCAGGGCATCCCGCAGCGCGGACCACACCGCCATGCCGAGCATAAAGGGTGGCTCCCCCACGGCCTTGGAGCGGTAGATGCTGGCCATGGAGTTGGGGTGTCCCTCCAGCAGCTTGACGTTGAACACCGGCGGTAGATCACCATAGGTGGGGATCTTGTAAGTGGCTGGGCCGTCGGAGATCAGCCGTCCGGCATCATTCCACTTCAGTTCTTCGCTGGTGAGCCAGCCCATGCCCTGGAAGAAACCGCCCTCCACCTGGCCGATGTCGATGGCCGGGTTCAGCGAGTCCCCCACGTCTTGCAGGATATCGACCCGGTCAACCTGGTACTCGCCGCTGAGGATATCCACGCTGACTTCTGCCACCGCAGCGCCAAAGGCGTAGTAGTAGAAAGGGCGCCCCTGGCCGACGTTGCGGTCGTAGTGGATCAGCGGGGTGGCGTAGAAGCCTTTCTCCGAGAGCGAGATGCGATTCAGATAGGCTGCCTGGATCAATTCGCCCCAGGGAATGCGGCGTTCGCTCTCGCCGTGGCCGGCAATTAGGTGTCCTGCTTCCAGGCGCATGTCTTCGCGGTCAAGCCCCTGATCCTGATAGAGGTGCTCATGGGCGAAATCGAACAGCCGCTGCTTGAGCTTCATGCAGGCATCCCGTGCCGCTTGGCCGTTAAGGTCGGTGCCACTGGAGGCCGCGGTGGGCGAGGTGTTGGGTACCTTATCGGTGCGCGTGGCGCTAATGCGGACTTTCTCGGTATCCAGCCCCAGCTCACGAGCGGCCACCTGACAGATCTTGGTGTGCAGGCCCTGGCCCATCTCGGTGCCGCCATGGTTGATCATCACGCTGCCGTCGGTATAAACATGCAGCAGCGCGCCGGCCTGGTTGAGGTGCTTAGCGGTGAAGGAAATACCGAACTTCACCGGCGTCAGCGCTAGGCCACGCTTGATGATGGGGCTGTCGGCGTTGAATGCGGTGATCGCACGGCGCCGCTCCCAGTAGTCGCTGCTGGTCTCAAGCTGCTCGACCAGATCATGCAACAGGCCGACCTGATCTACCTGCTGGCCATAGTGGGTAATATCACGACGGGTCGTTTGGCTGTCGGCGCGGTAGAAGTTGCGCTTGCGTACTGTCAGCGGGTCCTCGCTGATGCGTCGGGCGATGTCGTCCATGGCCGCCTCTATCACCATCATGCCCTGGGGGCCGCCGAAGCCGCGAAAGGCGGTGTTGGAAGCAGTATGGGTTCGGGCACGGTGACCGGTCACGCGGGCATCGCCCAAGGAGTAGGCGTTGTCGCTGTGGAACATGGCGCGGTCGACGATGGCGTCCGAGAGGTCCGGGGAATAGCCGCAGTCGCCAATCAAGGTGATCTCGCCGCCCTGAATCACGCCCTGTTCGTCGACGCCCAGCCGGTAGCGGTTATGGAAGGGGTGGCGCTTGCCGGTGGCACGCATATCGTCGCCACGCGGAAGGCGTACCCGGGTGGTGCGTCCGGTACGCCGGGCGACAAGCGCGGCGATGCAGGCCCAGGGTGATGCCTGGGTTTCCTTGCCGCCAAAGCCGCCGCCCATGCGGCGTACCTCTACGGTCACCGCATGAAACGGAATGCCCAGCACCTCGGCTACCAGCTTTTGGGTTTCGCTGGGGTGCTGGTTGGAGGTAAAGACCACCACGCCCTCATCTTCGGTGGGCTGCACCAGGCAGGCCTGGCCTTCCAGGTAGAAGTGCTCCTGGCCGCCGACAAACTGCTCATCTTCCACCACCAGGGCGGCGTCTTTCAGCGCCTGCTCCCAATCACCGCGTTGCTGAACATGGCTGGGGCGCACGAACTCTTCCCGCTCAGCGGCGGCGACCGGATCAAGGCAGGCGGTCTGCTCATCGATCTCTATGACGGCGGCCTGAACTGCCTCACGGGCAGCGCGATGACTCTCGGCGGCCACGGCAAAAATAACCTGACCGACGTAGCTGATCGTATCCGACACGAAGATCGGGTCACCGGGGAAGACCGGGCCGATATCGGTATGACCGTGGACATCATCCACGGCAATCACATCCACCACGCCGGGCATGGTGCGGACTTTATCCAGGTCGAGGCGGGTCAGGCGGCCATGGGCGACGGGAGAGAGGCCTAGGGCCACGTGCAGCGTATCGGCCGGGGCGCTCAGGTCGTCGATGTAGGCCGCCCGCCCGGTGACATGCTTAACCGCGCTCTCATGGGCCTGGGAGTGCGGGTGAGTATTGGTGTAGGGAAGCGTGTCGCGGGCCAGGGGGCCAGAACCTTTGATGCGCCCATCGAGTTCATGGCGTGCAGCCGCGGAGTCGGCGCTGACGTCTTCGGCAGCATCGCTGGGCGCCTTAGCATTCGGCGCTGTAGAGAGCTTAGTGAGCGTACGCATGGAGCATCACCTCCCGAGGGCTGTTGGTGGCGTCCTGGGACTGGTTTTCAGTATTCAGCACCAGGCGCAGGCGTTCGAGTAGGTTGGCGGCGGAAACTTGGCGATAGTGGGCGCTGCCGCGCACATCGGACATCGGCTGGAAATCCTGAGACAGCGCTTGCCGTGCCGCTTGGAAGGCCGCTGATGAGGGCGCTTTGCCCTCAAGCGCTGCTTCGGCCTGGGCTGCACGCTTGGGGATACCGGCCATGCCGCCAAAGGCTAGGCGCACGTCGCGCAGCATTCCATCCTCCAAACGCCAAGCGAAGGCCCCGAGCACCGCAGAAATATCGTCCTCACGCCGTTTGGAAAGCTTCCACACTTTGAGCGTTTCCCCCTCCACGGGGTGGGGTAGGAACAGTGCGCGGATCGCTTCACCCTGCTGCAGGGCGGTTCGCTTGTAGTCGAGGAAGAAGTCATCAAGCGGCAACTCGCGCTCACCTTTGGGGCCAACCAGGCGCAGACGCGAGCCCAAGGCCAGCAGTACCGGTGGGGTGTCGCCGATGGGCGAGGCATTGGCCACGTTGCCGCCCAGGGTGCCCCGGTTGCGAATCTGGGAGGAGCCTAAGCGGTGTAACAGATGGGCAAAGGCGTCAAAATGTTCCTGAAGCAGCGGTTCGATCCGGCTATACGTCACGGCCGCGCCGATCCACCAGCCACGACGCCCATCTTCGAGGGTGGTCTCTTCGATCACGTTCAACTCGGCGACGCGGGTGACATCGATAAGCCGCTCGAAGCGAGCCAGTCGCTGGGTGCTCTCTAGCCACAGGTCGGTGGCCCCGGCAACCAGCCGCGCTTCGGGGTGGCGTCCCAGGCACTCGACCAATTCGGCGAGCGTCGTGGGCTGGGCAAAGAGGCTTTCAACTGCGGCTGGTGAGGCTTTCGGCTCAGGGGCGGCGGCGTCCATCCACAGCGGGCGATGTTCGGGGTGCTCGTTCATGCTCAGCGCGGCGTCGCGGATCGGGCGGTAGCCGGTGCAGCGGCAGAGGTTGCCCCCTAGAGCGGCCTCAAGGCGTTGTGGCGTCAGCGGGGCCAGGGCCTTGTCGGGTTCCCTACGCTGCTGCTCGTGAAGGGTGAACAGCGACATCACAATACCCGGCGTGCAGAAGCCACACTGACTGCCATGGCACTTAACCATAGCGGCCTGAGCGGGGTGTAACTGGTTTCCATCGGCGAGGCCATCCACGGTCACCAGGTGCCGTCCATTCAATTGATGGGCCGGGGTAATACAGGCATTGGCGCTGTGATAGCGCAGCTCGCCGTCGGGCCCTGTTTCGCCAATGGCGACGGTGCAGGCGCCGCAGTCACCAGAGGCGCAACCCTCCTTAGTGCCCGTGGTGCCAAGGGTTTCGCGCAGCAGTTCAAGCACACTGGTTTCGGGGGCTGCCTCGCACTGGCGGGGCTGCCCGTTGAGCAGGAAGTCGATCATCGCCGTGTCTCTTGTTGATCTTGTTAAGGGGAGTATGGGTTGTAATGGTTTGACCGATTGGTCAATATTTTTTCAGCATGTGCCAGGATGTCGCATTTTGCAAGTCCAAGAACGGTCTTTGTGTGACAGAGGGGATGCTTTAAAAGCAGCGGTTGTCGTGCCAGACATTATGCAGCGTCAAAGGCTGTCGCAGAGGAACAACAGGAGGCCCAAGAGAGGGCCGAGGAGGGTGCTGAAGGCGCCGCCGAGCATAATTAGCCCGTCGGCAGGCGGGCGGGGTTAGCGGGGGGCACGGTCGTCCTGTGGCTGCGACGCGTTACCCTCTTGTAGGCGCTCGATAGAGGCATTGCCCTGCTTGGACAAGGTCGCTAGGCGCTCGATCTGCTCATCCAGGCGGGGCAGGGCTTCCTGACGATAGCTCGAAAGATCATCGATGGCGCCCATCACCTCGCTGAAAGCCTCCTCAAGCACTTGCATATCGAGCATCGCGCCGGAGGCCCGCTTCTGGATATCAACGCCTTGCTGGCGCAGGGCCTTGGCGGTTCCGCTGATCATTTGCGATGTGGTGGTGTTGAGGGCTTCAATGCGGTCTAGCACTAGGCGCTGATTAGCCATTGCCATGGCCACGGTTACCGCGACGGTGAGCGCAGAGACGGTGACATTAATGGCCCTGTCCACGCCGCGCATCAATTCCCGGTTGTTGCGGATGATGACCTCTAGCGCCAGTATGCCTTGCTGGCTCACCGCCAGCTGCTGCTGGAGGTCGAGGATGCGCTGGCGTAGGGGAAAGAGCAGCTCCTCCTCAAGGAAATGGCGCCGCGGATCAACGCCGTCGCGAGCGGCGATTTCGTCGCACAATCGGCGGTCGATCATACGGCCCAGTGCAACTTGACGGTTCAACTCGGCAAGGATGTTCGTTAAGGCCTGCTGGTCATCGCTGAGGGTGAGGTTGTCGCGATGGAGCATGTCGCGTCCGCTTTCCAACTCCTCAATGATGGCGTCCAGCGCCTGCTGGGCATTCTCAAACTTACGAAAGTAGCGCTGCAGGCGGCTGTCGAGGCCGGGAATGACGGAAAGAATGCGATCCAGTGTGGTAGGCACCAGGCGATGGCGGGCGGGGTCCAACCCTTCCATGCGCCCACGTAAATCAGTGAGTGCCTTGGCGACCGGCCCGCCTTCGTCGCCCTGGTGGGCCAGCTGGCGCAGCGGGGTCTGTAGCATGGCACTGCGATGGGCGGCCTGCTGCTGTAGTTCAAGGCCCATTTCGTCCACGGCTCGGCGTTGGCGAGCTGCCGATGTCTCATCACCTTCGGCAAGGATATCTTCGACAAAGTTGTCAGCCATCGCCTCAAGCTCAGGGTCGATGTCACGGGCATCAAAATTGTCCGAATCGGCCTGACGCGCCCCTAATTGGCTAGCCCCTAACTGGTCGGCTATCTCGTCTACCGGCGGCAGGGAGAGACGACGTTTGTCATCGGATTGCTGAGCCATAGATAACTCCTGGGCTATTAAAAAACGGTTAAATAGAACCGATTACATAAAATCTCTTTAAAACTGCAAGGTAGCACTGAGTGCCAGCTTAATCCTTGCGTGCATAACGATCCGCACCTTCGACGAAGCGGCGTAGATCCTCCAGCGCTTTTTCGGTGGTGACCGACGCCTGGGGGCGAGCGGTCTCAATACGGGCCATGGAAACAGCGGTATCGTCGAGCACGGTGAGAGCGGATTCGATACGGGCAGAAAGCTTATTCAGCCGGTGTTCAGTCTCCACCAGTAGATCAAGGCGCCGCACTAGGGCGGCGCGTTCCTCCTCGCCCAATCGGTTACTCTCCCGCTCTAGTCGGCCGCGTACGTAATTGCCGTCCACGCTCACCACGCCTCGCGCTTGAGACGCCATGGTCGTTAGCGTATCCACCGCGCCATAACAAACTTGAGTGACCAAGCCTTTTGAACGCTCGAAGGCCAGCTCGCCCGCGTGGAACCGCTCGCCCAGCACGTCCATGACATGACGGTAGCGGCTATAGAGGCGGTCTGTAAGGATCGCTAGGTCGGGGCGTTGCACATCGAGCAGGCTCTGCTTGGCCCGACACATTGCCAGCACAAGGTCGTCGGCTCCCATAGGAGGCCTTGCCGGATCAAGCACCAACACACCCGCTTCATAGGCGTTGCGCTCCTGCTGCGCACGGCGCTGATGTGCCTCGGCCTCTCTTTGGGCCTCCTGGCGCCGCACGCGGCGACGGGCTAGCCAGCCGCGCAGCGTCCGCTCAATGGGCAGCGCCACGGGTATGGCGACAATGCCCGCGAGCCAGCCAAACAAGCTAGGGCTAAAACCACCCCACAGGGAGGTCAGCCACAGCAGCATGCTGATCGAGGGAACCACTAGGCAGTAACGGCCGATAACCCGTAAGCGGCTGGGAACCGCTATCGGAAGCGCCAAACCAGGATTAAACAGACCAACCAGTAGCCAAGGCAGGCAGGTCATAAACAGGCCATAGGAAAATCCTTGCAGGAATCCCAGCATAGAGATGGCTATCCTTCCGTCATGGAACGCGAATGCGGCATTAATAATAAATCAGCAAGCCCCCGTGAACTAGCGGGCCAGCTATCGACAACTACAAAAGGCCACTAAAAGCGACCACTACGAGGGCTTAATAGTTTCAATCGTCTGTTCGGACGCTAACGCAAATGACGCTAACGCGACTATAGGGATAACGTTTCAGATGCCCGCTTGGTTTGGCTGAACGGTAGCCGTAGGGGCGAGGCGCTCTGCGTAGGGGCTAGGAGGCCTGCTATCGGTTGAGAAAAGTTTGCTAAGCTAGCCAGCGGTTTTCTTTGCGGGTGCGCACTAGCATGAGTTCGCTTCACTCTTCATTTCGCCCTACGCGGTGGCTACCCGGCGGGCATTTACAAACGCTGTTTAGCCCGCTGTTCCGCGCTAAGCCCAAACTGCAGCGCCAACGTGAGCGCATCACGCTGAAAGATGGTGACTTTATTGATCTGGATTGGTACGGCCCTCAAGGTGAACAGACGCGCTGCGCGATTCTGCTCCATGGGCTTACGGGCAGTTCAAAATCGCTGTATATCTTGGGCCAGCAGCAGGCGCTGGCAGCGCAGGGGTGGCAGAGTGTGGCGGTCAATTGGCGAGGCTGTTCCGGCGAGCCTAACCATCGCGCCAGGGGCTATCACTCGGGTGCTAGCGAAGACCTTGCCGATATTATCCAACAGCTAGCGGCTCGATACCCCGATAAGCCGCTAGCGGCGGTGGGGTACTCGCTGGGCGGCAATGTGTTGCTCAAGTACCTCGGCGAAACTGGGCGTCATAACCCGCTGCGGGGCGCCGTGGCGGTCTCGGTGCCGTTTCGTTTAGACCACTGCGCTGATCGAATTAGCCAGGGCTTTTCTAGAGTGTACCAGGCACGTTTTCTGCGCGATTTACGCCGCTATGTGGAATCTAAGCAGAGTTCGTTCCGTCAGCAGGGCCGTCAAGAGGAGCTGGCAAGGTTAAGAGCGCTTGAAACGCTGGAGGGCATGAAAACGTTTTGGGACTTTGATGGCAGGGTCACAGCGCCGTTACATGGCTTTGATAGCGCCGATGCGTACTACCAGCGTTGCAGTAGCGCCTTTTTTGTTGAGGCTATTCAAGTGCCAACACTTATTGTGCACGCTGAAGATGACCCTTTTATCTACCCCCACAGCGTACCAACGGCAGACATGCTACCGGGTTGCGTCGCTTTAGAACTTTTACCTAGTGGCGGGCACGTGGGGTTTATTGAAGGCAGCCCCTGGAGGCCGCGCTATTATCTTGAACATCGGTTGCCTGCGTGGCTAAACGCCCAGGTGCCACATGCAGCGGCGACCCATCGCCCTCAGGTGATCGCATCGTAACCGACCACCCTTAGCGAGGTTTTCAATGTCTGGGTTCTATGATCGTTTGAAAGAAGTGGCGTCGCCACGTATTGGCTTGGGCTGTATGAACCTTTCCCATGGCTATGGGCAGTATGTGTCAGAAGAGAAGGGCGTTAAGGCGCTGAACGACGCCTTTGAGATGGGCTATCGCCATTTTGATACGGCCACGCTTTACGGCGGTACCGCTAACGAACGGCTGCTGGGCAAGGCGCTTGCCTCGAAGCGCCAAGAGCTGCTGCTGGCTAGCAAGTGTGGGATGGCCATAGACCCAGAGAGCGGTAAGCGAGTGATCGATGGGCGGCCTGAGACGCTGCGACGTCAGTGTGAGGAGAGTCTGGCTCGCCTGAAAACCGATCATTTGGATCTCTACTATCTCCACCGCATGGATCGCCAAGTGCCCATTGAAGAGAGTGTTGGGGCGCTTGGCCGGTTGGTGGAAGAGGGTAAGCTGCGCGCGGTGGGTTTATCGGAAATCTCCGCAGACACGCTGCGCAAAGCATACGCTGAGTACCCAATAGCGGCGGTACAGTCGGAATACTCACTGTGGACGCGTAACCCCGAAATTGCCCTCAGCCAAGCGTGCAAAGAGCTGGGCACAGCGCTAGTAGCCTTCAGCCCGTTGGGTCGCGGGTTTCTCTCTGGCGCTATCCACGCCCATACTGCATTCGCCGAAGGCGATATGCGCGCTGGAATGCCGCGTTTTAATGGCGATAACCTTATCCACAACCTGACGCTGCTAACGCGCTTTGATAACATGGCGAAAGGTTTGGCCATCACCCCCGCTCAGCTGGCGCTTGCGTGGGTGAAGGCGCAGGGTAGCCATGTGATTCCCATTCCTGGGTCGCGCTCTATTAACCATATGCAGGAAAACCTCAAGGCCGAGCAGCTAGTGTTAAATGACGCGGCGTTGGTGCAGCTTAATCAGATGATGCTGCCTAGCGAGGTCGCGGGTGCTCGATATAACGAGGCACAGCAGGCCGATATCGACACAGAAGAGTTTGCGCACAAGGAATGACGTGCTGTTTGAAGCAACGCCTACGGTAGCCCTCATGTCCAGCATCATGCAATTGACCGCATTCAGCATTAGAGACGTGAAGCCGTTTCCCGAAGTGGGTTGAATGATTGTTGAGGAGGCCTAGGGCGACGATCCGAAGGCCTTTGGACTCGATGTCGTTGCGCAACATTTGTCGCTCATCGCCGGCGTTGCTATGCCTCAGCCCCCAGCTTGTTACTTTTCTGTCTTAAATTTTGCTTTGCAATTACCGCTCATACACATTGTACAGAAGTGCTCCCTATCTTCGTGTTGAGTACCCTTAGCAATGGCAGTGCCGCAGTTGTTGCAAAGCAGAGTGCCAATGCCGTCTTCGACTTTCACAATTGCATGTTCGTAGTCCATAAAGTGCTCCGCGAAGCCCCCATCCTGCAAGTGCGGGAGGTAATAGCTTGTCGGCGAAAGCCAACCCTTCCCTCGTCCCTCTTCTGACGGTGCGATCGAGCATCAGTTCAAATGCTGCGGGTTCCCGGCATATGGGTAGGCTCCTTTCGCTACCCTGGTAGTGCAGGATGAAAACTTGGTCGGAGCAGGTGCCACCTTTAAAGTCACAGCTGTCGAAGTGCTTGTGTTGCATGAAACAACCCACGGCTTTCACCCGTCGCGCGATCTGATGTAGCCACTGGTGCTGGATAAGACCATTTTTAAAAACGGGCAAAATTTGGGCGCAGCGCTTTTTGGAATGACAGGCATAAAAAAAGGCAGACCAGTAAGTAACTGATCTGCCTTTCAAAATATTGGTAGCGGGGACCGGATTTGAACCGATGACCTTCGGGTTATGAGCCCGACGAGCTACCAGACTGCTCCACCCCGCATCAACGTGTTGCGTATTCTACGCATTTTTCATCGTAAGTCAACCCCCTGCATAAAACGCTAGAAAGGCAGGTTGAGACTTTCATCGTGCTGCAACATTAAGCGAGTAGAGCTATGCTTTCATTAAGCATAATAAAAAGCTTACTGTTGGTAGGTCGCACAAGAAAAACAGCGACGTACTATGAGTGATAGAAGCGCTTCTGCGCTTATTTAGAATGGCTTGCGGCGCTATAACATCGCTTACAGTCCAAGCCATTTGTCATATCAGGGAGGTAGTCAATGGCCAATCAAGCCCCCGTCGCCTGGGTAACTGGTGGAACTGGTGGAATCGGAACGGCAATTTGCCGATCATTAGCGGATGCTGGTTATTTGGTCGTGTCGGGGTATCGCAACCCTGACAAGGCTAAAACCTGGCTGGAAACCCAGCAAGCCGATGGTTATAACAACATCGTGTTATCTGGTGTTGATCTTTCCGACCACGATGCTTGCCTAGAAGCGGCTCGCGAGATCCATGATAAACATGGGCCTATTAGCGTGCTGGTTAACTGTGCAGGCATTACCCGTGATGGCACGATGAAAAAGATGTCGTTTGATCAGTGGCATCAGGTCATCGATACGAATCTTAACAGTGTGTTCAACACCTGCCGCAGCGTTATTGAAATGATGCTGGAGCATGGTTACGGACGCATCATCAATATTTCGTCGATTAATGGTCGCAAGGGCCAATTTGGTCAGGTGAATTATGCGGCAGCCAAGGCGGGTATGCATGGGCTTACCATGTCGCTTGCTCAAGAAACGGCGACAAAAGGCATTACGGTAAATACCGTTTCGCCTGGCTACATTGCTACCGACATGATTATGAGTATTCCAGAAAAAGTCCGCGAAGCCATTCGCGAAACAATCCCAGTGAAGCGCTATGGCACGCCAGAAGAAATTGGCCGTTTGGTGACTTTCCTGGCGGATAAAGAGTCTGGTTTTATTACCGGCGCCAACATTGATATCAACGGTGGCCAATTCATGGGCTAAGGAGTAACGCTATCGTTAGAAGTAGCGGTTACTTGAAGGGTAACGTTCAGAAAAGCTAAGGGGACTGACAACGGGAGGCGCTTGCCTCCCGTTGTCGTTATCGTTGCTGCGTTGCAGGCTGCCAGCGCCTTAAGGGTGGGGTACGTGCGCTAAACGGCTTAACAGGCTGTCAAACTCTTCCACTTCTTTTTCCCAAAGCGTTAGCGGTATTGGGCCTAGCGCAAGCAGTGTTGCCAACACATCGATAATTTCCTCTGCGCGGCTACGCTCGGTATGTAGCCCTTCGTTTAAGCGCTCTACCTGGATGGCTAGCCGGAGCGGTTCATCGCGCTGTTTAACGCTACCTAGCGCTAAAAGCGAAAGATGTACGCGCAAGCGGGCAAGGTCATCTTCCAGCGCGGCTAATTGCGCTTGAGAGAGCGGTGCAGAGGTGGCTCGCCGTGATTGATTGCGCTGTTGATGGGCGCCAGCAAAGATGGCGGGCAGCTCAGTGCTGAGCAGCGAAGGGGCATCTACATCCTTTGCGGCTTCACCTGCTAGCGCCTGCTGGTCGGCGGTTAGGTGTGCTTTCACCAGCGGGAGCAGGGCTTGCCACTGCTGCACAGTAGCCGCTACCGCAAGGCGACTTAAACGCTCACGCCTGGCGCGCACAATACCGCTTAAACGCCGCTGCATACCATCGGTACGGCGATTGCGGGGCAGTGGCTCAAGCTGGCTGGCGCGTTTGAGGTAATCCTCCAGGGTTTCGGCTTCGTCGGCATGGGCGGGTTGCCAGCTATCCATTTGTTCAATCAGCGTTTGCATATCATCCAGCTGCTGTTGCTGGCGTGCCGCTTGTTCGTTCTTATGAGCATCGCGCTGGGCAAATAGCTGGTCGCAGGCGTGGCGGAACGTTTTCCAGAGTGCCTGTTCTTCGCCTTTAGGGGCGCGGCCCAGTTGGCGCCACTGTTGCTGAAGCTGCTTGGTTTGAATAATGCGTTTCGCCAGCGGTTGTTCGCTATCGTTTTGCAGTGCCTGCACTTGCTCAATGAGGGCGTGCTTCTGCAGGCCAATGTGCTCGGCGCGCTGGTCAATAAGACGCTGTAAGCGATGCCGGATTTTAGCAAAGCGTTGGCCTACGGCTTCGGACTGTTCCCGGGGGACAGGGCTGTAATCGCGCCATTGATGGCGGGCCTTGTCCCTAATTTCCCGCAGTACATCGGGGTCAGCGTCTTGGGCGGGTTGGTCTAGCAGGGTTTCCAGCTGTTCGCAGAGTGCTTCACGGCTACGCAGGTTGGTTTCTCGTAGGTGGGTAAGCTGCTCGCGCCATGGCGTCAGGCGTTCGTGAATGCGGTCAGAAGCAGCGCGAAAGCGTGCAGACTGTTCACGGTTTGCAGCGGCGTCGCCGAGTGACTTCCACTCTTTCACAAGCTGGCGGTGGTGACGGTCCAGGGCCTCTTCGGCCATGTGCTGGTCGTCTGCAAGGGCTTCAATGCTGGCGCAGAGCTGTTCACGCTTGGGGCCTGCTACAAAGCCTCGCCAGTCGCGAAGCTCGGCTAACCGAGCGCCAAGCTGCTTTAGGCGCGCTCTGTGCGGTTTGGCGTCGTCTGTGGTCAGCGCTTCTAAGGATGGTTTTAGGCGTTGATGCAAACGGCTGGCGCTTTTAAACGCGCCTCGCTCAAGTAGGTGTTCAAGGTTATCAAGCTCAGCGTTCAGGGCGCTAAGCGAGGGCGCGCGGTGCTGTTCCGCGGAGGCTTCCGCCACTAGCGATGCTTGCGCGCGCTTTAGCAGGGCTGGTGGTGCAAGCTCCTTTGGCCAGGCGCATTGGTTAACAATCGCCGTAATGCTGGGGTGGTCGTGGAGCGAGACAGCGCTTTCAAGCGCGCTGGCGTTCTCTTGCCAGCGCTGCCATGCGTCCATGAGCTGTTCATAGCGGGCAAGCGCCTGGGTATAGCGCTTTTGAATAGGATCGCTAGGCGGGTGTAGGTCTGAGAGCGACTGCCAGCGCTGGCTAAGCAGTTGGCGTTGGGCACGCAGGCTGTCTATATCCTGCGCGGTGACTTCGCTTGATTGGTGTAAGCCTTCGAGGGTCTCTTCTAGGCCTTCTAGCAGTTGGTCGCGCGTGCTTTCGGCCTCGGCCCGGCGCACAAGGCTTTGCTGGCGTGCCTGCTCTTGCGTCTCATGGTCATGCAGCGTTTTACGACAGCCGAGCAGGGCTTGATGAAAGCGCTGCTCCTGCTCGATGCTAGGCGGGTGCTCCAAGTGTTGCCACTCTCGCTCCAAGTGCCTGAAACGCCCGCCATACAGCGGCTCCCAAGGCGCTTGGGCATGCTTTTCTAGCTGCTGAAGCAGCTGCTCTCGTTGGTTTTTCTGCTCGGCAAGCCACTCAGCATTATTACGGGACTGGGTGAGTTTTTCCCGCGCCAAGCGCATTACCTGGCGATCCCGTCGCGCCTCTTTGAGTAGTCGCTTGAGGTTGTCTTCGTTTTCAATGCGCTGGGCTGCCTGATGACGTACAGCCGCTACGCCGTTATGGCACGCTTGGTGCGTTAAATCTTGCTCGTCACTCAGCTGTGCAAGGGCCGTGAGGCGTAGATCGAGATTGTCACCTTTCAGGGCAATTGCGTTGAGCAGCCGAGGCTCTGACAGCTCTGTTACCAGGGCTTGACGTTGATGTAAGTCAGCGTGCCCTTCAGCGCCGGTTAAGCGTTGGCAGGCAGCGTTAAACCATGTCTCATCCTGGGGATGCTTGGCGTAGCCGCTCACCAAGCCTTGAATATCATCAAGGGCTAACAGGGCGGCGAGCTGTATCTCGCTATCACTATCTTGCGCTAAGGCATGTAATGCATCGCGCTGCGTTGGTTGTTGTGGGTCTAGCTGGTCGAGTGCCTTAAGACGCACCTCGGAATTGGGGTGCTTCCACCGAGGAGCGAACAGGCGTCTTAACAGTCCGTGCATGGATCATCCTGATGAGAGGTGCGTAGCGTGAAAAAAATCAGTCGTCGGTGCCTAGGCGGTTGCAGTCACCGGCGCTGTCGCTTAGCTTTGCTATATGCGCTGTGGTTCATGATGGATCTTTACAACGCAAAGCGCGAGATTGGGCTACCTTAATCTTACCTGAACATGACTTGGAGTTCGGCCATGAGCCTCAACGCCGATAGCGCAGACATAGCCTTCACCTTCAAGGGCGGTATGCTGCCGATGACCGTCATGGAGCTAAGCAGTGCTGACCCGGAACGTATACGGCGTCAGCTTGCTGGCAAATTGTCGCAATCCCCCGCGTTCTTCCAGCATACACCGGTTGTGCTGAGCGTGGAAAAACTCGATGAACCGCATTTGGCGCTAGAGCGTATATGCGCGGTATGTCGTGACCACAAGCTCTTGCCTGTTGCGGTGCGTGGTGGTGCCGAGCCTGTGCGCCAGTCCGCCTGGGCGCTTGGCCTTGGTTGGTTTGCGCCGGTAGAAGAAGGCCGTGCGAGAATATTAGAAAGCGTTAGCCGGATGATAGAGCCTGACGTGGCGGCCGAAACGGCTGCTGCAGAACAGGAAATACCGGACGGTGCTACGGTGGCGACACGCCTTTACCGTGGCACGGTGCGCTCCGGCCAGCAGGTGAGCGCGGCTGAGGGCGACCTGGTGGTGATTGGGGCGGTCAATGCGGGCGCTGAAGTGCTCGCGGCGGGCAGTATTCATGTGTACGGAGCGCTGCGTGGCCGTGCATTGGCAGGTATTCATGGTAATACCCATGCGGGCATTTACTGCCGCGAACTTGAAGCCGAGCTGCTGTCCGTTGCCGGTAATTATAAGCGGCTGGAAGATATTGACTCCCAATTGCTTGGCCGTGGGGTAGAAGTACATTTTATAAAAGAGCAGCTTGAGATTAAACCGCTGGGTTAAGTCATCTGCATGAGCGTACGTTGGTGCTTCATGCCTAGCGACGGCAAACGCGCTATCCGTTACAGTGTGTCCTGTTGATGACATTGACGTGCTCGTTATGTGCAGGGCGATATTTGAAATGCGTCCGCGATATACGACTTCAAGAAGGAAGTGACTCTTGGCCAAAATTATTGTAGTGACCTCAGGTAAAGGGGGGGTCGGTAAAACTACCAGTGCAGCCGCTATCTCGACCGGGCTTGCGTTGCGTGGCAAAAAAACGGTGGTGATTGATTTTGACGTTGGTCTGCGAAATCTCGATTTAATAATGGGTTGCGAGCGCCGGGTGGTTTACGACTTGGTAAACGTTATTCAGGGCGAGGCAGGCCTTAATCAGGCGCTGATTCGCGATAAGCGGGTAGAAAACCTATTTATTCTGCCTGCTTCACAAACCCGTGATAAAGATGCTCTCACTCAAGAGGGTGTTGAGCGAATACTAGAGCAGTTGAAACAGGACTTTGATTTCATTCTGTGCGATTCGCCCGCCGGCATTGAGCGCGGCGCCCAGCTAGCGATGTACTTCGCGGATGAAGCGATCGTAGTGACCAACCCTGAAGTATCGTCGGTGCGTGACTCAGACCGTATTTTAGGTTTGTTAGGCTCTAAAACTCAGCGTGCTGAACAGAGCCTGGACCCGGTTAAAGAGCATCTGCTTATTACGCGTTACAACCCATCGCGGGTGACCTCTGGGGACATGCTTACCCTGGAAGATATTCGCGAAATTCTTGCTATTGATTTGCTTGGCTTGATTCCTGAGTCGGAAGCAGTGCTGCGCGCTTCCAACCAAGGTGTGCCGGTGACCCACGATGCATTAAGCGACGCCGGTCAAGCGTATACAGACACCGTCTCGCGTTTGCTTGGTGAAGAGATACCGCTGCGTTTTCATGAGTTGCAACGCAAAGGTCTACTTAGCCGCATGTTTGGGGGTAGTCGTCGATGAAACTGCTGGAGTTCTTGAAGCGTGAGCGCAAGAAATCCGCCTCGGTGGCCAAAGAACGTTTACAAATCATCGTGGCGCATCAGCGTAGCCAGCGTGGTCAACCTGACTACATGCCGATGCTTGAGCGCGAACTGCTAGAAGTGATCCGTCGTTATGTCCACGTGGACGATAATGCCATTCAAATTTCGCTGGATAGCGAAGATAACTGCTCAGTGCTTGAGCTAAACGTGACGCTGCCAAAAAGCTAGGTTTGGATAGTGGCAAGAAGGTGTCGCGTTAATTGTATAAGAGGTTGGCAGAGGAAAGATTTTGGCGCATAAGTGCGCAGTGCGGCGGAGCGGCGCGAGGGGCAGCGGTTGTGCTAGGCTTGGGTTTTTCATTGCTCAGCGGAGTGCTTCTTCATGGCGCCACCCAATGCTGCCCCTGTCAGCTTTCTTTGGCATGATTATGAGACATTTGGGGCCGACCCTCGTCGTGATCGGCCTGCTCAGTTTGCTGCGCTGCGCACCGATGCTGAGCTGAATGAAATCAGCGAGCCGATTGAACTCTACTGTAAGCCTGCCGATGACTATCTGCCACATCCGGCTGCCTGCCTGATTACCGGTATTACGCCTCAAAAAGCTCAGCGTAAAGGTCTTCCTGAGGCTGAGTTTGCCACACAGGTTCAAGGCCACATGAGTGAGCCGGGCACCTGTGTGGTGGGCTATAACAGCCTGCGCTTTGATGATGAAGTCTCCCGCCACCTGTTTTATCGTAACCTGCTTGACCCCTACGCACGCGAATGGCAAAACGGCAACTCCCGTTGGGATTTGATCGATGTGGTACGCGCCTTTTATGCGTTGCGTCCTGCAGGCATCGAGTGGCCACTACGGGATGATGGCGCGCCCAGCTTTAAACTAGAGCACTTAACCGCAGCTAATGGCATTGCCCATGAAGGTGCCCATGATGCGGTGGCCGATGTGCGCGCGACCATTGCCTTGGCGCGGCTGTTAAAAGCGCGTAACCCCAAGCTGTTTGATTATTTGCTCGGGCTTAGGGGCAAGCGTGCTGTGGCTAACCAGCTTGACTTGCCCAGTGCCAAACCTCTGTTACATATTTCTCGCCGCTATCCCGCCAGCCGTGGCTGCAGTGCGTTGGTAATGCCGCTGGCCGAACACCCAACCAATCCCAATGGCGTGATTGTTTACGACTTGAGCGTTGACCCTAGTGAGCTGCTTTCAATGAGTGCTGAGCAGATTCGTGAGCGGGTGTTTGTTAGTCAGCAGGATCTCTCTGAGGGTGAAACGCGTATTCCGCTGAAGGTCATTCATATCAACCGCTGCCCGGTGGTATTTCCCGCAACGGCATTAAAAGATGTGGAAGGCCCGCATAAAGGTGAGTATGGCGTCATTGTCGAGCGGTTGGGGCTGGATGTGGATGCTTGTCGCCGTCACTGGAAAACCCTTCGCGACGCCAGCGGCGTGGCGCATAAAGTGGCTGAGGTGTTTAATTCGGCTTACGAGGACACGCCGCACGACCCCGATCTAATGCTCTATTCAGGCAGCTTCTTCTCTGCTGCCGACCGCCAGCAGATGGAGCGTGTTAGGGCTATGGAGCCTTGGGACTTAGTGGGGCAGCGCTTTGCCTTTCAAGATCCGCGCTTGGAAGAGATGCTGTTTCGCTACCGTGCGCGCAGCTACCCGGAAACCTTAGAGGGCGAAGAGCGGGAGCAGTGGGAGGCTTTTCGTTGGACGCGCATCAATGACCCGGTTATTGCGGGCTTTACGCTGAAAGCCTTTGCCCGGGAAATTGAGCGTTACAACCAGCAGTCGCTGACAGATCGCGAGCGCCAGGTATTAGAAGAGCTGGTGATGTATGTTGAAGCAATGATGCCAGCCCAGGCATTTGATGCCTGAGCTGGCAGGTACATTGCTTAATCAGTTGTGGTGGTGGGTACGTCGGCTGTTTTAGCTAAAGGGCTAAGCGCTTCGCGATAGGCGTTAATGTCACTTGGTTCATCGCCTGGGTTAAAGCGAACATCCAACTGCTGCGATAGCAAAGAGGGCCATAGCGCTTGAAGCTCCTCGGCGCTCACCTCTAAAGCGAGGGCCGCTAGCTGCTCGCGGCGGTCGAAGCGCACCTCTTCCAGTGCGGTTGCCTGCCAGAAACGATTGGCCATCCCTTGTAAGCTGGTGTCCCGCTGGCGCAGCCGGTCATGAACCGCCTGGCGGTGGGGGGCCAGCGCTTCATCGGTGAGCAGTGCCAGCCGCTCACCCGCCATGTCCATAAAGGCATCCATGCGTTCGGCTATGGTCGCGCTGTCGACATCAGGCGACTGCACGACAAGGGCCAGGCCGGGTGCTTCAAGTAGCGGCAAATAGCCCGCATTGACTATATAGCCCAGCTGCTCCTCGGTACGCAGCTGCTGATAGAACGGCGTGTCCAGCCACTGCGCCAAAACGCTAATCATGGCTTGTTCTTCAACGGTTTGGTTGCGTCCTTGGAAGTAACGCATTACCAGCGACTCTTCCCGGTTGCTGTGGGGATGCAGGACGCTTGCCTCATCGCTCACGGCTAACGGCGTTAGTTCGCGAATGTCGTCGCGAGTTAAGCGAGGCGTAAGTGCATCGCGTATCACGCTTGCCTGTTCGCTTGCCAGGGTTGCGTCAAGATTGCCAATCGCCATTGCATCTACGTACAGGTCTTTCAAGAAACGTTGACGAAAGTCTTCTAAGTGCTGGCGCTCCATGCGTTGGCTAGCGTTAAGTAGCTCAACGCTTGACCACTGCGGGGTAAGGAGCGCTTCCCCTAGGGTGCGGCTGGCTTGCCCGTATAGCGATGCTTGAGGCGCATTGCGCCATTCGCGCTGAAGCTGGTAGCGCACGCGCTCAAACTCGCTGGGCGAGATATGGGCGGTTTTCAGCTGCTCAAGCGCTTGCTCAATGAGTGGCGTTTGGCCATCACGCCAGCCAGAAAACGACAGCGTAATGCCCCGAGCATGGGGGTAGGCGCTAAACGCTTGCCCGGCAAGCCAGGCAGGGTAAAGCGATTCGTTTAAGCTGTCATTCAGCCAGCTTGCCAGTAGGCGGTTAAGCACGGCCTCTTCTGCTGAGTAGCTGGCGCTAGGATGCTGCAGGCTGACCCGCCACTCAACGCTTGGGGTGTTAAAGCGGGCGTCCTGCATATGCCACGCGGTAAATGTTGAGGCATCTACCAATACGCTGGGCCGCTCATCTTGCCCCGACAGCAGCGTTAAGTCGTTGGCAATAAAGGGGTTGGGTTCGGGTAGCGCTAAACCGCTCAATGCTTGGCCTTGCCGGTTGGGAAGCGCTTCCCGCCACTGGGTGTTAAACCAGGGGGAAACCGTCTCGCTCTCAACGTCTGGCGCTGAGTAGAAGCGCAGCATGTTGTCAGGGGTAAGCGCGTCTAGATAGACCTGTTGGCGCTCACTATCCATGCCGTCCATACGATAGGGTGCGTACTGCACGTCTTCCACTGGGTAGCGAGAGAGGCTCATTGCTAAACGCATGGCTTCCTGCTGTGGCGCACCGTGTTGCTGGAAACGAAAGGCTTGTTCGCTAAGGCTTTGTTGTTCGTCGTAACGCCAGCTATCTATTCCCTCTTCGCGGATCTGTTCAATCGCAGCAAACAGGGTGGCTTCAATATCACCCAGCCGTTCAGCGCCGGAGGGCGTCAGGCTGATGGAAATGGTAAATAATGCTTCGTTGCCATCGCCTCGGCCAACCCCTGCTGAAAGTGCATCGGCCAAGCCTGCTTCTCGTAGCACCGCAAGGAGGCTGCCATCACCTTCATCGCCCAGTAGGTGGGAGATTAGTTGGGTCGGTTTAGTGCGGTACTCCTCGGTGGGGTCGGGGACCGGGAAGTAAAAGCGCAATTGACGGCGATCCTGCAGCGACTGACGCTCAATATAGCGGGGTAGGGTGTCGGCATCCACCAGCGGGACATCAATGGTCGGCACGCTAAGCCCGTTATCTGGGATGTCGGCAAACCGCTCAACAACCCACTCTTCAAGGGTGTCCAGCGACTGAGGTGCCACGACGGCCAAGTTCATTACATTGGCGTCATAATGGCGATGGTAAAAGTCGATGACCCGCTCCCGCAACGTTGCCTCGCCTTCGGGCGGGTTCGCTAGGGTGTCGCGGCTACCAACGGCAAAGCCAGTGGTGGGGTTGTCAGGGTTTAGTAGCTGGTTCAGGACATCGTTTTCACGGCGCGACTCATCACGGATGCGCGCCATGTACTCCGAGTGAACAATATTTCGTTCGCTCTCTAACTTGTCGGCATTGAATAGCGGCGATAGAAAGAACTCGCTAAAACGATCTAGCGCGCCCGGCAGTGCAGAGGGCTCTATGTCGAAAAAGTAGTTAGTGTCCTGTTGGGCAGTAAACGCATTGTGGGCGCCGGCGTTATCCGAAATATAGCGCTGGTAGGCGTCTGATTCGGGGTAGGTCTCGGTGCCCAGAAATAGCATGTGCTCTAGAAAATGAGCCAGGCCTTGTAAATCGTCGGGGTCCTGAGCACTGCCTACGCGTACATTCATAGAGGCAGCCGCTTTATCGGCGTCAGGATCGCTAACCAGCAAGGCTTGAAGACCGTTTTCCAGGGTGAGTACCCGGTAGTCACGGCTATCAAATGGGCTAACCGTCGGCGTAGTGACGTCAGCGATTGGCGTCTCTTCGGCAAAAGCACTCGGTGTCCACCACGCGATGCTGGCGGCGATGCCAATGGCGGCCTGCTGGGCAAAGGGTGGGGCGAACATTTTATAAGGTCGCAACATTAAAGCTCCTGTGACACAGCCCAGCGCAGCATCGGCCCAGTAGGATGGGCGCAGGACGATGACTGGTAGGCAGGGTTATTTACATGTTTTGATACCGGAAAAGCGCCTAACAGTTCCAAAGGTGCGGGCACTAATTTTGCTTTAAGGTCGTCTAGTGGTGTGGCTGGGTCTAACCAGCGTGTTAACGCTTCCGGAGCAATGACCACCGGTAATCGATCAGTAAGTGAGGACAAGCAGGCGTTAGCTGGCACGCTGATCAACGCCGTAGAGTCGGTAAACGTGGTTAGCGTGGTGTGATAGCGGCACCAAAGCGCGCCGAGTAACAGGGGGGTGCGAGCCACGTGAGTGACCAAGTAGGGCTGCTTGCTTCGCGGCTGCGTTTTCCAAACGTAAAAACCGCTGACGGGTATCACACAGCGCCGAGCGCTAAAGGCGTCGTTAAACATGGCGCGTGACGTCAGTGTTTCGGCGCGTGCGCAGTGGGGGGCGTGATCAAGTACCTTCAGCCAAGGGGGGGTCAGTCCCCAAAACAGCGGTTGTAATTGATACCTGCCCTGTTCAAGACGAAGTGCCGACACAGGTTGGCGTGGCGACAAGTTAGGCGACTCAATCAGCGCTTCTGCGTTGCCAAGGGATGGCACTAGGTTTGAAAGAGATAGGCGTTGCACGTGTAGGCGTCCCGTCATGCCTGTCTCCTTATGTGAAATGGCCAGAAAAGTGTGGGGAGGCGGGTGCGAGAAGAATACGGTAATTGTAGCGTTTTAGTGTCGAAAACAGTGTTCGATGTAAGGTATCCTATATCACCCCTTGCTCACGCTAAAGCGCGATGAGGCATTCTTCCTGTTTGCCGTTGACCCTAAGAGATCGCCATGGCCCGTCCTAGACAGCATGCGCCCGATGCCCTCCACGCGCAGGTCATGTACGCTTGTGATGAGTGGTTGGCTAACCAGCCAGTCCATGGTTTGTCACTGCGTGCCTTGGCCCGAGACGTGGGCTGCGCGCCCAGTACGCTGCTAAAACTGTATGGCAGCTTTAACAACTTACTGCAGCACGTCAATGTCGAAACGCTTGCACGGTTGCAGCATACCATTACTAGCCTGCCAGCAGATGACCCTGAGCCTTGGTTGCGCTCACTGGCGCTTGCCTATTGGCACTTTGCGGAGCAAGACTGCTACCGCTGGCAACTGCTGTTTGACTATCCCCTGGCTCAAGAAGGCGAGTTGGATCAGCGTCAAAGCGACTTAATCGAAGCGCTTTTTACCCAGGTTGAAACGTCGTTAAAGCAGTATCAACCCGCGCTGGATGATCTGGAAGCACGTCGCCTGGGGCGTACCCTTTGGGGCAGTGTTCATGGGTTGGTGCAGCTGGGCTTAAACGAGCGGTTAGGCTACTGGCAGGGGCAGCAGCTCAAAGTAGATGAGTTGCTGGATCAGTTAATGAGTACTGTGCTAGCAGGCTTGCGCCATCGGGAGGCGGCGACGTGACATGGCTGGTTAAATGTGTCCGCTATATCCTGCGTAGCGCTATCTATATAGCCATGCGCCTTTGCTATCGGCTTAGCATTCACGGCCGTCACCACTTGCCCAGAAAGGGCGCTGCGCTGGTGGTTTGTAATCACGTTAGCTTTATGGATGCGCTGGTATTAGGCGGTGCTAGCCCTAGGCCGCTGCGGTTTGTGATGGACCAGCCTATTTTCGACTCCCGCTGGCTTAAGTGGTGGTTCCAGCTGGTAGGCGCGATTCCTATCGAGTCTGAGCGGCATAGTCCGGGGGCGCTGCGTCGTGCGCTGGATGATGTCAGTAGCGCGCTACGCCAAGGTGAAATTGTGATGGTCTTCCCAGAGGGGCGCCTTACCCCTGATGGTGATATTCACACGTTTCGTCGTGGGCTTGAAACCATTTTGGCCCGGGATAATGTGCCGGTTATTCCTGCTGGTATTGCAGGGCTATGGGGATCTTGGACATCGCATTATGGCGGCAAAGCGCTTAAAAAGTGGCCTGCCCGCTTCCGTGCGCCGGTCAGCCTCCACTTTGGCCCCCCGGTCATGGCCCAAGAGGCAGAAGAAATTGCCCTACGGCGCTTTTTGGAGGCTCGGGTACGGGCACTTAAAGCGGCTGGCGATAATGAAATTGCCCACCGTTAGTGTAGGTGGGCATGTGAAAGCTGAGTGCTAGCGGCGTGGTAGGCGCTGTTTTTGCCAGCAGCGTGCCGACGTGATCAAGTTGTCGCGAATTTCAAGAATTTCCATACGCGTATTGCCAATTTGTAGGCTAGCAGGCCCCTCTGGAAACGCCTCTAAATGCTCTAAAATTAAACCATTTAGCGTTTTAGGGCCGTCGGTAGGCAGTTGCCAGCCAAGCATCTTGTTGATGTCGCGTATGTTAGCTGTGCCTTCGATAACGTGGCTGCCATCATCCTGCTGATGAATCTCTTCATCTTCTGATACGTCGGTGGTGAACTCGCCAACGATCTCTTCAAGAATATCCTCTAGCGTCACTAATCCTTCCACATCGCCGTACTCATCGACCACGATGCCAATACGGCGCTTCTGTTTTTGGAAGTTGAGTAACTGGGTGTGTAGCGGCGTCGACTCTGGAATGAAGTACGGTTCGCGGGCCTCTTGCACGATGGCTGCTTTAGTAACTTCGCTACGCGATAAAAAGCGTGCGGCATTACGCAAATGCAGCATGCCAATGATGTTGTTGATATCACCTTTGTAGACTGGCAAGCGGGTATGCTGGCTGGTTCGGATCTGGGTCAGAATATCTTCAAGCGAGTCGTCTAGGTCGATACCCAGCACTTCGTGGCGTGGTACCAAAATATCGTTAACGGTGACGTTCTCAAGATCGAGTATCGATAGCAGCATAGCCCGGTGGCGATAAGGGATTAGCGTGCCAGCCTCGTGAACCACCGTGCGCAGCTCGTCGCGGGTTAGGCTGTCGCCGCCGTTCTCAACGCTTTTAACGCCCACTAAGCGTAGTAGGCCATTGGAAATTACGTTCACCAGCCAGACAAGCGGATAAAGCAATTTTAGCAATGGCCCGAGCGCGACCGATGCGGGGTAGGCAATGCGTTCGGGTTTTATGGCTGCGTAGGTTTTTGGCGTCACTTCAGCAAAGATAAGAATCGTGATTGTGAGTAGTGCAGTAGAGATGGCGGGGCCTGATACATCGCCAAAAAAGTGGATGGCAATAATAGTCGCGATAGAGGCGGCTAAATTATTAACAAAGTTATTGCCAATCAGGATAACGCCAATTAATCGGTCTGGACGCGAGAGCAGTCGTAAAACCCGCTTTGCGCGACGGTCGCCGCTGTTGGCCTGATGGCTCAGGCGGTAGCGGTTTATCGACATCATGCCTGTTTCAGAACTGGAGAAGAAGGCAGACAGCAGTATCAAGATAGCTAGCAGGCCGAACAGTAACCCCAGAGGGAAGTCGTCGCTCAAGTCGAAAGTTCCTTTGTGGCGTATCAGGCTCGTTGTGTAGAAGTAAGGCGGTAGCGTGCCGGGGGCATGTCATTAGAAGAACGCATCGTTAAGCTATCAGGCTTAACGGTTAAGTAAAATTTCCAATACAAATTTACTGCCAAAATAAGCCAGTATTAGTAGGCCGCAACCTCCTAATGTCCAACGTACGGCACGCATGCCACGCCAGCCAAAACGATAGCGTCCCACCAGCAGCGTAGTGAAAATAATCCAAGCACCCAGCGAAAGAACCGTTTTATGCGCTAAGTGCTGGGCAAAAAAGTTGTCGAGGAAAATTAGCCCGCTGGCGATCGAGAGCGTGAGTAGCAAAATGCCTGCCCAGACCAACTCAAACAGCACCCGCTCCATGGTGGTAAGCGGTGGTAATGATTGTACGATGCCGCGAATATGGTGATGGCGCAGTGCTTGATTTTGCAAGCCGACAAGCACCGCCTGAACCGCGGCAATTGCGAGTATTGCAAAGGCCAGTGCAGAGCTGACCGCATGTAGCAAGATGCCGGGCGTTAGGCCGCTCTGGCTGCCTTGGCTGGGGAGCCAGGTGGCCACAATTAGCGCGATGCCCGCCAGGGGGAAGAGTACAATGCCGGCATTTAGCACCGGCTTAAATAGGCTGGCGACCAGCACCACGTTAACCGCCACGGCCATCAGCAGCGTGGCGCTCGTGGTAAAACCAGGCAAAAGCCCTGGTGCCGCACCCACCAGCTTCACCACGACTGGGATGTGCAGTAAGAGCCCCAGTGCGCCCAGTAAGCGCACCATGCCCTGCCGAGGGGGCACCCGGCGAAAAAGAGTCATGCCCTGCCAAATAGCAGCGGCAACATAAACAACAAAAGCTATCGTGGCGAAAGGGAGCGCCTGCATGATGCTATCCGTGCGCCTTGCAGCGCGTTGCTGTGAAAATCGATCAACTCAATAACTACTGCCTACTATAACTAATCACAGCGGCGCCGCACAGCCATGGATAGCCAACGCTATCACCATGGAGACTCGCGGCCTGAGCGCGTATAATCGTTACCCACATTCGTCCGGTGAATCCGCCCGGCGACAGCGACGGAGGCAGAGGCCCCATGTTTCAGAATCTGAGCGAGCGTCTTTCCCAGACGCTGAAGTCGATTAAAGGCCAGGCACGGCTGACCGACGATAATATTAAAGATACCTTGCGCGAAGTGCGTAAAGCGCTTCTAGAGGCGGACGTTGCACTGCCGGTCGTGAAGGCGTTTATCGAGCGCGTGCGCGAGCGTGCGGTGGGCCAAGAAGTTTCTAAGAGCCTTTCGCCTGGGCAGCAGTTTGTCAAAATCGTCCAGCAAGAGCTGGAAGCGATTATGGGCGAGGCCAACGAAGGCCTCACGCTAAAAGGCTCGCCAGCGGTTGTGCTGATGGCTGGTTTGCAGGGCGCAGGTAAAACCACCTCTGTTGCCAAGTTGGCCCGCTACCTGCGCGAGCGCGAGAAGAAAAAAGTGCTAGTGGTCTCTGCTGACGTGTATCGTCCGGCGGCGATCGATCAGCTAGAAACGCTAGCCAAAGAGGTCGAGGTTGATTTCTTTCCCTCGCGCTCTGATCAAAAGCCCGTTGATATTGCCACGGCGGCCATTAAGCACGCCAAAATTCAGTTCCACGATGTGGTGCTGGTGGATACGGCCGGGCGGCTAGCCATTGATGAAGCCATGATGGCCGAGATCCAGGCACTGCATAAAGCGATCTCACCTCAGGAAACGCTGTTCGTCGTCGATGCGATGACCGGCCAGGATGCGGTGAATACCGCCAAAGCGTTTAATGAAGCGCTGCCGCTGACCGGGGTAATCCTCACTAAGGCCGACGGTGACGCCCGTGGCGGTGCCGCGCTCTCGGTGCGTCATGTTACTGGCAAGCCGATTAAATTTATGGGTGTTGGCGAGAAGGTCGACGCCCTTGAGCCTTTCCACCCGGATCGCGTGGCCTCGCGGATTCTGGGCATGGGCGACATGCTGTCGCTTATTGAAGAAGCTGAACGCACGGTAGATAAGGATAAAGCCGCAAAGCTTGCCAAGAAGGTTAAAAAAGGCGACGGCTTTGACCTTGAGGACTTCCGCGACCAGCTCCAGCAGCTCAAGAAGATGGGCGGTATGGGTGGCCTGCTAGGCAAGTTGCCCGGAATGGGGCAAATGGCCGAGATGGCCCAGGGGCCAGGCCCGGAAAAAGAGCTGGGTAAGCTTGAGGCATTGATTAATTCCATGACGCCGAAAGAGCGTCGTGCGCCCGATATCATCAACGGCTCTCGCAAACGGCGTATTGCAGCGGGTGCCGGCCTTCAAGTGCCCGATTTAAATCGTCTGCTGAAGCAGCACAAGCAAATGCAGAAAATGATGAAGAAGGCGGGCAAGAAGGGCGGCATGCAGAAAATGATGCGGGGTATGTCCGGCATGATGGGCGGTGGTGGCCCCGGCGGTCCCGGTGGCCCTGGTGGTATGGGCGGCATGGGTGGCCCAGGCGGGTTGCCTTGGCGCTAAGCCGCTGAGCGTTGTTAATGAAGGCTTGGTAAGGTTGACGGCCTGAGAGTTTTCTGGCTGTCAGGCTTTCCAAGCCGGGCGCATTTGCGTAGAATGCGGCCTCTTCATGCGTGGGTGTTGGCATAGCTATGCGTAATTGTAGCCGCGGCACCTTGCATCGAAGTGCTTAAAGTACTCAGTAATCACTAACTTATTGCTGTAAGTGATGACAGTACCCTGAAATCAGCATGATGAGTGTTCTGATAGCGATGTGCGCTATTTCACACTCTCGTAACCTCAACCGAAGGATAGTTATCGTATGGTTACCATTCGTTTGGCACGTGGTGGCGCCAAAAAGCGTCCCTTTTATCACCTGACTGTTACCGACTCTCGCAACGCCCGTGACGGCCGTTTCATCGAGCGTATCGGTTTCTTCAACCCGGTTGCCCGTGGTCAGGAAGAGCGTCTGCGCGTCGATTTAGACCGCGTTACTCACTGGCAGAGCCAAGGCGCCCAGCTATCTGGTCGTGTTGCTGAGCTGGTTAAAGAAGCGCGTAAGCAGGCCTAAGTCTGTTGTTACGTGTTCGGTGCTGTTGCCGTTGGAGCTGTCGTCGATGACGCGTTTAGAAACAAGCCATACTGACGACGCACATGTGGTGCTTGGTAAGCTGACCAGCCCTCACGGGATTAAAGGTTGGCTAAAGGTGTACTCCTATACCAGCCCCATGGACAGCATTTTGCAATACCCCGAATGGTGGGTGCGCCAGGGTGAAACCTTGACGAAGATGACCATTGTTCAGGGGCGTCGGCAAGGCAAAGGGTTAGTCGTTCAGCTTAAGGGCATTGATGACCGAACGGCGGCGGAAGCGCTGGCGCAAACGGATATTCTGATGCCAAAAGAGGCGCTACCTACGCTTTCCAGCGACGAGTATTACTGGCATGAGCTTGAAGGCTTAACGGTTTTTACTCAGTCAGGCGAACGGTTAGGGCAGGTCAGCTACCTGTTTGAAACCGGCGCCAACGATGTCATGGTGGTGCGTGGTGATAACGACGCGATCGACAAGCGCGAGCGTCTGTTACCTTTTTTGCCCGATGATGTGATTGTTGAAATCAGCCCGGAAAATGGCCGTATGGTTGTTAACTGGGATCCCGAGTTCTGAAAATAGGTTTGAAAACTGCGTTGAATAAACCGACTTCGAATGAGCTCACGGCAACTGATTTATCAGCCCTTGCATCAAACAGTGAAAAAGAGACAGAGCGAGTGCCTGCAATGTGGATCGGCGTGGTGTCGTTGTTTCCCGAGATGTTCGATGCTATTACCCAGCAAGGCGTGGTAGGTCGAGCAGTAGAGAAGCAGCGTATTGCCCTGGAGTTTTGGAATCCACGCGATTATGCCACTGACCGCCACCGCAGCGTGGACGACCGCCCGTATGGCGGCGGCCCCGGAATGCTGATGAAGGTAGACACTCTGCGTGCTGCTATCTTCGATGCTCGCCAGCGAGCAGAACAGGCGACCGGTCAAACGCCAACCGTGATTTACCTTTCGCCCCAAGGGCGCAAGTTGGATCAGCAGGGCGTGCAGCTGCTCGCTTCAGCAGGCCCTTTAGTGGTCGTGGCGGGCCGCTATGAAGGCATAGACGAGCGCGTGGTGGAGAGTGACATCGATGAAGAGTGGTCAATTGGCGATTATGTGCTGAGCGGTGGTGAACTGCCTGCCATGGTGCTAATTGATGCGGCGGCAAGGCTGGTACCCGGCGTGCTGGGCCACCAGGACTCCGCTATCGAAGACTCGTTTAATGACGGCTTGCTAGACTGCCCGCATTACACCCGTCCCGAGGTAATTGACGGGCGCCAAGTGCCCGATGTGCTGCTTAGCGGTAACCATGCAGCCATCAAACGGTGGCGGTTAAAGCAGTCGCTAGGCCGGACATGGCAGCGTCGTCCTGATTTGTTGGCAGGGCGAGAGCTTGATGCCGAGCAGCAGCGGCTTCTTGACGAGTTTATCGAGGAACACGCTCTGTCAGCTAAGTAGGGCTTTGCATGCAGGTGCTTAGCAACTACCTAGATCAGAGCGGCGGTGCAGGACGTTAGCTTACGTACAACAGCTAGCCTACGTACCTGCGTCACCCATAACGATTCCCGCGAAGCTCGCTTCGAGCGCCGGGATCACGGTTTGCCCCTCCCACAACTGCGTGGCAAACCACTACGTTATTTAGGAGTATCAAGATGAGCAGTAAGAACAAGGTGATCCAGGCGATCGAATCCGAGCAAATGACCAAAGAGATTCCGGTATTTGCTCCGGGCGACACCATCGTCGTTCAGGTAAAAGTTAAGGAAGGCACCCGCGAGCGTCTGCAGGCGTTTGAAGGTGTGGTCATTGGTAAGCGTAACCGTGGCCTGAACTCCGCGTTCACCGTACGTAAAATTTCTCACGGTGTTGGCGTTGAGCGTACTTTCCAGACCTACAGCCCGCTGGTTGACTCTATTGAAGTCAAGCGTCGTGGTGACGTTCGTCAGGCCAAGCTGTACTACCTGCGCGAGCGCAGCGGCAAGTCAGCGCGTATCAAGGAAAAGCTGGCTTAATCGCCACTTTTTCACGGGCGTTCTGCGCCCGGATACCAAGACCCCGTCTCCGCTCTGCGGGGCGGGGTTTTTGTTTGGTGAGTCACTCCCTAGAGACTGTTAGCCTATGAGCGTGATTGATGCTTTCCTGGATGCCCTGTGGCTTGAGCAAGGGGCAAGCGATCATACGCTAGCGGCCTATCGGCACGATTTGACTGCTTGGCAGCAACAACTTGAAAATGAACAGGAGACGCTGTTAACCCCTTCGCCACAACGCTTTGCAGAATGGCTTGAACGTCGTCGCGAGCAGGGTTACCAACTGCGCAGCAACGCACGGCTGCTCTCCTCACTGCGTAGTTTTTATCGCTGGGCGCGGTTGTATGGGCATATCGCTAGCGACCCACTGGCTGAGGTCACGTTGCCGCCGGTACGGCCAAGCCTGCCCAACATTTTGGAAGAGGACGAGGTTGAGCGACTGCTGCTGGCGCCGGATATCACCACGCCGCTGGGTGTCCGCGACCGCACCATGCTTGAACTGCTGTACGCCTGTGGGCTGCGCGTGTCAGAGCTTGTAGGATTGACCGGCGATGCGGTCAATTTACGCCAAGGAGTTGTACGCGTGCGGGGTAAAGGCGATAAGGATCGCCTAGTGCCTATGGGCGAAGAGGCTGCTGAGTGGTTGGCCCGCTATATGGAAACGACAAGGCCTATGCTCATGCAGGACCCCACGCGCCCGGCGCTATTTCCTGGTCGGGCGGACAAGGCCATGACCCGGCAAACGTTTTGGCACCGTATTAAAGCCCACGCCATCACCGCGGGTATTTCAAGGTCGCTGTCACCTCATACGCTGCGTCATGCGTTTGCGACACATTTGTTGAATCATGGGGCCAATTTGCGGGTCGTACAGCTGCTACTAGGTCATAGTGACTTATCCACAACGCAAATTTACACGCACGTTGCCCAGGCGCGCCTGGAGCACCTGCATGCCGAACACCACCCACGAGGTTGAAGAGATAATGCGCCAACGTAAGACGCTCTTGTTAGGTAAAGCTGCTGCTTTAACACTGCTTGCTCCTTGGGTCGCGGTAGCGGGTAGTTTGTTGCCGGCGCTTGCCAGCGCTGATGTAACGGCCGAGCGGTTAGCCGAAAACCTAAGCGTTAACGGTCAGTCGATGCCGGTGAAACAGGTCAATGCGACGCCAATGGACGGGGTTTACCATGTGCGTCTAGAGAGTGGTGAGTCGTTCTACTCCAATGCGGATGGCAGCCACTTTTTGGTAGGGGACCTCTACCAAAATGGGGATAATGGTCTGGTCAATTTAACCGAGCAGTCGCGTAATCAGGAGCGCGCCGCCGCACTTGCTGCCGTGCCGGACAGCGAGCGGGTGATCTTTCAGGGCATGGGGTCGCCAAAAGCGACGGTCGTGGTGTTTACTGACCCCTCTTGCCCCTACTGTGTGCGGCTACATGAGACCATTCCAGAGCTTAATGAAGAAGGCATTGCCGTCCACTATATGGCGTTCCCCCGTGCAGGCATGGGTAGCGCGGCAGCAACATCGCTAGAGCAAGTGTGGTGCTCGGAAAATCCAAGTGAAGCGATGAATCAGGTAAAGCAGGGCCAGACGCCTTCAAGCTCGGCACGTTGCGATAATCCGGTGAGCGGCCAGTACGATCTAGGGGTAGCGCTAGGGGTGCAGGGCACACCCGCGATTGTCTTGCCCGATGGGCAGCTGGTTCCTGGGTTTGTGCCCCCCGAACGGCTGGTTGCCATGTTAGGCTTGGAAGATGAATAACGTCACATAGAGTGACGAACGATAACGCTGAGACACTGATCGACATAGCGGCACTTGCGGGTGCCCATCACGAAAGGGGAAGTATTTTGAAACCGGTAAGAGTAGGCATTTGTGGGTTAGGTACAGTCGGCGGCGGTACGTTTAACGTATTAACGCGTAATGCGGACGATATTAGCCGCCGTGCGGGCCGCCCGATTGTCATTGAGCAGGTTGCCCACCGCAGCGTTCATCCCGACTGCGATATTACCGGCATTAATGCCACCTCGGACGTATTCGAGGTGGCCAACAACCCTAACGTGGACGTATTGGTAGAGTTGATTGGCGGCTACGACATCGCGCGTGAGCTGGTGCTAACGGCTATTGCCAACGGTAAGCACGTAGTCACTGCTAACAAAGCGCTGATCGCCGTTCATGGCAACGAAATTTTCCGCGCCGCCCATGAAAAAGGCGTGATTGTCGCGTTTGAAGCCGCTGTGGCGGGCGGTATTCCGGTCATCAAATCCCTGCGTGAAGGCCTCGGCGCTAACCGCATTGAGTGGGTGGCGGGCATTATCAACGGCACCGGTAACTACATTCTTACCCACATGCGCGATGAAGGCCGTGCCTTTGAAGACGTGCTGGCCGAAGCGCAGGCGCTGGGTTACGCCGAATCCGACCCCACCTTTGATGTGGAAGGTATCGATGCGGCGCACAAGCTAACGATTCTGGCCTCGATTGCCTACGGCGTACCGCTGCAGTTTGAAAAAGCCTTCACCGAAGGCATTTCGCGGATTACCGCCGAGGACGTTGAGCAGGCCGATAACCTGGGCTACGTGATTAAGCATTTGGGTATTTCCAAGCGCACCGATCAAGGGCTTGAGCTGCGGGTTCACCCGACGCTGATTCCTAAAGAGCGTCTGCTGGCCAATGTGCACGGTGTTAAAAATGCTATTGCGGTCATGGGCGATGCGGTTGGCCCAACGCTTTACTATGGCGCCGGCGCTGGCGCAGAGCCGACCGCTTCGGCGGTGGTCGCTGACCTGCTCGACGTTGCCCGTGATATCACCACGGACCATCACTATCGGGTGCCTTACCTGGCGTTTAGCGGCATTGATGAAGATGTTAGTCAGCTGCCCATTATGCCGATGGAAGATATCATCACGGCGTACTATCTGCGTCTGCTGGCGGTAGATCGCCCCGGTGTGCTGGCGCGTGTGGCAACAATTCTTGCTGAGCAGGGCATCTCTATTGAAGCGCTGATCCAGAAAGAGGCCACCGAAGGTGAGCTGGTGCCGATTATTCTGCTGACCCACCGCACCAAAGAGAAGCAGATGAACGAAGCAATCCGCGAGATCGAATCCATGGCGGACATTGCTGGCCCCTTGACCCGCATTCGCGTTGAAAGTCTGGACGAAGGAGAGTAACCCCATGCGTTATATCAGCACGCGGGGCCAAGCGCCCGCACTCTCCTTTGAAGAGGTGGTATTAACCGGCATGGCCAGCGACGGCGGTCTTTACGTGCCGGAAACGCTGCCCCAGTTCTCTAAAGAAGAGCTGGCCAGCATGGCCGGTCTCTCTTATGCAGAGATTGCGTTTCGGGTCATGAAGCCGTTTGTAAATGGCGAAATTGACGACGATACTTTCCGCCGCTTGGTGACCGAAGCTTACGCGACGTTCAACCACGACGCCGTGGTGCCGTTAAAGCAGTTGGATGCTAACCACTTTTTGCTAGAGCAGTTCCACGGCCCGACGCTGGCGTTCAAAGATGTTGCGCTGCAGCTACTTGGGCGTCTGCTGGATCACTTCCTGAAAAAGCGCAACGAGCGTGCGGTGATTATGGGTGCGACGTCTGGGGACACCGGATCAGCGGCCATTGAAGGGTGTCGCCACTGCGATAACCTGGATATTTTTATTCTTCACCCGCACAACCGTGTCTCGGAAGTGCAGCGCCGCCAGATGACCTCGGTGCTGGCGAATAACGTGTTTAACATCGCCATTGAAGGTAACTTCGATGACGCTCAGGCAATGGTGAAGGCAAGTTTTGCTAACCAAGACTTCCTGAATGGCACGCGTCTTGTCGCGGTAAATTCGATCAACTGGGCGCGCATTATGGCGCAGATCGTCTACTACGTGGCCGCTGGCGTTGCGTTGGGTGCTCCCCAGCGTGAAGTGAGCTTCTGCGTGCCATCGGCCAATTTCGGCAACGTCTTTGCTGGCTACATGGCGTTTAAGATGGGCCTGCCGGTGAAGCAGTTTATTATTGCCACCAACGCCAACGACATCTTACACCGCACTCTGGCGGCGAACGATTTCTCCAAGAAGGAGCTGGCCGCAACGTTGGCGCCTTCGATGGATATCGTGGTTTCGTCGAACTTTGAGCGGCTGCTGTTTGACGCCTACGACCGTGATGGCTTAGCGGTAGCAGCGCTGCTAGAGCGCTTCCAGCAAGAGCCTACCGCCCTTGCCGATGCGCCGCTGGCGAAGCTGCGCGAGAAATTCGCTAGCTACAGCGTCGATGACGACACGATTCTGGAAGTGATTCGCGAAGCCCACCACCGTACCGGGGAGATTCTTGACCCGCATACGGCCACTGGCTACCGCGCGGCCGAGCGCGCACGGGCTGATACCACGACGCCTGTGATTACGTTAGCCACCGCGCATCCGGCAAAATTTGCTGAAGCCGTGGTTAAAGCGGGCTTCCAGGGCGTGCCACTGCCCACGCATATGAATGACTTGCTGGAGCGTGAAGAGCGCTACACCGTGCTGCCAGCCGAGCTGGGTGCGGTTCAGCAGTTTGTCGCTGACAACCGGCGCTGAGGCCTCATGGCCGACGAGTCAACCCAAACCCAGAATGCGAGCCAACCACGCTTAGAGCCTCGTCCAGTGGACGAGGCTGTCTATGCGCGTGCCCAAGCAGAAGGCTTAAGCGAGCTACAAGCGCGTCTTCTTGCCTCTCGGCTGCCAGGCTACGCGGGCGAACTTGCCCCGCTGGTATCACCCAGCCTGCGCTATTTGGCACATCCGGAAAAGCTGACCGACGGCCGCCATGCCGCTGAGCGTATCGCTCAGGCGGTGGCCGAAGGGGAGACTATCGGCATTCTCACTGACTACGATGTGGACGGCATTACCTCCCATGTGGTGATTCGGCGCACCTTGGTGGAGCTGTTTGGCGTACCCGAATACAAATTACATAGCCTAATAGGCCACCGTATTCACGATGGCTATGGCATCAGCCTGCCACTGGTTGAGCGGACACTTAGCTTAACGCCTAGGCCCACGGTAGTGATTACCGCTGACTGCGGCAGCTCGGACGAGCCCCGTATTGCCCGCTTAAAAGCGGCGGGTATTGATGTGGTAGTTAGCGACCACCACGCGTTGCCGTTGGAGGGGCCACCGCCTTCCGCCTACGCCTGTGTTAACCCCACCCGCCTTGACTGTGACTACCCGGATAAAACCATCGCCGGGTGCATGGTGGCGTGGCTTCTGATGTCGCTTGCCCGCGGCGTATTAATTGAGTGGGGAGCACTGCCGGATGCGACGCCGAAGCTGTCGCCGTGGCTCTCTTACGTCGCGCTGGGCACCGTAGCGGACTGTGTTTCGCTGGGCGGCAGTCCTGCTAACCGCGCCGTGGTGAGCCACGGTTTAACGCTGATCAATCGCATGGATGCTGCCTGTTGGCGTGCCATGGCTACCCGGTTAGGTGCCGACAGCGTTCCCTTTAACGCTGAAACCCTAGCCTTCCAAATGGGACCGAGGATTAACGCTCGCTCGCGGCTGGATGATCCCTACGCGGCGCTGCACTTTATGCTGGCGGAGACGGACAGCGTGGCGAATCGTCAGCTAGAAGTGCTCGACCAGGATAACCAGTCCCGCAAGGCGATTGAGGCGGATATGGCGGAAGAGGCGCGCACCTTGGCTGTGCCAGCTCTGGATGCTAACGAGCCTGCGGTGGTGGTGCTGCTGGAGGATGGACACCCTGGTGTGCAGGGCATCGTCGCTTCACGGTTAGTGCAGGCCTATGGCCGCCCCGCGCTGGTGCTTACCCGCGCGGCGGCGCCCAATATGTTGACCGGCTCTGGTCGTTCGATTGATGGCCTGCACTTGCGGGATGCTCTGCAACGCACCTTTGAGTTGGCTCCTGAGGCGCTGCCGCGTTTTGGTGGCCACAGTGGCGCGGCAGGCGTGGGTGTGCCGAGGGAGCAGCTAGCTGCTTTTAAGGCTGCGTTTTTACAGGCGGTGAGCGAGCAGTTAGGCGATACGCCGCTCTATCCACGGCTGTGGACCGACGGTGAGCTTTCTACAGCCCAACTGTCGCTGGTAACGCTTAACGAGGTCGAAGCCCTTGGGCCTTACGGGCGAGAGTTCGATCCGCCGCTGTTTGAAGGTCGCTTTATTGTTGAAGCGCTACGCCCGGTGGGGGCCGAAGGGTCGCACCTAATGCTTGAGCTTTCCATGGGTGCGGTAACCAGCAAAGCGATCTGGTTTCGAGCGCTAACGCCAGGTGAACTACCTTCGTTTAGCGTGGGGGATACGCTGCACTGTGCCTATAAGCTCAACCGCAATCGCTGGCGGGGACGTGAAACATTGCAGTTGATGGTGGAGCACGCTAGCCCGATTTAGTGCTCTCCGCTATCCTCGCGCCCTTGGCCATTTAAACGGCCGCTCGAATATTCCCAAAAAGGACGCGTGAATGCGTATGGAAGACTTTCCTAAAGACCCTCATAAGCCCTATGAGGATATTATGGCGATGCTGCTCGGCACATTTTTTGTTGCCCTTGGGGTGGCGTTTTACACTCAGGCGGTACTCATCACCGGCAGTACAGCAGGCTTGGCGCTGCTGTTGAACTATGTAACCGGATGGGGGTTTGGGGTCTGGTTTTTCGCGATTAATCTGCCGTTTTACTATCTGGCGGTGAAACGTATGGGGTGGAGCTTTACGCTGCGCACCTTTCTAGCGATTGGCTTGGTGTCGCTATTTTCCGAGCTAACCCAGGGCTGGGTACAGTTTGCCAGCGTGCCTTCACTCTACGCAGCTTTGATGGGTGGGGCGCTGATGGGGATTGGCATGCTAATGCTGTTTCGCCACCGCACCAGCCTGGGCGGGATTAATATTCTGGCGCTCTACCTGCAAGAAAAGCACGGCCTGCGGGCAGGCTATGTGCAGCTGGGTATTGATGGGTTGATTCTGCTGATGGCGCTTACCCAGCTACCGCTAGACCGGGTGGGTTACTCGGTGCTGGGTGCGCTTACATTGAATTTAATTATTGCCCTGAATCATAAGCCTGGGCGCTATATTGGGGTTAGTTAAGCCAGAACCACCAAATAATGAGGCCAATCAGGCCGATCCCTATCAAGTTGATCAATAGGCTCATAAGCCCTCCTGTTGGGCGGGTGTCCAAAGCCTTAAGCGGTTGGCGTTACTGACCACTGTGATGGACGACAGTGACATCGCAATGCCAGCAATGATGGGCGACAACAGCATGCCGGTGAAGGGATAAAGCACGCCTGCGGCTATTGGGATGCACAGCACGTTATAGCCAAAGGCGCCGACTAAGTTTTGCTTGATATTGGTAAGCGTCGACCGGCTTAACTCAATGGCGGTGGCCACACCGTGAAGTGAGCCGCGCATCAGGGTAATTCCCGCACTTTCCATGGCGATATCGGTACCCTGGCCGATGGCAAAGCCCACGTTCGCACGGGCTAGCGCTGGGGCGTCGTTAATGCCGTCGCCTACCATACCCACGACTTCCCCAGCCTGCTGGCGACGCTCAATTTCTGCGTGCTTGTCATCCGGTGTCATGCCTGCTTTGAACTCGCTGATGCCCACTTCCCGGGCCACGGCGGCGGCGGTGTGTTCATTATCGCCGGTGAGCATCACGATGGTTAAACCATCATCCTGCAAGCGTTTTACCGCCGCTGCCGCGTCTTCACGCAGTGGGTCGCTTACCCCAAACAGCGCTGCAAGCTCGCCGTTCACCGCAAGGTACACCAGCGAGCGGGCTTTGGCTTCCAACTGGCGAACGCTCTGTTCAGCGGGTGAGAGACTCACCCCCGCCGCTTCTAACAAGCGGGCATTCCCCAGAAGCAGGGTATCGCCTGCTTGGCTGGCTCCCTTTACACCGCCCCCGGTGACGCTCTCAAAGGCTGTGAGTACATCGGCATGGGCGTGCTGCTCTTCGGCGTAGGCCGTTAGTGCATTGGCCAGGGGATGTTCCGAGCGGCTTTCCAATGCCATTACCCAGGCCAGCACTTGAGCAGTGTCGTTGTGAAGCATCGTGGCATCAGTAACGCGGGGTTTGCCCTCAGTGAGCGTACCGGTTTTATCGACCACGAGAGTGGTTAGGCGGCTGGCGGTCTGCAGCGCTTCGCCGGTGCGCACCAATACGCCGTTTTCAGCCGCTTTGCCCACGCCAATCATGGTAGAGATGGGGGTTGCCAGCCCCAGGGCGCAGGGGCAGGCAATAATGAGTACGGTGGTGGCAGTGACCAGCATGTGAATTACGACCGGTGCGGGGCCAAGGTTGTACCAGGCTAGCGCCGTTAGCACCGCAATGATCATGACGCTTGGAACAAAAATGCCCGATATCTTATCGGCTAGCTCACCAATAGGGGGGCGGGAGTTTTGCGCGCTGGCCACTTGTTCGGTGATTCGCCCCAAACGGGTATCGCTGCCCACCCGGGTGGCACGAAAGACCAAGCTGCCGTTGCCGTTAACCGTCCCTGCGCTAATCTCGTCACCATTAGATTTATGCACGGGCAGCGGCTCACCGGTGAGCATGGATTCGTCGATATAGCTTTGGCCCTCAAGTACGATGCCATCCACTGGCAGCCGCTCCCCGGGGCGTACGCGAACATGATCATCCAGAACCACCTCTTCAATAGGCACTTCCTGCTCTTTGTCATTGCGAATCACTCGGGCGGTTTTTTCCTGCAGGTCGAGCAAGCGTTTTAAGGCACTGCTGGTGCGTCCGCGGGCGCGAAGCTCAAGGGCATTACCTAACAGAATAAGCCCGATAATCATGGCTGACGCTTCAAAATAGATGCCGTGGGCTACCTCCGGCAGCCAGGGTGCAAACAGCACCACCGCCATAGAGTAGAGCCAAGCGGTGCCGGTGCCCATGGCTACGAGCGTGTCCATATTGGCTTGGTGGTGCTTAAACTGTTTCCAGGCGTTGGTAAAAAAGTGCCGCCCTGGAAAGGCCAGAATGGCTAGGGTGAGTAAGCCCACCACCAACCAATAAATACGCCCAACGCCCATGGGATGGGGGTGGTAGACAAACATGCTCAGCATCAGCGGTATGGCAAGGGCAAGCGACAGCGCGCTGCCCCGTAGGCGTTGACGGTAGGTAATGGCTTCTTGAGCTTCGCGGGTGCGCTCGGCCTCGCGCATATCCACAATGGGTTCGGCGCTATAGCCTGCTGCTGCTACGGCCTCAATCAGTGTATCGCGTTCAGCGCTTCCCGAGACCTGGGCGGTGTGGGTGCCAAAACTCACCGAGGCTGCAGTGACGCCAGGGGTGTTAATAAGCGCCTTCTCAACGCTTTTTACGCAGCTAGCACAGGTCATGCCGCTAATCAGCAGGCGCTGTTGTGGGGTATCGGCGGCAGGGCCTTCAACGGCCTTGCCAGGGCTAGGTGCCTGCCCACTAGGTGCCGCAGTTTCAACGGGGAGTTCGCCGTGCGGGTAACCTGCTTCACTCAGCACGCTATCCAGGGTGTCGCCATCCAGCAGGCTGGTAACCTCTAAACGTTTTTCATTGGGAAACCCTGTCACGTCGGCACTTGCGTCCTGGGCTTGAATAGCCTCACGCATACGTTTAACACAGCCCTGGCAGTTCATGCCCGGCACGGTGCGGGTTAGCGTTTGTGGCTGCACGGTTTTGCGCTGCATGGTGCCTCCTCAGGAAAGCTTTCAATTAATCGGCATAGGCTGTGGCCGTCTGGCGTGCCGTCGGGCATCTCCTGCCAGCTTTCCAGTGCCTGTTCCATACGCTGGGCAAGTGCCTCTAGTTCGGTAATGCGCGCGCGAATTTGCGGCAAACGGTTCGCGAGCAGGTCGCGTACCAGTGGGCAAGGGGAGTCGCCTTGGTCAGCGTGGGCCAAAATGTCGCGAATTTCTGCCACGCTAAAACCGAGCTTGCGCGCCCGCTGAATAAATTGCAGGCGCTCAGCATCGGTGCCGGAATAGAGCTGGTAGCCATTGTCAGGGTGGCGCGTTGGTGCCAAGAGGCCTTCACGAGTGTAGTGACGCACTGTTTCAGCGGTAACGCCACCGCGCTTGGCTAGCTCGCCAACTTTGATTGTGGCTGTTTGCATAACTTCCCCGCTTCTATAAATTAAGCTGATTCAGTGTAAAACCTATGGGTAACCCATAGGTCAAGCGACGTTCGAGCACTCAGCCAATAGGACTAAAACACTGATTTAAAACAGTCGTGCGACTAATGTATAAGTAAAAAACAAAATAAAACGCTCGTTTGCCCTTGAACCAAACCCTGCATTGGGCGAAAACTAACGCGTAAGAACAACGAGGGTGGATGGCACTATCCACTGGATCATTGGGAAGAGAGGCCCACTATGTATAATAACTTTAAAAAGCTCACTCTGACGGCTGCAATCGCAGCGGTAGCATTTGCCAGCCAAGCGAACGCAGGCGGGTACCAAATCAACGAACAGAGCGTCAGTGGTCAGGGGTATGGGCACGCTGGCCGTAGCTCCAACGTTAACGATGCCACGATTGTTTACGGTAACCCGGCGGGTATGTCGTTCCTTGACCGTGCCCAAATTACGGCAGGTGCTACTTATCTGAATGTAAATTCAGATATTTCTAATGTTGAAGCCAGCCGCTTTATTGATGCAGGCGTAGCGCAAGGCGGTGCTCCCAACGGAAACCAAATACCTGTTGGTAGTATTCCCGGCGGGAATAATGGCGATATGGTGCCTGGCACAGCGATTCCTTTTGCTTTTTATGCACATCCAGTAACGGATAAGCTAGCATTTGGTTTTGGGGTATATGCGCCGTTTGGCTCAAAGACCGATTATGAAGATGATTTCCAAGGTCGCTATTTTGGTAACTACACGGAAGTGAGAGTAATTAGTGCACAACCGACTGTTTCTTATCGCTTTAACGATCAGTTGGCCGTAGGTTTAGGTATAACTTACAATCAAGTAGAAGGTGAGTTACATCGTCAGCTCCCATCAGAGGCTACTTTTAATCCTGATGCTGATATCGACTCTCGCGTGGATGGTGACGATGAAGCCTGGGGCTACAACTTAGGCGTGATCTATCGGCCAGTGCCTGAAACGACGCTCGGCCTAACCTACAGATCGAAAGTGGACTACACCTTGGAAGGTAACTTTAGTGCGACCGACCCGATGGGAAATGTGCTTCGTGCCGATACAGCCAGCCTAGATTTGACTACCCCAGAAACGGTCAACTTCTCAGTTACACAACAAATGAGTGATCGACTGAAGTTGATGTTTGGTGCTTCTTGGGTGCGCTGGAGCCAGTTCGATCAAATTTTGGTGACCGGTAGTCAAGGTAATGAAATTACTAATGAGCAGCAGAACTACTCAAATGCATGGGCGTTTGCGACAGGTGGTGAGTATCAGCTAACTAATACGTTAGCGCTTCGAGCCGGTGTGACATTAGATTTTACACCGACTAATGATAATGATCGCAGTGTGCGTATTCCGTCTGATGACCGTCGAATTTTCTCGCTGGGGGCAGGTTGGAGCCCAACGCCTGATCTGACGCTCGACGTTGCCTACTCTTACCTGACCGAGCGTGGAACCTTTGTTGAGCAAGCGCGCGATGACCTACTTACAGAGTATGCTCCGGAACAATACTTAGGTGGGGCTAACTACTCAGCCGACTACAAAAATGAAGCCCATGGTTTCGGTGCCCAGCTTACCTACCGCTTCTAACGGATAGCGCGTTAACACTTATTGATCGACTATCGTTAGTCACTGACCCGGCCTCGGCCGGGTTTTTGCTTTCAGCCGGGAATTTGTACAGAGTGACCATCCACCCGGGGTGGGTGCGGTAAGCGCTAGGTTTCGTTACAATGCGCCTTAGAATTTCGCCGCTGGGCTGGCGGGTGCTAACGTTTAACGTAATAGCGCGCAGTCGGCCCAGCGGCGCCTGTCTCTTTTGAACCGTGCACTACTGACCAAGGCAAGGGCGTCCATGTTGGAAACTAACCCGATTCATAACCAGATCAAGGACCTGTCTGAGCGGACAGACGTTCTTAGGGGGTATCTTTGACTATGCCGAGCGTAAAGATCGGCTAGAAGAAGTTTCCCGCGAGCTTGAAGACCCCAACGTTTGGAACGACCCGGACTACGCCCAGAAGCTGGGCAAAGAGCGTGCTTCCCTTGAAGCCATTGTGGCGACTATTGACGAACTCGATCAGGGCTTGGCTGATAGCCGCGACCTGCTAGAACTGGCCGAAATGGAAGAGGACGAAGGCACCGTTGAGGAAGTTCGTCGCGAACTGGATGGCCTGCAAGGCGCGCTAGAAAAGCTCGAGTTTCGCCGCATGTTTTCCGGTGAAATGGACGAGAACAACGCCTATCTGGATATTCAGTCAGGCTCTGGCGGTACCGAAGCGCAAGACTGGGCGAACATCTTGCTGCGTATGTACCTGCGCTGGGCAGAGAGCCACGGCTTTAAAGCAGAGATTATTGAAATTTCCGCAGGTGAAGTGGCAGGTATTAAATCTGCGTCGATCCACATTCAGGGCGACTACGCCTTTGGCTGGCTGCGCACTGAAACCGGCGTTCACCGTTTAGTGCGTAAAAGCCCGTTTGACTCCGGTGGCCGTCGCCATACCTCCTTTGCGTCGGTGTTTTTGTCACCAGAAATCGACGACAGCTTTGAAGTTGAAATTAATCCTTCCGACTTGCGCGTGGACACCTACCGCTCTAGTGGTGCCGGTGGCCAGCACGTTAACACCACCGACTCTGCGGTGCGGATTACCCACGAGCCCACGGGTATTGTGGTGGCGTGCCAGAATCAGCGCAGCCAGCACGCCAACCGCGACTTCGCCATGAAGCAGTTAAAAGCGAAGCTGTGGGAGCACGAAATGCAGAAGCGCAATGTGGCCAAGCAGGAAGCAGAAGACTCCAAAGCTGATATCGGCTGGGGTAGCCAAATTCGCTCTTATGTATTGGACGATCAGCGTATCAAAGACCTGCGCACCGGCGTTCAGTCCAGCAACTGCGACAAAGTGCTCGATGGTGATTTAGACCAGTTTATCGTCGCTAGCCTGAAGCAGGGTTTGTAATTTTTTAGCGTTTGAACATGAATAGGGTGCCCGATGGCTAACCAAGACGCGTCTTCTCTCGATAACGAAAACCACCTGATCGCCGAGCGCCGAGCCAAACTCGCGGCCCACCGTGAGCGCACGGCCGAGCAGGGTAAGAGCGCTTTCCCGAATGATTTCCGCCGCGACAGCTTAACCGTTGAGCTGCAAAACCTGCTGGGCGACAAGGATAAGGCGGATCTGGAAGCCCTTGACCACCACGCCTCGGTGGCGGGGCGTGTTATGCGTAAACGCGGCCCCTTTATCGTGATTCAGGATGTGGCTGGTCAGATTCAGCTCTACGTGGATAAAAAGGGCCTGCCGGAAGACGTGCTTGAAGACATCAAGGGCTGGGATATCGGCGATATCGTCGCTGCCCGTGGCCCGGTGCATAAATCGGGCAAGGGCGATCTTTATGTGATGATGAAAGAGGCGCAGCTGCTCACAAAGAGCTTGCGTCCGCTGCCTGATAAGTTCCACGGCTTAACCGACCAAGAGGCGCGCTACCGCCAGCGCTATGTGGATCTGATTATGAATCCGCAGTCGCGTAAAGTGTTTGAGACGCGGGCGGCGGTCATCAGCTCCATGCGACGCTTCTTTGAAGCCCGTGGCTTTATGGAAGTGGAAACGCCGATGCTCCAGCCGATTCCCGGTGGCGCAGCGGCACGGCCGTTTATTACCCACCATAATGCGCTAGATATTGATATGTATCTGCGTATTGCCCCGGAGCTTTATCTTAAGCGGCTAGTCGTGGGCGGCTTCGAGAAAGTGTTCGAGATCAACCGTAATTTCCGTAACGAAGGGCTCTCCACACGGCATAATCCTGAGTTCACCATGGTCGAGTTTTATTGGGCCTACGCGGACTACCGTGACTTGCTCGACATGACCGAAGCCATGCTGCGCACCGCCGCCGAAGAAGTGCTGGGTACCACGACGCTGAGCTATCAAGGCGCCAGCTACGACTTTGGCCAGCCTTTCCATCGCCTGACGTTGCGCCAAGCGGTTCTTGATCATGGCGACGGCATCACCAATGCGGATCTCGATACATTGGAAGCCGCGCGGACAGTGGCTGAAAAGCTGGGTATCAAGGTGAAAGAGAGCTGGGGCTTAGGCAAAATCCAGACCGAAATCTTCGAAGAGGTGGCCGAGCACAAGTTGGACCAGCCGACGTTTATCACTGAATATCCAGCAGAAGTCAGCCCGCTGGCACGGCGCAACGATGCCAATCCGTTCGTTACCGACCGTTTTGAGTTTTTCGTGGGTGGTCGAGAGATCGCTAACGGCTTCTCGGAGCTTAACGACGCCGAAGACCAGGCGGAGCGTTTCCGCGAGCAAGCAGCGGAAAAAGACGCTGGCGACCTGGAGGCGATGTACTACGATGCGGACTACGTGCGCGCGCTTGAGTACGGTATGCCTCCGACAGCAGGTGAAGGCATTGGTATTGACCGTTTGGTGATGCTGTTTACCGACAGCCCATCCATTCGTGATGTACTGCTGTTCCCGGCAATGCGCCCCGAAGTAGATTAAATCCAGCTAACTGTCCAGTGACGGACGAAAAGTTGGTAAGGGCGCGTTTTAGCGCCCATAATGGTCAACGTTTCGACGGCGAGGAGAATCCCATGAAACTGCTAAATCGCTCTGCCCTGAGCGTCAGGCCGACCCAGACCTTCGTGGACTGGATCAATGCGCTCGAACCCACCATGGGAGACGACGACCTGACCCTGGACGACGTCGAACGTGAAAGCACGGTGTATCTTATTCCGGAAATGGATACGCCTGAAGCGCTAGAAACCTTTGTTCGCGAACGCCACGTAGAAATCCTGGAGACTGAGCTGCGCGCTTGGGAAGAGGATGAGCGTCAGTGGCCAGAGAAACTCGATTGGTCGCTGTTTCAGGACTTCTTGCGCGTTGAGCACAGTTATTTGGCGATTGACCTGGACGACGAAACCGCCCTGGAGATCTCCGAGGTTGAAGATGCGCTGCTACTCGACAACGAACAAGATTAGCGTGCTATTATTTTTAGCGTAAGCGCATCGTAAAACCGGCTTCGGCCGGTTTTACTGTTTTAAGGGGGCTGTTTAGGAACTGACAACCATGCGACTGTTTGAATCCCGCCCAGGTGACGACGGCCTGCCAGGGCCAGAGCGCGCGTTGGCGGTATTAGCGCTGGTCACCGGCACGCTGATGGCGGTGGTGGATACCACCATGATCAACTTAGCGCTGCCGACCATTGCCGCTGATCTTAACGTGCCTGCTTCCAGAGCTGTATGGATCACCAATTTATTCCAGGTCGTGTGTGCGGCATTCCTGCTAGTGTTTGCCGGTATCAGTGAGCTGATTACCCGCAGGCGGCTCTACCTGTTTGGCTTAGCGACCTTTGTGGTGGCCGCTCTGGGGGCGGCGCTATCGCGTAACTTAGAAACGTTGCTGGCGTTTCGCGCCCTACAAGGGTTAGGGGCCGCGGCCACGCTCTCGATTGGGCCCTCGCTGTATCGAGCGATCTTTCCATCGCGTCTGCTGGGCAGTGCGCTTGGCCTGAGTGCCTTAGTCGTCGCCGGTGGCTACGCAGCGGGCCCTACCCTCAGTGGCGTGATTCTCTCCTTTGCCGACTGGCCGTGGCTGTTTGCCCTAAATGTGCCGCTGGGGGTCTGCTCGCTATGGCTTGCCAGCCGGGCGTTGCCACGGGACAAACCGCGCCAGGGCAGTTTTGACATCCAGGGCGCGTGTTTCTCCATACTGATGCTGGCCAGCTTTTTTATTGCCATGGACGCCGTTGGTCATGCCGCGCCGCTGTGGCAAAGCGGCGGCTGGGTACTGCTGGCCGTCGCGGCCTGTGCGCTGTTTATCCGTCGCCAGCGCCGTGCCCCTTTCCCTTTGTTGCCACTGAGCGTATTCGCGGAGAGGCGCTTTACACTCGCGGTTTCAGCGTCGGGTTTGGCGTTTATTGGCCAGGGATTAACCTTTGTGGCGCTGTCGTTTCTGTATCAGGAGCAGATGGGCTTTTCGCCGCTGGAAACTGCATGGCTATTCACCCCTTGGCCGCTGGCTATTATGGTAGTAGGGCCGCTGGCAGGGCGCTTGGCCGACCGGATTAATCCCAGTCTGCTCTCTAGCACCGGGCTCGTACTGCTGATTATTGGGTTGGTGGCGCTGGCACTGGTGGATGAGACTAGCGGCGTGGCTGATAGCCTGTGGCGTACGGCGCTCTGTGGCATTGGCTTTGGGCTATTCCAGCCGCCGAACAATCGAGAGATGATGGGGAGCCTGCCGCCTGCGCGCAGTGCCAACGTCTCCGGCGTGATGAGTACTACCCGTACCGTTGGGCAGTCGTTTGGGGTGGCGCTAGTGGGGGCTGCACTGGCCCTTGGCCTGCCTGTGCAGGTTACGCTTTGGTTGGGAGCGGGCACCACGCTGCTGGCACTGGTGGCAAGCCTTTCACGGGTAAGCCTCGCTCAGCGTGCCCTTGTTGAGCGTCGGGCATCGTCTGTTGGTAAGTAAGGGCGTACAATAGGGCGGTTGCTGATTGAAGGAGAGCCCCCATGGCGATGCAGACACAAATAGAGCAGAAGTTAGCGGCGTTAACCCCGGACGTGCTGCACGTAGAGAATGAAAGCCATATGCATAACGTGCCAGCGAACGCCGAAACTCACTTTAAAGTGACCCTGGTGAGCGATAGCTTCGATGGCATGATGCCGGTGAAGCGCCATCAGCAAATTTACGCCCTGTTGGCTGATGAGCTAACAGGCCCGGTGCACGCGTTGGCGCTGCATCTGTACACGCCCAAAGAGTGGCAGGCACGGGGCGGCGAGCGCCCGGATTCTCCCAACTGCCGCGGCGGCGGCCAGTGACCCCAGAGGTTATTCGCAGGCAGTATCTTGACGCCATGGGCATCACTGCCTGGGCGTCACGTTATGAACTGCCTAACGCGCTGCCTACCCAAGCCTGCGAGTGGGAAGACGCCCCTGCGTCTCAACCCCCTCGCGAGCGCTTGCATGCCTTGCTGGATGACGCCCCCGCACCCCCGCGCCCGCGCAGCCAAACACCGTCTGCTGCAACCCCTTCCTCGGTGCCCTCAGGGGCTGCATCGCCGTCGGCCGTGCGCGCACTGCTAGGCCAGGAGGCGCCTGCCGTTGCCCCAGCAGTGGAAGCACCCGCCGAGCCTGCGGCAAGCATTACGCCGATTCAGCAGGCACAGCCGCTTGAATTCAGCCTCTCCTGTGTGTGTCTCGGTGGACGCTGGCTGGCGATTTGTGAGGGTGAGCTTGGGCCCAGCGAGCAGCAGTTGTTGGCCAACATGCTGCGGGCAGCAGGCGTGCTAAACGGCGCGCTGCCAGCGGTCATCTATTTTAAATGGCCGCCAATGGCCACCGTGTTTACGCCGGAAGAGCCGCTAGAAGAAGCCCGGGATGGCGTGGCTGCTTTTATAGCCGGTGCCGCCAGTCGGCAAGGCTGGCAGCTAGAGCACGTGCTGTGGTGGGGAGCTGATTCAGTAGCCGATGACGCACCCTTGGTGCAGGTAATGGCGGTTAATCAGGATAAGAGTCATACCTTGGGGCTGCCGGTATGGCAGGGGCCCGCTTTAGCGACGCTTACCCAGAGTGGCAATGCTAAGCGTGCGCTATGGCCTAAGCTAGTCGCGCTAGCTGATCAGTGGCGAAGCTCAGCGCCGTGATTAGTCCGCTGACCCCCTCACATGCTGCTTTGCTCCACGCCCTTGAAGCCGAGGCCTATAGCGGTGCAAGCCCGCAGCAGCTTAGCGATGCGCTCAGCGATACGACATCACAAGTAGTCGGGTTTTGGCAGCAAAATGGACTCATGGGCTACGCCATGGTGGCACGCCTACCCTTTGATGCTGAACTGCAGGCCATTGCTGTATTGCCTGCATGCCAAGGGCGGGGGATTGGAAGGCAGCTGCTTGGGGAGGTGATCGCGTGTGCTGAGCAGTGGCAAAGCGAACGGCTATTGCTTGAGGTGCGGGCAAGTAACCAGCCTGCCATCCGACTGTATCAGCAGCATGGTTTTAGCGAAGATGGCCGCCGCCGACATTACTACCCGGCAGTGCAAGGGGCTACCGGGCGAGAAGATGCACTCTTAATGTCGCGGCCCTGCTAAAGCGCGTTGCTATCAGGCATTGTCGTCCATGCCATCAAATTTGCTAAGCACGCCCTGTAAGCGGCGTTCCCACTCTTCACGCTCCTGTTTCAACTGAGCGTTTTCGCTACGCAGCTCTTCGTTTTCCAGTTTCATCATTTCCAGCGCTTCGACGGTGTCGGTGACTTTCTGCTCTAGCTGGTTAAACAATTCAAGGCTCATGCCTACCTCCAGTAAATAGCGGCGGGGGGTGTCCGCCGTTAAGGGAATAAAATAGCCAATCAATCGGGCGAGCGTAACGCCGCGGCAGGGCGGCGGCAAGCGCTTTACGCTGGCTGGCGATAATAGAGCCTTGCAGTACTCTCGCCAGCGCGGGTTTCACGGTGTAGCTGCCAGTTAGCAGGCACCTCTGGCGTCAGTGTTTGCTCGGTTTCCAGATAGATGGTTGCTTCCTGTGCTAGCCAACCCCCCGCTTCCAGTGCTGCGCAGCAGGGGGCAGCAAGCCCCTGATGAAACGGCGGGTCTAAAAAGACAACGTCCGCAGGCTGGCCCAGTGAGCCAAGAAACGTCAGCGCATCGGCGGTGACGACCTCGCCTTGAGGCGCCCCAAGGGATGCTAGGTTGTCGCGGATTAACGTGGCCACCTGCGCATCGCGCTCGACAAAGATAACCTGGGAAGCTCCCCGGGAGAGCGCCTCAATTCCCAGCGCGCCCGTGCCCGCAAATAAGTCCAGCACCTGTGTGCCATAGAGCTGTTGGCCGAGCCAATTAAACAGCGTTTCGCGCACGCGGTCTGGCGTGGGCCTTAAGCCAGGATGGTCGAGCACGGGAAGCTGGCGGCGGCGAAAATCACCGCCGATAATACGCAGCTTGCCCATGGGCTTTGCGTCAGCGCGTCGGGAAGTAGATGAGTGTGGGGGGCGTTGTCGTTTCATAATGCGGATTGTAGCGGGCTGCTTATCCAAAGTCTTGGTTGGCGGTGGTAGGATGGTCACAATGTTCACTTTTAAGTCGGATGACACCCATGTTTGGTTTTTTCAAGCGTAAGAAAAAGCACGACTCCCAGCAGGAGCAGCAAGAAAATCAACAGCCCTTAGAGCAGCATGATCAGCAAGCGCCGATGGATGCTCCCGCTGAGCCAGATCCTCTAAATGATGAGCAGCCAACTACTGCAGAAAAACCAGCCCCTACAGAAGCGAGGATTGAGCCGGTAGCGCCTATCCCGGATGCTGAGCCAGAGCCAGAGCCAGAGCCAGAGCCAGAGCCAGAGCCAGAGCCAGAGCCAGAGCCAGAGCCAGAGCCAGAGCCAGAGCCAGAACCAGAACCAGAACCAGAATCGACACCCGCGCCTAAACCGGCCTTGCAAGAAAAGCCGGTGGCCGAACAAGGTGACAAAAAGGGTTGGTTTGCCCGCATTAAGTCAGGCCTGGGTAAAACACGTGCCAATCTTACCGACGGCATCGCTGATCTGTTTTTAGGTAAAAAGCAGATAGACGACGAGCTGCTTGAAGACCTAGAGACTCAACTGCTCATGGCCGATGTGGGGATTGAGGCCACCAGCGAGATTATCGAGCGGCTTGAGGCTCGGGTATCACGCAAAGAGTTAAACAACCCTGAAGCGCTGTATCGCGGTTTGCAGGAGGAGCTGGCGGCCATGCTGTCGCCGGTGGCCACACCGCTTAGCTTTGAAAAAGAGAGTGATGGTCCCTTTGTTATCTTAGTGGTAGGGGTCAATGGGGTGGGTAAAACCACGACCATCGGCAAGCTGACTCAGCGTTTCCAGCGTGAAGGTAAAAGCGTCATGCTGGCCGCGGGCGATACCTTCCGCGCAGCGGCAGTAGAGCAGCTTAAGGTATGGGGCGAACGTAACAGCGTGCCGGTGATTGCCCAGCACACCGGAGCCGATAGCGCTTCGGTGATTTACGACGCAGTGGCGGCGGCAAAAGCGCGCGGTGTGGACGTACTGATTGCCGACACCGCTGGGCGGCTGCACAACAAAAGCCACCTGATGGAAGAACTGAAAAAAGTCCACCGTGTCATGCAGAAGCTAGATACAACAGCCCCTCACGAGGTGATGCTAGTGCTGGATGCGGGTACCGGGCAAAACGCCATTTCCCAGGCCAGCACCTTCAACGAAGCCGTGCCCATCAGCGGTATTACGCTTACCAAGCTGGATGGTACTGCCAAGGGGGGGATTATCTTTGCTTTGGCTAAACAGCTGGAAACGCCGATTCGCTTTATCGGTGTTGGTGAAGGGATAGATGATCTGCGCCCCTTTGATGCCAATGACTTCGTCACAGCGCTGTTTGACCAGCAAGGGGACGATAGTCGCGGATGATCGCTTTTGAACATGTGGGAAAGCGCTATGGAGGGCGCTTTGACGCGCTGGCGCACCTCAACTTTCGCGTTGCGAGAGGAGAAATGGTGTTTCTTACCGGCCACTCCGGTGCAGGTAAAAGCTCGCTGCTACGGCTGATTATGCGCCTTGAAAAGCCCAGCCGTGGTCGTGTGGTAGTGGCTGGGCACGATATCGCCCAGTTACACCCTAGCCAGGTGCCGTTTTATCGTCGACAAATTGGCGTGGTCTTTCAGGATCACCAGCTACTATTCGATCGTAGCGTTTACCACAATGTTTCGCTGCCCCTGGAAATTCAGGGGGTAGAACCCCGTGAAGCGGCGCGGCGGGTACGCGCCGCGCTTGATAAAGTAGGGCTTTTACACCGTGAAAAAGCGCTGCCGGTAGAGCTTTCCGGTGGCGAGCAGCAGCGGGTGGGTATTGCCCGCGCAGTGGTCAATAAGCCTGCTTTACTGCTTGCTGACGAACCCACCGGTAACCTGGATCCACAGCTCTCTGCTGACATTATGGCGCTGTTTGAGGATTTCAATCGAATCGGCACGACGGTGATGATCGCCAGCCACGACTTGGCGCTGATCGCCCGGCTGCGTCACCGCATTTTGCGCCTGCGCGATGGGCGATTAATTGCTGACGAGGGGGCCGTATGAAGCGTGCCGTGACACCCCGCACGAAAGGCGCGGCGCCCAAAGGTCAACGTCAAGCGGCGAAGCGGCCCAGTGAGCCGCCTGCTGAGCGGCGCGGCGCGCGTTCACAGCAAACGCGCTTTACCAGTCGGCTTCGTGCATGGGGGCGCCACCACCGGGCCATGGCTTTCGATAGCCTCTACCGGCTGGTGCGCCACCCGGTGGGTAATCTGCTAACGATGCTGGCCATTGCCATTGCCCTGGTGCTGCCCGCCGCCCTGTGGCTCACGCTTGATAGCGCTAAGCTGTTGGATGCGGAGCTAGAAGAGAGCGCCACGTTAACCGTGTACCTGGAAACTGCTGTAGATGCTGCACAGGCGGCGCGTATTGAGGAGGCGGTTGGCGCAGAAGACGATGTTATGCAAACCCGCTTGATCAGCGCAGAAGAGGGTATGGCGGAGTTTCAACAGTCGCTAGGGTTAGATGACGCCTTGGCCGGGCTTGAAGATAACCCGCTGCCCGCCAGCATTGTGATTTACCCGCAAAGCGTTGACCCCATTGCCATGGATCAATTGGCCCAGCGGCTTGAAACGTTTACTGGGGTGGACGAAGTGCGCCTTGATTTAGCCTGGGTGGAGCGCCTGCGCCACTTGGCTAACCTTGGCCGCCGTGTTGCGCTTGCGCTCGGGGCATTGTTCGGGCTAGGGGTATTGTTGGTAGTCGGCAATACAATACGGCTTGCTGTTGAGAGCCGTCGGCGGGAAATCGAAGTGGTTATGCTGATTGGCGCCACCCATGCGTTTGTCCGGCGGCCTTTTTTGTACAGTGGCGCCTGGTATGGCTTTGGCGGCGGTTTGTTAGCGTTAGGATTGCTAGGGCTTGGTAACCACTGGCTAGCGATGCCTGTAGCAGCATTGGCGGCAAGCTATGGCGCTAATTTTGTCTTGCCGCAATTAGACGTGGCGGGGTCTACAATTCTGCTATCTTGCAGTACACTATTGGGCTGGTTAGGCGCATGGCTGGCCGTTACGCGACACCTTTCCAGTATTCGTCCACGCTAATCACTTTTTAATGGCTACCAGCGTATTACTCACCGCTATAGTTGTTATTGTTATGTGGGCATAAACGGGAATTACCACCCCTGTTTTTATAAGGGTGCGGTGCACAGCGTAAACACGTACGGTATCGCTCGCCTGAACCTTATGCTTAGGCTAAAGTCTTAGTAGGTAACACACAACGTATCGGCCCACCACGCCAGTACGTTTCCACGATTGGTTACAAGGGAGACCACCTGAACATGAGCACTAGTCTTATACCGGTGGGACAGCTTTCTCCAGGCCATGACCTGGGCGGCTATATTCAAGCGGTAAACGGTATTCCTGTTCTCAGTGTTGAGGAGGAGCGTGAGCTCGCATTCCGCCTCCACGATGAAGGGGATCTCGAAGCTGCACGCCGTCTGGTGCTTTCGCACTTGCGTTTTGTTGTGCACATTGCCCGCAGTTACTCAGGCTATGGCTTACCCCAGGCGGATCTGATCCAAGAGGGTAACGTCGGCTTGATGAAGGCTGTTAAGCGCTTTGATCCTAATCAGGGTGTGCGTTTGGTGTCGTTTGCCGTGCACTGGATCAAAGCAGAAATTCACGAGTTTGTACTGCGCAACTGGCGAATTGTAAAAATCGCCACCACCAAAGCGCAGCGTAAGCTGTTCTTCAACCTGCGCAGTGCTAAAAAGCGGTTATCCTGGCTGAATAACGACGAAGTCAGCGCAATTGCTAAAGACCTCGATGTTAAGCCGGAGATTGTTCGTGATATGGAGGGCCGTCTTTCGGCGTTTGATGCAGGCTATGATGCCTCTCCCGGTGAAGATGACGAGAGCACGTATCAAGCGCCTGCCTTCTTTCTAGACGATGCCTCGGCAGATCCAGCATCACAGATTGAAGATAGCGACTTTGAAGAGGACTCCACGCGTCGTCTTCAGTTGGCGCTGAAAGATCTGGATGAGCGCTCACGGGATATTTTGCAGCGTCGTTGGTTGACCGACGATAAAGCAACGCTTCACGATCTTGCCGACATATACGGCGTGAGCGCTGAGCGTATTCGACAGCTCGAAAAGAACGCAATGAAAAAGCTGCGTCAGAAAATGGGTGAGGCGTTAGCCGCGTAAAGTCGATGTGGTCGTAGTCGACGTAGTCATAAAAAACCCCGAAGGTACTACCTTCGGGGTTTTTTGATGCGTGAATGCTTATCTGCTAGGCAGGCTGCACCGTTTCCCGTAGCAGTTGGCTAGAAAGCATCGCCCACTGGTCTTCCCAATATTCAGTGGGCAGGCGTTTAAAGTCGCTGCGCACATATTGGGAGATACGCCCTTCTACGTGAGCAATCAGCAGGTTGGCGGCAGCTGAAGCGGGAATGGTCGTGCGCGTGCCTTCCCGAATCTCGGCCTCCCTTAGCACCTGCTTAAGCTGGGTTTCCAGGCGTTCAAACAGCTGGTGAACCCGCTGGCGTAAGCGTGCGGTTTCGCCGGTCAGTACGTCGCCACCAAGCACCCTGGCAAGCCCCGGGTTCTTCTCAGCAAACCCAAGCAGCAGTGCTAGCATAGTGCCGCTGCGGCCCACGGCCTCGGGTATGTCCTCCAGAATGCGGGTAATACGTGCAAAAATGCTCTCTTCGATGAAGTCGATCAACCCCTCAAACATGCGTGCCTTACTGGGAAAGTGGCGGTAAAGCGCCGCTTCCGAGACCCCTACTTGGCGGGCCAGGGCGGCGGTGGTAATTCGCTTGCCGCTGTCCTCTTCCAGCATAATGGCCAGTGCGTGCAGAATTTGCTCGCGGCGGTGCGGTTTCTGGTCGTCGCTCATGACGTTAAGCCCTCCGTCGCGGTTATTCTGCGTCTGTGATGAGGGTGCCTACCCCAGCGTTGGTAAAGATTTCCAGCAAAACCGCGTGGGGAACGCGGCCATCAATGATATGGGCACTGTTTACTCCCCCTTTCACGGCGTCTAACGCGCAGCGTATTTTGGGTAGCATGCCGCCATAAATGGTGCCGTCAGCAATTAAGCCATCAACTTGGGCAGTGGTAAGGCCGGTAAGCACCTCGCCTTCACTATTCATCAGGCCTGCGACGTTTGTTAAGAGCATCAGCTTTTCAGCGCTTAGCGCTTCAGCTAGCTTGCCAGCCACCAGGTCGGCGTTAATGTTGTAGCTATGCCCTTCGGCATCAACGCCAATGGGCGCAATAACCGGAATAAAGTCGCGAGCCGCGAGCATCTCGATCAGGTCGGTAGAGATTGCTTCTACCTCGCCCACATGACCGATATCGATAATTTCCGGTGCCGTCATCTCGGGGCTTTGATGTTCAACCTTGAGCTTGCGTGCGCGAATTTGCGCGCCGTCTTTCCCGGTTAATCCAATCGCTTTGCCGCCGCTTTGGTTAATCAGGTTAACGATGCTTTTGTTTACCAGGCCGCCCAGTACCATTTCCACGACGTCCATGGTTTGGGAGTCGGTGACACGCATTCCATTAACAAAGCGCGATTCGATATTGAGCTTTTCCAGCAGGCTGCCAATTTGTGGGCCGCCACCGTGGACAACGACAGGGTTAATGCCGACCTCTTTCATCAGGACGATGTTGCGGGCGAAAGAGTCCATCAGCGTATCTTCGGTCATGGCGTTGCCGCCGTATTTAACCACTACGGTTTTACCGGAAAACTGTTGGATATAGGGGAGGGCTTCTGACAGCACCTCCACAACGACCTGTGGGTCGCGGCTTGCTGAACTCATGACGTTATCCCTTTGCTTTTTTTAATCGCTGCTAGGTAATTTGCTGTTTTATTTTATTGCGTTCTAAAGGTGCGCTCATTGTGCTGGGGTTTCAGGAATCTTAAGCGCTGGTGAAACCGCTGCCAGCGCTTGGGCAAAGCGTTCGCGGATACGGGTAAGTGCCGTGGCATCTTTGCCTTCAAAGCGCAGCACTAGAGCTGGCGTTGTGTTGGACGCGCGACATAACCCCCAGCCGTCGGGGTAGTCGACGCGAATGCCATCCAGCGTGGTTCTGACACCTTCGCCGAAGTTGCCTTCACGAGCAAGCTTCTCGACAATGGCAAATTTTTCTTCGTCTGGTACCGTGATGTTGATCTCGGGTGTGCCCACATCTTGTGGAAATTGATCAAACAGCGCGTCGGCACTGCCAGGATACCGCGCTAAAATTTCCAGCAGGCGGGCGGCGGCATAGAGGCCGTCGTCAAAGCCATACCAGCGCTCTTTGAAAAAGATATGCCCACTCATTTCACCACCCAGCTCAGCGCCTGTTTCCCGCATGCGCGCTTTAATGAGTGAGTGGCCGGTGCGCCACATTTCGGGTTCGCCGCCTGCTTTACTGATGACTTTGGCTAGGTTGCCGGTGCATTTGATATCGAAGATCACCTTGGCACCGGGGGTGCGCGATAGCATGTCAGTTGCAAATAACATTAGCAGGTGATCGGGATAGATCATGCGGCCGCTGGGTGTGACAACCCCTAAGCGGTCGCCGTCGCCGTCAAACGCGAGGCCAATATCGGCGCCGGTTTGTTGCACATGGTGGATTAAATCCTGAAGGTTTTCAGGCTTGCCAGGGTCGGGGTGGTGATTGGGAAAGTGGCCGTCAATCTCAGCGAATAGCGGTGTAGTGGTAACACCCAGCCGCTCAATAAGCGCTGGGCCTAGCTCCCCCGCGACGCCGTTCCCGCAGTCCACCACGGCGCTCAGCGGCCTCTCTACGTGCACGTCACTGAGGATACGCGCCAAATAGGCGGCGCGTAGATCATGCGCTCGCACGCTGCCTTCGCCGTGGGTAAAGTCGCCGGCTTGTATCCGCTCGTAGAGCGCGGTGATGGCGTCGCCTGAGAGTGTTTCCCCCGCCAGGACAATTTTAAAACCGTTGTAATCAGGCGGATTATGGCTGCCAGTTAACATCACGCCAGAGCTGCTCTCAGGCAGCGTGTGGGTCGCAAAGTAGAGCACCGGCGTGGGTACCATGCCGATATCAATGACATCCCGCCCAGCGGCTTGCAGGCCACGCATCAGCGCCGCTTGCAGACGTGGCCCAGAAAGCCGCCCATCCCGGGCAACAATCACCGTATGTTCGCCGCGGGCAGCGGCCTCCGAGCCGATGGCGCGACCAATCAGCTCAGTGGTGGCTTCATTGAGCGTGCTATCGACAATGCCGCGGATGTCATAAGCGCGAAAGATGGAGGCAGGTACGGTCATGGTCAGTCCTTGAGAAGCGGGCCTTAATAAGCGCTGAGTGGACGGGCTGTCTATTGACGGCCTGTACTTCCAAAGCCGCCAGTGCCGCGAGTGGAGTCTTCAAAGGTTTCCACAATGGCAAGGTCTGCCTGGATCACGGGCACCAGCACGTACTGCGCGAGACGCTCGAAAGGCGCCAGCGTAAAGCTTGTTTGACCACGGTTCCACACCGAGATCATCAGCTCTCCCTGGTAGTCGGAGTCAATCAGCCCCACTAGGTTGCCCAGCACAATGCCGTGCTTATGGCCCAAGCCCGAGCGGGGCAGAATCATGCCTGCAAGGCTTGGGTCTTCAATATAGATGGCAAGGCCAGTGCGCACGAGTTCGCAGTCGCCGGGGGCAAGGGTTAGCGGTTCATCTAACAGTGCCCGTAGATCCATCCCCGCAGAGCCTGCCGTGGCGTAGGAGGGCAGGTAGTCGAGCAGGCGATCATCTAATACGTTGCACTGCAGGCGTGGGCGGGGGCTGCTCATGATAATGCTCCGGAGGGTTGAGGGGGGAGTAGCGTCAGCGCTTGGCGAATGATGAGGGTCGCCAGCGCTTTTTTAGTTTGCGGCGGCGCTGCCAACTGCTCAGTGCCAGAGGTTGCCCGCCAAAGGAGCAGGGCCGCGTTGTCGTCGCTGCCAAAGCCGAGACCCTGCTGGGAAACATCATTGGCAACGATCATATCTAGCCCCTTGCGCTGCAACTTGTCGTTTGCGTAGCGCGGTACATCCTGGGTTTCAGCGGCAAAGCCCACCACAAAGGGGCGTTGGCTGTTGGGCAGTGCAGCGACCTCGGCAATAATGTCAGGGTTTTTAATCAGCGTAAGGGTAAGCGTGTCGTTATCGTCGGTTTTTTTGATTTTATGCACGGCAGCGCTTTCGGCGCGGTAGTCGGCAACCGCTGCACAGCCAATAAACAGCGCTGCCTGTGGCGCTAAGCGCAGCGCTTCTTGGTGCATCTGAAGCGCTGTTTCCACGTCAATGCGTGCGACGCCTTGGGGGGTGGGTAGATTCACCGGGCCGCTGATTAACGTGACCCGTGCGCCTTGCGCTGCTGCTTCAGCGGCTAGTGCATAGCCCATCTTGCCTGAGCTGTGGTTCGACAAGTAGCGCACTGGGTCCAGCGCCTCTCGAGTAGGGCCTGCGGTAATCACAATATGTGGTGCACGGCTGGATATTTCGCCAGACGCTTTGACGGGAGGCGAAAAGTGCTGAGCTAGCGCGTTAAAAATCTCTTCTGGCTCGCTCATTCGGCCTGGGCCCACATCTCCGCAGGCTTGATCCCCAGCCGCTGGGCCAATCAGTTGCCAGCTATCGCTGGCTAACTGCGCCACATTGCGCTGGGTGGCAGGGTGGCGCCACATGGCCTGGTTCATCGCAGGGGCGATCAGCTTGGGTGCTTCAGAGGCTAGGCACAGCGTGGTTAGCAGGTCATCCGCCATGCCATGCACTAAACGGGCGATTAAGTCGGCGGTAGCTGGGGCAATAACCACGGCGTCTGCCCAGCGGGCCAATTCAATATGGCCCATGCCAGCTTCGGCTTCGGGGTCTAGCAGTGAAGTGCGCACAGGCTCCCCGGAGAGCGCCTGCAGGGTTAGCGGCGTGATAAAGGCTTGGGCGCCCTCGGTCATTACCACGCGTACCTCGCAGCCCGCTTGCTTGAATAAGCGAACAAGTAGCGCGCTTTTATAGGCCGCGATACCCGCGCTAACGCCTAGCAGCAGGCGTTTGCCGGTAAGCGACGATAAAGAAGATAGCGGAAGTGAAGCCATGGCGGGCAGTCCAGTGTGACGTTCGTAAAGAGGCTTACCATACCATTTGACTGATTATTTTGGCATGCTCCGGCAGAGAGTATAAAAGCTAGTTATAGTGAGATGTTGGTGGTCGAGGGGTTTTAAACTAACAAGCAGGGAGGCGTGGATGGGGATTAATCATTGGCCAGAAGGTGAGCGACCAAGAGAGAAACTGTTAAACATGGGCGCCCAGGCACTTTCAGATGCCGAACTGTTGGCGATTTTTCTGCGTGTAGGCGTTAAAGGACGCTCGGCAGTGGATTTGGCGCGGGATCTGCTGAGCAGTTTTGGTGGGTTAAGGCAGCTGCTTGAGGCCGATCAAACGCAGTTCTGTGCGGCTAGGGGGCTGGGTAGCGCGAAGTTTGCTCAATTACAGGCAACGCTTGAGCTTTCCAGGCGCCATTTGGCGAGTCAACTGGCGCGTGGTAACGCGCTAACTTCACCTGCGCTGGTACGCCACTATCTCAGTTCCCAGCTGCGCCATTTAGGACATGAAGAGTTTGCAGTGCTTTTTTTGGATACCCAGCACCGAATTATTCGCTATGAATCCCTGTTTCGCGGTACCCTAGACAGCGCGTCCGTTTACCCCCGCGAAGTTGCCAAGCGTGCGTTAGAATTGCACGCAGGTGCTGTCATCCTGGCACACAACCACCCATCGGGTGTTGCTGAGCCAAGCGATGCTGATCGACGTATCACCGAACGCTTAAAAGATGCTCTTGCACTCTTCGATGTGCGGGTGCTTGATCATTTTGTGGTGGGTGACGGTGATGTGGTTTCATTTGCCGAGCGCGGCTGGCTATAAAAAAGATAAGCGACACAATGGCCTTAAGGTTTTGGTTGCTTGTCTAAGTAAACTGACCAAAAAACGTCTTTTTTGGCCTTTTTGGGCGGTTTTCCTTGCCGGTGGCTAGGCGCTCTGGTATAAAGTGCCACCTTTAAACTTGGGTTGAATAACGGATTTGGGTAAAGCTTGGCGGTTAACGGCGTCGACTCCTTCCCTGCTCCGGTTTGCCCGACAGTTTTGAACAACTCGCCAAGTGGTTGGAGGCTCTCATGTCCAAAGTATGTCAGGTTACCGGCAAGCGTCCGGTAACTGGAAATAACGTTTCTCACTCCCAGCGTAAGACACGTCGTCGTTTCTTGCCGAACCTGCACACCCATCGTTTTTGGGTTGAAGCTGAAAACCGCTTCGTCAAACTGCGCGTTTCCTCTAAAGGTATGCGTATTATTGACAAGAAAGGTATCGAGTCGGTTCTGGTTGATATCCGCAAGCGCGGCGACGCGATCTAAGCCAGCTTTTGGCTAAGCACTTTTGGGAGAGTTAAACCATGCGCGATAAGATCAAGTTGGTGTCTAGTGCCGGTACAGGCCACTTCTACACCACTGATAAGAACAAGCGGAACACACCGGATAAGTTCGAATTCAAGAAATACGACCCGGTCGTCCGTAAGCACGTTATCTACAAGGAAGCCAAGATCAAGTAATCACGGTTACGATGATCGGCTTTCACTGCAGGCGAGCGCCTGTTGAAAAACCCGGCCCCAAGCCGGGTTTTTGCATGTCTGCTTGTTAGCGTCTCTGTTAGGGCGTGCCACTTTTGCGTCAGTAAGGAGTGGCAACGTCACTGCCAGGGCCGTTGTCATTGTGCTGTCATCATAGGCTTTCATCATGCCCGAATTGCCTGAAGTTGAAACGACACGACGCGGTATTGCCCCCTATTTGGAAGGGCAGGAGATCAGTGAAGTGCTTGTTCGCCAGCCGCGTCTTCGTGTACCCGTGCCTGATGATCTTGCTGAGCGACTGGTAGGGGCGCGGGTTGGTGTGTTAAAACGCCGGGCCAAGTACTTACAAATCCCCTTGGTAGTGCCTGAAGGGGGTGCCACGCTATTGTGGCACCTAGGCATGTCGGGCAGCTTGCGCATCGCTCGCGTGGGGGATTTGCCGAAAAAACATGATCATGTGGACGTGGTGACTACCTCGGGTTACGTGCTGCGTTATCACGACCCACGCCGCTTTGGTTTTGTTGATTGGCAGCAGGGTGATGGCAGCCTAGATAAACGCTTGGCACACCTTGGGCCAGAGCCGTTAGGCGACGCGTTTAACGGCCGCTGGTTATATAACGCGTCACGTAATAAGCGCGTTGCGGTGAAGCCCTTTTTGATGGATAACCGCGTGGTGGTTGGCGCGGGTAATATCTATGCAGCCGAGGCACTGTTTATGGCGGGTATTGACCCGCGTCGCGCGGCAGGGCGTATCTCCCTAGCGCGTTATCAGGCGCTTGCTACTGCGGTTAAAGACGTATTGGCGGCGGCGATTACCCAGGGCGGCACGACACTGCGTGATTTTGTTAGCGGCCAGGGTGAGCCGGGCTACTTTGCCCAGCAACTCAATGTGTACGGGCGCCATGGGCAGCCCTGCCTGCGCTGTGGCACGGAGCTTAGACGCATTACCCTTGGTCAGCGCGCTAGTGTGTTTTGTCCCGGCTGTCAGCGTTAACGACCGCTTTTTTTACTGTTTGTCTGTGCTTTCAGAGCCTATGTGCTTTGTGAGATTGCTCTTTTGGAGATTGTTGTGACTCAACGCCTGCGCCTGAATAAAGATGCCGATCGCCGCCTAAAAGCGGGCCATCTATGGATCTACTCTAACGAAGTAGATATCAAAGAGACGCCGCTGAAAAATTTTGCCGCAGGTGAGCCTGCACTCATTGAAGCATCGAACGGTAAAACCCTTGGGGTGGCCTACGTTAATCCGCACTCGCTCATCTGTGCGCGCGTGATGTCTCGCGACCCGGAAATGCGTTTAGACCGTTCGTTGTTTATACACCGCTTTAACCAAGCGTTGGCCCTACGCCAACGTCTGTTTGATAAGCCGTTTTACCGTTTGATTCACGGTGAAGGTGATCTGCTACCGGGCTTGGTGATTGACCGTTTTGGCGATGTGGTCGTGGTGCAACTTAATACAGCGGGTATGCAGGCACTGGCGGAAGATATTGTCGACGCCCTGGAAAAAGTTATTAAGCCCAGTGCCATTGTCTTCCGTAACGATACGGGTGGCCGTCGTCAGGAAGGCCTGGAAGCTCACGTTGAAGTTGTGAAAGGCATACTGCCCGATGAAGTGCTGCTGGAAGAGAACGGCGTGCAGTTTGCAGTGCCGGTACTTAACGGCCAGAAAACCGGATGGTTCTTTGATCACCGGGTTAACCGCGCATGGCTAAATAGCCAAGTGGCGGGTAAGCGGGTGCTGGACGTATTCAGTTATGTGGGAGGCTGGGGTGTGCAGGCGGCAGTCAGCGGTGCGACTGAGGTGCTGTGCATCGACTCCTCGGCCCCAGCGCTTGATCAAGTGGCGCGTAACGCCGAGCTAAACGGTGTGCAGGAGCAGGTCGCGGTGGGTGCGGGCGATGCGTTTGAGGCCCTAGCGGCGCTGAAAGCCGACGGCGAACAGTTCGACGTGGTGATTCTTGACCCGCCTGCGTTTATCAAAAAACGCAAAGACATTCCCAATGGTGAGCGCGCGTATGCCCGCTTAAACCGTGAAGCGATGCGCTTATTGGGTCGCGACGGCTTGTTACTTTCAGCCTCGTGCTCCATGCACCTCGCGCCTGAGCGCTTGGTTGACGTAGTGCGCGGTGCGGTGCGCCACCAAGATCGTCACGGCCAGGTGATTTTCCAGGGCCACCAGGGGCCTGACCATCCAGTGCATCCGGCTATTCCTGAAACCTCGTATCTGAAAGCGTTAGGCGTGCGAGTGTTCCGTGATTAAGCCTTCCAGCAGGCTACTGGTGTAGAGCAATAGTGTAGGGCAATAAAGCAAGGAGGAGTCAATGGAGTGGGCGTTGCCGGATCCTTTTGTGATCGATATCCACGTGACCCACGAGGCGATTGATGCCTACCAGCATGTCAATAACGGCGAGTATTTACGCTGGGTTGAACAAGTGAGCTGGGCCCACTCCGAGGCGTTGGGGCTTTCTCTTGAGCGTTATCGTGCGCTTGACCGAGCGATGGTCGTGCATCGCCATGAGCTGGACTATCTGGCGCCTGGTTTTGTAAACGACCATCTGCAGCTGGCGACATGGATTGTTGCCAGCGATGGACGCTTTAGCCTTACCCGACGCTTCCAGCTTAAGCGTGTAAGCGATGGTAAAACGCTGCTGAATGCGCGTACCCGGTTCGCTTGCGTTGCTCTTTCTAGCGGTCGCCCCAAGCGGCTGCCCGACGAGTATCAGCGTATTTACGGAGGTGCGCTGGTGGCAGCGTCGGAAATTGAAAATTAGCGATGATTTTTTTGTCTAAGCTTTTTAAGCGCTAGATTTTTCTATAAAAAACGCCTTTAGCGGCGTTTTTTTTGTTTTCCTTTTTGGTGCTGGTAGACGACGTTAGCTGTGCTGTAATGAAGTCTGGATCGTTTATATAAAGCCCAAGCCAGGAGAATATCTAATGCAAGTCGCTATCCCCAAAGAGATTAAAAATCACGAATATCGAGTGGCGCTTACCCCTACCGGTGTGCGCGAATTGGCAGGGCGTGGTCATACAGTGTGGGTGCAGGCGGGAGCGGGTGAAGGAGCAGGGTTTAGCGATAGCGATTATGAGGCCGCGGGTGCAACGATTGAGGCTGATGTAGAAGCGCTATGGCAAAACGCTGAGCTGATTCTTAAAGTAAAAGAGCCTCAGCCGGAGGAGGTCGCCCGGCTAACGTCTAATCACACCTTATTTACCTACCTTCATTTAGCCGCTGAGAAAAAGCTGACCCAGGCTCTGATGGCGAGCGGCGCTACCTGCATTGCTTATGAAACGATTACGGATGGAAGGGGAGGCTTGCCGCTACTGGCGCCGATGAGCACCGTGGCGGGCCGTATGGCAATTCAGGCCGGCGCACATAGCTTAGAGAAAGCCCAGGGCGGTTCAGGGGTGCTTTTGCCCGGCGTGCCGGGGGTGGCACCTGGCAAGGTGACCGTGATTGGCGGTGGCGTAGTGGGTGAAAACGCTGCGCGCATGGCGTTAGGCTTAGGGGCAGAGGTAACCATTCTGGAAAAGTCCATTGCCCGTTTAGAGGTGTTGGATGACCGTTACCAAGGGCGTATCAAAACGGTTTATTCAACGGCAGATGCTCTGGATGACGCGGTTAAAATGTCCGATATGATCATCGGCGCCGTGCTTATCCCAGGTGCAGCGGCGCCTAAGTTAATCACCCGCGCTATGCTGGCCGACATGCAGCCCGGCAGCGTGCTGGTAGATGTGGCTATTGATCAGGGCGGCTGTTTTGAAACCAGCAGGCCCACCACTCACGCTGAGCCAACCTACATGGTGGATGGCATTGTTCACTACTGTGTGGCCAATATGCCGGGCGCAGTGGCGCGTACATCCACCTTGGGGCTAACGAATGCCACGCTCCCCTTTGTGCTGGCGCTAGCAAATAAAGGATGGCAGCAAGCGCTTAAGGATGACGCCCATTTCTTGCCGGGGCTTAACGTGCACAATGGCAATATCACCTATCAAGCGGTGGCAGAGGCCTTCGGTTTGGAAAGCGTCAGCCCTGCCGATGTGTTAAACAACGTTTAAAACTAAACCAACGGCAACGACCTGCGAGCTGGGATGATCGTCCGTGAGTATTAGCCAGTGAGTATTAGCCAGTGAGTATTAGTAGTGGGGCGGTATTTCATCTTCTGGGCGAGAGGAGCCTTGGGAGTCGCTTGCTTGTAGCGCCTGATGCTGCTCGCGAAGGCGTTCGCGCATTAGGGCGCTTAGCTGCTCCAGTTTTTCTAAACGGCGCTCTTGCTGGGCAACCGCTTGGTCAAGAGTGTCCAGCCAATGCTCTTGATACGCTAAGCGACTCTCTAAAGATTCAAAACGTTGAGTTAGCTCAGCGGGCGATAAGTCGTTTGTCATGATAACATCGTCACCTTGTGTAGTATGCTCGGTACTGTTAGGAATGGGCCTTGTAGTCCGAGTATTGTCCTTCGTCTGTTACCCATACAACAAGAGAGCTTTTATTATCTATGAATCCAAAAGTTGTTTTTCGCTGTTTCTTCATCAGTGTCTTACTTGCCGCCCCCACGCCGCTGCTGCTGGCGGGGATTGTTCATTTAACGGATGCGTTGCTGGCTGAACAGTTGTTAGCGGCGGGTATTAATGGTGCTTATATTGCCGTCGCGTTGGGTTGTTTTGCCGTGCTGTTTATCGGTACTTTAGCCGCTGCTGCCCTGGCGCCACCTATGGTGGTAAAAGCAGATATAGCCCGTGCACAGCCCGCACCCCGCCAGCCCCAGGCGGCGCCTATGGTGGAAGATGATGAGGAAGAGGAAGATATCATCGACCCCAATGATGGCCGCGAAGAGGGAGAGGTGAAGTGGTTTAATACCAATAAAGGATACGGTTTTATTACTCGCGATAACGGCGAAGACGTGTTTGTTCACTTTCGTGCAATTCGTGGCCGTGGGCCGCGTATGCTCGCCGAAGGTCAGATTGTTCGCTATCACGTGATCAAGAATGACCGTGGCCTGCAGGCGGATGATGTCAGTATTATCGAGTAGCGATTATCGAGTAGTGATGGTTAAGTAACACTGCCATTGTTAATGGCTGGAAAGACAAGACCCCGCTTCGGCGGGGTCTTGTGCGTTTAGCGACCTGAATCGGGCCACTCAATGGCCTTTTCTTGCCCCCCTGGCAACACTTGCCAGAAGCGGTCAGGGTCATCGCCTGGGTGCCAACCACCTAGCGAGCAGCGTACCTCAATTTGTAGCGCTTCGGCGGCGTGCTGGGCGCACTCTTGATCGGTATGCCACGGCGTGTGGTGGCTATCAAACCACAGGCTGGCAAACCCGTCGGCGGCGCGGTCTACTAACAACACAGGCACTGCCTCCCCTTCATGCTGACCACGGGTGTTCCACTTGCCTTTGCCTGCGGGGCTAAGCGGCGGGGCGTTCAGCGCATCCTGCAGCCATGCATTAATGTCATCCAGGGTGACCTGTGCAAGGTACACCTCAATATCTGGAAACCGCTCCATCATACGCTTACCTCGTTGGTCGTTAGCAGCGCTTGAAGAGTGGCCTCGTAGATGCGGCTTAGCGTATCTAGGTCGCTGGCGAGCACGCGCTCATTGGCTTTATGAATCGTGTCGTTGAGCGGGCCGAGCTCGACGACCTGGGCGCCAAGGGTGGCGATAAAGCGGCCATCGGAGGTGCCACCGCTGGTAGAGAGCTTAGGGCGTTCGCCGGTGACAGCTTCTACTCCGCGAATCGCGGCATCCACCAGCTTGCCTTCGGCGGTTAAAAACGGCTCGCCGTTGAGCGTCCAGTCGATATGATACTCAAGGCCATGCTGATCCAAAATCGCTTCAGTGCGAGCGCGTAGCGTTTCGTGGGTGACTTCGGTGGAGTAGCGGAAGTTGAAGACTACTTCGACGTCGCCCGGGATCACATTAGTCGCCCCGGTACCTGCCCGGAAGTTAGAAATTTGAAAGCTGGTAGCGGGGAAGAAGTCGTTGCCCGCATCCCAGTGCTCATTTGTTAGAGCATCTAGAGCTGGCATCGCTTGATGAATCGGGTTGCGCGCCAAGTGCGGATAGGCCACGTGGCCCTGCACACCTTTAACATGTAGGACGCCACCCAGCGAACCACGGCGACCGTTCTTAATGACATCCCCCAAGCGGGCCGTGGAAGAGGGCTCGCCGACGATGCAGTAATCCAGGCGCTCATTGCGTTCGCGCAGATGTTCCACCACCGCACGGGTGCCATCGACAGCGGGGCCTTCTTCGTCGGAGGTAATTAAAAACGCAATGCGGCCATCGTGGTCGGGGTGGGCGGTGACGAAACGCTCAACGGCGGTCAGCATAGCCGCTAAACTGCCTTTCATATCGGCCGCTCCGCGCCCACACAGCATGCCGTGGTCATCAATGCAGGGTGAGAAGGGCGGAAACTCCCAGCTGGTATGCGGCCCGCTAGGCACCACATCGGTGTGGCCAGCAAACGCAAGCACTGGGCCGTGGTGGCCGCGTACCGCCCAGAAATTCTTCACATCGCCAAAGGGAAGCTGCTCAACATGAAAGCCGAGCGCCGTTAAGCGCTCGATCATTATGTCCTGGCAGCCTTCGTCGTCTGGCGTTACTGATGCACGGCCGAGTAGATCAAACGCCAGCTTCAGCGTAGGCGACAGCGCGTCAGGCTCAGTTATGGGCATGCAGTGCCTCGTTCAGCGCGATGGCGCTTTTATTGGTCAGGCACTCGATGCGGCCGTTTTGCGAGTTACGGCGTAGCAGCAGATCATCCTGGCTCGCCAGCTCGCGGGCGGCCACAGTCTTTACTTCCTGGCCCTGGTCGTCCAACAGGGTGACTTTTGAGCCAGCCGTAATGTAAAGGCCTGCTTCGACGGTGCAGCGGTCGCCCAGCGGAATGCCAATACCGGCATTGGCGCCAATGAGGCAGCCTTCGCCGACTTTAATGATGATATTGCCACCGCCAGAAAGCGTGCCCATGGTCGAGCAGCCCCCGCCGAGATCAGAGCCTTTGCCGACCATGACACCCGCCGAGATGCGCCCTTCAATCATGCCGGGGCCTTCGGTGCCTGCGTTGAAGTTGACGAAGCCTTCGTGCATGACGGTGGTGCCTTCACCCAGGTAGGCGCCCAAACGTACGCGGGAGGTGTCGCCAATGCGAATGCCGGTGGGCACGACGTAGTCGGTCATTTTGGGGAATTTATCAACGCAGTCTACCGACAGCACGCGGCCAGCCAAACGTGCTTTTAGGCGGCGGGCGGGTAGCTCTTCGATGTCGATTGCGCCTTCGTTCGTCCAGGCAATGTTACGTAACAGGCCGAACATGCCGGTCAGGTCCAGCCCATGAGGCTTCACTAAACGGTGGGAAAGCAGGTGGAGTTTGAGGTACACCTCAGGGGCGGTTTGCGGTGCTTGGTCGGTCTCCAGAAACATGGCCACCAGCGGGCGGTGGCTCGCTGCCAGTGATTCGGCAAGCTCTGCTTGCTCCGGGTGGCCAGCGGCTTCCAACGCTTTGGCCAAGCGCGTGCAATCTTCCGGTAAGAAGCTGACCGGTGCATTGCCCGTAGGCGCATCCAGCGTTTCTTTGGCGGTGGCTACTAAGCTTTCTGCGGGGTTAAGCAGCGGAGCCGGGTAGTAAATTTCCAGCCAGTCGCCCTGGGTATTTTGAGTGCCAATTCCAAGCGCAAAGCTCAGCATAACGCGTCATCCTTTAAGTGTTTAAGAGCGTGAAAAGTGTGAAGAGAGTGGGAGGGTATGCGTCAGGGCGCTAGCCTAATTTATCGTAGTCGCCTTCACGGTAGCCTATCAAAATGGTGCCATCATCCCGCTCTAACAGTGGGCGTTTGAGCAGGGTGGGGTAGGTGAGCAGCAGCTGGCGAGCTGAGTTTGCGTCGTAATTTTTTTCATCGTCGGAAAGCTCTCGCCAAGTTTTGCTGCGTTTGTTCATCACGTCTACCAAGGGGACGCGATTTAAAATATGTTCCAGCAGCGCGGCGGAAAGGCCATCTTTGCGAAGGTCATGGGTTTTGTACAACAGGGCTTTCTCGTCCAGCGCTTTGCGTGCTTTGCGACAGGTATCACAGGTGTTGATCATATAGAGCGTCAGCATACAGTCTCCTAGCCGAGTTCAATCAGTTGCCGTAGGCGCTTTGCCGCTTCCAGCGTTGGCTCAAGTTCCGCCACTAAGGCTAAGCGTAGCCGCCCAGCCCCTGGGTTGTGGCCATTGTGCCCGGGGCGGCCCATCAGGCTGCCGGGCAGTACGCTAACGTGCTGTTCGGTGTAAAGCCGTTGGCTAAACGCAATATCATCACCGCCCGGTACGGCGGGCCAGAGGTAGAAACTGGCCTCTGGGGTGGGGAAGTCCATCACTGGCGCTAACACCTCCGTCACGGCACCGAATTTAGCGCGATAGGCATCACGGTTGGCCCGCACGTGGGCTTCATCTTGCCAAGCAGCAATAGAGGCGTGCTGGAGCGGTAACGACATCGCACAGCCATGGTAAGTGCGGTAGCGCTTAAACGGCGTGAGAAGATCCGCGTCGCCCGCGACAAAGCCAGAGCGCAGCCCCGGCAGGTTAGAGCGCTTAGAGAGTGAATGAAACACAACGCAGCGGCGGTAATCATCGCGGCCTAGTTCGGCGCAAGCCTGTAGTAATCCGGGCGGCGGCGTTTTTTCATCCAGGTAGAGCTCGGAGTAGCACTCGTCAGAGGCGATGATAAAGTCGTGTTCGTCTGCCAGGGAAATTAGCTGCTTAAACTCGTCAAGCGGCGTTACCGCGCCGGTGGGGTTGCCCGGCGAACAGATAAACACGATTTGCACATCACGCCAGGTCGTGGCATCAACCGCTGAAAAATCCGGGCGAAAGCCGTTTTCGGCGGTGCAGTCTAAGTAGAGCGGCTGTCCGCCCGCTAGCAGGGTGGCGCCTTCGTAAATTTGATAAAACGGATTAGGCACGGCTACGTTGGCAGGACGGCTGCGATCGAGAGCTGCCTGCACGAAAGCAAAAATCGCCTCTCGCGTGCCGTTCACCGGCAGCACCTGGCGTTCGGCATCAAGCCCGGTTAAGCCAAAGCGCTGGGTGGCCCAAGCGGCAATGGTCTCGCGTAGCGCCGGCAGGCCGTTGGTGGCTGGGTAACGGGCCATTTCCAGCTGGTGGGCCACCAGGGCTTCAAGCGCCGCTGGGTAAGGGGCGTGCTGAGGCTCACCGATGGTGAGTGGGATGTGCTCCAGTCCCGCCGGTGGCGTCAGCGCCGCTTTAAGGGCGGCCAGCTTCTCAAACGGATAGGGATGTAGAGCGTTTAAGTCAGGGTTCATAGCGTGTCCGTTGATGGCTGGCGGGCGTAGGCCGTCGATTATAGGCAAGCCCCGGTGTAGGCTCAAACCTAACCGGGGTTGCAAAAAATATTAAACCCCTAATACCTCAATCAAGCGCTCGCGTAGCTGCTGCTGGCGCTCTGGATCGGTGAGTGGCTCACCCGCTTTATTGGTAATAAAGAATACGTCCTCTACCCGCTCGCCAAGGGTGGCAATTTTGGCAGCGGAGAGGGCGATATCCTGCTCCATGAAAATTCGCCCAACCCGGGCAAGCAGGCCGGGGCGGTCGGGCGCGGTTAGCTCTAAAAGCGTGCGCTCGTTGGCTGGGTCCTGCTCAATTAACACTTCGGTAGGCACCTTGAAGTGTTTCAGCTGGCGAGGCGTGTGACGGGAGACAATGTCTGGGTAGTCGTCTGGATCGTCCAGCTCTTCCACCAAGTGCTGGCGCATCTCTTCAATACGCTCAAGATCACGAATAGGCTGGCCAACGTTATCAAGCACGATAAACGTATTTAGTGTCCAGTTATTGTGGGACGTGGCAATGCGGGCATCGTGAATCGACAGCCCCAGCTGCTCCATGGCCGCCGCGGTGGCGGCAAAAAGGTCGTCTACCGAGCGGGTATGGATAAATACTTTGGTGCCGCCTTCCGCCATATCTGCGGTGGGTGCGCTGATCAGCACCAGGGGCAGCGGTGAGGGCTGATGAGCAAGAATGCCCTGGGTTTGCCAAACGATTTCGCTAGGTGCGTACTGTAGGAAATAGTCTTCGCCCAGGGATTCCCAGAGCTGGTCGATCTGGTGGCTATCCACCCCAATGGTTTGCAATAAAGAGCGGGCTTCGGTGCGGGTTTCCCGTACCCAGTCATCCCTGTCAGGCGGGTTATTTAACCCGCGCCGTAATGCCCGCTTGGTTTCGGCGTGGAGCTGGCGGAGCAGTGAGGCACGCCAGCCGTTCCACAGCGTGGGGTTGGTGGCATTGATGTCGGCTACGGTGAGCACATAGAGATAGTCTAGGCGGGTTTCATCGCGAACCACCAGGGCAAAGTCGCGGATCACATCAGGGTCGCTGATATCGCGCTTTTGGGCGGTCATGGACATCAATAAGTGGTGCTCTACCAGCCAGCTCACCAAATTGGTGTCGCGCTGGGAAACGTGGTGACGTTTGCAGAAGTGCTCAACATCACGCGCACCAATCTCAGAGTGGTCGCCGCCGCGACCTTTGCCAATATCGTGAAATAGCCCGGCAATCCAGAGTAAGTCCAGCTTGGGCAGTTGGTGGATCAGCGTGGCGGCCACAGGAAAGTCGCCTTTGGCATCGGGCTTGCGGAAGCCGTGTAGAAATTTCAACAAGCGCAGGGTGTGGGCATCCACCGTGTAGATATGAAATAGGTCGTGCTGCATTAGCCCTACGGCGCGGCCAAACTCCGGCAGGTATTTACCGAGAATGCCGTAGCGGTTCATACGCCGCAGCTGGCGGGGAACGTTACCCGGTGCGCGAATAATAGCCATAAACAGCCGCTGGTGGCGCGGGTCTTCCCGGTAGTGGTCGTCAATTTGGTGACGGTGGTCGCGAATTAAGCGAATGGTGTCCGCACGCACGCCCTCTATCTCAGGGTGTTTCGCCATCAGTAAAAACAGCTCTAGCATCGCTGCCGGGCGCTCGCGGAACAGGCTGCGCGAACGCACCTGAATGTAGCCGCCTTTAATTTCAAAGCGCTCGTTTAGCTTCACCGTTTCCAGTGATTCTTTGCCGCGTAGAATAACTTCATCAAAGTGCTGCAGCAGCATGTCATTAAGCCCTGCCAGGGCCGTCACATGCCGGTAGTAGCGCTTCATAAACTGTTCGACCGCTAGGCGCTCAGGCGTGTCTTTGAAACCGAACATTTCAGCAATGGTGCGCTGATGGTCAAACAGTAGCCGGTCTTCGGCGCGGCCTGTCAGCATGTGCAGGGCATAACGCACCTGCCACAAAAAGGCTTGGCCTTGGCTTAGAATGCGAAGTTCGGCATCGTTCATAAAGCCATTGGCGACAATGTCGGCATACTGCTCGGTGCCAAAGTGGCGCTTGGCCACCCAGCCGATCATTTGAATATCGCGCAGCCCGCCGGGTGAGCTTTTAAGGTTGGGTTCTAAGTGATACTCAGAGTTGTTGTAGCGGTAGTGGCGGGTAATTTGCTCTTGCCACTTGGCCTCGAAAAAACGATTGGCAGGCCAAAGGTCGTCAGCGTTAAGCCGCTCGCGCATCTGCTCTCGTAGCCATTCGGGGCCAGCAATCAGCCGTGACTCTAGAAGATTGGTGATCACCGTGACATCCGCTTCGGCTTCGCGCACGCAGTCATTGAGGGAGCGTACGCTGTGGCCAATCTCCAGGCCGATGTCCCATAAAAAAGTGATAAAAGCGGTCAGCGACTCCCGGTAGGGGGTGTCGTCGTCGCGCTCTAGTAGAAACAGTAAATCAATATCAGAGTGGGGGTGCAGTTCGCCGCGGCCATAGCCGCCCACCGCTACCAGGGCGACGCTATCATCAGGCCAAGTGTGCTGTGCCCAGGCAATGGCCAGCAGCTGATCAAGATACCACGCCCGGCCGCGTACAAGATTGCGAATGTCGGCGCCGGCACGGAACTGTTCATCTAGCCTGGCCTGCAGCTCCCGCAGCGCCGCCTTGAATGGCGCGACGGGGGAGCGTGCCCCTGCAAGCTCGGTGCGAAAAGCGTCAAGGTCATACAGTGCGGTGTCCGGCTCGAACCGGTAGTGGTGGAGTAGCATCAGCGATTCAGAAAGCTAAAGTCTTCGTCGCTGCGTGCGGTTAGCACGTCAACGCCGGACTCGGTGACCAGCAGGGTGTGTTCCCACTGGGCTGACAGGCTGCGGTCTTTGGTGACAGCGGTCCAGCCATCGCGCAGAACCTTGGTTTTGTAGCCGCCGACGTTAATCATCGGTTCAATGGTAAAGCACATGCCTGCTTCCAGCGCGATATCCGCGTCCGGTGCATAACCATCGTAGTGTAAGAACTGCGGGTCTTCATGGAAGTCAGCGCCGATGCCGTGGCCACAGAAATCGCGCACCACGGAGTAGCCGTGGTCTTCGGCATGCTTTTGAATTACACGAGCAAGTTCTGATAAGCGGACGCCGGGTTTAATGAGTTCGATGCTTTTGTATAAACACTCCTGAGTGATCCGGCACAGGCGCTCGCCCTGGATTGTTTCGCCGATCACGAACATCACGCTGGAGTCGCCATGATAGCCGTCGGCGGTTTTGACCGTAATGTCCAGGTTCATGATGTCGCCGTTCTTAAGCTTTTTGGCATCATCGGGAATGCCATGGCATACCACGTGGTTAATCGAGGTGCAGGTGGCTTTAGGAAAACCGTGGTAATTAAGCGGCGCTGGGGTAGAGCCCAGCTCGTTGACAATATATGCGTGACACAGACGGTCAATTTCACCCGTGCTGATACCCGCTTTTATATGCGGAGTGATCATTTCAATGGCGCTGGCGGCTTGGCGCCCGGCCTCGCGCATTTTCTCGATTTCAGAAGGCGACTTAATAGGAACGTTCATGAATTCTCGATGTGGGCTCGTAAGTAAGTGGTAGACAGCAAGTGATAAACGGCAAAAGCGAGCGGCGAAGTAAAGCCGTTACATGGACTGTGACTTCATCTTGGCAATGATCTATGGTATAAAGCCGCGCGCTTTCCTGCAATCGCCATCCCATGCTTCTTGGCTGGCAGGGTGATCGATGGAAGGCAATTTGATAGCAGCAAGGATACCCCTGCGCTGCTTAACAGCAAGCCTTGAAAACACACATGCACCGGCACATGGTCCCGGGTGCCGCTGGCGACGTTTAACGACGCCTTTGGTCGGATCCATGGGGTGCGTGGAGGCCTAACCCGAGTTTCAGGAGTTCTACCATGTCTCACGTTAATATGCGTGACCTGCTGAAAGCAGGCGCTCACTTCGGTCACCAGACCAAGTACTGGAATCCGAAGATGGGTAAATTCATCTTCGGCGCGCGCAACAAGATTCACATCATCAACCTTGAGCACACTCTGCCTGCACTGAACGAAGCGGTCGATGTGATTGAGAAGATGGCGGCATCCAACAACAAAATTTTGTTTGTTGGCACCAAGCGCAGCGCTAGCAAGATCATCAAAGAAGAAGCGAATCGCGTTGGCCAGCCGTTCGTCAACCATCGCTGGTTGGGCGGCATGCTGACCAACTTTAAGACTATTCGTCAGTCCATCAAGCGTCTGCGTGAGCTAGAAGTTATGCGCGAAGACGGTACGTTCGATAAGCTGACCAAGAAAGAAGTTCTGATGGCAACGCGCGAGCAAGATAAGCTTGAGCGTTCTATCGGTGGTATCAAGAACATGGGCGGCCTGCCGGACGCACTGTTCGTTATCGACGTTGACCACGAGCGCATCGCGATCAACGAAGCCAATAAGCTGGGCATCCCGGTTATTGGCGTGGTAGATACCAACTCCAACCCAGATGGCGTTGATTACGTGATCCCGGGTAACGATGACTCCATCCGCGCTATTCAGATCTACGTGAAAGCAATTGCTGACGCCTGTAACCGCGCGAAAGAAGGTCGTCCGGACGAGTTCGTTGAAGTGACTGAAGAAGCCGCTTCCGCCGATACTAACGCTGCTGCCGAGTAATACGGGCAGTAGGTGCGGCGGGCAGTTAGGCCGCATCGCGTTAAGAGGGGGCCTTATGCCCCCTTTTTCCCGCTTTGGGTACGCCCGGGCGGGCCGAACACGCCGGTTACTTATCGCCGGCAAGCGCACTGCACAGTAAGTCGCGGTGGTCATCAACCGCACTTATACTCTGTAGCGCGTTTAACTCTCAGCTAGAACCATTTCCGAGGTGAATTCTCATGGCAGCTATCAGCGCCTCCCAGGTTAAGGAACTGCGCGAACGTACCGGTCTTGGCATGATGGAGTGTAAAAAAGCACTCACTGAAACCGACGGTGATATCGAAGTCGCAATCGAGAATCTACGTAAAAGCTCTGGTCTTAAAGCCGCGAAGAAAGCGGGCCGCACTGCAGCAGAAGGCGCAGTGGTTACCCGTGTAGCCGAAGACGGCAGCTACGGCGTGATGGTTGAAATTAACTCCGAGACCGACTTCGTTGCCCGTGACGACAACTTCATCGCGTTTACCAATAAGATCGCTGAAGCGTTCTTTGCGGCGAAAAGTGAAGATGTGGCGGCTGTTATGGCTGGCGACCTTGAGTCTGCCCGTGAGCAGCTCGTTCAGAAAATCGGTGAAAACATCGGTGTGCGTCGTGCCGTTGTGGTCAACGCGGTTGAAGGTGGTCTGGTGGGCGAATACGTTCACGGTGGCCGCATTGGCGTTTTGACCGTTCTGACCGGTGGTAACAGCGAAGCCGCTAAAGACGTAGCGATGCACGTTGCCGCGATCAACCCAGCGGTAGCCCTTCCGGCAGACATGCCTCAGGAAGAGCTGGATAAAGAGAAAGCGATCATCATGGCCCAGCCAGATATGGCCGGTAAGCCAGAGCAGATCGCTGAGAAAATGGTTGAAGGCCGCTTGAAGAAGTACCTGGCCGAAAACAGCCTGACCGAGCAGCCGTTCGTTAAAGATCCGAACCAGTCCGTTGCTGAGTTCGTGAAGGCGGCCGGTGGTGAAGTGGTCAGCTTTACCCGCTTTGAAGTGGGCGAAGGCATCGAGAAAGAAGAAGTCGACTTTGCTAAAGAAGTCATGGAACAGGCTGGCCGTCGCTAAGGTCAGAGGTTCTAGTAAAAAGATGGCGTGCGCGGGAGCGCACGCCTTCGTGTATCCGGCCCCTACTAAATTGGGCTGCCCCGCCCACCGGTGCCTAGTTCTGCCTCAGGAGAGATGCCATGTCACATGATATTCAAGAGTCTACCCCCGCTGCTGCCTCTAAAATTGATAAGTCGAAGTCAAAGTACAAGCGTATTTTGCTGAAGCTTTCAGGCGAAGCACTGATGGGTGAGCACGAGTTTGGTATCGATCCGAAAGTGTTGGATCGCATGGCGCTTGAGATTGGCCAGTTGGTAGGTATTGGTGTTCAGGTGGGGATCGTAATTGGGGGTGGTAACCTGTTCCGTGGCGCAGCGCTGAATGAAGCGGGCATGGATCGGGTGACGGGTGACCATATGGGAATGCTGGCAACGGTGATGAATGCACTGGCCATGCGGGATGCCCTGGAACGCTCTAATATTCGTTCGCGGGTCATGTCAGCGATTCCCATGAGCGGTGTGGTGGAGCATTACGACCGCCGCACGGCCATCCGCTATTTAACGTCCGGCGACGTGGTGCTGTTCTCGGCAGGCACTGGCAACCCTTTCTTCACCACCGACTCGGCTGCTTGCTTACGCGGTATCGAAGTAGACGTCGATGTGGTTATCAAGGCCACGAAGGTAGACGGCGTGTACAATAAGGACCCGGTGAAGTATCCCGACGCTATAAAATATGACCAGCTTTCCTATGATGATGCGCTAGAGCAGAAGCTGGGTGTAATGGATTTGACCGCGATCTGCCTGGTACGTGACCATAATATGCCGGTGCGGGTATTTGATATGAACAAGCCTGGCGCTCTGCTGAATTTGGTAGTAGGGGGCAAGGAAGGCACGCTGATAGACAGAGGGTAACAACGTGATCAACGACATTAAGAAAGATGCAGACTCCCGCATGAAAAAAAGTGTTGAAGCGCTGAATGGCAACTTCAACAAAATTCGTACAGGGCGTGCTCATCCCAGTATTCTAGACGCCGTTAGCGTCGAATATTACGGTAGCCAAGTGCCGTTAAGCCAAGTGGCTTCCGTTAACGTGGAAGACGCGCGGACGCTGGCAGTAGTTCCCTGGGAGCAGGGCATGGTGCCTAAAATTGAGAAGGCTATTATGACCTCTGACCTGGGGCTTAATCCTTCAAGTGCCGGTACCGTTATTCGCGTGCCGATGCCGATGCTGACTGAAGAGACGCGCAAAGGTTATATCAAGCAAGCCCGCAGCGAAGCGGAACACGCACGCGTGGCGGTGCGCAACGTGCGCCGCGATGCCAACGGCGATTTCAAATCTTTGCTCAAGGATAAAGAAATCACCGAAGACGATCAGCGCCAGGGCGAAGATGAAATCCAGAAGCTGACCGACAAGTACATCGCCGAGATCGACAAGGCACTTGCCGCAAAAGAACAAGATCTCATGCAGGTATAATTGCCTGTTTTCATTTAGCCGCGGGCAGCCAAGTACTGCCCGCTGGGCCATCGCTTGGCTTACTTATGACTGATCTTTGGTGAGAGAATCCATGACGTCACCGCAGCTTCCTGAAAAGCAGCCGGGCGGCGCAACGCCTTCTCACTCCGAGGAGGCATTGCCGCTGCACGTTGCTATCATTATGGATGGCAACAACCGCTGGGCGCGAGCTCGTGGGCTTTCTGGTGTGCGCGGCCATCGCGCGGGGGTTGAAACCGTTAGAGCGGTGATCCAGCGCGCAGCCGAGCGTGGTGTGAAAACCTTAAGCTTGTTCGCATTTTCCAGCGAAAACTGGAAGCGTCCTGCGAATGAGGTCAATGCGCTTATGGAGCTTTTTTTAATGGCGCTTAAGCGCGAGGTTAAAAAGCTCAACGAGCGTAATGTTCGCCTTTCCATTATTGGCGAACAACGTGGCTTCTCCCATGCTATTCAAAAGCATATCCAGCGCGCTGAAGCGCTTACCGCTGCAAATACGGGAATGCATCTGGTGATTGCGGCCAACTATGGTGGCCAGTGGGATATTGCACGCGCTGCCAGGCAGTTGGCTGAGGAGGTTGCCGCTGGGGAGCTGGCGGCAGCTGATATCGATGAAGCGCGCCTCGATGTGGCGATGAACACCCACCAGGTACCCCCGGTGGATTTGTGTATTCGTACCAGTGGCGAGCAGCGGCTTTCCAACTTTATGCTGTGGCAGCTGGCTTATGCTGAGCTGTATTTTTCCCCTCTGTTGTGGCCTGACTTTGACGCAGCGGCGTTTGATACGGCGCTGGATGATTTTTGCCAGCGCCGCCGCCGCTTTGGTATGACTGATGAACAAATAGAGGCGCAAGGTGCTTAAACAGCGGATTATCACTGCAGCCTGGTTGGCTCCCCTAACGCTGATCGGCCTGTTCGGACTTCAAGGCGGCGCCTTTGCGCTATTTACAGCATGTATTGTATTGCTGGGTGCGTGGGAGTGGACAAACCTAGCTGGCATTACCCGCCAACGCTCGCGTTTGCAGTGTGTCGCGGGGCTGGCACTGCTCATGGTTATCATGTGGCTGAGCGGCGCAGTATTAGCCGCTTGGCCATTATGGATTGCCGCAATTGGGTGGCTGCTCAATCTTTATTGGGTTACCCGCTATCCTGAAGCAGGGCACCAGTGGCAGGCCACTTCACGTCGCTTGTTGATGGGGCTCTGGGTGCTGCTGCCGTGCTGGGTTGGCTTCAATGTTCTCCGTGATAGCGGGGCAGTGTGGCTACTGTTTGTACTGCTGTTAGTGTGGTGCGCGGATATTGGCGCCTACTTTTCCGGTCGCCGCTGGGGCAAGCGCAAGCTGGCACCGAGGGTGAGCCCAGGCAAATCCTGGGAGGGGGTTGTGGGCGGACTGGTTGCCACTTCGCTGTTAGCCATAGGGTTTGCAATTTGGCAGGCACTGGGCGTTTCCGGTGGGTTAACGCTGATAATCATTACCGCACTGGTGACACTGGTCTCGGTGCTGGGTGATTTGCTGGAAAGCATGCTGAAGCGCTATCGCAATATTAAAGACTCTAGCCAGTTATTGCCCGGCCATGGTGGCGTGCTGGATCGCATTGATAGCTTAACGGCGGCTATCCCAATCTTTGCGCTATTCTACCTGCAGGTGCTTCACCTACAGGTGAGTGCATTATGAGTCCGCCGCCGCTTCAGCACGTAACGGTGCTTGGCTCTACCGGCTCAATTGGCAATAGTACGCTTAATGTGATTGCCCGCCACCCTGACCGCTACCGGGTATATGCGTTAACAGCCCATACTTCGAAAGAGGCCTTGCTGGATCAGTGCAAAACGCACCAGCCTAGCGTGGCGGTACTTAACGACCCGGTTGACGCGCAGTGGCTGCGTGATGCGTTAGTTGAGGCAGGTATCCCTACTCAGGTGCAGGCGGGGCCAGAGGCGCTGTGCGACGTAGCCCGCGAGGCTCAAGTCGATACGGTGATGGCGGCTATCGTCGGTGCTGCAGGGTTACTGCCCGCGCTGGCAGCGGCGGAATCGGGTAAACGTGTACTGCTCGCCAATAAAGAAGCGCTGGTAATGAGCGGAGCGCTGTTTATGGATGCCGTGGCGCGTTCCGGTGCAACGCTCTTGCCGATTGATTCTGAACATAATGCTATCTATCAGTGTCTACCAGCTCAGCACCGAGGTGGCCTTGCGCGTCACGGTGTCCGGCAACTGCTTTTGACTGCCTCTGGTGGCCCATTTCGTACTTGGCGCCCAGAAGACATTGCCAAGGTGACGCCCGAGCAAGCGTGCGCTCACCCTAACTGGTCGATGGGGCGTAAAATTTCGGTGGATAGTGCCACCCTGATGAATAAGGGACTAGAGCTGATAGAGGCATGTTGGCTGTTCGATGCTACCCCTGAACAAATTCAAGTGGTCGTGCATCCCCAGAGCGTGATCCACTCCATGGCGGCTTACGATGACGGCTCGGTTATTGCGCAATTGGGCAACCCTGATATGCGTACGCCGATTGCTTATGGGTTGGCATGGCCTGAGAGAATTGATGCAGGCGTTGAGACATTAGATCTTTTTCAGGTTGCCAGGCTCGACTTTGAAGCGCCGGATGAAACGCGCTTTCCGTGCCTGCGTCTAGCCCGAGAGGCGATGGTAAAAGGCGGGGCAGCACCGGCAATTCTCAACGCTGCTAATGAGGTCGCAGTAGACGCCTTTTTGGAAGGGCAGCTTGGTTTTAGCGCTATTGCAGAGGTGGTTGCTGAGGTCATGAGCCAGCCTTTTGAAGGTAACGCTGATTCGCTTGAACAAGTTTTAGCAGCGGATAAGTGGGCTCGGGAACAGGCGGCATTGAAAATACAGCGATAAAACATGCAGGGCGCGTAGGTTTCAGCCATTCGCTGAGCAGCGTGTAAAGGAGCGAAGTGTGGGCCTGATACAAAATATTTTAGCGGTAATCGTGGTGCTTGGGTTGCTGGTGACCTTCCACGAATTCGGCCATTTCTGGGTCGCGCGACGCTGTGGAGTCAAGGTGCTGCGTTTTTCAGTCGGCTTTGGCAAGCCGCTGTGGTCGACCGTAGACCGGCATGGCACCGAGTTCGCTGTGGCGGCAATACCGCTAGGCGGCTACGTAAAAATGCTTGACGAGCGTGAAGCGCCCGTGCCGGATGAGCAGCTTGATCAGGCGTTTAACCGCAAAAATGTTTGGCAGCGAATTGCCATTGTTGCCGCTGGCCCCCTGGCTAATTTTTTACTGGCTATCGTCGCCTACTGGGCGTTGTTTGTAGCAGGCACTACAACGGTCATGCCTATCGTAGGTGAAGTTGAGCCAGATTCGCCTGCTGCCGAAGCAGGCCTTGCCCATGGCAGCGAAATTACCTCTATCCAGGGCGACGCGATGCGTTCCTGGGAAGAGATAAACCTTAAGCTGGTTTCCATTATTGGCTTTAGCGGGGAGTTGACCTTTGAAGCATTGCCCGAGGGGGCGAGCACTCCTCAGGTATACCAGCTGCCGGTCAATAATTATCTGGTTCGCCAGGACCCACCACAGCCGCTGCAAAGCTTAGGCATTACCCCGTGGCGCCCTGATTTGCCAGCTGTACTGGGTCAAGTGGTAGATGGCCAAGCTGCCGCTCAGGCAGGGCTTCAGCCGGGTGATCGCATTCTTTCCTTAAACGGTGAGGCGGTGAGCGACTGGATGCAGTTTGTCGCCATGATCCGTGATAGCGCAGGCCAAACCTTAGACGTTAGCTATCAGCGCGGCGAAGAGCAGGGTACGCTGTCGCTCACGCCCGGCAGTAATACCGTCGAGGGGGGGCGAGAGATTGGCTACATTGGTGCCGGTGTACAGCATGTCTCCTGGCCTGACGAGCTGCAGCGAGAAATTCGTTATGGGCCAGTAGAGGCTGTTGGACAAGCGTTATCTCGCACCGGTGAAATGACGCTACTGACGGTCGATGCGATTCGCAAAATGTTGGTGGGACTGATTTCACCCTCTAATTTATCTGGGCCTATCACGATCGCGCAAATTTCTGGCGACTCTGCCCGTGCAGGGATGGAAGCCTTTGTTGGCTTTCTAGCGTATCTTTCCATTAGTCTGGCGGTGCTCAATTTACTGCCTATCCCGGTGCTCGATGGTGGGCACCTGCTTTATTATTTTATAGAGGTCGTGCGTGGCCGGCCGGTCTCTGAACAAACTCAAGCGGTAGGGCTTCGCATCGGGCTTGCCATGGTAGGTACCCTCATGTTGATGGCTCTCTATTTTGATCTGATGCGCCTGTGGTAATGACGCGTGTAGCGCGCTGGATGCCTTGTCATCTGCCTGCACAAATGTATATGGTGCCTGTCTGGAACGACAGGCAGACCAACGCGAGCGAACTGACTGCATGAAAATCAAGACCCTTGGAATGGCGGCACTTTTGCTGGCAGGCGCCAGCAGCGCCCAAGCAGAATCCTTTGATGTTTCGGACATTCGTGTGGAAGGACTACAGCGGGTCTCCGCCGCCTCGGTCTTTAATGCGTTTCCTGTGAGTGCAAATGACCGCGTAAGTGAGCAGCAGCTATCTGCTGCCGCACGCGATCTGTTTGCAACGGGCCTGTTCGAGGATGTTTCCCTCGCACGAGAGGGCGATGTCCTCATTGTTCAGGTGGTCGAACGCCCCACGATTGCGCGGTTGAACATCAGTGGCAACCGGCAAATTTCTGAAGAAGATTTACGCAACGGGCTTCGCGAGTCGGGTTTATCAGAAGGCCAGGTGCTGCAGCTTTCTACGTTGGAAGAGATTCAGCGTGAGCTGGAAGGCGTCTATCAATCTCAGGGGCGCTACAGTGCAGGCATCAATGTCGACGTTGATGAAATTGATGAGGGCCGAGTTCAGGTCAACATTAATATCAATGAAGGTGAAGTAGCGAAAATTCGTCAAATCAATATTGTTGGTAACGAAGACTTTGACGATGACACGTTACGCTCTGTGTTTGAACTCAATGACCGTCCAGGGCGAGTGTTTGGCTGGTTCTCTCGGGATGAGTACTCCCGAGAGGCGCTCTCCGGCGACATTGAGCGTCTGCGCTCTTTCTACTTGGATCGTGGTTACGTGAACTTTGATGTCACTTCTACCCAGGTTTCTATCGGTCCAGAGAAGTCTGAAATATTTATTACGCTCAATATTGATGAGGGTAGTCAGTATCGCGTGGGTGATATCCGTTTTGCTGGCGACCTGCAGATTAGTGAAGATGAGGCCCGTCAACTGCTGGAAATTAGTAGTGGGGATACCTTCTCTCGTGGGCAGGTGAATGCCTCTACCGAAGCATTGCGTCAGCGCCTGGGTGCCGAAGGGTTTGCGTTTGCAGAGATTCAGGGCGTGCCTGAAATGGCGGACGATGGTGAAACCGTTGACCTAGTGATTGCTGTTAACTCAGGGCAGCGTGCGTACGTGCGTCGTATTGAGTTTTTCGGTAACACCACGACTCAAGACGAGGTGCTGCGTCGTGAAATGATTCAGTTGGAAGGGGCGCCTGCGTCAACTGAGTCGATTACCCGGTCTCGTCAGCGGCTTGAGCGCCTTGGCTTCTTTAGCCAGGTTGAAGTCGATACTCAGCCTGTGCCAGGCCAGCCTGACCTGCTTGACGTCACCTACAACGTAGAAGAGCAGCCCTCTGGCTCGGTTTCTGCCAGCGTTGGCTTCTCGCAAAGCGCCGGGGTGATTTACGGCGTTGGGCTTGCTCAAAATAACTTCCTAGGTACGGGGAACCGCGTCAATATCGGCGCCCAGCGCAGCGATACGTTTACCAGCGTCAACTTCGCGTTTACCGACCCCTACTGGACACTAGACGGTATCTCTCGCGGTTATAACCTTTTTTACCGGGAGACTGACTACGCTGATTCGGATATTTCGACGTTCTCAACAGATGCTTATGGCGCGGGGATTAATTTTGGCTACCCAATAAGCGAGCTTTCGCGGCTCAATTTTGGCGCCAGCATCGAAGATCTGACGGTGAGAACGTTTAACGACACGGCGTCAGAAATTCGTCGCTACGTGGAAGACCAAGGCGCAGATGCGCAAAGCCTTAAATTAACGGCAAGCTGGACGCGCAACAATCTGAACCGCGGCATCATGCCTACGGCCGGTAATTACCAGCGGGTCTCCGCGGAAACCGGCGTGCCGGGCAGTGATGCAGAGTACTACAAGCTGCAAGCGCGTGGTCAGCAGCTATTCCCGATTAACGATGATCAAACCTGGGCGCTTAAATTTAGCGGTCATCTGGGCTATGCCGACACCCTTGGCAGCAACGACCCATACCCCTTTTATGAGAACTTCTACGCAGGCGGCTTAGGCTCTGTGCGTGGCTTTACCTCAAACACGTTAGGCCAGCGAACAACGCCTGCGCGTGAAGGCGGTCGTGATCGTACAATGGGCGGTAACGTTTTGGTCCAGGGTAGCGCTGAAGTGCTCTTCCCTCTGCCATTTATTGAGAATCAGCGTTCACTGCAAACATCGCTGTTTGTGGATGCAGGTAACACATTCCTGACTTCCTGTTATGACGTGCTGGAAGAGGATGCCGCACGTCAACAGTGCAGTTCAGGCGTTGACCTTAGCGATCTGCGCTACAGTGTGGGTATTGGTCTATCCTGGCTAACACCGGTAGGCCCGCTAACGTTCAGTATTGCCGAGCCGCTGAATGACGAAAGCGGAGATGACACTCAGTTCTTCCAGTTCTCGCTGGGTCAAACGTTCTAATCGAAGGAGCTATATGATGCGTAAATTGGCAGCAGCTGTGTGTCTATTTGGAGCGATGGTGCTACCCGCTCACGCCGCCGAGGTTGCAGTGCTCGATTGGCGCGCCGCGTTGATGAACACCCAGTCAGCCCAGTCCTCGCTAAGCCAGCTAGAGCAACAAATTGGCGGCCAGCAGCGCGAAGCGCAGTCGCTAGGCAATGAGCTTCAGCAACTGCAAGAGCGGCTGCAGCGCGAAGGCGAAACCATGTCGCAATCCCAGCGTGATTCGTTAATTGCCGAGCTGCAGGAGAAGGGCAGTCGTTTTGAACAGCTGCGTCGTGAAGTGCTTCAAGCTCAGCAGCGCTCTGAACAGCAGTTTTTGGAAGGTGCAGAGTCTAAGCTTGAGCGCGCCGTTGAGCAGGTGCTGCAACGCCACAATATTGATGTGTTAGTAGAGCCTCAAGGCGTACTGCACTCATCGACAGACTTACCCAACGTGACCAATGAGGTCACACAGATTTTCGATTCGTTAAACTAATTTCATGAATGCTGGTGCGGGCTTGCTCGCACCATAGCTTTTCTGGGCTTCCATGACGCACGCTTCTCAACACCTCACCCTAGCCGATATCGCACGTCACCTGGAGGTTGATTTTCAGGGCGACGCAGACCAGCCTATTCGTGGTTTGGCTACGCTCAAGGAAGCGACATCCGATCAGGTCGCGTTTCTTGCCAATCGTGCGTATCTCAAAGACCTCGCCACGACCCGTGCCGCCGCGGTTTTGCTGCATCCTGAGCACGGCAAAAACTGCCCGGTTCCTCGCTTAGAGATGGAAAACCCGTACTTGGGTTATGCCAAGCTGTCTCAGCTGTTCGACCCGCTTCCTGCACGGGATGTACCCGGTATCCATCCTTCGGCAGTCGTCGCAGAAGGCATTACGCTAGGGAAAGATGTGTCGATTCAGGCCCATGCGGTGATTGAAGCTGGCGTAGTGCTAGGCGACCGTGTGGTGGTTGGGGCGGGCAGTGTGGTTGGTGCAGATAGTATCATTGGTGAAGGCACACGATTGCATCCCAATGTCACCGTGTGCCACGGTGTGGTTATTGGTAAGCGTGGCATTCTGCAAAGTGGCTGCGTCATTGGTGGTGATGGATTTGGTTTTGCTCATGACGGTGCAGGCTGGCATAAGATTGCTCAGTTGGGTGGTGTTGTGCTGGGTGATGATGTTGAAGTAGGTAGTTGCTCAAGCATTGATCGTGGTGCGCTTGGCGATACGGTGATTGGCAACGACGTAAAAATCGACAGCCAAGTACAGATCGCACATAACGTCACCATTGGTGATCACTGCGCACTGGCCGGCTGCGTGGGTATTGCAGGTTCAACCAAAGTGGGTAAACACTGCATGTTAGGCGGCGGCGTAGGGCTTTCAGGGCATCTAACTATTTGCGATGGCGTGCAAGTCACTGGAATGAGCCTTGTTACTAATTCAATTCACGAGCCGGGTGTTTACTCCTCAGGCACGGGGGCGATGAGTAATGCGCAGTGGCGAAAAAATGCCGTGCGTTTTAAACAGCTCGATGATATTGCCAAGCGATTATTGCGGATGGAAAAAAGTCAGCGTTCAGAATAGTGGTCGCTTGAATTTCTTAGGCAGTGGCTTGAGGCTTGCTTGCAGCAGGTTATAATCCACTGCCTTTTAACCAGCCGCTGAGCTGGTGAGCGCCTGATTTTTTTCAGGCCTTTTGTCATTTTAGAGGTCGTTACGATGGTTATGGATATTAACGAAATTCGCGAATACTTGCCGCACCGCTACCCGTTCTTACTGGTGGACCGTGTGACGCAATTAACCATTGGCGAATCCATCGTTGCGTTCAAAAATGTTAGTATTAATGAGCCGTTTTTCAATGGCCACTTTCCCCATCACCCAATTATGCCCGGTGTGCTGGTGGTTGAAGCCTTGGCCCAAGTGTGCGGTATTTTAGGTTTCAAAACAGTTAATAAACTGCCCGCTGATGGCTACGTCTACTATTTGGTAGGAAGTGATAAAGTACGCTTTAAGCGCCCCGTGATGCCTGGCGACCAGCTGGTATTGGAAGCAAACGTGATTCGTGGGAAGCGGGGGATTTGGAAATTTGCTTGCCGCGCGACGGTTGATGGTGAACTGGCGTGCGAAGCTGAAATTATTTGTGCCGAGAGGAAGGTGGCTTGATACATCCTACTGCACTGGTTGACCCGACGGCGCAGCTTGCTGATGACGTTGAGGTGGGCCCGTTTAGCGTTATTGGAGCAAACGTTACGATTGGCGCCGGCTCAATCATTGGCCCCCATGTGGTGATCAAAGGTCCAACGGTGCTGGGTGAGCGTACACGCATTTTTCAGTTCGCCTCGGTGGGCGAGGATTGCCAGGATAAAAAGTACGCTGGTGAACCAACGCGTTTGGTGATGGGCGATGATAACGTGATCCGTGAAGGCGTTACCCTCCATCGCGGAACGGTGCAGGATCGTGGTGAGACCACTATTGGTTCGCGTAACTTATTTATGGCCTATGTCCATGTCGGGCACGACTGCGTGATTGGTAGCGACTGTATTTTGGCTAATCAGGTAACGTTGGCCGGTCACGTCACCCTTGGCAACTTCGCTATACTTGGCGGTTTGTCAGCGGTTCATCAATTTTGCCACTTTGGCGAGCACGCTATGGCGGGTGGCGGCTCGATTATCACTAAAGATACCCCTGCCTATGTGATGATTAACGGTAACCCCGCCGAAGCCCGAGGTCTTAATCTGGTGGGGTTGAAGCGTCGTGGATTCAGTCGTGACGCTATTAACGCGCTCAGCACCGCTTATAAAATGGTGTATCGCCAAGGGCTGACTGTAGAGCAGGCGGTGAGTGAGATGCGTAGCCGCTTCGAGTTACCGGAAGTTGTTCTCTTTGCTGACTCCATTGATCGCTCCACCCGTGGCATTGTGCGCTAACACTCACCTCTAATCGGTTTTTCCGTCCTTATGACCCTTGAGCGCGTATACCTTGTGGCTGGCGAGCTTTCCGGCGATATCTTAGGTGCTGGATTGATGCGCGAGTTAAGCGCTCGTCATCCCGGCGTCGAGTTTCGCGGTATGGGTGGGCCACGCATGGAAGCGCAAGGGCTTGTCAGCCGCTTTCCCCTTGAAACGCTATCCGTCATGGGCTTGGTTGAGGTGGTTAAGCATCTTCCTGAGCTGTTACGCGTGCGCCGCACGCTGCGCGAAGAAGCGCTTGTCTGGCAGCCCGATATCATGATTGGTATTGACGCCCCCGACTTTAATATTGGCCTAGAAAAACAGCTACGCGATGCCGGGCTTAAAACTGCCCACTACGTTAGCCCCTCGGTATGGGCGTGGCGGCAGGGGCGAGTCAAAAAGATCGCTAAGGCCGTTGATGGGATGTTAACTCTGCTGCCTTTTGAAGCCGATTTTTACCATCGCCATCATGTGCCCGTCGCCTTTGTGGGTCACCCGTTGGCCGATGAGCTGCCCCTTGAGAATGACCGTCACGCTACTCGTCAAGCGCTTGGACTTCCCTCTGAGGCTTCAATTGTCGCGTTGCTACCCGGCTCCCGGGGCAATGAAATTCGTTTTTTAGGCGCGACTTTTTTACGCGCCGCCGAGTTGCTCTGCCAGCGCCATGAGACGCTTCACGTGGTTATTCCCGCGGCGACCCCGCAGCGTTATCAGGAGGTCAGCCAGCTACTGGTAGGCTATCCCTCCTTACGCGAGCGCGTCTCGCTACTGGATGGCCAGGCCCGCGAAGCCATGGTCGCAAGCGACGCCGTGTTACTGGCTTCGGGCACCGCTGCCCTTGAAGCGATGCTTTGTCATCGTGCGATGTTAGTGGCCTATAAAATGGCCCCGGCTACTCACTGGCTGGCAAAACGATTGGTGAAAACCCAGTGGATTTCACTGCCCAACCTGATCGCTCAAGAGAGCCTGGTGCCTGAATTGATTCAGGAGGCTGCCACATCGGAAGCGATTGCCGATCAGCTTGACCAGCTATTGGCGGATGAGGCGACGCGGCACGCTCTGGAAGCACGTTTTGCACGCATGCATCAAACGCTCCAGCGCAACGCCAGTCAGCGCGCCGCCCAGGCAATCACCTCGCTAGTGGCAGGCGAACCTTTAGATAACGATGAAATAGCGGGCCAAGAAGGGCGACATCATGGCCGTTAAACTTGCTGACTATCCAGCGCTGGTCATTCATTACCAGGGTGATCGTCTGGCGGGTGTGGATGAAGTCGGCCGAGGCCCGCTGATCGGTAGCGTGGTGGCCGCGGCGGTGATTCTTGATCCCTCCCAGCCTATTGAAGGTCTGACAGATTCAAAAAAGCTTACCGCCCGTAAGCGAGAAGCGCTGGACGTGCAGATCCGCGAGCGGGCACTGGCGTTCGCTGTTGCCGAAGCGAGTGCAGCAGAGGTGGATCAGCTCAATATTTACCATGCGACCCATCTGGCGATGTGCCGGGCAGTAGATGCCTTGGCCCCTGAAGCAGAGTATCTGCTGGTAGATGGCAACCGCTTGCCGGGGCACGCACTGCCGGGCCAGGCGGTGGTAAAGGGCGATGCTCGTCATCCGGCGATTGCCGCCGCGTCTATTTTAGCCAAAGTCTTTCGGGATGCGCAGATGGTGGCGCTGGATATGCGCTATCCTGAGTATGGCTTCGCCCGACATAAAGGCTATCCCACGAAAGAGCACTTGGCAGCACTGGCCGCTCATGGGCCACTTGCCGAGCATCGCCGCAGTTTCGCGCCGGTACAGCGTCAGTTAGCGCTGCTGTAAGCCTTCTCTATTTATCTAGTTCTGTTGCTGAGAGTCCCATGACGGTTCCGTTCGTTCATCTACGTTTGCACAGTGAATACTCTCTGGTTGATGGCTTGGTCAAACTCAAGTCATTGATCAGTACCACCGCTGAGCGCGGGATGCCGGCGTTGGCCTTGACCGACGAGGCCAACCTGTTTGGCTTGGTGAAGTTTTACAAAGCCGCCCAAGGAGCCGCGCTTAAGCCCATCATTGGCAGTGATTTATGGCTGCATAACCCCAATGATGACGCGCATCCGTACCGTATTACGCTGCTGGCCATGGACGGGGTTGGGTACCGCAACCTCACCGAGTTAATTTCCAAAGGGTGGAGTGAGGGCCAGCGCCAGGGGCGCGCTATTCTGGATAAACAGTGGGTGCTAGATCAAAGCGACGGCTTGATAGCCCTGTCTGGCGGACGCGAAGGGGAGATTGGCCGCCACTTATTATCTGAGCATGAACGTGAAGCGCGGCTGTTGCTGGAGGAGTGGCAGCGCGCCTTTCCTGATCGCTTCTACCTAGAGCTGATTCGTACGGGGCGGCCGCTTGAGGAAGAGTGTGTTCACGCCAGTGTTCAACTGGCCATTGAGTCAAGCACGCCGGTAGTCGCCACTAACGACGTACGGTTTTTAGAGCGTGAGGACTTTTGGGCCCACGAAACCCGCGTGGCGATTGGCGAAGGCAAAGCGCTAGACGACCCGCGTCGCGAGCGCCGTTATACCGAAGAGCAGTACCTGAAAAGCCCCGAGGAAATGGCCGCACTGTTTGCTGACATACCTGAGGCGCTAGAAAACAGCGTCATGATCGCCGAGCGCTGCAGCGTGGATGTGCGCCTGGGTGAGATTTTCCTACCCGAGTTCGAAATTCCCGAAGGCATGACCCAGGATGAGTTTTTCCGCAAGGTCTCCCACGACGGTTTGACTGAGCGGCTGGATTTTCTTTTTCCTGCCGAGCAATACCCCCGTGATAGCGAGTCATTTCGTGAGATCGACCAGCGCTACCGGGACCGGCTTGAGTTTGAACTGAACGTTATTATCCAGATGGGCTTCCCTGGCTACTTCCTGATCGTTATGGACTTTATTCAGTGGGCCAAGGATAACGATGTGCCGGTAGGGCCGGGGCGTGGCTCGGGTGCGGGTTCACTGGTGGCCTACGCGCAAAAAATCACCGACCTTGACCCCATTGGTTACGACCTGCTGTTTGAGCGCTTTCTAAACCCCGAGCGTGTCTCCATGCCCGACTTTGACGTCGATTTCTGCATGGAAAAGCGCGACAAAGTAATTGAATACGTTGCTAACCGCTACGGTCGTAATGCGGTTTCCCAGATTGTCACTTTTGGCACCATGGCTGCTAAAGCGGTGGTGCGCGACGTAGCGCGTGCCCAAGGCCGCCCCTACTCGCTGGGCGACAAGCTCTCGAAGCTGATTCCTTTTGAAGTGGGCATGACCCTTGCCAAAGCCATTGAGCAAGAGCCCGCGCTCAAAGAGTTCATCGAGAAGGACGAAGAGGCCGAAGAGATCTGGGAGATGGCGCTCAAGCTAGAGGGCACCACCCGAGGCACCGGCAAGCACGCCGGGGGTGTGGTGATTGCGCCCACCAAGCTGACCGACTTTTCGCCGCTGCTTTGTGATGAAGATGGCTCAGGCTTAGTGGTTCAGTTTGATAAAAACGATATTGAAGAGGCTGGGCTGGTCAAGTTTGACTTCCTCGGGCTGCGTACGCTGACGATTATCGACTGGGCCCTTAAAATGGTCGATAAAGTGCGGGGTGTTAACGGCCAAGAGCCGCTCAACATCGACGCTATTCCGTTAGACGACGGCAAAACCTTCGAGATGCTCAAGCGGGCTGAAACTACCGCCGTCTTCCAGTTGGAATCCCGCGGTATGAAGGAGCTGATCAAGCGTCTGCTGCCAGATTCGCTAGACGATATGATCGCTCTGGTGGCGCTGTTCCGCCCGGGGCCGCTGCAGTCGGGCATGGTCGATGACTTTATCAACCGTAAGCACGGTCGTGCAGAAGTCTCTTATCCACACCCGGATTATCAGCACGAACTGTTGAAACCGGTGCTAAGCCCCACCTACGGCATTATCTTGTATCAAGAGCAGGTCATGCAGATCGCTCAGGTGATGGCGGGATACTCGCTGGGGCAGGCGGATATGCTGCGTCGCGCCATGGGTAAGAAAAAGCCCGAAGAGATGGCCAAACAGCGCGCAGGCTTTATGGAAGGGTGCGCCGACAACGGCATCGACAAAGATTTGGCGGGCAATATCTTTGACCTAGTAGAAAAGTTTGCGGGCTACGGTTTTAACAAGTCCCACTCCGCGGCTTACGCCTTGGTATCGTATCAAACCGCCTGGCTGAAGGCTCACTACCCAGGGCCGTTTATGGCCGCGGTTATGTCCACGGAAATGGATAACCTGGATAAAGTGGTGCCGTTAATTGAGGAGTGCCGCAACCTCAAGCTTACCGTTACCCCGCCGGATGTTAACGTCGGTGGTTACAGATTTACTGTCGATACCGAAGGCCGTGTGGTGTACGGGCTGGGGGCGATACGCGGTGTCGGCGAAGGGCCGATTGGCGCCATTGTTGAGGCCCGCAATACCGATGGCCCGTTCAAAGACCTGTTTGATTTCTGTCGCCGCCTCGACCCCAAACGGATGAACAAGCGGACCTTGGAAGCGCTGATTCGATCAGGGGCGCTGGATACGCTTGGGCCCAACAGGGCAGTGCTTGCCGCCGCCATGGAAGACGCCCTAAAAGCCGCTGCTCAAAACCACGCGAACCAGAACCTGGGTATGCTGGATATGTTCGGTGAGTCGTTCAGCGCAGAAGAGGAAGCAAGCGACCCTTACGCCGAATATCATAACGCCCGTGAATGGACTGACCGCGAGCGGCTCTCAGGGGAAAAAGATACCCTGGGCCTCTACCTGACAGGTCACCCAATTGATGAGTACGAGCGGGAGCTAAAACGCTTTGTCTCGACACGCATCAGCGATCTAAAACCTTCCCGCGAGCCGCAGCGGGTGGCGGGGCTGGTAGTGGCGATGCGTACGATGAAGTCCAAGCGTGGCGATACCATGGCATTTATCACCTTGGATGACCGTACCGGGCGCATTGAAGCCTCGCTGTTTGGTGAATTGTTTGAGCAGCTACGCGGCCAGATTGAGTCTGATCAGGTGATTATTGTCGAAGGGGAGGTCTCAAATGATGACTTTTCTGGCGGCATGCGCCTGCGTGGCAAAGATGTAACGCCCATGGTGACGGCGCGGATACGCTACGGGCAGGCAGTGGAGCTGGCACTGGATGCCGAGCAGATCAACGGCCGGTTGGTGGAAAGCCTGCGCGACAGCCTCACCCCCTACCGGGATGAAGCGGGCTTGCCCGTGCGTTTGCAGTATCGCCATCCGGATGCGGTGGCATGGCTGGAGCTAGCCGATGAGTGGAAGGTAGCCCCCAGCGATGACTTGCTGCTCGCGCTGCGCGATGTGCAAGGACAGGCAGGTGTGCAACTGCGCTATCGATAACGCTCACTGATAGATAATGCACGGTTAAATAGCAGTAGGGCGTGTACCCAACTTGCGTGGCAGGGTCAGGGTGCGATAATGCCCTTTATTTTCTAATGACATATGCATGCTTACTTTGATCAGGCAGAGCCGATGAATCCTAATTACCTCGATTTTGAACAGCCCATTGCCGAACTCCAGGCAAAAATTGAAGAGCTGCGTTTGGTCAGCTCTGATAGCCAGGTGAATCTCTCCGATGAGATTGCTCGGCTGGAAGAGAAAAGTCGCAAGTTAACCGAATCGATCTTCAAGGATTTAACGCCCTGGCAGGTTTCCCAGATATCTCGCCACCCTCAGCGCCCTTACACGCTGGATTATCTTGAGCATATTTTTACCGATTTTGATGAGCTTCACGGCGACCGAAATTTTGCTGACGACGCGGCACTGGTCGGTGGTATTGCGCGCTTGAATGATGCGCCGGTAATGGTCATCGGCCATCAAAAAGGCCGTGATGTAAAAGAGAAGGTGCGCCGCAACTTCGGTATGCCGCGCCCAGAAGGTTATCGTAAAGCCTGCCGTTTAATGGAAATGGCCGAGCGCTTTAAAATGCCGATTCTGACGTTTATCGATACGCCTGGCGCTTACCCGGGTATCGATGCTGAGGAGCGTGGTCAGTCAGAAGCCATTGCGTATAACCTGGCCGTGATGTCGCGTCTGAAAACCCCCATTATTTCCACTGTGGTTGGTGAGGGGGGCTCTGGTGGCGCACTGGCGATAGGTGTGTGTGATGAGCTGCATATGTTGCAGTACTCTACCTACTCGGTAATTTCACCAGAAGGCTGTGCTTCCATCCTGTGGAAGAGCGCGGAAAAAGCCTCCGATGCCGCTCAGGCCATGGGGATTACCGCCGAACGTCTGAAAGAGTTAGGTTTTGTCGACGAGCTGATCAAAGAACCGCTGGGCGGCGCTCATCGCCACCCGCTGACCACCGCCGAGCGTGTTAAAGAAGCCTTGGCAGGCAGCCTTGATCGCCTACAACGTCTAGATACCGATGCGCTGCTTGATCGCCGCTACAAGCGCCTGATGAGCTATGGCGCCCCAGCTGCCTAAGCCGCTACTCCGCTTGCTAAATGACGCCCTGGCGGAGACCCCGCCAGGGCGTACTATTTGGGTAGCACTTTCCGGCGGGCTGGACTCGTCGCTGCTGCTGACGCTTGCTGCTCACGTTTGCCGAGATGCGAGTCGCCCGCTGCGCGCTATCCACATCAACCATGGGCTGCAATCAGCCGCCAGCGCCTTCGAGGCGCACTGTCGGTTAGTGTGTGATGGCCTAGGTGTGCCGCTGACCGTGGTTCATGTGGTGGTGAACAGCCAGGGAGAGGGCATTGAGAGCGCTGCACGGCATGCGCGTTATAGCGCCTTCAAGCAGTCGATCCCCCACGGCGATACGCTCTGGTTGGCCCAGCATCAGGATGACCAGGCGGAAACCTTGCTACTGGCAGCGCTGCGGGGCAGCGGTATTCGGGGCTTAGCGGGCATGCCCTACCGGCGTGTGTGGCAAGGGTTAACCCTACTGCGCCCCTGGTTGAGTATTAGCCGGCGCACGCTAGCGGAAACCGCCAAGGAGCTGGCGCTGGAGTGGTATGAAGACCCTACCAACGCGGATGTGGCGTTTGACCGTAATCGCCTGCGTTACCAAGTGATGCCGCAGCTTCAAACGCGCTGGCCAGGCGCCGCAAGCTCGCTTGCAAAAAGTGCCCAGCACGCTGGGGAAGCTGACCAGCTACTGGTCGAGTATGCGGCGAGCGAATTGGCAAGCCTTGCGGTGGGGGAGGGTTGCCTTGACACCACCGCGCTAGGCCAGCGTAGTCTCCCCCGCCAGCGCTTGCTGGTGCGTACCTTCTGCCAACAGTTAGGCTTACCTACTCCGCCCCAGAAACGCTTAGACAGCCTGTTGGCGCAGCTAGCCGTCTCCACCGATGCACAGGTGAAGGTGGTATGGCCGGGCGTTGAGGCGCGGGTATGGCGTCAGCGGCTCTATCTTATGGCCGCTTTGCCACCGCTGCCTGACTGGGAAACGGCTTGGGATGGTCAGGCAGGACTTTCCACTCCGCTGGGAAAACTGATGGTTTCAATGCCATCCTCGCGTTCGATGACGCTGCGCTGGCGTCAGGGGGGCGAGGTTATTGATCTTCCAGGCCGCGGTCGCCGGGATTTAAAGCGGCTGCTGCAAGAGAGCGGGCTGCCGCCTTGGGAACGCAAGCGCTTAATAGTGGTGCTAGAGGGGGAGAGGTGCGTTGGCGTCATTCAACCGCCTGCCCAGGTGCTATGGCAGGCGAAAGAGACTATTTTTACTGTTCCTGACGTACGGCAAACGTAAATCCAGCCGCGACCATAAACGCCTGCTCTTGCTCCATGTCGGTGCTGAGTAGGGTGGGCTCATCGCTAGTAGGCAGTGTCACTGTCAGTATTGAGTCCTCCACGCTAATTTCCGGCAAAGGGGGGGCGCTCTCGGGCCGAGAGTGGTTGATCAGTACGGCAAGGCGCAGCAAGCGGGCCAGTTTTGCACACCCTTCCTGATGTGAAATGGGCAGTGCCTGCCACTCTTTGAGCGGGAATTTGCGTCGGTGAGCGCGTACTAAAAATGCCAATAACCGCTGCTCCGGGCGTGAAAAGCCTGCCAAGTCGGAGTGCTCTAGCAAGTAAGCACCGTGACGATGGAACTGACTATGCGAGATGGCCAAGCCAATTTCATGCACATGGCTGGCCCATATGAGGTAGTGGCCCTGTGTTTTGGTTAGTCCCCATGCCTTTTTTACTTTATGAAACAAGCGAGCGGCGGTATCGGCGACGTTTTCCGCTTGTCGGGAATCAGCATCGTAAATCCGTTTTAGCGCATCCACGCTCTTGGAGCGGGTATCCTCTGCGCTGTTGCGTCCAGCCATGTCGTACAGCACGCCTTCCCGCAGGGCGCCATCGGCAAAGCGCATTTGGGAAAGGTTAAAGGCTTCAAAGATAGCGCTCAAAATGGCGATACCTGCCGGAAAAACTTTTGCCCGGTCGGGTTTTAGGCCGTCTAGTTCAACTTTATCCAAATGTTTGCACTTCAGCAGACGTTCACGGAGCTTTTTCAAGCCACTACGGGTGATAACGCCCTCTTGAGGCGTGTCGCCGTAGGCGTATAGCACGCTTGCAGCGGCTTTAATCGTTCCGCTTGAACCTACGGGGTCGTCCCAGCCAAGGCGCTGGTAAGGACGTTGAATGTTGGCTAATTCAGAAAACGCCGCCAGCTCAGCGCGGCGCATGCGCTTTTCACTTAGCTCATCATCGGGGAAGAAACGGCGGCTAAAGGTAACACAGCCCATCCGCAGGCTTTCCAGCGCTTTGGGCTCAAAGGACTCGCCAATGATAAATTCGGTAGACCCGCCGCCAATATCAACAATAAAACGTCGGCCATTTTCTGCTAAAGCGTGGGCAGCCCCCAAGTAAATCAAACGGGCTTCTTCTCGGCCGGCAATAATTTCAATGGCATGACCGAGCTGGGCTTCGGCGCGCTCAATAAAGGCTTGGCTGTTATTGGCATCGCGCAATGCATTAGTGCCCACAATGCGCAGGTTGGCGTCTTCAATATCTTTTAGAAAGGGCGCAAATCGGCCTAGGCAGTCTAATGCTCGCTGCATAGCAGCTTCGCTTAGGTAGCCCTGGTCATCTAGCCCGGCGGCTAACTGCACTTTTTCTCCCAGACGAGCGACCACCTGTAGGCGCTCGTTTTGGTAGTTAGCCACCAGTAAATGGAAGCTATTTGAACCTAGGTCGATGGCAGCTAAGCGCTGCGGATCACCATAGTCAACGTCTTCCTTTACTGCGGTGGTAGGGAGTGAAATGTCCTTGGGCATGAGCTATCCTTCCTGTTGGCTATGCCAAGGTTGCGGCGCCCTCTGACTATTGTCAATTGTCAAAGGCTTGCGTTTATCGCAGCCCTTGACTACCATCGAGCTACTGGCTTGATCCGAGTTGGCTTGTTCGTCTATTTAACAAGCGTAGTGACTCGGTTATCCCGAGCAGTACGTATCCAGATGGCATCAGCCAGATGTCCAAGTCGTCAGATAACCCGCTGAAACAGCATTTTTCTGTGCCGATCAGATTAACTAGTTTATTAGCACCCTCTCGCTAAGTAGTCATTGATGCCGTCACTTCTTAATTTGGTATCTGATTCAAGACTGCCCAGCCTTCAGTATTCGAGAGTGTGCCTAGATGGGTTCTGAACGCATCACTCGGCGGAATGACCACGCCTCCTGTCTTATTCCCGGCGCCTAGCGTCCAGCTTTCATGAGCAACTTTCTAACACACCGATGAATCTCACTGAACTCAAGCAAAAATCCGTTCCCGAGCTGCTCGATATCGCCCGCGAGATGGGTATCGACAACTTAGCCCGTTCGCGCAAGCAGGACATCATTTTCGCTATCCTCAAGAAGCACGCCAAAAGCGGTGAGGATATTTATGGCGATGGTGTGCTGGAAATTCTCCAGGATGGCTTTGGCTTCCTGCGCAGCGCCGACAGCTCCTACCTCGCCGGACCGGACGATATCTACGTATCGCCGTCACAGATTCGTCGTTTCAATCTGCGTAAAGGCGACTCCATTTCCGGCAAAATCCGCCCGCCGAAAGAGGGTGAGCGCTACTTTGCGCTGCTCAAAGTTAGTCAGATCAACTTTGACCGTCCCGAAAACGCCAAGCATAAGATTCTCTTTGAGAACTTAACGCCGCTGTTTCCGGATGACCGGATGCGCATGGAGATTGGCAACGGGTCTACTGAAGACCTGACCGCTCGGATCATTGATCTGACCGCGCCGATCGGCAAAGGCCAACGTGGCCTGCTGGTGTCGCCGCCGAAAGCGGGTAAGACACTGATGCTGCAGAACATCGCGACATCGATTACGCGTAACAACCCTGAGTGTCATCTGATCGTTCTGCTGATCGATGAGCGCCCTGAGGAAGTGACTGAGATGTCGCGCACCGTGCGCGGTGAAGTCGTTGCCTCTACGTTTGATGAGCCACCGGCCCGCCACGTGCAGGTTGCCGAAATGGTCATCGAAAAGGCTAAGCGTCTGGTTGAGCACAAAAAGGACGTGGTGATTCTGCTTGATTCCATCACCCGTTTGGCCCGTGCATACAACACCGTGGTACCCAGCTCCGGCAAAGTACTGACCGGTGGTGTAGATGCCCACGCGCTTGAGAAGCCAAAGCGTTTCTTCGGTGCTGCGCGTAATATCGAAGAGGGCGGCAGCCTGACGATTATTGCCACTGCGCTAGTAGATACCGGTTCGAAAATGGACGAGGTCATCTTCGAGGAGTTCAAGGGTACCGGCAACATGGAAGCGCACCTTGACCGCAAACTAGCTGAGAAGCGTGTCTTCCCGGCGATCAATATTCGTCGCAGCGGCACCCGCCGTGAAGACCTGCTGGCCTCTGAAGATGAAATGCAGCGCATGTGGATTCTGCGCAAGCTGCTCAACCCGATGGAAGATACGGCTGCCACCGAGTTCCTGATTGATCGTCTGAAAGATACCAAGACGAACCTGGAATTCTTTGAAGCAATGAAGCGCCGCTAGGCGCTGCATTACGGCTAAGCACTAGCGATAGCAACGCCTGACAGCCGGGGTGAAGTGCCTTGAGGAGAGAGCCTTGAAGTACCACGACTTGCGCGATTTTATTGCGGCCCTAGAAGCACAGGGTGAACTCAAGCGAATTAAAGCTGAAGTTGATCCTTACCTGGAAATCACTGAAATCTGCGACCGCACGCTGCGTGCCGGTGGCCCTGCATTATTGTTTGAGAATGTGAAGGGACACGACATGCCGCTGTTGGGCAATCTGTTTGGTACACCCAAGCGGGTAGCACTGGGCATGGGGCAGGATTCAGTAGAGGCGCTGCGTGAAGTAGGTAAGCTACTGGCGTTCTTAAAAGAGCCAGATCCGCCCAAAGGTCTAAAAGACGCCTGGGACAAGCTGCCGATCTTCAAACAAGTGCTTAGCATGGGCCCAAAAAGTGTCAAGCGCGCGCCGGTGCAGGACGTCGTTTATGAAGGCGATGAGGTTGATCTAGGCCGATTGCCCATTCAGCACTGCTGGCCTGGCGATGCGGCCCCCTTGGTGACGTGGCCCCTGGTGATTACCAAAGGTCCCCACAAAAAGCGTCAAAACCTGGGCATTTACCGCCAGCAGAAAATCGCCAAAAACCGTCTGATTATGCGCTGGCTTTCCCATCGCGGCGGCGCGCTGGATTTTCTTGAGTTTCAAAAAGCCCATCCTGGTGAGCCTTTTCCGGTCGCCGTAGCGCTAGGCGCCGACCCGGCAACGATTTTGGGTGCAGTGACTCCTGTGCCAGATTCGCTCTCTGAATATGCCTTTGCCGGACTACTGCGCGGTTCTCGCACTGAGCTTGTTAAGTGTGGCCACGCTGATCTTGAAGTGCCCGCCTCCGCTGAGATTATTCTTGAAGGCTTTATTTACCCGGATGATATGGCACCAGAAGGGCCGTTTGGTGACCATACCGGTTATTACAACGAGGTTGACCACTTCCCGGTGTTCACCGTGACGCGGATGACCATGCGCCGCGATGCCATTTATCACTCCACCTATACAGGCCGCCCACCCGACGAGCCCGCCATTTTAGGCGTCGCGCTTAACGAAGTGTTTGTGCCGATTTTGGCTAAGCAGTTTCCTGAAATTGTCGATTTCTACCTGCCGCCAGAAGGCTGCTCCTACCGCATGGCCGTAGTGACGATGAAAAAGCAGTATCCCGGTCACGCCAAGCGCGTGATGATGGGGGTATGGAGCTTCTTACGCCAGTTTATGTACACTAAGTTTGTCATTGTGCTGGACGACGACGTGGATGCGCGCAATTGGGAAGATGTCATGTGGGCGATCACCACCCGGATGGACCCGGCGCGGGATACGGTCATGGTGGAAAATACCCCCATCGACTATCTCGATTTTGCGTCGCCTGTCTCTGGGCTAGGGTCCAAAATGGGGCTGGATGCAACCAATAAATGGCCCGGCGAAACCGACCGCGAGTGGGGCACGCCGATTGTGATGGATGACGCGGTGAAGACGCGAGTCGATGAGCGTTGGGATGAGTTGGGCATCGATATTCCGTTACCCGCGCCTCGCCACAGTTAACCTGACGGTGCGGTTCAAACGACTTTTCACAAAGAGGCTTTAATGAGCGCAACGACGTTAACGTGTAAAACGCTAACCTGCCAAGTCACCGCTGTTGAGGATTTAAATCCTGACGTATTTGGGGTGACCGTCGAAGGGCGCGCTGAAGCCATGCAGCATGCACCAGGACAATATCTAGAGCTCAAACTAGACGACGAAACCTGGGTGCCATTTTCCATTGCCAGCGCCGACCGTCGAGACGGCACCATCGAGCTGCATATTCAGCACTGGCCAGAGCGCGATAATTCAGCGCGCCTGCGTGATCTGCTGCAAGTGGCCAATCAGTTAACGGTGCGCCTGCCCAGCGGCGAGTGTGTACTGGATACTGAAAGTGAGCGCCCATTGTTGCTGATTGCTGCAGGGACCGGTTTCGCTCAAATGAAAGCGATCATGGAAGCTTCCCTGCAAAGCCAACCAGAACGGCCTATCTCGCTCTGGTGGGCTGCGCGTGAACACCGCGATCTTTATGCTGAAAACCTAGCTACCCAGTGGGCACAGCAGCACGCCAATGTCTCTTTTCAAGCAGTGACCGAGTTTCCGCTGACTGAACCATTAGCGCCGGGTGAGCGTATCTCCCATTACCAGGGGCGGGTTGACCTGGTGTTGGAAAAGGCGTTAATGAAAGCCACTGAAAAAGCTCCTGTTCGGCCCAGCGATTGCGACATTTACCTCTCTGGCTCGCCGGGAATGGTGTATGCCTGTGTTGCTATCCTTGAACGCCAAGGTGTTGGTATTGAGCGTATGTTTTCGGATGTATTTGCCTACGCACCGCGTCCCCAATAAAATGGCCGACCAACGCATGCTATCTCTGTCTCGCTAACCCCCTATCCCGATAACAAGGAGGCTTTATGGCCGATCATGACGACAACTTTAAAGATGAATCTGGTTTGCTTGCCATTGTCCTGGGCCTTGTGGTGCTGGTAAGCATGAGCGCGCTGCCTGCAACGATTGGTTGGATACAAGCATTTAGTGGCTGATAGTTGCCATTTTGCCCGTATGCAGGCAGGATTAAGCCAATAGACCCAACGTCTTCGGCGAATTTATTAAACATTGGATAATGTTATGCACATTGCACTCACTACACAGCGCCCCAACGCCAAGCCGGAAACGGCGGTTAGCGCGTGGATCTCTGAGTGTGTAAGTGCGTTTGCATTTGTTTATGCTGCGTATTGGTTTAGCCACGGTGTGCCCCTGGCCGACCGATAAGGTCGCGCTAACAGGCACACCACCTCGGTTGCCTGCCGCATGCAAAGAAGCCTCGGTTGGTAACCCAACCGAGGCTTCTTTTGTTTTAAGCCTATCAACACCGTCCATAGAACATTCATCAAGGAGCTGCACCATGTCTTACCGCGTACACGCTATCGCCTCTCCCATTGCCCCCCGCTATATCGGTTATGGCTATGGCTGGCGATTTAGCGGCGCGCGGTCGGTGCAAGCTGCCACCTCCGACCGTGCCTGCTTGGGTGGCCAGTTAGTCACGCGAAGTCATACGCGATGTCACACGCTTTCGGAGAGATAAATAATGAATGCCCATGCCAGTCCTGCAAAGTCACCGCTATCGTCATTAACTAATGGTCCTACGGGTACGACTCAGCCGTTGCCGCTGCCTGTAGAGCTTCGCCGACGTATCGGCATTAGTGCGCCGTTGAGCGAGCAAATTACCCAGCAGCGCCACGCAGTTCAGCGCGTTCTCAATGGTCAAGACAATCGGCTACTGGTCGTTGTGGGTCCATGCTCGATTCATGACCCGGACGCGGCCCTTGAGTACGCCGATAGGCTAGCGGCGCTGAGCGATGAAATCAGCGAGCAAATTCTGCCGGTCATGCGTGTATATGTCGAAAAGCCCCGCACCACCGTCGGGTGGAAAGGCCTCGCCTACGACCCAGATCTAGACGGTAGCGGCGATATGCCCCGCGGGATTGCACTCTCCCGTGAGCTCATGCACGCAGTAGCCGCGCGAGGCCTGCCGGTGGCCACCGAGCTTTTGCAGCCAATGCTGGCGCCCTACCTGGATGACCTGCTGAGCTGGGTAGCGATTGGCGCGCGCACCACAGAGTCCCAGCTGCACCGGGAGCTGGCCAGCGATTTAAGCGCTGCAGTGGGGTTCAAAAATGCCACCAGTGGCGATGTGCAGGTAGCCATTGATGCTATGCAGGCAGCAGCGCATTCCCATCAGCGTTTTGCCATCGACAGTGAAGGTCGGCCAGTTATGCAGGAAAGTGCTGGCAACCCTCATACCCACCTGGTACTGCGGGGCGGTCACGGCGAGCCCAATTACCAGGCCCACCATGTGCGCTCATCGGTAAATGCCTTACACAAAGCAGGTCAAAACCCCCGTTTGATGGTGGACTGCAGTCATGCCAATGCGCGTAAAGATCATCGCCGCCAAAGCGAGGTTATGCTGGACGTGCTTGCTCAGCGTAAAGCAGGCGATGCTAACCTAGTAGCGTTGATGCTTGAAAGCTACCTGTTTGAAGGTAAGCAAGCGCTTAAACCCAGCAGTATGCGCTACGGGGTGTCGGTGACTGACGCCTGCGTTAGCTGGGAAGCAACGGAGCGGCTGCTTAAAACGGCCGCCGAGCGAATGGGCTAAACCAGCAATCTCTATGCATTGCTAGATAACCTCTTGTCTGGCTGGGTCAGCCCCGTATCATAAGAGCCTTCTATTGATAATGAGGTTGGCCATGGCTTTTACGCTTGAACAACATAGTCCAGATGCTTACCGTCGCAAAGCGCGCATGATCAGTATCGTGATGGCAGGGCAGCTAGTGGTTTTTGGGCTGCTGTTTTCAATGCTATTAGCCGCCACCTTTGGCGGCAGCTTCTGGATGAACGCCCTGGGCGTGCTGCTTGGGTTGCTGGCCACTAGTGCGATGTTCGCTGTGCTGCGTGATCGACCCTGGATGACTGAAATGCGTTACGTCTGGCAGCTCAAACATCACCTTTCGCATATTAGCGGCTACTTACAGCCTCTACGCCGAGGTGTGGAAGAGAACAATCGCGTAGCGCTGGATATCGTGACGTTCTACCACCAGGGAATGACCCAGTTGGCTGAGCTCAATGGCCGTACCACTGACGATGATGCTGAGCGCCTTGCTGAAAAAATGCAGATAAAATTAAAGCGCGAAGAACTAGGGCTGCCAGAGCAGGTAGACCGCTTTGATCCGCAGGACTTGAGCGCCTTTAAACGCCGCTAGAGCCGTATTTAATGCCGTTAGGGTTATCCAACAGGGAGCATTGAGTCATGATCCACGCAAAAAAATCGTTCGTCGCCATGGCAATGGTGACCACAACACTGGCTATCGCTGGCTGTGCCACGTCTACAACGGCGCCGAGTGAGCCTGCCAATATGACGGTAAACAGCAGTGCGCCTTTGCTTCCTGCTGCTCTGTTCCCTGGTAGCGCCGAGAGATTTGATGCTTGGGAGTGTCAACCAGCGAACCAGAATCTAGTCACTGCGGTAAACGACGATAATCTGCGCCTCTGGTCGCTGCACGGTGCTTGGCGTTTACCTGCAGCCGTGGTTGCCAGCGGTGCACGCTATCAGGACGGCGAAATCAGCTTCTGGAACCGGGGTGACCAAGCCCAGGTAGAAACGCCGCGTGGTCAGCTTCAGTGTCAGCAAGGGCTCGTGCGAGAAGCCTCAACCCGTGCCAATCATCCCGGCGTTATGTTCCTAGGGCGTGGCAACGAGCCGGGCTGGTCGATTGAGCTAGCTCACGACGCCCCTGTGATGACTTGGACGACCGCCTACGGCACTGAAACGCAAACCCTGCCTTATATGGTGAGCGTGATGGATAACGAAGCGGGCCGTGTCGTTATTGAAAACGCCAACGCCGAGCACTTTTTCCGTGTCCGTATCGAAGCCGGCGCATGTTTTGATGACATGAAAGGTCAGCCTTATCCTGCCCGCGTCACCTTGACGATAGACGGCGAGCAGTACAACGGCTGTGGTCAAGGCATCGCCCCGTAATCAGCGGCTTATCATAATAGCGCTAGCGTTTTAACAGTGGTAAAGGAACGGTTCTGCACGCCACTGGGGCTCAATAAAATCGCTAGCGCAAAGCGCGGTGACATCACCTGCCGCCCTGGAGGCGAGTCTAGAGAGCGTTTCCAGGCGGAGGTCCCGTGAGGTTTCGAGCTGCTCGCTCGTTTCTACCGGTCTCCATGTGTCCCCATCCCGCGTTGCCAGCGTAAAGCTGAACGGGTGGAAGCCTGGAAAGCCGAGGCGGATATCCGTGGCAATCAACGTTTCCTGGCCATCAATAAGGCGTGTTTCATAGCGCAAAAAAGGACCGGTAAACCACGCCAACCGCTGGCCACGCGGCCCCGCCAGTGCATACTCCTCAAGGGCTACATTGCGCCTAAGCGGCTCAAGCGTTAAGGAGCGCTGGCGATCGAATAAGCCCACTAGGCTCTCGTAATAGCGGTCGTCATTGATAATGGTGGCGCGCCACAGCGCAATATTAAACGGCGTGGGCTGGATCAAAATGGGCGCTTGCTGAAGCCCTTGCTCAGCCAGGACCGGCGCGAGGCGCTGTTCGACGCTCCACTTCGCACCCGCCGCTAACAGTAGGTAAACGCTGGAGAGTGCGAGGCCTATGGCGCAGGCATTACGCACTTTTTTAGTGGTAATGCCGATAAGCAAGGCAATAAGCAGCGGTAGCGTGTAAAAAGGATCGATAATAAACACGATAGGCCATGCCACGGGCGGCACGTCTAGCGGCCAAAATAGCTGAGTTCCGTAAGTAGTAAAGGAATCAAGCAGCGGGTGAGTGGTCAGACAAAGCACGAAAAACCACCACCAATGGTGAAAGTGAACAGGCCGTGCTGCTGTTGCTGGAAAAAAGCGCGTAGCCAGCAGGGCAAATAGAGTACCCAGGCCGGTCAGCACAAACAGTGAGTGGGTGAAGCCTCTGTGCTCCGTTACATTGGCCACGGCATCGCCGTAGTCGAGCACGACGTCTAGGTCGGGCAGCGTGCCGAGCAGCGCACCAATCAACACGGCTTTACGGCCCAGCCGGCGGCCTAAAATGGCGCCGCCAACGGCAGCCCCTAATGCTGCTTGGGTAATCGAATCCACTGATGGCTCCTTGGGGTGGCCCCTACGCAAAGTAGTCGATGTACTATTATACAGATCTGTGAGGAGGGTGGTTGAATGTCACGAAATCGTCTAATTAAATGCTTGTCAGGTGGTCTTCTGGCTGCCTATTCGTTAAGTGCTTTGGCAGCGCCTACTATTGACGTCCACAGTGACCCTAACTGCGGCTGCTGTAGTGACTGGGTGGCTCATCTTGAAGAGGCAGGGTTTGACGTTAATCACCACCGTGATGGCGATGTCCGTGCCATTAAAATGGCCAACGGCGTTTCTCCTGAACTGGCCTCTTGCCATACCGCCCTGGTGGACGGCTACGTGATTGAAGGCCATGTCCCCGCGTCGGATATTAAACGCCTGCTGGAAGAGCGTCCGGACGTTGTTGGGTTAACGGTACCGGGTATGCCCCACGGTTCGCCGGGGATGGAAACTGGTCGTGTAGATGATTATGCCGTGCTCAGCTGGACTCGTAACGACAGTCCCCCTGCTATCTTTAGCGAATATACCCAGTAATCACAAAGGGAGAGTGACATGCAGTTTTTGCACACTATGGTACGGGTAACTGACCTGGACGCGTCGCTGACGTTTTACTGCGATCTGTTGGGGCTGAAAGAAGTACGTCGTAAAGAGAACGAAAAAGGTCGTTTTACGCTGGTTTTTCTCGCCGCACCGCAGGATGAGGCGCGCTCAGAACGTTTAACGGCTCCGGAGCTAGAACTGACCTATAACTGGGATCCAGAAGAGGTTGCCGGTGGGCGCAACTTCGGTCATTTAGCCTATCGCGTTGACGATATTTACGCGCTATGCCAAAAGCTTCAAGATAATGGTGTCACCATTAACCGCCCACCCCGGGATGGGCATATGGCGTTTGTAAAGTCGCCCGACGGTATTTCTGTCGAGTTACTGCAAAAAGGCGATGCGCTCTCGCCCCAGGAGCCATGGGCGTCAATGGAAAATAGCGGAAGCTGGTAACGTTAAGATGAGGAGTAACCGTAAGGTGAAAGGACTACCCCGTAATGCCCTGGTAGGAATGGGCTTGGCGCTTTTGGTCAGTGCGTGCAGCAGCGCCCCTCAGCAAGAGCGTGTGGATGCCCCGAAAAGCACTGAATTGTCCGGCCCGATTGTCGAGCAGCGCTGGAACTTGTTGCTGGTAGGCACCGATGAGCGGCTCTCCATGCAAGAAACCCCGTTTTTCCGCATTGAGCGCGACGGTAAAGTAAGTGGCTCGGATGGCTGTAACCGCTTTACCGGTAGCGTGAGCTTAGGCGAAAGTCAGCGGATTGAGTTTAGCGAGCTGGCGTCCACCCGCATGGCCTGCCCTAATATGGAAGATGCCAAACGGGTAACCGATATGCTCGATACGGCTTATCGCTATTTGATTGACCACGACCGGCTGGTGTTCTTTGGCCCAGATAGTCGCGTGTTAGGCGGCTGGCGCGAAGCCAATTAAGCCTTTAGTCACAACCTGAGCGCCACTATTTATGGCTTAAAAGGCGGATTGAAGCGCGCTATAAAGCGCGCATCAATCCGCTTTTTCCATTCCCATACCCAGCGGCCTGAAAAACCGATCTCACCACGGCTGGCAATCGCGTGGCCATCGCCAGTGCCAATCAGTGCCAGCACGCGTTTAGGTGGCTGCCACGCGGCCAGCGGTTTATGGTGGCAGGCGGCGCGCAGATTGTCGGCGAGCAGTGGCCCCATGCGCACCGCGTACACGCCGGCCTTAGGTAGAGAAGAAACGTGCAGTGGAGAAGTGTGCAGTGGTGGGTTGAAAGCGGCACAGTCGCCAGCGGCGAACAGCCCCGGCTGGCTCGCTACTTCAAGGGTCTTATTCACCTGGATAAACCCATGCTGATCTAGCGGCAGCGAGGTGTCTTTAAGCCAGGCTTGGCCAACGGCACCGGTCGCCCATAGCACGATATCCGCGTCAATGAGTTCCCCTTCAGAGGTGCGCACGCCACCTGCTATTAGCGCCTGACCACGCACGCCGTGACGCAGTGTAATACCTGCCCGGTCCAGCGCCCGCTTTGTTAACCAGCGGGGCAGCCGACCTGCGCCGGGTAGCAGCGTTGGTGATGCGCTGACTAGCGTGCCTTGCCAGGTAATGTCGGCGCGCTGTTGACGAAGCTGCGCTAGCACGCTCATCAAGGTTTCACAGCCTGCCGCGCCGCCGCCTACGCTCACCACCCGCTGGTGAGTGCCCGTAGGGAGTTGGTCGATCTTCTCTCTTAGCGCTTGCCAGCGGTGGTGCAGTGAGCTTAGCGGGCGCATCGCCAATAAGTAGGGGCGCTGTTCGTCATGAGTTTCTGAAAACGGCTGCTCTGGCAACGACTGTTCGGGCAACCGTAGCGTGGAGCCCACGTTAAAGGAGGCCACATCAAAATGGATCACCTCGCCATTCGCTAGCGTTACTCGGCGCTTAGTGGGATCGATAGCCACTGCAGGCGAGGTGATTAAATGGGCACCTGCTCGTTGCGATAGTGCCGCCACACCAATTTGTGTTTCGCGTAGCGTGCATTCCCCAGCCAGCCAAGCGGGCACGCTGCCGGAGTAGGCGGCCAGACCGCTATCGCTGACCACTGTCATAGCGATCGCAGGGTCTGGGCGCTGGGCAAAGGCTTCCAGCACAAAGGCGTGGGCATGGCCCGCGCCAATCAGCACCAGGTGTTTCATGGGCGGCATCACTTTTCCTCGCCACGGCGCCAGCGGAAGTAGCGCGCAAGCAGGGTGAGAATACGCTCGGGTTTGTGGGCGTTTTTCCATACGCCTGCGGTGGCCTTGGCGGCTTCACCCAGCGTTGGGTAGGGGTGAATGGTGCCCAGCAGTTTGTTCAGTCCCAGCCCATGCTTCATCGCAATGGTAAATTCACCCAGCCACTCCCCGGCGTTTTCCGCCACGATGGTAGCACCGAGTATTTTGTCTCTACCGGGCACGGTGAGCACCTTGATAAAACCTTCTGTGGCCCCTTCGGCAATGGCGCGGTCGCTTTCGCTCATGGCGTAGCGGGTAACTTCAAACGCTACTCCTTTGGCAGTGGCCTCTTTTTCGTTTAGCCCGACCCGCGCTACTTCCGGCTGCACATAGGTGACGGCAGGCATAAAGCGGTAATCCACTGCAAAGCTTTTCAACTCGCCAAACAGTGCGTTGACTGCCGCGTGCCACGCCTGATGCGCGGCGGCGTGGGTGAGCTGGTAAGGGCCAGCTAGGTCGCCGCAGGCCCAAATATTGGGCAAGCGGGTTTGCAGGCGCTCGTTTAGCGCTAGCGTGCCGCCTTCTGTGGTGGTAATGCCCAGCGCTTCCAACCCTAAGCCTTCAACATTTGCTTGGCGGCCAACACTCACCAGCAGGTAGTCGAATTCAACAGTGAGTCGTTCGCCATTATGCTCCACTACAAGCTGGTGTTCCTGGCCGACTTGGCAGACCTCCAGCGCTTTAGCGCTGGTCATCACGGTCACGCCTTCCTGGGTGAGCGTGCGCGCAACGTGCTCGCCCACTTCCGTGTCTTCACGGCTCAGCAGCTGCTGCGCGCCTTCCACGAGTGTTACGTGGCTGCCTAAGCGGGCAAAGCTTTGGCTTAGCTCGCAGCCAATCGCACCGCCACCCAGTACGACCAAGCGTTTAGGCAGCTCGGTGAGCGACCATAAGTTTTCCGAGGTGAGAATCGGTGCGTGCTCAATGCCAGGAAGCGAAGGCACGCGGGGGCGTGCACCGGTGGCCAGCACGATATGGCGGGCGGTCAGGGTTTTCTCACCCACTTTAATTTCCCAGGGAGACGTTAGGGTGGCGTGATCTTGATACACCGTCACCCCAAGCCCTGAGTAGCGCTCGACGCTATCGTGGGGTTCGATGTCGGTAATTGATTGATGAACGTGGCCCATCACGTCGGCGAAATTTATCTCTGGCTCGCTGGCGCTAATGCCAAAGCGTTGCGCCGTGCGGATTTCATGGGCGGCGCGAGCGGCGCGAATCAGCGCCTTAGAGGGCACACAGCCGGTATTTAAACAATCGCCGCCCATTTTGTGCTTTTCTACCAACGCCACTTTGGCCTTTACGGCGCTGCCAATGTAGCTAGTAACAAGACCTGCCGAGCCACCGCCAATCACCACAATGTCGTAATCAAAGCGGGATGGACGAGTATAACCACGGTAGGCATTGCGCTTTTGCACCAGTAGCGCAATACGACGCGCTATCCAGGGAAACACGGCCAGCAGCGCAAACGATGCCAGTAATCCAGGGGAAATAATGCCGCTAAGGTTTTCCAGCTCGCCCAGTTGGCCGCCTGCATTCACGTAAACCGCCGTACCGGGCAGCATGCCAAGCTGGCTCACCCAATAGAACGTGGTGGTTTTGAGCCGCGTTAGCCCCATCACCAGGTTGATCATAAAAAACGGAAACACCGGTACCAGGCGAAGGGTGAAAAGATAGAAAGCACCGTCTTTATCTACGCCACGATTGACCGTTTCAAACTGGCGGGGAAAGCGCTTCTCAATCGGTTGGCGAAATAGAAACCGCGAAACTAAAAAGGCCAGTGTGGCGCCGATGGTGCTGGCAAAGGAGATAATCAATAGTCCCCAACCGAGGCCAAAGAGCGCCCCACCCAGCAGAGTGAGCAGTGTCGCACCCGGTAGTGACAGTGCTGTCATGACGACGTACACGGCAAAGAAAATCCCCGCAACCTGCCAAGGCGACTGTTGAAACGCTGCCTGAAAATCGCTGCGATAGGCTTGTAGGGTTTCCAAGGTGAAAAACGTGTGGGCGCCGCTCAGGTAAAAGCCGAGCACGGCCAGTAGCAGCAGGGTGATAATCAGCAGGCGCTGACGGTTCATGGCAGGCTCCGGTGTGGCGTTGCGATGTTAGAAGCAGAACATTTGTTAAGTATTAGTGGCGCACAGCGCGGATTCATTACACCTTGGAAGCGTTTTTCAGGGTTTGTTGCCAGCGCTGCCAGTCTTCTGGTCGGTCAATGTCCCACATGGTGTCGGGAAAGGTGGCGTTTAAACGCAGCGCGGCAAGCCGTTGGCGGGTGACCTTGAGCACGTGCTCAGTTCCCCAGGGTATTCCCTCAAACAGGCTAGGGTGGTCGTTGTGAGTGCCAATCAACCCGTAGCCGCCATCTTCGGCAGGTAAAATCACCACGGGTGCGCTTTCAAGCGCTTCACTGCACTGCTTCAGCATGCCAACGGTAATGCTTGGGCAGTCGGTGCCCATCACCATCGCCGGGCCTTGTGCGCTATTTAGTGCATGACGAACGCGCATTCCCACGTCACCCTGTTGTTGAGCGGCAAGGGCTATGCCGTGGTGCGCCTGAAGCTCCAAAAACAGCGGATGTTGATGCTCCAGAGAGGTCCATAGCGTGACGTTTACTGCTCCCAACGCTTGGCAGGCGGTAGCAACGCAGTGGCGAACCATAGTGGCATGGGCTTGCGCTGCGCCTTCTGGCCCCAGGTAAGGAATTAAGCGCGTTTTCGCCTGCCCTGGCAGTGGCGCCTTGGCCAGCAGGTGTAAGTGGGGCTGCATGGTTGGCTTAACGGGCATTGCGATACTCCTTGGCCAATTGAGTGGCGCTTACGCCGCGCCAGTAACGGTAACGCAGCCGCCACATCAGGCGAATGGTTTTCCAGGCGCCGAACTTATCCCAGCGTCTGCCTGAGCTTACCACTTTGATGCCAAGGCAGGCGGGGGGAGAAAGTGCCTTCAGTCGCTTGCTTAACGCGATATCTTCCATTAGCGGCTGATCGGGAAAGCCGCCCACTGCGTCAAACGCCTCCCGGCGTAGGAACATGCCCTGGTCGCCAGTGGCGATACCGCTCAGCCGTGAGCGTAGGTTCATCAGAGTACTGACGACGGGCAGCCAGCGGCTATGGCCTTCAAGCTGAATATCAAACCGCCCCCAGCAGTGCGTGCTTAGCGCCTGGCTAATCTGTTCAACAGCGCCTTCGGGAAGTTGAGTATCGGCATGTAAAAACAGCAGCGCCGGTGAGTGCGCGCGTTCTGCGCCTAGGTTCATCTGCCGTGCCCGGCCAGTGTCACTAACCACTACTGTATCCGCTAGCGGGGTAGCTAGCGCCACGCTGTGATCGGTACTGCCGCCATCGACCACAATGATTTCCACTTCGGTCTCCCGTAGCGGTTGCAACAGAGCCAGCGCCGTTTCAATTCCCAGGGCCTCATTCAGCATTGGAATTACAATGCTAAGTTTAGGCGCTTCTACGCCTGGCTTAACCCAGGTCAATGATCGGCCCTCTCGCGGCATTGGCATCGGCTTCATCGTGGGTGACCAGCAGAGTGGGTAGGCCTGCGGCCCGCAACTGGCCGAACACCAGCGTGCGCATTTCCTGGCGCAATGCCGTGTCGAGCTTGGAAAATGGCTCATCCAGCAGCACGGCGCGGGGCTGTGAAAGCAGCAGGCGCATCAGCGCTACCCTGGCTTGCTGGCCGCCGGAAAGGGTAGCAGGGTCACGGGCTTCAAAGCCTGCTAACCCTACCTGCTCTAGCGCTTGGGCGACCTGCTGGCGTTTGTCGTTGGCACGGTGTGGCAGGCCAAAGCGCAAATTTCCCGCCACGCTTAAATGCGGAAATAGCATGGGATCCTGAAACAGCAGGCCAATGCCGCGCTGTTCGGCGGGTAGTGAGAGCACATCGCGTTGGCCGAGGTGCACCTTGCCTTGGGCAACAAAGGCGCTATCCAAAAAACCGGCCACAAAGGCCAATAACGTGGATTTCCCCGAGCCTGATGGTCCCATGATGGTAAGCACTTCGCCTGGTGGCACCGTGGCATCTACGCGCAGCAGCTCTCGGCCTGCTAAGCGAATACTCACCTTCTCTAAGACCAGCGCTTCAGTGGCAGCGTCGTTCACATTCATCCTTATGGGTTAAGAGCTTGTTATTCACGTGCTAGGTGGTGAAAGCGTGCGGCGAGACACGCCGATCCAGCGGGGCACAGCCAGCGCCACCACAAAGCCCACGAGCGGCAGGCCTGCTTGAACCAGCGCCCACACGCCGATCAAGCGTCGGTTTCCACCGGAGGCTAGCGCTACGGTTTCAGTGGTCACGGTTGAGACCCTGCCTGCGCCAAGAAATTGAGTGGGCAAATACTGGCCAATACTCACCGCCAGCCCAACGGCAAACGCGGTGAGCAGGGGGGCCACCATTAATGGCAGGCGCACCCGCCAAAACGCGCGATTGCGGGAAACGCCTAACGATTGCGCAATCGTCAGCCAGCGAGGGTCCAATTGGCGGTAGGCGGCGGCTAACGAGAGGTACACATAGGGCAGTACAAACAGCAAATGGCCAGCCACAACCAGTAACAACTGTGGGCGAACCCCCAGCTTTTCGGCTGCGACCACCAAGCCAAATAGAAAGGCGATTTGCGGGACTAGCAGCGGCAAATATAGCAACCATAGCGCACGGGTAGGGTGCAGGTGCTGGCGCTGTTCATGCTCTAGGGCTGCCACCACCAACAGCGTGGCCAGGCCGGTTGAAAGCAGTGCTATCAGCGCTGTTGCGCGCAGTGGGGCTGCCAACATCGCTGCGCTACGCTGCCAATGGTCAAAGGTGAATGATTGAGGCAGTAGTTCCGGGAAGCGCCAAAAGCCTGCCATAGAAAATAGCGCAAGCCCCACCAGCGCGGCCAATGCGGAAAGGCTGGCAAGCGCTAAGCCTCCGCGGCCGATTACTTTAAGTGCCGTCTCGCCTCGCTGGCGGCTGCCGTTGGTGAGCAAGCGCTGACTTACCCGATGCACTAGCTGCTCCATTAGCCACCACGTCACAAGCGCCGCCAGGGTAACGCCCAACTGAAGCACTGCCGCCGCAGAGGCCATAAAACGGCGCGTGATATCAGGGTCATTAAACCAACCCAAAATTGAGACACTCAAGGTCGGCGGTAGCCGTGGCCCTAGAATAAGTGCCATGTCCACCACCGAAGTGGCATAAGCAATAACCGCATATACAGGTAGTCGAATGAGAGGATAGAGAGAAGGCAGCACGACTTTCAGCCAAGCAATCGCAGGCGTATAACCAAGCGAGCGCGCAAGGCGCAGACGCTTTTCCGCCTGCAGCTGGGGCAGTGCTGCTAAGCTCATCAATAGCAGAAACGGTGCTTCTTTCAGTACCAGGCCGAACGTTAAAGCAAGACCCCAGGGGTCGTTAACGATCAGTGCATCTGGGGGAGACTCCCAGCCAGAAAGCCAGGGGGAAATAGCGCGAGCCATTAAGCCGGAAGGCGCGATCAAGAAGGCAAAACCAAACGCCACTGCTGCATGGGGAATGGCCAGCAGTGGCGATACTAAACGGCGCAGGCTGCGATCCAGCCAAGTACCTTGGCTGGCCGCTAAAAACAGCACCACGATGAGCAAGGCCATCGCGGTGCTGGCTAGGCCGCTGGCAAAACTCACCGTGACTGAGCGCCATAATCCCGGCTGGGCGAACAGCATTTGCCATGGGGCGATACTTACTTGTTCACCGCCAAGCACCGGTAGGTAGCCAAAGGCGGGCAGCAGCACCATGCCAAGCCCTGCGCTTACTGGAATAACCAGCAGCGCAATAATCAGTACTGGTGCTAGCCACAGCATCAATTAATTAACGCCATAACGCTCAAGCCACGCATCCTGAAGAGCTGTCATCCAGCTGGGGTGTGGTTCGGCCAGGGTGTTGGAAAGTGCATCAACGGGCAGTGCTGATGGGTGGCTTTCCCCCTGTTCGAACAGCGCCATGTCGTTTTCATTTAATTGACTGACTGCCAACACGGTACGGTCGCCCCACATACTAAGCGACTGCTTTTGGGCTTGGGCTTCGGGTGAGAGCAGAAAGTTGGCCAGCGTCATTGCGCCTGCTTTATGGGGCGAATTATATGGAATCGCGACAAAGTGAACGTTGCCCAGGGTGCCACCCTCCAGAACGTAGCTGCGCACACTTTCTGGCAGCTCATACTCCATTACCGCGACGGCAGCATCTGTCGGGTAGAAGGAGAAGGCCAAGCTTAGCTCACCATCGCTCATCAATGTGCGCAGGTTGGGGCCAGATTCCGGGAAACTGCGGCCGCTGCGCCACAGGTGCGGGTGCAACTCATCCAAATAATCCCACAGGGGCGCGGTGATTTCTGCAAACTCTGCTTCCACCACTGGTGCATACAGGGCGTCATCTTGCTCGGTGAGTTCAATCAGCGCCTGCTTGAGGAAGGTGCTGCCGGTGAAGTCGGGAATACGTGGGTAGCTGAACCGGCCAGGATTATGTTTGGCCCATTCCAGCAGGCCCGCAATGCTTTGCGGCGGCGTTTCGGTTTGAGCGTTGTCGTAGTAGAACGTAATTTGCGCTTTGCCCCAAGGCGACTCGTAGCCCTCCGTGGGCAGGGTGAAGTCGGTCACCACCTCTGGGTTATCGTCTGGGTGAGTCAGTGCAAAGTTGGGCAGCGACTCGGCAAAGGGGCCAAACAGTAGGTCTTGTTCGCGCATGGCAGCGAAGTTTTCCCCGTTGATCCAGATTAGATCGATGCTGCCATCACCATGGTTACTGGCTTGCTTTTCGCCGAGTACCCGCGCTACGGCGCTACTGGTGTCGTCTAGTTTAACGTGCTCCACGTCAACGCCATATACGGCCTGCATTTGCTCAGCCACCCAGGCGATATAGCGGTTGGTGCGCGCATCGCCGCCCCAGGCATTCCAGTAAACGGTCTGTCCTTCGGCGGCTTCTAGCACGGCCTCCCAGTCATTTGGGTCTGGGGCGGCGGCGGCGGGCAGTGCCAGCATGGCAGTGGCGACAGCAGCCGCTAGAGTAGCGCGTGGTTTCATCGTACACCTCGTAAAATCAATCGTTTATAGAGACGCTTTTAGGTGGAGAAGTTCATTATGAACCTGCTCAATAATAGGCAGTGACAGATAGTGCTCGACCCGGTCCCGCACGTGCTCAATGACGGCGGCATCGGTGAGCTCTGCTGACCAGTCCTGGCCGCGATGCTCCGTATCCTGAGTGTGCAAATGCTGGGCGCGCCACTTGGCGCACCAGGTCAACGACCACAGCCATGTGGCGCGGCGGCATGCCACTAGAGTTTCCGCACTGGGTGATTTGGCCATACGTGCCTGCCAGCGCTGATAAAAGGCGACGACTTCGTCCAGGGTGAGCACTGCTTGGCTGTTAATGTCCCAGGTGGTTGAGGTGTAAAGCGAGGTGTGGGCGAGATCAATCCCCGGCAGACCATAGCGGCACTTCTCTAAGTCCACAAGGATCGCACGGCCTTCTGCTGTCATCAGGAAGTTGCCGGGGTGGGTGTCAAAGCTGATTAGGCAGCGCTCGGCATCAGGTAGCGTGACGGGCAGCGCGTTCAGTTCGTCGCGAACACGTGAAATAACAGCGCCACTCAGGTCAGCTTTTTCCAGCCACTCGGCTTGGCGGCTGACTTCCTCACACATAGCCTGCCAGGGGTCTGCCGGGGCCAGCAGTGGCGCGGGATGTGCTGGCAACGGCAGCTGGTGCAGGCTGGCCAGAGTGTCGGCAATGCACGGTAAATCTTCTGGCAGCTGCGCCAGCCGGCCATCAATGGCATCCACCAGCAGACCACCACGGGGTAGTGCGTCGCTAACTGGCAACGTGCCGTGTAAACGGGGTACGTGGCCACCCTGGCTGGCGCGCTCGTAGCACGCGGCTTCATAGGCAAGGTTCTCTGCGGGCGCTAGATCCATCTGGCTCTGTTTGGGCAGCCGGGCTACCCAATCATCGCCATGGCGGTGCATCCATACATGATCGTGAGCAAGCCCGGTGTCTGCCATTGGTGAAAGCGATTGGTAAGCGATCCCCGACTGTTGCAGTGAATTTTCCAGTGTCTGCAAACGTACCTCTAAAGGTGTGGGCATAGCGTCATCCGTGTCAGTATAAGTTTAGCAATGCCATTAAGTGGCTGTTCTTGTACCAACCTTACACGGTTATGATAAAAAAGTGATTAAGGCGTGGCAGAAGGGCGCGGTGGCCAAAACGTCGCTATCTTTACCCATCCCCAATTACGCCGTACCAGGAGGCGCAAACATGTTTGAGACGGCTATCGTGCTGGGTGCAACAGGGGCTGTAGGCACGCAGTTAGTCACCCAGTTAACCCAGTGTGACGAGGTTGCCACTGTCATCGTGCTGTCGCGTCGTGAGTTAGATGTATCGCAGGCTTTTCCAGATGCCGTTGCCGCTAAAATCAGCCTGCGGGTGATTGATGTTAACAAACTGGAAGAGCAGGCTGCGGCCTTAATACCTGCCGGTTCAGTAGCTTTTGTGGCATTAGGTACAACGAAAAAACAGGCGGGTAGTAAAGCGGCTTTTCGCGCTATTGATCATGGTCTGGTTCTGGCATTTGCTTGTGCATGTATGTCCGCTGGAGTGAGCCAGCTAGGCGTAGTCACTGCGGTTGGTGCCAATGCGCGTTCTGCCAGTTTTTATAATCGCGTTAAAGGCGACGTGGAGCAGGATATCCAAGCGCTGGGGTTGCCGAGCGTATTTTTTGCACGTCCCTCGCTGCTGCTGGGGCGGCCGGATGATGGGCGGGTTGCAGAAAATATCGCTGAAAAGCTGTTGACGCCGATGGCGCCGTTGCTACCAAAAGCAGTACGTCCGATTGCGACACAGCGCGTTGCAGCTGCCATGATTGAGGTGGCGTTTAGCACTGAGCAGAAGCGGCCGATGTTTGTGCTATCAAATGCTGACATGCATTCACTAACGTAACCGGCATGGCGGCCTTAACCTTTGGTGCTGGCGAGCCCGACTGCCTCGCGCAGAAAGGCGTCGATGCTCTCTGAGTAGGTCGGTTCGCTGTCAAGAAAGCCGGTGTTATGACCTCCTTGAATCTCCAGTAACTGCTTTGGCTCCTGGGCTGCTTGGTACACCGCTTCTCCTTGGGCAAAGGGAATAATCTCGTCGTCGCGGCTGTGAATGACCAGTAGTGGTGCGGATATCTGCGTAACATAGTTTTCCACTGGGTAGTCAATACGTGCCAGCCAGCGCGCGGGTAGGAATGGATAGAGCTGCTGGGCGAGTTCGGGCACTGAGCGAAACGGTGACTCAAGAATCACTGCTGCAGGCGCCGCGTGGTGCTCTTTTAAGCTTGCCGCAAGCTCTGCGGCCACTGCCGCTCCCAATGAACGGCCGAATACCACTATTTCGTCGGTCTCGTTTCCTTCATCACGCAGCCATTGCCAAGCGGCGCGAGCATCCAGCGCCGTGCCTGTCTCTGATGGGCTGCCCTCGCTGCGGCCATAACCACGGTAATCGACGATCAATACCGACAAGCCCAGCCTCTGGAACTGGGCGATGCTCTCAAGCCGATGGGAAATATTGCCCGCATTACCGTGAAAGAACAGCAGGCTAGCGCGAGGATTCGGGGCGGGTACCCACCAGGCATCCAGGGCCACGTTGTCCTCAGTGGTCAGGGTCACCACTTCCCATACCAAGCCACGGTCGGACGGAGTGGCAATATGCTCGCGGCCAGCGTTAGGCAGGTACAATAAACGCTCCTGGAAGGCCCACATCAATGCCACCAACAGGGCATAGATTATCGCCAGGGATAGCACTGTTTTCGCCATCATTCTCGCCATAGATTCGGCTCGTCGGATAAATATCGACGGTAAAACACATGCATTAGTTTTGCATGGGAATATCATCTTTCCAGCGAAACCCTACGCCACCGGCTTTCCAAATGCCGTCGCGATTAAAAGGGTGTGGCCCATCCAGATTGATGTACTGCGGCAGCCCAAAATGAGGCGCCAGGTTCTGTCTGGATTTGACCGTCACACGGTCCATAATCCGCAGTCCTTGCTCCTCTGCGGACATATGCGCCTCTGGCGCCGCCCGGTGCGCAAGCGCCCAGTTATCAACGTACAGTAGGTCACCGGTGTCGTAGTGATACCGTATGCCGTAATGCTTCTCAAATGATGCATTTAATAGGTCGTTGTAGTCGTTGAAAAGCTGTTTCATCTCATCTTCGTTGAGCAGTCGAAGCTGATCGGTAGAGGCCGGTGCTTGTTGCAGTTCATCAATGGGTAGGTCTTCTGCGGGAAACCGTTCGATGACCGCACCGGTCATGCCTAGGTGGAGCCATACGCTCTTGCGTCCTGAAATGGGATGCGTGTGAACAACGGGATGACTGACGCCTGAAGCCGAGTTAACAGACACCAATCTCTCCCAGAAAGCTTGCTTTTCCTCTGGCAGCGCATCAAAGGCGGCGCCTTGATGGGCAAAGTGAGTGCCGCCTTGCTCAGGGGCGCGTGCCATATAGTAGGCTGAGTGAGAGAACGTCGCCGCCTCGAAGCTGCCGTCGTTATGCCACTGGGGGCCAACGCCTAGGATCCCGTAGCGGTTGTCGTTGGAGCAGCGGAAAATATCCCGGTTCATACCCGGCGTGGCGGGGTGGACGCCATGGGTCGAGTGAATTCCTCCGGCACCCCACCATTTGCTGGCATTGACCAGCTCTTCCGCCGAAAGGTCTGTTTGGTGCTTGAAGACGATAAATCCGCGGTGCGCCATTTCAACTTCCAGAGCTTCAATGACGGGATCGGAGAGCCGGGTGCGAACATCGGCGCCGTATATTTCAATGCCAAGCGGTTCAAGGGGCTTGACCGTCAACCCTTCTCGCTCGAACAGCGATAGGTAGTCAGGGTTCAGCGGCGCTATGGTAGGTAGTGTGCTGCTGACGTTATTGGATAATGTTGTCATATGGGAGTGAGCTCCATGGGTGAATGCGGGGCAGTGTCACTCGATAGAGGGTAGTGACTCGCCCTTAGGCCATCAGGCTCTAATGGCCCAATACCTATGGGCAGGCCGTCAGCGGTTTTGTTCCTGACGCGTTCAGCCAAGCGGAGCACCTAACCCAAGACGGCACCTTATTAGGTGCCGTCTTGGGTTGCGCCATAATCAGGGCTTTTTTAAAGCTTCGCGATTTTCGCCTTTTGCTCTTCCAGCAGCTTTTTGGCGGCTTGGAATTCAGCAAGCTTGCCACGCTCTTTTTCCACCACGGAAACCGGCGCTTTGGCGATAAAGCCATCGTTGCCGAGTTTTTTCTCAATGCCGCCGATCAGTTTGTCTTGCTTCTCGATCTCTTTAGCGAGACGAGCAAGCTCGACGTCTTTATCGATCAAATCCGCCATCGGCACCAGCACTTCCATATCGCCAACCAGCTGAGTAGCCGAGAGCGGGGCGTCGTCTGGGTTGGCGAGCCAAGTGGCGCTTTCCAGTTTGGCTAATTTAGCCAGAAAGTGGCGGTTGCTTGCCAGACGCTCAGCGTCTTCCAGCTTGCCTTTGGTGAGCAGCACATCAAGTGGTTTGCCGGGGGCAATATTCATCTCGGCGCGAATATTACGTACGGCGATAATCACGCCTTTCAGCCACTCGATATCCAGGGTGGCCTGATCGTCGATTTTGCTTTCGTCGGCTTCTGGCCAGGCTTGGAGCATGATTGAGGCGTCTTCGCCCACGTAAGTGCCCGCCAGCGGTGCCACGCGCTGCCAAATCTCTTCAGAGATATAGGGCATCATCGGGTGGGCCAGGCGCAGGATAGTTTCCAGTACGCGAACCAGGGTGCGGCGCGTTCCACGCTTCGCTTCGGCGCTGGCATTTTCGTCCCATAAAACAGGCTTGGAAAGCTCCAGGTACCAGTCGCAGTATTCGTTCCAGACAAACTCATACAGCGCTTGGGAAGCGTGGTCGAAGCGGTAGTCATCCATGGCTTTGGTGACCTGAGCTTCGGTTTTCTGTAGCTGGGAAATAATCCAGCGGTCGGCTAGTGAAAGCTCAACCTCTTCGCCGCTGGTGCCGCAATCTTCACCTTCGGCATTCATCAGCACATAGCGCGAGGCGTTCCACAGCTTGTTGCAGAAGTTGCGGTAGCCGTCCAGGCGGTTCATATCAAACTTGATATCGCGCCCGGTGGTGGCTTGGGAGAGGAACGTAAAGCGCAGCGCATCGGTGCCGTGGGCTTCAATGCCGTCTTTAAACTCGTCTTTGGTGGCTTTAGCAATCGCCTTGGCCTGTTTTGGCTGCATCATATTGCCGGTGCGCTTTTCCAGCAGTTCATCGAGCGTGATGCCGTCGATCAGATCAATAGGGTCTAGCACGTTGCCCTTGGATTTAGACATTTTCTGACCCTGACCGTCGCGTACCAAACCGTGCACATAAACGGTTTTGAAGGGTACTTCGCCGGTGAACTTGAGGGTCATCATGATCATCCGAGCGACCCAGAAGAAGATGATGTCAAAACCGGTCACCAGCACGCTGGAGGGGTGGAAGGTTTCCAGTTCTGGGGTCTTTTCCGGCCAGCCTAGCGTGCCAAACGTCCACAGGCCTGAGCTGAACCAGGTGTCGAGGACATCTTCGTCTTGAGTCAGCGCCACCTCGGCACTCAAACCGTGCTTCTTGCGGGCTTCCTCTTCTGTGCGCGCAACGTAGACATTGCCTTCGGCATCGTACCAGGCCGGGATGCGGTGGCCCCACCACAGCTGGCGTGAGATACACCAGTCCTGCAGGTCGCGCATCCAGGCGAAGTACATGTTCTCGTAGTTCTTGGGCACGAACTGGATGTCGCCGTTTTCCACCGCTTCGATAGCGGGCTTGGCAAGAGACTCTACGGCCACAAACCACTGGTCGGTGAGCAGCGGTTCGATGACATCGCCGGAACGGTCACCGTAGGGCAGGGTGTTGTTAACCGCCTCTACCTGCTCCAGTAGGCCCAGTGCATCCATATCGGCAACGATCTGCTTGCGCGCTTCAAAGCGGTCTAGCCCAGCATATTTGGCAGGCAGGGTCGCGTCTTCGTCTGGCTGGGGTTGGCCTTTCAGGTCGAAAATTTCAGCTTGTTCAAGAATCGCCGCGTCTTTGGAGAAGACATTGATCAGCAGGTGGTTCTGGCGTTTGCCGACTTCGTAATCGTTGAAATCGTGGGCCGGGGTGATCTTCACGCAGCCGGAGCCTTTCTCCATATCGGCGTGTTCGTCGGCAACAATAGGAATCCGACGTCCAACCAGCGGTAGCTCAATAAACTTGCCGACCAAGGACGCGTAACGTGCATCGTCGGGGTTAACCGCCACGCCGGTATCGCCCAACAGGGTTTCCGGGCGGGTGGTGGCCACGACAACATAATCTTTACCGTCGGCAGTTTTGACGCCATCGGCTAGTGGATAGCGGAAGTGCCAGAAGCTGCCTTGCTGCTCTTTGTTTTCCACTTCCAGGTCGGAAATAGCGGTGTGTAGCGTCGGGTCCCAGTTGACCAAACGTTTGCCGCGATAGATCAGCTTCTCTTCGTGTAGACGCACAAACACTTCTTGCACGGCTTTGTAGAAGCCGTCATCCATGGTGAAGCGCTCGCGGCTCCAATCAACGCTGGCGCCCATGCGGCGCAGCTGGCGGGTGATATGTACGCCAGACTCGTGTTTCCATTCCCATACTTTATCGATAAACGCATCACGGCCGAGATCGTGGCGCGTTTTGCCCTCTTCAGAGGCCAGCTTGCGCTCTACCAGCATTTGCGTGGCGATGCCCGCGTGGTCAGTACCTACCTGCCACAGGGTGTTGTTACCCTGCATCCGCTTCCAACGCGTCAAGGTATCCATAATAGTGTCTTGGAACGCGTGGCCCATGTGCAGGCTGCCGGTCACATTGGGCGGCGGAATCATGATCGAAAAAGGCGCGCCCTGGCCAGAAGGGGCAAAACGGTTATCGGCTTCCCAGCGCTCGTACCAGTGGGTTTCGATCTGTTCGGGTTGGTAGGTCTTTTCCATGGAATCACTCACAGCAGAGACGCCCCGCGTGGCGAGGTATCGAATTCATTAGTCGAGGATGCAAAATGGCGACAAGTATAGCGCGACTCGGGCGGGGCCGTCAGGGGCGGGTTATGAATCTGCCCCACCGTTAATCGCGCATGGCGCGGTCGCGTACTTTTACAACGGGCTCCATTAGGTAGTCCAGTACGCTGCGCTTGCCGCTGAGAATATCAATTTCCGCCACCATGCCGGGAATAATGGTTAGCGGTTGGTTGTCGGCGTCATATAGGTAGCCTTCGGTGCGTACTTCAACCGGGTACATCAACTCGCCTGTTTCGGGCATTTGAACAGCATCGGCGGCAATTGTGACCAGCTCGCCATCCAGGCCGCCGTAGCGGGCAAAGTCATAGGCGGTTAGTTTCACCTTCACCGGCTGGCCGGGGTAAAGAAAGGCGATATCCGCAGGGCGAATGTGCGCCTCAACTACCAGTGCGTCGTCGGCAGGGACTATTTCGACCAGTGGCTCACTAGAGCGTGCTACGCCACCGACGGTACTGATGTGCACCTGGTTGACGACCCCAGCCACCGGCGATCGGATCGTGGTGCGTGCGACTTGGTCTGCACGGCCGGGCAGCGTTTTTTCAAGCTCAGCAACGTGGGAGGTCGCCTCGGCCAGCTGGGCGAGAGCGTCGGCTTCAAAGGCGTTGCGGGCAGCTATTTTGCGGTCTTCTATTTCAGCAATAGAAGATTCAGCGCGGGCAACGGCGCTTTGTTGGCGGGCCACCTCGCCGCGTAATTCATTGAGCGATTGGCGCACCCGTAACAGCGAAGTTTCTGGCTCGATGCCGCGCTGGGCCAGCGGTTGAATAATAGCCAGTTCCTGTTCAGCCAGCTGCACACCGGAACGGGCGGTGCTTAGTGCAGCTTCTAGCTCGGCCTTTTCCTGGCGGCGTTGGTAGCCTTGCTGTTCAAGCACCTGTAGCTCGGCGTTTAGTTCCAGCTGTCGCCCATGGAATAAGCGGGTTTCACTAGCAGCGACGCTGGGCGCGCCTTGGCTGAGAGCGTAGTCCAGCTCCAAAGGTACTTGGTTAATTTCGGCTTCCAGCCGTTGTAAGCGTAGCTGCAACGAACGCAGGCGTTGAAGGCTCTCTTCGTAATCACCTTCCAGGGTGCCTCCGCTAAGCACCATCAGCGTATCGCCTTGTTCGACTACATCGCCTCGGCGCACGTTGATTTCGGTGACGACGCCACCCTCCAGGCTTTCCACGACCTGTAGGCTGCGTGACGGCACGACTTTGCCTTGACCCCGGGTGACTTCATCGACTTCCGTGAGGTAGGCCCATAAAAAGCCAATCAGCAAAAAACCAATAATAGTGAACAGGAGTAAGCTGCTGGCGATTGGGCGCTTGGCGCGACCATGGCGAACGAAGTGTTCAAAATCCAGCTGGGAATTAGGGCGGCTCACGGTGTTGTTCCTTCACGCGGGCGGAGGGGGGGAGCTTCCACAGGGCGCATCACTTTGGCTTTGGGGCCATCGGCAATAACCTGACCCTGATCGAGAATAATCACTCGGTCGACCAGCTCCAGAAGGCTGGTGCGGTGGGTCACTACGACTAGGGTTTGCGATTGGCTAGCCGTTTTCAGCCGGGCGATGACCTCTTTTTCGGTTTGAATATCCATGGCGCTGGTGGGCTCATCCATGAGCAGAATAGGCGGCGCGCCAAGCAGTGCGCGGGCAAGGCAAATGAGCTGTCGTTGTCCGCCGGAAAGTCCTTCGCCACGCTCGCCAATGGGCATGTCGTAGCCGTTGGGGTGGCGGGCGATAAAGTCGTGGGCACCGGCTAATTTGGCAGCATTTAGAATTTGCTCATCGCTGGGATGGTGGGCGCCAATCGCGATGTTCTGGCGCACGGTGCCGGAAAACAGCCAAGCCTCTTGCAGCACGCTACCGATGTTGTGGCGTAAATCCGCCGGGTCGATTTGGCGAATGTCGGTATCGTCTACCAGCACCGAGCCCTGTTCTGGTGGGTAAATGCCTAACAACAGCCGCGCTAGCGTGCTCTTGCCGGACCCCACTCGGCCCAGGAGTGCAACCTTTTCCCCCGGTTCAATGGTCAGGTTGATAGCGGTCAGCGCCGCCGTGGTTTGCTCGGGGTAACGGAAGCTAACGTCGTGCAGGCGAATTTTACCCTCGAGGGCTGGGCGGCTTAGATAGTGACGGCCCGCGGGGCGCTCGGAAGGCATATTCATCAACTGGTCAAGCGCCCGGTAAGAGGTGCGCGCTTGGTTGATGCGGGTCATGGTTTGAGCCAGCTGCGCCAGGGGGGCCAGCGCGCGTCCGGTGAGAATCACACAGGCGATCATTGCCCCCATGGATATCACCCCATCGCCTACTAAAAACACTCCGTATACCACAATGCTCACCTGGGCAGCCTGCTGGGCTAGCGCGGTAGCATTTAACGCAAACTGCTGTATTGCGCGGCCTTTGCGGCCGACATTCGACTGCTGCTGCACGCTCTCTTCCCAGCGCTTGCGAATCATTGGCGCGGCACCGCTGGCTTTAATGGTCTCAAGCCCGGCCACGGCTTCAATTAGCACGCCTTGCTTAGAGCGGTTCTCCTCGAATGCCTGACCGGAAAGACGCTTAAGGAATGGTTGTACGGCAATGCCCACTAGCAACACTAGCGGTACTGCGATCAGTGGCACTAAAAACAGCGGCCCACCAATCAGGTAAATCACGCCGATAAACAGCAGAATAAAGGGTAAATCAACCACCGCTACCAGCGACGCCGAGGCGAAGAAATCACGCAGCGACTCAAATTCCCGCAGCGTATTAGCGAAGCCGCCAGTAGACCCCCGCTTTGCGCTCATTTGTAGATTGAGGACATGGTCGAAAATGCGCCTGCCCATGCGGAGGTCGGCTTCTTGGCCTGCCCGCTCAATAAATAGCTGGCGTAGGGTCTTCACCGCAAAATCAAACACCAGGGCAATGCTGACACCGATCGTAAGCGCGATCAGAGACTCAATCGCTTCATTTGGCAGCACACGGTCGTAGACCACCATAATAAATAGCGAGGTAGCTAGACCTAAAAAGTTGGTGAGTGCAGCGGCAATAACGACTTGGGTATATACCCAGCGGTTAGATGAAAGCGCGCTCCAGAACCAGTGGCCGCCTTGAATGGCGGGTTCGCTGTTAAGTGTCACCGGGCGGTAGCGGGCGCGAACGGCAATGAGATGACCAATGTACTCTGCCTCCAACGCGCTTAAGGCGGTTTCTACCGGCTGGTTACCAAGCGCTGGGTCGAACAGCGCAAAACGCTGCTCATTGATACGTTCGATAATCACCACGGCGCGGCCGTTTTTGAGCAGTGCGACCGCCGGTAGGAGTGAATTGCCCAGTGTTTCAAGGGCATGTTCGCCTAGCGCGGCGACCATGCCGTGACGTTCCGCGGCATCAATAAAGCCATCGGGTGTAAGCGGTGCGTCAGCCCCCACGCGGTGGGCGCGTACAGCGGCTTCAGAAACAGGCAGTTCCAACTGGGCGGCTACAAAAGTTAAGCACTGCTCAAGAGAATCCGTGCTCGGGTTAGCGGCGTTCAAGATAAATCTCCATCACGTCGAGTAGCTGCCCGGTAACCGCAAGCTGTTGGAAGCTCGCCTGCTCCCAACGTACGCGGCGGTTGACCAGCTCCAGGGCAGTTTGGAATAGGTCGCGCTGGGCATCCAACAGGTCATTAATACTGCTCCTGCCGACTGCAAACTGATCGCGGTAGGCCAGTAGGGCCTCTTCTTCAGCAGCAAGGGTGGCAGTTTGCGCTTCCAGCTCTGCTCGGCGGGTGCGGGTGTCGGTATAGGCGGAGCGTACTTCCCGCTCCAGCTCGCGCCGCAGCGCCTGCTGTTCGAATTGACTCTGCTGCTGACGTTCAACCGCTTGGGCAATGCGTGCCGAGGTCGCACCGCCGCTATAGGGGGTGTAGTCCAGGTTGAAGAGCAGCGCTACGTCGTTGTCCGAGTCGCTGAAGTCGTTAACGTCAAACTGTCGGCCTTCCACAGCCACACTTAGGCTAGGTAGGCGGGCATTCCGGGTAGACTGGGCTTCAGCATCGCTGGCTTCACTGGCTAGCGTTTGGCTGCGCAGTGAAGCGTTGCGGGTAAGGGCGTCGTTAAGCAGTTGATCAGCACTGGACTCGCTTAACAGTGCGGCCCCTTGGGGTAAGGCAACTACGTCTGGCGTAGTGAAAAACGCTTCTTGATAGACGTTGACGGCGCGGGCCAAGTCACCGTCCAGGGAAACCAATCGAGACTTAGCGTCGCTTAGTCGGCTTTGTGCGCGCAGCATGTCGGCTTGTGAGCCAGCGCCCGCCTCGCGGCGGAGTTGAACGTCTTCAAAAATACGTTGATGCTGTTGCAGATTGTGCTCGGCTAGCTGTCGCTGAGCGGTCAGGCGGGCTACATCCAGGTAGGCGGTTACTGCGTAGAGGATTTCTTCCTCGACACTCGCATGGGACTGCCAAAAAGCAGCTTCAGCGCTTAGATCTGCAGCGCGTAGCCGTTCGCCACTGGCGCCAAAGTCCATTAGCAACTGACTGAGAGTGACTACCGCGTCTACGCGGGAGCCGCGGTCGGGCAGTGATTCAGTGCGTTGTAAATCGTTGCGGTACTCAAGTCCAGCATTCACTTGGGGGCGGCGCACGGCGCGCACTTCGTCAATTTGCAGCACTGACTCACGCTCTCGGGAGCGCTGGGCCAGAATGCGCGGCTGCTGCTCTAACGCCAGCTGGATTTTATCGCGCAGGGCGTTTAGCGCTTGAGTTTGCCCCATTGGTTGGCCAGCCTGCCAGCGAAAGCTATCCAGTAACTGCTTAAGTGACGGCGAAAAAACCGGGCCTTCCAGAGAGGAGGTAGGCAGCGGCGCGGAGATAGGGAGCGGTTCATCCAAGTCAGTTTCAGCGACGAGTAGGGGGCTTGCGAGTAAACAGGCAGCCCCCACGCTGATAAGTAGTCGCCGTTTATGTGGCAGCGTATCAACATTAAAAAACATTCACTTTCCTGGATAACGTCGGTGCTTAGCACCCAATTAAGAGGGATCCGGCCATTGGTAGTGCTCTTCGCTGCTTAGCGCTTCCTGCCATTCAGCAAGCGGGCTTGGTGTAGGTTCGGGCGGAGGTGCGGCAGTAGCCCTGCGCCGCTGGTAAGCGCTGAGAATGCCCAGCTGCAGCTGAGATTGCAGCTGAGCGTACACTAAAGGCACGGCGCCTAATTGCCAGAAAAGCCCTATTTGTTCAGTTGTTAGCGCCTGCCAGGCACGATCATCGATTTTATACAGCGGCGTACTGCCTTGGTAAACCTTGGGCTGCCAAGGCGTGAGTAGGTGGGCGTTGGCTAATGCTTGGAGCTGCTGCGTTACTCGCTGGCAGCCTTTTTCCCGCTGTTGAAGAAAATTCAGCACCTGTTTAGGGAAGCTTGCTAATCCTCCCTGTTGGTTAAAAAAGGGCTCAGCATCCAGGCGCTCCACCACACAGGGTGAGCGCTGGTCGATGCACAGTGTATCTGGGAAATCGCGATGCAGCCCGAACGGATGGCTGCGCAGCGCAGCAGGTACATAGGTCGCCCGCCAGCGCCCCTCGCTGTCAATGATCAGGTTATTGGCACCGTCTAATCCGAGCAGCGCTACCGCCTGCCAGCCATCACTCCCTTTGATAAGCCCAATAGGAAAGCAGGCGGCGGCGAAGCGCAGTTCTGGTTCAGCGAGAGAGACATAAGCGGTGTGCCGAGCAAAATGGTAGGCAGTGTAGCGCTGCCACATCAAACCGCCGTGGTGCTCTTGGCTGAGCGGCACCCATTGGGCAGCGTGGGCCATAGTGAAGACCTTTCGTGACGTTGCTAAAAAATGGCTACCTTAGCAAGTAATCGCTGGAATCATTTACCTGAAGAGAGCCCACGCATGGCGATTAATCCAAGCACTGGTCCTGGCAGCAGCCACCAGACCACCCAGGGCCCTTGGCTTGCCCACAGGGCGGTGACCAAGGCGATAGAGGGAATTGTTAAGCCAAAGCCGATAGCGTTCATCATGGCAAGGGCCGCGCCCAACCGTTCGGGTGGGGCAGCGGCTGACGCCAGCGCGGAAAACTGCGCAGAGTCGGCAATAACGCTAAGGCCCCAAACCCCCAAAAGTGCCAGCAGTAGCCAGGGTGATGTGCCACCTAAGAGGGGATAGACCAAGCAAAGCGTGCCGGAAATGGCTAGCGTCACAAAGGCTACTCGCGCGCTGCCCACGCGGCGGCTCCAGCGGCCAGCCCAAACGCAGCCTGGCAGGCCAAGGGCAATGACCGCAAAGCTTACCCATGGCTGCAAGCCGGGCGCTGCAGTGAGTCGTTCAAGCTCGCGCGCGACTAAAAACGGCACGAGTGCCCAGAGGGCATACAGCTCCCAACAGTGACCAAAGTAGCCCAGCGACGCAGCGCGGAAGTGCTTTTTTCTGAAGGCTGCAAGCCCCGCCCAGGGGCGCCCGCCACTGGCTTTGGCAGGGAGATGCGGCCCTACGCCTAGCTTGAAAATCATGAAGGCGGCGCATAGCGCAAGGGCAGAGGCCATCAGCAGCGGCCACTGCCACGGGAGGTGCAGCGTAAGCCCACGCAATAGATGCGGCGAGGCAATGCCCAGGGTAAGCATGCCCACTAACCAGCCAAGGGCGGCGCCTGCGTGGGTGGGCGTCCAACTCACCACCAACTTCATGCCGAGAGGATAAATACCCGCTAGGCATAGCCCCACTAAAAACCGTGCCACCGCCGCTAAGCTGACGCTTTCCGCCACGCCGATAAAGGCGGCGTTAATCAATGCGCCTAGCACCGCCGAGGCGGCAAACAAGTGGCTGGCACGGACACGATCGGCAAGCCCGGTGGTGGCGATTAACAGAGTGCCGGTAATAAAGCCCGCCTGCACGGCAATGGTGAGCATCCCTAAGTCGCGCTCACTCAGGCCCACGGCATCTTGAAGTGCCAAGCCAACGCCATTCACGCTAAACCACAGCGAGGTACCCAATAGCTGGGCGATGACGATCGTAACAAGCGGGTAGCGCGTGAACACGTTTATTTCTCCATGAGTCCAAATGGCGCGGCAAGGCGCCGCTAATGGTAATCAACAATTTGCCGTTATAACGAATTTTTTGAAAACAGTACTGTCGGACCGGGGAGGTATCGACAGTTAGCCTGTTTGTGGCCTTGTTGACTAGCCACCGCGGGAGCCCGTAGCCAAGACGAGTCGCTACCATAGAGCTTTGTGGTTCCTGCTGTGTAGGTGGTTTGTCATAGGGTCATATAGGGTTATCGCAAGACCCGTCAGTACTGTGTCGGGTAGGAATACATTTTGTACGCAATTGGAGTTTTTATGCACCTAGCTAAGCTTTTCGTTCCAGCAGTCGCAGCACTGGCATTCAGTGTTCCCGCCATGGCCCAGCAAATGGGTGGCGCCACCCCCAGTGTCGATGACCAAGTTAATCAACTTGATGAAATGGTGGATCTGAATGAAGGACAGAAACAGGAGTTGAATAACCTCTTGACCCAGGTGCAAAACGAAATCAGTAGCAAGGAGCAGGAAGCCCAGCAGTTGCAACAGCAACTTGGCGAGCAGGTTGGGCCCGATTACGATGAAGCTGCCATACGCGCGGATGCGGAGCGTCTTGGTGACCTAACGGCCGAAATGACTGCTGATAGCGTTATCATTCAGTCTCAGATCGAAGGTGTATTCACTCAGGAACAGCGCAATCAACTGGATGAGGCGATGGCTCAACAGCAGGAGCAAATGCAACAACAAATGCAGGAGCAGATGCAGCAACAGCAACAGGGTGGCTAGGGCGAAGACTGCCTAGCCGCACCCATAGTGATTGCCTAATGTCTGTTGATGGCCCCGCCAAGTGCGGGGTCAGATGTTTCTGGTGGACGGTTTTACCGGCTATTTATCCCAGTTTATGCGGCACCACCTCATGCCCCATTTCTTTATAGCGTTGCCAGCAGGCGCGTTTAGCAACTAACACCTGCTGGTGTTGGTTGATGATCTCGGCAATTCTCGCGTAGTTTTCTATGCCGTCGGGGATCTCAGGGTGCAAGTTCAGCAGCGCAGTCTCTTCGGTGGGTACTGGTAGCTGTTGCCAGCCGAGCGTGATGGGCACGCTAGCGGCCATCGCGCTATCTTCCAACGCATGGGGTAGGTAGGCGTCTTCGCGGAAATTCCACAGCGCTTCATCGGCCTTTTCGGCCAGGGTTTTGTCTTCGCAGTGGAGGTGCAACCGATACCCTTTGCGGTGGATAGTTTCGGCAAGCTTGCAAGCAAACTGCAGTCGCGCTTCCAGGGTAGTGTCGGGAAGGATATAGAAGTCGATACGTGCCATCGGTGGCTCCAGCGGTTCCAGCTCTTTCAAAAAAAGCCTACCGCCGCTGCAAGCGGCGGTAGGACGCTGGGTGATACCTGTTGGTTGATACTAACTGATTTATACCAACCGGGTGAGCCAGCCGTACTTATCTTCGCTGCGGCCATACTGCAGGTCGAGCAGCGTTTTACGGATACGCTTGGCGATCTCGTTATTGCCGTCGCCTTGCAAACGAATACGCTCGTTTTCGGTGACTAGCTCGCCGACCGGAGTAATGACCGCTGCGGTGCCGCAGGCGAACACTTCGGTAATCTCACCTGATGCTGCGCCTTCACGCCATTCGTCAATGCTGATGGGGCGCTCTTCTGGGGTTAAACCGGCGTCTTTAGCCAAGGTGAGGACTGAGTTACGGGTAACGCCTTCCAAGATAGTATCGGTAAGCCGGGGAGTGACAATACGACCATCTTTATAGACAAAGAACAGGTTCATGCCGCCTAGCTCTTCTACCCATTTGTTTTCGGCAGCGTCTAAGAACGCTACTTGGCTGCAGTCGTTGGCGGCAGCTTCTTTTTGCGCTGCTAGCGATGCTGCGTAGTTACCACCGCATTTGGCAAAGCCGGTGCCGCCTGGGGCCGCGCGCTTGTAGTGTGACGAGAGCCAAATGGAAACCGGCTCAATGCCGCCTTTGAAGTACGCCGCCGCGGGTGAGGCAATGACGTAGTAGTCCACTTCATGGGCTGGGCGCACACCTAGGAAAGCTTCAGAAGCGATCATGAATGGACGCAAATAGAGGCTGCACTCGTCGGCATCGCTTGAGGGCGTAGGCACCCAGTTGTGGTCTTTGGCCAGCAGTGCTTTAAGCGAGCCGATAAAGTCGTCGTCGGAAAGCTCCGGTAGCGCTAAACGGCGAGCGCTCCGACGGAAACGCTCGGCATTTTTCTCCGGGCGGAAGGTCCAGATAGAACCATCGGCATGGCGATAGGCTTTGATACCCTCAAAAATTTCCTGACCGTAGTGCAGCACCGATGCTGCAGGGTCAAGGATTAGCGGACCATAGGGGCGCACCTGATGGCCGTGCCAGTCAGCGTCGACTGTCCAGCGGACGTGGGCCATGTGATCAGTGAAGTGCTTGCCAAAACCAGGGTTTTGCAAAATGTTGTCACGAATTTCATCAGCCATCGGTTGATTGGACGGCAGCATTTCAAAATGTGATTCAAGCTGGGTATCTGAAGCTGTGGGCACGGCGTATTCTCTCCGCTATAGCCTGGCCCCGAAGGGCAAGTGTTAGTGTTTGTTAGGTGTAGCATGCGCCCTGAAAGCAGCACGCATGCTAATGCCCTTAGATGTAACGTTTACGTCAACGAATGGCAACCGTTGATCGCCTGATTGTGATGTTAGTCGTCGCTATTCTCTACTTGGGCGTCGGCTTCACGATCAAGCAGGTACTGGGTTAGTAACCCGACTGGGCGACCGGTGGCGCCTTTTTGCTTGCCGGAGTGCCACGCGGTACCCGCGATATCCAGGTGCGCCCAGGGGAAGTGATCAGCAAAGCGCGATAGGAAGCAGGCGGCGGTAATGGTGCCTGCCGGGCGTCCGCCGATGTTGGCCAGATCGGCGAAGTTGGAATCCAGCTGCTCCTGGTACTCATCCCATAGCGGCAGGTGCCAGGCACGATCCCAAGCAGCTTCGCCTGCGTCTAATAGGTCAAGCGCCAGGTCATCGTCGTTGGAGAGTAGGCCGGTGGCATGATGACCCAGGCCAATAATCACGGCGCCGGTTAGAGTGGCAATATCAATCACACTGGCGGGGGTAAAACGCTCCGCGTAGGTGAGGGCATCGCAAAGCACCAAGCGGCCTTCGGCGTCGGTGTTAAGCACTTCCACCGTTAACCCTTTCAGCGTTTTGATAATGTCACCGGGCTTAGTGGCGGCACCGTCGGGCATGTTTTCGGCAGCGGCAACAATGAAGACCACGTTCAGCTTGGGCTGAATGGCCAGCACCGCTTTTACCGTGCCAAACACACTGGCCGCGCCGCCCATGTCGAATTTCATTTCGTCCATGCCTTCGCCGGGCTTCAGCGAAATACCGCCGGTATCGAAGGTGATGCCTTTACCTACCAGTACATGGGGGGCTTCTTCCAGGTTTTCTGCGCCCTGGTACTTCATGACGATCAGCCGCGAAGGTTCCTGGCTGCCGCGACCGACGGAAAGTAGTGAGTGCGCGCCAAGGGCTTCCAGCGCCTCCTCATCTAATATCTCCACCTCAAGCGCACCTTGGGAGTCGCGGCCCAGCTGCTCGGCCTGCTCAGCCAAATAGCGTGGGGTGCAGACATTGCCCGGTAGGTTGCCCAGGGTGCGAGTGAAGTTAATGCCCTGACCGATCGCGATACCCAGCGCAGCACCTTGCTTAGCCATGGGCGCGGCATCGGCGTCGCTGATAATGAGGTTTAATTTTGTCAGGCTTGGGGCTTTCTGGGGTGACGACTTGAACTGATCAAAACGATAAATTGCTCGCTCCGCCGATTCAAAGGTTTTGCGTGCTTTCCAGGTTGTGTCACGATCTTCCAGCGGGACATCGGTAAATGCGATGCAGGCTTCATCTATAGGTAGCTTGACTAGCGCCGTCAGTGCCGCGTCGAGGGCTTTGATAAATGCCGTTTCCTTGCATTTCTCGCGCTTACCCAGACCTACCAACAGCAAACGTTCGGCGCCCAAGCCCGGTGCAAAGGGAATGAGTTGCACATTGCCAAGGGCCGCATCGAAGTCGCCGCGCTCTAACAGCTGGCCAATCAGACGCTCACTGGCATCGTCTAATTTGGCGACAGCGGGCAATAAATCGCTACCTTTAAACACGGGGAGAACGAGGCAAGCCGTTTCGGCTTTGGCTGGGTTCGCGGTCTGAACGGAAAATTCCATGACGTCTCCAACAAGACAAGCATCGAGTGATTCGGGATAATGCCCCGTTACTAGGGTTTTATAACAGTTGGATTAGTGTACCCAAGCCATGGGCGCATTGCATGGCAACCTGCACCTTTAGCCGGAGAGTGCGTTGATTTTATTTCGGTACTTAACTCGTGAAGTGTTACTGACCATGTCTGCTGTGGCCGGTATTCTTCTATTGGTCATTATGGGCAGTCGCTTCATCCGTTATTTTGCGGATGCTGCCGAGGGCGATATTCCCGTCACCATTCTGGGCAGTTTGATGTTTTTTCACCTGCCGGGGTTCATGGAACTGATTCTGCCGCTGTCATTTTTTCTGGGCATCCTGTTGGCCTATGGACAGCTCTACATGAACAGCGAAATTACTGTGATGGTGGCCTGCGGCATGAGCCCCGCACGGCTTTTACGGGTAACGCTGCTGCCAGCCTCCGTGGTGGCTGTGTTGGTCGGGGTGTGCAGCCTGTGGTTGACGCCCGCCGGCGCATTACTGACCGAGGCTACCCTGGAAGAGCAGCGTAGCCGATTGGATGTTTCGATATTAGCACCGGGCCGCTTTCAGGACTTTGGTGGGGGGCGTACAGCCTATATTAGAGATTTTAGTAGTGATGGTAGGCAAATGCAGGATGTGCTGGTTCATGAACAAGCGCAGCCCAATGCAGAAAGTACCCATAGCTACGTGACACGGGCTGGGGCAGGCTATCAGGAAACTAACCTCGCCACCGGCAGCCGCTTTTTAGTACTGGAAGAAGGGGAGCGCTATGGTGTGACGCCAGGGCGGCAAGAGGCCGAGCGTTTAACCTTTGAGCGCTATACGCTGCGCTTGGGGTTAAGCCGCAGTCGCCAGGAGCTGGATTCACTCGAGTATGCGACTACCTTTGAGCTATGGAGTGACCCCGATCCGCGCGCTCAGGCACAGTTTCAGTGGCGATTAGGCCTGCCGTTCATGGTGTTTATCTTGGCGCTGCTGGCGCAGCCGCTCTCTCGCGTTAATCCTCGGCAAGGGCGCTTTGCAAAGCTACTGCCTGCGGTGTTTCTTTATGTCGCCTATTTGAGCCTACTACTGGCCGCCGTGGATGCTATTGGCAGCGGCTCATTGTCAGCGACCATCGGCGTGTGGCCAGTGCACGCGCTATTCTTGGGCCTTGGTTGTCTACTGCTATGGCGTTCACAACGTAAGGGGATGCGTTAAATGGTGTTCGATCGCTTGGATCGTTATATCGCTCGCAATGTCCTGGCCGCCATTATCGTGGTGCAGACTGTGCTGCTGGGGCTAGATATCACCATTGCTTACATTGGGGACTTAAGCGATACCCAGGGTGACTACACCGCTTTCGACGTGCTGCTTTATTTAGGTATGCGTTTGCCCTGGCGGTTTTACCAATACGCCCCTGTGGCGGTGCTGATTGGCGCACTGATAGGCCTGGGCAGCATGGCGTCAAGCAATGAGCTGACGGTGATGCGGGCAGCAGGGCGCTCTCTCGCGCGTATTGTGTGGGGAGTAATGAAACCGGTTTTGCTGGTGGTCGTGGTGGTTCTGTTGGTTGCCGAATTTGTCACGCCCCGCACCGAGCAGTTTGCCGAGGCGTGGCGTTTAGAGCAGCGTCAGGGTGAAGGGGCAATGCTCACCAGCCGTAGCGGGTGGCAATTTGAAGGCGATAGTGTGTATCGCTTTGGTGCAATCCGCGCGGATAATGTGGTGCTGGACTTAACCCGCTACCGCTTTGACGAGCGCCGCCTTATCGAAGCCACGCATGCCCAGCGTGCCCATTGGGAAGGGGGGGAGTGGCAGTTAGAAAACATCACTACCACACGTATTTTTGACGACCGTACAGAATCGGCGTTCCAGGCGCAGGCTAGTTGGGAGACGGCATTCACACCGACCCAGCTAGAGCGACTTTTACGCAACATTCAAAGCCAGGCACCCAGTGAGCTTTGGGCTTATGCCAATTTCTTGGAAAGCCAGGGTCTACAGGCTGACCAGCCGCTACTCTACTTCTGGCAAAAAATACTTATGCCGCTCACCATGGGCTCTTTGGTGTTGATTGCTGCTTCCTTTGTTTTTGGCCCGCTGCGAACGGTGGCTGCAGGTACCCGAGTATTCTACGGGGTAGTGACTGGGTTGATCTTTAAATATGTGCAAGACCTGTTAGCGCCCGCATCGACGATTTTTGGTTTCTCACCGGTTTGGGCGGTATTGGTGCCCACGCTTGCCTGCGCAATCGTGGGCGTCTATTTTCTGCGCCGAAACGGCTAATCCTTAGTTAAGAAGAGATTGACATGGTTCAACGACGTTTAACGCAGCTTGATAGTACATGGCCTGCCGCTCTACCGCGGCGCTTGGGAGCGATGATTTACGATGGTTTTTTAGTCGCGGCTATCTGGATCAGTATTACAGTGGCTCATGTGGCATTTTTCCGCTTTGTACTTGGCCAAAATGCCGATCAAATCGGTGTGGGTGCTTTAGAAGTATGGAGCTTAAGAGCGCTACTCGTGCTGTCTGCGATGGCATTTTTTACCTTTTCATGGACGCGTGGTGGTATGACGCTAGGCATGCAAACGTGGCGCTTACGCGTACAAACGGTAGATGGCTATACGATTACGCCGATGCAAAGCGTGATTCGCTGCTTAACCGGCTGGCTATCGTTGGCTGCTTTTGGGCTAGGTTATTGGTGGGTCTTGTTTGATCGGCAGCGTAGAAGTTGGCCAGATATCGCCTCTAATACGCAAACGGTTGTGTTGCCGAAAAAATAATGGCAGCGCCTGTTTCGCTAAAAATGTTGCTGTGCCAAGGCGTTACCTTATCGTTCATTTTTATTAAGACGAATAGATACCAAAAAGCATCCATTTCTACTTGAAAAGATGTATGCGAATCATTTACATTCATCTCATGACTTTTATGAGGTGTCGCCATGTACGTATGTGTGTGCAAGGGAGTTACCGACCATCAAATTCGCCAGCAAGTTAGCGACGGAGCGCGCAGCTGGAGAGAAGTGCGCGAAGCCACAGGTTGCGCTACCCAGTGCGGCAAATGCGCTTGCTACGCAAAATCCCTGACCCGTGAAGCGGTACAAACGACTCGTTATGAAGCTGATATAGGCCTTGCCTATGCTGTATGACGCGAATCACTATTGTTGGGGTTATCGTTAGCAAATATATGATTTATTTTAGTTTTTAACCATCTTCGCTATACTCCCATTCATATTGGGAGTAAATCATTGCATGACCTATACTCCTAGATTAACGTTTAAGACAGTACTTAAAGCGCTGTTTTTTTAAGTATTGGATTTTAAGAACTGTACGCTAAGAAAGGTGACGTCATGAAAGGTGATCCTAAGGTCATTCAGCATCTCAATATCGCTCTCGGCAACGAGCTGGTAGCCATTAATCAGTATTTTTTGCATGCCAAAATGTACAAAGACTGGGGCTTTAAAGAGCTTGCCAAGTGGGAGTATGACGAGTCTATTGAAGAGATGCAGCACGCAGATAAACTTATCGAGCGTATTTTGTTCCTTGAAGGTATTCCTAATCTTCAGGATCTAGGCAAGCTGCATATTGGCGAAAACGTTAAAGAAATGCTCGAAAGCGATCTGAAAATTGAGCACGACGGTCGCAAGGACTACATTGAAGCGATTACCTATTGTGAAAGCGTCAAAGATTACGTGACACGTGACCTGTTGCGCGACCTGCTTGCTGATGAAGAAGGCCATATCGACCATATTGAAACGCAGCTTGGTTTAATCGATAAAGTGGGTCTTCAAAACTACCTGCAAAAGCACATGCAGTTGGCTACAGACGAAGAGTAAGTTACGCGCTTTTCAGTAAAACGGGCAGCCTAATGGCTGCCCGTTTTGCATTTCTACGGCGTTTAATGGGTTCTGCCTGTTAAGACTCAATAACGCCGCAGGCCATGCGTGCACCGCCACCGCCAAGATGTGGCTCATCATCGTAGGTATCGCCGCCTTCATGAATGATCAGGCTACGGCCCGACATGTCGTCCATGCTTAAGCGTGGTGCCAAGACGGGTAGGTTAGCTTCGCCATCGTCGTTAACGGTGAGTACTGGTAGATCGCCAAGATGACCGTCACCATAGGGGCCCTGGTGAGTATCCGACTCTTCGGGGTCATAGTGTCCACCCGCCGATAGGGCAGCCGTGGTTTCGCCCGCGTCATTTTCAGCCGGTTCGCAGCTGGCGTTTTGGTGTAAGTGGAAACCATACACCCCAGGTTCAAGGTCGCTTAGTGACGGGGTCAGCAGTAAACCGTGCTCGGTATGCTCAATGGTAACGGTGCCAATGGAGTCTTCAATACCGTCGGTGCTGACTTTGTTCATTTCCACCTCAAGCTTCTCACCAGCATTCGCCGCTGACGCGGCGAGCAGTAATGAGGCAGCAAAGGCGGTAAGCGATGTTGAAGAGCGTATAGTCGAATAGCGCATAAAAACTTCTCCTTCCTAATCCATGGAAACGCGACGTTAGCGTTGCTTATTTAAGGTAGCTGCCAGCGAACAACTCTGCCAGCCAACCGATTGATGACATCTCACGGCCTAGCCGCGACAATAGCGTCCTGTTTAGATGGTTAGCGACTGCTTATTAGCTACTTTTTCATTAGCCATTATTAATTAGCAATTGCCGGGGAGCGTTATGACGCCACTCAACATCCTCTATCAGGATGAGTATCTCGTTGCAGTGCATAAGCCGTCAGGGCTGTTAGTGCATCGCTCGGCACTGGCGCGTGGCGAAACAGAATTTCTACTCCAGCGTTTGCGAGATCAGCTTGGCAAACGGGTCTATCCCGTTCATCGGTTAGATCGGCCAACATCGGGCGTTATTGTATTTGCGCTCTCTTCAACGGTGGCTAGCCTGCTCAGTGAGGCGTTTAGTGAGCGCCAAGTGGAAAAGCGCTATTTGGCAGTAGTGCGCGGCAAAGCGCCGGAGAGCGAGCGTTTGGATTACCCCCTGCGGGAAGAGGACGGCACGCGACCTAAAGCCGAAATGCCTGCCATGCCGGCGATGACCGATATACGCCGCCTGGATAGTGTCGAACTACCTGTGCAGGTTGACCGCTACCAAGTTGCGCGCTACTCGCTGGTAGAAGCGCGGCCGCTGACTGGCCGCCGCCATCAAATTCGCCGCCACCTTTCGCGGCGGGGCTACCCGATTATTGGCGATGCCAAGCACGGCAAAAGTGTTCACAACCGCTTTTTTGCTGAACAGCTTAGCGCGCCGCGTTTACTGCTGGCGGCTACCTACTTGGCCTTCGACCATCCGCTGCTCGATAAGCGTATACAATTAAGCTGCGCCCTGGATGACACCATGACCACGCTGCTTCATCACCTTGGCTGGGCGGGGCATTTGCCGCTGGATAGTATTCGCACGCCGCCACAGAAAACGCCTTCAGCCCTCCAAGCACTATGAGTGAGTCTATTCCTATGCCCGCAGTTGAACCTTCCAACGAGCCAATGCCAGTCTCAGGGGATTACGACTTTCGCTTTGGCGGGATTCGCCGCCTTTACGGCCAGCGTGCTGCCAGCGTATTTCGTCATGCCCATGTGGTGGTGGTCGGGGTGGGTGGGGTGGGTAGCTGGACGGTGGAGGCCCTGGCGCGTTCGGGCATTGGCAAGCTGACGCTGATCGACCTGGACGATGTGTGTGTTTCCAACGTTAACCGGCAGCTCCATGCGCTGGATGGCACCATTGGTCAGCCTAAGGTTGATGTGCTAGCTGAGCGCTGTCGTTTGATTGCGCCGGAAATCGAGATTGTGGCGGATACTGCCTTCGTGACCCCCACCAACCTGGCTGAACGGATTCCCGACGATGTCGATCATGTGGTGGATGCCATCGACAGCGTGATTGCCAAGGCTGCGCTGATCGCTTGGTGCAAACGGCGCAAAATTCCGATTACCGTGACCGGCGCGGCGGGCGGGCAAACCGACCCCACGCGTATTCAGGTGGCGGACTTGACCCGCACCGAGCACGACCCGCTGCTATCCAAAGTGCGCTCGCGGCTGCGCCGGGACTACGGCTTCTCCCGCAATCCCAAGCGGCGCTTCTCGGTGGAGTGTGTCTACTCCGACGAGCAGTTGATCTATCCCGGCGCCGATGGTGAAGTGTGCCTGCAGAAGCCTGGCAGCGGCGACGCCACACGCTTGGACTGCGCCTCAGGTTTTGGCGCCGCCACCTTTTTAACCGGCACCTTTGGCTTTGTCGCCGCGTCAAAGGTGCTAGAGCGACTCGCTAAAAAAGCCAATCAGCCAATCGCCACACAAGAGGAAACCAAATGACGACGCCTGTTCCCGGCATTTACCGTCACTACAAAGGCAATTTGTACGAAGTGATGGGTACCGCCCAGCACAGCGAAAGCGAAGAGCATGTCGTGGTTTATCGTGCCCTTTATGGCGCCTATGGCCTATGGACGCGTCCGCTTGAGATGTTTACTGAAACGGTGACCAAAGACGGCCATACTCAGCCGCGTTTTGCGCTGGAAAAGGCGTTTTAAGCCAGCCTTTCGTTAACCAGGAGTGTTCATGCCCCCCACATCACCCCAGCAAACGCTGAAAGACGTATTCGGTTTTGACGACTTTCGCGGCGGCCAGCAGGCGGTGGTGTCCAGAGTGCTGGAAGGGCACTCTACGGCGGCGATTTTCGCCACCGGCGCGGGTAAATCATTGTGCTACCAGCTTCCGGCGCTGCACCTGCCGCATTTAACTCTGGTAGTGTCGCCGCTATTGGCGCTAATGCAGGATCAGCTCGTGTTTCTAACCCGCCACGGTGTGGCGGCGGCCAGCATCGACTCCACCCAAGACCGAGACACCACCCGCGATGTGATGGAGCGCGCCAAAAGCGGCGAGCTGAAAATCCTGATGATCTCGGTGGAGCGGCTTAAAAACGAGCGCTTTCGCCATTTTTTGCGCCAAGTACAGATATCGCTACTGGTAGTCGATGAAGCCCACTGCCTCTCCGAGTGGGGGCATAACTTTCGCCCCGACTATTTGAAGCTGCCGGACTACCAGCGTGATTTTGCCATTCCCCAGGTGCTGCTGCTCACCGCCACCGCAACGCCCACGGTGATTGCCGATATGGGCGAGAAGTTTGCCATCGCGCCGGATAACGTCATCACCACCGGTTTTTACCGCCCCAATCTTGAACTGCTGGTGGCACCCGCCATGGAGGATCGTCAGCAGCAACTGATTAACTGGCTGAAGCCGCAGATGCAGCCAGGCTTTGAGGCGCCGACGATTATCTATGTCACCCTGCAGCAAACTGCCGAGCAGGTGGCGAAGGCGCTGGTGGCCCAGGGAATTCCCGCCCAGGCCTACCACGCGGGGCTAGATTCCCAGCGAAGGGATGAGATTCAGCGTCAGTTTATGGGTGGCGAGTCGCCCTGCATCGTGGCGACTATCGCCTTTGGGATGGGCATCGATAAGGGCGATATTCGCAACGTGGTGCACTATGACCTGCCCAAATCGATAGAGAACTACAGCCAGGAGATTGGCCGGGCAGGGCGCGACGGCCAGCCTTCCACCTGCCTGACCATGGCCGGTCGTGATGGCCTGCGGGTACTGGAAAACTTTGTTTACGGCGATACCCCTGAATACGCTGGCATTGTCCGTTTGCTGGAGGAAATCGCCACGGCAGGCCAAACCCCGGATCGCCAGTGGGAAGTGCTGCTCAACACGCTTTCCCGAGATACTAATCTCCGCCTTCTGCCGCTAAAAACGCTGTTGGTGCGGCTGGAGATGCACGGCATTATCGCCCCACGCTTTGCGTTTCTGGCCGAGTATCGGCTGCGCTATCATCTTGAGCCTAATGAGTTGGTGGGCCGCTTTGAAGGCGAGCGTGCTGCTTTTGTACGCCTTGTTGTCGATAACATTCCGATTGCGCGTACCTGGGGTACGGTGGATTTTGAGCGCTTAAAGCAGGCGGGGCAGGCGCAGCAGATTGATGCTTCGCGGGCTCGTGTGATCACCGCGTTAGAGTATTTTCAGGATAAAGGCTGGCTAACACTGGAAGGCAAGCGGATGACTGATGTTTATGAGGTGTGTCAGCCCGGTTTTGCCATTGAGACGCTGGCGAACCAGCTGTATGACGACTGCCTCAATCGTGAACGTATTGAAATTGACCGGCTGCAGTCGATGCTGGCGCTGTTTGAGTCGGAGAGTTGCCTAACGCGACGAGTGGCTGAACACTTTGGTGACAGCACGTTTAGTAATAGCACGTATGACGAGCCAACCGAGAACGAGCAGGGCCGCTGTGGTCACTGCTCGGTGTGTTACGGCCACCCGGTGAAACTACCGGATGCACCGCCACCGCCTGCATTAACGGCTGCTGACTTCCAGCGTTACGCAACGCCGCTAATTGAGCGTCATATCGAACAGTTCGGCCAGCCGCCCAATGCCCAGCGGCTGGCTCACTTTTTGTGTGGTTTAACCATGCCGATTTTCACCCCGCTCAAAGCCCGCACTCTTAACGGCTTCGCGGTCTTTGAGCGGCGCGCCTACCCCGAGGTGCGCGAGTGGGCGGAAGCGATGCTAGGCCAGTAGCTCAGCGGCACTTCTGCCCGCTACAGCGCCCAGTATCACGGCACTGAGCAGCCCGTTACCGGAGAGGTAGCCGCTGTCGTTGGAACCTGAAACACCGCGGGCAGCACCGCCTGCGGCAAACAGGTTGGGTAGCGCCTGGCCTTGCGTATTGAGTACCCGTGCAGTGGGATTCACCTCTAAACCGCCCTGGGTGTGAAACAGCGCTCCCGTGACACGAATGGCATAGTAGGGTGCTTTGAGGAGGTTGGCGGGTTCAAAACGGCGACTAAACGTATCTACCGTTTGCTGTTTGGCATGCTGCTGCATCTCCGCAAAGGTAGCCTGCAGCACTGTTAGTGGCAGGTTCAAGCCAGCGGCCATCTCTTCAAGGCTGGCAAAGCTGCGTACTGCGCCGCTCTCCTGGGCATTACGGTAATCTTCAAACGCCTGGGCCGATTCATGAATGCGGGCATCATAAAGATTCCAGGCCACTTGCTCCGGCTGCGCCAGCACCTTGGCGGCCTGTTCGGAGTAGCCGCCGTGCTCATTGGAAAAGCGCTCGCCCTTGATATTGACCTGAATGCCCCCTTGCATCATCAGCGCCCAGCTAATCAGCGTTTGGTGCGGCGTGGCGAGCGAGCCGTGGCCTTGGCAGGCACCTAGGTCTTTGGTGCTCGCGCCCATTTCCTGGCCCCACAGCAAGGCGTCGCCCTGGTTGCCCTCGTGGCCGTAATACAGCGCGTGTTTCAGCGTGGGCAGATAGCGCTCGACCAGTTCAGGATTACCTCCATAGCCGTTGCAGGCCAGTATCAGCGCATCGCAGCCAATGCTTTCGCGGCTGCCGTCTGGGCGCTCCAGGGTGACGCCCCGTACACGCTGGGTGCTATCCACGTGCAAATCTACCACCCGGGCCTGGGTCAGAATGTCGATACCCGCCGCTTCGGCGGCGTTGAGCAGCGCGCCCATCAACTCTTCCCCGGTGCGCCGGGGCGTGGCGTGCATGCGCAGGTGACGGTGGCCGGGGTAGAGGAAGCCTTCCACCAGCTCGAAAGGTACACCGTGTCGGTCTGCCAGCCACTCGATGATTGGGCCGGACTGGCTGGCCAGCAGTTCGACGATGGCCGGGTCTGCCTCAAAGCCATTTTTTTTATGAATATCTTCTGCCATGGCCTCGGCGGAGTCCGTGACGCCTAGCTCATGCTGAAAGCGCGTATTGGCCGCTGGGATAAAACCCGACGACATCGCCGTGCTGCCCCGAGGCAGGACATCGCGCTCTAAAATAGCTAGCTCAACGCCCGCTTCCTGGGCGGCCAGCGCCGCCACCAAACCGCAGGCTCCCGCGCCAATAATTAGCAGCGGCAGGTGGGCATCAAAGCCGTCGTGTGTGTAGGGAATGATCGCCATTACGCCTGCTCCGCTGCTTGGTGGAAGGCATCCAGAATCTCACCCGCCGGGGCCTGCCATACGTCTGGGTGCCCGCTGATGTGTGCCAGCACGTCTTCCAGGCAGGCAATACGGTGGGGCTGGCCGACTAGCCAGGGGTGCAGGTTCAGCGCAAACAGCCGCCCGCCCTGTTCCCGGGACTCTTCCAGCAAGAAATCGAAGGCGTCTTTTACCTGTGTCACCCAGGAACCTTCCGAGTGCAGGTTCTGGCTCATCACAAACTGATCTTCAATCTCGGTGGCCAGCGGCATCATAGTTAATTTGCCGGTGCTGGTGGTACAGGCATAAGGCAGGTCGTCGTTCACCCAGTCGGCGCAGTACTCAAGGCCGTTGTCTGCCAGCAGGTCCAGGGTGTTGAAGCTCTGGTGCTTAGCGGGGCTGAGCCAGCCGCGTACGGGCTGGCCGGTCACTCGCCGCAGGGTGTCCACAGAGCGCTTGACCAACTCGGCCTCTTCTTCGATGGGCTGGCCGCCATAGTGCAAGTGGTCCATGTTCCAGCCGTGGGCAATGAACTCGCCGCCGTGCTCTTTTAAGCGCTGCACCAAATAGGGCGTCTGCTTCGCCAACTGCGCATTGATTGCAAAGGTGGGCGTGATGTTGTGCGCCGCCAGCGCTTTGAGTACCCGATAAATGCCCACTCGGTTGCCGTAATCCCGCAGCGAGAAGTGGCGCAGATCTGGGTAAGGCATGGTCATGCCGTTGGGCACTTTAAACGGCTTGCCGCGCTGATTGAGCGGGTAGAACTGCAGCGAAATATTGATCCACACCGCCAGGGTTTTGCCCTCGGGCCAGGTAACGGGGGCGCGTTCACTTAGCATCGACCATGCATAGCGGTCGTGGTCGTAGCCGTGGCGGCGTAAAGGGTAGTCGAGATAGTCGTCATTAAGCGCCATAGCGTTACCCCTGTTTGCCTGCTGTGGTGGCCTGGGCCGCGATACTGTCGAGGGCGGCATCGTAATAGTGGGCCAGGTAGTAATCGGCAATCTCGCGGCCCGTGGCGACCCATACATCCGGGTGCCCGGTGATGTACTCAAGCGCCTCTTCAAACGCCTTGATGCGGTGGGGGCAGCTCACTTGGTAATTGTGGGTAGGAATGCACATCACCGTGCCGGACTCCGCGCCCTCTAAATACAAGCGGTCAAAGTGGCGCTTAAGCATGGTGGCGTACTGGCGCGGCTCCACCTTGTTTACCGCGTAGACGATGGTGTCGTTCATCTCTAGCGAGTAGGGCATGGAGATAAACCGCTTGCCGGAGCGCACGCTGATCGGCGTCGGTTGGTCATCGTGGAACAGGTCGCAGGTGTAAAGCCCGCCTTTGTCGCCGAATAACTCTTCACCCACTTCGGCAAACAGATCCAGGGTGCGCTCCGAGTGGGAGAGCGCAGGGGCCAGATAGCCCGCGCAGGCCTGGCCGGTGTGGCGATGGATGGTCTCCATGCTGTCACGGATCATCGCCCGCTCTTGAGCTTCGCTAAGGCCGTAGGTGTAGCGGGTGTTGTAGATGCCGTGGCTGAAGAACTCCCAGTCGCGCTCTTTGCACATCTGGATAATTTCCGGATGGTGCTTGCAGAGCGCCACCGACAGTGACACCGAACCGCGAATGCCGTACTTGTCTAGCAGGGCCATCTGGCGCTGGTGGCCCACGCGGTTGCCATAGTCGCGAATGCTGTAACCTGGCACCGATGGGTGTGGGTGCGGCCATGGCTTGCGGCTTGGGTTCTGGGGCGGGTCGAGTTCGTAATACTCGATATTGGGGGCGACCCAAAAGGCCACCTTTGCGCCGCCGGGCCAAGTGATTTTGGGGCGCTGGTCGTAGGCCCAGTAATCGTAAACGCCAAGTGACTCTTTCATTGCTCGCTCCTCACCTTATTTGCCGCCCTCAAGCCACGCCAGCACGTCAGCCACGGGCATGACATCGGCGTACTTGAGGTGCAGGTCGGTCAGGTTGGCGTAGTGGTAACTCTCGTGTTTGTCCGCCACGCACTCCATGGGCACGATGGTGCGGTAGCCACGAGAAAGGCTTTCCACGGCAGTGGCGCGGATGCAGCCCGACGTGGAGCCGCCGGTGATAATCACCGTATCGACTTGATGCCATACCAGCAGGGACTGCAGCGGCGTTTCAAAAAACGCCGAGGGCATGCGCTTGGTGTAGATCACGTCGCGGCTGCGGTCGATCTCGCAGCGCTCGTCGAACTCGGCGCGTTCGGAGCCGTACTTAATGTTTTGCAGCGAGTCGGGGGTATCGGTGCGGGTGCCCCACACGCCCGCATCTTCGGCGGAGTCCAGAAAGGCGACATGAGTCCAGACCACAGGCCAGCCTTTTTCCCGAAAACCACGGGCCAGTTGGTTGGTGTACTCCAACTGTTTGGGGTCGGTTTCGTAGGCGGTCTTGAAGAGATCGGTGCGGGTGTAGGCCTTTTGCGGGTCGACGTTTACCAGCACTGCTTTGTTGCCAAAACCAAACGGTACCCGCTGGGGGTTGGCCATGACATCGTTAAAAATCTCTTTCGCCGTTTTGTCGGTGGTCTGCATCGTCGTCTCCTGAGTTTTATTTGTTGGCGCTGATGTGTGCTGAGTCGTTAACGATTGTCGTATTGCTGACCAAGCTCCAGCATCGCATCGGTGCCTAAGTAGTCATTGAGCTGTTTGAAATCGAGCATCTGGTCGCGGAACGCATCGGTGGTGCCATCTTCTTTCAGCGTGGCAAAAAAGCGGCTGGCCATGTGGGTGATAGCACGTACCAGGGCGCCTGGGAAAATCACCATCGAAAAGCCCAGCGCTTCCAGGGCCTTGGCATTTTTCAGTGGGGTGTCGCCGCCTTCCACCATATTAGCCATGATGGGCACCTTGCCTTTGAACTGCGCCATGATCTTGCCGATATCTTCGTCGCTACGAATACCTTCGATAAACAGCATATCCACCCCAGCTTCGTAATAGGCCTGGGCACGCTCAATGGCACTGTCGGTGCCTTCCACGCCAAGGGCATCGGTGCGGCCGATGATTAGCGTGTTATCACTTTCACGGGCGTCTAGTGCAGCATGCAATTTGCCGACCATTTCGCTTTTGGAGACCAGCGTTTTGCCGCGTAAGTGGCCGCAGCGCTTAGGGTAGGTTTGATCTTCCAACTGAATCGCATTGGCGCCCGAACGCTCCAGCAAGCGCACGCTGCGCATGACGTTCATCGCATTGCCAAAACCGGTGTCGCAATCCACCACAACCGATAAATTTGTGCGTTCGCGAATATGTGACATCGCAGTGCAAATTTCGGTAATGCTGAGTAGGCCAATATCCGGCCGGCCCAGCTGGGTATAGGCTAGGCTTGCGCCCGAAAGGTAGACCGTATCGAAGCCTGCCTGCTCAGCAAGTGAGGCGCCAAGGGCGTCAAACACGCCAGGGGCGACCACAATGGAGCTGTCTTTCAACTGCTGCTTAAGTTGGGCTGTCTGGTGTGAGGCGTGCTGTTGGCGTGTCATAAATATCTCGTCACTCTAGGAAAAGCGATAGTAAGAAAAACATGAGCGGTGGATTCAGAGGTTGGCGGTGGCTGCTTGTACTAGCGCCAAGTCATTCCAAACATCCTGACGGGTAATCAGGCCATCGGTAAGTTCAAAGCGGTCAATAAAACGCACGCCGGTTGAGGTAGTACCATCCAGCCACTCCACTTTGAGTTCGCCATGGCAGGTCACGACGGCATGAGGCTGTGAGGTGTAGCTATCCAGCGCATAGATCGTTTTGCTAACGCTGCGGTAGCGGGTTCGCGCCCACTCAACGACCTCGCTTAGTCGCAGCATGGGCGGCGCCCCAGGGAACTGCATGACCACGTTAGCCGCAAGGTGGCGCTCTGCGCTGGCCAGGTCGCGGGCTTCCATGGCGCTTAGAAAAGCGCGCACCTGCTCTGTGTTGTGGTTCTCTGCGTTAGTCATTTCTGCGTTAGGCATCTCGACTCTCTTACTGCCAACGGATCATTTGAGGCCACATTGTTAGCGATACGAAACGGCGTTGGTTCTGTGATAATGGCTTTCAAGTGGCAGTGATTGTGTTATTACTTAGCTGTCAATATGTATTATATGTAATACATTTTTATGTCTATTATTATCCCTGCGTCAAGCCTGACATGAATTTTTTGAACAATATCCTAAGGAGAGGCGTGGATGAGTGAGGCACAAACCTCCGCGGTGGGTGGCACTAAATCACATCGCATCTACCTGCTGTTGAAAGACGCTATCTTGAGCGGACGGCTCCCGGCGGGCAGTAAATTGCCGGGTGAAAATAAACTGGCGGAGCAGCACGGGGTGTCTCGTGTCACTGTTCGGCGTGCGATGGAAGCGCTGCAAGCGACAGGCATGGTAGAGCGTAAAGCGGGCGTGGGCACGGTGGTGTTAGAACAGCCGCTGGACGCCACGGTGATGACCGCTAGCGTTTCTAACCTAATGCCTAATATGGTCAAAATGAGCCAGGCTTCTCAGGTGCGGCTGCTGGAGTTTGCTTATGTGCTACCACCGGAGATGATCCGCGAACGGCTGGGTATGGCGCAGAACGGCAAAGTGCAGCGTTCGGTTCGGGTGCGCATGGTTGACGATAAGCCGTTTTCCCATCTGGTAACCCATGTGCCTGAGCCTATTGCTCTGCACTACAACGAGATGGATTTAGCCAATACGCCGCTATTTGTGCTGCTGGAGCGCAGCGGGGTGAAGGTTGACCACGCGTCACAATCGATTTCAGCCACGTTGGCCAGCCATGAGGTGGCAGGGGCGCTGGATGTTGCCGTGGGCTCGCCGCTGATTTCACTGACCCGCGTGGTGTTTGATGAGCAGGGCCGAGGCGTTGAGCATCTTGATGCACTTTACCGTCCGGATCGCTATCGCTTCCAAATTGATCTAGAGCGCAACGGCGATGATAACTCCCGCTACTGGGAGCCTAAGGTGGGCGGAATGCCCACCGATGGGAAGGCAAAGTAGCGTAATTGGGCGACTTTTTTAATGTATTAAATTTAATACAGATTTAAAATTAAAAAAAATACATTTGACCTGTGTTGTGAAATTGCGCTAGTTGTATTGGGTAAGAACGATAAGTCTAACGAAGGCCGAGGCAACGAGCGACGACCATGAGTACCCCCACAACGCTGTTTGACAAAGTTTGGCGCGCCCACGAGGTTCACCGCAGTGAAAGCGGTCAGAGCCTACTGTGGATTGACCGCCACTTTGTCCACGAAGGCTCTTTCCATGCGTTCAATAAACTGGCTGAACGCGCGCTGCCCGTTGCCCGGCCCAATTTAACCTTTGGCATTGCTGATCACTACGTACCAACCCTAACCCGCGATCTAGCAGGTGTGGTCGACCCCAAAGTACGTTCGATGATAGAGCAGCTCTCCCACAATACTCAGCAGCACGGGGTGACGCTGTTTGGCTTGGACGACCCGCGCCAGGGCATTGTGCATGTCTTGGGGCCCGAACAGGGGCTTACCCAGCCCGGGATGGTGATGGTTTGCGGTGATAGCCACACCGCCACCCACGGCGCCTTTGGCAGCATTGCCTTTGGTATTGGCGCCTCGGAAGTGGCCCATGTGCTGGCGACGCAAACCTTGTGGCAAAGCAAGCCCAACGTAATGCGGATAACCGTTGAGGGCCAACTGGCCGAGGGCATCACTGCCAAAGATATTGCGCTGACTTGGATAGCGCGCCTGGGCGCCGATGGTGCTCGCGGCTATGCCATTGAGTACGCTGGCGAGGCGATCCGCTCACTCTCCATGGAGGCACGGCTTACGCTGTGTAATCTCTCCATTGAGGGCGGTGGCCGCTGCGGCATGATTGCCCCGGACCCAATCACCTTTGAGTATCTGCGTGATCGCCCCTGGAGCCCCAAAGGGGAAGCCTTCGAGCAAGCCTGCGCCTACTGGTCCACATTATATAGCGATCCAAGCGCTAATTTTGATCTTGAAGTAACGCTGCATGCGGATGACATCGCACCGACGGTGACCTGGGGTGTTTCCCCTGAAGAGGCGTTGCCGATTGATCGCTCAGTGCCTGATCCTGACCAACTGAGTGATCCCGCGAAAGCGCGCCAAGCCCGAGATAGTCTGGCTTATATGGGATTAACACCCGGACAAAAACTTACTGAGATCAACATTGATCGAGTCTTTATCGGTTCTTGCACTAATGCGCGCATTGAAGATTTACGCGCCGCCGCGGCGGTGCTGGTAGGGCAGAAAAGCTGCGTGCCCGGCATGGTATCGCCCGGCTCAACGCAGGTGAAAACCCAAGCCGAAGCCGAAGGATTAGATCGTATCTTTATCGATGCAGGGCTTGAGTGGCGACACTCCGGCTGCTCCATGTGCGTCGGCATGAACGGCGATTTAGTGGCTAGCGGCGAGCGCTGTGCTTCCACCACCAACCGCAACTTCAAGGGCCGTCAAGGGCCAGGCGCACGCACTCACCTGATGTCACCTGCGATGGTAGCCGCTGCGGCGGTGAGTGGTCGGCTAGCCGATGTCCGCACGCTAAAGCTAAATGGCAGTGCTGGCTCAACCGTTCAGCCTTCAGGAGCGAAGTAATGCTACCGATTACCGTATTGGATTCCCTTGGCGTTGCCCTTACTGCGGCTAACGTGGATACCGATCAACTGATTCCCGCGCGTTTTATGAAAGAGCCGCGCAGCGTCGGCTACGGTCAGTTTTTACTTTATGACGTTCGCCACAATGAGCAGGGCACCCCGGACGAAGAGTTTATTCTTCATCGCCCTAATGCGTCTGACGCTGAGGTGATGGTCAGCCGCCGCAATTTCGGAGCAGGGTCTTCCCGGGAAGCGGCAGTCTATGCCCTGGTCGATTACGGCTTTCGCTGCGTGGTGGCACCAAGCTTTGGCGATATTTTTGCGTCTAACGCCGTTAATAACGGCTTATTGCCTGCGGTGGTGGAAGAGGATGACGCCGAGCGTTTGCTGGCAGCCCTTGGTGATATACCGGCGGCCATTTACGTTGATTTGGAGAAGCAATTAATTCGTGTCGCTGAAGTTGAGGTCAGTTTTTCAATTAGCCCCGTTTGGCGTACCAAGCTGCTGAACGGTTGGGATGATATTGATATGACCCGCCAGCACGCTGACACCATTACCGATTTCGCAGCGAACTACGCCCGGCAGTTCCCCTGGACAGCCGCGCAGACACCAGAACCGAGCATTATCGGCAAAGGGTAACGGAAAACACCGTTACAGTAAGAGAGGCACACTCGTTACACCACTATAAGAACAGCACGCACGCTTGCATCAATGGTTAAAAAACACTCTACAAAGCAGCCCCTTGTGCAGGAGATATATGATGAAAAAAGTAACCCTTACCCTGGGCATGCTCACCGCCCTGGTTTCCACCCAAGCACTGGCGGTTGATCAAATCACCGCTGTGCATGCATTTCCCCCTTCGTTGATCTACACCCAAAGCTTTCTGGAATTCGTCGATAAGGTCAACGAGCGAGGCGAAGGTGTGGTGCAAATCAATGTACGCGGCGGTCCTGAAGTCATCGGCCTTTCTGAGCAGCCTGATGCCGTACGCAATGGTGTAGTGGATATGGCCTACACCGCTGCAAGCTTCTACGCAGGCACGGTGCCAGAGCGCGATGCTATGGTCGCTTCTAACACCAACGCTATTTTCGCCCGTGAAAACGGTGGTATCGACCTGCTTAATGAAATCCACCAAGAGAAAATGGGCACCTACTATCTGGGCTGGTTCGATAGTGGGGTGAGCTACAACCTCTATACCATTAACGAGCCCACCATTGATGACGACGGCAACCTAAGCGTCTCGGGGCTGCGGTTGCGCAGTAATCCTGTGTATGACGCTTTCTTCCAAGACTACCTGGGTGCACAACCGATCAGCCTGCCAACGACCGACGTATACGCAGCGTTGGAGCGTAGCGTGGTTAATGCCACTGGTTGGACGCAAATTGGCCTGAAAGATCTCAACTGGGATCGCTTTCTCAACTATCGAATTGATCCGGCGTTCTTCTCTACCGACATGGGCGTAATCGTTAACCTGGATAAGTGGAACCAGCTAAGCGAAGAGTCCCAACAAATTCTTCAAGAAGTGGCCATCGAACATGAGCGTGCAAGTGCCGAGACATTGGCTAACTTAGCCGAAGAGCAGCAGGCTGAGCTTGAGGCTGACGGTATGCAGGTCATTACCCTTGAAGGCGAGGTTGGTGAGCGCTATGCCGAAGCTTCCCGCGATGCCACCTGGGAGCGCATGCGCCGCCAGATGGAACGCCATCCTTCAGGTCTGGAGCATTACGACACGCTGATCGAGAAGTTTAACGATCTGTAAAAAGCATGTGGGGCGCTAACGTTATTAGCGCCCCTTCCTGTGTGGCTATATTTTCTAGGGCTTTTTATGCGCTACGCACAACGTGGCTACTTACTGCTGCTTAACGGCATGGCACTACTAGCCGCCATCATGTTGGTATGGCTGATGGTGGCAGTGGTGCTCTCAGTGGTAATTCGTAATTTGGGACTTCAGCCCTCGGCGTGGTTTTTCCTTTCAACCGAGTACGCCATGTTCTACCTCACTCTGCTGGGTGCCCCCTGGTTGGTGCGCCAAAAAGGGCATGTGCATATTGAGCTGCTGACCTCGGTGTTGCCCCCTGCAGCGCTGAATATAGTTAGCCGTGGTGTGTCGCTGCTGTGTGTGGTGGTCTGCGCCATATTGGCCTGGAAAGGGTTGGATTTGGTGTTACTCAATATCGAGCGGAGTGATTACGACGTGCGCGCTTTCTTTGTGCCGAAGTGGATGTTGACGATAGTTTTCCCTATCAGCTTCACTTTAATGGCAATCGAATTTGGCCGCTTCGTGGTGGGTCATGACATTCTTCACAGTGGTGAAGCGGGGATAAAAGAATAATGGAATGGTACTTTGCACTCGCTTTTTTGCTTTCGCTGATTCTCATTTTTATGGCCATTGGTACGCCGATTGCGCTTGCGTTTTTAGCCGCCAACGTGATCGGTGCCTGGCACTTTATGGGGGGGCAAACCGGCATTGTTCAGATGCTCAACAACGGTTTTGGCGCGCTCTCAAGCTTTAACTTAGTGCCTATTCCGCTGTTCTTATTGATGGGGGAGCTGTTTTTCCGCACTGGCCTGGGCATGAAAATGTTTAATGCTGTTGACCAACTAATGGGCAAACTCCCAGGACGTTTATCCTATGTCACCGTCGTGGGCGGTACGGCTTTTTCTACCCTGAGCGGCTCTTCTATGGGCTCCACAGCATTGATGGGTTCGCTGCTTGTGCCGGAAATGGAGCGGCGCGGCTATAAAAAGAAAATGGCCATTGGCCCGATTCTGGGCACCGGCGGCCTCGCGATTATTATTCCGCCCTCAGCGCTTGCTGTACTGTTAGCAACGTTGGCAAGAGTGGATATTGGCGCACTGCTTATTGCGGGCATTTTACCGGGACTTACCCTGGCGGTTTTTTACATCGTCACTATTTTTATCCAAACCAAGTTGGATCCAGCCGCCGCACCTGCCTATGAGTTAGAGCCGGTACCGCTTAGCACAAAGCTTAAGCTGATTGTGACCGATATTCTGCCCATGCTCAGCGTAATGGTGATTATTGTTGCGATGATGCTGTTGGGGTTTGCAACGCCTTCAGAAGCGGCGGCCTTTGGGGCATTGGGCGTGATTATCTTGGCGTTTATTTTCCGCTGCATGACCTGGGAGGCGTTTAAGCTTTCGGTCACCGGGGCGCTGAAAGTCACTTTAATGGCCTACTTAATTGTGTTCGGTTCAGCGACTTTCAGCCAACTACTGGGCTTTTCAGGCGCCTCAGGTGGGCTGATCGGCTGGGCGACCAGCTTTGAGCTTTCACCGATTTTTATGCTGCTGGCAATGTTTGTGGTACTGCTGGTGTTAGGCACCTTTATGGAGCAAATCTCCATTATGATGCTGACTGTACCGATCTTCTTCCCTTTGGCACATGCGCTGGGCTTTGATTTGGTGTGGTTCGGTATTGTTGTTTTGTTGGCGCTTGAAATCAGCTTCTCAACGCCGCCATTAGGGCTGTTGTTGTTTGTGATGAAAGGGGTCGCACCGGCAGGTACTACCATGCGTGAAATTTACTCGGCCGCGATTCCTTATATTTTCTGTTCGATGCTGTTGGTGGCGGTGCTGATAGTATTTCCGGGCCTGGCTACCTGGTTGCCCAGCATGCTGCAATAAGGCCCTTAGCGTGCAAAAAAACAGTCGGCAATAAAAGAGAGAGGCTGCGGCCTCTCTCTGCTGTTTATGCATCACCCCAACGGCTTACTCCCAAGCCGGAAAAGGGTCGGGCAGCGTCTTCCACGCTTCCATACCATCTAGCAGCTCACCTTCACTCAACAGGCACGCATCCAGCGCTTCGCGCATTTTGGCTTGGTCCAGGTGTTGGCCGATAAACACCAGCTCCTGGCGCATATCGCCAAACGGTTCCTGCCACTTTTCCATAATAAACTGGCGGTATTCGGGGTCGTCGGGCCAGCTGTCTTCAGGGATAGCTTTCCAGAACACACCGGCAGGGCCGTGATGAGCAATGCCGCCCGCTTGGCTCCACTGGCCTGCATAGCGTGGCCGAGTCGCGAGCCAGAAGAAGCCTTTCGAGCGTAGCAAGCCTTTACCAAACCACTCTTGATTTAGCAGGTCGTGGAATTTTTGCGGATGAAAGGGGCGGCGGGCGTGATAGGCAAAGCTGCCAATGCCATACTCTTCGGTTTCGGGCACATGCTCGCCGCGCATCTCTTTTAGCCAGCCGGGTGCCTGCTGAGCGCGCTCAAAGTCGAACTTGCCGGTATCCAGCACTTTGTCTAGCGGCACACCACCTTGGGTGATTGGCACCAGCTCCGCATCGGGGTTAAGCGAGCGCAGAATCGCTTTCAGTGCCTCCAGCTCTTTTTCACTGATTAGGTCGGTTTTACTGATCAGCAGAACATCACAAAACTCAATTTGGTCGACCAGCAGGTCGGCAACGTTGCGCTCGTCGTCTTCGCCTAAGCTTTCGCCTGCTTCTTCCAGAGTTTGCGCTTCACGGTACTGCTCAAGGAAGTTGGCACCGTCTACCACGGTGACCAGTGTATCCAGCCGCGCAACCTGGGAAAGGCTCTGGCCGCTTTCGTCCTCAAAAGTGAAGGTTTCCGCCACGGGCAGCGGCTCGGAAATGCCGGTGGACTCGATCACCAAGTAATCGAACTTACCTTCTCGTGCCAGTTGGCTGACTTCTTCCAGCAAGTCCTCACGCAGGGTGCAGCAGATGCAGCCGTTGCTCATCTCTACTAAGCGCTCCTCCGAGCGGTTTAGTGCCACGTCACCATCCAATGTCGACTCACCAGGGCCGCCGCGCACCAGTGCGCCGTCGATATTTACCTCACTCATATCGTTAACGATGACCGCTACCCGGCGACCTTCACGGTTGGCGAGAATATGGTTGAGCACGGTGGTTTTACCGGCACCTAAAAAGCCCGAAAGTACGGTGACGGGCAGGGGAGAGAAAGCAGTCATTGCGAGTACACCTCAAAACGGTCTTATGTTATGAGATAATATAACAATAAAGAGGCGTCTTAAGAAAGTTCTGTTTTGATGACCGCTGTATAAGCCTGTGCTGGCTGGCGTCATTAGCGCTTATATTGTGTGGGGCAGTAGCCCCGCAATACATCGGGTGAGCGCAAGGCCGTGTGTTTGGTAGCCCGACCAGTGACGCGCTTACGCCATAGCCGAAATGAAGCAGGTTTCAGCTGATGGCGCATTACCTCGATGACATCCGGCTCGCCCAAGCCAAACAGTCCTTCGATGGCTTCAAACGGTGTGCGATCCTCCCAGGCCATCTCGATAACGCGGGATTGCTCTTCTTCTGGGAGGCGGCGAAAACGTTTCACGGCAGCTTTAGGCATTGGGCACCCTGAGTATTGGCTGATAAGCGACGCGCATAAATAGCGAAACAGTTGGTTGTACAAATGCTTTACGCGATTAGGGTGATTGTACTAAAAGTGCGGATTAAAATGCAGGTTTTCTGAATGCGTTAGCTAACAAACAGCTTAGTAGGGCTTATTTTGTCGCCAGCAGGGCGCGGAATAAACCCTTCATAAGCACCGGTTCGTCGCGCTGAATGGTAAAGCCAGCCTGTTGTATAAGAGGCGTGGCCTGGCGTGTGATATCGGTAGCGATAAACGAGGTGAAGGCGTTTAGCGCCCGCCTGCTTGGCCCAGCAGGTTGAGCATCTGGCTGAAATTTGTCCATTACGCACAGCTGGCCGTCCGGCTTCAGCACTCGGTTAGCTTCTGCCAGCCCCTGTTCTGGGCGGGGCATGACCGCGAGGATAAGATGCATCACTACCACGTCGAAATGTTCGTCCGGGTACTCTAGCGCAGCGGCGTCCATGACTCGGCACTCTACATCCCGCCTCGCTTTTTCTGCCCGTTCTCGTGCACGCTTTACCATGGCGGGCGTTAAGTCGGTCAAATGTGTTTCTAGCTCATGGGGCAAATACGGCAAGTCTAAGCCTGTGCCTGCGCCTACTAATAAAACGCGCATGCCTGGCTCCCAGTCGACTTGGCCAAGGGCCATGCGTCGCGGCTTACAAAACGCTTTGGTGGCCACAAGGTCATACAGTGGGGCGTAGACAGTATAGCGAAGTCGATTCCAAGCTGTTGTATTTATCATCTTACTTCTTAGCTCCCACTTATTTTAACGGCTGACGTGCAGCACATCAGCGGCTAACTTGAAAGTCACCCATGCCTATAAGCATAGCTAATATGAGGGTGATGCGATGTCACAGTGTTATCACACCACGTTGGGAGAGCGTACTTACCGTTTTTCCAATTTAGCGGAATTAATGGCTAAGGCCACACCGCCCCGTTCCGGTGACCGTTTGGCGGGGGTGATGGCTGAATCCTCGGAGGAGCGGGTGGTGGCGCAAATGGTGCTTGCCGAGCTGCCGCTCACGACGTTCTTAAATGACGTTCTGATTCCTTATGAGCAGGATGAAATTACCCGGTTTATTATCGATGACCACGATATCGGCGCTTTTGCGCCGCTAAAGCATCTAACCGTGGGAGATTTCCGCAACTGGTTGCTGTCTGACCACGCCACTTGCGAGGTACTCACTGCTGTTTGTACCGGCATTACTCCCGAAATGGCTGCCGCGGTGAGCAAGCTAATGCGCAATCAGGATCTGATTTTGGTGGCCAAAAAGTGCCAAGTGACGACCGCGTTTCGCAATACAATTGGGCTGCCGGGGCGGCTCTCTACACGGCTTCAGCCCAATCATCCTACCGACGATGTCACCGGCATTGCCGCCAGTATTCTCGATGGGCTGCTGTATGGCAGCGGCGATGCGGTGATTGGTATCAACCCTGCCACCGATAACGTCGCTCAAAGTATCAAGCTGATGCGCCTGATGGATGAGGTGATCCAGAAGTATCAAATCCCTACCCAGTCCTGCGTGCTTACCCATGTGACGAACACGTTAGAAGCGATTGAGCAGGGCGCCCCAGTCGATCTGGTCTTCCAATCCATCGGCGGTACAGAAGCTACCAACCGCAGTTTCGGGTTCGATTTAAGCACCCTAGCTGAAGCTGAGGCAGCGGCGCATTCGCTCAATCGCGGGACAGTGGGCCGCAACGTAATGTATTTCGAAACCGGCCAGGGCAGCTCGCTTTCTGCTGATGCCCACCATGGCCTTGATCAGCAAACTTGTGAAGCCCGTGCCTACGCCGTGGCGCGCAAGTTCAATCCGCTGCTGGTGAATACCGTGGTGGGCTTTATTGGCCCTGAGTATTTATTCGATGGTAAAGAAATCACTCGGGCGGGGCTTGAGGATCACTTCTGCGGCAAGCTGTTAGGGGTGCCTATGGGTTGCGACGTTTGCTACACCAACCACGCTGAGGCCGATCAAAACGATATGGATAACCTTCTGACGCTACTCGGCGTAGCGGGCTGTAACTTCATTATGGGCATCCCCGGCTCTGACGACATTATGCTCAACTACCAAACCACTTCTTTTCATGACGCGCTTTATGCGCGGCGCGTACTGGGGCTGAAAGCAGCGCCCGAATTTGAGCGCTGGTTGGTGGACATGCAGATTTTCCAGGATGTCAGTACGTATCGGCTGAATGACCAACTCCCCACCGCCTTTGCCAACAGCCTGCGTCATCTGCCTAAGGAGCCGCGCCATGGTGCATAAACCCTTATCCCCCATCGTGGTGGAGAATCCTTGGGAGCGATTGAGTGCCTTTACCGATGCGCGGATTGGCCTTGGACGCGCTGGGGTTAGTCTACCCACCAGCAAGCTATTAGCGTTTCAGCTGGCCCACGCTCAAGCCCAGGATGCCGTTCACTGCGCACTTGATGGTGAAGCCTTAGAGGCAGCGCTAACCGACACGCTTAACCTCACTGCGTCGCCTATTCGCTTACACACGCTTGCAAAGGATCGCGCTACTTATCTACAGCGGCCCGACTATGGTCGACGCTTAAGCGAGCCGTCGCGGGAGCAGCTGCAGCAAGCCGCCGAGTCAGGTCAGCGCTTCGATTTGGCGGTGGTGATTGTCGATGGGCTTTCCGCACTGGCGGTGCAGCAGAACAGCGCGCCGTTTCTTACTGCGCTGTATCGCGCTTTTGAAAGTGATCAGCAAGCGTGGCAGCTCGCACCCTTAACCTTTGTCGAACAGGGCCGTGTCGCCATTGGCGATGAAGTGGGTGCGCTGCTTAACGCCGATGCGGTGCTGGTGATGATTGGCGAACGCCCAGGATTAAGCTCCCCCGATAGCCTCGGGTTGTATATGACCTGGGCGCCTGAAGTGGGTCTAAAAGATGACCGGCGAAACTGTATTTCAAATGTCCGTCCGGCAGGGTTGAATCCCGAGGAGGCTGCTCGGCGGATGCTATTGCTATTAAAAGAGGCCCGGCAGCTAACGCTTTCCGGCGTAAAGTTGAAAGATCGCAGCGAAGATAACGTGCTGGAAGGCGACGCCGTCGCCACAGGCTTTAAGGATAACTTCCTCGTCGCTGATTGAAGCCAATGTTGCATTCATTAAGCCGTAGTGAAACGCTGGATATTCCACTTTTTGAGGAGCCACCATGACGTTAACTTTTACCGATCCAAGCGAACAGCAGCGCTGGTATGCCGTGGATGATGGCGTAATGGGCGGTGAGTCCCACAGTGGGTTTCGTATTGAAGCAGGCTCAGGCTGCTTTTATGGCGAGGTCTCATTGGAAAACGGCGGCGGCTTTGCCTCGGTACGCCGTGAGCCTAACCACGTTGAACCATTGCTTACCCAGGGCGAGGGCATAAGGCTTAGGGTGCGCGGCGATGGTCGCACCTATCAGCTGCGTTTAAAAAGTACTGCATTAGAGGACGCCAGTGCCTATCGGATAACGTTCACGCCTACCAAAGATGAGTGGGAAACGTGGGATTTTCCTTGGCATAGTTTTGAAGCCGTACGCCGCGGCACGCTGCTTGGCAGTGCGCCGCTGTTAGACCCGAAAAGTATTCATCAAATTGGTTTTTTAATTGCCGACAGAACCGCTGGGCCATTTGCTCTCTACGTGTTGGGACTAGAGACATTGAGCGGGAATAAGTAGAACGTTTTCTGGTCTCATTAAATAGTATTAGCTGATTGCTTTGAGGCCCTGGTACTGCTAGATTCAAAAGGTAGTTATAATCTATGTATAGCTTTTGTACAAAAAATTGAAGTATTCAATGCGTCTGCAGGGTACTCAAACAGGAGATGTGGTAATGGCGATGGAAATGGTACGTTTTGGCGGCGATGATATTGAAAATGCCCTAGCCAACATGGACGACAAAAAGCTTGATACGCTGGCTTTTGGCGCCATCCAGCTAGATGCCAATGGCAAAATCATTCAATACAACGCAGCGGAAGGTGGTATTACCGGTCGTGACCCTAAAAGCGTCATTGGCAAAAATTTCTTTACTGATGTTGCTCCCTGCACACAAAGCAAAGAATTTCAGGGCCGTTTCAAGGAAGGCGTTAAAAATGGTGATTTAAACACCATGTTTGAGTACGTGTTCGATTATCAGATGACGCCCACAAAAGTAAAAGTGCATATGAAAAAGGCGCTTTCTGGAGATACTTTCTGGATTTTCGTTAAACGCTTATAACCCAGATTACCCAAGGGCCGCCCGCTCAATGGATACTGTGAGTGGGCGGTTTTGTGTTTAAACCGTACGATATTTCTGGCGTTATTAAGGATCATCAGATGCCTCAGTGGCTAAGCGAAGCCGATTGCAAGGCGGTTCTGCAATCTCTGCTAAGCGCTGAACTCGCTGCCTACCGCGGAACTCCCGCGCCAGACTGGCAAAGTTCGCCCTCCATCGACTCCCTAGAAAGACTGCATCTCGCCGCCTGTGTGAATGAATACTTTCGTTTATATGAAACAGGGGTAGAAGACCGTCTTCTCATGACTCAGCACATTGATGACTGGGCAGCCATTGTGGCGCAGGCGCTCGATGATACGTCAGGCCTTACGTTTCGCACGTCAGGGAGTACAGGCGCTCCCAGCGCCCATTTAAACCGTTGGGAAGATATAGCAGCGGAAGTGCAGGCGCTAATACGCCGCTTAGCGCCTGTGATGCCGATTAACCGTGTCATAGGGTGGTTACCGTTACATCATCTTTACGGCTTTATGTGGGGCGTTGCCCTGCCAGCACGGCTGAATATACCGCGCGTTAGTGTAGCAGGAGCAGCTATGCCCGCTTTGGCGCCTAGCGACATGCTGGTGACTGTGCCGCCTTGCTGGGACTACCTGGCAAGCACTCGCAGGGAGTGGCCTGAAAACGTGACCGGCGTCTCTTCATCGGCCCCCCTTTCGGCGGCTACGTCTAACACGCTGGTTGAGCAAGGCTTAGCCGGTTTGCTCGATATTTATGGCAGTACAGAAACCGGCGGTGTGGCAACCCGTTGGCGTGCCTCTGAGCCCTACCAGCTGCTAACCCACTGGCAACGCCACGATACACAGCACCTTCAGCGCGATAATAGTGACCACCCGGTTCCGCTTCTGGACGCTACGCAGTGGGTCGACGACACCCATTTTACGGTGAAAGGGCGCCTTGACGATGTGGTCATCATTGGTGGTGTTAACGTCAGCCCCCAGCATGTCGCGCGGAATTTATGCGCGTTAACCGGGGTTGCCGACTGTAGTGTGCGCGTCACCGGGTCTGCCGCATCGCCACGCTTAAAGGCGTTCGTGGTTCCTACGCAAGATGAACATGAAACCGCCAGTACGATTGCCCAAGCCACGGCCCACTGGCCAGCCGCAGAGCGCCCGGTAAGTATCACTTACGGAGCATCGCTACCAACCAATGCGATGGGCAAACTCACTGATTGGTAATTTTTGTACAGGAAGTACTGATATGAACGATGACTCTCGGACGTTGGAAGAGATTGAAAACATCGCCCTTGGGCGTCAGATGCTTGTGCTGTCGCAAGAAGAAAAACGAGCGAGCGCACAAGCACATGCTTTTCTGTGCGACGCTATTAACCAGCGACGCCGTATCTACGGAGTGACAACAGGGTACGGGCCGCTGGCCACCACGGACGTAGATCCTAAGCAGTCAGCGCTCCTGCAGCAGAATTTGGTCTATCACCTATGCAGCGGTGTGGGAGAGCCGCTGGCACACACCCAGGTTCGCGCCATGATGGTGGCCCGCGTCGCGAGTCTAGTTCGAGGACACTCCGGCGCGAACCCTTTATTAATCGAGCGGCTGCTTGCATGGCTTGAGGCGGACGTGGTGCCTGAAGTGCCCTCGCGGGGCACGGTAGGGGCGAGCGGTGATTTAACGCCGCTGGCGCACCTGGCCCGCGCATTGAGCGGTGAAGGCAGAGTAAGCCTGCGTGGCGGCCGCTGGATCGACAGCGCCGAGGCTCACCGTCAGCTGGGGTGGGAGCCGCTTGTCCTACAAGGCAAAGATGCCATTGCGCTCGTCAACGGCACATCGACCACGGCCGGGATCGCGGCGTTAAATGCCACTGCTGCGCAACGGGCGGTAAAACTCAGTGCCTTACTGGTACTGCTTTACTCGGAACTACTGGGAGGGCACCGCGAGGCGTTTCATCCGCTGATAGGCAAGCTTCGTCCACACCCAGGCCAGCGGCAGCTTCACCAGTGGCTTTGGTCGCTATCCGCAACTAGCGATGCACTAATACCTTGGAGGCCCGTATCGGAGCAGCTTCCAGAGATGCCCAGCGATATTACCCAGCACCGGCCACTACCCCAAGATGCGTATACGCTGCGCTGTGCTCCCCAGGCGCTAGGTGCCGTGTGGGACGTTGTTGAGCAACATGCGCAAACGGTGCGTATTGAACTGGAAGCGGTCACTGATAACCCGCTACTGTTTGCCGACGACGACCTGATTTTGCACGGCGGGAATTTTTTTGGGCAGCACTTAGCCTTTGCCAGCGATCACCTCAACAATGCGCTCATTCAGATGGCGCTTTACAGCGAGCGTCGCATTGCCAGAATTACCGACCCTTTAAAAAATAAGGGGCTTCCCGCCTTTATGCAGCCGCTTGATACGGGCTTGCACAGCGGGTTTATGGGCGCTCAGGTGAGCGCAACGGCGCTAGTGGCTGAATTACGTAGCCACGCCATGCCCGCCTCTATTCAGTCTATTCCGACGAATGCGGATAATCAGGATATTGTGCCGTTAGGAACCATTGCCGCACGCCGCGCAAGCACGAGTTTAGAGCAGCTTTACCAAATCTTAGCGATTGAAGCCTTGGTACTGGTGCAGGGCGCTGAGTTGAAGAACACCCATGCGCTTAGCCATGCCTCCCAAACACTGTGCCACTGGGTGCGAGAAACGGTTCGACCGCTTGAGCAAGACCGCCCTTTGTCAGAAGACATTACCCAACTCTCACAGCTGCTTGCCGACCCCGACCACGTTGCACCGCTGATGGTGCTGCTGGATACCGCCCCGCAGGAGAGCGCTTAACGCGCGCTCCTCCACTAAGGTCGTCTCGCATGTAGTCAGGCGTTAAGGGAGTCTTTGTACACTCTCTTTTTAAACGAGCAACCCTGACATGAAGCTCTCTCCGGCCTACCGCTTAGCCGCCACCATTCTGCATGGGTTTGATGCCTATCGTGGGCGCTTTAAACAGATCACGGCGGATGCCAGTCGTCGTTTCCGCGATGCCGCGTGGCGCGAAGCGCAGCAAGCGTCCGCTGCCCGTATCAACCTCTACGAAGAGCGAGTGGGCGATACCCTAGAGCGTTTGCAGCGCACTTTTGAGCATGATGTGCTGGCGCACTGTGAAACCTGGGGGGAAGCCCGGGGTCACTATGCCGAAATGATTGCTCAGCGGCTGGATTACGAGCTGGCGGAGACGTTTTTCAACTCACTGTTTTGCTCAGTGTTTCATTATCGCCACATCCGTAACGAGTGGATGTTTGTTTACAGCTCCCGTGAAGACGCTGCCCACCACTCCGGCATTGAGCTGTGCCGAAGGCAAACGGTAAATGGAGATTGGCAGGCGGCGCTGGCCTGGGCGCTGGATGAGGCGCCGTTTGACAACCCATTTGCTGACTTGGAGGGCGATATTGCCCTAGGGGCCGATCTGCTGAAAAGCCAGCTCCCAGCGGCTATTTTGCAGGCAGAAGATGCCCAGATTGAGCTGCTTAAAAACGTCTTTTATCGCAACAAAGGGGCGTACTTGGTGGGCCGTATTTTAGGCGGTGGCGAGCAGGTGCCGCTGGTACTGCCAGTGCTTCACGGCGAAGGCTTTGGTGAGCAGCAGGGCGGCGATCCGTGCCTGCATTTGGACACGGTGCTCACAGAAACGGATGAAGTCTCGATTATCTTCTCGTTTACCCGCGCCTATTTTCAGGTGGAAGTACCGGTGCCGAGCGAATTTGTCAGCTATCTAAAGCAGCTGATGCCCCATAAGCCTGAAAGTGAGCTGTATGCGGCGATTGGCTTTTTTAAGTACGGGAAAACGGCGTTTTTCCGGGCGCTTAATCTGCAGGTTGCTAAGCGCGAAGATCAGTTTATTATCGCGCCCGGTGTTCGCGGCATGGTGATGGCGGTGTTTGTACTGCCCAGCTTTCGCACCGTTTTTAAGATCATTAAAGATAAATTCGATCCCGCGAAGGAGGTCACCCACGCGGTGGTTCGGGAGAAGTACCGGTTGGTAAAGCGCCACGACCGGGTGGGGCGAATGGCGGATACCCAGGAATTCTCAAACTTTATCGTCCGCAAAGACCACTTCGCGCCGGATTGCCTCGAGCATCTATTAGAGGTCGCGCCCTCTACGGTATCGCTTAAAGATGACAAGGTGATCATCAAGCACTGCTACACCGAGCGGATGATGACGCCGCTCAATATCTACCTGGAGCAGTGCAGCGCCGATGAGCAGGTGATGGTGCTTAAGGATTACGGCAACGCCATCAAACAGATGGCGGCGGCGAATATTTTTCCGGGTGATATGTTGCTGAAAAACTTTGGGGTGACGCGCCACGGGCGGGTGGTTTTTTACGATTACGATGAGGTCAGTTACCTCACCGAGTGTCGTTTTCGTCACATTCCTAAATCCTACGGCAATGACTTTCAAGGGGGAGGGGCCGAGAGCTTCTCCATTGGCCCCAACGACATCTTCCCTGAGGAGTTTGGCCCGTTTATGTTTGCCAACCCCGGGCTACGCGCTGTCTTTATGCAGCAGCATCCTGAGCTGTTCGACCCGGATTACTGGCTGGAGCTGCAGCAGGCGATTATCGATGGGCGAGTGATCGACGTTTACCCCTACCGCAATAAACAGCGTTTCGCGGGAACGATAGGGCAGCTGGTATATTAAGAAGCCGTAAGGCGCAATGTAACCGAGAGACACTATGACAGCACCTCCCCACTTAGTAGTTTTCACCGGCTCAGGTATTAGTGTCGAGAGTGGCATTAGGTCGTTTCGCGCAAGCGACGGGCTATGGGAAGAGTATCCCTTAGAGGAAGTGGCCACACCGCAAGGGTGGCGCCGTGACCCTGAACGCGTCTTGGAGTTTTACAACCAGCGCCGAGAGCAGATTCGAAAGGCAAAGCCGAATGCGGCCCACAAAGCACTGGCGGCGCTTGAAAAAGAGGGCTTTAAAGTAAGCGTTGTTACCCAAAATATTGACGACCTGCACGAGCGAGCGGGGTCGCGGAATGTGCTGCATCTGCACGGTGAGATTCTGCAAGCGCGCTCTTCTGTCGATATGCGGCTTCGCTACCGGCTGCCCAAGGGCGGTATTGCGCTGGGTGATGTGTGCGATATGGGCAGCCAGCTGCGCCCCGATGTGGTGTGGTTTGGCGAGGCTGTGCCGCTGTTTGAAGACGCCTGCGAGCTGGTCAGCGAAGCCGACTTTTTTCTGGTGGTCGGTACCTCCTTGGCGGTGATGCCTGCCGCTTCGCTGCTGAGTTATATCGACTACGATACCCCCTGCGCCCTAGTGGACCCCGACGCGGATTCACTCACGCCCCCAGGTGTACTGGCGATCAATACCACCGCAGGCGAAGGCGTGCCCGCCCTGGTGAACCAGTGGCGGAAACAGGGGAGTTTGATACTGCCTTAGGGTGTCTGATGCTCTAAAAACCATGCCTTCATTACCCCGGTAATCTGGGTGATCTCGGCGTCGGAAGTGATATAGGCGGGCATGGTGTAAAGCCAGCGGCCAATGGGGCGCAGCCATACGCCGCGCTCCCGGGCGAAGCTGGCTACCCCTTTCAATGTGTCCGCGCTGTGCGCTTCAATCACCGCCGTGGCCCCCAGCACGCGCACATCGGCTACCGCTGGGTGGGCATTAAGCGCCGTGTCTTCCCGCAACTCACGATGTAGCGTTTGGCTAAGGGCGGCAATTTTCGCTAGGTAGTTCTCTTCTTCAAACACCCGCAGGCTCTCCAGCGCGACTCGGCAAGCCAGCGGGTTGCCCATAAAGGTAGGGCCGTGCATAAAGGCGTGATGGGGGCTATCGCCGATAAACGCGTCGTGGACGCGATCCGTGGCAAGCGTAGCCGCATGGCCCAAGTAGCCGCCGGTCAGCCCTTTTGAGAGCACCATAATATCCGGCGTTACATCGGCGTGATTGGCCGCAAACAGTTTGCCGGTGCGGCCAAAACCGGTAGCAACTTCATCAAAAATCAGCAGCACGCCAAACTCATCGCATAACGCCCGTGCGCCGCGTAGGTAGTGGGGCGAGGTCATGTTTAGCCCGCCTGCCGCCTGCAGCAAAGGCTCCATTAACAGCGCGGCAATCTCATGGTGATGCCTTTCAAGCACGCAGCGCAAGGCGCTAAGGTCGTGTTCGACCTGTTCCATGCTGGCATGGAAGGGGGCGGTAGGTGCCGGGGCAAAGTGGTGTTGGGGCAGCAGGCTGGCGAACAGGCTGTGCATGCCTTCTTCGGGGTCGCACACCGCCATGCAGCCGGTGGTGTCGCCATGATAGGCCTTCATTAAGGAAAGCATCTTACGTTTTTCGGGGTGGCCGATAAGCACTTGGTACTGCAAAGCCATCTTCATCGCCACTTCCATGCCCACCGAACCGCTGTCGGAGTAGAACACGTGATTCAGCCCCGGCGGGGTAATACGCACCAGCGCTTGCGCAAGCTGGTCGGCGGGGTCGTGGGTGAGACCACCCAGCATGACATGGCAAAGTTCGCCCGCCTGCTCGCGAATCGCGGCCACTAAACGCGGATGGGCGTAGCCATGAATCATGCACCACCAGGAGCAGGTGGCATCCAGCAGGTGTTCGCCACTGTCCAGCGTAAAATGGCTGCCGCTACCACCGATGACTTTGGGGGCAGGCGTTTGGGTTTTTAGATGAGCGTAAGGGTGCCAGACGTGAGGACTCATAAGACAGCTTCCTGGTGCAGCGTGGGCGCGTTAAGCAGCGGTGTTAACGACAGATACGGATGAGCCTGTGCCGCATCCGGGGTCGCTAAATGGGGAATAATGCCCAGGCACGGCGCTGGCAGTGTGGCATTGAGGAGCGCTAGGTTAGCGTCAAAACGTAACTGATTTGCGGTAAATTCAGGGTCCACCACGCTGCCGACCCAGCCCGCAAGCGTTAGACCATCGGCAGCGATTACCTCCGCGGTGAGCCGTGCATGGTTAAGACAGCCTAATTTGAGACCCACCACCAATATCACCGGCAGTTGCAGCGCGTTGGGAATATCAGAGAAGTCTTCATGCGCGTTAAGCGGTACCCGCCAACCGCCTGCGCCCTCTATCAGCGTTAGATCGCGCTGAGTGTGGTGAAGTGTTTGTTGCAGTACCTCCGTTACCTTCGCCACGCTCAGCACAGCGCCTGCTTCCTGGGCGGCCAAGTGTGGAGCAATGGCGGGGGCGAACGCCCAGGGGTTAACGGTTTCGTAGCGAACGGGTGGCGTGCTTTGCGCCTGAAGCGCTAGGGCATCGCTATTGCGCAGCCCCTCTGGCGTAGTACTGCTGCCCGAGGCTATCGGCTTAAGCCCTAGCGTACTAAGCTGCTGCTCTTTAGCGGCGCATAGCAGGGCGCTGGTCGCCAGGGTTTTACCTGCATCGGTATCCGTACCGGTGACGAAATAGGTGGTCATGGTGTTTTTTCCAGGTGCAGGGTGAAACAGTGGTAGCTAACCGGCAGCCCTTGAGGTTCACGTAGGGTTTCAAAACGCGCTTGGGCGGCGGCCAGTTCACGACGGGTAAGCTGCGCGTTGGGCCGTGTTACCTGGGCGCCTACCCCTTTAATCGATGCCATGACGGCGCTTAGGTCGGGGTAATAAAACTGCCGCTGCTCGGTGGTGCTGCGAGCCAGCGTTAAGCCGCTAAGGGCAACAGCGTCTTCAACCGTAGAAGCATCGGGCATCTGCAGCAGTGCTTCTGGCCGCTGCCAGGCGGTGGCGACTTCTTTCAACGTGCCGGGTAGCAGCGTGGTGATGTGTGCCTCACCACCGGGGGTGAGCACTCGCGCCAGCTCCTGCATCACGGCGCTGACATCGCTGCACCACTGAATTGCTAGGTTGGAAACGATTAGATCAAAACGGCTGTTCTCAAACGGTAGCGCGGCGGCGTCGCCCTGTTGCCAGGTAATCACATCACCGTAAAGTGCCTGGGCATGGGCGAGCATACCCGGGGCAATATCCAGCCCCGTAAGGTGGGCGTGGGGGTAGCGCGCGGCCAGGCGCTGGGTCCAATAACCGGTGCCGCAGCCGAGGTCGAGCACGTGTTTGGCGTGGGTGGGCAGCGCCAGCCACAGTGCTTTGCCTATTTCACGCTGGGCGCTGGCGAGCGCGTCGTATTGCGGGGCTGCCCGAGAGAAAGCCCGAGCGACACTTGCCTGCCAGTTCGGCAGGTGGGGCGGCGGCGTAGCTAGCGTGCTGCTCATGGCGACTCCTTAACGGCCTGCTGGGTAAGCGTAGCGGCGTGTTCAGTGATGACGCCGGCCAACTCGGCGGGCTGTGAAAGCATTGGGCAGTGCCCCGCGTGGGCGAGGCGGGCAGCCTGCGCACGCTGGCCAGAATCCACTAACGGGTCGTGCTCACCGACTAACCGACTGACCGGACAGGGCGTATCTTGCAAACGCTGGGTGTTGTCCAGGGTGGCCAGCCAGTGAAGCCCTTGGGACAGCGTGCTTGGCGTGGCACTTGGGGTGTCCCCCAGCAGGGTGCGTAGCTGCTGATAGGCGTGGCGAGCGTTAGGCTCACCCTGGCTTTGCCAGCGTAAAAAGTGTTGCCAGGTGGCGTTAGGGTCGCGGGCAAACGCGCGCTGAAAAGTGGCAAGCTCAGCGGTACTTACGCCGTCATCGCTACAAAACCGCTCCCCTGCGCCAATCAGGATAAGGCCCCGCGGGGCGGGCAGGTGGTCAAGCAGCGCGGTCGCCAGTAGCCCACCTAGCGACCAGCCCACCCACACGGCATCACTGGGCAGCTGGTCGGCCATGGCATGGGCAAGTGAGGTAAGGGTGGCCGGTTCTGGCAGCGCGGCCACGTCACCGTAACCCGGCCAGTCTGCGCGGCTAACCTCACTTCCATCGGGCCAATAGTCTGCAAGGGGCTGCCAAATACGCTGATCGACTCCCCAGCCAGAAAGCAGCACCAGACGTTGAGGTGCTAAGCGGGGCATGCCGCTTCCTCCCGCAGGCAGGCGCAAAGCCCTTCCAGTAGGCGATCAATATCGTGGCATGTGTGGCGGGCGCTTAACGTAATGCGTAGCCGCGCTGCGCCCTTGGGCACCGTGGGTGGCCGAATCGCGCCCACTTGAATACCTTGCTCGGCGAGTTGGTTGGCCCACGCTAGGGTGCGAGGCTCGTTGCTCAATAACAGCGGTTGAATCGGGGTAAGTGATTCGGTGAGCGGTAAGCCAAGCGCTTGGGCCTGTTGGCGGAAGTAGCGGATGTTATGGTGGAGGCGCTGGCGGTGTTCTGGCTCGCGCTGCACGATCATTAATGCCTCCAGGGTCGAGGCGGCGATGCTGGGGGGCTGCGCGGTGGTATAAATATAGCTGCGCGCAAACTGGGTAATATGCTCGATGAGTGCGGCATCACCGGCCACAAAAGCGCCGGCAGTGCCGAGTGCTTTACCCAGCGTGCCCACCAAAATGGGCACACGCTGGCTGTCGAAACCTGCCACGCAGCCACTACCGTTATCGCCCAATACGCCCAGGCCGTGCGCGTCATCAATCATTAGCCATGCGTTGTGTTGCTGGCTGATATGGGCAAGGGCGGCAATATCGGCAACGTCGCCATCCATGCTAAATACGCCGTCGCTGACCACCAGTTTATGAGTGGCCGCGCTGCGCGAAAGAAGACGCTCAAGATCAGCGCTATCGCGGTGGTGAAAGCGACGCGAGCGAGCACCGCTAAGCGCTGCGCCGTCTAACAAAGAGGCATGGTTAAGGCGGTCTTGAAATATAGCCGTGCGCGGGTCTGCAAGCGCCTGCAGCACGCCAAGATTCGCCATATAGCCGGTAGAGAACAGCAGGGCCCGCTCGCGGCCTGTCCAGCGTGCCAGGGCGTCTTCCAGTGCGTCGTGTATCGCCAGATGGCCGCTAACCAGGTGGGATGCACCTGCGCCTGCGCCAAAGCAGCGCGCGCCTTCCTCTTGGGCGGCCTGTACCCGAGGGTCCTGGGCCAGCCCTAGGTAGTCGTTTCCCGCAAAATCGAGCCCGCTGTGGGTGTTCACTAACCGGTGCCGCCAGCGCTGCTCATTGAAACGCTGTTCGCGAGCGCTCGCCAGCCGTTCTTGCCATGCTTCAGACACTGGCATCTACCGCTAACTCGGCAACGCGTTCGGCGTGTTCCTGCTGCTGAGCCTGTTGGGCGAGCCGAGCGGCTTGGGCGTCTTCGCTTTCGCAGGTCTCACGCTTTTCAGGATGCAGGCCGAGCTTGGTAAACAGCGCACGGTCGCGATCCGCCTGAGGGTTGCCGGTGGTAAGTAGCTTGTCGCCGTAGAAAATGGAGTTAGCCCCGGCCAAAAAGGCCAATGCCTGGGTCGATTCACTCATCTGCTCTCGGCCAGCAGAGAGCCGCACGTGGCTTTGCGGCATCATAATGCGGGCAACGGCGATGGCGCGGATAAACTCAATGGGGTCGAGGTCTTCGACGTTTTCAAGCGGCGTGCCGGGGACTTTTACCAGCATGTTAATGGGCACGGATTCAGGGTGCGGGGTGAGCTTGGCGAGCTGCTGAAGCAGCGCACTACGGTCTTGGGCATCTTCACCCATGCCGAGAATGCCGCCGGAGCACACCTTCATACCCGCTTCACGCACGGTCGCGAGCGTGTCCAGGCGGTCGCTGTAAGTACGGGTGGTGATAATTTCGCCGTAGAAATCCGGCGAGGTATCCAGGTTGTGGTTGTAGTAATCAAGCCCAGCGGCGGCAAGACGGTTGGCTTGCTCACCATCGACCATGCCCAGCGTCATACAGGTTTCAAGCCCCAGGGCTTTTACCTGGCGAACCATCTCTTCCACCAGTACGAGGTCCTTGTCGCGCGGGCTGCGCCATGCGGCCCCCATGCAGAAACGGCTGGCGCCCGCCGCTTTAGCGGCTTGGGCTTGGGCCACGACCTTTTCGATTTCCAGCAGCTTCTCTTTTTCTAGCTGGGTGTTGTAGTGGCCAGACTGAGGGCAGTATTTGCAATCCTCCGGGCAGGCACCAGTTTTGATGGATAAAAGGGTAGAGACCTGCACCGCGTTAGCATCAAAATGTGCCCGATGCACCTGCTGGGCCTTAAACAGTAGGTCATTGAAAGGTAGCGCAAACAGCGCATTAATCTCTTCCAGTGTCCAGTCGTGACGGGGAGCGGCGGTGTCGGCATTGAAAGCGGTAGCGGTCACGGGTAAACCTTTTTTCTTTTGAAAGTTGACAAGACTGTATCGGTGAGTTGCTTTTAGTGTCAACTTTAAAAACTATGCAGGTTTACTGAAGTGGCCGAAAGAGCGCGGTGTTCGTCATGGTGGGCGGGCTGCTATATACTCTGCGCCCTTTTATTGCCTTCTTTAAATCGTTGGAGCGCAGATGTCTGACGCTACCTCTATTACTATTCCGCCTGAGCACACTGAATGTGATCCGGTAACGGGACACCCGCGGCCGCCTCGGCGTGAATTTAAAGCGCGGGGTAGTTTTGTGACGCGCTGTAAAGGCTGTAATCTGCCTGAGCTTAACTGCCTGTGCCCTTATCAAGTAAAGGCAGAGAGTGACGCCCAGGTGTGGTTGCTAACTCACTCTATTGAGCACTTTAAACCGACCAATACCGGCCGGTTAATTGGCGATGTACTGACCAATACCCGCGTGTTTACCTGGTATCGCACTGCACCAGATGAAGCGCTGGCGGCCCTGCTTGAAGATCCGCGCTACGCGCCCTTTGTGATTTTTCCTGATGATCAGCCTGATTACGCCGAGCGTGTGGTGGGTATTAACGCTGTGCACGCGGCGAAGCAGCAGGCACGCATTCCGGTGTTTGTGATTTTAGATGGCACCTGGCGCCAAGCGCGGCGCATGTTCCGCAAGAGCCCCTACTTGGATACGCTGCCCGTTTTGCCGCTGCGCACCGAGCGTGAAACACGCTATCGGCTGCGTAAACCAGCCTCGAAAGCGCACCTCTGCACGGCGGAAGTGGCCATTGAGCTATTGCGCCAGAGCGGCGATGAAGGTGCGGCAAGTGTCTTGGATGATTACTTTGATGTGTTCAACGACAGCTACGCCGAGAGCCGCTACTACCGCAAAATTGCAGAACCAACCGCTGCCATGCAGCGGCTGTTAGCCCGCAAAGTAGATGGCAGCGTTTAGGGCATTAAGCGTGCAATGTTTAGGCTGCACCGCTACCAAACAGGGCGCCCGCAATTCTAAACCCGGCTACCCAGGTGCCTATCGCCGAGCCAATAGTCGCCAGTAGAAAGACCAATAAGGTGCGCGAGACGCGGTTTTTCCACCAGCCTTTAAGCTCGGTCACATCGTGGCGCAGGGTAGAGAAGTCGCGCACCTTGGGTTTGCGCATAAATAGCTCTACCCCAGCGGCCACAAACCCCGCGCCAATAGTGGGGTTAAGCGAGGTGAGTGGCGCGGCAAAGAACGTCGTAATCACCGTCACCGGGTGTGCTAAGGCGATAATCGTCGCGCCACCCGACAGAATGCCGTTGATTAAAAACCACTCAATCACCAGCTGCCAGCCAAGCTCGGTATTGCGCGAAAAACCAATCACAAACCCGGTAAGCACCAGCGCAGTAATCAGCCAGGGGGCGGCTTTCCAGAGTTTGGAGGGCGGCGGCGTCGCTTCAAGCGCTTCCCGCTCGGGGGTGGGGCTTTCCGGCAGCGGCGCTTCAAGATGCTCTACCGTGCCTTTCAAGTGCCCGGCACCCAGCACCACCAGCACGTTTTTATAGCGCCCGGGCGGTGCCTCTTCGGCCAAGCGTAGCGCCATGTAGCGGTCGCGTTCGCGAATCAGCGGCGTGTACAGCGCTTCCGATTCGGCGGCGAATTCGTTGAAGGTCGCCTCCAGCATATCGCCCTCTTTGAGCTTCTCGATATCCTCTTTGGAAACGTCCTGGCGGGACATGACGCTGCCAATCAGCCCAGAGAAAAGCGAGAAACGCTGCCACCAGGGCACATTGCGGTAAATACGTTTCAGGGTAATGCCCACATCCCGGTCAACTAACAGCAGCGGTAGCTCCCGGCGCTGGCAGGCTTCCACCGCCGCGCGCATTTCGGCGCCGGGCTGGATGCCCGACTGCTCGGCAATACGCTGCTGAAAGGCGCCAAGGGCCAGGCTTGCTGCCACCATGCCCGCTTTACCTTGCTTGAATACCTGGAACAGGTCCTGCTCGCCCATGGCGTCAGGGTTGTTCATGCTGTGGTGGCGTGCGTCACATAGCTCAATCGCAACGGCGTCAAAGGTGCCGCCGTTGATAAGATTGCGAACATCATCAGCGCTTTCGGCAGAGACGTGTGCGGTACCCAGCAGGGTGTAGTGGGTGTTACCTACGGTCACGGTTTTTAAAGGCCCGCTGGTGGCGGGTAGGGTGATAGGCGCCGTGGCCAGTGGTGAACTGTCGTCTTGGGTCATGACTATTACTCAATGTATAAAATATGAAAGCGCACATATAAAAGCGGTGGTGGGTTAACGGCGCCAAAATGCGGGCGTAAACAGCACCAGTATGGTGAAAATCTCCAAGCGCCCCAGCAGCATGGCGATGACTAGAATCCATTTGGCGAGACTCGGCATATCGCCGTAGTGGCTGCTGGCCTCGCCGAGGGCAGGGCCCAGGTTATTAAGCGCTGAGCCAACGGTTGACCAAGCGGTCACCTGGTCAACGCCCGTCGCCATGACACCAACAATCATTAAGAAAAACAGCATGAGGTAGGCGGAGAAGAACCCCCATACCGCTTGGGCGATGCCGTCAGGCACGCTAACTTTACCCACTTTAACGGCAATCACCGCATTGGGGTGAATTAAGCGCATTACCTCACGCATGCCCTGTTTCAAAATCAGAATAATACGGATGACTTTCATACCGCCTGCGGTGGAGCCTGAGCAGCCGCCCACAAAAGCGGCCATAAACAGCAAAAAGGGCAGTGCGCCGGGCCAGGCGGAAAAGTCAGCGACGCCAAAGCCAGCCGTAGTGGCAACCGAGACCACTTGGAAAACGCCGTGGCGCAATCCTCGCATGACATCGTAGGTATTGCTCAGCCAGAGTGTAATGACGGTGATGATGGTTAAACCCGCCAAAAACAGCATTAAAAAGCGGGCTTCCGGGTCTTGAAAATAGTGCAGCAGGCTTTTTTCACGCCAAGCGATAAAGTGCAGGCTGTAGCTCACCGCTGAAATGATCATGAAGGCAATACAAATGAGCTCAATCGTGGCGCTATCAAAGTAACCAATGCTGGCGTCGTGGGTAGAAAAACCGCCAATGGCGACGGTGGAAAAGCTATGGCCCAGGGCATCAAACCAGTCCATACCCGCCAGCATGTAGGCCACCATGCAGGCAATGGTAAGAGTGGCGTAAATATACCAGAGGGCTTTGGCGGTTTCGGTAATGCGCGGTGTTAGCTTGGAGTCCTTTAGCGGCCCCGGTATTTCGGTGCGGTAAAGTGCCATGCCTCCAACGCCCAGCGTCGGGAGGATAGCGACAGCCAGTACCACAATCCCCATACCGCCCAGCCATTGTAGCTGTTGGCGATAGTAGCGCACGGATTCCGGCAGAAAGTCGATGCCGGTAATCACCGTCGCGCCGGTGGTGGTTAGCCCTGAAAATGATTCGAACACTGCATCGGTGATGCTTAGCGACCCTTCACCAAACAGCATGAGGGGAAGCGAGCCGAACAGCGCCAGCACCGTCCAGAACATGGCGGCAATAATAAAACCATCACGAATCCGCAGCTCTTTTCGGGCATTTCGGTTGGGTAAATAAAGGACTAAACCGGTCACTACTGAGATGGCAATCCCGCTCATAAAGGCGTGCCAGACGCCGTCACGAAACCATAGCGACATCAGCATGGGGGGCAGCATGGTGAGGCTGAATAGCATCAGCAGCAAACCTAAAATGCGTAAAATAATCCGCAAACTCATAGCAGTGGTTGCCTCATAGCAGTGGCCCCGTGTTTAGTAAGAACATTGCCTAGAAGAACGTTAATCCCACTTGAAATAGCCGCTCCACATCACGGATTCGCCGCTTATCGACCACAAACAGAATGATGTGATCGCCGCTCTCTACCATCACATCATCGTGGGCTATGAGGACCTCTTTGCCGCGCACAATGGCACCAATGGTGGTGCCTTCGGGTAGATCAATGTCACGAATCGTGCGGCCGACGACCTTGGAAGACTGTTTGTCGCCGTGGGCAATGGCTTCAATGGCTTCTGCGGCACCCCGGCGCAGGGAGTGTACGTTAACAATATCGCCCCGGCGCACGTGGGTGAGCAGGCTGCCAATGGTGGCCTGCTGGGGGGAGATGGCAATATCAATGTCACCGCCCTGAACTAGATCAACGTAGGCTGCATTGTTGATCAGTGTGAGCACTTTCTTCGCTCCAAGGCGTTTGGCCAGCAGCGACGACATGATGTTGACCTCGTCGTCGTTGGTCAGGGCACAGAAAATATCGCAATCCTCGATATTTTCCTCTTCCAGCAGCCGTTTGCTGGTGGCACTGCCGTGGAGTACCACGGTGCGGTCAAGCCGCTCAGAGAGCGTGGTGCAGCGCTCCAGGTTGTGTTCAATGATCTTCACCTGGTGGCTGTGCTCCAGGTGCTCGGCGAGGCGTTCACCGATATTGCCACCGCCAGCGATCACCACCCGGCGGAAATCACGCTCGACGCGGCGCAGTTCGCTCATCACCGCGCGGATATCCCGCCGTGCGGCGAGAAAGAACACTTCATCGTCGGCTTCAATGACCGTATCGCCACGGGGAATAATCGGCCGGTTGCGGCGATAGATGGCCGCTACCCGTGTATCCACGTTGGGCATGTGCTTGCCCAAGAAGGCGAGGTCTTGCCCTACTAGTGGGCCGCCGTAAAACGCTTTAACCGCCACTAGCTGCACCAACCCACCCGCAAACTCCAGCACCTGCAGAGCACCTGGGTGCTCAATCAGGCGGCGCACGTGGTCGGTCACCACTTGCTCTGGGCTGATCAATACATCAATGGGGATCGCTTCGTGGGCAAACAGGCCTTTGCGGGTTAGGTAGGCCGTGGCGCGCACGCGGGCTATTTTGGTGGGGGTGCGAAACAGCGTATGGGCCACTTGGCAGGCGATCATGTTGATTTCGTCGGTGTTGGTCACCGCAATCAGCATGTCGGCGTCTTCACAGCCCGCTTGGCGAAGCACAATTGGATAGGAGCCTGCGCCGGTAACGGTACGAATATCCAGCTTGGTGTGCAGTTCGCGCAGTTTAGCTGCATCGGTATCAACGACGGTAATGTCATTTTCCTCGCGGGCGAGGTGTTCCGCCAGGGTGCCGCCGACCTGGCCGGCGCCAAGAATGATGATTTTCATTGCTGAGCATCGGTTCCGTTGTAAGCGCCAGCGCGTCTTGCCACTGGATAATGTGTGTAAGTGTGCGCTGCAATAAAGACGGCGGCCAGTGTAAACCAGCCGCCGTCAAAAAGCAGGTAGCGCTTACTCCAGTGTAAAGCCTATTTTCACGGTGACCTGCCAGTGGGCAACGCGGCCATCTTCGATATGGCCACGGGTGTCGGTGACTTCCAGCCAGCGCATGTGCTTCACTGTCTCAGAGGCTTTAGCCACTGCGTTCTGTACGGCTTCCTCGATACTTTTCTCAGAGGAGCCGGTTAGCTCAATGTGCTTGTAGGTGTGATGACTCATGGTGTCTCCATCCTTGTCATGAATTCACTGCCTTGGGTGAAGTAACCGCTTAGGCAGGTTGCTTCTCTAGTCTGGCATAAAAAAAGCCATCGTGACTGCCCTGCGCTGGAAAGAGCTGACGACCTTCGCCGCTTGGGATGCCCCAGGCCACGTCGCTGGGCGTGGTGACCTTGGCATCCGGTGTGCGGGCAAGGAAGGCGTCAATTTGGTCGGCGTTCTCTGCGGGTAGTACAGAGCAAGTCGCGTAGAGCAGCGTGCCACCGGGGCGCAGCAAGGGCCAGAGATTATCCAACAACTGCTGCTGCAGCTTCGCGAGTTGACGAATATCCTCTTTGCGGCGCAGCGTTTTAATATCTGGGTGGCGGCGAATAACCCCGGTGCCGGAGCAGGGCGCGTCGAGCAAGATGGCATCAAACAAGGTGCCGCTCCACCAATCTTGCTGGGTGGCATCGGCATGCTGTAGCTCCGCCGTTAGCCCTAGGCGGTTGAGCGTATCGTCTACCCGGCCTAAGCGCTGGTTGTCACTATCAATGGCGGTTAGGGCAATATCGAACTGCTCTAGCAAGTGGGCTGTTTTACCCCCAGGGGCGCAACAGGCATCCAACACATGGGCGCCAGGACGCGGGGCAAGAGCGGGGCCAAGCAGCGCAGCTGAAAGTTGGGCCGCTTCATCTTGAACACTGACATGGCCTTTTTCAAAGCCGGGCAGCGCCGCAACATCGCAGGGCGTATTAAGGGTGATGCCATCGGGGGCATGGGGGCATAAATAGCCGCTTAAACCCTGCTCGATAAGTTGCGCTAGGTAAGCCTCGCGGTCGTTATGGTGCTGGTTAACCCGTAGCGTCATAGGCCCCGGCTCATTATTCGCCTCGGCAATGGCGCGCCACTGATTGGGCCAAGAATCGCGTAGGGCGGTTAGCAGCCAAGGGGGGTGCTCTAGGGCAATATGCTCTTCGCGGTCGACATCGGCCTGGAGCGCCTCGGCTTCTCGCTGCAGACGGCGCAGGCAGCCGTTAAGCACGCGAGTGGCCCACTCTTTGCCCAGCAAGCGCGCAGCGCCCGCGGTTTCACCCACCGCTGCGTGGGCAGGGATGCGCATATACAACAGCTGATAAATACCCACCAGCAAGAGCGCGTGAACGTCGCTATCGCGCTTCTTGAAAGGTTGCTTAAGCAGTTTGTTAGCGAGGGCTTCCAAGCGGGGTAGGCGGCGGCAGGTGCCGTAGCAAAGTTCTTTTAATAGGCCACGGTCACGGGCCACTACGCTATGTTCATCAAGCCCGGCAAGTGAGCCTTTGTCCGTAAGAACGGGTACTAACGCACGGGCGGCGGCAGCGCGCACCTCTTGGCCGCTGCCGCCTTTTGCGGGGCGCTGTTGGCTCATTGATTAGCTCCTTGTTGAGGTGCGGGCAGCCCAAGCTGGGCGCCAGGCGTTAGGGGTGTTTGGCGGGCATTGAGCAGGTCACGTACGGCCATGGCTTTGCCCCCCGGTAGTTGCGCGCGGCTAACACAGAGGACTTCTTGGCCCTGTTCGCCGCAGGCAATACGCAGGTGATCCTCGCCATGTTCAAGCAGTGTGCCGGGCAGTGAGGGCGGCTGTTCGCCGGGTTCAACACTGGCCATTAATAAACGTAGGCGGTCATTGCCTAGCGTGCACCAGGCCACCGGCCAGGGATTAAAAGCGCGAATCTTACGCGCTAGCTGTTCGGCGGGCTGGTGAAAGTCTAGCTCGGCTTCCGCTTTACTTAGCTTGGCTGCATAGGTCACGCCCTCTTCGGGCTGGGGAGTGGCGGTTAGGTTGCCGCTATCCAGTTCGTCTAACACGTTAACCAACGCGTTTGCCCCTTGGATTGCTAGCCGGTCATGCAGCTCACCGCCGGTGGTACGCGCGGTGATCGGCGTTCGTACTTCATAAAGCATCGCGCCGGTATCGAGCCCTGCATCCATTTGCATAATGACTACACCAGAGGCGCTGTCGCCGGCTTCAATAGCCCGCTGAATAGGCGCCGCGCCGCGCCAACGGGGTAATAACGAGGCATGTACGTTGATACAGCCTAATCGAGGCGTATCCAAAACGGCCTGGGGCAGCAGCAAGCCGTAGGCAACAACGACCATCACGTCAGCTTCCAGCGCCGCTAATTCGGCTTGGGCGTCCGCGTTTTTTAAGCTGGCAGGTTGATACACCGGTATTTCATGCTCAAGGGCAAGTTGCTTGACCGGGCTAGGGGTGAGTTTGCGTCCTCGGCCTGCAGGGCGGTCGGGCTGGGTATAAACTGCTACCACCTGATGCTGGCTCTCTAACACGGCGGCGAGGCTTGAAGCGGCGAAATCAGGCGTGCCAGCAAAAACAACGCGCAACTGAGACATGGGCGTGACTACCTAACAGTAAAGGGGGGGGCGTTTAACAGTTAAAGGCCGAGCAGCGAACGCGGAAGCCACATAATGACAAGTGGGCTTGTTTATAGCGTGGCCGCTCGGCCGGGGGTAACGCATTGGTATCAGCTTAAGCGTCCTGCATCAGCTTGTGGCGCTTTTGCATCTTTCTCATCACCCGGTCTCGCTTAAGCGACGATAAGTAATCAACAAACAATACGCCTTCCAGATGGTCATACTCATGCTGAATACAGTGTGCCAATAGGCCGTCAGCCTCTAACTCATAGGGCTCGCCGTTTCGGTCAAGCGCATTGAGCTTTACTTTGAGAAAACGCGGTACCTCGGCGTAATACTCAGGGATGGACAGGCACCCCTCGGAGAGTGGCTCTTTCTCTTCACCCATCGGCTCGTAGCGTGGGTTGATAAGCACCAGCGGCTGGGAGTTATCGTCGCTAACATCCATCACTACCACGCGGCGATGAACGTCGATTTGCGTCGCCGCAAGGCCGATGCCCCGCGCGTCGTACATGGTCTCCAACATATCGTCGACAAGCTGGCGGACCTCATCGTCAACGGTTTCCACCGCTACCGCCTTGGTACGCAGGCGCTCGTCGGGGAATTCGAGAATAGGAAGTTTGGCCATGGCGTTACAATCACCGTTAAGCTGAGTCTTTAATGTGAAGGCCTCACCACCTGTGTCGGCGGGCCTAAGTGCATTACTATAAGTGGTTTACTAACAGCCATCATATCATGCTGTCGGTGTTACTGGGCACGTGCGTTCCTCGCTGCGGCCTTGCGTATCACTCCACCAGCGACTGCCTAGGGAGAACAGGATGGCGGCAAGAAAGCCTCTTTATTATAGCGTCTTTGGCGCCCTGCTAATGTGTATAGCCCTGCTGGTGAGTCATCCGGTTTTAGGCTGGGAGCGGCTGCGTAGCGACGCGCCGGAGCGGTATGAAGTGGTTCGCGGCGATACGCTGTGGGATATTTCTGCGCGCTATTTACGTTCCCCCTGGCAGTGGCCTGAACTTTGGCAGGCCAACCCGCAAATTCGCAACCCCCATCTTATTTACCCAGGCGATGTGCTGGTGCTAGGCCGTTGCCAGGGCGCCCCCTGTTTAACGTTAGAGCGGGGGCAGAGTGTGGTAAAGCTGACCCCCCAAATGCGCACTGTGCCGGAACGGGAAGCGATTGCTCCCCTGCCCATGGACGTTGTACGGGCTTTTTTGCGCGAACACCGAGTGCTGGAGGAGGGTGAGTCGCTGCGGGAACTGGCCTACGTGGTGGGTGGGGAGAACCGACGCTTGATTAGCGGCGCAGGGGACACGCTCTATGTTCGGGGGGAACTTCCCGCGAGAGCGCGGCTGGGCATTTATCGCCAAAGCGACCCCTATCTTGCCAATGACGGAACACCGCTGGGTATTGAAATGATCAACATTGGCGAAGCGCGAAAGCTAAGCAGTGAAGGCGATATTGCCCGGGTAGAAGTGTTGAGTGCCTATCAAGAAGTACGTAATAACGACATTCTGATGGCGCTTGAAGATCGTGAGCAAGAGGAGACCTTCCAGCCTCGCGCACCGTTAAATAGTCTGTCTGGTCATATTATTGCAGTGCCTGGGGGCGTGCGTTTTATTGGGCGCTTGCAGGTGGTGGCGGTAGACCTCGGTACTCAAGACGGCCTTCAGCCAGGGCATGTGCTGCGGGTAGACCAGCAGGGGGAGCTGGTTAATGACCCGCGTACTGACGAGCTTATCCAACTGCCTGCTACAGAAGCAGGCCAGGTGATGGTCTTTAAGACTTACAACCGCGTGAGCTATGCCTTGGTCATGCAGGCATCGAACGTACTTACCGTGGGTGATGTGGCACGTACACCGGTTAGATAAAACGTTACTAAAGAGCAGCGAAGAGGAGGTTGAGTATGGATGCCAAGGAGTGGCTGGTAGTGAATGCCCTGCCCGGCATGGGCGCCCACCGCATTGCGCAACTGGTCGCCCGCAGGCCACAGTGGCCCCAGGGCTGGTTGGCGGCGCTGCCAAGCACGGCGGCCACGGCCCTGCGCGTATGGCTTGAGCACCCGGCGCGTAGTCCACTGCAGTCCGTGGTAAACGACACACAAGCCTGGCTCCAGGGCAGCCCCCGCCGTCATCTGCTGCACCGTGACCACCCTGCTTGGCCCATGCTGCTTAACCAACTACCCGACCCGCCCGTCGTGCTTTGGGCCCAAGGCGATCTAAGCGCACTCGAAGGCCCAAAGCTTGCGATGGTGGGAACACGCAGGCCTACCTCAGAAGGCAGCGGTAATGCCCAAGCGTTTGCCCGCGAACTGGCCCAGCGTGGCTGGTGCATTGTTAGCGGCATGGCGCTGGGAGTCGATGGGGTCGCCCAGCGCGCTGCGCTGGCGACCGGTGGGCACTCAATTGCGGTGTTAGGCTGCGGCGTTGATGTCATTTATCCCGCCCGTCATCGGGATTTATACGAGCAGCTAAGCACCGCGCCAGGTGGGTTGCTGCTTTCCGAGCATCCGCCGGGAACGGTTGCCCGGCCGGCATTCTTCCCCCGTCGTAATCGAATTGTCACTGGCCTCAGTTTAGGCACGTTAGTGGTAGAGGCGACCGAGAAAAGCGGTTCACTGGTGAGCGCTCGTTTAGCCCTTGAGCAGGGGCGCGAGCTGTTTGCCTTGCCAGGGTCGCTGCATAATGTGCAGGCGCGCGGCTGTTTGCACCTGCTACGTACCGGCGCCACACTTGTACGCCATGTGGACGATATACTTGAAGAACTGCAGCACTGGGCTAGCAGTTTTTTACCGCCTGAGCTGGAACCGGTTGCCGACGCTACGGGCGTTGTTGAGACAAGCGGCACTGTACCGCCCACTGACCCTCTATTGAGCGTTTTAGGCACCTCGCCAACGCCGATTGATGTGCTGGTTCAGAGTACTGGCGTCACGGTAAGCGAGTGTCAGCAGCGGCTATTGATGCTGGAGCTAGAGGGCCATGTTACGCAGCAGGCAGGCGGTTGGGTGCGTTTGGCACGGCCATGGTAGGATGCCACTAACTGATTATTTTCACTGGCTGAGCAGTGGCAGGTCATGATTTTTCACGAGGAGCATCTATGGAATCAGCTGAATTAAAGGCGGCAGTGAGCGCGCTGCGCTCGGGAGGCGTTATTGCATGCCCCACCGAAGCCGTATGGGGGCTTAGCTGTGACCCGGATAACGATGAAGCGCTGGCGCATTTAATGCGTATGAAAGCGCGTGACCCTGCCAAAGGAGTCATTCTGGTGGCGGCCAGTATTTATCAATTTCAGCCCTGGTTAAATCAGCTGCCGCTTGCCCTTCATGCCCCCTTAGCCGCTAGTTGGCCAGGGCCCAATACATGGCTGGTGCCGGATAATGGCCGCAGCCATGGGCTTGTGCGTGGCGCTCATCAGTGCGTGGCGCTGCGGGTAACCGACCATCCTCTGATGAAAGCATTATGCGAAGCGTTTGGCGGGCCGCTGGTCTCCACCTCCGCTAACCGCGCGGGAGACCCGCCTGCCATGAGCGCTGAAGAAGTCGCCTCGATATTTGGTGATGACGTCGCTGCTATCGCACCCGGTGCATTAGGTGGCAACGCTCGCCCAAGCACCATTCGTGACTTAGTCACTGGCAACGTGCTTCGCCAGTAAACGCAGCGGCTCACTCAACCTATTTACCCTGGGAGTTAATGTGGCACACGAGCACCTAGACGACGTTAAACACTACCTGTTAGACCTGCAGGAACGGCTATGTGCCGGCCTTGCCGCCGCCGATGGTCGTGCCAGTTTCAAGGAGGATAGCTGGGAGCGTGAGGAGGGTGGCGGCGGGCGCTCTCGGGTGATTGAGCATGGCGCTGTGTTTGAAAAAGGCGGTGTGAACTTCTCCCATGTGTTTGGTGCAAAGCTCCCGCCCTCTGCCACGGCGGTGCGGCCTGAACTTGCTGGGCGCAGCTTTCACGCGGTAGGTGTTTCCTGGGTGCTGCATCCTGAAAATCCCCATGTGCCTACTAGTCACGGCAACGTGCGCTTTTTTATTGCTGAAAAGGCAGGCGAACCCCCCGTTTGGTGGTTTGGCGGCGGGTTTGACTTAACCCCTTACTACCCTGTGTTTGAAGACGCCGTGCACTGGCATCACGTGGCAAAAACCGCCTGCGCGCCCTTTGGTGAAGAGATTTATCCTCGCTACAAAGCGTGGTGCGATGAGTACTTTTACCTCAAGCATCGTGAAGAAACCCGGGGCGTAGGCGGGCTGTTTTTTGATGATTTAAATGAAGGCAGCTTTGAGGACTGTTTTGCCTTTCAGCGAGCCGTTGGCGATAGTTTCTTAGAGGCTTACCTACCCATCGTTGAGCGGCGCAGAGACGATGCCTGGGGCGAACGAGAGCGGGACTTCCAGCTTTACCGTCGCGGTCGTTACGTGGAGTTCAATCTGGTCTGGGACAGAGGCACGCTGTTTGGCCTGCAAAGCGGCGGTCGCACTGAGTCGATATTAATGTCGATGCCGCCATTAGCGCGTTGGGAGTACGCCTTTACGCCCGAAGCGGGTAGCCCAGAGGCGAAGCTTAATGAATACCTAGTGCCCAGGGATTGGCTCGCTGAAGCCGCCCAGCAGGGCGAGACATAAGGAGGCTTTATGGCTGACCGTTATTGCGTCTTTGGTAACCCTATCAAACACTCTAAATCATCGCTGATTCATGGGGAGTTTGGTCGCCAAACCCAGCAGCCCATGACCTATACCACTGAGCTTGCACCGTTGGACGGGTTTGCTGCGGCATGGCAAGCGTTTGTGGCGCAAGGCGGGCGCGGGGCGAATGTGACCGTGCCCTTCAAGGGTGAGGCCTTTGCACTGTGTGACACCCTTAGCCAACGTGCCAAACGTGCTCAGGCGGTCAATACCCTGATCGCGGGGGGCAATGGCCGTACCTATGGCGACACCACCGACGGCATAGGGCTTGTTCGTGACCTGGCTTACCACGGCGTGCCCATTCAAGATAAGCGCGTGCTGGTCATTGGCGCGGGTGGCGCCGTACGTAGCGTGCTGGAACCGCTGCTGGCTGAAAAGCCCCGCGAGCTGGTGGTGGTGAATCGCACCGCTGAGAAAGCCAGCCAGTTGGCGCAAGACTTTGCTGACCTGGGCCCGGTGAAAGGCGGTGGACTTGACACCATAGAGGGGCAGTTTGATCTGGTTATTAATGGCACCAGCGCCAGTCTTACCGGAGACTTACCGCCGCTGCCTGACCTGCTTTTTACCCAGCAGGCCTGGGCTTACGACATGATGTACGGCAGCGAGCCAACGGTCTTTTTACAGTGGGCGGGACCCCGTGGCGCCAAGCTGCTGGATGGGCTAGGTATGCTGGTAGAGCAAGCCGCTGAATCGTTTTTTCTGTGGCGTAATGTACGCCCGGACACCGCGCCAGTGCGCTCGCAGCTTAGGCAATCGCTAAATTTTAGCGATTAATGCTTCTATCGATTAGTGCTGCTGTTGATGAAGGCGTTGATCGACAAATGGCAGTGCATGATAAGTAACGGGGGCAGCTTGGTTAGCTGCCCCCGTTACTGTTGCTGGCGTTATTACCCCGCGATTAACGGCGTTTGGTGTAAAACCCTACCATGCACATAACCAGCCCCAACACAGACACTAGCATGCCGCCGTTGACCAGTAGCGGCGAGCGCTCAAGCCAGGAAACAAAAGGCTGCGGTGTCTCACGGCAGGTACTTTCCAGGTAATCCCAGTAGCCGCCGTCAAGCTGGCAGGCGCGTACATCGCCCAGTTCCCAAAAATAGACGGCCATCAGTACCAAAATGGGCAGGACAAGCAGTAGTAAACCAATTCGAATCATTCAAACCTCTAGCGTAGGCCGCTCAGGGACGCGGGCAGTTGGGCGTGCGGCCGCTGTTGCGTGCCTGTTCATAATTTGCCAGCGCTTGATCCATATTCGCTTGAAGCCCTTGGATTCGCTGGCCCTGGCTTGGATGGGTAGACATCCAGGCGGGCGGCGCGCCACCGCTGGAGGCCGCCTGCATATTCTCCCATAGCGTGACGCTTTCCCGAGGGTCGAAACCGGCCTGGGCCATCAGCTGTAGGCCGATAATGTCGGCTTCACTTTCATGGCGGCGTGAGAAGGGGAGCGCAATGCCATACTCTGCCCCCATGCCTAGCACGCCCATTAATTGCTGGCCCCCGGGGGTCTGCATACCTGATGTGCTGGAAATGACCGATAAGCCCAGTGACGTCGCGCTTTGGGTAGAGGCGCGCTCGTTGGCGTGGTTAGCGATAACGTGGCCTATCTCGTGGCCTACCACAGAGGCAAGCTGATGTTGATTGGTGGCTATATTCAACATGCCCGTGTTGACCCCCATATAGCCGCCGGGTAGCGCAAACGCGTTCGGCTGCTCAGACTCGAAGACACGGATTTGCCAATCGAGGTCACGCTGTTCAGCGGGGAGTACGTCAACAATCGCATTGGTTATACACTGAACATAGCGGTGACTCGCCTGATCAGCGGTAGGCACATCTTGTTGATACTGAGCAAAGGCCTGTTGGCCCATTTGGTTCAGCTGATCATTTGAAAGTAATAACAGCTGCGAGCGGCCGGTTGGAGAGGTTGCGCACGCCGCTATAGAGGCACACAGCGCAGTAATAGCCAATGGACGAAGCCAACGCATAGACGGTTTCCTTATAGACGAGTAGAGATCCTTGCCGACAAGATAACTACTGTCGGTGGTAAATCAAACCTTTCTATCATAACGCACTCCGAGGACAACGATGGATGCTGAATTGAGCCAGCGCCTTACGCGCCTGTTAGATCATGTCGACCACTGGCTGCCGCCTGCACCCACGCCGGTGGATTGGAACATTCATGTGGCGGCGATTTGGCAGCGCCACCCCTTGGGTGGGTGGCTGGTGCCGGTACCACCACGCGATGCGCTGACATTGGACGACCTGCTGGGTATTGAGCGGCAAAAATTGGCCCTAATTGATAACACACGGGCGTTTCTACAAGGTCACCCCGCTAACCATGCCCTGCTGTGGGGGTCTAGGGGAAGCGGGAAGTCATCCATTATACGCGCGCTGCTTAATTCGCTGGCTGAGGAGGGGCTGCGGTTGATCCAAGTGGATCGTCACGACCTTTGCAGCCTTCCTCTGCTGGTAGAGCAGTTGCGCCATATGCCACAGCGCTTTGTGGTGTATTGCGATGACCTCTCTTTTGAGGGCAACGATGACGCTTATAAAGCGCTCAAAAGCGTGGTGGACGGTGCCTTAACTGGGCCGCCCGAGAACGTCTTACTCTATGCAACTTCCAACCGTCGCCATTTGCTGCCGGAATCGATGGATGACAATAGCGGCAGCCGCTTGGTTGGCGAGGAGCTGCATCATGGCGATGCGGTGGAAGAGAAAATTTCGCTCTCAGACCGGTTTGGGCTATGGCTTGGGTTTCACCCCTTCAGCCAAGCGACGTACCTTGAGGTGTGTGAGCACTGGGTTAGCCACCTTGGCCAACCCCAGGATTGGAACGATACGACAAAAGCAGAGGCCGTCCGTTTCGCGACATTGAGAGGAGGGCGTAGCGGTCGAACCGCCTGGCAATTTGCGGCCCACTGGGTAGGCCGCAAGCGGCTGCAAGAAAAGAGATAGCCTGATAATACCAGCGCCTCTTAGCTTGCCCTTTTTAAATCGCTCTCTTAAACCGCCCTAAGCCATTAGCGTTGGGGAATGAGCTGGCCATCGGCCCCAACATTTAGGCGAATGGTAGGCGTGAAGAGGCCTGATGGCAGCGTCATGCCTAAGCCGCGCAGATCCCCAGGGGTGATGGCTAGCTCGCTACCGGCAGGCAGCTCACCTTGTGATGCTAATTGGCTAGCGAGTTCCAGCATAGGCGTCATGCTGCGTGGGTCGGTAGCCAGAATATCGAAGGCAACAGGCAGGCGTAATTTAGCATCGTCGCCGGGAGTCAGCGTGACATCCTGCTGGTATTGACCCTTGACGGGGTCTACCCCCGGCATATCTAGCGTCCAGCGAAAGCCCGACATCTCAACCGCAGGCATGCCCGCAGGTAGCCCTAAGCCCATCGCCAGCGTGGCCTGAACGGGCAAGCTGCCCGTGCCTAGGCTAGAGGCTATCAAGCTGGTTAAATCGCTGGTATCGAGCCCAGCCTGAATGCTATAGGGGCCAATGCGCACCTCTTCAATGCCAAGTGAGGTAACGGCTAAGCGAAAAGCAAACAAACCCGTTTGGGGTAGCGCAAGGCAGCCAGTTAAAAGGCTTGCCATGGCTAATATAGTAAATCCGCGCCAGCGGCTAACGGTAGTTATCATAAAACTCCCTCCTAGGAAGGGCTAAGAATTCAGGGTGAGGCAGCGCTGAAAAGCGCGGCTATTTGAGGGCTAGCGCGAACGTCTGTCAAGCTAATTTACGAGCGCTAACTTATAACTAAAAACGCCCGCTGAAGAATTCAGCAGGCGTTGTTTATATCAGCCTAGATGATGTAGCCGGCATTAAGGCCTAGCGGCGGCTTTTACGCGCTTCTTTGGTGCGGTTAAGCTCGCGTTTTTTAGCTTTCTCTTTATCGCTGGCGCCCGCCATATGGTCGAACGGATTGTCGCCCGTACGGAATTCAAAGCGCATAGGTGTGCCGCGTACCTTTAACACTTTACGAAAGGTGTTGGTCAGGTAGCGGCGGTAAGCCTCAGGCAGCGACGCGGTCTGGTTGCCGTGTACCACAATGATAGGCGGGTTGCTGCCGCCCTGGTGGGCCATCCGTAGTTTGATCCGCCGCCCGTTGACCATCGGCGGTGGGTGCTGGCTTACCGCATCTTGCAGCAATGTGGTCAACCGGTTGGTTGACCAGTGTGCGTTAGCGGCGTTAAAGGCGCGTTCAATCGAGGGGTATAGATCACCCACCGCCGTACCGTGCAGAGCCGAGATAAAGTGTATCTCGGCATAGTCGGCAAAGCCTAAACGGCGTTTAATTTCCGCGCGCATCTTCTCTTTGGCGTCGCTCTCAAGGCCATCCCACTTGTTTATGGCTAGCACTAGCGCTCGGCCAGTGGTCAGCACGTAATCCAGCAGGTGCATGTCTTGTTCAACTAAACCGCTGCGTGCATCGAGCACCATCACTGCAACATGGCACTCTTTGATCGCGTCGAGGGTTTTGATGATCGAGAACTTTTCGGCGATTTCGCGCACGTTCTTACGCCGTCGAATACCGGCAGTATCAATTAATACGTAAGGTTTGCCATTACGCTCGAAGGGTATTTCGATGGCATCCCGGGTGGTGCCGGCTTCATCGAACACCACCACGCGCTCTTCGCCGAGCAGGCGGTTGACTAGCGTGGATTTACCCACGTTCGGGCGGCCAATCACACCAATACGAATCCCTTTACTGCCCGTATCGGCAGGGATGCTGGCGTCGCGCTCAGGGAACGGCTCTAGTACGGTATCGATTAGCAGCGATACGTTACGCCCATGGGCGGCAGCGATGGGCCAGGGGTCACCCAGGCCAAGCATCCAAAAGTCAGCCATGGCCGAGTGCTCTTCCAAGCCATCGGTTTTATTCACTACCAGCCAGGTTTTTTTCTGGTTTACACGCAGGTGATTGGCAATGGCCTCGTCAGCGACGTTTAGCCCTGCCCGAGCATCAACCAAAAACAGCACGATATCGGCTTCATCAATGGCAGCTAACGACTGCTCCGCCATTGCGGCATCGATGCCTTCTTCATCACCGCTAATGCCGCCAGTATCAATGACGGTGTATGACTTGCCGCCCAACATGCCATTGCCATATTTGCGGTCACGAGTGAGGCCAGGAAAATCGGCCACGAGCGCATCACGCGAACGCGTCAGGCGGTTAAACAGCGTCGATTTACCCACGTTGGGTCGACCGACTAAAGCAATGACGGGTGTCATGGAGTTATTTCCAGGGTTTCCAGGCGACCATTATTCGCCTGAACATGAATGATGTTGCCTTCAGTCACCGGGCGTACGCTAATACCTGAACGGTGCACGCGGGTGCGGCCGACGATATCGCCTTCACGGGCATCAAGTAGATGCAAGTAACCTTCAAAGTCGCCAAATACCAAGCGTCCATCAGCGAAGGCGGGCGCCGTTAGCCAGCGGTCTTCCAGGTTGTTGTTGCGCCAAATTTCTTGGCCACTGTTAGCATCCAGAGCCACCACGTGGCTGTTGTCGGTGACCACAAACAGCAGGTCGCCTACCAGGATGGGCGTGTGACGGCTAGACAGATTGCTTTCCCACAGCACACCCCCTTGGGTAGCTTCCAGGGCAACAACGCGTCCATTATAGCTGGTCACAAATAAGCGGCCGTCCGGGCTCAGCACTGGCTGGCCGGATAGGTCGACCAAGCGCTCAACTTCGCTGCGCCCCCGTGGTGTGGCAATTTGCATGTCCCACAGTGGCTGACCATTACGGTTATCCAGCGTGGTTAATCGGCCATTGGCCATGCCAACAAAGGTAACCGGGTCGATGGCCATGGGTGTGCCGGTGCCGCGTAGCGTCAACGATGGCTGCGAACTGGTATAAACCCAGCGCTCTTCACCGCTAGCACGATCTAACGCGGTTACTTGACCATCAATGCTTTGTACTAACAGTAACTGCTGGTTAGCCTGGGGGGCGGCCAGCACTTCGCTGGCGACCCGTGAACGCCAGCGAACGCTGCCATCACGCTGGTTAAGCGCGAACACTTCACCGTTGCGGGTGCCTAGGTAGACGTTGCCTGCCACGGCATTCAAAGCGCTTGAAATGGGCGTGTCCAGCTCGGTCTGCCACTCCCGCTCACCGCTGTCCGCATTAAGCGCCATCACCAGGCCTGTAGCGTCAGCAGCAAATACCGTATCGCCTTCACGGGTGGGGGCGATGGGGTAGCGTGCGCGGCCTAGACCATCGCCTACGTTTCTACGCCACACGCTGTCCAGCGATGAGGTCTCTTCAAAGCTGCGTAACTCTTTAGGCGTATAGGCGGGTTCGCCTTTATTGGCACACCCCGCTAGTAATGCTAAGGCAACAGCGCCGAGCGCCACGCGCAGTAGCTGCTTGGAAAAAAGCGGTTTTGTCAGGCTGATCGTCATTATTGTGTCGCCTCCTCGGCGCCGAGATCGTCAAGCTTAAACTGTACGCCGTAGAGCGCTTGGTTACGGGCTTGGGCCAGCTCTAACGCAGTTTGCCAAGCGTCACGCGCTTGCTCTGTATCACCTAACGCCGCATAGGCGTCGCCCCGTATATTGGCTTGCTGGGCGGCGAGCGACTCTGTGATCGGCTCATCAAGCAGGCTAAGCGCACCTTCAGGGTTGCCTTCAGCGACTTCGATACGCGCTAAGCGCAGCCAGGCAAGGCTTTGTACATAGCGGCGCGACGACCTGTCGGCGACGTTCTCTAGAGCGGCCTTGGCGTCTGCCAGGTTGTCTTGCTGTACGGCAAGGCGAGCGTCCAGCAGTAGCGCAAGCTCGGCATAAAGCGTATTGCCATGATCGTCGTTAATCTCGCTGATTAACGCGCGGGCGGTGGCCAGTTGATCCTCTTCTAAGGCGTTACCAGCCGTCATGTTCACAAGCTGTTGGTAACGCGCAGAGGCGGCTTCGGCCTGGCCTTCCTGGTAGTTTTGCCAGGCGTTCCAACCAAACACCCCCGCTGCTGCGAGAACGGCGCCTGCAATAAGAGAGGTTCCATTCTCTTTCCACCAGCGCTTGATGACATCAAGCTGCTCTTCTTCGCTTCTCAGCTCCGCCACGGGCGGCCTCCTGTGCTATGGCATAGCCGCATAGGCGGCTAGCAAGTATTCATCTGCTGTTTCGGCATTGCGTCACAGCAGTAGGGTTAATGGGAAACTAGTTCGCCTAGCGTAGCCGCAAGCTCGTCGCGGGCCACGCGTTGCTGCTCGCGTGCTTCGCGCAGAAACTTAAGCGTAACGACATTTGCCGCCATCTCATCTTCGCCCAGTAGAACGGCAATGGGGGCGCTACTTTTGTCGGCTTTTTTCATTCGGCTCTTAAAACTGCCACCCCCGCAGTGTAGCTGCAACCTGAGGGCCGGAAGCTCGCTGCGCAGCTGTTCTGCTAGGGTAAGTGCGGCCACCGTGGCGTTGTCGTCCATGGGTAAAAGATAGACATCGCAGCCGCCTAACGCAGCGTCAGGCACTAAATTGAGCGTTTCCAGCAGTAGTACAAGGCGCTCGATGCCCATGGCAAAGCCCACCGCCGGGGTGGGTTTGCCGCCTAGCTGCTCTACCAAACCATCATAACGCCCGCCTGCGCAAACGGTGCCTTGGCTGCCCAGTGCGGTAGTTGTCCACTCAAATACCGTGCGGCAGTAGTAGTCTAGGCCGCGCACAAGGCGAGGGTTGACCACGTAAGCAATATTGGCGGCATCCAGCATCGCTTTCAGTTGCTCGAAATGCTCCTGGGATTCGTTGTCAAGATGGTCCATCAGCTGCGGGGCAGCATTAAGCATCTCGGCCATTGCCGGGTTCTTCGAATCAAGAATACGCAATGGGTTGCTGGTCAGGCGGCGCTTAGAGTCTTCATCCAGCACGTCGTGGTGTTGCTCGAAATAGGCCACCAGTTTCTCGCGGTAGGCGGCGCGGGCTTCTGTGGAGCCCAACGAGTTCAGTTCTAGCGTTACGTGTTCCAAAAGGCCCAGCTCACGCCATAGGCGGGCTGAGAGTAGGATCACTTCCGCATCTATGTCGGGTCCTTCAAAGCCATAGGTTTCGACACCTACTTGGTGGAACTGGCGATAGCGGCCCTTTTGCGGACGCTCATGGCGAAACATCGGCCCCTGATACCAAAGCCGCTGGGTTTGGTTATAGAGCAGGCCATTTTCCATGGCAGCACGCACACAGCTTGCGGTGCCTTCAGGGCGAAGCGTCAGGCTATCGCCATTGCGGTCGTCGAAGGTGTACATCTCTTTTTCGACAATATCGGTCACTTCGCCAATAGAGCGGGCGAAGAGCGCGGTTTGCTCGACAATGGGCGTACGAATTTCATCAAAGCCATAGCGATGCATTAACTGACGAACGGTGGTTTCAAAAAATTGCCAGCGAGGACTGTCGCTGGGCAATAGGTCGTTCATTCCACGAATCGCTTGAATCTTTTTGGCGGTGGACTTACTCAATGAAAACTCCTTGTATGGGAGGCAGCCCGGGACGCACAGGTTAACTGAACAGTGCGCTCCGGGCTGGGCAGTCTGGCTCGGCGTTAAACGCTGCGAGCGATCATATCGTCTTGCTGCTGCTGTTTTTGACGTACTTTCTCGCGGATCAGCTTTTCAAGGTCATCGACAAGGTGGTCGTTACGCAGCTTGCTGGCGGGTTTGCCATCGATATAAACGAGGTTGGCAGGAGAGCCGCCGGTTAAGCCAATATCGGTCTCTTTGGCTTCGCCGGGGCCATTCACAACACAGCCAATGACGGAGACATTCAAGGGTGTCATCACGTCTTCTAAGCGCTCTTCGAGCTGATTCATGGTGCTGATAACGTCGAAGTTTTGCCGTGAACAGCTGGGGCAGGCGATAAAATTGATGCCTTTAGAGCGCAGCCTCAGGCTTTTGAGCATATCAAAACCGACTTTTATTTCTTCAACCGGGTCCGCCGCCAGGGAAACACGAATGGTGTCGCCAATACCGTCCATCAGCAGCATACCGAGCCCGATAGACGACTTGACGGTGCCTGCGCGCAAACCACCCGCTTCGGTAATGCCCAGATGTAGCGGCTGCTCGATACGCGTAGCTAAGTCACGGTAGGCCGCCACGGCCATAAACACATCTGAGGCTTTAACGCTGACTTTAAAGTCGGCAAAGTCCAGGCGGTCGAGGTGGTCGATATGACGCATGGCTGATTCTACCAGCGCGGCGGGGGTAGGCTCACCGTACTTTTTCTGCAGGTCTTTTTCTAAAGAGCCTGCGTTAACACCAATGCGGATTGGAATGCCGTTATCACGGGCTGCACTGACGACCGCGCGTACCCGATCTTCCCGGCCGATATTGCCGGGGTTGATGCGCAGGCAGTCAACACCCAGTTCGGCAACGCGCAAGGCGATTTTGTAGTCGAAATGGATATCGGCCACTAACGGTACATCGACTAGCTTTTTGATCTGGCCAAAGGTTTCAGCAGCGTCCATATCGGGCACGGAGACGCGCACAATATCGGCACCGGCTTTTTCCAACTGTTGAATTTGCGCCACGGTGGCTGCGACATCAAGCGTGTTGGTATTGGTCATGCTTTGGACAGCGATAGGTGCATCGCCACCAACGGGTACCTTGCCAACATGAATTTGGCGAGAAAATCGACGTTTAATGGGAGAAGGGGCGTGCATAAGACGTGTCACTCTCCTAAGGTGAAGCGGGCAACATTATTGGCACCGGCGCGTTGAGGAAGGTCGATGACTTCGCCTTGATAGCGTAGCTCTACGCCCGTTGCGTTGCCGATCGTTAACCGAAATGGAGGCTCCCCTTCTACACTGGCGGTAGTGCCGGGCGTCTGGAGGCCGACAAACACCCGCTGGTTGCTGGCATCAAAAATCTCAGTCCAGGACTGTTCGTTAAATGTCAGCTCCAGGGTATTGGGCGCGGCGGCAGGGGGAGCGGCTTCTGCTGTAGGCTCCTCTTCGCTGGCATCGCTCGCGGGTGTGCTACTACCCGCAACCACCATGGCGGCTGCTTGTGTGGCTTCATCTGTCACCTCTGCCATGGGCGCGGGTGATGTCTCATCCTCTTCTTCCGTTAGTTGCGGTGCGGAGGCTACTGCCGGTTCACTGGTTGGGGTTGGCTCGCGCTCAGCGGTAGCATTAAGCGCTTCTTCTTCCTCTACCGATGGGGAAGCGCCCATGCTGGGTGGCTCACTGCCCCCACGGCTTTGCCACCACATTACGGTAACGGCAATTAAACCAACGATCACTAGCAACGTGACAAGCTTAAATAGCCAAGCGCCCACTTTGGAAGGGGGGCGGCTAACTGAAACGGGGGCAACTTTGCGTTCCGTGTCGATGCTGCCATTTTGCACTTGATAAGCATCGAGCACTAAGCGGTCGTCCATGCCTAAATACCGGGCATAAGCGCGTAGGTAGCCTCGTCGATAGGCGGTGACCGGAATCTCAGCGTAGTTGTCTTGTTCCAGCCCTTCCACCACAGCAGGGCGCAGGTTGAGAGCGCGTGCAGCATCAATCAGGGGAACGCCAAGCGCTTCGCGTTGGCGTAATAGAAGCTCACCAGGGGAGGTGGTGTCGGCGGTAACGCTATCGTGTAACTGTGTGTCGCTCATGGCTGAGCATCCTTCAATAAATAGGTGATCAGGGCATCAGTTAATTGGTATTCAGCATGCGCTGGTAATCGGCAGCCGCGGCGTGGTCGCCTCGGGCATGGGCGAGGTCAATCGCCATTTCCAGTGCTGCTGGGTCTGGCCCGGCTAGCTGCAAATAGCTCTGCAGTGGCGCCCAGGCTTGCTCATAATTACCCTGTGAAACTTCAAGTTCGGCTAACATTAAATACCCACGCGGGTTGCGTGGGTCGATACTTTGCGCCCGCTGAAAGCCTTCGCGGGCGCTATCAAATTCTTCCAGCGCCACATAGCACTGCCCTAAGTTGGTAAATAACTGGGCTCGGTTGGCGTACTGGGCATCTTGCGATGCAATTTCTAACTGTTCACAAGCCGCTGCAAACTGCGCCCGTTGATAGAGAAATGCGGCGTAGTTGTTGCGCGCTCGGGTAAATGAGGGCGCTGCATTAACGGCTTGCTCAAAGTAGCGATTAGCAAGTTCGTTCTCTCCTTGCTGCTGATAGACCAGCGCAAGGGCCTGAAGTGCCTCAGCGTGACGAGGATTAATTTCCAGCGCACGATCAAGAGCGCTCAACGCGCGGGGAAGGTTATCGCGCTCTAAGTAAGCGACCCCTAGCTGGGTATAGGCTTCAGCTGCATTTTGGCCGCCTTCGACCGGGGCGTTGCTTGGCGTAGCACAACCGGTTAGCAGCATGCTGCTGATAAGCACACACAGCATAGATGCCCTAGATGGAAAGCGCCTGCAAAGACCGGTCATGTACACCCTCTTGATGGTTGCCTTTACTAAATGCCGCTGAAAACGGTTGATTCTAAATGACGTGTCTTTAAATGCCGTAAATCTTAAAACGGTAGTGTTGGCGGTCAAGCCCCTGCCGCCAACAAAACGAATCCATCAAAGCGCTGTGTTCAATGGAAGTCAAGGTCACCAGCGTCTAGTCCGCATCTAACTGCACGGATTGAATGTAGCGTGCGCTGCGCTTGGTGCGGTCTTTGACGCGTCCGACGAGCTGGCCGCAAGCCGCATCAATGTCTTCACCTCGCGTAACGCGAACAGTAGCGTTGTAACCTTGATCATAGAGCCACTGCTGAAAGCGCATGACTTGGTTGCGCGACGGTGTTTCGTAGCCGGAATTAGGGAACGGATTAAACGGTATGAGATTGATTTTGCAGGGCAGCTCTTTCAGCAGTGCAGCAAGCTGCTCGGCATGCTCCTGCTGGTCGTTAATGTCACGGATCAGCGTATATTCGATTGTGACCTGGCGGTTGTCAGGACATTTCGATAGGTACCGGTGGCAGGCATCCAGAAGTGCACGAATGTTGTACTTGCGATTAATCGGTACGAGTTCGTTACGCAGTTCATCGGTGGACGCATGCAGCGAAATAGCCAGGCTGACGTCCATCTCATCACCCAGCTTATCGATCATCGGTACAACGCCGGAGGTTGATAGCGTTACCCGGCGTTTGGAAAGCCCATAGCCGTTATCGTCCAGCATTAGCTTCATTGCGGGTACCACATTGTCAAAGTTAAGCAGTGGTTCACCCATGCCCATCATGACGACGTTAGTAACTGGACGATTGGCAGTGTCGCGGCGTGGTCCAACGCTGCGCTGGGCAACCCATACCTGGCCAATAATCTCAGCCGCGGTCAGGTTGCGCTGGAAGCCTTGCTTGCCGGTGGAGCAGAAGCTGCAGTCCAGCGAGCAGCCCACCTGGGAAGAGACACACAGTGTGCGCCGCTTACCGTTTTCAGCGGGGATCAGCACTGTTTCAACGTAGCTGCCATCTTCCACCTCTAGCACCCACTTGCGCGTGCCATCGCTTGAGGTGCCTTCGTAGACAACCGACGGGCCACGAATCTCAGCCACCTTTGCTAATTTTTCCCGTAGCGGCTTTGATAAGTTAGTCATCGCTGCGAAATCATCGCTGCCTTCCTGGTGTATCCACTTCATCACCTGGGCGGCGCGGAACTTCTTTTCGCCAATGGACAAAAAGAAGGCTTCCATCTGCTCGCGGGACATGCCGAGCAGGTTCTGGCGCTCTATCGCGGGATTAGCGGTAGGCGCACGTTCAGTTGTGGAGTGGGGGGCAGGCGTATGTTGAGCTACGGTGGTGGTCATGGCGGTCAGCGTTCATAAAGAGGCGGGGGCGAGGCCCCCGCAAAAATGGCCGGCAACGGGTGTTGAAACGGCGGCGCGAAGTGCTTAGCGCGGGCAGATTTCGTCGTTACCGAAGAAGTAGCTAATTTCACGCTCAGCACTTTCCGCAGAATCAGAACCGTGGACAGCGTTAGCGTCGATAGTTTCCGCAAAGTCAGCGCGGATAGTGCCAGGAGCCGCTTCTTTCGGGTTGGTAGCGCCCATCAGTTCACGGTTTTTAGCGATAGCGCCTTCGCCTTCCAGCACTTGAACAACGACCGGGCCAGAGGTCATGAAACCTACTAGGTCTTTAAAGAAAGGACGCTCTTTGTGCTCGGCGTAGAAGCCGCCCGCTTTCTCTTCAGAAAGGTGGGTCATTTTAGCGGCAACGACGTTCAGGCCAGCTTTTTCAAAGCGAGCAATGATGTCACCAATCGCGTTTTTAGCGACGGCATCGGGCTTGATAATCGAAAGAGTGCGTTCAGTAGCCATGCAGAGTTCTCCTTAATTGAGATAAGCAAAATTGCCGCCCCGGAAAGCCGAGGCGGCGCAGGAAAAGTGATTCGGCACGCGTGCAAAGGTATCACTGGGTACCGAGTGGCCGCGATTATAGCGTTTCCCGGTGGGGATGAATACCGGTGATATTGCCCGGAGAGCTTAAACAGTAAAGCTTTCGCCACAACCGCACTGATCTTTAACGTTAGGATTATTGAAGCGGAAAAAGCGGTTAAGCCCTTCGCTCACATAATCCACTTCGCTGCCATCCAGCATTTCTAGCGCATCAGGTGCAACATAGACGCTGGCGCCATGCTCCTCAAAGCGCACCTCGTCGGCGGCGGTCTCATCGGCAAAGTCGAGCACGTAGCTATAGCCGGAACAGCCGCTGGGTTTAACAGATACACGCAGGCCGAGCCCTTGGCCGCGTTCGTCTAGTACGTGACGAATCTGCTGGGCGGCTGCGGGGGTAATGTTGAGAGTTGCCATTTGGGCGTCCTCCTTGAAGAAGTCTTAAGTAGAGAGCCAGGAGAGAGCATTGGCTATTTAACGCGCTGTGGCGCGTAGACCGCTCACCGCATGACGAATAAGGCTTAACGCATGGTCAATATCTGCGTTGTGGGTAAAGCGGCCAAAACTAAACCGCAGCGATGAAAGGGCAAGTGAGCGGGGTGTGCCAATGCCTAGCAGCACATACGAGGGGTCAACGCTTGCAGAGTTGCAGGCCGAGCCGGTGGATACGGCGACATCGCGTAGCGCCATCAGAAGGGCTTCACCATCAACCCCTTTAAACGCAAGGTTCATAATATTGGGCACCGCGTGCTTCAGCGGGGAGTTGGCGACAATGCCGTCAATGCCTTCCAAGCCGGTTAAAAACCGCTCGCGAAGTTGTGCGATGTGCGCTTGGTCGGCTTGATGCTCGCGCTGTATGAGCGCAAAGGCTTCCCCCATTCCGGCGATTTGGTGGGTCGGCAGGGTGCCCGAGCGCATGCCCCGCTCGTGCCCGCCGCCATGGATCAACGCTTCAACACGAATATCTGGGTGGCGTTTAACGTAGAGCGCGCCGACCCCCTTGGGGCCATAGGCTTTGTGGCCAGAAAGCGACATCAAATCGATGCTCTGCGCCACCACATCAAGGGGAACTCTACCCACCGCTTGAGCTGCGTCAGTATGAAACGCGGCACCAAATTCGTGGGCAACCGCGGACAGTGCGGCAATATCGTTAATGCTGCCTAGTTCGTTATTGACCGCCATCAGCGACACCAGTGCGGTGTCATCACGCATCGCGCTGCGAAGCTGCTCGGGCGTTATGCAGCCGTCGCGCCCTGGTGTTAGCCAAGTGACCTCAAACCCTTCGTTTTCAAGCGCCTTAGCCGTATCGACAATCGCTTTATGCTCGATGAGGGAGGTTACCAAGTGCATGCCGCGTTCACGGTTAGCACGCATAAAACCAATCAGCGCTAAGTTGTCGGCTTCGGTGGCGCCACTGGTCCAGACAATTTCACGCGGGTCAGCGCCAATAGTATCTGCCACTTGGCGCCGTGCCTGCTCAACGACTTGTTCAGCCTGCCAGCCGAGCATATGACTACGCGAGGCGGGGTTGGCAAACAGCTGATCAATCGTCAGGTAGCGCTGCATGACCTCGGCCACCCGAGCATCTACCGGCGTCGTGGCGGCGTAGTCTAAGTAAATCGGCAGCGAAGGTGAGGTAGTCGTGGTCATGAGTTCCAGCGTGCAGGTTGGGCCTTCAGGGGGATGAGGCAAGAATGCCAGCATCTACGCGATGTTGTTGCCGGGAAGCTATACGTATTACATCGGGGCGTTGCATCAACTGGGCAAGGGTAATGTCGTCAAAAAAGCTGCGAATTTGCCCAGAAAGCTCACACCACAGAAAGTGGGTTAAGCAGGTATCGCCCTGTTGGCAGTCGGATAGTCCCTGACAACGCGTGGCATCAACGGTTTCGTTCACGGCGTCGATAACTTGCGAGACGCTGATCTCTTCAGCGGGCATGGCCAGTAAATATCCGCCGCCAGGCCCGCGTACGCTGGTAACCAGCCCTGCACGTCGTAAGCGGGCAAATAGCTGCTCCAAATAAGAGAGGGAAATCTCTTGGCGTTGCGAAATATCGCTCAGGCTAGTGGGCCCGTGCTGCACATTAAGTGCCAAATCAAGCATGGCAGTGACAGCGTAACGGCCTTTTGTGGTCAAGCGCATGACAGGAACCTCGACGCTGAGCCATCAGCGTGCTCACGGCAAATGTACAGCCATTATGGAAATCCTGAGTGCTTTGGTCAACTATTGCGCGTGGTCGACGTATCAGAAGATGAATGGGGGGCTGTGTCGTTGGGCTGATTGCGCTGATGTCTGCCTAGCCCTGGGCAGCCGGTATCGTTTTCGTCGAGAATATCGGCAAAATCTTCATCCCGCAGTTCAGGTAGCTGGCCATCCCGGTAGCTTGCATCTAATTTGCGCAGTGTGGAGCACATGCGCTCAATGCGCTCATCCACGGCGTGCATGTGGTCCAGCATCGCCTGCATGGAGCGGGCAACGGGGTCGGGCATGTCCTGACTAACGCCGTAAGCATCGAAGCCAAACTTTTGGCAAATAGCCTCTCGGCGAGCAGGGTCCACATCCAGTGCTTCCTCTACATCCGGGTCAGCACGCTTAACAATTTTGCCAGGAATACCTACCACGGTTGCACCCGGAGGTACTTCTTTTGTTACCACAGCGTTTGAGCCAATTTTAGCCCCCGCACCGACGGTGAACGGGCCAAGAATTTTGGCACCCGCGCCGACAATCACGCCATCTTCCAGGGTGGGGTGGCGCTTGCCCTTATTCCAGCTGGTGCCTCCTAAAGTGACCCCTTGGTAAAGCGTTACGTTATCGCCCACTAACGCTGTTTCACCAATCACCACGCCCATGCCGTGGTCGATAAAAAAACGCCGGCCAATGGTAGCGCCTGGGTGAATTTCTATACCCGTAAGCCAGCGGGAAAACGTCGAGATTGTGCGGGCTAGCCACTTGAGGTTTTTGTTCCATAGCCAGTGGCCGCAGCGGTGCAGCAGCAGCGCATGCAGGCCAGGATAGTTGGTTAACACTTCCAAAAAATTACGGGCCGCAGGATCGCGGTCGAATACGCTATTAATGTCTTCACGCAGGCGTTGAAACATGGGTGATCCTTGGGCGTTAAGGGCGGCAGCGTCGCATCAGTGGGTTAACCGTCATAAGTTAACAGCAATAAAAAAGCGTAATGGAATAACGTTAGCAGGAAGGCGATGTTGGGGCGCGAAGCCACGACTTCAAGTTTAGGTCATTCTGGTTAGTTCAGCGGCTATCACTATGGCTGCTGCCGATCTGCTGCTTTCTCGGTGGCTGATAGAATGCCGCGCAAAATATTCATTTCCATTTTTTCCGGACGGGCGCGTAAGTATAAGCGGCGCAATCTTGCCATTAGCTGACGCGGCTGAGCCGGGTCGTGAAAATCAATCGCAATGAGGGTGCGCTCTAAATGCTCGAAGTAACGCTCCAGCTCTGCGTGAGTCGCCAGCTCGTCCTCATTATCGCTGACTGGCTCTGGCGTTGCTTGGATTAACCACGCCATGCGGCATTCGTAGGCTAATACCTGAACGGCTGCTGCTAAGTTGAGCGAACTGAAATCAGCGTTGGTGGGGATATGCACATGGGCATGGCAGCGCTGTAGCTCGGCGTTGGTTAAGCCGCTGTCTTCACGGCCAAATACCAGCGCGACGTGGGCGCCTTCCTGGTGGCATTCGCTCGGTAGGCGCTCGGCCAGCTCGCGGGGTGAAATCATTGGCCAGGGGAGGGTGCGCGAGCGCGCGCTGGCTCCTACGGCCAAGGTGCAGTCAGCAACAGCATCCTCAAGAGTGGCATGAATCACCGCTTGATGAAGCAGGTGGTCAGCGCCAGAGGCCCGGGAGATGCTGTCCTGGGTGATCACCTCGCAGCGAGGAGCTACCAAGGCAAGGTCGGCCAAGCCCATGTTGTGCATAGCGCGTGCTACGCCGCCAATATTGCCGGGATGGCTGGTGCCGATAAGAACAATACGAATGCGCTCAAGCATAATAGGCTCGGTAATCAAGTGCGGAAACCGCGCAGTTTAGCATGAGTCGATGGCATGCCCGAGGGGGCTCTGCTAGAATTGCGCGCCAAAGGTAGCCCTGCGACTACCCACTGTTCTTTAACATCACTGTGACAAGGCCCGATCATGAATCCGATGGTCCAATTTACGCTGCGCGCTGCGCGTGGCGCTGTTGAACACTTTTTACGCGTCCGTGAGCGGATTGAAAATGCTCATGAAGAATTTAATCTCGACCGGTTGCTAGAAGACACTGCGCGTAAGGCAGAGGCGACCATCGTTCAGCAGTTGGAGCGTGGCTACCCCCACCATGGTGTTACCGGCCGCTATACGCCGTATAAAGCCGGTGAAGGGGAAGGCGCGGATACTGTCTGGAAGATTGAACCTATGCATGGCTACTCAAATTTAGCGGTAGCTGGCAAGGGCTTTGCACTCTCAGTGGTGTGTCTTGTGAAAGGGCGCCCCGAGCACGCGGTGATTCTCTCGCCGTTTGGTGATGACGAGTATATCGCCAGCCGTGGCCGTGGCGCGCAGCATAACGACAAGCGTATGCGCGTTAGCAAGCCAACGGCGATCGCCGGTACGCGGATGGCGATGAGTCTACCCGAAGCTTGGCTACGCCCTAGTCACTTGCCCGCTTACTTAACCATTGCTCAGCAGCTTGCCCCCCAGGTTGAAACCTTGCTGGCCACCGGCAGTGGTTTGCTTGATATCTGTGAATTGGCGACTGGCCGCGTAGACAGCGTTTTTGTCTTGGGTCTTGAAGAGCAGGATATGCAGGTGGGGTCACTGCTGCTTAAAGAAGCGGGTGCGTTAATGGGCACACCAGATGGCAAACCGACCGTAAGTCCCGAGAGTCAGCTGATGGCTGCTGGCCCGCGCCTTTATAAAGCGCTGATCAAACAGCTGGCGCCGCACTTTTAGGTCAAGTCGAGTACTTAATGAGCACCTAAAATGAGTGCTTAAAAAAGCCCTGCTGGCATCACCAGCAGGGCTTTTTGTTGTGTGCCAAACGTGCTTTGTTAAGGCAGCTCTTCTTCCTCTTCATCAAGCTCTTTTTTGGTTGGAATTAGATCTTCCCGAGAGAGCTTAAGTGGCAGCAGCAGCGCGCCGGAAATATAGATCGAGGAGAAAGTACCCACCAGCACGCCGATTAACAACGCAATGGCAAAGTTATTAATCATATCGCCGCCCAGTAACAGCAGGGCTAGCAGTACGAGAATAGTGGTGCCAGACGTTGCCAGGGTACGCGAGAGCGTGGCGTTGATCGCTTCGTTAAAAATTTGCGGCATATCATCAATGCGTGACGTGCGGATCGTTTCACGAATCCGGTCATACACCACAATCGTATCGTTTAGCGAATAACCAATGACCGCCAGAATGGCTGCAAGAACCGTGAGGTTAAAGTCGAGCTGGAATAGCGCGAAGATACCCACCACGATAATAACGTCATGCAGCAGAGCAAATAGCGCACCAATGGCAAATTTGTATTGGAAGCGAAAGGCCACGTAGAGCATCACAATGCCAAGGGCGACCAGCATGCCTAGCCCGCTCTGGTCGCGCAGCTGCTCACCGACCTGAGCGCCGACAAACTCCGCGCGTACAAGATCAACGCTTTCGCCCTCAGCGCGAAGCAGGCTCACCACTTCGTTGCCTACCTCAGGATCAAAAGCTTGCTGCAAACGGATCAATACTTCGGTTGAAGCGCCAAAAGTCTGCACCGACACATCCTGAAAGCCGCTGCTTTCAAGAAGTTGACGGATCGCATCCAGCGAAGGTGCTGCGCTATAACGCACCTCAACCAAGGTTCCACCAGTAAAGTCGAGCCCTAGATTGAGCTGCTGAAACAAAATGGCGCCAATCGACACAATAAGCATGACGGCTGAGGCAACGAACGCAATGTTGCGCCGCCCCATAAAGTCGATCTGCAGGTGTGATAGGGGTTTCATTACCACCTCTTAAATTCTGAGCTGAGCACGTTTTTCAGATCCACAGCTTTTTGACGGGTTTGCTGCCATAGGTCAGGTTAACCATGGCACGGGTCACCAGCAGGGCGGTGAACATCGACGTCAAAATGCCGATGGAGAGCGTAACGGCAAAGCCTTTAACGGGGCCGGTGCCAATAGAGAACAGAATCACAGCCACCAGCAGCGTGGTGATGTTGGCATCCACGATGGAGGTGAAAGCGCGTTCGTAGCCCGCGTGTATGGCTTGTTGAATCGACATACCGTTGCGCAGCTCTTCGCGTATTCGCTCAAATATCAGCACGTTGGCATCCACCGCCATGCCCAGCGTCAGCACAATACCGGCAATGCCTGGCAGCGTCAGGGTAGCCCCCAGCATCGACATTACGGCGATTAGCAGGGTTAAGTTGATGGCGAGCGCAATGTTGGCGAAGATGCCGAATACCTTGTAGCGCGCGAGCATAAAGATCACTACCAATAGCAAGCCGATCTGCACCGAGAGTACGCCGCGCTCGATGTTTTCAGCGCCTAGGCTTGGGCCAATGGTGCGCTCTTGAACAAAGTAAATGGGCGCTGCCAGCGAGCCGGAACGCAGCAGTAGCGCAAGCTCTGCGGCTTCGGTGGGTGAGTCCAACCCGGTAATCCGGAAGCTATTGCCTAGTGCGCTTTGAATAGTGGCAAGGCTGATCAGGCCACGCTCAACATAAGGCTCGCGAACGATAGTTTCTTGGCCGGTTTCTGGGTCAGTTTCAACCCGGTCTTCACTTTTGTGCTCAATGAACAGCACTGCCATATTGCGACCAATGTTGGTGCGCGTGGCGCGGTTCATTAGCGTACCGCCGGTACCATCCAGGTTGATGTTGACCTGGGGGCGGCCGTTTTCGTCAAAGCTATGGCTGGCACTGGAAACGCTATCGCCTGTAATAATCACATCACGCATCAAATCCGCTGAGCGCGAAGTGTCGTTGCGGAATGTATGGCGCTCGGTTTCCATGTCGGGCGTGTCGTTGCGCGCTTCTAAGCGGAACTCCAGGTTAGCGGTGGCGCCGACAATACGCTTTGCAGCCACGGTGTCTTGGATGCCCGGTAGTTCAACCACAATCTGGCTGGGGCCCTGACGCTGTACCATCGGTTCGGCAACGCCTAGCTCATCCACCCGATTGCGCAAGGTGGTTAAGTTTTGGTTAACCGCGTAATCCTGTATTTCGTTGACCGTTTGGTCGCTAAGCGACATCACCAGCCGAGAGGTACGGCCATCGCCTTCGCTGCTGTAATCAAAGTCGGGAAAGTCGCGGCTGATTAAGCGGCGCGCTGCATCACGGTCATCGCTGCTGGCAAAATCAATAGAGAGCGAGCGTTCGGCTACTTCGGTGTTGCGGTAGCGAATGCGCTCACCGCGCAGCAGCTCACGCATGGCGCTTGCATTGACTTCTAATCGTTGGGTAAGGGCGGCATCCATGTCCACTTCAAGTAAAAAGTGAACGCCACCGCGTAAATCTAGGCCCAGCGTCATGGGTGACGCAGAAAATGCTTGTAACCAGCTCGGCGTGGCTTCTGCCAGGTTAAGTGCAACCGTGGCTTCGTTGCCTAATACGCGAGTGGCGATGTCGCGAGCATTCAACTGATCATCGTTATTTTCCAGGCGAATGAGCCACTGGCCATTCTCCTGCTCGATGGTTTTGATTTCGACGCCTTGTTCGTTAAGCGCTTCTTCGACAAGGGTTATTTGACGCTCATCCAGCGCATCGCCCTGGGCGCTGCTAACCTGAATGGCGGGATCTGCGGGAAACAAGTTGGGAAGCGCATAGATAAGGCCAACCACCAGGACGACCAGTATCAGCAGATACTTCCACAGGGGGTAACGGTTGAGCATGCAAGCCCTGCCTTCAATTACAAACGGAATTGCTGTGCACAGACAGGCTGTGCACAGCAACGTTCACCATCGACGCTACCATGTCACCCCTGCCGGGGTGGCTGGCACTGACTCGGCAGGGAAGACTTCAGGCGTTAGATGGACTTAATGGTACCCTTGGGCAGAACGGCAGCGACGGCATTTTTCTGCACGTTAACTTCGTTGCCTTCTGAAACTTCCAGAGTTAAGAACTCATCGCTAACTTTGGTAATGCGGCCCACTAAGCCACCACCGATGACGACTTCATCACCTTTAGCTAAGCTGGTAACCAGCTGTTTGTGCTGCTTGGCGCGTTTTGCCTGGGGGCGCCACAGCAGGAAGTAGAAAATCAGTACGAAACCGACCAGCATGACAATTTGCGCGATGCCACCGCCTGCACCGGCTTCTTGGGCATGGGCTGGTGAGATGAAGAAATCCAGCATTGCAGAGAACTCCTGGGTTATAAAAAAGTGGTCGAATAGTTTAAACCACGCGCGCAATGCGCGGGGCGATTAATTCGTTAGGGTTGAGCTAGAGGAGGCACTGGCAGCCCACGCTGGGCATAAAAGCCTTCCACAAAGGTCGTCAATGTACCCGCTTCGATTGCCGCGCGCAAATCAGCCATGACCCGCTGGTAGTAGCGCAGGTTATGGATAGTATTGAGCATAGAGCCCAGCATTTCATTGCAGCGGTCAAGGTGGTGTAAGTAGCCCCGCGAGAAATTCTTGCAGGTATGGCAGTCGCACTCATCATCAAGCGGGCGGGTGTCGAAACGGTGTTTGGCGTTGCGAATTTTGACCGTGCCGTCAGAGGTGAAGAGGTGGCCGTTGCGCGCATTGCGGGTCGGCATTACGCAGTCAAACATATCCACGCCTCGGCGCACGCCTTCTACTAGGTCTTCCGGCTTGCCCACGCCCATCAGGTAGCGCGGCTTTTCGTCGGGCATCCAGGTGGGTAGATAATCGAGCACCTTGATCATCTCTTCTTTGGGCTCGCCAACGGACAAGCCACCAATCGCCAAGCCGTCGAAGCCGATCTCTAACAACCCGTTGAGCGAACGCTCGCGCAGCGCCGGGTGCATGCCGCCCTGAATAATGCCGAATAGCGCTGAAGGTGAGTCGCCATGGGCATCGCGTGAGCGCTGGGCCCAGCGTAACGAAAGCTCCATGGATTTTTCCGCTTCTTCAAAGGTAGCGGGGTAGGGGGTGCACTCGTCAAAGATCATCACTACGTCAGAGCCCAGCGAGCGCTGCACGGCCATGGACTCTTCCGGCCCCATAAACACCTTGCTGCCATCTACCGGCGAGCGGAAGTGGACGCCCTGCTCGGTGATTTTGCGCATTTCACCCAGGGAAAACACCTGAAAGCCGCCGGAGTCGGTCAGTATGGGTTTGTCCCACTGGGCAAAATCGTGAAGGTCGCCGTGGGCTTCAATCACGTCGGTGCCCGGACGCAGCCAAAGGTGAAACGTATTACCAAGGATGATCTCCGCGCCAATCTCTTTCACGGAGTCGGGTGTCATACCTTTGACAGTGCCGTAGGTGCCTACGGGCATAAAGGCGGGCGTTTCCACCGTGCCACGGGGAAAGTGCAGGCGGCCACGGCGCGCACGGCCATCTTCGGCTAAGCGCTCAAAGCGCATAAAGCATTCGTTTCGCATCACAATAACTCGTTAATTAGCGGGTAAGCAGCATGGCGTCGCCATAACTAAAAAAGGCGTAACGCTCTTCTACGGCTGTACGGTAAGCCTGCATCATGTGTTCATAGCCCGCGAAGGCCGACACCAGCATCAGCAGGGTAGATTCCGGCAGGTGGAAGTTGGTGATTAGCGCATCCACGCAGCGCCACTCGTAACCAGGGTAGATAAAAATATCGGTATCGCCGCTGTAGGGAGCTATCTCACCGTTGGCGCTTTTCATACAGGCGCTCTCTAGGCAGCGCACGCTGGTGGTGCCAACCGCAACCACTCGCCTACCAGCAGCCTGGGTATCGCGCACTTTTTGGCAGGCAGCTTCAGAAACCTCAATCCACTCGCTGTGCATGTGGTGTTCAAGGATATTATCAACCCGTACTGGCTGAAAGGTGCCCGCGCCCACATGCAAGGTCACAAATGCACTGTTAATCCCTTTTTCGGCCAGCGCGTCTAGCAGCGGTTGGTCAAAATGAAGCCCCGCCGTAGGAGCGGCCACCGCGCCGTCGCGACGGGCATACACCGTTTGGTAACGGTCTCGGTCGCTGAGTTCATCTTCGCGGGTGATATAGGGCGGCAGTGGCATATGGCCATGCGCTTCCAGCAGGGCAATCATCGGCGTATCGCCTAGAAAACGCAGTTCAAACAGTGCGTCGCGGCGGCCTTCTACGATGGCATGAATATCGCCTTCAAAGATTAGCTCGGTGCCTGGCTTCGGCGATTTACTGGAGCGGATATGCGCCAAGCCGCGATGACTGTCTAAAGGGCGCTCCAACAGCATTTCGACTTTTCCACCGCTGGCTTTATGACCGTGCAGGCGTGCTGGTATGACGCGGGTGTCGTTGAACACCAGCAAGTCGCCAGGCTCGAGAATTTCAAGTAAGTCGGTAAATCGGCGATGGTCACGTGTGCCGCTCTGGCCATCCACGCATAGCAAACGGCAGTCGCTGCGCTGCTCAGAGGGGTAACGGGCAATGAGCTCATCGGGTAGCTCGAAATGGAAGTCCGCGCGCTGCATGGAAATGGCTCTTTTCAGTGGTCAAACAGGCGGCATAGGATAGCGCTTTCGTTAGATAAAGTCAGTTGATGTGATTGACCTACGGTGTTATCTCCGTATAATGCGCATCCATTGCCGGTGTGGCGGAATTGGTAGACGCAGCGGATTCAAAATCCGCCGCCTTTACGGGTGTGCCAGTTCGAGTCTGGCCACCGGCACCAAATTTTAGGGCTTAGCGTTCATCGCTAAGCCCTTTTTTGTTGTGCCTGCCCAAACTATCTCCCCCTGCGCATGTTCATGAAGCCTCTAATACGCGTTAACAGGCAATTAAGCGTCCTTTTTAATGGTTTATTTGCTACTTCTTTGTGAAATACTTAAGGCCATTTTTCTAATCACATTGATTACTGCTTCTCACCGCGGCACATCGTCGATTAACGGCGATCCGAAATAAAAATACGGCGCATAGCGCCATTGACCTTTAGTGGAGATGTGCTTAATGGCGACGTCATCAGCCGATATTCTTAAGTCGACGCAACCAGGCGTGATTAGCGGCCATTTGCTTAACGGTGTCAGGGTCAGCAGTGCTGCTTCGCAGCATGCATGGCAAACAATGGCCGACACCCGCGGCGATGTTGTGCGTATCGACATACCGGCTGATCCACAGGCGCGAGTGGCATTCGTGCGCCGCTGGATGGCGAAAAACCAAAAAGCACTCAAAAATACCGGCATGGCTGCCACGCTGGTTTTACCCCTTATGGCCCAGCAGGCGCTTGCTGACTCCAACGTGGCGATTAACGATTTACAAGGCGTCGCCGAAGTCATTCGCATGCCTAACGGCAGCCTGACGCTGCTAATGAATAATGGCTATCGTATCGACTTGGCGGCTGCGGATGTTGCCCTTGAGGGTGGCCGTGTGGTGGTTGATATCACCGCGCTCATGGAGGCGTTAAGTAATGATAGCGGCCTGCTAGTTCCCCTTAGTCAGCTTCCCGATGTGCAGTCATGGGAGCTGCTGCCAAACGGTGATGTGCTGATTACCCGGGCGGACGGCAGCCAAATGACGTTGGCGCGTAGTGCAGTTGTCCAGCAAGGGGATTTGCTCCTTATCAGCCCCAGCAGTGCGCTTCAGTACGGCGTAGCAGAAGGCACCGACTTCGGTAATTTACTTTTCGTACCGAGCGCCTCTTTCAGCCCCGCTGTGTCAGGCACAAGCATGGCAAGTAATAGCGCACCTGTTAGCTCTTTCGCGGATATTCCACCTTGGTTGTATGTTGGCGGGGGCGCGATTGCCCTGGGAGCTGCCGCCGCGGGTGGTGGTGGTGGTGGTGGTGGTGGTGGTGGTGGTGGCTCGACACAGCCAGAACAACCAGAACCGCCTTCCACCATCAGCGGCTATGTGATTGATGGCTATATCGTTGGGGCGACAGTGACGCGCGAATTTGACGCCAATAGTGTCACCACAGATGGAAGCGGCTTTTTCTCAGGCTTGGAAGGCAGCGGTATTTTAACAGCCACTGGCGGGGTAGATATTTCGACGGGTCTGCCCTTCAACGGCGTACTACGAGCACCCGATGGCTCGACCGTCATTACTCCGCTGACAACGATGATGGTACAGCTCTCTCAACAGTTCGAGCTGAATAATGCTGACGCACAAGCTGATATTAAAACAGCTTTGGGGCTCGACTCGCGTATTGACTTGATGACGACTGACCCGCTCAGCACATCTTCACCCAATGTGGAGTTGCTGATTGCAGGCGTAAAAGTCGCCAGTCTATTAGCGATGGCGGCTACCGCAGGCATCAGTTCTGCCGATGCGCTGTCGCGGCTTGGCGTGGCATTCAATCAGGCTGGAGAAGAAGGGCGTGCGCTGACCAATCAGGAGATGGCCGACGCACTGGGGCTGCCTTCCATTGCTGGCCAGGTGAAGCAAACATTGGATGCTATCGATGCCGCCGGTGTAAACCTGGATCTGGATGCCTATCGTGATGGCTCGCGCAACCCGTTGCGGGATGCACAGCGCGAAGCTCAAGACCCTGATAGTAACCTCTCGGATACCATCGAAGCCAGGGCTGACGTTCCCTACTTGACGCTTCAGCAAGCAGTGACGCTGGCGCAGAATGGCGAACTTCCCGCCCGGTACCTCATTAATCCCAATGAGCCTCTGGCGGCAGGGAATCTTGGACTCACGGCAGCGGCCGACCGCCTGGCGCTTGTGCAGCGCATTCTGGCGGGCGACTACGATGTCGAAACGGCACCTATTGCCCTATCTGACATTTACACTTGGTCGATCCGCGCCAGTGCCGGAGACGTGCTGGTCAGTGGTGGCCTGGAGCGTCCAGAAGTCGTCGGTGCCGAACGCGTCACGGTGACCAACAGCACCATACGCCCAGACCAGTATCGCGCCCTGGACACGTTAGAGAACTTTGAGCTGGGCAATGTCGTCGTGCGTTATACCCTGGAGCAAGCGCTGGGTGAGCTGGCCGATGATCTGATCATGCCAGCCAACTACACTATTAATCCTGATACGCCTTATCCCGTCAGGAATTTAACGCTTAGCGAAGCGGCGGAGCTGCTGGATCATACCCGCCAGCTGTTGGATCGTGCCCAGAATGCTGAGTCCGATAGTCTGACTCGTGAGGACCTGTTCAACTGGAATATTGTCGATAGCGTTGCCAACATTCTGGGCACTTCCATTGCTAACCCTGAATTGGACGAAGCGCTTAGCGTTCGAGTAACGGCAGCACAAATCACGCCCGAGCAGTTCGTGCGCCTCAATAGCCTGGACAACTTCGTTCTCGAGCCCACTGAAGTGCGCTACACCCTGGCTCAGGCGCTGGAAGCCGAGCCGCTAGCCAGCAACTACATCATTACCCTGAATGCGCCTTTGCCCGAGCAGACACTCACGGTCGCGGGTGCACAAACGCTGTATCGCAGCATCGAAACCATCCTCGATGGCGCCAACAATTCGCCGGTATTGGCCACGCTGTTTATCTGGAATGTCAGTGACGGTGCCAGTCGCATCATTAACGCACTAGATGCGGTGCATGTCACGGAAGCACGGCGTGTGTCGGTCACCGACGAAACGATTCAGGCCGCGCAGTACGAACAGCTTGCCCGCCTTGGCAACTTCGACCTGGGCAATACCGTAGTGCTCTACACCCTGCAGCAGGCGGTCACGGCGCTCGAAGCGGACGTCGCGCTGGCTGACAACTACGAGATTCTCGCCAACCCTCGCTATAACGTCACTAATCTGAGCGTGGAGCAAGCGGCCAGCCGATTAGCCATCGTCGAGTCGCTGATCGGCGAAGATCTCGTTTCACAGCGCTATACCTGGACCATCCGCGATAGCGTCGACACCATTCTGGCCGCCGCAGGCGAGAAGCATCTGACCAGCGCCAATACCGTCACCATCGATGCCAACATCATCACGTTGGCCAGCTACGATGCCCTGGCGGCGCTCCAAGGGGTCAGTTTCAGCAACCTCGATACTATCACGGTGGAGTACACCCTTCAGCAGGCCATCGATGCCGGGAGCGAGCTACGCCCCAGCTATGCCATCAATACCGACCCTGCCAGTCGCCTGGAGCGCAGCTACAGCTCCATCGGCGCTGCTGAGCAAGATTACGATCAGTACCTGAGCATCGTGCAAGGTGCACGGAACAATCCCAACCTCCGAGATGCTTTCCGCTGGGACATCACCGACTCTGCGCCCAACATCATCGGAGCACGCACCGAGGCCTTTTTGCTTCAGGCACGGGAAGTGCGCGTCAGCGACGACAACATTTCTCAGCAGCAGTACCAGGATTTGCGTGCGCTCAACAACTTTGTGCTGGGCGACACGATCGTGGATTACCAGACGTTGGCCGACGCGGTGGGCGCGCGTGCAGACAACGCATTAGCACCCGCAGGCAGCTACCGTATTGATGGCGATACAAAGTTTGAGGTCGTACAGCCGTTCAATGTGGCCAACGCCCTGACGCAGCTGAATATCGTCAAGGCCGTGCTGGCAGGCGCCACCAACCGCAGCGCAGCGGATTTCGCAGAGCTATACATCTGGAACGTCAGTGATACCCCCGCCCGTATCCTCAACGCGGCAACACAGGATCACATCACCGGCGCCAACACTATCTTTGCCGATGCCAATGGGCGTATCACCTTTGCGGAGTACACGGCGCTGGTAGAAGCGCTGGGGGTAGATGGCTTCACTTATAACCTGGTGCTGTACACGCTTCAGCAGGCCATCAATGAAGATAATGCCGACCGACTGGTAGACGACTACAGCATTGCGACGACCCCCGTGGTGACCATTGCAGACCCGCTCACTGCCGAGGCTGCGGAGGCGCTGTATAGCCAGGTCTCTGCCCTGTTGGATGGAGCCACTGCCAAACCCGCCATTACCAGTGCGCTGGTGTACAGCATCACTGACAGTGCTGCCAGCCTGCTGGAGACCCGAAGTGACGGCGACGCTTTCCCGAGCTACGTGAGTCAAGCGCAGAATGTGCGTATCAATGACGAGACCACCATCAGCTTCGATGATTACGAGGCACTGGCCACCCTCGCCAATTTCAGAATCCAGACCTACACGCTACAAGAAGCGGTAGGGATTTTCCTAGATGATGACAGCGAACTGGCAGCCAACTACATCATCAATACGACCACGGCGTACCGCGCGCAAAATCTATCGGTGGCCGATGCCTTAACGTATAAAGAGGCCGTAGATACTATTCTGGGCGGCGATGACGCGGCTGCAAGGAATGCCCGTATCAATGATGAGGCATTAGGGGATTTGTATAGCTGGACGATACGAGATAGTGCGGAAACTATCTTAACGCAGCAGGCTGAAGACCCCTCTATTTTGCAGGATGCAGTGAGTATTCGCCTGACGGATGAATCGATTATCTATGCTGATCAGTATTTGGATGGGCTTAATAAACTCATGACGCCTGCTGATTTGGCAGACGTAAGGGTTGATTTCTTCTATGGTAATTCGACTCGTCTAAGTTTTATTCAAGGCCAGGGTTTTGCAGCTAACTTCGGCATTGTGGTGGGAGATGACAGTCCTCTCACGTACTTTGGTGACGACGGTCGTGGTGAAACGGCTGCCGTGGCTGAAGCTGAATATCTGCGTATCGCTGAAATTTTCAATAACGCAGCCTTGGTGCCGGAAGGCGGCATTCCTGCGCTAGTTCAGTGGCGCATCAATGATTCTGTCAATAATATCGACCCTAATGCTCAATCAGTCTTGTTGGCAGATCAGATACATCTGACAGATACCGACTTAACCGCTGCCCAGTTTCTGAAGTTTGTCAGTGTGGAAGACGGGAGTGTGACGTTGCTGACGTCACTCCAAACGGATGATATTGAGACCGTTACCTTCACGCCAGAAGAAGCCTATGCGAACAGAGAGGCTTTCCTGGAGTTGGCGGGTGACGTCGCGAATTTCAATATCGTCGGGGCGCAGTGGGTCTTTAGCGAGCCTTTTTCAGTCGAGGAGGCCAATACCCTCAACACGACTCTGAACTCGCTGATTGCAGCAGCCAATGACTCACCAACGAGGGAAGACGCCTACAGTTGGCGTGTGCTGGATTCAGTCGCGAATCTTGTCGTAAATGAAAATGATGAATTTACCGTTATCAACGATGATGGGGTGCGTAATGCCGCTGAAGTGCGTGTGAGCGACAGCGAAATTTCCATATCACAATTTGAAGCATTGCTGGCGCTTGATAGCTTTATCCAAGGGGATGTGGTGGTTGGCTATACCCTGGGTGAAGCACTTGAGCGTCTGCCTGCCGCCTTTGGCCTGGCAGATAATTATACCCTCATCGATAATGAGCCCTTCAATATTGGCACGTTGAACGCTTTTGATGCCAAACGGGTTTATCAGTTGGTAGAGCGCTTGATTGAAGGTGCCGTCAACAGCAATGACGTGACAGTCGAAAGTTTGATGTCTTGGGTGGTAAAAGATAGCTGGGTGGAATACCAAGCAGTAGGTATAACGTCAGACAACGCCTTCTTGCTGGGGGCGGATAGCGTACTGATTTCAGGAAGTGGCGCAGGAGGCGCGGTCACATCACAAGATCGCCAGAATGCGAGTGAAGCATCCGTTGCATCTGGTGCTAATTTCGTGGCGGAAGCAGGTTCTCCAGCTCCCCCCTACAGCCTCACTTACACCTTGAGTGGCAGCGAAACCTTGGGTGACCCCATCATCGACTTCAGCGCGGGAGAAGGCGGCGACGTTTTCTTCATCGATCTGACGGCTGATGAGTTTGATGCGCTGCGTGGTGATGGCACGGGCTTTGACATTTATGGCGGTGCCACAACGCTTGAGGCGAATACCGCCTTTGCAGTGTTTACCACCGAAAGCTTTGCAAATCTCGACTGGCTAAATGACTTGGGTCTTGAGGATAACGACATCGTTTACCTTTTGGCCAACGAAAATACCACCGGCAACAATGCGCAGCTCTTCAAGGTCGAAGATGTGGGCACTGAGTTTAACACCCAGATATTGGCCAACTTTGAAAACCTGGACCTCAACGGGTTCCTCGAAGAGAACTGGAATACCAACTACAGCACCACCTGATGTATGTTAAAGCCCCTGCAACTGCCAGTTTAGTCCTGCAGGGGCGGTGGTCCTTATTGGTACGTTACCAACACATGACACTATCAACACGTGGTTATGCGCTGTGCTAGCCGCGTGATACATCACTCTATTAACCCAATGTCGCGGGAGACAACCCCATGAGCGTGACCTATCACGAAAGCAATGCGCGTATGAGCCAAGTGGCTATTCATAACGGAACCGTCTACCTCGCGGGCCAGGTGCCAGCCGATGCCACGGTAGGCATACGTGGCCAAACCGAGCAGGTGCTGGCGCGTATCGATGAGCTGCTGGCGCAGGCGGGCACCTCTAAAGAGCACCTGATCTCTGCTCAGGTGTGGGTGACCGACATGGCCGAGTTTGCGGAAATGAACGAAGTGTGGGAAGCCTGGGTCGTCCCCGGTCGCCCGCCAGTACGCGCAGCGCTGGAAGCCAAGCTGGCCAAGCCTGAGTGGAAAGTGGAAATTATGGTGATCGCCGCACCGCCTGACGCCTAATCGGTTAATGACCGTTGTGGTGTGCGTTAATGCAACGTTAACGCACCCTCGCTTTTCAGCAGGGCATCGCCGTATAGTAAAGGCTCTTGTTGAGAACCAACCAACGGTACATCCATGGCCCAGTTTGAGCTGCATAACCGCAATTTGGCCCCAGAGCAGGTGGCGCACACCCACGATTTTCATCAGCTAATTTTGGCGACGTGCGGTGTCACCGAGCTTGCTATGGAAGGCCAAGGAGAGCGAGTCACAGCTCGCCGTGGTTGCTTAATCCCTTCGTCGCGCCATCATGAGTACCAGGGCGATGGCAGCAATCGCACGCTAGTGCTGGACATTCCCGTGCAGCACTTAGCCACGCTGGAAAAGGGCAGCGAGATTGAGCGCTTATTCGATAAGCCGCGTTTCTTTACCGTTCCACCTGCCTTAAACCAACTTACCCATGCGTTGGCTCATCAGCTTGAGCAGTGCCCGGCGCTGCAAAACGAAATCGCCGTGCTGCTGTTACGGGCGCTCTATATGTATTTACAAGATGAGTCCATACAGACAGCAGGGCAGCTAGGTGCCCGTTGTATCAGCGAACGGCTGGACCTAGAGCGTTTGGATGCCTGGCTAGACCAGCATTTGGCGGATGAAGTGCGCGTTGAGCAGTTAGCTGCCCTGTGTGCCTTAAGTCCAGGCCATTTCCACAGCTGCTTTCGCGAGCTAACGGGTGTTACGCCCCTCGCGTATGTTCAGCGTAGGCGCTTAGAGCACGCTCGCACGTTGGTTCGTCACAGCACGCTTAGTTTAGGTCATATTGCCATGCTGGTAGGCTTTCGTGATCAAGGTAGCTTCTCCCGCGCCTATCGGCGCTACTTTGAGATCGCCCCCTCTTCTGATAGATAAGCCTTGTCGTTAATACTTTTCCCCAATCAACGTTGCTTGGTGCGTTTCAGCACTTGCGGGCAAAGTTTTCAGAGTTTCGGGCAAGCGCGCTGCACCCCATCGTCGTAGTCTCCAACATCTGCTACTACGATTGGAGATCTCGCAATGGCCGCAATGTATCCAGATCATCACTACTTCCAAGTGGTGATGGCAGTCAACAACGCATCGAGATGCCGGCCCAGCAGGGTAAAACGTCACAGTGGGAGGGCTAAGTGATGCAGGTTGTCTCTTCTGCAGATGTCGCACGTTACCTTAGTTGGAAAGGCGTGATTAGCCGGTTACATCATACTTTTGTGAAGGGTGTTGAATCTCCGCCGCGTCACCACCACGCCATGCATCGGCCCGATGGTGAAGCGACTATGCTGCTGATGCCTGCCTGGGAGTCGGCGGGCTATATTGGCGTGAAAATGGTAAACGTCTTCCCGCAAAATGCCGATCACGGTATTCCGGCTATCTCTGGGCTTTATCTGCTTAGCGAAGGACAGCACGGCCAGCCCCTGGCCTGTATCGATGGCAGTGAGTTAACGCGCCGACGCACAGCAGCAGCTTCTGCGCTGGCTGCCCAGGCGTTGGCCGTTGAGTCGGCAGAAACGCTGTTGGTGGTGGGTACAGGCAAACTGGCACCTATGGTGATTGAGGCCCACGCCAGCGTTCGCCCCATCAAACGTGTGCTGATTTGGGGGCGTAACCCGAGCAAAGCAGCGGCAATCGCACATGAGTATGCTGATCGTTTTGAAACTCACGTAGTGGAAGAGTTGGCCGCCGCTGTGGGAGAGGCCGACATTGTGAGTTGCGTAACGCTATCCACCCAACCGCTGATTAAAGGCGAATGGCTAACACCGGGCACGCACTTGGATTTAATTGGCGCGTTTCGCCCCCAAATGCGTGAAAGCGACGCAGAGTGCTTACGCCGTGCCGAGGTGTTTGTGGATACCTACGCCGGGGCCAAAGGCGAAGCGGGGGACATTCTGCAAGCCATAGAGGAAGGCGCTTTCCACTTTGATGACATTCAAGCTGAGCTTGCAGAGGTGCTGTCAGGTGCCAAGCCGGGGCGCTCGAATAAAGAGGCCATCACGTTGTTCAAGTCGGTAGGCGCTTCCTTGGAGGATTTAGCCGCTGCGATTGAGCTATGGGAGACACTTACTTCTCACCGTGTCGAGGGGTGAAGCACCTTTTCAAGCGCGGCTAATTTACCGGGTTCCAGGGCTTCTTCCACCGCCGTGATACGGATCACATTCGCCAGCTCAGGGTGCGCTAAACGTGCGACCAGCACACCCTCTGCTAGCAGCTCCTGATGTACCGCGGTGGCAAGTTCGACGGTGGGAAGACGGATACCGATGAAGTTCGTCGCGCTGGGCAACACATCTGCTCCCAGACCGATAAAATGCAGTGCCAGCTGTTCGCGGCGGGCTTTGACATCCGCAATATGCTGGCGTACTTCCTCGGGGTGGTCGAGCACCACTTCGGCAGCGGCTTGGGTGAAGGAAGAAACCGCGTAGTGAATACGCGCCTTCATCATCATCGTCAGCACGGTAGGCTCGGCAATGGCGTAACCAATGCGCAGACCGGCCAAACCGTGTGCTTTGGATAGCGTACGCAGGCGAATCACCCCCGGAAGCGCCTTGCTAGCAAAGTCGCTATCCGCATCGTCGCGAAAATCCCCGTAGGCCTCGTCTAATAGCAGCCAGCAAGTTTCTGGCAGCGCTTCGCGTAACGTGAGAATCGCACTGTTGCTATGCAGGTGACCGCTGGGGTTATCCGGATTGGCTAGATAAACCAGCCGAGCATCTTCTTGATGGGCGGCCGCTGCCAGTGCTTCCAAATTGGGTGCGAGTACGCCAGGCGCCTCATGGTAACTTGGCTCAATCAAGCGGCAGCCCTGTCCCTGGGCGAAATAACCGAAGGTAGGGTAGGTGCCTGCGGTGCTAACCACTGTATCGCCCACTGTACAGGTGGTGCGTAGTGCCAAGGCAATCAGGCTGTCGGCTCCGGCATCTACCAGTAGGTGCTCAAGCGGAATGTTCTGCAGCGCGCTCAAACGCTGGCGCACCCCCAGCGCCTCAGCATCACCGTAGCAGTAAACGTGCTGCACCACCGCATCGCCAAAGTGCTCGCGCAGGGCGCGGTGTGGCATATCCAATCCCTCGTTAGAGCCCAGTCGATGAGGAATCTCCCGGCCAATGCGGCGCTCCAAAACTTTAATGCCGGGAAAAGGGTTAACAGGGCCTTCGCCAGTGAGGTGGTCGGGATAGCGGGGCATAATATCTCCAAATCAGATTGCGTAAACGGTAGCTTAGCACTGCAGTGACCGCTCTCGTCCAGCAGGCGCGTATGGTGCTGAGGGTTGTTACACCATGAAAAAAGCCGCCCATAAAGAGCGGCTGAAAACATCTTATTTATAGCATTTTTAGCGCCAAGAAGGGCCACCCATCACGTCTGGCAACCAGAGCGCGATTTGTGGAAACGCTAACACTAGCGCCAGCACGATCAATTGCGCAATGATAAAGGGCACAACGCCTCTATACATATGCCTGAGGGTCACTTCTGGAGGGGTGATCGCCCTTAAGTAGAAAATCGCCGGTGCCAGCGGTGGGGTGAGATAGCTGGTTTGTAGCACCACTAAGAACGCAACACAGAACCAGATCTCATCGAAGCCCAGCATCCTGACGATCGGCATAGCCACAGGGATAATAATCAGTACGACTGAAATCAGATCCAGCACAAACCCTGCAATAAAGGCGATTAGCAGAATCATGCCTAAAATCATCCAGGGGCTCAAGCCGGTGTCCATCAGCAATCCCTGAACCGTCGCCATTCCGCCTGAGGCAAAAAACACCCCAGCAAACATGCTGCCACCTAATACAATGAGCAGGATCATCGCAGAAATATTCACGGTCTTGATGGCCGAGGTCCACATAACCGAAACATTCAAGTTTCGGTAAGCCGCTGCCAAGATGATAGAGCCCAGAGCGCCGCACGCGGCAGCTTCTGTTGGCGTTGCCAAGCCCATAAGAATAGTGCCCAGCACGGTAAAGATCAGCAGCATGGTGGGCACGAGCGCAATCAGCGTGATACGCAGTTTTTCGCCGAGCGGAACATCGGGTTCCTGGTCTTGAATGCGCGGCGCCATCTCCGGCTTTAAGTACGCAACGCCAATGATGTAGGCCATGAACATTAGCGCCATCAAAAAGCCTGGGATCAGCAAACCACTGAACAGCGACCCCACAGAAACCCCGGCCACAGGGCCTAGCACCACGACGGTAATCGAAGGGGGGATGGCTGTGCCCAGAGAGCCGCTGGCGCAGATGGTCCCCGATATCAGGCTTTTGCTGTATTGATGCTTGAGCATCACGGGAATGGCCAGCATGCCAATGACCGCTTCTGTTGCACCAACAACGCCGCTGGAAGCGGCAAACAGGGTGCCCAAAATGATGGCCCCGATACCCAACCCACCGGGCAAACGGCGCGTCCACATGTGAATCGCTTCAAATAAACGCTCGGCTATACCTGAGCGTTCAAGCATCGCACCCATAAAAATAAACAGCGGTACGGCTGCAAGAATCGAGTTGGACGCCGTATCTTCGATTTTGGTCAACAGCTGGTAAGCGGCAACGTCGCCAAACTGAATAATGCCAAAGCCGGTGGCCACTAAAATCATTGAAAAGGCGATTGGGAAACCCGCAATGATTAAGGCCATCAGTGCAGGGAACATCAATAGCGCAAGGTAGCTACTCATTCGGCTGACTCCTCTGTGGGGTGTTTACCGACGAGCAAACATAAGGATTTCAGAAGTTCAGCCACTACTTGCAGTGCCAGCAGTGCAAACCCTACAAACCATACCGTGAAGATCGGCCAAACGACTGGGTTCCAAGCAGAGCGGCCCGAGCGTTCATTGGTTTCAAAAGCAGATAGCGCGTACTTGGATAGCTCCCATACCAGCCACGCCAATACGGGGAGAAATAGCACATAACCTATTGCGCGAATGGCAGCATTTGCACGTGGGCTAAGCTGTAAAGCGACAATGTCTACGCTGACGTGTTGGCCTATACGCAACGCATTGGCCATACCCAGCATGAACATTGCCCCCATTACCATGTAACTAACTTCAAAGGCCCATAAGGTCGGCCTACCGGCTACATAGCGGCTAAATACTTCAATGATTAATGCACCTATTAAAGGCAGGACGAGGAGTGCGCCCAACCAGCCAGCAAAGCGGGTGAGCGCCTCTATGGTTCGGATTAGTTTCATGAGGAAATCTCAGCGGATCAGAGGGACATAAGCCAACAAACAAAAGAGAGGCCCGTTAAGGCCCCTCTCATTGTTTTAAAAGTGGCTACTAACGGCCCATAACACCAATAGGCAGTCGATATTCAGACCAGTTGCTCATGCTGTCTTTAAACGAGCGCTGAGATTCGAGTACCCGCGCAAACCACTCATTGTCAGCGGCATACTCATCTTCCCACTTGGTTGTCTCTTCATAAATTGCATCGATGAAGGACTGATCTAGTTCAATCAGCTCATTGGGGCCATCAACCAACTCTTGATAGGCCTCAAGATCAGCGAATGAGCTAGCAAGCCACGTATCGAAAACCGACAATTTACCTGCAAGACGCAGCATGCTCTGGTCGCGTTCATCTAGCTCTTCCCAGGTATTGCTATTCACCTGGCACTCAAGGAAGCCGCCTGACTGGTGAACGCCAGGGGTAATCACGTATTGCGCGACTTCTTGAAACCCTGTTGGGCGGTTCATTTCAGGGCTGCCCCACTCCGCAGCATCAATCACGCCTCGCTCCAGAGCACTGTAGATATCACTACCCGCCATGACGACCGTAGAAGCGCCTAAACGAGAGGCAATTTCTGCCCATGCGCCAGAGGTACGCAGCCGTAGCCCCTGGAAGTCCTCCAGTGTTCTAACCGGTTTGTTGGAATGAAGGAAGATTTCGGTGCCAAGAATGGCACAAGGGAACGCCACAACATCAAATACTTCACGTCGATACTCTTCGTAGAGTTCAGCGCCACCGCCTTCGTACATCCATAACATGAACTCTTCCGGCGTTAAGCCGCTTGAGTGACCTGCCAGCAACGCAGTAGTGGGGTCTGTGCCATAGTCATAGTTAATGTAGTTATGACTAACCTGAGCCACCCCAGACTTAACGGTGTTGGTAACGCGCAGTGCGCTACCCAGTGTGCCACCAGGGTAGACTTCGATCGCGATTTTTCCATCGGTCAACTCGCTAACGCGATCAGCAAACATCTGCGCATCGCGCTCAAGCCATGGGCCACCGCTCCATGGTGTCGCCATACGCCAGTTTATATCCGCAGCGGAAGCCGTTACGGATACGCCAAGGCTTAAACCGACCGCCAACGTAATTTTGTTTAGCTTATTCATGGTAGTTTCCTCATAAATGGAGCGTTATAAGTGTGTTTGCTGGCCGTTACTTATGTTTATCGTTTTTTTGAAGTTACCACCTTCGTACATACTGCATTTGGCCCAAACTCAGAAGAATTATGCTGAACCTCAGTAATGGGCAAACTTTGTGTGCAAAAAAGCCTTCGGATGAACTTGGTTCAGGCATGAGGAGGGCGCTAGTGCGTGATGAACGCAGTATGCAGTGAGCTGGTGATGTCACAAAGATTGCTGCGTTTTGAAGGGGGTTAATGCAGTATTGGCAAGCGCAGTGGCAAATTAGAAGTGTCTGAGAAAGGCAATACCAACACCAGTCCAAGGATACGGCATGGCTCACTTATTGCGAATCGTGATGATTCACGGCCACTTAAACGGGGTGGTCGAACTCAGTGTGGACGGCCACACCAATATTTGCGGCACCAACGCCTCCGGTAAAACCACGCTGCAGCGGCTGGTGCCGGTGTTTTACGGCGAATTACCCAACAAGGTAGTGCCCAAAACCCGCATGAAGTTTGATGCGTTCTACCTGCCCCACCGCAACAGCTACCTGGTGTATGAATACCGCCGCGAGGCGGGCAATATCTGCCAGGCGGTGCTGACCCGCAAAGCCGAAGGCGGGGTGGAGTACCGCTTTGTCGGCGCGCCCTACCAGCCCGAAGACTATCTGGTGGAGAGCGACGCAGGCGTGGCGGCGCTGGACTACACCCAGTGGGCCAGCGGCCTGCGCCGCAACGGAACGCCGGTCTCCCCCAAGCTGGGCGCGACCTCTGAATTCCGCTCGGTGATTCAAAACGACTTTACCCAGCTGCACGGCAACAGCCGCGACGGCCTCAAGCTGCGCCAGATCGCGGCGCAATTCAGCCTGGTGAAGCCCGAGCGCCGCATCCGCCATATCGAAAAGCTGGTCTCGGCGGTGCATGCCAAAGAGGGCAAGATGGACACCCTCAAAACCATGCTGGCGGCGATTTTCGAAGAGGATGGCGTTGAGCTGCCGGTGACCCGGATTCGCAACACCAAGGCGCGGGAGTGGATCGCCCAGATGCGCCAATCCATGCGTCTGGAACCGCTGCAGGCCTCTCTCGCCCGGCTCGCCGGTATTGATCGTGAACTTGCCGACCTGGATGCCACGCTGTGGCAACTGAAGCCCCAGCTAGAAGACGACCGCCATCAGGCAGAGCGCCGCATGGCCGACGTAGATGCCGAGCTAGCCCGCCACCAGCGCGAGTTCCAGCAGCGGGAGAGTGACCACGCCGAAGCCCGCGACGCGCTAAACGACCGCCACAGCGAAGTGGTCAGCGATTTGCAGCAGACCCAGCGCCGCCTGAATGACCTGCAAGCGCAATACGAGCGCTACGCGGAAGCGGATATGCCCGCCCTGGAGCGCGACATCAATTCGCTTCCCCAGTGGCGGGAGCAGCGCGACCAGCTGCAAAAGCACCTGAACGTGATGCAGGACGCGGTAAAAGAGAGCCAGGCGCGTTTAGACGGCCGCCTGCGCGAGCTTTCCGAAGCCCTGGCCCGCCAGACCCGCGAATCCCAGGAGCTGATCGACGCCCTGGTCGAAGAGAAAGCCCTGCGCCGGGAGCAGCAGTGGGAAGCCGAACAGCAGCTCAACGAGCGCTATCAGCAGGAGCGTCAACGCCTGGAGGGCGAGTATCAGGCGCAGCTGGAACTCGGCGTCGAACAGCTAGCCGAACTAAAAGCCCAGCTCTCGCTCTCCACCCAAACCGCCGAAGAGGCCAAAGAGGCGGAGCTTGCCCAGGCGCGCCTGGATCATGCCCAGCAAGAGCGCAACGCCTCGGCCGCCACCCTGGATGGCCTGCGCCGGGAGTTTGAAAGCCGCAAACGCGAACGCGACAGCGCCGAACAGCAGCTGGTGCAACTTCGCCAGCAGCTGGAACGCGCCGAGCAGCGCAGCTTTGCGCTCTATCAGCAGCGCGACCCGGAGCAGGGCAGCCTGCGCCACTTCCTGCGCTACCACCGCCCCGGCTGGGAGCAGCAGCTAGGCAAAGTGATTGCGCCGGAGCTTTTGGAGCGGCGTGATCTTGCCCCGCAACTGGCAGAAGGCGCGAGCGATGACCTGTTCGGGCTGGCGCTGGATCTTTCCGCCATTGCCCTGCCGGATTACGCTCAGGATGAAGCCAGTTTGCTGGCCGCCATCGAAGAAGCCGATAGTGCAAAGCGCCGGGTGCAAACGGAGAGCCAAGCTGCCGAGAAAGCGCTCAAGCAGCAAAACGAGCGGGTGCAGCAGGCCGATGAAGCCCAGGATCAGGGCCGCATGGCCCACAAGCGCGCCGAGCAGGAAGTCGAGTTTGCGCTAGAGGCCCGCCGCCAGCAGCAGGAGCGCCACACCAAGCGCCAGCAGGAACGTCGCGCCGCGCATCAAACTGCGTTAGCCAGCCAGGAGCAGGCACAAAAGGAGCTGCGCGAAGAGAAGCAGCAGGCGCTGGCCGCCCTTAGCGAGACCCACCAAAGCCAACTGCTGGAGCTAAAAGCCGACGGTCAGAGCCAAGTCGATAGCCTGGATGCCCAGCTGCGCCAGTATAAGCAGCAGCTAAGCGACGCCAACGCCGAGCACCAGCGCCAGCGGGAAGAGCTTGAGGAAGCCTTTAGCCAGGAGCTGGCCGAGCAGGGCGTCGACCCCGCCAAGCTCAAAGATACCAAGCAGCGCTTGGCCAGCCAGGACGAACGCATCCGCGTTACCGCTGCCCGTCAGGATGAGCTCACCGAGTACACCCGCTTTATGCGCGTGGAGTGGGGCCAGCATAAACCCCAGCTGGTTGCCCAAGAGGCCGAACTGGAGCAGGCGGAACAGAAGCTACAGCGCGATAAAGAGCATCTGAAAAGCGACTTCCAGGCGGCGCGCAAAACTCACCAAAGCACGGTCAGCACGCTGAAAACCCAGCGTGAAAGTGAACATAGCTGTTTGGAAGCGTTAAAACCGCTGCTGAGCCAACTGGAAAGCTTGACCATTGAACCCGACGGCCAAGCCCCCAGCACGCCCCTGGGCGATGTGGATGAGCGCATCGAGCGCGCCCGCCAGGCCCTGGGCAATCGCCACCAGCAGATCGAGCAGCTGCGCCGTGGCTGCCTGGAGGTGGAGAGCCAGCTGATCAAAGACGCCAGCAGCGGCTTTGCCGAAGCGCTGGAGAGCGAGCGCAGCAAGCTGCAGAGTGACAACCCACGGCTACAGCTGCCGCTACTGCGCGACATGCTTAAACTGCTGGAGGATCAACAGCAGCAGCTGATTCAGGAAGGCCGCAACCTCAGCGACGACCTGGATAAATTCTTCACCGTGTTCCGCGACCTGAACCGCCGCATCAGCGCCCAGAGCCGCCGGCTTTCAGAAGAGGTCGCCGACGACCTGCGCCTGGAGGGCATCAGTAAAGCCGAAGTGCGCATTCAGTCCACCATTGATGAGCTGGGCTTCTGGGAGCCGCTGAAGCTATTTGCCCAGCGCTATAAAGAGTGGCGGGAATCGGGCCTGATGCTACCCAGCGACGACTACCTCAACGCCCTGGCGGACGTGGTGGATCTGCTGCGCAGCGACCAGCAGTACAGCTTTGAAAGCCTGCTGCGCCTGGAGCTACACCTCAACGAAGGCGGCACCGATCTGGTGATCAAAAACGACCGCCAGTTGCTGGAATCTTCAAGCCACGGCATGGCCTACCTGATTCTGTGCAAGTTCCTGCTCGCCTTTACCCGCCTGCTACGCGGCGACGCAGAAATCGCCATCCACTGGCCCATCGATGAGATCGGCACCCTGGCCTACCACAACGTGGAAAAACTGTTCGACGCCTGCGACAGCAACCGCATTCATATCGTCGGTGCCTTCCCCAACCCGGAATCCGACGTACTGCTGCTGTTCGCCAACCGCTACCTGATCGACCGCGATGAGGCCAACCCCAATAAGCGGGGGCTAAAACGCATTGAGCCGCGGCTAAGCCGCCTGGCCGAACGGCTCCAGGAACGTCAGCAGGAGGTGACGCTATGATCGAACACGGCCCACTGCTTGAACGCCTGCTGGCGGGGGAGTTTATCTGCCCGATCAGCGATGAGAGCGGCTACCGCCACCTCAGCGATGAAGAGACCCGCGAGTCGATAGACGCCTATCTGCGCCCCCTCAATCGCCGCCTGGCCAGCAACGAAGACGGCAGCGTCTACTTTCTGGCCTGGCGTCAGCTCAACGACAGCGCCCGGGATCAGCTCTCGCGCCAGCTGGGCGATACGCTCAATAGCCTGCTGCCGCTGCTGGAGTGGCTGCAGCTGGTGCAAGAAGCGCTAGGCCGCGACACCCTGGCCGCCCCCGGCGATGTGCTCAAACCGGCGGAGTTCAGCGCCAAGTGCGAAGATAACCAAAGCCTGCGCGAGCGCCTGGAACGCCTGGCCACCGACAGCTTTTTCGGCTCGCAAAGTGACCAGTTGGATGCCCAGGTAAAGCAGGTATTCAAGCGCCTGAAAGAGCACGGCTACCTGCTCCAGCCCCATTTAGAGCGGCAGGTATTTATGGTTACCGGCAAGATCGACTACCTGGTGGACTTGGTGCGCTTTATTCGCGATGAAGAAAACCTGCCCATCGAAGAGGGCAGCGAGGAGGGCTCCGGTTCCCAGGAGGCCCTTCTGTGAATAAGAGCGTGATCATGAGTATGAACAGCGGAGAACACGCTCTGGAAAGCCGCCTGCTCAAAACTGGCAGCGAGCGGCTTGCGCTGCTGGGCAAGCATTCTGAAGCGCTGATGCAGGCCTACACCCGCGATGAAGTGCCGCTGGAATCACTCAGCGACAGCGCGCTGCGCAAGCTGCTGGCGGCGCGCATTCTATGGCGACCGGACGAGCAGAGCGGCGTGAAGCTGGCGCCCAAAGTGCGTGAACTGATCGCCGAGATGCTCGCCGACGAGACCCGCCGCCATGTGAATGCCGACGTAGCAGAAACCCTGGAGCTGATTCGCGCCCTGGTACACAGCTACCGAGAGGCGCGCAGCCGCGGCGAACACTGGCGGCTGGAGCAGCAGTTGATGCGCCTGCGCCAGGAAGTCGACGACCTGAACGGCCGCTTCGCCGATGCCATCGACAGCTTATGGCAGCGGCTGAATAGCGATTTTGGTTTTGTCAGCCAGCTCAACGACAAGATCCGCGAAAACGACCGCGCCCAGAAGCAGATCGCCAGGCTGCTGGATGGCCTGGCGCTGATCGACTTCGATGAGTTGATAGAGCTGGTAGGCAGCGACGGCAGCCTGCGCAAGCTATTGATCAGCCAGCTACAGCAGCAGCTAAGCAACCACTACACCGGCCTGCGGGAAGTGCAGCGGCGCTTGATCGAACTGATGGCGCGCTTTCGCAAGCAGCAGGCGCGCAGCCGCCTGATCAGCGGCATGGCCGCCTTTATGCGCGAACACCCCGGCTTTGTGCCCGGCAACTACGCCCGGCGCAGTGAGGTACCCACGCTGGTCAATCAAGCCGCCCCGCTTAGCGCCGCCGCCGCCCCGGCGCTGGATCGCAATCTTGAGTGCCAGGTGCTCGCCGAGCTGCTCCACCAGCTACCCCAGCCGCGCCACACCACGCAAACTGTTGAAGCAGCCGCCCCTGCCCAAGCCCAAGAAAGCAGCCTTGCCGCCGCCCGCCAGCAGGCGCTCAAGCAGGATGTGGAGCACTTCTATTTAAGCGTGATCGATCAGCCTCAAACGGAGCCGGTCAGCGCCCTTGAGTACCTACACGAAAGCCCGCTGGAATGGCCGGATGAAATCTGGCTTTTCCAGGTGATTTCCGAGTACCAGGGCCTACCGCGCAGCGATCAGAAAGCGTTCCGGCTCAAACAGCAGGAGAGCCAGGCCAGCCAATTCAACCACCTGCGTCTGATCCACGATGTAGAACTGCAGCTGGCCGTATGAACCTACCCGGCCGCGCACGCAATGGGCTAAACGGCGTCGCCCGCGAGCTTCTCCGCCAGCCCACGGTGGAGAAGCCCCGCCGCCAGTGGGTAGACGACGTAGTGGCCTGGTGCCACCAGCACGACATCGACTTGGCCACTCGCATCAACAGCAAAACGCTACGCTTTGACGCCGCCCTGCTGGCGCAGATTGATGATGTGCTAGAGAGCGCCCGCATAGCTCCAGTAGGCCGCTCGCTAAGCGGCCTGACCAGCACCGCCCAAGCAAAAGAGGGCGTAGAAGAAGACAAAGCAACCCGCGAAAGCCCCCGCGCACGGCGGGTACTCGTCAGCTTTCCGCCGCAGCCAATAGCGGGGCTTGCCACTGAGCAGCGCGCTATTCGTGATGTAGATGTACTGGGGTTAAAGCTGAGTGCGTTCAGTGCGCTGATTCAGGTCGAAAACCTCGATAGCTTCTATGAGTTTTCGCCGGATATTTCAGCGCTAAGCGGCTACATTAACCCGCTGGTGGTCTACCGTGGCGACAGCCATTACGGTGGCGGCTTCGCCTTACTGGCAGAGGCGTGGCACAAAACCCGCCGAACACATATCTACGCCGGTGACTTCGATGTAAAAGGCGTTACGTTAGCGCTCGATAGCAACGCCACCCACTTACTCCTGCCCACCATCGAATGGCTCACTCAGAACTCCACGCCGTTGCATGTGCCTGCTGAACAGTTCCCTTACCAACGGCGATTGCGCAAACATCTTGCCGGGCTGCCATCTGCTCATCCATTGCGTGGCTACCTTACGTTGTTGTTGGAAAATCACCGGGGGCTTAAGCAGCAGTGGTTTGGTGGGGAGATGGTTTGTGTAGGGTTGGTTTAAATAGGGGGCATGATAAGATATCTAAATTTTGGACACGTAACAGGTTTGATCTTTGCTCAAAAATAGGCAATAAGGTAGATTAAATAATCGCAGCTAAAATAAATTAAAATAATTTTATGGAGATTTTTTTGGAACTTAATAGAGATATTTTGCGGGATCAATGGTCAAGCGAATACACCGAGGACTATAAAAGCTGCTTAAATGCGAGAGGGTTATATGACTCCATGCAGTTTGTTTTAAGGCTAAGGCGCGACTTACATGTGCTACTTGAGAATGTTGAAAGCGGCATAGTGAAAATAGGAGATTATGACTTTGAGACGATACAGGCTTTTTCGACATATTTTCATGAAACAATACATTGGTGGCAACACTCAGGATCGATTTCAGGTTTGATTCTGAGCTTAACTTATCCATCTCAAACGCACATCAATCATTCAGAACTTAAGCGCCATCTAAAGTTGACTGGCCCGGTTAAATCAATAAAAAAATATAATAAAATCAATTCAAGAAATAGCCATCTGAAAAAAGATGAATTTAAAGTTATAAATATAATTTTAAATAATTTCCATGATATTGAGTTTTTTAAGTATAGAGTTATAGTTCCTGAGGCTGCAAAAAAGTTCGGATCTGACCCCTTGTTTGAGTCAGTTGGGCATTCTTTTTATATTGCATACTCATCATTTATTAATTTGTTGTCTTCTTGTTTTGACGAAGATCTTGTGTTTTTGCCTAACGCAAAAGATTGGCCTAAAGAATTTAGTAAGTTGAGAGAAGCTGAAATTGAAGGTTACTATTATGGGTCTGATATTGCTGTGCCGCCCTTAGGTCTCAAGGAAATTTATGAGGGCCAAGCACGATTCTTGCAAATTCAATACCTTTACTTTGCATCAGGAGGCAAGCTTAGTTGGGATGATTTTGAAGATATGGACATGTTATCTGGAATCTACTATAAAGCCTTTTCGCTTTTTTTAGAACTTACAGAGTCTGAGCGACCAGAATCGATAGATAGCTCTTTAGTGGCGCTTTTTCTTTTGATTCTTGATTTGGCAATGAACCCCACAGACGGCTTTCCTTTTGAAATAATTCACCATGAGTCATTTATAGAGTCGGTAGATCCTGGTATTAGATTTTTATTTTTGTGTAGAATGGTTTTTCTGAAATACCCAGAACTAAAAAATTACATTAAGGATTATTCCTATTCTGAATATTTTGAAGTTTCCCAATTGTTATCTAAAGCTTTAGTTTGCCCTTCTCCATTGGATTCGGCTGCTTTAATAGTAGAGTGGGCGGAAAATCAACCCTCCTTAGTTGAGCTTATGAAAGAAGAAGAAAACTTTGATTTTGGTGATGTGAATCAACCTATAAGGTTGATTTTTTCAAGATTTATTAGATTTCAGCAAGACAAGCTTATTAATCCTGAATATTTTTGTTGGACAGGAGTGTACTCTGCTGGTGCTAAGTGTTCGGAGAAGAGCGTTCGCCTTTTTAGTGAGCATGAGGCGCTTTTTAAAGATAAAATAGATGGGGATATTTATCCAAGGATATTTCCAGGTAAAGAACAAGAATTAGTTCAGTCGACATTCGATAAATTTTATTCTTGGGTAGCTACATATAATCTAAGTCGTCAGTGGATAATTGAAGATGGTGAGTTCAGTTATGATTTTTGGTGGTTGACTAGTAAATACACTATGGAGGAATTAGAAACCTGGGCATCGTATTATTTTGAATTAGCATTTGGCGTAAAGCCACAAGATTTTAGGTTGGTTGAAGATGACTAATAAAATAAGTGTATCTTCAACGCCCGCTAAAATGGGATCGTTAAAGTGTTTAGCGACAAAACCGGTGTCATGGCGGTGATCACCCTATTGGTTAGGGTCAGGACATGCTTGTCCATTAAACCGAGCACGTGGTCTTACTCGTGACGTTACGACATTAGGATTATCGGAGCAACATGAAATGCTCACATCACTGCGAAGAAAACTACCTCTTCTGCCCGAGAAGCTGGGTGCTATCTGCGAGAAGTTCAATAGGAGTCAGCGGTTTTATCTTCTGGGTTTTGTTTTTAGCGTGCTTGCTGCGTTTTGGTACGTCACACCCTTCAATGATATTTTTTTCACGGCCCTAGTTGCTTCCGGAATTTTTCTTACATTTGGAATAGTTTCTGATTTATTGCTTCTCTACAAGGTTGTTTGGGAAACAATTATTGGCAGAGGGCTTCTTCTGCTTCTATTAGCTTTTGCAACTAATCTTGCCTACTCAGTATCATCTAGATTGGTTAACGAATTGGTCATGTTCGATACATCTAGTCTTACCTATACTGTCAATTTTGTTGCTTTTCTGCTAGTGCCAGTGTTTGTTTTTATTGCAACTTCGGTTGTATTTACTCTCGTGCTTATCGTTGGCCAGTTCTACTTAATGCTGACTATTTATACTGAGCAGTTCAGAAATAAAAAGTGCATAGGAGCGCTAGTTAGGCAAAAAAAGGAGAACTACCCAGGAGTTACTTTTTTTGCGAGAGTCATTGCTTTTCCTGTAGTACTTGGGTTTCTAATTGGTTCTGGAAAGGTTGTGTCACCTGCATATATAAGCTTTGTGGAAAAAACCGCTTCAGCTTTTATTTTTCATGTTGATTCGGAACGCTATTCTCGATGCGAAGTTTCGCCATATGAGCGAGTAATTAAGGTAAATGATAAGGAAATCATTGTTGTAAAAGATACTCAGGTTGGAATCAAGTTTGAACCAAAGAAATGTGTGCCGATAATCAAACCCTAACACTTTGTTTTAGGGGGCTGCGCAGTTCACCAGATTTTGCATTTTAGAAATCAAAAGTTAAAAATCATAGGTTTTACTAGGCTTATTGAGCATTGATTTCCTGCTGCTGTTGATTTTTTATATTGCAGTGAAAATTAGCCAAAATATAAAAATTCAGCATATACTGATTTGAAGTAAAAATAGGAATATTTAAGCGCAGATGATGGTAGTAAACCGATGGGCTTTCCTCATAAAAATTTTGCAATGTTATGGTCTAAATATTTTGTGGAAAAGATGTTTGTGACTATTTTAATGAATCATGATCTCTGCTTTTAAGAAAAATTAATAGCATGTAGTTACGTTATTATTGTTCTTAGAGCTAGTTAGTTACCGCTGGTGAGTTATAAAGATCATATTGAGTCTATCGCACTGAATTGTTAGAGGTAGGCGCGCTTAACTATTTGGTTAATAGAATGCCAATTTAGCTAACTGGCAATTCACCGTCTTATTCCCAAATTGAGTGCATAGGAGATCATGAGAGAGATATGAATTTACTGTTCCTAGGCACCTCCGCCGGTGTACCCACCAAGCAAAGAAACGTCTCCGGCATCGCCTTGCGAGAGAGCAAAGGGAAAGGTTGGTACCTGATCGATTGTGGTGAGGGCACCCAACATCAGGTCTTGCATACAAAGCTGTCGTTTCATTCTTTGAAGGCCATCTTGATTACCCACGTGCACGGCGACCACTGCTATGGGCTGCCGGGCATACTGGCGAGTGCGGGAATGGGTGGCCGAAAAGCGCCGCTTACCATTGTGGCACCTGCAGGCATCAAGGCATGGTTAGAAGCTACCTGTGAGGCCACGCAGCTATGTTTGCCCTTCACTTTGGAGTTTATCGACTCGGACGAGCTGCCCAGCGTTGAGTTTGAGAGCATTGCGGTTACCACTCACAGGCTTTCACACCGGGCGCCTTCCTATGCTTATGGGTTTACGGAGGCAAAGGTCGACGCTGCCTTGGACGTGGATAAACTAGCGCAAAAGGGCATTCCGAGAGGGCCTTTGTGGGGGCAGTTGAAGCAAGGGGTTGATGTTGAGTTTGCGGGTGAGCAGTTAAAAAGCCATGACTTCTTAATCTTCAAGCACAAGCCGAGGAAAGTGGTGATTGCCGGGGATAATGACCAACCTGACTTGTTGGTTAAGGCGTGCGAAGGGGCGCAGGTGTTGGTTCATGAAGCCACCTACACCGAAGAGATGGCCCAGAAGGCCGGTGATGTGGGGCATAGCTACGCCAAGCTGGTCGCCGATTTTGCCGAATTGGTACAGCTGCCCAACCTGGTGCTGACGCATTTTAGCCCCCGCTACCAGCTCAACTCCCATGCAACGCCTTCCATAGAAGACATTCGCAAGGAAGCCGAGAACGCCTATTCAGGCTCGCTTTATTTGGCGCGGGATTTTGGCGAATACACCCTGGATAAAGCGGGCCGCTTTTCTGAACTGGCATAGCAAGTTTCTCGACTCTTTTTGATGTGTATCATACTAATGCCGAGATAGTGAATTACGAAGATTATCACTGAGGTAGCGCCAATGTTGATGCACAATCCACCCCATCCTGGAGAAGTATTACGCGAGCTTTGCTTGGAGCCCCTAGGCATTAGTGTGACAGCCGCTGCGGAAGCGCTGGGCGTAAGCCGTAAAACGCTTAGTGCTGTCCTGAACGGCAAAGCCGGTATTAGCCCTGAAATGGCGGTACGGCTTTCTATCGCGTTTGATACCTCTGCGGAAAGCTGGCTGAACCAGCAGTCCCAATACGAACTCTGGCATGCTGAACAGCATCGCAACGAGCTGAAGGTAAAGAGGCTGGTTGCCGCTTAAAGCAGCGGTGGTTTAAGTACAGCCTTAACTGGCGGGCGAGTAGTTTTGTTAGGTTCGGTCTATACGCCAGGAGTGTAGTACTGTTTTGAGCATCAAATTCCAGTAACGGCGAGATCAAGCGCACCCATAATCTGGCTTCTAAAGTGCTCAAGGGTGCCGATGGGATTTCTCAGATGTTTTTCTGGCACTGATGAGATTTGTGGTGTCAGTAACAATAGTGCCTGGTCATGGAAGGTTATTTCCGGCGTAAGGTTCTGCATGGCGTTGCCATCAAAAGCTGCTCGATGACCCAGTGGGATCACGATGCGGGTTGCTAGATCCGTTAGTAGGCTGCTTTGGATATCTACCAAGTAGGGATAGTGCGTTCTGCTGGTCTTGCTGGGGTTAGGGTAAACATCGAACTGAGCCATCAAAACTCCCGAAATTCGTCACCGAAGCAGCCATGCTGCTCGACAAATTCGTTGTAGCTTGTGATCGCCGCCCGATTTTCTTCAACCCACTGGGAAGCCTCGCATTTTGCCAACTCTTCTCGCAATGCTCGTTCTAGTGTGGCCGAGAGATTAATGTTCAACGCGCGAGATCTTTGAAGCAAGTCGCTGTTAACTGACAAATTAGCGGCTTTTTTCGGTGCTGTTGTGTCATATAGCGCGGCCATTGCAGCCCCCTGTGACGGTCATAAGCGTATAAATAGCATATGCGCATGGTACTGCGCATTCAAGCGACCAAAACGTTAATATCGTCAGCTGTCATTGCGCCGCGTTTGCCGATTCGGTATAGCTGCTCAACCTGATGCTGACGCACTTCAATCCAGACGATTCCTCTCTTTTACTGGTAGTAATGATCATAGGCTTGTGATCGCTGCTGGGCTGGTTGCGGTGATGTGTTTCGTGATACAAGCCAGAGCCTATCGTCATTTCGCCCTGGTGACCGAGCCCAAAAAGGAGAATCCCCATGCAAAAGGTAAGAATCGACCTAGTATCCGATGTGGCCTGCCCGTGGTGCGCCATTGGCTACCGGCGCTTGGAGCAAGCGTTAGAGATACTCAATGGCGAGATCGACGTTGAGCTGGTCTGGCAGCCCTTTGAGCTGAATCGCGATATGCCGCCTGAGGGCGAGCCGATTTTGGAGCACTTGTGCCGCAAGTACGGCAAAGACGCGGCCACCATGGAGCAGTCTCAGCGCGAGATTATGGCCGCCGCCGAAGAGCTTGGACTGAATTTCCATGGCGCGCTGGAGCGCCGGGCGAACAATACCTTCGCTGCCCACTGCGTGCTGGCATGGGCCGGAACGCAACACCAAGAGACGGCGCTTCAGCTGGCCCTATTTGAGGCCTACTTCGGTGAAGCGAAAAACCCCGCCGACCCAGCGGTGCTTCGCGAGAAGGCCATTGAAGTGGGGTTGGACGGCGACACTGCTGAAGCCATCGCCCGCTCTGATCAGTACACGGATGAAGTACGTGAAGCCGAGCAGCGCTTTATGGACGCGGGTGTGAGCGCCGTGCCCGCATTTATCCTCGATGGCCGCTACCTGATTTCCGGTGCCCAGCCCGCCGACGTACTGGTGGATGCGCTGCGCCAAGTGGCTGAAGAGAACGCCAGCCGCTAACGCCCTATAGGCTTCGATCTGAAAGGGGGGTAGCACTAGTGGCTCATCATCCAGCTATGGGTGCAACATCTCCGTTTATCTGCGGCCACAGGTGAGGGCGGGTGCTAGGCAATATGACAAAAAAGAAAGGGCCTGCGAATGTTTAACCATCGCAGGCCCTGGTGTAGATCGCTAAAGCAAATAGGTGTTAGCGAGGTGCTAGCGCAAGCCAAGAAAGGAAAGAATCGCAACAACGATTACGATTGCACCGACGATATAGACGATATTAGTCATTAATAGATACTCCTTTTAATAAATTTGAAGTCGCAGGCGCGCCATCCTTCATGTGGCGCACGATATAACTTCCTGTGGAGGCTACTCCTTTGTCTCATCTCAACTCAGAGTAGGCTATCGGCTTTATAGGGTCTGTTCGCTGGAGCACTGAGTTGCGAAAATAAAGGGCAATGCGCGAGGCCTATCCAAGCGCTGGCTTTAACCTTAAACCAGCGTTTTATCGCATAAACTCCTGCAATGCAGTGCGAGCCTGGTCGTTTAGGTTATTGGGTGGAGTCAAAGAACCAAGCAAAGGAATGAAAATAGTTATGGGCAGTAAACGTCTCTTTGATTTAAGCGACGAGAGTGGCGTTCTTAGAACCTCTATCGCGGTGACACTGGTGATTGCTGGACTGGGAATTGGCTTTGGCCTGATATCGGGGTCGTTTTCGATTATGTTCGATGGCATCTATGCGATGGTGGATGCCAGCATGAGCCTGCTTTCGTTACTGGTAGTGAACCTTATTACCTCCTTCGCAGCCTCGAAAGGGCTTTCCCGCAAGCTTAGAGAGCGGTTTTCAGTGGGCTTTTGGCATCTTGAGCCCATGGTGTTGGGGGTGAACGGTACGCTGCTGATTGGCGTTGCGATTTATGCATTGTTTAACGCCATCAGCAGCTTGCTGGAGGGCGGGCGCGAGCTTGAGTTTGGGTGGGCGATTGTCTACGCAGTGATTACGCTTATTGCATGTATAGTGATCGCCACCGTTGAAGCCCGAGCCAACCGCCGGATAGGCTCAGATTTTGTGCGCCTTGATGTAAGAGGGTGGGTGATGTCCGCGGGCATTACTGCTGCGCTGCTGGTGGCGTTTTCCCTTGGCTATATCGTCCAGGGAACCCCATGGGAGTGGATATCACCCTACATCGACCCGGCGGTGCTTGCGGTTGTGTGCCTCATTATTATTCCGCTACCGGTCTCAACTGTCAGGCGAGCCTTGGCAGATATCTTCCTTGTCACTCCGTCAGCACTTAAGCAGCATGTCGACCAAGTGGCACAAGCATTTGTCCAAAAACATGGCTTCGCTACCTATCGTGCTTACATTGCGCGTGTGGGCCGCTCCAGGGAAATTGAGCTTTATTTTATCGTTCCCAGCGATGCACCGGCGCGGACCATTGGCGAGTGGGATGCTCTGCGTAACGAGGTGAGCGACTTGGTGGGCGATGAAGGGCCCCACCGCTGGCTAACGGTCGTGTTTACCGGAGACCTGGAATGGGCCGATTGAGGTGATACGCCGTGTAACAGACATGACTAAGGAGCCCGTATGGCAAGGATGCAAGCAACCCCGCTGGTGACCAGTATCATTGCACTGCTGGGGCTATGGATGGTTTTACGGCATTTACCGGACTTTGCGGTATCGCTGACAATGGTGTTGTTTGGCCAGGAGGATATACCCGCTAGTGTGTTAACGGTTCATGCTGTGCACTTTTTCAGTAATACGCTGATAGGTCTCTGCCTTATTTTATTGCGCGAGAAGCTGGGCAGGAGGTTGGTACCGCAAACTGTAGGCGTGTTAGTGAGTACACCCGCATGGCTGGCAGTAGGTGCGGCACTAATGGGTATTTATTTTGTGGCGATGGGCGCGGTGTCTATTGGCGAGAGTTTTGCACAATCGCGCCCAAGCGCTAATCCCTATTTACGATGGCGGGGTGGTGCCTCTGTCTTAATAGGCGTCCTTCTATTTGCTGGCTCGGCGGGAATTGGCCGACTGTGGGCGTTGTTGTTGGGCTTGCGACGTGCTGGATGGTGATTAGAGAAAGACTAGGCTATACCGAGATTGGTCTACTAAATCAGTCAGCGGTTGTGGGGGCGTGAGGTTGGTTTATAGAGCCTGAGCCTGGTTTATAGAGCCACGGTGTAAGCGCTGGCCCCAAAGAGCCAGCGCTCACGCCTTTACCTCAAAAACTCTCGCAGTGTTTCGCTAGCCTGTTCGATGGATAGAACACCATCCAAGTGACCTCTGTTGCCTTCCAGGGTTTCAAGCGCCACCTTGTTGCCGCCTGCCTCAATTAACTCGGCGGTATGGCGCACGCCTTCGGGGGCGAATACAAGGTCGTTTTCACTGTAGAGCATTAGCGTGGGGGCGTTGATGGCGGCAAGCCCTTCCTCTAACGAGTCACCGTAGCCCGCCATAAAGGTTTGGTTGGCGCGCACCAGATACAGCAGGTGATTGGCATCGGAAAGCTCTGCGCGAGCGGCAGCAACGTCATCCAGGGTTTTCTCAATCGCGTAGCGGGCGTTGATATCCTGGGCGGGGTCGCGCTCTTCGTCGGCCCAGTCGCGGTTGAAGGTTTCATTGGCCCACTGCCAGTGGTTGGCGTTGAGCGTGACGAGCTTAAGCGCTTCTTTCAGCCCATCGGTGGGTGGTTCACTGTCGTAGTAGTTACCCTCGTTCCAGTTGGCATCCAGTCGAATCGGCGCGGCCCAGGCGCTAAGCGTTGCCAGTAGCCATGGGTCGGCAACGCCGCCACCGATAACAGGTATTAGCCTATCGACCTTGTCAGGGTAAGCACTGGCCCACTCTATTGCTTGAAGAGCGCCCATGGAAGCGCCCATCACGGCATGTAGCGATTCAATGCCTTGGCTTTCTAACAGCTCGCGCTGCACTTCTACAAAGTCGCGAATCGTCACCACGGGAAAATCCATTCCCCAGGGCTCGTCGGTGTCTGGGTTAATTGAAGCGGGGCCTGTGGTGGTGACATTGGGGTCATTGGCATTCAGGTTTACCAGCGTATCCGAGGAGATAATGTAGTACTCATCGGTATCCAAAGGTTTGCCGGGGCCAATGATCGCATCCCAGTAGCCGGTCGGCTCGCCATCGGCGTCATAGCGGCCTGCAGCATGGCTGGTGCCGGAAAAAAAGTGGGTAATCAGAATAGCGTTATCGCGCGCCTCATTAAGCTCGCCATAAGCTTCCCAGCCTATCGTCACGTTGGGGATTGTCTCGCCGCCTTGCGTGGTGAAGCTCTCCATCTCGAAGGTTTGCTTTTCGACTACGCCATCCCAAGCCCATAAGGGCGTGGCTAGCAGCAGGCCAAGACCGGTTAACGAGGCAAATGTGGCCAGTGCATAGGGTTGCTTGCGTTGCATGCGCTTTCCTTTTCTTGAAGATTGTTGTGGTTGTTTTTCGGGCTACGCGTAGCAGCCACCTTATTAGCATAGCCATCCCGAGTTGGATGTGGAGCACATAGGGTGCTTGGAGCCCATTTCAAATGTGGGCGCTAGTTGATTTTGGTGTGGTTAACACATCCGGTGTGCATAATGTCAGCGGGTGACGTCGCTTCTTGGCGGGAGTTTGGGAAATGTCCATGTTGTTGTTATTGGTTGACTGCGAGAATCTGAGGCTTCTTTATTAGGCCAGTAAATAAGCAATCGATATTCCAGCAATCTGCCCTAAAAAAATCACGAGACATATCGACATTCTAGTGAATCTTTTCAGCATGCCAACCCTCGTGATAACAAAGAAGCTATAAAATAAGGACGTTAACCAAAGGCCTAGCATGAACAGAATAATCCAAGCCAGTGGAGAGGAAGGGCCAAACATGCCTATCGAGAAGGTGATAACTATATAAGATGGGAGTATTGCTAACCCTTCGATATTACGGCTTTTCCAGAAGACTATGTTCTGTTTGTGGCTTTTCATCAGTTGCTCCCCGGTCTGCATATGCCGATTCCATAGTGACTATCAGACAAGCCGTCACCGTCTAAATCACAATACAGGCTTTGGCACTCAGCCATTCCCTCCCAATGGAAAAGCAAACCCCACGCCCCTTTCGGGTTAGGTATAACCCTGGCAGTAGCAGGATCAATCTTGGAAAAAACACCAGTAACTTTTCCCCATACTTTACTCAGCCCAGTGTTTCCGGTCTTTTCTAACGTTGATCTGGGCGCAGCCGGATAGCGAGAATAAGGGTTGCCAACACGCCCACGGCGTCCAGATTGATCAATATCCCCTGGGCGATCAAACAACCCCAGCGGATCCACCATCCCCGTCGGATTCGTCACATAGCCATACAGGTTAGTGCCGCCGTTAAGACTAATCGGATCCTGACTAATATACCGCCCCTGTTTTGGGTCGTAGTACCGATGGCGGTTGTAATAGAGCCCGCTCTCTTCATCGTGCCATTGGCCTTGGAAGCGGATCGGTTGGGTGACGTTGCGCACGGCGCGCTGGTTTTTGACCGCTGCCCAGTCGTCGGGCTCGGCGAGCCAGCGGGGTTGGCCGTTGGGGGTGACCAACTGCATCGGCGTGCCCAGGGCATCAATTGACCCTGTTGAGTGTCGTCGATTCTCAGCATGGGCACAAAACTACCCGGCTCATACACCACGGTGGTGCGCTGCTGGTCGCTCTCTTCCCGTACGATGCGGTCACCGTCCCAACCGTAGTGGGTGGTGGCGGTGGTGCCGTCGGGATGGCGCACGGTTTTACTGATGCGTCTTCCCAGACCGTCGTAGCGGTAGGTGGCTTCGCGGGTGTAGCCTAACTCGCTTGCGTGAATCAGGTGTACTAAGCGATTGGCGCCATCGTAGCCCAGGGTTAAGCGTTCGCCGTTAGGCTGTTGGCGTTCGATCAGGTTGCCAGCGCCGTCATAGCGATAGCGTGCCCCGTTGAGTTGAGCCAGCTGGTTGGTGGTGTTCGGCGTTGGACTCTCTGTTGATGGTGCCGCTAACCGATTACCTGCCGCATCTACGTTGTAGCGGTGGGCATTATCGCCGTGCTGGCTACCGATCAAACGCCCAGCGGCGTCGTAACTGTAAGCGATCACCTTGGAGGCGGGATCACCTTGCAGGCTACGGAAGTGCATCCGGCCCAGGGCATCGTATTGATAGCTCTGCTGGCTGGTGGTGTCCGGGCTGCGTAGGGTGAGGTGATCCAACTGACCTAGGTTGGTATATCCTCGCTCCAGCACCAGCGGTTGATTGTGCGCATTGGCGTTGGTGCTAAGTCGGCGCTGGGTCTCCCGGTGCAGGGCATCGGGTTCCAGGGCAATTTCCAAATCCAGGCCGGGGGCACTTAGGCCGTGCAGGTGGCCGCTGCCGTAGGTGTGCCAGTTAAGCGTGGGGAGGCCCCAAACTGGCTGGCCTGGGGCGCGCCGGTGGCGGTGAGGCGATGCTGGTGTTGCCAGCTCCAACTGTTGCCGCCTTCTAATCCGGCATGTTGCTGCTGTTCGCCGATTAACCGCTGGGCGTCGTCGTAGCGGAATGTGACGTCACCATTATCGTTGGTGACGCTAATGAGTTGCCCATTGCTGCCCCACTGGTACTGCTCCGTGCTGGCCGGGGCGTGTTCGGTGGCGGGCAGGTATCGGGCGGTGAGGCGACCGGCTTCGTCATAGTCGTAACGGGTGATAAGCGGCTGGCCGTCGGGGCCTGTGCGGTTGGCTTCGATGCGTTCGATCAGTCGTCCGGCGTCATCGTAGCGGTACTGCTGCTCGCGGCCATCGGGGCCGGTCTCGCGGGCGAGGCGATCCATCTCGTCATAAGCAAAGCGGTAGACCGCGCTGTTGCCCAGAGTCAGCTCGCTCAAGCGGCCAATGTCGTCGTAGGCGGTAAACTGCTGGCTGCCGTCGGCTTCGATGCGCTGTACCGGGCGGCCGTGGTTATCAAAGAAGAACTGCTGCCTAAACCCTTGGGGGCCTTCCAGTTCTACCAGCCGCCCAAGGGCATCCACATGGTGGTGCCAGTAGAGCCCGTCGGGGAGCTGGGTGGCGATGCGGCGACCCAGCTCGTCGTGCTGGGTGCGGGTGGTTTCCCCTAGGGCGTTGGTGACGCTGGCCAGGTAGCTGTGGCGGTCGTAGCTATAAGTTGTGCGCTGCTGTGAACAGTCGATCTGGGCGGTAACCTGCCCCAGGGCGTTCCACTCCCGCTGGTGGGTAGCACCCACCGCATCGGTGACGGTGGTAGGGCGGTTGGGCAGGTCGGCATTGTCATAGGCCAAGGCGGTGGTGCCTTCCGGCCCCGTCACTGTTACCGGATGGCCGCGTTCGTTGCGGGTGATCTGCCAGTGTTGGCCGCCGGGCCCTCGATGCGTACGGGACGCCCCAGGGCATCGCGCTCAATCGCCCAGCGGCTTCCTGATGACCGATCACGCAGCCTTCGGGACTGAGTTTACCGAATATTGACCACCCTTCCCTTAGTTATCCATCGACTCATCAATACCTTGAGCAGCAAACTCATCTAATACATCCTTAGCTTCTTCTACGCCCTGTTCAGCGGCTTTTTGGTACCAATGAACAGATTTGGTATGGTCTTGCTCAACTCCCCAGCCATTTTCATACATAGCACCTAAGTTATACTGAGCAAGTTCATGGCCTTGCTCAGCAGCTTTGTGAAACCATTCGGCGGCCATAGTATCGTCTTGGGCAACTCCTTCACCATGTAAATAGAGCACGCCCAACTGGTATTGGGAAGATGGGTCTCCTTGTTCTGCAGACAAACGGAATAGCTGTGCAGACCTTTCATGATCTACGGATACACCATTTCCGAAGTAATACATATCGCCGAGATAGCCTTGGGATTTTGGTAGCCCTTGTTCTGCGGCTAATTCAAACCACCTAGCCGCTTCCGAATAGTCGCGTTTTACTCCCCTGCCGTAATAATAAATTAGCGCTAGATTTTCCTGAGAGCCGTCTACCCCTTGTTCTGCTGCTTGGCGGTACCATTTCATTGCTTCTTGATAATTTCGCGATACACCACTCCCATTTTGATACAGCCAGCCTAAATTATTTTGGGCTATTGCATCCCCTTGGCCTGCAGCTAACTTTAGCCAACTAGCGGCTTTCTCGAAATCTTGGTCAACACCTTCACCTACCAAATACATCCCGCCTAAGAAGGCTTGCGCATCTGAATTACCCTCCTCAGCCAACGGCTTAAAGTGCTCAAGCGCAAGAACATAATCTTCATTTTGAAGTGCTTCCCTTCCTTCTTCTACAGAGCTAGCCATTGTACTTAGTGTTGCTAGCATAAAAGTCAGAGTTACTACCGATATAATTACTTTAAATAAGTTCATTTACGTCACCATTTACCTTGTGTATTTATAGGGATTGACATCTAGACCATTGTCTTTTGAAGCTTCTGCGCCCCCATCTTTTAAGACTTTCCTTACCGCCGACCGTGGATTACCAGGAACCCCTATCTGGTGATCAAAGTGGGCATCTTCGGGTACTGGCCCTGGCCATATTTCAAAATTGGGGATTAGTTCGCCAGTATCTCGATTTAGGCGGCTTCCATCATTATTCTGATGCGCACAAACGCCATGTATCGTCGCAGCCTCCAAGAATTGCGCAAAAAATCCAACGCCAGGTTTTTTGCTCAACACCGCCATGACGGAGTTTCTCGCATTTACGGCCCCTGAGTAATCAGGCACCTTCATCCAGTCTTCAACATCGCTAATACATGTCTCTATAATCCCATTATTCATGGAAGAAGCGCGGCTACCCCCCATCCCCATTAGGGCTCTAGAGTCTGGCCTACTACCAGCAAGACCACTCAACCCCAGCGGATCCACCATCCCCGTCGGATTAGTCACATAGCCATATAAGTTCGTGCCGCCATTGAGCCCAATCGGATCCTGACTAATATACCGCCCCTGCTGCGGGTCGTAGTACCGATGGCGATTGTAGTAAAGCCCACTCTCTTCGTCGTGCCATTGCCCCTGGAACCGGATCGGTTGGGTGACGTTGCGCACGGCGCGTTGGTTTTTGACGGCAGCCCAATCATCAGGTTCGGCGAGCCAGCGGGGTTGGCCACTGGGGGTGACCAGTTGCATGGGGGAGCCCAATGCATCGGTGATATAAGCGCTGACTAATGGGCCTTGCTGGGTATCGTCGATGCGCAGCATGGGCACAAAACTCCCAGGCTCATACACCACGGTAGTGCGCTGTTTCTCGGTTTCTTCCCGTACGATGCGATCACCGTCCCAGCCGTAATGGGTGGTGGCCGTGGTGCCGTTGGTGTGGCGCACGGTTTTGCTGATGCGTCTTCCCAGGCCGTCGTAGCGGTAGGTGGCTTCGCGGGTGTAACCCAGCTCGCTGTCATGCGTGAGATGTACCAAGCGGTTAGCACCGTCGTAGCCTAGGGTTAAGCGTTCGCCGTTGGGCTGTTGGCGTTCGATCAGGTTACCGGCGCCGTCGTAGCGGTAACGGGCGCCGTTAAGCTGAGTGAGGCGGTTGTCAGGTAGCGCCTGCTGATTGTCTTGAGACTCTAACCGATTACCCGCCGCGTCCACCGAGTAGCGGTGGGCGTGGTCGCCGTGCTGGCTGCCAATCAAACGCCCGGCTGCGTCATAACTGTAAGCAATCACCTTAGAAGCTGGATCACCTTCCAGGCTGCGGAAGCTCATCCGCCCCAGGGCGTCGTATTGATAACTCTGCTGGCTGGTGGTGTCCGGGCTGCGTAGGGTGAGGTGATCCAGCTGGCCGAGGTTGGTATATCCTCGCTCTAGCACCAGCGGCTGATTGTGTGCATTGGCACTGGTGCTGAGGCGGCGCTGGGTCTCCCGGTGCAGGGCATCGGGTTCCAGGGCGATCTCAAGATCCAGGCCGGTGGCTCTTAGGCCGTGCAGGTGGCCATTGCTGACGATGCGCCGAAGTTTAATGTGAGTCATGCTGAAAGGTGCTTACTGGCACGCTACCGCCAAGGAAAACAGAACATGCCTTCTTTGGCGGGTGGTGAATAGGTGTAACATCCATGTTGCGTTCTTTATTGCCACATTTTCAGCCTATCAATAGGCATAAAAAAATAAGGCCGGCAGTAATAGCCAGATAAGTACTACAACGCCCATCCTAGGGATGGATTTAATAAATGATGGCCTAGCTATAAAGAAAACTCTATAAAATGGAGAGAAAGAAAAAAAAAGCATTATAAAAAGAATCACTTGAAGAAAGCCAGAAGACCTCATCAAGCAAAGCAAGTGAATAATATGGGCTGGTAGCATCACCAATACTCCTGCCCATCTACTTTCCCAGCTATAAAGGGTTTTTCTCTTAGGCATTTAATTTTCTCCCGGAACACACATCCCAGCTTCAAAGTGTCTATCCGAAAGACCATCATCATCTAGGTCATAATATCTGGATTGCTTAACACTTATTTCGCTGGGCGTGAGTAGGCCACCGAGTAAAACTTTGACCGGGTGGGCTTTTAACACCGCCCCAGTAGCAGTATCGATCTTGGAAAGCCCACTAGTAACTTTGTCCCAGGCCTTATTTAATCCCCAGTTCCCCATCTTTTCTAAATTTGATCTAGGTGCAGGTGGAAAGCGAGAGTAGGGATTGCCGGTACGTCCTCTTGGCCGACTAGATTGATCGCCTGGGCGACGCCCTCGGCGACGAGATTGATCAATATCCCCTGGGCGATCAAACAACCCCAACGGATCCACCATGTCGGTAGGATTCACCACGTAACCATATAGATTCGTACCACCATTGAGCCCAATCGGATCCTGACTAATATACCGCCCCTGCTGCGGGTCATAATAACGGTGGCGATTGTAGTAAAGCCCGCTCTCTTCATCGTGCCACTGACCCTGGAACCGGATCGGTTGGGTGACGTTGCGCACGGCGCGTTGGTTTTTGACGGCCGCCCAGTCGTCGGGTTCGGCGAGCCAGCGGGGTTGGCCGTTGGGGGTGACCATTTGCATTGGTGTGCCGAGAGCGTCGGTGATATAGGCGCTGACTAATTGGCCCTGTTGAGTATCATCGATCCTCAGCATGGGCACAAAACTCTCAGGCTCATACACTACAGTAGTGCGCTGATTCTCGGTTTCTTCCCGCACGATGCGATCACCGTCCCAGCCGTAGTGGGTGGTGGCGGTGGTGCCGTTGGTGTGGCGTACGGTTTTACTGATGCGCCTTCCCAGGCCGTCGTAGCGGTAGGTGGCTTCGCGGGTGTAGCCTAATTCGCTGGCGTGGATCAGGTGCACTAAGCGGTTGGCGCCGTCGTAACCAAGCGTTAGGCGTTCGCCGTTGGGCTGTTGGCGTTCGATCAGGTTGCCAGCGCCGTCGTAACGATAGCGGGTGCCGTTGAGTTGAGCCAGCTGGTTGGTGGTGTTCGGCGTTGGGTTCTCTGTTGATGGTGCCGCTAACCGATTACCTGCCGCATCCACGTTGTAGCGGTGGGCATTATCGCCGTGCTGGCTGCCGATTAAGCGACCGGCGGCGTCGTAACTGTAAGCGATCACTTTTTCTGCGGGATCACCTTGCAGGCTGCGGAAGCTCATCCGGCCCAGGGCATCGTATTGATAACTCTGCTGGCTGGTGGTGTCCGGGCTGCGCAGCGTTAGGTGATCCAACTGGCCGAGGTTGGTGTAACCCCGCTCCAACATTAATGGTTGGTTATGTTCATTGGCACTGGTGCTAAGACGGCGCTGAGTCTCCCGGTGCAGGGCATCGGGTTCCAGGGCGATTTCCAGATCCAGGCCGGGGGCGCTCATACCGTGCAGGTGGCCGCTGCCGTAGGTGTGCCAGTTGAGCGCCGGTAGGTCGCCGAACTGGCTGGCCTGGGGCGCACCGGTGGCGGTGAGGCTGTGCTGGTGCTGCCAGCTCCAACCGTTGCCGCCTTCTAATCCGGTATGTTGCTGCTGTTCGCCGATTAAGCGTTGGGCGTGGTCGTAGCTAAAGGCCACCTCGCCATGATCGTTGGTGACGCTAATGAGTTGCCCATTGGCACCCCACTGGTACTGCTCCGTGCTGGCCGGGGCTTGTTCGGTGGCAGGCAGGTGTCGGGCGGTGAGGCGACCGGCTTCGTCATAGTCGTAACGGGTGACCAGCGGCTGGCCGTCGGGGCCTGTTCGGTTGGTCTCAATGCGTTCGATCAAGCGCCCGGCGTCATCGTAGCGGTACTGCTGCTCCCGGCCATCGGGGCCGGTCTCGCTGGCTAAGCGATCCATGTCGTCATAAGCAAAACGATACACCGCGCCGTTGCCCAGGGTCAGCTCGCTAAGGCGGCCAATGTCATCGTACGCGGTAAACTGCTGGCTGCCGTCGGCCTCGATGCGCTGCACCGGGCGGCCGTGATCATCAAAGAAGAACTGTTGCCTAAACCCTTGGGGGCCTTCCAGCTCTACCAAACGCCCAAGGGCATCCACATGGTGGTGCCAGTAGAGCCCGTCGGGGAGCTGGGTGGCGATGCGGCGCCCCATCTTGTCGTGCTGGGTGCGGGTGGTCTCGTTCAGGGCATTGGTCACGCTGGCCAGATAGCCGTTTCGGTCGTAGGCGTACTCGGTACGCTGCTGGGAGCAGTCGATCTGGGCCGTGACCTGGCCCAGGGCGTTCCACTCGCGCTGATGGGTGGCCCCGCCTGCATCGGTGACGGTGGTAGGGCGGTTGGGCAGGTCGGCATTGTCATAGGCGAAGGCGGTGGTGCCTTCCGGCCCGGTAACTTCTAGTGGGTGGCCGAGCTCATTACGCTGAATCTGCCAGCGCTGCTCCTCGGGGCCTTCGATACTGATCGGCTGCCCGAGCGCATCCCGCTCAATGGCCCAGCGTGTGCCGTCCGGGCCGGTCTGGGCGATTACCTGGCCGTAGTCATCCCGTTCGATCAATGTCTCATGACCCAACGGATCCACCGTCGCTATCTTGAGACCCGCACGGTCGTAGCGGAACTCGATCCGCGAGCCGTCGGCGCGGGTGTGGGCCGTCCAGCGGCGGCCGGGGCCGCTGCCCACAAAGTGGTAGCGCTTCTCCCGGCCAAGTATGTTTAACGCAGGCATGTGATTAACTTTTTATTACTGATCCTTTTTTTTTGTAAGAAAAGTCAGAGTTGCAATCCCTAAAGCTACTAACAAAATGGAGTAAATTTTTCTTAGATTTTCATCATTTAATACCCCTCCCCTCCCTATTTCTCCTGTGAAAAAAACATTTATACCAGCAGCTATTGACAGTACTCCAAGGAGCAAAAAGCCAAAATTAATTTTTTTAGCCTTTCTTAGTAGTTTTTCTTGATATTTTTTCATCTCAAAGCCTCTTTGGGGCTTGTGATGAAGTCTATTAAAAAACCGCCAGCCCCATAAAAGTCCGGCGTAGGGCTAGTTCCTCCCACCGCGCTATCAATGAAGTCTAAAGCCGCGCCTTGTACGCCTGGATTCGCTATTCCGACAGCCGCACCCGGCGATACAGTCGCCACACTGCACATAGCACGCAGGCTAAGCTGATTTGCACTTGCTGCTAAAGCGCTACTGGCTCCTGCCGCGATTTTTGCTGCACCGGGTGCAGCTGCACCTACCATTGGGGCTCCTAAGGCGCCTGATGCCGCAGGAAGTGTGATATCACTACGTGTCGCCCCCTGATATCTCAGCGCTCTTCCATGATTTGCATCTTTAGCAAGTGCCGACATTCTTGTTGGGAAAATCGAAGCAATGATCCCTGGATTGTAATCTCCACCTGTTAGTACTTGGCCGCCTTGATCTGGCAAAGGAGCTGGTGCAGCGTGTGCTAACGCTTGTGAGCCATACGCTGCACCGATACTGCCCATGGCTGATTGAAACAGCCCCAGCGGATCCATCATGCCTATTGGGTTGGTCACGTAGCCATACAGGTTCGTACCACCATTGAGGCCGATGGGGTCTTGGCTGATGTAACGGCCCTGTTCGGGGTCATAGTACCGGTGGCGGTTGTAGTAAAGCCCCGATTCTTCATCGTGCCATTGCCCCTGGAACCGGATCGGTTGGGTGACGTTGCGCACGGCGCGTTGGTTTTTGACGGCAGCCCAATCATCAGGTTCGGCGAGCCAGCGGGGTTGGCCACTGGGGGTGACCAGTTGCATGGGGGAGCCCAATGCATCGGTGATATAAGCGCTGACTAATGGGCCTTGCTGGGTATCGTCGATGCGCAGCATGGGCACAAAACTCCCAGGCTCATACACCACGGTAGTGCGCTGGTTCTCGGTTTCTTCCCTGACAATACGATCACCGTCCCAACCGTAATGGGTGGTGGCGGTGGTGCCATTGGTGTGGCGCACGGTTTTGCTGATGCGTCTTCCTAGGCCGTCGTAACGGTAGGTGGCTTCGCGGGTGTAGCCTAATTCGCTGGCGTGGATCAGGTGCACTAAGCGGTTGGCGCCGTCGTAACCAAGCGTTAGGCGTTCGCCGTTAGGCTGTTGGCGTTCGATCAGGTTGCCAGCGCCGTCATAGCGATAGCGTGCCCCGTTGAGTTGAGCCAGCTGGTTGGTGGTGTTCGGCGTTGGACTCTCTGTTGATGGTGCCGCTAACCGATTACCTGCCGCATCTACGTTGTAGCGGTGGGCATTATCGCCGTGCTGGCTACCGATCAAACGCCCAGCGGCGTCGTAACTGTAAGCGATCACTTTTTCTGCGGGATCACCTTGCAGGCTGCGGAAGCTCATCCGGCCCAGGGCATCGTATTGATAACTCTGCTGGCTGGTGGTGTCCGGGCTGCGCAGCGTTAGGTGATCCAACTGGCCGAGGTTGGTGTAACCCCGCTCCAACATTAATGGTTGGTTATGTTCATTGGCACTGGTGCTAAGACGGCGCTGAGTCTCCCGGTGCAGGGCATCGGGTTCCAGGGCGATTTCCAGATCCAGGCCGGGGGCGCTCATACCGTGCAGGTGGCCGCTGCCGTAGGTGTGCCAGTTGAGCGCCGGTAGGTCGCCGAACTGGCTGGCCTGGGGCGCACCGGTGGCGGTGAGGCTATGCTGGTGCTGCCAGCTCCAACCGTTGCCGCCTTCTAATCCGGTATGTTGCTGCTGTTCGCCAATTAACCGCTGGGCGTGGTCGTAGCTAAAGGCCACCTCGCCATGATCGTTGGTGACGCTAATGAGTTGCCCATTGGCACCCCACTGGTACTGCTCCGTGCTGGCCGGGGCTTGTTCGGTGGCAGGCAGGTGTCGGGCGGTGAGGCGGCCGACTTCGTCATAGTCGTAACGGGTGACCAGCGGCTGGCCGTCGGGGCCAGGGCGGTTGGCTTCGATACGTTCGATCAGTCGCCCGGCGTCATCGTAGCGGTACTGCTGCTCCCGGCCATCGGGGCCGGTCTCGCGGGCTAAGCGATCCATGTCGTCATAAGCAAAGCGATACACCGCGCCGTTGCCCAGAGTCAGCTCGCTAAGGCGACCAATGTCATCGTAAGCGGTAAACTGCTGGCTGCCGTCGGCCTCGATGCGCTGTACCGGGCGGCCGTGGTCATCAAAGAAGAACTGCTGCCGAAACCCTTGGGGGCCTTCCAGCTCTACCAAACGCCCAAGGGCATCCACATGGTGGTGCCAGTAGAGCCCGTCGGGGAGCTGGGTGGCGATGCGGCGACCCATCTCGTCGTGCTGGGTGCGGGTGGTTTCCCCTAGGGCGTTGGTGACGCTGGCCAGATAGCCGTGGCGGTCGTAACTATAAGTTGTGCGCTGCTGTGAACAGTCGATCTGGGCGGTGGCTTGACCCAGGGCGTTCCACTCCCGCTGGTGGGTAGCACCCATCGCATCGGTGATAGTGGTAGGGCGGTTGGGCATGTCGGCATTGTCATAGGCGAAGGTGGTGGTGCCTTCCGGCCCAGTGACCTCCAGCGGGTGGCCGAGGTCGTTACGTGTGATCTGCCAGCGCTGATTCTCGGGGCCTTCGATACTCACCGGCTGGCCTAGCAGGGCATCGTGCTCAAACAGCATCTCGTAGCTTAGGGGATCAACTGTGGCGACTTTACGTCCCGCGCGATCGTGGGCCGTCCAACGTTGACCCACGACGCAGCTAACTACATTGGGAACTGACATTATTTAAATGTTTATGTGCTATGTACATATTTCTGCGTGGCTACTCCAACACATACACATGGCCATCAATACTGCCAAAATACAAACGTCCATCGACGATGGCAGGTGTGGAAGCAATCCCTGCATCAGTTTCATAACGCCATTTCATTTCGCCCGTATGGCGGTCAACGGCATACATATAGTGATCCCCACTGCCAAAATAGACAGTATCTCCAGCAATAGAAGCAGCACCTCTTATGAATCCCTCTGTTTCAAATCGCCAGATAAGCTCGCCATTTTCGACATTCATAGCATTCATATAGCCATGTGCGCCTGCGTAGCCTTCGCCATCGTCGCCGAAGAAAGCAATGTCATTAGCTAAACTGATAGATGACATACTTGAATATTCTATAGGAAACTCAGCTATTAGCTCTCCGTTATCTTTGTTTATTCGACTTATCATCCCTCCTTCATTTTCGCTAATTATGGAGTAAATGCAGCAATCATCTATAGCTGGGGTGCTAAAAGAGTTTTGCTTATTACTTGAGGAGGGGTAAGTCCATATTTTTTTTCCAGTCGCAACTGACAGCGCATCAATGCTCTGTGAGGTATCTTGAAAAAAAAGTATGTCATTCGATACTAATGGCTGTCCGCTACCCCCTTGAATAGGGTGTCTCCAGATTTCTTCACCTGTTGCTAAGTCCAAAGAAAATAGATTGTTAGACATAGATGTTAGAAATACCATGTCGTTATAGATTGTAGCTGCATCCATACCTGATTTGTCATCAGGCTCAAACCGCCAGATTTCCTCTCCTGATAATCGGTCAAAGGCTATTAAATAACTTTTATCATCGTTCCGAGAAAATCGGCGTCCCACAAGAAGAAAATCTTCATTCAGCGTAATCTGAAAGCTAGGCTGCTGCACTAGGTTTTTTTCCCAAATTAGTGAGCCGCTATTTTGGTTGACAGCATAAACTCCGCCCTCAAAGTCAGTAAAATATACAATCCCGTCATATACTAGCGGTGTGCTGAATACAGGCGAGCCAGCATCAAACTTCCATGCTAGCTTTGGTAAATTCTCCGGCCCCGTATCATCGTAAACTCCTGTTCTTTCCAAGTTAGCCTGGAACATCGTAGAATCCGCTAGAGCAGGAAAAAATATTGGTGGTAAAGAAGCCAGTAGCCCTATTGCTACTAAGCTTACTGGCGAAGCGGTAGACTTATAAATCATTTAAATACCCTTGTTTCTACTATTAGGGATGCCCAGGTCACCAAAAGATGGTTCAAGGCAACTCTTGTAAATTTCACTTAACTGATCGTCGATATTTGAATGTCTAGTTCTATTCTCTTGGGCAATATCAAGAACTCTTCTATGGTAACTTCTTTCCGAACGATCCACGCAAGCATTAAATTCACCTTCGATTACATCATCAGGCAGCAATAAAGCGCGTCGATTTTCCCTATCAGATTCACATCCTGCAATACTGCTTGCTTTTGCCTCATCAGCTTTTTCTATTTGATGCTCTACAATAGTAGGCAACTGGGAAGTACTATTGCTTATCGCTGTATAACTAGCTACGCACCAAGCATCATTGGCGTAGCCCGCTGCTTTTTGGGCTCCAGCGACTGCCGTCATCAATACACGAGGAGATAGGCCCATCGGATCTATGTTAGTTGTAGGGCTTTTTGTATAGTTATAAAAATTCATACCACCCAACAACCCAATTGGATCCTGGCTGATGTACCTACCTTGCTGCGGGTCGTAGTAACGGTGGCGATTGTAGTAAAACCCCGATTCTTCATCGTGCCACTGACCCTGGAACCGGATCGGTTGGGTAACGTTGCGTACGGCGCGTTGGTTTTTGACGGCTGCCCAGTCGTCGGGTTCGGCGAGCCAGCGGGGTTGGCCGTTGGGGGTGACCAGTTGCATGGGCGTGCCCAATGCATCGGTGATGTAGGCGCTGAGGATTTGGCCTTGCTGGGTATCATCGATTCTCAGCATGGGCACAAAACTGCCCGGCTCATACACTACAGTAGTGCGCTGGTTGTCGGTTTCTTCCCGCACGATGCGATCACCGTCCCAACCGTAGTGGGTGGTGGCGGTGGTGCCGTTGGTGTGGCGCACGGTTTTGCTGATGCGCCTTCCTAGCCCATCGTAGCGGTAGGTGGCTTCGCGGGTGTAGCCCAGTTCGCTGGCATGAGTGAGATGTACCAAGCGGTTGGCGCCGTCGTAGCCCAGGGTTAAGCGTTCGCCGTTGGGCTGCTGGCGTTCGATCAGGTTACCTGCGCCGTCGTAGCGGTAGCGGGTGCCGTTGAGTTGAGCCAGCTGGTTGGTGGTGTTCGGCGTTGGACTCTCTGCTGATGGTGCCGCTAACCGATTACCTGCCGCATCCACGCTGTAGCGGTGGGCATTGTCGCCGTGCTGGCTGCCGATCAAACGCCCAGCGGCGTCGTAACTGTAAGCAATCACTTTTTCTGCGGGATCACCTTCCAGGCTACGGAAACTCATCCGGCCCAGGGCGTCATATTGATAGGTTTGCTGGCTGGTGGTGTCCTGGCTGCGCAGGGTGAGGTGATCCAGCTGGCCGAGATTGGTGTATCCGCGCTCCAGCACCAGCGGCTGATTGTGCGCATTGGCATCGGTGCTGAGTCGGCGCTGGGTCTCCCGGTGCAGGGCATCGGGTTTCAGGGCGATTTCCAGGTCCAGGCCGGGGGCACTTAGGCCATGCAGGTGGCCGCTGCCGTAGGTGTGCCAGTTGAGCGCGGGGAGATCCCCGAACTGGCTGGCCTGGGGCGCGCCGGTGGCGGTGAGCGTGTGCTGATGTTGCCATGTCCAACTACTACCTTCAGCGTTTGCGATGTGCCGCTGCTGTTCGCCGATCAACCGCTGGGCGTGGTCGTAGCTAAAGGTCACCTCGCCATGATCGTTGGTGACGCTAATGAGTTGCCCATTGGCACCCCACTGGTACTGCTCCGTGCTGGCCGGGGCTTGTTCGGTGGCAGGCAGGTGTCGGGCGGTGAGGCGACCGGCTTCGTCATAGTCGTAACGGGTGACCAGCGGCTGGCCGTCGGGGCCTGTTCGGTTGGTCTCAATGCGCTCGATCAGTCGTCCGGCGTCATCGTAGCGGTACTGCTGCTCCCGGCCATCGGGGCCGGTCTCGCTGGCTAAGCGATCCATGTCGTCATAAGCAAAGCGATACACCGCGCCGTTGCCCAGGGTCAGCTCGCTCAAGCGGCCAATGTCATCGTAAGCGGTAAACTGCTGGCTACCATCGGCCTCGATGCGCTGCACCGGGCGGCCGTGATCATCAAAGAAGAACTGTTGCCTAAACCCTTGGGGGCCTTCCAGCTCTACCAAACGCCCAAGGGCATCCACATGGTGGTGCCAGTAGAGTCCATCGGGGAGCTGGGTGGCGATGCGGCGACCCATCTTGTCGTGCTGGGTGCGGGTGGTCTCGTTCAGGGCATTGGTCACGCTGGCCAGATAGCCGTTTCGGTCGTAGGCGTACTCGGTACGCTGCTGGGAGCAGTCGATCTGGGCCGTGACCTGGCCCAGGGCGTTCCACTCGCGCTGATGGGTGGCCCCGCCTGCATCGGTGACGGTGGTAGGGCGGTTGGGCAGGTCGGCATTGTCATAGGCGAAGGCGGTGGTGCCTTCCGGCCCGGTAACTTCTAGTGGGTGGCCGAGCTCATTACGCTGAATCTGCCAGCGCTGCTCCTCGGGGCCTTCGATACTGATCGGCTGCCCGAGCGCATCCCGCTCCATGGCCCAGCGGGTGCCGTCCGGGCCGGTTTGCGCGATCACCTGACCGTGGTCGTCGCGCTCGATTAGCGTCTCGTGACCCAGGGGATCCACGGTAGCGATTTTACGACCCGCACGGTCGTAGCGGAACTCGATCCGCGAGCCGTCGGCGCGGGTGTGGGCCGTCCAGCGGCGTCCGGGGCCGCTGCCCACAAAGTGGTAGCGCTCCTCCCGGCCCAGGCTATCGGTGACCAGGGTGTGATCCACCTGGTAGCTGTACGTCCGCGCTAAACCTCCGGCTTCCTGCTGGCCCACCACGCGGCCATCCGGGGCGTGGCGATCCCAGCTGTAGTGGGCTTCCATGCCACCGGGTACCCGGTGGGCGGTGAGCATATGGTCTTGCCACTCAAACTCCCGCACTACCTCACCATGGCGGTGGCGCACCGCAATCAAATCACCCACCGGGCTATAGGAGTAGCGCACCAGCCACTCGTCCGCTAGCTTACCGTCGTGTTCCTGTACCAGCTTAACGCCGGTTAAGCGTTGGCCGGTATCGCCCTGCATAGCAGGAAGCAGGGCATCGTAGACTAACTGGTAGTGGCGCTGGGCGCTGTCGATCACCCCCACCAATAGATCCCCCTCCCAACGGTACTGGGTGGCATAGCCGTTGCGGTCGCGCTCTTCGATTAAGGGCCAGCGGTTGGAATCGCCAGCAGAACCCTCTCTTACAGAACTCGATTCTGTAGCGCTAGTGCCTACAGCACTAGCGCCGGAGCTGGCAAAAATATAGTAAAGCCCACTGGCATCGCTTAGCACGATACGCTCAGGATCACTGCGCAGCGTTTCGTCTAACGCTTGCCAGCGGGGCGCGTGACTCTCTTCAGTGGTTGAGGCGCCCCCACGCCGTATCCACAGCTGCTCGGTGGGCGAGAAACGCGACTGACCGGGAGCCAGTGCACCAAAGGTAATCTCACGGCCCTGGGCATCATGAACAATGCAGGCGTCGTCGTTGAGGGTAATGGCTAGGGACTCGCCGGGGAGCGACCAGCCCTGTCCCAGTGCACCTACCTCACCGTTACTGGAGAGGTAGCCACGGCTAAACACAAACGGCCGTGGCGCCGGGAGCGCAAAATCGGTCTCCGCGGGCAGCAGTTTGGCGCCCAGCAGTGGGTTGACCGGGCTACCCACCGCGGGCTCACAGGCACTGCAATCATCGGCCAGGCCATCGGTAATATCGATATCGTCCAGCGCTAGCGGCGTGGCGGCTGTAATGTCGCTGGTTAACAGCGGGGTCTGGTGTGGTTCAAGGGTGACGTCCTCGCTCTCCTCGGGCTCGGCCTCAAAGGGTAAGCGGGGCAGCACAATGGCGTGGCCCTGGCCGCGCCCAGGGCTACCGCCGGAGTTGATCTTGACCTGGGGGCCGACAATAGTCACCCCGCCCGGGTCGAGCTTGATAAAGCTGCCGCCCGCCTTCAGGGTGATCTCACTACCGGCTTCCAAGACAATCTGGTTGCCCGCCTTGTGGTGCAGCTCGCGGCCGGTCTCCACCAGCTGGGACTCCCCGTAGACTTCATGGCGGCTCTCATCCACCTGAAGGTGGTCATCGCCTTTGATCAGGGTGTGCCGTTTACCGTGTACGGTGAGGTGATCGTCGTTATGGATCTCACTGAGTCGGTTGCGATGCAGCTTAAGGTGGCTATCCCGGCGGATCTCCTCGGTACGGTCGTTAAGGGTTAATAGCTCCAGGTCTTTTTGGGCGTGGAGCCAAATCTGCTCTTCGCCCGCTTCGTCTTCAAAGCGCAGTTCGTTAAAGCCGTCGGCCTTGTGGCTTTGGGTGCGGATCACCGTGCGGGTTTTGTGTTCCGGCAGCGGGTACGGGGGCGTGTTGACCGCGTGGTAGGTGCGGCCGGTGACCAGCGGTTGATCGGGGTCGCCCTCTAGGAACGAGACAATGACCTCGTGGCCGATACGGGGAATCGCCATGCTGCCGTAGCCGCCGCCTGCCCAGCCTTGGGCCACCCGCACCCAGCAACTGGCGGTTTCATTGGGTTCGGCGTAGCGGTCCCAGGGGAACTGGACTTTGACCCGGCCGTGTTCGTCGCAGTAGATCTCTTCACCTTCCGGCCCCACCACAAAGGCCACCTGGGGGCCATCCACGCGCGGCTTGGGATTAGGCACCGGGCGGAAGGTTTGATCCTTGGGCATGATCACCACGTCGTTGTGGTAACGGGTCATTAGCTCGCCTGACTGGGCAGAGCTACTGCCATTACCGCCCCTCGCCATACCGTCCTCTTCCAACGCCTGGGGCTGTTCGCCGTGGTGCACCACCGAGACCACCTGCCACGCCTGGTTAAGGCTATCGATATCGTGGTCGGTGAGGGTAAAACAGATACCGGGGGCAAGTTCCGGCAGGTCACTCTCGGCTTCAGCGGTGAGGGCATCGGCCCGTAGGGATTCTAAGCGGTGGCGGGTAAACGGCTTACCGGACGCATCCTTCTTATAGCGGCCGGGATAATCGAAGTGTTCGTAATCTTCCCGCTGGGCGTGTTCGCCTAGATTTGGGGCGTGGTGTTCGTGGAGCTGCGCGTAGGGCGGATTCTTAAAGGTGTAATCTTTGAGCATCGCCGAGGCGGGACGTACCCGGCTGGCCTGGCGCAACTTGCGTACGTGGCGTCGGGGCGGGGTGCCCCCGGCGCGACCGTGGTAGACGCGCTCGCCTATGCTGGGCAGTACCACGGTGGCGTCAGCAAACACTAACGAGTGTTTACCCCCTTCGACGTTCTCAAACGCATGGAAATAGAAACACCCCTCTTCGGCGGCCACGCGCTCGATAAAGGCCAGGTCGGTCTCGCGGTACTGCACCAAAAACTCGCGATCCAGGGGCGTGCGGGTGGTGGCAAAGCCGATATCGGTGAGGCTGCGCTCGCTGGCTAGCGTAGTAATCGCATCGTAAGGCGAGGCGTCCTGAAAGATGCGCGAATTATGGCGCAGGGATAACCGCCACAGCGCAGGGCGAATCTCGACCCGATAAAAGCTGCGCCGATGACCGCGATCGCCGCGATGCAGCTCTGCGATCACCCCATGCACACGGCGCAGCGGTTCGCCGTCCTGCCAAATGCTAAGCGTCGCCTCCTGATCCAAACAGTCGGTGGGCGACAGGTCGTGGGTACGGCTGGCAAAGTCCACGGAGAGGGTAAACGGCTCAGAGAGGGCTTCACGATGGGTAAAACGCACCACGGCGGTATCATCCACCCCGGGTAGGGTCAGGGTAAACTGCAGGCCCGTTTTATCCGCCATCGCGCCGCTCCTTGGATCGTTATCTGCTAAATAAGAACGGATTAGGATAGCGGCAACGAGGCCCGAGACAAGCCCAGATAGGCAAGTCACAGGGATCTCTTACGTGCGTAAGAGATAGCTTACATAATTTTAAGAGATCGCTTACAGAACAGCTTCAGGCTCTAGTGAAACGGTATCGGGGCAAAAACCCACCCCGATGATTTCAGCTCATTTTGAACGGATTTAGCCCATTGGCCTGCTGCATCATCATGCGTTTGGCGAGCGGTACGCGTTCGGCAAGGTGAAGGCTAAGGTCGCCCAGCTGGCGCAGCGGTCTGGAACCCGTAAATAAATGGTGGAAGCTGTCGGTGGCGGCGATCATCGCTTGGTTAGCCGCTCGGCGCTGACATTCAAAGCGGAGTAGGTTGAGGTAGTCGCCGGGGTCGCGGCCTTGCATGATAATTTCGGCCAGTGTGTCGGCGTCATGCAGGCCAATATTTAACCCTTGGCCAGCCAGCGGGTGCACCACATGGGCCGCGTCGCCAATCAGTGCTAAGCGCTTGCCGATATAGCGCTTGGCGTGTTGGCGTTTAATCGGAAAGCTGGCATGTGCAACGATACGGGTGAGCTTACCGAGACGTTTGGGGAAGGTGGTTTCAATGGCGTGCTGAAGCGCCTCATCAGATAGCTGCTCGCGGGCTTTGGTGGCTTCATCGCTGTCGTACCAAACGAGCGATGCGCGCTGGCCGGGTAAGGGTAGCATCGCGATGGGGCCAGTGGGGGTGAACACCTGCCAGCTGATATCCTGCTGGGGCAGCTCAGTCTCAACGTTAATAATCATCGCCCGCTGATGGTAGTCGTAGCTACTGATGCTAATGCCCGAAAGCTCTCTAAGCGTTGAGCGGGCGCCATCTGCACCCACAATCAAGCGGGCGCTTAGGGTTTTACCGTTATCCAGCTCCAGCATGCGGCCAGTAGTGGCTGCCATGGTGCTTAGCGGTGCGCACTCGGTGTAACAGGTAACGCTGGGAAGGTTCGCTAAGCGTTGCCACAGCGCGTACTGCAGCGTGCGGTTTTCGATAAAGAGACCGAAGTCGTCCATGCCGCTCTCTTCGGCGGAAAATAGCGAGTGGCCGGTGCCGTCCTGGTTGGACACATCAATATGGCGAAACGGGCAGCAGCGTTCCTCAGGAAGTTCGGTACCGCTCGCTTTCACAAACGCCAGTGAGCGGGCATTAAGCGAAGAGATACGCAGGTCATAGTCGCCACTGAGCGGGGTTGGGGCGCTGCCACGTTCTACTAAGCCAACCGACACGCCCGCATGGCCAAGCCGAGCCGCCAAGGCGGCGCCTACCATGCCGCCGCCAACAATAATAATCTCGTGATCCCACTGCATGAGACACTCCTTACGTTGAAAACGAGGGCACATTGCATGTGCTTTGATTGTCATACAGTATCGTTTACTTGTAGCAATATTGCCTAGGGTGATCCATTGACGCAGGCCGTGGAAATGACAATTAGCACCGCGAAAGCGGGGGAAGCGTTGGCGGATTTTATCGAACGCCATTCTAAATTGTGGGTGATTACCGGGGCAGGGGTAAGTACTGACAGCGGCATTCCTGATTATCGGGATGCTGATGGGCAGTGGAAGCGGCCGCCGCCGGTGCAGCACGGCGATTTTATGGCATCACTCGCCGTGCGCCAGCGCTACTGGGCGCGGGCGCTGGTGGGCTTTAAAGCCATGCGTGAAGCCCAGGTGAGCGGCGCCCACCGGGCGTTGGCAGCGCTTGAGGCGATGGGCCATGTGGAGCTACTGGTAACGCAAAATGTGGATCGTCTACACCAGCGAGCGGGCTCTAAAAAAGTAATCGACCTGCACGGTAGGGCAGACGTAGTGGCGTGTATGGCGTGTGAGTATCAAATGATGCGCCACGCCATGCACAGCGAAATGGCTAGGATGAATCCCTATTTTGCGGCGCTGGACGCCCGCCATGCCCCCGATGGCGATGCGGACTTAGAGACTGATTTCTCTAGCTTTAAGGTACTTAACTGCCCGCGCTGCCAAGGGATATTAAAGCCCCAGGTGGTCTATTATGGCGATGTGGTGCCCCCTGCTCGGCGGCTAGCTGCTCAGGCGGGGCTTGAAGATGCGAACGCGGTGCTCGCAGTGGGCACCTCGTTGATGGTTTATTCCGGCTACCGCTTCTGCCGCGAAGCCCACGCCATGGGCATGCCGGTGGCCTCGCTCTCATTGGGCGTCACCCGGGCGGATGCGCTGTTAACCCATCAGTGGCGGGCGCCGTTAACGCCTGTTTTAGAACATGCGGTGGCCTGCCTGACGCGAGGTTAACGTGCTTTTGATACCCAAGGATTGTTGTCTATCCATAGCCGCCAAGGGGCATCGCGGTCGGCGGGCTGGGCATAGTCGATACCCACGCGGGGGCCAGAGGCAACGGCGTGGGGCGGCTCGCCTGCCGTTATCCATAGCGCGTTAGGTTGAGTCATATCATGGCCATACAGCGCTTTATCAATACGTAGCGCTCGGGAGAGCTTGCCGGGGCCATTGCTCAGGTTACGCCCCCGCACATCACGCAGCGCACGCATAGCGGCTTCGCCGGTAACCGGCTCTACCGCGCGGATAAGCACTGCGCAGGGGTTGCCTTCTGGCTGGGTGACCACGTTCAGCAGCCAGTGCATGCCATACACCAGATATACATAGGCGTGCCCCGGTGGCCCGAACATGGCCTCGGTTCTTGGTGTTTTCCGCCGGTGTGCGTGGCAGGCGGAATCTTCCGACCCACGGTACGCTTCAGTTTCCACAATCTTCGCTACCATGAGTTCGCCTTCATATTGGCGTACTAAATGGCAGCCCAGTAAGTCGTGGGCAACCTTAAGCGTATCCCTGCAATAAAAATCCCGTATAAGCGGTGTTAAATCGTCGCCCTCAACCGGGGCCATACCATTGGTTGGTGGTTTCGTCTGCGGCATGTTATCGCCAATTACTTGAGTAAGCTGCTAGGGTATTCTCTAGGCGACTATTTTAAAAGCGGAGGCCCCTGTGCTGCCATTTGAACACCAGTTTGCAACGCTTCCCGAGCCACTGTGGGCTGCTTGTCAGCCTATGCCAGTGAGCCACCCCACGTTGATTGCGTTTAATGAACCCTTGGCGGAAACGCTAGGTATGAAGGACAAACCTGATGATGCCACCCTTACCCAATGGTTTAGCGGCAACCAGCTACCGCCAGGCGCTGAGCCTCGGGCGCTGGGCTACGCAGGACACCAGTTTGGCAACTTTGTACCGCAGTTGGGCGATGGCCGCGCCCTGCTGTTGGGGGAAGTGGTTGACCAGAAGGGGGTACGTCGTGATGTGCAGCTAAAAGGCAGCGGCCGCACGCCGTTTTCCCGTGGCGGTGATGGCCGTTCGCCGCTGGGCCCGGTGCTGCGGGAGTATCTCGTCAGTGAGTTTATGGCCGCGGTCGGTGTACCAACCACCCGCGCCTTGGCGGCAGTGGCGACCGGTGAGCGAGTGGTTCGCCAATTACCCGAACCCGGCGCAGTATTTACCCGTGTGGCCAGCAGTCATATTCGCGTAGGCACCTTCCAGTTTGCCGCCGTGCGACGGGACGAGCAGGCACTTAAAGCGCTGGCAGATCACGTTATTGCGCGCCACTATCCCGAAGCAGCCAGTGCCGAAGACCCCTACCTCGCCCTGTTAGAAGCGGTTGTCGCTCGGCAAGCCACACTGGTGGCACGATGGATGAGCTTTGGCTTTATTCATGGCGTGATGAACACCGACAACTGCAGCATTGCCGGGGAAACAATTGATTATGGCCCCTGCGCGTTTATGGAGCAGTTTGACCCGCAAAAGGTGTTTAGCTCGATTGATCAGGGGCGCCGTTATGCGTTTGACAACCAGCCCGCTATCGCCCAATGGAATCTTGCCCGCTTTGCCGAAACCCTGCTGCCGCTGATGCGTGAAGAGGGCGATGCGGTGGTGGCGCAGGCCACCGATATTATACGTCGCTTTGAGCCGCTATTTGATGCCGAACAGCGCCGCCTGCATGCAAATAAGCTCGGTCTTACGGCGGACAGTGACCAAGCCGAGCCGCTAATGAAAGGGCTGGAAAGCCGCATGCATCAAGGGCGTATGGATATGACCGCCACGTTTGACGCACTAACGCATTACGCAGAAACCTCAAGTGAGCAGCACAAAGAGGCGCTGCTGGCGCTAACCACCCAGCCCAGTGAGCTAGCAGTATGGTTAGCTACCTGGCAAGCAGAGCAGGCGGCCAGCCAAAACAGCGAGCGCTTAGCCATTATGCGGGGCGCCAACCCGGTGATCATTCCCCGCAACCACCGTATACAGGAAGTTATTGATGCGGCGTATGAAGGCGATTTTGCGCCGTTTCACACCCTACTGGCGGTGGTCACTCACCCTTATGATGAATCCGAAGGCGCGCGCCGCTTAGCCGCGCCGGCAACAGAAAACGAGCAGGTACTGCGCACGTTCTGCGGCACGTGATTTAAATCAGCGGGGTTTGCCGCTCATCATCGCTACAGCATGCCTTGTGATAAACTGTGATTTTTTACAGGCGGAGGCAAGGCTAGCCTGTGCGCAAAATTATCCATTGCGACTGTGACTGCTTCTACGCAGCGGTAGAAATGCGCGATAACCCGGCGCTTAGCGATGTGCCTATTGCGATAGGCGGCAGCGTTGAGCAGCGCGGGGTGGTCGCCACCTGCAATTATCCTGCCCGTAAGTTTGGCATCCACTCCGCCATGCCCATGGCTCAGGCGCTTAAGCGCTGCCCGCATTTAACGGTAATCCGTGGCGATATGGCCAAATACAAAGCGGTGGCACGCCAAGTATTTGCGATATATCGCGATGTGACCGAACTGATTGAGCCGCTCTCGTTGGATGAAGCCTTTTTAGACGTTTCCGAGGTCACGCTGCACCACGGCAGTGCTACGCTAATGGCCGAAGCGATTCGCCAGCGGGTGAGCCGCGACGTGGGTATTACCGTTTCGGCGGGTGTAGCGCCGAATAAGTTTCTGGCCAAGATCGCCAGCGACTGGCGCAAACCCGATGGCCTGTTTGTCATCACCCCAGACCAGATTGATAGCTTTGTGCAGCAGCTGCCGGTAAAAAAGATTCACGGGGTTGGGCCACGCACCGCTGAAAAACTGGCAGGGCTGGGTATTCATACCGGCGGAGATTTGCGCGCTCGCCCGCTGACTGAGCTGGTCGAACAGTTTGGCCGCTTCGGGCATCGGCTGTTCGAACTTAGCTATGGGCGCGACGAGCGGCCGGTGAAAACCCACCGTGAGCGTAAATCGATCAGCACCGAGCAAACCTACTCCCAAGACTTGCCTACGCTAGAAGCTTGCCGCCAGCAGCTGCCTGACTTGCTCAACGACTTAGAGCAGCGATATGCCAGGCTAGAGCCCGCGCCCGCTGTGCGTGGGCTAATGGTAAAAGTGAAGTTTAACGACTTTACCCAAACCACCGTGGAGCACGCCGACCCGGCACCTAACCTGGAGCAATTTGAAACGCTGTTAAAGGTGGGGTGGTCGCGGGGTGAAAGGCCGGTTCGGCTATTGGGCGTGGGGTACCGCTTGGCAGAAGAAACCACCGTTCAGCAACTGTCGCTGTTTTAGTGCAGGTAATGACTAGGCGTAGCTGAATTACTCATCAAAGTGAGCCTGCATAGTTTGCCTTTTTGAGGCAAGATAACGATCAAACGAGTCACGCAAAGAAACCACCTGCGCACTGCGCTGCTGCGACAAAAGAGTAAATAGGATGTCTTCAAAAGAAAGCGAAATCGAGCAGCACCTGATCAAAAAGCTCGACGAGCTAAAGTACACTTATCGTCCTGACATTCGCGATAAAGTCTCTCTAGAGCAAAATTTCCGCCAAAAATTCGAGGCGCTTAACTATGTTCGGTTAACCGATGCTGAATTTGCCCGACTGCGCGATGAAATTATCAATGCTGACGTTTTCCAGGCTGCCAAGACACTGCGTGAATACGGCCATTTCCAGCGTGAAGATGGCACGCCGTTGGATTACATGCTGGTTAACCTCAAGGATTGGTGTAAAAACGACTTTGAAGTTATCAACCAGCTGCGCATCAATACGGATAACAGCCACCACCGCTATGATGTGATTCTGCTGATTAACGGTTTGCCATTGGTGCAAATCGAACTGAAATCCATTGGTATCACGCCGCGCCGGGCGATGGAGCAGATTGTCCAGTACAAAAACGACCTCGGTAACGGTTATGCCAATACGCTGCTGTGCTTTATGCAGCTATTTATTGTTAGTAATCGCCATAACACCTACTACTTTGCCAATAACCACAGTCAGCATTTTGCTTTTAACGCCGATGAGCGTTTTTTGCCGATTTATCAATTGGCCGGTGAGGATAATCGCAAAATCAAACACCTGAACGATTTTGCTGATAGCTTTCTGGCCAAATGCACGCTTGGCCAGATGATTAGCCGCTACATGGTATTGGTCGCCAGTGAGCAAAAGCTGATGATTATGCGGCCTTATCAAATCTATGCGGTGAAGGCTATTGTCGATTGTATCCATCAGAATCGTGGGAACGGCTACATCTGGCACACCACCGGCAGTGGTAAAACGCTGACATCTTTTAAAGCGTCTACGCTGCTCAAGGACAATCCCGATATTGAAAAATGCCTGTTCGTCGTCGACCGTAAAGACCTCGACCGCCAAACTCGCGAGGAATTCAACAAATTCCAGCAAGGCTGTGTAGAAGAAAACACCAACACCGAAACCTTGGTGCGCCGCCTGCTTTCTGAAGATTACGCCGACAAAGTGATCGTCACGACCATTCAAAAGCTGGGGTTAGCACTGGATGAAAACAGCAAGCGCAACCAGCAGCATAAAGAGAACGGCAGACTCACCTACAAAGAGCGCCTAGAGCCATTGCGCAACAAGCGCATTGTGTTCATTTTCGATGAATGCCACCGTTCCCAGTTTGGCGATAACCATAAAGCTATCAAGGCGTTCTTTCCCAGGGCGCAACTGTTTGGCTTTACAGGTACTCCCATATTTGAAGACAACGCAACTTATAAGCAGATTGATGGCACCGTCGGGTCTTACCGAACCACTGAAGACATTTTTGAAAAGCGCCTGCACGCCTACACCATTACTCATGCGATTGAAGATCAAAATGTGCTGCGTTTTCATATTGACTACTTCAAGCACGAGGGTAAGAAGGAAAACGCAGACCAGCAGGTACCTGAAGGAAGCCGTGCTGACAAAAAGCAACCCGCTAAACCCAGCGAGAACATTACCCAGCAGGCGGTGGTTGAGGCCATTCTAAGTAAGCACAACGCCGCCACTAACCAGCGGCGCTTTAACGCGATACTGGCGACGGCCTCCATTAACCATGCCATTGCGTATTACGAGCTGTTTAAGCAACTACAGGCGGAGCGCCAGGGATTAGATCCAGCGTACCAACCACTGAACATCGCATGCGTGTTCTCTCCGCCTGCTGAAGGTAACAAAGACGTTAAGCAACTGCAGGAAGATCTGCCCCAGGAAAAAGCCGATAACCAGCAAGAGCCTGAACAAAAGAAAGCGGCGCTCAAAACCATCATTGCTGACTACAACACGCAATATGGCAGCAACCACAGCATTAACGAATTTGACCTGTATTATCAGGATGTGCAGCAGCGCATCAAAGATCAGCAATACGCCAACAGTGATTATCCCCACAAAAACAAGATCGATATCACCATAGTGGTGGATATGCTGCTCACAGGCTTCGATTCCAAGTACCTCAACACCTTATATGTGGACAAAAACCTCAAGCACCATGGCTTGATTCAGGCGTTTTCTCGCACTAATCGCGTGCTTAATGACACCAAGCCTTATGGCAATATTCTTGATTTCCGCGGCCAGCAAGCATCGGTGGATACAGCTATCGCGCTCTTTTCTGGCGAGGACACCAGCCGCTCCCGCGAAATCTGGCTGGTTGATCCTGCCCCCAAGGTGATTGAAAAGTACGAAGAAGCCGTGGCGGCGATAGAAGCGTTTATGGCAGAAAAAGGCGTGGTCGACGAGCTAGGAAGCGGTGACGAGGCCAGCAAGGTGATGGAGCCTGAAGGCGTTTACAACCTCAAGGGCGACGCGGCACGTACCGAGTTCGTTAATCGCTTTAAAGAAGTCCAGCGCTTGAAAACACAGCTTGATCAATACACCGACCTTGATGAAGCGCAAGTAGAGAAAATCAACGCCCTCTTGCCTGAGGAGCAGCTGAAAGCATTACGAGGATCGTATCTGGAAACCGCACAACGCCTTAAGGCTCAGCAAGGTAAAAGTGGCGAAGAGGCCAGCGAGGTACAGACAGACATTGATCAGCTAGATTTTGAATTTGTGCTCTTCTCCTCGGCGCTGATTGACTACGACTACATCATGGGGCTTATAGCCCGTTTTAGTCAGGAAGAATCCGGCAAACAGAGTATGAGCCGCACGCAGCTGGTCAACATGCTCTCTGCCAGCAGCAACCTGATGGAAGAGCGCGATGATATTGTTGCCTACATCAACAGCTTGCAGGCAGGTGAGGGCTTAAGCGAACACGCGATACGCGATGGTTACCAGGCCTTCAAAGCACAAAAAGCGGACGGCGAGATAAGTGAGCTAGCGGTAAGGCACGGCTTGCAGGCAGATGCACTGAAAGCCTTTGTTGACGCAATTTTCGACCGCATGATTTTTGATGGTGAACGCCTAAGTGACTTGTTTGAACCGCTGGAACTGGGCTGGAAAGCACGCAGCAAAGCCGAACTGGCGCTGATGGAAGAGTTAGTGCCCTTTTTGAAGAAGCAGGCCCAAGGGCGCGAAATTTCCGGGTTGGCGGCGTATGAATAGCAAGCAAGGAGCACACAATGAAAAATGAACTGATTCAAACGCTGACGGAGAGTTTCGAAGGACACGCCCAGCAGACGGAAAACGGAGTGGAGTTTTGGTTGGCCAGGGATCTCCAACACCTGCTGGGCTATGGAAAATGGGATAACTTTCAAACGGTGATATCCAAAGCTAAAACTGCTTGTGAGCTTTCTACTTATGCCATCTCTGACCATTTTGCCGACGTCGGGAAAATGGTCGAGCTGGGCTCCGGCAGCCAGCGTGAGATCAGCGATATCATTCTCACGCGGTATGCCTGCTATCTCATTGCTCAAAATGGCGATCCAAGAAAACAGGAAATTGCCTTCGCCCAAACCTACTTTGCCATGCAAACTCGCAAGGCAGAGTTGATTGAGCAGCGCTTGTTGGAAGCGGAGCGGGTGTCAGCGCGCAAGAAACTCTCTGCAACTGAAAAAGAGCTGTCGGATGTCATCTTTGAGCAAACCGGTGGCAGCCAGAATTTTGCCTTGATCCGTAGCAAAGGTGATACCGCCTTGTTCGGCAAAAACACCAAGTCGATGAAAGCCCAGTGGCAGGTGCCCGATAATCGCCCGCTGGCGGACTTTGCTCCCACAATTATTCTCAAAGCCAAAGACTTTGCCACTGAGATCACTATTCACAACGCACGTGGACAGTCGATGAGCCGCGAGCCACAGATTTCGCAAGAGCATGTCACCAATAACCAAGCCGTGCGCCAAACCTTGATTGATCGAGGTATCCGCCCAGAAAGCCTGCCACCTGCGGAGGATGTGAGGAAAGTCGAGCGTCGGCTGACATCCGCAGAGAAAAAAGCAATTAAAAATCCTGATGGGCTGGAGGAGTAATGGGCGAGAAACAAGCACTGATACCCCGCCTGCGTTTTCCTGAGTTTCGGAATGCAGGGGAGTGGGCGAAAGCCGGTATGAGTGATCTGTATGGGTTTTACCCAACAAACACGCTTTCAAGAGATAAGCTGAATTACACCAAAGGCGATGTAAAGAATATTCATTATGGTGATATTCACACAAAGTTTGCCACGCTATTTGATGTAGCTAACGAAGTTGTACCGTTTATAAATGGCACTGAATCAGTAGAACGAATTCGAGCCGAAAGCTATTGTATTGAAGGTGACTTGGTTTTTGCCGATGCGTCCGAAGATATGGAGGATGTGGGAAAGAGCATTGAGATTGTAAATACCTGCAATGAAAAGATAGTTTCTGGTCTTCATACCATACTTGCAAGACAGCTAACTAACCATTTGGTTATCCGCTTCGGTGGATATTTGTTTAAGTCCGGTGCAATACGTGAACAAATCAAGAAGGAAGCCCAGGGCGCTAAGGTGCTGGGTATCTCTTCTGGAAGGCTTTCACGCATAAAAATCTGTTATCCATCTGACAGAGAAGAACAACAAAAAATTGCCGATTGCCTTTCGTCTCTTGATGCGCGGATCGCCGCGCAAGCGGAAAAAGTCGATGCTCTCAAAACGCATAAAAAAGGGCTGATGCAGCAACTCTTCCCCCGCGAAGGCGAAACGGTTCCCCGTCTGCGCTTTCCTGAGTTTCAGGGGCGAGGAGAATGGAAGACTAACCAGTTACAAGATTTGAGTAAAATTATTCGAGGAGCAAGTCCAAGACCTAGAAATGATCCAAAATTCTATGGCGGTGATATTCCTCGATTGATGGGGCAGGACGTTTCGCGAGACGGAAAGTGGGTAACACCGTGCATTGATTTTTTGACGAAAGAAGGTGCCAAGTTGAGCCGCTTATGCGAGAAAGGTACGTTGACGATTATATGCTCGGGCGATGTAGGAATCCCAAGCTTTCTTGCTGTTGATGCATGCATACACGATGGTTTTATTGCTTTAATTGATATTGATATTCACAGGATAGATGTCAATTACCTCTATTATTGTTTGATTAATCTTCAAAGAGTATTTAATAGCTCTGCTACTCATGGCGGGATCTACAATAATTTGACGACTACGATTCTAAAAGAATTCTCGATTAGGCTTCCGTGCCTTGAAGAGCAACACATGATTGCCAATTGCCTCTCTTCCCTCGATGCATTGGTTTCCGCCCACATTGAAAAGCTCGACGCCTTAAAAACTCATAAAAAAGGGTTGATGCAGCAGCTCTTTCCTAGTGTGGAGGCCGTTGTTTCATGAGTAATGCAGTGACTGAGTTCGCTAGCCTTTATGAAACTGCAGCTCATCTGCGCGAGAAGCTAGAGCAAAAAAAGTATGTGCTGCTGTTCGCCTATAACGGTACTGGCAAGACGCGTCTCTCGATGGCCTTCAAGGAACTAGGTAACCAGGACGAGCGCGATACTCTCTATTTCAACGCTTTTACCGAAGACTTGTTTAGCTGGGATAACGATCTCGATGGGGATGCGCAGCGCGTGCTGCGAATGAACACCGACTCACAGTTCTTCAGTGGCCTGCAAGAACTGGAAATGGAGAACCGCATCCGCCCACTGTTGCGGCGTTATGCAGATTTTGATTTTTATATTGATTACGAAAAAGGCGTGATTAACTTTGTTCGTGAGGTGCTAACGGGTGACGGTACGGACACTATCGAGAACATCAAGGTTTCACGCGGTGAGGAAAATATCTTTGTTTGGTGTTTTTTTCTAGCCGTTGCTCAACTGGCAGTGGACGAACAAGAAGCTTATGACTGGGTAAAATACCTCTATATCGATGACCCTATTTCATCACTGGACGATCATAATGCGATTGCCGTGGCTAGCCATCTGGCTCAGCTGCTGAAAAGCCGTGATAGTAAGATAAAAGCGGTAATTTCATCTCACCACACACTGTTTTTCAATGTGATGTGGAATGAGCTGAGCGAGACAAAAAAAGCCCACCCTTACTTTCTTAGCAAAGAAAGCGCTTCTGGTGGCTATTCTCTGCGCTACACGGGAGCCACACCGTTCTTCCACCATGTAGCCTTGCTAAAAGAGTTACATGAGGTGGCTGAGTCGGGGCAAGTGTATACCTACCACTTCAATATTCTGCGCAGCATTCTGGAAAGAACCGCCACTTTCCATGGCTTCAAGAACTTTTCTGCCTGTATTAAGCAGGGCAATGACGACCCTGATGGCATTCTTCATGCTCGGCTGGTGAATGTGCTGAGCCACGGTAACTATTCACTTTATGAACCCCAGGAAATGTTGCCGGAAAATAAAGAGTACTTTCGCAAAATCCTGCGCGACTTTATGGCCAACTATCGCTTTAACCCGGAGCTGTTTCCAGCCAAGGATGAGGGGGCGTATGAGTGAGCTAATTATCTACACCACCGAAGACGGACGGAGCCAAATTCAGCTGCGGGCGAACAATGACACTGTATGGTTGACCCAACTGGAAATGGCGGAGCTGTTCCTTACCACCAAGCAGAATGTCGCCAAACATCTCAAAGCTATCTTCGCTGAGGAAGAGTTGGAGCAGGATTCAGTTGTCAACTATTGGTTGACAACTGCCACCGACGGTAAGAAGTACCGTGTTGCGCACTACAACCTCGACGCCATTCTGGCGGTGGGCTACCGGGTGCGGTCGCCCAGAGGCGTACAGTTTCGCCGCTGGGCCACCACCGTGCTTAGCGAGTATCTGACCAAGGGCTTCGTCATGGATGATGAGCGCCTGAAGAATCCCGATGGCCGTCCGGATTACTTCGATGAGATGCTGGCGCGTATCCGCGATATCCGGGCCTCCGAGAAGCGCTTCTACCAGAAAGTGCGTGATTTGTTCGCCCTGAGTAGCGATTACGACAAGACTGATCGGGCCACACAGCAGTTTTTTGCCAGTGCGCAGAACCTACTGTTGTATGCGGTAACTCAACAAACGGCCGCTGAATTGATCATGGCTCGCGCCAACCCGGAGGATGCGCATTTCGGGCTGCTCAGCTGGAAAGGCGACCGAGTGCGTAAGCAGGATATACTGATTGCCAAGAACTATTTGAGTGAAGATGAAATCGACACCCTCAACCGGCTGGTGGTGATCTTTCTAGAAACCGCTGAGCTGCGCGCCAAGAGTCGCCAGGAAACCCCCATGGCTTTCTGGCAGGCCAGGGTCGGCGACATTATCACCAGCAATGGCTTTCCTTTGCTGACCCATGCGGGCTCCATCAGCCATATACAGATGGAGCGGTTGACCAGTGACCGCTACGCCGACTTCGATCAGCGCCGCAAAACCCAAGAAGCCATTGCGGCTGATGAGGCTGATGAGGCTGAACTAAAAGCACTGGAAGACAAGCTCAAACACAGAACGCAGCATTAAGGTGTAGATAGAACCATGACCAAAGAGCAACTTAGCCAGTTGGGTAAAACCCTCTGGGGCATTGCCGACGATTTGCGCGGTGCGATGAATGCCGATGACTTCCGCGACTATATGCTGTCGTTTCTGTTTTTACGTTATTTATCTGATAACTACGAGGCAGCCGCTAAAAAAGAGCTAGGGCCTGACTACCCTAAACTGGAAGACAATGACCGTCGTGCGCCTTTATCCGTCTGGTATCGGGATAACGCCGAGGACGTGCCTGCGTTTGAAAAGCAGATGCGTCGCAAGATGCACTATGTGATCCACCCGGATTACCTATGGAGCAGTATTGCCGAGCAGGCGCGCATTCAAGACGCTGAGCTTTTACAAACCCTAGTGCGTGGCTTCAAGCATATTGAGAACGAGTCGTTTGCCAGCACGTTTCAGGGGCTGTTCTCGGAAATTAATCTGCACTCGGAAAAGCTGGGTAGAAGTGCCCCAGAGCGTAATAAAAAGCTCTGCACCATTATCAGCAAAATTGCAGAAGGCATCGCGCAGTTCTCTACCGATAGCGATATTCTCGGTGATGCCTATGAATACTTGATCGGTCAGTTTGCGGCGGGTTCCGGTAAGAAAGCGGGGGAGTTCTACACCCCGCAATCGGTGTCGACCATTCTTTCGCGCATTGTAACGCTAGATAGTCAGGATCCGTCTTCCGGCAAAAAGAAAAAGCTCAACCGTGTGATGGACTTCGCCTGTGGCTCGGGTTCGTTGCTGCTCAATGTGCGCAAGCAAATGGGCGCTCACGGCATTGGTATGATCTACGGTCAGGAAAAGAATATCACCACCTACAACCTGGCCCGCATGAACATGCTGCTGCATGGCTTGAAGGATACCGAGTTCAGTATTCACCACGGTGATACCTTGGAGAATGACTGGGATATTCTCAACGAGATGAACCCCGCCAAGAAGCTGCAATGTGATGCCGTGGTGGCCAATCCGCCGTTTAGCTATCGCTGGGAACCCAACGAGAGGCTGGGCGAAGACTTCCGCTTCAAAAGCCATGGCCTAGCGCCCAAGTCAGCGGCAGATTTCGCCTTTTTACTGCACGGTTTTCACTTCCTGGGTGATGAAGGCACCATGGCGATTATTTTGCCCCATGGTGTGCTGTTCCGTGGTGGCGCAGAGTCACGTATCCGCACCAAGCTGCTCAAGGATGGCCATATTGATACGGTCATTGGCTTGCCTTCCAATTTGTTTTTCTCGACGGGCATACCCGTGTGCATTCTGGTGCTGAAAAAGTGCAAGAAACCCGATGATGTGCTGTTTATCAACGCTAGTGGCAAGGAGCATTTTGAAAAAGGTAAGCGACAAAATACCCTGCGCCCTGAAGACATTGACAAAATCATCGATACCTACCAGAACCGCCCGGAAAACGTTGAGCGGTATGCTCGTCGTGTGGGAATGAAAGAGATCGAGAAGAATGATTACAACCTCAATATTTCGCGCTATATCAGCACCGCTGAACCCGAGGAAGAAATCGATTTGGGTGAGGTGCACAAAACGCTGAAAGAGATTGATCAGCGAATTGAAGCGTCTACCAAAACGCACAATACATTTCTTAGTGAGTTGGGGCTGCCAACTATTTGACGAGACAGCATAGCGTCAATCTTTTGCGGCATTGACGCTGGGGGCAGAGCACGTTAAAACAGACGTATGATAGTCTGTCTAATTACTAAATAGCGTGGATGCTGCCCCACGCTGCTTCCCTGCCTTATTACCCTGCGAGCCCTCCATGTCTGCCCAACGCCCCCGTTTAGTGTTTGCCCATGCGAATGGCTTTCCTGGCTTAAGTTACCGCACACTGCTGGAACCATTGGCAGAGTCGTTTGACCTCCATCCGCTGGATCGACTGGGCCATCATCCTGACTACCCGGTAAACCATAACTGGAGCAACTTGGTTGATGAACTGATCAGCTACCTGCCAAAAAGTGACGCGCCGTTGCTGGGCGTTGGCCACTCGCTAGGTGGTACCTTGATGGCTATGGCGGCTGATAAGCAGCCCGAGCGCTTTTGCGGGGTGATTATGCTCGACCCTCCCTTAATGCTGGGGCCGGATGCCTGGGCGATGAAGGCGGCCAAACGGTTTGGTTTTATTGATCGCATCACCCCTGCTGGTAAAACCCAAGGGCGGCGCAGCGTGTGGCCAAGCAGAGAAGCCATGGCGAACTCGCTGCGCCGCCGTGGGCTGTTTTGTCGCTTTACCCCAGAGGCGCTAAACGACTACATTGAGGCAGGTACGCGCCTGTTAGACGATGGCAGCGCTGAGCTAACCTTCGACCCGCGTGTTGAGGTGGAGATTTTCCGCAATTTGCCGGATCACCTCTCCGGGCTGCCGCGCCGAGTAGGAGTGCCCATTCAACTGGTGGCGGGGCAGGAGTCACATCTGCTGACGCCTTCACGGGTTAAACGGCTTAAACGTCAGGGGCTGGCCATCAGCGAAGTGCCTGGAACGCACATGTTCCCCATGGAGCACCCAGATGAAACGCGCGCAGCCATTGTGGCGGCGTGGCAGCGGTTTGAGCAGGGAGCCAGCAAGCGCGCATAAATAAATAAAAGGAGGCAGGATGTATCTTTCCGTACAGCTAAGCTATTACCCGCTGGCCGATGACTTTAAGCCAGTGGTTAAAGACGTGGTAAAGCGTTTGGAAGCAACTGGGCTTGAAGTGCACCCTAACCGGATGAGTACCCAGGTGTTTGGGGAGTTTGACGAGGTGATGGCGGCATTAAGCTACGTGATGAAGTGGTCGTTTGAGACTCACGGAAAGGCCGTCTTTACGGTGAATTTCCTAGAAGGCGACCGACGTCCACGTTAAAAAAACGCCGCCTGATTTGGGCGGCGTTTATCTTGGTGCTAATGACCTTTAAATCAGCGATTCCAAGCAGGACTCGATAATATCGAGGCCCTCGTTCAGCACATCATCTTCAATTGTGACCGGCATCAGGAAACGAATCGTGTTGCCGTACATGCCGCAGGAGAGCAGGATCAGACCCTCTTCGCGGGCTTTCTTACACAGCGCAGCTGCCAGCTCAGCGTTGGGCGTACGGTCGGTTTTATTTGAGACCAGCTCAAATGCTGCCATGGCGCCCATGTTGCGCACGTGATCGATGCAGTCAAACTTGCTCTGCCACTGGTTGAAGCGCTTGGCTAGCTTGTCACCCAGGGCCTGACTTTTCTCAAGAATGTTCTCTTCTTCGAACACTTCCATCACGGCCAGGGCTGCAGCACAGGCGGTGGGGCTGCCGGTATAGGTGCCGCCCAGGGAGTTGGGGCCAGAGGCATCCATTACCTTGTCGGTACCCACAATCGCTGAGATGGGCATACCGTCTGCCATACTCTTCGCCATGGTCATCATGTCGGGCTCAACGCCGCTGTGCTCAATGGCGAACATTTTGCCGGTGCGGCCAAAGCCAGACTGCACTTCGTCGATGATCATCAGCATGCCGTGCTCATCGCAAATTTCGCGGATCTTCTTCAGGAAGCTGGTGGGGGCCGGGTAGAAACCGCCTTCACCCAGTACCGGTTCAAGAATGATCGCTGCGGTGTCTTTCGGGTTGGCGTCGGTTTTCAGCGTCATTTTCAGGCCGCGAATGGCTTCGTCTTCGCTAACGCCGTGGTAGGGCACCGGATAAGGGGCGCGGAATACCGTGCCTGGCATCGGGCCGAAATCGGTTTGATACGGGGCCACTTTGCCGTTCATGGCCATGGTGTAGAAGGTACGGCCGTGGTAGCCGCCGTCAAAACAAATCACGTTAGAACGGCCTGTCGCAGCGCGGGCGATCTTCACTGCGTTTTCCAGCGCTTCTGCGCCTGAGTTAGCCAGCATCACTTTAGCATGACCACGCACCGGGACGATGTGGCTCAGCTTCTCAGCGACTTTTACGTAGCCTTCATAGGGCATCACTGTTTGGCAGGTGTGCATCAGCTTATCGAGCTGGGCTTTGACTGCTGCGACTACCTTGGGGTGTCGGTGGCCAACGTTTAATACACCGATACCGCCTGCGAAGTCGATGAAGCGGTTACCGTCGGCGTCCCAGATCTCAGCGTTTTCGGCGCGATCCGCAAAGGCGGTGGCGGGGCTTGCAGCGCCCGCTGCGACGTATTTCTGCTTTAGTTCGTTTAGCTCGGCATTGCTCATAGCTCGCTCCTATTGGTATAGGGAGTGTGGACAGGTTGTCGTTTTAGCATAGTGTGCAATAAGCGTTGTTACATGGCTGACGGTGCAATAACGACGCAGTTGCGCCCGTTTTGCTTCGCCTGGTACATCGCTTTGTCAGCACGATCAAGCATTCGAGTGCTGGAGGCTTCAACATAACATGCAATGCCCGCTGAGAGCGTGACCGATAGCCTATGTTCAGTACACGGTGATTCAGCGACACATTGGCGAATACGCTCCATTGCCGTATGTGCGGCTTGGGCATTGATTTCAGGCATGATAATTAGGAATTCTTCGCCCCCCAACCGCACTTGCACGTCAGTCGAGCGAAGCTGGCCATTCACTTTGGCGGTCACTTCTTGAAGTACGTTGTCACCGGTAGCGTGGCCGTAGGTATCGTTGACGGCTTTAAAATCATCTAGATCAAACATGGCAATGCTAAGCTCACCGCCGTAACGCTCGCAGCGCTTAAGCTCCTCCTCTAAGCGTTTAAGCCCTTGCCGTCGGTTGACAAGCCCAGTGAGTTCGTCATGGCTAGCCATATAAACCAACTGCTCATTGGCTTGCGTTAAACGCTCTTCGAGCCGTTTGCGCTGGGTAATATCAACAACAAAAGTGACTTTTCTTGGTTTGCCATCATCGCCAATAGTGCGGGCGGCCTCGGCAATAATGGTGCGTGTTTCGCCGTTTTTACAGCGTACTTCCCACTCCTGGCGAAGCTCATGGGTTTCATTGCCTTGAATAAATACATCGTGAAGTTCTGCCATCTGCTGGCGGTAGGCGGCGGGCACCACCAGCGTAAAGTGCTGGCCAATAAGCTCCTCTTCACGATAGCCATAAAACTGGCAGTAGGCAGGATTGACCATTTCAAAATGCCCGTTTGGGTCGGTAATGCAAATACCCAGGGGAGCCGTTTTAATAACGTTTTCAGTATTTTGCTTAGAACGATTAAAAAGCTCATAGAGGTGGTCAGCGCTAATGGCAGTCATCCATTGCTCCCTTCAGGCCTGTACTTCTGCTCTTAACTCCAGCAGTAGCGGGGTAAGGTTGTGTCCCAAGGAATTTATAGCCGGTTTGGCAAAAAAGAAGCCTTGCTGACGCGTAATTCCTGCTTTTGCTAACCATAGCGCCTCTGCGCGGGTTTCTACACCTTCTGCAATCAAGGTGGTATCTAGCTCTTTCGCGAGCAAAATAATCGCATTGAGCAGTGCTTGGCGCCGCGGGTCTTGATCGCAGTTCATCACCAGCTCACGGTCGATTTTCAGTTTGTCGGGGGTGAGGTCGGTGAGAAGATCCAGGTTGGCATAGCCGTTTCCAAAGTCGTCTAGCGCGGTTTTAAACCCCATTGAGCGATACGCATCAATGATGTTGCGTAAGTGTTGGCGGTCGCGCACTTTCTCGGTTTCAGTAATTTCAAAAATGAGCCGATGTGTGGGCCAACCAACGCGCTCTGAAACTTCCAGCGTTGCCTGGATACAGGCTTCTGGCTCATAAACAGCATTAGGCAGAAAATTGATCGATAGATCCGTCTGCATATTTAACGCACTCGCCATTTCAATCGCTTTGACACGGCAAGCTTGATCAAAACGGTAGAGCATTTCGTCGGTTACTTGGGAGATAACGCTCCAGGCGGACTCTCCGTTGATACCGCGCACGAGGGCTTCGTAGGTGACTACTTTCGCAAGCGAGACATCCACAATGGGCTGAAACGCCATAGTGAACTCAAAAGGCAGCTCGCCTTCGCAGCGCTTACACGTTCCGTTGACCCGTGCGCAGTTAGCCATGTTTTCTCCTTTTTGATGACGATTATTAATCTAGGGGTGCAGGCTCTTACTACTGACACTGGTCAATTAGCGTGAGTTTAGAAAATACCTTAATACCTTTATTTTAGCCGTTTGTTAACTTTTTGTACAGGTGTTGTATAAATTGCGAATAAATTGATATTGCGACCAAAAAAAGCGCCGGAAGGGCGCTTATAAAGGAGATTATCAGGAAGGGGATGTTAAATAACACCTGCCGTTCGCAGTGCTTGGCGCTGCTCGACGGTAATGCCGATCTCTTCCAGCACGCGTTCCGTATGCTCGCCCAAGGAGGGCGGGGCAGTGGTAGCGCTCATCGACTGGCCGTTGATACGGATCGGGTTAGCCACCAGGTCTACCTGGCCCGCTTGGCTGTGCGGCAGGGTCTGTTTAAGGCCGCGTGCTTGCACATGGGGGTCATCAAATACCCGGTCAAGGGTGTTAATAGGGCCACTGGGAACGCCGACGGCTTCAAACGCTGCCAGCCACTCATCGGTGCTGCGCTGGGCAAGCGCGGCTTCAAGCAGCGGTACGAGCTGTTCGCGATGAGCGACCCGCTCGCCGTTGCTCGCAAAGCGTTTGTCTTGAGCTAGCTCAGGCAGGGAAAGCACTTGGCAGAAGCGTTTGAACTGCTCATCGTTGCCGACCGCCACAATCATGTGGCCATCCGCCGTGGCAAACGCTTGGTAAGGCACAATATTAGGGTGCGAGTTGCCTAACCGTTGGGGCACCTGGCCTGAGGTGAGGTAGTTAAGCGCTTGGTTGGCCAGCACGCCCACTTGCACATCCATCAGGGCCATATCGATATGGCAACCAACGCCGGTATCACGACGCTGATAAAGCGCGGCCAGTACCGCATTGGCAGCATACAGCCCGGTGAAAATATCGGTGAAGGCGACGCCGCTTTTCACCGGGCCACCCCCCGGCTCCCCATCCGGCCTGCCTGTTAGACTCATAATCCCGCCCATGGCCTGAACCATAAAGTCGTAGCCCGCCCGATGGGCGTAGGGGCTTTCCTGGCCAAAACCGGTAATTGAGCAGTAGATCAGCCCTGGGTTAATCGCCTTGAGGCTGGTGTAATCCAGGCCATACTTTTTTAGCCCGCCCACTTTGAAGTTCTCAAGCAGTACGTCCGACTGGGCGGCAAGCTGCTTAATAAGCGCTTGGCCTTCGGGCTTAGCCATGTCTACCGTGACCGAACGCTTGCCGCGATTAGCGCATAGGTAATAGGCGGATTCAGCGCTGCCAGAAAGCCACGGAGGCCCCCAGTGGCGGGTATCGTCGCCACTGACCGGACGCTCAACTTTAATTACCTCGGCCCCCATGTCCGCGAGCATTTGCCCGCACCACGGGCCAGCCAGTACACGGGAAATATCGAGTACTTTAATGCCTGCCAGTGGTTTGGTTGCTGTGCTCATCAACGGCCTCGCTTGGTATGTTCATCGCATGGGCTGGGTGTCGGCTGGCCGTTTAAAAGAACGACTGGATACCGGTTTGGGCGCGGCCAAGAATCAGCGCGTGCACGTCGTGGGTGCCTTCGTAGGTATTTACCGACTCCAGGTTCACCATATGGCGAATCACACCGTACTCATCAGAAACGCCGTTGCCGCCGTGCATGTCCCGGGCAACGCGAGCGATATCCAGCGCTTTACCACAGTTATTGCGTTTGATCAGCGAGATCATTTCCGGTGCCCAGTTGCCACTATCCATCAAACGACCCACTTGCAGGGCGGCTTGTAGGCCCAGAGTGATTTCGGTCTGCATATCGGCGAGCTTTTTCTGGATCAGCTGGTTAGCGGCCAAGGGGCGGCCAAACTGCTTGCGATCCAGAGTGTACTGGCGGGCGGCATGCCAGCAGAATTCGGCGGTGCCCATCACGCCCCAAGCGATGCCGTAGCGTGCTTTGTTCAAGCAGCCGAAGGGGCCTTTCAAACCGCTCACGTTGGGTAGCAGGTTCTCTTCGGGTACAAAAGCGTTATCCAGCACGATTTCACCGGTAATGGAGGCGCGTAGCGAAACTTTGCCTTCAATTTTCGGCGTGGTGAAGCCTTCGGTGCCGCGCTCAACAATAAAACCTTTAATTTGGTTATCGTGGGCGGCCGACTTGGCCCATACCACGGCGATATCGGCAATGGGGCTGTTGGTGATCCACATTTTAGCGCCGGTTAAGCGGTAGCCGCCGTCGACTTTTTCAGCGCGGGTAATCATCGAGCCGGGGTCGGAGCCGTGATCAGGTTCGGTGAGGCCAAAGCAGCCAACCATTTCGCCACTGGCAAGCTTGGGCAGGTACTTATGCTTTTGCTCTTCAGAGCCGAAGGCTTCGATGGGGTACATCACCAGCGATGACTGCACGCTCATGGCCGAGCGGTAGCCGGAATCTACGCGCTCTACTTCACGGGCAATCAAACCGTAGGCCACGTGGTTAACACCCGCGCCGCCATACTCGGGGGAAACGGTGGCACCAAGCAGGCCTAGCTCACCCATCTCACTCATGATCTCGCGATCAAAGCGCTCTTCACGAAAAGCCGTCAGCACTCGCGGCTGTAAGTTTTCCTGACAGTAGTCGTGGGCGGCATCGCGGATTTGGCGCTCTTCATCAGTAAGCTGATTTTCCAGTAGCAGCGGGTCGTCCCAGTTAAAGCGTGTCATGGCGTGCACTCCTTGATTCGCGTTTAAAGACGCCCACAGCGCCCATAGCGAAATTGAACAATAAAATGGCTTGGCTCCAAGGTATCGCCGTTTTGATAAAATATCTACATTTTTTTAAAACGCAGAATTTAGTTAATTCCTCGCGCGGTTAAAACCCGGGTAATAATCGGCACAGGCGTTATTAGATGATCGCGCATCAAATTAGCCGCCTGATCGGTGTCTCTTGCCAAAATAACGTCCACCAGCGCGGCATGTTCTTGGCGTTTAATGTCTAGCGCTTGGGGAGACATGACTGTTTCTTGCAACCACAGATGGCGGTAGCGCTCAACCTGATCGAACAACGTATTGCGCATTTGCAGTAAGTGCGGCGAATTGCAGCCGCTGGCAATGGCGGTATGAAACGCCTTATGACGCAGGTCCCAGCCATCCAGCAGTTCATCGGGGGAGCTAATGTCGGTCACTTTGGCAAGGCGGTGAGCGGTGGCCAGCACGTTGGCTTCCCAATCGTCGTCGCCCCGCTCAATAGCCAAACGTAGAATCAGCCCTTCCAGCTGGGCGCGGGCATCGTAAATATCGTTAAGCTCAGCCAGCGACATTGGCGCTACGCGGTAGCCGCGCTGGCTAATGGCGACTACTAGCCGGTCAGCGACTAACTGAGAAAGTGCTTCCCGCAGTGGGCCGGTACTAACGCCGTAGCGCTCCTTGAGGCGGCTCATTAACAACTTCTCTTCAGGCGCATAGCGGCCGCGAATAATGTCGTGCTTTAACTCGCGATAGGCGCTGATAGCGAGATTTTGGCGCGGCGCATCGTGCTCCATAGTGTCTCCTTAGACCAACGTCGGAACGTGGCGATCAACGTTAATTAACGGCTATTATCAATAAATTTTGAAAATTTGGCACAGGAAACGACATTTATGTGGGATTTCATCATTATCGGTGGCGGTATTTTGGGTATGTCCACCGCTATGCAGCTGAAACAGACTTACCCCGATAAACGCATGCTGGTGATTGAAAAAGAGAGTGGCCCGGCTCAGCACCAAACTGGCCATAACAGTGGGGTTATTCATGCCGGGGTGTACTACACGCCGGGGAGCCTAAAAGCGAAGTTTTGCCTTGAAGGCAACCGCGCTACCCGCGAATTTTGCGATCAGCACGGCGTTAGCTACAACATCTGCGGCAAGCTGCTGGTGGCAACGAACGCCCTTGAAAAGCAGCGCATGGAGGCGCTTTGGGAACGAACGGCCGCCAATGGCTTGGAGCGAGAGTGGCTGGAGGCCGATGCGCTTAAAGAGCGCGAGCCAAATATTACTGGGGTGGCGGGTATTTTTGTGCCTACCAGCGGCATCGTTAATTATGCTGAAGTGACCCGCGCGATGGCCGCTGAATTTGAGCGTTTAGGCGGCGAGATCCGCTATGGTTGCTGTGTCACCGGGCTTGAAGAGCGCGCCGAAGAGGTAGTGGTAACGACCCATAATGGGTCTTTTACCAGCCGCTACTTAGTGTCGTGCTCTGGCCTGATGGCGGATAGGGTGATCCGCATGCTGGGCCAAGACCCAGGCTTTACGATCTGCCCCTTTCGCGGTGAATACTATCTGCTGCCTGAGCGCCACAACCATATCGTCAACCATCTGATATACCCGATTCCTGATCCCGATATGCCTTTTTTGGGGGTGCATCTGACCCGGATGATTGATGGTACGGTGACCGTTGGACCCAACGCAGTGCTGGCGCTTAAGCGCGAAGGTTACCGCAAGCAGGATATGTCGCTGCGGGATATGGGGCAGATGTTTACCCATCCCGGTATTTTAAAAGTGCTCGGTAAGCATTTGAAGCCAGGCCTGTTGGAGATGAAAAACTCGCTCTACAAGCGCGGCTATTTGGAACTGGTGCGCAAGTATTGCCCTAGCTTAACGGCAGAAGATTTGACCCCGTACCCTGCAGGAGTGCGCGCCCAAGCGGTATCCAACGACGGCAAGCTGGTGGATGATTTTCTGTTTGTAAATACTAAACGCACGGTGAATGTAGGCAACGCACCTTCGCCTGCGGCTACCTCGGCTATGCCCATTGGGGCACATATTGTTGCACAGGTAAAAGCTCAGCTTGGCTAGCGATGTTGCTATTGGCATCAAACGCGCAAGCCGTGCTAACTTCTCCCCACCGCTTCTGCTTGCCGTTTACGGCAGCGAGAAGCTGGGGCTTCACACCTCCCTAATTTGTCTACCATACCTATAAGTCCAAGTAAGGACGGAGGAAACGCTCATGAAAACGCTAAAATACGCAGCGGCAGCATCCATGTTGGCCGTAGCACTGCCTGCCAGCGCGCAACAGCTTTCCATTGCCACCGGTGGCACCGGTGGCGTTTATTATCCCATCGGCGGTGGTTTTGCCGAGATGATCAACAATCATATTGAAGGTGCCCAGGCGACAGCAGAGGTCACCGGGGCCTCGGTTGAAAACATGGGGCTGATTATGCGCGGCGACGCGGATCTTGCCCTGGTGCTGGCGGATACCGCCTACCAAGCCTATACCGGCACCGGTGACTTTGAGAGCCGCCAGATTGAAAACACCCGTGCGCTGGCCTCCGTTTATCCCAATGCGGTGCAGTTAGTTACTCTAGCCGATTCGGACATCCATAGTATTGCTGACCTTGCCGGGAAGCGCGTTTCTGTAGGTGCGCCAGGCAGTGGCACCGAGCTAAATGCCCGTGCTGTGTTGGAAGCTAACGGCGTCAGCTACAGTGACTTTACCCCTCAGCGTCTTAACTTTAACGAAACCGCCGATGCCATCCGCGATGGTGATATTGACGCCGGTTTCTGGAGTGTTGGGCCGCCCACGAGCTCTATTCTCAACCTAGCCGCTACGCGAGATATTCGTTTAATTGGTTTATCGGATGAAGAAATTGCTAACGCCCAGGAAGCTGAAGCAGTATTCGCCCCATACGAGCTAGCCGCGGGCATGTACGACGGTATGGACGAAGCAGTGCAAACCATCGGGATTCCCAACGTGCTGGTCGTTAATGCGGATATGGATGAAGAACTCGCCTATCAGCTTACCCAACTGCTGTTTGAAAACACCGACGAGCTGATTGCCGTTCACCCGGCTGCCAACGACACCACCGTTGAGTTCACTATGAACTCTACGCCGGTTCCGCTTCACCCGGGCGCGATTCGTTACTTTGAAGAAGTGGGTGCCGACATTCCGGATCGCCTTCGTCAGTAACCGTTAGTTAATAGCGCGTGAAGGGCTTTTCGCTATGCACCGCCAGGCACTACGGCTAGTAGCGCTCTTCTTAATATGTTTGCCGTTCGCCGAAGCGGGGGAATTCCCCGCTTCGGCGTCTGTGCCTGTGCGGTTAATGGTGATCTCGGAGCAAGATGAAACGCTAGTAGCCTTCGCTGCACCCGTGGGTACGCGCTGGTGTATCCAATGGAATCACTCAGTAGCCAAGTTTACGGTGCTGGACTGCTACCGCAACGTAGCAGGCGTGATGCAGTTAGAGCGTAGCCACCAACCTGACTTTGCCGCAGGCCTTGGGCATGTAGAAGGCCGGGGTGAGCAAGTCTCCGATGGTCACGGGGGATACTGGATCAATGCAATTCATGAGCCCGTACCCAACAATCGCTATGTATTAAGAGTCGGTTCGCCTGCGGTTAATCATCAAGTGGTGTGGCCGGATGGCGAGCATCCCGCAGTCAGTTTAAGTGACAGCGCGGCAGGACAGCGCGTGACTATACTACTGACAGAGCCTCACGCGATTCCGCGCGAATAAAAAATAAGCAAGACAACGCTTCCGAGGACTTCATGATCGAATCCACTCCACCGCCGGTTGTCATGCCTGGCGGTAATGCGATTCAACCCCGCATGGTGCTGTGGTGTATCACCATTGTGGCGGTGGGTCTTTCCCTGTTCCAGCTTTACTCCGCTGGCATTCAGCCACTGGGGCTGTTTTATCAGCGTAGCATCCACTTAGCGCTGATCATGCTGCTGGCGTTTCTTATGTTTCCAGCCTTCGGCCCCAAGCGCAAACGCGGCGTGCTTGGCTGGGGGATCGACTGCCTGTTTTTAGCAGGCGCGCTGGTGACCGGCGGCTATTTAGTACTTAACCTGGATGCTATCTTCAGTCGTGCGGGGTTTTGGAGCGAAACCGATATCCTAGTGGCCTGCATTGCCACCGTGACCGTGTTGGAAGCCAGCCGCCGTGCGGTGGGCTTTGGTATGACGCTGATTGGCCTGCTGGCCATTATTTATGCGTTTGCGGGGCCACGGGGCGAATTGCCTTGGCTCGGTGAGTGGATGCCCGGCATTCTCTCGCATCGTGGTTACTCCCTTGACCGCGTAGCGGGGCAGCTCTATCTCGGTCAGGAGGGTATCTTTGGCCTGCCCTTGGGAGTGGCGGCGACCTATATCTTTATCTTTGTACTGTTTGGCGCTTTTTTGGAAAGCACCGGTGCAGGTAAATTCTTTATTGATATGGCTTATGCCGCCACGGGTCGCCAGCGCGGCGGGCCTGCCAAAGCAGCGGTGCTTGCCTCGGCGGGGATGGGGTCTATTTCTGGCAGTGCCATAGCCAACGTAGTGACCACCGGCGCGTTTACTATTCCGCTAATGAAAAAGCTCGGTTATCAGCCGAAGCAGGCGGGCGGTATCGAAGCGGCCGCGTCTACCGGGGGGCAAATCATGCCACCTTTGATGGGCGCTGGGGCGTTTTTGATTGCCGAGTACACTAATACGCCTTACTTAGAGATCGTCAAAATCAGTATCCTGCCGGCGATTATGTACTTTGCGACGGTGTACCTTTTTGTTCATATCATCGCTTTAAAGCAGGGTATGCAGGGCTTGCCTAAAAGCGAGCTGCCGCAAATGCGCCAGGTAATGAAAGATGGCTGGCACTTTTTACTGCCACTCGCGGTGCTGGTATGGCTATTGGTCATGAACATGTCGCCGATGCGGGTGGGCTATTACGCAGTGGTGACCATGGTGGTGGTGGCGGTATTGCGCTACGCCTTGTGGTACTTCTTTGTTGCCCCAAGGCAAGGTCAGGCGGTAACGTTTGAGCGCACTCGGGGAGTGATATGGGCCGGTCTTGTGAAGCTAGTGCAGGGCCTAGAGCTAGGTGCTCGAAATGCAGTTGCGGTCTCCATGGCTTGTGCAGTAGCGGGTATTATCGTTGGGGTAGTTGGCCTTACGGGGTTGGGTCTTAAATTCTCCTCCATGATGCTGGCTTTCTCGGGCGGTAATTTGGTGCTGGCGCTAGTAATGGTGCTGCTGGCAAGCTTAATCCTTGGCATGGGCCTGCCGGTCACTGCGAGCTATATCGTGTTGATCGTACTGGTGGGGCCTGCGCTTACCGCTGAGTTTGGCGTGCCGCTATTAATTGCCCACTTGGTGGTGTTCTGGTACTCCCAGGACTCCAACGTGACGCCGCCCATTGCCTTGGCAGGCTTTGCTGGGGCGGCGATTGCGGGCAGCAAGCCAATGGAAACCGGCTTTCAAGCGTGGAAGTTTGCCAAAGGTCTCTATTTGATTCCGCTGTTTATGGTGTTTAACCCGGAAATCATTGTCGGTGGCCCGGTGCCTATCGTGATCTGGAATGCGGTCATCGCGATTCTTGCCCTTGGTGCCTTTGCGGCTGCGCTGGAAGGCTATCTCTTCACCAAAATGTCGCTGTTACCACGCTTAGCGATTGCTGCTGCTATCGTCGGTGTGTTCTACCCAAGCTTAATCACCGAAGTAGCGGGCGTCGTTGTTATGAGCTTGGCGATAGGTGCCAATTGGCTGGCCAGTAAGCGCGAATCTCAGGCAACGCCAATGACGGGTTAAAGCCTTAAGCTGCTGCGAGGCCAGTGAAGACAGCCAGTAATGGTGATGTACAAAATTGGCTGATCTAAAAAAGCCCGGGAACCATTAGGTTTCCGGGCTTTTGCTTGGGGTTAGTTTTAACGATGCTGTTTAGAAGATCGATTCTGCAGTGCCAGAGCCTTGCGAACCGCCTACCTCTTCTAGTTCACGACTAATGCGGCCAGTCTGATACTCCGGGAGGTGATCGCGATGGAACAGTTCGGAGATTCCGCCTGACTGGTTATCTTGCAAGCGACGACCTGTGTCTGCGTCTACCCGGGCAGAAACAACATTGTCTGGACGATTGGGGATCGCAGAAGGAGAACCTGCTAAAGCGCCGCCCATAAACTCGATCCAAATAGGTAGGGCAGCGTTAGCGCCATACTCGGCAAGGGTTTCGTTACTGTCTTTACCTACCCACACAGTGGTCACTAAATCGCTGTTGAAACCGGCGAACCAAGCATCACGCTGGTTGTTGGTGGTGCCGGTTTTGCCCACGAGGTCATCACGGTTCAGGCTCAGTGCCGCGCGGCCTGTTCCTGAGGTAATAACGTCGCGTAGCATGTCGCGCAAAATATACACCGCTGCGGCGTCAGCCACGCGGGGCGCAACGGGGTACTCTTTTCCGTCGATCTCAACGGTTTCTTGTCCTTCTGCACAGCTTGGGCAGGCGACCTGGGGCGTTGCTTCGTCAATCAGTTCGTTGTCATCGTTGCGGGTAACGCGCTGGATAAACCACGGTGTCACCTGGAAACCACCGTTAGCGATCACAGCGTACGCATTGGTCATCTCCATCGGCGTTAGGTCGGCGCTCCCCAGCGCTAACGATAAACCACGGGGTAGGCGGCTGGAGGCAAACCCAAAGCCCTCAAGATAGTTGATCGTATGATCCAACCCCATGGTTTGCAGGACACGAATGGTCACAAGGTTACGTGAGCGGGCCAGAGCAGGTCGAAGGCGCGTGGGGCCCTCGAAATCGCGGCTGGCGTTGACTGGGCGCCATAAAGAGTTACTGCCGTCATCTAGCACTACGGGCGCATCATTCACGACGCTGGCGGCATTCATCTCACCGTCCTCCAGCGCTGCTAGGTAAATGAACGGCTTGAAAATAGAGCCCGACTGGCGCTGCGCTTGAACAGCACGGTTGAACTTGCTGGCGTTAAAATCAAAGCCGCCTTGCAAGGCTAAAATTGCGCCAGTGCGCGGATCTTGAGCAACCAGCGAGCCTTCTGCATCAGGTCGTTGAGACAAGCGTAAAGTGCCGTCTTCATTTTCAAACACGCGTACCAAGTCACCACGAACGGCAATTTGGTCGGCTGAGCTAGGCTCGGCCCCCCGGCTGCGCGGGCTTAGGTATTGGCGCGCCCAGCTTAGGCCGCTCCACGGGATGGTGTGCAGTTCGCCACCACGTAAAAGCACCTGCATCTCGCGGCCACTGCTTTCTACTACAATGGCGGGGCGCAGCAGGCCAAAGTTGGGCGTTCGGTCTAATACTTGTAACCAGTTACTGACATCGCCATCAATGCCTTCCACTTCCGTTTGGCTGCGCTGGGCTGCCTGGCGCGCCGTTTGACGAATTTCGGGAGACTCCGCAAGCTCTTCCTCCAGCCCTTGGGTGGCGGTCTGTTCTTGGGCTTCTAGCAGGCTTGATGCGATATCACGCTGTTCCGGCCCGCGCCAGCCATGGCGAAGATCGTAAGCCACTAGGCCATTGGCCAGTGCTTGGCGTGCATAGGGCTGCATTTCGCTGTCGATGGTGGTGTAAATGCGATAGCCACCGGTGTACGCGGTATCGCCAAAGCGTTCAACTGCGTACTGGCGCGCCATTTCAGACACATAAGCGGCATCAACTTCTGTTTGGGTAAAGTAGCGGCGGGCAGTTACCGGCGACTGAACCGCTTCCTGATACGCTTCGTCATCGATGTAGCCCAGCCCGCGCATACGGAACAGAATCCAGTTACGGCGGATCAGCGAGCGCTCAGAGTTAGCCAGTGGGTTAAAGGCAGAAGGGGCCTTGGGCAGCCCGGCAATCATGGCGGTTTCTGCTAGGGTAAGTTCAGCCAGGGGCTTGTCGTAATAGGTTTCTGAGGCCGCCGCAATGCCATAGGCGCGATTGCCTAAGAAAATTTTGTTAACGTAAAGCTCAAATATCTCTTCTTTGCTGAGTAGCTGCTCCATTTGCAGGGCAAGCAGAATTTCACGGATCTTCCGAGTGAAGGTTTGATCCAGCGTCAGCATGTAGTTACGTGCCACCTGCATGGTGATGGTGGAGCCGCCGGATTGAATCGTGCCACCGCTCTGTACCAGTTCCACGGAGGCCCTTGCTAAGCCCCGAGGGTCAACGCCTGAGTGGTCGAAATAGTTGGCATCCTCAGCTGCAATCAGGGCATTGATCATATCCTGAGGAATCTCGTCAAAGTCAATCGCCATACGGCGCTCTTCACCAAACTCACCGATCAGCTTGCCGTCGTTGGTGAAGATGCGCAGCGGCGTGTGTAGCTCGAAGTTCTGCAGCTGACGCACATCGGGCAGCCCCGGCGAAAAATAAATAGCCGCGCCTACTACTGCCAGCGCAGTGGCTCCAAACAACGCCACAATCAGCGAAAACAGCGACAGGATGAGGGTTCGAAAAAACGTCATGAACAGAAGGCACCCGTGGAAAGAAGTAATAGGTACGGCGCTAAAAGGGCCGTAACACGTAATTGGCTGCCATTATAGGAAGGTGAAGCAGCGGCCACCAGTGTTGATGTGCCGTAAGGCCATCTGCGTGTGACTTAACTAAAAATCATGTAACCTCAGAACTCGCAAGATTGGCAGGCGGAGCCGAACCCCACATGCGCTTACTTAAACCCACTAAAGGGTTGATTGGTGTCGATATTACCTCGGCAACCGTCAAGCTGTTAGAGCTCAAGCAGTGCAACGATAATTACCAAGTAGAAAGCTACGCTGTGCGACCGTTGCGCGAAGGTGCCGTGGTAGAACGTCGCATACGCGATATTAACGATGTAGCCAACGTGCTAAGTCGTGCGGTGGAGCATGCAAAACCCTCTACGCGTAAGGCGGCGGTGGCCGTGCCGGCAAGTGCTGCCATTACTAAAACGCTCACGTTTCCAGCATCGCTCAGCGAAGATGAAATCGAAGAGCGAATTACCGCCGAATCTGACCGTCATATTCCGTTTCCGTTCAGTGAAGTGGCATTCGATTTTCAGTGTTTGGGGCCTGCTCCGTTTGATGAAGACCAGCAGCAGGTTGTATTAGTTGCGTGTCGTCAGCAGGATGTTAGCCAGCTAACAGAAACCTTGGAGCGCGCTGGGCTCGAACCGGCAGCTGTCGATGTTGAAACCTTTGCTATGGAGCGCTCGCTGGCTGAGCTGCGCCGTCAGTTAAATGTTGAAAACGACCCAACGGCGTGTGTTGGGTTGGTAGATATTGGCGCTAATATGAACGCGTTTCACGTGGTGCGCGGAGGGCAAATCGTTTATAGCCGCGACACGGTGTATGGCGGGCGCCAGCTTACCGATGCTATCCGCGACCGCTATTCGATGAGCAATGAAGAGGCTGGATTTGCCAAAAAACGCGGCGGATTACCCGACGATTACCAGGATATGGTGCTTAATCCGTTTTTAGAAACCGTGGTACAGCAAGTGGGGCGCTCGCTGCAGCTGTATTATACAGCGGCTCGCCAGCATGAGGTGCAGCACATTGTGCTGGCGGGAGGCTCAAGCGTTATTCCCGGCCTTGCCGAACGTATCGCAGAAGATAGCGGAATGTCGGTGACCATTGCTAACCCGTTCCAACGCATGCGGGTGAATAAACGCTTAAATATTGAAGCACTCACCAACGATGCCCCCGCCATGTTAACGGCCGGTGGCTTGGCGATGAGGGTCGGCCAGTGAGTATTAATATCAACTTGCTGCCCTGGCGTGAAGCGCGCCGGGAGAAGCAGACCCGCGCCTTTTATGGTGTGGTGTTACTGATGCTGTTAACGGGCGGTGCGCTGGCCTATGCGGTCTCGTATGTGTATCAGCAACAGCTTGTTGCCCAGCAGCAGCGCAATGCTTATATCACTACCTATATAGAGCGGCTGAATAGAGAAATTGCCGACGTAAAACGCTACCAGTCCGATGCTGAACAACTAGGCGAACAGCTGCGGCTGTTCCAAACGCTACACAGTGAGCGCATCCATACGGTTCAGCTATTCAATGATTTGGCGGCCAGTGTGGCCCAGGGCGTGGTTTATCAGCGACTTAGCCGAAGCGGTGAGCGCATTAGCCTTTCAGCCATAGCCGGTAACGAGCGCCAAGTGTCTGAGCAGCTGCGCCAAATAGCCAGCATGCCTGGGCTTGGGGTGCCGGTGCTTTCGGAAGTGGCTGGCGGGCAGAATGGAAGCGAGCGTGCTTTTCAGTTTGAGGTTGTTCAATCTGCTGACACAGCGGCTGCTGAGGAGGCTGGGCCATGAGCTGGGATCGAGAACGCTGGCGCTCAGAGTGGCAACGCTTTCAAAATCTTGATTGGCAAGCGCTGGACATCAAAGAGGCAGGTGAGTGGCCCTCGCTGCTTAAAGGGCTATGTGGGGTGCTCGCTTTCTTGATTATGTTTGGTGGCATCAGCTGGTGGTTAGTGGGCGAAAAACGTGAGCAGCTAGCGACTGAGCAGCGTCAAGAAGTGCGCTTGCTGAGTGAGTATCGCAGTAAAGCATCGGAAGTGGCTTATTTACCCGAAATACAAAGCCAGCTTGCCACTTTGGAAGAGCAGATGGTGCAAATGCGAGCAATGTTGCCTACCAGTGCCGAAATACCGTCACTACTGGACAGTATTAGTGACGCCGCCGTGGATAATCGGCTGACGATTGAGACAATTCGCTTAAGGCCTACGGTAAGTAAGACACACTATATTGAGCATCCGCTGGACATTCAGGTACGCGGTGGCTACCACCAGCTGGCGCAATTTGCTGCGGATATAAGCCAAATGGCACGTATCGTTACCCAGCATGACCTCACTCTGGTGCCTGTTGACCAGCAGGGCGATGTTCTAAGACTCTCACTGCTTGCCCGTACCTACAGCTATATAGAAGCAGTAGACGAAGGGAGCACACCATGAAGCGCTTGATGTGGGTGTGCTGTAGCATTGTGGTAGCGGGATGCAGTGATGCAAATCTTGACCAGTTAGATGCGACGCTGGCCGAGATACGCCGCGCCCCCGGTGGGCAGGCTCCCGACATTATCTCGCCAATGCCTGCGCCACGGCCGCTTGATTATCAATATGCTGAGGTGCGCAGCCCTTTTCTTGCCCCGGAAAGCGTGCGCAGCCAAGACGCATTATTACCGCCGGAAGCGAGCGAGCTTGCCCCCGACCAGCAGCGCACCACTGAACCGTTGGAGCAGTTTCAGCTTCAGTCGTTACGGTTAGTAGGCACGCTGGGTATGGGAGGGCAGCAGGTCGCGCTGATTGCCTCCCCGGATGGTAAGGTAGCCAGCGTTCGGGTGGGGAATTATTTAGGTAGTAACCACGGGCGAATTACTCGTATTAGCTCCCAAGAAATCACGCTTGTAGAGCGAGTATTTAGCCAACAGCAGGGATGGCAAGAGCGCCAAGCAGCGCTAGCCATTGATGAATAGCCTTTTTACTTGTTACTGGAACCACACCATGGTCGCCGCGCTTCGTCGAATTACGCTGTTATTGCTAGCCTTTACTCCTACGTTAAGCTTGGCTTCAGTGCTTACCCAGATGGATGTACGCCAAGCCGACAGCGGGGAGATGGAGTTGGTGCTGCGATTTAGCGGCGGTGTAGCCGAGCTAACTGGCTACCGGCTAGATGCGCCGCCGCGCCTAGCGCTAGATTTAGCTGATACCCAAAGCGGCCTGGCTCAGCGTCGGTTGAATGTGGGCAGTGGCGGTGTCGAGCGTGTCACCGCCATTGAAGGTAACGGCCGAACCCGGCTAGTGGTCGACTTATCAGAGCCTCTTGATTATCGCTCCCAGGTGGAGGGTGATCAGTTGAAAATCACCCTAGGGGCGCCCAGCAGCAATGCAGCAGCGCCTGCACTCGAAACCTTTGAAGGCCCCAGCGTTGAAGATATTGATTTTCGCCGCGGTCCCGATGGCGCAGGTCGGCTGCTAATCACCTTTGATCGAGAAGGTGTGGTGAGCCAAGTACGTGAAGGCAGCGAAGGCCGAGTGATTGCCGAGCTGCGCGATGTTGGTCTTCCCGATGCGCTGAATCAGATATACGACGTGACCGATTTTTCCACGCCCATCACTCGCATTACGCCGCGCCCTGGTCAGCGCGATACATTGCTGGAGCTGCAAACTAACGGCCCCTACGCGATGATTTCCTCTCAAAGTGGGCGAACACTCACTATCGAAGTGCAGCCTGTTAGCCAAGAGACCCAGACCGTTCGTGAGGGGCAAGGCGATAGCTTCACCGGCGATAGGTTAAGTCTCAACTTTCAGGACATCGAAGTTCGCGCGGTACTGGCAACGCTTGCTGAGTTTACGGGGCTTAACCTAGTGGCAAGCGACAGCGTCACGGGGCGCGTGACACTCAACTTAAACGATGTACCTTGGGACCAGGCGCTAGCGCTGATTCTGCAGAGCCAGGGGTTATCCAGTCGGGAGCAGGGCAATGTGATTGTCGTTGCCCCCGCCAGCGAGCTGGCGGCCATTGAGCGCCAAGAAATTGAAGCGCGCAATCAGCGTGAAACGCTCGCCCCGCTGGTTACCGAGTTCATTGAAGTAAAGTATGCCCGGGCAGAAGACCTCGCCCAGTTGCTGCGTGGCGGTGATGGGTTTGGCTTATTGACCGAGCGCGGCCGCGTCAGCGTTGATCAGCGCACCAATACACTATTGATTCAGGATACCGCCGAGCAGGTGCGCGATATTATCCGCACCCTAGACCGCCTTGACGTGGCCGTGCGCCAAGTGCAAATAGAGGCGCGCATTGTTATCGCCCGAGATACAGCCTCAAGAGAGTTAGGGGTGAACTGGGGGGCGTCCAGCACGCGAGGGTTCCAACCAAACGAAGCGGGTAATTTTGTTGGGCGTAACGTTAATCCAGATGGGTTGAATCGTGCTATGGGGGGGTTGGCGGTGGATTTAGGCTCCACCGGGGCGGCTGGGACTGGCTTTAGCTTTGGCTACTTATCCGGCGATATATTGCTGGATCTTGAGCTGCGGGCACTAGAGAGCGAAGGTAAAAGCCAGACGATTTCCCAGCCTCGGGTTATTACTGCCAATCAGCGCACGGCGATTATTCGCCAGGGTGAAGAGCGAGCCTTCCAAAGCGTGGATGCCCAGGGCAACCCAGATACCGAATTCAAAGAGGCTGAGCTCTCCCTAGAGGTAACGCCGCAAATCACGCCAGATAATCGCATCATTATGGATTTGGTGATTAAAAACGACAGCTTCCGTGAGAGCGAGTTTGGCGGCGAGCCACCTATTGATACCAACCAGATTGAGACCCAAGTGCTGGTGGACAATGGCCAAACAGTGGTGCTAGGCGGTATTTTAACCACAGAGCAGTTGAGCCAAATTGCTAAAACGCCTCTGCTGGGTGACCTGCCACTGATTGGTCGGCTGTTTCGCTATACCCAAGAGAGTAATGAAAAGGTAGAGTTATTGGTCTTTATTACTCCACGACTCCTTGATGATGGTTTGATGACTCGCTGATGCAGGATTTACCCAATATTTTTTTAATTGGCCCTATGGGGGCTGGTAAAAGCACGATAGGCCGTCTATTGGCGGGAGAACTGTCGCGCCCGTTTTACGACAGCGATCATGCCATACAGGACCGCTGTGGAGCCGATATACCCTGGATATTTGATGTCGAGGGTGAGCCAGGCTTCCGCCAGCGTGAAATTCAAATGATTGATGAGCTTACCCGGCTATCAGACGTGGTGGTGGCTACTGGCGGCGGCGCGGTTCTGCGCGAAGAGAACCGTCGGGCCCTGCGCGAGCGCGGTACCGTAGTGTATCTAATGACCACCGTTGACCAGCAGCTGAAGCGCACCGCCAAAGACCGTAACCGCCCTCTGCTGCAGTGTGCCAATCGTGAGCAGGTGCTGAACGACATGTTTGCCACCCGAGACCCGCTTTATCGCGCCACGTCGGATATTACCGTACGCACTGACCGGCGCAGCCCGCGAGCCGTGGTCAATGAAATACTGCGTCGTGTGTATCGCTTGGTAGACCCGTTGGAAACCGCTGGAGTACCAAATAAAGTGCAGAATAAAAAGGTATCGCAATGACAGAAACGCTCAATGCTCCGCGTACGTTAACGGTGTCACTCGGTGACCGTAGCTACCCTATTCACATTGGTGCAGGGCTACTGCAGCATGCCAATGTGCTGACGCCCTACTTAGCGGGTCAGCAGGTGATGGTGGTGACCAATGACACTATTGCGCCACTTTATTTAGAGGCGCTTTGCGCCACGCTTCCTAGCCACCTCGACGTGCGAAGCGTTGTGCTCCCTGACGGCGAACAGCATAAGACTATTGAGCAGGTGGGGCGCATTTGGGATGCCCTGCTGGAGGCAGGATTTAACCGCCGCTGTACGTTGATCGCACTTGGCGGCGGCGTGATTGGCGACATGGTGGGTTATGCCGCGGCGTCTTATCAGCGCGGTGTGGCTTTTATTCAGGTGCCGACGACGCTGCTTTCCCAGGTGGACTCGTCTGTCGGGGGGAAAACCGGGGTTAACCACCCGCTAGGCAAAAACATGATTGGCGCTTTTTGGCAGCCTAAAGCGGTGTTGGTGGATACCGATACGTTAACCACGCTGCCTGGTCGCGAGCTTTCCGCCGGACTTGCCGAGGTGATTAAGTACGGGCTTATCCGTGATGAGGCGTTTTTAAGCTGGCTAGAAGAGAACATGCAGGCGTTGCGCAGCGTTGAGCCTGATGTGATTGCGGAAGCCATCGCCATAAGCTGCCAGATCAAGGCGGATATCGTCGCTGAAGATGAGACTGAGCAGGGGGTTCGCGCGCTGCTGAACCTTGGTCACACCTTTGGGCACGCCATTGAAGCGCATCAAGGTTACGGTCATTGGCTGCATGGTGAAGCCGTGGGGGCGGGGATGGCGATGGCAGCAACGCTGTCACGTCAATTAGGCTGGATTGATGAGGCGGCACTGACAAGAGCGCAGGCGGTTATTCAAAGCGCTGGGTTGCCGTTGGCTGCCCCGGCAAATATGTCAGCAGATGATTTCTTGGTGCGTATGCGGTTGGATAAGAAAAATATCGACGAGAAGCTACGCTTAGTGCTGCTCAAGGCCTTAGGCGATGCCTGTGTTAGCGATGCAGCGCCCGCTGATACCCTTTTGGGCCTGCTTCAGCGCTATCCTCGTCTCTAGCGCTTCATTACCAACGCTTCATTAATAGCTCTTTGCGGCTAACGCCGCACGGACCATTTGCCAGTATGGAAAAACCCGCCTTTGTGCGGGTTTTTTTATTGCCTGAGCATTAGGCTAAATAATCACCCTGCATGCAATCCGCATGGCTTATGCGCTATCGGCATGGGTTTTTAGGGCAAATTTAGACTAAAGTATATAAATTATTTTCTACCGTTTAAAAAGCGTTTTATTGGTTTGCAAGTGGTTGAAGTGTATGTGTTTTTTATAATTAAGTCAGTGTAACTGCAGGATTTGGCGAGGATTTTAGAGGATTTGGTGGGTGCGAGAGATTGCGCGCTCTAGGGGCAAATAGCTATGCTGAGCGGCCATTTCTTGCAGCAGCGGTTAGGGGAAACTCCCTGTCTGGGCGGGTGATAAAAGCGCCATAAAAAAATAAAAACCCGAAATAATACCATGTAAACGCTGCTAATAAAATACGCTTAATAGAGGCACGCCCATGAATAGAGGTCTCCACCAGCCCGGCGAGTTTCGCGACAACTGTGGCTTTGGCTTAATTGCCCACATGGAAGGGCAGGCCAGCCACGACTTGCTGAAGACGGCTATTGAATCACTTACCTGCATGACCCACCGTGGGGGCATTGCGGCCGACGGAAAAACCGGCGATGGCTGTGGGCTGCTGCTTAAAATGCCTGTTCAGTTTATGCGCGAAGCGGCAAAAGAGGCGCTGGACGCAGAGCTAGGCGAGCAGTTCGCTGTAGGCGTGGTTTTTCTGCCCAATGACGACGACCGGGCAAAGGCCGCCAAAGAGATCTTGACCCAAAAGCTAAGTGCCCGTGGTTTAGAGGTATTGGGCTGGCGTGAGGTGCCTACGGACGCCAGCGTCTGCGGCCCCATGGCGCTTGACTGCCTGCCACGCATTGAACAGCTCTTTGCACAGCCAGGCAGCAGCAATAGTTTCGCTGTCGACCTGTTTATGGCCCGCCGTCTTGCAGAACAGGCGCTGCGCAAAGAAGAAGAATTTTATGTCGCGTCGCTCTCTTCAGAGGTGGTGTCGTACAAAGGCTTAGTCATGCCGGAAGATTTGCCGGCGTTCTATAAAGACCTTAACGACCCGCGCCTGGAAACCGCGATCTGCGTTTTCCACCAGCGCTTCTCGACCAATACCGCACCCCGTTGGCCCTTGGCGCAGCCATTCCGCTTACTTGCCCACAACGGCGAAATTAATACCATCGAAGCTAACCGTGGCTGGGCAAACTCCCGTAAAGCGAACTTTGTTAACGAGCGCCTGCCGGATATCGCCGAGCTGGATGAAATCGTCAACACCACAGGCTCTGACTCCTCCAGTATGGATAACATGCTGGAAGTGTTGCTCACCGGCGGGATGGAACTGCACCGCGCGGTGCGCATGATGGTGCCACCTGCCTGGCAAAACGTGGAGACCATGGACGCCGAACTGCGTGCGTTCTATGAGTACAATTCCATGCACATGGAGCCCTGGGATGGCCCAGCGGGTGTGGTAATGACCGACGGCCGCCAAGCGGTGTGTATGTTGGACCGTAACGGCCTGCGCCCAGCGCGCTGGGTGATTACTAAAAACGGCTACATCACGCTGGCGTCTGAAATTGGCACCTACGGTTACAAGCCAGAAGATGTCGTCGCCAAAGGCCGCGTTGGCCCGGGTCAGATACTGGCCGTGGACACCCAAACCGGTGAAGTGCTGCATACCCATGATATCGATGACCGCTTAAAGTCTGCGTACCCCTATAAGCGTTGGTTAAAGCAGGAAGCCAGCTATTTAGAGTCTGCGCTGGCCGAGCTTGCGCGTTTCCAGTCGATGGATACCGACGCGCTTAACGTTCAGCAGAAGATGTTCCAGGTAACGTTCGAAGAGCGCGACCAGGTACTGCGCCCGCTGGCAGAAAGCGGCCAGGAAGCGGTGGGCTCCATGGGTGATGATACCCCCATGGCGGTACTGTCTAGCCGTCCGCGCCTGCTGACCGATTTCTTCCGCCAGAAATTTGCTCAGGTGACTAACCCGCCGATCGATCCGCTTCGCGAGGCGATCGTGATGTCACTGGAAACCTGCTGTGGCGCTGAGCTAAACGTCTTTAAGGCAACGCCTGAGCATGCTCACCGCTTAATTTTGACCACGCCTGTTCTGTCACCGCGTAAGTTTACTGCGCTGGTGAGCCAAGACGACCCTGCGTTTGCTAGCCACACGCTGACGCTGGGCTACGACCCAGAGCAGACGAGCTTGCATCAGGCTATTACTGCGCTGTGCAAAGAAGCCGAAGCACAAGTCAAGGCAGGTAAGGTCATTCTTGTACTGACCGATGCTGAACTGCCCAAGGGGCATTTGCCGATTCAAGCCGCGTTGGCGGTAGGTGCGGTTCACTCACACCTTGGCCGCTTAGCGTTACGTCCGAATGCCAACATTGTGGTGGAAACAGGTTACGCCCGTGATGCTCACCAAATGGCCGTGCTGTTTGGCGTAGGCGCCACTGCGGTTTATCCGTGGCTGGCGTATCAGGTCATGGCGGATATGCACCGCACTGGCGAGCTGAATGGCAACCCTGCCGATGCGCGGGAGAATTACCGCAAAGGCATGCAGAAAGGGTTGTTTAAGATTCTCTCGAAAATGGGTATCTCGACGCTGGCGTCTTACCGCGGTTCGATGCTGTTTGAAGCCGTGGGCTTGTCTGATGAGATTATGGACACCTGCTTTGTGGGCATGGCGTCGCGTATTCAAGGCACCGGTTTTGCCGAGCTGCAGCTGCAGCAGGAGCTGTTAGCGAAAGATGCCTGGATTGCGCGCAAAGGCATTTCCCAGGGCGGTATGCTGAAATACGTCCACGGCCACGAGTACCACGCTTACAACCCGGATGTTGTGACATCGCTGCAGGCGGCGGTACAAGAGGGTAGCTACACTAAGTGGAAAAAGTTTGCCCAGTTGGTGAATGAGCGCCCGGTAGCGACCATTCGTGACCTGCTGGTTCTTAAGCCCGCAGAAACCCCCATCGCACTGGATGAAGTAGAACCCGTTGAGGCGCTGCTGCCGCGTTTTGATAGCGCCGGTATGTCGCTGGGCGCGCTCTCCCCTGAGGCACACGAAGCGTTGGCCCAGGCCATGAACGAGGCGGGTGGGCGCTCCAACTCTGGCGAAGGCGGCGAAGATCCTGCTCGCTATGGCACTATCCGCAGTTCGAAAATCAAACAGATCGCCTCCGGCCGCTTTGGCGTGACCCCGGCATATCTGGTTAATGCCGAAGTGCTGCAGATCAAAGTAGCCCAGGGCGCCAAGCCAGGCGAGGGCGGCCAGCTGCCCGGCGGTAAGGTCAACCAGCTCATTGCTCGCCTGCGTTACTCGGTGCCCGGCGTGACGCTGATTTCACCGCCGCCACACCACGATATTTACTCCATTGAAGACTTGGCCCAGCTAATTTTTGACCTTAAGCAGGTCAACCCTGAGGCGCAGGTTTCAGTGAAGCTTGTGTCCGAGCCGGGTATCGGCACTATCGCCACTGGCGTAGCGAAGGCCTATGCAGACCTGATCACGGTTTCTGGCTACGACGGCGGCACGGCGGCTAGCCCGTTAACCTCTATTAAACATGCGGGTTCCCCTTGGGAGCTTGGCCTTCCTGAGGTGCATCAGGCGCTGCGCATTAACGGCCTGCGCGACAAAATTCGCCTGCAAACGGATGGCGGCTTAAAAACCGGCCTCGACGTTGTTAAGGCAGCGATTCTCGGCGCTGAGAGCTTTGGCTTTGGTACGGCGCCGATGGTCGCGCTGGGCTGTAAATACTTGCGTATCTGCCACCTGAATAACTGTGCCACGGGCGTGGCGACGCAAGATGACTTCCTGCGTGGCGAACACTTCCGCGGCACCGTGGACATGGTCAAAAACTACTTCCGCTTTATTGCTGAAGAAGTGCGCGAACTGATGGCGATGCTGGGCGTTCGCAAGTTGACCGATCTGATCGGCCGTACTGATCTGCTTGAAGTGTTGGAAGGCAACACGGCGTCTCAGCGCAAGCTCGACTTAACGCCGCTGCTGGCCAACGACTTTGTCCCCAAAGATGCGCCGCAGTTTTGCGAGGTGAGCCGCAATGTGCCCCACGACCCAGGTGCCAAAAACCAGGAAGTACTGGCCGCGCTAAAAGAGGCGATTGAAAATCAGTCGGGCGGTACCTTTGATTTTACCATTACCAACTGCGACCGCAGCGTAGGGGCGTTGACCTCCGGGGCGATTGCCAAACGTTACGGTGAAGATGGCCTTGAAGCGGCGCCAATGACCGCACGTTTTACCGGGGTGGCTGGGCAAAGCTTTGGGGTGTGGAACGCCCGTGGTTTAAACCTCTACCTCGAAGGTGACGCCAACGACTACGTGGGCAAGGGCATGAACGGCGGCAGCATTGTGATTGTGCCGCCCAAGGTTAGCCAGTTCGAAAGTCACAAAACCGCCATTATCGGTAACACCTGCCTGTATGGCGCGACAGGCGGCACGCTGTTCGCCGCGGGTACCGCCGGTGAGCGTTTTGCGGTGCGTAACTCCGGTGCTACCGCAGTGATTGAAGGGGCAGGTGATCACTGCTGTGAATACATGACCGGCGGTTTGGTCTGCGTATTGGGGGAAACTGGCGTTAACTTCGGTGCGGGTATGACCGGTGGTTTTGCCTATGTGTTAGATGAAGACCGCAGCTTCGTGGACAAGTACAACCATGAGCTGGTTGAGATCCACCGGGTCAACACAGAAGCAATGGAAGCGTATCGCCGCCACTTGCGTGAAATGATTGAAGCCTATGTTGCGGCAACAGGCTCTGATCGTGGCGCGGCGATTCTGGAAGACTTCGGCGACTACGCGCGCCACTTCTGGCTGGTGAAGCCAAAAGCGGCAAGCCTGGGTAGTTTGCTGAATCAATCTCGGCGTCAGCCGGAATAACCCGCCAGAGCCTACGCTTCGAGGAGAGAGATCATGGCTAGCCGTTTAAATAACGATTTCCAGTTTGTTGATGTGGGTCGTAAGGACCCACAGAAAAAAGCCGCACACACTCGCGCAAAAGAGTTTGCGGAAATTTATGAGCCGTTCAAACCCACCGTTGCAGCCAGCCAGGCACACCGCTGCCTGCATTGCGGTAACCCATACTGCGAGTGGAAGTGCCCGGTACACAACTACATTCCTAACTGGCTGCAGTTGGTGGTGGAAGGCAATATTATTGAAGCCGCCGAGCTTTCCCACAAAACCAACTCGCTGCCGGAAGTGTGTGGTCGGGTGTGCCCGCAAGACCGTCTGTGCGAAGGCGACTGCACGCTGAATGATGGTTTTGGTGCGGTGACCATTGGCTCGATTGAGAAATACATCACTGACACTGCCTTTGCCATGGGCTGGCGCCCGGATATGTCAAAAGTGGTGTGGACGGACAAGAAAGTCGCCATTGTGGGCGCAGGGCCTGCGGGTCTTGGCTGCGCCGATATTCTTGCGCGCAACGGCGTTAAGCCTGTCGTGTTTGATAAGTACCCGGAAATTGGCGGACTGCTGACCTTTGGTATTCCAGAGTTCAAGCTTGAAAAAAATGTGATGGAGCGTCGCCGTGCCGTCTTTGAAGAGATGGGCGTCGAGTTCCGCTTGAATACCGAGATCGGTACTGATGTCGAGTTCGAAACGCTGCTTCAGGAGTACGACGCCGTATTCCTGGGCATGGGTACTTATAAATATATGGCGGGTGGCTTCCCTGGCGAAGACCTGCCTGGGGTCTACAAGGCGCTGGATTTCTTGATTGCCAACGTCAACCGCCGATTAGGGTTCGAAAAAGACCCTAACGATTTCATCTCCATGGAAGGCAAGCGCGTGGTGGTGCTTGGCGGTGGTGATACGGCGATGGACTGTAACCGCACATCGATTCGCCAGCGGGCCGCGAGCGTCAGCTGCGCCTACCGCCGCGATGAAGAGAACATGCCCGGCTCCCGCCGTGAAGTGGCTAATGCGCGTGAAGAGGGCGTTGAGTTTTTGTTCAATCGTCAGCCGGTAGCGGTGGTGGGTGAAGAGAAGGTCGAGGGCGTTAAGGTTGTGCGCACTCGCCTGGGCGAGCCGGATGAAAATGGCCGTCGACGCCCTGAGGTGGTGCCTGGCTCAGAAGAGATTATCGCTGCTGATGCGGTGGTGGTAGCGTTTGGCTTCCAGGCCAGCCCCGCCCCGTGGTTCGATAGCGCCAAGATCGACGTTAACGAGTGGGACTTGGTGAAAGCGCCCGAACATGGTCAGTACGCCTTCCAAACCAGTAACGAGAAAATCTTTGCCGGTGGCGATATGGTGCGCGGCTCTGACCTTGTGGTTACTGCGATTTATGAAGGTCGCCAAGCGGCAGAAGGGATTTTGGACTACCTGGGCGTGTGATATTGGATAGTGAGGGGCGATGTCGCCCCTCAACTAGAGCAGTTCAAATTGAGCCTTAAGGCTTACTCTGCTATTCTGTCGTCCCATCCTGGTGTGGCTTTCTGTTACGCCTTTTGATCACGTTTCGACAGGTTTTCCATGACACGATATATCTTCGTGACCGGCGGCGTTGTGTCCTCTCTTGGCAAGGGCATCGCGTCTGCCTCGCTGGCGGCGATTCTCGAGGCCCGCGGCCTTAAGGTCACCATGCTCAAGCTCGACCCCTACATCAATGTGGACCCGGGCACCATGAGTCCTTTCCAGCACGGCGAGGTGTTCGTCACCGAGGATGGCGCCGAGACGGATCTGGACCTTGGTCACTACGAGCGCTTTATTCGTACCAAAATGACCCAAGGCAACAACTTCACCACGGGCCGCGTGTACGAGAACGTGCTACGCAAAGAGCGCCGTGGCGACTACCTGGGTGGCACCGTTCAGGTTATTCCCCACATTACCGATGAAATCAAGCAGCGCGTTTACGCGGGTGGCGAGGGTTTTGACGTAGCGCTGGTGGAAATCGGCGGTACGGTTGGCGATATCGAGTCGCTGCCGTTCCTTGAGTCGATTCGTCAGATTCGCAGCGAGCTGGGCGCAAGCCGAGCGATTTACATGCACCTGACCCTGGTGCCGTACATCAAGACCGCAGGCGAAACTAAAACCAAGCCGACCCAGCACAGCGTTAAAGAGCTGCGCTCTATCGGTATCCAGCCGGATATTTTGATTTGCCGCAGTGAAGTAGAGCTGGAAGAGAGCGAACGTCGTAAAATCGCCCTGTTCACCAACGTGGAAGAGCGTGCGGTGGTGCCGCTGCAGGATGCCGACACCATTTATCGTATTCCGCTGATGCTCCATGAGCACGGCCTGGACGATATCGTTTGTGACAAGCTGCGTTTAGAAGCCCCCGAAGCTGACCTGTCCGAATGGGTGAAGGTGTTGGATTCTAAGCTGAACCCGCTGAAGTCGGTAAGCATTGCCATGGTCGGTAAGTACATGGAGTTACTGGATGCCTACAAATCGCTCAATGAAGCGCTGATCCATGCGGGCATTCAGGGACGTATTAAGGTCAATGTCGATTATATTGATTCGGAAGATATTGAGCGCCACGGTACCGAGCGCTTAGCGGGTAAAGATGCCATTCTGGTGCCGGGTGGTTTTGGCGAGCGCGGCGTGGAAGGCAAGATTCTTGCTGCCCAGTTTGCCCGTGAAAACAAGATCCCCTACCTGGGTATCTGTCTAGGCATGCAGGTGGCCGTTATTGAGTTTGCTCGCAACGTGGCCGGCTGGGAAGACGCCAACTCCACCGAGTTTACTCACGACACCAAGCACCCGGTGGTGGGGCTGATTACTGAGTGGATTAACGCCGAAGGCAAAATTGAGCTACGCGATGCGGCCTCTGACCTTGGCGGCACCATGCGTTTAGGCGGGCAGGTTTGTCATCTGGCCTCAGGCAGTAAAGCTCGCGCGGCCTATGGTTCTGATGAGATTGTTGAGCGCCACCGCCACCGTTTTGAAGTCAATAACCAGTTTATTGATGAGCTGGAGAAGGCTGGCTTGGTGATTTCAGGGAAGAGCGTCGACCAATCGCTGGTCGAAGTAGTGGAGCTTGCCGACCACCCCTGGTACGTGGCGTGTCAGTTCCACCCAGAGTTCACATCGACACCGCGCGATGGGCACCCGCTGTTCTCAGGCTTTGTTAACGCCGCCGTTGAGCACAAAGCAGCACGTACCCGTGCCCACGCGGCGCCTCAAGAGTAAAGGGGGAAACATGGCTTCTCACGCACTAACCCCAGAGCGTCATATCAACGTTGCCGGCCTAACCGCCGGCAATTCTTTGCCGCTCATGTTATTAGGCGGCATGAATGTGCTGGAGTCGGCAGAGCTGGCCGATGAGATCGCCCAAGCCTATGTTGAAGCGACGCAAACACTGGGTATGCCTTATGTCTTTAAGGCGAGTTTTGATAAAGCCAATCGCAGCTCGATCCACTCCTATCGTGGGCCTGGGCTGGATAAAGGGTTACAAATCTTAGCTGACATCAAAGCCCGCTATGGCGTGCCGATTATCACCGACGTACACGAGCCATGGCAGGCGGCGCCCGCCGCCGAAGTCGCTGATATCATCCAGCTACCGGCGTTTTTAGCGCGCCAAACCGATCTAGTGGTAGCGATGGCAAAAACGGGGGCGGTTATTAACATTAAAAAACCGCAGTTTTTAGCGCCCCACGAAATGCGCCATATTCTCACCAAGTTTCAGGAAGCGGGCAATGACCGCCTGATGCTGTGCGAGCGGGGCACAAGCTTTGGTTATAACAATCTGATCGTCGATATGCTGGGCTTTGGCGATTTGAAACAAACGGGTTATCCGGTGTTTTTTGATGTTACCCACGCACTACAGCGTCCTGGTGGCCGTGCTGACAGCGCTGACGGGCGCCGTGCCCAAGTGGCTGAGCTGGCTCGCGCGGGCGTCGCTGTTGGTTTAGCGGGGCTGTTTTTAGAAGCGCACCCAGACCCTGACAACGCCAAGTGTGATGGCCCCTGTGCGTTGCCGCTGGATCAGCTGGCGCCGTTTTTGTCGCAGCTTACCCAGCTAGACACGCTGGTCAAAGGCTTCGATCCGCTAGCCATTCGCTGATCGTGATAATAAACGTGGTATATATTTGACCCACCACCCTCTATCAGACTGACAACCTAAGGATACTGTCATGACCAAAATTGTTGAAATCAGTGCGCTGGAAGTGCTCGATTCTCGTGGCAACCCAACTGTTCAAGCTACTGTTCGCCTTGAAAGCGGTGCGATAGGTGAAGCCTGTGCGCCAAGTGGTGCGTCCACAGGCTCCCGCGAGGCGCTTGAGCTGCGCGATGGCGACAAGACACGCTACCTCGGTAAAGGCGTTTTAAAAGCCGTTGAAGCCGTGAATGGCAGTATTCGTAATGCATTGTTAGGTATGGATGCGCGCGATCAGCGCGGCCTGGACGATGCCATGCTGGCGCTCGATGGCACCGAAAATAAGGCTACGCTAGGTGCTAATGCGATTTTGGCCGTATCGCTGGCCGCCGCTAAAGCCGCCGCTAATGCCAAGGGTGTACCGCTGTATGCTCACATCGCTGAGCTATACGGACAGCCGGGCCAGTACAGCATGCCGGTGCCGATGATGAATATTCTCAACGGTGGTGAACACGCGGATAACAACGTTGATATCCAAGAGTTCATGGTGCAGCCGGTGGGTGCAGCCAACTTCCGTGAAGGCCTTCGTATGGGCGCAGAGATTTTTCACGCGCTGAAAAAAGTACTGTCGGCCAAAGGTCTGTCTACCTCGGTGGGTGATGAGGGCGGCTTTGCCCCTAACTTGGCATCTAACGCTGATGCGCTGGCCGTAATTAAGCAGGCTGTTGCCGACGCCGGTTACTCCCTTGGTAAAGATGTAACACTGGCACTCGACTGCGCCTCCTCTGAGTTCTACAAAGATGGCCAGTACAACCTCTCCGGCGAAGGCAAAATCTATGACGCTGAAGGCTTTGCTGACTACCTAGCTGGGCTATGCGCCGATTATCCGATTGTGTCTATCGAAGACGGTATGGATGAATCCGATTGGGCGGGCTGGAAAGCGCTGACCGATAAGCTGGGTGATAAAGTGCAACTGGTGGGTGACGATTTGTTCGTTACCAATACCAAAATTCTCAAGCGCGGTATCGATGAGCAGATTGGTAACTCCATTCTGATTAAGTTCAACCAGATTGGCTCGCTGTCTGAAACCCTAGATGCCATCAAGATGGCCCAGGACGCTGGATTTACTGCGGTTATCTCCCATCGCAGCGGTGAAACGGAAGATACTACCATTGCTGATTTGGCCGTGGGCACCTGTGCAGGGCAGATTAAAACTGGCTCGCTGTGCCGCTCTGACCGAGTTGCCAAGTACAACCGTTTGCTGGTGATTGAAGCTGAACTGGGCGAGGTGACTTACCCGGGTTTGAAGGCTATTAAAGGCCAGTAAAGGCGAAACGTTGCGCTGGCTTGTAAGAGATGTCTCAAGATTTTGTAAGAGATCTCTTACAAATGCCGACGACATTCGCTTGGTTTGGGTAGGATAAAACGAAATTTTCCACTAATCTTAATTTAACTGATTGATTTCAAAGTTTTTAAAAAATAAGGCGAGCCGACTAGGCTCGCCTTTTGCGATTTTGGCCTGCTTGTGATGACCAAATTATCTGCCACAATACGTTCAGGACTAGGGGAGGCAAGGATGCTTCAGGCAGGATGCAACGGGATGCAGGTAGGTGCGCCGGGTGACATAGTGACATGAGCCCCGGCAAGGACGTCACCTAAGGAAGTTGACACAGGGAGTGGTCAGAGGAAGTGCTTGGAGCGGGCGGCCTACGGGCCGCCTTTTTTTGCGCGTGTGTTACCGAAGTACAAAAAGGTGCATAAAAAACCAGCGCGAACGCTGGTTTTTATAGAGCGTTAAGCGGTGTTGCAGTTTAGCGCTCCAGTTTTTCAAGCTTACCGGTTTTACCATCCCACTCTTCTGCGTCGGGCAGTGGGTCTTTCTTCTCTGCAATGTTTGGCCACACCTCGGCCAGTTCTGCATTGATTTCAATGAACTGCGTTTGGTTATCGGGCAGCTCATCCTCGGAGAAGATCGCTTCAGCGGGGCACTCCGGCTCACACAGGGCGCAATCGATACACTCATCTGGGTGAATAACCAAGAAGTTAGGGCCTTCGTAGAAGCAATCGACCGGGCAGACTTCCACGCAGTCAGTGTACTTGCACTGGATGCAGTTCTCGGTAACGACAAACGTCATCTTGCTATCCCTCTTGCAGGACCAGAAACGCTTCCGGTCATGGTCAATCGTGAATGGTTATAAATCAGCTGTTTTTTATAAGCTAAAAAGTATGGGCGACATTCTAGAGGTGCCCTTACCCGTGGGCAAGCGCCACATGACCTTCTATTAAGACGATCACAGTAGTTCGCGCCATTGATACAGCAGTGCCAACGCCTCCCGAGGCGATAAATCATCTACGTCCGCTTTTTTAAGCGCCTCTACAACGGGGTGAGGGGCGCTGGCAAACAAGTCGTTCTGCTGTGGCACGCCTTGTTCTGAACCTGCCGAGACAGCGCGGCGCTGCTGTTGGTCAACGTCACGTTGCTCCAAGGCGATCAGTTTTTCCCGTGCGCGGGAGATCACAGGGGTGGGCACGCCAGCGAGCTGCGCGACCTGTAAGCCGTAGCTTTGGCTTGCAGGGCCAGCCTCGATACGGTGCATAAACACGATGCTATCGCCGTGCTCGGTGGCGGTTAAATGAATGTTGGCCACGCCGTTTGTCTGTTCAGGCAGGGAGGTCATTTCAAAATAGTGGGTGGCAAACAGTGTTAATGCACGGGCAGTCGCTAAGTGCTCGGCGCTTGCCCACGCAAGAGAGAGGCCGTCAAACGTACTGGTCCCGCGGCCAATCTCGTCCATAAGCACTAAGCTGTGTTCCGTTGCGTTATGCAGGATGTTGGCGGTTTCGGTCATCTCTACCATAAAGGTGGAGCGCCCCCCCGCTAAGTCGTCCGATGAGCCAATGCGGGTAAAGATACGGTCGATAGGGCCAATTTCAGCGGCGTCAGCGGGCACAAAGCTGCCGCTGTGAGCCAGCAGGGCAATTAGCGCGGTTTGGCGCATATAGGTCGATTTACCACCCATGTTGGGGCCGGTGATGATCAGCATGTGCTGGTCGGGCGATAGCGTGACATCGTTAGGTACAAACGGCTTGTCGCTCACCTGCTCAACGACCGGGTGGCGGCCTGCGCTAATGCTTATGCCAGTGGCTTCAACTAAGTGAGGGCGTACCCAATTGAGCGCTTCGGCGCGCTCGGCAAAGGCGCATAGTACATCCAGCTCCGCCAGTGCCCGAGAGGTGCTTTGTAGCGCGTGGAGTAGCGCATTAAGCTCGCCCATTAGCCGCTCGTAGAGCCATTTTTCCCGGGTCAGCGCCCGTGATTTAGCCGAAAGCGCTTTGTCTTCAAACTCTTTAAGTTCTGGAATAATAAAGCGCTCGGCATTTTTCAGCGTTTGGCGGCGAATATAGTCGGCGGGTGCCTGCTGTGCCTGGGAGCGGGGCAGTTCAATAAAATAGCCGTGCACGCGGTTATAGCCCACTTTTAAGTTGGCAAGCCCCGTACGCTCGCGTTCGCGTAGCTCTAGTTGAACCAAATATTCGCCGGCATTTTCGGCCATGCCGCGATGTTCATCCAGCTCAGCGTCAAAGCCATTGGCAATAACGCCCCCGTCACGGATCACGACGGGCGGGTTTTCGACCAGCGCGCGCGTAAGTGTATTGGCCATTTCCGGGTAGGGACGAATATGCGGTTTAAGGCTATCTAAGGCGCTGCCGGTATCCACTTCGGCCAGTAACTGCTCAAGCTCAGGCAGCGTAACAAGCGCATCACGCAGGCGTGCTAAGTCACGTGGGCGGGCGCTATACAGAGCAACACGGCCAAGAATACGCTCTACATCGCCCACGTCGCTTAGGGTGTCGCGCAGTGACATGTAGGCAGCGTCAATGGACAGCAATGCCACGCCTGCTTGGCGACCCTCAACAATATCCCGCTGACGTAGCGGGCGATTCAGCCAGCGCTTTAGTAGCCGAGAGCCCATCGCGGTGGCACAGGTGTCTAAAACACTGGCTAGGGTGTTGTCGCTGTTACCGCCAAGATTAATGTCGATTTCTAGATTGCGCCGACTGGCGGCGTCAATGACTACTGCATCGTCGCGGTTTTCCACGCTAATCGCCGTGACGTGGGGCAGGCGTGAGCGCTGAGTGTCTCGAGCGTAATCGACCAGCACCCCGGCGGCAATGAGTGCAGTCGTTAAGTGCGCGCAGCCAAAGCCGCGTAAATCCTGTACTTCAAACTGGTCGCATAGGCTGCGGGTGGCGCTATCCAGGTCAAACAGCCACTCACCTTGGCGGCGCAGGCTGCGTTTTTGTGACCAGGCATCAGGCAGCGTCAGGCTTTCTGGTACTAGCAGTTCAGCGGGGGAGAGGCGAGTAAGCTCGGCGAGCATCTCAGCTTCACTCTCCACTTCCAGTACATTGAAGCGTCCGCTGGAAAGCTCAAGCCAGGCAAGGCCAAAACCCTCTTTTCCAGGGGCAACAGATACCAGTACGTTATCGCGGCGTGCGTCCAGCAGCGCTTCATCGTGGAGCGTGCCGGGGGTCACAATACGCACGACCTGGCGATCAACGGGCCCTTTGCTGGTGGCGGGATCGCCAATCTGTTCACAAATCGCCACTGATTCGCCGCCGGCGACCAGGCGTGCCAAATAGCCTTCCGCGCTGTGGTAAGGCACGCCCGCCATTGGGATCGGTTTGCCACCTGATTGGCCGCGTTGTGTAAGGGTAATATCCAGTAGCGCGGCGGCCCGCTTGGCGTCGTCGAAAAAGAGTTCGTAAAAATCCCCCATGCGGTAAAACAGCAGTACCTCGGGGTGTTCGCGTTTAATCTTAAGGTATTGCGCCATCATGGGCGTATGAGAGGGGCTGGCCTGTGACATGGGTGTCCTGGTTGAGCGTGGCGTAAGTCATCACGGCTTACGGCATGTTCGTTGGGCAAGTTCTGCGAGTAAATTCTATGAGCAACTGCTTAAAGTCAGCGCTACGAGTAAGTTCTTAGAGCTAGCTCTTAGCGTGAGTTCTTAGAGTGAGTTCTTTGGGCAAGATAAACGCTGTATTCTACGCTGAACTGAGGTCTTACATGAAGGAGTCACTATGGCACCCAGCGTTTCTAGCCTGAAAAATCTTGATTTATCGCTGCTTGCTCAGCGCATGGGGCGGTTGTGCCAGCAGCTTGGTGTGGAAGTGACCACCGCGGAGTCGTGTACTGGTGGCGGAATCGCTAGCGCCATCACGTCGGTAGCGGGCAGCTCGGCTTACTTTACCGTCGGCTATGTGACGTATTCGAACGCTGCGAAGAGCCGTCTATTGAAGGTGCCAGCAGCTACCCTGGAAAGCGTTGGGGCGGTAAGTGAGCAGGTAGTAAAAGCAATGGCAGCAGGCGCTTGTCGGGAAAGTGGCGCAGGTTTAGCCGTGGCGGTGAGCGGTGTGGCAGGCCCTGACGGCGGCAGCGAAGAAAAGCCGGTGGGTACTGTATGGCTGGCGTGGGGTGATGCTGAGCATCAGCAAGCCGAGTGTTTTCACTTTCCTGGTGACCGTCAGGCGGTGAGAGAGCAGGCGGTGCGCGAAGCGCTGGCGGGTTTGGTGGCGCGTCTCACCGAGCAGGCAAAAGGCAGCAAAAAGAAATAATCGTTAAATATAGCGGTGAGGATTTGTTTAGCCGCTAATCTTTGGCATACTACTGGCTAATTATACAGCTTGTTATGAGGAATCTCTGAATGGCTCAGGACGACAACCGCACAAAAGCACTCAACGCAGCGCTTAGCCAAATCGACCGTCAGTTTGGCAAAGGAACCGTCATGCGCTTAGGCGATGCGCCTCGCGTTGTGATGCCGTCGGTTTCAACCGGTTCGCTGGGGCTGGATATCGCACTCGGTATTGGCGGGCTGCCGTTCGGCCGGGTGTGTGAAATCTTTGGCCCAGAGTCATCAGGTAAAACCACACTGACACTTTCAGTGATTGCCCAAGCGCAGAAGCAGGGCAAGGTTTGTGCTTTTGTGGATGCCGAGCACGCCCTCGACCCAAGCTACGCTGAAAAACTGGGTGTAAATTTAGACGACCTGCTGGTTTCCCAGCCGGATACCGGCGAGCAGGCATTAGAAATTACGGACATGCTGGTGCGCTCAGGCGGTGTAGACGTCATTGTCATCGACTCTGTTGCCGCCTTAACGCCGCGTGCTGAAATTGAAGGTGAAATGGGTGACTCCCACGTTGGCCTGCAGGCGCGCTTGATGTCCCAGGCACTGCGTAAAATCACCGGTAACATCAAAAACGCGAACTGTTTAGTCATCTTTATTAACCAGATCCGCATGAAAATTGGCGTGATGTTTGGTAGCCCCGAAACCACCACCGGTGGCAACGCACTGAAGTTCTACGCTAGCGTGCGTTTGGATATCCGCCGCACCGGCTCGGTGAAGGTGGGCGATGAAGTTACGGGTAATGAAACCCGCGTTAAAGTGGTTAAAAACAAAGTGGCACCGCCGTTCCGCCAAGCTGAGTTCCAGATTCTTTATGGCAAAGGCATCTACCACGCCGGTGAAGTGATTGACCTGGGTGTGCAGTGCAACCTAGTGGATAAAGCGGGTGCTTGGTACAGCTATAAAGGTAAGAAAATCGGCCAAGGTAAAGCGAACTCAGCCCTGTATCTGGAAGAGCATCCGGAAATTATGCTGGAGATCGAAACCCAGATTCGTGAGCAGCTGTTAGCCAAGCCTGACCCTAAAAAGGAAGAAACGGCGCCTGTGGCAGACGTTGCCGCTGATAGCGACGACGACTTGCTATAAGTCCCTTGTGATGCGCGTTTTTAAAAGGGTGGGGGAGCGCTATGTTTGCTTCTGGCGGTGACGCCTCTCCACGCGACGTTGCCATTCAACTGCTAGCTCGGCGGGAGTACTCGCGCGCCGAGCTAGCGCGTAAGTTGTGCCAAAAAGCCTTTGAGCCAGAGGCGATACAGAGCTGTCTGGATGCACTGGTTGAGCAATCGCTGCAGTCAGATGCGCGGTTTGCGGAAAGCTTTATTCGCTCGCGCATTGCACGCGGGCAGGGCGTTATTCGCATCAAAGGTGAGTTGCGGCAGCGGGGTGTTGATCAAGAAACGTTAGCCGCTGCACTGGCGGCGGTAGAAGAGCGTGAAGCGGTAGATTGGTTTGAATTAGCCCGAGAAACCTTAGCAAGGCGATACACATCTCCCGGTGACACGCCTAAAGAGCGCGCCAAGCGCGAACGTTTTTTGGCTTCCCGTGGGTTCGATTTTGAGCAAATTCGCTACGCCCTCAGCTGTTTATCTGAGTCTTTTTCCCTCTAAATACCCCCTCAGTTTGGAACTCTGCCACTAACTGCGGCTTTAGTCGTTTGACAACTGCGTTATAATGCTCCTTTTGCGACCCCAGCGGGTAGCGGCGACAGCGCCCTGGGGCATCACGCTTTCTTGTCACGGATACCCTATGAAAAGCGCAGAAATCAGGCAGGCTTTTTTATCGTTCTTTGAAGAGCAGGGGCATACGATTGTTCCCACCAGCTCCCTAGTGCCGGGCAACGACCCAACGCTGCTATTCACCAATGCAGGCATGGTGCCGTTTAAAGATGTGTTCCTGGGTCGTGACCCGCGCCCTTATGTGCGGGCCACGTCTTCCCAGCGTTGTGTTCGCGCAGGTGGTAAGCATAACGATTTAGATAACGTCGGCTACACCGCACGCCACCATACCTTCTTTGAAATGCTGGGTAACTTTAGCTTTGGCGATTACTTTAAGCGCGACGCCATTCGCTTTGCTTGGGTTTTTCTAACGGAAACCCTGGGGCTGCCGAAAGAGAAACTTTGGGTAACCGTTCACATTAGTGACGATGAAGCTGAGCGTATCTGGAAAGATGAAATCGGCATTGACCCGGAGCGCTTCTCTAAGCTGGATGAAGACAACTTCTGGCAGATGGGCGATACCGGCCCCTGTGGCCCAAGTTCGGAAATTTTCTTTGATCACGGCCCTGACGTGTGGGGCGGCCCGCCGGGAAGTCCAGAAGAAGACGGCGACCGCTATATCGAGATATGGAACTTGGTGTTCATGCAGTTCGATCGCGATGCCTCAGGCACACTAAACCCGCTGCCCAAGCCGTCTATTGATACCGGTATGGGCTTGGAGCGTGTTGCCGCGGTGATGCAGGGTGTGCACTCCAACTATGAAATCGATCTGTTCCAGAATTTGTTAAAAGCAGCGGCTGATGCCACCGGCCACCGTGACACTGCGACGCCTTCGCTGCGGGTTATTGCCGACCATATTCGCTCCTGTGCCTTTTTGATTGCCGATGGCGTGCTGCCGTCCAATGAAGGGCGCGGCTATGTGCTACGGCGTATTATTCGTCGGGCGATCCGTCATGGGCACAAGTTAGGCGCCTCTGAACCGTTCTTCCACAAGCTCGTGAGCGCGCTAGATGCTGAAATGGGCGAGGCGTACCCTGAGCTACATGAAGCCAGTGGGCAGATCGCCCGTGTCCTGCTCAAAGAAGAGGAGCAGTTTGCCCGTACGCTGGATCACGGTATGGGGCTGTTGAATACGGCACTTGAGGAACTTCAAGGCGATGTGCTGCCCGGTGAAACCGTGTTCAAACTCTACGACACCTACGGCTTTCCCTTTGATTTAACCGCCGATGTTTGCCGGGAACGGGAAGTATCGCTGGATGAAGCCGGTTTCCAGCGTGAGCTTGAGGCTCAGCGTGAGCGCGCCCGTGCTGCCAGCCAGTTTGGCGCAGACTATAGCGCCTCTATTGAGCTTGAAGGTGAAACTCGCTTTACCGGTTATGAACAGCTAGAAGACCAGGCAACGGTCACCGCTATCGTTGATACGGAAGGCAGCGCGCTTGCTGCCTTGGAGGCGGGCCAAAAAGGTACTGTCGTACTTGATCGCACGCCATTTTATGGCGAGTCAGGTGGTCAGGTGGGCGACACCGGCTACCTGTATGTAGACGGTGGGCGTTTCCAGGTAACGGATACCCAGAAGCAGAGCGGTCACCATCTGCACCAAGGGATCATGGTGGAGGGCGCGCTTAATGTAGGTGCACACGTGCGTGGTGAAGTGGATGCCAGCCTGCGCAGCGCCACTATTCGTAACCACTCGGCAACCCACCTGCTGCATAAAGCGCTACGGTTGGTGCTGGGCGATCACGTTCAGCAGAAAGGCTCGCTGGTCAATGCCGAACGGTTACGCTTTGACTTTAGCCATTTTGAGCCAATGACGGCGGATCAATTGGCTGAAGTAGAGCGCTTGGTCAATGAGCAAATACTGGCGAACGCGCCGACCAAAATTGAGCAAATGAGTTTGGCTGATGCCAAGGAGAAAGGCGCAGCCGCGCTGTTTGAAGCAAAATATGCTGACAATGTGCGCGTGCTGACCATTGGCGCCGATGACTTCTCTATCGAACTGTGTGGTGGTACCCATGTGGCTCGCAGTGGTGATATTGGCTGCTGTCATGTGATTAGCGAAGTGGGTATCGCGTCAGGTGTACGTCGTATAGAAGCAATTACCGGCGAACATGCACTGGCGTACTTCCGCGAGCAAGAAGCCCGTGTGCAGCGTCTTGGCGAGCGTCTGAAAACCAAGCCTGAGCAAGTAGAGGCCAGGGTTGAGTCGCTAGTTGATCGTAACCGCGCGCTTGAGAAAGAGCTTGAGCAGTTGAAAGCCAAGCTGGCTAGCGCTGCAGGCAGCGACATGCTTAGCCAGGTGCAAGAAGTTAACGGCGTTAAGCTGCTGGTGACTCAGCTTGAAGGCGTATCGGGCAAAGACCTGCGTGGCGTGCTGGATCAGTTGAAAAACAAGCTTGGTTCAGGGGTTGTCATGCTCGGCACAGCAGACGCCGCAGCGGGGAAAGTTAGCTTGATTGCTGGCGTAACCCAGGATTTGACCAGCCGCGTCAAAGCGGGTGAGCTGGTTAACCACGTTGCTTCCCAGGTGGGCGGCAAAGGTGGTGGCCGCCCGGATATGGCGCAAGCAGGTGGTAGCCAGCCTGATGCCTTGCCAGGAGCGTTGAACAGCGTTCCGGCTTGGTTGGAAAACACGCTTCGCTAATAACGAAGGCCGGTGGCATTATCTGCTACCGGCCTTTTTGTTAGTGAAGAAAATTAGCAATAACAACATTCACCCTCCATTCCCGAACCCATAGGAAAACGGCATATGGCATTATACGTACAGAAGTTCGGCGGCACCTCGGTGGGCTCTGTCGACCGTATCAAGGCCGTGGCGGAAAAGGTCAAAGGCTTTCGTGATCAAGGCCACCAAGTCGTGGTCGTCGTCTCTGCGATGAGCGGCGAGACCAATCGCCTGACCGATATGGCGCAGGCCCTCAATGAGGAGCCGGCACCGCGCGAAATGGATATGCTGCTGTCGACCGGTGAGCAGGTCACCATTTCGTTGCTGGCCATGGCGCTCCAGCAAATTGGCGTTTCCGCCACTTCTCACACGGGTGCCCAGGTAGGTATTCACACCGATAGCGCCTACACCAAAGCGCGCATTCAGCGTATTGAAACCGATGATCTGAAAGCTGACCTGGATTCAGGCAAAGTGGTGGTAGTGGCTGGCTTCCAGGGCGTTGATGAGAACGGCAATATCACGACGCTGGGACGTGGTGGTTCCGATACCACGGGTGTTGCACTGGCCGCAGCGCTGGGCGCCGATGAGTGCCAAATCTACACCGATGTCGACGGTGTTTACACCACCGACCCCCGCGTATGTTCCAAGGCGCAACGCCTTGAGAGCATAACAGTGGAAGAAATGCTTGAACTGGCGAGCTTAGGCTCCAAAGTGCTGCAAATCCGTGCTGTGGAGTTTGCAGGTAAGTACAACGTACCGCTGCGGGTGCTGTCGAGCTTTGAAGACGGCCCTGGCACCCTGATTGTTGCAGACGCAGACCAAGACGAGGACTCTATGGAAGAACCGCTGATCTCCGGTATCGCTTTTACCAAAAACGAAGCCAAACTCACCCTGTTGAACACGCCTGATGTGCCCGGCGTGGCGTCACGTATTCTTGGCCCAATTGCCGACGCCAATATCGAAGTAGATATGATCGTCCAGAACGTGGCGCCAGCAGGCGATTACACTGACTTCACCTTTACGGTTGCCAAGGGTGACTATAAAGCCACTAAGAAGATTCTGGAAGAAACCGTTATTCCTGATTTAGGCGGTGGCGAGCTGCGCGGTGATGATAATATCGCCAAGGTGTCGCTAGTAGGCGTTGGTATGCGCTCGCATGCAGGCGTTGCTTCTAAAATGTTCCGCGTATTGGCCGATGAAAACGTCAATATTCGTATGGTATCTACCTCTGAAATTAAAATTTCCGTGGTGATTGACGAAAAACATATGGAGCTTGCGGTTAATGCATTACACAAAGCTTTCGGCTTAGATAAGACAGATATAGAATCTGAATAACAATAATGCCTTAAACCTTCTACGCTGAAGGGGTGACTCGCTGCCGAGTGGTGGTGAGCTTTCTTTCAACGGGAGGTTAAGGTGTCATGGAGCCAGAGAGTCATTGGTGACGAGCGACGCCATGCAGCATAATAGGGTGGCGTCGCTTCTGGCGGACACATCCCGTTGTATTAAAACGTCTGAGAAGGAGATCAGCCATGCTCATCCTAACCCGCCGTGTTGGCGAAACACTGATGATCGGTGATGAAGTTACTGTCACTGTACTCGGTGTGAAAGGCAACCAAGTGCGCATCGGTGTGAATGCACCCAAAGATGTAGCGGTTCACCGCGAAGAGATCTATCAGCGCATTCAGCGTGAACGTAATAGTGAAAGCGAAGCTGAGTAAATGGCCGTGATTGTCACGCCCCCAGTAGGGCGTTTAAGCGGTAACATCCGGTCGGTGCGAAAAAAATCTGTAGAGGACTAGACAGCAGTCGTCATAATCGGTAATATTCGCGCCGTGCCGTTGAGGAGAGGTGGCCGAGTGGCTGAAGGCGCTCCCCTGCTAAGGGAGTATAGGGTTTATAGCCCTATCGAGGGTTCGAATCCCTCTCTCTCCGCCAACTGCATATCAAGTAGCAGTATCGCTTGAAAACGTAATATCGTATTACCTTCATGTGTAAGAAGATTAGCGCCCGTAGCTCAGCTGGATAGAGTACCTGACTACGAATCAGGGGGTCGGAGGTTCGAATCCTCCCGGGCGCGCCATCTTGCATGCGGGCGTTGTCAAAGCTAAGTTCTTTGAAATAAAAGTTTTAAAAGAACAGGCCGTTGAAAACAAACGTTGTTGAAAGCGTAAGTATCTGATGTTACAATAAATTCATTGTTTAATACGTTAAGCATGAATGTTAAGCGCCCGTAGCTCAGCTGGATAGAGTACCTGACTACGAATCAGGGGGTCGGAGGTTCGAATCCTCCCGGGCGCGCCAGAATTTAAAAACCCGCTCTCACAGAGAGCGGGTTTTCTGTTTTCTAGCCTGGTCAGCGTGGCTCGCACGCTGATCTTGCGATCGTGTCAAGCGCCCCCGCATTTGCGGTAGGGCGCTTTTTTTTGCTCAATTCGTTTAGTTAGGTCTGGTGAGATTAAGCACTGCGCAGTAAGGTTGTATGAGCGACGGCTAAGCACTGTCTAAGTCGCTTCACAGGCAGGAAGAGGGGTGTCGCTAGGTACCAAGTTGGTTAATAGCGTATCGAGGTCTGTGAGGCGCTTTAAGCGCTGAAAGTGCTGGTCGGCTTCTGCATTGCCTTGGCGCATTTGAGCCAGCCACTGTTTCACAAGCGACACCACCACGCGATCAGGTAGTTGCTGCCGTTGTATGGCGGCGTATTGCTTAAGTACGCTGACACGCATTTCCCAGGTGGTTTCAGGAAGTCGCTCGCCGGTTCGCTGCCAGTGGCGAATGCGCGGTGCAAGCCAGGGGTCTGCTAACGCGCTACGCCCCAGCATGACATCGCGACAGCCAGAGAGCGTGCGCGCTTTCCAGTAGTCTTCAAGCGTCCATATATCGCCATTGGCCACTACGGGAATAGACACCTGATGGCGAATTTTGCTGATCCACTCCCAGTGCGCAGGTGGGCGGTAGCCCTCATCCCGTGTTCGGCCGTGCACGACTAGTCGGGCTGCTCCGCCGGCTTGGGTGGCTTGGGCGCAGGCGATGGCTAGGCGTCGATCAGAGAAGCCAAGGCGAATCTTGGCCGTCACCGGTATTTGGCCCTCCAGAGCCTCGGCAACTGCCTTTACCGCTTGGTAGACACGTTCTGGGCGGCGAAGTAGTGATGCACCGCCATCGTGGCGGTTAACCAATTTTGCTGGGCAGCCAAAGTTTAGGTCGATGCTCAGCGCGCCAAGGGCAAGCGCTTGGCGCGCATTTTCCGCCAGAGCGGTGGGGTCGGAGCCGAGTAACTGAAGATGCACCGGTACGCCACTTGGGGTGGCGACGGGGCGTTGGGTAAGTTCAGGGCAGTGCCTGTAAAACACACGTGGCGGTAGGCGTGCATCAACCACCCGTACAAACTCGGTTACCGACCAGTCAAAACCTGCTTGCCGGGTGAGTAAGTCGCGGGTGAGAGCGTCGATAACGCCCTCCATGGGCGCAAGGCCTATTTCGCCGCTTTGTAGTAAATTAACAACCATGACTTCCACTATGGCGCCATTGCAATCTATTCTGGATGTGGCAGGTTAGTGCATAGACCTCACTGCGCCAAGTGCCTTTAGAGGCTTTTGAGGTACCGATAAGCATTTGAAATAAGGAGAATGCGGTATGCAAGATACAGAGCTACTCCACGAGGGGCTGACCCTAATGGGGCTTGGTATGGGCTTTGTTTTTGTTTTTCTTACTGTTTTGGTAATTAGCGTTACGCTAATGTCAAAGCTGATTGGCCGCTTTCAGCCGACTCCGGCGGCGGTGCCTAGCAGTGGAAACGGTAAAAAAGCGACGGCTGCAAAAAGTCAAAACGATGAGGTGCTAGCAGTGATTAGTGCTGCAGTGCATCGTTATCGTTCTTCACGCCGCCAATAGGCAGCCCTTTTTGTAGCTGGCTTGCCACGCTACCGGCATTTTTTTTGTTAAATTTACTACAAATTCATAACGTACCAACTGTGAGCCACGACCATGAATGAAATAAAACGTCCTCTGGGAATCACTGATGTTGTCCTTCGCGATGCCCACCAATCGCTGTTTGCTACCCGGCTGCGGCTTGATGACATGCTACCGATTGCCGAAAAACTCGATAAGGTTGGTTATTGGTCGCTTGAAACCTGGGGTGGCGCTACCTTTGATGCGTGTATTCGTTATCTGGGCGAGGATCCTTGGGAACGTATCCGTGCGTTGAAAGAAGCGATGCCTAACACGCCCCAGGCGATGCTGCTACGCGGCCAAAACCTGCTGGGTTATCGCCACTACGCTGACGATGTAGTGGATAAATTTGTCGAGCGCGCAAAAACCAACGGCGTGGATGTGTTTCGTGTGTTTGATGCGATGAACGATCCGCGCAACCTAGAGCGTGCGATTAAGGCAGTACGCCAGGTAGGGGGGCATGCGCAGGGCACTATTTCCTACACGGTCAGCCCGGTACATACCCTGGATAGCTGGGTAGATCTAGCCAAAACCATTGCCGCAATGGGAGCAGATTCACTGGCTATCAAGGATATGGCGGGGCTGCTAACGCCGTATATCGCGTATGACTTGGTGACGCGGCTGAAAAAAGAGCTGTCTATCCCGGTTCATTTGCACTGCCATGCCACTACCGGCCTCTCCACCTCGACGATTCTCAAAGCTGTGGAAGCTGGGGTCGACAATGTCGATACCGCTATCTCTTCAATGTCGATGACCTATGGACACAGCCCCACCGAGTCTGTGGTCGCGATGCTCAAGGATACCGACCGTGATACCGGCCTGGATCTGGAGCTTTTAGAAGACATCGCTAGCTACTTCCGTGAGGTGCGTAAAAAGTACGCCGCCTTCGAAGGGTCGCTCAAAGGCATCGACTCACGCATCCTGATTGCTCAGGTGCCGGGCGGCATGCTTACCAACATGGAAGGCCAGTTAAAAGAGCAGGGCGCTGGCGATAAGCTAGATGACGTGCTTAATGAAATCCCACGCGTGCGTGAAGACTTAGGCTTTATTCCCCTGGTGACACCAACCTCGCAAATTGTGGGTACCCAGGCTGTGATGAACGTCATGATGGGCGAGCGCTATAAGTCGATCTCTAAAGAAGTTCAGGCACTGCTTAAAGGTGAATACGGCTACGCCCCGGCGCCGTTCAATGCTGAGCTACAAAAGCGGGTGTTGGAAGGCGGCGAGCCGATCACCTGCCGCCCGGCGGACAACCTATCGCCTGAAATGGACAGGCTAGCGACTGAACTTAAAGAGAAGGCCGGTGCAGATAAAATCCGCCTAGCTGACGGCGAGCGGGAAATAGACGATGTGCTCACGTACGCCTTGTTTCCGCAGATTGGCCTGAAGTTTCTGAAAAACCGCGACAACCCAGACGCCTTTGAACCCGTTCCCCAGGCGCCTGATGCGAGCGCTGCCAAGGTTCCTGCTAAGGTCGAGAAGAGCGCCAGCGTTCCTGTGGCGGCGAGTGGCCCAGAAACTTACACCGTTAAGCTCAACGGTAAAGCGTTTGTGGTGGAAGTCTCCGAAGGGGGCGACATCAGCGAAGTGAAAGAGCAGACGGCGGGTGCCGCAAAAGAGCCGGCGGCCAGCGATGAAGTTGAAAGCAGCGGCGAAAGCATTGATGCACCGCTAGCGGGCAATATCTTCAAAGTGAATGTGCGCCCCGGCGACCAAGTAGCGGAAGGTGATGTCGTGATTATTCTGGAAGCCATGAAAATGGAAACCGAAGTGCGTGCTAGCAGCGCCGGCACCGTATCGAAAGTTAATGTCAGCGAGGGCGACAGCGTTGCCGTTGGCGACTCGTTGATCGAGCTTTAAGGGCATTCGGCAATGGATAATTTAATCACCTTATGGGAGGGCTCGGGGCTTTATAACCTTGAGCTGGGTCAGGCGGTTATGATCCTGGTGGGGCTTGGGCTGCTCTACTTGGCTATTTATAAGAAGTTTGAGCCGCTGTTGCTGGTGCCTATTGGCTTTGGCGGCATTCTTGCCAACATTCCAGAGGCAGGGTTGGCTATTTCGGCCCTTGATCAAGCAATGGAGGTCGCGCAACCAGCTGTCTTGCATCAGATAGCATCGGCGCTGGGCGCAACGCTTGATCCGTTGGGCGGCGTAGAAGCATGGCGGGAGACATTAAAGACGATTGCTGACGACGCTGCCGCACCGGATCAGCTGCGTGCTGCAAGAGATGTTGCCATGAACGTTGGTTATGGCGACGGCATGCTTTACACCTTCTATAACATCGCTATTGCCTCTGGAATCGCGCCGCTGATCATCTTTATGGGTGTTGGGGCGATGACCGATTTTGGCCCGCTGCTGGCCAATCCGCGTACGCTATTTTTGGGCGCTGCTGCGCAGTTCGGTATTTTTGCCACAGTCTTTGGTGCCGTCGGTATGTCGGCCATGGGCTGGATGGATTTCTCCATCGAGCAAGCGGCGGCTATTGGTATCATCGGTGGAGCTGACGGCCCAACGTCTATTTATGTATCGAGCGTATTAGCGCCAGAGTTGTTGGGTGCTATTGCCGTGGCTGCCTATGCCTATATGGCGTTAGTGCCGATGATCCAACCGCCGATTATGCGGCTGCTGACGACGAAGAAAGAGCGTGAGATTGCGATGACTCAGCTGCGCCCGGTGTCCAAGCTTGAGAAGATTATCTTCCCGCTGGCCCTGCTGATGCTGGTAGCGCTCTTTTTGCCGGACGCTGCACCGCTGTTGGGGATGTTCTGCTTCGGTAATTTAATGCGCGAGTGCGGTGTGGTAGAGCGCCTGACGGATACGGCTCAAAACGCTCTAATTAACATTGTCACTATTGTGCTGGGCTTGGCAGTAGGGTCGCGCTTGATGGCCGATTCTTTCCTGGCAGTAGAAACGCTTGGCATTATGGCGCTGGGCATTGTGGCCTTCGCTATTGGTACCGCGGCTGGGGTTCTCATGGCGAAATTGATGAACGTGATGAGTAAGATGCCGATCAACCCGTTGATTGGTGCTGCGGGCGTGTCAGCGGTACCGATGGCTGCTCGGGTTGCCAATAAAGTTGGCTTGGAGTCGAACCCGCATAACTTCCTGCTGATGCATGCGATGGGGCCCAATGTGGCTGGTGTGATTGGCTCAGCGGTGGCCGCCGGGGTGATGATCAAGTACCTGAGTTAAACGCAGTCAAAATGTAAAAATACGCATAGCCCGTTAACGCGGCTTATCGAGCAAGTGCTCGCTTAAGTCGCGTTTTTTTGTTTTGTGAGTTTTATTAACGCTATCTATTTAACGCGTAGGCTAGGCCTTCTGGATATTGAGCGTCATTTTGAGGCGGTTCTCGAGCGCTGCTAGATCCAGCACTACGTCCCGCGGCCAGCCAATGGTCAAGCGCACCCCGTTACCATCGTAATCGACATATTGAATCGGGATGTGCTGCTCATCGCACCATGCCCGCGTCACTGCTTCGTGGGCAAAGCCAACGTTTAGCTGATAGTTATCCCGTTCAACAACTTCTCGCAGTGGTAGCGTTTCAAGCCCTGAATTGACTGCTTGGGCATAAGCGCGGGCAAGCCCACCGGTGCCGAGTTTTGTGCCGCCAAAATAGCGAATCACCACACAGCCGATTTCACCCAGCTCACTGCCTAATAACGCTTGATACATAGGTCTTCCGGCGGTGCCGCCAGGTTCGCCGTCATCTGAAAAGCCAATATGTGTTTGCTCTCCTGGTGGTCCTGCAATAAAAGCGCTGCAGTGGTGGCTTGCGTTAGGGTGAGCGGCTTTGGCTGCATGCAGCAGCGCATCAAAAGCTTCTTTGTTCGGGGCATGGCACACCCAGGTGAGAAATTGGCTTTTCTCTACCTCTATAACGGCTGTGTGCCACTGGTAGGGGGGTAAGTCAGGGATGCGATATCGCACTCATTACTCCTGGGAGTCGTGAGGCTTGAATTAGCCTTAATGATGCCGTGATGGTGAGTCGTGATGCTCAATGCCCATCACCATGCCTAAAACTTGAATATCACAATTATGCAGGAATACTGCAGGTGTTGCTGCGTCTTCAGGCAATAAATGCACGCCCAGGCGACTGATCGAGAGCTGTTTTAACGCGACTTCACGCTGGTTAATAGTCACAACCGCTGTTTCCTGCTGGGTATCATGCTGATAGCGGCGAATAATAATAACATCGCCATCGAATAAGTTGCTGTCACGCATGCGGTCGCCGCGTACTTTGAGTGCGTAGGTGTTGCGTCGTGTAATGTGTGCAGCGTTACGCCGCCGCGCGGTGGTAGTGGTAAGCGTTGCTGGCTGAAGGGGGGCGCCCTGGATAGGCCGTGGTGCTGGCATCGACATCGTCATTGTAGTTTCTCCAATGCAGCGCCCGTTCCTTAGGCGTTTGGTTGTATTGAGTGCTGTGTTTTTATGGGGTGTTTTTTCATACAGTATATGCAGTATAAACCTGTTTTTGCATACAGTTCCAGTGGTGCGTTTTCACTTATTACGGGCGCTTGTTTTTTGTCCTCCTATTGATATGCATCATGCTGCGACCCCAGGCCGCAGAGTGCGACTGGCGAGAAAGTGCCTTTCCGTGTAGAGTTCGACCGAATTCAATATGGCTGGAGAGACCTTTGAGCCTGTGCCTACAAGCCCGACAATTGGCCTGTGAACGCGATGACCGTTGGCTATTTGAAGGGCTCGATCTTGATATCCAACGGGGTGAGATCGTGCGCATTGAAGGCCCTAATGGCAGCGGTAAAACAACGCTGTTGAAAATTCTCTCGGGCCAACTGAGCGATTATCATGGCGAGCTTTACTGGAATGGCGCATTAATGCGTGAAACCCGTGAACATTTTCTCGCCAATTTGCTCTATTTAGGACACGCCCCGGGGGTTAAGTCGGGTCTGACTCCCTTAGAAAACCTTACTTGGTATCAGGCGCTTAGCGGTGAGCAAGGCTCTGAAGAGCAGCGTGAAGAGGCCTTGGCTAAGGTGGGGCTGAGAGGCTTTGAAGACGTGCCGGCAGGGCAGCTTTCTGCGGGCCAGCAGCGGCGGATTGCGCTGGCAAGGTTAACGCTTACCCCTAGAGCTCTTTGGGTGCTGGATGAGCCATTTACGGCGATTGATCGTGACGGTGTGGCAGCGCTTGAGACGCAGTTAGTTGCGCACGCCAAAGCAGGAGGGTGTGTACTGGTTACCACGCATCACGAGTTAACCGCTTCACCCGTACTTCGAAGAGTACAGTTGGGGTAAAAGGAGATAGCGTTGCCCAGTACAAATGCCACCGTCAGTGCCCCGGTAATGCCTATGCACGACCCCAAAGGGGGGCTAATTGTTGCGCTCAATGCCACACTCAGGCGTGATCTAACGCTGATGCTTAGGCGGCGAGGGGAGGTGCTGAACCCACTAGTGTTTTTTGCCTTGGTGATTACCCTTTTTCCCATTGGTATTTCACCAGACCCTCAGCTGTTAGCGGTTATCGCGCCTGGGCTATTGTGGGTAGCCGCACTGTTAGCAGCGCTGCTCTCTTTAGATAGCCTATTTCGCAGTGATTACGAGGATGGCAGCCTGGAGCAACTTCTTCTAGCGCCGCAACCTCTGGCAGCGTTAGGGCTAGCAAAAGTAGCTGTACACTGGCTACTTACTGGCCTGCCACTTGCACTAATGGCGCCAGTGTTGGGCATTATGTTGGCACTCCCAGCTGGTAGCTATTTGGTTTTAGCACTTTCACTGGCGCTTGGTACGGCTAGCTTGAGTTTAATTGGTGCGATTGGCGCTGCACTAACGGTAGGTTTGGCACGGGGAGGGGTACTGCTTTCACTGCTGGTACTGCCGCTTTATATTCCAATACTTATTTTTGGTGCAGGCGCCGTACAGGCTGCGATTATGGGCGATGGGGTAACGGCGCACTTGGCCATCTTAGGGGCGTTACTTGCGATGGCTTTAATGCTTTCACCTTGGGCGATTGCTGCATCGTTACGTATCAGTATCAACGGCTAAAGGACGGAAATTCCATGTGGGCCTTTATTAATAAACTGAGATCACCCAAGTGGTTTTACGCAATTAGCGCTAAGCTGCAGCCTTGGTTTTGGGCGCTTGCAGCGCTGCTGTTGATAACCGGCACGGTATGGGGACTTGCTTTTGCTCCTGCGGACTATCAACAGGGCAATAGTTTCCGGATTATTTATGTCCATGTGCCAGCTGCGTTTTTGGCCCAGTCAATTTTTGTTTCCATGGCCATCACTGGGTTAGTGTTTATGGTGTGGAAGATCAAAATCGCCGATATGGCTGCAACCGTTATGGCCCCCCTGGGTGCTGCAATGACGTTTATAGCGCTGTTTTCAGGCGCGGTATGGGGAGTGCCCACCTGGGGCACGTGGTGGATGTGGGATGCCCGCCTTACCTCTATGCTAATTTTGTTGTTTCTGTACTTAGGCGTCATTGCCTTGCGGGGGGCGTTTAGTAGCCGAGACAGCGGCTCACGCGCCGCATCAGTACTGGCGATGGTAGGTGTCATCAATATTCCAATTATTAAATATTCGGTTGATTGGTGGTACACGCTACACCAGCCCGCCACCTTTACCATTACCGGCCGAGCGGCGATGCCTCTGGAAATGTGGGCACCGCTGTTGATTATGGTGCTTGGGTTTTACAGCTTTTTTATTGGCTTAACGCTGATGCGTACGCGCAGCGAAATCTTACGCCGTGAGGCCAGTAAGCGCTGGGTGCGTGACCTTATAGAGGAGTCGCGTTAATGGCTTTCTCATCGATTAATGAATTTCTCGCAATGGGCGGTCATGGGCCTTATGTATGGGCCGCCTGGGGCGTTACTGCGCTGTTGTTTTTAGTCATTTTGTGGCATGCGCGGCTGGAGCGTCGCCAGCTGCTTAGCGGCTTAAAGCGTCGTGCTCGCCGTGAAAGTCAGGCTAACAACTACCCGCATAAATCAGCGCAGGCACCGGTTAAACCTGTTCAAGGGGACGTTCATCATGACGCCTAAACGTAAGCAAAAGCTGTTTGTTATTTTAGGGTTAGTCTCGTTAACGGCGATTGCCGTTGGGCTGACCCTTTACGCGCTGCGTGCCAACATCAATTTGTTTTTCAGCCCGGTACAAATTGCACAAGGCAATGCACCTATCGAGCGCCAAATCCGTGCTGGTGGCATGGTGAAAGAGGGCTCGGTTTCCCGCGATCGAGAAAGCTTGAATGTTGAGTTTACGGTGACTGACTACGTAGATGATCTCGACGTTTATTACAGTGGGATTTTGCCGGATCTGTTCCGCGAGGGGCAGGGGGTTGTCGTCGTGGGGGAGCTTCAAGCCGACGGGCGTTTCCGGGCTGACCAAGTGCTGGCGCGCCACGATGAAAACTATATGCCGCCAGAAGTTGCCCAAGCGCTGAAAGAAGCAGGCTACTCACCGGCCGACTTCCAAGCGAAGGCGGCTAAAGTCGGCGAGCGGTTGGAGCAAGAAGGCGTTCCACACGCTAGCGAATACTAACGCTCACGCTGCCCTGCTGCGCAGCATGCTGTTTTGCCCAGTGCTATCTCGGAGCGCTCATGTTCATAAAAATGATTCCTGAAATTGGCCATTTTGCCCTGGTTATTGCCCTGCTAATGGCGATAGTTCAGTCGATTATGCCGCTTGCAGGGGCGGCGACCCGCCGCCCACTGTGGATGGCGTATGGTCGTCCTATGGCAGCCGGCCAGTTTTTCTTTGTCGCGATTGCTTATATCTGCCTTACAACAAGCTACATGCTGGATGATTTCAGCGTTGCTAACGTTGCCAACAACTCTAACTCGCTACTGCCCTGGTACTACAAGTTTAGTGCCGTATGGGGCAACCATGAAGGCTCGGTACTGCTGTGGAGCCTGATGCTGGCGGGCTGGGGTTATGCGGCATCGGTGTTCTCAGGTGATTTGCCACGGGACATGGTGGCACGGGTTCAAGGCGTCATGGGAATGGTCTGCGTTGGCTTCCTGCTGTTTATCTTAATGACCTCCAACCCCTTTGAGCGCCTGCTGCCTAACATGCCGCAGGATGGTGCGGATCTAAACCCGCTGCTTCAAGATTTTGGCCTCATTGTGCATCCACCGATGCTGTATATGGGCTATGTCGGCTTTTCCGTTGTTTTTGCATTCGCTATTGCAGCGCTTTTAGGTGGGCGTTTGGATGCCGCTTGGACACGCTGGGCGCGCCCTTGGACCAACTTGGCCTGGGCGTTTCTTACCGTAGGGATTGCGCTAGGTAGCTGGTGGGCCTACTACGAGCTTGGCTGGGGCGGCTGGTGGTTCTGGGATCCGGTCGAAAACGCGTCGCTGCTACCTTGGCTCACGGGTACGGCATTAATGCACTCGTTGGCGGTCACCGAAAAACGCGGCTCGTTTAAAAGTTGGTCGGTATTGCTGGCGATCTCCACGTTCTCGCTCTCCTTGTTGGGCACTTTCTTGGTGCGCTCCGGCGTACTCACGTCGGTTCACGCCTTTGCCAACGACCCTTCTCGCGGTTTCTTTATTTTGATGCTGCTAACCATCACGGTCACGCTCTCGTTGTTGGTGTTTGCACTGCGCGCGCCACGGGTTAGCCATAAAGTTGGTTTTAACTGGCTTTCACGGGACTCACTGCTGCTGATCAACAATATTCTGCTGGTCATCATGACGGTGACGGTGTTGTTGGGAACCGTCTACCCGCTAATTCTAGACTCGATGGGGCTGGGTAAAATCAGCGTAGGGCCTCCTTACTTTAACGCGTTATTTGTACCCCTTACGGTCATCATGTGTGTCTTTATGGGCTTAGGCCCGGTGGCCCGCTGGAAGAGCATGCCTGCGGGGGAGCTAGTGCGTAAGCTATGGCTGGCAGGGGCTGCATCGCTGGTATTAGGCGCGGCAATGCCGCTGCTATACGGCGGTGAATGGAACCTATGGGTGTCGTTAGGGACTATTTCAGCCCTGTGGATTGTCTTGCCCATGGTGCGCGATCTATTTGATAAAACGCGCCACGCCAGCTCGTTTTTGGCCGGCCTGCGCAAGCTCTCGTTGGCCTATTGGGGCATGGTGCTGGGCCACGTGGGTATTGCGGTGACGATTGTTGGGGTGGCGATTGTTTCTAACTACAACATCGAGCGTAACGTGCGTATGTCACCGGGCACCACGGTGGAGGTCGCGGGCTACCAGTTCACCATGACGGAGCTTACCAATCGCCGTGGGCCAAACTTTTTGGCAGACACATCGATTATCCATGTACAGCGTGGCGAAACAGGGCGTAGCTTCATCATGCGCCCGGAAAAACGTCTGTATTTGGCGACTGGCATGCCAATGACCCAAGTCGCTTTGCGTCCTGGCTTATTCCGCGACCTGTATGTGGCCATGGGTGAGGATCTAGAAGACGGCAGTTACGCCATGCGTGTTCAATATAAGCCGTTTGTACGCTGGCTGTGGCTGGGCGGATTGCTGATGTCCTTCGGCGGCATACTGGCCATAGTGGATAAGCGCTACCGTCGGGTGACTGCGCGTAAGTCCGCGTCTGCCGATGCTGCTCAAGCGCCGTCGAAGGAGGCTACGGCATGACCCGTCGCTTGCTACTGCTACTGCTGCCGGTTGGCTTTATCGGTATCGCACTGTTTCTTTATCAGGGGTTGGGGATTAACCCCTCTGACCGGGATTCCGCGCTGATGGCGCGGGAGTTCCCACCCTTTGAGGCGAGCACCCTGCGAGACGCTAATCGTCAAATTGACGAGTCGCTATTTGTCGGCGAGGTAACGCTTGTCAATGTGTGGGGAGAGTGGTGCCCCGCTTGTAAACAAGAAATGCCTCAGTTGCTGGCATTGGCTGATCATAATATCCGTATGGTGGGCATCAACTATCGCGATACCCGTGAAAAAGGGCTGGAATTTTTAAGCGAGTTTGGCGACCCCTTTGAGGTCAATATCTTTGACCCCGATGGTAGCCTGGGTTTTGACCTGGGTGTTTACGGCGCGCCAGAGACCTTTTTAGTCGATGCCGACGGTGTGATTCGCTATCACCATAAAGGCTACGTATCGCCTGAAGATGTCCGCGAACGCATCCTGCCGGAGGTGGAAAAATGGCGTTAATTCGTACGCTTTCAGTTCTCTTGATGTTGCTCTTTACAGCCAGTGCAATTGCTGGCGGTATCGAAGTTAGAGAGTTTGATGACCCGGTAATGGAGAAGCGCTACCGCGACTTGACCGCATCCATGCGCTGCCCGCTATGTGAAAATCAGGCCATCGATGACTCTGATGCACCTATCTCAGGTGATATGCGCGAGCGGGTTTACCTACTGCTTCAGGATGGCCAGTCGGACATCGAAATTATTGATCATATGGTGCAGCGATTTGGAGATTATATTCTTTACAACCCTCGCCTGGAAAACCGCACCTACCTGCTATGGGGACTGCCCATTGGGCTGATTTTTGTGGGGATGCTGGTGGTCGTGTTAATGGTGCGTGCCCGCCGTAATGCCTCTGCAAAAGCCCTTAGCGCCGAAGAACGCGCCCGCCTAGATGCGCTGATCAACCGCGAGAGGTCCTCATGACACCGCTCTGGATAGCAATTGCGTTACTGTTACTGCCTACGCTATGGCTGTTAATAGCACCGATGCGTGGCGCCCGTAAGCTGAGTGATCAGCTACATCACTTTGAAGCTAACGATACCTCTGCTGAACAGAATGTGGCGATATTTAGACGCCGCTTAGCTTCCCTGGAAGCCGCCCGCGAACGCGGTGATATTGATGAAGCCCGCTTCGAAGAAGATCGGCTTGAGCTGGAGCGCAGCCTGCTGGACGACACGGTCGTTATTACTAAACGGCCGCTAAAAGCCGCGACTGCCGGTAAAGTTGTGGTGCCCGTGCTGATGGTGACGGTCGTCGTTGCAAGCGTGTTTTGGTACCAGCAGCACGGCGCTGAGGGCGATCTAACCCTATATGCTATTCAACAGGAGGTTAGAAACGACCCAGACGGCTCATTAGCCATGTATCTAGAACGCATGGAGGCCGAGGCCGCCCGTCAGCCTAATAACCCTAACGTGTGGAGCTTGCTCTTTCCGCTATACCGCGACTCAGGCCAGCCAGAACAAGCTGCCGCTGCCTTGGAGCGGTTAATCGAAATTGACGGCCGGATTCCGCCGCTGCTTGCCCAGTTAGCCCAGCTGCGATTCTTTATGGCCGAGCGTGAGCTGGTTCCAGAGGTTCAAGACTTAGTGGACGAAACCCTGGCGCAAGATCCGCGCCAGCCCACTGTGTTGGGTATCCTGGGCATTTATGCCTTTGATAACGGTGAATATGAAGCTGCTATTGATCACTGGCGCCGGGCTCTCGCTAATATTGAAGATCCCAATACAGCCTCTTCGCTGCGCGATGGTGTTCGCGTTGCCCAGCAGCGCTTAGGCATTGAGCCTGAAACAGCCAATGTAGAAGCCGCGCAAAGCGAGGGTATACGGGTAACCGTGTCGTTAGATGAGGCCTTAGTGGGCAGTGTCGATGATGATGCGGCGGTGTTCATTACTGCACGGGATCGAGAAGGCGAGCTGCCGCCGCTAGCGGTGGTCAGTGCCCAGGTCTCTGAGCTGCCGATCACCGTGGTATTAGACGATACCGCTGCTATGTCGCCCGACGCGCAGATATCCCAAGTGCGAAACGCGCGCCTGATGGTGCGTGTTTCGCCTTCTGGCCAGGCAACGCCTCAGCCAGGGGATTTGTTTGGTGACTTGGATAACGTTAGCGTAGGCCCCATTAGCGAAGATGAAGCGGCGAATGTCGTTATTAACCGCGTTTTTGAATAACCGCCACGTAAGTAGCTGCTAAGAAGGGTCGCAATGCGCTTAACCTCTATTCGTCTGGTTGGGTTTAAGTCCTTTGTTGACCCTGTCACTGTGCCCTTCGATGGCAATATGACGGCCATCGTTGGGCCAAACGGTTGTGGTAAATCCAATATCATTGATGCCGTTCGCTGGGTAATGGGGGAGTCCTCAGCGAAAACCCTGCGCGGTGAGTCAATGGCTGACGTTATCTTCAATGGCTCAACGGGTCGTAAGCCCATTGGTCAAGCGTCCATTGAGCTAAAGTTCGATAACCGTGATGGCGGCATGGGTGGTGTGTATGCCCAGTATTCAGAGATTGCCGTTAAGCGCCTAGTAACCCGAGATGGTCAATCCAACTACTTTTTTAATGGCCAGAAGTGCCGCCGTCGGGATATTGCGGATCTTTTCATGGGCACCGGCCTTGGCCCACGCTCCTACGCCATTATTGGTCAGGGAATGATTTCCCGGCTGATTGAAGCCCGCCCCGATGACTTGCGCGCTACGCTTGAAGAAGCCGCTGGTATTTCTAAGTACAAAGAGCGCCGCCGGGAAACTGAAAACCGCATGCGCCGTACTCAGGAAAACCTAGAGCGCCTTGATGATATTCGTGAAGAGCTGGATAAACAGCTGGAACGCCTTAAGCGTCAGGCAGAAGCGGCAAAACGCTATCAAGAACTCAAACAACAAGAGTACCGGCTAAAGGGCGAGCTTGCTCTACTGCGCGGTCGCACGCTGCGTATTGAGCAGTCCCATCAAGAAAGCCGCGTCCGCGAGTTGGAAATTGCCGTTGAAAAAGACGTTTTTGGCGTTCGCCAGTGCGAAACCCGCCTTGAGCAAGCCCGTGAGCAGCACGATGAGCTGGCCGAGGTACTTGACCGCCACCAGCAGCAGTTTTACGAAATCACTACGCGCATCGCCCGTCTAGAACAAGATCAAGCTCACCGTCGCAGCCGCGATGCGCAGCTAGCAAGCGATATCACCACCGCTCATCGAGACCTGAGCGAACAGCGCCGGGTCAGCGAGGGCGACCAAGAGCGCCTAGCGACAATCAACGCTCGCTTCGATGACCTGCTGCCTGAACATGAAGCGCTTGAGGAGCAGCTGGAGATTCTTGAGCAAACCCTCGCTGACGCCTCCCCTGCGTTAGAAGCCGCCGAGCAGCAGTGGAGTGATGCCGAGAATCACTGGCGGGATGCCAGTCGTGAAGCCGACCGTAGCCAAGATCAGCTACGCAACTTAGAGCAGCGCATCACCCGCCTGCAAACGGAAAGCCAGCGGCGTCGGCAGCAGCAAGGTGAGTTGGCCGATGTCACCGTGCTACGTTCCGAACACGCCGAGTGTCAAGAGCAGCGTGACGAGGCGGAGCAGCGCAGCGGCGCATTTCAAGTTGAACGCGACCAGTGGCAGCAACGCTACAGCGATGCCAAAGCCGCCTACCAACAGGCTGTTCAGGCCCGCGACCAGCAGCGCGCCGAGTTAACGCAACGCCAAGGAGAGCTGGCTTCGCTTAATGCGTTAATTGAAGCTGCGTTGGCCGACCACGACCCAATGCTAGCGGATGTGTTAGCGGCCCATGACCTTACAGATGCCCCGCGCTTGGGAGAAGCCATTAGCGTCACCCAAGGGTGGGAGCGGGTGATCTCCTGGCTGCTTGAGCCGTGGCTAAATGCCCGCTTGGTCGCCACTGAGCAATTAAAAACCTTGCCTGAAGCGCTGGCGACTGACTGGTGTTTGATCGAACAAACGGCGTATTCACCGTCACTTCGCCACCGTCTAGATTCGCTGGTAACCGGCGCAGGTGCCCTCGGCGAGTGGCTGGCACGTATTCACTATGTGGAAACCTCTCAAGACGCCGAGGCCCTGCTTGCGACCCTAGCACCGGGGGAGAGTGTGGTGAGCCGTGATGGGGTTTGGCGCGGACGTGGCTGGCTTCACCAGCAGGCCAATGGCGAAGGCGTGGATGCGCTTTTGGTAACCCGCCGCCGCTATGATGAGCTAGCCGCCCGTCGGGAGCAGGATGAAAAGGCGCTGGCACTGCTAGACGCGCAGTGTGGCGACGCTAGTGACACCATCGAAGCATTAGAGCATACCCGGGAGCAGCAGGCCTCAGAAGAGCGCGCTCATGCGGCGACGCTGCAGCAGTTAGCGGTGCAAGAGCAGCGCCTCGCCCAGCGGCTGGAGCATTTAGAGGGCCGTGCCAGCGAGCTTAACGATGAATTGGCACAGCTGCAGGAGGACGAGGCGGAACTAACGCTCACGCTAGAAGAGCAGCGTGCCCGTTGGCACAGTGCCATGGAGCAGTTAGAAGCCGCTGCTAACGCGCGTGAAGCTAGCGTTCAGCAGCGTAGTCGTCAACGCGAGCAACGCGAGCAGCTCAACCAGCAGCACGCGCCCCTTAAAGCGCGCCAGCAGTCCCTAGCACTTGAGCGGGAAAGGCTAACTGCTGAGCGCGATAGCCTACGTGCCCAGCAAGCCCGCAGTAGTGATAGTGAAGAGCGTTTGGCGCTGCGTATTGCCGAGTTAGAAGAAGCACGGGAAATGTTGATAGAGCCGATTGAACTTGCCGCCGAAGAACTTGAGGAGCTGCTTTATCAGCGCGAACAGCAAGAGCGACGCTTAAACGAGACTCGCCAACAGGCCCAAGCCCTGGCTGAGCAACTGCGGAATGACGAGCTGGGCCGACAGCAGCATGAACGTAATCTAGAGCAGAGCCGTGAGCAGCTGCAGCAGCGCCGCATGGAAGTGCAAGCGCTGGTGCTAAAGGCCGCTACCCAGGATGAACAGTTAGCCGAGCTTGGTCATGACGCAGAAACCCTTGCCGAACACTTGCCCAGCGACGCCAGTGAAACAGCATGGCAGGAGCGTTTAGAGAGCACCACGGATAAAATTCGCCGCTTGGGCGCCATCAATCTTGCCGCCATTGAAGAGTATGACCAACAGGCTGAACGGCGTAATTACCTGGAAGCCCAACATGCCGAGTTAACCGAAGCGTTGGAAACGTTGGAGCGTGCGATTAAGCGTATTGATCAGGAAACCCGCGTACGCTTTAGGGAAACGTTTGAGCAGGTGAATACGGGGCTGCAAACGCTATTTCCGCGAGTATTTGGCGGCGGGGCTGCTTGGCTAACCTTAACCGGGGATGATCTGTTGGAAACCGGCGTGGCCATCATGGCCCGCCCGCCAGGCAAGAAAAACAGTACAATTCATCTTTTATCGGGGGGTGAAAAGGCGCTAACGGCGCTCTCCCTGGTCTTTGCGATTTTTCAGCTCAACCCGGCGCCGTTCTGTATGCTAGACGAGGTAGATGCCCCGCTGGACGACGCCAACGTTGGCCGTTATGCCAAGCTAGTCAAAGAGATGTCGGAAAGCGTGCAGTTTATCTACATTACCCACAATAAAATTGCCATGGAAGCTGCTGAGCGCCTGATGGGGGTAACGATGCAGGAGCCTGGGGTGTCGCGGCTAGTCTCGGTGGGGATTGATGAAGCCGCTGCACTGGTGGATTAGCATTTTCTCTGCACAGGTTTAACCACTAAGCCTCAGTGCATCCCCGTAGGCGAACAGAATTTTTTAGAGAAATTCGCAAGAAACAAAAACATTCACTAGCCTTACATTCAGCAATAGAAGCTGGGGTGATTAATCAGCGCTGAACATTGATCACTTTTGTTAAACTATTCAAACACCATGCTTCAAACACCAGGGCAGTATCAGAAAAGTTAGATTCGTACAGAATTAAGGGTGTTGGATTTAAAGGCAGCTGGATTAACGAGTTAGATGGACGAGTGGGCCGCCTTTCGCTTAGTGAATGAGCAAAGCCAAAGTGAAAAGGTGCGGTGCTTGATGTTAATAAGCACTAAAATTGCACTTTTCACGGTTGATACGGTCGGAAAATTGCCTTAAAAACATCTAATGCGTCGCACTAACGTAGAAAATAGCAAAAAGTGGCCCTTTTCGTAGCAATCGCGCTATGCTTGGTGATAATTAGTTACTATCCAAAAGGTTTCCGTCTTCAGGCATGGCGCCTTAGCAACCGGTTAAATGACCCATGGAATGCTCGACATGGAATTAAGAGAGTGGTTAATCATTCTAGGACTGGCGCTTGTTTCGCTTATCGTGGTCGACGGTGTGCGAAGACTCCAGCGTCAGCGTCGCGTCCCTCGACTGGACCAAGCAGTCAACGACTTACCGGCCGTTAAACCGGAGGAGTTCGATGACGATGCTAAAGAGGCCGAGATAAACTGGGAGTTACCCAACGGTGGCGCCAGGGTAGTTAAACCTGCTGATTACAGCGGGCTTGGAAAAAAGCCCAAGTTAGAGCGACAAGAGCATCCTGGGCCTTCCAAAGTGCTCAATGATTTTAAACGCTCCTTTTCTAAAGCGATGCCTAAGCACAAATTTACGGCTAAGCAGAAAACTGCGTCTGTTCCACCTAAGACTGTATCTGCTCCACCTATTATCGAACCTCAGGCTAGCGCGCCCTCAACCCATGAGGTCAAGCACAGTGAGCAGCCAGCATTCGAGCAAGACCGTCGCGAGCCTAGCGTGTCCATGGCCGATAACGACAGCCGGATGCTCTCAGCGACTACTCAAGCGGCAACTATTTCGGAATCTATAACGCCTGAAAGCGTTGCTTCTGAACCAACTGTTTCTAAAACCACTGTCTCTGAACCAACTGCTTCTGAAGCCATCATTGCTGATCAAAAACTAAAAAGTGAAAAACCCAAGGTAGAGCAAGCGCTGCCTCAGCCAGCTGCCCAAACTGCTGCGGCTAGCATTACCGCTACTGAACAGCCTGTTTCAGGTGTTGATACTCCATCTGCCACTCTTTCTACGGCAGAAGAAGCCCCCGCACAAATGGAGGCGTCAGAGCAACCAGAGCGCCAAGCAGAGCCAGAACCCGTGCTGCGTGCCGAGCCGGAAGATGCTGTGTTTGCCAAACACGCCTCTGATGCACCTAAGCGCCGCCAGCTTCGCTCGGATACGGTGGGCGAACATGACGAGCTTGATGACGATGCCATTGATGAATACCGTTTGGTTGATTTTGAGGGTATTGGACGCTCCTTTAAACGCCGCTTGATTGAGCGCCGCAAGCAAAAAGCCATTAAGAAAGCTGAAAAAGCCAAGCGTGCTGAAGCATCAGCCAAACAGAAAGCTGAGCGCAAGGCCCTCGAAGCAGAGCAGCGCCGCGAGGCGAAAGAAGCCGCTGAAGCTGAAAAAGCCCGTATTGCCCAAGAGCGTGCAGAGGCCCGAGAAGCGGCGGCCAGCGCCGCGGAAGCTCAGCGAATTGCAATACAGCAAGAAGCGCGTGAAGCTGCCGCTAGCTCTCCAGTGAGCCGCCATGATGAAGGTCATTATCAAGGCCACTCCGAGGGGTATGCTAACGACTATTCCCAAGGTTACGACAGCGTCGATGAGTATGATGAATATGTAACCGATGCTTACGCCGCCCAGGATCGCGTTGTACGTGCCCACCCAGCGCTTGAAAAGGCGTTACGACACGACGTTAATGGCGCGCATGCCAAGGAAACGTTGACCAACGCCGATGAAATGGTCGTGATTAGCGTTCTATCACGTGACCCCGAAGGCTTTGATGGTGCCAAGCTACTTGAATTAATGATGGTATGCGGGCTGCGCTACAGCCGTGAAATGGGCGTTTTTCACCGGTTTGAAACGGAAAGCGCTGATAGCGAGCTGCAGTTCTCGATGGTTAACGTGCTTAAGCCCGGTACTTTCCCCATTGAGGAAATGGACGAGTTCGTTACTCCGGGTATTACTTTCCTTATGCCTCTACCCGGTGCGACGGATAGTTCCGCCGCTTTTGAGGCCATGGTGGAAACCGCTATGGTGTTGGTACGCCACATGGGCGGTGAGTTAAAAGATGAAAACCGCAGCGTGATGACCGCGCAAACCATTGAGTTTGCTCGCCAGCGGGTGCACGAGTTTGAGCGTCGCCACCGCCTGCACCGCCAACTGCAGGCACGTTAATCACCGCGTTGTTATAACACCCGCCTTCTACGAAGGCGGGTGTTTTTGTTATTAAACGTCTGTTTTACTTTGTATGCCGGAACCTCCTGAATGAGTCAGACTGACCCCCGTTTGCTTGAAGAAATTAGCCAGCTCCGCGCCGATTTAGATGATGCTAATTACCGCTACTACGTGTTGGACGAACCGAAACTGACCGATGCGGACTATGACCGAAAGCTTCAGCGTTTAACGCAACTAGAGGCAGAGCACCCTACGCTGATATCGCCAGATTCGCCCACCCAGCGTGTAGGTGCTGCACCGGCGGAGGGCTTTCCTGAAGTCGCCCACGCTATTCCCATGCTCTCATTGGATAATGCTTTTAGCCGTGACGATGTGGTGGCCTTTGCTGAACGGGTCGCCGAGCGCTTGGAGTGTGACGCAACAGAGATTGAGTTTAGCTGCGAGCCAAAGCTTGATGGCGCGGCGGTATCGCTAGTGTATGAGCAGGGCGTATTAGTGATTGGCGCCACCCGCGGGGATGGACGCACCGGGGAGGGAATTACCTCGAACTTGCGCACCCTACGTTCTGTACCGTTAAAACTGATGGGTAAAGACCTACCTGAACTGTTGGAAGTGCGCGGCGAGGTGATTATGCGCCATGCGGGTTTTGAGGCGCTTAATGACCGTGCCAGGGATGAAGACAGTAAGGTATTTGCCAACCCGCGCAACGCCGCCGCTGGCAGCTTACGCCAGCTTGACCCGCGTATTACCGCCACTCGCCCACTAGAGTTTCATGCTTATCAAGCGGCACGGTTGCAGCCTGATATGGGTGACACTACCCACAGTGCGCTGATGGCGCGACTATCGGTGCTTGGGTTTCGCACCAGCGCCGAGTTAAGCACTATGCGCGGCCCCCAGGCCGTCGCTGACTACTGCGAACAGCTAGGCGAAAAGCGTGATCAATTGGGCTATGACATTGATGGCGTTGTGATTAAGGTGAATGATCTTCGTCACCAGCGGGAGCTTGGCTTTGTGGCCCGTGCCCCGCGCTGGGCAGTAGCGTTTAAATTTCCTGCCCAGGAAGAGGTCACCACGCTGAATGATGTAGAGTTTCAGGTGGGTCGCACCGGGGCTATTACGCCGGTCGCGCGGCTTGAGCCGGTCACGGTTGCCGGCGTAACGGTATCCAACGCGACACTACATAACGCCGATGAGATCACCCGTCTGGGTGTGATGATTGGCGATACCGTCGCTATTCGCCGTGCAGGGGATGTTATTCCACAGGTTGTGCGGGTGGATACCGATAAGCGACCGGCAGAAGCACGCACGATTACCTTTCCTGACCACTGCCCAGTGTGCGGCTCGGACATTGAACGCCTGAAAGGCGAAGCAGTTGCCCGCTGCTCGGGTGGGCTCTACTGCGCTGCCCAGCGCAAAGAAGCGCTAAAGCACTTCGCCAGCCGAAAGGCGCTGGATATTGATGGGCTGGGTGAAAAGCTTATTGAGCAGTTAGTGGATCTAGACTGGGTGAAAACCCCGGCAGACTTGTTTCACCTGACGGCGGGGCAATTGCAAAGCCTGCCGCGCATGGGCGAGAAGTCGTCTACTAACTTGGTGAACGCGCTGGATAAGGCTAAAAATACCACCTTGGCGCGGTTTATTTACGCGTTGGGCATTCGTGAGGTGGGCGAGGCGACGGCGGCTAACGTGGCCAACCATTTTGGAACCTTGCAAGCGTTGCAAGACGCTGACCTCACTGCGCTAGAAACGGTTAATGATGTGGGGCCTATTGTGGCAGCCCATATTCACACCTTCTTCCGCCAGCCCCATAACCTAGAGACCCTTCAAGCGCTGCTGGATGCCGGTATCACCTGGCAAGAGAGCGAAGTGACCCATGGGCCCACTCCCCTTGAAGGGCAAACCTGGGTGCTGACAGGTGCCATGGACACCATGACCCGGGACGAAGGTAAAGCGCGGCTGCAATTGCTGGGGGCTAAAGTGGCGGGCAGTGTCTCAAAGAAAACCAGCTGCTTAGTGGCCGGTGAGGCAGCAGGCAGCAAGTTAACCAAAGCAGAGCAGCTGGGCGTTGAGGTCATTGATGAAGCGACGTTTATTGAGCGCCTAGCTGCCTGGGAGCAGAGCGAATGAGCCGATTTATCGAAGTGCCGGCGCGCATGCTGCCGCCGGAAACACTGAATGCCTTGTTGGAAGCGTTTGTCACCCGCCAGGGCTATGACACCACCGATACAACCGGCGAGGGTATGCACGGCTGGGTAGCCGAGGTGAAAAAACAGTTAGAGCGCCATGAACTGATTATTGCCCATGACCTGGAGCTGGAAATGACCGAAGTGATGACGCTCGCCCAATGGCGCTCCTTTGGGCGAGACCTGGCTGATGATGAGGAAGAGGGCGACTACTGAGCTCGCACCAGCGCGGTGATAATGCGCCGCCCAGGGTGCAGGTGATCTACCAGCGGTAACTCTAGCGGTAGCGGGTCGTCGCATACACTTGAGGCAATCACTTCGGCGCACAACGGGGCGCTGGCCAGCCCGCGAGAGCCATGGGCAGTGGAGATCCACAGGCCGGCGTAGTGCTCCCCGTTGATATTGGGCGCTTTTGAGGCATCTTTGCGCAGCACCGCGTAGTCGCGTTGCCAGGCAGCTGCATTCGGCACTGGCCCTGCGTAGGGGCTTTTATCTGGGCTTGCCGCGCGCACAGCAGCGCGGCCTCCCAGGGCGTCAGCACTTAACGCTAGGCCAGATGCTTCAAGCTCTGCGACCCACGCGGGTAGCGCTAGGCGCAGCTCGTCAATGTTGCGCTGGTGGTCGTCAGTGGTGACGTGGTGGGTGGCGTCATTGGGCACAAAGCTGGCGCCAAATGTCAAAATGCCTTCCAACGGTGGCGACACATAGCCACCGGCGCACACTACCCGCTTGGGGGCCTTCACTCCTTTTGGGAGGGGCAGTTCACTGACTTGGCCGCGTACCTGCTGCAACGGCAGTTCAGCGGTCTGTGCAAAACGGTTGGCAAGCGTCGCGTTGGCCACCACCACGTGATCAGCGCTGACGGAATTACCGCTAGCCATCTCAACCTGCCATTGGCTGCCTTCCTGGTGCAAAGCGGAGGCTTCCCCTTCATAGAGCGTGATATTGGCGTGTTCAAGCAGCCGCTCACACAACCGTTTGGGCTGAACCCAGCCCGCCTGGGGATAAAAAAGCCCGTGGTCGGCTGATACTGGCACACCGCTGAGTTCGCTAAGTGCTTCTCTCTGGGCGGAAACCACGGTTTCTGGCAGTGGATGGCCGGCCATAAAGCGCTGTTGGCGAGCGGCCTCTTTGTCGCTTAAGGCTAACTGCACCACCCCGCAGGGCTGCCACAGAGGTATCTCAAGCGGCGTGCTGGAAACGAGCTGACTAAGCCAGCGCTGGCTGTAGAGCAATCCCGTAAAATAGAAGCGGCTTTGAGGGTTGGTTTCGGCGGCGAGTTTTACATACAACGCTCCCTGACGGTTGCCAGAGCCGCCTGCACCTGGGGCATCTCTTTCAATAACGGTCACTTTTAGCCCGCGTTTTGCCAGTGCCGCCGCCACGCTGCAACCGGCGATGCCGGCACCTATGACGACCACATGGTTAGCGGGCTTCGCCGCGGGGGACGTGAACCATGGTGTTGATTGACGGCGGGTGTCGCTAGGTGGCGTGTCGATAGAGCCTGCGAGCATTTCCCGTTTACGCCCAAACCCCGGCACCTTTTTCCAGTGAAACCCTGCTGCTTTTAAACCGCGTTTAACAATGCCTGCACAGGTGAACGTGGCAAAAGTAGCGCCCGGGCGAGAGCGGGCGGCCATGGCTTCAAACAACGCTGGCTGCCACATATCAGGGTTTTTAGAGGGCGCGAAGCCGTCTAAAAACCACGCGTCCACCAAGCCTGCTAATAGCGTCAACCGTTCTGTGGTATCGCCAAAGTGCAGGTCTAGCGTGACACGCTCGCTAAGATGTAATCGGTGGATACCGCTGACAGCCTCTGGCCATAGGTCACATAGCTGCTGTGCATAACGCGCGAGCGAAGGCCAGGCGCTTAACGCGCGGGTCAATGAGTCTCGGTCGAGGGGAAACATCTCTGTGGATAACAGATGCAGTCGCGCGTTGGCGGGTGCGTGCTGTTCAAAACAGGCCCAGGCGCAGAGCATATTTAACCCGGTGCCAAAGCCTGTTTCACCGATCACAAAGGCGCGGGTGTGCTGCCAAGTGGCAAAACGCTCGGGTAGATGGTTGGCCCCTAAGAAGACGTGCTCGGTTTCCGCGCGGCCATCTTCCCGGGAAAAGTAGACATCACCGAAGGCATCCGAGTGGGGTGAAGCGTCGTTCCAGGAGAGCAACGGAACGCTTAACGCCGCAAGCGGGGGTAGGGCAATGGGGCGTTGAACAGGGCGTTGGGTCACGCGGGTATCCGTGATGATGAAGTAAATAATAAAAATTGGTTAAAAAATAACCAATTTGTTAATCGTGGCGCTATCGCTGGCTTATAGAAAAGCGTCCGCCGAGTTTTCACAGAGTTTTCCACAGGCTCTGTGAAAAAGACGTCGGACCCTCCACACTCACTCTAATCGGTCAAGGCAAAACTTTCTTGAATGGCTTAACAATTACCTTGGCATACACCCCTGCAATGATATATGGGTCTGCGTCTGCCCAAGCTTGAGCGGCATCTAAGCTTTCAAACTCGGCGACCACCAAGCTGCCGCTAAAACCGGCTTCACCTGGGTTGTCGGCATCAATGGCTGGATGGGGGCCTGCTAGCACCAAGCGGCCTTCATCGCGCAGTGCCTCTAGCCGGGCGAGGTGGTCGGGTCGGGCCGCTAAACGGCGCTCCAAGCTGTTAGATACATCTTCACTAATAATCGCGTATAGCATAGGTGTAACTCCTTGAATGTAAGGGGCGGTAGTTAAGCCGTAGGATTGACCGCCTCTACATTAGCGCGCACCATGGCGAGCGCCTGTGAACCGTTAACGGGGAAACAGGATGCCTGTTTGTGTATGACTCACCTATTCTGACAAACTCGCCACACGGCGTCATGCTTATGCCCCTACTTCCTGCAATTTCTTTGCCCCATGTGTTTGATGCCGACCAGCGTTACCCCGTGGATTTACACATGCACTCAACGGCGTCCGACGGCGCGCTTACCCCAACGGCGCTAGTAACGCTGTGCGCTGAGCGTGGGCTTAGCCACATGGCATTAACCGACCACGACACCATGGACGGCGTAGCCGAAGCGGCAGAAGCTGCTCAGCACGCAGGGCTATGCCTGGTACCTGGCTGTGAGTTATCCACCCGTTGGCAGGGAATTAATATTCATGTGGTGGCGCTCATGCCCGGCGGACTGCAGGGTTCTATGATAGAAGGGCTTGAACAGCAGCGCCTGGCACGCATACAGCGCGCCGAGGTGATTGCTGAGCGGCTGGAGAAAGCGGGGCTTGCCAATGCGCTTGAAAAAGCCCGGCAGCAGGCGGGTAGCGAGCGCCCCTTGGGTCGTCCTGATTTTGCCCGCGCTCTGGTAGCTGAAGGCATGGTGCCTGACTGGGCGGGCGCGTTTAAGCGCTACCTAGGCAGCGGTAAAAAAGGCGATGTAAAAGCACTCTGGCCAGAAATTAGCGAGGCAGTAGGGTGGGTAGTAGCCTCGGGGGGCGTGGCGGTTCTCGCGCATCCGCTGCGCCACGGGCTAACCCGGCGCAAGCGCGGCCTGCTCATGGACACCTTCCAAGCAGCCGGTGGGCAGGGGGTAGAGCTGGTGAGCGGACAGCAAAACCCTGACAGCACCCGTGACCTGGCACGCCAACTGGTCGAACGTGGCTTCTACGCCTCTATGGGAAGCGATTTTCACTTTCCCGGTAGCCACGCTGCCCCCGGCAGCATGAGTTTGATCCCACGTACCGCTGCGCCGCCCATCTGGCAGCACCCGCGTCTTGCCCATCTGCGTGATGCGCCTAGTGGAATGTTAGCGCGAGGGTGATAAGCCAGCGAATCAGCTAAGCTGAACGGATACAGCTAAAAAATATCTAGCGAACATAGGTCTACCAGCAGGAGTAAGCGATGAGCCAATATTTTCAAATACACCCAGAAAACCCGCAAAAGCGCTTGATCGATCAAGCAATAGAGATCATTCGTAAGGGCGGTGTCGCCGCCTACCCAACCGACTCAGGCTACGCACTGGGCTGCCATCTGGGCGACAAAAAAGCCATTGAGAAAATTAAGTGGCTGCGCTCGTTAGACGACAAGCACAACTTCACGCTTGTATGCTCTGACCTGTCTGAAATTGGCACCTACGCCAAGGTAGATAACGCGGTGTTTAGGCTGTTAAAAGCGCATACGCCTGGCCCCTATACCTTCATTCTGGATGCCACGACCGAAGTTCCGCGCCTGTTACTGCACCCTAAGCGTCGTTCTATCGGGGTGCGCGTGCCGGACCACCGTATTACCCACGCCTTGTTAGCCGCGCTGGGCGAGCCGCTCATGAGCGTAACGCTTATCCCGGTCGGTGATGACCTGCCCATGAGCGACCCTGAAGAGATCCGCGAACGCTTTGGCGCCCATTTAGACGCCATTATCGACGGTGGTGCCTGTCATTTAGACCCCACCAGTGTGATCGACCTACGTGAGCTGCCGCCTAAAATCCTGCGCGAAGGCCGGGGCGATGTTTCGCCGTTTACCAGCTAAGGCGTTACTTAAAACCGCCTAGGCTACTTGTCTGGGCGGTGCTCTAGTTTGCTTTTATGCGGATCTTCGCTCTCTTCGTCCAGCCATGTGCCGCAGCGCAAGCAGTAGCGGGCGCGCTTTTCGTGCCGGTCGTGGCCGCAGCCAGGGCAGGCTTCATCTGAATAACGATCCTCTCGAATAGAGCGTATTACCTGGGCCGAAAATACCCCTGTAGGTACGGCGATAATCGAGTACCCCAGCAGCATCAAAATCATAGTGATCGACTTGCCCAATGGCGTGGCGGGCACAATGTCGCCATAGCCTACGGTGGTCATGCTAACAATCGCCCAATAAATGGACATGGGGATGCTGGTAAAGCCTGCCTCTGGCGACTCAATGGTGTACATCAGCGCGGCAAACAGCGTAACAACCATCAGAATGCTGCTAAAAAACAGCAAAATCTGGCGTAGGCTACGTTTGAGCGCATCTATTAGCAGCCGCGCTTCGCCGACAAACTCCATCAAGCGCAAAATGCGGAAAATACGTAGCACACGCAGTAGTCGAACAATGACCAGCCCTTGGGCGCCGGGCACTAATAGCACTAGCCACGTGGGCAAAATGGCGATCAGATCTATGATGCCGTAAAAACTTTTTAGATAGAGGGTTGGGCGTTCAAGGCAATAGATCCTCACTGCTAGCTCAATGGTAAATAGCAGGGTAAATGCCCACTCCACATAGAAAAAAATAGCGCCATAGCGCGTGGCGTAGGCTTCCACGCTGCTTAGCAGTATTACCGCTACACTCATCAAAATGGCAATAATCAGCGCCAGATCAAATGCCTTGGCCCCCGGTGTATCCGACTCAAAAATAATATGGAAAAGCCGCGTGCGCAGCCCCTCTGCACCGGGGGTTAAATGAAAGCTCATCGTGTCATCCTGAAGTGGGCTTAATGCGTATCAGCGTAGCGGGGTTTGTGTCGACAAGCGATGGGCCAGCGTTAACGCGGCGTGGCCGTAACCAGTCTTCGGCTGCCCATTGGCAGTAAGTGCATTGGGCAGCTGTTGGGCAATAGGGCGTAGGGTATCGTCCAACTGAGGGTGAGTGGCCAGGGTATTCAAGGCCTGCTGGGCCGCTACTAAGTGCGTGTTTTGACCACTGTCGTGATAAGCATCTAACGCCAGGGTAGCCCGGTGTAGCCACTGGGCGGGCGTGCTGGCATCCGGAAGCGTCCACTGGTTAGCGGCCAAGGCGTTACCCCGGGCAGCTTTGCTGCTGTCAGATGGCCGCAGCGGCACGCTTTCCGTAAGCGCTAGCGCCAGGGACCATAGCGCTTCTGGTTCGCCCGCTTTTAACTCCAGTTCTACCTCGCAAATCGATGCGTGGGCGCCGCCGCTGATAATTTCCCCCTCGTCCAATACCAGCTCAATATGGCTACCTTGCCACGTTAGCTGCCAGCTGTGACGGGTAAAGTCGGTATTTAACGTAGGGGTTAGTTGCTCAATAGCCCTTGCTAGTTCGCCTTGAAAGGGTGGCAATTCAGCAAGAGCGGTAGCGTCCAGCTGCCGGTGGTTAAGCGCCCACTCCCACTCCTGGCGACTTGATAGGCCTCCGCCGCCATGGCCTGCAGTTTTAACCGTTTGCAGCACGTGGTTATCTACTTGGCGCAGGCGCACGGCGATCTGGCTCCTGGCTAAATCACCGGCAGGCGTGTCGAAGTAGGTATTAACTAAATGCTGTTTTAATGGCGCCGCGCCCACAACGGTCGCGTGGTTAAACAGCGCATCCACCTGTGTGGAAGGCAGTGCTAGCTTAAGCTCAACCTCATTAATGGCAGAATTGAGGTTTGAATTTTTCATGATATTAGCCACCTTAGCTGTGTGACGGTTTGGCGAGTTTCTAACGACATTATGAACTTTTTATGACGGGGGCAGGCGCACTCTTTATACTAGCGCCCGCCATTTCCAGGCACTCCGAAAACAGGCTAAAGGCTATATGGTTACCTCCAACCCTTTTTCCGCGATGTTTGGCCGCTCGCCATTCCAGCCGCTGTTGGCCCACATCGTCAAGGCCAATGAATGTGCCGATCAACTGTTGCCCTTTTTTGAGGCAACCCTTATCGGTGATTGGGAAACCGCGGCCACGTTGCGCGAAAACGTGACCCGGTTAGAGCACGATGCGGACATGCTCAAAACCGAGCTGCGGCTGAACCTTCCCAACACTATGTTCTTACCCGTATCGCGCTCTGACCTGCTCGACTTGATCAGCGTACAGGACAAAATCGCTAATAAAGTGCGCGACATTACCGGCATTATGCTAGGCCGCAAAATGCGTGTGCCCGATGAGCTAGCAGCGCCTATGCGCGAGTATATGGTCACCAGCGTGGCCTGTGTTGCCCAGGCACGCCAGGCGCTCGAAGAGCTTAAAGACCTGCTGGAGTCCGGGTTTGGGCGCAATGTTTCCGATGTCATGCAGAACATGATTCGTGAACTGCACACCCTCGAACACCAAGCGGATGGTCAACAAGTGGCGATTCGCCGCCGTTTGTTTGAACTGGAAAGCCAGTTGCCCCCCGTGGACGTGATCTTTCTCTACAAGATCATTGACTGGGTCGGAGAGCTATCCGATCGCGCCGAACGCGTGGGCAGTCGCCTACAGATTCTGACCGCTCGCTAAGGGGTTCTCATGCTGATTATTGCCCAGCACGGTGAAATTTTTATTATCCTAGCCTGTCTGTTTGGCTTCTTTATGGCGTGGGGCGTAGGTGCCAACGATGTGGCCAACGCCATGGGTACCTCGGTGGGGTCGAAAGCGATCACCATCAAGCAGGCCATCGTCATTGCGGTTATTTTTGAATTTTTAGGCGCCTGGTTAGCTGGTGGGGAGGTGACCGCAACGATTCGCGGCGGCATGCTTGACCCGGTACTGCTTGAGGCAAACCCGCAACTATTGGTCTATGGCATGCTCTCCGCGCTACTGGCAGCAGCGATTTGGCTGATGATTGCCTCTGCTCGCGGCTGGCCGGTATCCACTACTCACTCCATTGTGGGTGCTATCGTCGGTTTTGGCGCAGTAGGTTTAGGTGTGGAAGCCGTAGCGTGGGGCAAAGTGGGGCAGATTGCGTCCAGCTGGGTAGTCTCGCCCTTGTTGGCCGGTACCATTGGTTTTGTGCTGTTCAAGTCGGTTCACCACCTGATTTTTGAAAGTAACGACCCGTTTGCTGCCGCCAAACGCTATGTGCCGGGCTACATCTTCTTAGTGGGCTTTATTGTTTCCATGGTCACGCTCACTAAGGGGTTGACCCATGTCGGGCTGGATCTTTCGTTTGGTCAAAGCTTCCTTTTGTCGATCCTGATTGGTGTCGTCATTATGGGCTTAGGCGTGGTGATGCAGCGGCGTATCAAATACGAAAAAAACGCAAGCGACCACTTTGGTTATGCCAACGTTGAGCGGGTGTTTGGCGTGTTGATGATCTTTACCGCCTGTGCGATGGCCTTTGCCCACGGCTCTAACGATGTGGCGAATGCCGTTGGCCCGTTGGCGGCGGTGATTAGCGTGGTGCGTAGCGATGGTGTTATCGATAGTGCTGCGTTAGTCCCTTGGTGGGTGCTGGTGCTTGGTGGCGGTGGCATCGTCTTTGGTCTTGTCACCTACGGCCATAAAGTCATTGCCACCGTAGGTACTGGCATTACCGAGCTAACCCCCAGCCGTGGTTTTGCGGCCACGCTGGCGGCGGCCACCACGGTCGTACTGGCGTCCGGTACGGGCCTGCCGATTTCTACTACCCACACCTTGGTAGGGGCAATCCTTGGGGTGGGCTTAGCACGCGGTATGGCGGCTCTTAACCTGCGTGTGATTGGCACCATCGTGATGTCGTGGTTGATTACCCTGCCTGCAGGGGCAGGCTTAGCTATCCTGTTCTTCTTTATGTTTAAAGGCATGTTTGGCTAATGGGCGATTAGCCTGTACGGCGCGCTTTGGCATGGTGCCAGGGTAAGCTACGAACCCAGCGGCACCTTCTTTTCACAAGAAGGTGCCGCTGTTTTTTGTGCTCTGTTAAAGTAAGTGCGGTTATTTTTCTTTCACCTGCTGCCGGAGAGCGGCCCTTGGACACACGTTTCCCCTTTGTTGATTGGTTTCGCAATGCCTCCCCCTATATTAATGCGCACCGGGGGCGAACCTTTGTCATCTTAATTGAGGGCGAAGCCATGGCGTCTGGCCGAGGGGAGCAGCTGATCCAGGATTTGGCGTTACTGCATACCCTGGGCGTGCGGTTAGTGGTGGTGTTTGGTATACGCCCCCAGGTGCATGAGTCACTCCTCGCTGCCGGTGTTGAGCCAACCCGTGTCGATGGCCGCTGGGTAGCCGACCGCGCGGTAATGGCCCATGTCGAGCAGGTGGCCGCCCACCAGCGGCTATGGCTGGAAGCGCGGCTGTCACTTGGCCTGCCCAGCACGCCGCTGCACGGCGTGGAGCTTAGCGTGATTTCCGGCAACCTTGTGACTGCCAAGCCACTGGGCGTGCGTGAAGGGGTCGACTTTGACCACAGTGGCGAAGTACGCCGGGTGCGGGCCAGCGCCATTGAAGGACTGCTTGAAAAAGGCTCGCTGGTGTTGCTACCACCGTTGGGCTTCTCCAGTACCGGCGAAGTGTTTGATTTAGATGCCTCGGATGTGGCCCAGCATGCCGCCGTTGCCCTAAAGGCAGATAAGCTGATTTTACTGGGTGAATCTGAAGGGCTAGAAGACGAGCAGGGCGCGTTGCTGCGCCAGCTCTCCCCCTCAGAAGCCGAGCCTCGCCTGCAGCATGCGTTGCCGGGCAGCGAGTTGGCACGCCACTTAAACGCGGCCTGTACCGCTGCCCGGGAAGGTGTAGCTCGCACCCACTTACTTTCCTGGCGTAATCACGATGCGCTATTGGGGGAGCTGTTCACCCGTGACGGGGTGGGCACCATGATCACCCAACACCGCTACGAGCAGCTTCGCCCAGCCACGCTTAACGACGTAGCGGGCCTGCTTGAATTGCTAGAACCGTTAGAGCGTCGCGGCATGCTGGTGGCCCGCTCCCGGGAGCGGCTTGAGCATGAAATAGATGATTACATGGTGATCGAGCGGGACGGCATGGTGATTGGTTGCGCCGCGCTGCATGTTTTCCCCGGTACCACCGTGGGCGAAATGGCCTGCGTAGCGGTACATGGTAACTACCGGGGCGGCGAGCGGGGCGAGCGCTTAGTCGAGGCATTAGAGCGCCGTGCCCGCCAGCGTGGACTGGCAGAAATATTTGTGCTCACAACCCATACTGCCCACTGGTTTGTGGAGCGCGGCTTTCGCACGGCTAACCTAGATGACCTGCCGCCGTTAAAACGCGAAACCTATAACCACGCACGAAAATCCAAGGTGCTGGTAAAGTCGTTAAACGGGTAACGTTGACCAAGACGAAGCGGGTGAAAAACTGGATAATGGGCCGCAATTCGCCTGGCGCCTTATTTTAAATGCCAAGGCACACTCATTGCTCCGGACGCCCGCTCATGGAAATTAAAGTTAACTATCTCGATAACCTCCGCCTAGAGGCCAAGTTCGACGACTTCACGGTGATTTCTGACCAGCCGATTCGCTACAAAGGCGACGGCTCTGCCCCTGGCCCGTTTGACTACTTCCTGGCGTCTTCTGCCATGTGTGCCGCCTACTTTGTAAAGGTGTACTGCAACGCCCGGGATATCCCCACCGAGAACATCCGCCTTTCCCAGAACAATATCGTCGACCCGGAAGATCGCTATAAGCAGATTTTCAAAATCCAGGTCGAGCTGCCGGAAGATATCTCTGAAAAAGATCGCCAGGGCATTTTGCGCTCCATTGACCGCTGCACCGTTAAGAAAGTGGTACAAACCGGCCCCGAGTTCCAGATCGAACCAGTCGAAAACATCGATGAGGATGCCCAGGCACTGTTAATGGGCGCCCCGGAAGGCAGTACTACCTACATTCCGGGTAAAGACCTGCCGCTAGAACAGACCATCGCCAATATGAGTGCGATGCTGGCCGAGCTAGGCATGAAAATCGAGATCGCTTCCTGGCGTAATATTGTGCCCCACGTCTGGTCGCTGCATATTCGTGATGCCGCTTCGCCCATGTGCTTTACCAACGGTAAAGGCGCCACCAAAGAGAGCGCGCTGTGCTCGGCCCTGGGTGAGTTTATCGAGCGCCTGAGCTGCAACTTCTTCTATAACGACCAGTTCTTTGGTGAAGAGATTGCGGGCAGTGATTTTGTTCACTACCCCAATGAAAAGTGGTTCCAGCCGGGGCCTAACGATGAGCTGCCCAAAGAAATCCTCGATGAGCACTGCCTGGCTATCTACAACCCGGAAGGTGAACTATGCGGGTCGCACCTGATTGATACTAACTCCGGCCGCGAAGACCGAGGCATTGTATCGCTGCCGTTTGTGCGCCAATCCGATGGTGAAACGGTCTACTTCCCCTCGAATCTCATCGAAAACCTTTATTTAAGCAATGGCATGAGCGCCGGTAATACGCTGGTAGAAGCCCAGGTGCAGTGCCTGTCGGAAATTTTTGAGCGGGCGGTAAAGCGGGAAATCCTTGAGCAGGAGCTAACCCTGCCCGACGTGCCCCAGGAGGTGCTTGCCAAGTACCCAGACATCTTGGAGGGCATTAACGCCTTGGAGGCTCAAGGCTTCCCAGTGCTGGTGAAAGACGCCTCCATGGGCGGTCAGTTCCCAGTGATGTGCGTGACGCTGATGAATCCACGTACCGGTGGCGTGTTTGCCTCTTTTGGTGCCCACCCGAGCTTTGAAATAGCCCTAGAGCGCAGCCTGACCGAGCTGCTCCAAGGCCGCAGCTTTGAAGGCTTGAATGACCTGCCGTTGCCGACGTTTAACTCCCAAACCGTGTCCGAGCCCAACAACTTTGTTGAGCACTTTATCGACTCTTTCGGCGTGGTGTCCTGGCGCTTCTTTAGCGCTACGCCTGATTTTGAGTTTAGCGAGTGGGACTTCTCCGGCACCAACGAGGAAGAAGCCGAGACGCTGTTCGGTATTTTTGCAGAGCTAGATGCGGAAGTGTATATGGCGGTACACGAAGACCTGGGCGCGCCGGTCTGCCGTATTTTGGTGCCGGGCTACTCCGAGGTGTACCCCATTGAAGATTTGATTTGGGATAACACCAATAAGGCGCTGGATTACCGCGAAGATATTCTCAACCTGCATCGACTGGATGATGATCAGCTCACCGACTTGGTGGAACGGCTGGAAGAGAGCCAAATGGATGACCACGCCGATATCATCACGCTGATTGGTATCGAGTTTGATGAGAACACCGTGTGGGGGCAGTTGACGATTCTAGAGTTGAAGCTGCTGGTTTACCTGGCACTGCAGCGCCATGAAGAGGCGTTGGACTGCGTGCAGATGTTCCTGCAGTACAACGACAACACCGTGGAGCGCGGCTTGTTCTATCAAGCGGTGAACGCGGTGCTGGAAATTGCGCTGGATGACGAGCTGGAGCTTAAAGACTACCTGCCCAATTTCCAGCGCATGTTTGGCGAGGCCACCATGGCGGCGGTGGTGGGCTCAGTCAGTGGCGAGGTTCGCTTCCACGGCCTAACGCCAACGAATATGCAGTTAGAAGGCCTAGAGCGCCACCAGCGCCTGATCGAAAGCTATAAAAAGCTTCATGCGGCTCGGGCGGCAAAGGCGAATAGCTAACCCGTTGGCTTTATCGTAATCAGCGCCATCTAGCGATCAACGGTGCGTCGCCTTACAAGACGCGCACCGTTTTGCTATTTGCTTGAAGAGACGCTGAGTTTTGTTACGGTCGCGAGTATTAACGCCATGCCAACCATTTGCACAACGCCTAGCTGTTCGCTCAGTATCACGACGCCGAACAGGGTTGCCGTGATGGGTTCAACCATGGCAATCATGGAGGCGAGAGCAGCAGACGTATGGTTGATGCCTAGGATATAGAGTAGAAAGGAAAGGCCCGCGCCGAAAATACCCAGCGCCAAAAACAGCGGTATATCGGGTGTGCTCAACACGCTGATAGCTTGATTGATATCGGTTGGCACGAGTAGAACGATAGTCAGGACGGCAAAGGCAATAGAAAGTATCGCTTGAGGGCTGCCATGGGGAGCGGCATATTTAAAACCAAAAATGAATATGGCATAGGAGAGCCCTGCCAGTAGCCCAGCACCGACCCCAAATAGCGGTAGTTCGCTAGTGCCAATCTCATAAAGCTTGGTCAGCATAGTGATGCCCAGCATTACTAGAGCGATCGCCACCCACTTTCCAACCGTCGACCTTTCGAGCTTTAGTGCAAAGGAGATCAGGTAAACGAAGATTGGCGCGCAATACATCAAGGTAGCGGCAACCGCCACGTTACCGTGGTCAATACTGATGAAGTAGAAAGTGAAATTGCCTGCTACGCCAAGACCAGCGATAACCGACCAAAACCAAAGCTGCTTGTTTCTCAGGCCGCTGTGCTTTCGCTGAAGTAGTAGCCAGAGTATCGCGAAGAGAAGGCCGACAGCCCCACGGTAAAATGTAACAACAGAGGCATCCCACCCATCGTCTAAAAGAATGCCTGCAATTCCCCCTGATACCCCCCAAAAAAAAGCGGCGAGTACAATAAATATGCTGCCTTTACTTAGCATTACTTCTCCCATCATCCATGATGTCGCCTACTAATCCGGTGTAATAGGCGTTTAAAGATAGATAGCCTAAAGCGTCTCCTTATAGGCTTGGTTAACCAATGAATAAAACAAAGGCCCTCAAATGAGTATGGCAGCCATAAAGGCTGCCAAGACATAACTTAGTTTAAAGTAAAGCAAAATAACTACCGAAACGCATAACGTGCTTGTCGATAATACTGTGGTTTAGGCGCGTGACTCATATTAAGCGTGGTCAGTGCTTTTTTACTTTCCAAACTCGCCAGGTAAGCGTAGCGATAATAAGCGTGCCCAGCGGGATCAGCACGGTGGCGGCAACGTTAGGTTCGATATCGATTCCTAGCGCACTTAAACTTTCTAGCCCTAACTTCATTAAGCTGAAGATGTAGTAGCTGATCACTATGATCGAAAGCCCTTCAACCGCTTTCTGTATTTTAAGCTGACTGCTGGCGCGAGCATCTAGGCTTTGCAAGATTTTGTAGTTTTGCCCTTCGATTTCTACCTGAGAGCGTGTGCGTAACAGGTCATTAAGTCGTGTGGCACTGGTGGCAAGGGTTTCAACGCGGCGGTTCATGGCGTCGCAATAGCGGGTGGCAGGCTCAAAGCGGCGCAATATAAACATGCCAAGTTGAGGATAATGGCCGATCCGTTCTTCGCGCAGCTCACTGATACGAGCAAACACAATGCTGGAGTAAGCCTCTGTTGCGCTGAACCGCTGGCGGGTTTGTACGCCACAGCGCTCAAGCTTTGCCGAAAGGAGCGTTAGAGCGCTTAGCAATGGCTCCGCTGGCGACGTGTGTTGCTCGGCGTGTTGGTTAGAGAGCGTAGATAGTTCGGCCTCATAGTATTGAAGGTCGCTACTCAATGCTTTGGCTTCAGGCAGCGCAAGCATCGCCATCATACGGTAGGTTTCAATATCAAATAGCCGTCTCGCCATTCGTCCTAGTCGGTAGTTGTCCAGACGGTCGTTGACCAGTAAAAAGCGGTTGATGTGCCGATCATCGAGGTTGAAATCGCTCCATACAGTGGCATCGTCACCCCCTATCCGCGAGCCGGCGGGTTTATCTAAACCGTAGGCCTCAACACTGCCTGCCCAGCGGTTGGCGGTTTCTACGCGTAGTGTGCTGGCGCTGATAATTTGATCAGTGTAGTCTGCCAAAACGCTATGTAAAAACTCGGGAGGCGTTGGCCATGTTTGCGGGTCGTCACTGTTTGCCTGCTTGATGGTCAGCGTAAAAAACTCAGTGTGCCGCTCCCATTTCACGGAGCACTCTTGGTAGCTGACAATCTGTTGCACTTGATCTGGGGAAACCGTGGTGCCTGTTGCATCCGCGAGACGAATAAGCATCGCATCAACGTCATCGCCCTCAAGTACAAAGGCGAAGTGATGTAGGCAAGCTGGGCCTTCAAAATAGATAGGAGGGCGGGCGTGGAGCTCGTTATGAAGCGCCGCATGTTGGTGGTGCATAGGTAGTTACTCAATATATTGTTATAGAAAAGTTATTCAGTGGCTTAGTTGGCGCTAAGCTGCCTAGCCAAAAAACCAGTAGCAGACTGCAATGGCCGTAAAAATACCAGCGGCATCGGCCACCAGGGCGCAGCCTAAGCCGTGACGAATACGGCGAATTCCAACGGCGCCGAAATAGACGGCGATAACGTAAAACGTGGTTTCAGTGCTGCCCTGCAGGGTGGCGGCCAGTAGCCCTGCAAAACTGTCGACGCCGAAGGTGTCCATGGTTTCAATCATCATGGCGCGGGCGCCGCTGCCGGAAAGCGGTTTCACAAAGGCAGTGGGCAGCGCATCCACAAAGCGGGTGTCCCAGCCAACCCCTTCTACCAGCCAGCGCACGCCGCTTAGCCCGGCATCTAGTACGCCGCTGGCGCGCAGCACACCTACCGCCACCAACATGGCGATTAGGTACGGCAGCAGGGTGACGGTAAAGCTGACGCCCTCTTTTGCGCCTTCAATAAAAGCGTCATACACCTTCACGCCCCGTAGCGCACCCACCACTAAGAACATAATCACAATGCTGAAAAGTGTGAGGTTGCCCACGAGGGTGGAAGCTGCGGCTAACGCCTGTGCTGACATGCCCGCTAGCGTGGTAATTAAAAGCCCCAAGGCAAGTGCAGCGGCGAGTAAGTAGGCAAGCACAACAGGTTGCCAAAGCTTTAAGCGTTGCATTAACGCCACCGCCAGAAGCCCCGCTAGGCTAGAGGCGCTGGTGGCCAGCAAAATAGGTAAAAACACCAGTGTTGGCTCGGCTGCGCCCTGTTGAGCGCGGTACATAAAAATAGTAACCGGCAGCAGCGTGAGCGATGAGGTGTTCAGTACCAAAAATAGAATTTGCGCGTTACTGGCGGTCTCTTGACTGGGGTTAAGGCTTTGCAGCGAGTGCATGGCCTTAATACCAATGGGGGTCGCTGCATTATCCAAGCCCAGGATGTTAGCCGCAAAATTCATACTAATCAGCCCCATCGCAGGGTGGCCACGGGGTACGTCGGGCATTAGGCGGCAAAATAACGGGTCAAGCACACGCCCAAGAAGGCGAATCAGCCCTGCTTTTTCAGCAATAGAAAGAAACCCCAGCCACAGCGTCATGGTACCCAGCAGCACCAAAATGATATCAACGCTCACCCGCGCCATATCGAACAACGACTGCACAAGACGCGCAAATACTTCGCTGTCGCCACCCACTAACCACTGCCAAACAGATGCTGCAAAAGCAGCAATAAAAAAGCTTAACCAAATTCCATTTAGCATGAGGCGCGGGCATCCTGGGCATTGAAGCGATGGCGATTTAAACTGTCAGAGCTGCTTATCCTAACCAATACACGCTCATGGTTACTAACCGGATAGCGAAAGAAAAAACAGGATGAGCGGCGGGGAGAGCAGCGATAGGATAAAGCCACTGACGACTGCCACGGGCACGCAGGCCACGCCGCCGTGTTGTTGGATAACGGGTAGAGTGAAGTCCATGGACGTCGCACCGCCATAACCAATGGCCAGGGCGGTGTGGCGGTGAATGACCAGTGGAATCAGGATAAACGCCAGCAGCTCACGGGTAAGGTCGTTAAAAAACGCCACGCCGCCCATCAGTGGGCCAAGCTGGTCGCCAATTAAAATGGCTGAAAGTGAATACCAGCCAAAACCTGACGCCATGGCGAGGCCTTCGTTCCAACTCAACGAAAGCAGCGGAGCGGCCACCAAGCCCGCCAGCAGCGAGCTAAGCGCTAGCGTCACGGCAATGGCTAACCCCATGCGGTTGAGCAATATTTGCTTTAGTGGCATGCCTGAGTTACGCAATTGACAGCCAATCAATACCAGCAGCAGATAGAGCACCCATTCAGCCAGTAAATCGGCTGTATCAAACAGCGCTTCACCAAGATAGGGGCCAAGTAAAAGGCCCACTATAACGCCTGCCACCACTACTGCGACTAGCAGCAGAGATCCCTGCATCGCGGCCAGTTTGCTGGTAGGGGCATTTTTTACCACCGGGGAGTTGCCCACTTTTAACCTTAAACAACACGACAACCACCACAGCGCCGCTAAGTTAAACGCGGTGGTAATGCTGAATAGCAGCAGGGCATTGCCGCCCAAGCGTGAAAGTTGACTGGTAAGGTTTTCAAGCCCCGCCAAGCTGATGCCCATAAACAGCAGGATCAGATAAACCGAGCCACTCACGGCTCGGTTTATCTGATCAAGTAAGCGGGATGAGCGAATGCGGACTAAGTAACCCAGCACCAGGGGCAGTAGAACGATCAGTAATCCTGAGAGCATTTAGGGCGTATCTACCTCGGCGGGATTAAATTGCGTCATGGTGAGCTGCGTTTGCCTACGCCCCTCTTTTTCATACCGTGCCGACAGAATTAGCCCCGGCCACTCGGGGTGGAAGTTAATCTGTAAATGGCGGTCGGGCTTCTCCACATCGAAGAGTGTTACGCGGCGCGCTTCAAATTCACCTGCCGGAACGCTGACAGTGCCAGGCTCAGTCACGTAATACTGAAAATGCTCGTCGCGCCCGCGATGGTCGACAAATTCAATATCGCACGGGGCATTGGCTGTGCAGTTCTCGTGACCGGCTCGGCGTGAGAGATCGAACAGCGCGGCCTGACGATCAAGGGAGCTAATATCACTTTCGTCTAGCTGATAACTATCGCCTATTCCAAACAGCGAGTAGCTGCTGTTATAAAGCAGTGAGTGGGTCTCGTTATCATTTAATGTAAAGCGGCTGCGTTCTTGGCCCCTTGCCACTGCCACAGAAAAACGCATATCGCTGAGCCAGTGAAACCCTTCGTTGTTGAGGGTGTGGGTGATGGAAGCGCTTGGCCAGCCGCGAATTTCAAGCTGGTACTGAGCCTCAAAAGGCTGCGGCATGGGAAGTGGCTGGGTATCGGCATTAGGCGCGGTATCGGCGGCGGCAGAACTATAAAAAGCCAAGCCGTACATTGCCAACATAATAGCAGCGCTGGTTAACTGGCTTTTAGTTAAACGTAGCGAAACGTTACGCAAAAGCTCATCCTCCATTGATAGTGTAGTCCTAAGAGTTGTTGACCAGCACTTGGTTCCCAGTATAACGAGGGCGGCGGGCAGCGTCAGTAGCCTGCGTCAGGATTAACAGTGGCAAGTTCTTCACCTGCTTCAAAAGCGCGAAGATACGAGATGACTTGGTCAATCGCGTCGCTTAACGGCGTTGGGCCGGCCATGTGGGGGGTGACGATAACCCGCGGATGCTGCCACAATGGGTTGTTGGCAGGCAGTGGCTCTTCACAGAAAACATCCAGCAGTGCACCGCGTAGATGCCCTGGCTTGCGATCTTTGCCTAGTGAGTCTAGTAGCGCCTGCTCGTCGATGAGGCTGCCCCGGCCAGGGTTAATCACACAGGCGCCTTGGGGGAGTTTTGCCAGTCGTTTAGCGTTGAGAATGCCGTGAGTCTCGGCGGTATCCGGCAGAATAGTCACGACGCACTGCACTTGGCTAAGCAGCCCATCAAGTCCTGCGTCACCGTGAAAGCACTCGACACCCGAAATCTGCTTTGCTGAACGGCTCCAGCCTAGTACTGGAAAACCTGCTTGCGAAAGGTGAGTGGCCACTAGGCTTCCAATCGCCCCTAGGCCCAGGATGCCAATTGGCCAGTGGGATTTCTCAGGCACCTGGTGAGGCTGCCACTCGGCATTAGGCTGCTGCTGGGCGTAGCGGTCCATACTGCGATAAAAATGCAGTACGCCGTAAAGGGTGTAGTCGGCCATTAGCTCGCCCATGCCCGCGTCGCGTAATTTTACGACCGGCACATCGCTGGGTAGGCCAGGCGTTTTTAGCAGGTGATCCACTCCTGCGCCTAAGTTAATAATGCCCTTAAGCTGGGCTTGTTCCTGCAATAGGTGCGCCGGGGCTTTCCAGACTGCTAGGTAATCGGCATTAGCACGCGCTTCGGCGGGCGCATCGCTCGTCAACACCGTTGCCTGGGGTAGCGCTTTCTCAATCGCCGCCTGCCACTGAGCGGCATCATCAATATGCACCACTATTTTCATATCGTTTCCTCTGGCTCATCGTCGTGTTTTATCAGCCTAACATGGAGAGCGCTAAAGGCTGCTCTACGCGGGTATAGCGTATATCACCGTTCAGTATGCACTTTTTGTAATAAAGGCTTTGACCGGCAACCAAGGGTGAGTGCTAGTATCGGCTTAAGACGACATTGGCGGGCCTACTGCGGCGGTGGCCAGGTCGATCCTGTGGCCCAGCGCAGCGCCTATTATGGGTAGTGTGCTGGTTCTTAGTGATCTTTGATGGCGAGTTGCCCGATGACTGAGGTTTCCCTGCCTTTTACGCGCGAAGAGTATGCTACCCGCCTGTGGAAGGTGCGTGCAGAAATGGCTGGCCGTGGCATTGATGTGCTGATCGTCAGCGACCCTTCTAACATGGCGTGGCTAACCGGCTATGACGGGTGGTCCTTTTATGTTCACCAGTGTGTGCTGGTGGGCCTTGAAGGCGAGCCGGTATGGTTTGGCCGCCGGATGGATGCCAACGGTGCCCTGCGCACCTGTTGGATTCATCCTGATAACATCACCTACTACCCGGATTACTATGTTCAGAATCCGGATATGCACCCCATGGAGTATCTGGCTCAGTCGATCATGCCTGACCGTGGCTGGCATACCGGCGTGGTGGGCATGGAAATGGACAACTACTACTTTTCTGCCAAAGCGTATCAAAGCCTTTTGCGCGAACTGCCCCATGCGCGCTTTATGGATGCCAACGCCCTGGTGAACTGGTGCCGAGCAATTAAGTCCCCACAAGAAGTCGCTTACATGCGTATCGCCGCCAAAATAGTGGAAGGCATGCATACGCGCATCTTGGAAGTGATTGAGCCGGGCCTTCCCAAAAGCAAGCTGGTATCGGAAATTTACCGCGTCGGCATCGAAGGGTTTATCGACGAAAATGGCAAAGTGTTTGGCGGTGATTACCCGGCCATTGTGCCTATGTTGCCCACCGGCAAAGACGCCGCCGCACCGCACCTTACCTGGGACGACACACCCTTTCGTAAAGGCGAAGGCACGTTTTTCGAAATTGCCGGTGTGTTTAAGCGTTACCACGCGCCGATGTCGCGCACGGTGTTTCTGGGGACACCGCCGGCGGATTTTATCCGTGCGGAGTCAGCTCTGTTGGAAGGCATTGAAAATGGCTTAGCCGTTGCCAAGCCTGGCAACCGCACGGCGGATATCGCCATGGCGCTGGGCGCGGCCATGGATAAATACGGTTTTGACCGGGGTGGTGCTCGCTGTGGTTACCCCATTGGTATTTCTTATCCGCCCGACTGGGGCGAGCGCACGATGAGCCTACGTCCCTCAGATGAAACCATCCTAAAACCGGGCATGACCTTTCACTTTATGCCCGGCCTATGGGAGGACGATTGGGGTCTGGAAATCACTGAAAGCATTCTTATTACTGATACCGGCTGTGAAACCCTGGCCAATTTTCCGCGCCAGCTGTTTGTTAAGTAGTGGGTTGTAAAAAATAAAAGGAACATGCAATGACCGATCAACTGAGTCAAAAGCGACCTAGCCCTATCTCTGCCACCGTCGATTTTGATGCCGATGGGGTGCAACACGGTTTTTTAAAGCTGCCGATCTCTACCGATGAGTCGGCCTGGGGAGCGGTGATGATCCCTGTCACCGTGATTAAAAATGGCGAAGGCCCCACGGCGCTACTAACGGGCGGCAATCACGGCGATGAGTATGAAGGGATTACCTCGTTACTTAAGCTTTCTGCATCGCTGAAAGCAGTAGAGGTGACTGGGCGGGTGATTATCGTTCCGTGCATGAATACGCCCGCGGTCATGGCAGGTAAGCGCACCTCGCCGATGGATAAAGGTAACCTTAACCGCAGTTTTCCCGGTGATCCGAATGGCAGTGTCACGCCGCAAATAGCTGACTACTTTACCCGCGTGCTGGTCCCCATGAGCGATGTGGTACTCGATCTACACTCCGGTGGCCGCACGCTGGATATCCTGCCGTTTGGCGCCTCTCATGTGCTGGATGATAAAGCGCAGCAACAGTCTGCTCTTGAGGGTGCCAAAGCCTTTGGTGCGCCTTACGCGATGGTGATGTTTGAGCTGGACGCTGAAAAACTCTTCGATACGGCCTGTGAACGCCAGGGCAAAGTATTTGTAGCCACCGAGCTAGGCGGTGGCGGTACCTCCACGCCGCAAAGCATTGCGATTGCTGAGCGGGGTGTGCGCAACTTCTTGATTCACTATGGCCTGGTAGAAGGCGAGGTGGAAATGCCCAAAGGCGGGCAGGTGTATCTCGATATGCCGGATGCCAGCTGCTACGTACAGAGCCAACACTCCGGTGTGCTTGAGCTGCTGGTCGCGTTGGGTGATGAAGTGAAAAACGGCCAAACTATCGCCTATGTCTACGATATGACCCGTAGCGGCACTGCCCCGGTGGCCTATAAAGCGGAACGCGACGGTATTTTAATGGCCCGCCGCGCGCCTTCGTTAATCAATATGGGGGACACCCTTGCGGTGATCGCTGATGTTGTTGAACGCCTGGAGGCGTAGCGTCGGGCATGATGAAACTCGACCGTTATGATCTGAAAATACTCGACATCCTCTCCCGAGATGGGCGCATCACCAAATCGAAACTTGCCGAGGCGATTAATCTCTCGGTAAGCCCCTGCTGGGAGCGGGTAAAACGGCTAGAAAAGGCGGGCGTGATTGAAGGCTATACGGCGCGCATCAATGCAGACGTATTGGTGCCGCGTAACCCAGTGTGGGTGCAGATCGAACTCAAACAGCACAACGCCGAAAGTTTCGCCCGCTTTGAAACGTTAGTGATGCAAACCCCAGAGGTTACTGAATGTGTGGCGGTAGGGGGAGGGGTGGATTACTTAGTCAAGTTTGAAGCTCGCACCATTGATAGCTACCAGCGCCTGATGGATAAGTGGTTAGTATCTGAGGCGGGTATTGAGCGTTACTTCACCTACATTGTGACAAAAACGGTTAAGCGCGAGCCTATTGGAATTGACGACACTGATATGCTCTAGTGTGCTATTCGCTAACTGCCAAAAAAAACCACGCAAAAACGCCGTCTCACAAAAAAAGTGCAGCGATAACTCCTCGTTTTCAAAAACACTTCGTGGCCACTCTCCTTTACCCTAGTTACATCGAATCAGCTCGGCGTTAGGTCGAGCGATTCACCTTTATTTTTATAATGGTTTGTCGTCCAAGGTGGCTGCAGCCAGGGGAGGTGCCCATGACCACACTATCGACCACGCTCGCGAAACGCCTGGAAGATCCGCGTCTTTTCCGGCAGTACGCCTACGTAGACGGCAAGTGGACCCATGGCGAAGGTGGCCGTGAAGAAGCCGTATATGACCCAGCGACTAACGAAGCCATTGGGCATATCCCGCTCCTGGAAGCTGAACAGATTACGGCCGCAGTGGATGCTGCAGAGGCTGCGTTTACCCACTGGCGTGCGCTGCGCGCTGATGAGCGTTGCGAGCGGTTGCTCGCTTGGTACGACCTGATTCAAGCCAACCGTGAAGACCTTGCCACCATCATGACCCTAGAGCAGGGCAAGCCACTGCCCGACGCCCGTGGTGAGGTTCAGTATGGCGCTAGCTTTGTGCGCTGGTTCGCAGAAGAGGGCAAGCGTACCTATGGCGAAACCATTCCTAGCCACATTCCTAACGCCTCACTTGGCACCCTTAAAGAGCCGGTGGGTATTGCTGCAATGATTACGCCGTGGAACTTCCCGCTGGCGATGATTACCCGCAAAGCAGCGGCCGCGCTTGCTGCTGGCTGCCCGGTAATTGTCAAACCCGCCAACGAGACGCCCTTTTCGGCGCTGGCGCTGGCAGAGTTGGCCGAGCGAGCGGGTATTCCTGCCGGGATTTTCAACGTGGTGCTGGGCGACCCGGCGGAAGTCTCGAAAATTTTGTGTAGCGAGCCGCGTATTCGTGCGCTGTCGTTCACCGGCTCCACGCGTGTAGGGCGCCTATTAATTGAGCAGAGCGCTAATACCGTCAAGCGTCTTTCCCTGGAGCTGGGTGGCAACGCGCCGTTTATTGTTGGGCCAGATATGGACCCCAAACAAGCCGCCTATGCGGCCATCGACGCCAAGTTCCAAACCGCTGGGCAGGATTGCCTTGCCGCGAACCGTATTCTGGTTCATGAGTCGATTCACGATGAGTTCGTTGAGCATTTCAAGGAGCGCATGCTGGCCCTCACAGTGGGAAATGGCTTGCAGAGTGAAATTGACCTTGGCCCGCTCATTCATCGTCAGGCGGTAGAAAAAGCGGCAGCCATTGTGGATGACGCCATCTCCAAGGGCGCTACCGTGAGCGGCGGCGACCAAAGCCAAGCGCCAGGTGAGAACTACTTTATGCCGGTTATGCTGACAGGCGTGACCCCCAAAATGAAAGTATGGCGTGAAGAGAACTTCGCCCCTGTGGCAGGCATTACTGCTTACAGCACCGACGACGAAGTGATTGAAATGGCTAACGACACCGAGTACGGCCTGGCGGCCTATATCTACACCCACGATATTCGCCGTATCTGGAAACTGATGCGCGCGCTGGAGTACGGCATGGTGAGTGTCAACTCGGTGAAAATGACGGGCCCGCCGGTGCCTTTTGGCGGTGTGAAGCAATCCGGCCTTGGCCGTGAGGGCGGCGCCACCGGTATCGATGAATATCTAGAAACGAAGTATTACTGCTTGGGTGCTTTGGGCTCAGTATCGGGTAGCTAACGACGGATCGCTCAGTCAGGCCTTTGCTCGCAGAGCAGCAGTTATTGCCTAAAAAAGTGCTTACTTATTAAAAATACCCTCCTCGCTAACCGAGGAGGTTTACCGTATAGAGAGAACGTTATGAGCTTGCATCAGGATCTGATTGAACGCGACCGCAAAGTTACGTTCCACGCTTCTACCCACCTGCGCGATTTTGCCCACGGCGATGCGCCGGGCCGCGTAATTACCGGCGGTAAAGGCATTAACATTGTGGATAAAGATGGCCGTGAGTTCATCGATGGCTTTGCGGGGCTTTACTGCGTCAATATTGGCTATGGTCGCACCGAAGTTGCGGAAGCGATCTACAAACAAGCCCTGGAACTCTCCTACTACCACACCTACGTGGGTCACTCCAACGAGCCACAAATTGAGCTTTCTGAGCGCATTCTAAAAATTGCCGGCATGAACATGTCCAAGGTCTACTACGGCATGTCCGGCTCGGACGCCAACGAAACCCAGCTCAAGATTGTGCGTTATTACAATAACGTGCTGGGCCGCCCGCAGAAGAAGAAGGTCATTTCACGCATGCGCGGCTACCACGGTTCAGGCATTGCCTCTGGCTCGCTGACCGGTCTGAAAGCATTTCACGACCATTTTGACCTGCCGATTGATACCATTCGCCATACCGAAGCGCCGCACTACTATCTGCGCGCCGCCGAGCAGCATGGTATGACTGAGCTGGAATTCTCCTCCCTCTGTGCCGATAAGCTCGAAGCGATGATTTTGGATGAAGGCCCGGATACCGTGGCCGCCTTTATCGGTGAGCCGGTACTGGGTACCGGCGGTATCGTGCCGCCACCAGAAGGTTATTGGGAGGCCATCCAAGCCGTGCTGACGAAGTACGATGTGCTGCTGATTGCCGACGAAGTAGTGTGTGGTTTTGGACGCACCGGTTCCGATTTTGGCAGCCACCATTACAACATGAAGCCTGATTTGGTCACCATCGCCAAAGGCCTCACCAGTGCCTACCAACCGCTTTCCGGCGTGATTGTGGGTGACAAAGTATGGAAAGTGCTTGAGCAGGGCACCGGCGAGTTTGGCCCTATCGGCCACGGCTGGACCTACTCCGGCCACGCCTTAGGGTGCGCCGCTGGACTTGCCAACCTGGATATTATCGAGCGTGAAAACCTCGTAGGTAACGCCGCAGAAACCGGCGCTTACTTCCAAGCTCAGCTGAAAACCGCCTTTGAAGGCCACCCCTTGCTGGGCGATGTGCGTGGTGTTGGCCTGATGGCAGCGCTGGAGTTCTCACCAGATGCCAAGCAGCGGCTGCACTTCGACCCAGCGCTGAAAGTTGGCCCCCGTGTCGCTGCGGCGGCAATGGAAGAAAGTTTGATAGCCCGTGCAATGCCACAAGGCGATATCCTGGGTTTTGCGCCGCCGCTGACCATTAACCGTGACGAAGTTGATGAGATGATTGGCCGTACCAAACGTGCCATCGACCGTATTACCGATGAACTGGTGCGCTCGGGCGATCTCAAAACCGGCGAACAAGAAGCTGCCTTTACCGTTTAATAGGGCTGAACGCCGGTCAAACGCCGCTGTATATCACAGCGGCGTTTTTGTTTTTCAAACAGACAGCTATGCTAAATGCATGAGATAACGAGTCACAAGCATCAGGGCGGGAGTTACTATGCAACCGGTATTAGCATTTGATGTGTACGGTACGTTGATTGATACCCAGGGCGTAACGGTGGAGCTTGAAAAGCGCCTGCGCGATTCTGCAAAAGCAGGCGATTTTTCCAAGCGCTGGCGGGAAAAACAGTTGGAATACAGCTTTCGCCGAGGACTAATGGGCGCTTACGTGCCGTTTTCAGAATGTACCCGTGAAGCATTGGTATTCACCGATCGTGCGATGCAAACGGGCCTTACCGATAATGACCAAGACCACTTGATGGCGGTGTATGCGGAGTTGCCCGCGTTTCCTGATGTGGTGCCTGCACTTGACCAATTGCGCGCTGCAGGTATCCGTTGCGTCGCGTTTTCTAACGGTACTCATGAAGCGGTGACTAAACTACTTGCCCGGGCAGGCGTAGAAAGCCACATGGACGCGGTGGTTAGCGTCGATGATGTAAAACGCTTTAAGCCTGACCCCGCCGTGTATGCTTATTTACGTACCCGGCTAGAGGTTCGGCCAGAGCATACCTGGCTGATTTCCAGCAACCCCTTTGACGTGATTGGAGCTACTCATGCAGGGCTGCGCAGCGCCTGGATAAGACGTCACGCTGACGCGCCCTTTGACCCCTGGGGCGGTGAACCTGACATGACCGTCGCTGACCTTGAAAGCTTCGCCGACCGCTTGCTCAAATAACCTTCCCTAAGCTAAGGAAAAAGTATGCGTTTTACTTACTATGCCGCCGTAGCCGCATTAATCGTTGCTCAACCTGCATTCGCATCCTCATCAACGGGAATTGAGCATGTTGATAGTGAGCGCTCATTCGAGCAGGTGACCGACCAACTAAGTTCGGCACTTGAGGAAAAAGGACTCATGCTGGTAGCAAGTATCGACCATGCGCAAAATGCTGCCGACAACGGACTCTTGTTGCCCGCTACCACCACGTTTATTTTTGGTAACCCTAATGTCGGCACCCCGATGATGCAGTGCAATGGTAGCGTTGCATTGGATTTGCCACAAAAAATGGTCGTGCGAGAAACGGATAATGGCGTTCGTATCGAGTGGAACGACCCACGCTATCTCGCTGAGCGCCATCGCTTAGAAGAGTGTGATCTGCCGCTTGATAACGTGACCAATGTATTGCGCAACGTAGCCGAAAGCGCGGCTCAATAGCATCATGAACGCTGTAGCGTAACGGCTGTCAATATGCCCAGTGGTCGCCCATAATAATGGCTGTTCAATTATTTAGGATGTCAGCATGTCGGAAAAAATTTACTGCATCGCCAGTTTCAAGCCTAAAGCGGGTAAAGAAGAAGCGGTCTTTAAAGCGCTACAGGGCCTAGAGCCAAACACGCATCGTGAAGATGCATGTATTCACTACACCGTCACGCGCCAAATCGATAACCCCTTCGCTCAGGGCACCAGCTACCCCATCGTGTTCCATGAAATTTGGGCCAGCCGTGAAGAGTTTGAAGCGCACTGCCAGCGTAAAGAGATCCAAGATTTTTTCGCGGAGCATGTCGAATCACCTGATGGCGATATTGAAGATGCCAACGTGTGCGTTTACACCGATGAGCCGTGGAATTTTGACGCTCCCAAGGTGTAAAAAGCGGCAAGAGTGTAGAATACGCCCATGACACACACGAAAAAATGGAGCCAACATGACTGAAAAGAAAATGAACGTCGAAAGCTTTAACCTGGATCATACCAAGGTAAAAGCGCCTTACGTCCGCTTGGCCGATATTAAAGAAGGCCAGCACGGTGACCGTATCCATAAATACGACCTGCGCATCTGCCAGCCTAATAAAGAGCACATGGACATGCCCGCGCTTCACTCTTTGGAGCATTTAATGGCCGAGCTGTCGCGCAATCACACGGATAAAGTGGTTGATATTAGCCCGATGGGCTGCCAAACCGGCTTTTATATCGCGATGATCAACCACGATGATTATGACGGAGTGATCGACATCATTGAGCAAACGCTCAATGATGTGCTGAATGCCACTGAAGTACCCGCTTGCAATGAGCTGCAGTGCGGCTGGGCCGCCAGCCATAGTTTGGAAGGTGCGCAGGAACTTGCCCGCAATCTGCTGGCTAAGCGCAACGAATGGACAAACGTATTCGCGTAAGCTAGGCGAATACATATGACATTACATGAATGCCTCCGTGCTCTATGTAACTGCACGGGGGCGTTTTTGTAAGTGGTTGTTGATAACAATTGGAAACGCAATAGTTGTTGTTAATATAATACTTTTTAGCTAGTTTAAGTTATTAAAAGCCTGTATTTTTAAAATATTCGATACTCCATATTCGATACCCCATCACTGATAATTAAAACGACACGGGGAATAACGATGCATACCCTCTACCAAAGTAAAAACCCATCCGCAAAAGTGTTACAAACCTTTATCAAGCATGAGTACGAGCTTTGCATCTACGCTAAAAATGTACCGTGTACACTAGCGGCTGAGGTAGTGGGGCTAAGTCTCGATAGTGGACAGCTATTGTTAAAGGTGGAGTCACAGGGAGATAAGATAGAGGACTATTTAGATGAAGAGTGCATTAATTTTGACATTGAGGCCCTTCACCCCTATGAAGCCAGTGATAAGAATAGAACACTAAGACGTGATGCGTACAGTATTAGCAATGTACCTGCAGTGGCGACAAAGCTAAATGCCGGTATCTATCAGTTAAAATGCACACTGCCTGCGTCTGTTTTTTTAGTGGAGCACCGTGGCACTGCCAGAATCCCCTTTATTTTAGGGATGAGCGCAGGGGTGAGTATTGAAATTTATACTAACGGTTTGGTAGTAAATGGCTCTTTGCGCAATATTTCAGTAGGTGGCTGCCTAGTGGAGATTAGTATTGAGGATAGTAATGCGCTAACCGTTGGTCACCTGTTGCCCGGGGTCACCATAGAGTTTCCAAACGGTACTTACTTTCGCGCAAACGCGTTATTGCGCCATATACGGCCTTTTGGGCACCATGGCTATGCCGCGCTAGGTATACAGTTTGAAGCGCTAGACCCACAGCAGACAGAAGAGATTTTTCACCTGGTCTCCGAGGTAGAGCGCGAGGCTGCTTATCGTTCAGGTATTAATGAGAAAATAGTCAGTCATTCGTATCTTTTTCTACCCGGTACAAAACAGAAAACGATTCTCCGTCGTGAGGAGCAAAGCCTGGAAAAGCGCAAACGTCAATCACCTATACAACGCGGTGTTTTGGAGTTAGCACATCAGCTTCAGTATGCACTGATGTATATTAAAAGCCGTGAACACTTCCCTGAAAAAACACTTTATGACTGTGTTGAAACGGTGCTTTATTTTGTCAGGCAAGATAGAAAAACAGCGCTGTATTCGCTCTCCTTTTTGCACAATGAGCCGGACTGGGTAAGGCACGCCATACGTGTGGCCACGCAAATCGCTGATATGATGCTATTAAGGGACGCCTATTCAATAAGCATTAGGGAAGTGGTGCTAGGCGCTTTGTTGCATACCATGGGTAAGCCCTTAATGGTGAGCGAAGAGTTACCCTCTTTAAAAGAGAGCATGAACGCACGTCAGAAGCTTCTTTTAAAGCAGCATGTTAATGTTCTGATAGAAAAGCTAACAGCGCTAAAGTGGGTGCCTAGTGAGATATGTGAAGATGTAATAATGAATGCTAACGAGCGGCTGGATGGCACGGGCTACCCACGAGGCTTAAAAGATGAGCAGTTAACAGAATTGGTTAAGCTCGTATCAATTATTAAGGCGGTTGATAAGCTAACCCATGTACGCAATGGAATTCAACCCCGTGCACCTCTAGATGCCTACCGCATAGTTAACGAACAGCACGGTAGCTATGATAAAGCGATATTGGTTGAGTATATTCAGTGCTATGGCCTTTATCCTATTGGTAGCTTGGCAAAGTTTTCAGGTGGCTTTTTAGCATGGATAATGGATGTTGATAATAAAGGTATGCCGGTGAAAGTCGATGTGGTTAAAAACTTGGCCTTTAGGGATACAAATATCGATACTATTTTAGACATGAACGACTTTGGCCAAATCGGTAGGCTGGAGGGCATTGTCGATCCGGATGATTATGGTATTCAGTTTGCAAAAATGTAACCGCGATAGGTGAGTTGACCTGTTTTTAAATGCTCTACATAAATGCCCTACAGGGCAGGGCGTGTTAAAAACCACTGTATCCAGTTATGTGTTGTATCAGTGTGATTTTAACCATTTTGCCATAAACTCATCAGCAGGCAGGGGTTTGTCGTACAAATAGCCTTGTCCCTCTTGGCAGCCCATCTCACGTAGGGCTGTGGCCAGCTCGCAAGACTCCACCCCCTCAGCAACCGTGACCATGCCCAGGCTATGGGCCATCACAATAATTGTCTCCACAATAGTGCGGTCGTGATGGTTGTTTAGCATGTCGAGAATAAACGACATATCAATTTTGAGCTTATCGGCTGAAAAGCGCTTTAGGTACGCCAGCGATGAGTAGCCTGTGCCGAAATCATCAATGGCTAGGCCGTAGCCAGCCTCTTTTAGAGCTTGAGTTATCGCCACGGCTTCCTCGGGGGCTTCCATAAAGCCACTCTCAGTCAGTTCAAGGCAAATTTGAGAGGGCAAGACGCCATGGGCAATACATTTACGCTGTAGGTTGTCGATAAGCCGGGGGTCTTCAAAGTGGCGAGACGCAATGTTGATGGCTATTTTTCCGGGCATGGTGAGCCCTTCAGACTGCCAAGCGGCCAACTGGCGAAAAACGTCGTTGATGACCCAGTTGCCCAGTGGAATGATAAGGCCGCGTTCTTCTGCCAAGGGTATAAACTCATTCGGGCCAACAAACCCCAGCACGGGGTCGTACCAGCGACAAAGGGCTTCTGCACCGGTTAACAGGCCGGTTTTGAAGTCAATTTGCGGTTGATAATGAAGGCTTAATGACCCGTTGACTAGCGCTTCAGAGAGCCGCTTTGCCATATCCAATCGCGAAGCAAGTGCAACCCCCATCTGTGCTTCAAAAAAGAGATAAGGTAGTTTTTGCTGCTTGGCTTGGTACATGGCAATATCAGCGTGCTTCAGTAGTTCCCGGGCACTCTCTGCATCGTCTGGGTATAGCGCAACGCCAATACTCACTTCTAGCTCAAAACTCTGACCATCGATGACCAGAGGGTCCGCCAGTGCATGCAGCAAGCACTCTGCCGTGTGAATAAGTGAGCGTTGAGTGCTTGGTTCGATGAGCACCACAAATTCATCGCCCCCCAAGCGAGCGAGATACTCATTGCCCGTAAGGGATCGCTGGAAGGCCGCCGCCACCGCCTTTAAAACCTTATCGCCAACATCGTGCCCTTGGGTATCGTTAATCTCTTTGAAGTGGTTAAGGTCGAGCAGCATTAAGCCAAGGCCGTGGTCTTGTTCTACCGCATGATCAAAGCCACTTTCCAGGCGCCGCATGAATGCAGTGCGGTTAGGTAAGCCGGTACCTGGGTCGTAAAAAGCGAGTTGGCGAATATGTGCTTCATCTTTTTGGCGCGCCAGCTCTGCGGCAACGCCCGAGGCGAAAATCTGTAACACGCTGGAAACTAACTCGGTGTCGTGTAGCGGTTCTCTGTACATTACGCCTAACAACCCAATCGCCTTGCCCTCATTATTATCTAACCGTCGGCCTGCGTAGGCACGCACCCAGTACAGTGCATCACGCCCCTCCACGGGAAGTGATGACCCAGCACCGTCAGCCACAATACACTCACTATTAGCTAACACTTCTGCACAGGGAGAACCTGGTAGAGTGTAGGTAAAATTAGGCTGCCGCTCCCCATCAATCACGACTGCCAGCGTATCAGCCCGATTGGGGTCGCTGGTATTAAGCCGAGCAATAAACGCTAAGTCTGCGCTTAGCGCATCTGCCATATGGTGAGTTAGCTGATCGAGAAACTCCTCACCTGTGCGTGCAGAAACAGCCAGGGTAATTTTTAATACCGCGCGCTGAATGCGTTGCTGAGCCGCTTTACTGCGTAGCGTATCAATACCAAAGGCGACGTTACCTGCTAGTGCATTAAGTAGCTGTAATTCATCGTCGTCGAAGGGTTGAGTATCAGGCTTATAAAGTGCCAGCACGCCATAACATTGGTCGTGGCACTCAAGGGGGAGGCACACGACGCTGCGTAGATGACAGGCTAACGCAATGTCTTTTTGCGAGCTAAAAGCAGGGTGGTTTGCAATATCAGCAAGCTGTATAGGTGTGCAGCAGCCTACTTCGGTGTGCTCCAGATGCGGAGAAGCCGCATAAAACTCCCCGAACGCCGCCACAATAGTCGCTACGTGGTCGTGTGCCTTGCCTGCGGCTGCTTGAGGGGAGATTACATGCCTATTGCCCGGCTGTGAATAGCCGATCCAAGCCATCGAAAACCCACCAATCTCAACGGCCTGCTGACAAACTGTGTCTAATAATGCTTGTTCACTACTGGCTTGGGTAATCACTTTGTGGCTATGGCTAAGTAGCTTTAAGGCTTGCCTTTTGTAGAGCGTGCGCTGCTGCTGGCGCCGCTTTTTTTCAAGCCGGGTAATCTCCGCCCCGATACTCACCGACGCCATGCGTAGTACTTCCGCCGAGTAATGAGAGTCTTCAATAGCGCTGGGGCTGGCGTTAGCGGCTGCTACAAACCCAATGGATCCTCTTTCAGAGTGAGCTGCCGAGGGTAGGGTGAACGGTACGCTTAAATAATCATCAACACTTAGTGTAGGGAGCAGCAGGTTGTGGGGGAAGTGTTGCGCAGTGCTTGGGTGGATATTTAAATTGATTGTGTTGTTGGTAGCGCTTGGAGGCACATCTTTTAAAGAAAACGTGACGTTATTAAGTAAACTTCCTTTAGACCACATTGCCAGCGTGGTGGCCTGTTGATGCTTATCAATACGAGCAATTATTAAATGGTCGACTGCTAACAACGCACCAAGCGCCGCTGCGACTTTTTCAAAGTAGGCTTCGCCATGCGCTTCAGAGAGCACGTCGGCAAGGCGATGGAAGATGTTAGCGTCTGAAACCTGGCAATTCATTGATTTTCCTAAATAACTGCCGCTAGCAGAAATGGTTTGGCGTAAGGTTATTGGAAGTTTTCTAGCGAGGCTTGGAGAATGAATTTTATGAATAAATAGCCTGCGTAAATTTTGAACAGTACGAAAGTTGATTTTAAAACTAGAGTTGTTTAAACAATTCACTGCTTGATGTTCATAAATAAAAATTATAAATTAGAAAATTTTAATGTAGATTAATTTAATTTTTTGAATGATACGTGCTTCACCCTTATGACAGTAATAGTGGGCTACTCACTGAGCGGTTATACCAATAGTATTGACAATCATAAAGTTAATAAATGATAGCACGAAAGCTAATGCGCTCGTCGAGTATTCTTTTATGCCGCTTTACAAGGGAAGTATAACTAACTCAATGGAGGTGTAGAGCTATCTTCGAGAAAGCACCGTGTATTTACCCTCCTAGGTAGATGGCAGGAGTACGCCTAGAAATTATCGTTAACCTAGACGATAGGAGTAGCTTGCCCCTGGGAAGGAGAAGGGCTGGGATGCACTAACCCTTATTCTTCACAGCCCGCCTATCCGATGCTTTTAATAAGCGCAATCTTGTCTGTCTGCATACGCTTTGTTGCCTTTGAATGGGGTGATGAAGTAGAGAAAATATTTCAATAATTTTTAGCTATAGGCTCCTAATTGATTGAGACAGAGCGTACATCTCACAGCGCCCCGTTGCTCAGTGAGCAAAATCCCCATGTAAGTTGTTGAAATAGGCGGTTTAGTTAGCATGCTATTGGTGTAAATAATAATTGTTTGCACTTGCGAAAATGTTCTTATTGGGTAATATGGCCCAAATAAAAAAGCGCCTCACTCTCATTATCATTCTCATTTTTTGATCGGGATGATAGTTCACGGTCGTCTTACCGGTGCTTTTAAGTCTTACACAAGGGAGCATGCACCATGTTAACAACGAAGAAAAAAGCGCTTTCCAGCGCAATCAACTCACACACTTTTAGTGCGGTGAGCGCTCGCTCATCCTCTTATGCACGCACATTGCTTACCGCTAGCGCCTGCATTCTTGCAACAGCAGGCGTTAATGCTCACGCACAAACCGCCGCAGAGGCCTCAGCTGAGCTTGATACGGTCACTGTGACAGGCTACCGCGGTACGTTTATGGATAGCGTGAAGTATCAGCGGGATGTATTGGAAACACCGCGCATCGTAACGGTGTTGACCAGTGACCTACTGGAAGACCAGAGCGTTACCGAACTGCGCGATGCGCTGCGCAATGTTTCTGGCATTAGCCTGCAAGCAGGTGAAGGTAATCCACCCGGTGGCGACCAGCTTAAAATTCGCGGTTTTAACGCACGTGACGATATTAACGTGAACGGTAGCCGCGACCTGGGTAACTACTTCCGCGATCCTTTCTATGTCGATCAAATCGAGGTGGTTAAAGGCCCTAACTCGGCGTTCTCTGGCCGTGGTTCTGCGGGAGGCACCATTAACTTTGTGACCAAGCAGCCGTTAATGGAAGATCGCAACCGAATAGAAACCTCTGTGGGCACGGATGAGTTGTTTCGTCTAACCGGTGACTTTAACCGTCGTATAGATGATAACAGTGCGTTTCGTCTCAACTTGATGCATCACACGCAAGACGGCCATGGGCGCGACGTTGTGGAGCATGACCGCCAAGGCGTGTATGCCGCTTACGTGTGGGGGTTGCAAGAAGATACGCGGGTAGACGTTGATTTCTTACATACTCGGCAAAATAACGTTCCCGACCAGGGGATTCCACTTGATCGGGAAGGATTTAGTGGTGACCCTTCGGGCTTAAATGATCGTGGCCGTACGCCGGGTGGTCAGCGCGCAGGCGATGGTTACTACACTGGGCAGCTGCCGCCGGGGATTGATTACAGCAGTTTCTACGGGCATGTTGATGACTATCAAAAGATCAACGTTGACCAGCTGGGCGTCGCCGTTGAGCACTATGTCAACGATGGCTTGAGCGTGCGCAACCAGTTCCGCGCTAGCCGGGTAGAGAATGATTCCATTACGTCGTCACCGCGAATCAAAATCCCTGAAGCGGCTTGGGGAAGCGGCGATTTTTCCCAGGCTCAGGTGCAAGGTGATTTAAAACCGCGTGACCAAACAGACACGTCGTTCTTTAACCAGACGGACCTGCTGTTCTCATTCGATACGGGGCAGATTGGGCATGACTTAGTCGTTGGTGCTGAAGTGGGTTACGTGGATATCAAGAATGATCGACGTCCGGATCAAAACGGACCCCGTACCTCTCTCTATGATCCTGAACGTCGCGTTAGGCCTGAGGTTTACTACGATGGCACGCGTCACCGGCTTGAGTCGGAGCAGGTGGGGCTTTATGCGCTGAACGTGGCGGCGCTTGCGCCTCAGTGGGACTTACATACCGGCGTGCGCTGGGATCATGTCAAATCAACCGCCACGGATACTGGCTATGATGAACCGATTGGCCCAGTGTCGCGAACGGATAGCGAATGGAGCGGTAACCTAGGGTTGGTCTTCAAGCCAACGGAAAACGGTACTGTGTATGCCTCTGTAGGTACATCATTTGATGTGACCGGTACCTTTGATCGTGGGCTGGTGCAGCTAGCCGGTGGTGGCGATGCGACCCAAGGGGGCCGCGAAGACATTATTGATGAGTCTGCCTTCAATACCGATCCAGAGCGGACCATTGCCTATGAACTGGGTACTAAGTGGAACGTTGCCGATAACCTGCTGCTGAGTGCTGCATTGTTCCGTACGGATAAGAACAATGCACGCACGCCGGCTCAGGGCGGCGGAGACCTACTTGATGTGCTGGACGGTAAGCAGCGCGTTGAAGGCTTCGAGATTGGCGCCATGGGTAGCTTAGCCCCGGGTTGGGACTTGTATACCAGCTACACGTACATGGACTCTGAAGTGCGTAGCTCTAATAACGCGTGGGAAGTTGGGTCACGTTTGGGCGGTACGCCGCGCCATACGTTTAACGTGTGGTCTGACTACGAGGTGACACCGCAGTGGAGCATTGGTGGCGGTATGGAGTACGTCGCAAGCCAGGTCAACAGCGTGGCGTCTGAACCGGGCGCGCGCCGCCGCCAAGTCGACATCGATGGGTATTCGGTGTTCCATGCGTCAACGGCTTATCGCTTTACCGATGAACTACAGCTACGTGTGAATGCCTTTAACCTGACGGATAAAGACTATATTTCTCAGCTAGCGGAAGGCGGTGCGCAAGGGATTCCTGGCCCAGGCCGCCATGCCATTGCAACGCTTCGCTACGACTTCTAAGAGCTAACCTATGATTGTCAGTTTTGAAAATATTCTGACACCTGAAGAGCTGGCGACCATGCGTCGCCAGCTATTAGAGGCCGAGTGGGCGCGTGGCATTAGTGCGGGCCCACAGGCACGACAGGTGAAAAAGAACCTGCAAATCCCAGAGCAGTCACCGGTGCTTCGCGATATGCGCACTATCGTGATGCGTGCATTAAACCGTACGCCAGAAGTGATGAGCGCTGTACTGCCTTTAAAAATTATTCCACCTAACTTCAATCGTTACACGGTGGAAGATAGTCATTACGGTAAGCACATTGACAGCACGTTGCGTCCACTGCCAGACGGCAGCTATTTACGCACTGATGTGTCGGCAACGCTGTTTCTGTCTGTTCCGGATGAGTACGAAGGGGGTGAGCTGAAAATTACCGACACCTTCGGCGAACAAACCGTTAAATTATCGGCAGGGAGCTTAATTACCTATCCGTCGGGTTCGCTACATGAAGTCACGGCGGTGACAAGCGGTGAGCGACTGGGCTGCTATATGTTCATGCAAAGCCTGATTCGCGACACAGAAAAGCGCCGTTTACTTTATGAAATGGACACGTCGCTGCGTCGACTAAGGTCGGAGCAAGGAGAGGCGCACCATGAGTTGGTTGCCCTTACGGGCACGTATAATAACCTGGTTAGAATGTGGTCGGAGTGTTGATTGCTAAATGAAGGTTGCCTGTTAGGTTTCGATTGTTGACCGGCGCGTAGTGCGCCGGTTTTTTATGGCAGACCTCTTCACGTGGGCTCTTCTTGAATTATGTTATGTTATAACATAATATTTTTAAGAGGTGTCGGCCACTAGAATGCAACTGTGGGCGTCTGCCGTTAATAAATGACTGATAATTATATTATTAATATATTGTTATGATATATCATAACATATTGTGTAAGAGATTGATTAATGAGTAAACGTGGGTTGAAGAGTGTGCTTGCAGGACTGACGACCGCAGCACTTTTTATACCGCCCATCGCGGTGGCGGAAGGCAGCAGAGATACTGGCTTGGAAATTGATGTCTCGCTGATTTTGGAAGGATTTTTTTATAACGAAATATCCAGCGGTAATCAGACGCTGGCTGGTTTTTCAGGCCATGATCATGGCCATGACCACGGACACAGCCACAGCCATGACCACGGTCTGAGTGAAGGCTTCAACCTTGGGCATTCCGAACTGATCATTGAATCGCGGCTGGGCGACTTATTAGATGGCACGCTGCTAGTAGGGTTTGATGAGGATCACATAGAAGTTGAAGAAGCCTACTTAGTTACGCGTGCGTTACCGGCAGGGTTTCAGCTTAAGGGTGGTAAGTTTCTGTCAGACGTGGGGTACATGAATAGCCGCCACCCGCATGACTGGAACTTTTCTGATCGTCCGCTGGTAAATCGTTTCCTATTTGGTGACCACGGTCTGCAAGAAACGGGGATACAGGCGAGCTGGGTAGCGCCAACGCGGACGTTTACACGATTCGGTATTGAAGTGTTACAGGGAGAAAACGGCCACTTTAACCGCTTTGTCGCCGTCGCCAGTGGTCACGGCGATCACGGGCATGGCCACGATGATCACGGGCATGGTCACGACGATCACGGGCATGGCCACGACGATCACGGGCATGGTCACGACGATCACGGGCACGGACACAGCCATGGCGGTGCCCCTTATTCAGAGCATAGTGCGCCAACGCTATTTACTGCCTTTGTGAAAACAGGGCCAGATCTTGGAGCAGACCACGCACTGCAATTAGGCGCGTCGACTGGTTATAACCGTCAGGTAGCTCGTGTAGAAGATCACGGCCATCACGCTCATGCGCTTGAAGGCGATGCTTGGTTTGCAGGTTTAGACCTTGCTTACCGTTACGATGCCGGGCGCTCCTATGGCCAAGGCGACTGGCGTGTTACCAGTGAATACTTCCACGTTTGGCGCAATCTTGACGAGTACGTTGAGCATGGCAACTGGGAGCAGCGGGACCGCCACCGTGAGCGTCAGGATGGAATGTACCTAGAAGCTGTTTATGGCGTAGCGCCCCGTTGGCAGGCAGGCTTGCGCACCGAGGCATTGGGTCTGACCAATAAAGTGGTCGACTTTCATCCTACGGAAGTAGAGTCGCTTAGCACCTCTTATCGGCATAGTGCCCAAGTGACGTTTCGCCCTGTTGAGCAGGTGTTTTTACGCACTCAGCTGAGCCACAACGACTTCGCCGCCAACAATGGCGAGCGTGATCGCGGCTTGGAGCTAATGTTCCAGGTCAATGTGGCACTAGGGGCACACGGCGCCCACCGTTTCTAAGGAGCGTTAAATGCGACTTATGCTGAAGCGCAGCGTTGGGGCTCTCGCCCTAACGCTGTTAATAAGCCTGCCGTTCCCAGCGCTGGCGACACTTAATATCGTTGCGACGACGGCAAGTCTCGGTATGTTAGCTAACGAAGTAGGTGGGGATCAGGTGTCGGTGACCGTGTTGGCTGCCCCAGACCGCGATGCCCACTACCTGGACGCGCGCCCCAGCTTTATGGCGGCGCTGCGTCGGGCCGATGTGCTGCTGGAGGTGGGAGCGGGCCTAGAGGAGGGCTGGCTCCCTGCAGCTCAACGCGGTGCTGCGAACCCAGCGGTGAATAGTGGTCGTGACACACACTTTGTTAGCGCCAATATTTTACCGCTTAGGCGCTCTATCACCATGGATGGTCCGAACGTTGGACATGTGCACGCTGAAGGGAATCCGCATTTCAACGTCGACCCACTGCGCATGGCGACGCTGGGTGAGGCATTGGCACGTCGATTAGCGCAGCTGGATCCAGAGCATGCCGAGGATTACCGTTCCCGCGCGGACGTCTTGGCAAGAGCCCTGCGGGATGAAGCGAAAGAGCTCGCAGCGGGCGTGGCTGAGCAGCGCATCGTGGTTTACCACGAAGATCTTGACTACTTGGAAGAGTGGTTGCCGGTAAACGTAGTGGGGTACCTGGAACCTGCGCCAGGTATTCCACCAGGAGCACGCCATCTACGCGAGCTAGTTGACGAGTTGCAAGGCACAGCTGGCCGCGTGCTCTACGCCAACTTTCAGCCCGCTAGGGGTGCGGAGTTTTTGCAACGTTACCTGGCATGGCCCGCGTCAAGCGTCCCTTTAGAACCACAGACACCAACGCTAGAGGGGTATCTCACCCTGATGCGAACATGGGTCGACGCGCTGGAGGCGCGCTAAATGCCAAGTGCTGATGTGATTGTGGCGCTAGATCAAGCATCGCTCGGTGTGGAGCGTGCCTTGGTAGGGCCGTTGAGTTTGATCATCCCCATGGGGGCAAGGCTTGCGATTACTGGGCCGAATGGCAGTGGTAAGTCACTACTGCTCAAAGCGATTGCTGGTCAAGTAGCGGTGTTTTCCGGCGATTTTTGGCGCTATCCAAAGCTGACACTGATGCTGCTGGCTCAGGAGAGTATGCGCCGCGACCCCTGGCCGCTTTCAGGTCATGACTGGTTTGCTGCCATGGGCATTGTGCCGCCTGAACTTCCGCGTTTAGCGGCACTGCTGCCGAAGCGGATTGACTCCCTTAGCGGGGGGCAATGGCAGCTTTTGAGGCTGGCGGCTGCATTAACACCCCCTGCAGGCGCAGGCGTTAAAGTACCGCATCTAGTGATGTTGGATGAGCCGGCGAACCATCTGGATCAGGCGGTTAAGCAGATAGCCGTTGAGCTGATGAAAGAGCTTTCTCAAAATGTCACGCTGCTCATGCCCGGTCACGACCGTGGCATGATCGACGCCTGTGGTGCTAAGTCACTGCCATTGGAGGCGTGTTTGGATGCTGCCTGACATGCTCTGGCTGCCGCTGCTGACAGGTGTTGGCATGACGCTGTTGCTTGCATTAGCAGGTGTTGGGCTGTTCCTGAAAGGATCTGCTTGGCAGGCGCTGGCGCTCAGCCAATGGGCGGCGGTTGGCGGTGTCGCAGCATCGGCGCTGTCTTGGCCGGTGCTCCCTATAGCGTTAGGGGTAAGCGGGGCGATGATGTGGCTACTGCGGGTGCAACGACAAGCGGAGCATGCAGCGCTAGCGAGCTTTTTGGCTGGTTTAGCACTAGTGACACTGCTGGCCGCCAACGCACCGCAAGCTAGCTTAGCGGCAGCGCGTTGGGCGGAGGGGCAGCTCTATTTTGTGGTGCCTTCGGACACATGGGCAGTCATCGGCTTAACGCTGGTTTCACTGCTGCTGTTCTGGACACTTAGGCGGACATGGTTGCGGGGGCAGTTAGCGCCTAACGTGGCGTCGTGGGTCACACCCAGCTTATCCGCGCGTCTTTTAGAGGCTGGGTGGCTGGTGGCAGTGATTGTCATGGGAGCTATGGTGTTTGGCGTTCCTGCGGCGCTATCGACGCTGCTGTTTCCCGCCTGGATGAGTGCGCTACAGGCTCGCTGCCTGCAGCACTGGATACAACGCACTATATTGCTTGGGCTCATTACTTTTATGGCCGCTTGGTGGTTGAGCCTTTGGTGGGACCAGCCCTTCGCGCCGATGCTAATTATAACCCATGTGGCCATGGGTATGCTGTTATGGGGGCTGCGCTTGCTGCGTGTTTTACCAGGGCGACCGGGTGGCTAAAGTCGACGCTAGTATCGCGCCATCCTGGCCTTAGTGCTGTGGTGTTTAAGTGCTGATGCGATTTTTTCGACCTCTTTAGCGGCGCTCTTTTATGTCCGTGTGGTGCAGCGAAGGCGCGTTGGGTGGACCATATAATGGAAGAAGGTTAAGCCGGGTCAATGGTCAGCAGTAACCGCTTTTGGCCCTCATTAAGTGCTGGGCTGCGGTGTACTAAACCGCGCTCTTCACTGCCTTCCCAGCCGCTGCCTTTTATCAATCCAATGTCGCCTGCTTGCATGCGCTGAATGGCGTGGCTATCGCGTACGATCTCTGGGCGGTTGGGCGCAGGGGCGCCTAGTCCTGCACGGTTAACGGCGTGTTCGGGCAGCCATTCGCTGCCAGGGCCCGCGTAGGTGGCGACTAAGCGCACAGGGAGGTTATCGCAGTGAAAACGCGGGCACATGGCGGCGGTTAATAAGCGTAGCCGAATGCCGACGGTGTCGGTATCAAAGAGATAGGCGATGGCTTCGGCAACCGTCGCAATATCCTCAATCAGTGCATCCCCTGCTGAGGGTTCTGGAAGTTTGCGGTAGAGGTCTTCTCTCAGTGCGTCTGTTGGGCTGCCTAGCCATCCGTACTGCCAATCGCGGCTAGTTTGGCACTGGGCATTTGCGCTTATCGCTATTTCAGCGGGCAGCGTGCGTTTGAAAATAGCGATGCTAATGTGTTCTTCAAAAATACGCGGCAGCACGCTGATGTCACTATCTATAGCGGCGTTTGGGTATACATCTAGGGTGGTCGCTGTCGTTGAATAGGGGGTAGGCATAGCAAAGCTCCTAGGGAAGTATGAGTCGAAGTGCTTTATTTGTTATGTTATAACGTTTTTATCAAAAGGAGGCCACCCATTGCAACGTGATACTCATCTATCCCCTAGTGAATCAGACACCAACGCGACGCCCGCCTCCATGCAAAAAGTGCAGGAGAGTGCGCTTTTGGCACAACCTGAAAGTGACTATATGAACGCCGCACAGCTGGCGTTTTTTAAGCAGCGTTTATTAGACGAGCGCGAGGAGCTAACGTCGCACCTAAGAGAGGTCAAAGCGGCTATCGCCTCCCATGAACGCGACAGCGATGAGGCAGACCAGGCGTCGTTTGAAGAGGAGCTACGTCTAGCGCTGCGCCAAGCCGACCGAGAAAGCAGGCTAATCATTAACATTGATGCGGCGCTAAAGCGCATTGAAAGCGGGGAGTACGGCTACTGTGAAGAGACTGGCGAGCCCATTGGCATTCCACGGCTGCTGTTTCGTCCAACGGCAAAGCTCTGCATAGAAGCAAAAGAGCGCCAAGAGCAAAAAGAGCACCATTACCGCAAAGCGCGGGGGGAGTAATGCAGTTTACGACGCTAACGCCGGTGAATGTGCTTACCGGGTTCTTAGGGAGCGGTAAAACCACGCTGCTTAACCGTTGGGTTCGCCAAGCTTCTATGCAAAATACGCTGGTGGTGATCAATGAGTTTGGCGATATTGGCTTAGACCACCAGTTGATTACCCAAAGCGACGAGCAAGCGGTCGTAGAGATGAGTAGTGGCTGTTTGTGCTGCACATTGCGAGGCGATTTAAGCCGTACGCTACAACAGGCGATAGATGAGCTGCTGGCAAAAGGTAAGCCGCCACCCTCCCGTGTAGTGATCGAAACCACTGGGCTTGCCGACCCCGCGCCTATTTTGCAGCTGTTAATGACCGACCACTGGCTTGCCCATCGTTTTCAGCTAGATAGCGTGGTGTGCTGTGTGGATGCCGCCAACGGGGAAGCAACGCTGCAAGCGCATCGAGAGTCACAGCGGCAGGTGGCGGTGGCGGACAGGCTGCTTATTACCAAGACGGACTTAGCCGATGAAGGGCGTTTGGGCTATTTAGCCAATCAGCTAGCTAAGATTAACCCGGCCGCTGAGCAGTGGCAGGTAATCAATGGCAATCTCGCGCCCGACTTACTGGTAGGTGCCGGGTTATACCGTGGGGCATCACAAGGCTATCAAGTAAACCAGTGGTTAAAGGCGGCCAGCTATCACGCGCATTATGCAGCTCCCCACACCCCTGGTGAGGGTAAGCCAAATAGCACGGTTGCTACGTTAACCCAACCAAACAGCCAGCCGACGCTCACTCGCCATGGGGAGCATATCAATGCGTTTTGCTTTTGTGTTGAGGCGCGTATTACCCCGGAGGTGCTAGAGAATTGGCTGGATATAGTGATGTCATTAATGGGTGAAAAAATGCTGCGTATGAAAGCGGTAGTTCACCTGACTGACCGTGAAGCGCCCTTGGCGCTGCATGGCGTTCAGCACATTTTTCACCCACCGGCGCCGCTGCCACTTAACAGCGTGAGCGATCGTATTTCACGGTTTGTGTTTATTACCCAAAACGTGGCGCCAGCCACGGTGGCCGAGCTTTATTCATTTTTCACACCATCTAATGAGGTCGTTAAATGACGGCGGTTACGTTACCCGATATTGCCCAACAAACTGCCCAATTACCGGGCACTCTTTCCTGGGTGGGGATGGAGGGCATTGCGCTGCCTGTCGTGTTGGCTGGAAGCCAAGTCAATGCCAAGGTTTCAGCGGGCGTCAGTCTTGAGGCAGCCGAGGCGCGTGGCATCCACATGTCGCGGCTCTATACGGCACTTGAATCCTTAGAGCATCAACCTCTTTCACAAGCATCAATTCAGCGTGTTCTCGGTGCTTTTTTAGAGAGCCATCAAGGGTTATCAACACATGCATACCTCATGTTTAGCGGGGATGTGCTACTTAAGCGGGAGGCCCTTATTAGTCCCCTAGCGGGGTGGAAGAGTTATCCGTTTACGCTGCATGGCCAGCTTACCCCGTTAGGATTTCAACTGGAGTTAGAGGTAGCCGTTGGCTATTCGTCAACGTGCCCCTGTTCAGCTGCATTAGCCCGGCAATTAATTCAGCAGGCTTTTACAACGGATTTTGACGATATTCCACTCTCTAAACAGGCTGTGCTTGCCTGGTTAGGCAGCGAGGAAGGGATTTTAGCCACGCCTCACAGCCAGCGCAGTCACGCTCACTGCTCGGTGCGGTTAAACGGTAACGCCGATATACCGCTGGAAGCAGTTGTGGAACGTATCGAGAAAGCCCTAGGGACAGCGTTGCAAACCGCGGTGAAGCGCATTGATGAACAAGCCTTTGCGCTTGCGAATGGGCAAAACCTAATGTTTTGCGAAGACGCCGCTAAGCGCCTGGATAATGTGCTTAGAAAAATGGATTATATCGATGGGTTCCAGCTTAAGGTGGTACATGCTGAGAGCCTGCATGCCCACGATGCAGTGGCACGCTGTGAGTGGCAGTGGTAATTCACGCTGGTAATAAAAGACATGCAGCCCTAATAGCTGTGAACGAGTGATAAACGTGGGTTGTCTTAACAAGTGAAGAACATCAAGATCGGAAAAGTTCCAGTGTGCCGTGAAGCCTGTTAAGGAAAGATAATGTCATTACGTATCAATGCAGTAGTACCTGATTTCGACGCAGAAACCAGCCAAGGCCCTATCCGTTTTCATGAGTGGATTGGCGATAGCTGGGCGATCCTGTTTTCTCACCCGAAAGATTTCACGCCGGTCTGCACTACCGAGTTTGGTGCGGTTGCTACGTTAAGTGCGGAATGGGAAAAACGTGGCACCAAGGTAATTGGGGTTTCTGTCGATGGTGTGGAAGACCACAAACGCTGGGCGGGGGATATTGAAAAGTTTAGCGGCAGCACGGTGGGCTTCCCGATTATTGCCGACGAAGGGCTAAACGTTTCTAAACTCTTCGACATGCTGCCGGAAGATGCTTATCTGCCCGATGGCCGCACGCCGGCTGATAGCGCCACCGTGCGTTCGGTGTTTATTATTGGCCCGGACAAGCAACTGAAACTTTCCATGACGTATCCGATGACCGTGGGGCGCAACTTTGCGGAAATCTTGCGTGCTCTTGATGCCCTCCAAACTAACGCAAAACATGGTGTGGCCACACCTGCTGACTGGACCGTTGGGCAAGACGTTATTATTCCGCCGAGTGTGTCGGATGAAGATGCCAAGCAGAAGTTTGGTGAGTTTGATGCGGTTCTGCCTTACCTGCGTAAAACAACATTGCGCTAGGTCGAGTGTGTCAAAATCGTAGGCCAGCACTTTTCGGTGCTGGCTTTTTTTATGCATCAGTTAGGAGATTCTAGGGCTAACTGATCAATAGAGCTTGAAACGCTTCGTGCTCCAGTGAGTATCTCATTCACGATCGTTTCTATTTCCCCAACGCTCGTTTGGCTGGATTTTCCCTGCTCTACCACCTGTTGCATCGCTTGGGTGGTGCGTTTTACTAAATCGCTATTTTCTTTAAGCACTCGGGTAGGGCGTCTAAAAAGCTCCGCGATGAGAACTGTGTTAGGGCTGCCTAGCCACTGATAAGACCTTGGGCGAAATAACCAGCACCAAAGGCAAGCCCGGCGGCGGCGATACCCATAACTAATGTGCGTATGCCCGAACGCCATATTGGTTGTTGGTAGACAGCACTTTTGAGCATTCCAATGGCTAGAAAGACACCTCCTGCCAAACCTAAGCTACTGAGAAATTGAGTGGTGGTGCTGAATCCAGAAAATGTATAGGGGAGTAACGGGATCGCACCAACGATCAAAAACGCTATAAAGGTTACCAGTGCTGAGCGCAGTGGGCTGATGCCCTCCACATTCAGTTGGTGCTCTTCTCGTATCATAGTGGCTACCCACACCTCAGGATCGCTGCAAATTACGTCTACGGCTTCCTCAAGCAATTGCCCCTCAAACCCTTTAGCACGAAATAACTGGCGTATTTCTTCACGCTCCCCCTCGGGTATAAGCGCAATATGTTGTCGCTCTGTGCGCTCGGCACTCACGGCTTGGGCCAGTTTTGCACGGCCTGCCTCATAATTACTGACGGCCATACTGAAGCCATCAGCGAGTAGATTGGCAAGGCCAAGTACCAGGGCTACCTGTGGAGAAAAGCCTGCCCCAAAGGCACCTGAAACCACAGCAAAGGTGGTGACACAGCCATCAATACCGCCAAGTACGGCATCGGGAAGTGTGGAAGCTTTTGTAGGTTTAGCTAATCGCGCGCGAATAGCGGCGGGGTGGTGGTCGTGTATAAGCTGCTCATGTTCTGGGGTTAGCATGAGGAGACCTCTGGAAAACCACTAATATAAGTGCAAGCGGCAGTATCGTCGTACGTTAAAGATAGCTGAGAGAACGAGAGCTGAGATAACGCGTGATAACTAATCGCGCATTGTGAGGGGTGACTCAATTATGGGCAGCTAGGCGGTATGGGGGTGCTAGAAAAACCAAGTTGACTAAACCAGGCGGTGGCATTGCCGCCTGCATTATCGCCATCGCTCATTAACGCGATGCCGTTGATCTGACTGGGGCTGCTGCCGAAAAGTGCCTGATAATCAGCGCGGACATCACGAACCTCTGCTACCCATTCGCCCACGTCATCGTTGCCACTTCGCAGCGCCATTAATTGAGCACGGCTGGTAAACGCATTTGGCCAGGTCGCCCCCTGGAGCTGCGTTGATGCCCATACGTAGTTGACTGACTCCACCTGCCACGGCAGCAAGCCTGTTTTACGCGCAACGTATACGCGGGCTGGGTAGTCATCGCCCGCCTTGGTGGTTTCATCAATGCCTGGGTATGTGGTGCTTACCTGCCAACACCAGTGAAGGTAGGGCGTTTCATTAAGGTCAATATCCCGCTCTAAATAGCGAGCCGATGCTTGGCCCTGTGCGCTGGCTTGCAGGACGCGCTGACCCGATTTTTCAACAATGTCGTAATGGGTTTCACCGGAAAAACTACGCGTAGGCCAAGTCATGATCTGGTTAGGCGAGAAGTGAATCGCTTCGGCATGGGCTGCTGAAAACGGTATGGCGAACAGGCACGTTATGGCCGCGGTTAGAGCCGTTAGGGCACTAGCGCGGCTCATAAGGATCACTATCGCTGTATGGCTTGTCTGGCGATGCGGGGTGGTGGCTACCTATTTTATGTAACAGGTCGAACTGGCGAGCACAGGCTCGGCAGGCGCCACACATAGAGAGATGAAACCCCAGTGACGCCTTCTCACGGAAACTAAGCGTTTTATCCTGTTTGAGTGACATTAAGCGCGTCGCCTCACGGCACATAATCATAATGTGGCTCTCCTTTCACCAGGCGAAAATTCGGCGCTGGCCGTGGATACTAACCGTCAGCGCTGAATCTTTTGGGTTCAGTGTTTGCTAAGCGCTTTTCCTTACATCGACCTACTATGTAAAGGACAAAGGGCCTGAAAAAGGCTAGCCACTGAGGTTGAAAAACGTTACGACGCTAGCGACGTGAGGCCGTTAACTGTTCAAAGGACGAGCGCAACGAAGGCGTGCTGGTGACCCCTTGAATCGTATCCTGGCGATTTCCTTGCCCATCAAAGAGCAGAATCGTTACGTGACCAACGCCATATTGTTTGGCAAAATCAGCGCCTTTTGTGGTGTTAATGTCCACAATACGCCAAGCGGGCGGAGCATCCATTTGAGCTAATGCGTCTTCAGCATTGGCTTTTAAGCGCTGGCAAAGCGGGCAGCTATGATCATGAATTTGCACGGCGACCGGCGTTCCACCGCCAAGAACGCTAAGGTCTGATTCGGCGCTGGCAGTACGTTCGTTTACGATCAGCCAAGCGATAGGCACTGCTAGAAATGCAAGCGCTACCAGTAATTTGCGAGCTACTGTCATTAACCGACGCTTTGCTGGCTTGCGGCGAGGCGGATTTTTTGCCGTCTTCTTTTTCATTTTATGTTAACCACCCTTTTTCGATACAGGCGCGTAGCTTCAACCTAGCGCGGTGTAGCATCACCCAGCAGTTAGCATCGCTTAGCGAAAGTGCGTCGCAAATTTCCTGGGTGGTGAGCCCCATAAGTTCACGCATCGTAAATACGCGGGCTGTGCTGTCGGGTAGTACTAGTAAGCAGGTGTCTAATAACTTCCAAAAGGAGGCGTTTTCAAGAACTTGATCTGGGTTGCCCCAGGATTGAGGCTTATGTGCCGGTTGCCAACGCCCATTGTCTTGAAACAAATTCTCGAAAGCATCTTCATCACTCTGCTCACTGTTTTGCCAAGAACTATCTTGCCAAGAACAGTAACGTCGTTCGTAGCGTATACGCTCAAGAATTTTGTTTTTTAAAATGCCAAATACCCAGGTTTCAAACGCCGAACGCCCAGCGAAAGCGTCATGCTTCTCCAGTGCGACGATGAGGGTGTCTTGAACCGTGTCTTCAGCGGCAACACTATCTCGCAACTGCAGCCGTGCAAACGCAATCAGCTTCGGCCTTAGGGCAGTGATATGGCCTTCAATGGAAAGAGTGTCAGTGTTCACATGCGTCCCCAGAAGAGCACTCAGGCGAGTGTTTTAAATACAACAGATGGCCGCCTTAACGACCATCGGACGCTACGCTTACGTTATGACGCTGGGGCTTCCCAGGCGAGTGGCTTAAGCTCTTCGTTGAGCGGGGTGCCCGCAATATGGTTAGTGTAGTTTGAAAGCGTTTTCAACGCACAAGCGATAACCAGTTCGAGTACTTGTTGCTGCGTGAATCCAGCTTCCAAAAACGCGTCTAACTCGGCTTGTTCGGCCCAGCCGCGTTGAGCATTCAAGTGGCGGGTAAAGCGAGTTACCGCTGCCAACTTAGCATCGTTTGGGGTCGTACGGGCGCGTAAATCTTTAACAGTTGCATCATCGGCACCGGCTTTTTTGATCCCGCCGGTGTGGGCGGCAACGCAAAAAGCACAGTGGTTGTCAGCGCTGATAGCGAGCAGTGCGGCTTGTTGCTCTACCGGGCTAAAGCTGGTTTTAGCGTAAATCCCGTCGAGTGCCAAGTAGGCTTCTAGCAGCGTTGGTGCTTCTGCCATTTTGGCGAATATATTGGGCAGAAAGCCCATTTTCTTCTCTGCCGCCTGCAAGTTCGCTTTGGCTTCTTCTGGCGCGGTATCGGTTGTGTGCAGTGTAAAATCCGTCATTTATTCAATCTCCTTCTGAATGTTGGGTTATGCCCCGGTTTGTTCAGCGGTTTGGCTTGACTTGATTATGGAACGTTGAGTACAGAAATGGCAATGGTCAATTTTTCCGTTTTATTCATATTGGGCAGTTTTTAAGTCATGGGGGTGTAAGGGTTTTGCCTTGGCCGTCACCAATAGGTGTTACTCAACAACAACACACAACAAAGACAAGCAAAAAATAAATAGAGCGGCTGCGGTGTGGGTCAGCGCTCGAATAACAACAGTGATAAGAGGTGGGTGCCATGTCTAAAGAACAGCAAAAACGCCATAAGTTACTCAGTAAACTGCGTCTGAAAATGTGTTATACCGCGCCTGTTTTAGCACTGATAGCGGGGGGAGTGAAGTTACAAGCCGTTGCCAACAGCCAGGCGGTGTATGCCTATGGCGAAGCCCCTACAGCGCTGCTGTTGGCTAGCCATCACGCTGAGGCCCAAGCCCAACCTGAAGGCGAGGCGGAAGCAGAGGGAGAGGCTGAAGGTGACGCCCAGGCTGAGGGTGAAGGCGAAGCGCAAGCTGAAGGTGAGGCAGAAGGGGAATCCCAGGCCGAGGGCGAGGGCGAGGCTGAGGCTGGCGCGCCAGCCAATGCGCGTACACAAGCCGTGTCGCGGCCGGATAGCTACGTGCCCGGTTACGATGAAAGCGGTAATAACCCCGCCTCATTGGTCGAGCGGGGGAAGGCGCTCTTTAACGATTCTTCCTTGAGCAGTAATGGTCTTTCCTGTGCTAGCTGCCACGGTGGCGATGGTCAGTCGGGCTATCAGGACACCTTTAATCAGCCTTATCCTCATGCCGTTGCGATGGGCACCAATATGTTTGGTATGGAAACAGTGTATGCCGATGAGATGGTGCAGCTTTGTATGGTGGCGCCCATGGAAGCAGAGCCACTCGATTGGGAGTCGGACGAGTTAGCGGCTCTGGCAGCCTATGTTGTGAGTGCCCAGCAAACATTTGCGGGAGGAGCGGACGGCCACTGCGATAGTTGATCAGAGGTTTTTTTAGTGCAACCGTTTGGAGTGCAACAAGCGGCTTGAATGGACATGGAGGGGCGTTGTGCAAGCCGCTGTATTTTGGACTGATCGTTTTTGTTATGTTAAACATGCACTGCATACGTCATCGGCGTAAGCCAAGGGAGCAAGATGTTAGATAAAATGGCGCTGTATGCGTAACGCGGGTATTAAGCAATTCTCCGCACTTTTTTTGATGGTGCTACTGGCTGCCTCTAGCGTTAGCGCTGGCGGCATGAGTGCTGTCAGCTGCTTTTTCGATGAGCCCCCTGTTGCTGCTGACGATTCACGCTGCTTAGCCAGTACGCCTACAACAAATGCTGAATATCACGAAGCCTCATGCTCACCCTTTGCACAGTCAGCGGCTGGGCAAATAGCAGGTGTTGCTCCTGTACACTCTCCGCATTGGCTGACATTTCAGCCCTTCCCACAACGTCTGCCTAATCGTTTGGATAAACCTCCCCGCGTTTCATTATCTCTCTAGTCGTTATTTGAAAATCGCCGCAATGCGCAGCGTGCTGATGGCATCTGTGCGGGCACGACGTATGTGTTGGATAGATGGAGAACGGTAATGGAATATCCTGCAATTGACCCTGTGGCTATTGCCATTGGGCCGCTAGTGATTCATTGGTATGGCCTGATGTATTTAGTGGGCTTCTTAGCTGCTTGGTGGTTAGGGCGGCGGCGTGCTGCTTATTTAGGGCTTAGCAACGAAGACATTGGTGATTTGGTGTTTTATAGCGCTATTGGCGTCGTGGCCGGTGGGCGCTTGGGCTACGCGTTGTTTTATGGAATGGAGCAGTGGCTGAGTAATCCGCTGTGGGTATTCCACGTGTGGGATGGGGGGATGAGCTTCCACGGTGGGCTGCTTGGGGTGTTAACCGCAGCGGTGCTATTTGCTCGGAAAAAGCAGTTGGGTTTTTTAGACACCACGGACTTTATCACGCCTTTGGTACCCATTGGTTTAGGTACCGGTAGGTTAGGCAACTTTATTAACCATGAACTGCCGGGCCGCATCAGCGATGTGCCTTGGGCACTGGTGTTTCCTCATCTAGGGCCAGAGCCACGCCATCCTTCGGCGCTTTATGAGTTTTTCTTAGAAGGCGTGGTGCTGTTTGCTTTGCTTTGGTGGTTAGCAAGCCGACCTGCACAACGAGGCTTTTTATCGGGTGTTTTCTTACTTGCCTACGGCGTTTTTAGGTTTGCCGTGGAGTTCGTTCGCCTTCCCGATGCGCATTTGGGTTTTATCGCCTTTGATTGGGTCACGATGGGCCATTTACTGACACTACCTATGTTACTGGGTGGGGCGGCACTGATCGTATGGTCGCGTTCCCAGCCTGTTGCTAGCGTTAAAGGAGCTTAAGCATGATGAGCTTAATGAACACCAGTACGCGCCGTGTTTTTTTAAAAAAGAGCGTGATCGCTGTATGCGGTTTAGCCACCGTGAGTGTGTCGACATGGCCCTTATTAGCACAAGGCAGTGAGGAGGATATGCCTGACAACCATTACCCTCTTCCCGAAAAGGGCGATATTATCGGCCAAGATTATCAGGTAGTAGCCAATCAAGACGATACGCTCGTTGATATTGCCCGTGCACATAACGTGGGCTATGAGGAGATTCTTTCTGCGAACCCAGAAGTAAGTGTGTGGATGCCAGGAGAGGGGGCCGCTGTGACCATCCCTCGGCGCCATATCTTACCTAACGAGGCGCGTACGGGGATTGTGATTAACGTCGCAGAACTAAGGCTATATTACTATCCTGAGGTCAAACCAGGAGAAACGCCCTGGGTTGAAACCTACCCTATTGGGATTGGCCGTGAAGGCTACAACACGCCACTTGGCATTACCAAAACAACCATTCGCTTAGAGAATCCAGCGTGGTATCCGCCCCGCTCTATGCGTGAGGAAGCCGCTGAGCGGGGAGACCCTGCTCCGGCGGTGGTGCCACCTGGCCCTGACAATCCGCTAGGTGAGCATGCGATTTTATTGGATATTCCTGGCTACTTGATTCATGGCACTAATCAGCCTGATGGTATTGGCATGCGCGCTAGCCGAGGCTGTATACGCATGTACCCAGAGGATATCAGCTCAATATTCGATAACGTGCCCAGCGGCACCCAGGTCAATATTATCGACCAGCCCGTCAAAGTGGGGGCCAGTGAAGAGGGCGAAGCCTATGTGCAGGTCTTTAAAACGGTTGATAGCGATAAGGTCGGCGTTGATGCATTGAAAGCGATGCTTCGCTTGCAGCTGTTGGCGTCTGAGGACAGCCTTGCTGAGCTGGATGATCGTCAGTTACAGGCGCTATTTGATAAGCCGGATGATCAAATAGCAGCGTTATCGTCATTTCATCAAGCGCCGGATGAACGCGAAGGCGAAGCGGCAAGTATGGATATTTATCAAAGAGTAAGCCAGGCAACAGTTAGATAACGAGAGCACTGTAGGCACCTTCATGCGTTTGGAGGTGCTTTCGTTATTCAACACAACGTAGTGCTGTGTCTCTATTTGACGGTGGTGCCTTCATCGCTAAAGCGCTTTGCGCTGCTGTTCCCAAAAGCGCAGCGTAGAAGGGTGTACGCCGAAGTTGCTGGGGAGCGCAATACCCAGTTGGTCACAGAGCAGGCTCAGCAGTGCCATGTGGTGAATGCTATGGCTGGTTAAAAACGCAAGCTCGCGACCTAGACTAGAGGGCAGCGGCAGCGCGTTTACAGGCGGCGCATGCCCTGGTTCTTCGACGGGGTAGCAAAGTATCAGCAGTGTATCGTGGGACGTTGTTGACAGAGCTTTTAAACCTGCCTGCAGCTCATGTAGACGCTGTCGTGCCTGAACAGGGTTGTTTTCCAGAGCCGCTTCCCGCTGGCGATGTTCATAATCCAACGATGCCGTGGATTGAGAGGTTTCTAGGGAGGGGGCTGGAGAAAGTTCTGGCGCATCTATCAGCGTCTGATAGTGCTCCAATATATGGCGGACATGCTTACCCAGCGATTGCATTTGCCTGCTGCCCACTAGGCGTTGGTAGGTTGGCGCAGGGGTGCGTTCCAGTAACCTGGCGAGCTGTTCCAGCGCTTGCAGGTTTTCATCGACCAGCAGCGCCGTGGCGCTTGAACCTGACTTTAACGGTGTCGGCGAGGGCATAACGGGCTCCTGTTAAGCTGTGCCGGCGATTAAACCGGCACAGGGCACTTGGCCGTGTAAGGAAAAGGGGATATTTAACCGGCTTCAGCGCCGCCTTCACCCTCGGCCTCTCCTTCAGCCTCACCTTCTCCCTCTCCCTCGGCTTCACCTTCTGCATGGTGGGCTTCAGCCAGCATCAACGGCGCTTCTTGCATATTGGTAAATGCTTCTGTGGGTTCGTCAGCGTGTGCCTGAAAGGCAAGGCCGCTAGCCACTAGCGCAAGCGCCGGTGCGGTGTAACCAAATTGGCGGCTTAAACGGCTAAGTAGACGACGTTTGGCTTCTTGTTGAGACATGATGTTTCTCCTGAATCATGGCGTTTGATGGCGCCGAATGGCGCAACTTCTCCGCTATACAGCGGCGCGAGAAGGGGTTGAATGAGGTGATGGATTAAGCCAGGGCGTTAATGTTTGGCGAATGGTGAGCGTTGAGTTACCCAAGTGTGCGCGCTGCGGCTGTTGGCAAAGCTGTCGCAGTGCTTCTAAGGCGGCAGGGCTTAAACGCTGTTGCTGCTCTTGTGCAAAGGGCAGTAGCGCGCCTAATAGGTCAAGGAAGCTGGGCACGTTTGAGCCGGGTGCGGCTGCGTCGCTTAGCCATAGAATGCCCGCAAAGCGCTGGGGGCGTGAGGGCGTCAAAGGCGTATCGGCGAGCGGCAGATTAAGCGGCTCGATAACGCCAGGGGTGTTAAGCGCTAAACGCGCGCCTCGGGACAGTGATAGCCCTTGCTGCTCAGCGGCTTCACCCAGGGCGTTAATGGCCCTGAGGTGGGCGTCACCCTCGGGTAGCAGGCAGACGATATGCTGGTGGTCGCTACTTAATAGGGCAATATCCAGCACAAGATGCTCTTGGCGTGCGGCGCTACGTAAGCAGAAATGGGTGATGGCCGGCAGAATGTCATCGATAGACAAACGTGAGCTAACTACATGACTGTCGGTGGTTAAACAGTAGCCGTTAGCGCTCTCTAAAAGGTGCAACGACTCGCCTAGTGGGGTGGCATCGGTCGTGGTTAGTAATGGAGAAAGCAGTGGAGAAAGCGCCGATGTGATGCGCTCGGCAACAGGGCCTGTCGGTGCGGTAATCGGCCAACGGCGTTGGTCGAAGGTCAGCTGGCCGTGCCAGGTAGCTGGCATTTCACGCGCTTGCTGCTTTTGGGCGGCTGTTTCAGTGTGACTAGGGGCCAGCAGCCCGTGCTTCCACCACGGTGTTAACGTTGCCCAGAGATCGCTTTCCAATTGGGCCGTTGTAGCTTGGCCGCCACTGGCGGCATGCAAGTGGCTAACAATACTGTCAATCGGCTCGCCTTCACTCACTAACAGCCATATAAGCGCCGCGCTGTCGTTAAGCTGGTAATAAAGCCCGCTAGCATGGTGGTAGAGCGCCAAGCGGTCATCGTCGATGAGTTCACTGACGTCGTTGGCGCGGAACGTCATCGCTTGGCGCGCTGCTGCGTGGGCTAAGCGATAATCTAACAGGCTAGGTAGTCCGATAACCGCCAGATACGCTTGGGTAAGCAGCGGGTTATGTGCTGGGTAGAGCGGTACAAAACCACCGGCTCGCTGGTGCTCTTCGGCTAGTGCTACTGCATCAAATTCAGCTTCATGTACTGGTTGCGTCAAGCCAACGAGCTCGATCATATCGCGCACCAAACCGCCTTTGACGCTCTTTTCGATGTCGCCACCGTGCTCTGGCTTGGCGCATATCCCCAGTGAAGGGCTTAGATTGCACTCCAAAATCCAGGGCTTTAACTGATCATCTACCAGGCAGTCCAAGCTAATCAGCTCGTAGCAGCCGCGGGGGTCTGCACCTGCTGCTTGAGAACGCGCACGCATGGCGTCCACCCCAGAAAGGGCGGTGAGCGTGGCTAAGTCATGCAGCTGGTCAAACAGCGCGTTGTCATCATGGCCTTGCTCACGTAGCCAGTGGCGGTAGCGTTTCAGATCAATAAACTCCACGGGGATCTCGGCATTCAGGTTGAGCGCGTTGATATCCGGGTTGGTTAACTGGCTAAACGGGTTGTCGACGTCATCAGGGTCCCATGGTTCAGAGGCCAGCTTGGCAAAGCCCTGGTCATACAGGTAGACACGCAGCGGGTCGATACTGGCAACCAGCATATAGAGCCGCAATACGTATTTATGCCCGCGAATGGTATGTGGGTTAGCCACGTACTCCTGCACTAGCCAGTTGGCCAAAAGAGGCGCCTTGGCAGGGTCTTTAAGCACTTGAACACCTTGGCCTTTTGAGGCGTTGGTGGGCTTTAAAATCCAGCGCTTATCTGGGTTAGCCGCTGCGTCTTCTATTAGAGCTGGGTAGTCGTGGGGCATTTCATAGGCCCGAGGGAAAAAAGCCAGCCGTTGGGTGAGGGGGTGATCATGGCCAAAGTGACACCGCGTCCGTTCGCGTAGCGCGTTGAGGCTAGCGTGAAGCCGACTTTTAACGGTTAACGACGCGTTGCCAGGAATATGGTTCATCTTGGCGCTAGGAGAGGCCGCTTTAAACGCTGTGTTGGTCGGCATACCCGTTACCCAGGCGGCTTGCCAGTGTTTTTCGTCACCTTCTGCCCAGCCATGTGCTTCCAGCGTTTGGCGAAAAAAGTGATCCTGCTCGGCGTGGCGTTTTCCGCTTAGCCAAAATGTAGGCGATGAGGCCGGTGGGCTAGAAGCTGAGGTGGGCATCGTTACTCTCCTTTGGCGTTGTTCTACTCTTCAGTGGCACGAGTAGGGGATTACTTACAGCGGTTTGCTCTGTTTTTAAAAAAACGTGTCGTTAGAGCCCCTCGCGGCAGGTGTTGCACGCCCTCCTGGCTATATGAATAAGCCTAATGCGTATTGTCAGTAACACTCTATATAGCGCATCATGCTATTAATGTACCAGTCGTTCCATGCGTATTCTTAAACGCAAGAATGCATTCAGGCGGCAATGATGTTGTGCTGCCATCACGCTATGAGAGTAAAGACCATGATTCGATTTTTTGTGGGTGCCCTTTTCGCCCTGGGGCTTACGGCCCCGGCGCATGCCCTTGAGATGACACCATTGGTGGATGCGCAGTGGCTTAATGATCATCTTGATAACGAGGCGTTGGTAATTCTTGATGTACGCTCTTCGATAGATAACGGTGGCGATGAAGACAGCTTCATTGAGGCGCGTATTCCTGGCAGCCGTTACACCAGCTATACCCATGCTGGCTGGCGCGAAACCCGCGATAGCGTCGCCGGGTTAATGCCGGAGGTGGGTAAGCTAGAAAGCCTGATTGGCAGCGTGGGGGTTGATAACGATAGCGCGGTGGTCATTGTGCCCGCAGGTACCGGTGCCACCGATTTTGGCAGTGCAGCGCGGGTTTACTGGACGCTTAAAGTACTGGGCCACGACAATGTTGCCATCTTAAATGGCGGTTTCTCTGGCTGGCAGCAGCAAGGGTTTGAGGTGGCTAGCGGTGAGCCTGCTAGTTTTGACGCGGCTGAGTTTAAAGCGATTACTCTTCGTGAGGAGCTGATTGCCTCTACTGAGGATGTGGAGGCCGCCCGCGACACTCAGGCACAGCTGGTTGATGCACGACCGGCGGACTATTTTGCAGGCGACACAACATCCCCAGCTGTTAGGGTGGCAGGTACTATTCCGGGTGCGCGTAGTCTTCCTCATCAAACGCATCTAAACAATCAAAGCGGTGCTTACTATTTAGATATTGATGGTCTGCAGTCACGTATCAATGCAGCCGATTTAGATAGTCGTGAGCGTACGATTGCATTCTGCAACACGGGACACTGGGCGGCGACAGACTGGTTTGTATTAAGCGAAGTGGCCAATTTTAGCAATATTGCGATGTACGATGGTTCAATGGCAGCTTGGACGATTAGCGACTCGCGCCCAGTGCAGTTTGCTCGTGAAGGAATAAAGCAGGTGCGTGAACTGCTTAATTAATATGCTTATGACAACACATCGCGTTCCTTTTGGTGGGCGCGTGATGGCTGCATTGGCAAGAGAAAGGTGTGCTACATTAACACGCTAATTTTAAATGCCGATGTTGAGGTGGTGAAAATGCGTCTTGGTCGACCACTACAGCATGAGCCCGAAGTGGCGCTGACCGCTGCGATGCATGCGTTTTGGCGTTCGGGGTATCACCATACTTCTATGCGTGATTTGTTGGATGCGATGCATATTTCCCGTAGCAGTCTTTATCAAGCCTACGGTAATAAAGAGGCGCTGTTTTTGCAGGTGCTTGCTCGCTACCGAGAAGCACTGCTTGAGCGGCTGGCTGAATCGCTTGCCCAAGAGGAGAGTGCTTGGGCGTTTATTCAAGGCATTCTGGAGCGCACGGCACAGCAAGCAGAAAGTGAGCAGGCAGCGCTTGGCTGTTTGATTTTCAACTCGGCCACCGAGCTTGGTAATACAGGAACGGCGGTATCGGATGCCGCTGTAGAGAGCGTGCAGGCGATTACTCAGTTTTTTGTCAACGTAGTGGAGCAAGCGCAACAAGAGGGCGTAATTCCCGCAGCGCACGATGCGCAAAGTCTGGCTTATTTTTTAACGCTTTCCATGTCCGGGCTACGGATGTTGCTAAAAAGTGGCGCTAGCCAGCAACAAGCCGAGCAACAGGTGGCGCATATTTTACGTGGGCTTAGTGCTGAAGCGTTCGCAGGTCAGGATTAGCACTTAAGAAATAGCGCTTAAGGCATAGCGTTTTGCCTCCGTTAATGGTTAGCACCGCTATCAGACTCAAAAGCTGATAGCAGTGCTTTGTGCGCTGCACTTACGCTTTAACGTGTTCCACCAATGCTTGAGCGAAGGTATCAGTAGTGCCGGTGCCGCCCATATCAGGGGTGACCATATCACGACGGGTTTCCAGTACTGTGCGAATACCCTGGCGGATAGCGTCGCCTTTTGCGTTCATGCCCAAGTGATCAAGCATCTGTGCTGCAGCCAAGAGCAGGGCGCAAGGGTTAGCAATTTTTTGGCCTGCAATATCCGGTGCTGAGCCGTGTACCGCTTCAAAAATCGCGGCTTTTTCGCCGATGTTAGCGCCAGGTGCTAAGCCCAAACCGCCGACTAACCCAGCGCACAGGTCAGAAAGAATATCGCCAAACAGATTAGTGGTGACCACCACATCAAACTGATGGGGGTTCATCACCAGCTGCATACAGGCGTTATCCACGATCATTTCCTGGAACTCGATCTCTGGATACTCTTTGGCAATTTCCCGTGCTACATCTAAAAACAGCCCTGAGCTGGTTTTAATAATGTTGGCTTTATGCACCGCGGTCACTTTCTTACGGCCGTTGGCTTTGGCCAGCTCAAAGGCGTAACGCACGATGCGTTCAGAGCCTTGGCGAGTGACCTTAATCACCGAGATGCCGGTATTGCCGTCGTCAATCATCTCCTGGCCGTCGGAGAGGTAGGCGCCTTCGGTATTTTCTCGCACGGTAATCATGTCGATATCGTCGTAGCGCGATTTTGTGCCGGGGAAACTAATGGCGGGGCGCACATTGGCGTACAGGTCAAAATGGCGGCGCAATTGCACGTTAATAGAGGAGAACCCCTTACCAATCGGCGTGGTAAGCGGGCCTTTCAGGGCAAGGCCATATTTTTCAATGGCGTCCAGTGACGCTTGAGGAATCAGCGTACCGTGCTTTTCAAGCGCGCCTAGGCCAGCATCAACAAACTCGTAATTTAGGCCGCAATCTAACGCGTCCAGCACTTGCAGGGTTGCATCCATAATCTCGGGACCAATGCCATCACCCTTAATCACTGCAATTGACTGGCTCATATACTGCTCCTCTAACGTAAAATCATTAGCCCAAACGCTGAGCGTTTCTCTATCTATAAGGTGGCTTATGGTAAGCCATGGCAAGGCAAGAGGTCATCCCGAAGCCGTCGTCTAAACGTCTAGGGTGACGGGTGCGGCTTGAGTGCTTTACTGGTAGAATGCCGCATTCGGGATGACGTGAAAGCACTTAGCAGGTGTTATCTCGCCTGAATAACGACGATAGAACAGTAAGGTGTCCTTTTTATGAACAATGCTATGGCAGCCATTGCTCTGCCGATACCAGGGCTGATGACTCCACCCTAGGTTTCCCCTCCTTATCAGCGCTATGACGCTCTTCGCGTTATGTCGGCGCTGTGGCACCTCGTTGCCGTTATTTGGCTATCGGCGCTTTTGCGTCTTCGATAGATACTATTTCCGACATCTCGTTACCCTACGCTTTTAGCTGCCTTTGTTTGCGGCTGTGGCGTGCAGTGTCTTTAAACCCTTAACCATGGACTCCCTGAATGACCCTTTTCAGCAAGCAAGAGTGGTTTTCTAACATTAAGGGCGACACGCTCTCAGGTATTGTCGTCGCGCTGGCGTTAATTCCTGAGGCGATTGCGTTCTCAATCATTGCAGGTGTTGACCCTAAAGTCGGCCTTTATGCCTCATTTTGTATCGCGGTAGTGATTGCCTTTACCGGCGGTCGCCCGGGGATGATTTCTGCGGCAACGGGCGCCATGGCGCTGCTGATGATCACGTTGGTGCGTGATCACGGCCTTGAGTATCTGCTGGCCGCGACCCTCTTAACGGGTGTCTTACAGATTATTGCGGGCTACTTAAAGCTTGCTGAGCTAATGCGCTTTATATCTCGCTCGGTGGTCACAGGGTTTGTGAATGCGCTGGCGATTTTGATCTTTATGGCGCAGCTACCTGAGTTAACCAACGTGACGTGGCATGTATATGCCATGACCGTGGCAGGCTTGGGCATTATTTATCTGTTCCCTTATTTACCCGTGATTGGTAAGTCGATCCCATCCCCGCTGGTGTGCATTGTGGTGCTGACCGTGGTGTATATGGTGAGCGGTATGGAGATTCGCAGCGTCGGCGATATGGGCGACTTGCCTGATACCCTGCCAATGTTCTTGTGGCCGGATGTACCGCTTAACTTTGAAACGTTAATGATTATTTTCCCCACAGCGCTAATGTTGACCGTGGTGGGTCTGCTGGAATCGATGATGACAGCGACGATTGTGGATGACTTAACCGATACCCCCAGCGATAAAAACCGCGAGTGTAAAGGTCAAGGTATTGCCAATATTGGTTCAGGCTTACTGGGCGGTATGGCGGGCTGCGCGATGATTGGTCAGTCGGTGATCAACATTAAATCTGGTGGCCGTACACGTCTTTCATCGCTTATCGCCGGTGTCGTATTGCTGATGATGGTGGTATTTCTTTCCGATTGGGTATCGCAAATCCCTATGGCGGCGTTAGTGGCCGTAATGATTATGGTGGCCATAGGTACCTTTAGCTGGGAATCGATCCGCGATCTGAAAAAGCACCCCATGAGTACCAACTTTGTCATGGTCGCTACGGTTATCGTTACGGTAGTAACGCACAACTTAGCGATTGGTGTCTTTGTGGGTGTTCTACTGGCGGCAATGTTCTTTGCCAACAAAGTGGGTAACATTCTCTACATTGGCTCTAAAGAAGTGGATGCTGGTAAAGAGCGCGAGTATCAAGTGGTTGGCCAGGTATTTTTTGCCTCTTCTGAGCGTTTTATTGGTGCTTTTGATTTCAAAGAGAGCATCGATAAGGTCACTATTAATCTTTCCCGTGCGCACTTTTGGGATATTACCGCTGTTCAGGCGCTTGATCGCGTGGTGATTAAGTTCCGTCGTGAAGGCACCGAGGTTGAGTTAGTCGGCCTCAATGAAGCCAGCGCGACGGTGGTAGACCGCTATGCGGTTCATAATGACCCCGCAGCCGTTGAAAAACTGATGGGCGGCCACTAACCACCGCAAGGAGAGCGAAATGAGTGAACACGTTTTTGCCGCAATTGATGGCTCCCAGTTCTCAGAAGGCGTATGTGATTACGCCGCTTGGGCAAGTTTGGCGCTGAGTGCTCCATTAAGCTTTGTGCACGTGGTGGATAACCACTCTCAAGTGCCCGACGAGCAAAATCTATCGGGTAACCTTCGGTTTGGTGCCCGTGAGCGCCTGATGAAAGAACTTTCCGAGCTTGACGAGAGGCGCGCCAAGGTAAATCGCGAGCAGGGCAAGCACATGCTGGAAGCGGCCAAAGCGCGGGCGATAGATGATGGGGTGAGCGACCCGATTACCCGTCAGCTAAATGGTACGCTGGTTGAAACCCTGGTAGCGCTTGAAAAAGATATGCGCTTGTTGGTGGTGGGTAAACGGGGTGAAACCGCTCACCAAGCCAGTGGGCACCTTGGCTCTAACCTAGAGCGCGTAGTGCGTGAAATGCACAGCCCGATACTTATGGTGCCTAAAACCTTCAAGCAGCCCGAAAAAGTGCTGATTGCGTTTGATGGCAGTAAAACCGCCCGTAAGGGGGTGGAAATGCTAGCCCGCTCGCCGCTATTTACGGGGGCCGAGTGCCATGTGCTGATTGTAGGCGCGGATACCGTTGAGCAACGCTTACAGCTAGGGTGGGCACTTAGTACGTTGAGCGAGGCCGGTCACAAAGCGGAAGGCACTATTCGCGCTGGGGATGTGGACGATACCCTACAAGCATACGAAAAAGAGCATGATATCGACCTGCTGGTGATGGGGGCCTATGGCCATTCACGTATTCGCCACCTGCTAGTGGGCAGCACCACTACCGCGATGCTGCGTAATAGCAAAATACCGGTGCTGATTTTACGTTAATCCTTGCGCTACTAACGGAGGGTTAACAATCAGCATGTAAACATTAGCTCGCTTTGCACCATGTTCCCGCAGCCGGCCCTCAACCATTTGAGTGTGCCGGCTTTTTAATGGCTAGAGGGCAGCAGCTTCGGCACCCAGTGTAAGTACGCCACCATGCCAAATAGCTCTACTAAAGATTGAAATACAATCACTACCACCGCGGCTTGCCACCCGCTTGGCAGGGCTAGCGCAATGGGCAGCATCACAAAGGAGTTGCGCGTACCGAAGCTAAAGACGAGGGTTCGCGCACTGGTGGCGGGGAGCTTAAATAACTTGCCCAGTAGTTTGCCTAGTATTGCCGCAACCACCAAATAGCCCGCAAAAATAAGCACGACTTGAACCAGCACGTGGGCAAGTGCCAGCACGCTATTAACCTGCGTAGCGGCAATCACTAACACCACCAATGCCAGCAGCGGCACCGGCAGGTAGCCAAGCTTTTGCGTGGTTCGTTCAATGGCGCGGTATCGCTGGGCGCCAAGCTCGGTTAGCCATGCTAACACTAAGGGCAGCACAATAAGCCCCGCAAATGCGCTGAGCAGGTTCGTGGAAACAGTTAGCTGAAACCACTCGCCGCCCAAAAATAGCCAGAGATAAACGGGTAATGCAGCCATCTGTACCAATAGCAATAGCGGCGTTGCCGCAATTGCGCGGGCAGCATCGCCTTTGCCTAAATGCGTAAAGGTAATAAACCAATCCGTGCAGGGCACCAGTAGCACCAGTAGCACCCCGGCAATCACCGGCGGGGAAAGCGGTAGCCACAGCACCAAAAGCCCTAATAACGCCGGGATGACAACAAAGTTGCCGACCAGCAGTGCTGTCATAAAGCGCACATCAGCAACACTTTGTTTTATATGCAGTAGCGGTATTTGGGTAAAGGTAGCGTAGAGCAACACACCAAGTAGCGGCCATAGCAGTTGCTCAAGGGGGGCTACCCGTGTGGGAGCTAAAACCCCCAGCGTTAGTCCTAAGCTAATAAATCCCAGGTAGAGCCAGGATTGCTGTTTTTCAAGCTGTTCACGCATCAGCGGTCCGGGTTATCAGGTGCCTTAGAGAGCGCTAGGCGACCACCTAACCCAGCAGCCAATAGCCACAGCGGCAGGCTAACCAGTATATACACAAGTGCCATGACCACTTGGCCTTGGTTAACAAAGTGCAGGGTTTCTAAGCTGAACAGTGAGAAAGTGGTAAAACCGCCGCAGAGACCCGCCACGAGCAGAGGCTGCAAGCGTGCTAATGTGCCAGAGGGGTGGTTAACCACGGTCGCAGCAAGCCACCCAATTAAACAAGACCCCAGCACGTTAACGAGAAGGGTGCCCCAGGGGAAAAAACTGCCCAGAGCCGACATGGATGCCAACGAAACGCCATAGCGCAGCGCACTGCCGATACCGCTTCCGATCCCAACCGCGAGATACGCCTGCCAGCTCATAGTGCGCCCCCAGCGAGCCAAAAGCCCAGCACAGCCATTGCCAAGCCTAGCAGCAGGGTAGCGGCGATATTCAGGGCGGCCCGCAGCCACTGACCGCGTTGCCACAGCGCAAGGGTTTGTAAGCTAAACGAAGAAACCGTGGTATAGCCCCCCAGCACGCCTATCACGGTAAATAGCCCTAACGCGGAAAGCTGTGCATTAGCCTGCCCCAATTGGCCAAAAAGCCAACCTGCAATAAAAGCGCCGCTGGTATTAACTGCTAAGGTGCCCCAGGGAAAACTGCTACCAAAACGCTGAGCCATCCAGTTGGAAATAGCGAACCGGCCCATCCCGCCCAGTGCCCCACCTATCGCTACCAGCAACACGCTGGTAAAACCGTACCCCATGTTTGCCTCGTTTGGCTGGCCTGTTGAGTAGGTGACGAGTGTAGCACGCTGTTTGCAGCGCTTTTGGTAGCGTCCTTGGCAGCGTCCTTGGCATTAGAAAGAACGCTTATAGGTGTCACTGGTCAATAAGTTCGTGTAAAAAAGATCGAGAATAACAATAACGTTGATGCACCCGCTCTAGGAGAAACTTACATGTCTGATTGCGTTCTTGCGGCAATTGATGGCTCACAGTTTTCAGAAGGCGTCTGTGATTATGCTGCTTGGGCCGCTAAAGCCCTTGATGCACCGCTGCGTTTTATTCATACCGTGGATAACCATGTCCAGGTTGCGGAGCCTGATCTTACAGGAAACTTAGGCTTAGGTACTCGGGAGCACCTGCTCGAAAAGCTGTCGGAGATCGAAGAGCAGCACGCTAAAATTTCCCGCGAGCAGGGCCGCTTAATGCTGGATGCTGCCAAGGCACGGGTAGCAGCGTTAGGCATTGTTGAGCCTGCGTGCTTACAGCGCAACGGTACGCTGGTGGAAACACTGGTAGAGAATGAAAAAGAGGTGCGTTTACTGGTGGTAGGCAAACGTGGCGAAACCGCTCACCAGGCCAGCGGCCACTTAGGCTCTAATCTTGAGCGCGTGGTGCGTGAAATGCACCGCCCGATTTTGATGGTTCCCAAGCAGTTTACGCAGCCAAAAAACGTGATGATGGCCTTTGACGGCAGTAAAACCGCGCGCAAAGGCGTTGAGATGCTGGCTAAAAGCCCGCTGTTTGAAGGTGCTATCTGCCATGTGGTGATTGTTGGCGCTGAAACCGCCGAAAATCGCGCGCAGCTTGAGTGGGCCACCGAGACGCTAGAAGCAGCGGGCCACATGGCCAAAGGGACTATCCGTGCCGGCGATGTAGAAGAGACCCTGCGCACCTATAAACAGGAGGAGGGTATCGATTTGCTGGTGATGGGTGCTTACGGCCACTCCCGCATTCGCCACTTATTGCTGGGCAGTACTACTACCCAGATGCTGCGTAGAGTTCAGGTTCCGGTGCTGATTCTGCGCTAAAGCCAATAGGCGGCGCGTTACAACATATTGACCAAGAGAGCTTTGGTGAGTGCATTGAATGCGGCGAATGGGTGGGTGCCAAACGCCCCACCTGGGGCCCGGTAGTGCTGCAACGTATCGAGTGCGTGGAGTAACACGCACTCAACGAAACGTTATTTAAGCTTCCAGCGTGGCATTTTCACGCTGGCGCTGAGAAGCCGCGGGGTAAACCGAATTAATCCCTGATAACAGCGCCTTTAGCGATGCGCTTACGGTATCGCTATCTTCGGCTACGGCACAAACCCGCTGCCCGTCGATGTTGAGCTGGACAAAGGCAATGGCATTGGCCTCGCTGTCGCCACCCAGGGAGTGCTCGCTGTAATCTATAATCGCCACGTGGCTACCGGAGTGTTTTTTCCAGGCGTCGGTGAACGACGACATGGCACCATTGCCCGTGCCAGAAAGCCGCAGCGTTTCTTTTCCTTGCCAAAGAGTAATGTCGATACCCTCGTGCTGCCCTTTGGAAAGCTGATAGTCAGCTAGGGCAAGGGGGGCGTCGTAAGCAAAACTATCGAACATCACCTGGCGTATAATTTCACTGGAAAGCTCGCTATTGCGCCGCTCGCTCTCTTTTTGTACATAGGGGGCGAGTGCCAGCATCATCCAGCGGGGCAGGTTGATGCCGTAATCCCGCTCCAGCAAAAAGGCCATGCCGCCTTTGCCCGACTGGCTGTTTACACGAATCACGGCTTGGTAGTCGCGGCCGATATCGTGGGGGTCAATGGGCAGATAGGCCACTTGCCAAGGCTCGTCGGGTTTTTGATGCTTGAGTGATTTACGAATAGCGTCCTGGTGGCTGCCGGAAAACGCGGTATAGACCATTTCGCCCACCCAGGGGTGGCGCGGGTGCACAGTGATGCCGGTGCACTCATGGACGACCTGAACAATTTCGTCGGGGTTTGAGAGGTCAAGCTCGGGGTCGATGCCTTGGCTATAGAGGTTCATCGCCAAGGTGACGATATCCATATTGCCGGTACGTTCGCCGTTACCCAACAGCGTGCCTTCGACACGGTCAGCACCCGCCAATAATGCAAGCTCCGCTGAAGCCACTGCGCCGCCGCGGTCGTTGTGGGTGTGTACAGAAACAATCACGCTGTCCCGGCGGCTAATATGCTGACAAAAATACTCGATTTGATCCGCATGGTGATGTGGCCCAGCCACTTCTACTGTGGTGGGCAGGTTCAGAATGCATTTGTTGTCGGGCGTAGGCTGCCACACATCCATCACGGCTTCGCAAATAGCGAGTGAAAAGTCGATTTCAGTGCTGGAAAAGCTCTCTGGCGAGTATTGAAAACGCCACTCAACGCCAGGGTATTGCTCGGCATAGGTTTTTACCCAGGTAGCACCCTGTACAGCAATATCGGTAATGCCGTCACGATCCATCTCAAATACCCGCTCACGCTGGATAGTGGAGGTGGAGTTATACAGGTGAATAATCGCCCGCTTCACGCCGACTAATGAGGCAAAAGTTTTTTCGATCAGGTGTTCACGGCACTGCACTAGCACTGCAATGGTTACGTCGTCGGGAATTTGATTCTCTTCGATTAGCCAGCGCACAAAGTCGTAGTCGGGCTGGCTAGCCGAAGGAAAGCCGACCATCACCTCTTTAATGCCTACTTTGATGATCTGATGCCAAAAACGCTGCTTTTGCTCAACGGTCATCGGTTCAAGTAGTGCCTGGTTACCATCGCGCAGGTCTTCACTGACCCAAATCGGCGCCTGGGTAAGGTCGCGGTCGGGCCATTGGCGATTAAACGCGGGAACACGTGGAGCAGGGCGGTACTTGCGATGATCGAAAGCGGGCATGGTGGACTTCCTGTTAGTCAGCGTTGTTAAGGGCGGCCGCTTGTGGCGTGAGCCGCTTGTTATGGTGCCCAGGTAAAGCACCGCGTGGCGCTGCTTATGGCAGTAGCACCAGTTTAAGCGAATTATGGCGAAAGGTTATTGCTAATATGTGGCTTTATGGGCATTAAAAGGCAGATAATATCAGCTATGTTATTTTTGTTAGCAGGAGTTGCTTTATGCCGGTAGTCCCGCTTGAACTTGACCGTTTTGATCGGCGTATTCTTGATGTGCTTCAGCAAGAGGGGCGCATCAGCAATCAGGAACTGGCTGAGCGGATCGGCTTATCGCCATCGCCCTGCCTGCGCCGCGTGCGTGCGCTGGAAGAACACGGGTTAATTACCCAGTATCGTGCCGATGTGGATGCGCGTCAGCTGGGTTACCAGCTTATGGTGCTGCTGCACATCTCCATGGATAAACACACCCCTGAACGCTTTGATAACTTCGAGCGCCATATTCGACAAATCCCCAATGTGATTGAGTGTTTGATCATTACTGGCCAGGCCGCTGATTTCCAGCTCAAGATTCTGGTGCGGGATATGGATGACTATCAGCACCTTTTACTGCACGTGATTAACCGTATCGAAGGGGTGACTGGCGCCCATACCAGCTTTGTGTTGCGCCGAGTATTTGAACACCGCCCGGTGCCCACGGAAAACACTTGATGATGAAGGCGTAGGCAATAAGGCGATGGCGGTTTACACTGCTTTTTTTTCAATATTTAGGAGATTGCCCCATGACAATTAAACGCCATGATACAAAAGCCCGCATGAGTCGCGCTGTTATTCACCAAGGCGTTGCCTACTTGTGCGGCCAGGTGTCAGGTCCTGAAGCGCGTTACGAAGACATTAAAGCGCAAACCGAAAGCATGCTGGCACGGGTCGACGCGCTGCTAAAAGAGATTGGCTCAAGCCGCGAGCAGCTATTAAGCGCCACTATTTACCTTAAAGACGGCAGTGATTTTGCTGCCATGAACGACGTGTGGGACGCCTGGGTGCCGGAGGGCTATGCACCGGCACGCACCTGTGTATGCGCGCCGTTGCCCGCTGATGAGCTTAAAGTGGAAATTACCGTCACCGCAGCTGTAAGCAACTAATAGCCGTGACTGGTTTTGAAAGGGGCCTGTCGCTTATTTGCCGGTTTTCTCAATAGGAAAACGGGTATCGCGCAGGCTATCTTTGATTTTCTTAAGGTGCGGCAGAAAGTCTTCGCCGCGCCTTAGGGTAACCCCTGTTGCCAGTGCATCAATGAGCGTCAATTGAATCATCCGTGAGGTCATCGGCATGTAGTGGTCGGTGTCCTCCGGTGTGGCAACTTCTAGGGTGGCGGTGCACTCTTGGGAAAGCGGGGAGTTAGGAGCGGTAATCCCCAGCACCACGGCGCCTGCTTCCCGGGCTACCCGCGCGATATCGACCAATTCTCGAGTACGGCCTGTGTAAGAAATTACCACCACTACGTCCCCGGTATGGCAGGCAGCGGCTACCATGCGCTGCATTAACACATCGACATAGGCCATGACCGGCAGGTTGAAGCGGAAAAATTTGTGCTGGGCGTCTTGTGCGACAGCGCCAGAGGCGCCGAGGCCAAAAAAATGCACCTGCTTCGCCTGAGTGAGGTAGTCGACCATACGTTCGATGGCCGCCATATCTACTTCCCGTTGAGCTTCATCTAACGCTGCGATCGTCGCGCCAAAAATTTTATGGGTGTACTGGGTTGCGGAATCGCCAGGCTCGACTGCCCGGGTAACGTAGGGTGTGCCACCGGCAAGGCTTTGGGCGAGCTTGATTTTAAAGTCGGGAAAGCCTTTGGCACCAAAGTTGCGGCAAAACCGGTTGACCGTGGGCTCGCTGACGCTGGCCGCTTGGGCGAGGCTTGCTATGCTGAGGCTGGTCGCGGCTGCAGGGTCTTCAAGAATAACATTGGCGACTTTGCGTTCCGAGCGGTTCAAGTCTTCCAAGCGTTCGCGTATACGGTCAAGCAGGTCATGTGCCATTAATAGACTCCATGTCAGTAGCCGGGTGGTGGCGGGGTGTCCACGCCTTGCACCAGGTGAAAAATTCGTTCGCGGCGAGTGGGCGGGCATAGTAATACCCTTGCGCCGCTTCGCAGCCAATTGAGCGTAGGTAGTCTGCTTGTGCCGCGGTTTCTATGCCTTCTGCCACTACATCGCAGCCCACCGCATGGGCTAGTTGGGTAATGGTTAGCGCCAACTGGCGATCTACAGCGTCTTCTTCTAGATCCATCACAAAAGCGCGGTCGATCTTTAATGTTTTGAACGGTAGCGTTTTTACATAGGCAAGCGATGAGTGGCCTGTGCCGAAATCATCAATCGCGACGGCAATATTGACGTTGGCCAACTGGGCTAGCTGCGCGCGGGCATTTTGCATATCGCTCATTATGCCCGACTCAGTGACCTCTAGGGCAAAAAAACGCTGTGGGATCGCATGTTCGGCTAGTCTGGCGAGTAGTTTTTCAGCGAAGTCTTTCCGCGCTAGCTGGCGGGCTGCCACGTTTACTGCGATGTGAAAATCATCGTTTAGGAGGCCTTGCTTGCGCCAATCCACAATATGTCGCATGGCATCGTTGAGCACCCACTCACCAATGGCGAGAATATCACCGCTGGCTTCCGCCAGGGGAATAAAGTCGGCGGGGGATACCTGGCCAAGCTCGGGGTGATGCCAGCGGAGCAGCGCTTCGGCACCAATAATGCGCTGAGTGCTTAACGAGAGCTTAGGCTGAAAAGCGAGGGACATCTCGCCGCGGTCAATGGCACCGCGTATCGCTTGCTGAAGGTGCAGCCGGTGTCGCTGCTTGGCTTCTAAGGTTTCGTTATAGCACTGAATCTGTAGTGTGCCGCTTTGGGGAAGCGCTAGGGCTGCCATGTGCACAAGGCGCGCTATATCGAAATGGCCCTCGGCCCAGCTAATGCCAATACGAGCGCTAAGGGGCAGCAGGAAATCCCCTAACGCTTGATCCTGTTCGAAACAACTTAGTAGCGTTGCCGCTAGCTTACGTAGCTTATCAAGCTCGGCACTGTCGGCAATCACTAATAACTCGCTGCCCCCCCATAGCCCCAGTTCGCAGTGAGCCGTTAAGCGGGTAGAGAGCTGTTGGGCAATATGCCCCATTAGTTGGTCGGCAACGCCATAGCCATGCAGTCGTATTACATCGTCTAGGTGATCAAGGGCAATAAACAGTAGTCCGGTGCCCTTGCTGCTCATAGCGGCTTTGCGCAACATCTCGGTTAAAGCCCGCCGATTAGCAAGCTGGGTAATTGGGTCGGTGCGGGACTGGCGCTCCAGCTCTTTAGTGCGCTTTGCCACCATGCGCTCTAAGTTTTCGGCTTGCTGATCGCGTACCTGGTAGCGGTGTTCAACGCTTAAGGTATTGCGAATACGCTGTAAGACTTCATCGTGCTTGAACGGCTTGGTCACAAAATCACGCACGCCGAGGTTCAGCGAGCGATGGCGAGTTTCATCGTCAATTTGTGCGGTAAGCACGATAATCGGTGGGGCGTGGTGAGCAAAGTGATCCTGTAGCTGGTTGATTACCGCGTAGCCGTCAAGGTAGGGCATGCGGATGTCCAGCAGAATTAAGTCAGGAAGCTGCTGCTGGCAGTAGGCAAGCACCTCGCGAGGGTCGCTGATGCCGTGGGTGCTGGCAAAGCCGTGCTCGTCTAAAAGGTCGAGCAGCAGCTCGACGTTAATACTGTTGTCATCGACTACCAGCAGATGTTTCTGAACGAGGTTCATGGCTACTCCTTGAGCGTCACCGCGAGAAACCGCTTGAGCGTGGCGGTTAGTTTTTCAATCTCAATAGGCTTGGTGAGATAGTCGGCGAAACCGGCGGCTAAGCCATATTTTAGGTCGCGGTCCATGGCGTTAGCGGATAGCGCCACCACGCTGATATGCTTCAGCTTAGCGTCTTGCTGGATAGCATCTAACGCTTGGTAGCCGTTCATTCCAGGTAAGTGGATATCCATCAACACTAAATCTGGGGGAGAGTGGCGCATGATCTCCAGTCCCAGTTCTGCACTCGCAACGGTTTGCAGCTGAATATGTTTAAAGTCCTCGATGATATCTTCCATCAGATGCTGATTGGTGGGGTTGTCTTCGATATAGAGCAGCTTGTAAGCCGGTGAGCTGCTGTCAATGATCTCATTGCTGGTGGCGGCAATCGGCTGTGGGGGATTGGCTTTCTGGTCTGTAATGGGCAACGTAAACCAGAAGGTAGACCCTTGGCCGAGCTGGCTCTTAAAGCCAATTTGCCCGCCCATGCGTTCCACGAGCTCTTTGGTGATCGCTAGGCCAATTCCGGTGCCTTGAATGGTGCTGTATTCAGCGCCCAAACGGTTAAACGGTTCAAAAAGCTCGTGCTGGCGTTCTAAGGCAATACCACAGCCGGCGTCGGTAATGCTGATACACAGTGAATCACCGCTCTGCTCTGCGCCAATGTGAACCGTGCCGTTAATACAATTGTACTTGATGGCGTTGGAGAGCAGGTTAAGTAACACCTGCTTTGTGCGGGTGTAGTCGGCAATAACCTGCCAGGAGCAAGCTAATGGGGCGCGGCTTAGGGTGATACCTGCCGCGTCAATGTTGGCTTCCAGAGTGCTACAAGCATCATCTAGGACGTTGGCAATAAGCAGCGGCTCAAGGGATAGCGGGGTAAGACCTGCCTCTATTTTGGCTAAGTCGAGCACATCATTAATTAAGCTCAATAGGTGTTGGCCGCTTTTCTCAATTTGACCTACCTGGCGCTGCTGTTTGTCGCTTAGCGGCTCGCGGCGCCCTTTGGCTAATAGCTGTGCAAAACCAATAATGGCATTGAGGGGCGTGCGCAGCTCATGGCTCATAGAGGAGAGAAACTCACTCTTGGCTTTATTGGCTTGCTCTGCCTGGTCACGGGCGTTAGCTAAATCCCTTGTGACTTGCTCGCGCTCGGCCATTTGCCGATAAAGATTAATCAGTAGGGCGCAGGTGTCGGTAAACGGCTGAAGCCAGTCAAGCAGCGCTTGGTTTAGGGGCTGCTTGCTGTTGGCAATGGCAAACATGCCAATTAAGCGCTCGCCGCTGAAGATTGGTGCGCCCAAGTAGTTGGTCAATCGGGGGTGGCCAGGCGGGAAGCCGCCGCGCTTGATATGGCTATAAACATCGTCGGTGATAATAACCTCACCATAAGCGAAAACACGTCCCAGCAGCGAATGGGGGTTGGTTAACATCATATTGCCGCTGCGGAGCTGCTCCATTAAGTGGCGCGAATCGGGGTTCCAGGTGAGGTCGGTAATCGCATGAATTTTAAGCGCGTTGGTGGTGTCGGTAGGCAGCACTTCACCAATCAACGCATAGTCGCTGTCGGTAAGTTCGCGCAGCGCTTCCATTAAGAACGTCCACAGCCGCTCTCCAGACATCAACGCTTGGTAATCGGTAATACCCTGGTGAAGTACTTTTAGTAGGCTTTGCTCTTTTTGTATGCGTTGGGAGGCATCATAGATATTGCTTAGATTGGTTAAGATGCCTAAAAACTCAACAACATGGCCCTGCTCGTTTTGGATAGCGTTAACCGCCAAGTGCACCGGAATGGTATAGCCCGTTTTATGCCGTGCCTCCACTTCTCGTCCCCGGCCAATCACCTTCGGTTCGCCCCCGGCTAAAAAATCGCTGATAAAACTATCGTGCCGAGCGCTGATAGCAGCAGGCGTCAGCATGGCGACATTTTGGCCGATGACTTCTTGCGGGTCATATCCCAGCATGGTGAGCGCAAAGGGGTTAATGTCTAGTACTTTGCCTGACCGGTTAATGCGAATAATACCGGTGGCGCTTCCATTAAATAGCGCCTCATAGCGCAGGGTGGTCTGCGCCAGAGAACGACGCATTTGGTGCTGGCGCAGTAACTCTTCAACCTGGCCCGCTAGGCCTTTAAGCAGCTGGCGGTCTCGCTGGCTAAAAGTGCGCGGCTTTCTATCAATCAAGCACAGCGTGCCGACGGGTAAGCCTTCGCTGGGCCGCAGTGGGTGCCCTGCATAAAAGCGAATTTGGGTGGTGTTTTCGACAAGCGGATTATCGACAAAGCGTGGATCATTTAGTGCGTTTTCAATCACTAGCGGTGCATTTTTAGCAACTGCATGGGCGCAAAACGAGATCTCGCGGCTGGTTTCACAGGTATCTAGCCCGCTATGAGATTTAAACCACTGACGCTCTTTATCTACCAGGGATACTAGCGCAATAGGCACTTCAAAAAGATCTTGGGCAAGCTGAGTAATGCGATCAAATGCTTCATCAATGGGTGTGTCAAGCACATGGAGCGCATGCAAGGCCGTCAGGCGCTGCGTTTCGTTATCAGGTAGATCGGCGGCTTGCATAGTGATTCCAAAAATATAATGAAGATATGGCCCTGCCCAATCATTATCGGGAATTTACCCGTTAGCTTTAACTATTATCGTTAACCAAGCCTCAGTAACTTCATTAACCAGCGCCGATAAGGCGGCCTAATAAGCCGGCTGGATGGCCGTTTAGATTGGTAGAAAATACCGCGTAGATGGCTAAAACGCTCAAAGCCATGACGCCCGTGATAACTGCCCATGCCGCTCTCGCCGACACCGCCAAAAGGTAGCGAGGGCACCGCGTGATGCAGCAGGGTTTCGTTAAACACCAGCGCCCCAGAATGGGTGTGTTGGCGTAACGTTAACTGAAGCGCTTTATCATCGGTGAATGCATAAAGCGCTAGCGGGTGGGGGCGGGCATTCACATAGGCAATGGCGTCATCGATATTTTTAACGCCAATGACTGGCAGGCAACGGCCAAAGATCTCTTCGCGCATCACCGCTAGGTCGTGGGTGGGGTCAATAATTAGCACAGGCGCATGGGGGCCTGCATCAATAATGCGGCAGCCGTGGTCCCGCGCTTCTTCAAGCAGGTTATCAAGGTGCTGTTGATGGCGCTCGTTAATCGCTGAGGTTGCGTCTTTGTCGTTAGGCCGCTGGTGTGCAATGGCTTGGGTTAACGCTTTGATCATGGCGTCCAGGCGGCGGCTTTCTACCAAAACATAGTCGGGTGCAATGCAGGTTTGCCCGGCGTTCATGCCTTTGCCAAACACAATGGCGGCGGCGGCGCGATCAACATCAGCATCGGCGGCTACAATCGCGGGCGATTTACCGCCAAGCTCAAGAGTCACCGGGGTTAAATTAGCGGCGGCTGAAAGTGCAACCCTGCGCCCAACCTGGGAAGAACCCGTAAACAACAGGTGATCGAACGGCAGGGCGCTGAACGCTTCAGCTACCTCTACACCACCCTCTATGACGCTAAACTCTTCTTCTGTGAAGTATTGAGGAATCAGCTTGGCGAGCAGCGCGCTGATATGTGGCGCATGCTCGCTGGGTTTGAGCATCACCACATTGCCCGCAGCAAAGGCGTCTATGGCGGGCATGATGGCGAGGCTCCAGGGGTAGTTCCACGGTGCCATCACCCCGACGACGCCTAATGGTTGAGGCACAATATGCGCTTTAGCGGGCAGTAGCCGCCAGGGCATGCTTGCCCGTCGGGGGCGCATCCAACGCCAAAGCTGAAGCCGGGTATAGCCAATGGCTTGTAGCACGCCGCTAATTTCAGCTAAGCGGATTTCCGTTTCACTACGTTTTCCAAAATCTGCCTGAATAGCGCGGACAATGTCGTGCTGGTGACGCTTTGTCATGCGTGCTAAGCGGCCCAACCGTTCACGCCGGGTGCTGAGCGAAGGGTAGGGCGCCTGTTCAACAGCGTGCTGCTGAGCGTGGAACACACTGGTTAGATCGCGTTTCATGGCCTCTCCTTGATGAACGCATGATGAAATACGCCGTAGGGAAAATAAACAACCGATGGCGTCGTCACCATCGTTGAGCGTTAGGGGTAATGGTAGAGTGTTGGCTTAAACACTGTCGCTTGTTTTACTACCGGTTGTTTAGCCGATGCCCTTGAGGGACGCCATGCCATCACGCTCGCTATCACTTGCTATTCTACCTGCCATTGAGGCCGTCGCGGCAAGTCAGTGGGACGCGCTGGTGGGTAAAGATCAACCGTTTTTACGCCACGCTTTTTTGCAAGCGCTGGAGGGCAGCGGCTCAGTAAGCAGCGCCACCGGTTGGGAGCCATGCCATATAAGCGTTTGGCAAGCTGACCGGCTAGTGGGCGCGTTGCCCATGTACCGCAAACATCACTCTTACGGTGAGTATGTGTTTGACTGGGGGTGGGCTGAGGCGCTAGAGCGTGCCGGAGGACACTACTACCCTAAAGCGCTGAGTGCGATCCCTTTTACGCCGGTGCCAGGGCCACGCAGCTTGATAGCCGCGGATGTCGACGCCGATGCGATACGCGAACAGTTGGCATCTGCTTGGCAAGGGCAGTGTGAGGAGCTGGCGCTTTCAAGCTGGCATCTGCTGTTTGCTGAAGAGCAAGAAGTGGCTGCCTGGCAGCGTCAGTTCCCTGGCTTGATTGCCAGAGAAGGGGTGCAGTTTCAATGGCGTGACCGGCAATTTAAAGACTTTGATGGTTTCCTGGCGAGCCTTACCTCTAAGCGGCGCAAAATGATCAAGCGAGAACGCCGCTTGGTGGCAGAGCAAGGGTTTACCATGCGGCGTTTAGAAGGTAACGACATTACCCAGGTTGCCATGGCACATTTTTACCGCTGCTACACCATTACCTATCACGAGCGCGGCAGGCCGCCTTATCTCAACCAGGCGTTTTTTGAGCGCTTGCGCCACACCATGCCTGAAGCGCTAGTGCTAGTGCAGGCACTTTTAGACGGCCAGCCGGTGGCAGCAGCGCTCTGTTTTCGTGGTGAAACAGCACTTTATGGCCGCTATTGGGGAAGCGAGGTGGTGGCTGACTGTCTGCATTTTGAAGCCTGCTACTACCAGGGGATCGAGTACTGCTTGGCGCAAGGTTTGACGCTATTTGACCCGGGAACCCAAGGGGAGCATAAGCTGGTGCGCGGTTTTGCCCCTCAGCGGGTGCGCTCGCTGCACTATTTGGCGCACCCCGGTTTGGCTGCGGGCGTCGCTCGGTTTTGTCAACAAGAAGCCGCGCATATTAACGCCTATCGTCAGGCGGCAGCGCAGGCGCTGCCGTTTAAGTAGCGCAGGTGGGATAAACATGCCCTCAATCCGTTATTAAACGCCTGGCATGCTCGCTGGGCAGACCCCCTTAATGGCATAATGCGCGGCGTTTACGCCGTCAAAAAGGAACTCGGTGATGCATAAATGGCTAGTGGTTGCGCTACTTGCCGTGTTGGGGTTGCTCCAATACCAGCTGTGGCTAGGCAATGGGGGCTGGCAAGACCTTCAGCAGGTAGAAGAGCGTGTAGCCGTGCAAGAAGCTGCCAATGTACCGCTGCGCGATCGTAACGCACGACTAGCGGCAGAAGTCACCGATCTTAAAACCGGCCTGGATGCCATTGAGGAGCGCGCCCGCAGTGACATGGGCATGGTACGTAGCGACGAGCAGTTTTTCTGGGTGCCAGGTGTGGCCATTGAAGCCGAGTTGATAGGCCTTAACGCAGGTTTAGTGGTGCAGCCAAAACTGACGGATGAAAGGGCAGGCCAATGAGCAACTCACTGTGGCTGATTGTTCCGGCCGCGGGTCAGGGCAAGCGTATGGGCGCCGATAAGCCCAAGCAGTATCTCACCATTGCCGAGCGATCGATCCTTGCGCATACCCTTCACCGCCTAAACGCGGCTTTTCCCAAGGCGCAGCTAGTGCTTTGCCTAGACAGTGATGATCACTGGTTCGACCCCGCTTGGGTGCCGTTCACCCATTGGCAGCGAGTGACCGGTGGCGCTGAACGTATGGATAGCGTATTAAACGCGTTACAAGCAATACCGGCCCACGCCAGCGACTTAGTAATAGTGCACGACGTAGCGCGGCCCTGTATCACCTCAGCTGATTTGCAGGCGCTCTACAAGGCAGCCAGTGAGCACCCCGACGGCGCGCTGCTTGCCATGCCGGTGGCGGACACCATGAAACGTGCCAACGCGGAGCAGCTTAGCATGGCCACCGAACCGCGCGACGGGCTGTGGCATGCGCTAACACCCCAGGGCTTTCGCTATGACCTGCTACGCACTGCCCTTGAGCATGCCGTTGAAACGCGCTGTGTTGTGACTGATGAGGCTTCCGCCGTCGAGGCGCTGGGTAAGGCCCCGCGATTAGTTAGTGGGCGGCGCGATAATTTAAAAGTTACCCACCCCGATGATCTCGCCCTTACCGCAGCGATTATGGCGTCGCAGTCGGCCTGAGTAACTGAAAGGAGCTTTTAATGCGAATTGGTCATGGATTTGATGTGCACCGTTTTGGGCCTGGTGACCACTTAATGATTGGTGGCGTAAAGCTACCTTTTGAACAGGGGTTTGTGGCCCACTCCGATGGGGATGTATTGCTGCATACGGTCAGCGACGCGTTGCTTGGGGCCTGCGCATTAGGCGATATTGGTCGCCACTTCCCCGATACTGACCCCACTTGGGAGGGCGCCGATAGCCGGGATTTGCTGCGCCGCGTGGTGCATCTTGTGCGCGAGCAGGGCTTTGGTGTAGTTAACCTGGATGCCACGCTGATGGCCCAGGCACCTAAAATGGCGCCACATATCGATGCCATGCGTAGAGTGATTGCCGCAGACCTAGGCGTGGACGTAGGGCAAGTAAACGTAAAAGCCACCACCACCGAACGGCTTGGGTTTACCGGGCGTGGCGAAGGGATCGCCGCTGAAGCCGTGGTGTTAGTCGAGCGCTTAGAGGCGTTGAATGCTTAACTTACCGCCCTGGCAGCGCTTGCTAGATGGCCATTTTGGAGCGCCTAAGCCGGGTCAGTACCGCGCCCAGCCAGAGGACTTTATTGTCGACGAGCAGCTCGACTTTACCCCTGAAGCCCATGGGGAACACCTGTGGTTACGGCTTGAAAAGCGGCACCAAACCACGTTAGATGTGGTCAAAAGCGTGAGTCGGCTATGTAACGTAACGCCAAAAGATATTGGCTACTCTGGTATGAAAGACCGTGTGGCGGTCACTCGGCAATGGGTAAGCGTTCATCTACCCGGGCGAGAGGCGCCCGCTGAGTTATCGGCATCGCTAGATGCACTGGGCATCAAAGTGCTAGAGCAAGCGCGCCACCCCCGAAAGCTTAAACGCGGCGTTCACCGCACCAACCATTTTACTTTGAGGTTGAGCGGTGAAGCGGTGCAGGCCGACGACTTTGAGCAGCGCTGGCAAGCACTGTGTACCCACGGCGTAGCCAACTACTTTGGCCCCCAGCGTTTTGGCCCCGGTGGGCGCAACTTGCAGCGCGCAGAAGCGCTTCTCGCCAAAGGTTGGCGCAAGCGTGACGACCGCCAAGGGATGATGCTATCAACCGCGCGCAGTTTTTTGTTTAACGAGTTATTAAGTGCCCGCTTAGCCGATGGCTCCTGGTGCCAGCCCTTACCAGGCGATACGCTAATGCTTGATGGCACCCAAAGCGTGTTTAGCGTTGATGAGGTGGATGATAGCTTAGTGGCTCGCGCAGGCGAGTTGGATATTCACCCGACAGGCGTACTTTGGGGCGTTGGCGAAAGAGCAAAACAGCAGATAACGGCTTACGAGTTACGGCTGTTGGTACAACACCCAGCACTATGTGAAGGGTTAGAAAAGAGCGGCGTTAAGCGCGCTCAGCGGGCGTTGCGGATTAGGCTGTTGGCGCCACAGCTTCGCAGAGAGCATGAGGCTGTGGAGCTCTCGTTTGCGCTGCCGCGGGGTAGCTTTGCCACAGCGGTGGTTAGTGAGTTGATTGAGCATCCTGATTTTGTTTAACCCATGACGCTAGATATAACTTAATACGCTTTATCTCAAGGAGACGCTAATGCGGCGACTGCTGCTTTCCAACGATGATGGTGTCCATGCCCCGGGTTTACGGGCTCTGCACGATGCATTAGCGGCTCATGCTAACCTGCGCGTCGTGGCTCCCGACCGAGACCGCAGCGGCGCCAGCAACTCGCTTACGCTGTCACGACCACTCTCATTAACGGCGTTAGATAACGGTTTTTACAGCGTAGACGGCACGCCAGCGGACTGCGTTTACCTTGGCGTGAACGGCGTTTGGAACGAGAAACCTGACCTGGTGGTATCGGGGATTAACCACGGCAGCAACCTGGGCGATGACGTGCTCTACTCCGGCACGGTAGCTGCGGCGATGGAGGGGCGCAATTTAGGCATGACTGCCATTGCCATGTCGCTATGTGGCGAGCGCCACTTCGAGACAGCGGCGAAAGTAGCGGCCAGTTTAATCGGGGCTGCCGAACAGCTATCACTGCCGCCGCGCACGCTATTAAATGTAAACGTGCCGGATGTGCCATGGGAGGAGATCAAAGGCGTTAAAGTGACGCGCTTGGGCTACCGTGGGCCAGCAGAAAAGCCTGTGCCGCTGAAAGATCCCCGTGGGCGTACCCGCTACTGGATTGCGCCAGTAGCGGCGAATGCCGATGATGGCGAAGATACCGACTTTGCAGCTATTGGAGCGGGGTACGTTTCGATTACCCCTCTCCAAACTGATCTAACGCGCCACCCCGCGCGCCGTGATGTGCAGGATTGGTTGGATGCCTTTGCCTGAGTTATCACCCGGCGAGCTTCGCGGGCGAGGGATGACCTCCCAGCGCACTCGCGACCGCATGGTTGAACGGCTTGTTCAACAGGGGATCCGTGATACTCGCGTCCTGGATGTCATGGCCAGCGAGCCCAGGCACCTGTTTGTCGATGAAGCGCTTGCGCACCGCGCTTATGAGGACACCGCGCTGCCCATTGGTTTTGGTCAGACCCTCTCGCAGCCGCTTACCGTTGCGCGCATGACGGAGCTAGTCCTGCGCGCGCAGCCGCGCCGTGTGCTCGAAGTGGGCACTGGCTCTGGCTACCAAGCGCTTATTTTGTCGCGATTAGTGGATTCGCTTTACTCCCTAGAACGTATTTATGCCCTGCACGAGCGCGCCGCTGAGCGGCTATGGCGGTTAGATGCAGAAGCAGCGCTAGCCGTATCTGATGGCGGCGATGGCTGGCCGACAGCAGCGCCCTTTGACGTTATTTTATTAACCGCCTGTGCCCAGTCGCTACCAGAAGCGCTGCTTGAACAGCTTAGCCGCGACGGGGTGTTAATTGCCCCGCTTGAAGAACCCGATGGCAGCCAGTGGCTTACCCAAATAAAGCGCATTGGTGGTGCCTTTGAAAAGCGTCGGCTTGAACCCGTGCGCTTTGTACCCCTTTTGCAAGGAGTGGTGGATTGAAGCGTCGATTTTTAGGACTGTTTTTTAAAGGCGCCGGTATGGGGGCCGCTGACGCGGTACCCGGTGTTTCAGGTGGCACCATTGCCTTTATTACCGGCATCTATGAAGAACTTATCAATACGATTAAGCAGTTCGGCCCCAGTGCGCTAGTGGTTTGGCGACGCCAAGGGTTAGCGGGCTTGAGCCAGCACTTGAACCTCACGTTTTTGGTTCCGCTTCTTTTAGGGGTCGCGGTAAGCCTTTTTAGTGTTGCGCATTTGGCGCTCTGGCTCATGGAGGCCTACCCACTGCTGCTGGATGGCTTCTTTTTTGGCTTAGTAGCGGCCTCTGCACTCGTGGTCGGCAAAGCCGGGCATGGCTGGAAAATATGGTATTTATTGCCTTTAGCGGTTGGCTTGCTACTCGCGCAAGCCCTACCCGCTATGATGCCGCTGGTTCTGCTTGTCGGCAATGAAGCGCTGGTCGTCATGTTAGCGGGCGCAATCGCGATTAGCGCCATGCTGCTGCCTGGTGTTTCTGGTAGCTTTTTATTGCTCACGATGGGACTCTACGGCACCATCATGGGCGCCATACGCAGTTTTGATATGGTGATCATTGTTTTGTTTGGCGTGGGCTGCGTATTTGGTCTGGCGCTATTTTCCCGGCTGCTTTCGTGGCTGTTGAGTCGTCACCACGACTCTACGCTGCAGCTGCTGCTGGGCTTTATTATCGGCTCATTACCCATTCTCTGGCCTTGGAGAGAACTGGTACGCTACCAACTTGGCCCTGAAGGGCAAATGATCCCACTCGCTCACCGCTATCTAATGCCGAGTGATTACGCCGTGCTGACTGGGGCGTCGGCACAACTTGTGGGCGTGGTGGCACTAATGGCCGTCGGCGCCCTGTTGGTGGTATTGCTTAATCGCCGCGCAGCGGATCCCGTCGGTGAGCATGACAAGAGCGATGCAGGGCATCATTTAACAGATAACGCGCGCGGCGTTGAAAAGGAGTAGGGTTTGCATGCGTAAGGTTTTCATGATGTCTGTGTTGGCGCTGGCTATTAGTGGCTGTGCAAACCAACACCAAAACACCCCCCAAGTACGTGATTTAAGCGACGCGCGCCGTGCGGTAGACAGCTCGCCGCAATATACGGTGAAAGCGGGCGACACGCTTTACGGTATCGCGTGGGAACACAACCTTGATTATCGCCAGTTAGCCGCGCTCAATAATATTGCGGCGCCCTACCAAATTCACCCAGGGCAAACCATTGCGCTGCGCGAGGGGGCGGGTGAAGCTTCCAGCCAGCCATCGGTTGATGCTGCTAGCCGTCCAGCATCAGGCGCTGTGGCAACGGGGTTGAGGCCTCAAGCCACCGCCGTTGCAAGCAATGACCAGGACATGGACTGGCTACTGCCTGATGAAAGCGCCATTGAACGCAACCAACGCATAACTGCAGAGCGCTCAGCGGTGGAAGCTGCCCAACAAGTCGCACAGGGTGCTGCTGAGCCTAGTGACTCTGCCGTAGAAGCAGCACCAAGCGTAGAAGCCACCCAGCCCGTCGTTCAAGAGCAAGCTTCGGTGCAGGAACGGGAGCCAGAGCCTACGCCTGCTTCCGAGCCGGAGTCGGAGCCGGAGCAAGTACGCGAGCCAGAGCCCGCACGTGAACCAGAGCCAGCGGCGTCGCAGCCTAGCCAAACCGCGCAAGCCGACCGCTCTTCGCGCACCTTCACACCGGTTGACGAGATTAATTGGCGGTGGCCGACCGAAGGCGAGGTAACCGGCGAGTTTGGTCAGGGTGGGGCAATTACCGCCGGGATTGATATCGCCGGTCAAAAGGGGCAACCTGTTAGAGCGGCAGGCCCGGGTATTATCGTTTATGCAGGCAGCGGCGTGCGTGGTTATGGCAACTTGATTCTACTTAAGCATAACGATCAATATCTTAGCGCTTACGCTCATAACGACAGCTTAAGCGTCAAAGAGAATGATGTTGTAGAAGCTGGCGAGGTGATTGCCACGATGGGAGATAGCGATGCGGATAGCGTTAAGCTTCACTTTGAAGTGCGCCGCGATGGGCAGCCTCAAGACCCCATGAACTATTTGCCGTCTCGCTAATCACGGATTTGTCGCGTTAGTGACTAAGCAGTTCCGTTAACGCCAGAGCCGTTGTATAAACATGGATAACGCAATACATAGCAAACGGTAGGCGATTGCGCCTACCGGTAAAACCTGGATAGCTCAATCAGGCGTCATATAACAATAACGGTGAACGCGTACATGGAGTACAACCACTTTCACTTTTTAAATGGCGGCAAGGTGTAACAACGGGGGGTGAGACTATGAGTATGCTGGAGAAGGATCTGCAGGAGATTGACCTAAACGCGGTTGAAGAGGCGGTGGATGATCCCGATGATGATGTCACCGCAGAGGAGGAAGCCTTCGAGAAAGCGTTAGGTCGTGAAGACCGTCAATCGACTCAAAGCTTGGATGCAACACAAATCTACCTCAATGAAATCGGCTTTTCGCCGCTGTTGACACCAGAGGAAGAGGTATATTACGGCCGCTTAGCGCGCAAGGGCGATGCGCTTGGCCGCTCTCGGATGATTGAGTCCAACCTGCGGCTGGTGGTTAAAATTGCCAGACGCTACCTTAATCGCGGCTTAACGCTGTTGGACCTGATTGAAGAGGGCAACCTGGGGCTTATTCGTGCGGTTGAAAAATTTGATCCCGAGCGAGGCTTTCGTTTTTCAACCTACGCTACTTGGTGGATCCGCCAGACTATAGAGCGCGCACTGATGAACCAAACGCGTACTATTCGTTTGCCGATTCACGTGGTGAAAGAGCTCAATATCTACCTGCGTGCGGCCCGGGAGTTGACCCAAAAGCTGGATCACGAAGCCACTGCAGAAGAGATCGCCGACCATCTTGATAAACCGGTAGAAACCGTCAAGAAAATGCTGGGTCTTAACGAGCGCGTTTCCTCGGTGGACTACCCCATGGGTGGCGAAAGCGACAAGCCCTTGATCGACACCTTGGCCGATGATGATGTGCAGGGGCCAGAAGGGTGTTTAGTTGATGGCGATGTGCGGGAGCACGTTGACCACTGGCTTGATGAGTTGAGCGAAAAGCAGCAAGAGGTTGTTGTGCGCCGTTTTGGCTTACGTGGCCACGAAGCCGCAACGCTGGAAGAGGTGGGTGCAGAAATAGGGTTAACCCGAGAGCGGGTTCGCCAGATTCAGGTAGAGGCCCTTAAGAAACTTCGCCGCTCCCTAGAGAAACAGGGCTTATCCTTAGAGGCTATTTTCGAGAGCTAACCGCTAAAAACATAGCGCCTGATAAAACCGCGCTGGTGAAACCAGCAAAAAATAGCGCACCGAGTCGACCACTCGGTGCGCTATTTTTAGGCCCCGCTTTTTATTAATGTTGATTGAATATCGCTAAGTGAGAAACGTGATGCGCCCGCTAGTGGCCCATATTGACCTAGACGCTCTGCGTCATAATTACCAGCTGGCATGTAGCTGTGCGCCTCAAAGTCGTTCGGTAGCTGTGATTAAAGCCGATGCCTATGGCCATGGTGCGCTTGAGTGCGCGCATGCCTTAGAAGCCGATGTGCCCGCGTTTGCCGTGGCCAGCATCGAAGAAGCCCTTCATCTACGTTCAGGCGGTATAACAAAGCCGATCATTCTGCTGGAGGGGATTTTCAGTGCCGACGAGCTAACGCTGGTCGACCAGCATGGGTTTTGGATCAGCGTACACAGCGAGTGGCAGGTCACCGCGTTATTAGCATTTTCACCCCGCCAGCCTATCCCCGTGTGGCTCAAGGTCGATTCGGGGATGCATCGATTGGGCTTCTCGCCAAAAGAGGCCCCAGCGGTTTGGCAGCAGTTAGCCAACGCGCCACAGGTGACGGCACTCCATTTAATGAGCCACTTTGCGACGGCAGATGCCCATGAAGGCAGCTACTTTAACCAGCAGATGTCGATATTGACGGAGCTAGCCGAGCAACTGAAGGCTCCTCTCTGTTTAGCTAACTCGCCCGCAACCCTGGCTTGGCCCGCTGCCCACGGTGACTGGAATCGCCCGGGAGTCATGCTCTACGGTAGTGACCCGCTAGAAGTAGCGAATGACATTACCCGGCAATTACGTCCAGTGATGAGCCTACGCTCTGAAATTATCGCCCTGCGCGAACTCGAAGCGGGTGAGTCGGTTGGTTATGGTGGCCGATGGCGCGCCGAGCGGCGTTCGAAAATTGCGGTGGTGGCCGCAGGTTATGGCGATGGTTACGACCGTCACGCGGTGGATGGCACCCCCGTGCTAGTCAACGGTCAGCGCTGCGCGATTGCCGGTAAGGTCTCGATGGATATGTTAACGGTCGATGTGACCGATATTCCCGATGCCGCTATTGGCAGCGAAGTGGTGTTGTGGGGAGCGTCAGTCGATGGCGCCGTGCTGCCGGTTGATGAAGTCGCTCGCTATTGCGATACGATTAGCTACACCCTGTTAACGGGTGTATTGCCAAGAGCCCCGCGCCGCTACCATGGTGCCTGCGTTTAAACGGTTATATGTATGTCAAAAAATTCGTACCCACGCTCATTTGCTCATCCCCGTTACTGGCCTACCTGGTTAGCCATCGGCTTGATGTACGTTGCTGCCTGGCTCCCCTGGCCGTTAAAGCTAGGGGTAGGAAAAATGCTGGGCCTGCTGGCGTGGCGGTTTGCTAAACGACGCCGGCAAATTACGGCTGCCAACATTGCCCTCTGTTTTCCAGAAAAATGCGCCGAGCAGCAGCGTAAACTGGTTAAAGAAACCTTTATTGCTAACGGGATAGGCCTAGTGGAAACCGCCACCGGCTGGTGCCGCGAGGCGGAAGGCTTCCATCACCGCGTGGCGTATAATGGCCAGGAGCACCTTGCCCGAGCATACGCCCAGGGCAAAGGCGTGCTGGTGGTGGGTATCCACTTTTCAACACTGGATTTAGGTGGGGCGCTACATTCGCTGTTTTTCCCAGCGGATGTTGTGTACCGGCCACATAACAACCCGCTTTTCGAGCGGTTTATGACCCGCGCCCGCTCGCGTATTTTTGGTCAGGCGATTGATCGTCATGATCTGCGTGGCGTGGTGCGGCGGATTAAAGCGGGGCATATTGTTTGGTATTCACCGGATCAGGATTTTGGCCGCGATGTCAGCGTGTTTGCGCCGTTATTTGGCCAGCAGGCGGCGACTATTCGCCTAACGGGCAAAATTGCCCGCATGACAGGCGCGCCCGTGGTACCACTGATGTTCCACCGCAACCCGGATAATCGCACCTATACCATTGAGTGCCTGCCCGCGTTTGATGATTTTCCGAGTGGGGACGAGGTAGCAGACGCAACCCGGGTAAATGAATTTATCGAGCGGGCTATTCGTAAGCATCCTGAACAGTATCTATGGCTTCACCGACGGTTTAAAACGCGCCCAGAAGGCGAGTCGAGCCTTTATTGACGGCATAGGCAATATACCCAGCGTAAAAAAAGCCGTCCCACGATGAGTCGTGGGACGGCTTTTCGGTATTTAAGCGTTTGAGAGCGTGACGAGCTGATTGAGCAAAACGCTTAATCGAGATTACGCGAGTAAAAAATCTCAAGCATCTCTTTGCGCAAGCGGCTTTCGATATCCCGCGCTTCTTCAAAGGTAATATCCCGGCGCGAGGTGCCGAACAGGTAGTTGTCCAGTTCGAAATCCTTCAGCAACATCTTGGTGTGGAACATGTTTTCTTGATACACGTTCACGTCGATCATCTGATAAGCCTGCTTGGTATCTTCTGCCAAGTAGTCTTGGATCGAGGTAATGTCGTGATCAATAAACAGCTTCTTACCATCCACATCGCGGGTGAAACCACGTACGCGATAATCCATGGTCACGATATCGGAATCAAAGCTGTGGATCAGGTAGTTCAGCGCTTTAAGAGGGCTGATATGTCCACAGGTAGAGACATCGATATCCAAGCGGAAGGTGCTAATGCCGTTGTCCGGGTGAGACTCAGGGTAGCTATGCACCGTTACGTGGCTTTTATCCAGGTGGGCGACGACCGTTTCGGGTAGCGGGCCGGGGCCTGGCTCCGTGTGTTCAAGGCTTGGCTCATCCAGTTCGTGTTCAGCGATTAGGATGGTGACGCTAGCCCCGTGCGGCTCATAGTCTTGACGCGAAATATTCAGCACGTGGGCGCCGATAATATTCGTGACGTCTTTAAGGATCTGCGTCAAACGTTCGGCGTTGTAAAGCTCATCGATATAGTCGATATAAGCCGCACGCTGCTCTTCGGTTTTGGCGTAACAGATGTCGTAAATATTAAAGCTCAGCGAGCTGGTCAGGTTGTTAAACCCGTGGAGTCGGAGATTATCTGACACGTCCGAACCTCCCTATGGCAGATGAAGACACCCCGACGAGCCAGCGCCGGAACCGATAAATACTTGTCACCGCGCTTGTCAGGTGGCGCTCGCAAGCACGTGCTACGCAGTAGGGATATAAACAAGCGGGCGTATTATGCCCGCCCATGGCGTGGTATGCATCCAGACGGGCAATTTTTTTTGCCGCTAGCGTGTCTGGTAGGGGCCTTTTCAGGTGCCCGCTAAGAACGATGGTGTGGCTCACACGGGCTGGGCTAACCCCTAGGCAGCTCAAGCTTCGATGATCTCAAACGAGTGGGTAATCTCAACACCCCCTTTCACGAGCATAATCGAAGCACTGCAATATTTTTCAGCGGAAAGCTCAACGGCACGCTGTACCTGCTTCTCTTTCAAGCTGCGCCCGGTCACTAAAAAGTGAACGTGAATCTTTGTGAACACGGAGGGCACGTCGTCGGCACGCTCTGCCTCAAGCTCGGCAACACAGTCGGTGACATCTGCCCGGGCTTTGTCGAGGATATTCAGGACATCGAACGCCGTGCAGCTACCCATACCCATCAACAGCATTTCCATGGGGCGCGGGCCTGTATTCCGGCCACCGTGATTAGGTGGACCATCGATGACAACGCTGTGCCCACTACCCGATTCCGCGACAAACTGGCGGCCATCCGTCCATTTTACCCGTGCTTTCACGTTGCTCTCCTCATCTTGGCGACGAAAGGTAAGTCGCGCAGCATAACATTTCTATCGGGTAGCGCACTGCCTCATCGCTCCCTAAGCTGCATCAGGTGGTGCTCAAGGGCGGTTAATCGTTCCGGGGTGCCCACATCCACCCAGCGGCCTGTAAAGTGCTCGCCGCTTACTCGGTTATCAGTCATCGCTTGCTTGAGCAGCGGCGCCAGGGCAAACGCCCCCGGCGGCTCGCTTTCCAGTAGTGCAGGATGCAGCAGGCTAATGCCGGCGAAGGTTAAGCGCGGCGAACCGTCAGTCGTAACGCGGCCGTGATTCAGGGCAAAGTCGCCCGTTAAGTGGTGGTCAGGGTTATCAACTAACACTAAATGTGCGAGATCCCCTTTTTTAAGCGCTATTTCAGTGGGTAAATAGTTACACCAGACGTCGCCATTAATGAGCATAAAAGGCGCGTCGCCAAGTAACGGCAGCGCTTTTTGTATGCCTCCACCGGTTTCTAGCGGGGTGGTTTCACGGCTCCAGTGGATGCGCAGCTGATACGCTGAGCCGTCGCTTAATGCTGCCATTATTTGCTCAGCCCGGTAGCTAACGTTAATCACTACTTCTTCAACTCCGGCTTGCTGTAACCGCTCAAGGTGATGAATGATTAACGGTTTGCCCGCCACAGGTAGCAACGGTTTGGGGCAGTGGTCGGTTAGCGGGCGCATCCGTTTCCCTAACCCGGCGGCGAGAATCATCGCTTTCATGTAGCGCTTTCCGCTAGACGTTGAATAATCGCTGGGCGAAGCGCAGCGCTTACCCACTGGCTAAAGTCGTCATGTTGGTTAAGTGCCGCTAAGCTATCCTCCAGGTGATTCAAAAAGTGGGGCAGACGGGCTAAATAACCCTGTTTTTGGTCACGCAGCGTCAGCCTGCAGAAAATTCCCAGTACCTTTAACGAGCGCTGAGCGGCCATGGCGTGGCATTGGGTGAGAAACATTGATTCACTGGTTTGGCGGGATAGTCGCCCGTCTTTGCGCGCATCTTCGTAGAAACGCCGTGCGAACTGGTTAAACTGTTCGTTAGAGAAGCGGCAGTAGCGTCCTCGAAGCAGGGAGATAACGTCGTAGCTGATGGGGCCGGCGACGGCGTCTTGAAAGTCGATTATATAAAGCTGCTGATTCAGCACCATAATATTCATCGCATCAAAGTCGCGGTGTACGCAAACCACGGGTTGCGCAAGGGCCTGCTCAATTAACGCTGCATGCAGCGCTTTCCAACTCTCAGGGATAGCTAGCCCAAGCCACTTGCCCAGGCACCACTCGGGAAAGAGGTCGAGTTCACGCCCGAGTAATGCCGCGTCATAGGCGGGTAGTGCCTGTGGGTTGGCACGATTTTGCAGCTGGGCTATTAGATCTAGCGCTTGGTGGTGGCTTTTCTGAGTGCTCTGCTCATCGGTGAAAAAGTCTTGTAGCGGCGTATTCCCCAGGTCATCTAGCAGTAAAAAGCCGCTATCTAAATTTGCTGCGTGAATAGCAGGCACGGGCAGCCCAGCGGCATGCCAGCGTTGGCCTATTGCTACAAAAGGGGCAGAGTCTTCTTGAGCGGGTGGTGCGTCCATCACTACTTGGGTGGTGCCGTCTGGCAGGGTTAGCCGAAAATAGCGCCGGAAACTGGCGTCGCCCCCTGCGCGTGTAATGGCAATAGCGGCCACATCTAGGCCGTTTTGGTTAGCTGCCCATCGGGTGAGGGCGTCGATCCTGGAAGAGGACATGCAAGCTCCTTGCTGGTCGGGCATCATGCTGCCTGTATAATACCGATTCTGGATGCCAAGGATAACGAACATGGGCAAGCGATTTTCGCGCACCGCTCCGGTCGCGCACACGCTGTTGGGCAGTTTGCTCGCGGGCGCCTCCTTTTCAGCGGTGGCCCAAGGCCAACCGCTGCCTGCTGAGGCGCTTGATTGGCAGCCCTATGGGCAGGATGAGGCGTCTCTACAAGTGTGTCGTGGGCGTTATGTAATGCCTGGCTACCGCTTGCCAGCGGAACAGAACCCCGAAACACTGTCGGTTGAAACCCAAGAGGTGGATTATGCTGCAGACGGCGAAGCACTTCTGCGGGGCGATGTGGTATTGCGGCGGGGCAATACGGAGCTGACCGCGGAACAGGTTTATTTACCTGCTGACCGCCAGCAGGTCGAGGTTCAGGGCAACTTAGCCCTGCGCGACGGCCAAGCACTGTTGCGCGGCGACCAAGCTACACTAATGCTTAACGAAGATCGCGCTTCGTTAAGCAACAGTCACTATGTTCTTTACGAGCAACACTTGCGCGGGCAAGCCAGCCAGCTTGAGCAAACCGGTGAAGAGCAGTATCGCTTGCGCAACGCTACCTTCACCGCCTGCGACCCGGGTGCCAATAGCTGGCAGTTAGTGGGAAGTGATATCAAGCTGGATCAGGCCGAGGGCTTCGGCACCGCACGCCATGCCCGTTTAGAAATAAAAGACGTGCCGGTCTTCTATTGGCCTTGGCTGCGCTTCCCCATTGATGACCGGCGCCATACGGGGTTGCTTTCACCTTCCGTGGGCTTCTCTAGTGACGGCTTTGACTATACCCAGCCGTTTTACTGGAACATTGCACCCAACCACGATGCCACCATCACCCCGCGCTGGATGTCGGATCAAGGCTTACTGCTCAACGGTGAATATCGTTATTTGTTTGCCGAAAGCCAGGGTATTGTCGAAGGCGGCTTTTTAAATAACGATGGGGGAAGCAGTACCGGTAGCAACCGCTTTGAGGGCGAAGACCGCTGGTATATTGACGCCTACCATACCGGCCTGATTAATGAGCGCAGCGACTACAATTTACGTTATGGCGCCGCCAGCGATGGCCGCTACTTTGACGACTTTGGCGGCGAGTTTGGCAATAGTGAGCGGGTGAGTATGGAGCGGCTGGCCCAGGTCGATTACCGCGGCGAGCGCTGGCAGCTGGATGCCCGTGCCCAGGGGTTCCAGCGTTTAGAGGATCCGTTAAGCGATACCGATAAACCTTTTTATCGGCTGCCTAGCTTAACGGCCAATGCCGACTGGCAGTTTGGCAGCGGTTTCTATAGCCAGTGGCGCTCTAACGCCACCTACTTCTGGCGGGATGTCGATGAGCGGCAAGTGCCTGAGCGTGAAGCGGCCACCGGCACGCGTCTGCATTTGTCGCCTGCATTTGGCTGGCGGGCAGAGCAGGCTTGGGGGTATATCGAACCGCGCACCGAACTATGGCAAACCGCTTACGAGCTTGACTATGGTCAGCGTGTTACTGACCGCGAGACCTCGCCAAGCCGCAGTATTGCGATTACCTCCATCGACAGCGGGTTAGTCTTCGACCGCGAGCTTGAGTTGGGCGGGCGTGACTATCGCCAAACGCTGGAGCCGCGCCTGAACTACGCCTACGTGCCGCGCACAAACCAAACCCAACTGCCCGATTTTGATAGCCGAGAGCGGGTGTTTTCTTGGGAACAACTCTGGTCGCCGCATCGCTTTTCGGGAACCGACCGGGTCGGGGATCTTAACCGTGTCTCTGTTGGCGTGCAGTCACGTTTGCTTGAAGACAGTACAGGGCGTGACCGGCTGACCTTTGGCATCGGTCAGAGCCTCTATTTTTCTGAACGTCGCATTGATAGCGAGGGTGACCCCGATACGCTGCCAGCGCGGCCCGAGGAAGACCCAGGCGTCAATCCCCAGCGTCGTTACCAGGCCACCCGAGACCGCTCACCGCTGGTTACGCGGCTGGACTGGCAGATCAATGACCGCTGGAGCACCGGCTACGAATGGCTCTACGATGACCACCGCGAGCAGACCGAACGCTCTAGTGTGGACCTACGCTATCGCCATCCGCAGGGCCATATAGTGAACCTTGGCTACCGTTGGGAGATCGAAGGGTTCGATCCTGGCGTTGTTCCCGGAGATGATGGCTTTCGAAACTTTAACCGCGAAGAGTGGGATCTCTCGTTTGCCTGGAAAGCCAGCCCTCGGATTGATTTGATAGGCCGCTACCTTCACGATCAGACTAATGACCGCTCACTGGAGCAGTTAGCGGGGCTGCAGTGGAATGACTGCTGCTATGGTGTGCAGCTAGTGTGGCGTGAGTGGGTGGACGATAACGATACCGCCCGAGTGAGTGATGATTTCAATGACCGCGGACTGTTTTTACGCTTTGTGTTCCGTGGCTTGGGTGGCGTTGGGCAGGATGCCGACAGCTACTTTGAACGGGCGATCCCTGGCTATCGCCCAACACCCCTTTAACGACCTCCTTAATTGGCGAGTGAAAGAGACTTTTTATGACGATCAGAAACACCCTGCTAACCCGTGTGGTAACAAAACGGGCAAAACTGCTCTCTGCGGGTAGCATGATGGCACTCTGCCTCGGGGCCAGCGCAGCGCTTGTGCCATTCACCCTGCATGCGCAGAATTTTGAGTCCACGCAGCGGCAAATGTTGGATAACGTTGTTGCCGTGGTGAACGATGGCGTCATTATGCGCAGCGAACTTAACGACCGCATCAACCAGGTTGAGCAGCAGGCCGAGGCCCAAGGCGGTAGTTTGCCGCCACGCTCTCAGCTGGCGCAGCAGGTGCTTGAACGTATGGTGATGGATGAAATTCAGCTTCAGATGGCGCGCCAGGCTAATTTGAGCGTTGATGATACTGAGCTAAATCGACAGCTGCGCACGATTGCAGAGTCCAACGACATGACGCTGGACGAGTTTGCCGACGCCGTGGAAGCCGATGGTATGAGCCTGGCCGATGTCCGTGAGGAGGTTCGTCGTGAAATGCTCATGCGCCAAATTCAGCAGCGCCGTATTAGCCAGCGTGTTTCTGTAAGTGACCGCGAGGTTGAGCGTTTTATAAGCCAGCAGCAGGACGCGCAGCAGGGGCAATCCTTTATCGAAGAGACACGAGCTCGCCATGTGCTGGTTGAACTGACGCCCAACCGTGATGAAAATCAAGCACGCGCCAGGGCAGAGCAAGCGCGCCAGCGTCTACAGCAAGGTGAAGACTTTGCCGCGGTCGCCCGAGAGTTTAGCGACGACCGTGGCAGTGCTATGAACGGCGGTGAGCTGGGCTGGGTGCGCCCAGGCCAAACGGTACCTGCCTTTGAAGAAGCAATGGGCTCGCTTGGCGCTAATCAAACCTCTCAACCGGTGCGCTCACAGTTTGGCTACCACGTTATTGAGGTGCTGGAGCGTCGTCGCCAAGATGTTACCGAAGAGAGTCGCCGCGAGCAGGTTCGCCAAGCGATTTTCCAGCGGCGTGCAAATGAAGAGCTGCAAGCCTGGCAGCGTGAGATCCGTGAGCAGGCCTTTGTGGATATCCGTCTTTAATGCTTAGTCAAACAGGCCCAGGCCAACCAAACTTGCCCCTGCTCATTACCACCGGGGAGCCAGCAGGGATTGGCCCGGAGCTAACGCTTATGCTAGCGGCCCAGGGGCGGTTGCCGGAAGGTACACTTGCCGTGGGCGATCCCGACATGCTGCGCCAACGGGCAGCTATGCTAGCACTCGACGTTGAGGTTGTTGAGGCCGTGTCAGAGCAGGGCGTTGCCTCATCAGCGGGACGCTTGGCGGTGATGCCGGTTTGGTTGGAAGCGCCTGCTAGTCCGGGTGTGCTCAACCCTGCCAATGCACGCTACGTGCTTAATACCCTCCAGGCCGCGGTTGATGCTTGCCAGCAAGGTCGAGCGGCTGCGATGGTTACCGCGCCGCTGCATAAAGGGGTGATTATTGAAGGGGGCTTTGAAAGCTTCACTGGCCACACCGAGTGGTTGCGGGATGCCTGCGGCGTGAATGAAGTGGTGATGCTGCTGGCGACCGATGCCGCCCTGCATACCAAGGCCGAGAGTTGGCAAGGCAGTGGCGACCTGCGGGTAGCGCTGGTTACTACGCACCTGCCGCTGCGCGACGTGGCGGATGCGATTACCTATGAACGGGTGTTACGTATCAGTCGCCTGCTGGCGAAAGACCTTAAGGGTCAGTTTGGGATCGCGACCCCGCGTATTGCGGTATGTGGTTTAAACCCCCATGCCGGGGAGGATGGCCACCTAGGCCGCGAAGAACTTGAAATCATCACGCCCGCGCTTGATGCGCTGCGCGCAGAAGGTTTGGACATACAAGGCCCTCTTCCCGCTGATACGCTCTTTACGCCCCGGCACTTAGCAGGCGTAGACGCGGTATTGGCGATGTATCATGACCAGGGGCTTGCAGTGCTAAAATACGCAGGCTTTGGGCAGGCTGCCAATATTACCCTTGGGCTGCCGTTGGTACGCACATCGGTTGACCATGGCACGGCGCTTGATCTTGCCGGGCGTGGCGTTGCCGACCCCAGTAGCCTTGCGGTTGCGCTAACGCTGGCGCGACGTCTTGCTGACCAGCGCCAGTTGGCGACTTAATAACGTTAGCCATGCCGCTTGCGTGTTCACTAAGCCCATACGCCCAGCCCTATTACAGCAGCTTCACGAACTATACTTCCAAGGATCACTGTTAGATGTCTCACGTGCCCCAGCAGCACCGCGCTCGTAAACGCTTTGGCCAGAACTTTCTTCGCGATCTTGGCATTATCTCGCGTATCATCCGCTCGATTGGGCCTCGTGAAGGCGATCGTCTTGTTGAAATTGGCCCTGGCCAAGGGGCGCTTACCGCACCGCTGCTGGAGGCGACCGGCAAGCTGGAGGTCGTTGAGTTAGACCGCGATTTGATCCCTGGCCTGCGAGTGCAGTTCTTCAACTACCCGGATTTTGTCATCCACGAAGGCGACGCGCTGAAGTTTGATTTTGCCGCGCTTAAAGGGGATGGTCCTGCACTGCGGGTAGTGGGCAACCTCCCCTATAACATCTCAACTCCCTTGATTGTGCATCTATTAACCATGGGCACTGCCATTGCCGATATGCACTTTATGCTGCAAAAAGAGGTGGTTGAGCGCTTGGCGGCTGAGCCGGGGAGCACCGACTGGGGGCGCTTGTCAGTGATGGCCCAGTACTACTGCCATGTGGATCAGCTGTTTATCGTGCCTCCGGAAGCCTTCGTACCCCGCCCGAAAGTGGACTCAGCCATTGTTAGGCTAACACCTCACGATCGTTTGCCCCACACCGCCGATGACCCAACGCTGCTGTTTGAACTGGTTAAGCTCGCTTTTGGTCAGCGGCGTAAAACGCTGCGCAATAACTTGAAAGGCCGAGTGAGCGCTGCGACCTTAGAGGCGTTGGGGATCGATCCTGCCCGTCGCCCGCAGACGTTGAGCGTGGCGGAGTATGTCGCCATCGCTAACCAAGTGGCTGCTGATGAGGCCAGCGGTCAAGAGGAGGGAGAGACGTGAGCGGCCTGGACATTGAGGTCAGCGTAACCCCCGAATACTGTTCTGGCGAATCAAGCGATGCCGAATCGCGCTATGTATTCAGCTACACCGTGACGGTGCATAACCAAAGCCCCCACAGTGTTCAGCTAATGGCGCGCTATTGGAAAATTACCCAAGGCAATGGCGATAGCCAGGAAGTGCGCGGTAAGGGCGTGGTAGGGCAGCAGCCGCTGATTGGCCCAGGTCAGCGTTTTCGCTATACCAGTCGGGCGATCTTGCAGTCTCCTGTCGGGGTGATGGAAGGTGCCTACACGCTGCTTGATACCTACACACAGCGCGCTTTTGATGTGTCTATTGCGCCTTTTCGGCTAGCGGTACCGCGTCAGCTGCATTGATTATCTGCTAAGGGGCGTCGCCTGTGAGTACTTATGTGATTGGCGATCTACACGGCTGCCATGCCGAGTTCGTCAGCCTGCTTGAGCAACTAAACTTTAATCCGGTCAAGGATGCGCTCTGGCTGGTAGGTGATGTCATCAACCGAGGTCCTGGCTCGCTTGCTTGTCTCCGCGAGGCAAAAGCGCTGGGCAGTAGGTGCGTACTGGGTAACCACGATTTCCATCTGTTGGTGGTGGCCCGCGGGGGCGGCACGCTAAAAAAACACGACACCCTAAGCGATATTCTCACCGCGCCAGACCGCGAAGCGCTACTGGATTGGCTGCAAAGCCAGCCTCTGGCTATCCAAGACGGCAATACGCTAATGACTCACGCCGGTGTATTACCCACCTGGAGCGCCCAGCAAACGCTATCGCTAAGCCAAGAGGTGCAGGTAGCGCTGACGGGGGAGCGCTCTGGAGAATTCCTATCCCAGCTGTTTGGTAACCAGCCGAACCGCTTCGATAACGCATTAGAAGGTGTTGACCGCCTACGCTGTATCGTCAATGTGTTAACCCGCATGCGCTTTATTGATGAGCAGGGGCGGCTAGACTTTGCTGCAAAAGAGGGGTTGGATAGCGCTCCAGAAGGGTTTTATCCCTGGTTTCAGTACCCAAGAGGCGACGCGCTTCAACTGCTGTTTGGCCATTGGGCGGCGTTAGAAGGCCGAACGCCGGGTTCAAAGGTTAATGCTAGCGCCATCGATACGGGCTGTGTCTGGGGCGGTTCACTCACCGCGCTTAACCTAGACACCGGTGAGCGCACCAGCGTGCCAAGCCTGCAACGGAGGGGCCGTTAACGTGTTTAAGCAAGACCCTAAAGTAAAAGGGCTTGAGGTGCATCGGGTAGGGGGCGCCGTGCGGGATGAGCTTCTGGGTTGGCCGGTTTACGATAACGATTGGGTGGTGGTCGGTGCGACGCCAGACATGATGCGTAAACGAGGGTTCAAGCCTGTCGGTCGTGATTTTCCTGTATTCCTGCACCCAGAGACATCTGAGGAGTATGCATTAGCCCGCACCGAGCGCAAGTCAGGGCATGGCTACGGTGGTTTTGAGGTGCACGCGAGTCCAGATGTCACCCTAGAAGAGGACCTACTGCGGCGGGATTTAACGATCAATGCCATTGCCCAGCGTGCCGACGGGGAGTTCACTGACCCATTTCATGGCCAGCAAGATATTGAAAATCGTTTGCTACGCCATGTTTCCCCTGCGTTTAGCGAAGACCCGTTGCGGGTGCTGCGTACCGCTCGCTTTCTGGCGCGCTATGCCAACCTGGGGTTCACCATCGCCGCTGAAACACTCGATTTAATGCAGCAGGTGAGCCATAGCGGTGAACTTGAACACCTAGCAGCAGAGCGAGTGTGGGTCGAAACCGAAAAAGCCCTGGCTGAACCAAGCCCTGATATCTATTTCACAACGTTACAACGCTGCGGTGCACTGTCCGTTTGGTGGCCAGAATTAAACGACCACCTGTCGGCAGGTTTAACGCGACTGATGCACGCGCCAGAGCAGACGCACATGCCCTTAGCCCATTGGCGCTATGCGCTGCTTGTCTCGGTGCTGGTTGACCCACAACGCGACGCCCTTGCTCAGCGCCTACGCTTGCCTAACGCCGTGGCCCAGCTTGCTCGCCATGTGGCGCTTAGCTTTAACCTGATGGCGGCACCGCTAACTGACGAGGGCGTGCTGCATTGGTTGGAACGTTTAGATGGGTGGCGAAAGCCCGAGCAGGTTAAGGCGCAGCTACAGCTTATCTGCCGGATTAATAGCGAGCTTGAAGCGCCGTTGCGTAACGCTTGGCAGGGAGCTAAGGCGGTTGATCCTCAAGCGCTGGTGAGCGAAGGCTTGCGTGGCGGTGCGCTGGGTGAGGCGCTGCGGGCACGGCGCCAACAGGCGGTCGCCAAGGCCCTTGCTTAGGCTATTATCTTGCTTGAGCTGCTCGGAGTTGAGGATCTGCCTGGGAAACCCAGCGGCCACGCCACTGAAAATCCACTGCCCATAAGCGCTGGTTGCCCAGCTTGAAGCGCTGCCACAGGGTGGCGTAAGGGGTTAAGCAGGCAGGGTGGCGCTGGGCGGGTAGAAGCTCGGCCAGCGGTTGTAGCACGAAAGCGTTGTGGGTGATTTCCGCGCGGGGCAGGGGAATGCCGTCCACAATGCCGTTGGCGTCACCCACTGTCAGTAGGTCTATATCCAGGGCTCTGGGGCTGCATTTTGTCATTTCTGGCGTGCGCCCGTGAGCGATTTCAAGCTGTTTGGCCCAGGCCTGCAGCTCACCCGCTGGCCAGTTGCTATGGAAGGCAACCACGGCGTTGTAAAAATTGCGGCTATCTTTAAAACCTACCGGTTCGCTTTCAAATATACGGGATATTTGCAGGTCGCCAAAGGTATCCTCAAGCGCATCCAGGCACAGTCGAATATGTTTGTCGGGGTGAATATTGCTGCCTAAACTGACGGTCACCAAGCTCATGAATGCGTAGCCTCGATGGCCTCCGGTAATTTGCCGCGGGTAATTTCAAGTCCTACGCTGGAAGCTTGGGGGACGGCTCCTGGTTTGCGTAGGGTGAGCCGTAACCAGCTAATCGAAAATTCGCTGCGTAAACACGCCGCGAGACGCTCAGCAAACGTTTCCACCAGGGCGAACTGGTGCTCATTGGCGAATTGCTGGATTCGTTGACAAATAGCGGCATAATCGAGCGTTAAACGTAAATCGTCTGTGGCCGCTGCAGGTCGAATGTCCGTTGCTAGCGATAAATCCAAGCTCAGCGATTGCGTTATCGTGCGCTCCCAGTCGTACACACCGATGACGGTGTCTACGGTGAGTCCTTCGATCAAAATACGATCCACGGGCATTCCCCTAGCGGCAACAAGCGAGCGATTGTACTTGAGGTCGGCGCTAAACGACAGTAAGGCGATGGACAAGGTGAACAGAGCTAATGCGACTCACGGATGTCATCAGAACTAACGTTGTCAATCTAAAGGCCACCATAACGAATGCGAGCCGGCCATGATCTTGATAGTACTGGGCTATCTAAGCGGCAGCTGGTTGGCAGCGCTTAGCGTTTGTCGCCTCGCGCAGGTGGCAGACCCAAGGTTTCATGGCTCATGTAACCCTGGTTTTTCAAACGTGCTACGCCTTTATGGGCCCCGCCTAGCGGCGGCAACGCTGCTGCTGGACGCACTGAAAGCGGTGCCCGCAGTATTGGCTGCCAAGCTTCTTGCGCTGCCTATTTGGCTGCAAGGGGCGGTGGGGTTAGCGGTGCTTTTAGGCCATAGCTACCCGCTATGGCATAAGTTTCGTGGTGGTAAAGCGGTAGCGAGTGCTTTCGGTGTATTGCTGGTGCTGGTGCCCAGTGTGGCGTTATTAAGTGCGGTGTGCTGGGCGCTATTAGCATGGCGGCTACGCACCGCCGCGGCGGCATCGGTAGTTAGCGCACTGATCGCTCCTATAGCCTGTTACTGGTTAGCCCCAGAATATGTGAGCGTAGTGGGCGGGTTCAGCCTGTTGGTGTTGGCCCGCCACTGGTTAAATATTCGCCGTTTGCGCCAGGGTGAAGAGCCTAACCTGCGCGGTTAGGGGAAGGGGGAAGTAATGTATCTAGCGGCCAGCGGGGGGTTGCTTGCATTACCCCGTTTGTGTCTTGTTCGCCTGCGGCTAAGCGCTGAGCGCCTACATAGGCAATCATAGCGCCATTATCGGTACAGAAGCGCCCCCGTGGGTAGTAAGCGCGGGCGTTGCGTTTCTCAGTTTCCAGTGCCAATCGTTCGCGCAGCCGTGTATTGGCGCTTACGCCTCCCGCCATGACGATGCGCTTTAAGCCTGTTTGATCTAGCGCACGGCGGCATTTAATCACCAAGGTATCTACCACGGCTTCTTCGAACGCCCGCGCCACATCAGCCCGTGCTTGGCTATCTAGCTCGCCGGCTGCTTCTAATTGACGAATGGCGGTGAGGGTGTGGGTTTTTAGGCCGGAAAAGCTGAAGTCCAAGCCGGGACGGTCGGTCATCGGGCGGGGGAAGCGAAACCGCTTGGGGTCGCCCTGCTCAGCCAGCTTGGCAATCAGTGGGCCGCCGGGGTAAGCAAGACCCAGCATTTTGGCGGCTTTATCAAACGCTTCACCTGCGGCATCGTCCACGGACTCGCCCAGTAGTTGATAGCGGCCTAAGCCCTGTACTTCAACAAGTTGCGTATGCCCGCCCGATACGAGCAGTGCCACGAATGGAAAATCGGGCGCGTCATCCTCAAGCATGGGTGCCAGCAGATGGCCTTCCATGTGATGAACCCCCAGTACGGGGATGTCTAGCGCTCGTGCCATGCCGTGTGCGGTGCTGGCGCCAACCATCAGGGCGCCTACCAAGCCCGGGCCTGCGGTATAGGCAATGCCATCGAGGTCTTGTCGCGTGAGCTTAGCGTCGTGGAGTACCTGCTCAATGAGTGGCAGAAGCTTGCGTGTATGGTCGCGGGAGGCAAGCTCGGGGACGACGCCACCGTACTCCGCATGCATCGCAATTTGGCTGTAAAGCGCGTCGGCCAACAAACCGCTGCCGCCCGTTTGCGCGGCGTCATAGATCGCGACGCCTGTTTCGTCGCAAGACGTTTCAATGCCCAGTACGCGCATAACAATGGAACCCGTTGAGATAGTCAGAAATAAGATGGTTGGAAAAGGCGTAAGTAATCGCTAAACGGCTTAGTCTAGCATTTGCAAAGATCGTCAACCACGACTAGACTACTGTGCGCTGTAAAACTGGGTCGCATACCGCATTTTGCAGTATGCGTACTATCCGAAATCAAGACTCCTTAAGGTAGGTGAGTGCTTAATGCCTTCTGTAAAAGTACGTGATAACGAGCCGTTTGACGTCGCCCTGCGTCGCTTCAAGCGTTCTTGCGAAAAAGCCGGTGTTCTCTCTGAAGTACGCCGTCGCGAGCACTACGAGAAGCCGACTGCTGAGCGTAAGCGCAAAGCGGCAGCTGCCGTAAAACGTCACGCTAAGAAGATCCAGCGTGAGCAAAAGCGTTTCGAACGGCTCTATTGATCCGTACCTGGGGATAGCCAGCGTTGTTAGCGGGTTATCTCAAGAGGGATGCCAAGCGGCCGCCACTAGGTGGCCGTTTGTTTTTCATTGCTGGTAGTGATCTTTACTCTGTATTGCGTTGTTTAAGGTGATCAGGCGCGCTGCCTGATGACGTTAAACCCGCCCGCAAGCGCTTCGCGCGAGGATGCCCGCAGTTCATGGCTGGCCAGATTCCACAGCGTTTCATTGACGACTTGCTTGGCCGCGTAGATGTGGTTGAGGTGGTTGGTGAGCGCGTGCAGCTTAAGAAAGCTGGCCGAAACTACGCTGGTCTATGCCCCTTTCACCAGGAAAAATCACCGTCATTTACCGTAAGTGCCGACAAGCAGTTTTATCACTGCTTTGGCTGTGGCGCCCACGGTAATGCGCTACGCTTTTTAATGGAGTACGACAAGCTGCCGTTTCCTGAGGCGGTCGAGCAGTTGGCTGGCAGGTTGGGTATCGAAGTGCCTCGGGAAGGCGCTGACGACCCCCGCGCCCAGCAGCGTGAAAAAAAGCGTAAAGAGGGGGTTAACCTGCTGGAAGTAGCCGCTAGCTTTTACCGCGAGCGGTTAAAAATGCAGGAAGGGCAGAGCGCCCAACGCTATTTACAGGGTCGCGGTTTATCGCCGGAGGTAGTCAGCACTTATGGCATTGGCTATGCGCCTGGGGGCTGGGAGGCGTTAAAGCAACACTTGAGCGCTAAAGGTATTGGTGAGTCGGTGCAGGTGGAGTATGGCCTGCTGATTCATCGTGAGGATACCGGGCGCACCTATGACCGCTTTCGTGACCGGGTGATGTTTCCGATCCGCGACCTACGTGGTCGAACGATCGCCTTTGGTGGTCGGGTAATGGGCGATGAGCAGCCGAAGTACCTTAATTCGCCAGAAACCCCTGTCTTTCATAAGGGGCGAGAGCTTTACGGCTTGTATGAAGCGCGTCAATCCTCCAGCAAGCTAGAGCAGTTGGTGATTGTCGAGGGCTACATGGACGTCGTGGCTTTGGCTCAATACGGTATACACAATGCTGTGGCCACGCTGGGAACAGCTACCACGGAAGATCACCTTAGCCGCCTGTTTCGCGTGGTTAGTCGGGTGGTGTTCTGCTTCGACGGGGATCGCGCTGGGCGCCAAGCCGCTAGCCGCGCCCTTGAAACAGCGTTGCCGCTAATGATTGACGGCCGCGAAGCACGGTTTCTGTTTTTACCGGAAGGCGATGATCCAGATACGCTGGTTCGTCGTGAGGGGAGTGAGGCATTTCAAGATCGCGTCACCTGTGCGATGCCCCTCTCGGAGTTTCTGTTTGAGCAAGCCGCCCAAGGGCGTGATCTCAATACGGTGGAAGGGCGTGAGCGGTTTGCCAGTCAGGTGCTTGAGGCGTTGAGTAAAGTGCCCGAGGGCATGCTCAAGTCGCTGCTGTTTGAGGCGCTGGCAAAGCGCAGTGGTTTGGCCCAGGCACAGCTTCATGTGCTGCTTGAAAAGCGAGTGAGTGCAGCGGCTGCGCGAAAAGCGCCAGCAGATTGGGAGCCGGTAGAGGCGGTCGCAGAAGTGCCGATGCAGGAGGCGCCGGTTTCTACCGGCCGCGCAGCATCTGGTCGTCCCACGGTCAGTGCACGTAGCCAGCATTCAGCACAGGTGCTTTCCACGGTGGCGCGTATTGTCCAGCTGTTGCTGCATGAGCCAACGCTGGTGTCAGCCCTGCCGGATACACTGGATTGGCTGCCTGAGAGTGACGAAACGCCGCTGTGTCGCGAACTGATCGCGCTACTGCGTGCCGGGCGTTACCGCAGCCCTCAAGTGGTATTGGCACATTTTCAGGGAAGTCATGAGGGGCAAATGCTAGCAACGCTAGCGAAACGTGAGCTGCTTATACCGAAAGCGACGCGGGAAGCGGAACTTGAAGGGCTGGTTGAGCATCTGTTGGATAGACAGCGCAAGCGTTCACCTCAGGATGAGTATGACGCGTTGCTTAATCTAGAGCGCTCAGGGCAAAAGCTCGATAAGGCTCAGCGGCAGCGTTTAGCCAGTTTGGTAATGGAGCTTGCCCAGCGTCATTAAGCGGTGTTTAAGGCAGTGGGGTTGAATTTCTCTGCTTTGACACCACATAAAGGTCAGTCGCCAAACAATGGCCTAACCGAATAACCTAACACACCTGAAAGACCGCGCAAATACGTTCCGCTGGAAAAAAACCAGCTATTTACGCTATACTGTTCGGCTTGTTGAGTTTAATCGATTCAGCGCTCCCAGGTGTTTCATTCTTCTTCGTCGAGATAGGGTTTCTATGGCTGGAAATGCGCAGCAGCAGTCGCGTCTGAAGGAGTTGATCGCGCGCGGCAAGGAACAGGGCTACCTGACCTATGCCGAGGTCAACGACCATCTACCCGAGGATATCGCCGACCCGGATCAAGTGGAAGACATCATTGGCATGATCAACGACATGGGTATTAGTGTCGCTGAAGAAGCGCCAGATGAAGACACTTTGATGATGTCGGATCACTCCACGGACGAGTCCGCTGCGGAAGAGGCCGTTGCGGCACTCGCCGCCGTGGAAAGCGACGTCGGTCGCACCACCGATCCCGTGCGTATGTACATGCGCGAGATGGGCACGGTTGAGCTTTTAACCCGTGAAGGCGAGATTGAAATCGCCAAACGGATTGAAGAGGGTACCCGTGAGGTAATGTCGTCTCTGGCCTATTTGCCGGGTGCCGTCGCGTCTATTCTTGACGCTTACGATGCCACCCAGGATGAAGAAGCGCCGGGGCGTTTGTCGGACCTGTTTTCTGGCTTCATCGATCCCGATGAAGGTATTCCTGGGGTAGCGGAAGCAGAAGTGCCTGAGCCAGAGCCTGAGCCCGAAATTGACGACGACGTTGATAATGACGGCGACGACGAGGACGAAGACTCCACCGCTAGCGAAGGCGGCCCAGATCCTGAAGAGGCGCGTGCGCGCTTTGAACAGATTCGTGAGCAGAACGCTTTAGTCGAGGCCGCATTTGCCAAGTACGGCCGAGGCAGCGCCGAGTTGAAGGCGGAGCAGACTCGTCTGGCGGTTCTTTTCTCGCCCATCAAGCTAGTGCCGAAACATTTCGAGCGCTTAGTGGGTCAGGTGCGAATCAGTGTCGAGCAGGTGCGTGCCCAAGAAAAAGCGGTCATGCAGCTGTGTGTTAAGAAAGCAAAGGTCCCGCGTAAGACATTTATCAAGTCTTTCCCCGGTAGTGAATCTGACCCGAAGTGGTTAGACGCTTTCCAGGAAGCGCAGCCCAAGTATGCCGACCGCCTAGAGCCGCTGCGTGCTGATATCGCCCGCTCTCAGCGTAAAATCGCCTTTGAGGAAGACATGGTGCAACTCACCGTGGCTGACCTTAAAGAGGTTAACCGTAAACTGTCCATTGGTGAGGCTAAAGCACGCCGCGCCAAGAAAGAGATGGTTGAGGCGAACCTGCGCTTGGTTATCTCGATTGCTAAGAAGTACACCAACCGTGGCCTGCAGTTCTTGGATCTTATCCAGGAAGGTAACATCGGTTTGATGAAGGCGGTGGACAAGTTTGAATACCGTCGCGGTTACAAGTTCTCGACCTATGCCACGTGGTGGATTCGCCAGGCGATCACCCGCTCTATTGCGGATCAGGCGCGCACCATCCGTATTCCGGTGCACATGATTGAGACGATCAACAAACTCAATCGCGTATCGCGCCAAATGCTGCAGGAAATGGGCCGCGAGCCGACCCCGGAAGAGTTGGGCGAACGCCTGGAGATGCCGGAAGACAAAGTACGCAAGGTGCTCAAAATCGCCAAAGAGCCGATCTCCATGGAGACGCCTATTGGTGATGACGACGACTCGCACCTGGGCGACTTTATCGAAGATGGCACTATGCTGTTGCCAATCGATATGGCCACCGGTGAAGGCTTGATCGAAGCCACGCGTAACGTGCTTGGCGGTTTGACCGCCCGCGAAGCGAAGGTGCTGCGCATGCGGTTTGGTATCGATATGAATACCGACCATACGCTGGAAGAAGTGGGCAAACAGTTCGACGTTACTCGCGAGCGTATCCGCCAGATCGAAGCGAAGGCGCTGCGTAAGTTGCGTCATCCTAGCCGCTCTGAGCCGTTGCGTTCGTTCCTCGACGAGTAAGCATAAGCAGTAAGCTGAATAGTAAGTGGTAAGTGGTAAGTGGTAAGTGGTAAGTGGTAAGTAAGAAATAGAAAGTAGCCACCATGACCGAAAAGCCCGCCGTTCTAAGAACGGCGGGCTTTTTTGCGTTGGACTCTACAAGCACGTCCTGCGTGTAGAGAGCCTACAACGTGTAGTAAGTGGCAGAGCCAGGGCCAACCGGCAGGCCGAAGACAAATACCCAGATAAAGAACAGTATCGTCCAGCCAACCAGCATAAATAGCGTATAAGGCAGCATAATAGCGACCAGGGTACCTATGCCCATATCCTTTCTATAGCGTGTCGCCACGGCAAGAATCAGCCCAAAATAGCTCATCATTGGTGTGATCAGGTTAGTCACCGAATCGCCAATACGGTAAGCCGCTTGGATAACCTCTGGTGCGTACCCCATCAGCATTAGCATGGGTACAAAGATCGGTGCCGTTACTGCCCACTGGGCTGACGCGCTGCCAAGCGACAAGTTAACGAAGGCGCACATAATAATAAACAGCGCAAACAGGCCAGGGCCGCTTAATCCTAGTGACTGCAGCAAGTCTGCCCCGGCAACAGCGGTTACCGTGCCGAAATTACTCCAGTTAAACAGCGCCACAAACTGAGCGGCAAAGAATACTAGTACGATATAGAGGCCTAGGCTGCTCATGCTCTTTGCCATGGCGTCGACCACGTCGCGATCATTTTGCATGGTGTTTGCTAAGCGGCCATAGGTGAAACCTAATACCGTAAAGGAGATTGCGACGATGACGACGATGCCGCGTAAGAACGGTGAGCCGCTAATTAAGCCGGTTTCAGGGTTACGCAAAATCCCGTTCTCAGGTACCACCATAATTGCGACGAGAGCAATGAGCGCCAAGGTAGCTAGGCCAGTGCCTTTCAGTGCGCGCTTTTCGGTGCTGGTTAGGCCTTCCATACGCTGCTGGTCGATATCGCTATCGGCGTAAGTAGCATCAAATTTACCCAGTTTAGGCTCCACAACCCGCTCAGTGACTAAGCCGCCTATCAAGGTAACAAAGAAGGTGCTAGCAAACATAAAGAACCAGTTGGCCTCAGCGCCGACCACATAGGCGGGGTCGAGAAGGCGCGCGGCCTCCTGGGTGATGCCCGAAAGCAGCGGGTCAACAGTACCAATCAGCAGATTAGCGCTGTACCCACCGGACACGCCGCAGAAGGCGGCGGCAAGGCCTGCTAAAGGGTGACGCCCTAGCGAGTGAAAGATCATCGCGGCCAAGGGAATAAGTACTACATAGCCAAGCTCAGCCGCCATGTTAGACATAATGCCCGCAAATACCACGGCGTAAGTCACAATGCGTGGCGAGCGATTAAGCACCAGAGCGCGCATGCTGGCCGACAGGAGACCTGAATGTTCCGCTACGCCAACACCTAACATGGCCACTAGCACGGTGCCTAATGGTGCGAAGCCCGTGAAGTTAGTGACCATTTCGGTGATTAAGCGACGTAAGCCCTCCGCATTTAGCAGTGAGTTAACCGCTATCCACTCTCCCTCATTAGCTGGCCGTGGGTCGGCCACAGAAACCCCTAGCGCGCTAGCAATGCCGCTGGCGACGACGACTAATATACAGAGAATGGCAAACAGGGTGACGGGATGGGGCAGTAGATTGCCAAGCCACTCAACGCTATCGAGAAAGCGCGTAAACGCTCCTCTTTTTAGGTTTTCTTCACGATTTTGTGGAGTTGTCATATGATTTATGTCGTCAGTGTGGGTTTTTTTAGCAAAAGAGCCCAGAAGGCCTAGCGCGCGACACTACGTTGAAGCGGTGAATCGCGCAAATGGCTTTACGTATAGCGACATATAAAAAATGAAATACCGCCTTAACAAAGCAGGTGAGCAGAGCGAAGGCGGCGGTTAGTGCGGTTGGCGACAGGGCTAGCGAGTGGTGCGGCGTGCTTTATGAATACGTAGGGCGAGGAGGAGTAACTCAAGCGTGGCGAATAGAATTAGGCTATACCCGAGCAGCTCAACAACTTCTTCAGCGGCGCTTTTAAATGTCCCTACGTAGTTCTCTTCAAGTACCGCGCGCCAAAAATCTTGCCGACCATACAGGCGTGAAAATATGTAGGTAGTCAGTAAGCCAGCGCTGAACAAGCCGAAGGCGAAGGTGTTGCTATAGTAAGTAAACTCTTCTAAAAAGCGACGCCGGTGGATAATGACCCAGGTAATGGAAGGAATAACAATGAGCGCAACCAGTACCTTCCAGGTGTGACGAGCAACATAGTTATCTAGAAAATAATCCTGTTCACGTACTAACGAGGCCGCGACAAAGGCCAGTAATAGCAGTGTAACGGTAGGCCAGACCTTGAGAACATGGCGAACATAAATCAGCATTGCGCAACACGTTGCCAATACCAAGGTTTGGGTAAGCTCCGTAAACCCTAGCTCTGAAAAGCGCACAGAAGGAAGATAAAGTGCTTCAAGATAAGCTCCCTGGGCAATGGCGCCAATAAATAAGACGTATAGCACGGCGCGCACTAAGGTAGTTTGGAAGCCTATTGGCCAAACAGGCGGAGGAGTTGGCATTTGATATCCTTTAAAAAACCAAACGTAGGAGGGGTGGTTGGTTAAACATTCACCGATGAATGTTCATTATATCGCCACCTTTCTATGTCTGCACGTCGAACCTGCGGATAATACTCGACGCCTGGTAAGCAACGCCGCACAGTAAAATAAGGCAAGTAAAACAATCGGTGGGGGACCGGCTTTATTATGGCTATTAGTGTGTTTGATCTATTCAGAATTGGTGTTGGGCCTTCCAGCTCCCATACGGTGGGGCCGATGCGCGCCGCCGGTGCGTTTGCGCGCTCGTTAGGGGAACAGTCACTCAACCGTCTTGTGGTAAGGCTGCATGGTTCACTAGCGTCGACGGGCGTGGGGCACGGCACTGACCGAGCAGTCGTTATGGGGCTACTGGGCGAAGCGCCTGAGACGATAGACCCCGATACTATCGAGCCAAGGTTGAACGCGCTTGACCAAGGCGAGCCGTTACGTCTGCCTGGTGGACAAGCACTGAGGTTTGACCGTCAGCGTGATATTGAGTGGGAAGAGACCTGCTTAGCATTTCACCCTAATGCCATGGTGCTGACGGCTTATCAGGATGAAAGCATCATTGCTACCAATACCTACTACTCCCTTGGGGGTGGCTTCTTTATTGATCAGGCAAGCGCCGATAAAGGCGGGATTGAAGAAGACACAACAAGATTGCCTTACCCATTTGAGACCGGCAACGAACTGCTTGAACTTTGCCAAACACATCAACTTCGAATCAGCGAGCTGATGCTGGAAAACGAGAAAGTATGGCGCAGTGAAGAGGAGATTCGCCAAGCACTACTGACGATTTGGCAGGCCATGAGCGACAGTATTGATAACGGCTTAAAGGCATCAGGATGCCTGCCGGGTGGGCTTAACGTCAGGCGACGCGCTCAGTCGCTGCACCAGCAACTGCTCTCGCCACCCGCTCACCAGCGGCTAATCGTATCTAGCTTTACCGTTATGGATTGGGTCAATCTCTTTGCCCTTGCAGTCAACGAAGAGAATGCCGCCGGGCGGCGTATGGTTACCGCCCCCACTAACGGCGCGGCGGGCATTGTGCCTGCGGTGTTGGCTTATTACCGTAAGTTTGAACCAGACGCCTGCGACGGGGACGTTGTGGACTTTTTACTGGCCGCCGGGGCGATCGGTATTTTATGTAAGAAAAACGCCTCAATTTCTGGCGCTGAAGTTGGCTGCCAAGGGGAAGTAGGCTCCGCCTGTGCTATGGCGGCGGCAGGGTTGGCAGAGGTGTTGGGAGGCTCTGCGAAGCAGGTGGAAAATGCAGCAGAAATTGGCCTTGAACATAACCTCGGTCTTACCTGTGACCCGGTCGCGGGGCTGGTGCAGGTGCCCTGTATTGAACGTAATGCGATTGCCTCAGTAAAAGCAATTAACGCAGCGCGGATGGCGATGCATGGCGACGGCGACCATTTTGTCTCGCTGGATAAAGTCATACGCACCATGCGTGATACTGGCCGCGACATGCAGGATAAGTATAAAGAGACCTCCAAGGGCGGCTTAGCCGTCAATGCCATTGAGTGTTAAATCAGCGGGTTAATTGGCAGTGTGGTATTGATATTTTCCACCAAATAATCAACAAACTGGCGGATTTTAGGCGATAGGTGGCGGTGGCGAGGGTACACCGCCCACACTGCCGTATCGTTGTGCTGGAAAGGCTCTAAAACGGACATTAGCTCGCCGCTAGCCAAGTGGGGCATGACGTAGTAATCGGGCAGTTGGGCAAGCCCTAGCCCCTTTAGCGCAGCATCAAGTAGCGCTGGCCCTGAATTGCCGCTCCAGCAGCCTTCCACCCGCACCTCACGGCGCTGTCCGTTAACCTCGAATAGCCAGTTGGGCCGCGAGCCAATCAAGCAGCGGTGCTGGCTAAGCTCTGAAAGCGTGTGCGGCCGTGGCGCCTGGCGAAAATAGGCACGCGACCCCACGATATACTCCCTCCGCTCGCACAGCCTGCGCGCAATTAAGCTTGAGTCTTTGAGTACGCCCATGCGAATGGCGATATCGTAGCCCTCTTCAATCAGTTCCACAGGGCGATTGGTGAAGTGCATGTGTACATCTAGCTGAGGGTGCAGGCTTTGGAAATCATTGACCAGTGGCGCAATGTAGCGCTCGCCAAACGTGGTGGCGGAGGTCAGTTTCAATAGCCCTCGGGGTCTTGCCTGTAATTCATTAATAGCTTGTTCGGCATCCCGCAGGCCATCAAATAAGTGGCGGCAGTGCTCTACGTAGAGTGCGCCAGCATCGGTTAAGCGAATTTGCCGCGTGGTGCGATATAAAAGCTGCACACCCAGCTGGTTTTCAAGTTGGCTGACTAAGCGGCTGATATGCGAGGTGGATACCTTTAAGTGGCGGGCGGCGGCTGAAAATGTGCCTAGCCTCACCACTTCTACAAACGCTTCAATGCGGTCCCAGCGCTGCATAGGCGCTCCTGATAAAGAGTGATTGTTGCTCAGTGGCAATAATCTTATGAGTGTATCCCGCCTTATCCAAGCCGACTAGCTGACCTACACTGCAATCACAGACGTTTTAACCAAACCGAACATTCGCCTTTTGTGAATACTGTTTAGGAGATCACACGATGAAATCACGTGCCGCCGTTGCATTAGAAGCGGGTAAACCGCTGGAGCTGGTCGAAATTGACGTGGAAGGCCCGAAAGCGGGTGAAGTGCTTGTCAGAATGGCGGCTACCAGTGTTTGCCATACAGACGCCTATACGCTTTCAGGCGCTGACCCTGAAGGTAACTTCCCGGCAGTGCTGGGCCACGAGGGCGCGGGCGTTGTGCAAGAAGTGGGTGAAGGTGTCACCAGCGTTAAGCCAGGTGATCACGTTATCCCGCTCTACACCGCTGAGTGTGGCAAGTGTAAATTTTGTTTGTCAGGCAAAACCAACCTATGTGGCAGCGTACGCGCGACTCAGGGCAAGGGCGTCATGCCCGACGGCACCTCGCGTTTCTCGCTGGACGGTAAAATGCTCCACCACTACATGGGAACGTCCACCTTCAGTGAGTACACTGTGCTGCCGGAGGTTTCCCTTGCGGTCGTATCGAAAGAAGCACCGATGGATAAGATTTGCCTGCTAGGCTGCGGTGTGACTACCGGCATCGGTGCGGTGCTTAACACTGCCAAGGTTGAGCCAGGCTCCACCATTGCCGTGTTTGGCTTGGGTGCCATTGGTCTGGCGGTCATTCAAGGCGCAGTGATGGCTAAGGCATCGAAGATTATTGCTATCGATGTTAACCCTGATAAATTCGAGCTGGCCAAGCAGTTTGGGGCTACCGATTTTGTTAACCCGAAGGATTACAGCGACCCGATTCAGCAGGTCATTGTTGATATGACCGACGGCGGCGTTGACTACTCCTTTGAGTGCATTGGCAACGTCAACGTGATGCGTTCAGCCCTTGAGTGCTGCCATAAAGGCTGGGGTGAGTCGATTGTTATTGGCGTAGCAGGCGCAGGTGAAGAGATATCCACCCGCCCGTTTCAGCTGGTCACCGGGCGTGTTTGGAAAGGTTCCGCTTTTGGCGGGGTAAAAGGTCGCAGCGAGCTACCTGGCTACGTTGATCGCTATATGAGTGGCGAACTCAATATCGACGATTTTATTACCCACGATATGCCGTTTGAGAAGATTAACGAAGCGTTTGATCTACTCCACCAAGGCAAGAGCATTCGTACCGTCCTGCATTACTGAGTATCATCGGTACTGAGTATCAGTGGTAACCGGCTAAAAGAGCGCGGCAGGGAAGCCCAGCCGCGCTTTCATCTTCTCAAGGAGCCTGCCCATGAGCATGAGCGAAACGTTAGAACTGGTGTCGGCCAACCGCAGCTTTGGTGGTTGGCATAAGCGCTACCGTCACTACTCCCGGGCGCTGGACTGCGACATGGTGTTTGCGGTGTACCTGCCGCCCCAGGCAGAAAACGAGCGGGTACCGCTGTTATGGTGGTTGTCGGGTCTGACCTGCAACGACGAAAACTTTATGCAAAAGGCAGGCGCCCACCGCATTGCCGCAGAGCTGGGTGTGGCGATTGTTTGCCCCGATACCAGCCCGCGGGGCACCGATTTGCCCGGGGAGCATGAGAGCTATGACCTGGGCTCTGGCGCTGGTTTTTATGTTAACGCTACCCAGGCACCGTGGAAATCTAACTACCGCATGTATGACTATGTGGTGGAGGAGCTGCCTTCGGTAGTGCGCCAGCACTTCCCGGTTAATGGGCGCGAATCCATCAGCGGTCACTCCATGGGAGGGCACGGGGCGTTGATTCTCGCGCTGCGCCACCCGGGCAGGTTCCGCTCGGTGTCTGCGTTTGCCCCGGTCGTTAACCCCATGAACTGCCCCTGGGGGCAAAATGCGTTTACCAGTTATCTGGGCGATGATTCGTCTCGCTGGCGCCAGTATGACGCCTGCGAGCTGGTGGCAAACGGTGCTTCCCGACAACGGCTGTTTATCGACCAGGGTGAAGCCGACCAATTCTTAGAAGAGCAGTTGATGCCCGAGCGTTTAGAGGCCGTTTGTGAAGAGCATGATCACCCGCTTACGCTGCGCCGCCAGCCTGGTTACGATCACAGCTACTTCTTTATCGCCTCGTTCATTGAGGATCATATGCGTTATCATGCCGAACATCTCATGAAGCGCTAAGGATACCGAAATGCTCAATCGCGCGCTGCGCCGTTTTCTTCGCCTTTTATGGCGTCTTGTTTGGCGTGGCGCGCTTGCGTTTGTGGTGCTTTCCATTGCTCTCGTTCTACTGTTTCGCTTTGTGCCGCCCCCGGGCTCTATGGTGATGGTGGAGCGTAAAATACAAAGTTGGATAACCAGCGAACCGATCACAATAAACCGCCAATGGCGCAGTTGGGATAACCTGTCCAACAATGCCAAGCTTGCCGTGATTGCGGCTGAGGATCAGCGTTTTCCCGTTCATCGGGGGTTCGATATTGTTGAACTGCGCCGCGCTTGGCAGGCGAGTCGTGATGGCGCGCGGCTGCGCGGCGCTAGTACGTTAAGCCAGCAAACCGCTAAAAATGTGTTTTTGTGGAGCGGCCGCAGCTGGGTACGAAAAGGGCTTGAGGTGTGGTTCACACTGCTGATTGAAACACTGTGGAGTAAGCAGCGAATACTCGAGGTGTATCTTAACGTCGCCGAATGGGACACCGGGGTGTTTGGGCTGGAAGCAGCGGCTGGCCATTACTTTGGCGCCTCAGGTAGCGCTTTAACCGAGCGACAGGCAAGCCTTTTGGCTGCGATTCTTCCCAGTCCGCGCACTCGCAGCGCATCGCGGCCCGATGCGCAGGTAGAGCGCCGCAGCCAGTGGATACGCCAGCAAATGCGCAATCTGGGTGGTACAAGCTATCTGGAGCGGCTTTAATCGTACTTTTCGTCGTCCACTCTAGGTAACTGCTCAATCTGAGGGCGAGCAAAATAATAGCCTTGCTGCACCGGTATCCCTAATGCCAACAAACAGCGCGACTCTTCACGGGTCTCGATGCCTTCGGCCACTAGGTGGACGTCCAGCGTATCCGCCAGAGAAACCAAACTTTTCAAAATAGCCTGACGCCGCTGGCTAGAGTCGCAGCCCATGACCAGTTCGCGGTCGATTTTAAGCGTATCAGGGCGAAGATCTGTGAGTAGGTCAAGGTTGGCGTAGCCGTTGCCAAAGTCATCCAGCGATGTGGTGAACCCCATGCGGCGGTAGCTCTCGATGATCGAGCGCATATGCGCACGGTCAACCACTCGCTCTGTTTCAGTAATCTCAAAGTTAAGCCGTTCGATGGGCCAACCTACCCGTTCTGACGTCTCAAGTGTTGCCTGGATACAGGCCTCCGGCTCATAAACAGCATTGGGTAGAAAGTTAATCGATAGCCGCTCCTGCATACCGAGTTCACTGGCAAGCTCTATTGCTTTGACACGGCATGCTTGGTCGAAGCGATACATCAATTCATCGGTGACTTGTTCAAGAATCGAAAAGGCCGACTCGCCGCTGATGCCACGCACTAGCGCTTCGTAATAAATGATGCGGCGTTTTTCCACATCCACAATGGGCTGAAATGCCATGGTGAAGGCAAAAGGAACGTCGGTGTCGCAGCGGTTGCAGACACCATTCACTCTGGCGCAGTGAGGTTGTACTGTCATAGTTGTCCAAACCCTGGAAATTTTTTTAACTATTTTAATTGGTTATTTTGCGGCTGGCCGCACTGCCAAAATCACCCCTGCAATGGCGGCAAGCATCCCTATTAAGCCAAGCAGTGGCAGGCGTTCGTCAAATAGCCACCACGCTTGTAACGCTGTAACTGGCGGTACCAGATAAAAAAGACTCGCTACCCGCGAGGCTTCCCCTTTTTTTATCAAGGCCATCAATAACAGGATAGCGGCAATTGAGAGGATCAGCACCAGCCAGCCAAGCGTAAGAATAAACGTTGGGCTCCAGTGTACTTCCCGGGTTTCAAACACCAATGCCCCGATGCCCAACAGAACGCCAGCTGCCATGTACTGAACCACCGCACCAGACAGTAGCGGCATGCTGGTGCAGTAGCGTTTTTGATAAAGAGTGCCAAGTGATATGCCCAGCAATGCGGCGATAACGCTTAAAAGCGCGCCAAGGCCAAACCCCTCGAATAACGAACTGCCAAGCTCCAGTTTACTGCCCAGTACCAAGCTAATACCTAATAACCCTAACAAAAGCCCCAGCCATTGCCGGGTGCTTAAACGTTCACCAAGCAGCGGCCCTGCACAGGCGGCGGTGAGTAGAGGCTGTAAGCCGACCAAAAGCGCTGCGAGTCCGGCGGGCATACCCAGGTAAATACCGTAAAACACCCCGCCTAAATAGGTAGCGTGCACCAGTAAACCAGAAACCCCGATATGTACCCATAACCTGGGTGAAGAAGGCCAAGAAATACGCATTAAGCTAATAAGAGGGATGAGCAGAAACAGGGTCAGGACGAAACGAATAAACAGGAAAGTGAAAGGTTCGGCATAGGGCAGGCCAAATTTGGCGCCAATAAAGCCTGTGCTCCATAGCAAAACGAAGACAACTGGCATAGCGGCTAGCCCCAGGGTAGGCAGATGCAGACTGTTTAATTTTTTTAAAGAATCGAACATAAGACCTCGGTGTGCTCCCAATGGCGGGTGGTTTTATTACTTTAAAATTCTTTTTGTTACTTAAAATTACATAAAAAGTTGAACCTGAGCGCAAACAGCGCGTCACACTGGGCACATTCATAATGCGCCAATGAGGTTTCTTAACTATGCAACGTATAACTGCTCTGTTTTCTGCTGCTCTTCTCGCGACTGGTCTTCTGGCAGGTACTGCCCACGCCCAGCAAACCCAAGATCCAGCGCAAGATCCGATGGCTACCCAGCAAGCCCCAGCTCAGGACTTCTCTGATCAGCAGCTACAGCAGTTCGCCGATGCTTCTCAAGAAATCGCCGTGATCTCGCAAGAGTACACACAGCGTCTGCAGGAAGCAGAAGGTGAAGCTCAACAACAGGAAGTTCGTGCCGAAGCCAATGATCGTATGATCGAGATTGTTGAAGACAGCGGCTTGGATGTGGACACCTTCAACGCCATTGGTCAGTCTATCCAACAAGATCCGGAAATGATGCAGCGCGTTCAAGAAATGGCCGGTCAATCTTAATCGCAGCGATTGCTTCAAACTGTTTTCGTACTAACGTAACGTCCGATATTGAGAGATAGTGACAGATTTTACTTAACCAGCGAAGTATCTGTTTTTTACATTCTCAGTGTCACCCTAAGCCCGGCGCATCAGCGCCGGGCTTTTTTTGTACCTTAGGGTTTACGCTGGCACCTAGCCCCGCCAGACTTAAAGCATACATAGGTGCTTTATACGGCCAAGGTTAATGTTTAATGGTGCCCAAATAGGGGTAGGAGGCTGCATGGAGGTTGAACTGTTAGAAATACGTCAGCATATGGGGCAGTTCCCACCCTTTGACGGCCTATCCGATAAGCTGCTTGATAGTATTGCCGCAGAAGTGGAGGTTCGTTACTTCAAAACCGGCAGCGAGATTCTGAAGCTTGATCAATCGCTGACTGAGCTTTGCTATATTCGCAGCGGTGCGGTGGAAGTGTACCGTCGCCAGGGAGAGCTATATAACCGCTTAGGTGAAGGGGATATTTTTGGCCACTTCAGTTTACTGCGAAACCATAAAGTTCGTTTGCCCGCCACGGCCATTGAAGACACCCTCATTTATTTTATTTCCGGCGCCGTTTTTAAACGCCTCTGCGAGGAGGATGATAATTTTGCCGACTTTGTTGAGCTTGAGCGTCCTCGTCTAGAAACGGCTGCTGAGCAACAGAAAAAGTCTAACGACATGATGGTGACGCGTATACGCAAGTTAGTAACGCGTTATCCCGTAATGGTGGAGTCGACAACCAGTGTTCAGCAGGCGGCCAAGCAGGTGAGTGAGGCCCAGGCATCTGCGGCATTGGTCATTAATGAAGGTAGTAATAACCCGCGCTACAGCTTTCAGGACAGTGAAGGCAAAACCTGGCAAATGTGCGGCATCCTTACGGATAGCGACTTTCGTACCCGCATTGTGGCGGAGGGGTTATCTGCGCAAACGCCCATTGGCGATGTAGTTTCAGAGCGGCTCATTACGATTCAGTCGGATGCATCGATCTATGAAGCGATGCTGACTATGCTACGCAGTAACGTGCACCATTTGCCGGTACTTTATCGTCAGCGCCCCGTGGGCGTGGTGCATCTCTCCGATATTATTCGCTATGAAACCCACAGTGGGCTTTATCTGGTCAGTAACATTTTTAACCAGTCCAGCGCCCAAGGGTTAGCCAAGCTTTTACCGGATGTACGTGCCGCTTTTGTGCGTATGGTGCAAGAGGGTGCCAACTCACAAATGGTAGGCAGCGCGCTCTCAACCATCGGGCGCAGTTTTACGCGACGGCTTTTGGAGCTAGCGGAAGAGGCATTAGGGCCGCCTCCGGTTCCTTACTGTTATATGGTTAATGGCTCTATGGCACGAAACGAACAAAGTATCGTGACCGATCAAGATAACGCGCTAATTTTATCTGATGACTTTAACCCAGCAGAACATGATGCTTACTTTCATGCATTGGCAGCGTTTGTGAGCGATGGCTTGGATGCCTGTGGTTATACCTACTGTAAAGGCGACGTGATGGCGACTAACCGCCAATGGCGTCAGCCACTGAGCGTATGGAAAAGCTACTTTAAAGAGTGGATGGCGAACCCCACTCCCGAAAAGTTACTGCACAGCTCGATTTTCTTTGATTTAGATAGTATCTACGGAGAGGATCACTTCGTAGAGGCGCTACAGGACTTAATCGCTGAGACGGCCCCCCAATCGCCGCTTTTTTTAGCGGCAATGGCCCGTAATGCCCTCAATCGCACGCCGCCGCTAGGCTTTTTCCGTACCTTCGTGATGGAAAAAGATGGTAAACACAATAACTCGATTAATTTGAAGCGACGTGGCACTGCGCCTATGGTCGATCTTGTTCGGGTGCATGCGTTAGCCTGTGGTTCTAAAGCGCAAAATTCGTTTAAGCGTTTGGAGGATATTAGCCATACCCAGCTATTAGCCACCGGGGTCAGTGACAAGCTCAGCTATGCCCTGGAGTTTTTGTGTATGTCACGGATTCGTCATCAGGTGATTGATCTTCAGGAAGATCGTGCCCCAGACAATAATATCGAGCCTGAAAATGTCGAGGACAGCGAACGCCACACGCTTAAAGATGCTTTTCAGGTGCTGAGTAATGCACAAAAGTTTTTGAAGTTTCGATATCCAGTACCTGCACAGCGGCAGGGCCGATAATATGTATGAAATTCGACCACGCCAAAAAGTCGTTCAAGCCGATTGGATTAGCTACATGGCTGAGCGCGCCTTGCGATCGCAAGATAGTGCGCTAAAGCGGTTTTTTGAAACGTCACTCCCCGATCCGGGTACGCCTATTGCAGAGGTACCGATGGTGGCGTTGGATATGGAAACGACAGGGTTAGACGAGCGGCGCCATGGCATTATTAGCATAGGGGCTGTGCCATTTACGCTAAATCGCATTAAGTTAACGGAGCGCCGTTACTGGGTGGTTAAGCCGCCCCGCCCTCTGGATGAGGCGTCTATCGCTTATCACCATATCACGCACTCAGAAATTGCTAATGCACCTGATTTAGACGTGGTGCTGAATGAAGTGTTAGAAACGCTGGCAGGACGGCTAGTGGTCGTCCACTTTCGTAATATAGAGCGGCCATTTTTAGATGCAGCGGTAAAAGATAGGCGCGGTGAAGGCGTGATGTTTCCGATGATTGATACCATGTCGCTTGAGGCACGTCTGCACCGTCAAACGCTATGGGCTCGTTTTCGCCGCTGGATAGGCCAGCCGCCTGTTTCTATTCGCTTAAACGCCAGCCGCGCACGCTATGGGCTGCCTGCTTATCAAGGCCATCATGCTTTGTTAGATGCGTTAGCGACAGCAGAGCTATTTCAGGCACAGATCGCCCATCGCTATGAACCAGATACGCCGTTGAATACGCTGTGGTGCTAATGCGTCTCTTCGTAACGCAAAACGGGCAGCCCTTGGGCTGCCCGTTTGTTTTACTGCGCTAATTAGCGGCTCTTAGGCAGCGCTTTAGGTTCCGTCATTAAGCCTTTGATAATGGCATAGCACGCCACCAGCAAAATAATCGTGAACGGAAAGCCTGTCGACACCGCCATTGTTTGAAGTGCAGTTAAGCCACCGCCAAGCAATAGCGCAATGGCGATAGCGCCTTCAATGATCGCCCAAAATACCCGCTGCGGTTTGGGTGCATCTACTTTACCGCCGGCGGTAATGGAGTCGATAACCAGCGAGCCAGAATCCGAAGAAGTGACAAAGAAAATTACCACTAACAGGATCGCGACAAACGAGGTGATCTGCGATAGCGGCAGCTGCTCAAGCATAATAAACAGCTGTAAATCGACGCCTGCATCACGCACGGCTTCAATGCCCTGGCTCACGTATTGGTCAATCGCGGTGCCACCAAAGGTGGTCATCCACAATACCGATACCAACGAAGGCACCAGTAACACCGAAATTAAGAACTCGCGCACGGTGCGGCCACGTGAAACACGGGCAATAAACATACCGACGTACGGGGACCAGGAAATCCACCACGCCCAGTAGAACGCAGTCCAACCTTGGCTAAAGTTCGCGTCTTCGCGGCCAAATGGGTTGGAAAGTGCGGGCAGGTGTACAGCATAGTTGATTAGGTTTTCAAAGAAGCCGGTCGCAATCAGCAGTGTTGGACCAACGGCAATCACAAAGAACAGCAGCAGTGCCGCCATCGCAATGTTGATTTTCGAGAGCAGCTGCACGCCCTTGTCGACACCCGCCATAATGGAGCCGATAGCAATAATCGTGATGCCGATGATTAATAGAATCATCGTGATGTCGGTTTCAGGTGCGCCAAACAAGTGGCTTAAGCCCGCGGCTGCCTGGGTAGCCCCTAGCCCCAACGAGGTTGCCAAACCAAACAGCGTGGCGAACACTGCCAGGATATCAATCAGGTGGCCCGGCCAGCCCCATACGCGCTCACCCAGTATCGGGTAAAAGACTGAACGCATTGAGAGAGGAAGGCCTTTATTAAACGAGAATAGTGCCAGGGAAAGGGCGACGACTGCGTAAATGGCCCAAGGGTGTAAACCCCAATGGAATATGGTGGCGGCCATGCCCAGCGCCGCAGCACCTGCAGTATCGCCTTCAGCACCTGCAAGCGGTGCCCAGCTACCGCCATCCAGCGAGGTGCCAAAATGGGTTAATGGCTCGTTAACGCCGAAGAACATCAGGCCAATGCCCATGCCCGCAGCGAAAAGCATTGAAAACCAACCCGTATAGGTGAAATCAGGTTTGGCATCCGCGCCACCAATCCGGATCTTGCCCAGTGGCGAAACGATCAAGCCAAGGCAGAGAATTACGAATACATTGGCAGCCAGAATAAAGAACCAGGCCAGGTTGCCCGTCAAAAAGCCAAATACAGCATCGTAGATCGGTGCAATTGTATCTTGTAAAGCGAGCGTTAATATTACAAACAGCAGCACCACAATGGACGAAATGGTGAATACCTTGCCATGTAGGTCAAGGTTAACGCCCATGGTGCTGGTGGTTATATTGTCTTGACCAATAACATAATCGGTATCGATCAAATTCGCTGCGCCCTCAGGGGCCGGGATGCCCTCCGAGGCTGGCTCTTCAGATGATTGATTTTGCGGCTTTTTATCCACAAACTTGCTCCCATCATTATTAAAGTGCGTGTCGTTAAACGCGTGTCATCAAAGCACACTGCCTAACCAAAACAATATTAGTTGTTAAGCCACTGTTCGACGACATCTTGGTTGTTTTCCACCCACCGCTGGGCGCTTTCATAGGGGTCGGCACCATCTTCTTGGTTCATGAGCATGACCTCGCCCATCTGCTCAGGTGTCCATTCAAAAGCATCTAAAATGGCATAGGCCTCAGGCATATCGTCTTTCAGCCCCTGGCGCACTACGGTATGAACTTGCTCCGCACCGCCATACACGCCTTCTGGATCTTCAAGGTACTTAAGGTCAAAGCGCGCAAACATCCAGTGTGGTGTCCAGCCGGTGACCACAATGTCTTCTTCATTGTTGATAGCGCTGGAAAGCGCTGCTGTCATTGTGGCGCCGCTGCCACTGCGCAGGTTCAGCCCGAGGTCATAGGTATCCACGACCTCTTCGGTGAGCGACATCAAGCCTGCACCGGGGTCAATACCGATGATCTCGCCGTTAAAGCTGTCGGCGTTATCGTTCAAATCAGCAATTGAGTCTACATCTGTGTAGGCAGGCACTACTAAGCCAAGCTTAGTGCCGTCGAGATTCATGCCCAGATCTTCGACATTGCCACCCAAGCGTTCCATATAGTCTGCGTGGGTAGTGGGGAGCCAAGCAGCAACAATGGCGTCGGTATCGCCTGAAGAGAGCGCTTGGAACATGGCCGCTGCGGAAAGCGACGTTAATTCAACGTCAAAGCCAGCCTGTTCAAGCACTGCTGCAATAACGTTTGTAGAAGCGACCTCGGAAGACCACTCGACATAGGCAAGGTTAATCGTGCCGTTTGCTTGGGCGATACTGCCAGCAGCGAGTCCAGTGCCTGCGACAAGGGCCAGTGAAGCTAGGCGGACACGCTGGTTGAGTGTGCGAGTTTTCATATACTTGCTCCTTCTTGTTAAACGGAGGGGTAACGTTGCCCAATGGTTTTGTAACCGCTGGGCTCTTTTAACCCCATGGTTCTTGCATCTTTTACATAACGCGCCATTGCTAGCCCTTTAACGACGGGTTTTGCGCAGTGATTGGGTTAGGCGATCCAGCAACATGGCGAGTATCACTACCGCAATGCCAGCCTCAAAACCATCACCTGGGCGCAAGCGCTGGATGGCGCGCCATACCTCGCTGCCTAAGCCATCGGCACCGATCATCGCGGCGATAACCACCATAGAAAGAGCCAGCATAATGGTTTGGTTAATACCGGCCATCACCGTCGGTAAAGAGAGCGGTAGCTGAACTTTGAAAAGCTTCTGGCCCCGTGTGGCGCCGTAAGCATCGGCGGCTTCAATAAGTTCTACCGGTACTTGGCGGATACCCAGGGTGGTAAAGCGAATAGCGGGCGGCATGGAAAAGATAACCGTAGCAAAAATCGCCGACACCGAGCCAATACCGAAAAATGGAATCGCTGGAATTAAGTACACAAACGCAGGCATGGTCTGCATGAAGTCAAGCATCGGCATGATAAGCCGATACAGGCGCTCGGATAGAGCAGCCGCGATACCTACCGGGAGGGCGATGAGTACGGCAACGAACGTGGCGATCACCACGAGGGTGAGCGTTTCAATCATGGGGTCCCATAGCCCCAAATTCCAAATAAGGGCCAGGCCTGCAACAGCGCCAATGGCTAGGCGGAGGCTAGCAACTTTCCAGCACAGTAGCGCAATCATTGCCATCAGTGCCCACTCGGGCAGCCACATGAGCCCATCGTTGAGGCTATTAATACCGGTTTGGGTAAATCGGGCAATGCCACGTGTAACGAGCGAGTACTCACTGGTTAGCCAGTTGAGGCCGTTCTCAATCCAAGCGCCTAAGGGGATGCGTGGAATATCCATTACTGCTCTCCTGCTCGTGCGAGTTCATCCAAAACTGCTCCTTTTACCACCACACCAAGCAGTCGCTGCTGCTCATCAACGACGGCAATAGGGAAACTTTTGTCGCTGAACATGGCAAACAGGTTATGCAGCGGCTCTTCAGGAGGCACTTTTCGGAAATCCTGTGTCAGGTGATGGGTAATGGTTTCTGATTTGGCCTCAATGGCACTACTGGCCATCTCGGCTTCCAGCAAACCGATGAGGCGGCGATCTCGGTCAGTGACATAGATCGAATCAATACTATGGTCACGCATTCGGTGTAGAGCGGTTCGTGGGCCGTCGCTGTCGCGGGCAGTGGTGCGTACCGGTCGCATGGCGCTTTCAGCAGTTAATATTCTTGAGCGGTCGACCCCTTCAATAAAGCGGCGAACGTAGTCGTCAGCAGGCTTCGTTAAAATCTCTTCAGGGGTGCCAATCTGGACGATTTCACCATCTTTCAACAGCACGATGCGGTCGCCAATATTGAGTGCTTCGTCTAAGTCGTGGGTGATGAAGACCGTGGTTTTCTGCATTTTAGACTGCAGTTGAATAAGTTCTTGCTGCATATCTTTACGTATTAATGGGTCAAGCGCTGAAAATGCTTCATCCATCAACAATACGCTGGAGTCGTTCGCTAGTGCTCGGGCAAGGCCAACGCGCTGCTGCATACCGCCAGAAAGTTGATTAGGGTACGCTTCTTCCCAGCCATCAAGCCCCACCTGGGTGAGGGCGGTCTGAGCAGTTTTCTGACGCTCTGCTTTGTCTACCCCGCGAATTTCAAGCCCAAACTCGGCGTTTTGCCGCACGGTACGGTGAGGAAAGAGCGCGAAATTCTGAAATACCATAGAGAAGTGGCGACGGCGGCACTCCAGCAGCGCTTTTTCCCCCAGCGCAGGAATGTTTTCACCGTCAATAATGATCTCGCCTTCGGTGGTATCAATAAGGCGATTAAGGCAGCGAATTAAGGTTGACTTGCCGGAGCCTGACAAGCCCATGATAACCAGTAGCTCGCCTTCAAAGACATCGAAGGAGATATTTGACAGGCCCAAGGTCTGGCCGGTTTTTTCAAGAATATCTGAACGATTCAACCCCTGATTACGTAGTTCCAATGCTTTTTGAGGCTGCTTGCCAAATACTTTGCTTAAGCCGCGCACTTGAATTTTGACAGGGCGTGTCTCTTCCATCAGTGATGCCTTTTATGGAGTATGAACCCTCTTACACCAATGGCTTTTAAAAGCAGTCACAGGCGTCGATTCATAAGTATAAGTTAATGTTAACTGTATAAATGTATTAACAATTATTATACATAAGTGAGGGGCGTGTGTCACAAAGGCTCAGGGTGGGCGGGCAATAAACGCTACATGTGTCAAAATTAACCCATCAATGTAGTAAAATAATAGGCGTATCTCTTTGTTTTGTTTTTTATAAGTGGCTGATTTTAATTATTTTTATTTTTTTTTGTGTTCTTTGGCATGTTATATGAAGGGTGTTGTTTAGATTTTAATACAATCTTTAAATGTTAATTGTTTAACGCAAAATGTAGAACGCTGTCTAAGCTCTCATTAGGTGGCACGTACAAACACATACATGTGCAGAAACGTGTTTTTTGTGGAACTAGTCAGTTGCTGCATTAGCGATTTATATAAGTTTTAACGGAGGCAAGCCTTATGGATAAGCAAACGAAATCGGCCATCAAGCGCCCACGCGTATTAACGCTTTGCATGTTGGCGGCTACCGTAAGTACCTTGGCACTTGCCGGTTGTGGTAATAACGATGATGAGTTACCACCAGCGCAGCAGCCAGAGCCGATGGAGCAGGATGCAACGACTAACGAGGGTCAGGCACCTGCCATGGGCGATGAACCTGCCATGACAGATGATCCAGGTATGCAAGACCCTACGATGGATGATCCTGCCCTTGATGATAATGCAACCTCTTCACAAGAGCCTATGCCAGGTGAAGAATCAGGTATGAATGCCACTGATCCTGACGAAGAGCCAGGTTTTGGTGAAGGCGCCGAACCTATGCCCGGTGCAGATGATGATGACGATGAGTTAACTCAAGGCCAGTAATTGTTACCGCTCCCTACGATGATAAGCCGATACAGCTGTCTGTTCCCTGCGGCTGCTCCACACGGTTTATCATCCTTTTCCCTCGCGCCCGCGGGGGTTTTTTTTGTCGCTGTAATAGTCACTCATTAGTGATTTAATTTCGCCGGGGCTCTGCCTGCTAACTGTAATGAAGTGACTAGTGTTGAGGGACGGACGTTGAATTTGGTAAATGATCCAGTAAGCCGCTATGTTGAAAAGGCGGTTAGCACAACCCCCTAAAATCAAAGGAAGGAGCACGACATGATGTCTACCCACCCGAGTCGCCGTATAAGCGCCTTACTTCTTAGCGCAATGTTAGCCCTCGGTACCCTAGGGCTTGCGGGCTGTGGCGGTGACTCGCCGCCAAACGAAGAAGCCCAGCCAGAGCCTGAGCAGCCAATGAGCCAGGGCCCCATGTCGAATGAAGACGCTGGTGAAGCGCCAAGCGATGACTTATAAGGTTATGTAATAGGGGTAGTAGAACACTTGTTTCCTACACGATGAATGTACTCCGCCATAGCGACGCCCAGGGGCTTAGCTATGGCGATCGTCGTTTACGGGATAACATTTTTCTGGCTAAAGACGTCTTGCTTATGACATATGTTGGATAGGGGTATTTTGGATAGGGGCATTAAGGCTACTCCCCATCATCTTCCAGGCGACGGTAGAGTGTTCGACGAGCAATGCCCAGTACTTCAGCTGTGCGACGTTTGTTGCCGCCGGTAGCTTCAAGCACTTTTCGAATATAACGTTTCTCTACTTCCTCAAGGCTTGGCCAGCGGACAGGGGCAGGGGCAGGAACTTGGCTGCCAGGTAAGACTTCGCCGCTTAGCGTAGGTGTTATTTCGCTACCGCTCTCTTGGCTGGTGTGTTCGCGAAGCCGCTCGGGTAGGTCTTGGTGCTGCAGAACCCCTTCCTCACTTAACGTAACGGCACGCATAATGGCATTTTCAAGCTCACGCACATTCCCCGGGTAGGTGTAGCTCAACAGGCTATTGAGTGCGTCTGGTTCGATCTGCTCAATGTGTTTGCCCTGGGCGTCTGCAAGCTTGTCAATTAGTGCAAAAATCAGATGCTCGATGTCGCTACCACGCTCTCGTAGCGGTGGAATGCGTAACGAAAAGGTTTCTAGGCGGTAGAATAAGTCGCTGCGAAAATTCTCTTGCTCAATCTCCTTCTCAAGATTCCGGTGCGTGGCAGCAATAATGCGCACATCTACGGCTTCTTCGCGCTCGCCCCCCACCGGGCGCACGGTTTTTTCCTGTAATGCACGCAGTAGCTTGGCTTGTAGGTTAATGGGCATTTCACCAATTTCATCTAGAAACAGGCTGCCGCCTTGAGCGCTATGGAAAAGCCCTTTCCTGGCTTCGTTAGCACCGGTAAACGCCCCTTTAACATGACCAAAAAACTCGCTTTCCATCAAGTCCGCAGGAATGCTGGCGCAGTTAACCGGCACAAACGGTGCATCGTGGCGGGGGCTTTCTTGATGAATGGCGCGGGCAAGTAGCTCTTTACCGGTACCGCTTTCACCCAGGATCAGAATGGGCGCATCGCTTTTGGCAAGCCTTGAGGCATCGTGAAACAGGGACTGCATGACATTGCTTTTGCCTACAATGCCATGGAAATGGTTTACCTCGCTCTCTTCATGGGAAAGCGACAAACGCTGGCGCTCAAGCACACGAAAAACAGCTTCACGGATGGCGTCTAAATCGAGTGGTTTGGTGAGAAAGTCATCTGCACCAAGTTTAAGCGCTTCCACCGCCTGATCAATCGTGCCAAATGCGGTGATAACAATAATGCCAAGTTCGCTGCCGCTATTACGCAGCTGCTGAAGAAGCTGGATGCCGGTCATTCCGGGAAGGCGTACATCCGTAATCATCATTGCCACGGGAGTATGGCTCAGTAGTGCTAGGGCGTCTTCTGCACTGGGAACGCCTAGCGTTTGGTAGCCCGCGTCGTTGAGTTCTTCCTCTAGTAACTCACGTATAGCGGCGTCATCTTCCACCACCAATAAAGGTAAAGGGTGTTCCTGATGGGTCACAAACGTTGTCCTCAAGCGGATGCGGTTTCACTAAGGGGTAGCGTAATTTCAAAGCCAGCGCCACCAAGGCCGCTGTTAAATACACCAATCGTCCCGCCGTGGTCGTTAATAATGCGATGCACCATCGAAAGCCCCAATCCGCTTCCTTGGCCCACTGGTTTAGTGGTGAAGAAAGGGTCAAATACTTTGTGGTGATCTGATGGAGGGATGCCCGGCCCGTCGTCTTCTACCCACAGCGTTAACTCCTCACCATGCTGTGCTGCACGCACCTGAATACGGCTCACGTCAGGCGCTTGGGCGGCATTGCGTAATAAATTGGTTAACACCTGCACAATTTGCTGCCCGTTAACCAATAAATGGGGTGAAGGGGAAGGAAGATCAATGTCTAAGCGAATATTTCTAGGCTCAAGCTCCTCTTCCACTAACTCGCTGGCGCTTAGAATAAGCTGATCGAGGGCTTGATTACCTTTCTCTACGTTATGTTGCCGGCCTAACTCCATCAGTTGGCGGACAATTTCAACAATCCGTTCGACTTCCCCACGTATGCGCCCCAGTTTTGCCCGTTCGTCATCGCCAATGACATCCCGGCGCGCTAAGCGCTGAGCTTGACCGTTAATAACGGTGAGCGGTGCGCCGATTTCATGGGCAACCCCGGCGGCAAGTACGCCTAGTTCGGCAAGCTTTTTAGATTTGCGTAGGCGTTTTTCCAGCTCAATCTCACGCCGTTGGCGGGCGTCAATATCGCGGTCTTTTTCTGCCATGGCGTCTAACATACCGTTAAGGCCGGAGGCTAAGCGGCGATACTCCGTTGGGCCATCCTCTGTTGCACGCTGGCTGCGGTCGCCACCTTCTACTAATAGCATTACGTGTAGCAGGCGGTTGAGTGGCCGCTCGATATAGTGGCGAAACCCCCACCAAATACTGAAAACAATACCCGCCGCGCCGATGACAAACACCAGTACCGCAACAATACTAATAAAGCCGGTGTAATTCTCGATGCCCGTATTGAGTCGGTTCACCTGAAGCACGCCTTGAACCGTGCCGTCCTGGTTGCGTAGTGGCGTCAATGCGGAGTAGTAGTTCCACCCTTCATGCTGGCGATAGTTACTGTAAAGATCGTCTCGCTCGATAACTTGGCGGATCTCTTCTGGGGTAAACAGGTTTTTACCCAGCCCGAGTCCGTAGACCTCCCGACCTTGGGTATCAAACACGTAAGCGCCGTAGATGCGGTGGAAAGAGAAGGCGGATTGCAGCGCCTCTTCCAATGGCGTCCCGCTATCCCGGGCAACGGCGTAGCTCAATGAGGAACTCAGCGCTCGGGTTATAATTTCGACTTCCGTTTGTAGCTTGGAGCGAACGTTATCTTCCAGGGACTTAATAGCCACAAGACTAAACACCACCAACACGATAAACAGCGGGACAATCACCGTTAAGATAATTAAGTTACGTAGTCGCATCGAGCATCCGTGTTCGTGTAGGTGGTTATAAAACAGGGCTTATAAACAACACTTGCCCTTTTTCCAAGCGCAACCTGGCAGTTGATTAGTTCGCCGCCTGCAAGCGATAAAGACTGCCTTGGTTACTATCGGTAAGCAAGTAAATGGCATCGTCCGGCCCTTGGCGCACATCGCGGATTCTGCCCAACTCGCCCTTTAGAATTTGCTCTTCATCGACCACGTGACCCTCTTCTAACGCTAGGCGCAGCAGCGTATTACTGGCCAACCCGCCAGCTAATAAATGCCCTTGCCAAGCATGAAACGCAGCGCTGGTGACCTCGGCCAAACCCGAGGGGGCAAAACGACCTTCAAATACATAGACCGGGTCAACCATGCCGGGCAGGGAGTCTACGCCAATTGGCTGGTTAGTGGCGTAATCATTGCCCTGGCTAACTTTTGGCCAGCCGTAATTATTGCCTGGCTCAATAAGATTCAGCTCATCGCCGGTGCGAGGTCCGTGTTCAGAGACCCAGGCTTGCCCATTGCTCAAGACCGTCATGCCCTGAATATTGCGATTACCCAGGGTGTAAATTTCATCCAAGGTACTGTCGTCATCAACAAAGGGGTTATCGCTGGGTACGCCGCCGGTGTCGGTGAGTCGTAGCGTCGTGCCTGCATGATCGTCGCTCTGCTGGGCACGCGAGGTAGTCCCGCGGTCGCCAATGCTCATCAGTAGGGTGCCGTCCTCTAGCCATGCCAGTCGTGAGCCGTAATGGCGTCCAGGTGAGGAAGCGCGATCTTGCTCAAACAAGTGCTCTACTTCACCAAGCGTATCGCCTTGCCACTTCACTCGGGACAGTGCTGAGCGGCTAGCGTTGCCATCGGGTTTGCTCCAGGTAAAGTAAACCCAGTCGTTTTCCCCGTCACCAAAATCTGGGTGGAGCACTACGTCGAGCAGCCCCCCTTGGCCGTGATGGTTAACGCTGGGCATTCCTTCGAGGGGCTGGGGGTCTCCGCCCTCAGCGGCCACGAGGTTTAGCTGGCCACTCCGCTCGCTAACTAAAAATCGGCCATCGGGAAGGAACGCTACTGCCCAGGGGTTTTGAAACCCTCCAGCTACTCGCTCGATGGAGATATCTACATGCTCAGTGCTAATAGATTCATGAACCACTTCTGCCTGCGCCGCGCTGATACTGCCTGCTAATAGCAGCCCAGAAATGGCCGGGGTGAGCCAGCGGGCGCTTAAAAAAGTGGGTAAACGAGCTATCTGGGCAGTCTGGCGTATCGTGTTCATGGTGTTCCCTCTATCAGCGGTCAGCGTTGCGCATAAGCATCATAAGTCTAGCAGTGACTCTCTCCTGAGGGTGGGGTTCCTTGTAGAGCGCTACATAAGTAGCGCTAACACAATGGGAAGATAAAAGAGCGCAAGCAGCGTAGAGCAAAACACGAGGCTGGCAACGTAGGCGGGCTCACGCTGAGATCGCTGGGCAAATAAGTAGTTAATGACCGCTACCGGCATGCACATTTGCAGTATCAATATGCTTTGCGCCAAGGGGGGGAGCCCTAACCAACCGCCCACTAGCCACGCAATCACTGCTGCGAGCGGAATGCGCACCAGGCTAAATCCAAGTCCCGACCGCAAGCTTTTAACTTGAATGCTGGCCAAGGAAACCCCAAGGGTGATGAGCATGAGCGGTACGGTAAACCCTGACATTAAGTCCACTGTATTGGCTAACCAGGGGGGGAGGGAGGTATCGGTGAGTAGCAACACCATGGCGATAACAATGGCATAGACCGTGGGTGTTTTAACCAGGGATTTAAATGGGTTACCGCTGCTGCTCATGGCAGTGCCCAGGGTGAATTGAAACAGGGAAACCGTGACCATCACGGTAATCCCATAGGCGAAACCGGCGCTGCCGAAAGCGTAGAGCACCACAGGCAGCCCCATGTTCCCTGTATTGGGATACATCATGGGTGAGAGAAGCACTCGCCAGTCACGCCGCAGTAGTTTGGCCACGATAAAGGTGGCGGCTCCCATGGTGAGCATCACCAAGGAGGTTGCCAGCATAGTACGGCCGAAGGTGCTGGCATCAATATCAGCACCTGACAGGGAGGCCAGCACAAGCGCGGGTGTGCCGATGTTAAATACCAGGCGGGTAATAAAGTCGACAGGGTAGGGGTGCCCTAAGCGAACCCACCAAAAACCCAACCCTGCGCCAGCAAGCACAGGGGCCATAACGGCAAACAGTTCAGCAAGCATGTGCTTTCCTTGGCGATATCAAGCCGCTTATTGTGGGTAATTAGGCCGCTAACTGGCAAGGTGAATTCGCTATTCGTTCGTGGCTAGCGCTGGCTGGTTCTGCCAGGCGAGGGGGGCTTGCTCGCGTAGAAACTCCAGTAGGGCGTTGACCCGGCGAGAGTGATGGCCGTAGGCGTAGAGCATCGTGATAGGCAGTGGGGTAGGCTCCCAGCCTGGTAGGCAGTGAGTGAGTTCGCCAGGATGATGCTGTTCGCGGTTCTCTACTAGCCAGTGGGGCAAAAGCCCGACCCCTTGGCCGCAGGCAATGGCGTCTAAATGCAGCGCAATTGAGTCAACCCGCAGCCGAGAGCGCGGGGGGCTAAACATATAGTCACTGCCGTTATTGTGATGGAGCAATAAACCACTGGCGGCGGTGTCCAGTAAATCAACCCAGGCGTGGGTTTCCAGCTGTTTTGGGTGATCAAGATAGCCTGCATCAGCAAGGTAGCCAGGGCTTGCGTAAAGGCCGTGGGATAAATGCCCTAGCAGCTCTTGGTTTAGCCCGCACTCATGAGGCGCACCCAGCCATATATGAACACTGTTACTGTGCATTTTGGTTGGCGGTGCTTCGAGGGTATGCAGGGTCAGTTCCAGCTTGGAGTGATGCTTTAAAAAATCATTTACCACGCTGGCTATCCAACGAGCTAACACCCCATGAACTTCAAGCGTAATGTTGCCGCTGATCTCTTCGCGCAGCTCGGAGAGCGCTTCGCGACTGTGCGCTGCCATGGCGAGAAGTTCGTTACAGTAGCCGTGAAAAAGCTGCCCCGCTTCGGTGGGTATTAAGCGGTTAGCCTGACGCCTTAATAACGGCTGGTTCAGCCTGGTTTCTAACTGACTAATACGTCGGCTAAGCGTCGATTTGGCTAGCCCCAGCTTCTGAGCACTGCGGGTTAAGCTGCCTGTAGCCATTACGTCGGCAAAGGCGGTAAGTTCATCAAAGTCATACATGGCTAGGCCCGTTGGGCAAAGGTAAGCCGTGTATTGTGCCATCTATTCATGAGAATGAAAATAATATGCATTTGTATTCTGTCTTGGCTTACCTGCGGACGCAGGCTTCAGAGCGAAGCGTGTTTCGTCTAAACGTGTTTGCACCCAACAAGGTGTTTACCGTTTAACCACAGGAAAAGCAAAAGCCCCGGCGCTGGGCCAGGGCATTCAGTCAGCATAGAAAAAACAAGCAGCTGTTTTTTAATGCCGATTAAAACTCATAGGTAGCGGATACCCAGAAACTGCGGCCATCAAGCGCGATACCATCAGTGGCGCGGCCAGTTTGTGTGAAGCGATAGGCGCGTAGCGTTTCGCCGTTGTGCTCGAAGGTATCAGAGACGGTAAAGTCCTTATCTAGCAAGTTATAGATGGTACCGGTCAAACGAACGTTGTCGCTGAAGCGGTAGGAGCTACGCAGGTTAAATAACTCATAGCCGTCTAGCTTATTGCCCAACTGCTGGTAGAGCGAAAGCGTTTCGCCTGAGGTAGGTAGTCCGGCGGAGAAGCGTTCGCGGGAGGAGTAGTATTCGCCCTCTAGCGTGGTGCTCCAGCGGTCGTTAATTGCCCAGGTAAGGTCAGCGGTTAGTTTGTGGTCAGGCGTATTGGTTAACACTTGGCCTTCATTTTCGCCCGAGGTGATTTCAGAGTCAGTGAAGGTATAGCCGCCGCTGATATGCCAGGCGGGTGCTAGCTGGTAGCTGGCCGTTAATTCAACGCCCCGGGTTTCCGCTTTATCAATATTGGTCAGCTGTCCAAAGTTCTCTTGTTGGGTAAAGTTACCCACGCTTAAGCAGTTAGCGAGCCCTGCGTTAGGGGTGTTACCGTTGCTGTCCACAAACTGGCAGTTGGGAATATCAGCAGCGTCTGCAATTCGGTCACGGAACTGAGTAAAGAACACTGTAGCACCCGCTGAGAAGCCAGCTAGGTTGTCATAGATAGCGCCAATTTCGTAATTGGTACTTTTTTCTGGCTCTAGCGTTGGCGAGCCGATTGTCACGGTGGCACCTTGCGCGGTAAAGCCGTTAACACCGTCCTGGAGCTGGTTCAATGTTGGTGTTTTATAACCCTGGCTAATGCCACCTTTTAGCGTCCACTGGTCAGTGGTATTCCAGACGAGATAGCCGCGGGGGCTGAAGTGGCCACCAAAGGCGTCGTGGTGTTCATACCGGCCACCTACGGTTAGCGCTAGATCGTCGCGTAGCAGCCACTCATCTTCGGCAAAGGCCGCCCAGCTGGTTTGCTCAAATGCTTGGTTGCCCGCGGTACCGTCTTCAAGCTTGGCATCAGTGTACTGACCGCCCACAGTCACTATGTGGTCACCCAGCGGAGCAACAAATTTACTGTCTACCACGATGTCACGGTTTTCCAATAGCCGCGGTTCACCGCCTTGGGCTACATAGCCGTAGTCAGGTGCATTACCGGCCGGCAGCGTGCGGCCCAGTGTTTCAGTGGTATTGCGAGTAATACTGCTTTCCCAGGTACCTGCATCAAAACGACCGGTATGGCCCAGGGCAATTTGGTCGCGGTTAAAGCGTAGTTCGTCTTCGTAGCCGAAGACCCGCGCCGGGGTATCAAGATTACCTAGACGGCCATCGCTGTTGTCGAAGGTTTGGCGCGAACGCTCAAGGTCAATCCAAAGTTCGTTGGTATCGTCTGGGGTGATATTTAAGCGCCCACCGAGGGAGTAAATGCGCGCTTCAGAAGGGCGGGGGTCGCGACCAGATCCATTCTCAATCATGCGCTCAGAGCTATCGCGGTCGAACAAACGGCCACGTAACTGCAGTCCAACGGTGTCTTCAACTAAAGGCCCCGAAGTGTATAGGTTGATTGCCGAGCTGTTGCCCGCGTCGCGGTCTTGCTGAAAGGTGTTCTCTACCGTTACCGAACCCGCCCAGCTATCGCTCACCCGACGGGTAATAATATTGATGACCCCACCCATAGCATCGGAGCCATACAGCGTCGACATTGGGCCACGGATAACTTCGATGCGCTCAATGGCGGAAAGCGGCGGAATGAAGCTAGTAGACGTTTCGCCAAAGCCGTTAGGAGTAACGTCTCCCGATGCATTCTGGCGACGGCCATCAATTAAAATCAACGTATAGGCGCTTGGCATGCCGCGAATAGAGATATTTAAACCACCGGTTTTACCGGTGCCTGAACGTACATCGACACCAGGAACATTTGCAATTGCTTCCGCAATGTTAGAAAACTGCTTCTGCTCTAATTCTTCACGGGTGACCACAGAAATACTGGCAGGTGCGTTATTTAACGACTGCTCATAGCCCGCTGCAGTCACCACCATGTTATTAAGCTGGGCATTTTCTTGAGCGCTGGCCACGGTGGCAGTAACGCTAAGAGCGACGGCGCTGGCTAAGGCGGTGCGAGTAAAGCGTGGCATGGTGATCCCCTAAGATGAAACCTACTTGCTAATGAAAATGATTATCAAGAGAGGTGGGGATTCTAAGAAGAAAAGTTCCCATTTGCGAGGCTGTATCATCGAACGTTGCGTTGCTTAATCTCGAACGTGAGTTGATTCTAATAATTAGCTATTAATTTTTGAGACTGCTAATTAAATTAATACTGCAGCGTCCCCAATGTGCGGTTCATTGAACGTGGGTACAGGAGATCTTGAGCATCGTTATTCACGCCTACAGTGTTGGGGGTTTGGCCCTGGTGGCTGCGGCCACTCAACCCTGTTTTCTCGCCTAGCTCGCCTGCCTAACGGCATTTAGGCGCTATCACCAATAACAACCAAAAAGGAAACGATGTGGCTTCTTCTCCACCGGACTCTCACGCTCAACCTTCAGAAAATCAGGGAACTCACAGCCAAAGCTTTCAAGCACTTGTGCGACTGCTGCGCTACGCCAAAGGCTACCGGCGGCGGATAGCCGCAGCCACACTCTGCTCGATGATTAACAAGCTGTTCGATATTGCCCCGGAAATTCTCATCGGCGTGGCGATAGATGTGGTGGTTAACCAAGAAAACAGTTTTGTAGCGCGGCTTGGGTTCGAGTCGCCCCAAGAGCAAATTACCATTCTCGCGGTGCTGACGTTCTTTATTTGGGCGGGGGAGTCGCTGTTTGAATATCTCTACCAAATCCTGTGGCGCAATTTAGCCCAGCGGCTGCAGGCGGATATGCGCCAGGACACCTACGAGCATGCCCAGCGATTGGATATGGCGTTTTTCGAATCGAAAAGCTCTGGTCAGTTGGTCGCCACTATGAACGACGATGTGAACCAGCTGGAGCGCTTCTTGGACGGCGGTGCCAACGCGCTGATTCAAGTGGGTGTAACCGTAGTGGCGGTGGGGGCGGTGTTTTTTGTGCTGTCACCGCTTATCGCGCTACTGGCGTTCACCCCCATTCCACTGATCATCTGGGGCGCGTTCTTCTTCCAGCGCAAAGCCGGGCCACTTTACAGTGACGTGCGCGAGAAGGTCGGTGATCTTGCCAGCCGTCTTTCTAATAACCTGAGTGGCATTGCCACTATTAAAAGCTTTACCAGCGAAGTGCGAGAAGCCGAACGGCTACGCGATGCCAGCGAAGCCTATGTGGAATCCAACCGTCGGGCGATTAGGGTTAGCTCCGCGTTTATTCCAGTGATCCGTATGGCGATTCTAGCGGGCTTTCTCGCTACCTTTACGGTGGGCGGCATGATGGCGCTGAACGGTACCTTAAACGTGGGCGCTTATGGGGTGCTGGTATTTCTGACCCAGCGGTTGCTGTGGCCGCTTACCGGTCTTGCCCAGGTGATTGACCTATTCGAGCGCGCCATGGCCAGCACCAAACGGATTCTCGACCTGCTGGAAGTGCCTATTACGGTTAAAGACGACAGCACAACGGCCCTGGCCGCGCCAATCAAAGGCGAGGTGCGATTTGAGGCAGTGAGCTTCCAGTACGCAACAAGCCAAGTTGGGGTGAAAGGCGTTGACCTGCACGTGCCAGCTGGTAATACCTTGGCGCTGGTGGGAGCGACAGGTTCCGGTAAATCAACATTGATTAAACTACTGCTGCGTTTCTATGACCCCGAAAACGGCCGCGTACTGGTCGACGGCCAGCCGATCACTGAGGTCAGCATGCATTCGCTGCGCCAAGCGATTGGTTTGGTCAGCCAGGATGTGTACCTGTTTGAAGGTAGCATTCGTGACAATATCGCCTACGGCAAACCCGAGGCCGAGGATGCAGACATTATCGATGCCGCAAAAACTGCCGAGGCGTGGAGCTTTATTGAAGTGCTGCCTCAAGGACTGGATACACCGGTAGGCGAACGGGGCGTGCGGCTTTCTGGTGGCCAGCGCCAGCGGCTTTCGCTGGCCAGGGCGCTGCTTAAAGATCCGCCTATTCTAGTGCTAGATGAAGCCACTAGCGCGGTGGATAACGAAACTGAAGCCGCTATTCAGCGTTCACTAAAGCGCATCGCCCATGGCCGCTCGGTGATTATGATTGCCCACCGGCTTTCGACCATCGTTCACGCCGATGAAATCGTAGTGATTGAGCAAGGCCAAGTAGCCGAGCGCGGCAGCCACTCAATCCTATTAGAAGCTAACGGCCACTACGCCGCGCAGTGGCGAGTACAAACGGGCGATGCCCAAGCAGGGGATGTAGAAGTACTCAGCCACGAAAAGCGCCATTCAGCGCCTTAGCGGTTAACTAAAAGAGCATTTAGGGTGACGGGCACATGCTCGTCAATCTCTTGGTAGCCCAGCATTGAGAGCACGGTTCGCACCGTTCCGTTTGCCATCAACGCTCTGCCATCCATGGCCATCGGTTCGGCATGGGTAACGCGCACTTCATTCAACCCTTCACGGGTAAAGCGCAGGGGCACCGCCTCTTCCTGGTTAATCATGTCGGTTTGCACGCGAAAGGTGAGCGTTTCCACCATAGACTCACCTATATCTAAACCATCCAGCCGTTCCGGCGGCATTTGTGCGACCAACGTTACCAGCGTGGTATTAGCCAGCAGGCCCACCCAAGGCGGCAGGTCGCCAAAGCGGCTAAGCAGGTCTGTTTGACTCAAGCGCAGCGGCAGGCGCAGGGTGCCATCGGCGGAAATATCGCCCTGCAAATTATTGACCTGATGGTGATGGGTTTGCGGGGCCTCACCATCTAATTGAGTAATCGACGCCTGCACCCGTGACTGAGCAGGATCTAGCTGCCAATCCGCATGAACCGGCACCGCCAACAGCAGTGGGATAAGAGCAATCAAAGCTTTCACAGCGCGTCTCCGCATTAGGAACTCACTAGCAGACCCCATGGCTTGAAATAAGTGCAACAAAAAAGTGCCGCTATCACTACAAGATAGCGCCGCTAGGGGGTAGCCTAGCCCCGTTACATTCGCTATTATATGCACGCTTTTCGGGCCTATAGCTCAGTTGGTTAGAGCAGGGGACTCATAATCCCTTGGTCGTAGGTTCAAGTCCTACTGGGCCCACCAATTAAATCAATAGCTTATAAGTATTTAGTCATCGTGTTCTTCTGATCATGTAGTCATAATGTAGGCAAGTAACTTGCAGTATCGGCTTTTAGCCCACTTAGTTAGAGCACTCGACTCATAATCGATTATCCACTGATTCAAGTCTAGCAAGGCCCTTCAGTTCAAAGCCTTAGGTCACACGGCCTGGGGCTTTTTCATATGAGCAGAACGGCCTTCATGTGTGCTTATCCGTAGCTTATATAAGCCCTTCTTTCTATTTTTTCTTAGCCCTGATAAGTTGATCCTATTACCCAAAGGATCAGCAATAATGAGTTTTGACAGTAGTAATAACGTACTTCCTATTGATGAAGAGCTTATAGATAAAATTTTGGTGCCAGCAGCGAAGCATTTTTTGAGCACCGAACAGTACCCCATCAGCTCTCTCCCGATGTTCACTGGGGTAGGCGTTTACGCCATTTATGTCGACAGCGGCGCAGATACGATCTATAACGGGGTGCTTTCTGATGACTACCCGATTTATGTTGGGAAAGCGGTGCCATCTGGATCAAGACAAGGCAAATCAACTACTGCAAAAAGGCAGCTTCGTAATAGGCTCCTTGAGCACAAGAGAAGCATGGAGCAGGGTGGTTTGCCCGTCGAGTACTTCAAGTGTAGATTTATGGTGATGACAGGTATCGGGGAAGATCTGATACCAGCACTGGAATCGACGCTGATTCGCATGTTCCACCCGCTATGGAACTCATATATTGACGGCTTTGGAATCCATACTCCCGGAGAGGGAAGGTTAAACCAGCAGCCCTCTGAATGGGACACTCTGCACCCCGGTCGTCCTTGGCTTCATAAACTCACCGGCGCCCCCAGAGATAGAAACCAGATAGCTGAGAAAATTTGTAGTTACAGAATGAGATAAGTTTAATGAGATCAGTTGAACTATTTGCCGGTGGCGGAGGGCTTGCAATCGGCCTAGAGCAAGCAGGCTTTGAGCCTGCTTTTATCATTGAGAACAATCGTGATGCCTGCAAAACACTAGCTGCCAACTATCTCGGAAAAAGTGGGGCGTCCATTCATACTGGCGACATCCGCAAGTTCGACTACACGTCCATTAAGGAAGATGTCACTCTCGTATCGGGCGGGCCACCTTGCCAGCCCTTTTCCTTAGGGGGTAGCCATAAGGCGTTTAACGACGACCGAGACCTATTTCCCGAAGCCGTGCGAGCAATTCGCGAACTCCAGCCCCAAGCGTTCATTTTTGAAAATGTTAAGGGTCTGCTTCGCAAGTCGTTTGCTGAGTATTTTGAATATATTCTCCTGCAACTACAGTACCCTCTTCTTAAAAGGAATGGCGCTGATTGCTGGACTGAGCACTTGTCGAAGCTCGAAAAGCATCACACAAGCAGGGGTGAAACGGAGCTGGAATACAAAGTTTGCTTTAGGTTGCTCAATTCCGCCAACTATGGCGTACCGCAAAAACGAGAGCGTGTCTTTATCGTCGGTTTTCGCTCTGACCTAGATGTAGACTGGTCTTTCCCTGACCCAACCCATTCACAGGATGCGTTGCTCTGGAGCAAATGGGTTACCGGTGACTATTGGAAGCGGCATAACATGGTTCCGCCTGATCTTGATCCCAAGACTTTTAAATGTGTTAAAGCTCTGCGGAGTCTATATGGAATGTTTGAGCCAACAGAAAAGCCATGGGTGACGGTACGGGATGCGCTTGCCGACTTACCTGACCCTAAGCACTCATCTGCAAGCAACCACCTCAATCACGAGTTTAAAGGCGGAGCAAGGAGTTACCCTGGTCACACAGGCAGCCCTATTGATGAGCCGTCAAAAACGCTCAAGGCTGGCGGGCACGGGGTTCCGGGTGGCGAGAATATGATTCGGTTTGAAGATGATTCCATAAGATATTTTACTGTGCGAGAAAGTGCTCGCGTACAGACTTTCCCTGACGACTACAACTTAGAAGGAGCTTGGGGAGAGGCCATGCGTCAAATTGGGAACGCTGTCCCAGTGCAACTCGCGAGAGTGGTAGGCTCAAGCGTCAATGCGGCTTTAACACGCCTCCAGCAGCGGCAGCTCAAGGCCAGCTAGAATACCGGCAGCAATAATGCCCTGACGGTTATCGATCGTCGCCTGTGCCAGTTTAGGTAGCCTCGATGAGCACAACGCCACCATTGCCGTCTCGAATTGGCTCGCGGGCCGTAATGCCATAGATGTCCGCCAGCTTGCTAAGCGCTCGCACCCGCGTCATGTGGTCTGGGCCTTCAGCCTGGAGCCAGAAAGAACTTGCCAGTACGTCTTCATAACTTTGCTCGCGTACCCAGCGGTCTAATCCCGCTAACCCACCTTCGGCTGCTTCTAAGCGGCGCAGTGTTTCACCTTTCATTTCACCTCTCCAAGCAACTACGGTAGCGAACTGCCCAAAAAAATTATCCTCAAAGAGATGGGGGCGTTCCCGCCGAAGTTGCGCTTTTGCTTCTTCGATTCCCTCAAGCACTGCCGTATACAGTTGTTGCGGGGTGCAGTGGGGGCCTGTTTGCGTAACTAGATTGGTAAGTTTTCCGACCTTAAAAATATATTGGTCAGGGTCGTCTGTTGTCGCAAAAACCCGGAGCCCCCTGTGGTCTTCATAGCGAAGAGTTGGCAAGTCGTTCATTTGGGTACTCCCACAGGTAAGGGCGGTGGCGGAATAGCATGAGCTCGGTTAAGTCATTTCTATTACTTCAAGGCGCGTGGCAAGCTCATCTTGCTCACGCAGCTTCGCAAAGGAGCTGATGCTATCGATTAATAGCTTTCCAGTCTCAGGATCAATATCACCCGTCGATACAGCTTCAAGAACTTGGCGTGCCTGCTGAGTCAAGGGGGCGTCAGGATCAAGTTGGAAGTTGACTCGTTCCGCCCGTGACCTGAGGGGCGGCTGTAAACGGCTAAGTACAATGTTCGCCGCTTGCATGTCTCCCTCAAGTGCCTTTTCGCAGACCACGCGAGCAATTTCTTTGCCACTTTCCATTAATGCAGCCGCAATTTGAGTCTTCTTGTTTAAAGTCCCTTTCGGGCGCCCATTAGGGTTGCCAGATTGTCCCGGTTTCCAAAGATGTTCTGTCGTAGGCATGGTGCCGCTCCTGTTTTTTGCAGGTAAAAAAGAGCTTAATTAAACCGCCTGGAAGGCTCGCTCTGCCTCATCCTTTGCTTTCTTGATGTGGTTCACCTCATCCCAGGTAGCGCCAACAGCTTTGGTTACCTCGCTCCAGATAAGAGGTGAGTATTTATCAATAAGAGTTAAAGCACGTTTGGTGGCATCAAGGCGTTTGACTAGGTTGGGATTCTGTTGCTCGTGAAAGGAACGGGTGTAGGCTGTCCGATATACTTCTTTAAGGCCGCTCAAATAACCGGGTGCGCCAAGCATTGCGGACAGGGTTTGGACATCTTCTGAAGCTAGGGCATGGTTGATAAAAGCCGAGCGATTTTTATCTGAAAGGCCTTTTGCATGGGCTCTAATCTCCGCACTAATTGCAGAGTGAGCTGGTGCTTTCATTGGCTCGTTAAGCGCAGTCTCGGCTGCGTTTGCGGCAGAGATCAGATGCTCTCTCGCCATATCAAAGCTGCGAGTGATTTTATCTTGGCGTTTGCTGGCGAATTCGGCGACTGTCAGAAGTTTGGCGGCTTCGTTCAGTGTGGGGTTCTTAGCCACACTTAGCCTTGCATCATGGATTGCACCTAGCTCTGTATAAACGAGTTCGAACGCTTCGCGAGCTCCTCGAAGATATCCTTCATAGATAGAGTAATTTTCGATGTTCTCAATAACAGCTGGATGTAGTGACGGAGTGACGTCTGAGCGGATTTTCATGTTGGCTACCCTATTGTTGGCACAATGCTTGCATATGCACTACAAACAGTAGTGTAGTTATTTGTAAAATACAATAAAAACAATAGGATGCGTAATTAAAAACATGTTATAGGGAATACCTTGGGCAGCCTTTCAGCGGGGGCTTGGTTGCGGGTATTGACCACAGGAGGGGGTTGCATGATGCTGAGGGCGGAGCGGGTCGTTGTCGCTGGCATGTGGTAATTGGCGGGTAAAACGAACCCCCAGCGCCAGTGCTACGGCTCCAGCAAGCTCGCACAGGCTGCGATCGGGGTTTCGGTAGTGCGTGTGTGCTGGGTGAGCCGGGGAGGCGGCCTGTACGAGCGCATGGCGGGGCGTCGGTTATGCTGGGGCAGTGTATTGAACACATGGTTAGAAAAGGCGGTAGGTAAAGCGATGGCGCTTAGCTTAAAAAGACGGGTGATTTCCGAACTATCTGCGCAACGCCCCCGACCCGAGATAAGCGGCGATTTTTACATGGCTGATCGCCGCTTTCGGGTTGCGTTAAAAAGGGGCGTTGCTTATAGGTATAACGCACCAACGCACCCCCTCGGGGGTGCTGTGCGTATGGGTCTGCGAAAAGGGCGTTAACGATACCCAACGCCCCGACAACGCACCCCAACGCACTAACGCGCCCTCATTCGTTCAACCGCGCTGAGCCATGGCTTTCCATTCTCTTTTTCCTCCTGCAGACGCCCCTCGGTGACAAGCCTGGCAATGGCGTCCCTCAATTGCTTTTGGGTTAGCTGTATCTGTGGTTTCATTTGATCTCGCTGCCTCTCAAGTGAGCGCCCGCTCGGAAACTTTCCCGCTTCGACCTCTTTCCGCACCCACTCGCACACAAAGTCATTCTCTTCAGCAACTCGCACACTGTGGTCATTAGCGTTGTACTGAGCGGCGAGCGCCACGACACACGAGGTGATCGGATCTCCGTCCTCGTTGTGATCGATTAATACCTGCTTCAGGGTAAAAGATTCACCGCAGCCATCCTGGCCATCCTTCGCCTTTGTGAGCTTCCAAGACCGGACTCCACTGCTATCTCGGGCTACTTCAATGGCCGCGTCCAATGCCCCTTGTAGGCCTGACCACCCGCGCAGGCCTCGCTCTCTGTCCTTGCCCGTGTGGTGAACGACAAGAATGCATCCGCCAACCTCATGTTGGATGGTCTGTAGCTCCGAGATAAGCTTGCCCATTCCCTCGCTACTGTTCTCATCAATACCGGGGGCACTGGCTGCAAGTGTGTCGATACATAAGACACCTCCTGTCAGAAGGTGCTGTTGAAGCACTTCAATCAAGGCGTCACGGTCTGCGGGCTCAATAAGGCTGATTGTGGGCGCTTCGATAAAGCTAAGCTGATCAGGCATCCAGTGTGCTTTTTGGAACGCACTGACGCGCTGAGGCACGCCGTGCCCACCCTCGAATGCCACATAGGCGACTGGCGTTTGTCTTACCTTGTGGCCAAACCAAGGCTGGCCTGCTGCAATGTGCGCCAGCATGTCGAGCGTGAGGAAAGATTTGCCACAAGCTGGGGGGCCGTACAGAGCTGCGAAACCTTCTTCCGGAAGGATTCCATGTATGCGCCAGCGTACCGGAGGGCGTTTCACCAACTCAGCAGCAGAGCTAACTTTGATGCGGCTCTTCGCCTGTGCCTTTTCGTTTACTCGCTGCTCCTCTTGGCGTCGATTAAATGCTTCAAGGAGCACGGCAGCAACTTGTTCGCCGTGTTTAATGTGGTAATCCTTGTTGGGATCATCTTCCTCTTGCTGGCGCGTCCGTACTATGGACAGCGTCCGGTTAAGGTAGCGGTCATTCCTGCTAGCCTTATCCCGCTGACCCAACGCACTACCCCGGAACAAGCGTCTACACTGTTCATTGCTGCGGCTGTAGAAGGCAAACATGGACATGAGCGACAGGTCTGCTTCGGACTGGCTGGGGTACTCTATATAACTGTCCCAATTACCTTCATAGAGGTCATTAAACTTGTCGGAGTTACCTGCGTTACGCGCGCGCTCAAGTATTTCCGAATCGTCGTAATCCTCAGGCATTTCTTCCATGCTAGCAGGGTCAAGCTTAGCGCCCCGGGTACGCTCAATCTCACTCACTAGCTGGGCAACCAACTCCCCGCGTTCTTCAAGCGGCCGGTCGTTCATTACGTTTCCGGTACAGACGATGAAACGCTCTTTACTGTATACCTCCACACCATCCCGGCGTACCCCTGCACCACGCCCACCCTTGCACCAAACGTGCCTGCCTAAACCACCTTGGGACAGTTCCGTATAGCTGTCGAACGCCTCTATGATCTTATTGAAGCGTTCAAGCTGTTCCGGAGTAGTGTGCTTAGCAGGGTTATCCTCATTGCGCGCATCTTTGTAATCAATGTCTATGCAGGTATAAGGATCTTGCTCGGTAAGTATAAAGCCAATACCTGCATCGTGAGCGGCTGCTGTCTTAACCGCATCTTCAAACTCCATGAACTTGTGGTGATCATGGACGCTTATATTAACCAGCGTCCCATCTTTGCCCACGCCGTAAGGTGCTTTATCAGAGCCAGCGATACACCACTGCTTGGCCCGCTTTAGCTCCTGCGGTATGTTCACCCAGCGCGCTGGCTGTGGGGCCGCTGGAGCTGCGTTCCCGGTAGCAGTGCTACTAGGGTGCTGGCTCGGGTTGCGCGCGGCCTGTGGGTGTGCACTTTTTTCCCCAAGCTGCTCGGTCTGGGTTTTTTTTTGATCAGTCGGGCTGCTCATAATAATTTCTTAATGCTTACACTAGGCGTACAGATGCTTAACCACATCTTGTATAGCGGCGGTAAGATTAATGTTTTTCGACAAGCCCAAAGTATTGGCAGTACCTTGGGCCTCTCTAAGAAGGGATTAAACTGCATGCTCTGACGTAGAGTTTCGCGTCTGGCTTTCTATGTAATCCAGGAGGTCGCTATCAGAATATCGAACACTATTTCCGATCTTTTTATATGCGGGACCACAGCCGCGCCAACGCCATATCTCTAGGGTGTTTTTCTTCAACCCCAACAGATTGGCAGCTTCGGCAGTGTTCAGTAATTTAATTGAAGAGGTAGTGCTAGTCATGGGCAAGTCCTCGAACTTACCTTGCCATGCTTGGAGTATAGTGCATCGGCAAGATTGGGTGGCTTGCCGTCTGGTCGCGCTGCCCACTGACGGTTAATACGGGCGTGCTTATCAATATGATTACCGATAAGCCAAGAGGCGTTGCACCCCATAGCGCTAACTACGTTTTATATGTTAGTGCGCAGCTTATGTAGTCGCAAGCATTAATTTTATAATGTTTTAATTATAGGGTTTTCTATAGTTAGTTTTGTTTATGGTTGTTGTAATGAATCTTACAACTAAACAACTTAACTTGTTTTATAATCACTAGTGATCCAGTCGGCAACTTGTTGTACTTGTGGTTTTAAGTAACGTAAGTCGCTCCTTTCTGCATAGTGCTTACCAACGATGGACTTGGGCACGTGGTTGGTGAGTAGCTCGACATTAACGAACTCGATCCCACATTGCCTAGCTGTACGCGTGAAGGTGCGCCTGAGATCGTGCGGTGTCAGACGCTCGACTTCCGCTATTGCCTTCAGTTTCGTCAATATGCCTCGAGCATCTGTCACATGGCGTTTCCGGTTTCCTCGCGCTGGAAACACGAAGTCGCTCCCTGTGTCTCGTCTGGCGGCTAGCAGATCGCAGGCCACAGTGCTGAGCGGTAGAGTCACAGCGTTGTGGTTCTTCGGATTTGGCAGGTGCCACCAGCCTTCATCAAGGTTCACTCTATCCCAAGTCAGTTCCGCAGCTTCGCTCCAGCGGGCACCCGTCAGTAGAAGAAAGATGACAATGTCTGTGGTCGTGCGATCATTAGTGTTGCGCATATTGGGATCGCCAAGCGCTAGTAGCGTTTCCCATACCGCTCCTAATTTTTGATTAGGAATGTGGTCTTCCCGCGCCTTTTCCTTGTTCCACACTTTCATGCCGCTGAGAACGGCTACCGGGTTTTCTGGCAGAATGGGTTCGTCGGTAGAGGTGCGATAGCGTTCGCGCGCGTAGTTGAGTAGGGCTCGCAGGTAACGGAAAGCTAGATTTGCTTGTCCAGGTCCGCGCTCTGACATCTCTCTAAAGCGTTCAGCTACTTTATGGCGGGTGATGCTAGCGACTGGTTTGTCTGCCCAAGCTGTAAGATTACGGGTGACGTGCTTCTCGATGTCGGCTTTAGTGCTAGGGCGGAGGTCATGGTCTTGAATGTAGCCCTGCATTACTTCGCGAAGGGTAACGCCAAGTATCTTTTCGCGTTGCTTGGTCTCCTGTGGGTCAACCCCTTGATCCATCTCACGGAGGCGCTCACGAGCTTCTTTGCGCGCTTCATCGCATGTCCATTTGCCGTGGGCTCCGATAGTGAAGCGACGGGATTTACCCGAACCTTTGATGCGACCTTCGGCAATGTAGCTCTTCGCGCCGGCCTTGGTGACACGGACAGCAAAGCCTCGCAATTCGCTATCCCATAGAAACGCTTGCTGTTTACCCTCGGGGCACCGGAACGCCTCGACGCTCTTCTTCGTGAGCTTAGCCATCCTGTTGTTCTCCCTGCTATGTAGGCATCATGTAGGCACAAAAGGTAAAGTTTAGCAGAGGTTCGTAAATATAGGTAAAATCGCAAACAATTGATTAATAAGTAAATTACAAACTTGGTAGGGTAGGGTCTAGCAGGGTAAAGCCATCACGCATGTTACTCATAATCCCTTGGTCGTAGGTTCAAGTCCTACTGGGCCCACCAATTACCAATGATTTCCCTGCCTTTGTTTTTTCTCTCCGTACTTTTAGCGTATACATAGTGTTTCTGAAGTACCTTCTTGTTGACAGCCTTTTTAAAGCACCAGAGCTCATTTCTTTTTACTGTGTACAAAAGGAATGATCCTGGCCATTGCGCTGTTGGCCACTTGATCAAGCGGTTTGTGTTCTAAACTCACGTCGGCTCTGGTGGCGGTATATGTTCCTTTATCTTCCCGCGCTATCACACCGACGCTACTTACATCTATTCTAGTTTACGTATCGGATGGTCGAAGTCCTTCGACCATCCGCCGTGAGATCTCAAAAATAGTAACCCTCGCCGATATCGAGCTACAGATGCCATTGCCATTGCCATGGCGGGCTACTCATTCGTCGTGGTGCTGACTGCGGCGATGCATGAACAGGTGTAGCCCTAGGCAGAGCCCCATCGGTAGGAGTAGCAGCCAGGCACCGCTGCCGAGCGTTTGCGCGCGCCACATTAGCAGTACCATTGCCACGCCCATCATTGCCAGGCAAGCAGTCATCATCCAGTGGTGAATGCGGTTCATTTCGAACCTCCTTGTGGGCTGCTTGTGGCGAAGCGTTGCTTGAGTAGCAGCGAGTTGCCAATGACGGAAAGAGAACTCGCCGTCATAGCGATGACGCCGATCATTGGGTGCAGCAGGCCAATAGCGGCGATGGGAATGGCTGCGACGTTGTAGGCGCTGGCCCAGATCAGGTTTTGGACGATTTTGCCGAAGGTGGCGCGGGAGAGGAGCATGGCGTCTACCACGGCGGTCAGTTCGCCGCGCACCAGTGTCACATCAGCGGCCTCGATGGCCACATCTGCCCCCGCACCAATAGCGATGCCAACGTTGGCTTGTTTCAACGCCGCGGCATCATTGATGCCATCGCCAACCATGGCTACGTGGTTACCGTGCTTTTTCTGTAGCGCGCGGATGGCATCGACCTTACCTTCTGGCAACACTCCGGCCTGAACCTCGTCGATGCCTACCTCGTCAGCCACGGCCCGGGCGGCGCGCTCGTTGTCGCCGGTGATCATCACCACGTGCAGGCCCAGGTCATGCATGCCGCGGATGGCCTCTATGGATTTTTCCTTGAGGGTATCGGCCACTGCCACCAGGCCCAGGGCCTGACCGTCGGCGGCGATGATCACCACGGTGCGCCCCTTGCCCTCGAGCTCTGCCATGGCGTCATCAAGAGTCTCGAGGCCTGTCACGCCTTCCTCTTCCAACAGTCGACGATTGCCGATCAGCACGGTTTCATCGCCCACCTTGCCCGAGACGCCGCGGGCTCCGGTGGAACGGAACTCGCTGACCTCGCCGGGCTTCACATCGTGTTCCTTGGCACCCTCGACGATGGCCCGGGCGATGGGGTGCTCCGAGGCGTTCTCCACACTCGCGGCCAGGGTCAGCAGGCGCGTTTCCTCGACACCCTCTGCGGTGACGGCATCGGTGAGCTTGGGCTCGCCGCGGGTAATGGTGCCGGTCTTGTCGAGCACCATCACTTTGACGTCCTTGAAGGTCTGGATGGCTTCGCCGGAGCGGATCAATATGCCGCGTTCGGCACCGATGCCGGAGCCCACCATCAGCGCGGTGGGGGTGGCCAGACCCAGAGCACAGGGGCAGGCGATGACAAGGACGGCGACAGCGGCAATCAGGGCTAGCGTAGGTGTGCTGGCCTCTGGATTCACCCAAGGCAGAAAGGTCGCGCCCCAGTCGAGGATTGGGCGCATGACATCGGGAAGAAGCAGCCAGACACTCAGGCTGGCCAGAGAGATCAGCAGCACCATCGGCACGAAGCGGCCGGTCATCCGGTCGGCGAACTCCTGGATCGGCACCCGGGAACCCTGTGCTTGGTCGATAAGACGCACTACCTGGGAGAGAAAAGTATCGCCGCCGACGCGGGTCGCCTTGACCCGCAATCGGCCCTCCTTGTTGATGGTAGCGCCGATCACGCTGTCGCCGGTGCTCTTGTAGACCGGTATCGACTCGCCTGTAGCGAGGGATTCGTCGAGATGGCTTTCACCCTCGACCACTTCGCCGTCGGTGGGTATCTTATCGCCGGGGCGCACGATCATGATGTCACCGGGGGCTAGCTCTTTCACCGGCACCTCAATTTCTTCACCGTCGCGCTCCACCCGCGCCGTCTTGGCGCCTAGCGTCATGAGGCGACGAATAGCCTGAGAGGCGCGCCCTTTAGCTAGTGCCTCCAGGTAACGGCCCAGTAAGTGGAAGGTCATGATGGTGGCAGCCATCTCAATGAACGAGGTCATCGGGTAGACAAAGCCAATCAGGCCGATCAGGTAGGGCGGCAGGCTGCCCATGGAGATCAGCACGTCCATGTTAAAGGTGCCGTTTTTCAACGAGCGCCAGGTTGACTTGTGGGTGGCAATACCGCCATAGAGGAATACCACCGGGAAGGCTAGCAGTGCCACGATGGCCAGATAGCCGGGAATTGGCTGCCAGAACATGTGCGGAATCATTAGCAGCATGATCAGGGTGGTGGGTATCGCGGCGATGATCAGTCGCTTGCGAGCTTGGCTTAGATAGGCCTCCTCAATCTCGGTGTCGCTTTCGGCGTCCTCCTGGTCACTCTGCACGGCAGCCACGTCATAGCCTGCTCCCTCGATGGCTTTCTTTAAGGTATCGCCGTCAGGCCCGCTTGCTTCGATGGTCACACTGACATGGTGACTGGCGATATTGGTCTGAATCGTGCCCACACCATCAAGGCGTTCGAGCGTTTTTCGCACGATACCTGCGCAGTGGTCGCTGCCCATGCCGGGCACCGTCAGGATGATCATGCTCGGGGTTGAATCGGACATCATGTGCCTCCTGCTGGCGTCGATGAGAGAACGGCCAAGGATGGCCGTCCGTACTAATGCCTACGCAGTGACATCTCGGTCAGTGATGGACGTCGTGGTCGTCAGGATCGACGTCACTTTCCTGTGTGGCCTGCTCAAGCTGCTGGCGCTGTTCGTCGCTCATCAGGTCATGCATGACATTTCGCATGCGCACCATCTCGGCCATCATCTCGCCGTGCAACTCGGCCATCTGTCCGTGTAGCGCCTGAACCTCATCAGGGTCTGGGCGATCGCCATGCATCTCCGCCATCAGGTCGTCGCGTAGGTTCATTAGACGGCCTTTGCGTTCGAACTGGGCGGGGCGGTGTTCCTGCATCATTGCACGCATTTCGCTGCGTTGATCCTCATCGAGCATCGACATCATGCCCATGCTGGCGCCGCCCATCATCGGGCAGGGCATCATGCCGCCACCCATCATTTCCTCCATCATGCCGGGGCCCATTCCGCTTTGGCCGCCCCCCATCATTCCTCCCATCATGGAGCGTCCTTGGCCCGTTTGGTCACCCATCATCCCTTGGGCGACAGCAACGCCGGTTCCACTGGCAGCGAGTGCTAGGGTAAGTCCGAAGGCAAAAGTGTGCTTGCGAATATCCATGGTCGTTCTCCTTGGCGACAGGCCCATATTGGGCCTAGATGTCGAAGGCCTATATCAAAGGCCTATGTCTGAAGTATTGAGGTTATGTGCGGCACCTAGGTCAATTTTCAATATGGCATTCAGGCATGCCTAAAGCTCATCAGAACGTGAAACAAAGCAGTTTATTGATCTATGTCAATTTTAGTGATTCGGCAACCTGAACCTGCCTGCTGCACTTGGGTTGCGTGTGTCTGTGAAGCCATGAAATACTCTTTATCCTCTATTCGATAGCGATTACCTCTTTGTCATGACTTGCTCCGCTTATAAATGGCTGGTTTGTTTGCTGATGAGCCTTACCTTGGCGCAGCCATTGATGGTCGTGGCGATGGATCATCATGAAGATGAGCCCTGTTTGTTCACTGACATTGATTTAGCCAGTGGAGCGGTCGAGGTTGTCGGGTCTGTCAGCATTGGCGACCACGATGCCTCTCATATGGCAGAGTGCTGTATGCCCTGTGCTCAGTGTGCGGTAAATCTCGCGCTGCTTATCGAAGATGCAACCTCTGCCACGTCGACCTTGCCTCGTTATCTGGTTAACTGGTCACCAGCCCCGCGCACGCTCCTTGATCGCCCTCCTCGCGTTTAAACCTTCATCGCTGAACGTTCAGCTCGCCTTTGGCGGGCCAAGATGAAGATTTTATTCACGAGGAATATCCATGAAACGTCGCGAGTTTCTTCGCTACACCACCTTGGGTGGTTTAGCCCTATCTGGGTCTGGCCTATTGGTTCACGCTTTGGCCGGACGACATACCCAGGCGTTACCAACAGCTCTGCTAGATAACGCTAGCATCCCTGCAGGACAACCCCTTCAACCACTGCCTCGGATTGCAAACTTGAGTGATCAGGTTGGGCGCTTTCAAAGTGTGTTAACCCCCGCTGCCCATGCGGTGCCAGTGGGCGATGGGCTTGAGGCAAAGTTGTGGCTCTACAACGGCAAAGTGTTGCCATTGATTGAGGTGCACGAGGGGGATGAGTTGGAAATCACCCTAATAAATGAGCTTGAGCACCAAACCACATTACATTGGCATGGGGTGCCGGTTCCTCAGGCGCAAGACGGGGCGCCCTGGGATGCTTTGTTACCAGGAACGTCACGACATTATCGTTATGTTTTTCATAGGGGGAGTGCAGGATTACACTGGTTCCATCCCCACCCACATGAAGGTACTGCGCGACAGGTAGCTCATGGCTTAGCGGGGGCATTATTGGTCAGACCCCGGCTAGATGTGTTGCCCATTGAAGTGCAGGAACATCTACTTGTAGTCAGCGACCTACGTCTGAATATGGATGGTGAGGTGGCACCCCATACCAGCGAAGATTGGATGAATGGACGCGAGGGGGAGCTACTCTTGGTAAACGGCCAACGCGAGCCACGTCTTGATGTGGCGCCGGGGACTACTCTGCGGCTGCGGCTGGTCAATGCCTGTGCCGGTCGCTACTTGCGGCTACGTTTGGAAGATCACGAATTGACCCTGATCGGTACCGATGGCGGACTGATCGAGAGACCGCAAGCGCTTGAAGAGTTGCTGCTCACCCCGGGTGAGCGGGTCGATCTGTTAGTGCGGATCAGCGAGAAATCTGAAAGGAGTTTTGAGCTGGCGAGTCATCCCTATACGCGTGGTTGGATGGGGGATAAGCCTGCACACCTGGGCGAGATTGCCCCGCTATTGTCGATTCATACCCGTAACGCTGGGGTGATCCCTACGGTCGCGTTACCTGACCCCTTGTCCCATATCGAACCTCTGGGCGAACCAGCGGTGAAACGTCAAGTGGAACTGACCGAGCTAATGCCAGACCATGGCGATCACGGTGCGGCGAATGGTGATCCGCATGCCAGCCACGGCGGTAGTGAGAGCCATCACGGAACCCATGGGCAGGGGCATGGGCATGGGGCGAGCCACGCTAGCGGCGATGAAATAGCGGTTCGGCCCGAGGTGGATTTCCTGATCAACGGCCGCGCCTTTGCCATGGACGAGATCTTGTTCGAAGGCCAGGTTGGCGAGGTAGAGGAGTGGGAAGTCTTCAATAACTCTCATATGGACCACCCCTTCCATGTGCATGGCACCCACTTCCAGGTGATCGCGACCCGCGATATTGACAGTGAATGGCGAGACGCGCCCTGGCTGGCATGGAAGGACACCGTCAATCTGGCTCCTTACCAACGGCTCAGGCTGCGCATGGTATTCCTTGAACCCGGCGATTGGCTGTTCCACTGCCACATTATCGAACACGAAGAGCTAGGCATGATGGCGACGATCCGTATCAGCTGAACGTGCCTTGTTTTGCTCTAGCCCACCTGACGACTGATAAGGATGTGATGTCATGACCTATTATCGCTGGCCACTCGCTGTGGCCTTCATGCTTACCCTGCTTGCAGGTTGCTCCCGAGAACCGAGTAGTATCAGCCTTGAGCAGCTGCGAGAACAGACCCACATTCACGGCCTGGCCGTCGATCGATCGAACAGCGAGCGCCTGTGGCTGGCCACCCATCATGGCTTTTATGCCGTTGGTAGTGATGGAATGGCCCGACGGGTCTCAGAGGAGTCCCATGACTTCATGGGCTTTGCTCCTCACCCAGAAGAAGCCGAGATATTCTTTGCCAGCGGCCATCCGGCCAGGGGAGGTAATCTCGGCGTGGTTAAGTCCCTGGATTCAGGACGCAGCTGGTCACCATTAGCCGCTGGCGTTGACGGACCGGTGGATTTTCATCAGATGACCATCAGTGAGGCCAGCCCCAATGTGCTCTATGGGGCTAATGCTGGCCAGCTCCAAGTCAGCCAGGATGGTGGTGCTAATTGGCAGATTAGCGACGTGGCGCCGGCCGGGCTGATTGCCCTGGCCGCCTCAAGTCGTGATCCCGAGCAACTCTATGCCGCCACCCAGACCGGGCTGTTGATGAGCCTTGACGGAGGCAAACGATGGCGGCAAGTATACGCTGAGCGGCGCCCTACAAGCCTGGTGGTGGCCAGCCAAGGAGAGCTTTACGCCTTCATGATAGGGGTAGGTTTGCTGAGAGTTGAGGAGGGCAGTCGGGATTGGGAGGTAGTCAAGCGTGGCTGGGAAGAGCGCTATCTGATGCATCTAGCGCTGGATCCGCACGACCCCCAGCGTTTGGTGGCGGTCGATGACCTCAATCAACTGCTGGTCAGTAATAACGGTGGGCGCGATTGGTCACACCTCTAATGAATTGGGAGATACCCCATGTTGCAATATCCCCAGATTAATCCAGTGGCCATCAGCTTCGGCCCGTTCGCGGTTCACTGGTATGGCTTGATGTATAGGGAGGGCTTCGTCGCTGCCTGGTGGCGTGGGCGCCTTACTATCAAAACGGGGCAGTGATGCTGCCCTTTAAGCTAAGTCGATTCTGGCGTCGTTTGCTTCTCGTGGTAGGAGTTGCTCATCTGTTTGGGTTGGTATCCTCACTGGATGCGATGATGTCGAGCCGCACCTCTCAGGGGGCTGTGGCCTGGATCGTTTCACTAAACACATTGCCCTATGTGGCGGTGCCAGCCTACTGGGTGTTCGGCCGCACGAAATTTCAGGGCTATGTTTCTGCACGACGCGACGAGAACTCGGTGTTGGGGCAGGCGCTTGCTGAAAAACTGGCCGAGCTGCGCGCTCATGGGGTTCCGGCTGCACACGCTGACAAGCACTTGGTGGGTGTCGAGCAGCTGGCCAAGTTGCCGTTTCTCGGTGGCAACCGGGTGGAGCTGCTGATCGACGGTGAGCAGACCTTCGAGAGCTTGTTTGCTGGTATTGATGCCGCTGAGCGCTATCTGCTGGTGCAGTTTTATATCGTTCGGGCTGATGAAGTGGGGCTAGCGCTGCAGGCACGGCTAATTGAGAAGGCAAGGGAAGGCGTGCAGGTCTTCTTTTTATACGATGAAATTGGCAGCTATGCGTTGCCGAATAGCTATCTCCAGACGTTGGAAGAGGCGGGTGTTCGAGTGCATCGCTTTCATTCTACGCGGGGGGCGGGTAATCGCTTTCAGCTAAACTTTCGCAACCACCGCAAAATCGTGGTGGCAGATGGTGAAAGGGCCTGGGTCGGTGGACTCAATGTCGGTGATGAATACCTGAAAGGACACCCACGAATTGGCCCGTGGCGCGATACCCACCTAATGATTGAGGGGCCGGCGGCCCTGGCGCTGCAGCTGGTGTTTCTTGAAGATTGGCACTGGGCGACTGAGGAAATCCCCGAGCTTCCCTGGTCACCGCTAATTCCAAGCGGCCATGGAACACCGGTGCTCATTCTTCCGAGTGGGCCCGCAGACCGATTCGAGACGGCTAGTCTGATGATTCAGCAGGCGATTCACGCCGCGCATGAGCGTATCTGGATATCTAGTCCCTACTTTGTGCCAGATGAGGGGGTACTGGCGATGCTTAAACTGGCGTCGTTAAGCGGAATAGAGGTGAAAATCCTGATTCCCGAACGTCCAGATAACCTTCTAACCTACTTTGCCGCCTATGCCTTTCTCGATTCGTTGCTTGAGGCGGGGGTTGAGGTCTATCGCTACGAGGGGGGCTTCTTACATGGCAAAGCCTTTTTGGTTGACGAAATCGGTGCGGCAGTGGGTACCGTTAACCTCGACAACCGCTCCTTTCGACTCAACTTCGAGGTGACGGCGATGGTGATGGACGCCGATTTTGCCGCCGAGATTGATGCGATGTTCAAGGCGGATTTCGCGCGAGCTCGGCAGATGCAGCCAGAAGAGATCAATGAAAAGCCGCTTTGGCATCGGGTGGCGGCTCGAACAGCCTATCTATTCGCACCAGTCTTGTGAGTGTGCTTGACCACTTGCCACAGAGATTTTTGGCGGTTCATGGGATTTTTTAGCTACTATCAGGACAAAGTTTTCATGTTTGGTACGTTGATTCCCTTTGTTCCAGGGAGAGCAGTCCAGTGAAGTTAAAAGTTCTTGTGTTGCGCTGGTTACAATGACCTTATTTTTGCCGATAGCAGTATGTCGCTGGCTGAATAAAGTCATCATATTCTCATGCGGATTCACCAATTTGAGGTGGAAGCGCGAATATCTTCGGGGTGTTCTTATCTGTAATTGTGTTTTGTTGGCGGGTCGAATTACCTTTATATCCATGCTGGGTAAGTAAGCGTTAGTGCGAGGCAAGCTCATTGAAAAAAGCTGGATTATCCTGAATGGTAGCCAGCACTTTAGCCGCCAGTCCTGTGGGGTTACGGCGCTTGGTTTCCCAGCCTTTGATGGTGTCCACACTGGCTCCCATCGCTTCAGCAAACTCCGCCTGAGAGACATGCAGCTTGGCGCGGATGGCCTTCACGTCGGCCACCTCATGGCGCGGCTGGCCTGCGCTTTGCCCTGTTTAATCTCAACGGCTTCCTGCAGTGAAGATTGCAGTTCGTCAAAAATGCTCATTTGGAAACCTCCCCCCTTCAGTTGGTGGGTCAGTGTTTTCAATGTGGCCTTTTCAGCGGGCGTTAAGTTGTCCTTCACGCTCTTGGGGTAGGCCAGTATCAAGTAGATTTTCTCTGTCGTTGCCAAAAAAATGGATAACCCTGGCACCGCCGCTCTTGCCTTGGTTGCCCAATGCCATGCGTATTTTGCGTAGCCCACCCGTGCCCTGAATCAGGTCACCTTTGTCGGGTTGAGCAATCAGGGTTCGCTGCAGCTCCTTTAATTCATCGTCCGTCGCAATGGCCTAGATCTGGCGTGTGAACGTCGGGGTTTCGATAAATTCAATCGCATGACTCACGTTGGGGCACTTCCTTTAGTCAGCTTGTCTTTTGGTGTACATAGTACATTTCTGGTTATCAACTCCCGACCTTTCATTTTGATGTGGCTAGCAGTAATTTGGTTGCCAACTGGTCGTCGCTTGGTTGTCATTTGGCTGCTAACAGGGTGAAAGTCATGTAAGGGGTGTGACGTGTGGAAATCTTTAAGCATATGAAAAATAAAAATTTAAGCGTTGTCGACGCGATCCCGAAGTCTGTTTAGCTGCACTTACAATCCTTTAGTCTAAGGTTGACCTTTCCCTAAAGACTGAAGCCATCCATCACAAAACTATTTGCTTGATTAGCTACCCGCTTTAGTTCAACACGTACCCATGAAGCGTTTCTGAAATACTTTCTTTTAGCGGGTTTAAACGCTAAACCTCACTTCTTTTTATTACGCATAAAGGGAAAGATTTTGGCCATGGCGTCATTGATAACTTGATCAAGGGGTTTGTGCTCTAAGCTAATAGCTGCTCTGGCGGCGGTGTATGTTCCTTTATATTCCCGGGCTATTTCACTGTCAGTCATGCTATCGGGTAGCTGCTCTTTTTTACGAATGGCGTTGATGACATCCTTATTCATAGCGCTCTCCATTAATGCCGTGGTATCACCAGCATAGTGCATAGCGGCTCGACGTTAAAACGCTGTAGGGGTAGCCGGGAGGGAAGGGTTTTATAGCGAAAAGAGAGGGGTAGAGCGGCAATTGCCTTTTACTATGCGGTTAATATACGAGTATATAGCGCGCAATCTTCAATGTAGCACTCGCATGAGGCTTCAATCAGGCCGGGTCGGTCAATCACCGTAATTTCACCGCGGTGGTAGCGAATTAAACCGCGCGACTGTAGGGCAATAGCGGCTATCGTAATTCCCGCGCGGCGTACGCCTAACATCATGGCGAGAAAGTCGTGGGTTAGCTGCAGTTGATTAGAGCTAGCGCGATCCTGCGTCATCAATAGCCAGCGAGCAAGGCGCGCTTCAATGCGGTGGTAGTGGTTGCAGGCCGCTGACTTCGCGAACTGGTTCATTACGACATAAAGATAACTGTTTAGCCGTTGATGCAGTACCGGGCTTTTCTTTAATAGCTGCTGGAAGCGGGTGGCATTGATGCGCAGAGCGGTTCCTGTCCCCTGAACTAGCGCAAGTAGGGGGGCTTCATCGACGCCTAGCACTAGCGAGGTGCCTAACATGCCCTCTTTGCCAGCCATCGCAACTTCGAGTCGGTTATCAGCGTCGATAATAGCGATGAGCGAAATAAAACTATCGATGGGGAAATAGACGTGGGAAACCGTATCTGCGGGCTGGAATATCACTTCTCCAAAGGCAAGTTCTACGGTTTCGCATTCAGCCATAAATGCATACCGCTCACTCTCCGGAAGTGCAGCTAGCAGCTCATTGGACATGGGTTTTTGGACAATTAAAGTCATGTGCCTCTCCGGTTATCAAAACCTGGCAAACGGCACAATGAGGGTAGTCATCATTTTGATGTCGGCTGCAGAGTTACCGTCCTAAACTCTTACAACGGTAGCTCTGCATATTAACATTGGCTGAAACACGCGTCGGCACGCTAGCGTACACAACTCGCGAATGGTTTTGCGTTTAAGAAGTCTTACTTAGCGGCAGGTCATAGGATGCTGTGGCGATGGAGTAAGCGTTCATATTCGTCTTTAACTACCCCGTAGCACTCGCAGACACGTGCCTCAAGCCCAGGTCTGTCTAGTACGGTGATATGTCCTCGGCTGTATGAAATCAAGCCTGCCTTTTGGAGTTTACCCGCTGACTCGGTCACCCCTTCTCGTCGTACGCCCAGCATGTTGGCAATCAGCTCCTGTGTCATGACCAGTTTGTCCCCCGGTAGCCGGTCAAGGCTGAGGAGCAGCCAGCGGCATAGCTGTTGATCGACGCTATGGTGGCGATTACACACCGCTGTTTGTGCCATCTGTGTTATTAAGGCTTGAGTATAGCGAAGTAGCGATTTCTGCATCGAGCCTGCGCGGTAAAATTCGTTTTTAAGCAATTGGCCTTTAAGGCGGTAAGCGTGCCCCGCACTTTGCACGATCGCCCGGCTAGGCGTGGTTTCTCCTCCCATAAATAGCGATACGCCAACAACACCTTCATAGCCCACCACCGCAATTTCTGTAGAGGCACCGTTTTCCATTACGCAAAGCAGCGAAACGATGGAGTCCGTTGGGAAGTAGACGTGGCTCATTTGCTGGCCTGATTCGCATAAGGATTGGCCTAAGCACAGAGGCACTTTCTCTAGGTTCGGCATTAGTCGATTCAGTTCTTCTTCTGGCAGCATGCCAAGCAAAGAGTTTTGCTGAAAATCACGCGTATTAAGCATTGAACACCCCCCGTTATTCCAAGCTATCGCGCAGTTTTATTTAAGTGTGGTTTTTCGCGTCAGACGTTTTTTTGTTATGTAACAATTCTGGCTCGGAAAGCTCGCCGTGGTTAAGTATAGCGAGCCAGAGGGCCATTACTGTACGTTAGCGCACATAGCCCTTTTTAGCAGGCTAATAAATAGTGCTATTTCTTTGAAAGAAAGATTTTGAAGGGGAGCATTGGTACGTTCGCTAGCGCACGGTTAAACGCTGGTTTATCTATTAGTATGCTTATCAGTGAGGCAAAGGAACTGCCGAAACAGGACGTTGCACTGTGCGCTGCAGGGACGCAGCGCTCTCTTTTTTTATCCTCTAACGGCGTAGTTCTTTGTTTTGGGCTATAAGCAGATGGAATGCAGTCAAAACATGTTCTATGTGCGCTTTCGAACAGAAGGTGGGCTTGCAGCTCTTTTAAAGTCGAACAAAAGCAATCAATTCACCAGCGCTGGTGAGTAATACGCAGCGGCTTATCTGGATAAAAATAGTTTTTAAAAACAAGGAGCAGGCCCGTGGAACCAAAAGCGACCACGCTGAGCGGCGTTTGTATAGCGAGTGAGGCGTTGTCAAATATAAAAGGCAGCGGAACATACTATACGGAGGCACGACTGCGCAGCGTGGAAGCTACACTGCAAGCTGTTACGGAGTGGGCTCAGGTGACTCTGGATTCAATCGGGGATGCCGTGGTAACGACTGATTTAGCGTGCCGGGTCACCTATATGAACCGGGTCGCAGAAAGGCTTACGGGCTGGTCAAGCAGTGACGCGTTAGGTAAGCCTTTACCTGAGGTCTTAACGCTTGTTAATGGGAAGACACTAAAAACGGCTGCTAATCCAGCGCAACGTGCCATGTACGAAAACCGTACGGTTGGTCTTGCGTTAGATTGTGTACTGATTCGCCAGGATGGCAGTCAGCTTGAAATTGAAGACTCGGCAGCACCGATACATGATCGTGACGGTTATATTAGGGGAGCGGTGATTGTTTTTCATGATGCCTGTCAGTCCCTTACCCACTCCTCCAGGTTTGCTTATCAGGCGCAGCATGATCCGCTGACTGGCTTGCCTAACCGTATCTTACTGTCAGAACGTATCTCGCAGGCGATTGGGCTGGCAAAGCGCCATCGGCATCAAGTCGCCCTTATGTACCTCGATCTTGATGCCTTTAAGCCTATCAATGACTCTCTTGGTCACGGTGTGGGTGATCAATTGCTGCAATCGGTGGCGGATCGCCTTAGCAGCTGTGTCCGTGATACGGACACAATATGTCGCCAAGGGGGGGATGAGTTTGTGGTGCTGCTGAGTGAAATTGAAAAGCCCCAGGATGCTATAGCGTTTGCTCAGAAAATCCTTAACGCGCTAGCTGAACCGCACCGCGTTGGTAATCATGAGTTGCGCATTACCACCAGTATCGGTATTAGCCTTTATCCTGACCATGGCGTCGATGCCAGTACACTGCTCCATAATGCTGATATGGCCATGTACTACGCAAAAAGTAGCGGGTGCAATCACTCTCAGTTGTTTAGAAACAGCATGAATGCGTTGGCAGCGCAGCGCAGCCATATTGAGTCACAGTTGGAACGGGCACTTAAGGACGGGGCGCTATTTCTCGATTTTCAGCCCAGAGTTGAACTCGCCACTGGCAAGTTAATGTGTGCCGAAGCCCTAGTGCGTTGGCGCAACCCGACCCTGGGGCTTATGCAGCCATCGGCGTTTTTGCCCGTAGCTGAAACCCACGGACTGATTGTCCCTATTGGGCACTGGGTGCTGCATGAGGCATGTCGCCAACTGCAGGCGTGGCGAGAGGAAGGTATTGAGATCGTACCTATCGCGGTGAATATGTCGGTCATTGAGCTACACGATAAGCGTTTGGCCGCTTATGTTGCCGATATCTTAGCTAAAACAGGGATAGAAGCCCGTTATTTAGAATTGGAGGTGTCTGGAAGCAGCCTTCTTGTGCACCATCAGGATGACATCACAATATCGACGTTGACGGCGTTAAGAGCGCTAGGCATACGCATTTCGATAGATGACTTCGGGGCGGGGGATACCAGCCTGAAACATCTGCAGCGCTACCCCCTGGATACGATCAATATCGCTCCCTGCTTTGTTCAAGAGATGCTCGATAATCTAGAAAATGCCAGTTTTACAAGGGCGCTTATCAACTTTGGCCAGCAGTTATCCTTACGTGTGATTGCCAAAGGAGTTGAAACAACAGCACAGTTTGATTATCTCAAGTTACATGGGTGCGATGGCGCTCAGGGCTTTTTGTTTAGTAAGCCGCTGTCAGCAAGAGCGTTTAGTTTGCTGCTTGGCACTCAGCCTTCTGATAGCCTGAACTCTCCAAGCTAGGAATTTTTACAGCTAGGTAGGGGGTAGGCAATAAAAAAGCTGGGCACCTATGGCCCAGCTTCAGCGCTCTACTGTGAACGGTTGCTTCGTTAAAACAGCTTTTAGCGTTTAATTACCGCCAGCGGCACCGCCTACGATGCCGCTGCGAAAGCCGCCGTCGCTTGGGTTGCTGGAGCGGTTTTTAAGGTGGTTGGCAACGGTATCTTCAGGTGAACCTGCCATTTCGCGGAACATACCCATTGAGCCAAGAAGCGCTGATGATTCGTAAGGCACAAACACGCGTTCGCCGTTTTTCGCCATATTGGGTAAGCCTTTGATGTAGCTTTGCCCCAATAGATACCCTACGACGGTGCGCTTGTTCTCTTCGCTGTCGCCAATGGCGTTGAGTACCAGTTTGATGGATTCTTGCTCACCTTGGGCGCGCAGAATGGCCGACTCTTTGTCGCCCTGGGCGTTAAGGATAGAGGATTCACGCTGGCCCTGAGCCATAGCAATGGCGGCTGATTTTTCACCTTCGGCTTCGGTTACTGTGGCGCGGCGCTTGCGTTCGGCGGCCATCTGTAGGCGCATGGCCGACTCCACCTCGTCGGGCATGGCAATATCCTGTACCTCTACCCGGGAAATTTTAACGCCCCACTTAGATGCGGGCTCTTCCATGGCCGCTTGAATCTCGTTATTAACTTCGGCGCGGGATTCAAACAGCTTATCCAGCTCCATTTTACCTACCACCGAGCGCAGCGTGGTTTTGGCGAGTACTTCTACCGCTTGGCTCATGTTTTCGACTTCATACACGGCCCGCTTAGGGTCGATGATTTGATAGTAAAGGGCACCGTTGATCCGCACCGTTACGTTATCGGTAGTCACCACTGGCTGGCCGGGGAAGTCCATCACCGTTTCACGGCGGTCGATACGGAACTCATCGGTCATAATGGGCTGGTAATCCTCACCCATTTTGCGATAGCGAATCATGGTGATCGCACGGGGCTGTTCAATAAAGGGAATAATAATGTTGATACCGCTTTCCAGCACGCGGTGAAACGAGCCGAGCCGTTCCACGACCATCACTTCGGATTGGCGAATAATCACCAGCCCTTTAGAAATGATCACGATTGCGATCACGACAATAATCAGGCTAATCAGTAAACCTGGGCTAATGGGTAAATCCATGAGGTCATTCATGCTTATGGCTCCTTGCGTTGGGAAAGATCATCCTGACGAGTTAGGTCTGCTGGCTGTGGCAGCATAACCAAGGCGGTAGTGCCTTCAAAGCGTTTGAACACCACTAGGGTGTCGGGCGACAGTTCTGTTTCACCGCTTTCTACGACGCGTAAGCGGTAAAAATCACCGTTTACTTTAATGCCCGTGGCGTTATCAAAATCGCGTCGTTGCGTTCTGTAGAGGCTGCCTTTTTCAACGCCGGTACCGGTGGTGCCGTAAGCGACGCCTTTGGGTGTAAAACGTGGGCGAATCACCATCACACCAAGGGGTACCAACACACCTGCAAAAACAGCCATGCTGATCAACTGCCAAGGCAGCGTGAAACCAAGTGCCGCAACGGCGGCGGTAAACGCTGCCGCGATGCCCAGTGCGAGTAGCACCATAGCCCCAGAGCTGAGCTCGGCTAAGCTCAACAGCAGGGCGACAACTAACCAGCTATAAGCAGGGTTCCAGTCCATGCGTGCTCCTATGCCTTTGATGAATGATGCTATCTCCAGGGTAACGCACTCAGCGCATCTTGACCTGTGGGCTGCCCGTAGGTTTTACACTTTATTTGTGGTCAATAACTATTTTGGCTTCTCTAAGCGTTACCCATTGCCTATAGGCTATTCCCTAAAGGCTATTCCCTACAGGAGAGTTGCTATGATGCTTAATCGTTCCAAAATGGCTGAACTGTTACAAAATCGCTTGAAAATGGCGGCAGGCGTATGCGCAGTAGCGGGGTTGTTGGTTGCTCCCGCGGCCTATGCCCACCACCACAATGCTGATAATGGCCATGAAGACCACGGGCAACACGGTAGCAGTGACCAAGACCACGGCGACAATCCGGCGGTAGCGGCGTACAAAGCCGCCAATGATCGCATGCATGAAGATATGTCGATGTCATTTACTGGCGACCCGGATGTGGATTTTGCCAAAGGCATGATTCCTCACCATGAAGGCGCCATTGCCATGGCGGAAATTGTTCTTGAGTACGGTGAGGACGAGGAGATCCGTCAATTGGCTGAAGAAATTATTGATGCCCAAGAGAGTGAAATCGCTTTCTTGCGCGAATGGTTAGAGCAACAGGGCCACTAAGCCGCGCCTAAACGCCTGCCGCCATCACCAACTACCCACAAAGACGCTAAAGAGGGTGCTATTCTTCCGGCTTAACTATTTTCCCCCTAACGAGGGTGATAAAGGAGAGCCGCGTGTCGGGTGTTATTTACTGGTTGGATATGGCGGGGGTGATTGTGTTTGCCCTTTCCGGGGTGATCTTAGCGTGCCGTTCGCGGATGGATCCGTTCGGCATGCTGGTGTTAGCCGCGGTAACCGGCATTGGCGGCGGCACCCTGCGTGATTTAGTGCTTGGCGTGCGGCCAGTGTTCTGGGTGACAGACCCTACCTACCTGTGGGTTATCCTAGCCACGGTGGGGGTCTCGCTTGTTGGGTTTCACTATATCCACCGCCTGTCCCGGGGCTTTTTACCCGTGGCGGATGCCTTTGGGCTGGCGCTGTTTACCGTTATAGGTACGCATAAAGCGCTGCTGTTGGGGTCGCCCGGCGTTGTGGCGGTGCTAATGGGAATGATGACCGGCGTAGCAGGCGGCATGATTCGTGATGTACTGGCACAGCGGGTGCCTATGGTGCTGCGGGAGGAGATTTATGCCACCGCCGCTTTGGCGGGTGGGGTTGTCTATGTGGCACTGCATACGCTTGGCGCGCCGCTCACGGCCACCATTGCGGCTTCCCTAATGGTGACGTTAGGGCTGCGGTTAGCCGCCATTCATTGGCACTTAGCGCTGCCTGTATTTGCCTGGGTGACGCTGCCGCCGAAAACCACCGATGCCGCCACGCCACTCTCCACCCCCGAAAAAGCCAAAGAGCGGGTGCGCATTATTCGTCGAGAGCGCACCCGCCGCTAGTTGTTGGTAGTTGAAGATTACCCCAGGCTCTGATCCCTCATGGCCTGGGAAAGCGCTGCGCTTCCCGCCAGCGCTCAAACCAGCGCCTTGGCTGCAGTATGCGCAGGGTGGGTTCGCTATCGACCAATTCGACGCCAACGCCGACTGACCCCAACTGTGCATACAGTGCGCCATTAGCGCTTTTATCTGCCAATACCACATCTGAAAGCAGTAGCAGCGGGCCGCCGGTGAGCGTTACATCCTGTAGGCTAATCTGCTCACCGTTAATGCGTAGCTGCGCGTTGCCATCAATATGGCGCACGTTTAACAACCGGCCTAGCCAGTCACTTTCTCGGGCGCGGGCTAGAAATAGCCTGGCCAACAGGCCGGAATCGCGCATGCTTAGGCGCAGCTGGCTGGTTAATCGAATCGGGTCATCCCACTCAAGCTGCGCTTCGTCCATGGCGAGCTGCACCCACCAGCCTGCATCCTGCGCACCTGCCTTGCTTTGCCGGAATACGTTTTCCAAGCGTAAAAACGAGTCATTGGCGGTAAAGCGTCGCGTTTCAAGGTCGCCCTCGGTGAGCTGTAAACGTAATGCCACATCGCCCCGCAGCTGTTGATCGAGCAGCGTCAACTCTGCACCAAAGGCGCGCAGATTGATCTCTCCCTGGGCAGTCAACCCCTCTAATAACCACTCGCTGGAGAGACTGGCCTGGCCCCCGAGTAGTTCGATCCCCGCATCTTCAGGCAGGTAGTGGTTATAGCGGGTGAAGTCGGGGACATCGGTAATAGGTAGGGCGATGCGGGTAGTGAAGTAACGGGGTTCAGGGGACGCCAGTACCTCACTAAAACGCTCGGTTTGGGTGGTCAGAGCAAAATGCCGGCCCTCCAGGTGGGGGCGCTCGTCGTCTTGGCGGCGAAGTGAAAAGCGTGGGATGCCGAGCGAAAGCTGCGCCTGCTCGGCCGTGTCGAGCTGCGCCGTTAACTCACCTCGTCCGGTGGCGAGGTAGTCTAAAAACGCGACTTCAAGCTGGTTGGCATTCACCCGTAGGCGAGTGGGGGCCTGTAGGCGGTTATCGCGAAACGCCCCTTGGGCAAATAGCTGCCCGTCACCGGAAAGGGCTAGGCCGTGGGCATCGGGAAGAAATGCATTTAAAAAGCCTAGCCGCTGTACGCTGCCTTCTAACGCAAACTGACCGCTAAGGGTGTCGCGGTTCTGGAAACGCCCTTCACGTAGCACAAGCGTGCTTTCTAAGCGCTCGCTGGGGGCTTGGGCATCGGCTATTTGCCAGCTTAGGCGCGACCCACTGATATCCAGCGCGGTGCCCTCTGTGGTTGCCCTACGGATCATTAGGCTAAGTTGAGCATCGCTTTCAAGCGTGCCGGAACGCTCATCGTGCTGCCATTGGGTGGTTAACTGCTCGCCTGCTAGGTGAATCTCTCCGTTTAACTCGGCCGTCGTAAAGGCAAGCGCGCCACGGCTAGCCGCTTGGCCGCTAAGTAGTTGAAGCGGTGCAGGGCTAGGCAACACGGAATCTAGGTAGTGTTGCAGTACGCTGATATCGGGTAGGCGCGCGTCCTCCCAATGTAGTTGGCCAGAAGCTTGCTCTTGCGCGTGTTCCGGGTCAATTGGGCTACGTGCTTCCAGCGTGATGTCGGCATCTGCCAACAGGGTTTGTTGGCGGTGGCTGAGCGTGGCATCGCTGAGTGCGAGCGTGGCAGTAAGGGATTCATCGGGGGAGAGCACTGCTGTTAGCGAGCCATCGCCCTGGGCGGAAAAATCAAGCAGCTCAGCACCAAGTGCCGGGGCTTGAACCTGAAGTGAAGCCTGGTAAGGCCGCGCATCGCGCAGGGTGGCGCTGGCCTCAATGTGGCCGCTCCCAGAGAGCTGTATTCCTTGGCCATCAAAGGTGTGTGCCAGGTAGCGGTCCAGCATATCCAAACGGGTGACGTTACCCTGAAGATCCATGCTTACCCCGGTGGGAAGGTCTAGCTGGTCGAGACGCTGGTTGGGCACGTGGGTGGCTAAACGTAGCTGGGTGTCGACAGCGTATGGGTGGGTGTCGGCAAGTACGACCTCGTTTAGCTGTGTTGAAAAATGCAGCTGATCAGCGTCTACGGATAGGTTTACCCGTCCTTCACCGCTGGCCGTATGACGTGGCGGTGGGGCGTCGGCAATTAGCCAGCGGCGGGTATCCTCTTCAGGGGGCTGCAGGCGCTGCTCGTCAAAGGTTAAATGCAGGGCGGGGGCGTCCAGTGTTAGGTGGCTGCCAGACAGGAATTCACCATTTGCAAGACTAAGCTCACCTGCTAGGGCGCCGCGGCCGTTCAGGGTTAGCCAAGGCAGCGCTTCTAAATAGGGCATGAACACGTCCCAAGCGTCTGCTTGGGCATTAATGGAAAGCTCTGCCGAAAGGGCGCTCAGCAGCGCAGCCGTTAGTTCATCTCGGGATTGTTGCGTAGTGACAACCGGCTCAAGGGTGGCATTTGCCTGAAGATGAATGTCACGCACCAGCGTTGCTTGGTCGCTTAAGCGCAGTAAGCGCCCTTGGGTGATATCCAACGATGCGTTGGGCACGGCGAGGGCGTCGCGGCTTAATTGGGTATTACTTACCTGCAGCTGGCCTTCGGCTTCCAGGGCGATATCGCCCACGGTCAGGCGACGAATGCCCTGTGCATCCAGCGCTTGAATATGTAGCTCGCCACGCAGCAGCGCCAGCAGAGAGAGGGAAAGCGTAGCCTGCTGTGCTTCCACTGTAATGGGGAGCGCGCTGTCATTCCGTGCTAGGTAGAGATTTTCCACCTCCCAACGCCCAGGGTGAAGGCTAGTGGCATCTGTCCAGCGGATTTCCACACCGTCAATCTGTGAGATGCGCTGGGGTAGCCACTGGCTATTAAGCAGCCATGTACTGCCTATTAGCCATGTTAAGGCGACCAACAGGGCGCTTAGCAGGGCGATAAGTAGCAGGCGCGGCAGGCGGCGCGGCGCATGTTTACTGTTCGTCATACGGGCTTCCTAGCAGATGACTCCTGTTGGCGCATGTTTTATGGCATTATGCGCGTCGTGGGGCAGTTATGGGTTTTCGATTTCAACGCTAGGCAGGCAGCAAAGCCATGTTCAAGGATTTTTACGCGCAGCGCGGAGAGTATGTAGTGATCTCTGCTGAGCAGGCCAGCCGTTTCGCTAAAGGCGTGGCCGGCGATTACAACCCGATTCATAACCCGGATGCGCGGCGTTTCTGCGTACCCGGTGACCTGCTGTTTACGCTGGTGCTGGTGAAGTTTGGGTTGTCGCGACAAATGGAATTTCGCTTCACCAATATGGTGGGCGCCGATACACCGCTGATGTTTAATGAAGTAGAAAATGGCGATATTCACGTCGTGGACGAGAGCGGCAAGTGCTATCTCCAAGTAGTGCGTCGCGGTGATGTTACCCAGGATAAGGCGGCGGTTGAAGCGTTTGCTCGCTGCTATGTGGCGTTTTCAGGTAAAAACTTCCCGCACTATTTGAAGCCATTGATGGAACAGCATGGGGTGATGTTTAACCCTAAACGCCCCTTGGTTATCTACGACAGCATGGGGTTTTGCTTAGAGCGCTTAGACGGTTTTGCGCCAGACCTAGCGTTAACCCGCTCATCCTTAGATGTGCAGGGCAAGCGCGCCGATGCGCTGCTGGAGTTTTCCATCGAATCGGCGGGTGAGGCCGTGGGTGTTGGCTCCAAAAAACTGGTTGTTAGCGGGCTGTGCGACTACGATGCGGCTGAAATGTCCGCTATCGTGGACGAGTTTTATCGTTTAAAGGCGGCCTACGAAGCCGCCTAAACGTTGTTAAGCGCTGTGCACTAGGCCACTACCGTGACGGGGCAGGGAGCAAGCTCAATGACTTTTTGGCTCACGCTGCCTAATAGCGACTCCTGAAGATACCCCAAGCCCCGTCGGCCCATTATGATCACGGGGCTGTCGGGGCACTGTTTAGCATGCTGAATAATGGCTTCCGCGCAGTGCTCAGCCTGTATAAGCTGCTCGGTCACGCCTGCTGGTACCTCGCCCAGGGCCTCACGGGTGCTGCGAAAGATCCGTTGCTCTTCGCTCTCACCGCTGTCCAGTAAGGGCTGTGACCCTGGGGGTTGGCAAAACAGCATCTCAACGCTGATATGACCGCTGCGTGCCAGGTCGCCTGCTAATTGCGCTGCCACATCGCTGTGGGACGAGCCATCTACCGGTAGTAAAATGCGTCCAATCCGCGCGGATTCTAGAATGCCAGCATCGGCATGGATAACCGTGACCGGCCCTCGGGCGCGGTGAACCACTGCATTACTCACGCTCCCTTTTAGCCATTTGCCCACTTCACTCAAGTGACGAGCGCCCATCACGAGCAAGGTCTTTTGATGCTGACGGGCGTGCTCCACAATGACGCGTTCCGGGTGGCTCACAAAACCATCATCGTGTAAGCGCGTCTCTTCTACGGTCAACGCCTGGGTAAAAGGCAGTGCCGCCAACTGGTGGCGGGCGGCTTGAAATGCATCGCTGGCTTTTGCATCCTGCTGGGCGCGGTCGTGGTCGTCGCTGATATTGCGGTTGCTGGGCACGTCGCTTAGCTCGGCAGGCTTGAGAGGCAGCACATGCACCAGCTGCAATGTTGCATCTAACAAGCTGGCTAGCAGGGCGGCGTGATGGGTGGCCGCTGTGGCTTCTTCCGAACTATCGACCGGCACCATCACAATGGATACGCGTTCGCTCATGTTTATAGCTCCTTGTGGTTAAGAGCGTAATCGTTATAGTCGATAGCCTAGCGCAGCCGCGTTTTAATATCAGCGTTAAGCGCGGTAAAGATTTGCAAGCCCGTTAACGCTAGCAGGTGCCATCAACGCCGCCACTGCGGTATTCTCAGCGATACCATTATAATGACAGGGTGCTCAGGCACCTTGCGCTGGACTCAATGAGGCTTTGCATGAACCGAATGAAAACGCTAACGCTTGCCTGTGCTGCGGCCACTTTAGCCGCCGCTTCCTTTAGTGCTCAGGCGCGTGACTTTCGCTTAGGCTTGATTACCCCCGCCCAGCACCTTTGGTCTACTGAAGCAGAAGCCTTTGCCGAAACGCTTAACGAGCGCTCTGGCGGTGAACACAGCGTTAGCGTTTATCCCGCCCAGCAGTTGGGCAACGAGGCGCAAATGGTGCAGCAGCTGCAAACCGGCGCGCTGGATATGGCCTTCTTGACCATTGCCGAGATTTCTAACCGTATTCCTGATTTTGGCGCGCTTTACGCCCCCTATCTGGTTGATGATGTAAACCACGCGGCGCGGCTGCTGCGTTCAGACGCTGCAGACGAACTGCTGGGGTTAATGCCGGAGGGTGTTGGGTTAATGGGCATGGGCTACGGCATGGTCGGTATGCGCCAAGTGCTTAGCCGCAGCCCTATTGAGCGTGCTGAAGATCTGCGTGGTCAGCGCCTGCGGATTACCCCTTTTGATCCGATTCGCGACTTTTATAACGCCGTAGGCGCGGCGCCTGCACCCATGCCACTGTTAGAGGTCTACGATGCCTTGGCGAATGGTCAGGTAGACGCCATTGATATGGACTTCGATTCGATCTTAATCCTGAAGTTTTACGAGCAGGCGGAAAACCTACTGATCTCAAACCACATGATGTTCCCCATGGTGGGCGTGGTGTCGGGTCGTGTATGGCGTGAGTTGTCCGAAGAGGACCGCGAGCTGATTGAAACCGCCATGGCTGAGCATCTAGAGAACGTGCTGGTCGGTTTTGAAGAGATGGACGCGGCCCAGGAAGAAGAGATCCGCGCGCTGGATATTAATATTGTTGAGGCCGATGCCGAATTCTTCTCTGAGGCGATTGCCGAGTGGGAAGAGGTGTGGGGCCCCAAAGCGCCGATGTTAGAAACTTTGCGTGAGGAAGCTGACCGGCTGCGTGACGAGTAGCACTCTATCAAGGGCCTTTAACCACCATGCTGCAACGCTTTTCTTTAGGGCTTGCCCGATGTGAAGAGATTACCGCCGCTGCGTTAGCAGCGGCGGTAACGTGTTTGATACTCATCAATATTGCGTTTCGCGCCTTGGGAAACCCGATTTATTGGGTAAGCGAGCTGGCGATTTACGCCATGATCTGGATGACCTTTCTGATTGCGGGGGCCGTGCTTAAGCGCCGCCAAGGTATCGCGGTAACACTGTTGAGTGACTTGCTGCCCCCCGTAGGCCGGAAGCTAATAGTGCTTTGGGTTGATGTGATGGTGCTGCTGTTTGCTGTGTTGCTGGTGTGGCTATGCTGGCGCTGGTTTCAGCCGCTTGCGCTTGCTCAGGCCGGGTTTGATACTCGCGCATTTCAGGGTCAAACCTTCAACTTTATTTACGCTGAGAATACTTCGACGATTGGCATTAAAAAATTCTGGGTATGGCTGATTGTGCCATGGTTTGCACTCTCGCTTAGCCTGCATAGTCTCGCCAATCTAGGGCAGTCACTTTTGTCCCTTAAGGCCCGCGTATGACCATTATCGTTTTTTTGCTGCTGTTGCTGGGGGCCGTGCCTATTGCCTTGGTGCTGGCTCTGACGGCTATGTGGTATATCCAGGCCTCCAACAATACGGTGCTGTTTGATTCCTACCCGCAACAGCTATTTAGCGCCGTTGAAAGCTACGGCCTGCTAGCGATTCCGCTGTTTATGCTGGCGGGAGAACTGATGAATGAAGGCGGGCTGACCAAGCGCCTGATTGCGCTGGCGCGTATTTTGGTGGGTGGTTTTCGTGGCGGGCTTGCCTACATTAACCTGGTAGCCAATATGATGATGGCGGCGATTATTGGCTCGGCCGCTTCGCAAATTGCCATTATGTCCCGTGCGATGGTGCCTGCTATGGAGCAAGAAGGCTATGACAAGCCCTACAGCGCGGCGATTACTGCTGCTGGGGGGCTGCTCTCGCCGATTATTCCGCCTTCCATGCTGTTTGTGCTGTTCGGGGTGATGGCCCAGGTGCCCATTGCAGAAATGTTTATTGCCGGGCTATTGCCAGGGTTGCTGCTAGGCGCAAGTTTTTTTGTGGTAATCGCTTTAGTGGGGGTTGTTCAGCAGTACCCAAAAGGTGAGTGGCCTAGCCGCCGTCAGGCGCTGCACGATGCGCTATGGGGGCTGCCTGCGCTGCTTATTCCGGTGATTATAATTGGTGGGATCTTACTGGGTATTGCTACCCCCACGGAGTCCGCTGCGCTGGCGTCGCTTGCGGCGTTATTGATGGGGCGTTTTGTGTATGGGGATTTGCGCTTTAAACAACTACCCGAGGTGCTGATCCGAACCGCGATTAATGCGGGGCTGGTGATTATGCTGATTGCTGCCGCAGGGGTGTTTGGTTGGGTAGTGGTTTATGAACGGCTACCGCAAATGGCAGCGGCGTGGATCGCCGCGTTCACCAGCGACCCCTTTGTATTCTTGTTACTGGTGATTGGGGCGCTGCTGCTGGTAGGAATGATCATCGACGGCATCGCCGCGCTCATTCTAGTCGTGCCCATTTTAATGCCCATTGCCCAAAGCCAGTTTGCCATTAGCCCGTATCAGTTTGGGGTGGTGGTGTGTTTAACCTTGGTCATGGGGCTGTTGACCCCACCCGTTGGCGCAGGGCTGTTTATTGCCTCTTCCATGACCGGTGCGCCGCCGCTGAAAATTTTCCGAGCGTTGCTGCCGTTTCTGCTGGCAACGCTCGTCACGCTAGTGCTATTAGCCTGGCAGCCCTGGCTAACGACCGGGCTTATTCAGCGTTAAGCCGCGCTGTCATTAAGCGGCATCACGTCGACCTCGACCTCTAACTGATGGTCACCGCCGCCGTTCATGACGCCTTTTAGTGGCGCAACGTCGGCGTAATCCCGCCCCCAGGCCAGCACCGGGTGCTGCTCACCGGGTACAGTACCGTTGGTGGGGTCTAGCGCTAGCCAGCCCCAGTCAGGAATCCAGGCGGCAAGCCACGCATGGGAGGCGTCCGCGCCAATCAAACGTGGCTGGCCAGGCGGTGGCTGGGTTTCCAGATAGCCACTAACGTAGCGCGCTGCCAGGCCTACGGAGCGTAGGGCGCCAATGGCTAAATGGGCAAAGTCCTGACAGACACCGCGGCGATTAGAAAGCACGTCGCTTAATGGGGTGGCGAGCGTTGTGAAGCTAGGGTCGTACTCAAAGGTAGAGTAGATCAGTTGGTTAAGCGCTAACGCTGATTCTATTAACGGGCGGCCGGGGGTGAAGCAACTGCGAGCAAAAGTCGCGAGCTCGTCGTTCCGGCGGATAAACGGTGAATCCAGACGGTAGAGCTGCATGTCGAACCGGTTGTCGCCACGCAGCTGTTCCGCGACCTGTTCCCAGGCGGGCGAGTGGGCGGGCAGTGGCCCCAGTGGCTGGGTGTTAAGCGGTGTGACGACGGTGACATCCAGGGTCTGATGAACCTCTTCCATGGCGAAGTAGAGCACCCGATTGCCGAACACATCTCGCCGCTCTGCCTGTACCTGGGGCATCGGGCTAATGATGAGTTCTGATGCACCGCACTGCTGGTGCAGGGTTTTGCGCGGCAGCACCCGCGCTTCACTATGGCACAGAGTAACCGGTGCGCTGTAGTGGTAGCGCGTGGTATGCCGCAGGGTGTAGTTCATTCGTCTGGCTCCATGCTGACTAATTGGCGCGGCCGCTCTACATGGCTGAAGTGGCTGTGGCTGATGGCATTTGATAGCGCACTGAGCGGGGCAATTAAGTCATCCAATAGCTGCTCCAGCGCCTCCTGCGCCCCAGGGGTGTCAGCAAGATGGTTCAAACGGTCGATGTCCGCTAGGTGCAGCGCCGCGTTGGCCTGAATCAGCAGTCGCCGCTCGGCGTTGCGGTAAGGCGATGAGCTGCCGGGCAGTTTGTCCATTTGCCGCTCAAGGCGTTTGAGCATATAGCCCACTGAACGGGGGTTCGTTTCATCAAAGAGCAGCAGGTCGAGAATTGCTTCTGGGTGCAGCTCGCTACGGTAGCGCCTTCGGTAAGCGGTAAAGTTATCGGTGGTGGCCAGCACGACTTCCCATAGCGCTAGCCCCGGCGAGTGTGGCGAATTAAGGGTGAGTTTAAGCAGCGATAAAAGGCCCAGCACCCGATCCAAAAAGCGACCGATATCCATAAACCGCCAACCGTAGTGATGGGGCATAGTTTCGTTGCATAGGCCAAAAAATGCCGCTAATTGGGCAGAAAGCCCCTCGCAGGCGCGCCTGGCAGCGCTAGGCGCAAGGGTTGGGCTTAAGCTGCTCATCTGTTGGCGTAGCTGGTGCGCTACCCGCCAGGAGTCATCGCCCAGGTGGTCACGCACGCTGCGGGCGTTACGCAGCAGTTGGGCAAACAGCGGCTGCAGCGCCTGTGGCTCTTGTTCACCAAACTGGGCTAACAATGCGGTGCTTTTTTGCGCAAAGCCAATGAGCGGCGGTTTGGCGTTTTCAGCGTCGCTCTCTAGCGTGGTGATCTCTAGTGCGAGTAGCAGCTCGTCGAGCAGTTGGTCAGCAATATCGTCCTGGTCATACTCCATGAGGCGCATCAGTGCTTCTCGCAGCAAACGTGCGCGGGCATCCAGGCGCTCACCGTAGCGGCCTAACCAAAACAGGCTTTCGGCGACACGGCTGGGTAGGTCGGTGCCGTCGCGGGTAGCGACCACCGGGCCACGGGCCTGACGAAGCTGGCTAACGTGGGGCTGTGGCGTTGTCGCGGTTACCCACACATCTTTTACCACCGGGCTACTGAGCGAAGGCGTACCAGGCGCGCCGACCCAGGCTAGCCCACCGGGCATCACATGGTAGTCGCTATGCTGTTGCCCTGGCATACCGACGCTTGCCGGTGTGCGGGAAACAAAGCAGCGTAGGTTCAGCGTGGTAGGAATTAAGCGCTGCAATTGGTGGTCAAACACGGGGGCGGTCGCAGGCTGTGTATCAGCGTTGGCGTTGGGAAGCAGTAGCGTCTCCCCCAGTAAATGCTCGCACAGTGCAGGCAGGTAGTCCGCAAGTTCCGTTAACTCAAGCGCGCCTACCCCAAGGGCATTCGATATAGCCACACCCCCGGTACGGGCGGCTTGTAACAGCCCCGGTACGCCAAGCTGTGAATCACCGCGAAGTTCTAACGGGTCGCAGTAAGCGTCGTCGCAGTGGCGCAGCACGACATCCACTGGCTGTAGGCCGCCTAAGGTGCGCAACCACAGCTTACCGTCGCGCACTACCATGTCCTGGCCTTCAGCGAGGTTGATGTTCAGGTAATTAGCCAAGTAGGCGTGTTCAAAGTAGCGCGGGCTGCCCGGCCCAGGGGTGAGCAGCACCACGCTAGGGTTATCGCGGTGCTGGTAGGCCAAAGCGGTTAGCGTGCGGTGGTACTTATCTAAAAAGCCTGCCAGCCGCTTTAGCGGCGCGTTGCGGTACATCTCGGGCAGCGCGCGGGCCATTAAAATACGGTTTTCCAGCGCAAAGCCGGTGCCGGAAGGTGCCTGCAAACGGTCGGCGATTACCCGCCATTGGCCTTCCGCATCTTGAATCACATCCACGCCGTGAAAGCTGATGGCGGGGCGGTCACCCGGCTGTGACCCGTGGCAGGGCAACAAAAAGTGAGGCGAGGCCAGAATGGCTTGGGTAGGCAAAAGGCCTGCGTCAAACAGCGTGCGGGAACCATAAATGTCTTGATACAGGGCATTGAGCAGGCGGCTACGCTGGGTGAGGCCAGTTTCTAGCGTTTGCCACTGGGCCTGATCGATTACCCACGGCAAGGGGTCGAGCCGCCAGGCACGTCCGTGGGAGTCATCGTGCATGTTGAAGATGACGCCGTTTTCCGCCAGCAGCCGCTGGATCTCTTCATGCTGCTGAAAGCGACCATCCGCCCCTAACGCTTCAAGGGCGCCGAGCAGATTCTGCCAACCAGGGCGTAGCTGGCCCTGGCAATCTAGCAGCGCATCAAAGGTGCCGGGCTGTCCCTTGCCTAGCTGATTAACGTAGTCCTCAACAAGCGCGGCCTTGCCGCGCAGAAGTGAGGGAGAGACAGGGGCCGTCATGATCCTTGTTGTCCTAAGCAGGTAAGGGGCGGATTATCCTGCAGCGCGTGTTGATAAGAAAGTATTAAGCACCAGTATATGAAAGACCATTAGCGTGGGTTCCAGCGCAGGTCTAGTGTACAAGGCAGTTCTTGGTTGGCCATTTCTGCGTTAGGTGCTTGAAAGCCATGGCGATGTCCGCTGTCGCTAAACCTTCCCAGGCGGCGGGCTTCTGCTTCAAAAGCGTTCACAGGAAAGGTGTCAAAACCACGGCCAGTGGGGTGCACCACATGGTATGTACAGCCTGCGACGGCACGCTGGTTCCAGGTATCAATCACGTCGAACACCAGTGGCGCATGGATGGGGATTTGCGGGTGTAGCGCCGAAGGCGGCTGCCAGGCGCGGTAGCGCACGCCAGCGACGGCTTCCCCGTTCCGCCCTGTCGAGGTAAGGGGTACCCGGCGACCGTTGCAGGTCACCAGGTAGCGGTCGCCGCTCATACCGTTAACCTTGACCTCGAGACGTTCAACCGACGAGTCCACATAGCGGGCGGTGCCACCATTGGTGGACTCTTCACCCAGCACATGCCATGGCTCAATCGCTTGGCGCAGCTCAATATTTAGCATGGGCGTACTCAGCCGCCCGTGAACTGGAAAGCGGAACTCTAAAAACGGCGCGAACCACTCAAGCTCAAAATCGAAGCCATGATTGCCCAGGTCACTGAGCACGTCGTTTAAGTCTTCCCATAGGTAGTGAGGGAGCATCCAGCGGTCTTGCAGGGCGCTGCCCCAGCGTATCGGTTTGGCACGATACGGCGTTTTCCAGCATCGGGCCACCAGTGCACGAATCAGCAGCATCTGCATGAGTCCCATGCGGGCATGGGGCGGCATTTCAAAGCCCCGTAATTCTAAAAGGCCCAGGCGGCCGCTATCGCTATCCGGTGAGTAGAGCTTGTCGATGCAGAACTCGGCGCGATGGGTGTTGCCGGTTAAGTCGGTGAGCAGGTGGCGCAGCAGCCTGTCGACTAGCCAGGGTTGAACTACCTCACCTTCGGGCATTTGCTGCAAGGCAATTTCCAACTCATACAGTGCTTCGTGGCGGGCTTCATCCACACGGGGTGCTTGGCTAGTGGGGCCGATGAACAGGCCTGAGAACAGGTACGAAAGACTGGGGTGGTGCTGCCAGTAGGTCACCAGGCTCGCCAGTAGATCAGGGCGGCGTAGAAATGGTGAGTCGTCTGGGGTAATCCCGCCCAGAGTGACATGGTTGCCGCCGCCGGTACCGGTATGACGGCCATCCAGCATGAACTTTTCGGTGCCTAGCCTAGCTTGGCGGGCTTCGTCGTAGAGCCGTTCGGTTTGGGCTACCAGAGTTTGCCAGCTGGCAGCGGGCATAATATTGACCTCAATGACACCAGGGTCAGGGGTGATCTGGAAGCTTTCCAGGCGTGGGTCCCGGGGCGGGGCATAGCCTTCGATCATCACCGGGCAACGCAAAGCACGGGCGCACTCTTCAATACTACTTAGCAGGTCTAAGTAGTGCTCAAGCTGGGTAAGCGGCGGCAGGAAGATGTGCAAACGCCCGTCCCGTGGCTCTATGCACAGGCTGGTGTGAATGACTTTGTGCTCGCGGTCGCCCTCGGCGTTAGGCTGTTGTTGAACGGCTTCACCTTCGGGGTGGCTGTGGCTGGGGTGTAAGCTTTGGCCCTGGCGCTCGGCGCTGGTGAAAAGGTGCTGTTCGGCGTTACGTCTGGCTACTTCACCATGGATGTCGCCGATCTCAGGACGGGGGGCAAACAGCGACTGGGGCTGTGGTTGATCTTCTGGGTCGGCCCAGGGCAACGCGGAAAGCGGCAGGCGCAGGCCCATGGGTGAGTCGCCGGGAACAAGGAAGAGATGGTCGCGCTTCAGCGGCCAGCGCCCGCTCTCCCAGCGGTGGTTGTGGGCAATGGAGTGGCGCAGAGGCAGGGCATAGCCCACTGCGGCGCCCAGGTCTTGTTCCAGCAAACGGGCCAAGCGCTGGCGTTCTGCATCATCTTTTAAGTCGGCGCTGTGGGGGTCAACGCTTACCGGAAGCGTTTGCTCTTTCCAGAGGTAGTAGTAAGCGTCCTCAAAGGCTGGGATCCAGTGGCGCTCTGCCACATCCAGGCGCTCGCTAAGGGCACGCGTAAATTGCTGGGCCATGGCGTCATCGACAACTACCTTCGGTGCGCCGTCCATACAGGCCAGCCATTTAGGGTCGCGCCACAGGGCCACGCCATCCTTACGCCAATAGCATGCCAGTGCCCAGCGGGGCAGTGGCTCTCCGGGGTACCATTTACCCTGCTGCTGTTGGATAACGCTGCCAGGGGCATAGGCGGTTTGTAGGCGGGTTAAGAGGGCTTCGGCACGCTCGCGTTTATGTTCGCCCAGGGCATCGGTATTCCACTGAGGGCTTTCCATATCATCGACGGACACAAACGTAGGTTCGCCGCCCATGGTCAAGCGTACGTCTTGGCGGTTGAGTTCGCTGTCCACCTGGTCGCCTAGCTGCAGAATTTGTTGCCACTGCTGGTCACTGTAGGGTTTGGTGACCCGAGGGTCTTCGTGGATGCGCTCCACGCGCATCTCCACATCAAAAGTGGCCTCACACTTTTCCGAAAAACCGGTAATCGCGGCGGCACTCCCGGTGGTGGGTGTAGCCGCAAGCGGGATGTGCCCTTCACCGGCAAACAGGCCCGAGGTGGGGTCAAGCCCGACCCAACCAGCACCGGGCAAAAATACTTCTGTCCAAGCGTGTAAGTCGGTGAAGTCGACGTCGGTGCCACTGGGGCCGTCCAGGGCTTTTACATCAGGAGTCAACTGGATCAAGTAGCCCGAGACAAAGCGTGCCGCTAAGCCTAAGTGGCGCAGAATCTGCACCAATAGCCAAGCGCTATCCCGACAGGAGCCGCTGCCAAGAGACAGGGTTTCTTCACAGCTTTGAACCCCAGGCTCCATACGTACTAGATAGCTGATGTCATGCTGGAGCCGCTGATTAAGGGCCACCAGAAAATCCACCGCGGTGGTTGGCTCCCGAGTCACCTCTTCTAGCCATTCAAGCAGGTGAGGTCCTGCTTCGGTCACTTCCAGATAGGGGCTTAGCTCGTTGCGTAGCTCTTCGGGGTAGGTAAACGGGATTTTTTGGGCAATATCATCCAGAAAAAAATCAAACGGGTTAATAACCGTCATTGGTGCAATCAGCTCGACGGCAATGGTTAGCTCTTTGCGGGGTTCGGGGAAAACCAGACGCGCATTAAAGTTGCCGAACGGATCTTGCTGCCAGTTTAGAAAATGGTCATCCCCCGAGATATTGAGCGAATACGCTTCAATGTGCGTGCGGCAGTGGGGCGCGGGGCGAAGGCGAACCACATGGGGCGATAATTGAACGGGTCGGTCAAAGCGGTACGTTGTGCGGTGATGCAAGGCAACGCGAATGGTCATGAGGCAGCCCCTAAAATAAGCCGTGTTCAACCGATCTAACGTTTAGCTAGCATCGGTAAGAAAAACAACAGTTAAAAAGTTAAGTAACAAAAGTATCGTTCCAGTTGATCTTTTTTGCAGCTGCAATATTGCGCTAGGCGTTTAAGAAGTGTGGAAAGTCGACTAAAACCCTTGGCAAAGCATTGCTTGCACTTTAATGGTGCTTTTTTTAGCCGTCGTTGTGGTAAAACACCAAAAAGGTGCGCTGATAAATGACTGAAAATTTAAGTCTCTTCTTATGAATTGCCTAAACGTTGAAATAACGCGAAAGATGGTACGTATTTTGCGTAATTACATGTGTAGTTAACTATAAGAGTAGTTAACTACATGAGTGGTTAATGTGTGTCGTTAGCTACGTAGATTGCGCGCGGCAGGCCTACACTAGGGTTAATGTAGATGTCGCTTCTACCCTTGCGCTAGGAGAGCGCCCATGAGCCAAGTGAATTGGAATAACTATGTGTGCCGTGACTTTTACGATGAACTGTTAGCGGCGCCAGGGCAGCCCCGTGCATCGGCAGATGAGCTGTGCAATATGCTGGCGCGGTTTAGCGGTGAAGAGCTAGCTGAGCGTAAAACAGCAGCGGAAATTGCTATTCGCACCATGGGAATTACGTTTACCGTGTATTCCGAAGGGGCGATGATTGATCGGGCTTGGCCGTTTGATATTGTGCCAAGGATTATATCCGCCAGTGAATGGCGCAAAACAGAAGCCGGGTTAAAGCAGCGAGTACAAGCGCTAAACCTGTTTATTGATGATCTTTATCATGACCAAAAAGTAATTAAAGACAAAGTGTTACCCGCTGAAGTGTTAGCCCAGTCGGTTAACTTTCGGCCCCAGTGTGTCGGAGTGAAACCGCCCCACGGGGTATGGGCGCATATTTGCGGGTCGGACTTAGTGCGTGGCGGAGATGGCACGCTTTATGTGCTGGAAGACAATCTGCGTATTCCCTCCGGTGTTTCTTACATGCTGGAGAATCGTAATGTGACTAAGCGCGTGCTGCCGGAACTATTTGCCTCGGGAAAGATTTTACCTGTGGATGACTATGTGTCCCAGCTTTATGACATGTTGGCGGCGATGTCGCCTCGCCCAGGGGATGACCCGCAAGTGGTTGTATTAACCCCCGGTATCTATAACTCTGCTTACTTTGAGCACGCCTATTTAGCCCAGCAAATGGGGGTTGAGCTGGTGCAGGGCAGCGATCTGCTGGTCGACGATGAGGATGTGGTTTACATGCGAACCGTCGAGGGGTTGCGCCGCGTCGACGTAATTTACCGCCGCGTCGACGATGAGTTCCTCGATCCAGAAGCGTTTAATCCCGACTCCATGCTGGGAGTGGCGGGCTTAATGCGCTCCTGGCGAGCGGGCAAGGTGGCACTAGCCAATGCACCTGGGGCCGGCGTCGCCGATGATAAAGTTGTCTATGCCTTTGTGCCTGACATTATTCGCTATTACCTGGATCAGGAGCCGCTGCTGCCCAACGTGCCGAGCTACCTGTGCATGTTTGAAGATGACCGTAAATACGTGCTGGAACATTTAGATGAGTTGGTGGTGAAGCCCGCTAATGAATCTGGCGGTTACGGCATGCTGATTGGCCCGCGCTCCACTAAAGAGGACCGTGAAGAGTTTGCCCGGCTAATTAAAGCCAACCCGCGTAACTACATGGCTCAGCCTACGTTAGCGCTATCAACTACCCCTACGCTTGCCAATGGCATACCACAGCCGCGCCATGTGGATCTTCGCCCGTTTATCCTGTCTGGACCGGAAACCCATGTTACTACCGGGGGTTTAACCCGCGTAGCGCTGGTGGAAGGCTCGTTAGTGGTGAACTCCTCTCAGGGCGGCGGTAGCAAAGACACGTGGATAGTCGAAACCGATGAGAACGCGGCGCCTGCCGCTGAGCTGAAAGGAGCCTAGCGCCATGTTGTCACGCGTAGCAGAAAACCTTTACTGGATGGCGCGCTATATCGAGCGTGCCGAAGACACCGCCCGGCTATTAAGTGTTAATAGCCACCTGATGCTGGATTTGCCCCGTCTTCTTCCGCTTGGTTGGGCGCCTCTCATCGAAATGACCGGCACGCTGGAAGAGTTCAATGCACGTCACACCAGCTTTGATGAGCGCAGCGTGGTCTATTTTTTGTGTGCCGATGCGCAAAACGGCAGTTCGATTCTTTCCGCGCTGGCTAGCGCCCGGGAAAACTTACGAACCACTCGGGATGTGGTGCCCCGGGAAATTTGGGAAGAGATCAATCAGCTCTACCTCAATGTTGCGGATCATGTTGAAAGCGGCGTTAGCCCCCGACGGCGGGATACGTTTTTGAAAAACGTGATACGCGGCTGCCAAACCTTAACGGGCTTGATTGAAGGTACGTTAAGCCATGGCCCCGCACGTACCTTTATCGAGCTGGGCCGCCAGCTTGAACGGGCGGATATGACCACGCGTATTGTTGACGTTCGCTCGGCAAGCCTGTTGCCCCAGAACCCCGAAGAACTGCTGCCCTTTGAAAACCTACAGTGGATGAGCGTATTAAAATCACTCACCGCTTACCAGATGTATCGCCAGCAGGTGCGGTTAAGGGTACGTGGGCCGGATGTGCTGCGTTTTTTGCTACAGGATCCTAACTTTCCACGCTCGATAGCCTGTAGTTTGGAAACCTTGGGCCACGAGCTGCAGCTGCTGCCAAGGCTGGATCGGGTAGCCGCAACGGTTTCTTTGGTTCGGGCGGATGTTGTCGACGCCGACATTCAGGCACTGGCCCACTCGCCTAGCAAGCTGCATGCCTTTGTTGACGAGCTTCAAATAGGCTTCGCCACTATTCACGACACGCTTAGCGCCACTTACTTTGTGAACAGTGAGGAGGTGCCGCGAGTGACGCAATGGCAGAGCCAAAGCCAGAGCCACGCCGGGGATAACGACAACGACTAATTAAGCAGGTTGAGAGCTGGCGCTCGCGCTCTGAATCAATTCATGGACATACGCCAGCTTATCGCGCACCGCAGGAGCAATTACCCCCGGTGCTAAATCCAACAGTCCCATGTCGCGGTTTAGCTCATTAACCGCTAGGCCTACTTGGTGAAAGGCCAGCAACATACTATCCAAAGTGCCGTCATACTCCGCAGGGGAAAGCCCCATGTGGAGTGCGGTATCCAACACAGCCACCATATCCAAATAAAACGCAAATGTTTCGGCGAAGTCTTCCCAGGGGTGCATAGCGGCGTAAGCCGAAATAAACTGCGCTTGCCATTGGGAGGGTGAGCCCTGCTGGTAGTAATGCTCTAGTGCATCGGCGTAGGTGGGATAATTATGGTCGCCAAACACCAGGCAGAAAGCCTGCTCATCGCGCTCTTTGACCAGCAAGTCCCAGTAATAATGACCAATTTCATGGCGGAAATGGCCGATTAGCGTTCGGTGAGACTCGTTCATATCGACCCGCAAGCGTTCACGCTCAACGTCATCCGCTTCCTTAACGTTTATCGTAATGTGGCCGTTTGCGTGGCCGGTGTAGACCTTCTCCTGGCTTGCCGTTGAGCGCCAAAGGCCTTGATCGGGTAAGGCGTCTGCCATAAATGAAAAGCTTAACGGCACACGAATATCTTCTCCTTCCGTACCGTGGGGGAGCGAAAGTAGGTCGAGTGTGTGGAACAGTCTACGCTTAGCGGCTTCAAGTGCTGCCCAGCGTTCCCGGTGCCCGTTAATCGCAAGGTCGGGGATAACAGCGTTATAGCGGCAGCAGGCGCACAGCGTATCGGCGTGACCCTCATGCATCACCACCATGCGGTTACACACATTCTCTACTGCGTAGTTGTGGCACTTCATCAGCGCAGCATTGCAGCTAGGGTTTGTGCAGCGGTAGCCCCCATTTGTTAAAGGCGCCAACGCCACGATATGCGAACACGCAGGGCACCAGCCTACTTCCGATTGGCAGGCAAGGCAGTGGGTGTTTTCATAAAAAAGTGGATTGCCACAGCGGCAGCTGAACGTCTGCATAATGCCTCCTTGTGTGATGCCGCACCGTGGGAACCGCACGCGCAGCATTGCTAGCACTTGGCTGTAACGTCAGCATAGCGATGGGATGTCCGCTAGGGAAAGACTAATTATCGTGACCATAAAGATAGCTACTGCACTAAGGGTGATGTTGACGTTTACGTCAACTTGCTGATATACCCTAGAGGCTCCTAATTAGAACCCATAACAAACATAAACGTGAGGAATAGTGCTATGTCCGTACGCGAAATACCCATGTACATCGATGGTCAGCAAGTCGTATCCGAAAGCCAGGACTGGCGCGATGTAGTAAACCCTGCCACCCAAGAAGTGGTTGCCCGGGTACCTTTCTGTACCGCCGAAGAAATAGAGCGCGCCATTGCCAGCGCAAAAACAGCGTTTAAAGAGTGGCGTAAAGTGCCGCTGGGTAAACGTATGCGCATTATGCTGAAGCTTCAGGCGCTGATTCGTGAGAACACAGCTGAACTGGCGGCGCTGATTACCGAAGAGCACGGCAAAACATTGCCCGATGCTGAAGGTGAAGTAGGGCGTGGCCTTGAAGTGGTTGAGCACGCCTGCTCGATTACCTCGCTGCAGTTGGGCGAGCTTGCTGAAAATGCCGCCAATGAAGTTGACGTTTACACTATGCACCAGCCACTTGGTGTTGGCGCCGGTATTACGGCATTCAACTTCCCGATTATGTTGCCCTGTTTTATGTTCCCGCTGGCAATCGCCACCGGCAATACCTTTGTTCTAAAGCCTTCCGAACAAGACCCAAGTTCCACCATGCGTTTGGTAGAACTTGCCCATGAGGCGGGTGTTCCCCCCGGTGTACTGAACGTTGTGCATGGCGGCCCTGATGTGGCGAACCAGATTGCCGATCACCAGGATATCAAAGCGCTCTCATTTATCGGTTCGTCCCACGTAGGCTCACTGCTCTACAACCGTGCTGCTGCTGCAGGTAAGCGCATGCAGGCCATGATGGGCGCCAAAAACCACTGTGTCGTTATGCCGGATGCCAACCGCAGCCAAGCCATTGATAGCCTGTTAGGCTCAGCTTTTGGTGCCGCAGGCCAGCGCTGTATGGCTAACTCCGTGGTTGTGCTGGTGGGTGAAGCTCGCGAATGGGTGAAGGATATTGAAGAGGGCGCCCGCAATATGAAAGTGGGGCCAGGCACTCAGCGCAATGCGGATTTAGGCCCGTTGGTTTCGCCCCAGGCAAAAGAGCGCGTAGAGCGCCTGATTACCGCTGGTGAAAAAGAGGGTGCCAAACTGTTAGTGGATGGCCGTGGCTTCACAGTGGAAGGGTATGCTGAAGGTAACTTCGTTGGGCCAACACTGTTTGCCGACGTTACGGCGGATATGACCATTTACCGTGAAGAAATCTTTGGGCCGGTTCTCTGTGTGGTGAGTGTTGAAACGCTGGATGAAGCCATTGAGTTTATTAACGCTAACCCCAACGGCAATGGCACCTCGATTTTCACTAACTCCGGTTGGGTAGCGCGGCGTTTTGAAACCGATATTGATGTGGGCCAAATCGGGATTAACGTTCCCATTCCTGTACCGGTGGCTTATTTCAGCTTTACCGGTTCGCGGGGGTCCAAGCTGGGAGATTTGGGGCCGAACGGTAAACAGGCCATTGCCTTCTGGACACAGACAAAAACGGTCACCGCTCGCTGGTTTGAGCCGGAAAATGTCTCAAGCGGTATCAATAGTACGATCTCGCTGTAACGCTGACTCAACCCAGTGACGCGAGAGGCAATAAACGCAACAAGCCCCGTCTGAACGGGGCTTGTTGGCACGTAAGGTTAGTTCTCGCTTGGCTTAAAAATTATCAAACAGCGGCAGGCTTTTTTCAAAAAGCTGTTCGATGGGGCCTAGCTGGCTCTCATGTAGCACTAGAAGGGTGGAGGCATCTTTAAAGTCTTCGCGTAAAGGGACAAGTAGCGCAAACTCTCCCTCTTCAAGGTGAAACTCGTGGATTTCACGCAGCCCGTTAGGGGTTTCAAGCTGGGAACAGCGGTAGTTGTCGTCTTCGCTGTAAACAAGGCGATGGTACATTTTAAACAGGGTATAGAGGGCTAAGCCGCCAACAAAAGCGGGCCAGCGTGCTGGGGTTTCGCGGATGTCCGCGGCTAAGGTTTTGCCGTCGGCTTCAGCGTCGGCAATGGCATCGGCCAGCGGTGTTGCAAGAATCGCCGTGTCGTCGGCAGGCAGCGGAGCATTTTGACGGGTTGCTTGGTCAAAGTCGTTAACTGCAGCGCGAAAATCGTCCAAAGAGTGAAGCGCGTAATCCACGTGCTGTAGGTCAGCGGGTTCAAAACCGCCGTTCTCCCAACCGTGGATAACGCGTAGTGTTACCTGACCCCGGCTCATGGGGCGAGCTAGGAGCATATGCAGCATCGTACGGATGTGCATTTGCCGCTCATTGGCGTCATTCTCAAAAGCACGGTATGGCTCAGCAAATAGTTCGTGCAGTCGTCCCTGAGTATGCTCTTTGGCTTCGGCGTATTGCATGGCGTTTCCCTTTTAGCGAGCCGTTTTATGCGCGCTGTGCACGGTTTTTTTATGATGTGTTAGTAAGCGTAAAGTATGGCGAGCGAAACCTGGGATTAATAGTCACTTTGCATAGTATTTTGTTACTGAATTACTAAGCCTATTACATTTCGTTAACTGTACAACTCATACCTATTTTTAACCATAACAACAAAGGTGAGACTATGCCTGCTTCAATAAGTCGCTTTGCCGTACCAGCATCCCTCGATGAGCTGCCCGAGGATATTCGCAGTGCAATTTTAAACGTGCAGGAAAAAGCAGGGTTTGTGCCGAATGTATTCTTAATGCTTGCCCATCGGCCGGATGAGTTTCGCGCTTTCTTCGCCTATCACGATGCGTTAATGGAACGAGCATCGGATACGCTCACAAAAGCTGAAAAAGAGATGATTGTGGTAGCCACTAGCGCTCGTAACCGCTGCCTTTATTGTGTGGTGGCTCACGGTGCCTTAGTGCGTATTTATAGTAAAGATCCACTACTTGCAGATAACGTGGCGATTAATCATCACGTGGCCGATCTAAGTGAGCGTCACCGTTTGATGCTCGATTTTGCCCTGTATAGTTCCATTGAGTTAGGCGAGTTCTCGCGCGCCTGGCAGGAGCGCTTAGCGAATGTCGGTTTCACCCTTGACGACTGCTGGGACATCGGCGCTATTGCCGCCTTTTTTAGCATGTCCAATCGGCTGGTCACCTTGGCAGGCACACCGCCTAACCCCGAATTTTATGCCATGGGCCGTGTTCCTCGGAGCAATGTTTCTGATGCCTCTTAGGGTTTACTAAGCCGCTGATTTAGCCGAGGATAGTGCCTTCACACATATGTCGCCAGGGGCGTCCTCATTGAAGGACTGAGAGTTCCATAGGCAGACCCTGGAGCCTGAACCAGTTTGTTCCAGCAGAGTAAGTGCGACATGGCTTACCTAACGAGTAGCCAGAGAGCTAAGCAGTAAACGTTGTTTCGCGTTATGGTGTCGTATTGCCTCTCCCCGAATGGGTTCAACAGCGATGAGCTATCCACTACCGTTCAATGAAGATGCCCGTCTAGCAGCGCTAAATGAATTGGCACTGCTAGATACGGCTAATGAGCCGGTATTTGACCGGATTACTCGGTTGGTGACCCTGCTTTTAAACGTGCCAATGGCAACGGTTACCCTAGTGGACGCCGATCGACAGTGGTTCAAGTCTAAAATCGGTTTAGATATTTCGGAAACACCACGGGATGTCGCTTTTTGCGCTTACACCGTGATTCAAGCAGCTCCTTTGATTGTGAATGACGCGCTTATAGACGAGCGGTTTGCCAGTAACCCTTATGTGACAATGCCAGACGGTGTGCGTTTCTATGCAGGCTTGCCCTTAAAAAGCTCCCAGGGCTACGTATTAGGTTCGCTCTGTGCGATGGACAGTAAACCTCGCTTATTAAGCACCTCCGAGCAGGCAGCGATGCAAGATCTTGCCGATATTGTCGTAGGGGAAATACAGCTTCGTGAACGGCTGATTGCCGAGCAAAAAAGCAAAGAAGTCTCACAGCGCGCGTTAAAGGCGCTGCATTTAAGCCTTGAGCAGCAGATTGAACAACGCACTCGAGAGCTTAGTCTGGTGATGGAAACAGCCTACGACGCCTACCTAAGTATTGATGAAATCGGCCGTGTTCTTGATTGGAATCATGCGGCTGAAGTGATGTTTGGCTGGCAGCGTAAAGAGGCGCTGGCACGCACTATTGCCACACTAATGTTTCCTGAAGGGCTGCCCCACGCGTCCTCATCTCCCATCATGGGAAAAGCCAAACGGCGGGATGGCGGATGGCTTCCTGTGGAAATTCGCCTAAAAAGCTATGCAGTGAATGGCCGTGAGCGACGCAGCTTGTTCATTCATGATATTACCGAGCGCCAGCAGTTAGAGCGTTTGCGCAACCAGGAAGCCCGAGAAGATGCGTTAACCACGTTACCCAATCGGCGCGCGCTAGATGAGCGGCTTCCAGAAGCCATGGCAAGGGTGCGCCGCACGCGTAAACCGCTGGCCGTGCTGTTTATGGACTTAGATGGTTTTAAAGGGGTAAACGATTGCTACGGGCACGCCATGGGTGATGAGCTGCTGCGGGATATTGCCCTTAGGTTGCAACAATCGGTACGCGAAACAGACTTTGTGGCGCGCTGGGCTGGTGATGAGTTTGTGTTGTTACTAGAAGGGGTCGACAGCGGGGCCCTGGTGACCTTTACGAACAAATTGATACGTACTATCGAGCAGCCGCTGATAGTGGCTGGCGTCACGCTTAACGTTAGCACCAGCGTTGGTGTGGCGCTATTTATGCCGGAAGCCGTCGAGACGGCAAAAGAGCTGCTCAAGCGTGCAGATGTTGCTATGTATGAAGCCAAACATGCAGGTAAAGGGCGGCTACACTTAGCCCAAGACGTTGATATATAAAACGATATTTAGTCAGCACCCACCTCAGGGACGATTATGATCCGCAGTATGCTCACCACGCCTGACGGGCTCGTGCATGAAGGCGATGAAGACTCAATTGAGCAGTGGCAGGCAACCCCGGGAAGCCATATCTGGATAGATATGCAAGGAGAGTCAGGTCCGCGAGAGCGGAGTCTACTTGAGCGTTTAGAGTGCCACCCTATGGCTATCCAAGATGCACAAAAAGAGCGGCACCCACCTAAAATTGAAGAGTTTGAGCACCATACGCTGATTATCTACCGTGGTATTTCCTCCTTTGATGCACAGCTCAACTTTGTGCCTCAGCAGATCTGTTTTTTTATTGGTGAACGCTTTTTGGTGACGCTGCATCCCGGCGATGCGCTTAGTGTTGATCGGTTTTTCAACGAACAGGGCAGCACGTTGCTAGCGCAATCACCCGAGCGTGTTGCATTAAGAGTGATGTATACCTCGGCAGGTTTTTACATTGATAGCTTGCTTGAATTTGAGAGTGAACTAAGCGATTTAGAGGATGAGTTGCTGGCGAACGGTAACGACGTTTTAATGCGCAAACTGACCACCTACCGTTCACGATTAGTGAAACTGCGTCGTATTTTTAGCTATCACAAAGGTATTACTCAGGAGTTAACAGCCTACGACTACGCGCATCTGCCACGAGATGATAATGAAACCCTCTACGCGATCAATGATGTAGCCGAGCGTTTTGAGCGCCTTTATACCCTCACGCAGATGTATTACGACATCTGTGGCGATTTAGTGAATGGCTATATTTCGATTTCGTCGCATCAGCTTAATATTACGATGCGGGTATTGACGGTGATTACGGCCATTTTTGTTCCGTTGACGTTTATTGCCGGTATCTACGGCATGAACTTTGAGTACATGCCCGAGCTGGGCTTTCAGTATGGGTACTTCTTTGTGTTGGGCGCCATGGCGGGGATTGGGGGAAGTTTGATTTGGCTTTTCAAACGTAAAAATTGGTTTTAGGCCGTTTGGCGAGCGAAAAGTTGAACCCCTCCCATGTGGTTTAGGCCTGACTGTGGCATTCTCTGCGTCGACTAATGACGTGCATACACCTGGGAGCAAACACCATGACCATTATGATAATAGGCCTGCTGATATTTCTGGGCAGCCACTCTGTGCGTATTTTTGCGGAAAACTGGCGCCAGCAGCAGGTAGCCAAGCTAGGGCTAACCAACTGGAAGCTCGCCTACTCGGCTGTATCACTGGTGGGGCTTGCCATTGCTATTTATGGCTTTGGCCAAATGCGTTTTGATCCCATCTACATCTGGTTTCCACCGGTGGGGTTACGCCATGCAGTAGCCCTACTCATGCTGCCTGCCTTTATTATGCTGGTAGCGGCTTATGTGCCGCGCAATGCTATTAAAGCGAAGCTTGGCCACCCGATGATGCTGTCGGTTAAGATTTGGGCGCTTGCCCACTTGCTGGTCAACGGTCGGCTGGGCGATATCATCTTTTTTGCCGCTTTCTTGGTATGGGCTATTTTGGCGTTTAAAGCGGCCAAGCAGCGCGACCGTATGAACCCACCCGCGGTTGTAGCCACTTCGACGCCCGCAACGATCGCCACGGTGGTTATTGGTGTTGTGGCTTACGTGCTGTTTGCGTTCTATTTGCATACCCTGCTTATTGGTGTGCCAGTGTTTGGCTAATAGCGATAATGAGCGTTTTGTTAACGGCGGCAGCGCATTCAGCGCTGCCGCCGTTGTGTTTAATGGCTTGTGACTCCTCACAGATTTGCTACGTTGTCAGGCAGATGCACTCTGTTATTCACAAGGAACCAGCCCATGGATGAAGCCGACTACGCTGTGCCTAAAACGATGTCCGCCATGTTATTAACGGGTCACGGCGACGTTGATAAACTGCACTACCGTCAAGATGTGCCCACGCCTCAGCCAGGGCCAAACCAAGTGCTGGTGAGGGTAACGGCCACGGCAAAAAATAACACCGACCGTAAGGCCCGCGAGGGGCTTTACCCCACCAAAGGAAAAGAGGAAGTGACCTCTTTTGCCATGGGTGGCTCACCGACACTTACCTTTCCACGTATTCAAGGTGCAGACGTTGTTGGGCGAGTCGTAGCAGTGGGTGAAGGCGTGGATAGCGCACGCAGGGGGGAGCGAGGCCTGCTGGATTTTAATATCTACGCCGATGAGCGCCGCACGATTAACCTGACGCCTGACTACTATGGCCACGGAGCCGACGGTGGCTATGCCGAGTACATTGCGGTACCGGCGGATCAGTTCCATCAAGTAACTAATCCAGCGCTGCACGATGCTGAGTTAGCTGCGATGGGCATGTGCTCTTATCAAACGGCCTACCACATGATGACCTCTGCCAACGTCAGTGCCGGTGAGCGTGTGTTGGTCAGTGGCGCCAGCGGTGGTGTCGGCACGGCGTTAATCCAGCTGTGCCGGATTGTTGGGGCAATACCTTACGCCGTTAGCCAGCCAGACAAAGCCGATGCGCTCTTAGCACTAGGCGCTGAAGCAGTGATTGACCGTGGAGATTTATCCACCTTTGTTGAGCGGATGTTGGCCGCAACCCACGGGCAGCCCATTGACGCCGTGATGGACTTAGTGGGCGGTGACATGACGGATCTGTTTATCGATACCATGATTGTCGATATGCAGTGCCGGAGCACTTATCCTCGGCTCTCCATCGCCGGGGCAAGTGGCGGCAATATCAGCGAAATTATGTGGACGCGGATTTACCTCTATCAAGTGCAGATATTTGGCGTTTCCCATGGCACTCGTGAAGAGGCGGAGCAACTGATCGAGTGGATCCGCCGCGGTGATTTAAAGCCCGTACTGCACGCCGCTTTTAAACTCTCTGAACTTCACATGGCCGAGCGTTACTTTGTGAATCGCGGTAGCAACTACCTTGGCAAAATTGTCATCGTGCCTGATGCTCAGTGGGCTGCCCACGGCGCACGATTTGCTTTACCCACCGATCAGGAGTCGCGCCTGTGAAGCATCTTCATACCATTGACCTGCTAGATACCCATGCGGGCGGTGATGTTAGCCGTATCGTAACCGGCGGTATTGATACGCTGCCCGGCGCCTCGGTTCGTGAGCAGATGGAATATCTGCGAGATGACGCCGATGGTTTGCGGCGTTTGTTGCTGGAAGAACCTTACGGTATCCCTGAAATGTCGGTCGATCTGCTCGTGCCTGCCTCCCACCCTGATGCAGTGGCGGGCTATATCATTATGGAAGTAATGGGCTATCCCATTTATTCAGGCTCCAATACCCTGTGTACCGCCACGGCCGTGCTGGAGACGGGCATTGTGCCCAAGCAAGAGGGTCTTCAGCGTTTTAAGCTGGAAGCGCCCGCTGGGCTGGTGCAAATTGAAGCCAGCGTGCGAGATGGCGTGGTGGAGTGGGTGACATGCGAAGGCCTGCCCAGCTATATCGATACCTACCGTGACACCATTCAGGTACCGGGTATTGGGCCTGTCACTTATTCGATTGCCTATAGCGGTGGTTTTTACGCCTTGGTCGATGCCGAAGCCCTGGGGTTCAAGCTAGTACGCGATGAAGAACAGGCCCTAGCGGCTTGCGCCTATAAGATTGTCGAGGCGATAAAAGCCCAGCGCGGCTTTTCCCATTACACCCTAGGGGATGTAGGGCCGCTGCCCTTTTTGCACTTTATGGGGCCAGAAGAGCCAGTGGCGGAAGGCTATATCCGCTCGCGTTCAACTACCTACGTGCACCCTGGGGTTATTTGTAGAAGCACCACAGGCACCGGAACGTCAGCCCGGCTGGCGCTGATGAACTATGAGGGACGGTTAACGGTAGGTGATAAGCTCGAAACGGTGTCGCTGCGAGAAACCGGGTTTATCGGTACTTTTACCGGTACCCACCAAGAGGGCGCTTACCAAGTGGTGGAAAACACCATTACGGGGCGCAGCTATGTGCTGGCAGAATCAAAGATAGTCATTAATTGCGACGACCCTCTGGTGGCATGCGGCGAACTGCACCATATTTTGAGCGACCGTCACGATAAACCGCCACAATAAGCGTGTTGCTTAATGCTGCAGGGCGATAATCAAACCTACCGGGATGTTTTGGCATACCCCTCGCGCTCCAGCCTTTCCCACACTGGGGCCTTCTCAGCCTCGGTCATGGCCCCCCAGCAGGCAATCTCATCAAGTGTGCGACCACACCCTAGGCAGAGTTCTTGGGATAGACCTTGGTGGCGCGATGCCACGGGTTCGATCTTACATACTTGAATACAAGGAGAAAGAGGGCGGCTAGCTGGCAACATGGTCAATGCTCAATGGAGTAACGATAGGCCTAGATAGTGGCGGACTTAAACAACGCGTTAAATCGGCACTTTACCACGCAGTGATTTGGTTTTGCCCTTACGCGTTTTATGATCTACCCGGCGACGCTGAGAGCCTTTGGTAGGTTTGGTAGGTCGGCGCACCTTCGGCTGTTTGGCAGCACTTTGTATCAGCACTTTTAGGCGGGCCAATGCATCCTCTTTATTTAGCTCAAGCGTGCGATAGCTCTGCGCCTTGATAATAATCACGCCCTCTTTGCTGATGCGTTGATCAGAAAGCGCCATCAAGCGTTCTTTATACACTGGGGGCAGGGTCGAATTTTGAATATCGAAACGTAAATGAACCGCAGAAGCGACTTTATTGACGTTTTGACCGCCTGCACCTTGGGAGCGAATTTGGCTAATATCAATTTCCCAATCCGCCAGCGTCACGCTATTTGAGATAGTGAGCATTGCGTTCCTCTGTACCGCATGTAGCCAGTAAGGCTAGCATATTTACTCTTTGGCGTTTTTAAGCCCCTACCGGCAAAACAATAAATTACTTTTTGCTACGCAGCGTTTAACGTTAATGTAGATTAAGTCGTATATTCTCTCGCCATAATTAAAAAAAGTTTCATTCAGGTACCAGCGTGGGCGGCCAGATTGGCGGCAGTGTTCACGATCTCAATTGAAAAATAGGGGGACGGCCCAATGCGGCGAATAAGCGTATGGTTATTGGCGGGGATGCTTTTTTCACCGTTAGCTCAGGCAGCGTTAACTTTTGGTATTGTCGCCCCTGCCAGTGGCGGCGCGGCGCCACTGGGTATAGGTATGCAGCAGGGTATAGAGGCTTACTTTTCTGAGGTGAACGCATCCGGTGGTGTTAATGGCAAGCAACTGACGCTCACGGCACTTGATGATCAATACCACCCCCTGCAAGCTGCTGAGCATACCCGGCAACTGGTTGGCGACGAGCGCATACTGGCGGCCATTGGCAATGTTGGAACGCCAACCGCCGCCGTTACTATTCCTATTTATAATGAATATAAAACACTGCTATTCGGCGCGTTTACAGGGGCGGGAATCTTACGCCGTTCACCGCCTGACCGCTATGTGATTAACTTTCGCGCAAGCTATCTACAAGAAACTGCTGCCATGATTGATGGCTTGCTTGAAGCGGGTATCCGGCCGGAAGAGATCGCCTTCTTCACGCAAAACGATAGCTTTGGCGATGCGGGCTACAACGGTGCTATCCAAGCGCTTGAAGGGCATGGTTTTACACAGGCCTCGCGGTTGGCCCATGGTCGTTTTACCCGGGGAACACGTAATATTCACCAAGGTTTAGCCAGTATTCTTCAAGCGCCAGTTACCCCCCGGGCGATCATTGTTGTAGGCACCCATGGCCCAGCGGCGGATTTTATACGTGAAGCCCAGCGCGATTTGCCGACGGCAATCTTTCTTAATGTTTCGTTTGTGGGTAGCCAAGCGTTGCTAGCGTCGTTGGGTAGCCAGGCGGAAGGCGTCATTGTGACGCAAGTTGTCCCGCCCCTGGATGCGGATTTGCCAGCCGTTGAAGCATATCGTCAAGCGCTATCAACGTATCAGCCAGATGCAGAACCCGACTTTATCTCCCTGGAAGGTTACCTTGCGGCGAAACTGTTGGTGGAAGGTGTAAAAGCGGCGGGTAATAACCCAGGCCGCGAAGCTATTATCGATGGATTGCTAGGGTTGGGCAGCGTGGATATAGGGTTAGGAGAGCCCCTTAGCTTAGGGCCTAATGATCATCAAGCAAGCGATGCTGTATGGCCGACGATTATCCGCAACGGCCGTTTTGAGCCGGTGGATTGGTCAACCATTGCCCAGTAATAGCGCTGTTACGGCACCATTTCCTGACATAAGCGAACACGCAAAATGAAAAAATCCTTAAGTATCCGCGCTATGTTAATTAGTCTTTTTATAGCGGCGGTATTGGGTGCGGTAGTGCTTGCTGCCACTGGTTGGGCGACAAATCAGCGGCTCATTAATGCTCAGCGCTACATCACCGGCGATGTACTGCCTCTGCAAGATGCTAGCCGTAGCATGGTGCTGGCAATGGGGGCCTTTGGTCAGCGTCACGCGGATTTGCTCGCGATACAAGACGAAGACGCGCTGGCCGAGGTAACCCCCCGCAGCGCGTTGGACGAACGCTTTAGCCAAGCGCGTGAAGGCTTGTCGCTGATTGAGCAGTCGGAGCAAAGAAACCAAATAGCGGCGCTCGATAGCCACTACCAGGCGCTGCTAGCAGGAGATGAAGCGCTCGAATCAGCACGTCGTGAAGTCCTCAGCCTACAGGCACAGATGGCCGGGCAGATTAGTCAAATGGAAGCCGCCATTACGAATGTCATGCTAAGTGCAGACGATATCGCTGGCCGCGCCGCACTAGACCAGGTTCGCCAAGAACGGCGCCTTCGCGGCCTTATGGAGGCGTGGCGGGAAGAGGGCACCACCTCACTGCCAACGCAGCTGCTCGACGATATGTTTGCTCCAAGAGCAGATATCGGACGACTTAGCGGTAATGCGCGTATGGCCGTGGCAATGCTTTCTGACCTTGGGCGTCAGATGATGCAGGTCAACCATGTTGATGCATTAGTGAATTTACGTAACAACGAAATTTCACAGCAAGGGACGCTGGCTCGCCAGTCGTTAGCCACTATTGCACAAGCCCCCAGCACTGAAGTAGAGCAGCGGGAGATGATCAATGAACTTGATACAGTGCTTCTCTCGCTCAATGGGTTGATGGTAGAAGACGCTGATTCAGTTTTTGCCCTGCGCCAGGATCAGCTTGCGCTTAACGTTCAGGTTCAGGCGGCGCTTACCAGCGTTTCTCAAGCGACGCGTGATATGCGCGTGGCCCTTAGTGAACTCGAAGCGTCTATTGTGGCGCAGGCGGCCACTGCAAGCAGCGACGCCGAAATGTTGGCAAATGCGGGCCGTACACTGCTGGTGGCGGTAACGCTGGGGGTCATCGCGCTTCTGGCAATATTCGGCTGGCGCACCTTAGTCCGGGTACTGGGGCCGTTAGTCACTATGCGTCGGCAAATGGAGAATATCAGCGGTGCTGCGGGCGAGAATGCTGACCTTTCAATGCGCCTGGCGCTAGAGCGCAACGATGAGGTAGGCCAAGCTGCGCAAGCGTTTAATCGCATGATGGATACCTTTGAGAGCATGGTGGCGCAAATTCGTGAAAGCGCTGAGGCCATTGCGGCCAGCAGCCGCCAAATTGCTGCTGGTAACGAAAACCTCTCTCAGCGCACCGACCAACAGGCGGCCTCGTTGGCTGAAACGGCATCCAGCCTGGAGCAGATTACCGCGACGGTGAAGCAAACGGCAGACTATGCCGAACAGGCCAAAGGGGCCAGCGGTGGCGTGGATAATCGGGCGCGTTCGGCAGGAGAAGTCGCCAAGCGCACCACTGAAGCCATGAGTGAAATTCGTCAATCAAGTGAAAAAATCACCGCGATTATTAAAGCGATTGACGACATTGCGTTTCAAACGAACCTGTTGGCGCTTAACGCCTCAGTAGAAGCGGCCAGGGCCGGTGAGCAGGGGCGTGGTTTTGCCGTTGTGGCGCAAGAAGTACGCAAGCTTGCCGGGCGCAGCGCCGAAGAGGCGGCACAAATTCGCCATTTAGTGGATGACAGTGTCAAAAAAGTGAACGAAGGTGAGCAGCTGGTCACCGCGTCCAGCAACCACTTGCAGGATATTATCGATAGCCTTACGGAAGTAACCCGCTATGTGACGGAAATTGCGGACGCCACGCATGAACAGTCCGCCGGAATTGACCAAATCAACCAAGCGATCTCGCAATTGGATCAAGTGACGCACCAGAATGCCCGTTTGGTTCAAGAAGCTTCTAGCGCAAGCCACACCTTAGACGAGCGTGCAGGGGATATGCACTCCCTGGTCAGCCGCTTCCAGGTAAGTGGCGCGGGACAGCGGCCCGCCTCACTGCCTCCGTCAGAAGAGGCAGCGCGCTTACAACCGCCCGTTTAACCTTCGATTTCAAACCCACCCGGGTGGGTGGTAAACAGGCAAGCCCGTCGCTTTTAAAAGTGACGGGCTTTTTTTATGGGGCGTCATTGCCCTGTTCCTGGCTATTTACTCTAGGCGTTCACGCAGTGCTGTCAGAAATGTTTCGATTCGTTGGGCATTGATACCAACATCGCTGGCGCCTAGTCGAGAGGCCGAGCGCATATCAATACGAACAGCATCTTGTTGTTCGGTCAGGCGTATCACCACATCATCTTCAAAGCCAAACCAGTAGGTCGTGGCGGTCGCTTCAATGGTGTTCTCGGTAATCGCTGCAATCCGCCAGCCGGATGCTTCCACCTCTGCTTGAGCTGCCGCAAGAACGCTAGTGACAGGAGCATCAACCACAAGCGGCTGCACATTAGGATACGCCTCCCGCTGCTGTCGGGCCGTGGTTTCGCCGGGGTAGTCCACCGCATTGGGTGCAGCTTCGCGTTCGTTTCTTAAGGCGTTGAAGGCAGGAGGGTTTTGCAAGTCGGTCGTAATATCGTGAATAACGGGGGCTTGTTGCGCGCGCTGCCACTGCTGCCACGGTGAATATAGCAGCGCCAGGGTGGCTGCAAGTACTATTACCGCTACTAAAGCAGCACCAAAGCGACGAGTGATGCCACTCACCACAAGCAGTAGCAAGCTTAGCAGCATCGCACCTGCGGTGGCATACACACCATTCCGAAGTAATGTGAATGCCTCACCAAGCCCAAGGAGTTGCCAGCGGTAAGCCGGGCCAGCGCCCGCCATCAGCAGTGCTGCAATAAACAGTGTTAAAACGCTTACCCATGCCAACAGGGTTGGCCATACACCGCCTTTCGTTTGTTGAAAGTTTTTTAATCGTTTAGCCATGCCTTTTTCCTAGCGTCGATCGCGGTAACATGCGCAAAGTATGTCTTCAGCATAACCAGCGCTTCAATAGTGTGCTTATTAATCTGATGAAGAGAGTGCGTCACAATCATGGCACAACGCGATATAAACGCCGCTTTAGCGTCCCAGGTGCGCTCACTGCTACTCAGCACGCCCAGCGCTGAGTTGCCGATGACTTATCAGCAAGTAGCGATTGCGTTAGGACTCACGCCACCGAGAACTATACAACGTGTTGCTAAAGCGCTTGAACAGCTGATGGAAGAGGATGTTGCCGCAGGGCAGCCAATGATTGCCGCGTTGGTGGTTAGCCGCCGAGGTGATCACTTGCCCGCCGCTGGCTTTTTTGAGCAGGCCGTGGCGCTAGGTCGATTTCCTGCTGATGCTCAGCAACACCAAGCGTTATACGTCATTGAACGTGATCGGGCGCTGAACAATAGGCATTAGATTAGCAGCCACTTGATTATTTGTGGCGCAGTGGTTCAAGCAGACCGCTGAGGCCGTTATGGTCAATCTCATGCATCAAGTGGAGGAGGTGACCAATCTCACCGTCAGGAAAGCCCTCCCGCGCAAACCAGTTGAGATAGGGCCCAGGTAGATCGGCAATAATCCAGCCTTGGTACTTTCCAAACGGCATCGTCCGGGTGACAAGTTTCTCAAGGTCTTTAGGTTGCATGGGGGTGGCCTGCGTACTGATTGAGTCAATGAAGGTCATTAGTGGTTTAAGAAGCAATAGTACCAATTAATTGGGACAATGCCCGAGCGGGCTGGCTTAAATGCCCGTTAGTGCGATGAATCAAACCTATATCGCGGTGTATAGTGCGTTCGCCTAAATCAATCGCCCGCACTCCCTTAGGCCAGCGTTTCAATGCCTTGGGTTGAGGGACAAGCGCGACTCCCACGCCATCGGCAACCAATTGCACAATAGCATCTAGCTCATCGACCTCGCATATGTCGCGCACTTGGCAGTGATTATCCCTTAAAAAGCGATCTACCTGACGGCCGCCAAACGAGGTTCGGTCGTAGCGTACGAAGGGATGGTGAGTAAGAAGTTCTCGCCACTCTTCGCCCGGTAACTGGCGGGGCACCAGTAAGCGAAAAGGCTCGTGAGCCAGAGGCGTCCAGCGTAAATCGCTGTGCAGTGAAAACGGAGGACGAATAATCACCGCCATATCCAGCTCACCTGCGTCTACCTGGTTCATTAAGTCCATAGAAAGCCCCGGCACTAAGCGCGTATGACACTCGGGGTAACGGCGGTGAAAGCGCGCTAAAACAGCGGGTAGTAGGGTGCGTTGAATAGAGGCTATTGCCCCTATGGTGAGCCGAGTATCAAGCCCCTGATGTGATGGCGAATCGCCTAACGTGGCGTACATCCCTAGCAACGCTTGCGCCTGCAGCAGGGTTTCTTGCCCTCGCTGCGTAAGCACGGCTGCTCGGCCACTGCGTTCAAATAGGGTCAGTCCAAGCGCTTCTTCCAAACGCTTCATTTGTGCACTGACCGCTGCCTGGGTAAGCCCAACCTGCTGGCCTGCCGCTGCAAAGGTGCCGTGTTGAGCAACGGCGACTAGGGTTTTCAGTTCTCGTATCATTCGCCGTTTCAATCATCAGTAATATTTGTGAATCAATAAAAAAACAATTGATTTTATTTTTGCATGGCACCGCCTAGGATAATCGCATAGCGGTTGTGTCGCCTGCCAGCCCACACCAATCTATCCCTAACAAAAGCACTAAAACAGGAGACAGTCATGAGCCTTTCCCCTTTCCATTTAGCGATTCCTGTCTACGATGTAGCGCTTGCCCGCGCGTTTTACAATGATGTCTTTGGCCTTGAAGAAGGGCGCTCTAGTGACCACTGGGTCGATTTTAATTTTTTCGGCCATCAGTTAGTGATTCACGAGCACCCCAAAACCCCTGGCCAAGATAGCGCCCACACCAACCCGGTGGATGGACATAACGTGCCGGTGCCACACTTTGGCGTGATTTTAGAGTGGGAGGAGTGGGAAACCCTGGCTAAGCGGTTAGAAAAGAGAGGCACCGATTTTATCATCGAGCCCTACATTCGCTTTAAAGGCGAAGTAGGTGAGCAGGCCACCATGTTTCTACTCGACCCCTGCGGTAACGCCCTTGAGTTCAAAGCATTTAAAGATAAAAGCCAGATATTTGCCAAGTGAGCCTACTGAGGTCAACTACCTATGCACGTAGCGCCTGTTCCTGTCGCTTGTGCTGTAACGGTGATTCGCCAAAATAGCGCTTATAGTCTCGACTGAATTGAGGCACGCTGCGATATCCCACTGCCAGTGCTGCTTGGTTCACATTGTGACTATCTTGCAAGATAAGCTGCTGCGCTTTGATCAGGCGCAGCCGCTTTAAATACTGGGCAGGCGACGAGCGGGTAATCTGCTTAAAGTGCTGATGAAAGGTTGATACGCTCATGTTCGCCTGTTGGGCGAGCTGTTCAACGCTAAAGTCGTCAGCAAACTGTGCGTGAAGCTTCGACAGTATTTGCACTATGCGTGAGTAGTGGCCATGCCCTTTAACCAGTGCCCGCAGGGCTGGGCCTTGCTCCCCTTTTAGCGCTTCAAACACCACATCCCGGATGCGGGCATCGCCCATTATTGTGCACTCTAGGTCGTCATGCAGCGTGTTTGCTAAGCGCAGCATCGCCCTTTGCATGCCCTCGTTCATCGCAACTGACGCCATGGGCTTAGGGGGTGTTGAGGGTAGGCCAATATCCCCCATCGCGGTAACCATTTCACTGAGTAAGGCGGGGTCAAGCTTGACTGAAATGCCAAGTAACGGCGTATCAGGAGAGCCATGCGTTTCACACTCGAAAGGCATGGGGAGGGTCTGCACGAGATAGTGACCTGGGTTGTAATGGATCTCACGATCGCCTAGGTAACCCACCTTACGGCCCTGGGCGATAATAATTAAGCTGGGATCGTACATGAGAGGAGTACGCTCCTGATGACGCCCCAGGCAGAGTATCCCCACCCGTGATAAGCGAGACGCGTTTAACCCATTTCCGTTTACCAATGGCTTGATTAAGTCAGCGAGCGCGCTGCCTGTATGCGCTGTGCTAGCCACGGCTGGTTCTCCTTTGTGGTGATACGTCAGTGGCAATCGACAATTATGATGTTTTTTAGCTATTTATTGTTATTTTATTGCAAATAAAGAGAGAAATAAGCAAAAAAAACGTAGCTTCGCTCATCGCTATCTCACCGCTAGCGGCGAATAATGAACTTACCTTTCCGCATGCGCGGGATAGTTTAAAAAGGAGTTTTTATGAGCCAAGCAAAATCATACGCGGCGTTTTCCGCCGATAAACCACTGGCACCGTTTACCTTTGATCGTCGTGAGCCACGCGCCGACGACGTTGCTATTGAAATTCTTTACTGTGGTGTTTGCCACAGTGACCTGCACTTTGCCCGTAACGACTGGGGAATGAGCCAGTATCCGGTGGTACCCGGACACGAGATTGTTGGCCGCGTGACCGCTGTGGGTGGCGATGTAACACGTTTTAAAGCCGGTGATTTAGTCGGCGTGGGCTGCATGGTTGACTCCTGCCGCACCTGCTCTGCTTGTAAAGAAGGCGTAGAGCAGTACTGCATGGAAGGCTTCACCATGACCTACGGCAGCGCTGACCGCCAGGACGGCACCTTAACCCAAGGTGGCTACTCTGATGCGATTGTGGTCAGTGAACACTTTGTGCTGAAAATGCCCGATGGCATCGATCTCGCCTCTGCTGCTCCTATTCTGTGTGCTGGTATTACGACCTATTCGCCTCTTAAGCACTTTAAGGTTGGCAAAGGCCACAAAGTGGGCGTGATTGGTATGGGCGGCCTTGGCCATATGGGCGTCAAACTAGCCAAAGCGCTGGGGGCTGAAGTCACCGTGTTTACCCGCTCTGACGCTAAAGTAGAAGAGGCCAAGCGCAACGGTGCCGACCATGTGGTGGTGTCTGGCGATGAAGCGCAAATGAAGGCTGTAGCAGGCTCCTTCGATTTTATGCTCGACACCATTCCGGTGCAGCATGACTTGAACCCGTACTTGGCCTCATTAAAGTATGATGGCACGCACATTCTAGTGGGCTTGCTAGAGCCTATCGAGCCGGCAATCGAAGCGTTTAACCTGGTGTTTAAGCGCCGCGTGGTGGCGGGTTCACTGATTGGTGGTATAGCTGAAACCGAAGAGCTGCTCCAACTGTGTGCTGAGCAAAACATCACCTGTGATATCGAAATGTTAGATATTAACAATATCAACGAAGGCTTCGAGCGTATGGAGAAAGGTGATGTACGCTACCGCTTCGTTATTGATATGGCGACATTAAAAGATACCCGTGTGTAAATAGCACTAGCAATGCATACCCACCGCCTACCGCGGTGGGTTTTTTATGTGGTCACTTTAAAGCGCAGGCGATACTAGACGTGTGCGGAGACCCTAAGCCGTACATAGTCAGCCGTCCAGTTGCCTTGACCATCGTTTAGGCTATGGGAAAGAAGATTCATCGTATTATCAATAATGGCTTCTTGTAGGTCTTGGTCTAAGTTGTGCAGGAAGGGGTTGGCAAAGGTTCTAAGCCAGCCTGCCATGCCCGTAGGCAGGAGGGTAGGACGTGGGAACAACTCAATAGAGTCGACATGAAAACCCACGGTTTGCAGTAGGTGGGCATACTCTTGCGTGGTGGGAAAATACCATGGATGGCGCCCGTGTGAACTAATGCCACGAAACTGCAGCGAGGCGATAAGGGCGGTGCAAATGGCCGCCACATTGCCATGGCCGCCAAACTCGGCAACAAAGCGCCCACCCGGTTTTAGCGCGCGCTTTACGCCAGCGAGCACCTTTTGTGGGTCTAGCATCCAGTGTAATGCTGCATTGCTGAATACGGCGTCAAACTCATGGTCAAAGGGCAGCTGGTGGCCATCAATTACACGGGCGTTGAGGCCCCGCTGTCGCGCAGCCTCCACCATCTCCTCTGACGCGTCGATACCCAACACATTCGCCCCCGTTTGGGCAATACGCTCGGTTAGCGCACCATCGCCACAGCCAAGGTCCAATATGCGCTGGCCCGCTTGTGGGGCAAGAAGTTTTAGCACTTCGCCTCCCAGTTTAGGAACGAAGTTCGCGTTTTCCGCATAGTGGCTGGCGTTCCATTCCTGCCCTGGCGGTGTGTTTGAGCGATTAGACATGGCGGCTTCCCGGCAACGTTATTCCATTTATTTTCATAATAAACAGTATAGCCGTACGCTGGATAACTTATTCGCTAAGAAGCCACTGATTCATGATGGTATTTGTCTATACCGTTTGCAATTAACCGCGTGCGCTAGCTAGTAAAATGCTCGCTTACATCACCGTTAAAAAAGCCGCTCATCGAAAATTCATAAAAATGGCAAGGCTGTGCCATGCTAGCCACTGGTTGTTATCACCCTATTCCTAAGTGAGGCACTATGAACGACGTTATCAAATTACTGCAGTCCCACCGTTCTATTCGTAAATTTAGCGACCAGGAAATACCCCATGGATTGCTGCTTGAACTGATTCAAGCGGGCCAAAGCGCGGCGACCTCAAGCCACGTACAAGCCTATACCGTTATTCACGTTAAAGACGCCGCTAACCGTGAGCAGATCGCCGAGCTGGCCGGTGGGCAAGGGTATGTCGCAAGCTGCGCGGCATTTTTAGTATTTTGTGCCGATATGAAACGCCCGACGGAAGCATCAGCACGCACAGGAGCCAACGTTGAGCGAGGCATGACCGAGCAATTACTGGTTGCCACCGTAGACACTGCCTTAGTGGCCCAAAATGTTGTGGTAGCAGCGGAGTCCGAAGGGCTAGGTATTTGCTATATCGGCGGTATTCGCAATAACCCCCAGCAGATTAGCGATTTGTTGCGCCTTCCTGAGCACGTTTATCCGGTATTTGGCTTGTGCCTTGGCTACCCAGCGCACAATCCGGAAGTAAAGCCGCGCCTGCCAGTAGAAGCGATTTTAAAAGAAGACTACTACACTGAAGACACCGAGCTGGTACAAGCTTTTGATTCCACGATGCAGGCTTACTACCAAGCGCGGAGCAGTAGCAATAAAAATACCGACTGGTCGCATAATTTGAAGCCACTGTTTGATGACAAGCTACGTCCCCATATGCGTGATTTTTTGGTAAAGCGTGGCTTTGAAATGAAATAACGCAGTAAGCGACATAGGTTGAGCATTTCTATCTGGGTTGCATGGCAAACGGCGGTACCAAAAACTATAAAAGGAGCCATCAATGACTCTCACGCGTGCCTACTATCTCTTAGCCGTTTTTTATACGCTGATTCCCGTCATGGGGGTCGTTGCGCTGTTTTCGGGCGGTGGAACGCCCCTCGCCATAGTGCACCTCTCTGTAGGGGCGCTGGCTGTGCTGGGGTTGTGGGGCTACATCTTAAAACGTGGCTTTATGAACCCTCGTATCTGGCGGCCTTTTGCCATCTTATTGGCCATTGGGGCGGTATTACAGCTGTTGGTGATTTTCACCATGCCGGTGGCGAATGTAGAGCTAACCTGGATGCTTACCAGCACTGTTTTTTCGGTCTTGCTAGTAATTCTGCTTTACCACTACGGTAATCGTGACCAACCGCTGTGGGCAACGTCAGATGAGCAGGCAGCAGCCCGTCAACTGGCAGCGCTACTGGAGACATCCACGCCCCTAACGGCTGTACACCGTGAGGGTGAACGGGAAAATAGCGTCAATGTTAGCAAGGTTGGCGATGAGTATAACGCTCGCGTTACGCGCCGCACCCAGGGGCAGCAGGAAGCCTTTGAGCGGCGCTTCAAACACCCTGAAACATTAGTGTTTTTTCTGGAAAAGTTTGCCAGCGTAACGGTGCAGGATTTCAAACAGCAAAAGGCTACTTAACCCTGGGCTGGGGGCTGGCCTAGGGTAAGTATCTAACTTAAAGCGGTGTGGCGTCACTAAAAGCCGGGGTGTTTGCGTATGCTAGCTGGGTAGCGAGGCCGGATTTTATCAGCTGGTAGAGTGGTACTATTTTTTCGGGCAGGTGGTGTTCAGCTACACGTTGGTCAATATAAAAGGCGGCTCTTTCACCACAGTGTTGAATGAGTTCGCCTACTTGTTGAAAGTGCAGTCCTGAGGCGCCAAGCAGACGATTAAACCTCGGCTCAAGCATAGCGAAGACATGGTGGCGCTGTGCAATGCCCACAATGGCCGTTGCGGCCAGGAACAAGCTTAAGCTAACAAGCGCCGGGCTTTCACGAATACTGCTCTCATGGTTGTTGATGTCGGCGGCGCTTTTTCGTCTGAACCCAGGGTGCACCGCTAAACGCGACACTTCACAAACGCTTTCAGATGCAAAGTAGCGGGGATGCTGGTGCGAGGTAAAGAGGCTTTTATGGTAATACTCTTCCAGGGGAAGGCTGGGCGAAGAGGAAAAGCGCTGCTTGTTGATTAACACTACGCGTACGCACCCCACATCAATTCCGGTTTCTTTATGGTGCAGTAAACAGAGTATTGAGTGCTGATCGTGAATATCTTTTTCAATGTTCTGGTGGGGCGTATCGCCAAGTTTGTAATTAAGCTCTTCGTTAAAAACGGCGTGGCGAAGGGAAAAAGCGCGTATTTTTTCATCAGTAGTTTGCGCAATGATTAAAGAGAAATGACGATCAAAAAAGTCGGGTGTAAAAGTGTTTTGCTTTATATCTTCAGGCGTTGTAGTAGGCGGGTGAATAGTTTTATTAATGGCTATTTTCTTCACGGCTACTTTATCCCTTTAGTAGTTGTTCTAACCTCTCTGGCTTGCCCAAGTGCAAGCCCTGCCCATACGTGATGCCATACTCTTTCAGAATAGGCGTTAATGCCTCCTGGTCAACATACTCAGCAATAGCTTGCTTACCAAAGCCCTTGGCAATGTCTGCTATTGCTTTCACAATCGTGTGGCTATCAGGGTTGGTCAGCAGGCTACGAATAAACGAGCCGTCGATTTTTATATAGTCAACAGGCAGTTGGCCTAGGTAGTGGAAGCTGCTAAAGCCGATGCCAAAATCATCCAGCGCAGTGCGACAGCCCAGATCGCGAAGGCTTTGCAGCACATTCCGCGCCGTAGAAAAATCGGTAATGGCGGCCGTTTCGGTGACTTCTAAAATCAGGTGGTGCGGGTCTGCGCCACTGCTTCGCAACTCTTCAGTTAAGTACTGTCTTAGGCTTAAATCGTGCAGTGACTGGCCAGATAAGTTGACAGAGAGCGAAATGCCGCGCTCTTGTAGCGTTTTAAGGGCCTGTAGGCTGTGTTTAATTACCCAGTGGTCAATCTGAACAATTAAGCCGCTCTGTTCCGCAACAGGAATAAAGTGGGCGGGGGAGACTAAGCTGCCATCGGGGTTACGCATCCGTAGTAACACTTCATAATGTTTGATATCGCGATCCTGCAGTCGAACAATGGGCTGCGCCATTAATTCGAAACTGTTGGTCTCCAGTGCACTATGCAGCCGCTCTACCCAGTAAACACGCTCTTGGAGTTCGTCTTTAATATTTGCCTCTTTGGAGTGCAGGTACCAGTGGGGGAGGCCGCGCTCTTTCGCTTTGTACATCGCCATATCTGCACTGGCGAGAAGGTCTGCCGGGGTTTGCCCATGGCTTGGGAAAAGGGCAATGCCTATGCTGGCAGCTATATGATGTTTTCGGCCAGCACTGATAAAGCAAATAGCATCTAAAAGTTGGGTAATATATTCGGCAATATGGATTGCTTGTTGACTATTAACACTCTCTAGCAGTAGCGCAAACTCATCCCCCCCTAAGCGGGCAATAGTGCTGCGTTGGCCTAGGTTGGCATATAGCGTCTCCGCCACTTTGCAGAGCAACTGGTCACCCACATGGTGGCCGCTAAGCTCATTGATTTCTTTAAACTGGTTAAGGTCCAGCAGCAGAATGGCGCCCTCACTACGGCGTGAAAGTGAATTAAGCAGCGCATCTTGGAAGTAACGGCGGTTAAACAGCTCGGTTAATGGGTCGTGTTCGGCCAGCCACGTTAAGCGCGCCTCGGCTGCTTTGCGCTCGGTAATATCTAGCCCAATAGAGATACGGGCAGCGCTGCCGCTGTGGTTGTCGGCTAGAGGAGCATGGTACCAAACGACGGTGTAAAAGCGTTTATCGACGGTGTGAAAGGTTTTTTCTTCCTGGGTGGGAATGCCCAAAGGCTCGTCACGAGGGACTTTGTGACTACCATCAGCCAGTGAAGAAGGACGATGGCTGAGTGTTAAGGGGTCGTGCTGATCAAAAATATCAATGAAGTGGCGACCTAGCAGCTCGCTATCATTGAGGCTGAGCCGCTCCCGCGTGTAGTCATTCACCAGTTGGATACGGCCGGCACTGTTTTGCACCACGATAAAGACCCGGGCGGTATCTAAAAGGCTACTTACAAAATCGCGCTCTTTGGCGAGTTCATCAATGCGTTCTGCAAGCTGGTTGCTGCGCTCTTGTACTGCGGTTTCCAGAGACTCAAGCTGATAAGCGAGTTCGCGGGTAGAGTACTCCAGCACATCAATTTCATTGGAAAGTCGCGGCGTTGAACGAGGCAAGGTAGCCGTAACGCGACTAAACTGCCCGCTTGCCAGAGCCGGGAGGAGGCCTGCGATGCGGCGCAGCCGTGCCATTGGCCCTAATAAGATCATCAACAGCAGTAGCTGAGCGGCCAGCCAACCCATAACCCCAACAAAGAGCAGCGTATTAGTGGCTGAGTTAATTGCAGCCATTTGAGAGGTAGTATCGGAGATCAGAAGGAAGTAGCTGGTGCTGCGCCAATCCGCATCATCCTCCATATAGACGGCGCCGAGCTCTAAATAGCGGTTGGCATACTCAATCCTGAAAGGAGTGCTGGCCAGCGGATAGATCGGTGTTTTAGTAGCGGCAAGTTGGAGTAATGAAAGTGTAGGCTCGCGGTTGGTCAGCGCGACTAAGTGGCCGTTCCAGGCTGTTAAACGGCGCTCTTCTAAAACCCCTGGGATCTCGCTATCGCCGATTACCAGCAGCGCAATTTCGCTGCCCGAGACCTCTTTCGCCTGTCGAGTCACATCGGCCAGCGAGCGCGAGAGCACCACTGTACCAATACTTTCTCCTTCCATCAGCATGGGCACCGCCGCAAATTGTTGGCAGTCTGCTGCGCAGCGTAGTGTGGTCACTGGCGAGTCGGTGGCTAATACTTCGCCAATCCAGCTTTCTAAGGGGAGATCGGTAGGGGCTATGCTGGTTCCTGAGTGGCCTGCCAACCGTCCTTGGGAATTGAATACAAAGACTTCGTCCACGCCTGCCTCAAGCTGCAAGGCAGGCCAGCGCGCATTAAGGGTGGTTTCTAATGCTAAAGGCCTGCGTTGCAATAACGCTTCCGCTAGGTCGGGGGCGGCTGCCGTTAGGCCTGCTAGTTGGCGCAAGTTATCGGCAGAGCGTTGCAGGGCCAGGCGCACTTCACGCTGTTGGCGTTCATGATGTAATAAGCGGTTGTTTTCAAACTGCTGCGTTAGGTAGTGGTGCCCCAGCCAAGTGGAAAGCGCCACTAGTACCAGTAGCAGCAGGCTACTAAGCGCCGTGACGCGCCAGGTTAGGCTAAGCCGTTGTCGTGCTCGTGAATTTGTAAACGCCTTCATCACGGACGCTCCGTTGTCTTGCTGTGTTAAAAACGCAGCGAAAGCTGAAAGAGCAGCATATTCCAGTGCTGGCGAGTGGCTGAAGCGTCAGGGTTATCCTGTGTTGGCAGCCAGCCAGTGCCATTCACGTGATGGTATTCCCCTGCAAGCATCAGGCGAGAGTTGGGCGTCCACTGAAGGCCTAGGGTTACATCATCTGCAAACTGCGAGTGGGCTGGTCCAAAGCCGTTTTGTTCATATTCACGGCCTGAGCGGTCGGCGGTATTGTTGACGAGGCTGTCGTACCTCACCAGCCAGCTCCAGCTCGGCGTTATGCGTCGTTGATACTGTAAGTACCAGCTATGGCCGGTAATGTCGAAATTTCGAGATAGATTGTCACCTTCGAGGGACTGTTTTCGTAGGGCGAACTCAGCTGTCAAGCTCCATAGCTCTTCATTGTATTGCAGCGAGGCAATCCAGGGCTGAAAGCTGAAGTCTGCGGCGTTGCCGGCAAAGTTGGCATCTAAGTTAACGTTGGCAGCACTTAACGCTGCAAGGAACTTACCGCTATGGTCTTCGTATAAAACCTGTGCAATGGCCGATAACGAAGAAGAAGAGATACTATTGCCAGTATCACCAAATAGCTGCTTAGCGAGTAAGGAGCCTGTTTGTGGTCGGCCAACGCCGCTGCTGACTCTAAGCGTGCCTGAGGGGATGCGCTCTTCCAGATACACATTGACGCCATCTGCGGCTATACCCAGTGCCCGGGTACGGTCAAAGTAGATCGATTGAGGTAGTAAGATGCTTGGCCGGGTGAACGCCACATCCCGGGTTTGGTTATAAAGGCCAAAGGGATTTTTAAACCTACCCGCCTGTACGCCCAGGGTTCGCGCCTGGTTTGAGACCATCTGATAATCAATCACGCCGTAGTCCAGCGTGGGTTGTGCATCGCTGGTTTCACCGCCTGCACGGCGGCTTAGTAACTGGGCAGCTACCAGTACATCTCGGTTCGGGCGAAGCGAGGCGTTAATCCCAAGCTCAGTAAACTCTACACTCCCCGAACCGTTACTGCTGGGGCCAAAGAAGTTGTTGTCGTCGGTCACGATAAGCGCCTGGCTCAAAAAACCATGCACCTGCAGCGTATCCAGTACGTGCTCATCGGCTAAGCTGGCAGCGGTGGGCGCTAACAACACAAGGCACGCCATCAGCCTCTTGGCGAGTTTTCGATCACTCCATTGAAATGACTTGGACGCTTTCATCCAGGTACTCCCTTTCAAGGTATCCCAGCGCACCGGGCGTACTGGCCACTTTCTCGTGCATTTCAGTGAGGTTGCGAACACGGTTGGGTGCTTGCCCCCTGCCAGAAAACACCACTCGATCCCAGGCCAATTGAAGCTGGTGAGGGTAAACAGCAAGCTGCTCTTTGGTAAAACGCGCATGTACAGGGTCGCGGTTGGGCAGCACAAACACCTGTACGGCTTGGCCATTCGGCCAAGTACGTTGGCGCATGGCGAAAATTGCCCGAGTGGTATCACGGGTTAACCAGCTGATGGGGACGTCAGGATGAGCCACTAAAACAATGACGCTTTCATCGGCAACCGTTTGTGCTTTTGCTAACCCCGAAAACAGTACAAGCATCAGGCAGGCTGTTATCCAAGCCAATTGCCTGCGTGTGCTGCTCAAAAAAGAGAACGGCGAGGAATGGTTAGTCATTGCCCGCTAAACGCCAGGCCATGCACCCTGCAGGCGTCGCCCACACTGCTGATGTGAATAAGTAAATGACGTGTCTCCCTTACAGCCGCTACTTAAAAAGTCCTTGGGTGAGGAGCTTATCGGCTTTTCTTATTGACGGAAACTACAAAATAGCTAGGCCAAAGTAACCTGAAATACCTAGTAACACTACACCATCTTTAAGATGTCTCCAGGCACATAAAACATATCACTGCCGCATTACATTAAGCCTACATAACTAAAACGCCCGGCAAAAGCCGGGCGTTTCTTCATGTAACGGAACATGGTTACTCAACGAGTTCAAGCAGACGGTCAGGGTAGTCAGTAAACAACCCATTTACGCCCCAATCGAGTAAGCGCTGCATCTCGTCGGTCTCGTTGATCGTATAAATATGAACGGGCAAACCATTTGCCTGTGCTTGGCGAATAAAGTTTGCATCAATAACGTCGTTTCCATCGTAAGTGACGTTAGTACCGATGCCCACTGCGTATTCAGCGATTGCTTGGAAATCTTCATCGGTGATCTCGGCTGGGCCCGGTGTGACGCCTGTCCACTCCTGTAGCTGCGAATCATCCTCTTCATTAGTGTGGTACCACACTAGTTGAATGAGTGGCACGTTCTCATTTAGCTCGCGTATTTTAAGTAGACTGTCCTGCTCGAATGACTGGACTAACACGCGTCCTGTCTCAATCATATCGTGGGCTTCTAACGACTCAACCAGGGCTTCTTCCAAGCCAGGGTTTAATTGCGGTGATTTGGTTTCAATGTAATACCGCTCATCATGGCCGAAACGCTCAAACAACTCATCAAGCGTCACAATTTGAGCGCCTTCAAACGCCGCATCGGCTTTTTCAGGGTTGGCGTCATTGAACCAAGTGCCGGTATCCAACGCTTGTAGCTCTTCTAGAGTGTGGTCATTGATGGCGCCTTCACCTGTGCTGGTGCGATCAATGGCGTCATCATGAAACACCACCAACTCACCGTCGGCGGTGATTTGAACATCCAGCTCTAAATAATCGACGCCCCATTCATGGGCCAGTTCGTAGGCGGCCATCGTGCTTTCCGGCGCATGGCCGCTGGCGCCACGGTGGGCAATGACTTGAAAGGATTCGAGGTCTTTTAGCTGCTGCTCCAGCGGTGTTGTGTCAGCCAACGCAGAGGACGTGGCAGCACCAGCGAAAAGACCTAGCGATATAGCGGCAATTAGCGGATGACGTTGCATAGAAGCTCCTTAATTGAATGGTCGTTCAATTACCTTACAGGTCGTGGTGTATAAATGCCAAATTTGGCCACCTTTGATTGGCAAGCTGATCGGTTTGTCAAGCAACATAAGACGTTTCTTAGTAGAGTTAACGCGGCAGTAGTAGCGTTTACTTCCCTAATCGAGAGTCACTGCATATGCTTTATCTACACGACAAATGAGATACCTTATGAATCAAATGCCGAGTTGGGCCGCCCTATGCTTACGTTTTATTATCGCGATGTTTGTAGGGGTGATACTGGGTAGCATCGTGCAAACCCAATTTAATATGGCGGCGCTGCAATCAATAGGTGTGGATATCCCGCTTGGCTTACGTATTGTCTCAACGCGCGAAGATTTAATTCACTTCGGGCCTATTTATGCGGCGCTGTTTTCGGTGGGTTTCATCATTTCCCAAGCATTTGCAATGCTGGTCGCACGTAGGTTAGGTAAGCCGTGGCTAGCACCGCTGTGCGCTATTGCGGGGGCTACTGGGTTATGGGTGACGTTTCTTTTGGTGAACCGTGTAGCACCCATGCCCACCCTGATTGCCGCCACTCGTGACACTTTTGGGCTACTTGCCATGCTAGGAACGGCAGCCATTGCGGGGTTAGTGTTTGGATTGCTTAACAGTCAGACAACGGGCCGCGCGCGCCAACCAAAATTTCTGATTGTGGTGCTTGGCATGAGCGCTCTAGCTCTCCCGGGTTATTCTGAAAACCTGCAAGCCCAGGCAACAACGGCCGGTACCGTGCCGTATCACATTGACACTATCGCTGAGGGTCTTGAACACCCGTGGTCGTTGGCATTTCTGCCGGATGGGCGAATGTTAGTGACCGAGCGCCCCGGGCGGCTGCGGTTGTTAACGGCGCAAGGCGATACCCAGGTGGCGTCATTAAGCGGTTTGCCGCCGGTATACGCATCCGGGCAAGCGGGGCTATTTGATGTTTTGCCTTCCCCACAGTTTGAGCAGAACCAACAGATTTTTCTCAGCTATGCCTGCGGCAACCATAGCGCCAACCACACCTGCATTGCCTATGGAACACTCACTGAGCGCGGGCTTGAAGAGGTCGAAGAGATCTTCCGCGTTGACCCAGCCAAACGGGGGGATGCCCACTACGGTGGCCGGTTAGCTTGGCTACCGGATGGAACCTTAATCGTGACATTAGGCGATGGGTTCGACTACCGCGAACAAGCGCAGAACCTTGGCAATCATATCGGCAGCATCGTGCGTATACACCCTGATGGCAGTGTGCCGGATGACAACCCGTTTATCGGGCATGCGGATGTTCGGCCGGAAATTTACAGCTATGGCCACCGCAATATCCAAGGGCTGGTGGTGGATGAGCAGAACCAGCGGCTGGTTGCCCATGAGCACGGCCCGCGCGGTGGTGATGAGCTCAATATAATTACTGCAGGCGCTAACTTTGGCTGGCCTATCGCAACGGGCGGGCTGGATTATACGGGCGCGCGCATTACGCCGTTCAACCAATATCCTGGCACCATTCCACCGCTGCTTGAGTGGACGCCTTCCATCGCGCCATCTGGTATGGCGCTGTATACCGGCGAGCTATTTCCCGAATGGCAGGGTGATCTTCTAGTGGGCGCCTTAGTCGACAAAGAAGTGCGCAGGGTACGCCTCTCAGCAGATGCTACCCATGCGGAAGATGTGGAAAGATTATTTGGCGAGCTTGAAGAGCGTATTCGCGATGTGCGGGTAGGCCCGGAAGGTGCTATTTACCTGCTGACTGACAACCCAGAAGGCAGAGTGCTAAAAGTGACGCCGAGTCAGTAATGTACCTTGTGCACCTTAGCTAATGCCGTCGTCGCGAACGCTCTTCATTTTGTAACCACCTGAGGCAAGCATGGAACTCTTTCTAAACGCAACGTCCCCCTATGCGCGTATGGCGCGCATCATCCTGCTGGAAAAAGGGCTCATGGAGGATGTGACGCTGCGCTGGTGTGACCCCTGGGCAGACGACAAAGCGCTGCTAGCGGTTAATCCCGCAGGGCGCATCCCGGCGCTCGTTACTCCGGATGGCAAAACACTCAGCGAGTCGCTGCTGATTGCCTTTTATCTTGATGATGTTAGCCCCAGCATGCCAATAGTACCCATCTCCCAGCGGGCTGACGTACTGCACCTAGCCGGGCTGGGGCAAAACCTAATGGATGCCGCCTTCACTACGGTGATCGCTCGAAAACATTATGGTGCTGAGATTGATCAAAGCGAACTTGGCCTAAGACGCCAGCGTGCCATCCAGCGTCTAATAAAACAGTTAGGCGATGAACTTCACCAAAACCAGCTTTCCGAATCACTCACCCTTGGTGAAATCTCCACGGCGGTGGCGTTGGACTATTTAGCCTTCAGGTTGCCCGAGGTGAACTGGAAAGAAGCGTATCCGCAGCTTCAGGCATGGCACGCTAAGGTAGTGGCGCGAGAAAGCTTTCAGAGCACCGCCTTTGCATAATCAGCATTAGCAGCGAGTGCATCGCTGCTATATCTTCAGTTCTTCCTTAAACCAATTAGCCAGCGATTCGCTGCGGCGGGCGTTGGTGTGTTTGGGCAGCCACAGGCAGAGCCTAGCCGGGGTTTCGATGCTGCCCCAAGGGGCAAGCAGCCTGCCGCTTTTCAGGTCGTCTTCCACCAGTAGCCTAGGGGCGATAGCCACCCCTAAGCCCGCCACGGCGGCTTCCATTAAGTAGTAAAGATGCGCAAAGCCTTGGCCCTGTTTGAGGGCCGTTTCCAACGCGGCGGTTTCTAGCCCTTGAGCGGCAGCCCACTGGGGCCATGCTTGTGGGCGCGAAGCGGTATACAGCAGTTTGTTGGTAAACAGCGATGTGGGATGAGAGCCATCGCACGCTTCTGCCAAGCGCGGGCTGAGGACGGCACAAATCTCTTCAGGAATGAGTTCGATCACTTCCACATCGACAGGCCAAGGTGGTGCAGAAAATGCCAAGGTCGCGCTGGCATCTGAAGGCGTGCCGAGCTGCTCGGAATCGCTCACCACTACTTGCAGTTTTAGCTCCGGTAGCGCTTGGTTTAAGCGGTCTAAACGGGGGATCAGCCAACGGGCCAGCAGGCTGCCGGGGCAAGCCAGGGTAAACGGCGCTTCTTCCACCTCATGCTTGAGCAGGGTGCAACTATCTCTGAGTTTCGCGAAGGCTTCCCCCACACCGCTTTGTAGCCGCTCGCCGTGGTGAGTAAGTACTAACCCACGCCCCGCTTTAGCAAATAACGCTACACCAAAATGCTCATCCAGGCTCTTTAGCTGGCGGCTAACCGCGCCGTGGGTAACGCTTAGCTCGTTGGCGGCGGCGGTCACGCTGCCTAGCCGTGCGGTGGCTTCAAAGGCGCGCAGCGCACTTAAGGGCGGCAGGCTGTGTTGCATGGGTGCCTCTTTCAATAGTTGCGTAAAACTCACAGATGCTTGCCATCTTATCGATTTTTCTTCCCACCTGCCTGCGTTAACGTCGTGGCAACTTAAATCGCCCCGATACCGCAGAGGTCGTGATGAACAAACCTTTAAGCCTACCCGATGCCAACGGGCTGTTTGGCAGTTTCGGTGGCCGCTTTGTAGCGGAAACCCTGATGCCGCTGATTCTTGAGCTGCAGGATGAGTACGCCACGGCCAAAAACGACCCGGAATTTCAGCGCCAGCTCGCCTATTTTCAGGGCGACTACGTAGGCCGCCCCAGCCCGCTCTACTTTGCCGAGCGCCTCACCGAGCACTTCGGCGGTGCGAGTATTTACCTCAAGCGCGAAGAGCTGAACCACACCGGCGCGCACAAAATCAATAACTGCATTGGCCAGGTGCTGCTAGCCAAGCAAATGGGTAAAAAGCGCATCATCGCGGAAACCGGAGCGGGCATGCACGGCGTGGCGACGGCCACCGTAGCGGCCCGCTTTGGTTTGCCCTGCGTGATTTATATGGGCGCCACCGACATCGAACGCCAGCAGCCCAACGTGTTCCGCATGAAGCTGCTGGGCGCGGAGATCGTGCCGGTCACCTCCGGCACCGGCACGCTGAAAGACGCCATGAACGAAGCGCTGCGCGACTGGGTCACCAACGTCGACGACACCTTCTACATCATTGGCACCGTGGCAGGCCCGCACCCGTACCCGGCCATGGTGCGCGATTTCCAAGCGGTGATTGGCCACGAAACTCGCACTCAAATGCTTGAAAAGCAGGGTCGCCTGCCGGATTCGCTGATTGCCTGCGTGGGCGGTGGCTCTAATGCCATGGGCTTGTTCTACCCGTTTATTGATGATGAAAGCGTTCACATGGTGGGCGTGGAGGCGGGCGGCAAAGGCGTTAACAGCGGCCTGCACGCCGCCAGCCTGAATGGCGGCACCCCCGGCGTGCTGCACGGCAACCGTACTTACCTGCTGCAAAACGAAGATGGCCAGATTATCGACGCTCACTCCATTTCCGCAGGGCTGGACTACCCCGGCATCGGCCCCGAACACGCTTGGCTGCACGAGCAAGGGCGGGTTGAGTACGTTTCCGCCACCGATGACGAAGCGCTGGAAGCGTTCCAAATCTGCTGCCGCCAAGAGGGCATTATCCCCGCGTTAGAAACCGCCCACGCCCTGGCCGAAGTGGCTAAGCGCGCGCCGACGCTTCCCCGCGAGCACCTGATGGTGGTCAACCTCAGTGGCCGTGGCGATAAAGACATGATGAGCGTGGCCCACCACCTGGGCGATAAGTTCGGAGTAAAAAACGTATGAGCGCCCTACGCGAGAGCAATGTAGTGGAGGAGAACAGGCTAGTGGAGGAGAGCAGCATGAACACAACGTCGCGTCTTGAAGCGTGCTTTGACGCGCTCAAGCAACAAAACCGCCCGGCGCTGGTGAGCTACCTCACCGCAGGCGACCCGGACGCCGAGACCTCCCGCCGCCTGCTACACGGGCTGCCGGAAGCGGGTGTGGATATCATCGAACTCGGCATGCCGTTCAGCGACCCCATGGCCGATGGCCCCGCCATTCAAAAAGCCGCCCTGCGTGCGCTGGAACAAGGCCAGACTCAAGCCAAAACGCTAGAAATGGTGCGCCAGTTCCGTGAGCAGAACAGCACCACCCCCATTGTGCTGATGGGCTACTACAACCCGATTTACTGCTATGGCGTTGAGCGTTTCCTAACCGATGCCGCCAAGGCCGCGGTAGACGGGCTGATCGTGGTAGATCTACCGCCCGAACACGACGAAGAGCTCTGCCAGCCCGCCGCACAGCACGGTATCGATTTTATCCGCCTCGCTACGCCCACCACCGATGCCAAGCGCCTGCCCAAAGTGCTGGCCAACGCCTCTGGGTTTATCTACTACGTTTCCGTGGCGGGCGTCACCGGCGGCAGCGCACCCACGCCAGAACGGCTAGAAAGCGCCGTGAACCAGCTGCGCGAACACACGCCCCTGCCCATCGCCGTAGGTTTTGGCATTCGCACCGCCGAACAGGCCGCCACCATTGGCCGCTTCAGCGACGCCGTAGTGGTAGGTTCGGCGCTGGTAGATTGCATCGAACATGCCAGCAGCGGCGAAGAGGCCGTGACGCGGGTGCATGGGCTGGTGAAAGCGCTGGCGGAGAGTGTGAGAGGGTGCAGGCATTAGGCATCGCATCGTTGAGCGGTGAATGTAAACAGCGAACGCTTGGAGTCGTCGCAAAAAAAGAGCTAATATGAGGGCTAGAAAAGGAGCTTTTTTATGGCTTCAGGAGGTTTCTATGCACCAAGTATTAGCTAACTTTTCGGTCAGTATTTCTGAGCTAAAGAAAAACCCTTCGGCACTGCTGACCCAAGCAAGCGGTGCCCCCATTGCTGTGTTGAATCACAACAAGCCCGCCGCTTACCTAGTCCCTGTAGAAACTTACGAGGCGATGATGGAGATGCTGGAAGACTACGAGCTGGCCAAGCTAGTGGAAGGGCGTCGCGCCGATAAAGACAAGGCTGTCACGGTATCACTGGATGACTTATAAGCTACGCTTTTTGCCCGCGGCCTTGAAAGAGTGGGAAAAGCTTAGCCCACCCGTCAAACAACAGTTCAAAAAGAAGCTAGCTGAAAGGCTAGAAACTCCACGTGTGCCTGCCGATAAACTCAGTGGTTTCGATGCCTGCTACAAAATAAAGCTTCGAAGCGTAGGCTATCGTCTGGTTTATGAAGTAGTGGATGATGAACTGTTTATCTACGTTATTGCTGTGGGTAAGCGTGACAAAGGCAACGTTTACGCGTCGCTAAAGCGCCGGATGTAATCCATCACCTATCGTGCAAATGACCACAAACAGAGGCAAATAATGGGCAAGCTCTTTTCATTGTTGGTACTACTGGGACTTGGCTACGCAGGCATCTATTTCTACTACGGCGTAGTGATCGAGCGGGAAGTCGAGCAGCAGCTGGTAGCCCGTGGGCTTTCATCGGTCAGCGTGGATAACGTCGAATATGACCTGCTGGCCCCCGTTAGTAAGAGCGCCAATATTGCCGTTACGGTTAGCTACCGTGGCTCCCAGGCAGCGGTCAACGTGCGCGTGCAAGGCCACCCGCTGTTGTCTGATGAGGTCACGGTACAGCTGGACGGCCTGCAAGCACTGCGTTTGGGGATTAGTTTCGGTCAATAAAACTTCTGAAAGGACACTGCCATGTTTACCGGCCTGAGTGCGTTTCCGCTAACCCCCATGAATGAGCAGGGCATTAACGAGCAGGAGTTTATCCAGCTCGTGGCCCGCTTGGCGCAAGCACAGGTGGATTCCATTGGCGTGCTGGGCTCGACCGGCAGCTACGCCTATTTAAGCGTGGAAGAGCGGGCGCGGGTGGCCAAGCTGGGTGTGGAGAGTGCGGCGGGGGTGCCGGTGGTGGTGGGCATTGGCGCGCTGCGCACCCGCGAGGTGCTGGTCAATGCCGAACATGCCCAACAGGCCGGTGCTAATGGCTTGCTGTTAGCGCCTGTTTCGTACCAAAAACTCACCGATGACGACGTGTTTAACCTGTTCAGTACCGTCAGCCGGGCCATCAGCGTGCCGCTGTGTGTGTACGACAACCCAGGCACCACGCACTTTACGTTCAGCGACGAGCTGCACGGGCGCATTGCCGAGTTGCCCCAGGTGCGCTCGATTAAGATTCCGCCAGTGCCCAACAACCTAGAAGATGCCAAAGCCCGCGTGGCGCGGCGGGGTCGCCGCTGATTCCTGATGATGTAACCATCGGCATCAGCGGCGACCCCGCCGCTGCCACGGGCCTGCTGGCGGGCTGTGAGGCGTGGTATTCGGTGATTGGCGGGCTTTATCCAGAACTTGCGCTGGCGCTGACCCGTGCCGCCCAAGCGGGAGACGCCGAACAAGCCCAAGCCCGTTCAGACGCCTTAGCGCCGCTATGGGCGCTGTATAATGAATATGGCGGCAGCCTGCGGGTGGCGGCGACCATCGCTGAACTCACCGGCCGTGCCAGCCAACCCTGCTTGCCCCAGCCGTTGAATACCCTGCAAGGGGAAGCCCGCCAGAAGGTCGCTGCGGTGATTAAAGAGCTTGGGCTTCACTAAATCGCTCAAAGCCCTTGCGCACCGCGCCGCAGCCAGCCATGCACAAAAGCAAGCTTGCGCATGGCCGCATCGGAAAGCACAAACGGATAAAGATCCGACAGGCCCATCGAGCGGTTAACATGGTTCACGCCCGCCACTAACGAGGCGGCAATGTGAATTAGCCGCTCAGCATCTGGCTCGGCGTAGGCGTCCCAGTTATAGGTGTTGGGCAAGGCCGGAGAGGTCATGCCCGACGACACAAAGCTGTCGGTAATATCGGTCAGGTGCAGCAGGTGTGAGGTGGTTTCTGCCCAATCTTCGTGGGGGTGGGAAGAGGCGTAAGTAGACAGGAAACGCTGCCGCCAATCCGCAGGCGGGCCGTTTTGATAATGCCGCTGCAATGCCCCCGGGTAATCCTCCCGCTCATCGCCAAACATCTCACGAAACGCATCCAGAAAATCATCCCGCAAGCTTAACCGCCACCACAACATGTGGGCAATTTCATGGCGCATGTGGCCAATCATCGTGCGGTAAGGCTCATCCAACGCCTCTTTACGGGTGGTACGCAGCACGGCATCCGCTTCCGCGACGCTAATGGTCACCACGCCGCCCACATGCCCCATGGGCACCGGGATCGACCCTTCAGCCAGCATATGAAATACCGGCGGTGCGCCTGGGTCTTCCGGGCGAAACCAGTTCCAACGGCCAAGGTTGTCGATTACCCAGCGTTTGGCCGCTTCGGTTTGCGCCCAGTTGGGGATCGCATCTGCAATAGACGGGTCTGGCGCTAGGGCCGTCATCGCGCAGGCACGGCAGAACTCGCCCTGCTTTGGCGCAATCCAGTTGCAGCCAATCACGTCGCGGTTGGCGCAGAAGGGCGGCATGGGAATAAACGCCCGTGCTTGGGGGTCATAAGCCACCGGCACGCCATCCGCCGTGACCAAATTATCAAACCAGAGTGAACCGGCACCGACCGGATTAGAAAAAACACGCATAGGTCGGTAACTCAAAAGAAATGAGCTTACAGTCTAGGAGCTGAGGCACGGTTAAGCCAACGGCGATTGCAGAGCCTGCTCTATTGCGATAAACCCACATTCTGCCACTTGCGCCGTGATGCAATGATAAATTGATCATCCCAAACAACAATCCACAGCTAAGGTGACATGTTATGCAACCACGCCACCCTTGGGCCGACACGCTGCCACAGCTTCACGACCACCTGTGGTCACGCTTGATTCGCGGCGTACACGACCGCCACGCACCCGCGCGGCATCCTACCTTGGCAACCGTCAGCCCAAGCGGCATGCCCCAGGCACGCACGGTAGTGCTGCGCGGTGCAGACAAACAGGCCGCCACACTCACGCTATACACAGACGTGCATTCAGATAAGGTAAAGGCACTACACACCACGCCCGTTGCCGCGCTCCACGTTTGGGATGCCACCGCCCATCTGCAAACGCGTATTGAGGCAAGCGTGACGGTGTTAACCGGCGATGCTGCTCACGAACACTGGCAGCGGGTGCCTGAACACTCGCGAAGTGCTTACAGCTGTGGCCCTGCCCCTGGCGAGCCAATTACCGATGCGTTGGCGTACACCAAAACGCCGGATCAGCAGGCCTTCGCCGTGCTGTTACTCCAGGTCAACACCATCGATGCGCTGCACCTCGGCCCGCAGCACCGCCGCGCCCTGTTTACGCGTGAAGACGGCTGGGCAGGGCAGTGGGTGGTTCCCTAACGCGCTAGCAACGCAAACGGCCACCGCCACGCCCCAGTCGCCAAGGCTGCCCTGGCTCAGTATCATCACCCGCTCATTCACCACAGAAGCCACTGCTTATGTCTTGCCCGCCATGCCCCCGCTGCCAGTCCGAATTTGTCTATCAGGACCAACGCCTGTTCATCTGCCCCGAATGCGCCCACGAATGGAACCCTGAAGAAGCCGCCGCCGAAGAGGCCGTGAACGTGGCCGATGCCAACGGCACGCCGCTCGCCGAAGGCGACAAGGTCACGCTGATCAAAGACCTCAAGGTAAAAGGCAGCTCCCAAGTGCTCAAGATCGGCACCAAAGCCGTCATCAAACGGCTAAAAGAGGGCAAAGACCACCAGCTAGACTGCAAAGTAGACGGCGCAGGCGACATGATGGTGACAGCGCAGTTCGTGAAGAAAGCTTGACGACCACGTTAGGCCAACAGGGCAGCCAGCACAGTGGGAGGTGGTTTAGCCCATGGCCCTGCTAGCGCAAGCTAAGCATTAGTTACCAACTAAAGGCTCGTTCGGCAAGGTAGGCTTAACCTAAATTAGCTGGTAATCTCGAAGTGTTAGAGCGAACGACGACATAAGGAATTGACGACGCAGGATGCTTGTATAACGCTTAAACCCAGCAAGCAGCGTATGCAAGTGCAGGCTAACGGCACTTTGCTGAGTAAACTATAAAAAGCACCAATACGTTTGGACGCTGCGAGAGCGGTTACCCGTCACTTCACGTGCGAAGATATACGAATGGCTCTTTTCGACCCTGAGCGGTCATGCCGGGAAATGCAGCAGGCGCGCGAGTTTTGTATATATAGCCTAATGAAAATTAATGGCTATAAGAATCATAGGCTTGGGAAAATCTGGCAGGCTGCATTTGCTGGACAAAAGTGCCAACACGTTCATTCAATCATAGAACGCGCTGTCTAATACGCTGTTATACACAATAGCCCGCACTTACAGAGGACGAAATGCGTATTGATTTGGACTACATGGCGCGACTGCTAGATGTCTTCCTAGAGGCAGATACCGCCCATATTTCAGTTCCCGAAATTGAACGCTCTGGAATAAAGATCGCCGGGGAAACCGGTTTGGATGAAAAGTTCCTTTTCCATTTTCAGTTGGCTGCAGAGAATGGATTGATCAGTAACCGTGATCTTCAAGTAAACGGCCTCAAGTCACTTGGCATTACGATTGGCGCCGGAGGTGGGGTCAGGCTTGTATCAACGCCTATACGACTTACGCAGTCGGGTCATGATTTCGCCAACGCATTACAAAACAAAGAAGTTTTGATCAAGCTTCGCTCGGAACTTAAAGACGCCCCATTCAGAGTCCTTTTCGATGGTAGTCAGAAACTGTTAGAACATTTCGTAAAGAAGAAGCTCGATCAGCTATTGGAGTGACCAGTGTATAACCATCGCAGGCACAGCGACGGATTCTTCATTCCGGCTGCGCCTCCATTACAAAGTCGCGCGTGCTGCGGGCGTTATGTTCACTTCGTCGCCACCGTAGCCCATGAGGAAAAGTTTTGAATAAGTATTATCACGTAATATTAGAAACAACCGAAGTCGACTCGAAAGGAAAGCGAAATAGCGAGTACTGGTACGACTGCCAAGACTTAGACGAGTTATATGAAGATGTAATAGAGCCTTATGTTAAAAAGAAAGAACTGTACATTTCTGGTAGGCAAATAGATTTCGGAAATGTTCACTCTTTGATTATTAAATCTTCTTCGCAGCCAATAAGTTCTTTGGTTGATGCAGAGAGAAATAGAGTGCCTCCTGGTGTTTTTTATGTGCCAATAGCTCCTGGCGTTGTTCGCGGGAATCAAGGATTAAGTGATGTCACTAAAGAATTGGTAAAGCAAAAAAGGGCTGAGCTTGCAGAAACTCAAAATCAGTCTTCAGATACCTCACTTGTAATCGCTAAAGACGCACAAAAGAAAGTGTTCGTTGTTCACGGTCATGATGATTTAGCAAAAACACAAATGGCTAGGTTCATCGAGAAGGCAGGGTTGGAACCAGTAATCTTGCATGAGCAAGTGAGCTCGGGAATGACCATTATCGAAAAGATTGAGTCATATAACGGAGTAGGCTTCGCGGTAATTCTCTACACTCCCTGTGACTTTGGTGGCTCTAATAAACCTGATGCAACCCCTCATCCTAGGGCGAGGCAGAATGTTGTATTTGAACATGGCTACTTTTTAGGGCATTTAGGTCGCTCTAAAGTATCGGCATTCGTGAAAGGTGATATAGAAACGCCTAATGACATTAGTGGTGTAGTGTACACATCATTAGATGATGCTGGTGCCTGGAAAATGTCATTGCTGAAAGAGCTTAAAGCTGCAGGCTATTCAGTCAATGCTGAGTCATTAATTTAGATGTCGGAACATAACAAGTGGCTGCTGGCGGACGTGCCTACACTGCGCTCCGGCACGCCGCAGAGCCAAGCGTTAAGTTTCAGGAGGAGTCGTGCGAATCGAAATAGGTACGGAAACGGATTCAGATCACTGCAAAGCAATTACGCATGAATATTATAAGTGCAGAGATGCTTTTGAGAGATTTCGAGTCACAGCGGAAGGAATAATTCTTTCAGGCCAAAATAAAGAAATTTCTTATCGGGCCTATAATGCATATTCATATTTTATCCATCATTTGTATGAGTTTTTAATGGCTTGCCATGCAAGAGATGCTGGAAATACCAGTATTACTAATAAGCGAGGCCCAGAACGTACAGAGTATCTTGACTTACTGTTAACTGGTGATGCTCACAGAGTTGTTAGAGCAAGGATAGACCGGATTAGCCAAGGAAGAGCCCCAAGTTGGGAAAATCATATTTCTTATTATGAAGGCTTACTGCCAATTCCAGAGAATTTTGGGGAGGACTTTCGCACTTACAGAAACAAGATTTCAGGTCACGCCTCATTTGAACGAATATCCGAATTAAATTTAACGAAATTCTATAAAAAGTATCACCCATACCTTTATCTTCTATACAGGGATGTTGGTGAAATGTGGGGACGTGATCTCGAAGAGTTTCCATGCCTAAAAGACGTAACAAGCTTCTTCGAAACCATCGCAAATGGAACTTAACAAGTAGCGGCATTTCGCAGCCTTCGGTTGCCGGACGCTCGCAAGCTTGCGCCGTTGCGCCAAGCGTTGAAACGCTATATCAGTGGCTCCTAAAAGGCCGCTCTTGGCCGAAACCCGACACCACTATAACTAGTGATGTCGGTTTTCATTAACCCCAAACCCCACTAACCCTAACCACTTCCCTCACCACCGCCTCATTCAACACCCCGCGCTTGGCTTCCACCACCGTGAGCCATTCGCGGGCGCGGGTGATGCCGGTGTACACCAGCTCGCGGGTCAGAATGGGGTTTAGGGTGGGCGGTAGCAGTAGGGCGGTGTGTAAGAACTCCGAGCCTTGGGATTTGTGGACCGTCATCGCAAACACGGTTTCTACCGCGTGCAGGCGGGAAGGCAGCACCCAGCGGATAGGTTTGTCGGTGTCGCTAGTGGGGAAGGCGACTCTTAATAGCTTCTGCTGCGGGTTACGCGGGTCGGGCACGGCCAGGGTGATGCCGATATCGCCGTTCATCAGTTTTAGGCCGTAATCGTTTTGGGTCACCAGTACCGGGCGGCCTTCATACCAGCCTTTTTCCAACGTGTAGTCGCTGCCGTACAGCAGCTTTTTGCGGCGCAATGTGCTGGCGATGCGCTGGTTTAACCCTTCTACGCCCCAGGGGCCTTTGCGCAGCGCGCACAGCAGTTGGAAGTGGCTGTAGGCGCTGAGCACCTCGCTGGCCCAGGCGTCAAAAGCGGTTTGGTTCTCCTCGAAGGATTCCCCCGGTGGGCGCTGTGCGTGCAGCACGTTAAGGTAGTGGCGGTAGCCGGTGGGCGGGGCGATGGGCTGGCCTTCGCGGTCGGTGCGGCCTTCGCCATTGCCCGCAAAGCCGCTGGGGCTGCCGTGAATCACCAGTTTATCCAGCGCGGCGTCGTCGCTCATTACCAAGTGGTGAATATCCGGGTAGCCGTGGCGCAGCACGGCGCTTACCGCCTGCTGTTTTTCCCGTTCGCTTTGCGTATGGCCCGGCTGGTTGATGGCCTTGGCTAGCTGGCCGATGCCGCTGTGTTCATTGAAGCGGTGGCTAACCCGCAGCATGGTAATGGCTTGGTCGAGCGGTTGGCCTGCGGGGTCGATGAACTCGGCTGGCAGCGGCTGGCCGGTGGCCTGGGCCAGCCATTCGGCGGTGGCCGGGGTGTAGTGGGCGGCGTCAGCGCGGCGGCATAGGTCGCCGAGTACCGAGCCTGCCTCTACCGAGGCGAGCTGGTCTTTATCCCCCAGCAGTATGCACTGGGCGTGGGCGGGCAGGGCGCTGAGGGTGGCGGCCATCATTTCGATATCCACCATCGAGGCTTCGTCGATCACCAGTACATCCAGCGTCAGGGGGTTGGCGGCGCTGTGGCGGAAGTGGCGGGTGTCGGGGCGTGCGCCGAGTAGGCGATGTAGTGTTGTCACTTCCGTAGGAATCGCGATCTCGCTGGCTGCCGCAGAAGGTGAGTGTTCACTTAACAGCGTTGCCAACTCAGCGAGCGGTAACGCATTCACCTGCCCGGCGATAGATTCGTTCAAGCGGGCGGCGGCTTTGCCGGTGGGGGCGGCTAGGCGAATGCGCAGCGGCTGGCTGGTGTGCTGGGCCAGTTGCAGGGTTTGCAGCAGGGCGAGCAGGCGTACCACGGTGGTGGTTTTACCGGTGCCGGGGCCGCCGGTAATAATGCCGAAGCGGCTGCGGGCGGCCAGCGCGCAGGCGGTTCTTTGCCAGTCTAAGCTGTTGCTTTGTTTGAAAAGAATGTTGAGCGCTTGGGGGAGTAAGCCCGAGGCGCTGGCGTCATTCGTCTCTTCTAGGCGCGCGGCGATGTGTTGGTGCAGGCTTTGTTCGTACTGCCAGTAGCGGCGCAGGTAGAGCCGGGTGCTGGGGGTGCCGCAGGCTGAGTGAGTGGTCACTACGACCAGTGGCGTGTTGCCGGGGCCTTCGCTTGCGAGCAGCGGGTGGAGCAGGGCGGCTTGCCATTCGCTGAGTGTGAGCGTGGCCAGCACATCGCTGGGCAGCGGCGGCGGGTCGGTGAGGTCGTCCCCTTCGGGCGGTAGCGAAAGGGCGAAATCCGGCGCGTTCAGCGTGGCGTTAATATCCAGGCATACGTGGCCGCGGCCTAGCTGGTGGCTGGCAAGTGCTGCCGCCAGTAGCAGCAGTGTGGGGGCGTCCGGGGCTTCACTGGCTAAAAAGCGCACCAGGGCGCGGTCTAAATCCCGCAGCCAGCCTCGCGCGACCCAACGTTCGCACAGGGCCAGCAGTTCCGGGGTGCTGCCGAGTGCCGGGTGGGCGCCGGCGGCATCGCCAAACATATCGAAGGTGTGGGTGTCGTGCTGGCGGCTCATGCCGTGGCCTCCTGCTGGGTGGCGTGTGGCTCGCCTGCAAACAGGCTATCCAGGGCTTCGATGAGTTCAACCGGGGCGGGTTCGCCTACCACCCCGCGCCCAGGGCTGCGGCTGCCGCGTAGAAATACCGTCATCGAGCCGCCCAGGTGCTGGTGCGGGTCGTAATCCGGTAGGCGTGCTTTTAGCAGCCGGTGCATGGCGAGTAAGTAGAGCGCGGCCTGCAGGTCGTAGCGTTTGGCCAGCAGCGCGTGGCGCAGGGCCTCGGGTTCGTAGGCGCTGTCGTTGGGGCCTAGGTAGTTCGATTTCCAGTCCAGCACGTAAAAGCGCCCCTGGTGCTCGAAGGCCAGGTCAATAAAGCCTTTCAGCATGCCGTTGAGGGTGTCGGCATCCAGCGCGGGGCGCTCTACCCCTGGCAGTAAGTGCTTGCTCACCAGCGCATCAATGGCTTGGGTGTTTACCCGCTTGGCGGCAAACCAGAACTCTAGCTCTACTTGGTAGCTCTCTAGTTCATTCAGCGCCACGCTTTGCGGGGTGGGCGCGGCCAGCGGTAGCGGAGTGGTGAGCAGGGCGCTTAGCCAACCCGCCAGCGGTTCTTGCCATGCCTGCCAGCCGCGTAGCTGCACCCGCCGCCACAGCATGTCGTTGAGTGCTTCCATATCGTTCGCGGCGGTATTAAAGCCTTGCTTGCCCGCCCACTCCAGCAGCCCGTGCAGAAAGGTGCCGGGGCCGGGGCCACGTGGAAACTTATGTAAGTGAAACGCTTCTAGTTGAGATCGTTCTTGAGATAGTTCTTGGGGTTCATCCAGCACTTCAAAGGCGGTGGCTTCTTGGGCGGTGGTAGGTTCCAGCGGTGGCAGCACCGGGGCGGTCAGTGTGCCGGAAAGCCGCAGTGCGGAGTAGCTGGCAATCCACCAGTGCTCTTTGGCGGGACGCGTGGGCGTGCGGGCGTGGCCCAGCGCGCTGCTTTGCTCCACTTGGGCCACGCGCTCTGCGGTGGGCGCGGGTGGCTGGTGGATCTGTATATCGCTGCCTTCCACCAGCTCACTAAGCGCGTTATTGAGCGCCTCCGGTGAAAGGGCATTGCCGCCTTTTAGCAGGTAGCCCAGCGCGCTGTTCTCCAGGCCTTTCAGCGGGGCCAGCCCCAGCCAGGTGGCGTGGCGGGCGCGGGTAAGCGCGACGTAGAGTTTGCGCAGGTCTTCCCCCAGCCGTTCGCGGTCGGCGGTGGCGAGTATCGCGTCATCCGCTTCTAGGCTGAGCTGTAGGTTGCCTTTGCCGTCGTGCCAGCGCAGCGGTACGTCCTCGGCTTTGACCGGGCGGTGGTTGGCTATAAAGGGCAGGAACACCAGCGGATACTCCAGCCCTTTGGATTTGTGGATGGTGACCACCTTCACCAAATCCGCGTCGCTCTCCAGGCGCAGTTTGTGGCTGTCGCCGTGGCTTTCTGGGTCGGCAATGGCATCAAACAGGAAGCGAATCAGCGCGTGCTCGCCGTCCAGTTCGGCGCTGGCCTGCTGCAGCAGTTCGCCCAGGTGCAGCAGGTCGGTGAGCAAGCGCTCACCCTCTTCAAACTCCGCCAGGAGGCGGGCGGGAATATCAAAATCCACCATCATGCGGCGCACCAGCGGCAGCACACCCTGGCGCTGCCACAGGCGGTGGTAGTGGCTGAACTGCTCTACCCGCGCTTCCCAGGCCAGCTCGTTTTGCTGCAGGTGGTCCAGCTCTGCCAGGCTTAGCCCCAGCACCGGCGTGGCCAGCGCGGCGCGCAGGAGCGCTTCGGCTTGGCGGGAGCTAGCCAGCGGCTCGGCGCAGGCGCGCAGCCAGCGCTCTACCTGGGCGGCCATGGGCGAGCTAAACACCTTATCGTGATCCGAAAGATACACGCTCTTCACCCCCCGGCTGGCCAGCGCTTGGCGAATGGCGCGGGCTTCCTGCAGGCCGTTCACCAGCACCGCCATATCCGAGGGCTTGAGCGGGGTGAGCGTCTCGTCGGTTTGAAAGCCGCTCTTGCCTTGCTGGCCTGCGCTGAGCAGTTCCGCCATATAAGAGGCGCAGCGTTCGGCCATCTCGGTTTGGTAGGTGGTTTTGGAGAGCGGCTCGTCGGCTTCAAGCGGCCAGAGCGTCATGGCGGGCAGCGGCTGGCTCTGGTGAATGAGCTGTTCCCTTCGGCCTTTGGCCTCTACTGGCAGAAACGGCAGCGGGTTATCGCCGCCTTCGTCGCGGAACAGAAACGCCCCGGCGGTGTGCTGGTCGGCATAGCGGAAGCAGTGGTTCACCGCCTCTACCATCGCGCGGCTGGAGCGGTAGTTGGTGCCCAGTGTGACGTGGCGGCCTGCGGTGTCTTCGCGGGCTTTTAAGTAGGTGAAGATGTCCGCGCCGCGAAAGGCGTAAATGGCCTGCTTGGGGTCGCCGATCAGCAGCAGGGCGGCGTCTCGGCGGGGCTTGGCGACCTCATACACCGCGTTGAAAATGCGGTACTGGATGGGGTCGGTGTCCTGGAACTCGTCGATCAGCGCCACGGGGAACTGGCGCAGTATTTGCGCGGCCAGGGCCTCTTTATTGGGGCCTTGCAGGGCGCGGTCCAAGTGGGTGAGCAGGTCGTTGGGACCCATTTCGGCGCGGCGCTCTTGCTCCCGCTCCAGGCGCACTTTGCACCACTGCACGGCGTGAACCAGCAGGTCGTTGCGCGGCTCGGGCAGTGCGTTCAGTGCGGCGGGCAGCTCGGCCAGCGCTTCCCAGGCGGCGGGGCAAGGGGGCGCGCCCTCTTTCCATATCTCGGCCATGCCATCTGGAGTGAGGCGTTTCCAGGCGGCATCGGTGAGTGCGGGGCGGGTGGCGTCGCTGTCGCACCACTCCCACAGCGCTCCTAGCCAGTTGGCGCGGCTTTTGGCGTTGAAGCTTTGGCCTTTGAAGGCTTTGCGCTTGGCGGCGTCTTCCAGTGCAGGCACTAGGTCATCCAGCCAGGCGGGCCAGGGGGCTTTTAGCTCGGCTAGGTGTGCGCTGCGCTCGGCTTGGGCGGCGCTTAGGGTTTGCTCGGGCGCGGGGCGCGGGCTGCCCAGGGCCTCGCCTTCGGCCAGCAGTTTGCGCACCTGCCCGTGGAGCTGGTCCGGCGACTTCCAGTAACCGGTAATGCTGCCCAGCGCCTCGGCGTCTAGCGGGTAGTAGAAGGTGCGCCAGTAGTCGCGCACTACCTCTTGCTCCAGCTCTTGCTGGTCGTTTTCCAAATTGAGCGAGAACAGGCTGCCGCTATCGAAGGCGTGCTCGCGCAGCATGCGGTAGCACCAGCTATGGATGGTGGAAACGGCGGCTTCGTCCATCCACTCGGCGGCTAACTCTAAGCGGCGGGCGCAGGCGGGCCAGGTGGTTTCAGGGTATTGGCTGCGTAGTTGGACAAGTAAAGGATCGTCAGCAGACTCGGAAGCAGGCCACTGCGAGGGCGCTGTGAACCCATCCTTGGGCGCTACTTTTTCCATCCCTGGAAAAAGACCCTCTCCGTGGCCTGCTTCCTTCGTGTTTGGTGCTTTCCTAAACACCGCCGCCGCTTCCACCAGCCGATGGCGGATACGTTCGCGTAATTCTTGCGTGGCGGCGTTGGTGAACGTGACCACCAAAATTTCCGGCGGGGTGAGCGGGCGTACGAAGGCGGTGTTGTCTTCGCTGTGCTGCCCGCCCAGCACCAGGCGCACATACAGCAGTGCAATGGTGAAGGTTTTCCCCGTACCCGCGCTGGCTTCAATTAAACGGCTGCCGTGGATTGGGAGCGTAAGAGGGTTCAGCGGCGTTGGGGTGGCGTCCTGGCTCATTGGGCAGCTCCTTTCTTCGCGTCGGGCTTTTTAACTGCTTTGAACAGCGGCGCGTACAGCGCCTCAGCCAGCGTGGCAAAGGTGTGCCCGTTGGCTTGCTCGAAAAATAGCCGCTCGAAGCGGTGCCACTGGCGGCTTAAATACGCGCTTTGGGCCACTTCACCGGTTTGGTAGCGGCAGCCTTCATAGGCGGTTTCAGCGGCGGCGTAGGCGTCGCTGTCTCGGCCTTTTTCTTGCGCCATGTCTGGCGTGCCTTGCTTACTTAGCCAAGCAAACGCGGCTTGCGGTGCGAGCGGCAGCGGGGTTTCTAGGCCTGCTTGCCACGCGGCTAGCTGGGTTTCCAAATGCTGGCGAGCGGTCTCGGCATCCACCGGCGCTAGCGTGACATGCCCCGCTTTGGAGAGCAGTTGCGTCGTCATCGGGCCATCCAGGTTGCCCGCTAGGTGCGCAACCCAAGGGCGCAGCAGGTGGCTCCAGCGGTACTGGCCGCGCCCGCTACCTTGGCTAATCAGGCTGCTACTCAGCAGCAGCAGGCGGCAGCGGCGGCCTGCTTCATCCTGGCGCAGCTCGCCCAGGGGCTCTTCCAGCGTGAGGCCGTGGGCCTCGAAGTGAATCATGGTGTCGGGCAGGGGATGCGGCCACGCGTCTAGCGCTTCTGCGTAGGCGTTGAAAAGCGCCTCCATGGGTTCGGCGAGTGCCGCGCGCATGCGTTCGCCGAATGCGCCTATGGCCAGCACGCCTTGGCCTTGAAAGCGCTCCAACGCCTCGTGCAATGCTTGCATGCGCGGCTGTCCGTTATCCACCGCGTGGCGCTGGGCGGCAATCAGCTGGTCTTGTAGCTGCCAGTTTTGCAGGCCATCGAGAGCAAAGGGCTCGGCGTCCAGCTCGGCGATGGCTTCCTGCTCGAAATAGACCCCCAAGCGAGTATTAAAGAAGCTGCGCACCGGCTCGCGCAGAAAGCCGCCCAATTGCGCCAGTGAGAGGCTGGTGGGGGCGTTTTCTGGCGGCGGCAGCGTGCGGCTCGCGGCGGTGGGCGTGCGCGGGGCGTGCACCTCGCGCCATTCGTGGGCGTAGGTGAACAGTCGGCTTGCTGGGCTGTTGAAGTAGGCGCGGCTAAAAGGCTGCAGCGGGTGTTCGGTGGTGAGTGTTTCCAGCAGCGGCGCGCTGTTTTCCGTTTGCCAGCCGGTTTCCAAGTGGTCGCGCAGTTGGCCCACCAGCACCGAGGGCGCAAGCGCAGTGTTATCGATCTGGCTGCGGCCGACCCAACTGATGTAGAGCTGGTCGCGGGCGGAGAGCAGCGCTTCCAGAAACAGGTAGCGGTCGTCTTCCCGGCGGGAGCGGTCGCCGGGGCGGTAGTCGCTGCCCATGAGGTCGAAATCCAGCGGCGGCTGGGAGCGGGGGTATTCGCCGTCGTTCATGCCCAGCAGGCACACCCGTTTAAAGGGAATGGCGCGCATGGGCATCAGCGTGGCGAAGTTAACCGCCCCGGCCAAGAAGCGTTGGGAAAGGCTGTGCTCATCAACCTGCGCCAGCCAATGCTCCCGCACCATAGAGAGCGGCAGCGGGTCGTTGAGTTCGGCTTCCCGGCTGCTTTCCAGCATCTGCTGCAAGCCGCTTTCCAGCTTGGTGAGCATGATGCTCTCTTGGGCGTCGTCGGTGAGGAAGAAGGTTTCCAGCAGTTCCCGTAGCCGCGCCACCCAGGTGGCGGCATCGGTGGGTTGGCAGAAGCTCTCCCAGGTGGCTTCGAGCTTCTCCAGCAGCGTCGCCAGCGGCCCCGCTAAGCCCGCTTCCAGCCCGCCGATATCATCGAACGGTTCGATGCCTTGCCACGCGTGGCCGTCGCCCACGGTGTAGCCCAGCAGCAGGCGGCGCAGGCCGAAGGCCCAGGTGTTTTGGCTCAGCCCACCGGGCAGCTCCAGCCGCTGGCGCTGCTTGGCGTTGAGACCCCAACGTATCCCCGCGCCTTCCATCCAGCGCTCTAGTACCGGCAGGTCGCGCTCTTCTAGGCCGAAGCGCTGGCGCAGGGCGGGTACATCCAGCAGGTCGAGCAAATCGCTCACCGATAGGCGCAGCTCCGGCAGCCGCAGCAGCTTTTCCAGCGCAATCATCAGCGGCAGGCGGTGGCGGCTGGCTTGGTCCGAGAGCGTGTAGGGAATGTGCCGTGGGTCGTCGGTGGGCAGCTGACCAAACACCGCTTCGATGTGCGGCGCGTAGCGGTCGATATCCGGCACCATGACGATGATGTCCCGTGGGCGCAGGTGTGGGTCGGCGCTGAAGGCGGCCAGCAGTTGGTCGTGGAGAATCTCCACTTCCCGCTGGGGGCCGTGGGCGATATGAAACACGATGGAGTCATCGGAAGCGGGCAGTGCAGGCCAGTGGCCTTGCGTTTCTACCACCGGGCGCAGCTCGCGGATGTCGTCTTGTAGCTGGCTGAGCAGGCAGTGGCGATCCTCGCCGCTGAACGGCTCGAACATATCGATGCGTAGTGCCTGCTGCTCGAATAAGGTTTGGTAGTTGCCTGCGTCGTCGTGCTCATCGAGCAGGCGCAGGTAGTCGCGGCCCTGCTTGCCCCAGGCGGCTAGCAGCGGCTGGGCGTGCAGGTGCAGGGCGTCATCGGCATCGCCGGTGCCCAGTACATCCAGCGCTTCGGGCATGCCAGTTTTGCGCCGCTGGCGGTAGCGCTGGGCGCGCAGCAGGTCTTTGTGTTCGATAATATCCGCCCAGTAGAACTGGCAGGGGTTGTGAACACATAGCACGATTTGGCAGCAGCGTGAAAGCGCCGCCAGCGCTTCCAGGGTTTGCTGGGGCAGCGATGAAATCCCGAAGATGATCAGCCGCCGAGGCAGCCCCGGCGGGCAGTCTTGGCCTTCTAAGTGCTCGGTGGCCTTCAAAAAGCGCTGGTGAACCTGGGCGCGGCTGCTGTTCAACCCGGCATCGCCTTGGGTGGCGGCCACGTCGTCACGCAGGATGCGCCAGAGCGCGGGCTGCCATCGCTGGTGCTCTTCCAGCGGGCGGTGCTCACCTCTGGCGGTAATCAGCACATCGTGGCCGTTGGCCCAGGCGTCCAGCCAGTCAGCGCGGTACACCTGATACTGGTCAAACAGATCCGCCAGCCGTTCGGCCAGTTGGTAGTGCTTGCGCTGGTCGCGGTCGATTTCTAGAAACTGCGCCAGCGGCTCGAACACCGGCTGCCCGGCCAGGGTAGGCAGCAGGCGCAGCAGCCGCCACACCAAGCGCGACTTATCGAACGGCGAGGTTTCCGGCACGGCGTCGGCATTTTTCGAAACGTAAGTGAGCACCGTGCGGTAGGCCTGCCATAAAAACCGCGCGGGCAGCATCACCTCTAGCGCCGCCGCAATGCCCGCGCCGCCGTCCTTGGGGTCTTCCGCCAACGCCAGCTTCAGCCACTGCCCAATACCGTTGCTCTGCACCAGAATGGTTTCGTTCTCCAACGGCCCCAACGGCTGGCGGCGCATCCACTCCACCGCCAAACCGCGTAAATCTTCCAAGCGGTTAGCGTGTACCACCATAAAACCGGGGGGGAGCGAAGTGGGGGAGAATAAAATATTGGCAGGCATACGGCGGCGTTCCTTCACGGCAATCAGCGTCACGGGGTGCGGTGAGGCTATGGTGCCATAAGTTAAGTGCCTTGCGGGATGTAAGATATATCGCCAAGCTGTGCCCTTTGCCATGCCATTGAGAGGAGTCCGTGATGACTGAGCCGACCAACAATAATACCCGCCGCCACTCTGCCCAAGTGGTGGATGGCCCCGGTAAAGCGGCTAGCCGCGCCATGCTGCGCGCCGTGGGCTTCAACGATGATGATTTTCAAAAGCCTCAGGTGGGCGTTGCGTCTACCTGGAGCATGGTGACGCCATGTAATAGCCATATCGGTGAGCTGGCGGAGTTTGCCCGTGATGGGGCTGATGCTGCCGGTGGCAAAGGGGTGATTTTTAATACCATCACTATTTCTGATGGCATCGCCAACGGCACCGAAGGCATGAAGTACTCGCTGGTCTCGCGGGAAGTGATTGCCGATTCGATTGAAACCGTGGCGGGCTGCGAAGGCTTTGATGGGCTGGTGGCTATAGGCGGTTGCGATAAAAATATGCCGGGCTGCATTATGGGCTTGGCGCGACTGAATCGCCCCAGCGTGTTTGTTTATGGCGGCACCATCATGCCCGGCAAAGGGCACACTGATATTGTTTCGGTGTTTGAGGCCATGGGCGCCCACTCCCGTGGTGATATCGATCTAATTGAGCTTAAAAACATCGAAGAAACCGCCATCCCTGGCCCGGGTTCCTGTGGCGGTATGTATACCGCCAACACCATGGCGTCTGCCATTGAAGCATTGGGCATGAGCCTGCCGGGTAGTTCAGCGCAGAACGCCATTTCCCAAGAGAAACGCGACGACTGTAAAGCCGCCGGTGAGGCCGTGCTGGCGCTGCTGGCTCAAGATATCAAACCCTCCGATATCATGACCCGCGAAGCGTTCGAGAACGCGATTACGGTGGTCATCGCCCTTGGGGGGTCGACCAACGCGGTGCTGCACCTGATAGGCATGGCACGCACTATCGACGTTGAGCTGACCCTGTCAGACTTTACCGAGATTGGTAAACGCGTTCCGGTGCTGGCCGACCTGCGCCCCAGTGGCCACTATATGATGAGCGAGCTGGTGGCGATTGGCGGTATTCAGCCGCTGATGAAAATCCTGCTGGATGCCGGACTACTTAACGGCGACTGCCTAACGGTCACGGGCAAAACGCTGGCAGAGAACTTAGCCGATGTGGAGCCTTACCCCATTGATCAGCAGATCATCGCGCCGCTGGGTAACCCGCTTAAAGGCGAAAGCCATCTGCGTATTTTGTTTGGTAACTTAGCGCCGGAAGGCGCGGTGGCGAAAATCACCGGCAAAGAGGGCACGCGCTTTAGCGGCTCGGCGCGGGTGTTTGGCTCGGAAGAGGAAGCCCAGGCGCGCATTAATGATGGCACCGTGGTGGCGGGCGATGTAGTGGTAATTCGCTACGAAGGCCCGAAAGGCGGGCCTGGCATGCGCGAAATGCTCACGCCTACCTCGGCCATTATGGGCCGTGGTTTAGGCAACGACGTGGCGCTGATTACCGATGGTCGCTTCTCTGGCGGCAGCCACGGGTTTGTGGTGGGGCATGTGTCGCCGGAAGCCTTCGACGGTGGCCCGCTGGCGCTGGTAGAAGATGGCGATGCCATCACCATCGACGCCGAAGAGGACACTATTGATGTACATATCAGTGACGAGGAGATGATGCGCCGCCGCGCGGCTTGGCAGCAGCCAGCACCTCGCTATACGCGCGGTGTACTGGCGAAGTACGCCAAGTTGGTCAGTTCTGCGAGTACGGGTGCGGTTACCGACTAAGCGTAAAGCGGCGTCACCATGCTGCTTCTTATAGATGGCCATGGGGAATGTCATCAAGCAGTCAAGCGCAAGGCTTAACATTGAGCCTTGCGCTTTTTAATTGGCTAAACGGTGGGAACAATGGCAGAACAGGTACCGCCAAGAGGGCGGATAAGTGAAGTTTTTTGGGCGTTTCTGGCCCTGGGGCTGACCTCGTTTGGTGGTCCGGTCGCACACCTTGGCTACTTTCGCACGGAGTTTGTGGCACGACGCAAATGGCTTACTGAGCAGGCCTACGCGGATTTAGTCGCGCTATGCCAGTTTTTGCCGGGGCCGGCTAGCAGTCAGGTAGGCTTTGCGTTGGGGTTAATGCGGGCAGGCCCTTGGGGCGCGGCCATGGCATGGCTGGCATTCACACTGCCCTCGGCGTTGGTGTTGGCGATGTTTGCCATGGGCGCGGCAGTGCTGGATGGTCCAATTGCCAGTGGCATTATTCACGGCTTGAAGATTGTGGCGGTGGCCATTGTGGCCCATGCGGTGTGGGGGATGGCGCGTAACCTCTGCCCAGATAAAACCCGTGCAGGTATTGCGCTTGCGGCGGTGTTTGCCGTGGTAATGGTGAGTGGGCCGTTGGGTCAGGTGAGTGCGATTGTGCTGGGTGGTTTGGTGGGGCTTTTGCTCTGCCGTGAAAGCGCTCAGGGCGAGCTGGCGGACTCGTTACATTTTGCGGTGTCCCGTAAGGTAGGCATGATTTCCCTGGGGCTTTTTGTAGCGCTGCTGGTGCTGTTGCCGCTACTGGCCGGGGGGGCGATGTGGCCGGCCTTGGTGGATGCGTTCTACCGTTCGGGTGCGCTGGTGTTTGGTGGTGGTCATGTGGTGTTGCCGCTGCTGGAAGCTGAAGTGGTGCAGTCGGGCTGGATAACGGCGGATGAGTTCTTGACTGGCTATGGAGCTGCACAGGCCGTGCCGGGGCCGCTGTTCACCTTTGCGGCCTACCTAGGGGCACTACTACCTGGGTTGCCCAGCGTGATCGGCGCACTGTTGGCGCTGCTGGCGATTTTCGTGCCAGGCTTTTTGCTGTTGGTCGGCGTGCTGCCGTTTTGGAACCGTTTCCGCCAGTGGGGCAGCGCCCAAGCGTTGATGCGCGGGGCTAACGCCGCCGTGGTGGGCATTTTAGGGGCAGCGCTGTACAACCCCGTGTGGATCAGCGCCATTGTAGGGCCTTATGAGTTTGCGCTGGCGCTCACTGGGTTCTTACTGTTAACCATCTGGAAGCTGCCTGCATGGGCAGTGGTGATTGTGGTCGCGCTGGGTGGTGTTTTGATTGCACCCTAGGCTCTAGCTAAGGCAATGGTTGGCTGGGTTTTAAGAAGCAAAACCGCCGCTTTGTTTAAGCGGCGGTGAATGCCTTTCTGCGTTTTCGTCCCCTGCGGGGCAAGGCAAGCACGCTTTAAGCCAGCATAATGGTTTAGTCGGCTTTTACTCCTTCTGGTAATTCAAAGGGAATGCCTTCAGGTGGTTCAAAGTTGACGGGAATATCTCCCGTTAGGGCTTCTTGGAAGGCGACCAGCTCGTCCAGCGCCTCATCATCAAGCTCTTGGCCTAACTGTATGCGCGCCATAATTTCTGTTGCACGGCGAAGGTCATCCACAGAGCCATCATGGAAGTAGGGGCCGGTTTGCGCAATATTGCGCAGCAGGGGAACGCGGAAGAAGAAACGATCGCCTTCTTCGCCGGTGGCGTCCATAAGACCTGACATGATTTGCGGCGATCCAGTGTGCTCCCAGTAGTTTTCCATGACACCGAAGCGTTGGAGCATCGTACCGCCGACCAGCTCGCCGCTATGGCATCCCGCACAGCCTGTGTTCAGGAAGCGCTCCAGACCACGAACTTGTAGCTCATCTAGCGCGTCGTCGTCGCCTTCCATCCAGGCATCGTAAGGAGCAGGGGTTCTCAGGGTACGCTGATAAAATTCCAGTGCTTCACCGTAATTGGTAACTGAAATGGGGTCTGGGTCGTTAGGAAAGGCTGCTTCGAATAAGTCTGCATATCCATGCTCTTCCAGAACGGGAAGAATGTCTTCACGCTCACCAAAGCCCATCGAGCCGGTGATGGATCCCATCGCTTGGGCGGCACCGCTCTCGCGGTCCGCTAGCCAACGCAAACCGGGCGTATCTTGAGAGTGGAAGACCGTTTGAGACTGTAGTGTCTCAGAACCGCGTGCGTTTATGGAGCGAGGGCGACTATCAGAACCCCAGTTCTCGCGGAAGTGACAGCTGGCACATGCGACCTCGCCATTTGAAGATAGACGAGTATCCCAAAATAGCGCTTGGCCGAGCTTCGAAATAGGGTTTTCCACCTCGTCACCCGGTGTGGCGCTGACCGTTCCTAGTACCGTATTCGCTCTTTCTCTAAGCGAGTCGTTGGATGCGATAGCCAGTTGGCCCGCGACCAACGCTGAACCCGCTATAGCGGCCACCATCAGCTTTTTTTGCATGGCTATTGTCCTCTTTATGTCACGATTGTTTTGATCCGTGGGTGCGAATAGGCAGTGTGAGAGTGCCACGATGGTTTTCAGGCGTGGCTCACACTGCTGATGGTTATGCACCTTCTAATAATTGATAGCTATTTAGCTAAAAGCTTTTAGCTATCAAAAGAAGTATGAAAGCTGACGAAGAGCCTGTCCTGTGGTAGCAAGACGGATTGGTACTTCTATGACATGGGTCAAAATGACCGTAAGTGTTTATGCTAAATAAGTTTGTTCATAGTTATTTGGAATTGATACATGGGGCGCATCGAGGTTCTGTTATGGCGTGCTTCCCTAGCAGAGGTACTGGATAATACCCCTGCTAGAAATACCCCTATTAAAATTCACTTAGATACGGCTTACTTTAACCGGTAACCCTTGGCGCACGCTGGCACCGCTAATAGGCTCTAGCCAAGTGCCGTCTACCGACCGCGTAGGGTCTTTAAATCCCAAGTCGTTGATGTTGATGCCTGCCCGCATCCACGGCATATCTGGCTGGGACTTACCGTCAATAATATGCGGTGTGGCGCCTAAATCTTTATGGCCGTAGCCATGCTCTATGCCCAGGGCGCCGGGCACAACGCTTTCGCTTACCAGGGCTAGCCCCACCACGCTGCCGCCGGGGCTTTCAATGCGAATGGTGTCGCCATGCTGAATACCAAAGCGCTCGGCGTCTTGGCGGTGCATTTGTACTGGGTTATAAGGCTTGATCATCCGCAGCCGCTCGTTGCCGATAGCATAGGAGTTCATCAGGTTAGATTTGAACGAAAACGCCAGCAGCGGCCATTCCTGTTCTGAAAACACCTCACGCATGGCCTGTTTGTTCGCCAGCTGGGGCAGCTTATGGCACGGCACGCCGATGTTGGGCAGGCCGTTAGTGGTGTCAATGCTGGTGCCTACCGCTTCGTTGTAAACGCATAAGGTCTGTTTCCACTGGTGTTTCAAATGCTCGCCAACAAAGTGTTGGCTGGCATCTTCAAAGCGCCCCCCTCGTGCGTAAAGGTACGCCACACGTTTGCGCTCGGCGGCTTTCAGCGTGCGTTCAAGCTTGGGCAGCAGTGGCGCAATACCGCTATGAGCAACATCGGCGTCATTGGCTTCTGGCAGTGGCTCGTCCTGAAAGGCGATATTGGCGGCCGCACGCAGGTAATAGTCTTCGGCGCGGTTGAGTGGGTGAAGGTTGCCGTCGGCATCGGGAATGGCGTTGTCCCCAAAGCCGGGTAGCCCTAGCCGTTTGGCCACGGCAATAAAGAAGCTGTCCATGGATACCGGCTCACCGTCGGCGGTTTTTTGTTGGCGCGGTTCCACCACTGGCCAGCAGGCGGTCGTCAGCTTGCCCAGCGTGCCTTTCCAAGAGCCTGCAAAGCCCCATACTTCGTACATCACTGAATCCGGTACGATGTAATCGGCGTAGCGGTTGGTCTCGTTGATAAAGCCATCAACCGCGACAAACAGCCCCAAGCGCTTGGGATCTTTTAACTTATCAACAATCACGCCTTTTAAGCCCGCTTGGCCATAAATTGGGTTAGCCATGCAGCCAATCACCGCTTTAATGGGGTAAGGGTAGCCATCCAGCGCTGAAGGTAAATGCTCGGTGAGTGTAGGTGGTGCTAAGGAGCGCCAGGGCGCCTTGGCAGGGTATGGGTTTTCCCCGGCGGCGACCTTGCGCTGGTACTCCGATGATTTTTCATAAGGAAAGCGTGAGCGTGAAAGGAACACGCCCTGAGGGCCACGCTTGCCGGGGAAGTTGGCTAAATCGTAGCGCGGGCCTTCTCCCGTACCGCTGTAGGTGCCACCCCCCACCGCGCTGCCGCCTTTCATGTTGTAGTTGGCTGCCAGCAGGTTAAGCATTTGAACGCCAAAAGCAGCGTAGAAGCCGTTGCCTGACATCATACCGCCGTGGCAGTTAACGGCGGCCTTACGGCCGTGGCTGGCATACGTTTTGGCTAAGTCGATAATCGTTGCTTTGGGAATACCACAATGTTCAGCATAGGTGTCCATGTCGTATTCATGGGCCGATTCACGCAGCAGCGTTAGGCTGGTTTTAACGGTGACGGTGCTGCCATCGGCAAGCTCCACTGCGCGCTCGGCAAATAGCTCGGCGGCCATGACATCTTCGCTGAGCGCGAATTCGCCGTCTGACACGACGACGGGCATATCCGCATCGCTACCGGCCTCAGCAAGGCCCAAATCGCTGGCGCGCAAAAAGTAGCCACGGCGCGGATGTTCAAACGTATCAATGACCAAATGCGTCGCGTTGGAGTGGGTGGTCTCGCCTGCGGCATCGGCGGCGGACTGGCCCGGTAGGGCGAGAAAGTCGCTGGCGTAACCCTCGTTATCCAGTAGCCACTGAATCATTGCCATGGCAAAGGCGCTGTCGGTGCCGGGGCGAATGGGCACCCAGCGGTTATTATCCGCCGCGTGGGAAGTGGCGGCATTTAGTGCGGGGTCGACTACCACATACTCAAGGGTTCCTGCAGCGCGTGCCTGAGCAAGCAAACGGCCCTGACGCTTAAACGGGTTGCCTGCTTGGCTGGGCGCGCAGCCGATATACATGATGAACTGTGCGTTCTGAATGTCGGGTTTTACATGGGCATTAGTGACAATATTGTTCATCACTGCCCCCGACCCCATGCGGAACGCCAAGCCGCAATAAGCACCGTGGTGGCCGTAGTTGCGCGTCGCAAAGGCATTGAGGGTAAAGCGTTTAAGCAGGTCTGAACGCCCGTAGTCGGTGGCTTCCATGACCATCAGCTGGTTCGCCTTGGGGCCGTACTCTGGATTGGCAGGGTCGATAGGCGTGTCGTGATCGTGAATGGCTCGTAAGCCGTCTACATGACCTTCGTTAAACAGGTCGCCGCCTTCGCAGACTTCTTCAATCAGCTGCTCAAAAGAGATTTTCTGCCATTCGCGGTTACCGCGTTCACCCACCCGTTTAAGGCAGTGGTCGATCCTGAAAGGGTTGGTGATCTGGCTCATCATTGAGTTACCACGGGCGCAAGCGGTAGAGCGATTTACTTGGCCTTGTTCTCCGTAAGCGCTCACGCTGCGCAATGCCTCGGCCACTGGAGTGCGCATAGGTAGATGATCGTCGGCAGAGAGAGGGTGGTAAGGGTTGCCAGATACCCGCAGCACTTCGCCCTGGGTGTCATCAACTCGCACCCTGACGCCGCACTGGGTGGTGCAGCCGTAGCAAATAGTAAAGGCGACTCGCTGGTCGGGTGTGAGGGTTAGCTCGCCGGTGTCTAAATCAACGCGGTATTCCGGTGTTAGCGAGTTGCCATGAATATGGTGCTTAGGTTTTTCACCCGCGCTGCCGGTAACGCCCTTGGCCATTTTGGCCAGTGGGTCGGCATAGCCCACTGCAAAGGTGGCGGCACCGCCTGCGGCAGCAGCGCCTTTAAGAAACCGGCGGCGTGAGAGGTCTTGAGCAGACTTAGCCATGGTTAGGCGCTCCTTGTTTAGCGTTAAGAGAGTCACTGGTAGCGGCAAGAGGGTCACTGGATGCATGGGCATCGAGAGGAGTAGGGGTGTTGACGCCACCTTGCTTGGCCTGCCGCCAAGGGATAAACAATTCAATCAGTAAGATGGCGGCGAGCCAAAGCCCAAACGTACCCACGATGCCTAAGATGCCGGAAGAGCCAGCGGGAATGCCGTAGTGGTGGAAACCTGCGCTGTTACGGGCCACATGTTGAACATCCATCAGCACCACCCAGCGGAACATCCAGCCCATATGAATCGCCACGAGGCCTAGTAGCCATGCCCAGGCAAAAAGTGCGGGCTGGCGATGGGGTGGGCGCAAGAGTAAAAGCGCCACAACCGCAAAGAGTGCTGCTCCGGTCACACTGCCCCACAGCGCAGTGCTGCGCCAAGAGGGACTGTGGCGCACAGATTCAAGCGCCGCTGCCACAGAACCTACGTGGGCATTCATGCCATCTAATAACCAGCTAAGCGCTATCAAACCAGCGACTGCACAGAAGGCTAACAGTACATAGAGCATTTGCCGGGTAGCGTCGTTTGAACGTAGCCCGCTTGCACGGTTTAGTACCAGCACTAGTCCAGCCGCTGCGATAAATCCGGTGGCGACCAGCATGGGTGGCAGCCATAGGGTGTTCCATAACGGACGCGCCTTAACAACGGCCAGCTCCGCCCCGGTGTAGAGCATAATAGCGCTAGAAAGCAGTAGCGCGGTTAGCCCAACAACGGCCACCAGCACTCTCGGCGTGGCTCCATTGCCTAGGCTCAGCCACTTTGCGATAAGCCCGCCAAGCCCTGACGCACTCCGCTGAGCTTGCAATGCAGGGCGCCAGGCCAGCCAGGCAAGGCCTAATACACTGATCAGGTAAATTGGCAGTACCACGCTGCCAATCGACATCCACGAATGGGTGTTGGCGTAGGCGTAGAAGTGCCAGAAACGCAACGGCTGGTGTAAATCTGCCAGTAAGGCTACCGGTGCTACTAGCGTCGTACTAACGCAGGCGATGAGCGCCAGACGTGCCGTCGGTAACCACGTTTTTTTGCCAAATATTAAGGCCGGGGCAGTTAGCCACACACTTGCGTAGGAGATTGCGATCAGAAAAAAATACTGTACCGCCCAGGGGTACCAGGCGATGTCATAGCGGGGAGCGAGTAGTTCAATGGTGGAATTCATAGCCCATCTCCTGACCGTGGGGGTCGAGCACTTCAAGAGCCACCGGTTCCGCTACGGGGCGTGTGGTGAACCGCTCATCCATACCGAGGTAAAACACTTGGGGAAGCGTATTTTTTTCTGGCTGCAGTACCATAAGTGCATCGCGGTGTTCTTGGATCAAGCGGCTGATTTGGCTATTCGGGTCGCGCATGTCGCCGATGATCCGCGCACCACCTACACAGCTTTCCACGCAGGCGGGCAGCAGCCCTGCCTCTAAACGATGCGCACAGAACGTGCATTTGTCGGCGGTTTGGGTGCGTTCGTTGATAAAGCGTGCATCATAGGGGCAGGCGTTAACACAGTAAGCGCAGCCCACGCAGCGGTCACTATCAACCACAACGATGCCATCCTGCTGTTGGTAGGTAGCTTCAACGGGGCAAACAGGCACGCAGGGTGGGTTTTCGCAGTGGTTACACAGGCGTGGCAGCATAAACGTGGCCAGCGCACCGCTCTCCTGGTGCTGCACTTCGTACTGGGAAACCGTGGTGCGAAATTGGCCAAGCGGTGCGGCGTTCTCGATATGACACGACACCGTACAAGCCTGGCAGCCGATGCACTGGCGAAGGTCAATCAGCATGCCGTAGCGTTTGGTGGGGTCACCTTCGCGGCGGGCAGGCTGTTGATTAATGCCGGCTTGGGCAATGCTTGAAAGTGGTACTAGCGCAGCGCCTGCGCTTAAGCGGGCTAACTGGCCGAGTAATGATCGGCGTATGGCGTCCATAGCGCCTCCTTAGCGGATAAAGCGTCATTCGCAGGGGGCGAATGGTCGGGATAGGCTAAGGTTACGCCTCAAGCTGAAAGAAAAAATTGATTACCGTCAATGGGTTAGCGTGGCTTTCTTAATGCTCTCTTAATCTTAGAGCGCTAACTGATTGTTTTAACGAAAGATCGTCTATTAAGCGGTACAAATAAAAACAGGCTGACCCAATGGGCCAGCCTGTATTGAAAAGAGGGGAGATTCTGATGTAGTAGCTGTTGCTATGGCGCCTCCAGCTCTAGGGTGCGACGCAGTACATTGAGTTCGTCAATGTTGAGGTGCTCAAGCCTTCCGGCGAGCAGGTCGCTGACCTTTTGCACTGGAAGACCCGCCCGGTGGGCGATATCACGACTTCCTAGGTCTGAAATAGCAATCAGACGGGTAATAATACGCATTAAGCGCGTACGTTTTTCTAAATCCCTGACGTCGAGGTCAGGGCTGCTTCGCGGAGGATCCAGCGTTTCTGCGTAAGCGGTTGAGTATGCCGTACTCATGGGACTCCATCAGTCTGAAATGACAATCACACAATGCCGCCAAGTCGCGCGCTTTTCAATGCCTAATTTGATGAAAATTTCACGATCACGCAAACGCCCGCAAACGGTTACGGCTCTGGTAAACTACGCGCCTTCCTATTTCTGAGTGAGCTGCGCACTGTGTGCGGCTTTTTCCACTGCTTTTTTGCTTAACGAGGCCGTTGGCCGAGGAGTTTTTGCATGTCGAACAGCGCACCTAAAGTGGGCGTGATCATGGGGTCAAAATCTGATTGGCCGGTCATGGAGCACGCGGTGGCGATGTTAGAGCGGTTGGGCGTTGCCTATGAAACCCGCGTGGTGTCAGCGCACCGGACCCCAGACCTGCTGTTCGAATATGCGAAAAGTGCCGCTGAGCGTGGCCTCCAGGTAATTGTGGCGGGTGCAGGCGGTGCGGCCCACTTGCCAGGCATGGTGGCCTCGCAAACGGCGCTTCCGGTGCTGGGCGTGCCGGTTGAATCCAAAGCGTTGAAAGGCTTGGATTCGCTGCTCTCTATTGCGCAAATGCCCGGCGGTATTGCGGTGGGTACGCTGGCCATTGGCAAGGCCGGGGCCACCAATGCCGGCTTGCTGGCAGCGCAAATTGTTGGTTTGCAAGACACCGCTATCCGCGAAGCAGTGGAAGCTTTCCGTGCCGAGCAAACCCAGCTAGTGCTGGATAACCCTGACCCGCGCCCCGATGCGGAAGCGAACTAAGGAGTTCTGGTAATGAGTTCTGGCATCTCAAAGAACATTGGCATCTTAGGTGCCGGCCAGTTGGGTCGCATGTTAGCGCTGGCGGGCTACCCTCTAGGTAATCGCTTTACGTTTTTAGATACTACCGGCAACCCGAGCGCGGGGATTGGTGAGGTGATTGTCGACCCTGATAACCAGCGTTTGGCGGAGTTTCTCGATAAGGTCGATGTGGTGACCTACGAGTTTGAGCACTTGCCGGTTGAGCTGGTGCAGCAGATTGAGCAGCACAAACCGGTATACCCCAGCAGCCGCGCGATTGCGGTGTGTCAAAATCGTGTTGAAGAGAAAACCCTGTTTGATCGTTTGGGTATCCCCACGCCTGCTTACCGTGTGGTGGAGAGCGCAGAGCAGCTTGAAGCTGCAGCGGTTGAGTTAGGCTGCCCGGTGGTGGCTAAGTCGGTGACTGAGGGCTACGACGGCAAAGGGCAGGCGGTACTAAAAGCACCAGAGCAAGCGCATGACGCGTGGAAGGCTATTGGCCACCCGCAGCTGGTCGTTGAGGCCTTTGTGGATTTTGTGCGCGAAGTCTCGATGATTGCTGTGCGCGGCCGCGATGGTGAGGTGGTGTTCTACCCCATGGCAGAAAATCAGCACGTTGATGGTATTTTGCGTTACTCCGTTGCGCCACTGCCCGATTTAGACGCCAGCGTTCAGCAAACCGCCGATGGCTATATCCGTGCCTTGTTGGATGAATTGGACTACGTAGGCGTGCTGGCGCTAGAGCTGTTCCAAACCCGCGATGGTGGGCTGTTGGCGAATGAAATGGCGCCCCGCGTGCACAACTCTGGGCACTGGACCATGGATGGCGCGGTCACTAGCCAGTTTGAGAATCACCTGCGCGCCGTGCAGGGGTTGCCGCTGGGCAGCACTGAGGCGATAGCCCCTACCTGCATGGTCAATGTGATTGGCCGCGAAGGCGACAACGCTGCGCTGCTGGCGCTGGGGCATGCGCACCTTCACCGCTACGATAAACAAGAGCGTCCAGGACGTAAGCTGGCCCATGTGAACGTCGTCGCCGCTAACCACGCTGAACTGATTGAGAAGGTGCGTGCCTGCCAAGCGCTGATACCTGATGCCCCGCCCGTGGCGTGGAGTTTTAATATTTCTCAGTAAAAAAGCTTCTTTTAAAGCTTTTTTTACCAGCCGCCTAACTTCAGGCGGCTTTTTTATTAGCTCATAGGCTACTTTTATTTCGTAAACGTGCTAAAATAAACGTGTGAACATTGTTCGCACAAGCAAATAAGATTGGTTTATAAGCCGACATAAATACAGGGAGTTTGTATGCCACCCCCCAGCTTTTTAGCCACAACGGCTACGGCGTCTGGGCTGCGCAGTGGTTATCAGCGCGACCATCTTCTGACACAGCAGCGCTTACGCTGCGAAAAAGTACGTTTACTCTACGATAACCTGTGGCAGCCGGTGCTAAGTAGCGTGCTCGCGGGAGGACTACTGGTCGCCGCTATGTGGCCCGTGGTTAACGCTGTTTTACTGGTTGGCTGGTTTGTGACGCTTGCGGTCGTGTCCGGCTTGCGACTCTCATTGGCCTATCGCTTAAACAGCTGCCTATTACGCAGCAGCAGCGCCACCGCTGGCTGCGCTGGTTTGCCATGGGAGCAATTGCTGCTGGCTGTGTGTGGGGGGCCTCAGGGATACTGCTATTTAGCACGGAACACCCAGGACAAGTGGCGGCGCTTTCCATTGTATTAGCAGGTATTGCGGCAGGCGGCGTCACAACGCTCTCTTCGGTATGGTGGGTAGCGCTGGGCTTTGTGCTGCCCATTTTATTGCCATTAAAAATTCAGTTCATGCTGATGGGCACGTCTTTGTCGATTTTGATCGGCTTGATGCTCGTGCTGTTTTTAGCCCTAATTCTGATTGCCAGCCGGCGCTTTAGCTACACGACTCACGATAATATTGCTCTTCGAGTGAGCATGGCAGCACGGGAAGCGCAGCTGCAAGAGAGTGAGAATCGCTACCGCTCTATTTTCCACCATTCGCCATTAGGGGTGCTGCATTTTGATGCCCATGGCTGGATCACCGACTGTAACCATAAACTTCTAGAGATACTCGGCGTTGACCGTGCCCAGCTCATTGGTTACCGGATGCTGGCGCGCTCAGCGGATGGTGAGGTAGCGCAAGCAGTCAAGGATGCCCTGGAAAACGGCTCGGGGTATTACGAAGGTACTTTCCGCATGCCTAGCGCTAAAGAAGGCACCCCGCTCCGTGCTTTTTTTAACGGTGTGAATAGTGCCAATGATGAGCGCGTAGGTGGAGTGGCGATTATTGAAGACTTCACTGAGCGTAAACACAATGAGGCGATTATTTATCGCCAGGCGTTCTATGATGCGCTCACTGACCTGCCCAACCGCCGGTGCTTTATTGAGCGTTTAAAAGCGTTGTGCAATGAGCATGAAAGCGAGCAGCGTAGCGGCTTGGTGATGTTTCTAGATATGGATCGTTTCAAGCTGATCAACGACACCTTGGGCCACGCCGCTGGTGATGAGCTATTGGTACAGGTTGCTCGCCGCCTGGAGCAGTGCTTAAAAGAGAGCGATATGGCCGCACGTTTAAGTGGCGACGAGTTTGTATTGCTAGCACTGTTTGACGAGGTGGCCCCTAAGGCGCTGGAAGCCCAGGTAGAGCACTACATGCAAAACGTTCAGCAGAGTTTATCTGGCAAGTATCAGCTAGAGAATCGCGCCGTTGAGGTAACACCTAGCATGGGCTACACCTGCTTTAATGCGGCTAAGTGCGACCATGCTGAAGTGTTAAAAGAAGCTGATACGGCGATGTACCAAGCGAAAACCGAAGGTCGGGCGCGGCTAAAGCGCTACCAGCCCTGGATGCGTGATGAAGTAAACAAGCGTGTGGCTGAAGAAATTTCTAGCCTGCCAGCTGGCCGCTAAGCAGTAGCCACAGGGCAATAAGTGCAAAGTGCCCCGGGTACCAGGCTAGCCAGAGGCGTCGCGGCATGGCGAGCGCCACGGGTGGTACACGCTGTGCCGCGCCTGCGGCCAGCATGAGCACAACCACACAGGTAGCCACCGTGAACGACTTTGCCATGTCGGAGGCGTTCATCTGGCCTGCAATCCATAACACGGGAAAAGCAGCTAACCCCGCCCAAAGGCGTGATATTAGCGCATCGCGGGTTTCACTAAGCGCCTGCATAGCGAACATAAATAGCGGTATCAGCAGCAATCCGTTATGGCCATACTCCACCCAAAATCCTAGCAAGTACCAAGCGGTCACCCCAAGCCCAGCACCTAGCATCAGCCAGCCCAAACTAAGGGTTTGCTGAAGATAGTGTTGCCAGCCCTGGCGTACTAAAGCACCTAGGGCTAAACCGCTTGCCAAGGTAAAACAGACGTTAAGAATAAAGGCATCGGAGGCGCGCGGCATCATCATATAAGGCGCTTGAGCCGCTAGCCCAATAATTAAAATTCGCCAAGAATAGCGCAACGGGTTACGGGTGTTAAACAGCCCATGCCACGCCACCATGGCCGCAAATAGCGGAAAAGCAATGCGGCCAATAGACGAGCCTGCCCAGTCTAATTCCCATGCGCCGGGAAGCACATAGCGGGTGAGATGATCCACCGTCATGGTGAAAAGCGCGAGCCACTGCCCCCATGCGGTCCAGTGGGATGAAGGGCGAAACGTCTCAACGGTACCGGGCTCAGGTGATGAATATGCCGCCGTTTGTTCAGCCATGGTACCTCCTTGTAAGTGTCCATGCTGGAGTAAAGACCCGATTTGGCTGCGCAAGTTCGGTTTTTGTAACAGTGCTATTTGCTAGCGCACTTTACCATTGGATTCACTATCGTAAATCGGTTTGCCTAATGCCCATACTTGATCAATCGACCAGCGATTTTCAGCAAGCACGATAAAGTCAGCGTCAGCACCGGCGTGTAAGCGGCCTTTATGGGGCAATTTTAGTGCATCTGCGGCAGTCGTAGCAGCGCAGCGCAGCGCCTGTTCCATAGGAATGCAATGCTCGTTCACGCACTCGCCCAGTACGTCAAACAAACTGCTTAGTTTGCCGGGTTTTAAACCAATAAAACGGTGCTGCTTATCAAATTCTGGCAGCGAGGCATTGGCATCTGAAGAGAGACTTAGCTGGCTAGGCTCAATACGTGCTTTTAGTGCCCGTGCCACTGCCTCTGATGCAGGGACTTCGCCGCCCGCCAGCAATTCTGGTGTTGTGCTGGTGGTGAAGTCGATTCGGCCACCCTCCCGGGCAAAGCGTAGGCCATCTTCAAACAGAGTGGCGGTACGATTGATGTGAGTGGGGTAGAACTGTGAAAGCGGTATAGCACTATGCTTTGCCACTTGGCGAAGCGGCTCCAGGTGAGTGTCGGCGTCTCCGGTGTGAATAAACACAATGCCGGATTTTCCTGCCAGCAAGCCAGCGGTGCGGGCATCGGAGGCTAGCCGTGTTAGTTCGTGGGTGCTGGGCTGAGAGCCGCGATGGTCGCTAATCGCCACTTCACCTACGCCGATAAACTCTGGGATATAGAGAATATCGCTGGCAATCGAACCGGTAAGCGTTACCGGCGGCAGTTGGTAAGAGCCGGTATAGGCGTAGGTGGTCAAGCCGCCAGCGGCGAGTTCTCGGGCTTTGCCAATTAAGTTAGCCGGCGTGCGGGTTAGGGCATCGGTGCCTAGCGCGCCAATTAACGTGGTGACGCCTGATGCGCAGGCATCTTCTAAGCTAAGTTCGGCGGTGCGGTTGCCAAACCCACCTTCGCCGCCGCCACCAATATAGTGAACTAGCGGGTCAACCAGCCCAGGAATTACCCTGCGTCCTTCAAGGTCTATAGTGGCAATTAGCGCCCCTGCGTTTACTGGTTCAGCGGCATCCAATACTGCTGCGATACGCTGGTCGGCAATTAATAGGTGGCAAAGGCCGCGAGGTTCTGGCGTAAACAGCTGGGCGTTTTTAACAAGTGTCAGCATGTGTTTCCCGGGGGAATCAGCAGGTGGTGAATATGCGCCGACCAGTGGTCGGCGCAGAGATCGTGCCTATGAAAAGTGAGTACGAAGCGTATTTATAAACGCACATCGTAATTGAAGTAACGGCCCATGATTTCATCGTAGGTACCGTCTTCTTTGAGTGCGCTCAAGGCTTCATTGAAACGCTCTGCCAGAGCTTCGTCACGGGGACGGAAAGCGACGCCAACGCCTTTGCCAAAGATATGCTCTGGTTCTTTGATGAAATTACTGATGCGTTGGAAATCGCTCTCAGGTGTATCGATATCAATTGCTGCTTCGGCAATTGGGTAATCCATGAAGGTAAGGTCTAAGCGTCCGGCCAAAAGATCTGTGACGACATCATCCACACCCGTGTAGCGGCGGATTTCAAGCACGTCGCCATATAGCTCAGTGACATAGTTATCCTGTAGCGTGGCGCGCTGAACGCCTACTGTTAAGCCTTCAAGGCTGGCGCGGTCTTCAATATCAATGTCGTGTTCGTGGGTGGTAATCCAGGCGCTGGGCGTCGTGTAGTAAGGTTCAGAGAACAGCACCCGCTGGGCACGCTCATCGGTAATTGCCATAGAGGACATAATGGCATCGTAGTTACGGGCGAGCAGCCCAGGAATAATGCCGTCCCAGTCTTGCTCAACCCAGGTGCAGTTGGCTTCTAAGTAATCACAAACCGCGTTACCTAACTCAATTTCAAAGCCGGTAAGTGTCCCGTCTGCTTCTCGGTACATGAAAGGCTCGTAGGGGATGTCGACCCCAAGGCGAATATCTGTATAGTCACGCGCCACTGCAGTCGTGGTTACGAAAGACATAGAAACACCAGCCGCGAGCATAGCGGCGAAGGGTAGCGTTGCATAACGCATAGTAGTCTCCTGAAGCGATTTTTTTGATATTGATAATGGCATGCTTAGCGGTAATTCACGTTAGCTATAGTAGGGGAGTGCGCTAAGCGTAGAGTTGCTTTACGTTATTATTAACGTATAGCAAGGATCACGCGCAGGGGCGTGAGATGGCACGGGCGTGCCAAGAAGGGAAGGCTATTCGTCGAACCATTCGCTCAGGTAGAAACAAGCAATGTTGCCGCTAATTCCTGGGCGAAGTTTGCACAGTACTTGCGCTATAAAAAGAGAAAGAGGTGTATGCATGTTGGCCTCTGACGGTATAAGCCTCCCCAAGGCGGGGAGACTTATAAAACTCGCTAAAATTAATCTTCGCTGAAGTAACGCTCGAAGATTTCATCATAGGTGCCATCGTCTTTCAGCTCGGCGAGGGCGTCATTGAATTTTTCTGCCAGTGCTTCGTCGCGCTGGCGGAAGGCAATGCCAAAGCCGTCGCCAAAGTACTCTTTAGGCTCGCTGATGCGTTCGCCGACCACAACATAATCAGCATTATCGTTGTTTAGCAGCGTAGACTGGCCGATTGGGAAGTCTAGGAACACGATGTCCAGGCGCTGTGCCTGCATATCCAGCACCATGTCATCAGCGGTGGAGTAGCGGCTGATATTGGCAACACTGTTGAAATTATCGGTCACGAAATTATCTTGTAGTGTGCCGCGCTGAACACCAATGGTTTTACCCGCCAGGGTTTCTTCGTTAGCTTCGCTGATATCTAAGCTGCTGGGCGCGAACCAAGCGGAAGGCATCGTGATGTAGGGGTCAGAGAACAGCACCTGCTGGCGACGCTCTTCGTTAATCGTCATAGAGGACATGATCGCGTCATAGTTGCGCGACATTAAGCCAGGGATAATGCCGTCCCACTCCTGCTCGATCCACTCACAAGTGATGCCGATTTTCTCGCACAGGGCGTTACCAAGATCAATGTCGAAACCGGTTAGCTCGCCATCAGCGGTGCGGTACTCCATGGGTTCGTAGGGAACGTCAACGCCAATGCGCACGTGATCATAATTGCGCGCATGCGCAGAAGAGGCGGCAGCAATGGCGAGGCCAAGCACCGAAACAGTTAAGAGTTTTTTCATTTTTTTACTCCGTAGGTAACAGGTTCACGTGAAGTGATCCCTCTTAACGTACCCCAGGTTGAGGTTAACGGAAAGAGGGAGTTTTGTTCAGAACCAACGTTTGTTTGACGGTTGTTTTATTTTTATTTACAGCTGACGGCTTAGTTCGTTTGTGGCCTTAAGTGGGCCAGTAGCTTTTTCTCCAGAAAACGGAAAAAGTACAAAATTGCAAAAGTGAGGCAAAGGTAGATGGCTGCCACAAACAGAAAGGCTTCGAAAGGGGCGTAAAAGCGTGCGTATACAAAACGTGCAGCGCCGGTGAGATCCATCAGTGTGACAACGCTGGCAATAGCACTGGCATGCAGCATAAAGATCACTTCGTTGCCATACGCGGGCAGCGCGCGCCGAAACGCACTGGGCATAATAATGCGACGCATCATCAAACTTTGCGACATGCCGTAGGCCCTTGCTGCCTCAATTTCACCTTTAGACGTTGCCTTGATCGCCCCACGGAAAATCTCGGTGGTGTAGGCTGCGGTGTTAAGCGTAAAGGCGATTAGCGCGGGGTAGAACGCTTCTCGCAGAATTGGCCACAGGAATGTTTCTTGAATGCCGTCGATAAACACGACGCCGTAGTAAATGATATAGAGCTGAATTAGCAGCGGCGTGCCGCGAAACACATAGGTATACAGATAAACCGGCAGGCTGATCCACTTACGCTTAGAGCTGCGCATGATGGCCAGCGGCACCGCGAGCACTAAACCTGCTACCAGGGATAAGAAGACAAGCTGCGTCGTAGTGACCAGTCCTTCCCAGTAGTAGCCCAGCGTCGTGGGGGTGAAAATCAGATTGCCAGCGAGCAGGTCGTTGAACCACGCAGAAATATCTAGCATCTCACTGCCCCCCAAAGCCAATGTCGTAACGTTTTTGTAGCCGTGCGAAAATCCACTCGGACACGCTGGCAATGAGCAGGTAAACCGCCGCTACCGGCAGTAGAAACACAAAGGGTTCGTGGGTAGCTCGAGATGCCTCGGCGGCGACACGCACCATATCGCTTAAGCCGATAACAGAGACCAACGCGGTGGTTTTGAGCAGTACCATCCAGTTGTTGGAAAGCCCCGGCAGCGCGTGGCGCATCATTTGTGGAAAGCGGATGCGTCGAAAGACCAGCGCATTGCTCATTCCATAGGCTTTACCTGCTTCAATTTGGCCGTTTTCCACCGCCATAAAGGCGCCGCGGAAAGTCTCGCCCATATAAGCACCGAATATAAAGCCGATGGTAATTACACCTGCCGCGAAGGCATTGAAATTGATGTAAATATCAATGTCATAGTTGTAATACAGCGCGTCGCTGATGGCATTCACGCCGATTTGCCCACCGAAAAACAGCAGCATCATCAATACAAGGTCAGGAACACCGCGAATGACCGTGGTGTAGACCGTCGCCGTGCGGCGTAAAAACCAGTTGCGTGACATTTTGGCGGTAGCGGTAAACAGGCCAAGCACAATGGCCAGTATCAACGATAGCACCGCTAGCTGAATGGTGACGCCCGCCCCTTCGATCAGGCGGGGGCCGTAACCTTGCAAATCAAGCATAGTGTACGTGCCTCGCAGATCAATATTTGGGGGCTAGAAACTGTTTTAAGCGCGGCGACTGCGGGTTACCGAGTACTTCTGCTGGGGGCCCCGCTTCCTCTACTAAGCCTTGGTGGAGATAAACCACTTTGCTGGATACATCCCGTGCAAAGCTCATTTCGTGGGTGACCACTACCATGGTGCGCCCTTCCTCGGCCAAGCCGTGCATTACCTTCAAAACGTCGCCCACCAGCTCTGGGTCGAGGGCAGACGTGGGCTCATCGAACAGCATCACTTCTGGGTCCATGGCCAGCGCTCGGGCAATGGCACCGCGCTGCTGTTGGCCGCCGGACATTTGGGCAGGGTAGGCGTTTGCGCGTGCACTTAACCCAACCCGCTCTAGCAGCGCGTGGGCATGCTCAAGGGCCTCTTTTTTGGGCTTACCTAGCACGTGAATCGGCGCTTCGATAATGTTTTCGAGCAGTGTCATATGAGCCCAGAGATTGAAGCTCTGAAACACCATCGATAGCTTGGCGCGCATCTGCACCACTTGTTTCCAGTCTGCAGGCTCACGGCCATGTCGGGTGGTTTTGAAGAGGATCTGTTCGCCGTGGACAAACAACTCGCCTTCATCAGGCTGTTCCAGCAGGTTCATACAGCGTAAGAAGGTGCTTTTGCCTGACCCTGATGCACCAATGAGGGTGATCACGTCACCTTTTTGGGCTTCAAGGGAGAGGCCTTTAAGGACTTCAGTATCGCCAAAGCGCTTTTTTATATTACGCACTTCAAGGGGAGTAGGCGTATCAGCCATAACTTAGGCTCCAGTACAGGGTTGCCGCGGTAGCAACGAGTTTAAAACGCGTGCTTGGTAGGCGGCTGGCGCGAAAAAAGGGGCGATTCTATCAGGACTCTGCATGATACGCGTGTTTTATAAGATTGGCTTTTATCTTAACGCCTACCTGCCGGCCTGAAGTCACCTCTACGTTGTTGTTATCAAAGCTTTTTAAAAATATTTTGGTTGTGTGGTTAGTGGCTTTAAAGTGGCTTTGCCGGTTGGCAGGGCACCACAAGCAGCGCTGCCCGTGCGCCTATTTCTACGTTTGCATTGGGAAATACCACGCGTAGCGGCGTTTCTTCCACAATAAAATCACCGGCGGTGCTGTCTTGAGCAAGGCAGGTGCCTGGTTCAAAGCGGCTAAAATTGGGCACATCGTCGTCAAAACAGAGGGAGAATGTTTCTGACTGCCGCATTAGCTCGTGCTTTACTTGAAAAAACGTCATGGTATCAGCGGGTTGACGGGGCGGCTCATCACCACTGCCCAGCGCACAAATAAGCGTGAGCATAGGCTCAAGGGCGGCCATATCGTTTTGCCCAAACGGCGCCACACGTCCCAGCTCGAAGGTAAACGATTGGGCACTGTGGTAGTGCTTGCTGTAATGGGAAAACGTCCAGCTATGTTGATGCTGGTGCAATACCGCCTGCATATCCGCTGCGGCTAGCCACGCCCACTGGGTGGGTTCGGTAGGGCTCTCTGCGAAGGGCTCCACCACAAAGCGTGTAAAGAGGCTCTCTCTAATGGCGGTATGCAGGTCGTAATGCAGCGCTGGTAGCGCCTGATACCGGGCGTAAAAAGTGTCGACAGCTGCCATTAGCTCACGGGCGCGGTCGGGCTCGTCGCCTTGATCTTCCAAGTCCCGTTTAAATAAGCGGTTTAGATTAGTAGTAAGAAAGCGCTGCTGTTTTTTCAGGGCCGGTATATTGCCCAGTATCACCAGTGTTGGAGCACCTAACTGCACTGTGCTGGCTTCAAGGGCACATAGCCAGTTCCCGAGTAGCTCTACCGGCGCGGTTTCATTGCCATGAACCGCCGCTGAAAACACGCAGGCGTAAGCATTAGGGCGCACAACATCGGGTGTTAGCTCCAAAATGCCTGGCGCATGAAAGTCATAGGTACCGCTCGCAAAGCGACCCTTGCGAGGTGTGGGGCTTTCGTCGTCGAGCGTCCAGTCGAGCCATTGGCCTAGCATGGGAGGTTCCTTGGCATAGGGAATCAGCTTTTAAGATGCTCTACCTTTACCATGCATGAGCTTCGCCACAAGAGGATGCGTCGTTCGCATGAAAATGGCGGGTGCGAACATGAAAATGTGCGGGTAAAAAAGCGCTAATACCTACTCAAGTACAAGCGCTTGGGATAGCGATGGGCGAAGGCCTAATTACTCTGCACGTTGACGCTTCATTTCTGATTGGTATTCGCTCGCTAGCGCGGTTTTCTGCTTCTCTTGTAGGCCACGGCCTGCCAATTGGAAAACTTCCTGCTCTTCTTCGTCTAGGTGGTGGGTAACCAAGTGCTGAAGTTGCTTGGCGTGGGTTAACCAGTTGGTAGCGCTATAGTCGGTTGTATCTAAAAGCTCGATCAGCTCGTCAATTTCGTGGTGCTCGGCAACGCTATGGCGGGCTTTTTCCTGGGTGAGATCGATATCCATCATGGGTATATAGAGGGCACGCTCCTCAGCGTTAGCATGGTATTTCAATTCGGCGCGCACCTGCTGATAGAGCGTGTCGCGCTCTTCGCTATCGCCGTGAGTTTCTACTAGGCGAGCCAGTAAATCCCGTTGAATGTCGTGATCCTTGCGTAGGGCTTCAAAAATGGTCATTCCAGGCTCCTTGGATTAGAACGTTTGCGGGATGTTAAAAAGCTAGTGCTCAACCCTATAAAGCGCAAGGCGCTCACATCGATGAAATCGAAGGAGGACGTCGAAAACATTCGCTTTTTTCTACCTCACCCTGGTCTAAAGTGTAGCTAGCCTTTCAAAATCGTTTTCAGTCTGATTTTCGTAAGCCCGCTCAGGGCGGCCCATCGCAATGTAAAGGAGTGAACAATGACGAAAGTATTGGTGCTTTATTATTCTATGTACGGCCATATCGATACCCTAGCCGCCGCCGTAGCGGAAGGCGTTAAAGAGGTGGATGGCGTAGAGGTCACTGTTAAACGTATACCTGAGACGATGCCAGAAGATGCGTTTAAAAATGCTGGCGGTAAGCAGGATTTTACGACGCCTGAAGCATCCCCCCAGGAGCTTGCCGATTACGACGCGATTATTTTTGGCACCCCAACGCGGTTTGGCAACATGGCGGGCCAAATGCGTACCTTCCTTGATCAAACCGGTGGCCTGTGGGCCAAAGGCGCGCTGCGCGGTAAGGTGGCCAGTGTGTTCACCTCGACGGGTACCGGTGGCGGTGATGAGATGACCATTACCTCTACTTGGACCACCCTTGCCCACCACGGCATGGTGATTGTGCCGATTGGCTACGGTATTGAAGAGCAGTTTGATATTTCTAAAGTCAGCGGTGGCACGCCTTACGGTGCCGCTACCCTGGCTGGTGGCGACGGTTCCCGCCAGCCAGATGAGCGTGAACTTAAAATTGCTCGTTTCCAGGGCAAACACGTTGCCGGGATTGCTGCCAAACTGGCGAGCTAGCACTCACACGCTGATGCCCAGACAAGCCTCACTGCTGTTGCAGTGAGGCTTTTTTTAACGGCTAATACGCTCAGCAATGGCTTTACCCAGGCTTGCCGTGGTGCCTTGGCCGCCTACATCGCGGGTAAGCACTTGGCTATCGCCTTCGCTGAGTACCGCTTCAATGGCGCTTACCATGGCGTCAGCGGCCTCTTTATAACCTAGATGCTCCAGCATCATAGCGCCGGACCAGATCTGGCCAATAGGGTTGGCGATCCCTTTACCGGCGATATCTGGCGCGCTGCCGTGTACCGGCTCAAATAAGCTGGGGAACTTGCCTTCCGGGTTGATATTGGCCGAGGGAGCAATGCCGATAGTACCGGTACAGGCGGGACCAAGATCGGAAAGAATATCGCCGAATAGGTTGCTGCCGACCACGACATCAAACCAGTCTGGATGTAAGACAAAGTTGGCGGTGAGAATATCAATGTGGAATTTATCCACCTCAATATCCGGGTACTGTTTCGCCATTTCAGCAGCGCGCTCGTCCCAGTAGGGCATGGTGATTGAGATGCCGTTGGATTTAGTTGCGGAAGTAAGCTTTTTGCGCGGGCGGGTTTGGGCCAAATCAAAGGCATATTTCAGTACGCGGTCAACGCCAGTACGGGTCATCACCGTTTCTTGAATAACAATCTCACGCTCCGTGCCCTCAAACATTTTGCCCCCAATGCTTGAGTACTCACCCTCGGTGTTTTCGCGCACAACGTAGAAGTCGATATCGCCTGCATTGCGTCCTGCTAGCGGGCTTTTAATGCCGGGCATTAGCTTGCAGGGGCGTAGGTTAATGTATTGGTCAAACTGGCGGCGGAATTGCAGTAGGGATCCCCACAAAGAAATATGGTCGGGCACTTTGTCGGGCCAGCCCACGGCACCGTAAAACAGCGCGTCGAACTCTTTTAACTGCTCAAACCAGTCATCGGGCATCATTTTGCCATGCTCAAGGTAGTAGTCGCAGTTGCCAAATTCAAAGGTGGTGAGCTCAAGGGCGATGTTGAACTGCCTCGCAGCTGCTTCCAGGGCGCGTAGGCCCTCAGGCATTACTTCGGTGCCAATGCCGTCGCCAGCAATTACTGCAATACGGTGGGCCATGGAGACTTCCTTAGGTAATAAGCTATTAAGAGTAGACGATGAAAAATATCCTTATGGGAGATGAGTGTAGTACCTATGGCAGTAGAGATAATCAGGCTAAACTTCAATTTACTATTGCTTTAAAGTGAAGAATTGATGGCCCCATTAGATGACTTGGCTTTTTTTCAGCAGCTGGCGCGGGCAGGTAGCTTAACCGCCACTGCCCGTGAGTTGGGGCTTTCACTCTCGGCGGTGAGCAAACGGCTCAAACAGTTGGAAGGACGGCTTGGGGTGTCGCTTGCTGCACGCACCACACGGCGTTTAACGCTCACCGCCGAAGGCGAGCGTTACCTTTCACAGGGTGGGCTGATTCTGGAAGAGCTTAAGGAGCTGGAAACCGCCTTAAGCGATTCTACCAGCCAAATGCTGAGCGGACGGCTGCGGGTAAACGCTACTTTTGGTTTTGGTCGACGTCATATTGCACCGCTGCTGTCGCGCTTTAGGACTCAGAACCCAGGTGTCGAAAGCTGGCTGGAGTTGACCAATTTCCCGCTTAACTTGAGTGACCACGGCTTTGATGTAGGCGTACGAATTGGGGCGCCGCCAGACTCTCGCTTGGTAGCGCGGCGCATTTTGGCGAACCGTCGTGTGCTATGTGCATCGCCCAGCTACATTAAACGCATGCCGGGGTTAAACGTGCCCGCTGATCTTACTCAGCACAGCTGTTTGGTGATCCGTGAAAACGATAGCGATTTTCCGCTGTGGCGCTTTGAGCGCTGCGATTCTCCTGAGAATGTTCAATCCGTCAAAGTAAGTGGCCCGCTTGCCAGCAATGACGGCGAGGTGATTACCCGCTTAGCGCTTGATGGGCATGGTGTCATGCTGCGCTCTTGGTGGGATGTTAACGAGCACCTTGCCAGCGGGGCGCTTTTACCACTATTGCCAAGCTGGCAGGGGGTGCGGGCGGATTTCTATGCGGTATATGAGCACCGCCGCCATGTTCCTGCCCGCATCAATACCTTTGTAGCTTTTTTAGCCGACCAAATAGCCGGTCGGGTGCCTGCGTTGCCCCAAGGCTGAACTTATTAAGGCAGTACCTTTTAGCGCGGCGGGCAGTTTTGATCCTGCACGACGTCGATCAACTCATCGGTGGGGAAGTTAAGCTCGGCTGCCCGCTGGCGCAGGCTTTGTTCTAGCTCGTTATCGATTTGCGGTGTGCGAGCGAGAATCCAGAGATAGTTGCGGTTGGGGCCAGAGACCAGCGCCCACTGGTAGTCGTCATCCAGCTCAAGCACATTATAGCCACCGTAAAAGGGGCCAAAGAAGCTGACTTTAAGACGTCCAACGCTTTCGTCGTCAATAAAATAGGCGCGCCCTTCAGCTTCATTCCACTCTTGATCGTCTAGGTTATAGCCCCGGTTAATGACTCTTACGCCCCCGTCGCTACGCAGGCTATAGTCGGCGGTGACGCAGTCAAGACCACGTTCAAAAGAGTGATCCAGGCGCGCTATTTCATACCATTTGCCTAGGTAGCGGTTAAGTTCAAAGTCGGTTACAGGTTCGGTACCTGCAGGTATGCCGGTACAGCCTGCTAACAATAGGCTGCAACATGCAGCGATCCCTGGCTTTGCCGCAGCGTAACAGGCCGATTTAAGCATCATGCTCTCCTATTCATTTAACTTAAAAACGCTAACGCTAGCAGTGTCGAGGAGTAAGCGCCATGTCTACCGTCGTCTACACTTAACGGCAGCAGTGGCTTACCACTCATGCTCTTCGGCAGCACGACCAATAATTTTAACAACAAACAAGGAGTGTCTATGTGGCATCAGCAGGAGATCCATTTCCCAGAAATGCCGCGAGGCTTCCATCATGTGACCGATGATATTGCCAGGGCATTGCCCTGTTTGGCTGATTGCAGCCAAGGGTTGCTTCATTTGCAGCTTATGCACACTTCCGCATCGCTTACTTTAAATGAAAACACCGACCCTGATGTATGTCTCGATATGGATGCGTTTATACGCCGTTTGGTGCCCGATGGGCTGACTTATTTTCGTCATACGCTTGAAGGGCCAGATGACATGCCTGCCCATGTGGCGGCGAGCCTTTTGGGGACACAGCTTACCTTAGCTGTGCTCGATGGGCGTTTAGCGCTAGGTACATGGCAGGGTGTGTGGCTCGGAGAGCATCGGGAGCAGGGCGGTCCGCGACGTTTGTTGGTGACATTGACTGGATGTTCAGGTCAGTAAGGGTTTTCTTGCTATTTTTAGATTATTTTTCCAATTTTCTTGCCATTTTAGTGCAGCCGTGAAGAATGATGCGCCTTCATAGTTTCAAAAAGGCGTGTTTGGTATGGATTTTACTCTTCCTCCTCTGTTGACGGCGATGGTTGATCGCGGCAACGGACTGCTGTGGGGCAGCGTGCTGATTTATCTTTTGATCGGCGCGGGCCTCTATTTCACTGTGATGACCCGTGGCATCCAGGTGCGCTATTTCGGCCATATGTTCAAATTGCTGCGCACATCTCGCCAATCTAACGGTGGTATTTCCTCGTTCCAGGCGCTCTCCACCAGCTTGGCGGCACGGGTAGGTACCGGCAACCTTGCGGGTGTGGCGGTGGCTATTTACTTTGGCGGCCCCGGCGCGATTTTCTGGATGTGGATGACCGCCATGGTGGGTATGGCGACCAGCTTTGTGGAGTCTACCCTGGCTCAGGCATACAAAACCGACCACGGTGATAACACCTTCCGTGGTGGCCCTGCCCGTTATATTGAGCGCGGTCTTGGGTTACGTTGGCTAGCGGTGCTGTTTTCTATCTGCTTGATTATTGCCTTTGGGCTGGCTTTTAACAGTGTGCAGGCCAACTCTATTGCCCAAGCGATGGAGCAAGCTTTTGCAGTTCCCACCTGGGTGATGGGGCTGGTGTTAATGGTTGTGGTGGCACCGATTATTTTTGGCGGTTTGAAGTCGATCGCCAAAGTAGCCGAGCTGGTGGTGCCGCTAATGGCGCTGTTGTATCTGGTCCTTGCGTTGATTGTCGTGGCGCTGAATATTAGCGATTTACCCGCTGCCTTTATGACCATTATACAAAGCGCGTTTGGCTTGGAGCAGGCGGCCGGTGGCGCAATGGGCTACGCCATTTCTCAGGCGATTATGAACGGTATTCAGCGTGGTCTGTTCTCCAACGAGGCGGGTATGGGGTCGGCACCTAACGCGGCAGCTACCGCCAGCACACGGCCTAACCACCCCGCTGCCCAGGGGTTTATCCAAATGCTGGGTGTATTTTTGGATACGCTAGTGATTTGTACTGCGACGGCGGCCATTATCATTATGGCGGGGCCTGAGCTGTTAACCAGCGAAGAGAGTAACGGTATTCAGCTAACCCAGATGGCGCTTTCCAGCCACGTGGGTGAATGGGGCGGTATGTTTATTGCCGTGGCTATCTTGCTATTCGCGTTTACCTCGGTCATTGCTAACTACTCCTACGGTGAATCGAATATCGAGTACTTGGCAGGACGCCGGGCACCGGTCGCTGTGCTGATCTATCGCTTAGCGGTACTGGGTATGATTATGGTGGGTTCGGTGGCGAGTCTTGGTGCTATCTGGAACTTTGCCGACCTTTCCATGGGGATGATGGCGATCATCAACCTGGTGGCTATCTTACTGCTGTCGCCCATCGCGTTTGCGCTGTTCCGAGATTATGACGAGCAGCTTAAAGCGGGCAAAGAGCCGGTGTTCGACCCTAGCCGATTCCCAAAATTGGCTAACAAGGTAGACCCGAACGCTTGGCCGAAAAAGAAGTAACCTGATCTTAATGGTCGTCTAGCCCCACCCTGAAAAAGCAGGGTGGGGCTTTTTTACGACATCATGATTCGATTTTGTCGAATGAAACTGGGAAAACGTTGCGCTTTTGCTTATCTAAAAGCACCGTAAAATAGCCCCAATACCAACTACTTATTTGTTAAAGGCTATTTTATGACCACTCAAGCGCTGATGGTGACTTCTTCTATTTTGGGCGACAACGGGCAGTCGAATGCGCTTGCCCACCATTTTAAAGCGCTGGCGGAGTCTCGCTCTGGCGTAGCGGTCACTCACCGGGACGTGGTAGCCAATGCACTCCCCCATTTGGCGATTGAGGAGCTAGGTGCCTGGCAAACCCCTGCCGAAGAGCGCAGTGCTGAGCAGAAAGCGTTAGCTGCCTACTCCGATGAGCTATTGGCAGAACTGCGTGCCAACGATGTGCTGGTACTGGCGGTGCCGATGTATAACCTAGGCATTCCTTCTCAGTTAAAAGCGTGGTTCGATCGGGTACTACGTGCCGGTGAAACCTTCCGCTACACTGAAAATGGCCCCCAGGGTTTGATTGAAGGCAAACGGGCGATTATTCTCGCTGCCCGTGGTGGTCAGTATGCAGGCACCGAGCTTGATAGCCAAACGCCACATCTAAAAACCATGCTTGGTTTGATGGGCATTAACGATGTCGAGGTCGTTTTTGCTGAAGGTTTAAACATGGGCGATGAAAAGCGCGATGCGGCGCTAAAAGAAGCGTTTCAAGCCATTGATCAGTTGGTCGAAGCGCTCTAAAACACCGTCTAGCCGCTGAGACAAACAGTCATTAAGAAAAACCAGTCGAGAAAGCAATGCCGCGCCCGGAGCTGCTTGAACAAATCTATACCATCGTTGATCAGATTCCCGCTGGACGGGTGACGACCTATGGGCGTGTTGCAGCAATGACAGAGGGCGCTACCCCGCGCATGGTGGGCTCGGCCATGCGTCACTTGCCAGACGGGCATCAGTTGCCCTGGCACCGGGTAATCGCCGCGTCGCTGACGCTAGCTGACCATGGTGGTGCTGCGCGTCAGCATCAAAAGCTACGTGACGAAGGCGTGGTGTTTGATAGCAAAGGGCGGGTGCCCGCTCATCTTGTCTGGCCTGATTGAGCTAAGTGACGCGCGCTAAAAAATAACGCCGCTCGAATTGAGCGGCGTTATTGGTTTACTCTTCCAGGTTAGCCCCAGACTTCCAGGACCAATCGCGCCAGCGAAGGTCAAACAGGTCCTTGCGGCGGTCTTTTAGGTTGGTGACCGAGCCTTCGGCACGCACCACCGTCAGGCGCGTTAAATCAAGATCCGAGAAGAAGATCATTTCGGTGTTAGGCGTCGTTTCTGCCAGTACTGCATCATGGGGGAAGGCAAAGTCAGACGGCGTAAACACAGCTGATTGCGCGTACTGGATATCCAAGTTTTCAATCGAGGGTAAGTTACCGACGCTGCCGCATATCACCACGTAGCACTCGTTTTCGATGGCACGTGCCTGTGCACAATGGCGTACACGCAGGTAGCCGTTTTTGGTGTCGACCCAAAATGGTACGAACAGAATATCCATATCCTGGTCAGCCAGTAGGCGGCCAAGTTCCGGGAATTCCACGTCATAACAGATTAAAATGCCCACGCGCCCTGCGTCGGTGTCGAATACTTGCAGTTCGTCGCCACCCTCAATCACCCAATCGCGGCGCTCTTGTGGGGTGATATGCAGTTTAAATTGCTTCTCTACTTCGCCGTCTCGGTGGAAGAGATAAGCGACGTTATAGAGTCGATCATCTTCACCCACCTCAATCATAGAGCCACCAACAATGTTGATGTTGTATGAGACTGCCATTCTCGACAGTTCGCTCTTGAATCGGTCGGTAAAGCTTGCAAGGAAGCGTATAGCGGCCGTCTGGTCTTTTTGGGCGGCGCGATCTTGCAAGCCCATCAGTGGCGTTGTGAATAGCTCGGGAAAAACGGCAAAGTCGCTTTGGTAATCTGATAATGCATCTACAAAGTATTCAATCTGCTGTAAGGCTGCTTCAGCAGACGCGAACTCACGCATTTGCCACTGCACGGCACCTACGCGAACTTGCGTGGGGCGGGTATCGAGCACGCTTTCGGCTGGCTCAAACAGAATGTTATTCCACTCAAGCAGCGTGGCATAACCACGGGACTGCTCATCTTCCGGCAAGTACTTGCGCAGCAGGCGTTTGACTTGAAAGTCATTCGCCAGCTGAAATGACAAAATAGGATCGTAGATTTCTTTACGAGAGACTTTTTCGATGTACTGAGCGGGCGTAAGTTCTACCGCGTGTTGATGATATTCAGGTATCCGCCCCCCGGCTAAAATAGCGCGCAAGTTGTGTGACCGGCACAGCTCTTTGCGTGCTTCATATAAACGCCGCCCCAGACGGTAGCCACGGTAGTCGGGGTGGATCAGCACATCCAGCCCGTACATGGCATCGCCATCCTCGTTGTTGAGGATGGTTTCACGATGGCCGATGAGGTCATCATATTTATGCGGATTAGAAAACTCGTCGTAATCTACTTGTACAGTAAGTGCTACGCCCACCAACATTCCATCGTCTTCAATGGCGATTTGGCCATCGGGAAATTCCTGAACCAGCTTGTCGATAGTATGCTTTGGCCACGCACCACCGATATCGTGATATACCGCGTCCATCAAGGCTTTGAGCTGTTCGTAGTCGTCGCTGGTCAGGTTACGCAGGTTAAGATGTAGTTCTTCTAGGGACATATTCAGGGGTTCCCGGCCGTCGAATGGAGTTAGCCTAGTCTATCATTGCTGGGTTCTGCTCGTTTTATCTACCGCCACCGCGCGCACCAGCGGCCGCGTTAGCGTCTGCGCCATGATCACACCTGCCAAAATTAACAGCCCGCCGATGAAGTGGAATCCAGCCACCCGCTCACCTAAAAATGCCATCGCAATAAGCGCACTAAACAGCGGCATCAGGTTGATAAAAATACTCGACTGGTTAGCGCCGATTTGGCGCACTGCGCGCATCCATAAAAAGGTGGTGATAATGGAGGCAGGAATGCCCGCGTAGAGAATCAGCCAAATATTGTGGCTATCCACCGGTGTCATGGGGCCCATTAAATAAGGTGGCAGCAAAAACAGCACCGCAAAGCATACCTGAGCATAGAGCATTACCCAGGGCGGTAAGTTCATAGCCCAGCGCTTAAGCATCACGCCATACAAGGCGTAACAGGTAGCGGCGACGACCATCAGCGCGTCGCCGTAGGCGACCTGGAGCTGCAGTAAGGAGAGCGGGTTACCCCGGCCAAGCAGCACGGTTACCCCCACAAAAGCCAGCACACCGCCAACGACACCGCCTAAGGTGGGCGGTTCGCGTAAAATGAGCGCGCTTAACAGCACTGTTAGTAGAGGCACCATGGCCGCTAGTATGCCCATATTGGTTGCAGTGGTCGTTTCAGCCGCCACATAAGCTAAGCCTTGCCACAGCCCCATGCCTAATAGCCCTAGTAGCGCCAGTTTAGGCCAGTTGCGATATATCTCCTCGCGGTGGCGTAGTACTGCAGGCAGCACAAACGGAGTCATGACCACCAGAGCTAACAACCAGCGTAAAAAAGCGATGCTGCTGGGGGCAATAGCACCGACGGTTAATTGGTTAATAGTCATATTCCCTGACCAGATCAACACCGTGGCCAGTGGCGGTAAAAAGTAAATCAATGGCATAGCACGTTCCCTAATTGTTAGCCGGTTAATGTGACGCGCTTTGCCGTGATGAGCAAGGCCTAAGGCGACCCAGTGCCGTCGTGATTTCAAAGCGTGATATTAAGATGGGTAAAGGTCTGTACGTCGTGGCAAGTATGTCATACGCTTGTTTGAATGTTTTCGGCAAGAAGTTCTAAAATTTAGAAGTTCTAACAATAGTGAAGCTCTAACACTGTAGGAGCACCGTGATGAACCATACGCCCGCTTACCCCAACCTTTTTCGCCCGCTGACCCTCGGCCATTTAACGCTTCCCAATCGTGTGCTGATGGGATCGATGCATACCAATTTAGAAGAGGCGTCCAATGGCTTTGAGCGCTTGGCCGCGTTTTATGCCGAGCGCGCGCGCGCGGGCGTTAGTCTGATCGTTACCGGGGGCATTGCTCCAAATGCCGAAGGCGCGGTTTTTCAGGGCGCTAATGCGCTGACGGAGGAGTCCCAGGTACAAGAGCATCGGCAGGTGGTGGACGCTGTGCATGAGGCGGGGGGGCATCTCTGTATGCAGATCCTTCACGCTGGCCGATATGCTTACTCTCCTGAGCTAGTGGCCCCCTCCGCTATACAGGCGCCTATCAACCCATTCACCCCGCGGGCGCTTTCAAACGATGACGTTGAGCAGCAAATCGCTGACTACGTGCGCTGCGCAACGCTTGCCCAGCAGGCGGGTTATGACGGTGTTGAGGTCATGGGGTCCGAAGGCTATCTGATCAATCAGTTTATTTGCCAGCGTACTAATCAGCGCGATGATGAATGGGGCGGTAGCTTCGAGCAGCGTATCCGCTTCCCCGTGGAAATTGTTGCGCGTATTCGTGCAGCGGTCGGCGAGCGTTTCTTGCTGATTTTCCGCCTCTCGATGATTGACCTAGTGGAGGAGGGCAGCACGTGGGAAGAGGTGGTTCAGCTTGGGCAGGCCATTGAAGCTGCCGGCGCTAACGTGATTAATACCGGTATTGGCTGGCATGAAGCGCGGGTGCCAACCATTGTCACCAGCGTTCCCCGCGCCGCCTTTACCGAAGTCACTAAGCGTATTAAATCAGCGCTCTCTATCCCGCTGATTACCACCAATCGCATCAATATGCCGGAGGTGGCCGAGCGCGTGCTGGCTGAAGGCCACGCCGATATGGTTTCCATGGCGCGTCCTTTTCTGGCTGACCCAGAGTGGGTAAGCAAAGCCGAAGCAGGCTTGGCGAAAGAAATTAATACCTGCATCGCCTGTAACCAGGCCTGCTTGGATCACACCTTTATGGGCAAGCTGACTTCATGCTTGGTAAACCCCCGTGCTTGTCACGAAACCGAGCTGAACCTTGACCCCGCGCAAACGCCTAAGCAGGTAGCAGTGGTGGGCGGTGGTCCAGCGGGGCTGGCTACCGCCGTCGCAGCGGCAAGTAGAGGGCACCATGTGGTGCTGTTTGAGCGCCGCAGCGAGCTGGGCGGGCAGTTTAACTATGCCCGCAAAATTCCTGGCAAAGAGGAGTTCAATGAAACCCTCCGTTACTTCCGCGTTATGTTGGAAAAGCATGGGGTAGAAGTGCGTTTAAACACGGCGGCCACTCCCGACAACCTCGCTGAGTTTGATGAGGTGGTGATTGCCACCGGCGTGATGCCCAGAGAGCTGGCACTCCCAGGGGCTGATCACCCCAGCGTGCTTAGCTATGCTGAAGCGATTGAGCAACCCGAGCGGGTAGGCAAGCGCGTAGCGGTCATTGGCGCGGGTGGCATTGGGTTTGATGTATCAGAGCTATTGGCCCACCAAGGGCATCCCTCCCTGGATCTTGATGCCTGGTGCGATGAGTGGGGTGTCGACCTCGCTATGGGCGAGCGGGGTGGTTTAAAATCGCCAATGCCACCAGCCTCATCCCGTGAAATTGTTATGCTGCAGCGTAAAAGTTCTAAGCCCGGCAAAAATCTGGGTAAAACCACGGGCTGGGTGCACCGCGCATCGCTAAAACAGCGTGGTGTGAAAACCCTGACCGGCTGCGAATACCTTAAAATCGACGATGCAGGCTTACATATCCGTCGTGATGACGAGGAGCAGGTGCTGGCGGTAGATTCGATTGTTGTTTGTGCAGGCCAGGAGTCGGTGCGTGATTTAATTGCCCCCCTCAGCCAGGCTGGCGGTCGTGTCCACGTGATTGGTGGTGCAGATGAAGCGGCCGAACTGGATGCCAAGCGTGCTATTGACCAAGGCACGCGTCTTGCCGCTGCGCTTTAGTCAAGTTATTAGCGCGGGTGACGTAAACGTTTAAATGGCGATAGACTGGTTAACCAATTTAGCTGTTAACCACGGTTAAATCTCCAAGGCGCGGGTGGCACCCAGCCCGCGCTGTACGACCGCGAGATAAAAAGGACTATTGCCATGCCCTCGGAGTGCACCCCACGATTTTTGGCCAGTGATAATACGTCCGGAATTTGTCCGGAGGCCATGCAATATCTGCTAGAAGCCAATCAATCCGATGACTTGGCCTACGGCAACGACCGCTGGACCGCCCGCGCCGCCGATCGCTTTCGTGAAATGTTCGACTACGATTGCGATGTGTTTTTTGTGTTTAACGGTACCGCCGCAAACTCACTGGCCCTTTCCGCGATGGGGCGCAGTTACCACAGCGTGATTTGTCACGAGCTGGCGCATATTGAAACCGACGAGTGCGGTGGTCCCGAGTTTTTTTCAAACGGGGCCAAGTTGCTCACCTCGCCCGGAGCTAATGGTAAGTTGACGCCACAAGGCATTGAGGCGTTAGTAACCAAGCGCAGTGATATTCACTACCCCAAGCCCAAAGTGGTTTCGCTTACCCAGGCGACAGAAGTAGGCACGGTGTATTCGCGTGAAGAGCTGCTCGCCATTCGCGCGATGGCCGATAAACACGACCTACGTCTGCACATGGACGGCGCGCGGTTCGCCAATGCCTGCGCCGGTCTCAATGCGAGCCCCGCCGAGCTCACTTGGCAGGTGGGTGTTGATGTTCTGTGCTTTTCAGGCACTAAGAACGGCCTTGCGTTTGGTGAGGCTATTCTGTTTTTCAACCGCGATTTGGCTGAAGACTTTGCCTACCGTTGTAAGCAGGCAGGGCAGTTGGCATCAAAAATGCGCTATGTTTCCGCGCCTTGGTTGGGGCTTTTGGAAAGCGGTGCATGGTTGACCAATGCTGAGCACGCTAACGCGATGGCACGCTATTTATCGGAAGGGTTGCAGGCACTTCCCGGTGTTTCACTGATGTTTCCTACCCAGGCGAACAGCGTCTTTGTTGAACTGCCCCCCCAGGCCATCGAAGCGTTGAAAGCTAAAGGTTGGACCTTCTACACCTTTATTGGCGCCGGTGGTGCGCGTTTTGTCTGCGCTTGGAACACCACCGTTGAATTGTTAGATCAGCTATTAGTCGATGTAAAAGCAGTACTAGAGTAACGCGTAATGCGGCTTTTATTGTCGATGCGCCGCCTTATGGCGGCGTTTTGCGTTCTATTCACGGCTGCTGATTTTGATTTAGCGAATATGCGCTGAGCGATTTCAACGCAACTAAACCTCTTCTGTCATGCTCATAACCATAACGCTGCAGCGTTGAAGAATTAGTAATTACTTTTTGCTAATGCTGACTACGCTGATAAAGCGACACCTCGTTTTGTACGCCGTTACAACGCTGTGTTTGTGCGGTAGCTGCCTGAGGATGGGCTACAGGAGAGTTCAATGAGCATCTTTGATCACGTTCAAGACCGATTCGCCCGCGTACAGCAAGAAGACATTAGCCTTGAGGAGTATCTAGCGCTTTGCCGCAGAGACCCTAAGGTCTATGCGAGTGCCTCTGAGCGCATGCTTGAAGCAATAGGCGAACCTGAAGTGATCGACACGGCGAAAGACCCGCGTCTGTCACGCATTTTTTCGAATAAGGTGATTCGCCGCTACCCTGCCTTTGCCGAATTTCACGGCATGGAAGAAGCCATTGAGCAAATTGTGGCTTACTTCCGCCATGCAGCCCAAGGGCTAGAAGAGCGTAAGCAGATCCTCTATTTATTAGGGCCGGTGGGTGGCGGTAAGTCGTCGTTGGCTGAGCGCTTGAAGCTGCTGATGGAGCGTATCCCCTTTTATGCCATTAAAGACTCCCCCGTTTATGAGTCGCCGCTAGGGCTATTTTCTCCTGAGGAGGACGGCGAACTACTGGAACAGGAGTACGGCATTCCCCACCGCTACCTGCGCAGCGTGATGTCGCCCTGGGCTGCTAAACGACTTAAAGAAGCCGGTGGTGATATCTCCCAGTTTCGGGTAGTGCGGCTTTACCCCTCACGGCTGAATCAGATCGCCATTTCTAAAACTGAGCCGGGCGATGAAAACAATCAGGATATCTCCTCCTTAGTAGGTAAGGTGGATATCCGCCAGCTAGAGCTTTACTCACAAGATGACCCCGATGCTTACAGCTTCTCAGGCGGGCTATGCCGCGCTAACCAGGGGCTGATGGAGTTTGTGGAGATGTTTAAAGCGCCGATAAAGGTGCTGCACCCGCTACTTACCGCGACCCAAGAGGGGAATTACAACCCCACCGAAGGCATGGGGGCTATTCCTTTTGACGGCGTGATTTTAGCCCACTCCAATGAGTCGGAATGGCAGGCGTTTCGTAATAACCGCAACAACGAGGCGTTTCTAGACCGGGTTTATATCGTCAAGGTGCCTTACTGCCTACGGGTTTCTGAAGAGATCAAGATTTACCAAAAGCTATTGGAGGACTCTTCCCTCAACGCAGCGCCCTGCGCGCCGGATACGCTGCGTATGCTGGCTCAGTTTTCGGTGCTTTCGCGGCTAAAGTTGCCAGAAAATTCCAGCATTTATTCGAAGATGCGCGTTTATGATGGCGAGAACCTGAAAGACACAGACCCTCGGGCTAAGTCGATTCAAGAGTATCGTGACGCGGCCGGTGTTGATGAGGGTATGCAAGGGTTATCGACCCGTTTTGCATTCAAGATTCTCTCCAAAGTATTCAATTTCGATAGCACAGAAGTCGCGGCCAACCCCGTGCACTTACTCTATGTGCTGGAGCAGGCGCTAGAGCGCGAGCAGCTACCCTCTGAAGTGTTTGAGCGCTATATAGGTTTTATTAAAGAGTTTTTGGCGCCCCGCTATGTGGACTTCATTGGCAAAGAGATCCAAACCGCCTACCTGGAGTCTTACAGCGAGTATGGCCAGAATATTTTCGACCGTTATGTAACCTATGCTGATTTTTGGATTCAGGATCAAGAGTACCGCGACCCCGAAACCGGCGAGCTGCTTAACCGCCAATCGCTGAACGAGGAGCTTGAGAAAATTGAGAAACCGGCAGGGATTTCCAATCCGAAAGACTTCCGCCATGAGGTAGTTAACTTTGTGTTGCGTGCTAGGGCGCAAAATAACGGCATGAACCCCAGTTGGCAGTCCTATGAAAAACTCAAAGGCGTTATCGAACACAAAATGTTCGCCAATACTGAAGAGCTGCTACCGGTGATCTCGTTTAATGCCAAGGCCTCGAAGTCTGACCAGAAAAAACACGAGGATTTTGTGGCGCGCATGGTAGACCGTGGCTACACCGAAAAACAGGTTAGGCTACTGTCGGAGTGGTACTTACGTGTACGCAAATCCCAGTAGCGGATGGTTCTTAAGGCTAGTGCTGGGTAATAGGGCTAGCGCTTAAGGCCACGGTTAAGGAGGTCGTATGACCTACTTTATTGATCGCAGACCCAACGCTAAGCACAAAAGCGCGGTCAATCGACAGCGCTTCCTAGAGCGTTATCGTAAGCACATCAAGCGTTCGGTGGAGGAGGCGGTGAACCGCCGCTCCATCACCGACATGGAGCGGGGAGAGAAAATATCTATACCCACTAAAGATATCTCTGAGCCGGTCTTTCAACACGGCCCCGGCGGTGCGCGAAATATTGTATCGCCGGGGAATAAGGAGTTCTTGGAAGGCGATAAAATACGCCGCCCTAGCGGTCAGGGCGGTGGTGATGGCGCAGGGGAAGGGGGGGCTTCTAACCAGGGCGAGGGTAACGATGAATTTGCCTTCACCCTTAGCCGCGAGGAGTTTCTGGAGTTTGTGTTCGACGGTTTAGAGCTGCCTCATTTGCAACGCAAGCCGCTTAAATCCCTCGAAGAAATCAAGATGGTGCGGGCAGGGCTAGCTCGGGATGGTGTGCCATCACGAATTAGCATTACCCGCTCAATGCGGGAAGCCTATGCACGCCGTATTGCCATGCGTGCGCCTATCAAGCGGGCGTTAAAAGAGGCTCAAGACGCGCTAGCTGCCGAAGAGCGTAAAGACCCGGTATTGCGCAACCCTGCACGTATTGCCGAGCTGAAGGCCGAGGTCGAGCGCCTGGAGAAACGCATCGAAGCGGTGCCGTTCATTGATACCTACGACCTGCGTTATCACCAGTTGGCCGCACAGCCTCAGCCCTCAAGCCAAGCAGTGATGTTCTGTGTGATGGATGTATCCGGCTCCATGACGCAAAACCATAAAGACATCGCTAAGCGATTCTTTTTATTGCTCTATCTGTTTTTAGAGAAACATTACGAAAAGGTCGAGCTGGTGTTTGTGCGCCACCACACAGCGGCGCGGGAGGTCAGCGAAGAGGAGTTTTTCTACTCCCGGGAAACGGGCGGTACGATTGTTTCTAGTGCGCTCACGTTGGTGAATAAAATCATCGAGAAGCGCTACCCGGCCGGGCTGTGGAATCTCTATGTTGCGCAAGCTTCCGACGGTGATAACTGGGACGACGACTCAAATATTTGTCGGGATTTGCTGATCAAACAGCTTATGCCGCAACTGCAGTACTACGCCTATGTAGAAATTACCCCCCACGACCATCAGTCGCTTTGGCATGAGTATGAAACGGTGGCCGCACAGTTTTCTGAGCGGTTTGCCATGCGTCAGATTGTTGATGCGGGAGATATCTACCCTGTCTTCCGCGAGCTGTTTAAGCGCCGCTTAAGTCAGGAGCGGTAACGCGAGTAGAGGAGTGCGCTATGAGTGTAACCCGCAAACCAATAGCCACCGGTTCCGACTGGAATTTTAGTGTATTAGAGCGCTTCGACGAGGAGCTCGCTAGGCTCGCTGATGAGTATCGGCTGGACACCTATCCCAACCAAATAGAGGTAATCACCACCGAGCAGATGATGGATGCTTATGCCAGTGTGGGTATGCCGGTGGGCTACCATCACTGGTCGTTTGGTAAACAATTTCTTGCTGTCGAGCAAGCATATAAACGTGGTCAGATGGGGCTTGCCTACGAACTGGTGATTAACTCTAACCCTTGTATTGCCTACTTGATGGAAGAGAACACCCTGATGATGCAGGTGCTGGTCATTGCCCACGCCTGCTATGGGCATAACTCGTTTTTCAAAGGCAACTACCTGTTTCGCACCTGGACTGATGCAGACTCCATTGTTGATTATTTGGTGTTTGCCCGTAAATACATTGCTCAGTGCGAAGAGCGCCATGGCGTTCATGCGGTAGAGCAGCTGTTGGATGCCTGTCACGCGCTGCAAAACTATGGTGTCGATCGCTATAAGCGTCCTTCGCCTATTTCTGCGGAGGAAGAAGCCAAGCGGCAAGAGGAGCGCGAAACTTACCTGCAAACCCAGGTCAACATGCTTTGGCGAACGATCCCAGAGCCGCCTAGCGGTATCGCTCCGCTGCCGGGTAGCCTACCAAGCAATGATGATCCGTTGGGGTTGCATGATGGGGTCTCCTACCCACCGGAGCCGCAGGAGAACCTGCTTTACTTTATTGAGAAAAATGCCCCGTTACTGGCGCCCTGGCAGCGTGAAATTGTGCGGATTGTGCGTAAGCTGGCGCAATACTTTTATCCACAGCGGCAAACCCAGGTGATGAACGAAGGCTGGGCCTGTTTTTGGCACTACACCTTAATGAATCGGCTCTATGACGAAGGCAAGGTGGATGAAGGCCTGATGCTGGAGTTTTTGCAATCCCACGCGGCGGTCATCAATCAGCCAGGCTTTGATAGTTCCCACTACAGCGGCCTTAATCCCTATGCGTTGGGCTTTGCGATTTTTATGGATATCAAGCGTATCTGTGAAGCTCCCACTGAGGAGGACAAAGAGTGGTTCCCGGATATAGCGGGCAGCGCGTGGCGAGACACCCTTGAGTTTGCTATGCGTAACTTTAAAGATGAATCCTTCATCCAGCAGTTTTTGTCGCCCAAGGTCATGCGCGATCTTAAGCTTTTTTTAATCGTCGATGATGATCAGTCAGAAACGATGGAGGTGGCTGCGATTCATGACGACCGAGGGTATAAGCGAGTGCGCAATGCACTTTCAAGTCAGTATGCGCTTTCATTGCGTGAACCTAATATCCAAGTGGTAGAAGCCGCCATTCGCGGTGATCGCTCGTTAACACTGCACCACGTTCAGGATAGCCGTCGACCCTTAGGCCGCAGTGTTTATCCAGTTATACGCCATTTACAGCAGCTCTGGGGGTTTCCGGTACAGCTGGTGTCAATAGAGGAGGGTAGAGTTACCCATCGATTTCGCTGGCCGGTAGAAGAGGAAAACAAAGACACTGGCTAGTGGTTCCCAAAAAATTACCCCGCGACAGGCGCGGGGTAATATCTAGCGGCGTTTGCCTAACGACTAAGCGTTATGCTTGCGCTGTCCAAGACTGACACCAGCCTTTGGGTTCAACGCTATTTTGTGGGAACAGTTGGCAGCCTTCTTTATCGGCGACCCAGAACATGCAGTTATCGCAAACTTCGCCTTCTTCATAGGCGGGGTGATCGCTTGCGTCACTTGCAACTTCAACGTAGTTAAGTGCTTGAGCGGTGGATGAAGAAGGGTCTAGGCGCGGCAGTTCTTGTGCAAATGCAGTTTTAGAAAGAATCCCAGCACCCAGCGGCAGAGCAGCAAGACCTAAAACGCTGTTACGCATGAACTTACGACGGCTTTGATTAGCCATGGTATCTCCTTATCGTCACGGACTGACGTTAGATCATAGTTACGGGTGGTGGTTCCACCTCTTTAACGTTTCAACACATGGTGCATAAACGTTGCCAGCTACATGCTAGCGCATGCTAAAAATTTGTGCGAATAACCTTATGAAAAGCGCGACAATTGGTCACGTTACGCCGCAGTGCTTGGCCTTGTCCGGTGGGCTGTTATACTCGGCTGATTGCCGCTTTGCGGTTTTTATATTTATTTTTCAAGGAGGGCGCTATGCAAAACGCAGTTATTTTAATTAATACTGAAAAGGGCCAGGTCAAAGCGGTCGCCGAGCGTCTAGCCGATGTTGAAGGCATCAGCGAGGTTTACTCCACTTGCGGCCGCTACGACTTGGTTGCTATTGCGCGAACCCGCGACTTTGAAAGCTTGGCGGAACTGGTTACCGAGCGTCTTAACGCCGTGGAGGGAATCAGTGATACCGAAACCCTTAATGCCATGCAGGTGCACTCCCGCCACGATTTAGAAACGATGTTCTCGGTTGGCTGGTAGCCGTTTCACCTGCGAACGGTTAGTGCCAAATGAACACTACAAACCCGTAAAAATAATCAAATAGAAAAATCAACTAAAATAAGTGCTTAGAAGATAGGTACTTAGTAGGTAAGTATTCCAGGGGAGTAAGGTAGTTGGGGAAATCGCTTTTGCGCTGGCGTCGCCAGGGTCGACGTCTGGGTATTGCCGTGCTGTTTGTGGTGGTGGGAACCGGACTATGGGAGTTCCAGGGGCGCCAGCACCAGGATGCCTACACGTGGATGGGCGTGCCCACCTGGGATGGATTTCATCCCACTACGTTTCACCGGGTGTTGCGTAACGATGGGTTTCTAGTGGGGTGGTCAGACGTGCGGGTAAACCCTCTCTGGGTTAGCTATCAAGTTACTGCGGTGCCAGATGATATGAGGATTGGCTCAAGGCCTAACTTTCAAGCTGATTGGCGCACGTTATGGCCTATTAGTGCTGATAGCTATGCAGGCAGCGGCTACGACAGAGGCCATCTGGCGCCCAACTATGCCATTGCTGCCGTGCACGGACGAAGTGCTCAAGTGGATACGTTCTTAATGAGCAATATGACGCCCCAGCGGCCCAACTTAAATCGTCAGCTTTGGCAGCGTCTTGAGCAGTCCGTGATGGATCATTTTGCTCCGCGCTTTGAGCGCTTGCAGGTGGTAACCGGGCCAGTATTCCCTGAGCGCTTTATGGATAACGTGTTTAATCGGGTGGGCTTTGTAGAAGTGCCTGAGGCCTTTTACAAAATTATCGTAGCGCCTCACGATGAGGCACCGCTTGCACTTGCCTTTATTATGCCCCAAGACGTGAGGGGCAATGAGCCGCTTGAAGATTACCTTGTCACCATTGATGAAGTTGAAGCGCGAACAGGGCTTAACTTTTTTCCAAATCTATCGGCAGAGCTTGAGGCTGTACTGGAAGGAGAGCTACGTACCCAAGGGTGGGCGCTGGAAGATGTCTCTCGTAGGCCCGGGCGCTTTCAATAGAACAAAAAAAGGGATTAGAAAGAAAGCGATTAGCTAATATCTGGTGGGCAGTGGCGTCGAGAGTTGATTAAGGCGCCATGCCTGCAAGTGCGGCAGGCTTATATTTAGAGCGGCTGGCTACGCTTAGAAAAGTATCGCCACAGAGAGCGTATTTGCTTTGGACAATAATGGATTCTAAGTCAATGGCTAAACAGAGGGGGTATAAACAGAAATAATTTTACGTAGAATTTCGTTTAAAGAGATGCAGACGGGGCCATTGAAAATGGTGCCCAGGAGAGGACTTGAACCTCCACGTCCACACGGACACTAGCACCTGAAGCTAGCGCGTCTACCAATTCCGCCACCTGGGCGCATCATCTCTAACGACTGTTTGTATTCGTATGGTGCCCAGGAGAGGACTTGAACCTCCACGTCCATACGGACACTAGCACCTGAAGCTAGCGCGTCTACCAATTCCGCCACCTGGGCGAATACAAACATACTGCCTGTTGCTATAAGCCTTACTGCTTAAAGTCTTACTACTTGCTGCTGCACCTAGCTACATCGTGTAAAGGGGGTAACACAATATAGTTTGGTGCCCAGAAGAGGACTTGAACCTCCACGTCCATACGGACACTAGCACCTGAAGCTAGCGCGTCTACCAATTCCGCCATCTGGGCAAGTGGCGCGTATGATACCCGGGTCGCGGTTAAATGCAAGCCCCAGAGGGCCTTTTTTATGCCATAAATCGCACATTTACGACGCCGGATGGTTGGGTGATTGAACATGCGGCGCTATACTGCATACATGACCAAACAAAACATGAATTTACTCAGCCTTATGGGAATTGAACCAGCCGCTGAGCCAGCTTGTAAAACGCTAGCTGAACACTCTCACCCGCAGCATTTACTGGCTGCGTCTATTATTCGCCTCCCGCAGACGCAATTAAGGATGTTGATCGCATGAAGTATTGGACGTTGAGTGATGATCCGCACGCCGAGCGCGAGGCGCAAAAGTACGATAATCCAGCGCCTAGCCGCGAATACTTGCTAGCTGCTTTAGAAAGCTACGGCAAACCGATTACTCATGAAAACATGAGTCGAATGCTCGGCATTGAAGATGAGGATCATCTTGAGGCGGTGCGTCGTCGGATGGCGGCGATGGAGCGCGATGGCCAAGTGCTGCGCGATCGTCGTGGTGCCTATGCACTTATTGATAAGCTTGATTTGATCAAAGGCAAGGTGCTGGGGCATCGTGATGGTTTTGGCTTTATTTTGCGTGATGATGGCAAAAAGCCGGACTTGGTACTGCCTCCGCGGCAAATGCGTCGCGTTTTCCACGGTGATCACGTGCTGGTTCGAGTGAGCGGGCGTGACCGCCGAGGCCGGGATGAAGCCACAATTGCGGATGTGATTTCACGTAACACCCAAACCATAGTGGGCGTATATCGTAGCAATACGCCGGAGTTTGGCGTGCTTATTCCTGAGAATCCGCGCATCACTCAAGAAGTGATAATTCCTCATACGGCCAGCGCAGGTGCTAAAGATGGTCAGGTGATTTCAGCTAAAGTTGTTAGGCAGCCGGAAACCCGCGTTCAGCCGGTGGGTGAAGTGATTGAGGTGTTGGGTGAGCGTATGGACCCCGGCATGGAAATTGATATCGCCATCCGCAGCTACGATATTCCTGCTGAGTTCCCGCCTGAAGTGTTGGATCAAACAAGCGGTATCTCAGCGGAAGTGCTGGAAGCGGATAAGCAGCACCGGGTGGACCTGCGCGATACACCGCTGGTGACTATTGATGATGAGTCTGCGAAAGACTTTGATGACGCGGTATGTGCCTGGAAAACCAAGTCGGGTAGCTGGAAACTGTTGGTCGCAATTGCTGATGTTTCCCACTATGTGCGTCCGGGCACTGCGCTTGACGATGAGGCGCGTACGCGCGGCAACTCGGTCTATTTCCCTGGCCAAGTAGTGCCCATGCTGCCCGAGCTACTCTCTAATGGCTTGTGTTCACTCAATCCTCATGTCGATCGCTTGGTGATGGTCTGTGAGATGAATATCTCAAAGACCGGCGCCATTAGCCGCTACTCCTTCTATGAAGCGGTCATGAAGTCACATGCTCGGCTTACCTATAACAAGGTAGCGGCCATACTTGATAATGAGAGCGAAGAGGGTGAGGCGCTGCGCAATCAGCACCAGGATCTGGTGAAGCCGCTGCAAAATCTGCACGAGCTTTATCATTTGCTGCGTGAGGCTCGGGAAGAGCGCGGGGCGCTTGATTTCGATACCACCGAAACGGCAATTATCTTTAACGATGAGCGCAAGATTGAAAAAATTGTGCCTCGCACCCGCAACAATGCTCATAAGATAATCGAAGAGTGCATGCTTGCCGCAAACGTCGCTACGGCACGCTTCTTAGATAAGCACGACTTGCCGGCGCTTTACCGTATCCACGAGCGCCCAACCCCAGAGCGACTTGATAAGCTACGCCTTTTCTTAAGTGAATTGGGCCTTTCGGTGGGTGGTGGTGATATGCCTACCCCCCAGGACTATCAGGCGTTGCGCGAAGTGATTATTGATCGCCCAGACGCTGACATCATCCAAACGGTGATGCTGCGCTCGATGAATCAGGCAGTCTATTCGCCCCAGAATGAAGGCCACTTCGGTTTGGCGTATCAGGCGTATGCCCATTTTACCTCGCCAATTCGCCGCTATCCTGACCTGCTGGTACACCGGGCTATACGCTCGGTTATTCGCGGGCCGCGCCAAACCAATACCGTGGTGCGTGTCGAAGGTTCGCCCGTTGAGCCGCCGAGTAAATGGTGTCCTTACACCTTTGAGCAAATGCTTGAGCTGGGTGAACACTGCTCCATGACCGAGCGGCGTGCTGATGAGGCAACCCGCGACGTTGAAAGCTGGCTCAAGTGTGAGTTTATGTCAGATAAGCTGGGCGAGACCTTTGACGGCACCATTGCCTCGGTGACTCAGTTTGGCTTGTTTGTGCGCCTTGATGCGTTCTATGTGGAAGGTTTAGTGCACGTTACTTCGCTGCCCTCTGACTACTACCACTATGAGGCAGAAAAACATCGGCTCAAGGGCGAGCGCACAGGCACCACCTATCGACTGGGCGACGGCCTAACGGTGCAGGTAGCGCGGGTCGATATGGATGATCGCAAGATTGATTTTGGCCTGGCCGATGAGAAGCCGCGCCCGCGTCGTCAGCCGCGCAAACGTCGTGGTGGAGAGAGTGGTGGAGAGAGTGGTGGAAAAGACGGGGGCGCTGAAAAATCTGCGGCCCCATCAGATAAACAGCCAACGCGCCGGGGGCCGCGTCGTACGCGTAACGGCTCGCGTAAACCTGCGCCGAATAAGGAGTGAGCATGAAGTCGGCGTCATCTCGGCGCAGCTCGCGTCCGGTTGTCCGTACCCCTGATGGGTTAGATCACGTGTACGGCGTTCACGCGCTTGAAAGCCTGTTAGAGCGAGGCGAAACGCCCCGTGAATTATGGGTTCAGCAAGGTGCAGGCACTCGCCTAAAAGAAGTGGTTGCCAATGCGCAGGCGCGGGGTGCACGTATTAAAGAGCAGCCTCGGGAGCTGTTAGATCAGCTCACCCAAGGTGCGGCTCATCAGGGCGTTGTGGCGTTTTGCCCGCCGCTGGTGCCCGAGGGAGAAGAATCGCTTTGGCTAAAACTGCGTGCTTGGCAGGCGCCGACACCTCCGCTGCTGTTGGTGCTAGACGGGGTTACCGACGTGCATAATTTTGGCGCCTGCTTGCGGAGTGCCGATGCCGCGGGTGCCCATGGTGTCATTGTCGCGAAGGATAAAGCAGCGCCCCTGAATGCCACTGTGCGCAAAGTAGCCTGTGGAGCCGCTGAAGTGGTGCCCGTTTACCAAGTGACCAACCTTTCACGCACCTTAGCCAAGCTAAAAGACGCCGGCGTTTGGATTACCGGGACGGCTGGGGAGGCTGAGGCTAGTGTGTTTGAGATTGATATGACCGGGCCAACAGCGCTTGTTATGGGTGCCGAAGGGAAGGGGATGCGCCGCCTGACGCGGGAGGCTTGCGACAATTTAGCCAAGCTGCCTATGGCAGGGCAGGTCTCTAGTCTGAACGTTTCAGTCGCCACGGGTATTTGTTTGTTTGAAGCCGTTCGACAACGACAGCTTGCAAGTTAACTACCTGCCCACTAAAATGCTTGCGCCCGTTTATCTATAAGCGGGCGCAAGTTATTGGCTGATAGCCAGTACAAAACACAGTTCTGCTTGATGTCTTGGCTCCCATTGCTGTTTGCGGTAAGCCCGGGCATTTCAGTTAACTCCTTGCTTCCCTGTCGTCTAGCGTTTTTGCGCAAACACACCGGAAGCTGTCAAACCGCAAGGAGATTCCATGCGTCATTACGAAATCGTGTTTATGGTCCACCCGGATCAGAGCGAGCAAGTGCCGGCTATGGTCGAGCGCTACACCAGCATTGTTACCGAGAATGCGGGTACTGTGCATCGCTTAGAAGATTGGGGTCGCCGTCACTTGGCTTACCCGATCAACAAGATCCACAAAGCCCACTACGTGCTGATGAACGTTGAATGTACCGGTGAGACACTCGACGAGATCGAGAACATCTTCCGTTTCAACGATGCCATCATCCGCAGCCTAGTAGTTCGCTGCAAAGAAGCGATCACTGAAGCTTCTCCGATGATGAAACCGGCAGAAGAAAAGCGTCCGCGTCGCGAAGAAAAGCCGCGCGAAGAAGCTGAAGAAACTGCCTGATTCTATCCACTGCACGTTTTAAGGAGCTAGTCCATGGCACGTTTTTTCCGTCGCCGTAAGTTTTGCCGCTTCACCGCTGAAGGCGTCAAGCAGATCGATTACAAAGATCTCGACACGCTGAAGGCTTACATCACCGAAACCGGCAAGATCGTTCCGAGCCGTATCACCGGTACCAAAGCACGCTATCAGCGTCAGTTGGCGACTGCTATCAAGCGTTCGCGTTATCTGGCACTGCTGCCCTACTCCGATAGCCACCAGTAAGCGTTTAACGTGATGCTGGCACTAGCACGATGGCTGATGCGGGGCACGCCCTATGCCGCAGGCGGGGCAGCGCTAGCAACGCTAGTGCCCTGGCTGTTTTGGTTAGGAGCAGCCATTGCAGCGTTAATGACCTTGCGCAAAGGCTTTGCCCCTGCGCTACCGGTCATTATCGCAGCCGCGCTGCCGGCAGGTTTTTGGTGGGCACAGGGTGACGTGATTCCGCTTGCCAGCGTATTGCTGGTAACGCTAATGGCCGTCATCTTGAGAGAAAGGATGCGTTGGAGCGAAGCCTTAATCGTAGGGGCAATAGCCGCTGCGGTAATGGTTCAGCTTGGCATCTTTAGCCCACCAGGTGGAACCCAGCTAATGCTGGAGCAGTTGCGAGAGGGTTCCGACGAAGTCGATCGTATGCTCACAGAGTTTGCTAACCAGGGGTATGACACCCAGACACTTGCCGCGATAGTGGTGGGAGGTGTGACGGGCTTAGTTGTACTTTTAGCAGGTATTGCGTGTTTAGCTTTAGCACGAAGTTGGCAGGCTGGGCTTTATAACCCAGGCGGCTTTCGTGAAGAGTTTCACTCGCTACGTCTAGCCCCCAAAGAGCTGGCTATTTTAGTAGTGCTCGGGGTGGTTGGGATGATGCTAGGGGCGCATGCTTTGGCAATGTTGGGCTGGATTCCGCTATTGGTTGCTGGCGTTGCGTTAGTGCACGGGTTTATTGGATTAAAGGGGATGAACGGGCTGTGGCTGGTAGCATTTTATGTGCTACTGATCACGACCTGGCCCACGATTCTCATTGTGCTGCTGTTGGGGCTGATTGACACATTCGCGAACGTTCGCGCACGCCTTGCCCGCAGCAATTGACAAGAGGTTTACGAGATGGAAGTCATTCTGCTCGATAATATTGGTAAGTTGGGCGGCCTGGGTGACAAGGTCACTGTGAAGCCTGGTTATGGTCGTAACTACTTGGTACCTTACGGCTTAGCCGTACCGGCCACCAAAGAGAACGTAGAGGCGTTCAAAGCGCAGCGTGCTGAGCTTGAAGCCCAAGCCGCTGAGCGTAAAGCAGAAGCCGAAGCCCGTGCAGAGCAACTTAACGACATCGAACTGTCGTTGGTTTCTAAAGCCGGTGATGAAGGCAAGCTGTTCGGCTCTATTGGTCCTCGCGATCTGGCTGACGCTATTTCCTCCGCTGGCATCGACGTTGCCAAGAGCGAAGTGCGTATGCCGCAAGGCCCGATTCGTCAAACTGGCGAATATGACATCGCTCTTCACCTGCATGCAGATGTTGACGCTGTTGTACGCGTGGTCGTTGTCGCAGAGTAAACGCTCTCGCCAACGCTGACGCCTCAAAGGGCGCGGGGATTCCCGCGCCCTTTGTTATTTGTAGACGCCCGATTGTAATCGGCATTGTTTTGGCTATATGAAATGCCAGCCAAGTGTCGTTCAAAACCCTCGGCTGTATAGGTAGGCCGTTGTTTTTAGAACGCCATTGGGTCTGCTAACTTCCGTGGTTGGGGGCAGTGGTTTCTCATTAAGATAAGTATCGTTGTTGGCTACGTATTACTGTCAAGGAGCTCGCTATGCAGGACAAGCCTTCTGCTGATCAGGAAACGGCAGCGCTGAAGTTGCCGCCGCATTCGCTAGAGGCGGAGCAGTCGGTGTTAGGCGGGCTAATGTTGGATAACCAAGCCTGGGATAACGTTTCAGAGCGCTTAGTGACCGACGACTTTTATCGCTACGAACATCGCCTCGTCTTCAACGTGATGATTCATTTGGCGGAGTCTGGGCAGCCGCTGGACGTGATAACGCTCTCTGAAGCGCTTGAAGCCAGAGATCAGCTCGATACGGTGGGTGGGTTGGCATTTCTAGCCGAGCTTGCCCGTAACACCCCCTCAGCTAGTAATATCCGCGCCTATGCGGATATTGTGCGTGAACGAGCGACGCTGCGTAAGCTTATCCGCGCGGCAAATCAAATAGCCGACGGGGCTTTCTCCCCACAAGGGCGGCCGGCTGACGAACTGCTCAATGAGGCCGAACGGCTGGTATTTCAGATCGCTGAAGAGCGTCCGAAAACCGGTGGCCCGATTGGCATGAGTGAGCTACTCACCAAAGCAGTTGACCGCATTGATGAGCTGTTCAATCTCAAAGGTGAAATGACCGGGCTTTCCAGCGGGTTCCGCGATTTAGATGAGATGACATCTGGGCTGCAGCCCTCTGATTTGGTAATTATCGCCGGGCGCCCCTCCATGGGTAAAACCACCTTCGCAATGAATTTGGTAGAGCACGCGGTTATTGCTAGCGATAAGCCGGTTATGGTGTTCTCTATGGAGATGCCCGCCGAATCGCTAATGCTACGTATGCTTTCATCCCTTGGCCGGATTGACCAAACTCGGGTGCGTTCAGGCCAGTTAGAAGACGAAGACTGGCCACGACTTACCTCAGCGGTCAACCTGCTGAAAGACAAGCAACTGTTTATTGACGATACGGCTGCACTCTCACCGAACGAGATGCGCTCGCGGCTGCGTCGGGTCGTGCGTGAGCACGGCAATATGGCGTTAGTTATGATCGACTATCTGCAGCTAATGCAGATCCCCGGATTTTCTGAAAACCGTACGGGCGAAATTTCTGAGATTTCACGCTCTCTAAAAGGGTTGGCAAAAGAGTTTCAGTGCCCCGTGGTAGCGCTTTCCCAGCTAAACCGTTCATTGGAGCAGCGCCCTAACAAACGTCCGGTGATGTCGGATCTAAGGGAATCGGGAGCGATTGAACAGGATGCGGACGTTATCGCCTTTGTTTATCGTGATGAAGTCTATAATCCGGACAACCCTGACAACCAAGGGATTGCGGAACTGATTATTGGCAAGCAGCGTAACGGGCCTATCGGCACGGTGCACATGGCGTTTATAGGTAAATACACCCGGTTTGAAGATCTAGCGCCCGATCGCTACGGCGAAGCGTTTGGCGATTAACGTATGCGTAGGCGGTTAACGCAGATGCGGGTAATTAACTTGTGTGGAGCAGGGCAGGTCGTATAATGCTCGCCCCTCTTTCGAAGCAGATAGACAGGAGTAGAAAATGGCAGGTGGTTTTAGACGTGGTAACCGAAAGCGTCTTCCTAAGCTGGAGGGCCGCGGGGAGTTGCAGTCGCTAGAGCGCGAAGGGCCATTTAAAGAGTGGTTGGGAATGCCTGACCTTTACCGCTACTTCCTGGTGGTGGAAGGGGAGAAGTACAGTTACCAAACCGAAGATGGCGAGTTGCCTGTGGCGGTTGGTGACAAGGTTGTCTTTCGTTATAAGGAAACCAAAGGCGGAAACTGGATTGATCGCAATTCACTAGGCAAGGCTATCGACCCGTCTGAATATCAATAATTGAACGCATAAGTTGACGTTTTGGTCAGGAACTCTTTTGTTAAGTTGCCGTCTCATGAAGTTAGTGCCAAGGTAACATTATTGTCATGGGTTTGCGGGATGCTTTGCCCATGACAATGTCTAATAACAGGAGGGAACCATGGAGCTAAAAGAGCTTAAACAGTTTGTCGCAAACCACGACAACTTCGAAATTCGCGTTATTACCCACTCAGGCAGCCGCTTCTATCAGGTTGAGCTTGAAGATGTTGAAGGTGAGCGACATATGCTGACGCAACGTCATAAACCGATGTTGTTTCGCTCGCTAGATGACGTCTATCTGGAACTTAAGCGAGCAGGCATTCATCGCGCGTATCTAGTTCAGCATGTGCCGCAAGATGAAGTGATCGGACGCGATGCCCACTATAGCGAGCCGTTAACATCTCGCATGCCGCTCGTGTTTTAAGCAGTGGGTTTGGCGAGTTTGGTCAAAAAACGCCCGTATATGTGTAATCGGTTCATTATTTAGCTTGTCGTTTTTCCCACCACTGCCCTAGCCGGATTCTGCGGCGGGCAAAAAATCGGTAGCCTGCATCCATTGCGCTTCGCAGGCCCGGTAAGCAAGATAGCCTTACTAGCCGCCGGTAACCCAGTACTGCATAAAGGGCCCGGCTGGCATCCATGCCTACATACCATATCCCTTTATTATCAAGTAAGTGAAGCTGCCCCATCATGTCATCAAACGAACGCCCAAGCTTAGCGGCGTTGAAGTCGTTGCTTTGAATATCTATCAGTTTGACCTGCTCTTGATGTCGGTGCTTCGAAAGCCATTCAACTTCGACCCGACAGAAAGGGCAGTGACCATCGTGAAAAAGTGTGACGGGCGCAGCTGCTTGAAGCGTAGAAAAACGGCTCATTGATACGACTCCTTTTGATAACCTTGAGTGTGGCTAGGTAGCCCATAACCTGGGCGCGTTTCTAATGTTGAGAGAAACTGCTCTGCCTGTTGACGGATAGCCTCGCGCTTCTCTTCCTTCATGCGGGAAAGGGAGCCGTAAATCAGCCTCATCCTGGGGTTGCGATTTAGCTGCTCGGCGTTAGTTTCTAAAAAATGCCAATAAAGACTGTTAAGGGGGCAAGCGTTAGGCCCTGTTACTTGTTTAGGGGTGTAGCGACAGTGTTGGCAGTGGTCAGACATTTTGTCGATATACTTACCCGATGCACAGTAAGGCTTGGAGCCCATCAAGCCACCGTCGGCATGGAGAACCATACCCAGCGTATTGGGTAGCTCCACCCACTCGCAGGCATCGGCATACACGGCTAAGTACCAGTCGCAAAGCGCTTCAGGCTTTACACCACATAGCAGGGCAAAGTTACCCGTCACCATTAATCGCTGGATATGGTGGGCATAGCTATTGTCGATGGTCATTTGTATGGCGCGCTGTAGGCAACGCATGTCGGTGTTTCCGTCCCAATAAAACTTTGGTAGATCGCGCTTGGCGCTGAGTCCGTTTTGTTGCTTATAGCTGGGCATTTGCGTCCAATAAAGCCCGCGTACATACTCCCGCCAGCCGAGTATTTGGCGGATAAAACCCTCTACGGCATTAATGGGGGCCTTGCCTATGTGATACTGCTGTTCCGCCGCTTCGCACACTTCATGGGGGGTTAGCAGGCCAATATTGAGGGCCGCAGATAGTCGAGAATGATATAAAAACGGCTCGATATCGCTAATGGCATCCTGATAGCGGCCAAAGTCCGCTAGCCCATGGTCAATAAAGTGTTTTAAATCTACCAGCGCTTGGCGGCGTGTCACGGGCAAGTTGAAGTTATCCAGTGACCCCATATGCTCGCTAAAATGGTGCTGCGCATCTCTGAGCGCTTCCCGGGTTAACTCATCTTGGCTGTGCTGGGGCAGCGCTGGAAAGCTAAGCGCTGCACTAATAGGTTCACGGTTATCGTGATCAAAATTCCACTTACCACCGGCTGGTGCATCGCCTTCCATCAACAGCCCCGTGCGCTTACGCTGTTCGCGATAGAAGTATTCTAGGCGCAGCTGTTTACGCCCTCTGGCCCAACTAGCGAAGTCGTCTGGGGTGGTGAAAAAACGCTCATCTTCTAATAATGTCCATGGCAAGGCGGCGTCTTTGCGCGCCGTTATATCGTTCCACAGTCGCCACTCCCCAGGGCGGGTAACACGTATCTGATCGCAGCCGTACTGTTTGGCAATCCGTTCTGCTTCATTAAGAAGTGACTGAGTGTTGTCTGCATCGTCAATTCGGCTGTAGTGAACCTGGAAGCCTTTGTCTCTCAGGGTTTGGGCAAAGTGTCGCATGGCGGCCATAAAGAGGCCGATTTTATGTATATGATGGGGGACATAGCGAGCTTCATCCGCGACTTCGCACATGGCTACCACCGCATTAGGGGGGGCATCTTTTATCGCTGTGAGTGAAAGGGACAGCTGATCACCGAGTACGAGTAGTAAAGGCTTGGACATGAATTTGCCTATAGTTATACAAATAATGTTGATAGTATAACTTTATGCCGTAACTTTGCTGGAAAGTGTTACTATTTTAGCCATTAAAAGTAGTCTTTTAGGAGTAGACGTATGACCGATAGCGTTGTGAAGGATCAGCCAGGAGCAGGCCGCTTGGCCCACGCGCCAAGTGACCATCCGGCTGTGCCCCGTGCGAAGGTAGGGGTAGTGCTGGCCAATCTTGGCACGCCGGATGCTACCGACTACTGGTCAATGCGTCGCTACCTGAATGAGTTCCTATCCGACAAGCGGGTGGTGGATTATGCCGGTTGGAAATGGCAGCCACTGCTTCAGCTCATTATTTTGACGAAACGTCCCTTTTCGTCGGGTCATGCGTACAAAAGTATCTGGAATACTGATAAAAACGAAAGCCCTCTGCTAACGACTACCCGTGCGCAAACGGAAAAGATGGCCGAGCGACTCAAAGCCCTCTACGGCGATAATGTAGAGGTTGATTTTTGTATGCGTTACGGTAATCCCTCCACTGAAAGTGTGCTAAACCGGATGAAGGAGAAGGGATGCGAGCGCATCGTCTTTTTCCCGCTTTATCCCCAGTATGGTTCGCCCACCACGGCCACCGCTAATGACCAGGCGTTTCGTACACTGATGAAGATGAAATGGCAGCCTTATATTAGGACCGTGCCTGCCTACTTTGAACACCCAGCGTACATTCAGGCGTTAGCTAACTCGGTGCAAGAGGCTTACGACAGTTTTGAAAGCCGTCCCACGAAACTGGTGGCGAGTTACCACGGGGTGCCGGAACGTTATCTGCTGGAAGGTGACCCCTACCACTGCCAGTGCCAGAAAACGACGCGCCTAATGCGTGAGAAGCTTGGCTTCACCAAAGAAGAAGTAGATACCGCTTTTCAGTCACAGTTTGGTCCCGAAAAATGGGTAGGGCCACAAACCGTTGATCACGTGGCGGCGTTGGCTAAGCAGGGGCATAAGCACATCGCTATTATGTCACCCGCCTTCTCATCGGACTGTGTGGAAACACTGGAGGAGATTAAAGAGGAAATCCACGACAGCTTTATGGAAGCCGGGGGCGAAACCTTCAGCTATATTCCTTGCTTAAATGACCGGGATGATCATATCGATGCGCTGTTAGCCGTCGTGAATAATGAACTATCGGGTTGGCTGTGTTAATTATCTACCTGTATAGCGTAATGCGCTTATCTGCCACGGGCTTTTAGCAGCTGGCGGCGGCGGTTTTTGATACTGCCAGGGCGTTTGGGGCGGCCGGGTTTTGCTACTCGGTTTTGCCCCACATCTTCATCCAGAAGTTCAGGCAGCGAGCCACGGGTGCTGGTGGTAAAGCGTAAATGCATGTGTAGTCCTGTTTTTGCCAGCATGTGACCTGTCACGGGGGCAGTTAAAAACAGAAACAGGGTAATTAATAGCTCTTGCATGTGGGGTTCACGCTGGGTGGTTGTAAAGTAAACCATTGAAGCAATCAGCACACAGCCGATGCCTAGCGTAGTGCCTTTGGTGGGCCCGTGTAAGCGCATGAAAAAGTCTTTGAACTGCAGCATGCCAAGCGAGCCAGTAAAGGCAAACATCCCGCCGCAAATAAGCAGAAGCGATACCAAAGCCTCAATCATAATAGCAAATGTCATGTCAGCCTCCGTTACTCAATAATATCGCCGCGTAGCAAGTATCGACAAATTGCCATGGTGCTGATAAAGCCGAGTAAGGCGATTAACATGGCAGCTTCAAAGTACGTTTTTGTGTTGAACCAAAGCCCAGCAATTACGATAAGCGCAATTGCGTTGACATACATGGTATCTAGCGCTAGCAATCGATCGGGTATGTCTGGGCCTATAAGTAAGCGGTAAACATTCATTGCGAGTGCTAGCACTATTAGTGTCAAACTGATCCAAAGGGCGATGGCTAGCATTCGAAAATCTCCTTAATGGGACGCTCGTAACGCTCATGAATGTCTTGAATAAGAGCCTGCTCATCCTCCATATCCAATACATGAATAAGCAGCGACGTATGATCTAGCCGAATATTGGTGGAAACAGTGCCAGGCGTCATGGTGATGGTATTGGCCAAGAGAGTAATGGCTAGCCGATCCTGTACTTGTAGTGGGTACTCAATAAAGCCTGGGTGCGGTGTCCGCTTGGGGCTCAAAATTAATAAGCTAACGTGCAAGTTGGCGACTACGATATCGGCAAGTACCCGTAAGACAAAACGTACGAGCTTTATAGGGTGTTTAACCCGGGGGAAAGGCAGCCAAAAAGCGCGGGTTAGCAGCGGTATGCCAATTGCTAGCAGCACTCCTAGTAGCAGTTGGCCGAAAGCCAAGCTTCTCACCATTAGAAGCCAGGTGATTAATAGTATTAGTGACAGGGCAGGTGCGGGAAAATAGCGGGCAAACATTACTGCTCCTCCTTATCGCGCAAAGCAAAATCTGAAGGATTTACTTCGGGCAGTATGGTCTGAATAGTCCGCTGTGGCGAAGCAAGTTGCTCAGCAGTGGCTTGAGTGTATTCGCTTACAGGCCCCGCCAGTAACACTAACAGCGGCGCGCTAATCAATAACCACGTTACGCCAGATAGCTGCAAGGGAGTGATACGTGGCCCGCTGGGAGCACCTTTGTAGCTCGCCCAGAAAAACACCGAGCCAGCCCGAGAGAGGGCAATCATGGCCGCTAAACCAGCCAAAAGTAATAGTGGCCACAGCCATAGCCTCTGTGCGCTATCCGCAGCCTGCATCAAGAGTAATTTGCCCAATGCCCCAGCTAAGGGGGGCAGGCCCGCCATGGCGACGGCTCCTATCAAAAACATACCGCCAAGCAGGGCTGGTTGATGAAGCTTGCGGGCACGTACTAAGCGCGTGCCCGCCTTGCCCCGCTGTAGACCGATCAGCTCAGCTAGCAGGAACAGTGCTCCAGCGATGAGCGTGGTGTGCACGAGGTAATAGAGCAAAGCCCCCGTGCCTGAGATGTGACCCATACCAGCCCCGCTCATTAGCGTGCCGACAGAAACAAGCACTAAATATGCCACTAGGGTGCGAAGATCACGAGCGGCTAAAACGCCAATGCCCGCCAACAAAAGGGTTGCCAAGCCGCCCCACCAAAGCCAATTATCGATATAAACAATGGCTGGGCTTTCCGAAAATACTAGCGTTTGAACCCGAAGCAGGGCATATAAACCGACCTTTGTCATAATCGCAAACAGCGCTGCTACCGGTGCGGGCGCAGAGGCATAGGTGCTCGGTAACCAAAAATAGAGGGGTAAAATAGCGGCCTTCAAACTAAATACGACGGTAAGCAGTAAAGCCCCCGCGGTCACCAGCGCGGCATTAGCCTCATCCATCTGGGCAATGCGATGCCCCATATCTGCCATGTTGAGCGTGCCAGTGGCGCCATACAGTATCCCAAGGGCAATTATGAACAGCGCTGAACCCACTAGATTAAGCACAACATAGTGAAGTCCTGCGCCAATGCGCGCTTTACCACCGCCATGCATAAGCAACGCGTAGGAAGCCAGCAGTAAGATTTCAAAAAATACAAAGAGGTTGAATAAGTCTCCAGTTAAAAAGGCGCCGTTTAAACCCAGCAATTGAAGCTGAAAAATGCCGTGAAAGTTACTCCCGCGGCCATCATCTCCTGCGCTGGCAAACAGGATGCACCCTAAAGCCAGTACGGCGGTGAGTGCCACCATCAGTGCTGAGAGGCGATCTAATACCAGCACAATGCCAAACGGTGCCTGCCAGTTCCCCAGGTTATAAATATTGATAATATCGCTATTGGCATGTACCAGTAGTACGCCCGATAGCACCACTAATAGTGCGGTTGAGATAATGCTAATACGCCGCTGCAGCGCGCTGGGGGCTTGCCCCATGAGCAGTAAACCAAGCGCAGTCAGCATGGGTAAAAGAATAGGAAAAACTAGCAGGTGCTGGCTCATTAGCGGGTGCTTCCTTCTTCACCTTGCTTACCATCCACGTGGTCATTACCTAGCTCGGCGCGCGCTCGTATCGCAAGAATGACCATGAACGCAGACATGGCAAAACCAATTACGATGGCCGTTAATACCAGTGCCTGAGGGAGAGGGTCGGCAGGTGCGGCTGAGGCACCTATCACCGCCGCTGAGTGGGTATGCAGGCCACCGGTTGAAAATAAAAACAGGTTGACCGCATAGGAGAGCAACGCAAGTCCTACGATAATTGAGAAGGTGCGACCTCGAAGCAGTAAATAAATACCGCTAGCGCTTAATACTCCGGTTACCAACGAAAAAAGCAGCTCCATTATTTATTGCCCTCTTTTGATGCCGTTTGTTCCGTGGTTTTGAGCGTAGGGCGATGCGCTGTGGTAACGCTGCCCAGGTTCACCAAAATCATCAGCGTGGCGCCCACTACCGCAAGATAGACCCCCAAGTCGAACAGTAGCGCCGTTGCTAGCTCTGTTTTGCCAACAAGCGGAATATTAAAGTAGCCGAACGAGGAGGTTAAGAAGGGATACCCGAACAGCCAGCTTCCCAAGCCGGTGAGTACGGCTATGACAAGGCCAATTACTGAAATAACCGGATACGATAGCGGCAAGCGGCGGCTGGTCCATTCGTAGCCCCGTGCAATGTACTGCAATAGTAGTGCGATAGCGGTAATTAACCCCGCAATAAAGCCGCCGCCGGGTTGGTTGTGCCCACGTAAGAAAATATAGACCGAGACAAGCAGTGCCAGCGGCAAAATGATTTGAGCGACTACTTCAAGAATCATCGGGTAGCGATGGCGCGACCAGCGAATCCCTTCAAGGTTACCGGAGGGCTTAAATAGCCGCAGCCGGTTAAGCAGTTTATAGGTCGCTAGCCCGGCAAGAGTGAGTACGGTAATTTCCCCTAACGTATCGAACCCGCGGAAATCAACCAAAATTACGTTGACGACGTTGGTGCCGCCGCCGCCAGGCACACTGTTGGTGAGGAAGTAATCAGAAATGCTCAGCACTTCCCGGGTTAGAAGGGCATAGTTCAATCCAGCAATAACTAACCCTAATGAACCTGCCAGTAAAACATCCCGTACGATTCGCCGCGAGGAGACCCAGCGAGGGGGCCGCTGAGGGAGGAAAAACAGGGCCAGTATTAGCAGTATCATTGACGCCACTTCAACGGATAGCTGCGTCATTGCGAGGTCGGGTGCTGAAAAGCGGATAAACGTAAGCGAGACGGTAAGCCCCACCATGGAAAGCATTAGCAGTGATACTAGTCGCCAGCGGTGTGCAAGCGCGCTGCCAATGGCGCCAATCATCATCACGCTGGCACCTAATAGTGTAAGCCCGTCAATTGGCTGCATGTCTACGTTTCCAGCCAATGTATCCAATTGACTAAGGCCGAGCGCAGTCATGCCAAGAGCCGATAATAGAAGAAGCGCTTGATAACGCTGCAGGGAGCCGTTTTCTAAACGTAGCGTTATCCAAAGCGAGGCTTTAATAAGGCGGGTGACAGCTTTTTCAAACAGGGCCGGGGCGCTAGGTGTAGGTAGCAAAGAGGCTAAGCTGCTAATGTTTTTATGCCGCCACAATAAAATGATACCGCCGAGGATTGCGAACAAGCTCATTAAGAGCGGTAGGTTAATCCCGTGCCACAGTGCAAAAACGAAAAGCGGTGCGTTATCCCCTTGTACTGCAATGCTTGCCGTGCGAATGAGAGGGGCGGCTAGCGTCATGGGGAACAGGCCTACGAGCAGGCACAAACAGGCAAGCATTAAACCCGGCAGGTACATGCCTTTAGGCGGGTCGTGGGGAGTGTGTGATTCCTCCGGTGGATTATCGTTAGGAGCAAAAAATACGCAATATACCAAGCGCAGTGAGTAAGCCACTGACAGGGTGGCGCCTACCAGCACCAGTAATGGAATCACGCTGCCTAGGCCACCAAATAGATCGGTGGCTAAGGCCTTGGTCAGCAGCATCTCTTTCGATAGAAAGCCATTAAACGGAGGGAAGCCCGCCATTGCTGCGCCGGCCATAAGCGTTAATGTTCCGGTGATAGGCATAAGGGACCATAACCCACCTAGGCGCCTGATATCCCGTGTGCCGGTTTCGTGGTCGATAATGCCAGCGCTCATAAACAGCGTTGCTTTGAACAGCGCATGGTTAAGAATATGAAAAAGGGCTGCGACAATCGCCAGCGGCGTATTCAAGCCAAGCAGTAGCACCACTAATCCAAGATGGCTTACCGTTGAAAAGGCTAAAATACCTTTTAAATCACGCTCTAATAAGGCGAACCAGGCGCCGTACACGAGCGTAGCCAAGCCTGCTAGTGTTAGACTGATCGACCATAATGACGTGTCGCCTAATGCCGGATGTAGCCGAGCGAGAAGAAAAATCCCCGCTTTTACCATGGTGGATGAGTGCAGGTAGGCGGACACGGGGGTGGGCGCGGCCATGGCGTGGGGTAACCAAAAATGGAAGGGGAACTGGGCCGATTTAGTAAAGGCGCCCAGTAATACCAAGGCCATAATGACAGGGTAGGTGGATGCTTGGCGCAACTGATCGCCAGCGGCCAGTACGTCGGGCAGCGCAAAACTACCTACTTCATGGCCTATAAGCAAAATACCGGCTAGCAATGCCAAACCGCCAGCACCAGTGACGGTAAGGGCCATGCGTGCTCCGCGCCGCGCATCGCTACGGTGTCCCCAAAAACCAATCAGTAAAAAAGAGGCAATGCTAGTAAGTTCCCAGAACAGCCATAAAAGCAGCAAATTGTCGGCCATGACAATGCCGAGCATAGCGGTCATGAACAGCATCATGTAAGAGAAGAACCGCCCGTCATTTTCGCTGCTAGAGAGGTAATAGCCCGCGTAAATGATGATTAAACTGCCGATGCCCAAGATGAGCAGACCAAACAGTAGGGTTAGGCCGTCAACTCGTAGGGCAAGGTCTAGTCCTAACAACGGTATCCAGCTTAGCTGCTGTGATACCGTACCACCGTCTAGTAGTATCGGCAGGTGGCTAAGCAGTAGGGCTAGGGCGGTAATGGGAACGATTGCTGTCGCGGCGGTGCAGAACAATCGTCCGCGAGAGACAGTTAGTAACGGCACTAACGTGCCAACCAGGGTTAACAGTGGTATCCATAGCAGCGGCATTGCTAGCGTTCCACATTCTGGGCGGCAGCGGATGCTATCAGTAGATAGACTACGCTGCAGATAAGGGCTTAGGGGTTAGTGCTAGCGAAAAAGGCGCGTTAAGATGCATGACTGGTAACCCGCAGGTGCCTGATATAAGGTTTACAACCTGAAGATTCCTGTTATCTAACACGGCCTTGTCTGCTAACACAGCCAAGTTTATAGAGGCAGCCGCTTGGATGGTAGGCGACTTACGCCTATCGCACTTTAGTGTTACATCCTAAGCAAAAGTGGTTCTATGCCCGCTTGCAGCCTTGGATAATAGTGAAAAGGCATCATGCCGCATGGGGTTTTTCCATACGGGAAAAGCAGTTTGTTACTCAGGAGATTTTGCTAGATGCAACTCGCCGTATTATTGGGATTTGTGCTGGCCGCGTCGTCGCCACTGCTTAACCGCTGGTTTGGTCAGCGTGCAAGCATGGTGCTAGCGCTGTATCCAGCCTTGCTGGCTGCTTGGCTATTCAGCCAAGCCCCCTCAGTACTTAATGACGGCCCGTTGCTACTGGAATGGCAGTGGGTACCTTCGCTGGGCATTAGCTTGACGTTTATGCTTGATGGTTTATCACTGCTCTTTGGGCTGCTGATTACCGTGATAGGCACCTGCGTTTTAATCTACGCAGGTGGCTACTTAAAAGGGCACGAGGATATTGCGCGCTTTCATTTAGCACTGCTGGCCTTCATGGTCTCAATGCTTGGGTTAGTGCTTGCTGACGGGCTGATTACCCTGTTTATATTTTGGGAGCTCACCAGTATTACCTCTTACCTGCTAATCGGTTTTAATCACACCGATATTGAGGCGCGGAAGTCGGCACGTCAGGGGCTGTTTGTCACCGTAGCGGGCGGCCTTGCGCTGATGGCAGGGCTAGTGCTGCTAGGTGTGGCAAGCGGTGGCTGGTCATTCTCAGACATCGGCCAAATGGAGAGCGACTTGCGTGAGCATGCTCTTTATACACCGATGTTAATTTGCTTACTGCTTGGCGCTTTTACCAAATCGGCCCAGTTCCCTTTCCATTTCTGGTTGCCCAACGCCATGGCGGCGCCCACCCCTGTATCCGCTTACTTACACTCGGCGACCATGGTGAAAGCGGGCATTTATCTACTGGCGCGGTTGCAGCCGGAGTTAGGCGGTACAGCGCTGTGGGTAGGTGTTCTCTCTGTAGTGGGTGCGACTACGATGCTTACGGGCGCTTTCCTGGCGATCCAGCATACCAATATTAAGAAGCTGCTCGCATACTCCACCATCATGGCCTTGGGCACCTTGACCATGCTAGTGGGGATCGGCACTGATTATGCAATGACTGCCTTTGTGACGTTCTTGCTGGGCCACTCCATGTATAAAGGCGCGCTCTTTATGGTGGCCGGTATTTTGGATCATGAAACCGGCACCAAAGACGTGACGGCCATGGGCGGGTTACGCAAGCAAATGCCGATAACGGCAGCCATTGCCATGATAGCGGCACTTTCGCTAGCGGGTGTGCCGCCGCTCTTTGGATTTATCGGAAAGGAGTTGATGCTTGAGGCAGTGTTTGGCGCTGATGGGTTCAGAGCACTATTGATACTCTTTGCGTTTATGTCTGCCATTCTAACCATCGCGGTGGCGGCGATTATTGCCCTTCGGCCGTTTTATGGGCATCGCCACGAAACGCCTAAAACACCCCATGAAGCACCTTTTAGTATGTTGCTTGGCCCAGGCTTATTGGTAGTGGGGTCACTTTCGCTGGGGCTGCTCCCCGCCGTACTGGGTGGCGACGCACTCTTGACAGCGGCCGCAACGGCGGTGGCTGGGCAGCCGCTAGCGGTATCTCTCTCGCTTTGGCACGGCATTAATGCTGCGTTGATTATGTCGATCGTTAGCCTCGGGCTGGGCTTTTTACTGTTTAAGCGGTGGGATCGTGTTCGCGCAAAACTGTCTATATTGGCGCCGGTCATGCGCCATGGTCCTGAGGCTGGCTACGAAGGATTCATGAACGGTGTTGTGCGCTTCTCCGAGTGGCAAACGCATCTGCTGCAAAACGGCTACATGCGAAATTACATTCTGGTGATGCTGCTGGTGCTTATTGGATTGATCGGCAACTCAATCTTGCTGCGTCACTCCCCCCAGCTAGCGTTTACGTTGGATGTTCGCTTTCACGAAATAATCGTTGTGGGCACGATGGTGATGGGCGCGCTCTTTGCGACGATTTCCCGCTCCCGTCTAGGTGCTGTGGTGTCCGTCGGCATTATGGGCTTCTCTATCGCGCTGCTCTTTATTCTCTTTAGCGCTCCTGACCTGGGGATCACCCAGCTACTGGTTGAGACCCTTACCGTTATCTTGCTGGTATTAGTGTTGTTCCGGTTGCCGCGGTTTTCGAACCTCTCAACCAGTCTTGAGCGTATACGAGACGGCTTTGTCGCAGCCATGATGGGGGTGTTGATTTTTCTGCTCATCATGACTGCGTGGAGTATCGATCAGTTTGAAACAATCTCCACCTATATGGTGGAGAATAGCGCACCGCTGGCACATGGCCGCAATATCGTAAACGTCATTCTGGTGGATTACCGTGCACTCGACACCTTAGGAGAAATGTTCGTTCTTGCATTGGCCGCGATTGGCGTAATCGCCATGCTGAAGCTGCGTCATGACACCAATGGTGATAAAGCCAACGAGGGCGACAAAAATAGCGCTAAGGAGCCGTACGATGGTTAAGTCAGGCACCATTATTCTTAATACGGCCGCGCGCTTTTTAATGCCGTTGCAGTTAATGTTTTCGGTCTTTTTATTGCTGCGTGGCCATGATGAACCCGGCGGTGGGTTTATTGCCGGGTTAGTGGCAGCAGGGGCGTTTACGCTCTACCTGTTTGCATTTGGCGTCAGTGCCACTAAAGAAGTGCTGCGTATGGTGGACCCCCGGGATTTGATTGGCGTGGGGCTACTGCTTGGCATGATCTCTGTGGTGCCAGCTTGGTTTATGGGTCAGCCCTTCCTAACAGCTCAGTGGTGGACGATCCCTGTTATCGATTTTAAAGCCTCTACCCCGCTTATTTTTGATGTTGGGGTTTACCTTGCGGTACTTGGCTCGGTAATGGGAATGGTCATGGCCTTGATGGAGGTGGATAAGGATGAACCCTAAGTTAACAGGAGGCCTTCAATGGAACCAATAATGGCATTGGCGATTGGGCTACTGTACGCCGCCGCCATTTTTATGATGCTTCGCCGCTCAATTGTTAAATTAGTGATTGGCCTATTACTGCTTTCCAACGGCGCCAATCTACTTATTTTCACAACGGCCGGAATGACAAGAGGCGCACCCCCCTTGATACCTGAAGGCATGCTGCAGCCTTTGGGAGAGGTGGCTGACCCGCTCCCCCAAGCGGTGGTTTTGACCGCTATTGTGATCGCTTTTGGCGTGTTGGCGTTCGCGGTGGTATTGATTCGCCGAGCCTACGAGATTGTTAAGGCAGATGATTTGGACAAAATGAAGGATACCGACACGTGAGGCCTGAAGTTGCACTTCCCGTCCTGTTGCCGCTGCTTTCTGGAGCAATTTCACTGCTTTTTTGGCGTTCACGCCCCATGCAGCGCTTTGTTGCTGTTGCGGGCAACGTAGCGCTCCTGCTAGCTAGTTTATGGCTGTTTGTTGCAGTACTGTCAGATGGCTACGTCACTATGCAAATGGGCAATTGGCCAGCGCCCTTTGGTATCACGCTAATCGCGGATATGCTCAGTGCGGTCATGATACTGATGACCGGTATCATCGGGTTAGCGATGGGGATTTACTCGCTGGCCTCGACCGGCCGAGGGCATGAAAAGTTTGGCTACTATCCCCTTATGCATTTGCTGTTAGCGGGGGTAGCCGGTGGCTTTCTAACGGGCGATATCTTTAACCTCTACGTATGGTTCGAGGTCATGCTGGTTGCCTCGTTTGCGCTGCTGATCTTGGGCGGTGAGCGGGCGCAGATGGAAGGTGCAATTAAGTATGTGACCTTGAATCTGCTGGCATCGGTTATCTTCTTAACCGCCATTGGCCTGCTATACGGCACGGTCGGTACGCTCAATATGGCCGATATTGCGCTGCGCTTGGACGAAGCCGAGCACAGCGGCATGGTTGAAGTGTTGGCCGTCATGTTTATGGTGGCCTTCGGTATTAAAGCGGCAGCTTTTCCACTGTTTTTCTGGTTACCGGCGTCTTATCACACCCCACCGGTGGCAGTTTCGGCGCTATTTGCCGGTTTGTTAACAAAAGTGGGTGTTTATTCACTTTTCCGTGTCTTTACACTGATGTTCGATCAGACCATGGGGTACCTGCAGGATATTATGCTGTGGGGGGCCGTGTTGACCATGGTGACTGGCGTGTTAGGGGCGGCCGCCCAATATGAGTTCAGGCGTATCCTCTCTTTTCACATCGTTAGCCAGATTGGCTACATGATATTGGGGCTGGCGCTTTACACTCCCTTGGCGATTGCCGGTGGTGTTTTTGCCATCATGCACAACATTATTGTTAAGACGAATCTTTTCTTGATCAGTGGTATCACCCATCGTTTACAAGGTACTTATCAGCTTAAAAAAATGGGCGGGCTTTATCGTGAGCGCCCTTGGTTAGCCGTTGCCTTCTTTATCTCTGCCTTTTCGCTGGCGGGTATTCCCCCGCTATCGGGTTTCTTTGCCAAATTCGTGCTGGTGCGGGCTGGCATAGAGGCCGGGGCTTATGTGGCGACGGGTATTGCCCTTGCAGTGGGTGTTATGACGCTTTACTCCATGGTGAAAATTTGGAACGAGGTGTTTTGGAAGGCCTTGCCAGAAGAGAATCACGTGCCTGCATCGCAAACCCCCGTGGGAGATGATGGCCGCTTATTGAAACCTAGCCTTTGGATTATGTACCTGCCGGTAGTGGTATTAGCCGCGATGTCGCTGTTAATAGGTGTCTTTGCGGAGCCCATTATGCAGGTAATGAACCTTATTGGTGATCAGCTCATGACGCCCGCTGGTTATATTGAAGCAGTATTGGGGCCTTCTGCCAGTGCTGAGTCGGCGCTGCTAACGCCCACCGAGATACAGGCAGAGCAGGTAGGTGAAAGCATGGAGGGAACCCCATGACCGGTGCAATTTGGAACCTTATGCTGGGCTTGGCCTGGGTGCTGTTAAGCGGTGACTTTTCAGGGCTGAATATGCTGGTCGGTGTGGTGTTTGGCTATATAGCGCTGGTGCTCATTGAGCCGCAGGTAGACTCACTAAAAGGCTACCCAGCGCGAGTGCCAAGAATAATTGGCTTTATTTGCTTTTTTATCAAAGAGCTAATGCAAGCCAACCTACGCGTAGCGTTTGACGTGCTCACGCCTCCTTGGCATATGCAGCCTGGCGTCATTGCCTTCCCCCTTTCGGCCCGGACTGAAATGGAAATTACCATGGTGGCGAGTCTTATCTCGTTAACACCAGGCACACTAAGTTTAGACGTGTCTGATGATCGTAAAGTGCTCTATATTCATGCGATGTTCTTAGATGATGAAGATGAGCTACGGCGCAGCCTTAAAAACATGGAGCATCGCGCACTGGAGTTATTTCGTTGATGGATACCGTTATATTAATCAGCCAAATTATTATGGGTATGGCGCTTGTCTTGACTTTTGTACGCGTTGTGCGAGGCCCTAGCCTGCCAGACCGTGTAGTAGCTTTGGAGCTTTTCTCTACCACGGTGGTTGGTTTGGTGGGGGTCTACGCTATTCAGTCCGGCGTGGCGAGCTTTCTTGATGCTGCCATTGTTATTGCACTAATGGGCTTTTTGGCGGCCATTGGTTTTGCACGCTTTTTGGAACGTGGGGGGCCGCGGGATGATTGAGTTTATCAAAGGCACGCTGCTGATAGCGGGCTCACTATTTATGCTGCTAGCGGCCATTGGCCTATTACGTTTGCCGGATCTATTAACCCGCATGCATGCCACTACCAAGGCGGCTGCACTAGGGGTAATTTTGATCATGCTCGCAGCAGCCATGCACTTTGCAGAAGTGGGTATAGTGGCCCGTTCGTTTGCCATTATTGTGTTTATTCTAATGACGGCGCCGGTAGCTGCTCACGTGATTGGCCGAGCAGCCTACTTTGTTGGTTCACGGCTATGGAGTGGCACCGTTAAAGATGAGCTGCGCCCTAACTACGATCCGCTAACCCATGAGCTAAAAAGTGGCCTTGAAACCCACGAAAACGCTAAACGTCATCCACGGGAAACTGATCCCAGTTAAGCGAACGCTAAACGCTATTGCTAATGGCGGCCGCACAAACATCACCGTTAATGTGGGTTTGAGATTAAGCTCTCTCCGCTCGCTATCAGCACAAGCCATCCTACGGGGTGGCTTTTTTTACGCCTGAAAATCACAAATAGAGCCGTATAAGTATATTTTTCATGTACAATAATTGTACCAATGTGTTCTGCGTGTCTATCTTTTGAGGTTGCATTTAAAGTTAGCGCGCTGCGAGATACAGAGAAAGACGCATGCATCACAAGCAAAATCTACCGCAAAAAGAGTGCGCCCACTGCTTACGCCCCTTTAGTTGGCGAAAGAAATGGGCGCGCTGTTGGGATGAAGTGCGCTACTGCAGCGAACGCTGTCGTCGCGAATCCAAGCAGTAAAGCACGCCTAGGAGGCAAGCGCATGACTACTACGATTGACATTGTCTGGCTGCAAGACAACTTGCGCGTAGCCGATAATCCGTTATTACAATTTGATTCTCCTCCTGATCAATTGCTTTGCCTTTACGTGCTAGATCAGAACTGGTTACAGCCTTGTGTGGCAGGAGAGCCAACGCCCAGGTTAGGCCCCGCCCGGCTGAGGTTTCTCTGGCAAAGCTTAATGGAGCTCCGTGGCGAGCTGTTGCAACGTGGCAGTGACTTATTAGTGCGTATTGGCGACCCTGCTGAGGTGGTTGTTCAGCTAGCAACGTCGTTAAATGCCCGGCAAGTCCGAACGGCAGCACACTCTGGTAGCGAAGAAGTGGCACATGTCGCTAAAGTATCACAGCAGCTTCCAGCATCAACTCAGTTAGCCTGTGTTGATAGTGGCTACTTAATTAGCGCCGACACGTTACCCTTTGCAGCAGAGTTGCTACCCGCAAACTTTTCAGCATTTCGTAGAAGTGTGGAAAAACAATGTGTCATTGCCTCCCCGATGCATGCGCCAGTGACCTTGCCATCCTGGCCAGACGCGCCACGTGGCTTTCCGCCGCTTAAGTCAGTATGCCAAGACAGTGATGCATGGCAGCCGGATGATCGGCAAGGCTTCACGTTTATAGGCGGTGAGGCTGCTGCAGTCGATAGGCTGAAGAACTATTTGTGGCAGCAGAAAGGCGGTGAGTCGTATAAGAAAACTCGCAATGGTTTATTAGGTGCTAGTTTTTCGACGCGACTTTCTCCCTGGCTAGCGCGCGGCTGCTTATCAGCGCGGCAAGTCCATCAAGAGGTTAAGGCATGGGAGGAGGTAAACGGCAGCACGGAGTCAAGCTACTGGATTATTTTTGAACTGCTGTGGCGCGACTATTTCCATCGTGCGGCCCAGCTTGAAGGCCGTTTACTTTTCGGTCGTGAAGAGTTACCCGAGCCAACCGAAGCCTTTAATGCATGGCGCAACGCTTCCACCGGTGTGCCTTTTATTGATGCTGCTATGCTGGAACTTTATCGTACTGGGTGGATATCTAATCGCTCGCGTCAGAATGTAGCTAGCTTTTTGGTAAAAGATTTAGAGGTAGATTGGCGGCTAGGCGCGTGGTGGTTCGAACACTGCTTGATTGATTACGACGTTGCCAGTAATTGGGGCAACTGGCGCTATATTGCAGGCGTTGGACGTGACCCCCGTCAGGATCGCTATTTTAATGTACTCAAGCAGGCTGGGCACTATGATCCAAAAGGGCTGTATGTTGCCTATTGGCTACCCGCTTTAGCGTCACTGCCGTGTGGCTTAGAGCGTCATCAACCTTGGCGCGTAGCGCCGACGCAGTTCCCTGAGCCACTGGTGATGCCTGACGAGTGGCAGCGCTGGTTGATTGCGGAAGCTGAGCCTTTAAATGCCGAGCACAAACAAGGGGGAAGTAATGAAGCTGCTGTGCAGTGATCGCCGTTTAGCCTGGGGATTGGGCGTTGCTGGGTTAATTCCTTTTGCGGTTGCGCTGTTGCTCGCATGGTGGGGCCCTACTGTGTGGCAAGTAGTGGCCACTTACAGTTTTGTTTACTACAGCGCGGTGATCCTATCTTTCTTAGGTGGGGTGCACTGGGGGGCGGCTATTCAAAACGCTCAGGAGGGCAGTCGCCGTCGATTAGTGCTCGCTATGGTGCCGAGTTTACTTGCTTGGCCAGCACTCATGATGAACACAGTCTCTGGTCTTTGGATTTTATTAGCGGGTTTTATACTAATAGGTGGTTACGACATGAGCCGCGAAGGGCGGGTCGGCTTTCCTCGCTGGTACCTTATGCTTCGCGCTGTGCTTACGTTGGTGGTTGCTATTTTCCATGGGTTTCTGTTGTTACGCTTACGCGGCTAGCGCGGGGCTAGTATCTGTCGGCTTTCTACGTCATTATCAGGCTCACGCTAAGGATTGCCGAGAGAGTGTTGCTATGTTATTGAAAAATAAAGGGTCACTAGGTTCTGGTGCGGCGTTTTGCTTATCATTACTGCTCGCGACAGGTGCGGCCTCTGTAGTGAGTGTCGACGCACAGGCGAGCCAGCGGTTAATGACTGAAGTAGATGCGCGGGCAGCAGAAGAGCTTCGCTATGCCAGTTTTAATCAATGGTTGAGTGAGTTTAGGCGTTATGCTGCTGCTCAAGGCATTCGTGAAGCAACGCTTGTTTCTGCTTTTGACGGGCTGCGCTATCGCGAGCGTGTCATTGAGCTTGATCGCCATCAGCCGGAGTTTGTCCGCCCGATATGGGACTACTTGGACACTGCTGTGTCTAGTACACGTATCAATACTGGTCGTGAAAAGCTTGAACAGCATCGTGACACGGCTCTTGAAATGCAGCGACGCTATGGCGTTCCCGCTGAAATTATTGTCTCGATTTGGGGAATCGAAAGTAACTACGGTAGCAATTTTGGCGACTTCTCAACGCTAGAGTCACTCGCGACGCTGGCGTATGACGGGCGCCGCCAGGATTTTGCCCGGGGAGAACTTCTCGCCGCGCTGCGGATTATAGATCAGGGGGATATCGCCGCTGAGCAAATGCGCGGTTCGTGGGCAGGGGCTATGGGACATACCCAGTTCATACCCAGTAGTTTTGAAGCCTATGCAGTGGATGGCGACAACGACGGCCGCCGTGATATTTGGGGTAGTATTCCTGATGTGATGGCCTCAACGGCCAATTACTTGGCGCGTGCTGGCTGGCAGTCAGGGCAGCCGTGGGGCGCAGAGGTCGTGCTACCGTCATCGTTTGATTATTCGCAAACCGAGCGGCGCAGTAGTGCGGAGTGGGCAGCGCAGGGTGTACGTGCGGTGAGTGGTGAGCTTCCAGCATTTGAGAGCGCTGCCGTTATAGTCCCTGCGGGGGCAGAAGGGCCTGCCTTTATAGTAGGGGCTAATTTCCGCGCTATTTTGCGTTACAACAACGCGACCAGCTACGCGTTAGCCGTGGCGACACTTGCCGACGCCATTGCTGGTCGATCGGGTATCAGCGGCTCTTGGCCGAGAGATCAGGCACCTTTAACCCGTGATGATGTCAGAACTCTCCAGCAGCGTTTGAACAGTGCTGGTTATTCGGTGGGTACCGCAGACGGTATTATGGGACCCAATACGCGGGAAGGAGTGCGCGCTTTCCAGCGTGATCAGGGGCTGACGCCGGATGGTTTCGCAACCCAGGCGTTGCTGGATCTGCTTCGCTAATTAATTTCTCAACAGGGACGAGATGCAATGGGTAAAACGTTTTTAGGCGCGACATGGGCAGGCGCATTAGCAACTACGGTAATGGTCGGTACCTTAACGATAAGTACCAACGCTACCGCTGAGGAGCCTGATGTCTTTGGTTGGGTTGAAAATGCCACTATCGAGCCTTGGGGTATTGCGGTTAAGGCGAAGTTGGATAGTGGCGCCCTTACGTCATCGATGGATGCACGTGATATCGAGCTTTTTGAAAAAGCGGGCGAAGAGTGGGTACGTTTTCGCCTAAAGCTCGAAGATCAAGAGAGTGGTGAAACGTTTAGCGATCAAATTGAGCGTCCACTCTATCGCGAGCTTACGGTGCGAGGCGCCGGGGGGCGCGATGAACGTCCAGTAGTACTGATGGATGTCTGTATGGGCGATACAATTTACGAAGAGCAGTTTAGCCTGCGTGATCGCGAAGAGATGATCTATCCACTGCTCTTAGGCCGCCGCACGATCAGTCACTTAGGCTTGCTTGATGTACGTAGTACGTTTTTGCAAAACCCTAAGTGTGGGGATAATGCAGAGCACGTGCCTTACGACCCTGACGATGAGCAGACCTAATGAGTGTGTAATCACAGGCGCAGGGTCGTCTGTCTCATAGCCTTTTAAAACTGTTCTTAAAACAGCCGTGATAACAGCGCTGTAACTGCCGTTTCGACCCGCAGAATGCGAGGGCCTAGGTGCATGCCCTCGCAGCCTGCGGCAAGCAACTGCTCTACTTCCCACCCTATGAATCCCCCTTCTGGGCCAACAAGCAGCAGCGTTTCATCGCTAATGCCTCTAGGGCATGGGTTTGGCATGCCGGGGTGGGCGACTAAGCCACGCCGTTCATTCAGCAATGCCGGCAACTGCACCTCAATAAACGGCCTAAAGCCTTTACTTAGGGTGATGGTGGGCAGCTGAGTATCTCTGGCTTGTTCAAGGCCGAGTAACAGGTGCTGATGTATTTTATCCGGGCGAAGCTCTGGCGACTGCCAGTAACTTTTCTCTACCCGCTTGGTGTGCAGCAGAGTGATCTGTTTTACCCCTAGGGCAGTGACGTGCTCCAGGGTGCGAGCCAGCATGCGAGGGCGAGGCAGTGCCAGTACCAAATGAACGGGCAGGGGAGGTGGCGGTAATTCTTCTAACTGGCCTAGTGAGAAAATAGCCTGCTCATGGCTTAGCTCAATAAGTTCGGCTTTGCCCATGTTGCCGCCTTGAATGCCCACGTTGAAGCTTTCGCCTTCGGTGGCGCGATTAACCTCCATTAAATGTTTGAGACGGCGGGCATCGGTAATGCGAACATGGTGGTCAGCGCCTATGTCGTTGGGATCAAGCAGAATCAGGTTCATGGTGGTCGTCTATTGTCATAAGAGAGGCTCGCTTAACGCGGCTAATCGGTTAAGCTGGCTTGCATGAGCGTGTGTTGCAGGCACAATACCAGCAACGGCGACAAAAGCCTCTATCACGTTTAAGGAGATGCGCAGTGCGCGTAATTCGCAAATATGCCAACCGCAGGTTATACGATACTCAACAGAGTCGTTACGTAACGCTTGAAGATCTGCGGTGTTTGATTATTGAAGAAGAGCCTTTTCGCGTCGAGGATGCTAAAAGCGGTGAAGACTTAACGCGCACGATTTTACTGTCGATTATTATCGAACAGGAGCAAGCGGATAGCGAGGCAGAGGTGTTTTCTAATGACCTGTTGGCCCAGTTGATTCGTGTTTACGATATGTCTTCTCCGCTACCTTTGGCTCGCTATCTTGAGCAGGGCACTCAGCTGATGCTGGAACAGCAAAAACGTATGCAAACCCAGTGGAAGCAGGCCATGCGCCATTCGCCCATAGAGTTTATGCGCGAGCTGGCGGAAGAGAACATGCGTTTTTGGCAAAAAGCTATCAACCAACCAACGCCACCGGAAGACGAAGAGAAGCCGGAACCTAAAGAGGATAAAAAGCCGTAACGCCACTGTTCATAAGCCGCTATTTATCCACGTTGTCGCTGTTAGAGCCTCTACTTACACATAAGACCACTTGGGGCTGCGTTGTGGCATAATGCGCCCCATAAACGCTCTCTCGTTTAAGAAGGACGACCATGAAAGTTTTGATGATAGGTGGCGGTGGCCGTGAACATGCGTTGGCATGGAAATTGGCTCAATCTAGTGATGTCGAACAGGTGTTTGTCGCCCCAGGTAATGCGGGCACGGCAACGGAGCCTGGCCTCACCAATGTTGATATTGCCGCGACCGATTTGGCTGAATTAGTCGCGTTTGCTCAGCGCGAGCAAATTGGTTTAACTGTAGTAGGGCCTGAAGCCCCCTTGGTTGACGGTGTTGTTGACCGTTTTCAGGCAGCAGGGCTAACGATTTTTGGTCCTACTCAACAGGCCGCTCAGCTGGAAGGCTCCAAGTCGTTCACGAAAGATTTTTTGGCCCGCCATAAAATTCCTACCGCTGACTATCAAACATTCACCGCCGTAGAGCCAGCGCTCGCTTACTTAGCGGAAGTAGGCGCGCCGATTGTGATTAAAGCGGACGGGTTAGCCGCTGGTAAAGGCGTCATTGTGGCGATGAGTGAAGCGGAGGCGGAATCAGCGGTTCGGGATATGCTTGATGCTAATGCTTTCGGGGACGCGGGTGCTCGCGTGGTTATTGAAGAGTTTCTTGAGGGAGAAGAAGCAAGCTTTATCGTCATGGTGGATGGTGAGAACGTGGTGCCAATGGCCACTAGCCAAGACCACAAACGTGCCTACGATGGCGACACTGGCCCAAATACGGGTGGCATGGGTGCATATTCACCAGCCCCGGTGGTTACTCCAGAAGTAGACGAACGCATCATGGAGCAGGTCATTCTGCCAACCGTGCGGGGCATGGCGAAAGAGGGCAATGCGTATACGGGCTTTCTTTATGCTGGGCTTATGATTGACGCTGAAGGAAATCCTAAAGTCATTGAGTACAACTGTCGCTTTGGTGATCCTGAAACACAGCCAATTATGCTGCGTTTGCAGTCAGACCTTGCTGCACTTTGCTTGGCTGGAGCAAAAAGCGAGCTTGCCGGAAAGCAGTGCGAATGGGATAGCCGGGCTGCTGTAGGCGTTGTGATAGCGGCAGGCGGTTACCCGGGTAGCTATCGTAAAGGCGATGTTATCCAGGGGTTGGAAGCGGCAGAGAAAACACACTGTAAAGTTTTCCATGCAGGAACCGTGCAAACCGATCAAGGCAGTATCGCCACCGCTGGCGGCCGAGTGCTGTGTGTTACCGCGTTAGGAGAGAGCGTATCTGCTGCGCAGCAACTGGCCTACCAAGGTGTCAGTGAGATTCACTGGGATGGCGCAGAGTATCGACGGGATATTGCGTTTCGTGCCATTGCTCGGGAAGAGTGAACACGAATCAAAAGAGTACGTTTTACCGCCTGTTTTCACCGATAAGGAGTCATGCATGGAGCGAGTTACGCTGGAGTTTCCTGCGGCAGCGGTTATTCATCGTCACCCCTTAACGGTACGAGTAACCGATATGAATTACGGGCGACACTTGGGGCACGATGCCCTGGTGTCGTTGCTCCACGAAGCGCGGGTGCACGCCTTCGCGGCACTTGGCTTGCCGGAGTGGGACATGCAGGGGTATCCCAGCGTGGTGGTGGATTTGGCGGTTCAGTATCAATATGAAGCACGCTGGCCTGATGCACTGGTTATTGATACGGCGGTACCCGAGCCGACCGGCAAAGCACTCACGGTTTACCAGCGTATTCGCAACGCTGAAAAGGATAAAGTAGTAGCGACCGCCAGGGTGAATCAGCTGCTGCTGGACCTTTCGACTGGGCGGCCTGTGGATGTTCCTGAGAGCGTTAAACAGGCCTTAGCCCAGGCGAGGGGAACCTAATGTCCCGGGAGTACCCCATCATTGGGATAACTGGCTCATCAGGCGCGGGAACCACCACGGTTAGGCGTAGCTTTGAGCGCATGTTCCTACGTGAAGATGTGCATGCTGCTATGGTGGATGGCGATGCGTTTCATCGTTATACCCGTGATGATTTGCAGCGTATGTTCCGTGAAGAGCCAGAGCGCAAAGATGAGCTATCTCACTTTGCAGTGGAGGCTAATCTTCTTGATCGGCTAGAAGGGCTGTTTGTTGAGTACGGCGAACACGGAACCGGCACTTTCCGCCACTATATTCATGCCGAAGATAAGCAAAAAATCGAAGCAGGGTATCGAGTGGGCACCTTTACCGAGTGGCAGTCCCTACCTTGTGGCACGGATCTGCTTTTTTATGAAGGGTTGCATGGCGGGTTGGTGACCCAGGAGTATGATATTGCGCGCCATGTTGATTTGTTAGTGGGTGTCGCGCCAACCATGAACCTGGAATGGATCCAGAAAATTGACCGTGATACGAAGCTCCGTGGTTACTCTCAAGAAGCGGTCATCGATACTATTCTAGGGCGTATGGATGACTATGTGCGTTATATCCAGCCGCAGTTCTCCCGTACACACATTAATTTTCAGCGGGTGCCTACGGTAGATACCTCAAACCCCTTTGAGGTGCAGGATATTCCAACGGATGCAGAGTCGTTCGTGGTCATACGGTTTAGGGACCCATCAACGGTAGACTTCCCTTGGTTATTAGCGATGATTAAAGACGCCTTTATGACCCGCCCACATACCTTGGTAGTGCCTGGGGCACGTATGTCGCTGGCGATGGAGTTGATACTAGCGCCTTTGGTGCGTCATTTGCTCGCTCAACGCCGTTTTCGCTAGCCTATTGGTTTACGTTTGAACGTGTTGTTGTATTGAAATTCGCTTTATTACAATAATGAAGGAGGCCGCTATGGAATGCCTGTTTTGCAAAATTATTAACCGTGAAATTCCCGCCGATATCGTATTTGAGGATGAACATGTCCTCGCCTTCAATGACATAAGCCCTCAAGCGCCTACTCATCAGCTCATTATCCCTAAAAAGCACATTGCAACGCTAAACGATATTGAGTCAGGTGACTTGGCGATTATTGGTCGATTACAGTACACCGCTGCTCAGTTAGCTAAGCAGCAAGGATTTGCCGATGATGGCTATCGTGTAGTCATGAACTGTAATGAAATGGGGGGCCAAACGGTTTATCACATTCATATGCATCTAATGGGTGGGCGCCAATTTACGTGGCCTGCAGGTTAGCAGGGCAGGTAACGTCGCCCACAACACTGCTTAACGGAGTAAGCGTTATGATGGAGCGTCAGCTGAGCCGTTCAGATCGTCTAATTGCTCACATGGATAGTGCCTTACGTACCCTGGTACCTAATGCCGTTGTGGCAAGCCGAATCAACCCAGCCGCTGCTGTTGCTGAAGTGACGCTGGATGAGTTTGAGCGTCAACATGTTGCCGGGCTGGTACGGGCGGCCCATATTGCGACAGTAGGTGTTCAGGGGTTTTATCAAGGGCAAATGGCGCTTATTAAACTGCCGGCTTCACGTCGGCAAATTGAGCCACTGCGCGGGGAAACGCTGGACCATCTTGCCTGGTGCCATCAGCGGCTTGCCCAGCTTAAGAGCCGCACAAGTTACTTTACGCCCGTTTGGTATGGTTTCTCTCTTGGGCTGGGATTAACAGCAGGCGCTATCGGTGACCGTTTTGGTTTGGGTATGACGGCGGTTACAAAAGAATTAATGAGCCAGCAACTCAGTGAGCAGTCCACCCAATTGCCCGTTGATGACCATAATTCTCGTCCCCTTTTTCGTCAAATGTCGGCGGATAACGGCCATCATGCTCGGCTTGCTATTGAGGCTAGTGGCACCCGGTTTCCCACGCCGATCAAGTGGGGAGTGGGTCTGCTGGCCAGTGGCGTTATGAAAATTGCCTATTATGCGTAGGGTTGGCGGATATTTGTCCTTGACGGATAGCGTTTTATAGCCAAACCTTATGAGGGTAAGTAGTCGATAGGCAGAGAAAAGTGCCCTATAAGCGCTGAGATAAATATGCTTTCGAGCGTATTCTCTGATGACAGGATTACTATCGGCTATAGCAGAAACGTCACCATGGAAAAGGAGTAAGACGATGCTAGGCAATGCAATGCTGTTTTTAATTATCGCCATTATTGCGGGTGTATTAGGTTTCTCAGGTATCGCTGGGGTAGCTTCAACTATTGCTCAGGTTTTATTTGCAATCTTTTTGATTCTGTTTTTGGTATCGATTTTTACCGGTCGGCGTCGTTGAAGTGACGTAATGTGAGAACAACAAAAAGCCCCTGTCTATATATAATAGCCAGGGGCTTTTTGCTGCATAGGCCCTTTTACAAGCTAGGTATGGGCCAGTAATAATTCTTTAGGCATCAATGCGCTTATATTTCATTCGCTTAGGTGTATCGTTGCCGACCCGCTTTTTATGATCAGCTTCATAATCTGTGTAGTTGCCATCAAAGAACACTACTTCAGAGTCTCCTTCAAATGCCAGAATATGCGTCGCGATACGGTCTAAGAACCAGCGATCATGTGAGATCACCATGGCGCAGCCAGGGAAAGCCAATAACGCTTCCTCAAGTGCCCGTAGAGTCTCAATGTCCAGGTCATTAGAGGGTTCATCCAGCAACAGCACGTTTGCGCCTTGTTTCAGCGTTTGTGCAAGCTGGAGACGGCCACGTTCACCCCCGGAGAGTTCGTCTAGCCGCTTTTGCTGGTCGTTGCCTTTAAAGTTGAAACGGCCAACGTAAGCGCGTGATGAAACTTCATACCCGTTAATGTTGAGAACATCTTGGCCATCGGAGACGGCTTCCCAGACGGTTTGCTTATCATCCAGTGCATCGCGAAGCTGTTCGACATAAGCGATATTGACCGTTTCGCCAATTACCACCTCGCCTGCATCAGGCTGCTCTTTGCCTGTGATTAGCTTAAACAGTGTCGATTTACCTGCACCGTTGCCGCCCACAATGCCCACGATAGCGCCCTGAGGAATACTAAACGACAGGTCTTGGTAGAGCAGTTTGTCATCAAAGCGCTTAGCCACGTTGTGAAAGTCAATGACCTTATCCCCTAGGCGTGGGCCAGGTGGAATATAGATTTCATTGGTTTCGTTACGCTTTTGAAAGTCGCCTGACTGCATTTCTTCAAAACGGTTAAGGCGAGCTTTGCTTTTAGCTTGGCGTCCTTTAGCGTTACTGCGTACCCACTCAAGTTCTTGCTTAATCGCTTTTTGGCGGGTGGCTTCTTGCTTCGCTTCTTGAGAGAGGCGCTGATCCTTCTGCTCAAGCCACTGAGAGTAGTTGCCTTCAAACGGGATGCCTTGACCACGATCCAGCTCTAAAATCCAGCCAGCTACATTATCAAGGAAGTAGCGGTCGTGGGTGATAGCCACTACGGTGCCGTTGTAGTCGTGGAGGAAACGCTCCAGCCAGGCAACTGATTCTGCGTCCAAGTGGTTAGTAGGCTCATCCAGCAAGAGCATATCTGGGCTGGAGAGCAGCAGGCGGCAAAGCGCTACGCGACGGCGCTCACCACCGGATAGGTTGCCTACTTTGGCATCCCAGGGCGGAAGGCGCAGGGCTTCGGCTGCAACTTCAAGCTTTCGCTCAAGGTTGTGTGCGTCAGCGGCTTCGATAATGTTCTCAAGGCGCGCTTGTTCACTGGCTAGGGCATCAAAGTCAGCATCAGGTTCGGCATAGGCAGAATAAACGGCATCCAGCTTCTCTTGGGCTTCTTTAATAGCGCCTAATGCTTCTTCAACAGTGTCGCGCACACTCTTTTCGTCATCGAGCTGCGGCTCCTGGGGGAGGTAGCCCACATTGATGCCAGGCATCGGACGAGCTTCACCTTCAAACTCTTTATCGACACCGGCCATGATCCGCAGCAGTGTGGACTTACCAGCACCGTTCAAGCCGAGTACACCAATTTTGGCGCCAGGGAAGAATGATAGCGATATATCCTTGAGAATTTGCTTTTTGGGTGGCACAACTTTGCCAACCCGGTTCATGGTGAATACGTATTGCGCCATGGAGATCCGTTAGGTTGATGGAAAAAAGAGACGCCACTGAGTGCTGGCGTTAGGCTTAGATGATAGTGCTCAGGGCGCACAAAGGCCAGAATAGCGATAAAGCTGCGGCTATTCTGGACAAAGCGAAGCATCAAGAAGGTAACGGCTGAACAAGAAATACCTAGAGGGTTTTGAAATAAATAATAGTAATCATTGATGCCCGGGCTTGATAGCGCTATGTGCACGGCCGGCTATATTGGCGATCAGCTACTCCTCTTCCTCCCAGTCGTCTTTTATAGCACGTTGCAGTCGCCGCTCTTCCAGCCAAGCTTCAACTTGGCGTCGAGCGCGTAGGGTATCTGCTTTGCTGGGTTTGCTTTTACCGTAATGATCATCGTTAACAGCGTCCAAGTTTTCAAACTCGTCAGCGTCAAGTGTCTCGGTGGTGTAGGTTTCACGATTTAAGGGGTCACGGCTCATGGTATGCCCTCCAACCCAAGCCGGCGCGCCGGCATCACAATGGCTTCCTATCTTACGTTGCTTAAACGTTAGTTAGATAAGAAGCGCCTAGCACTCTGTACTGCTTCATAAGTACTTAGCCGCTATATAACGCTGCTTGGGTCAAAGATCAAGCGCAATTTTTTAAATTCGCTCAAATAATATTATTTGGCATGCTCCTGCTGCTTTTGCAGCGCGGCAAGCGCTAGCTGCGCTTCTACACGCTCAGTAACATCTTTTTGTACGCCAATGTAGTACATCAAGTTATCGGCTTCGTCATAGACTGGTGTGATCGACAATTCATTCCAGAACATGGTGCCGTCTTTACGATAGTTGCGCAGCACTTCTCGCGAGGGGTGACCATCTTTCAGGGCGTCCCTAATGGATGCTAAGGCATCTTGGTCGCGGTCTTCGTTTTGTAAGAAACGGCAGTCGCGGTAAAGAATTTCATCAGCACTATAGCCGGTTAAGCGTTCAAACCCCTTGTTTACATAGATGAGTATATTTTCGTCGCCTTCCTGCTCCGCAACGACAATACCATCTTCTGAAGCGTCAACAATGCGTTCGAGTAGCTCAGGGCTAATTAAAGGAGATCGTTTCATCAATGGGTTCCTGTTGCCGCTCTCATTCTTTCGTAGCCATGACGTTGTAAGTCAACGCGGGGCTTGCCTTGTGGAAATCTCTTGATGCGGGACTATGCTGCATTTCATGTTCGCTAACAAAGCAAAAATAGCAAAAAAACCAACTAGCCACCGCTATCTACTCCCTATCATGGCGAGCGTTGCCATGCTTTGCAAACCACTATTGCTACTATTGAGGTTAACTATTCGGGTGGGTTAAGGCGATTGACAAACCTTAACGTAAGCGAATGCTAAAAAGAGTACCGATAGCGCTATTCTACTTCAGGTAAACGCTGGGCGCTGAGCATGGCGCAGAAAGCAGTCACGGCAAGTATCACCAGTAACAGAGCGCTGCCTAGCCACTGCGCAATGGCGCCAATGATACCCCCAACGATAAGCATTAAAACGCCTGTTAGTGTATTAGAAAGAGCAACATAGAGCGCGCGGTTATCCTGGCTCGCCATATCAACGAGGTAAGTTTTACGCCCTAAGCGTACGCCATGGTGCACAATGACTAGCAAGGCATAAATAACCGCATAAGGCCACACGCTTTGGGTCCATTCCCCGGGTAGCCAGCCAAGACTAGCCCCTAGCAGACAGCATAGTACTGTGCCGATGGCAGCGTCGCGCATCACACGGCGGCTCGACTGGTCAGCCCGCTTGCCCCATACAGGGCTTGCTACTATTGCAGCGATGCCAGACACCACCACTAACAGCCCCAGCCCCCCTAGTTCAGTGCCGCTCTGCTGTTGGCCGAGAAGGGCTAAGTAGGGCAGAGCCAAAGCACTTGATAGGAGCAAAGAGCGGGAGAGGTTAAAGTGTAAAAAAGTGGGGTCTGATTTCATTAACGAGAGGCCTAGCTTAATGCTGTCCCAGGCATTTTCGCCACCCTCGACCGCGCCTGGGATTTCTTTTATACGGGCTGCGCAAAAGGCGTTAAGCAGCCACCCCAAACCTGCCACGCTAAGCAAAATGGCGAGAGCCACATTGCCGGGGCGGTCTCCGAACCACATCAGTACCCCGCCAGCCACCAGCGTGGCAGCACCTGCTACGCTGCCACTCCAGCCCATTAGTGTGCCACGCCGCCGCTTGGCAATGGTTTTGCCCAATACATCCTTGGTGGCAATGGATGATAGTCCTCGTGCCAGTGCAAGCAATACCAGCACGAACAGCACCAACATACCCCCCAAAGAGCCGCTGCCCATTAAGGCAAGCAGTGCTAAAGCAAAGGCGGCCAGGGCTTGTAGAGCAGCGCCGACTACCCACGCCCATTTACGTTGTGGCCGTAAGCGAATAAAGCCCGCCACAAATAACTGCGGCAGCAGCGCGCCTGCTTCACGAATAGGGACTAAAAGGCCCACCATCCAAACTGGCGCACCGATAATGCCCATTAACCACGGTAACACCAAGCGAGCGCTGGACAGCTCGTCGGCCAGCTTATTACCTAGCGATGCGATGAGATGCTTGAAAAAGTTACGAGGCTGTTCATCGCAGGCTTCTTCAGGGATGTCATCACACATGCGGCTGTCGTCGTCCCCTGTCAGCCACTCGTATAAACGTGATTGAGATACGTTGTGTTCAGCCATTAGGGGTCCTTGGCGGTTGCTGATGGATGGTGACAAAATGCCCGGCTATGACACCTTAATAACATACACGCTTTAACAGCTCACGGAGTTCAGTATGTCGCGAATTCATATTCGTTATTGTACCCAGTGCCAATGGTTGCTTCGCAGTGCTTGGTACGCACAGGAGTTGCTATCCACCTTTGGCGAGCGCTTATCTGAAGTAGCGCTTTCACCCTCCCATGGTGGCACATTTGAAATATGGTGTGACGGCACATTGCTGTGGGAGCGTCAGCGTGATGGCGGTTTCCCTGACATTAAATCGCTAAAGCAACAGGTAAGAGACCATATCGAGCCGAGCCTTAACCTTGGGCATGTAGATCGATGAATCAGGATCGCCAGGCCATTTTTTATGGGTTAGGTGCCGTTGCGTTATGGTCAACGGTTGCGACTGCTTTCAAAGTGGCCCTTGTCTGGATGAGTCCTCTGGAGCTTATGTGGCTGGCCGCCCTGGTGTCATGGGCACTGATGGGCATGGTAGTGATTAAGCAAGGCAACCTTGCATCGGCCTTACGCAGTGGCTGGAAGACCGCCGCCTGGGCAGGGTTGATGAATCCAGTTGCGTATTACCTGGCTCTTTTCGGGGCTTACGACCGGTTGCCAGGGCAAGAAGCGATGGCGCTGAACTATACCTGGGCGCTTGCCATGGCATTTTTAGCCGTTCCCCTACTGGGTCAACGGCTGACGCGGTTAGACGTTTTGGCGGGTTTAGTGGCCTATTCCGGCGTATGGGTAATTGCGACACGGGGGCAGGTGATCGACGTTGCGTTTGAAGACCCATTAGGCGTGGTGTTGGCGCTGTCATCGACACTGCTTTGGGCGCTCTATTGGCTGCTAAATACTAAGGACAAGCGTCAACCCCTGGTTGGCCAATGGCAGAATTTTAGCGTTGGGCTGCCTGTGTTAACGGTGTTATTGCTTTTGGGCCCTGGCTTTGAGTGGCCTGGTTGGCCAGCCATTGGTGCAGGTGTGTACGTGGGACTATTTGAAATGGGCATCGCTTTCATACTTTGGCAAATGGCGGTTCAAAAAGTCTCTCGTACAGCTAAGGTGTCTAATCTGATTTTTCTATCCCCGCCTGTTTCATTGTTGCTTCTCTATCTCGTGGCTGGTGAACCGTTGTTGGCTTCTACGCTTGTGGGATTAGCATTAATTTTATCGGGATTGGCGCTTCAGCAGCTGCCAGGGCATGGGCAAACTAGTATCAAGAGGTAATGTTTTTTTAATGGTTTTATTGTAAATTTTTGTGACTTTTGGTTTGATGGAAGGGTGGAAGTGCTAGCGCGATTAAATTGAGCTAACCTCACTAAAACGATGTTTATTTATGAGGTTTTTAGTTAGCAAGCTAGTTCTTTTGGCTGAGCTGTATGTAAAAGCCAGTAAGCGGTTCTAAAAGTGCTGAAAAGTGCAGGCGCGTAGCCCCAAACGTTCACTAGGGAATGATGACCATGAAAAGCAACGTCACTTTGAAATTAAAAAAACTATTTTCACAACACGCTTTTCGGCCGTTAACGGTCACTACCCTGGCGTTCGTGCCACTCTCAGCGCTTGCACAATCGCTTCCAGCGAGCTTATACGCACCGGGTGCCACTGACTTGCCAAGCACCATCCAGCAAACCATTGTTACTAACCCTGAAGTAAATGCTGCCTGGGCTAACTTTAGTGCCACGGGTAGTGATGCAAGGGGGGCAAGGGGCAATTACCTGCCGTCAATTGATGTACGTGCTGGGGTGGGTCGGCAAGATCAGCAAAATGACGGTCGTGGCAGCTATAACTCTGATTTCGCAGAATTAACACTTACCCAAATGGTGTTCGATGGTTTTGCTACCCGCAGTGAAGTTGAGCGTTTAGACCGTGCTAGGCTGATTGCATATTTTCAATTACTCGGTGCAAGTGAAGAGATAACGCTAGAGGCTTTTAGGGCCTACGTTGATGTGCTTCGGCATCGTGAACTTGTCCGTTTAGCACAAGATAATTACCGAGAGCATCAGCGTGTGTTTAGCCAAATTGAAGAGCGGACTATTTCTGGAGCGGGGCGCGGTGTTGATTTAGAGCAAATCAGCGGCCGCCTAGCACTGGCTGAATCGAATCTTATGACCGAGGCGTCCAATCTCCATGATGTAACGGCACGTTTTCAGCGTATTGTAGGCACGCTACCCGCGCAAAATATGCTGCCAGCTCCTTCATTAGCAAATGAGTTACCAGAGGATGTTAGCCAAGCGGTAGAAATGGCGTTTCAGGGTAACCCTGAATTCCACGCGGCTATTGAGAACATTGCCGTGCAGCGGGCAGAGTTAGAGGGGGCTCGGGCCGCTTACATGCCCCGGTTGGATATTCAGGGGCGCACAGGCACTAATAACCAGGATGATGCGATTGCAGGTCGTCGGGACGAGCATAGCATTCAGTTAGTCGCTAGCATGAACCTCTATCGTGGTGGTTCCGACCAAGCAGCTTTTAATGCGGCAAGTACACGCATTGAACAAGCTGAAAATCAGCGTGAAACCGCTTGCACTAATGTGAGGCAGACGACGCAAATTGCTTATAACGACACTCAGCGTTTGAACGAGCAACTTAGTTATTTAAATGAGCATCGCCAGTCGATTGATCGCGTCCGTGGCGCGTATCAACAGCAGTTTGATATTGGCCAGCGTACGTTGCTAGACGTGCTGGACAGTGAAAACGAGTTCTTTGAAGCCAGTCGCGCGTATTCCAATGCGCAGTTTGATCTGACATTGGCTCAGGCGCGTACGCTTGCTGCGATGGGTCAGCTCATGCATACCCTGCAAGTCACCCGAGATGACATCCCAAGCCTTAGCGAGCTTGGTTATGAGGATATGGCTGACAGTATTCGCATGGCTTGCGGTGTAGAGGGGCCGCGTGGTTTTACCTTAGATGATTTCACACGTGGAATCTCTGCTCAGCAAAACGATATGCCGCAAAGCGCTTACTCAGAATCTGAAAATGTGGTGATGGCTGCTCCTGTTGAAGCTGCTGTTACACAAATGTCAGCGCCAAAGCCAGCCCAAGGTCTTTATGTTCAGGTGGCGTCTTTAAGTGCTATTGAACGCGCTGAAGCGCTTAGTAACCAGTTAAGTAATCAGTTAACCGATGGCGCTAGAGTGTTAGCTGCCGCAGGGAACTTCCGTGTGCAAGTAGGGCCTTTTGAATCCTTTGATGATGCCAAGTCACTGCAGTCTGAATTGCAAGGATTTGGCTATGCGGATGCGTTTATTACACGTGGTTAAATTGTGAGCTATGTGCATCTAGTCATCCGGGATATTCATATTTCGGAAGGAAAATGAGGTTTCTGTGACGCAAAGTCAGCTGAGAGTGTCTGAAGCTGCCCGTAGTAATGGGCAGGAGCCAAGCGATGAACTGTTGGAATGTTTGAAAACGGTTGCTTCCTATCATCAGCATGAAGTGTCATCTGAGGCTTTAAAGGCTGGTTTGCCGTTAGAGCAAGGCAAGCTTATTCCATCAGTATTTGGACGAGCAGCTTCACGGGCAGGGTTAACCGCCAGAATTGTAAAAAGCAATTTGTCAGCGCTTAATCCCGCCCTGTTTCCTGCGATTCTATTGCTGGAGCCTGGTCGCGCGTGCGTCCTTTTAGGGCTAGACCTTAAACAGCAAAAAGCACGGGTTATCTTTCCAGAGCTTTCAGAGGCTGATTTAGAGGTGCCTTTGGAGGAGCTGTATTCTGGTTACAGTGGCGAGGCAATCTACGTACGGCCTAAGTTTCGCGTTGACAGTACTTCAGAACCTGGCGTTAAAAAGCGCCGAGACCAGCACTGGTTCTGGGGGGTCATTCGTGAGAGCAGGCGGCTGTACCGCGATATCGTGCTTGGCTCAATTGCTATTAACATGTTTGCTTTGGCGATGCCGCTGTTTGTGCTCAATGTCTATGATCGCGTAGTGCCTAATCAGGCGACGGAGACCCTCTGGGTGCTCGCATTAGGTATTTTTATTGTGTTGTGTTTCGACTTGGCACTGCGCCTAATGCGCAGTAGTTTTGTTGATTTGGCGGCTAGTCGTGCTGATGTAAAGCTCTCCTCTTCAATCATGGCTAAAGTGCTAGGGATGCGCTTGGAAGAGCGTCCAGCGTCTACTGGCTCTTTTACGGCAACACTTCAGTCGTTTGAGTCAGTGCGTGCGTTTATCGGATCCGCGACGGTCATAGGCATTGTTGATTTGCCCTTCGTACTGCTTTTTGCCGCCATTATTGCGTTAATTAATCCTTGGTTAGTGCTACCTGTACTGGTGGGTATCGTATTTGTGCTGCTTTATGCGCTGGCCGCGCAAGGCAAGCTCCACGAGCTTTCACAAACCACCTGGGAAGTGGGTGCACAGCGTAACGCGCTCTTAGTCGAGTCGGTCTCGCAGCTGGAAAATGTAAAAGCATTAAGGGCGGAAAGTCGGATTCAACGCCACTGGGAAAAAGCGTCTGCTTTTCTTTCAAGAACCTCTGCTCAACTACGTTTGGTGAGCACATCAGTCTCCAATGTTGCTCAATGGGCCCAGCATAGCGTAGCGGTGTGCGTCATTATTGTGGGTGTATACCAGATCATTGAGGGCAACCTGACTCAGGGTGGGTTAATTGCGGCTTATATGCTTTCGTCTCGAGCGATGGCGCCTATTAGTCAAGCCGCCGCTTTATTAGCGCAGTATCACCAGTCTTCAACGGCATTAGAGGCGTTGAATAACGTGATGGGTAAACAGGTTGAGCGTCACGAAGGTAAAGCTTATGTAGAAAAGCCCAATGTTGCTGGCAGCATCCGTTTGGATAAAGTCACGTTACGCTACCCTGATGAAGAGCGCGAAGCGCTGCGAGATGTTTCTATTTCTATAAAAGCGGGCGAAAAAGTTGCTTTGCTGGGCCGTATTGGTTGCGGTAAGTCTTCTCTCAATAAGCTTTTATTAGGATTTTACCAACCCACATCGGGCGCGGTGCTCATTGATAACGTCGATATTCGTCAATTAGACCCTCTTCAGCTGCGTCGTCACATTGGTTATGTACCTCAAGATGTAAGCCTTTTCGCTGGCTCATTGCGCGACAACATTGTGGCAGGCGGCGGAAGCGACCGCATAGATGATGAGGCGCTACTAAGAGCTATCGAAATCGCTGGCTTAGAGTCATTGGTGAATAGCCATCCTAATGGCATTGATCTTCAGGTAGGCGAGCGTGGACAAGCCCTCTCTGGTGGGCAGAAACAGGCAGTCGCTATTGCCAGGGCGATGGTGCAAGACCCTCCTGTTCTATTATTGGATGAGCCTACTAGCTCGATGGATAACGCCAGCGAAGAGGCGTTTAAGGCCAATCTCACCAAAGTAGCCGCAGGTAAAACGATATTGGTGGTGACACATCGCACTTCGTTACTCTCTCTTGTGGACCGTATCGTTGTTATGGATGCCGGTAAGGTAGTGGCCGATGGCCCTCGTGATACGGTAGTTGAAGCATTGCGGAAAGGGCAGATTGGGAGGGCGTCGTAATGACTAAGAAACCCTCTTCAACCTCAGAACAAAAAGGCTTCGAAGCCATAGGGCGTTTCTCGGAAAAAGGTCAAAAACCGTTTCGCCCCTTTATGGATCGCCTATTCGCACGGCGTGTTACTTCTGCGCATCTCAGTCGTGACTGGGCGAGTGATACTGACTGGGCACGAATGCAGCAAGAGCCTATTCGAGCTCGGGTTTTTCTCTATACCGTTTTGCTTACCATTATCTCGCTTATCACGTGGGCTTATTTTGCCCCGATTGATGAAGTAACTCGTGGGGCGGGGCGGGTAATTCCTGCTAGCCAGTTACAGCGTATCCAGTCGTTTGATGGTGGCGTGGTCGAGCAGATCAGGGTAAGGGAGGGGCAGGTGGTCAGTGCAGGCGAAGTGCTTATGCAAATTGACCCCACTCGGTTTGTGTCAGACTTTCGTGAAAACCGAGCACAGCGGTTTGCGCTGGAAGCCCGGGCGGAGCGCTTACGCGCGTTAGCAACTAATACAGCGTTTGAGCCTTCCGAGGAGTTACGCCAAGAAGTGCCTGGTATTGTTATGCAAGAGCGCGATGTCTACGAAAGCAGACGAGAGGAGCTTAGAGAGCAGGAAACAGTGCTGAATGATCGCATTCGTCAGCGCCGTGAAGAGCTCAGAGAAGCACAGGCACGCAGAGATACTGCACAACGCGAAGCCAATATGGCTGGCCAAGAGCTGAACTTAACCCGGCCGCTACTTGCCTCAGGTGCTGTTTCAGAAGTAGAGGTGCTTCGTCTGCAGCGTGAAGTTTCCAGAGCGACCGGCGAGCGTAATCAAGCAGATGCAGCCGTATCACGCTTAGAGGCCGCCGTAGAGGAAGCCCAAACACAGCTACGAGAGCTAGGGGCAGAACGAAGGAGCGAGTGGCGCAACGACCTGGCGCAAGTCTCAGGTGATCTCAATGCGCTCCAGCAATCGGGCACGGGTTTACAGGATCGCGTGCGACTGACCGAAATTCGTTCGCCTGTAGATGGTGTGGTCCAGCGGCTTCACATCAACACTATCGGTGGCGTTGCTCAGCCTGGCCAAGAGGTTGTCGAAATTGTGCCCAGTGATGAGCAGTTGCTGGTAGAGGCGCGAATCGCCCCCCAAGATATTGCGTTCCTGCACCCTGGGCAGTCGGCGACTATTAAGCTTACTGCCTACGATTACGCCATTTTTGGTGGGCTGCAGGCAGAGCTTGATCACATTAGTGCGGACACTATCACTGATGATGATGGCAATACCTTCTACTTGGTGCGTGTGCGCAGCACGGAAGATGAAAACATCGCCGAGCGGCTTCAGGTCATTCCTGGCATGACGGCACAGGTAGACATTGTGACAGGTAAGCGAACGGTGATGCAGTTCCTGCTTAAGCCTGTCTTAAGAGCATGGCGAGATTCCATGGGGGAGCGCTAATGAAGCACTGGTTTATAACAACAGATGGCAGCCTAAAAGCCCGTTGGAAAAAAGCGTTCCCCGAGGCGACTGCGTCGACACCTAATACGCTGAGTGACCAGCTCAAGCCCAACGATGTGGTTTGGTTGCTAACAACGCTTGAAGATTGGAATGCCCTCACCACCACAGTGACCGCAAAAGGAGCAGTTGCAGTAGTGATGAGCTACGCGCCTGATGATCGAGAAGCCTTGAAAGCACTCGATCTTGGTGCGAGAGGCTATGTACATACGCTCGCGGCTTCTGATGTGCTTAGGCAAGTTGCGCTGGTGGTTAGCAATCAAGGGGTGTGGGTGGGGCAGGCGCTGCTGGCTAAAGTATTGGGTGGATCATTCAAAGCACTGCAACAGCAAGGTGAGGGGAATGCTTTCCAATATAGCGAGTGCCTGGAACAATTGACCGAACGGGAGCGCGGTGTGGCACTCGCGGTTGCGAAAGGTGCTACTAATAAAGAAGTAGCACGCCAGTTAGATATTACTGAGCGTACGGTGAAAGCGCATCTAAGCGCTATTTTCAAAAAGCTAACGGTGCGTGACCGTTTACAGCTGATATTAAAGCTGGCGCCTGTTTCTGAACAAACAGCCAATTAATAGCCCTCACTATAAGCTAGTTACTCTAATGAGATAGTCTGTTGATACCTGAAGCGCGCCTCCTCATAAGGCGCGCTTTTTTGTCCATCGGTACAATACTTTTCTGTTGTCTTACCTCCTAGTATCGACATATATGCCGCTATTCAGTCTGGTGCCAATTTACTAGAACAGTGGCTCTACATTTGTGATCGAGGAGTGACACATGGCAGCTGCAACCATTATTGCAATTTCTGGCCAAGCTTGGGCGCGTGATGAAGCAGGTAATATTCGCGAGTTGCGTATTGGTGATGTGCTGCAAGAAGGCGAGGTCTTAATTACCTCTGCCAATGGCCAAGTGCAGCTAGATTTTGCCGACGGCAGCGGCGCCAATGTCGTCGAAGGTGGTCAGGAAGTTGCCGTCACTCCTGAGTTAGACAGTGATCTCATCGTAGCGACAGAAGACGCCAGTGCGATGGATGATGACCTTGAGGCACTTTTGTCAGCATTAGATGATGACGGTGACCTACTCGAGCTACTTGATGCCACTGCAGCAGGTGCTGGCGCCGGTGGTGGCGGCGGTGGCGGGAGTAGCTTCGTGCGCGTTGCGCGAGTCGCGGAAGAAACCGACCCGTTGGCCTTTAGCACTGACGGAGGCCTAGACGGTGCGGAGTTCGTTGAGTTTGGTGGCGGAGCCGTCGCGGTTGCCACTGATGATGCAGACACTGTCGTTGTTGATACTACTCCTCCCACACTTACTGTCGACGCCCCCAGCGGCAACGACAATACGCCGATAATTACCGGCACTTCCAGTGAAGTTGGCGGCACGGTCACAGTCATCGTCACCGATGCTGCAGGCAATACCCAAGAGCTAGAGTCAGTGGTGGGATCTGACGGCACGTGGAGTGTTGAAGTAACCACGCCGCTAGCCGAAGGCGACTACACCGTAGATGCCAGTATTACGGATGCGGCGGGTAACACAGGCACTGCTTCTGGTGGCGGTGTGATCGACACTACTGCACCTTTACTCACTATTGACGCACCTAGTGGCAACGACACCACGCCGACGATCAATGGTACCTCAGACGAAATTGGCGGTACCGTGAGTGTTGTGGTTACAGACGCAGCAGGCAATCGCCAAGAGCTGGAAGCAGTAGTCGGCGATGACGGCACTTGGAGCGTGGAGGTAGAAACTGCGCTGGCCGAAGGCGACTACACCGTAGATGCCAGCATTACCGATGCGGCGGGTAATACGGGTACGACTAGTGACACAGGAACGGTCGAAACCGTTGTTAGCGAGCTCACCGTGACCGCCGCCGTGGACAACGGCGACGCCACCCTGGACATCAGCGGCACCAGCGTTGACGTGGCCGCCGGCAGCGTGGTGGCGATCACCATCACCGACCAGAACGGCAACACCGTGACTGCCCAAGCCACCGTGGGTGCCGATGGCAACTACCTGGTTGAAAACGTCAACGTGGAAAGCCTGACCGACGGCCCGCTGACCATCGACGCGGTGGCGACCGACAACAACGGCAACACCATTGAAGCTGACACCAGTGCGGTACTGGATGCGGTTGAATCTGCGCTGAGCGTGAATGCCACCGTGGATAACGACGCCGCGACGCTGGACATCAGCGGCAGCACCACGGATGTGCCTGAAAATGGTGTGGTGAACATCACCATCACCGACCAGAACGGCAACACCGTGACTGCCCAAGCCACCGTGGGTGCCGATGGCAACTACCTGGTTGAAAACGTCAACGTGGAAAGCCTGACCGACGGCCCGCTGACCATCGACGCGGTGGCGACCGACAACAACGGCAACACCATTGAAGCTGACACCAGTGCGGTACTGGATGCGGTTGAATCTGCGCTGAGCGTGAATGCCACCGTGGACAACGACGCCGCGACGCTGGACATCAGCGGCAGCACCACGGATGTGCCTGAAAATGGTGTGGTGAACATCACTATCACCGACCAGAACGGCAACACCGTGACTGCCCAAGCCACCGTGGGTGCCGATGGCAACTACCTGGTTGAAAACGTCAACGTGGAAAGCCTGACCGACGGCCCGCTGACCATCGACGCGGTGGCGACCGACAACAACGGCAACACCATTGAAGCTGACACCAGTGCGGTACTGGATGCGGTTGAATCTGCGCTGAGCGTGAATGCCACCGTGGATAACGACGCCGCGACGCTGGACATCAGCGGCAGCACCACGGATGTGCCTGAAAATGGTGTGGTGAACATCACCATCACCGACCAGAACGGCAACACCGTGACTGCCCAAGCCACCGTGGGTGCCGATGGCAACTACCTGGTTGAAAACGTCAACGTGGAAAGCCTGACCGACGGCCCGCTGACCATCGACGCGGTGGCGACCGACAACAACGGCAACACCATTGAAGCTGACACCAGTGCGGTACTGGATGCGGTTGAATCTGCGCTGAGCGTGAATGCCACCGTGGATAACGACGCCGCGACGCTGGACATCAGCGGCAGCACCACGGATGTGCCTGAAAATGGTGTGGTGAACATCACCATCACCGACCAGAACGGCAACACCGTGACTGCCCAAGCCACCGTGGGTGCCGATGGCAACTACCTGGTTGAAAACGTCAACGTGGAAAGCCTGACCGACGGCCCGCTGACCATCGACGCGGTGGCGACCGACAACAACGGCAACACCATTGAAGCTGACACCAGTGCGGTACTGGATGCGGTTGAATCTGCGCTGAGCGTGAATGCCACCGTGGATAACGACGCCGCGACGCTGGACATCAGCGGCAGCACCACGGATGTGCCTGAAAATGGTGTGGTGAACATCACCATCACCGACCAGAACGGCAACACCGTGACTGCCCAAGCCACCGTGGGTGCCGATGGCAACTACCTGGTTGAAAACGTCAACGTGGAAAGCCTGACCGACGGCCCGCTGACCATCGACGCGGTGGCGACCGACAACAACGGCAACACCATTGAAGCTGACACCAGTGCGGTACTGGATGCGGTTGAATCTGCGCTGAGCGTGAATGCCACCGTGGATAACGACGCCGCGACGCTGGACATCAGCGGCAGCACCACGGATGTGCCTGAAAATGGTGTGGTGAACATCACCATCACCGACCAGAACGGCAACACCGTGACTGCCCAAGCCACCGTGGGTGCCGATGGCAACTACCTGGTTGAAAACGTCAACGTGGAAAGCCTGACCGACGGCCCGCTGACCATCGACGCGGTGGCGACCGACAACAACGGCAACACCATTGAAGCTGACACCAGTGCGGTACTGGATGCGGTTGAATCTGCGCTGAGCGTGAATGCCACCGTGGATAACGACGCCGCGACGCTGGACATCAGCGGCAGCACCACGGATGTGCCTGAAAATGGTGTGGTGAACATCACCATCACCGACCAGAACGGCAACACCGTGACTGCCCAAGCCACCGTGGGTGCCGATGGCAACTACCTGGTTGAAAACGTCAATGTGGAAAGCCTGACCGACGGCCCGCTGACCATCGACGCGGTGGCGACCGACAACAACGGCAACACCATTGAAGCTGACACCAGTGCGGTACTGGATGCGGTTGAATCTGCGCTGAGCGTGAATGCCACCGTGGATAACGACGCCGCGACGCTGGACATCAGCGGCAGCACCACGGATGTCGCCTGAAAATGGTGTGGTGAACATCACCATCACCGACCAGAACGGCGAACACCGTGACTGCCCAAGCCACCGTGGGTGCCGATGGCAACTACCTGGTTGAAAACGTCAACGTGGAAAGCCTGACCGACGGCCCGCTGACCATCGACGCGGTGGCGACCGACAACAACGGCAACACCATTGAAGCTGACACCAGTGCGGTACTGGATGCGGTTGAATCTGCGCTGAGCGTGAATGCCACCGTGGATAACGACGCCGCGACGCTGGACATCAGCGGCAGCACCACGGATGTGCCTGAAAATGGTGTGGTGAACATCACCATCACCGACCAGAACGATGAAACCGTGACTGCGCAAGCCACCGTGGATGCGGATGGCAACTACAGCGTTGCCGACGTGGACGTGAGCGAGCTGACCGACGGCCCGCTGACCATCGATGCGGTTGCGACCGACAACAACGGAAACCCAGTCAATGGCAGCACCACTGCCGAGCTGGATGCGGTTGAGTCTGCGCTGAACGTGAATGCGAGCGTGGATAACGATGCTGCGACGCTGGACATCAGCGGTAGCACGACGGATGTCGCCGAAGGCACCGTGGTGGCGATCACCATCACCGACCAGAACGATGAAACCGTGACTGCGCAAGCCACCGTGGATGCGGATGGCAACTACAGCGTTGCCGACGTGGACGTGAGCGAGCTGACCGACGGCCCGCTGACCATCGATGCGGTTGCGACCGACAACAACGGAAACCCAGTCAATGGCAGCACCACTGCCGAGCTGGATGCGGTTGAGTCTGCGCTGAACGTGAATGCGAGCGTGGATAACGATGCTGCGACGCTGGACATCAGCGGTAGCACGACGGATGTCGCCGAAGGCACCGTGGTGGCGATCACCATCACCGACCAGAACGATGAAACCGTGACTGCGCAAGCCACCGTGGATGCGGATGGCAACTACAGCGTTGCCGACGTGGACGTGAGCGAGCTGACCGACGGCCCGCTGACCATCGATGCGGTTGCGACCGACAACAACGGAAACCCAGTCAATGGCAGCACCACTGCCGAGCTGGATGCGGTTGAGTCTGCGCTGAACGTGAATGCGAGCGTGGATAACGATGCTGCGACGCTGGACATCAGCGGTAGCACGACGGATGTCGCCGAAGGCACCGTGGTGGCGATCACCATCACCGACCAGAACGATGAAACCGTGACTGCGCAAGCCACCGTGGATGCGGATGGCAACTACAGCGTTGCCGACGTGGACGTGAGCGAGCTGACCGACGGCCCGCTGACCATCGATGCGGTTGCGACCGACAACAACGGAAACCCAGTCAATGGCAGCACCACTGCCGAGCTGGATGCGGTTGAGTCTGCGCTGAACGTGAATGCGAGCGTGGATAACGATGCTGCGACGCTGGACATCAGCGGTAGCACGACGGATGTCGCCGAAGGCACCGTGGTGGCGATCACCATCACCGACCAGAACGATGAAACCGTGACTGCGCAAGCCACCGTGGATGCGGATGGCAACTACAGCGTTGCCGACGTGGACGTGAGCGAGCTGACCGACGGCCCGCTGACCATCGATGCGGTTGCGACCGACAACAACGGAAACCCAGTCAATGGCAGCACCACTGCCGAGCTGGATGCGGTTGAGTCTGCGCTGAACGTGAATGCGAGCGTGGATAACGATGCTGCGACGCTGGACATCAGCGGTAGCACGACGGATGTCGCCGAAGGCACCGTGGTGGCGATCACCATCACCGACCAGAACGATGAAACCGTGACTGCGCAAGCCACCGTGGATGCGGATGGCAACTACAGCGTTGCCGACGTGGACGTGAGCGAGCTGACCGACGGCCCGCTGACCATCGATGCGGTTGCGACCGACAACAACGGAAACCCAGTCAATGGCAGCACCACTGCCGAGCTGGATGCGGTTGAGTCTGCGCTGAACGTGAATGCGAGCGTGGATAACGATGCTGCGACGCTGGACATCAGCGGTAGCACGACGGATGTCGCCGAAGGCACCGTGGTGGCGATCACCATCACCGACCAGAACGATGAAACCGTGACTGCGCAAGCCACCGTGGATGCGGATGGCAACTACAGCGTTGCCGACGTGGACGTGAGCGAGCTGACCGACGGCCCGCTGACCATCGATGCGGTTGCGACCGACAACAACGGAAACCCAGTCAATGGCAGCACCACTGCCGAGCTGGATGCGGTTGAGTCTGCGCTGAACGTGAATGCGAGCGTGGATAACGATGCTGCGACGCTGGACATCAGCGGTAGCACGACGGATGTCGCCGAAGGCACCGTGGTGGCGATCACCATCACCGACCAGAACGATGAAACCGTGACTGCGCAAGCCACCGTGGATGCGGATGGCAACTACAGCGTTGCCGACGTGGACGTGAGCGAGCTGACCGACGGCCCGCTGACCATCGATGCGGTTGCGACCGACAACAACGGAAACCCAGTCAATGGCAGCACCACTGCCGAGCTGGATGCGGTTGAGTCTGCGCTGAACGTGAATGCGAGCGTGGATAACGATGCTGCGACGCTGGACATCAGCGGTAGCACGACGGATGTCGCCGAAGGCACCGTGGTGGCGATCACCATCACCGACCAGAACGATGAAACCGTGACTGCGCAAGCCACCGTGGATGCGGATGGCAACTACAGCGTTGCCGACGTGGACGTGAGCGAGCTGACCGACGGCCCGCTGACCATCGATGCGGTTGCGACCGACAACAACGGAAACCCAGTCAATGGCAGCACCACTGCCGAGCTGGATGCGGTTGAGTCTGCGCTGAACGTGAATGCGAGCGTGGATAACGATGCTGCGACGCTGGACATCAGCGGTAGCACGACGGATGTCGCCGAAGGCACCGTGGTGGCGATCACCATCACCGACCAGAACGATGAAACCGTGACTGCGCAAGCCACCGTGGATGCGGATGGCAACTACAGCGTTGCCGACGTGGACGTGAGCGAGCTGACCGACGGCCCGCTGACCATCGATGCGGTTGCGACCGACAACAACGGAAACCCAGTCAATGGCAGCACCACTGCCGAGCTGGATGCGGTTGAGTCTGCGCTGAACGTGAATGCGAGCGTGGATAACGATGCTGCGACGCTGGACATCAGCGGTAGCACGACGGATGTCGCCGAAGGCACCGTGGTGGCGATCACCATCACCGACCAGAACGATGAAACCGTGACTGCGCAAGCCACCGTGGATGCGGATGGCAACTACAGCGTTGCCGACGTGGACGTGAGCGAGCTGACCGACGGCCCGCTGACCATCGATGCGGTTGCGACTGACAACAACGGAAACCCAGTCAATGGCAGCACCACTGCCGAGCTGGATGCGGTTGAGTCTGCGCTGAACGTGAATGCGAGCGTGGATAACGATGCTGCGACGCTGGACATCAGCGGTAGCACGACGGATGTCGCCGAAGGCACCGTGGTGGCGATCACCATCACCGACCAGAACGATGAAACCGTGACTGCGCAAGCCACCGTGGATGCGGATGGCAACTACAGCGTTGCCGACGTGGACGTGAGCGAGCTGACCGACGGCCCGCTGACCATCGATGCGGTTGCGACCGACAACAACGGAAACCCAGTCAATGGCAGCACCACTGCCGAGCTGGATGCGGTTGAGTCTGCGCTGAACGTGAATGCGAGCGTGGATAACGATGCTGCGACGCTGGACATCAGCGGTAGCACGACGGATGTCGCCGAAGGCACCGTGGTGGCGATCACCATCACCGACCAGAACGATGAAACCGTGACTGCGCAAGCCACCGTGGATGCGGATGGCAACTACAGCGTTGCCGACGTGGACGTGAGCGAGCTGACCGACGGCCCGCTGACCATCGATGCGGTTGCGACCGACAACAACGGAAACCCAGTCAATGGCAGCACCACTGCCGAGCTGGATGCGGTTGAGTCTGCGCTGAACGTGAATGCGAGCGTGGATAACGATGCTGCGACGCTGGACATCAGCGGTAGCACGACGGATGTCGCCGAAGGCACCGTGGTGGCGATCACCATCACCGACCAGAACGATGAAACCGTGACTGCGCAAGCCACCGTGGATGCGGATGGCAACTACAGCGTTGCCGACGTGGACGTGAGCGAGCTGACCGACGGCCCGCTGACCATCGATGCGGTTGCGACCGACAACAACGGAAACCCAGTCAATGGCAGCACCACTGCCGAGCTGGATGCGGTTGAGTCTGCGCTGAACGTGAATGCGAGCGTGGATAACGATGCTGCGACGCTGGACATCAGCGGTAGCACGACGGATGTCGCCGAAGGCACCGTGGTGGCGATCACCATCACCGACCAGAACGATGAAACCGTGACTGCGCAAGCCACCGTGGATGCGGATGGCAACTACAGCGTTGCCGACGTGGACGTGAGCGAGCTGACCGACGGCCCGCTGACCATCGATGCGGTTGCGACCGACAACAACGGAAACCCAGTCAATGGCAGCACCACTGCCGAGCTGGATGCGGTTGAGTCTGCGCTGAACGTGAATGCGAGCGTGGATAACGATGCTGCGACGCTGGACATCAGCGGTAGCACGACGGATGTCGCCGAAGGCACCGTGGTGGCGATCACCATCACCGACCAGAACGATGAAACCGTGACTGCGCAAGCCACCGTGGATGCGGATGGCAACTACAGCGTTGCCGACGTGGACGTGAGCGAGCTGACCGACGGCCCGCTGACCATCGATGCGGTTGCGACCGACAACAACGGAAACCCAGTCAATGGCAGCACCACTGCCGAGCTGGATGCGGTTGAGTCTGCGCTGAACGTGAATGCGAGCGTGGATAACGATGCTGCGACGCTGGACATCAGCGGTAGCACGACGGATGTCGCCGAAGGCACCGTGGTGGCGATCACCATCACCGACCAGAACGATGAAACCGTGACTGCGCAAGCCACCGTGGATGCGGATGGCAACTACAGCGTTGCCGACGTGGACGTGAGCGAGCTGACCGACGGCCCGCTGACCATCGATGCGGTTGCGACCGACAACAACGGAAACCCAGTCAATGGCAGCACCACTGCCGAGCTGGATGCGGTTGAGTCTGCGCTGAACGTGAATGCGAGCGTGGATAACGATGCTGCGACGCTGGACATCAGCGGTAGCACGACGGATGTCGCCGAAGGCACCGTGGTGGCGATCACCATCACCGACACCACCGGTGCCACGGTGACCGCAGAAGCCACGGTCCAAGCGGACGGCAGCTACAGCATCGACGGCGTAGACGTGAGCAGCCTGCAAGACGGCCTGCTGACCATCGAAGCGGTTGCGACGGATAACAATGGTAACGAAATCGAAGCGGATACCAGTACCGAGCTGGATGCGGTTGAGTCTGCACTGAGCGTGAATGCCAGCGTGGATAACGATGCCGCGACCCTGGACATCAGCGGCAGCACCACGGATGTCGCCGAAGGCCAGGTGGTTGCGCTCACCATCACCGACACCACCGGTGCCACGGTGACCGCAGAAGCCACAGTCCAAGCGGACGGCAGCTACAGCATCGACGGCGTAGACGTGAGCAGCCTGCAAGACGGCCTGCTGACCATCGAAGCGGTTGCGACGGATAACAATGGTAACGAAATCGAAGCGGATACCAGTACCGAGCTGGATGCGGTTGAGTCTGCACTGAGCGTGAATGCCAGCGTGGATAACGATGCCGCGACCCTGGACATCAGCGGCAGCACCACGGATGTCGCCGAAGGCCAGGTGGTTGCGCTCACCATCACCGACACCACCGGTGCCACGGTGACCGCAGAAGCCACAGTCCAAGCGGACGGCAGCTACAGCATCGACGGCGTAGACGTGAGCAGCCTGCAAGACGGCCTGCTGACCATCGAAGCGGTTGCGACGGATAACAATGGTAACGAAATCGAAGCGGATACCAGTACCGAGCTGGATGCGGTTGAGTCTGCACTGAGCGTCGTGGCCGCAGTAAACCACGCCGACGCGATTATAAATATTCGTGGTAGTAGCGAGGACGTTCCTGCAAACAGTGAAGTGACCATCACCATCACCGACCAGAATGGCAACACCGTGACGGCGACGGCAATAGTTAACATGCATGGTGATTACAGCGTTGCTAACGTTGACGTCAGTGGTTTAGTGGACGGTGAGCTGACCATTATTGCTACAGCCACGGATAATAATGGTAACCAAGTTGATGCTGATACTTATGTAGAACTCGACACGACTCCACCGACGCTGAGGGTGGATGCGCCGGACAGCAATGACACCACGCCGACCATTACCGGTACGTCCGATGAAATCGGCGCGATGGTGACCGTGGTGGTGACGGATGCCAATAATGTTGAGCAAACCCTGACTGCAGTAGTACTTGCTGACGGCACATGGAGTGCAGAAGTGACTACGCCACTTGCAGAGGGTGTCTACGACGTAGGTGCGAGCGTAAGTGATGTGGTAGGTAATGTTGCAACTGCAGAAACAACCGGCGAGATCGACTTAACACCACCGGTAATCGCGTTCGATGATTTACCAACGAACACCAACAATACCATGCCTGATATTACCGGAACGTCCGATGAAATCGGCGCGACGGTGACCGTGGTGGTGACTGATGCAAATGGTGTAGAGCAGACGGTTACAGGGGTGGTACAAACTGATGGCACGTGGTCAGTAAGCCTAGTTCGTCCATTGTCGGTTGGTGATTACACTGCTAAGGCCTCTGTTAGTGACGCTGTGGGCAACGAAGCCACTGCGGAGGCTGATGCGCCTGGCCTCATTTTGCCATCGGTCTCCATTACCGACTTTGCGCTGCGGGAAGAGGAGGGTGTGGAAGTCACCTCGTTGATTTGGGATGGAGAGCTTTCCAATAGTCAGTTTGGTGTTACCACAGAGCTGGCAAATACCAATAATGGCGTGACGGGTCGCTTGACTAATAATGATGTTGCTAGAACTATTAACTTGTCTATAACCAGTGTCGATGGCAGTAACTCAACTGCTTTAATGGCTGTGGGCGATACTTATTTGGTGTCTTGGCAAACAGTAAATAGGTCTGGTCAAATTAATGGAAACTTCGAAGAAGTAATGGCGGTTACTCGGTCTGATTACTTCTCTTTTACCGGTGAAGCGAGAGACATACTGGTATTGCAAGGAACTGTAAATGGCAATTTAGTTTCGGTCGTGATCGATTCTAACGGCGTCCAAACAGGCTCCTACGGATGGTTTGGCGGGTGGTCAGGTACTGAATATATTATCAACGATCTTTATGACACGGATGTCGGCTTCCGAGAGTTCAGTGTTAACGGCACTGGTATGCCGAACTCCAGTGTTGAGATCTTCCAGATTGATGAAAGTGGCAATGAGCAGGCGCTTGGCACTACGACAATTGATGCCAACGGTAACTGGAACTTTGACGTTGGCTCGCTGGTAGGCCGTACCGGGCAGCTTAAGGTGAATTCAGTAGATCAGTTTGGTAATGAGTCCACTGATATCAAAGACTTTATCTTTGGAGAAACCAATATTGCCAACACGCTGGAAGGCGGTGAGGGTGACGATCTTATTGTTGGCGGTTTGCAGGATGATACTCTGAGAGGTGGTGATGGTGACGATATCCTTTATGGAGAAGCTGGCAACGACATTCTAATCGGTGGTGCCGGCAACGACATCTTGATCGGTGGGGATGGCAACGACATCTTCCTCTGGGAAGCGGGAGATGAGGGGGAGATAGGTAATGCTGCCGTTGATGTGGTTAGAGATTTTGGTAATGGCGATAATGCCTTGGATATTCGTCAGCTGTTGGATTATAAGAGTGAAGACTCGCTAGCTGATTACATCGTCGCTGAGCAGGAAGGCGACGACACTGTGCTCTATCTCAACTCCGAGGGTAATTTGGGCAGCGATAAGAATAATGCAGATCAGGTGATTCGCTTGGAAGGTAAGAGTTTCGCTGACTTTGGTGGAGCGGATTCTTCTTCACAAGATGTAATTCAATACATGATCAATAACGGCAAGCTTGACATCGAGTAACCACCCACCCAACCAAAGGCCGCCTCCGGCGGCCTTGTTGTCTCTCACTCAGGTTTACGTTTCGCAACACGGCAGCGTGTTGACTAACAGAGGAAGCCGCCATGCTTTATATCAAACGCAATGCTCAAGGAGAGATTGTGATGCTCAGTAAGGAGCCATCGCCTGAGTGTGATGACACCATCGCGGCGGATTCGCCGGAGGTGTTTGCCTTTTTGGCTCAGCAAACCGGGCAGTCGGCGCAAATGATCGCGTCAGATCTCGCGTTCGTGCGGGTAGTGGAAGATATGCTGGAAGTGTTGCTAGAGAAAGGGGTGCTGAGCTTTACCGATTTGCCTGCTGCCGCTCAGAGTAAGATTATGGAGCGGAAATCACTGCGTTCTAAAAACGATGTCAATTTATTAGGTGATGGGGACGAGCTGATTTAAATAAGCGCGTCGTAAGACGCGCTGCTGTAGTGTATGCCATTGCTTATATTGTCGTTAGAGGCTGATGCCGGGCCCGGTTGCGCCATCCAGGCCAGCACGAAATAGGCTTTCCAGCTCCGCTTGCTCTGTTACCCCTTCTGCAATTACCTGAATACCCAGCGAATGGCACAGGGTTGCCATGCCACGCACAATGGTTTGCTGCTCGCTAGACGTATGAATGCCGCGAATCAAGCTGCTGTCCACTTTTAGGTAGGCAAGCCCCACGTCGTGAAGATCGGCAAGCTTTGTAAATTCAGCGCCTACGTGTTCGATACCGAACTGACATCCCAGCGGTCTAAGCGCTGTACACAAACCCCGTAAGCTGCCGATAGCGTGCGCGTTCAATACTGCTGGCACTTCAAAGCAGAGCTGTTTGGCGAGCTGCGGTTGTTTCTCCAACAGGGCTCTTAGCTCAATGACAAACTGCCCGTTGGTAATGGAGGCAAGCGAAAGGTTAATCCCTAATTTTTGCGTAGGATCAATCGTGAGCTGTTCCAAGGCTTTTTTAACGACGGCAATATCCAGTGCTGGCTCTAAGTCGAAGCGTGATATCCAGGGAATAAACACACCGGCTGTTTGCCATGCATTTGCAAGCTCTAAGCGGGCGGGGCACTCATAGTGGAGCACGTTGTTTTGTGCATCAGCGACAGGAAAGTAGGCCAGTTGTGGCCCTTGGTGAATAGCGGTATTAAGAGCTGTTCGCCACTCGGCATGCGTATTAAACAGTGAGCCTTGCTTACCTTCACGAACAACCACACCTCGGTGTGCACTGCTGCTTTCAGCCTCTGCCAGGGCATCGTCTAACGTGGCGAGAAGCGCGCCGCGATCATCGTGGGGTGAATAGGCAGCAATCGCCGCTGGCAGATGCAGTGTTGTATGAGAGGAGAGCAGGCCCACTGATTCAAGTGCCTGATCAAGCGCTTGGCGAACACGTGGCGCTAATGCACGGGTATCTTCTTCCAGTGGCAGCAATAGCATGAAGTCACTGCCGTTAAGGCGGCCTACCAGGGCCTCTTCTGAGGCATCGTCAAGCTTGGAAAGTTGTATGACCAGCTCACGCAATAAGCTATCCGTTGTCTGGTGGCCTAACTGCTCATTTAGCTGCTCCAGGGCTTGAACCCTTACCATGACCATTAGGCCCGTTGCGCGAGCCTCATCACTACTCAACAGTGATGCCAGCCTACCCATGAACACATCACGATTGAGTGCGCCAGTGACTCGGTCATGCTGAAGGTCGCGACGCAACTCATCCAGCTTATGGCTCTCTTGGCTGAGCATTTGATGGACGTTGGCCGAAAGCACATTCATCGCTTGAGCGACTTCTTTCAGCTCTAAGGTGCGGGGCTCTTTAATGGTGGTAAAGCGGCGGGCACTGATATCTTTTGCCTGGGCAACTACACGGGTTAACGGGTGCTTGATACCGCGTACCAGTACGGTGGCAATGGCTAAACTAATCGCCCCGGCCAGTAAGAACCAGCCTGCTAATTCCAACATGCTGCGCCATAAAGAGGCATAAGCAAAGCTATGCTGGCTCTCAAGTTCTAAGGTGCCGAACTGCCGCCAGCCATCCTGCACGGTGGCTCGTCCTGTAGGGACATCAAATTGAATGAGGTTACGGAACCAGGCAGGCACATCGCCGCGATACTCGCCAGCGGTGCGTTCAACCAGCACCTCGCCATCGGTGTCTTTTAATACAATTGAGCGGTAGTAGCCGGTATCAAACTGTGCAGCAATTAACAGCTCAAGAATCACGATATCTTTGTCAAGCTGGCTCATTGAAAGCGCTAGCGCGGTGGCGTTGTCTTCGTTTTTAATGCGGACTTCCTGCTCAATATAGTCACGGCTTGAGGCAATGCTGATGGCAAGGCTGCCGACAAACGAGAGTAGAAGAAGCGCAATAATGGCCAGCCAAAGCTGTTTAATCAGTGACATGGTGCCTTATCCTTTTAAATGAAGCCTTGTGATTGCATGCGTTCCACCACGCTGCGCCAGCGCGATAACCGGGCAAGCGGGTCGGCACGTGACTCTGATGAGCCGCCCGCCCATAGTCCTTCGCTGTTAAAGCTAAATACGGGGTCAAGGTCGGTGCGCTGTGAGGCGGGGCTAATGGAGGGTACAAGGTTGTCGAGTACCAATGGCTCGGCGTTTGGCGTTGTGTAGTAGCCAAGCACCATGTGGGCTTGGGTAATTTGGCTACGGCCAATACGCGCACGCACATAAATCATTCTCAGGCGTTCACCTGGGACGCCAAGCTGCTTAAGGGTAATATATTTGGCGATAGAGTAGTCTTCGCAGTCGCCTTGACCCTGCCCCATGGTTTCCAGCGGTGTGGCCCAAAAGTCTTCATGGCCCCAATTATGAATGTCGTCAACCCAGCGCACTTGTCGGTTGAAAAAATCATTGACCTCACGCAGCTGCGTCTGCAATTCCTGCCCACGTAGACGCTCTAGCAAGTCAAACCATGCCTCTAATACGACAAGGCCGCGCTGCCCATACTGCTGCTGCATAGTTTGACGCAAGCGCTGTGGGTTAAAAGCAGCCGCAGGCGCCGGAAATATCCCCACCCCTGCGCCCAACATAAGCGCGCCGGCAGTGGCTAAAAACTGCCGACGGGAAAGGGAGCAAAGCGTGGGGCGAGCAGAGTCAGGCATAAGCGCCATTAGCGTTCGTCAAATATTCATTAAGACTACAAGCTACGACACCTGAGCGCTATATCTGCCCAGTAGAAAGTATTAATTGAAAGTACGAAATCTCCCTTATGGGCTCTACTCAGCGTTGGCTTGTACTGCCCCTTTTTGGGTGTGTTCGGAAAGCAAGGGCTCAAGCGCTGGCCATACGTTATCTAGAATAATCGGCTGTGCCTCAGCGGTGGGGTGGATACCATCGCTTTGCATCAGTTGCCTATTCAGGGCAATGCCTTCCAGTAAGAAAGGCACCAGTGAAATATCGTATTCATCCGCTAGGGAGTGGAATACACCGGTGAAGGCGTCCCGGTAGGCTTGGCCATAGTTAGGTGGGATATCAATGCCCAGCAGTAATACGTCAGCGTCTACTTCCTGGCTTTGTTCAATCATGCGGGCAAGGTTGGCACGCATTTGATTAGGATCTAAACCGCGTAGTCCATCGTTACCCCCTAGCTCTAGCAGAACGATATCAGGCTGCCGCTGTCCGATAATGTCGGTAAAACGCTGCGCCCCGCCGGAAGTGGTTTCGCCGCTAATGCTGGCATTGACCACCGTTGCTTGGCCTTCAAGGCGCTCTTCCAGCAATGTTACCCAGCCCTCTTCCTGCTCAATGCCGTAAGCGGCACTTAAGCTGTCACCCATGACTAACAGAGTAGGGCCTTGGTCTGCGTTGATCGATGAAGTACCGAAGGTGACTACCAGTGCTAGCACCCCTCCGGTTACCATACGATTCAGTTTTTGATGATAGGGCTTTAGATAACACAGTTTTAGATGACTTGGTTTTTGAAAGCTTGGTTTTTGAAAACCCATTTTTTGAAAACTTAGTTTTTTACGAAATAGCTTTTGACGAAATAGCTTTTGACGAAATAGTTTCTGCCAATCCAGTTTTTGCCACGCTACAGGGATGCCACGCTTCATGCCTTACTCCTCTGACCCAATGTCTACGTTGCCAGCCGATGACGCGCCTGCAAACCAATCATCCACCGACACTACTTCTGCCTATAAGGTTCCTACTGTCGGGATGGGGACGCCTGTGCTACTGGCTGAAAAGCTTTCAAAACAGGTAACCAGCGGTGAGCGCTCATTGCATATCTTACACGACCTCTCCTTAAGCGTGGCTGCAGGGGAGAGCGTGGCCATTCTAGGTAAAAGTGGTGCCGGTAAATCGACCCTTTTAGGGCTTTTAGCAGGCTTAGACACCCCCAGCGATGGTGAATTAACCCTGTTTGGGCAGCCTTTGAGCCGTTTGGATGAAGATGGCAGGGCAGCGCTACGTGCGGGGCGGGTAGGGTTTGTGTTTCAAAATTTCCAACTGCTGCCCACCTTAAGTGCGCTTGAAAACGTACTCTTGCCCCTAGAACTTTCCCCGCGGGCTGGGGAAGACCATTCAGCTGCCCAATGGCTTGAGCGGGTGGGGCTTGGCGAGCGCACAGGCCACCTACCCAAACAGCTCTCTGGCGGCGAGCAGCAGCGGGTAGCCATTGCCCGGGCTTTCGTCACCGACCCAGAATTAGTATTTGCCGATGAGCCTACCGGCAACCTGGATCCTGACACCGGCGCACAAATTATTGACCTACTATTTACCCTGAATCGCGAGGCGGGCACCACGCTGATTCTGGTGACCCATGACCACGCCCTTGCCCGCCGCTGCGACCGTTGCCTGCGCCTTGCAAATGGCAAGCTAGAACCCTTTGAGCCGGTATCTATCAATGGGGGTAGTAATGAGTGATATTAACTGGCGCCTAGCCGCCCGCAGTTTAAAGCGTGACCTGCGAGCATCCGACGTGCGGGCGCTGTTTATTGCACTTATGCTGGCGGTGGCCGCCTCTACGATGATTGCTTTTTTTCTCGACCGGCTAGAGCGTGGTTTGGAGCGTCAGGCGGGCCAGATGCTGGGCGGCGATGTGGTGTTGGAACAGCGCGAGCCGTTTTCTGATGAGCTGCGCAGTACCTTAGAGCAGGCAGGGCTTGAGTTGAGTGATCAGGTTGAACTGGTCTCAATGATTAGTCGAGGCGAGCGTTTTCAGCCCGCTAGCCTGAAAGCGGTCGATGATGTTTACCCGCATTATGGCGAATCCCATGTTGATCTTGGCAGTGGCACGGAACAAATCGCCTCTGGCCCAGCGGCGGGGGAGGCATGGGCAGACCCAAGGCTTATCCAGCTGATTGAACTTGAGCTGGGCGACCGTGTGCAGGTGGGGCAAACCGAACTTACCATCAGCGGTATTATTGAGCGCGAAGCCGACCAATCTGGTGGCTTTGGCAACTTCAACCCTCGCTTGATGCTCAATACTGCCGACCTAGAGGCCACCGGCTTGGTGCAGCCAGGCTCGCGTATTGAGTTTAGTTTGTTGGCAGCAGGGCCGCCTGCAGCGTTAGACCAAGTGCAGGCGCTACTGGCTGAGCTAAGAAGAGACGGTGTGGATGTGCGTGACGTGCGGGTAGACCGTCCTCAGTTAGGTAATGCCCTAGAGCGTGCCGAAAGCTACCTGGGGCTTGCCGGGTTAGCCGCTGTGCTGCTGGCGGGTGTGGCCGTCGCTATGTCCACCCGCCGCTATGTGGAGCGACACCTTGATACTGCTGCACTATTGCGCTGTTTTGGTGCCAGCCAGTACCAACTAGTGACGATTTTTTCGCTACAGCTGCTGGGTTTAGCGCTGGCAGCATCGGTGGTAGGCGCGCTGCTTGGGCTGGTGGGGCAGGCGGTGCTTCTCTGGCTGCTCACCAGCTTTTTACCCATGACGCTGCCGCCCCCCGGCATCATGCCGCTTTGGCTGGGGATTTTTACTGCCTTAGCCGTGTTAGTGGGTTTTGCTGGGCCAACGCTACTGCGCATTAAGCAAGTGAGCGCACTGAAAGTACTGCGTCGCGAGCTGGACCCTCTTCCACCGTCTGCATGGGTGGTGGTTGGGGTAGCCAGTCTGGTGTTTGGCGGCCTGCTGTGGCTCTACTCGGGCAGTTTACCGTTGGCGATTGCGCTGCTGATTGGCGGCGCTGCGCTGTTGGGCGTGCTGTGGCTGTTGAGTTCAGTGCTCCTCAATGGCTTGCTAAAAGTCGTGCAGCGGCTGTCAGGGAATAGTGTATGGTCTCAGGCGTTTCGTTTGGGAGGGCGGCAGTTAGCGCGACGCAAGCAGGCGGGATTAGGGCAGCTGTTGGCCTTTTCGGTGACGTTCTTCGCCATGGCGATGATTGTGTTGGTGCGCGGCGATCTGCTGACTACCTGGCAAGACCAGTTGCCCGATGACACCCCCAACTACTTTGCTATCAACATACAGCCCGGCGAGCGCGATGCCTTTGAACAAGCCGTTGCGCCACGAGTAGACACCCAGAGCACACTTTACCCGATGGTGCGTGGGCGTATTACCGGCATTAATGGGCAATCGCCACGGGACGCTGTGCCGCCAGACGCCAGGGGGGACAACTCTCTGCGCCGCGAGCTAAACCTCACTTGGCAAGCTGAAGTGCCCCAAGGTAACCAAGTCGTCGCCGGGCAGTGGTTTACACCGGAGGCTGAGCCCCAAGGCTTTATGGATGAGGTAGACGCAACCCCCACTGAGAGCGGTGACATTACACCTATCTCCATGGAGGACGGGCTCGCTCAGCGGTTAGGGTTGGGTATTGGCGACGAGCTAACGTTCTCGGTGGGGGGCGATACCATTGCGACCCGTATCGAAAGCTTACGTAGCCTCAATTGGGATAGCTTTACGCCCAACTTCTTCATTATTTTCCCGCCGGGTGTGCTGGAGTCGTTTGGGCATAGTTATATCACCGCGTTTCACCTGCCCGATGCAGAGCAAGGGTTAGTTCGCCAGTTGGTAAGCGATTTTCCGGGCGTTTCGCTACTCAATGTAGATGCCATTTTAGGCCAGGTGCGCGAAGTACTAACGCAGGTTACTCGGGCAGTAGAACTGGTATTAGCCTTGGTGCTGCTAGCAGGCATTAGCGTGCTCTACGCAGCTCTGACTGCAAGTAGACCGGTACGTGCCCATGAAAGCGGCTTACTGCGCGTATTTGGGGCAGGCACCAAGATGATTTCCCGCGTGCAAGGCGCAGAGTATGCGCTACTTGGGTTTGCCAGTGGTTTGATGGGAGCAGCACTAGCGGAGCTAGCCACCGCCGCGCTGTACCTTTACTGGCTGGAGTTAACGCCACGCCTGCACGTGGGGCTTTGGTTTATATTGCCGCTAGGGGGCGCGCTGCTGATTGGTATTATCGGCCATGCGCTTTCTTATAGTTTAAGGCGCCAAGCCCCGGCCGCCAGCCTTGGGCTGTTGGGTGAGGCATAGCGAGGATGGACGCTTACCCGAATAGCGTGGCTGTCCACTTGGTCAGCCTTTGAAGGGTGCCAGCAACATGAAACATACTCATGCAACACCTGACGCGGATGCGATGAAAGTCGCGTCAGGCTGCGTTATGATAGCGCCCTCGCTTCTCCCATGATGATCGTTTCGTTACGAGGTTCTCGCCGATGTTCAGCCGCGACATGACAATTGCCGGATTCGATGACGCGCTTTTTGATGCGATGCAAAAAGAAGTTGCACGCCAAGAAGCCCATATCGAACTGATTGCTTCTGAAAACTACGCTAGCCCCCGCGTACTGGAAGCCCAGGGTAGCCAGCTGACCAACAAATACGCCGAAGGCTACCCCGGCAAGCGCTACTATGGCGGCTGTGAATTCGTCGATATCGCCGAAAACCTCGCCATCGACTACGCCAAAGAGTTGTTTGGTGCGACCTATGTTAACGTCCAGCCCCACTCTGGTTCCCAGGCAAACAGCGCGGTGTTCCAAGCGCTGGTAACGCCGGGCGACACCATCTTGGGCATGAGCCTTGACGCGGGTGGTCACCTAACCCACGGGGCCAAGCCTAACTTCTCTGGCAAGCACTACAACGCTATTCAGTATGGCCTGAACGAGCAAGGTCTGATCGACTATGACCAAGTGGCTGAGCTTGCCCGTGAGCACAAGCCAAAAATGATCATCGCCGGTTTCTCAGCTTATTCACAAATTGTCGATTGGGCCAAGTTCCGTGAAATCGCCGACGAAGTAGGCGCTTACTTACTGGTCGATATGGCCCACGTCTCTGGCTTGGTCGCGGCGGGTGTTTACCCAAGCCCGCTGCCCCATGCGCATGTGGTCACCTCCACGACCCACAAAACCCTGCGCGGCCCCCGTAGCGGCGTGATTCTGTCGGCGGAAAACAACGCTGACATCGAGAAAAAGCTCCAGTCAGCGGTATTCCCCGGTGGCCAGGGTGGCCCCTTGATGCACGTGATTGCGGCTAAAGCGATCTGCTTTAAAGAAGCCATGGAGCCAGGTTTCAAAACCTACCAGAAGCAGGTCGTTAAAAATGCCCAGGCAATGGCGAAGGTGTTCATTGACCGGGGTTACGACATCGTATCCGGTGGCACCGAAGACCACCTTTTCCTGCTCTCTCTCATCAAGCAGGGTGTGACCGGTAAAGATGCGGACGCCGCCTTAGGCCGTGCCCACATCACGGTGAATAAGAATGCCGTTCCTAACGACCCGCAAAGCCCGTTCGTAACCTCTGGCCTGCGTATTGGCACGCCCGCTGTCACTACCCGTGGTTTTGGTGAAGAAGAGTGTACCCAGCTGGCTGGCTGGATATGCGATATTCTGGACGTATTGGCGAAAGGCGAAGACACCAGCGACGTAGAAGCCCAGGTGCTGGATAAAGTCGCTGCCGTCTGTGGTCGCTATCCGGTTTATAAATAATGTAGGTCGTCTATCAGGTGGTTGTGCCTGATGGCCTTTAAAGAAAAAGCGCTAGCCCATTAGGCTAGCGCTTTTTTTAGTTTATGACATCAGTGTCCGTTACATAACTGCTCGCTGATTACCAGCCGCCTTGGCCTTCTAACAAGCTTCGTGTGTTGTTATTGAGGCGTACTCTGAAGTCGGCGCTACCCAGCACCATGGCATCACCCGTCCTAACTACCCGAGCACTGACGTAAAGGTAGTCTTGCCCTTGGGCATAGGTGCCCATCAAGATAGAGCGGGCATCGTGCTGGGCACTTAACCGCTGTACTTGGCGGGATAAAATTAGCTCGCCTACGCTCTCTTCGATGAACATGCTGTCGCGCATTTTTACTTCGCGTACCTGCATGCCTTCCCGTGCTAAGGCAGAGGCCATAAGCTCAGAGCTAATACGGCCAAACGTTGAGGATTGGCTAAGATTGTCGATGCTGACAAACGTAGCCGCTATCATCGGGCTATAACGTGTTATATCTGGGTTGTTTGCTACCATTTGACTGGCCGCCGCGTGGGCTAGCTCGGAAAGGTCGGGCTCAGGCTCCGCCGTTTGGGTGTTTGTATTGCCAAAGGTGCCGCATCCTGCCAGCGTCAGCGCCATTAACACCAGGGGTAAAAAGCAGGTTTTACGCACTAAAGAGCGACAGTAAACAGTAAAAGATAAAAATGTAGCGTTACTAGAAAACACGGTGTTGCTAGAAGACATAGCGTTACTAGAAGACATAGCGTTACCAGGTGTCAGTGATGGAAACAGTGGGCGTAGTAGGTGCTTGGGGAACGCGATGCGGGGCATAGTGGCGACGATCTCCCCCATTTATGTAATAAATGTTGGAAGATGAGTAAAGAATTCGATCGTCTTCAATTATTTGCGTGGTGACGATGATTTCCTCATTACCCGTATGCGTCCAGCTACCGGTTGTTGTGTCGGCCAGCATGGCGGCAGGAATTAATGCCAGAGCAGGTTCACTCCAGTTGCGGAGTGGAATAGTGGCGACCGCAATGCCGCTGGCAAGGGCTGTGTAAGTGCCAAAGGGCGGACGTATGTAACCGCGATCCCGGTGTTCAACGACTTCTACATCGATCTGAACCGTTGCGCCGCCTGAGCGAGGCTGGGTAGTGACGCTGCCTCCCCTAGAAACCAGTTCACTGGTTAGCAGGGTGCGGAAGCCGCGTTCAAATTCGCCACCGCTGTAGGCGCTGAGGTAGGCATGCTCTTCTGCCGGAATATGCAAATCCCTAAAGCGTACGCGTTCACTGCGTAAGATACCGGCAGCCTCATGCTTGGCCAGTACTTCCCAGTGCTGGGCAGCCTGCATCCGCTGCTGTTCTGTGTAAGGGTAGGTCGTTGCAACCGGTGCCTGTGAGGTATTGGCATAAAAGCAACCACTTAGCATTAGGCTTGCGAGCCCTAAGCTAACAGGGCGTAAAAAACGAACTTTAGAGGATGAAATAAAACGAATACGCACCTGATAGTTCCTTCTCGCTACAAAACGGCTTTTGATAGACTAGTTTGCCACGCTTAGCTTATATCGGCCATGAGGTTAAAAACTTGAATGAGTAATTGCTCCCATGCTTGAAGATCACCGCGCTGGGCCGCGTCATGATTCGCTGCTGACTGCCTATTCAGATGATGATAGCAATAGCGGTTGGATGATTAGCTATATCGATATTATGACGCTCTTAGTGGCGCTTTTTGTGATTATTATTGCCGCCGCTGGGGTCACAAGCCCAACGTGGAAGCCCCAAGAAGCAGAGCCAGAGACCCGTTATGATGTCTTGTCCACGCTCGACATCCCTTTGCCTATAGAGCTTGCCAGCGTGCGTAAGCAGCGTGAGGGGTATTTTTTGCCTCCCACTATCCCCGGTGAGCTAAGCCAGATGGCTATAAGTGCCGCGTTAGGTGTGGCTGGGTTACCCCAGCGCCGTCCAATCGTAAGCGTCCCGCCGTTATTGGCACGGGTGGAGGAGGAACCATCTACCCCTGAAGCGCTCACTTTCGATGTGGTGCTGCCACGGCCGCTGCTGCCGACCAGTGAACGTCAGTTGGTGTCGCCGCTGGCTGACTACATGGTGCTGCTGACTGACCGTCCACCCGTTAATGTGCAAGAGGTGGAGGATGAAGCTGTCGATAGCACTTTGGCGCTTGATGAAACGCTGCTAGAGCGTGTTGAAGCATCACCTTACCTACCCAATCTTGAGGGGGTTGAGGTGTCGCGGGTTGCCGAAGGCATTAGCCTGCGTGTGCAGGATCAGTTGCTGTTCCCATCAGCGGCGGCTGACCTTTCAGAGGGTGGCTCTTCGCTTGTCAGTAGTTTGATGGAAACAATTCAGCGCTACGAGGGCGAGGTGTGGGTAGAAGGGCACTCAGACAGTCAGTCGATTAACACCCCCGAGTTTTCATCCAACTGGGCACTCTCCAGCGCACGCGCTATTGCCATTGTTGAAGCACTTGAAGCGGCAGGCGTAGAACCGCAGCGTTTGCGCGCCGTAGGGCTGGCGGCTACTCGACCATTAGAAGATAACAGCACTGAGGAGGGGCGAGCGCGCAATCGGCGCGTTGAGGTGGTTATTCACGTTGAGTAACTGAGATTGAGCCGAGCCGTTGCAAGCCGTGTACAACAGTGACGTTTGCAGAAGTCGCGATTGAGAAAACCGACATCGCAAAAAAAAAGCCCGCCGGGGGAGGCGGGCATTAAAGGGCTTGGCTCACTGCAGCTCACTGGCATCAGGTGAGGGGGTGTACAAGGCTGCCAGTGAGTACAATGTCAGTATAGCTATTTGAGAGGATTTTCCAAGGGTTTGTGCAAATATTTTAGCCCTGTGCCCGTAATCGATGACTCATTCAGTCCGGGGCGCCCCTGGTCAGCGCTCTGCTTCACTGATTTTTTTGCACTTTTTGGGTGCGTATCCTTTGCTCTTTTTTGGTGCTAAAAATAATCACGCGTCATTTATGTTCATATCTCTTTGTTATCGTTAGTCTATTTTTCATTGGCATATAACCTGCTTGTTTGCTTATCTGTGTATGAAGACGACGTGTTGAGTAAGGTCTTAATACAAAAGTGTACAAACGCTTTTAAGATGGTAAATAGGTGATGCTATGTCTGAACATGCCAACGCTCTTCCAATATCGAAGGCATTGCCCCAACAAGTGGCAGCAAGCGCGATTGATCCTGCTTTGCAGCCGCGCTTGGTGGTGACGGATCTTGATGGTTCGTTGCTTGATCACCATACCTACGATTTTGCCCCCGCAGCCCCCTGGCTCGCGCGCTTAAAAAAACTTGGCGTGCCGGTTATTCCTGTGACCAGTAAAACCCGTGCTGAGCTGATCCCGCTTCGCGAATCACTTGGCCTCACCGCGACGCCTTTTGTTGCCGAAAACGGCGCCGTGATTGGTTTGCCGCCCGGTTGGTGCCACGCCCGTTTAGACCGTCCAGGCAGTGCCCGGGATGGGGTTGTTGTTAAACACACAGGGGTTGATGTGGGGTTTATTCGTGCTCGGCTAAAAATATGGCGAGAACGACTTGGACTTCGGTTTACCCGCATGGGAGAGCTGAACACCCCGCAAATTATGGAGCTCACCGGATTAGACGAGGCACGTGCAAGGGCTGCTCGGCAGCGAGAGGGGAGCGAGCCGCTCATTTGGCACGATGATGAAAAAGCGCTTGAGGCGTTTCGCCTTGCGTTAGCAGGGGATGGCCTTGAGCTGACCCAAGGAGGGCGTTTTTGGCACGTTATGGGGCGCGCCTCGGATAAAGGCAGTGCCGTAGAGTGGCTAATTAAGCGCTTTAGCGCCCTTAGGGGAAGCCCGCCTATTTCATTGGGGTTAGGCGATGGCCCTAACGATATCACCATGCTGGAAGCAGTGGACCAAGCCGTGGTCATCAAGGGGTGTCATGGGCTGGAAATAGCGCCACGTAGTGCTGCTTTATACCGTACCGAGGCAACCGGGCCATTAGGTTGGGCTGAGGGGATGGCCCATTGGTGGGGGCGAGACGACCGCCGTTTAGCGGCGGCGCCAACTTGTCATGCTGCCGTTATGTGAGCATATCTATGTCAACGCGTATGGCTAGTGAGCCAAGGAGACATACTGCATGAGTGATTTCCATCAAAATGGCGTGATTACCGATTTTCACAACTTAACGCGCCGTTCAGTTGACGCACTTGAGCAAGAGCTTTGCCAATTCGCCAAGCGGCGCCCCATGGGGTTGATCTTACCCTCGCTGTTTTCAGAGCTGGAGGGGCCAGCGCTTTCTGCCATTGTCGATGAATTAGTTAAAGTGCCCTATCTCAATGAAGTGGTGATTGGGCTGGATCGCGCTGATCGCGACCAATTTTTATATGCCCGAGAGTTTTTTTCACGCTTACCACAACATACTCGTATTTTATGGAACGACGGCCCTCGATTAAAGGCGCTGGATGCCGAGTTGGAAAGCCATGGGCTAGGTGCGCTGGAGCCGGGTAAAGGGCGCAATGTATGGTACTGCGCAGGCTATATTCTCTCGTCTGGGCGTTCATCGGTGGTCGGTTTACATGACTGCGATATTCTCACCTACGAGCGTGGGTTATTGGCCCGCCTTATGTACCCCGTGGCTCATCCCCGGTTCAACTATAGTTTTTGTAAAGGCTATTACCCCCGCATTGCGGAGGGGAAGTTGAACGGACGTGTGTCACGGCTGATGGTAACGCCGCTCATACGCGCCCTTAAAACGGTGTGTGGGCCACTTCCCTACTTAGATTATTTGGATAGCTTTCGTTATCCGCTTTCCGGTGAGTTTGCGATGCGCAGTGAGGTACTGGAAGGCATACGTATACCGGCAGATTGGGGGCTGGAAATTGGTGTGCTTTCCGAGTTACAGCGCAACTACGCGCCAAGGCAGCTGTGCCAGGTCGATATTGCCGATGCCTATGATCACAAGCACCAGCCGGTGAGTGAAGATGACCCTAATGGCGGCCTTAATCGTATGAGCCTGGATATCGCCAAGGCGCTGTATCGCAAGCTCGCTACCCAAGGCGTGAGCTTTAGCAGCGAGGATTTCCGTACGCTAAAAGCGACCTATTACCGCTACGCCTTAGACCTTATTGAAGCCTACGATCACGATGCCACCATGAACGGGCTCAGCTTGGACCGCCATTGCGAAGAGCAGGCAGTAGAGCTGTTTGCCAGCAACCTTTTAGAGGCAGGCAACCTGTTTTTGGATAACCCACGCGAGCGTCCGTTTATCCCCAGCTGGAACCGAGTTCAAGCCGCTGTGCCCGATTTGCTGGCCCGCATGCATGACGCGGTGGAGCTAGATAACCAAGGAAAGGTGTAGCCCAATCGCTTTTTTGAACCCTGCTCCTGGCAGGGTTTTTTTATGCTTGTCTTTGTCTCGTGCCTTAAATGCTGCCAATACTGGTTCAGCTAAATGCTTTATCAGTTAAATAATCTCTTTAATAAATGGCTTTAAATTCCATAAAGGTATAAACATATAACCATATATGGTTTATAGTGGGTGCATAGTAACGCTAAAAGCCACCTAGTGGAGGCACTGTATGCAACGCCCAATCGTCACCCCTTTTTTCGATGAGCCCACCAATACGTTTAGCTATGTGGTGCAAGACCCCGATAGCCATGCCTGCGCTATTGTCGATTCAGTACTGGATTTTGATTATGCCGCTGGGCAAACGGATGTGCGCTCCGCTAATGCAATCATTAGCTTTATTCGTGATAACGACTTAGCCGTGGAGTGGATTCTGGAAACCCACGTACATGCAGACCATCTTTCCGCAGCGCCTTATTTACATCAGCAGCTAGGCGGCAAAACGGGTATTGGCGCGCATATCGTCGACGTACAGGAAATTTTTGGTAAGGCGTTTAATGCGGGGACCGAATTTGCTCGGGATGGCAGCCAGTTTGATGCGCTGTTCAATGAAGATGACACTTTTACGATTGGTAAACTGCAAGGGCGTGTAGTGCACACCCCTGGGCATACGCCTGCTTGTCTAACGTATGTCGTCGGCGATGCTGCCTTTGTGGGCGATACGCTTTTTATGCCGGATTACGGCACCGCGCGGTGCGACTTTCCTGGTGGAGATGCCCGCACGTTGTACCGTTCAATACAAAAAGTGCTGGCTCTACCAGAGCAAACGCGGCTGTTTTTATGTCACGACTATAAAGCCCCAGGGCGTGAGACTTACCAACATGAAACCAGCGTGGCGGAGCAGCGCACCGCCAACGTCCACGTGCACGAAGGTATTAGCGAAGATGAGTTTGTGAAAATGCGCTCCGAGCGCGACGCCACGCTGGGCATGCCAAAGCTAATTATACCGTCGGTACAGGTCAATATGCGGGCCGGGGAGATGCCTCCCGCTGAAGATAATGGACAAGTGTATCTAAAAGTACCGATTAATCGTTTTTAACCGATTGTTATCTAAATTAAGGAGCACCGTATGAAAACTAACGTAGGTGGTATCGATAAAGTAGCGCGCATTGTGGTGGGTGCGGTGCTGATTGGGTTGGCGTTGACCGGAACAATAGGTGCCTGGGGGTGGATAGGGATTGTGCCTTTGGCAACCGGTCTTTTTAACTTTTGCCCGCTTTACCCGCTGCTGGGTATTTCAACGTGTAAAACCAAGCGTTAAAACGATCACTAGCCTCGTACGCTAGTTGAGTAAACAACGTTAAAAGCACTTTTCAGGAGCACACCGTGGACTGGACAGCGAGTCTGCAAGGATTGGTGGGGGGCGTATTGATCGGGCTCTCTGCTGTGTGGCTAATGGGGTCACTTGGGCGCATTGCTGGCATTAGCGGCATTGTTGGCACGTTAATTACTCAGCGCCCCAAGGGGGATAGCGCCTGGCGGCTGGCATTTCTGGCGGGGTTGGTAAGTGGCCCGTTAGTCGTGATGGCATTAGGCGGTGGGTTGGGCAATGTGGCGGATGCCCCCGGTGCGGTCATTGGCGAGCCAGCGGGCGGTATACTGTTAATGCTGCTGGCTGGGCTGTTAGTGGGGCTAGGAACCGGCATTGGCAGCGGCTGTACCAGCGGGCACGGCGTATGCGGTTTAGCGCGCTTGGCGCCGCGCTCGATGGCGGCGACGGCAATGTTTCTAGTCGCCGCTATTGTGACCGTGTACGTGGTACGCCACGTGTTAGGAGGCAGTGCATGAGCCGTCTTAGTCATTCAAACACGCTTAAAACAGCGGCTGGCTATCTGGCAGGCCTGCTTTTCGGTCTTGGGCTGGCGGTCTCGGGAATGACCGACCCAGCACGGGTATTGGGCTTTTTGGACATCGCGGGCGCCTGGGACCCTACCTTAATGTTTGTGTTAGGCGGTGCGGTAGTCACGACTTTCATCGGCTATCGGCTTGTTTATGCCCGAGGAACTCCGCTGTTTGGTAGCGGCTTCCAGCTACCTAGTAAAGAGGATTTAGACGCTAAGCTGTTAGGCGGCGCGGCGCTATTTGGTATTGGTTGGGGGCTTTCTGGCTACTGCCCTGGTCCGGCTATTGCCTCTGTTGGTGGCTTATCGTTACCGCTGTTAGCCATGTTAGTGGCGATGGTGGTGGGATGGTTCTTGGCTAAACGAGTTTAGCGCACTGCTTTAACTTAACCCAGCTTACCCCGCTTGCTTGATGACGACTATCACCCTTGCTGAGATCAGCAGGGGTGTTTTTGTTGATAGGGAGAGATTGATAGAGGCGAGATGGAGAGAGGGAATTAATTGGACGATGGACATCGCTTGGATGCTTAACGCTAGGTTAATACGCGTTTGCCATGCTGGACAGACTATAGAAGGAAACCGCTATGCACGTCTTACTCATTGAAGATGACCCGCTGGTGGCCTCGGGGATTCGCTCAGGCCTGATGATGTACGATTTTGTCGTCGATCACGTCTCTTCGATTAAGGCTGCGCGGCAAGCCATGCAGTCAGTGGCGAGCGATGTGGTGATACTCGACCGCGGGTTGCCTGATGGGGATGGCTTACAACTACTTCAGTCATGGCGTGAGCAAGGGATCGCCACGCCGGTACTGATGCTAACCGCCCGAGACGCGGTTCGTGATCGAGTGGATGGGCTTCAATGCGGTGCTGACGACTATCTGATAAAGCCGTTTGATCTTGATGAGCTGGTGGCGCGCTTACATGCGCTGCTGCGTCGCGTGTCGGGCCGTAGCCAGGGGCTTACGGTGCATGGGGCGCTGACCTTAGACCCAGCCTCACGAGAGGTAAACGTTGCTGGGCACTTAGTGGCGTTGTCACGGCGCGAGCTGGTGCTATTGGAAGCGTTTTTACACGCGCCGCGCAGCGTGCTGTCGGCGGATCAGTTGAAGGATAGCCTGTACGGCTTAAATGACGAAGTAGAGAGTAATGCGCTAAATGTGCATATCCACCATCTTCGCCGCAAACTCGGCAGCGGGGTGATCGAGACGGTACGTGGCCTTGGGTACCGGCTTGGTAAGCCCGAAGCAGTGCATTTGCCTGGCACACCCTACAAAGGTCAGCAATGAGCTTGCGTGCCCGCCTACTGCTAACGCTAGGCTTAACCCTGGTGGTGTTATGGGGTGTGGCAGCGGCGTGGTTACTAAATGACCTAGAAAAAAAGTTTGTAGAAACCCTCGATCAGCGCTTAGCCCAGTCGGCGCGTATGGTCGCTGGGCTAGTGCTTCAGCTACCCGAAGAGGTTTGGGCGCAGAGCGCAACAGCGGCGCTCTCAATTCCCCCGATTGAAGGCTTGGCCTGCCAAGTTCACTCGCCACAAGGCAACATCATTGCCCGCACCCATGCCAACCTTGAAGCAGTACTCTCCCCGGGTGCTAGGGGGCACACCTACCGCCAAGAGGGCGATACTACCTGGCGCGTGTTTACCTATGAGCGTGGTGATTTGGTGATCACCACCGCCGACCGTATGGATGAGCGCGACAAGCTACTTAGCGATGTCGTTCGCGTGGCCGTGGTGCCTTTTATTGTCGCGCTGATCGGCAGCTTCATCGCCCTGTGGGTGGGGGTATGGCGTGGATTATTGCCTTTAGCGCGCCTGCGAGCGGCATTGGCTAGCCGCCATCCTGAAGCGTTAGCGCCAGTGTCTACTTATGGCGTGCCTAAAGAGATCAAACCGCTTATTGAGACCCTCAATGGGTTGCTCACCCGCGTGCAGCACACGCTCGTTCGTGAGCAGCGCTTCACGAATGACGCCGCCCATGAACTGCGTACCCCGCTAACGGCGATTAAAACTCACCTGCAAGTCGCCCAGCGTGCCCAAGGGGCCGCGGCTGAAGCGTCGCTGCACCATGCCGAAGCAGGGGTTGTGCGGCTAGCACATACCCTAGATCAGTTGCTCACATTGGCCCGGGTGGAAGGACGAATGCGCTTTGACGATGGCGAGCCGAGCCAGGTGGCAGAAATTGTTGAGTATGCGATAGCCGACAGCGTGGCGGCGCCGGGGCAGTGCCTGTCGCCAGAGATGCTTCCCAATGTATGCCTTGCTATGCCCAGAGAGCTTGCGATCACAGCGCTGCGAAACTTGCTGGATAACGCGTTGCATCACGGCCCACGTGGCGCTTCGGTCTCCTTGGTTGTGCAGTGCGTGGATGGTCAAGCGACCTTCAGTGTGCATGACCAAGGCCCCGGGGTAGATGAGGCAACGCTGAAGCAGCTCACCCAGCGTTTTTGGCGAGCCAGCAAGCAGCAGGGAAGTGGCTTAGGGCTTGCCATTGTGGAAGCCATTGCGGAGCGCTTTGGCGGCAGTGTGGCGTTTGAAAATGCTGAAGCAGGCGGTTTTAGCGCGCACTTAACGGTGCCTACGGTAACGCTAAACACGCAGAAAGATGGAAGGCGAGACCCTTAATAAAAGAGTGATAACGACCAAGCGATCGGGGGAGTCATGAATAAAAAACAGTGGGGCAAGGTGAGTGTGCTGATCAGCGCTTGCCTAGCAGCAGGGGCCGCGTTTGCCGAGGTACAAGAGGGCGATGCGCAGCGTGGCCAGGCCGCAGCGGCAACCTGTACCGCATGCCACCAGGCAAATGGTGGTGGCATGAATATCCCCGGCGGTGAGTCCTGGCCACGTTTGGCAGGGTTAGATGCGGGCTATATCGTCAAGCAGCTGCACGATTTTAAAGAGGGGCGCCGACAAAACGCCTCGATGATGCCGTTTGCCAATATGCTCAGTGACGAGCAGATTGCCGATGTGGCGGCTTACTACAGCCAAATGCCTATTACGCCTGCCCAGGGTGGCGAGAGCGCTAGCGAAGCGGTGCTAGCCCGTGGCCAGCAATTGGCCGAGCGCGGCGATTGGGATGCGTATATCGTGTCGTGTAAAAGTTGCCATGGCCCAGGGGGAAATGGCGCAGGAAGTGATTTTCCAGCTATTACCAGCCAGCATGCGGGTTACATCAGTAGTCAGCTGCTTGCTTGGAAGAATGATGAGCGCAGCAACGACCCGCAAAACTTAATGGGCGCCATTGCCAAGCGCATGAGCGAGGAGGATATCCAGGCGGTATCCGCATGGTACGCCACGCAAACGGTCAGTGAGCAACCGGTTAATTCAGCAGGGGAGGCAGCGCAATGATGTTTCATAAAAAGCGTCTCGTGTTAGCGCTAGTCGGTAGTTCGTTAGCGACAGGGTTAGTCATTAACGCTTTTGCTGATAGTGGTGCCACCCAGGCAGATGAAGCGCCTTACCAAGGTTTGGTTGAGCTTGGCTTTCCAGCCCCTCAAGAAGGGGAGCTTGTGCATGTGCCGCCTACCATGGAAGACCTTGACGCTGCGGATATTCATCCCGAGCTGAAAAAAGTCATTCGCTACGGCTACGAGCTATTTACCGATACCCAGCAGCTGCGTGATGAGTATGTTTATAACGACATGAACTGTTCTAGCTGCCACTTAGGTGAAGGTCGCCAGCCATTTAGTGCCCCCGTGTGGGCCGCTGCCATCACCTTGCCGGATTTTCGAGGTAAAAATCAGCACGTCAACAACCTTGAAGAGCGTATTGCAGGCTGCTTTGCTTACTCGATGAATGGCACACCGCCTGAATACGGTAGTGATGAGATGCTGGCGCTAAGTGCTTACCACCAGTGGTTAGCGAAAGGGGCGCCCATGTACCCCAGCCAGCCAATTTATGGGCGCGGTTTCCCTGCGCCGGATGAGCCGGAACAGGAGCCCGATTACGCCCGGGGCGAAGCGGCCTATCAGGAGCAGTGTGCCATTTGCCACCGCGACGATGGTTCGGGGCATTATGAGAACGGTGAGTACGTATTCCCCGCGCCGTGGGGCGATGGCTCGAACAACTGGGGGGCAGGCTTGGTGCGGGTCGATACGGCCGCAGGCTTTATCTACAACAATATGCCGCTTGGGCAGCCTCGCTCGCTTAATGAGCAAGACGCATGGGACATCGCGTACTACATGAGCAGCCAAGAGCGGCCCCAAGACCCGCGCTATACGGGCGATGTGGCCGAAACATTAGAGCGCTTTGGCCCCACCTTCCATAATAGCTCGCTTTATGGGCAAACCCGCGAGCACGACGGCCATGTATTGGGCGATCACGGGAATATGGGCGAGAAAGGCGACGTTATCCCTTGGAATGTAGGTATGCCTCGCTTTGAGCAGCTTGCCGACGAGTAAGCCATCAAGCACAGTGATCATCCTAGTAATACGCATCGCAGTAACATGCATTGTAAGTAGGGGCAGCCAAGTAGCTGCCCCTACTTGTTCATCTGTTAGGGGGCTTCGCTGCCCATCATCTCAATCAGGCGTTCTTCGCTAGGCATTCCTTGAATGCGGTCAATACGAATGCTGCCGCTCTCTGTTTCGCGCTGAAAAGCGCTGGTAGGCGTGGCGTACAAGCCTAGCTCTTCAAACAGCTGATTATTGGCATAGACCTGCTCTTCAATATCTCGTGGCTGAGCGCTGGCGCTGACGCGCGTACCTTTACTGTGCGCATTAAGCGCGGCGCTGGGGTCGTCTGCGCCTAGCATTGTGGCCGCTAATGCAGGGCTGTTGGTGGCTAAAATGCCGACCATAATATGGCGCAGTTGGACTTTACCTGCCTCTACCCACGGGCGTGCTTGCTCCCAAAGCTGATGGCAGTACGGGCAGTTGGCATCTGTAAACGTGTAAATAATGCGTGGTGCTGCGGTGTCGCCATCCTGTATCCAGTGGCTCTCTTCCAGCAGTTGCCACGTTTCAGCTTCCAAAGGAACACGGACGTGCTCATCAAGCTGGGCTTCGGTGAGGTCGTTACCGTCGCTATCCATTAACGTACCGACAATCGCGTGCTCACCATCGGGTGTTAAGTAGATCGCCATGTCCTGGCCCTGTACGCTGGCGCCATAGCCTCGAATTCCGCCGGGTGCCTCGAACTGACCGTGAATCGTTAACCCCTGATTGCTCAACGCCTGAACCGGCGCGGGAAGGTCTTCGGCATAGCTTAGCGGGGCAGCGCCAAGGCCCGCTAACATCACAAAGCGGCCTAGGGAGGGAAGCCTTAAATGGGAAAGAGTAAAACGTTGCATAACCGTATCCTTAATTAATGTTCAGCATCGTGGCGCTGAAAAACGCTATCTTAAACGCTCTAACCCTTGTTCTAGGGTGGCGCGGGAAAGCTCACCGAAGTGGGTGTTCACCAGTTGGCCTTCGGCATTGTAGTAAAGCGTGGTGGGCATGGCATGGGCGCCAGTAGCTTGACCCAGAGCATTGGCTGGATCTTGCCAAACATTTTCCAACGAAAACGCATGTTGGTTCATAAATGACGCTATTTGCTGGGCGCTTTCCCCTTGGTTTACAAACACAAAGGTAATGTCCTGTTCAGCTTGTTGGGCTTGCTCAAACACGGGCATTTCACGGATGCAGGGAGGGCACCAACTTGCCCAGAGATTCACCACCATTGGCTGCTGCTCTTGCTGTGCAAAGTGGGGAAGACTGGTCGTGATGCCTTCCTGAGTGGTTAAAGCAATGTCAGGTAAAGGACGGGACTGCTGCTCAATCAGGGTCGACCCTCCAACAATTAGGCCCCAGGTGAGACCGCCCACCATTAACGCACCGCTAAGCGGGATGCGCTGGCGGGGGGAGCGCCACAGCGCCCAGCCCGCGTAGCCTAGCGCAGCAACGAGCCCTCCCAAAATATCAAAGCCACCGTCGCGAATGTCCAGGCGGGCTAGAAGACTGTCGTACTCTCCCCAATAGCGAATAACAAAAACGCCCCGTGCGGCAATAATCGCGACAAACAGCACGGTAAATAGCGTATCGCTCACTGCGACGCGGTGTCGCTGGCCGATGAGTGCCCCCGCCAGAAGCGCGAGCAAAAAGGCTAACCCAATGACGAGTTGATGAAGGCTAAACCCCATAGGGCCAATCGCAATGCTTTGCTGCAGCATAATTAACTACAATCCTTAGTAATGATCCGTGCCACAGTGTGTCACTGCGTGATTATTTGGCGATTATGTTTTTCTGCACTGAGACGTTATGCCGCAATGCAAGCTTGAAGATTTCTATCCAAGTGCTGGTTGTGTTTTATCAATTGGCCTTGGTCAGTTAATAGCCGCCAGCCAGCGTACCGCATAAGGGGATAAAGCGGCTTTTTCCTCTCCTTGGCTATTGGGATTCAAGTCTTGCCAATCATGTAGGCTGAGCGCCTGGTTAACCGCTTCACCCGCGCGCTCTAGTGGAAGCTGTGTGTCGGTAACGTTGAAGAGTGCTAGCAAACGACGGCCGTCGCTAAGCGGGCCACGCTCAACCGCTAATAAGTCAGGCGGGCTTGGCAGCACACGCTGAGCAGCATGCGGATGGAAGCAGGGCTCGCTGCGGCGCAGTTCCAGCAAGTGGTTAAGCGTATTGAAAACTTTATGGGTGGGTGTAGAGGGGTTTTCAAGCAGCAGTGCCAGCTCATCACGCTTCCAGCGCCGCCGATTAATTGAGCGAAGACGCCCGCTGCGTTCCACGCCTTCTACGTCATTCAGCGTGCCGGTCAGCGTATGCAGGTAGAGCGCAGGAATGCCCTGTAGGCTCAGCATAATGGCTTGGCTACATATAAAACGGGCAATTTGCCATGGATCTGGCCCCCGCCGCGTGCCACGCATGGCTTCAAACCAGGTAATGTTAATTTCATAGGGGGTATCGCTGCCGTCGGGGTTGCTGCGCATGCTGACGAAGCCGCCAAAGCGGTGCATTAGTTCCAATAGGGCATCTCGCTCATGGTCACGCAGCAGACCTTCCAGCGGGCGTACGCCAATACCATCATGGCTGGCAGTAAAGTTTAAGTAGGTGCACTGCTTGGGCAGCACTGGCAGGTTGGCGAGCCAGTGTTGGAGAGTGGATGCTTCACCTCGGGTTAATGTGTGCAACAGCAGTGGCGGCAGGGCGAACTGATACACCATATGGGCTTCGTCGGGTGCCCCCTCGGGCAAACGCTCTAAGCCAAAATAGCTGATATTTTCTGCATGAGGCACGTTGGTTTCGGTAATCAGCAGGGTGCCGGGGGCTATTTCGTCCACAATGGCTCGCAACAAGCGCACTACCGTATGGGTTTCCGGTAGGTGAATGCAGGACGTGCCCAGACGCTTCCATAAAAATGCCACTGCATCTAAGCGAATAATGCGCACGCCTTGCTGAAGATAAAAAAGCAGGATACCGACAAACTCGAGTAATACATCGGGATTCTCAAAATTTAAGTCGATTTGATCTTCCGAGAAAGTTGCCCACAGGTGGCGGGTTCCCCGCCGCGTAGAAACGGGCACTAAAAGCGGGCTGCTGCGTGGACGTGTCACTTGGGTAACATCGGTTTCCGGGTCTACTTCAATAAAGTAGTCCCGCCCGGGTAGGCTGCCGGCTAAGTAGTCCACAAACCAGAGCGATTCCCGTGAAACATGGTTAAGCACCAAATCTGCCATCAGGTCATAGTGGCTGGCCAGCTCGCGAATATGTGTCCAGTCGCCCAGCGTCGGCTCTACTTCCCGGTAATGGATCACTGAGAAGCCGTCATCGCTGCTCCAGGGGAAAAAGGGCAATACGTGCACCCCGCTAATCCGCTCGCCCAGGTAGCGTTGGAGAAATTCACTCAGCACCGCAAGGGGAGGGGCGTCTTCAGCGACAATTGTGTCGCCGTAACTGATCACCCACTGGTCTTTCTCGCTCCATGTTGGTGCGTCGGGGGCGGCTGTTGCTGTCTGCAGCGCCGCTGGTAGCCTAGGTCGAAAATGCGCAAGATGCTGCTCTAAGCGCCGCTGAACCTCGCCTGCCCGCGGGCCGTAAAGGTGCGTTAAATAGTGATGTACCGTCTGCTCGAAAGGGGTCATGCGGGCGCTCTCCTAAACAACGTGCGACAAACGCTGCAGCTTGTGTGCCAAATCGTTACAATGCTAGGTTAACGCCGCGTTGAATAAATATGCTTTTTTGTGCTGTTAGCTGCACGTACTGATAATCTGCACGTACTGATAATAGGTTGACTGCCATGCATTGCCCTTTTTGTGGTGCTAATGATACTCGAGTGTCCGATTCTCGGCTGGTAGCAGAGGGTGACCAGGTGCGTCGGCGTCGCCAGTGTGCCAGCTGCCATGAGCGCTTTACGACGTATGAAACCGCCGAGCTCATCATGCCCCGAGTGGTGAAGTCTGACGGATCTCGGGAGAGTTTTAACGAAGCCAAATTACGGGCAGGAATGCTGCGCGCGCTGGAGAAACGTCCCGTAAGTGCCGAAGCGATTGAGGCGGCGGTTGAGCGTATTCGTCAATCGCTGCGCGCCAAAGGGGACCGAGAAGTTAACGCCCGAGAGATTGGCGAGGCTGTTATGCAGGCGTTAAGCAATTTAGACCAAGTTGCCTATATTCGTTTTGCCTCGGTGTACCGTAAATTTCAGGATTTAGACGAATTTCGCGCTGAAATAGACCGGCTTTCCCAGGAGCCTGATCAAGAGCGATCGGTGGCCACTCACCCTAATGGCGGTAAGCAGTAATGGGCGCTGAGCCACGCCACGCTGCGTTCTCTTTACAAGATCATAAGTACATGGCGCGGGCGCTTCAGCTCGCCAAGCAAGGGCTTTATACCACCGACCCAAACCCCCGCGTGGGCTGCGTTATCGTCCGCTATGATGAAAGCGATGAGGGGCGAGTGGTCGGCGAAGGCTTTCACATCAGCGCCGGCGGCCCTCACGCTGAAATACACGCACTAAACGCAGCGGCTGGCTTAGCCCGCGGGGCAACCGCATACGTTACGCTGGAACCTTGCTCCCATACCGGCCGCACTGGGCCATGCGCGGTGGCGTTGGCAGAGGCCAAGGTCTCCCGTGTGGTTGTCGCGATGGTCGACCCCAATCCACAGGTAAGTGGGCAAGGTATTAAGCGGCTACAAGCCGATGGGGTGACCGTTGATGTAGGCCTTTTGGAAGCGGATGCACGGGCGCTAAACCCTGGTTTTATTTCCCGTATGCAGCATAAGCGGCCTTTTGTGCGGCTTAAAATGGCGATGAGCCTTGATGGGCGTACGGCGATGGGGTCAGGTGAGTCCCAATGGATTACCGGCCCCGAAGCGCGTAGTCAGGTACAGCGGTTGCGGGCGCGTTCCAGCGCTATTTTAAGTGGCGTTGAGTCGTTGATTATGGACGATTCACGGCTAACCTTGCGGGCCGACCAGCTGGCGCTGGCGAATGCCGATGAGGTGGTTAAACGCCAACCGCTGCGCGTTATTTTAGACTCCCGGCTCCGCTTGCCGCTGGCCGCCGCTTGTTTGCGCGAGCCAGGACGCACGCTGTTGATTACCACCGAGCAGCACAGTGAAGCGAAACGCCAAAAGTTAGAAGCGGCGGGCGCGGAAATAGTGGTGTTTCCTGCCGACCAAGGGGGGCGCATTGCCCTGGCTGACATGCTGCACTGGCTAGCCGATAATGAGCAGGTTAATGAGCTGCTGGTGGAAACAGGCGCAACGCTGGCTGGCGCGCTGTTAGATGCCAATTTAGTTAACGAACTGCAGTTATTTGTCGCCCCCACGCTGCTCGGTGGTGAAGCCAGGCCGCTGTTTGCCCTGCCGGGGTTAACCCGCATGGCAGACCAAAAGCGGCTGACGATTAAAGAGATACGCGCGGTTGGGCGTGACTGGCACATTATTGCCGAACCTGATACTGACTAGCGCAAGAATGCATAGCAAGGTACCCTGACGCGCGAAATCGCATGCAATGCGACCACTTTATTTTGGAGATTCCATGGCGCACTTCTCTTCTGAGGGGCTATCCCCTATCGCTGAGCTGGTGGAAGACATTCGCCAGGGCAAAATGGTGATTCTCATGGATGATGAGGATCGCGAAAACGAAGGTGATATCATCATGGCGGCCGAAAAAGTCCAGGCCGAGCATATCAACTTCATGGCGCGTTATGCGTGTGGCCTTATCTGCATGCCCATGACCCGCGAGCGTTGCGAGCAGCTTAATCTGCCGCTCATGGTGCGGGACAATGGTTCCGGTTTCGGGACTAAATTTACGCTCTCTATCGAGGCAACAGAAGGCGTCACAACGGGCATCTCTGCGGCAGATCGTGCTCGCACCGTGCAAGCGGCTGCAGCCCCCCACGCCAAGCCGACCGATATCGTACAGCCAGGACATATTTTTCCGCTGATGGCCGAACCGGGTGGGGTTTTACGTCGTGCTGGTCATACTGAAGCGGCCTGTGATCTTGCGGCTTTGGCAGGCTGTGACCCCAGTGGGGTTATCTGCGAAATCATGAATGATGATGGCAGTATGGCGCGTCGCCCCGAGTTAGAAGTGTTTGCCAAGAAGCACGGTATTAAAATCGGCACGATTGCTGATTTAATTCACTACCGTATCGTCAATGAGCAAACCATTGACCTGATCGAAACCTCAAGCGTTAATACTGCCCATGGCAAGCTGGCGCTGCATGTATTCCGCGACCGTATACAAGGCGCGCACCACTTAGCACTGGTGAAAGGGCAGCCCACCCCAGAGCAAGCTACCACGGTTCGCGTGCATTTGGCCGATACGCTGCGGGATGTGCTCGGCTTACTGAAGGGCGAGCAGTGCCGCTGGGACGCTCAGCGTGCGATTAGCGAAATTGCCCAGGCACCCGCTGGGGTGTTCGTTCTGATCGATGATGGACGCCCGCATCAGGATTTTAAAAATCAGCTGGATATTTTCCTCGACCGCGTGCGTCAACCGCGCACCAGCGATTCAGACGGTTCCGGCAACTACTTAACGATTGGTACCGGCTCGCAAATTCTGCGCCATTTGGGCGTGGGTAAAATGCGGCTACTTAGCTCCCCGTGGAAGTTCTCGGCCCTCTCCGGGTTTGATCTCGAAGTCGTCGAGCGCCTGGGGCCTAATGACACGGCGTATGAGCCAACTTCTCAGCAGGAATAAATTGATGCAATCCCTTTCGCAAGTTGAAGGCACTTTTGTAGATGTTGATGGCCGCTATGTCATCGTCGTTGGGCGGTTTAACCACCATGTGGTGGATAGCTTGGTGGAGGGTGCGGTCGATAGCCTGACCCGCCACGGTGTTGATGCTGAAAACATCCACATTGTTCACGTGCCCGGCGCCTGGGAACTGCCGCTGGCGGTAAAGCGCGTGCTTAAAGTCATGCAGCCTGATGCGGTGATTGCCTTGGGCGCGGTGATTCGTGGTGGAACGCCCCACTTTGAATACGTAGCGGGTGGCTGCAACACAGCCATGAACCATCTCCAGCTTGAGTTTGATACACCGGTGGCAAATGGTGTGTTGACGGTTGAGTCTATTGAGCAGGCCATCGAGCGTGCGGGTACCAAAGCCGGTAATAAAGGTACTGAAGCAGCCATGGCAGCGATGGAAATGGTCTCGCTGCTGCGTGCGCTGCCGTTAGGAGACAACCAATGAGCGAACGTCGTGAGCGTAAGCCCTCTGCTGCGCAGCAAGGGCGCCACGCCGCACGTGAGTTGGCGGTTCAAGGGCTTTACCAGTGGCAAATGACCGGTAAATCCATCACCACTATTGAAGCTGAGTTCCGTAGCCAAGTGGCTGATGACGATCTGGAAGATCACGAAAACTGGGTCAAGGTAATGGAAATTGCCGACAAAGCGCTTTTCCATGAGCTGTTGCACAATACGGTGCGTTTTAAGGCAGAACTCGATCGTGAAATATCCCCGTTGCTGGATCGCCGTTTAGAGGATCTGGACTCGGTGGAGCTAGCGATTCTACGCTTGGGTGCTTACGAGCTTTCCCGCCGAATGGAAGTGCCGTACCGTGTAGTGATCAACGAAGGCGTTGAGCTGGCTAAATCATTTGGCGCCACCGACGGCCATAAGTACGTGAATGGCATTCTCGATAAGCTGGCAAACCGCTTACGTAGTGCCGAAGTCAGCGCTCGCCGTTTATAAGCGAGCGGCCTGATCAAGCGTTTAAGGGGCCTTTGTGCTTGCCGAATTTGAATTGATTCGACGCTATTTTATGTCGCCGCAGGAGGCGCAAGCGACTGACGGCGTTGCTCTTGGAAATGGCGACGATGCCACGCTATTGGTGCCCAAGGCAGGGCAGCAACTGGCGGTCAGCGTCGATACGTCCGTTATCGATGTCCACTTTCCCAGCGATGCCCCCGCCTATGCGGTAGGGCACCGCGCTCTTGCCGTTGCGTTAAGCGATTTGGCCGCGATGGGGGCGACTTCGCGCTGGTGCTTAATGGCGCTAACCCTCGATCAGCGGGTATTTGCAGAGCATGCCGCCGCTGAACAGTGGCTAGCGGACTATGCAAAAGGATTTCATAACCTTTGTCATCAGCATGCTACAACGCTGGTGGGGGGCGATGTTACCTCTGGGGCGCTGACCATCGGCGTTACCGTGATGGGTGAAGTGCCCGCAGGTGAAGCGATGACCCGCGCCGGTGCTAAGCCGGGTGATGTGATTGCGGTAACCGGTGCGCTAGGCGGTGGGGCGGGTGGACTAGCACTCTGGAAGAAGGGGGAGCGTGATGTATCGCACCCACTGCTTAAACGCTATTTGCTGCCTGAGCCCCGGCTTGAGGCGGGTGTTGCGTTGCGTGGCATCGCCACTGCGGCAATGGATATCTCCGATGGGCTGCTGGCAGATCTCGCCCACCTGCGTATTGCCTCACAGGTGGGGGCGGTACTTGATTTAGAGGCGATTCCGTTAGCGGAAGGGTTGGTAGAGCAGCGTGGGCTTGATGCTGCTCGTCAAACGGCTCTTTCAGGCGGCGACGACTATGAACTGCTGGTAACGCTTGCCCCTGATGACGTAACGCGTGCCCAGGCATGCCTTGCCAGTATAGGCCTGCCGCTTACCGTGATAGGGCGCTGCTGTGAAACGCCGGGGGTGAGCGGAATTGATGCCACCGACTATGCAGGCTGGCAGCACTTTAGTGGGGGTGAGGTATGAACCGTGCGCCCGCCAGTGTTTGGCGAAGGCCAACCCACTTTTTTGCTTTCGGCCTGGGGAGTGGCGCCGCACCTTGGGCGCCCGGTACCTTTGGTACTCTAGCGGCAATTCCTTTTTATTGGATGATGGCCGACTTACCCCTGGTATGGTATCTAAGCCTGGTGATGGCCGCCTTTGTTGTAGGCGTTTGGCTCTGTGAGAAAACGTCGCAAGACTTAGGGGTACATGACCACTCGGGTATTGTGTGGGATGAGTTTGTTGGTTACTGGATTACCATGGCGGCGGTGCCTTTTTCCTGGGAAGCCGCACTATGGGGCTTTATCGTCTTTCGCATTTTTGATGTCTTTAAGCCTTGGCCTATCCGCTGGGCAGACCGACGAGTGGCGGGCGGTTTCGGCATTATGATTGATGACGTAATGGCAGGGATTTACGCCTGGAGTACCATGCACCTCTGGTTTTGGCTGCACTAGGTTTGGCTGCAAGAGGTTGGGTTGTACTAGGTTTACATGTACTTTTTGGGCTGATGGTTTTAACTGTGCTGGCCTGAACAGATAGGTAACGTTGGCTCTGCTCGCCATTTCGGGCTGTTAAAGGAGAGGGCATGCGCAAGGAACGTCTGATCGCTCCCGTTCTCGCCGTCATCGCCGTTGCATGGATGGTGGCGCAACTGCTGTCGAGCGTGCTGTTTGAGCGCAGCCTTCGCCAAGCGCTTGAAGACCTGGAGGCACGGGGGGAGTGGCGGGTGAGCCGTACGGAAAGCCGCCAAGGATGGTTAACATCACAGGGAAGTTTGCTGCTTTCGCCGCTGCTTGGGCGTCCTTGGCGACTAGAGCTAAGTTACCGTGCGCGCCACGGAATTTTAAGTACCGATGTGGAAGGCACAATACTGCCGCGCTTAGACAGCGTTCTGCAAAAAGCGGTGGGTGAAGTATCAGCGCCTTCAGTGCCTCGCTGGCAGGGCCGTTATCATACGCTCAGCGGTTATAGCGAGCTGCGGTTAGCACTGGCCCCGTTTGTTATTCAACAAAATGGCCGCGAGCTAGACGTGCGCGGTGCGCGCATACGTCTTGAAGGCGTATTTGGTGATTGGCATACCCGCGTGCTGCTGGATCAATTAACCTTAACGGATGGGCTGGCCCAACTAACCCTTGGCCCCAGCGTATTGGAAAGTCGCTATACCTACATTGAAGATGCCTACCATTTTGCCCAGCGCGACCATCTGCATATCGAAAACCTAGCGCTGCGTTATCCTGCTTATGATGTCCAGGTAGCGCCTCTGGATGTGCACAGCTATATGGTGCTTGATGAGAGTGAGCTGCGCCTTAAAGGCGAGCTTATTGTGGGTGAAGTGCGCGTGCCCAGTGAAGCCCCCGAAACACCCCTGTTTAGCGGCAGAGTGGAAGCAGAGCTCTCTCGCCTGAACGCGGATGCCGTGCGGCAAACCATTCGGCGTTTACGCCAAGAGGCTGCCTGGGGAGATACCAGCTTGCCGATGGCAGAAGGATTACTGGCCCGTTTGGAGCCAGATTTGCTGCAAGTATTAAGCGATTCGCCTCGCTTGGATGTGCCGGCTGTCACCATTGACAGCCCGTTACTGGGGCTGAGCGTTGAGGCGGATGGTGCACTGTTTTTTGATGCTCGCCACCTTAACGAGCTAAGTGTTGCGGCCCTAGAAAAGCCTGAAGAGCGAGCACGTTGGCTTGAGCGTATCGACGGCGATTTTATTTGGCATGATGCCCCTACCGTAGCTGCGCTATGGCTAGGGCTGCCGCTGGGTACCCGAGAGCTGCAGTTTGACGTGGTGCGCGGCGTGTGGCGGGTAAATGGTCGGCCAATGCCCGCTTTATGGCCGTAACTGTATTGCTTTAAGCCATCGTAAAGGGTTGAAGTTTTGGCTTTGTGCCCGCATTCCATGGGTTATACCAAGCAGCGACAGTTGCTAATGACTGTTGCTGGTTACTGTGGATTGGAGGGCGCATGAGCGACCAAGATTACGACCGCGATCACGAAGATCTTGATTGGCTAACCGATGGCGAGCCACAAGAGTCCCACCAAGAGCCCTCTGGAAGTGAAACGTTCTCTGAAAATAAAGAGCACCGTTCCGACGGCGAACGGGTAAATTCGCTGGTGCCTGCCAGCGAAATGTTGCCAGAGCGTATTTACCTGCTACCGATTCACAATCGTCCTTTCTTTCCTGCCCAAGTCCAGCCGTTGGTTATTAACCGTGAGCGCTGGGAAGAGACCATGCGTCGAGTGGGCAACACACCGCACCACACGATTGGGGTAGCGTTTGTCGGTGAGCAGGGCGTGCATTCGCTTGACCATGAAAGCTTCCCTGCGATTGGCACCGCCGTCAAAGTACATAAGCTCAAGAGTGAAGATCAGCAGATCCAGTTTATCGCCCAAGGGCTACAGCGTTTTAAAATTACCCGTTGGCTCTCTAAGGAACCGCCTTATTTAGTGGAGGTGACCTATCCTAAAGAGCCGGTTGACGCGGAGAATGAAGAGACCCGTGCTTATGCCATGGCGATTATCAACGGCATTAAAGAGCTGCTGCCGATTAACCCGCTCTATGGCGAAGAGTTAAAACACTATCTCAACCGCTTTAGCCCTCATCAACCGGGGCCATTGACCGATTTTGCCGCTGCCATTACCTCCGCTAAAGGCCCAGAGCTTCAGGATGTGCTGGCCACCCTGTCGGTGGAAGAGCGTATGCAGAAAGTGTTGCCGCTGCTGCGTAAAGAGATTGATGTGGCGCTGTTGCAGGGCGAGATCAGCGAGCAGGTGAATGCTCAGATGCAGGAGCGCCAGCGAGAGTTCTTCCTGCGTGAGCAGCTGAAGGTCATTCAGCGTGAGCTAGGCATTTCAAAAGACGACCGCGAAAACGATGTTGATACCTTCAAGCAGCGCCTGGAGTCGCTGGTCGTGCCTGAACGCGTCCAGAGCCGCATTGACGACGAGCTAAATAAGCTCAGCGTGCTGGAGACCGGCTCTCCAGAGTACGGCACGACACGTAACTATTTGGACTGGCTAACGTCACTACCTTGGGGTGTCACCAGCCAGGATAAGCTAGACCTTGCTACAGCCCGTGAGGTGCTAGACCGCGACCACGATGGTTTGAAAGACGTGAAAGAGCGAATTATCGAATTCCTCGCGGAAGGTACTTTTAAAGGCGATGTAGGTGGCTCTATTGTGCTGTTGGTTGGCCCGCCAGGGGTGGGTAAAACCTCAATAGGACGCTCGATTGCTGAAGCGCTGGGCCGTGAGTTTTATCGTTTTTCAGTGGGAGGTATGCGCGATGAAGCTGAAATTAAGGGCCACCGACGCACCTATGTAGGTGCCATGCCCGGCAAGCTGGTGCAGGCCTTTAAAGAAGTCGAAGTTGAAAACCCAGTGATTATGCTGGATGAGATCGACAAGCTCGGCCAATCGTTTCAGGGTGACCCTGCCTCTGCGTTGCTTGAAGTGCTAGACCCTGAGCAAAACGTCGACTTTCTTGATCACTATCTGGACGTGCGAATGGATCTTTCTAAGGTTCTGTTCGTGTGTACGGCCAACACCTTGGACTCTATCCCAGCCCCGTTGTTGGACCGGATGGAGCAGATACGCTTGTCAGGCTATATCGCTGAAGAGAAGCTGCAGATTGCTAAACACCACCTTTGGCCTAAGCTGCTTAAGCGCGACAATTTGCCGAAAAAGCGCATTAACTTAACCGACGCTGCGCTTAAACAGGTGATTGACGGCTACGCCCGGGAAGCGGGTGTTCGTCAGTTAGAAAAACAGCTACACCGTATTGTGCGTAAGGCGGCCGTTAAGCTGTTAGAAGAGAAGCTGGAGACGGTAAAAATTTCGGTTAAAAACCTGGAAGAATTTTTAGGTGCGCCGCTGTTCCGTAAAGAAAAAGTGCTTAAAGGTGAAGGGGTGGTCACCGGGCTTGCCTGGACCTCTATGGGAGGCGCCACATTGCCGATTGAAGCCGGTAAAGTGCACGCCCTAGACCGCGGGTTTAAACTCACCGGTAAGCTGGGCGATGTAATGAAAGAGTCCGCTAATATTGCTTACAGCTACACCCTGGGCCATTTGGCTGAGTATGGCGCGGATGCGGACTTTTTTGACTCCGCATTTGTGCACCTTCACGTACCTGAAGGCGCCACACCCAAAGACGGCCCCTCTGCCGGGGTAACGATGACGACTGCGCTGCTTTCGCTGGCCAAGCACCAAGCTATCGAACGGCCCTTAGCAATGACCGGAGAGCTGACACTAACTGGGCAGGTGCTACCCGTAGGGGGGATCCGTGAAAAAATCATTGCCGCACGGCGTAGCGATATTTTCGAGGTGATTTTGCCCGACGCTAACCGCCGGGACTATGAAGAGTTACCCGACTATTTAAAAGAGGGCATGACGGTGCATTTTGCTAACCGCTATCGCGACGTCGCCAATGTAGTGTTTAGCTAGCCCTGCGTGACCTTGTAATTTGTGTGTTTAATTAAAGCGTCGCTCTACAAAGAGCGGCGCTTTTTTATATCTTTTTACTGGTTAAGTTGAGTGATTAAACAGGATAATAGCTATAAATAGAAAAGAGCTCCAGATTAGCGATATAGCTATCAGCAGTCTCTAAATAACTACCCTGGGAACCCTAAATGCGCAATAACCAACCCATCACCCAACGTGAATATGCGCTGGATGACGAAACTGTTTTAATTTCTCGCTCAGATTTAAAAGGCAACGTGACCTACGCCAATGCTGCTTTTGTGAAAGTAAGCGGCTATACGCGGGATGAATTGATGGGCGCTCCCCACAGCCTAATTCGCCACCCTGATATGCCAGAAGCCGCTTATGCGGATTTTTGGAAAACCATACAGGCTGGTGGTACTTGGCAGGGGACTGTCAAAAATCGTCGCCAAGACGGCGATCATTACTGGGTAAATGCCACCGTCGCACCGCTGAGGGATGGGGATCGCATTGTTGGCTATACCTCTTTGCGGCGGAAGGCGTCGCCCAAGCGCGTTGCATTGGCTGAGAAGGTGTACACAGAAATTCGAGAAAAGGGTAAGTCTCGTCGCTATGTGCTTTCCGAAGGCCAGTTAAAACGCCGGGGTCTCAGCGGTTTCTTTGCGCGCTTTCAGTTAACTAGCCTAAAAGCCAAGCTGACGGGAATGGTAATCGCCTCGCTGGTGCTGCTCGCTTTGGCCGGAGGGTTGGGAGTTTATGGCTTGATTCAATCAGGTGAGCGCCTAGAAACGCTTAACCGCTCGGGGCTTGAGTCTGTTGCCAATCTGCAGCGCATTGAACGCCATATAGGGCAGGCAGTGGATGTCCTTGAACCTGCTGTGCGTAATCCGAGACGTGTTGACTTACAGGCGGTTAACGACTCAATTAGTGAGAATACCCGTGTTATTGACACGCTGTGGAGTGAATACCGTACCCAAAATGCATCAGAGGGAGAGCGTATACAAGCCTTTGATGCTGCTTTAGTCACCTGGAGCAGCGGTATCGAAAGTGCGCTCACCGCCATTATGGAGGCCAATGGATTCGCGGCATTTGAAGCGTTAAATGATAGCGTGCAACCCGCCACCGACGTGCTTCGTGAGACAAGCAGCCAGCTTGTGGATCAAGAGCGAGATAATGCGGAAGTTATGGTGGCGGAAGCGCAGCACGGGCGTCAGCAAATGCTGATTGCTCAGCTGGTGCTGATGGCGGTAGGGCTATTGGTGATGGTGGGGCTTAGTTTTGTCATTCTCAAATCGGTATTTCGCAGTTTAGCAGGCGCGCGGCACATGACGTTTCAAATTGCGGCGGGCAACCTTGCCGCGCGGGAGCGTCGTCAAACAAATGATGAGTTAGGCGAACTGCTCTATTCCCTGGATACCATGCGCTTCAGCTTAGCGAGCATTGTCGGCGATGTAGAAAACCGTGTTTCAGTGGTGACGCCAGCGGTTCAGCAAATTGCCGCTGAAAACGAAGAGCTTGCCTCGCGCACGGAACAGCAGGCGTCATCGCTTCAGCAAACCGCTTCAAGCATGGAGGAGATGACCTCAACGGTGCAGCAAAACACCGAAAATGCCCGTCAGGCTACCGAGCTTGCTGCGCAGAATGCTGTTAGTACCCGCGATACCCAAGCGCAAATGGAGCAGCTGGTTGAACGTATGCAGCGCATCGCACAGCGTGCCGAAAAAATGACCGAAATGATCGGAGTGATCGACGGTATTGCCTTCCAAACTAATATTTTGGCACTGAATGCGTCTGTTGAAGCGGCCCGTGCGGGTGAGCATGGCCGGGGGTTTGCGGTCGTTGCCAGCGAAGTACGTACGCTTGCTAGCCGCAGTGCGGACGCTTCACAAGAAATTCGTAAGATGATTGATAGCACCACTCAAGAGGTAAGTGGTGGCCGCAGCGCCGTTGAGCAGGCGGAAAAAGCGATCGAAAACGTTATGCAGCAGGTGAGTCGCGTAAGTGAGTTGATGGAGTCGATTAGCACCGCTTCTAGTGAACAGAGCAGCGGTATTGGTCAGATTAATACAGCAATTGCCGAAATGGACAACGTCACTCAGCAAAATGCGACGAAAGTACAGAGCATTGCCGCCTCCGCAGATAACTTGGCGATAGAAGCCTTCGAGTTGGCAAACGTTGTTGACGCGTTCCGGTTAGAAGGTGCCCAGGAAGAAAGCATTCAAGCCGCACGTGAAAAGCTTAACCAAGTTAACCAAGCGCTGCGTAAAGCATCGCTCAACTTGCCTGCCGCCAAATCCTCGTCTGCGCCCGCCCGCTCTCAAAGCACGCAGAACTGGGACGAGTTTTAATTAATGAATGTGCCGCTCAACGTCCGTAGAAGAAGCCTAAAGGAGTAACTTAGCGCTGGTACTTTTTGTTTAGAAGACCGACCACGTTCATGCCACCTTCGGGTGGCATGTTTTATGCAGGGTATTAGGCCGAAGGTGTGTAAAAGTGGCTGTGGGCTTTTGAAAAAGCTGTTTGTACAGGGTTTTTATGCAGGGTACGAACGAAACTCACATCGTTTTTACACCCAGTAGTGTGATAACGGGAAGCATCGCTAAGCGATGTATCGGCACCTGTCATAAAAAAGAGTAGGGGATTTAAATGAGCATAATGGCCCAGGCGACCTTTGAGCTTGCCGATGAAGACGTATTGATTTCCCGCTCTGACCGACAAGGTAAGATCACTTACATTAACCAAGCATTCGTTGATATTAGTGGCTACGCGTTAAGTGATGTTATGGGAGAACCCCATAGCCTGTTTCGTGCTCCGGATATACCTGCCCACGTTTTTGAAAATATGTGGCAAACCATTGAGCTAGGTAAAACGTGGCAGGGAGTGCTAAAAAATCGCTGTAAAAATGGTGATACCTATTGGGTGCACACTACGGTGGCACCCTTGTTAGATGGCGAGAGTGTGGTGGGTTACACCGCTATTCGCCGTAAAGCATCTGAGAAAGCCATTGAACGAGCAGCCCATATTTACGATGCAATGGGAAAGGGCAAAATGCGCAGTTTTAAGCTCCATTATGGTGCATTGCGCCGTAAAGGGGTTCTTGGCTGGGCGCAACGGTTTAGTTTTCGCAGTATGCAGGCAAAGCTAATAGGCATGGTGGTAACTTCTATAGCGCTGCTGCTTGTAGCAGGCGCTGCTGGGGTTTATGGGTTGACCAGCTCGTCAGAAAGACTACGCACGCTAAACCAAACAGGGCTTGAGGGCATCGCTGTCTTGCAGCAGCTTGAGCAGCGAACGGGGCAACTGCTGCAAACCTTGGAGCCTGCCGTTCGCAACCCGCGGCGTGTCGATTCAGCGTTGCTTGAAGAACAGGTCACTAGGCTAAGCGAAGAAATGAACCAAACGTGGCAAGCGTTTTCCCAGCAACGCAGCCAATCCAGCGGTTTTCAGGAAGGGCTTGCCGCGCATCTTGCCACTTTTTTAGAAGGTGCAGACGCTGCTTACATCGCTATTCGCGATGGCAATGGTTTCGCTGCTTTTGAGGCCTTCAATAATATTGTTCAACCGACTTCTGAAAGTATTAGCGCCACTATAAACATATTAGTGGAGCAAGAGCGCCTGGCTGCCCAAAACATGATGGAAAGTGCTGAGCGTCAGCAGCAGTTATTGCTGTGGGGACAATTAGGCGTGCTAATCATCGGTATTTTATTAATGGTGGGGTTGAGTAGTGCCGTGTTGAAATCGCTGATTAACTCCCTTAACCAAGCCCGTCGCGTTACGTTTCAGATTGCAGCCGGAAATCTTGCTAATCGTGTGACGCTCAAAAGGGATGATGAGCTAGGTGAGCTGCTCGCTTCTCTTGAAACCATGCGGGCCAGCCTTTCGGGGTTAATCAGCGAAGTGGGCAATAAAGTGGATATCGTGACGCCAGCTTCTGAGCATATCAAGCAGCAAAATGAAGACCTTGCCTCGCGCACTGAGCAGCAGGCGTCTTCCTTACAGCAAACCGCGTCCAGCATGGACCAAATGACCGCGACCGTTCAGCAAAATTCTGAAAATGCGCGTCAAGCTAACCAGCTCGCCATGCAAAATGCGGCGACTAGTCGAGAAACAGGCGAGCGTATGCAGGCGCTGGTCGAACGAATGGAACGTATTGCTGAAAGCGCTGGGAAGATGAACGACATCATTACTGTGATTGATGGTATTGCGTTTCAAACCAACATTCTGGCGCTGAATGCATCGGTAGAAGCTGCACGGGCCGGTGAGCAGGGCCGAGGATTTGCGGTGGTTGCCAACGAGGTTCGCAGCCTGGCTGGGCGGAGCGCCGCAGCCGCAGGAGAGATTCGCCGTTTAATTGATACGTCTTCACAAGAGATTGCTGGCGGCGCTGAAGCCGTAAAAGACGCTGAACGATCCATTGAGCAGGTGGTTAGCCAAGTGATGCGGGTTAGCGACATAATGGAAGAAATTAGTATTGCCTCTGACGAGCAAAGTAGCGGCATTGCGCAAATTAATACGGCGGTTTCTGAAATGGACCACGTTACCCAGCAAAATGCCAGTAAGGTGCAGTCAATTTCCAGTGCTGCGCAGCGCTTAACCTATGAGGCACTGTCGCTTGCTAATGTAATAGCTGCGTTTCGTCTAGAAGGGGCAGAAGAGGAGAGTAGTGAGGCCGCGCGGGCGCGTTTGCAGTCCCAACTGTTAGGCCAACCGCTGCTCGCCTCGCTAGAACAAGACGTCAAGCAGCCCGTGTCAAAACGCTCAGCATCTTCATCAAACGAGCAGGCTTGGGAAGCCTTTTAAAGGCCGATAATGGGTGTTGGTTGCCCTCACCATCTAGTCTCTACGGTTCGCTCATGCCACAATTCAAAGCCGCTGGATTCATTTGCCTGCTGCCACGAATGTGGCAGGCCACGATAAAGATGTAGAGGACACCATGCCCGAGTATCGCTCCCGTACTACCACTGCTGGCCGTAATATGGCCGGTGCCCGTGCCCTTTGGCGTGCCACGGGTATGAAGGATGACGATTTCCATAAGCCCATTATTGCAGTGGCTAACTCGTTTACTCAGTTTGTACCGGGCCATGTTCACTTAAAAGACATGGGGCAGTTAGTTGCCCGTGAGATAGAAAAAGCGGGTGGTGTTGCCAAAGAGTTCAACACCATTGCGGTGGATGACGGCATTGCCATGGGCCACGATGGCATGCTCTATTCGCTGCCAAGCCGAGATATTATTGCCGACAGCGTTGAGTACATGTGCAACGCACACTGTGCTGATGCCTTGGTGTGTATTTCCAACTGCGACAAAATCACCCCCGGAATGCTGATGGCAGCGATGCGCCTGAACATTCCGGTCATTTTTGTTTCCGGTGGCCCCATGGAGGCGGGTAAAACAAAGCTGTTAGATCACGGCCTTGACCTGGTTGATGCGATGGTAATGGCGGCCGATGACAGCGTGGATGATGAAACCCTCGCCGAAGTAGAGCGCAGCGCATGCCCCACGTGTGGCAGTTGCTCCGGTATGTTTACTGCTAACTCCATGAACTGCTTAATGGAGGCGCTGGGCTTAGCGCTGCCCGGCAATGGCACGGTGCTGGCCACTCACTCAGACCGCCGTCGACTGTTTGAAAATGCCGGACACCGGATTGTCGAACTCGCTAAACGTTTCTACGAAGGTGAAGAAGCCCACCTGCTGCCCCGTGCCATAGGTAACAAAGCCGCCTTTAAAAATGCCATGACGCTGGATATCGCCATGGGTGGCTCCACGAACACTATTCTGCATCTTCTGGCCGCCGCCCAAGAAGCAGAGGTGGACTTCTCCATGGCGGATATCGACCGTCTTTCTCGCGAAGTGCCGCAGTTGTGTAAAGTGGCGCCCAATACCCAGAAGTATCATATTGAAGATGTTCACCGCGCCGGGGGCATCATGGCGATTCTGGGCGAGCTCGACCGTGCGGGGGTATTGGATACCTCGGTTCCTACCGTTTACGGCGACAGTCTGAAAGCAGCATTGGATGAGTGGGATATCATGCGCTCACCAAGCGCAGAGGTCGTGGAGTTCTTCAAAGCAGGCCCCGGAGGTGTGCCCACACAAACCGCCTTTTCGCAAAGCACCCGCTGGCCAAGCCTGGACGGTGACCGTGCCACTGGCTGTATCCGTGACCTTGAGCATGCGTTTTCTAAAGAGGGCGGCTTGGCTGTGCTCTACGGCAACATCGCGCTCAATGGCTGCGTGGTAAAAACCGCTGGCGTTGATGACTCGATTCTGGTGTTCGAGGGCAAAGCCCATGTGGTTGAGTCTCAAGACCAAGCGGTCGCGAATGTGTTGGATGGCAAGGTCAAAGAGGGCGATGTCGTGGTGATCCGCTACGAAGGCCCCAAAGGCGGCCCGGGCATGCAAGAGATGCTCTATCCGACCTCTTACCTTAAATCAAAAGGGCTGGGGAAAGCCTGTGCACTGCTCACTGATGGCCGCTTCTCTGGCGGAACCTCTGGGCTCTCCATTGGTCACGTTTCTCCCGAAGCCGCCGCGGGTGGCGCTATTGGCTTGGTGGAGCAAGGCGATACCATTTTGATCGATATCCCCAACCGATCGATTAACGTCAAACTGACTGAGGCCGAACTTACCAAGCGTCGTGAAGCTATGGAAGCCAAAGGTAAAGACGCCTGGAAGCCTGTGGAGCAGCGCCCGCGTAAAGTAACCCCTGCGCTTAAAGCCTATGCACTATTGGCTACCTCTGCGGATAAAGGTGCCGTGCGCGATCTCTCTAAACTTGACTAACTCGTGTGTAACTCAGCCCGCTGATGCGGGCTGTTTTTTTGCTCTACGTGAACCGTCCAATTGACTAAGGATTGTAATGAAGGCGCCTATCAACGTTGGCCTAGTGGGTTACGGTTATGCGAGTAAAACGTTTCATGCACCGCTTATTCAGGCGACGGAGGGGCTGGATCTGGTCGCAGTTTCCACAAGTCATGCCGCCAAAGTGCTCGCTGATTTAGAGGTTGACGTCGAGAGCCAAGCGCTTTCCCTGTGCCAACGTAAAGATATTGACCTTATCGTTATTTCCACGCCCAGCGATACGCACTTTCCGCTTGCCAAGGCAGCACTGATGGCGGGCAAACACGTGGTGGTCGATACGCCTTTTACGGTGACGCACTTTGAGGCAAAGCAGCTCAAAGCGCTGGCGCTGGATAAAGAGCGGCTAATCTCGGTATTTCATAACCGCCGTTGGGATGGCGATTTTTTAACCGTTAAAGCCTTGCTAAAGGCTGGCACGTTAGGGCGGATTGCCGGTTTTGAATCGCGCTTTGATCGTTTCCAGCCAGATGTGCGCGATGGTTGGCAGGAAAAAGCGACGCCCGGAAGCGGTATTTGGTATGGCGTAGGGCCACACTTGCTTGATCAAGCAAGTGTGCTGTTTGGCATACCTAATGCAATACTGCTCGACCTGGGTGTGCGACGAGAAGGGGCAAGCGCCGACGACGATTTTGTGGCGCTGTTGGAGTATGACGGTTTTCGTGTAAGTCTCAGTGCTGGCACGCTAATCGCTGAGCTAACCCCGCGTTTTCGCATCCATGGTGCCCTGGGAAGTTACCTTCAACTTGGCCTTGATCCTCAGGAGGCGCGCTTAAAAGCGGGCGAAAAACCGACCTCGCACTGGGGTGAGGCTGCTCCCGGCACGTTGACGCTTCACAAAAGCGAAGGTGCGTCTGCAACTATTCAGTACCGTGAACACCCCACGTTGGCGGGTAATTATCTTGCTTACTACGAAGGCATTGCTGCAGCCCTACGCGATAACGTCCCGCTGCCGGTAAATATCGACGATGCCCTGCGCACTATGATGCTTCTGGAGGCGGGCCTGGACAGCCATCGGCAGCGGCGTTGGATAGCACTTAAGCACCATTTGTAGAAAAACGTTTGTAAAAAAAGCGTTTGTGAAAAGCTAAGGGGTGCCGGTAGCACCCTTGTTTTAATCCCCTTTCCGCCTCAGAGTAAATCCATCGCGCTGTCGCGCTTCTCTTCGCGCAGTTTGTCTCTAGCGATGTACAGTGCAGCGATGGCACGGGCCTCGTGGAAATCCTCCCGGAGCAGCAGCGCGGGTAACTCTTCAAGGGCGTGGGTTTCGACAATTAGTGGCTCGGGTTCATCCCCCGGTAGTCGTTTAGGGTATAAGTCAGTGGCGAGCAGTACCTGCATGCGGTGACGCATATAATTAGGCGCTAAGGAAAGCTCTACCAACGGTTCAATGCAGTGGGCTCCGAACCCGCACTCTTCCATAAGTTCGCGGTTGGCCGCAGTGACGATATCTTCGCCAGGATCTACCAACCCCTTAGGTAGCGTCAGTACATAATCTTCAAATCCGGCGGCGTATTCACGAATAAGCAGCACGTGCTCTGGGTCGGGCATGGCAATAATCATAACGGCGCCACGGTCAGCGCCGGTCAAGCGTTCAAACTGACGCTCTTCACCATTTGAGAAGCGTAAGTCGAGAGATTCAATATGAAATAAACGGCTTCTTGCCACGCTCTGGCGGGCCAAAATCTGTGGCTTGCGCGGGTAGCCGGTTTGGGTCTCGCCTGACGATTGATCGCTATTAGACATCGTGCCTCCGTGGCTGCAAAAAACGGGTTACGCTACAATAGCACGCTTACTCTTTAAGACTGGAGCGGCAATGATTGATTGGCGCGGGATCGATACCGTCCTACTCGATATGGACGGCACCCTGCTGGATCTGCATTTCGACAGCCATTTTTGGCTGGAGCATTTGCCCCGGCGCTATGTGGAGCTTCACCAGCTTGATATCGCCAGCCAAGAAGAGCTGCGGGCACGCATTATTGGTGAGCAGGGCACGCTCAATTGGTACAGCCTAGCGTATTGGAGTCGTGAACTAGGGGTAGATATTGTAGCGTTAAAGCAGGAAGTGCAGCATTTGATTGGCCTGCGCAGTGACGCGTTAGACTTTCTAAAATGGCTAAAGAACGCCCATCCACGCGTGGTGCTGGCCACCAACGCTGACCGTGCCAGCTTAGCCTTAAAGTTACCGCTCACAGGGTTGGAAAACTACTTAGATGCCATCATCTCCTCAGAAGATGTTGGGGCTGCCAAAGAAGAGCAGGCCTTTTGGTTTGCCCTTCAAGAGCGGGAGCCTTTTAACCCGTCGCGTACACTGTTTATCGATGACAATGCGAGCGTACTGGAAAGTGCCCGCGAGTTTGGTATTAAGCACCTGTTAGGTATCAAGCAGCCCGATAGCCGGCGGCCTGAAAAAGAACTACAGGAATTTATCGCCCTAGACCGGTTTGCCCAGCTACTGCCAAATAATTTGCCGGGGTAGGGCTCATAAACCTTAGGAGAGCGTTAATGAGTGATAGCGTTCGCTTGGATAAGTGGCTGTGGGCCGCCCGTTTTTTTAAAACCCGCGCCTTGGCTAAAAAAGCGATTGAAGGCGGTAAGGTGCATTATGACGGCGCACGGGTGAAAACCAGTAAAGCCGTAGAACTAGGTGCTTTAATACGCGTGCCGCAAGGGTGGGATATCTATGAGGTGGAAGTGACTTCGTTGTCCGACCAGCGTCGTGGTGCCCCCGAGGCGCGCAAGCTCTATGCAGAAACCGAAGAGAGTTCTCAGCGCCGGGCTAAAGAAGCCGAAGCGCGCCGCTTAACCAACGAAGCTATGCAGCACCCTCTTAAGCGCCCTGATAAAAAGCAGCGTCGTGATATTCAACGCTTTCAGCGTCACGGGAGTGACTGAGAGGTTCAGCCAATACGCTGATTTCCTCAGGCACGTTTATTCTTTTTCCCTTTCATACGGTTTTTTATGTCTGATCAAATCCAGCGTTTCCTGTTTGACCAAACCAACGTGCGCGGCGAAATTGTTACGCTTGCCGAGGCCTATCAAGAGGTGCTTGACCGCCACGCTTACCCTGCCGCTGTTAATGAGCTACTTGGCGAGCTGTTGGCTGCCGTGGCGCTGCTAACCGATACCATTAAACTAGATGGCACGCTAAGCATTGAAGTCCGCGGACAAGGGGCGTTGGCGTTGTTAATGGCAGAGTCTAACCCTGGTGGTGAACTGCGCGCCATTGCCCGCATTGCAGAAGATGCAGCGCTGCCGAGTGAGTACGCAAGCTTTCGTGAGCTGGTGGGTGAAGGCCAAATTGTGATTACCCTCGACCCACGAGAAGGGCATCGCTACCAGGGCATTGTCGCGTTAGATCACAATACTCTGGGCGGCTGTCTTGAGGCTTACTTTGGTCAGTCGGAGCAGCTGCCGACGCGGTTATGGCTTGCGGCGGACGGCAAGCGGGCTGGGGGGCTGTTACTGCAGCGCTTGCCCGATGCTTCGCAGAATCAAGACGTGGATGCTTGGGAGCGCAGTGTTGTGTTGGCCGACACGATTAAGTCCGATGAGCTGCTTGGCCTTGAGCAGCGTGAAGTGCTTTATCGGCTATATCATGAAGAGACCGTACGGGTCTTCGAGCCTAAAGCGCTACGCTTTGGGTGCACCTGCTCTCGAGAGCGGATGAGCCACGCGCTTTACACCTTAGGACAAGATGAGTTGCTTGATATTTTGCGCGAGCAGGGCGTCATTGATACCCAATGCCACTTTTGCCATACGAAATATCACTACACGGCAGCGGATATTGAAATTTTGTTAGATGACCCAGGTGCACCACCTCCGGTGATTCACTAGTTATGTAGTCGTCCCGGGAGATAGGTGCGCAAAAGATGTTTAACTGCCATGCTAGGCACAGCAATGGATATAGCAAGCCTGCTAAACGGTTGTTTGAATAAATATTGCGGCGCAACACACAATAGTACGCAAATGTAGTAGTTTAACTACAAGACATTTGCTCAAAACCCCCGTTTCCCGGGGGCTTTCTTTTTGCCATAATGCGCCGGACTTAAGCGCGTCCAGCCCCCTTTATCGTGGCTGGGCTGACCATTTAAGGCGTCGGTGACGCCCGGTAAACGAGAGAAACGGCCTTAAGGCCCAGGAATCGACATGACCACGACTCAAGCCGCTCCCCAAGCCCACGTCAATCTCAGCAGCGCCGAACTGATCGAGCGCGCCGTGGCCCGTGGTGAAGGCCGCCTGTCGGCTAACGGTGCCCTGGTGGTTAACACCGGCCTACGCACAGGGCGTTCACCGAAAGACCGCTTTATCGTCGATGAACCTTCTACCCGCGACAGCATTGACTGGGGTAGCGTTAACCGTCCGTTCGACGCTGAAAAATTCTCAACGCTGTGGGCACGCGTAGAAGACTACCTGGGTAGCCGTGAGCATTTCGTTGCTGAGCTACACGTTGGTAGTGACGCTACTCACTATCTGCCAGTGCGTGTTTCCACTGAGACCGCTTGGCAAAACCTGTTTGGTCGCACTATGTTTGTGCGTCCTCAGGCCTACAACCAAGCGGCCAAAGATGAGTGGACAATTCTTAACGCAGCTGGCTTTGAGTGTGACCCTAGCCGTGATGGTACTAACTCAGACGGCTGCGTAATTATCAATTTTGCCGAGCGCAAAGTGCTAATTGCCGGTATGCGTTACGCTGGCGAAATGAAAAAAGCCATGTTCTCGGTGCAGAACTTCCTGCTGCCTGCTGCTGACGTGCTGCCGATGCACTGCTCTGCCAACGTTGGGGAAGATGGCGAAACCTGCCTGTTCTTCGGCCTTTCTGGTACGGGTAAAACTACGCTGTCTGCCGACCAGGCTCGCTACCTGATTGGTGACGACGAACACGCTTGGGGCGATGGTATCGTCTTCAACATGGAAGGCGGTTGTTACGCTAAGTGTATCGACCTTTCCGAGAAGAACGAGCCGGTTATTTGGAACGCTATTAAGTTCGGCACCGTACTGGAAAACGTTGTACTCAACGACCGCCGTGAGCCGGCTTACGCTGACGACAGCCTGACCCAGAACTCCCGTGCCGCCTACCCGCTGGAGCACGTTGAAAAACGCGTACCGGAAAACCTGGCCGGCGAGCCGAACGCAATTGTTTTCCTAACGTGCGATATGTCGGGCGTGCTGCCACCGGTATCGATTCTTTCCAAAGAAGCAGCCGCGTACCACTTCCTTTCGGGCTACACCGCGAAGGTCGGTTCTACTGAAATGGGCTCTTCTGAGGGCTTAGCTGCCACATTCTCGACCTGCTTTGGTGCGCCTTTCTTCCCGCGTCCTGCGCGTGAATACGCTGATCTTTTGATCAAACGCGTTGAAAAGAAAGATGCTCAGGTCTATTTGGTTAATACCGGCTGGACTGGCGGTGCTTACGGAGAGGGCGGCTCACGCTTCTCGATTCCGACAACCCGCGCGATTATCAGCGCGATTCAGTCGGGTATCCTGCGCGATGTGGAAACCAAGCACATTGATGGTTTGAACCTGCAGGTACCGATTGCCGTTCCGGGCGTAGACTCTAGTCTGCTCGACCCCCGTGAAACCTGGGCCGACCGTGATGCGTATGATCGCCACCTGCGCGATTTGGCCACCAAATTCGTCGATAACTTCAAGAAATTTGAGGGCGTTAACGATGCGATTCTGAAGGCTGGCCCGCAGCTGACCTAAGGTTTGCATAAATATTTGGCTTGTCGAACGTTTGGATAACTAAGCGGTCGTAGAAGGGGTAGTGCTGAGGCACTGCCCCTTTTTTGTGGTCTATTCCTTTCATGTCTTCGATGGGAGCTGCGCTTATGAAACGGCGTCAATTTTTAGGTTTGGCTGGCCTAACCGGATTAGCGGGTGCACTTCCAGGTGTATCGTATGGTTTTCCACGTTTGAATCTTGAGGCAGCCCCCGGTATTGAAAAACTGACGCTGAGTGAAGAGGCGTGGCGAGAGCGTCTTTCCGACGATGCCTTTTATGTGCTTCGTAAAGAGGGCACTGAGCCCTCTTTCTCTAGTCCATTGGATAGCGAAGTGAGGGATGGGGAGTACCGCTGCGCTGGGTGTGATTTGCTGCTTTTTACCAGTGCCATGAAATATGATTCAGGCACGGGTTGGCCAAGCTTTTACACCCATATAGAAGGTCATCTTCTCTCTAAATTAGATTTCAAGATGATATGGCCCAGAACCGAATATCACTGCGCCCGCTGCGAAGGTCATCAGGGGCACGTGTTTAACGACGGACCAGAGCCTACAGGCCTACGCTGGTGTAACAACGGCGTAGCCCTGCGTTTTGTGCCTACTTAAAGGCTTGTTGCTTGCTTTAAAGTAGCGTCACTCGTGGCCAACCCATGCCAGCCGCTGTGGGTTTGTGATACCTTGTTGGCACTTAAAAATGCTGCATGAGTTAGTTGCAATTTATGGATGTCAATCAGCGTATTATTTCCCGCCTAGCGACTGAGCTAAGCGTACGTCTCGAGCAAGTATCCGCCACGGTCGCACTTTTAGATGGCGGCGCTACCGTGCCTTTCATTGCCCGCTACCGGAAAGAAGTCACCGGCGCATTAGACGATATCCAGCTTCGCCAACTCGATGAGCGTCTGCGCTATCTGCGCGAGCTTGAAGAGCGCCGCACGGCGGTACTCTCTGCCATTGATGAGCAGGGCAAGCTTGATGCCACGCTAAAAGCCAGCATTGACGCTGCTGAGACCAAACAGCGCCTTGAAGATCTATACCTACCGTTTAAGAAAAAGCGCCGCACCAAAGCGCAAATTGCTCGCGAAGCAGGCCTTCAGCCATTGGCGGATGCGCTACTTGCTAATCCATCCCTTAATCCAGAAAGCGAAGCAGCCCACTATCTGCGCCCCGCAGAGGGCGATATCCCCGCCATTGAGGATGCTAAAGCCGCGTTAGATGGTGCTAAACAGATTTTGATGGAGCGCTTTGCAGAAGACCCCGAGTTGATTGGTCAACTGCGCGAGCGCCTCTGGCAAGAGGGCGAGCTAAGTGCCCGCGTGTTAGATGGCAAGCAACAGGAAGGCGCCAAGTTCTCCGACTATTTCGAGCACGATGAAAAAATCGCCAAAGCGCCATCTCATCGCGCCTTGGCGATGTTCCGAGCGCGTAATGAAGGAGTGCTCAGCCTGTCGATACGGCTTCCCGGCGAAGAGGAAGCCCCGATACACCCTGCCCAGGTCGCCATTGCCAAACAGTTTGGTATTAGTGATCAAAGCCGCCCAGCGGATAAATGGTTAGCTGAAGTAGTGCGCTGGACCTGGCGAGTGAAGCTCTATACGGCGCTTGAGACAGAGCTGTTAGGGCGTCTGCGGGAACAGGCTGAGCTAACAGCGATTGAAGTATTTGCAGCTAACTTAAAAGACTTGCTGTTGGCAGCGCCAGCAGGTCAAAAAGTGACGCTTGCCATTGATCCAGGGTTAAGAACTGGTTGTAAAGTAGCGGTGGTCGATGCGACTGGGCAGTTCGTTGATCAAGCCACTATTTATCCCCATGCGCCGCAAAATCGCTGGGATGAGTCGTTGGGGGTTTTGGCGAAGCTTGTTAAACAGCACGATGTTCAGTTGATTGCCGTGGGTAACGGCACAGCAAGCCGCGAAACCGACAAACTGGCGGGCGAGCTACTGAAAGCATTAGCGCCGGCATATCGTTTGAGCAAAGTGATGGTGTCTGAAGCGGGTGCTTCGGTTTACTCTGCGTCTGAATATGCCTCCCGTGAGTTGCCGGATCTTGATGTGACCGTTCGGGGCGCTGTCTCTATTGCCCGCCGTTTGCAAGATCCACTCGCAGAGCTGGTTAAAATTGAGCCTAAATCCATTGGTGTAGGCCAATATCAACATGATGTTTCCCAGGTGCAGCTGTCACGTAGCCTGGAAGTTGTCATAGAAGACTGTGTTAACGCGGTTGGTGTGGATCTCAACACTGCGTCTAGCGCACTGCTTTCTCGCGTGGCAGGCCTGAGCGCGGCGATTGCCGAGAATATCGTGGCCCAGCGCAATGTCCAAGGCGCGTTCAAAAGCCGTAAAGAGCTGTTAGAGGTTAGCCGCCTGGGGCCAAAAACCTTTGAGCAGTGTGCCGGCTTCTTGCGCATCAGCAATGCCGAAAACCCATTGGATGCCAGCGCTGTTCACCCCGAGGCTTATACCCTGGTGGAGCGCATTGCCAAGCAGAATCGTCGGGATGTAAAGGGCTTGATTGGTGACAGCGCTACCTTAAAAGCGCTTAAGCCCGCTGATTTTGCCGACGAGCGTTTTGGCGTGCCCACGGTGAGCGATATTCTAAAAGAGCTGGATAAGCCGGGGCGCGACCCGCGCCCTGAGTTTAAAGCCGCTGAGTTCCGCGAAGGCGTTGAAACTCTGAAAGACTTAAAACTGGGAATGGTGTTAGAAGGCACTGTGACCAACGTGACGCACTTCGGCGCCTTTGTGGATGTGGGCGTTCACCAAGACGGACTCGTGCACATTTCAGCCCTTTCTGACCGCTTTATCGACGATCCGCGCAGCGTGGTTAAGGCGGGCGATATTGTCAGCGTCAAAGTAATGAGCGTGGATATTTCCCGCAAGCGGGTAGGGCTTTCCATGCGTTTGGACGATGAACCAGAACAGCAAGCCCAAGCTACGGCCAGCGGCACGGCTAGCCACGAACCACGCAAACCACCGCGCAGTAGTCGACAGGATAACCAGCAACAGGGCAGTAAGCCCAAGCCAAATGAGGCCCCCGCGGCCATGGGAGCATTAGGCGCAGCGCTGCTTAAAGCAAAGCAGGGCAAATAGTCGCGTGTCTTGAAAAAAACAGGATTGCCGCCATATCCTGCTTTCTGTTCTCGCTAGAAAGCATGAAAAACGACCATGGCAATGCCAGCTGATTTCACCAAGGCCTGCTTATGGCGGGCCTTACTGACAAGGAGTGTTCACCTTGCCTGAACCTCTCACTGTGCCATCCTCGCTAACTGCCCAAGTTGAGCGCTTGCTGCCTAGCGCTCGGCTAGGGCGGTTAGGTCGCCTGCGTCGCGGGCTGGAAAAAGAAGGGCTGCGGGTTGATGCCAATGGTCATATTGCCCAAACGCCGCATCCCCAGGCGTTAGGCTCTAAATTAACGCATCCGCATATCACTACCGACTACTCAGAAGCACTGCTTGAGTACATAACGCCGGTGTACTCAGAGCCACGTGAAGCGTTGGCGTTCTTATCAGACCTGCATACCTTTACTTATCATCACCTAGACAATGAGTGGATATGGCCCGGCAGTATGCCTTCGCGGCTGTCGGGCAATGAAAGCGTGCCGATAGCTGACTATGGCAGCTCTAATGTTGGCACCATGAAGCATGTCTATCGAAAAGGGTTGGATGTGCGCTACGGGCGCATAATGCAGGCAATTGCAGGTGTGCATTACAACGTCTCGCTGCCAGAAGATATGTGGCACGCTCTGCGTGAGATGGAAAAAGCCACGAACATTCCCTTTAACGATTATCGCTCCACCCGTTATTTCGGCATGATTCGGCATTTTCGGCGCCATAGCTGGCTGCTGCTTTATCTGTTTGGTGCCTCACCGGCCATCGATAAGAGCTTTTTACCTGAAGGTAAAGTGCCTGAAAAGCTACAGTCACTCAGCGACGATACCTACTTTGCGCCGTATGCGACGACCCTGCGGATGTCGGATTTGGGCTACCAGAACAAAGTACAATCGCAGCTAAAAATCTGCTTTAACTCGCTGTCTAACTACGTTAATACGCTGCGTCATGCGATCTCTTCTCCGTGGCCTGACTATGAAAAGCTAGGCGTAAAAACCGGCGAAGAGTGGCATCAGCTAAACGCCAATATTCTGCAAATTGAGAACGAATATTACAGCGATATTCGTCCCAAGCGGGTAGCCAAGCACAATGAAACGCCCAGCCAAGCACTTGAAGCGCGTGGGGTTGAGTACATTGAAGTGCGCTGCCTGGATTTAAACCCTTTCGACCCGCTAGGCGTTACCGAAACGCAGATGCGTTTTGTCGACACCTTTTTGATGTGGTGCCTGCTGAGCGATAGCCCCTGGATCTCTGATGAGGAGTGCGACCGCCTGGATGACAACCGCCGCTTGGTGGTAGAGCGTGGTCGCGACCCGGCGCTAACGCTAATACATAACTGTGAAACCACCACCGTGCGAGCGTGGGGCGAACAGATATTTGCAGAACTAGGCGAAGTCGCACGCCTGCTGGATGCAGTGGAAGAGGGCACCCCCCATGCCGCCGCGCTAGAAGCGTTAGCGCCACGACTGAAGGATCCATCATTGACGCCGTCAGCGCAGATGCTGGCTCGTCTACAAGAGGGTAATGGTTCGCTGAGTGATACGTTATTAAGCCTAGCGAAAGAGCAGGCGGATAAGCTTAAAGCTACGCCGATGCTGCGCTCCCGTGAGGCGCTGTTAGCACAGCTCATTGAAACCTCCCACCAGCAGCAGCGGGATATCGAAGCCGCTGATCAAGAAAGTTTTAGCGAGTTTCTAGGCAGCTATTTTGCCAAAGCGCGTGAGTCTCGTGCGCTTTCGGCTATCTCATCAGAGGATAGCCAATGAGCGCCGCTTCTATTCGCCCCGCTGCGCTAGTCGGTGTTGCATTCTGCGTTGTCATGATGGCGGTCGCCCTGGCCCTTGAGCATATTGCCGGGCTTGCCCCCTGCCCATTGTGTATTTTTCAGCGTGTAGCGGTGATAGCCGCTGGGCTAGTGTTGGCCGTCGCCGCGATGCATAACCCCCGTGGTCGTATAGGTAAGAGCGTTTATGGCGCGCTTGGGGTAATCGCGGTAGGTGTCGGCGCGTTTATTGCGGGTCGTCACGTTTGGTTGCAGAGCCTGCCCGCTGACCAAGTCCCCTCATGCGGTCCTGGCCTGGACTACATGATGGATATCCTGCCTATGCAGGAAGTAGTCGCTATGGTGCTCACTGGTTCTGGAGAGTGCGCCGAAATTGACTTTATGCTGTTAGGCCTTTCGCTACCCGCGTGGACTTTGGTGGGCTTTTTAATCTTAGCTATCGCACCGCTGCGTATTTTGTGGGTGGCCATCAAGCGCTAGTTAAGCATTCATACGCGGCCAGCCTATAGATAGATTGGCCTTTAGTATCATGGAAACCGTACCTGCTGGGATTGACAGGGTTAGATGGAAAGGCGAGTCTAGCCTTATCAAAGGTGGTTATCTGCAAGGAGAAAACCCCATGCTCGAAGATTGCAAAAATGCCCTGGAGCGCTGGGGGGGCGTGCACAGTTTGATTGACCGTTGGCTGGATCAACGTCGCGCGCTTTTGGTTAGCTTTATCGAACTGAAAGACGCCTGCGATGCTGAATTGGAAGCGGTTAGCAAAGCGCGTGTTGATGTCTTCAGTGAGCTGTTAATGGACTATATCAGCGCCGGGCATTTTGAAATTTACCCTCAGCTAGCGGAAGAGGCCAAAGCGTTCAACGACGAAAGCGCTTTGCTAATTGCCTCGAAGCTGCTGGAGCGGCTAGAAATGTCTACTGCTATGGTGCTGGAGTTTGACGAAGACTTTGCGTCGCCGGTGCGTTGCCAGCAAAACTTGGTGCGCTTACCTGCCTGGATTGACCGACTGGCAAAAGGCCTTACCGAGCGCTTTGCGCTAGAAGACCAGTTAATTGCCCGTCTGCACGCAGCCCATAGCCCTAAGCAAGCAAAATCTCCCGCCTAAGCTTATCGAAGCAAATCAAAGCATCGTACAGCACGTTGTTGTGCGGTGCTTTTACCGCTCTATCTATAGCCGTTACTACTAATAGCCGGTTAGCCTCTTGCCTGCTTAAGGTTGCCATCTGTTTTGTTTTTATAAGTACAGGACTAGGCTTCTGGCCTAGCGATAGCGCGTGGCGGATGCATAGGTAGGGCGGTACAATCCCTGATCGATGTTAAAGGATGAGCCTGGGTACTAGCCTTGGTAACTGCGAGTAGATAGATGGCTAATGTTGACGTTAATCAGTTGTTTAGCAAGCCTAAAGTTTTGATGATCGATAATTATGATAGCTTTACCTTCAATATCGTTCAGTACCTGAGTGAGCTTGGTGCGGAGGTAATGACCTACCGCAACGATGAGCTTACCCTTGAACAAATCGAGGCCATCGCGCCTACTCATTTGGTGATTTCACCGGGACCTTGTACGCCTAACGAAGCGGGTATTTCATTGGCGGCTATTACCCATTTTGCCGGTACACTGCCTATTTTGGGTGTCTGCCTTGGGCACCAGGCGATTGGTCAGGTATACGGTGGTAAGGTAGTGCGTGCGCCAGAGGTTATGCATGGCAAAACGTCTGCCGTAGTGCATTGGGGGCAAGGCGTATTTAATGGGCTTGAAAACCCGCTCGAGGTAACTCGCTACCATTCGCTCGTTGTGGATGAAGTAAGCTTACCCGACTGTTTAGAGGTCACCGCCTTGACGGCAAGCGATGACGTAACGCCTGGGTTGATAATGGGTTTTCGCCATCGTAACTTGGATATTGAAGGGGTACAGTTTCATCCTGAGTCGATACTCACGCGCCAAGGTCATGCGTTATTGGCCAATTTTTTACAACGCGGCTGATCGCCAAATTCATACGCTTTAGAGGCTTTCCTGTTCATGCAAATGCGAGATGCAATTAACGCGGTGATGCGCCGCGAAGACCTCTCTTTCGATGCGATGCACGCGCTGATGCGCCAGATCATGACCGGCGAAGCCTCTGATGCGCAAATTGGTGGCCTGCTGGTGGGACTGGCCATGAAAGGCGAAAGCGCCGTGGAAATTAGCGCAGCCGCCCAGGTAATGCGCGAGCTAATGAAGCGGGTGACGCTTAATACCGACAACGTGGTAGATATTGTGGGTACCGGTGGTGATGGCGCTAATCTGTTTAACGTCTCGACGGCAGCTAGCTTTGTGGCTGCTGCGGGTGGCGCTCATGTGGCTAAGCACGGTAACCGCAGCGTCTCTTCCTCGTCAGGTAGTGCAGATTTATTCGATATAGCCGGTATTTATCTTGACCTTAAACCGGAAGAGGTAACTCGCTGTATTGAGCAGGTGGGGGTTGGCTTTATGTTTGCTCCCAACCACCACCCCGCAATGCGTTACGCTATTGGCCCGCGCCGTGAAATGGGTGTGCGCACGCTATTTAACATTCTTGGCCCGCTGACTAACCCTGCCAGTGCACCAAACCAAGTGCTGGGGGTCTATGCTCCCGAGCTTGTGCCACTCATGGCTGAAGTGCTCAAAAAGCTTGGCAGCCGCCACGTAATGGTAGTGCATTCAGAAGATGGCCTAGATGAAATTTCCCTGGCGGCACCTACGCTGGTGGCGGAACTCAAAGAGGGCGACATTACCCAGTACACCATTACCCCGGAAGCGCTGGGTATTGAACGCCAAAGCTTAGCAACGCTGAAAGCGGCTAGCGCTGAAGACAGCTTGAGGCTGGTAAAAGCTGCGTTAAGTGGCGAAGGTGCGGCTGCGGATATGGTTGCCCTGAATGCGGGTGCAGCGCTTTACTGTGCGGGCGTTGCCGATAGCTTAAAAGAGGGCGTGATGGTGGCCCAGGATGCCCAAGCCTCCAAGCTGCCGCTTGAAAAGTTAAAAGAGCTTTCGCACTTCACCAGCGTTTTTAAAGGATAAATACTTCAATGAGCGACCAGGCAACACCGACAATTTTAACGCGTATTTTGGCCCGTAAAGACCAAGAGGTGGCTGAGCGCCGCCAAGCGGTCAGTGAAGCGGATTTGCTGGCGCTGGCTGAAAAGCAGAGCGCTCCCCGTGGCTTTATTGATGCGTTGAATGCCCGTATTGCTGCGGGTGATGCGGCGGTGATCGCCGAGGTAAAAAAAGCTTCGCCCTCTAAAGGGGTAATGCGCGAAGATTTTCACCCTGCGGATATTGCGCAAAGCTATGCCCAAGGAGGAGCTGCGTGTCTCTCGGTGCTGACCGATGCGGATTTTTTTCAAGGCCATGAAGATTACTTGATCGCCGCCCGTGACGCGTGCGAGCTGCCAGTGATTCGTAAAGACTTTATTACCTATGGTTACCAAGTGACCGAAGCCCGGGCCATTGGCGCAGACTGCATCTTGCTGATTGTCGCTGCCCTGGACGACTTTCAACTGCGCGATCTGCATCAGCAGGCTAACGCTTTAGGGATGGATGTATTGGTAGAAGTCCACGACGCCACTGAGCTAGAGCGCGCCTTGGCGCTGAACCTGAAGCTGGTGGGCATCAACAACCGCAACCTACACACCTTTGATACGAGCCTGAATACCACTCTTGACCTGCTGCCAAGCATTCCTGAAGGCGTCACGGTAATTACCGAGTCTGGTATCCATACCAGCGATGACGTAGAGCTAATGCGTGACCACGATGTAAACGGCTTTTTGGTCGGCGAAGCCTTTATGCGTGAAGAGAACCCTGGACTCGCGTTAAAAAGACTATTTTTTTAGAGCGCCTATTAACTTCGCTTCTTGGTTAACTTTTAAGAGGTGTCAGTCTGATTGATGGCAAGAGCCTGCGTTCAAGTAGGTTTCTTAGCATGAAGGTATACCGGCGTGCTAAGTAGAGCAGTGAAGCAAAACGTTCACTGCCTTTTTATATGTACTTAGGAGATCAATAGTAATGATTAAAGTACTTTTTACTAGCGCCGTGCTGGGTATGGGTATCGGTACTGCCTCCTTAGCAGGCGCCTATGAGGTAACGCATTTAGGCGGAGACATTACGGAAGAACAGGTGATCGAAGCGCAAAAAGCGTGGGGTGAAGCGCTGGTAAATATCTCAAACACCTATGAAAACGACGGCATTGAGGCCGCCAGTGAACTGGCCCAATCGGTTATTGATAGCGCTTATGGCTATGAGATGGGGCCGGTGCTATTTAAACCAACGTTAGCAGCCGCGCCGCAAACTTTCCGTACCACGCCCGAGGGCGCGCTGGCTTACTTTGTTGGGCATAGCGATGAATTCCCCAACGATAGCGGCTTCGCACTGAATGGCTGGCAGGAAGTGACCATTGATAACGCAGCTATCTTTATTAGCGGTGATACAGCGATGACTGTGGGCAATGTTTCTATCCTGGATAGCGATGGCAACACCACCACAGTAGATAAGAGCTGGGGCTATCAGCTAGACGATGAAGGCGAGCTGCGCATTGTGCTGCACCACTCCTCGCTGCCTTTCACGGAGTAACAGCTGGATAGTTGCTTAATCCGTGAAATAGAAAATGCAGTGTAATAAAAAAGGGGCTTACATCCGATGTAAGCCCCTTTCATTCGCTTATAGCAAGCTTAACGGCTGCGCAGGCACCTAAGCAGCGCCTGAAGCGGATGCGGTAGGGTTTGCGCAGAGTAGCGTTTCACTTGGCTGCGGCAAGAGTAGCCTGTTGCTAGCAGCTTGCCCGTATTTTCCTCGGCCTCCACCTGGGGCTGCCAGGATTGGGCGTAAATGGTTTTTGACGTTGCCACATTGCGGGTTTCATGTCCGTACGTGCCGGACATACCGCAGCAGCCGGTATTGGCCAGTTCAAGTTTTAAGCCAAATGCTGCAAACACCTGCTGCCAGGCCTTGGGGCTGCCTGGGGCATTGGTTTTTTCAGTGCAGTGAGAAAGCAACTTATAGCCAGGATCAGCTAACGTCAGCTGACTCGGCGCTAACGTATTAATGCGGGTGGCCAGCCACTCTTGCAGCATCAGCACCTCGGGTACCTGCTCGGTACCTAAGGCTTTGACGTACTCCTGACGGTAGGTCAGTGTCATGGCGGGGTCGATCCCTACCATGGGCACCTCGAACTCTGCCAATGACCGCAACCGTTTGGCCTGTTTTTCTGCCGTGCGCTCAAAGGCACCCAAAAAGCCCTGTACCTGCAGCGGTTTGCCATTGGCAGAAAACGGCATCACAAACACCCGTAGATTCAGCCGCGACAGTAGCTCTACCACGTCCATCACGAGTGTGGCTTCAAAGTGCGTCGTGAACGCGTCTTGAACGATAATCACGCTGTTGGCCCGCTGCTGCTCTGTGAGTAGCGCAAGCGACGTTGGTGTGGTTTCCGCCACGCCCCAAGCCTTTAACTGTTTCTTCACACTGGCACGGGAGAGCAACGGGGAGTCGCTAACCCCCAGGCCCTTGCTCATCAGCTTTTCCACCCAGCGCTGGCCAAGCAAGGCGTTATACAGCGGCGCGATTTTGGCCAATGTGGGCAGCATGACCTCGGTGCCGCCGATCAGGTAATCCCGCAGTGGGCGTAAATAGCGGCCATGGTAGACCTCTAAAAACTGCGAGCGGAACTGCGGTACGTTGACCTTAATCGGGCACTGGCCCGCACAGGATTTACACGCCAAACAACCCGCCATGGCGTCATACACTTGGTGGGAGTAGTCGTGGTGTTGCTGTTTGCTAACGGTGTTCATGACACGTTTAGGGAAGCTCTTAACAAAGCCCCAGCTGCGCTCGGCCTTTTTCTTGCGCGACTCCTCCACTACATCGATACCCGCTTGCTGCTGCAGTCGCAGCCACTCCCGGATTAGGCTGGCACGGCCCTTGGGCGAATGCACCCGGTCGCGGGTGGCCTTCCAGGAGGGGCACATGGGGTCGTCAACATCGTAGTTGTAACAGGCACCGTTGCCGTTGCAGTAGACCGCCGCGTCGTAAGCCTGCCACGCCCGCTCGTCAATTTTGCGATCAAGCTGACCGCGCATCGGTACGCCATCAACCGTTAACAAATCAGGGTCGCTGTCTTTAGCGATCAGTTCCTGGTGTTCAGCGGGAGATGCAATCTTGCCGGGGTTCAGCTGGTTATGCGGATCAAAGGCGGCTTTTACTCGCTGAAGGCTAGGGTACAGTTCACCAAAGAATTTGGGGCCGTATTCAGAGCGAACCCCTTTACCGTGTTCCCCCCACAAAAGTCCGCCGTACTTCTGGGTAAGGGCGGCTACTTCATCAGAAATTTCACGAATCAGCTTTTCCTGTGCGGGGTCTTTCATATCCAGCGCTGGGCGTACGTGCAGTACGCCCGCATCCACATGGCCAAACATCCCGTAGGAGAGCTTTCGGGCGTCCAAGGCAGCGCGAAACTCAGTGATGAAGTCCGCTAGGTGCTCGGGCGGCACGGCGGTATCTTCTACAAATGCAATTGGGCGTTTTTCGCCCTGCACGTTCCCCAGCAGCCCCACTGAGCGTTTACGCATGGCGTAGACTTTTTGGATCTGCGCTCGTCCTTCGGCCAGGGTGTAGCCTAAGCGCTCTACGGTAGGGTCTTGACTCAAATGTTCAGTGAACGCCCGCACACGCGCTGCAAGGGCGCTTTCATCGTCGTCATTAAACTCAATCAGGTTAATGCCGCGAATCGGCGTGCTGCCGGTGGCGGGGAAGAACTCTGCCACGCTGTCCCATACAAAGTCCTGCATAGCCAGTTGCAGAACGGTGTCGTCGATGGTTTCGATTGAGGTGGGGCGTGCGCTGGCGCTCATTAAAGCTTTGGCATCGCGCAGTGCATCCATAAAGCTTGGGTAACGCACATTCACCAGCATAGAGTGCTTGGGAATTGGCAGCACGTTGAGTACTGCTTCATTCAAAAAGCCTAGCGAGCCTTCCGAGCCACACAGTAGGCTGTTTAAATTTAACTGACCTTCCGCTGCTCGCAGGTGAGCCAAGTCGTAGCCCGTTAAACAGCGGTTGAGCGGCGGGAATTTCGCCTTAATCAGCTCGCGCTGTTGGTCGATAATTGTGGCAGCAGTGGTATGCACGCGGCCGAGAATACCGTCCTGCTGGCACTCAGCCTGCTCTTCCTCTGAGGTTAACGGGCGGCTGTGCAAGTGCTGACCACCCAGCAAAACCGTATCCAGTTCCAATACGTGATCGCGGGTTTTGCCGTACTCGCAGCTCCCCTGGCCGCTGGCATCGGTGGAGATCATTCCGCCAATGGTTGCACGGTTAGAGGTTGAAAGTTCCGGGGCAAAAAATAGCCCGTGGGGCTTGAGTGCGGCGTTGAGCTGGTCTTTCACCACGCCCGCTTGAACGCGTACTCGCCGGGCGTTCACGTCAATCTCTAAAATCTGGTTCATATGGCGGGAAACGTCCACCACAATGCCGTCCGTTAGTGATTGACCGTTGGTGCCGGTGCCGCCGCCCCGAGGTGTTAACACGATGTCGCGGTGGGGCAGCTCAGCAACCAACTTTGCTAGGCGCTCTAGGTCTTCGGCATGCTTGGGGAACACCGCAGCTTGGGGCAGGCGCTGGTAAATCGAGTTATCCGTTGCCAGCACGGTGCGGTTGGCATAGTCGGGGGTAATCTCGCCTTCAAAGCCGCGTGCGCGCAGGGCTTCAAGAAAACGCACGTAGTGGCTGCTCAAGCGCTTAAAAGGAGCCGTGCGCGTATCCAAGGATGCAATCATAGTTGGTCAGGCCGTCACTGCTGGAAGCGGATAGGAAATAGCGCTACTTTACCGCAGCCACCGCTACTCTGCATCTTGGTGACAAGGTTTATGCGCTTTCTAACGCTTCTTTCACCAGTGCGGCGGAGGTGTCAGACATTGGCAGCGTGAGGGCGAGTTTGTGGGCCTCGGGTGACATCTTGCCCCAGGTTTTTTGCACAATGCGTACCATGTGGTCATGGTCAATTTTGCGTGAGAAATCGGTAAAGTAGTTTTCTAAAAACACCAAGCAAGCGCAATCTTCCAGCGCCTGGACATCTGGGTCGCGGCCGAGGCCTTTCTTGCGAATAATCGCCGTTGCGCGTTCGGCGTCTGCGTCGCTATAGCCTGCGTCACGCATTAACTTAGCCGTGGTATCGCCTGCGCGCTCACCCTGGTCGCGCCGCCAGGTTAAATACCCTATGCGCCCTTCAGGGTATTCCTCACGCGGAACTAGCCAACGCTGTAGGTGCTGTGCGCGTACTGCAAGGCGCAATACGTCATGGGGGGCGTTGTGTACTCTCTCTAGCCAGCGGCTCATGCGCTGGGCATAGGCAAGCTCTTGGGGCAATGAAGTGCCATCGCCCAGTGTCGTAGAGCGAGGGTCTTCACCATGCAGGGCATCGATGGCAGCGAGTGTTTGGTCAAAAGCAGTCGGCATAAGAGGGCGCATAATTAAGAAGTATGGACAACATGTTAGCAGTTTAGCGGTAGGCTATAAAAAAGCGCCTGCTGCATAAAAGGCAGCCCATGCATCGGCGGACTGTATCTATCTTTTTGCCCAGGGTGAGGCGCGACTTACCTGTTTCCTGGAGCGAATGAGCAAAAAAGACAGGCGTATAGGGTGTCATTAGCATGCTGCAGGATGATTAATTATCTAACTACCTCAGCCTTGCTCCACGGTCTTTCGCCAGAGCAAAATTCTTACATCATGTAAGCTATTACTTCCCATCAAGGCAGCCATGGCTCCCCGCCGTGCTTTTGCCTACAATAGGCCTCTTTATCACGGGCGGTGTGCGCCGTGTTTCACTGATTTATGGCCAAGGGATAACTCATGCTCGATCCGAAACTGCTGCGCGGCGAACTTGATGCAACTGCGCAACAACTGGCCCGGCGGGGCTTCGTACTCGATAAAGCGGCATTGCAGGCGCTGGAGTCCCGACGCCGTGAGTTGCAAACCCAGACCGAGCAGCTGCAAAACGAGCGCAACATGCGTTCCAAGGCCATTGGTAAGGCAAAGGCCAATGGTGAAGATATTCAGCCGTTGCTAAATGAAGTGAGCGATTTAGGCGAGCGCTTAGATACGGCTAAACGTGAGCTGGCGGATGTGCAGGAGGAGTGGGACGACGCCATTAGCGGTATTCCCAATCTGCCCCATGAAAGCGTGCCGGAAGGTGCAAACGAAAACGACAATGTCGAATTACACCGCTGGGGTACCCCCCGGGAGTTTGATTTTGAGGTGCTGGATCACGTTGATCTCGGCAAGAAATCAGGCTATCTCGATTTTGAGTTGGCGGCTAAGTTAACCGGCGCGCGTTTTGCGGTAATGCGGGGGCCGATTGCGCGCCTGCATCGTGCGCTGGCGCAGTTCATGCTGGATACCCAAACCCAGCAGCACGGCTACGAAGAGTGCTATGTGCCGTATATGGTGAATCGCGATTCGCTGATGGGCACCGGCCAACTGCCAAAATTTGGCGAGGATCTGTTTAAGCTCAATGATGAGCGGGAATACCACTTGATTCCCACCTCTGAAGTGCCGCTAACAAATTTTGTGCGTGATGAAATCGTTGAGCAGGCAGCACTGCCAATGAAGCTTACCGCTCACACGCCTTGTTTTCGTTCTGAAGCAGGCTCCCATGGCCGTGATACCCGCGGTATGATCCGTCAGCACCAGTTCGATAAAGTCGAAATGGTGCAGATCGTTGAGCCAGAGAAGAGCTATGAAGCACTGGAAGAGATGCGTGGCCATGCTGAAGCCATTCTGCAGGCGCTGGCGTTGCCGTACCGTGTAGTGACGCTGTGTACGGGCGATATGGGCTTCGGCGCGGCGAAAACCTACGACCTGGAAGTGTGGCTGCCTAGCCAGGAGACCTATCGGGAAATTTCGTCTGTATCTAACTGCGAAGACTTTCAAGCACGGCGTATGCAGGCCCGCTTCCGTCATCCGGATGCCAAGAAACCTCAGCTACTGCATACTTTGAACGGTTCAGGTTTAGCGGTAGGGCGTTGCCTGCTGGCGGTGCTTGAAAACCACCAGCAGGCGGATGGCTCGGTGACTATTCCTGCGCCGCTTCAGCCCTATCTGGGTGGTCTTGAGCGTCTTGCGCTTTAAGCAACCACTGGACGTTAACCTCGGCATCAATACGAATGGTGCCGGGGCGGTAGTCGCTGGCTGAACCGCTGCCCATTGCGTCGCTTTCGGCACGCATGGCCATCATGCGGGGTTGGAAGATAGGCGACTGGGTCTCTTCAATACGCTGTACGTGACCCAGTTCAGTATCTAGGGTGCTCGCCATCAATTCTGCTTTGTGGCGGGCCTTTTCCAGCGCCTTAGAAAGCGCTTCATCAGTGGCAGCATCGCGGTCTTGCAGGTCAAATTGAACGCCATCCAGAGCGTTCACGCCTGCGCTAATCAGCGCGTCAAACACCTCGCCCAACTGGTCTAACTCGGTCAGCTCAACGCTAAACGGGCGCTCTAAACGCGTGCGCGTAAGCGTGTCGTGTTCACCACTCTCATTGCGTGGGCCAGCAACGCGATCTGGATAAACATTAAGCGAGCCTGCGTTGATGGCGCGCTGTTCAATGCCAATCGCCTCCATGGCCTCAATTAACTGACTGGCGCGGTTTTCAAGCCGTTCGCGGGCCTCGCTTAGCGCGTCACTGTCGGTCTCTTCAAGCGAAGAGACGGCAGGGGTGTTTTCCCACAGACGCGCATTAAGCGTTGCTTTGTCGGGTGCTACCTCAACCCACGATTGGGCCTGAACAAACAGGCTAGGCGGTGTTGATGATGCTGCTTGAACCGCCGGGGCTGCGAGCAGTGCGAGTAATGCGCTGCCGAGAACGCCATAGCGTAACCGTTGTAGGTGATTCGATAGACTATTCATAGCTAACTTCCTTGCAAGCGAGGCATTCGCCTAGCGGTATGAAAAATAAATGCGAATGTGACGCTGGTTGGAAGTAAGTGACGGGATAAAGTTCACTGACTAAGAGTTGCCAAAAAACAGTTGCTTATTGTTTGCATGGTTTGGGTATGGGGCAGTTTGTGCAATGTGCCGCTAGCAGCCATTATGTAGGGATAACACGCTAAGGATAGAGTTATGTCGAAGTTGTCGGATGAGGATTATCGCAGTATCCCTTTAAACGCTACCTTAGCTATTGCGGCGTTGGTGGTCATTATTGCAGGTATGAAGGTGGGTGCAGACCTGCTGGTGCCTCTCTTGCTCGCGGTATTCATTGCCGTAGTGTGTACGTCGCCTGTGCAGTGGCTAAACCGCTGGGGGGTTAATGTACGCGCTGCGGCGTGCATTATTCTGTTGGTGCTGTTGGGGTTTATTTCACTTATCGGCCTGCTGGTGGTCAATAGCTTCGGCACCTTTGTGGAGGCGCTGCCGGAGATTGAGGAGCGTCTTAATGAGCACTATTGGGATCTGCTCAATACGTTGGCTGCCCACGGTATGGCGATTAACCCTGATCAACTTGGTCAGCTATTCAACATGGAAGAGGGTGATTCTTGGGTACCTAAAGTCCTGGGTGAGCTTGGCAGCCTATTTATGCAAGCCAGTATTGTTGCGCTGCTGGTCATTTTTATGCTCTTTGAGACGCTAAACTTTCGAGATAAAGTGTCTCGGGCACTGGAAAATCCGGCGCCTAGCTTGAAACGTTTTAGCGAGTTTAGCTTAACGCTGAAGCGTTATCTGGCGGTTAAAACGATGATTAGTCTGGCCACAGCAGTGCTAGTGTGGCTCTCCTGTTTATTAGTAGGTGTAGACTTTCCGCTGCTATGGGGCGTGCTGGCCTTTGCGCTTAACTTTATTCCTAACATCGGCTCGGCATTAGCGGCTATCCCTCCGGTGCTTCTATTGCTGGTCGCACAGGATGGCGGCGTATTTCAGGCGCTATTGCTAGCCTCAGCTTATTTAGCGATCAACTTTATTCTAGGTAACCTGATTGAGCCACGGGTAATGGGCCAAGCGTTAGGGCTTTCGACGTTTGTGGCGTTTCTTTCACTGGTGGTGTGGGGGTGGATATTTGGCGCTGCTGGTATGCTGTTATCGGTGGTATTAACCATGACGCTTAAAATTGCACTCGACAGCCACCCACAAACACGCTGGATTGCGCATCTTTTAGGGCCGGGAAAGCGTCGAATAAAGGATAAACGTCTGGAAGAGGCGCGCAAGCCACCTTCCAAGCGTGAAATCTAGCTACCGTCAACAAGGTCAACGGTAGCTAAACGTGATCTACGCATAAAACGTCGTTTCTGGTGATGAAACGCCGCGTTTAGCGAGATTAGGCGTTTTGGTCGATGAATTGAGTCAGCTGTGACTTGGACTGTGCGCCCACTAGGGAAGCCACTTTAGTGCCTGACTTAAACAGCATTACCGTTGGTACGCCGCGCACGCCTTGCTCGGCAGCAATTTCTGGTGCGTCGTCTACGTTCACGCTTACCACTTTAATATTGTCGCCACGCTCAGCAGCCACTTCATCAACGACAGGCGCCATTACTTTACAGGGGCCGCACCAGGGGGCCCAGAATTTCAGCAGGACAGGCTGTTCGGCGTTAAGAACTTCTTGCTCGAAATTGGCGTTGGTGACATCAATATTAGTAGCCATTTGATTCTCCCGTTTGCGTTGCTCTTGCTGTTACGTTGCCTCAAGTGGAGCAACGGTCTTTACGCGGTTTGTTAGCGCACTCTCACCGCGCCAAGTGGGCAGATGTTAGCGGGCGCGGAGGATACTGGCAAATTTACTACGATGGCTCTGTGTGGGGTAGGGAAAATTAAAAGATGCTCATGGACGCTATTTTTTATACTATAAGTGAATTATAGAATGTTTTTTTATTCATATTAGTGCTCTTGAGGCGAGTAGCTACAAGCGCTTCGAGAAAAGCACAAACCCATAGCGGCGCGAGGATGCGCTTTAGCGTGCTTCCTGCATAGATAATCAGGTGAGGATATGAAGCTACAGCAACTTCGCTATATCTGGGAAGTCAACCGACACAATCTGAACGTTTCGGCCACTGCCCAGAGTCTGTTTACCTCTCAGCCGGGTATTTCCAAACAAATACGTTTGTTAGAGGATGAGTTGGGCGTTGAGATTTTTGCCCGCAGCGGTAAACACTTAACCCGCGTCACGCCTGCCGGACAGTCGATTATTGAGCTTGCTGGGCAAGTGCTTAAGCTAAGTGAGAATATTAAGCAGGTAGCGCAAGAGCATAGCGACGAGCGCCGTGGCAGTTTAGCCATTGCTACAACGCATACCCAAGCACGTTACGCACTGCCGCCCATTATTAGCGAATTTACCCAAAAGTACCCGGAAGTTGCGCTACACATGCAGCAGGGTACGCCTAAACAAATTGCCCAGATGGTGAGCGAAGGCTTAGCGGATTTTGCCATAGCGACAGAGTCGCTGGAGCTTTTTACCGATTTGGTGCTGCTACCTTGCTACCGTTGGAATCGCTGTGTGCTGGTGCCAAAAGAGCACCCTCTTGCCTTGCTCAAAGGGCCGCTTACTTTGGAAGCCTTGGCCGAGCATCCGCTGGTCACTTATGTCTTTGGTTTTACCGGCCGTTCGCAGCTGGACGACGCCTTTAAAGCGAAGGGCTTAACGCCTAACGTGGTGCTTACCGCAGCAGATGCGGATGTTATAAAAACCTATGTGCGCCTGGGTATGGGAGTGGGTATTGTCGCCCATATGGCGGTTGACTCGGCGTTGGATAGTGACCTAGTAGCCCTGGATGCCAGCCATCTATTTGCTAGTTCAACCACTAAAATTGGCATACGTCGTGGCACCTTTATGCGCGGCTATATGTATGACTTTTTGGCGCGGTTTGCACCGCACTTAACCCGCGAGCGAGTCGATGAGGCGCTACTGGCTGGCCCCCGCTATGAGCAGGCGCTGTTTGAAGGTGTCGAGCTTCCAGAGCATTAGGCCTAGTGAAGCAAGTGCGCCCAGGCTAAAAGCCTGGGCACACGCATTTTTTTCGCTTTCTACTATTGCAGACGTACTTTAACGTTAATGCTGTAGATGCAGCCCACATTCCCGTTTCTCTTCCACCTTAGTGGGGTCGAAATAGTCGAAATTGTTTGGTAGATCATGGGCTTGTAAGTATTCATACATATCTTTCGCAGTCCACTGAAGCAGTGGAGCGACTTTTAATAGGCCATTGCTGTTGCGACTAGCGACCTGCATTTTAGCGCGCTCAGGGGTGTCTTCGGCCCGTAGCGCGGTGAACCACACATCAGGCTGCATTTCTCTCAGCGCGCGCTCAAACGGCTCAATCTTCACTTCTTGGGTGAAGCCTGCATGGCGTGGGTCGTCAATGCCGGGCATTGGCCCTTCTAACGCTTCCCGGTGTGCGCGGGTACGTGTCGGTAAAAAGCTCACCATATTTAGGTCAAGGCGCTGGATTAATGCATCGGCAAATTGATAGGTGGCATCAGTGTTGTAGCCGCTGTCCATCCACACAATTGGGGTGTCGGGGCGCACCTGGGTCACCATGTGCAAAATGACCGCTTCGAACGGACGAAAATTGGTGGTGCAAATGGGGCGACTGCCTTGGCTAAAAGCCCACTCAATTAGGCCCTGAGGGTTATTGGCAAAATCGCGGTTAATGTCGTCAAGTACCGAGGACATGCAGCCTCCCTTTAATAAATGGTCTGTAAAAACGTGCCATTAAACCTCTGCTGTTAGCGCTAGACTAACAAAGGGTGGGCCTTTCTCCCCAATACCGTTTGGTTAGGCTTTTATATTTCTTTTTGATTTAAGTGGCTGGTTTTTTATTCCAAAGCGCCTATCAGGTGACGAATTTTATCCAGCGTTTCTGCGTACTCCTCCTCGGCTTTCGAGTCGGCCACGAGGCCGCCGCCGGCCCATACGTGTAGCGTACCGGCGTCTGCCACCATTGTGCGTATCGCAATAGAGGTATCCATGCTGCCCCGGGTGTCTAAATAACCTAAGCTGCCGCAATAGACGCTGCGCTGGCAGGGTTCCAGCTCGTCGATAATCTGCATGGCACGTATTTTAGGAGCGCCGGTAATCGAGCCGCCTGGAGACGCCGCCGTAAGTAGTGATAAAGGCGAGTGATTTTCGGCAAGCTGGCCCTGCACCACGCTGACCAGGTGGTGCACGTTAGGGTAGCTCTCTAGCTGGCAGAGTTGCGGTACGCGGATAGTGCCAGGGGTGCACACGCGGCCTAAGTCATTGCGCAATAAATCCACAATCATGATGTTTTCGGCGCGGTCTTTGCTGCTGCTGAGGAGCTCTTCAGCCAGCGCACGGTCTTCCTCTTGTGTAATGCCTCGGGGGCGCGTGCCTTTAATCGGGCGAGTTTCTACCAGGCCGTCTTTACACTGAATAAAGCGCTCTGGCGAGAGTGACAGCACCGCTTGGTTTTTCCACGCCATAAATCCCGAGAAGGGCGTAGGCGTCGCCTTCCTCAGCCGCTGGTAAGCCTGCCATTCATCCCCTTGGTAGCTGGCTGAAAAGCGCTGGGCCAAGTTGATTTGATAGCAATCCCCTGCGCGTATATAGCGCTGAACGGCATGAAAGCGTTCGGTGTAATCAGCTTGGCTGAGCTCTGCTTGAAAAGGGCTGGTTAAATAAAAGTGTTCGTCATCCTCTACAAGGGGGTGTGTGAGCCATTCGGTGACCTGCTGTTGCCGTAATGGGGGGGCTACCAACCATGCTTGTTGGCGCTCATGGTCAATGGTTATGCACCAGTCGTATAGGCCAAGACGTGCCAACGGTAGCGCAGTGGCACTGGCATGCTGGCTAGGGGTGGCTAGATTATTACGGCCTAAATCGTAGCTCCAGTAGCCTATCAGTCCGCCTAGGAAGGGCAGCTCGCTCTCTTCATGGGTGCCGGGCAGCTGCGCTAGCATCCACTCTTGCAGGGCGGTGGTGCTGCCTGCCGTATTGCTACTCATGTCGTTAAACGTAGCGGGCAGTTGGAGCTGGGTAGAGTTGAACATCGAATGGCCGCTTGGCGTGATTTCAAGCGTTGCCAGCGGGTCGCTGCTCAGTATGTCATAACGCCCGGTGGCTACCGGACGGCCGCTATCGAGCAGCACTGCGCCGGGGCGCTTTCGCAAACGAGCAAACAGCGCCAGTGGGTCAGGTGAATAAGGCAGGGCTTTGATGGTTAACGCCGTTGTCATGATGCAAATGCCAGGCCGGTACAAGGGCGACATATTTTAGAGGTCGTTAATCATGCACACCAGTTAAATGCGTCGACGCCTTTCTCACGCTTTCATTTAAAGGCATTAGGATTACTGTATGATTGTTGACAGCTTAAGTTTATTTTGCTCGTTGTTTACAACGAAAGACGAATAACGTCGGGCATTTTGCCTGGTTGACGGCACAAAAATGACGAGCTAAAGTTCCCCTATTCACTAATTGTCGACAATCAAACATGACCCTATTCGTTTCTCCTTCACATCAGCTTGCTGATAAACCCGCTGAACAGGTGTCGCCGGAAGTGCGCACCTTGGCTGAGAGGGTTTTCCATCAGCTACAAGACGCTATTGTGCGTGGTGAGCTGGCGCCGGGAAGCAAAATCACCGAGCCGGGGCTGTCTAAAACGTACGGCATTTCACGTGGGCCGTTGCGTGAAGCCATGCGCCGCTTAGAAGCGCACCGCCTAATCGAACGCGTGCCCCATGTAGGTGCCCGGGTTGTTAAGCTTTCCATGAAAGAGCTTTTAGAGCTGTTTGACGTGCGCGAAGCGTTAGAAAGCATGGCGGCACGCTTGGCCGCTGAGCATATGTCTGCCGAAGAGATAAAGGGGCTGCGCGAAGTGTTAGCACTCCATGAAGGCCAGGCCGATCTCAAGCGAGGCGAGGCTTACTACCAGCGTGAAGGCGACCTTGATTTCCATTACTGCATCGTTCAGGGCAGCCACAATAAGATGCTGATGAACCTGCTCTGTGATGATCTCTACTATTTGGTTCGTCTTTACCGTACCCAATTTAGTGCAAGCGGCACGCGTCCTCAGCGCGCCTTTGTGGAGCACCACCGTATTGTGGATGCCATTGAAGCGGGGGATGCCGAGCTTGCCGAGCTGCTCATGCGTCGCCATGTCAGCGCTTCACGCGCAAATGTTGCTGACCGCTACGCAGCCATTCTTGACCAGCAGTCTTGATCACTGTCTTGATAAAAACCAACGACGCGCAGGCTAGCTAAGCCTCTGGGGTCGAATGCTAAAGGAAATAACGCCCATGTCTCACTCTCTCTCTGGTTCTACTCTGTCACCCGGTGCTCGCTTTCGTGCTGCGCTTGAAGCAAACCGTCCATTACCGATTTTAGGCACGATTAACGCGTATACCGCGATGATGGCCGAGCGGGTGGGGCATCAAGCGATTTATCTGTCGGGCGGTGGTGTGGCTAACGCTTCTTTTGGCTTACCTGATTTGGGTATGACCAGCATGAACGACGTGGTGGAAGATGCACATCGTATTTGCGGTGCTACCGACCTTCCGCTGCTGGTGGATATCGACACCGGTTGGGGCGGCGCTTTTAATATTTCGCGTACCGTTAAAGAGATGCAGCGCGCAGGCGTGGCTGCCGTTCACCTGGAAGATCAAGTAGCTCAAAAACGCTGCGGCCACCGCCCCAATAAAGCTATTGTGTCCCAACAGGAAATGGTTGACCGCATCAAGGCCGCCGCTGATGCCAAGTTAGACCCTGATTTTTATCTGATTGCCCGTACCGATGCGTTTCAGAAAGATGGCCTAGACGCTGCCATCGAGCGTGCCAACGCCTGCGTGGAAGCAGGGGCAGACGCCATCTTCGCTGAAGCCGTTCACACGCTGGATGATTATCGTGCCTTCTGTTCGCAGGTTAACGCCCCGATTCTGGCCAATATCACTGAATTTGGCGCGACGCCGCTATTCTCTCAGCAGGAGTTAGGCGACGTTGGCTGCCGCATGGTGCTCTATCCGCTTTCCGCCTTCCGCGCGATGAATGCTGCCGCCCTGCAGGTTTACCAGAGCATTCTGGATAACGGTCACCAAAAAGAGGTGGTCGACATTATGCAGACCCGCGATGAGCTGTACGACTTTTTGAATTACCACGATTTCGAACAGAAGCTCGACGCGTTATTCGCCGAGCAAAAAGATGCGTAATAGTCGTTAACGCACCTATTCAAATTTAAAACATATAAAAGAGTTAACAGGAGACACAACATGGCTGATAAACCTCAAAACAGTGCAGGGCTGCGTGGTCAAAGTGCCGGTAGTACCGCGCTGTGTACGGTGGGTAAAACAGGTTCTGGATTAACCTACCGTGGTTTTGACATCAAAGAGCTGGCGGAGAAGGCGAAATTTGAAGAAGTGGCTTACCTGCTCTTGAAAGGCAAGCTGCCTAATCAGGCGGAGTTGGATGACTATATTACTAAGCTGAAAAGCCTGCGTGGCTTGCCGGATGCGCTAAAAACCGTGCTAGAGCAAATTCCTAAAGATGCCCACCCAATGGACGTAATGCGCACCGGCGCCTCCATGCTGGGTAATCTGGAAACAGAAGAGAGCTTTGACCAGCAGCAGGATGTCTCTGATCGTTTGCTGGCGGTGCTGCCTTCTATTATTTGTTACTGGTATCGCTTTAGTCACGATGGCGTGCGCATTGAGACTGAAACCGACGATGCCTCGGTAGGCGGTCATTTCCTGCATATGCTGCGCGGTGAACCTGCTTCTGAGCTGCATGCGCGGGTTATGAATGTCTCGCTGATCCTTTATGCAGAGCACGAATTTAACGCATCAACCTTTACCGCACGGGTCTGCGCATCCACGCTTTCGGACATGCACTCCTGCGTGACTGGCGCGATTGGCTCACTGCGTGGCCCGCTACACGGTGGTGCCAATGAAGCGGCCATGGCGATGATCGAGAACTGGACCTCGCCGGAAGAAGCTGAGCGTGAAATGCTCGGAATGCTTGAGCGCAAAGAGAAAATCATGGGCTTTGGCCATGCGATTTATCGCGAGTCTGACCCACGTAATGAAATCATCAAAGAGTGGTCGAAGAAGCTCGCGGACGACGTAGGTGACAGCGTGTTGTACCCCGTTTCTGTGCGCTGTGAAGAAGTCATGTGGCGTGAGAAGAAGCTTTTCTGTAACGCGGACTTCTTCCACGCCAGTGCTTACCACTTCATGGATATTCCAACCAAACTGTTTACGCCGATTTTCGTGATGTCTCGTCTAACAGGTTGGGCGGCGCACGTGTTCGAGCAGCGTGCTAACAACCGCATTATTCGCCCCAGCGCCGACTACACTGGCCCTGAGAAGAGCGAATGGGTACCTATCGACGCGCGTGACTAACGTTAGCGGGCCGTGACTAAGTGAGAGACGCTATGAACACGAATTATCGCAAACCTCTGCCGGGCGTGACGGCAGAAGGTGCTCCGGTAGATTTCTTCGATGCGCGTCAAGCCGTTGAAGACATCAAGCCTGGTGCCTACGCAGCGCTGCCCTATACTTCCAGGGTGTTGGCCGAGCAGCTGGTGCGCCGCTGTGACCCAGCGCTGCTCACCGATGCGCTGAAGCAGCTTATAGAGCGTAAACAGGATCTGGATTTCCCTTGGTATCCGGCGCGGGTAGTGTGTCACGACATTCTTGGCCAGACTGCATTGGTTGATCTTGCTGGCCTGCGCGATGCCATCGCTGAAAAAGGCGGCGACCCCGCTAAAGTTAACCCAGTAGTGCCCACGCAGCTGATCGTTGACCACTCACTGGCTGTTGAGCACGCTGGTTTTGAGAAAGATGCCTTCGACAAAAATCGCCAAGTAGAAGATCGCCGTAACGACGACCGCTTCCATTTCATTAACTGGACCAAAGTGGCTTTTGAGAACGTCGATGTGATTCCTCCTGGCAACGGCATTATGCACCAGATCAATCTGGAGAAAATGTCGCCGGTAGTGCAGTGCCGTCCCGATGAAAAGGGCATGCGTATTGCTTACCCAGATACCTGCGTAGGCACCGATAGCCACACGCCCATGGTCGATGCGTTAGGTGTGATTTCCGTTGGCGTTGGTGGCCTTGAAGCGGAAAGCGTCATGCTGGGGCGTGCCTCAATGATGCGCCTACCGGATATCGTCGGTGTGGAGCTCTCTGGCAAACTGCAGCCGGGTATTACCAGCACCGATATGGTGCTTGCGATTACCGAATTCCTGCGCAAAGAGCGCGTTGTGGGGGCGTACCTGGAGTTTTATGGCGAGGGCGCCGATGCGCTGACCGTAGGTGACCGCGCGACCATCTCCAACATGACGCCAGAGTACGGTGCTACGGCGGCGATGTTCTACATCGACAATCAAACCATTGAGTACCTCAAGCTTACAGGGCGTGAAGATGAGCAGGTAGCGCTTGTCGAGGCCTATGCCAGGCACACCGGGCTGTGGGCAGATAGCCTCAAAACGGCCGAGTACGGTCGGATACTGCGCTTTGACCTTTCAAGCGTTACCCGTACCTTGGCAGGGCCTTCAAACCCTCACGCGCACTTGCCCACCTCAGAACTTGCCCAGCGCGGTATTGCGATCGACCTGGATAAAGCACGGGCCGACGAGCAGGCGGGTAAAATGCCCGATGGCGCGGTCATTATTGCTGCTATTACCAGCTGCACGAATACCTCTAACCCACGGAACATGGTGGCAGCAGGCTTAATCGCCCGCAATGCCAACCGCTTAGGGTTAACCCGCAAGCCGTGGGTGAAGTCGTCGCTGGCGCCGGGTTCGAAAACCGTCAAGATGTATCTTGAAGAAGCCAAACTGATGGATGAGCTGGAAAACCTTGGCTTTGGTGTGGTGGGTTACGCTTGTACGACCTGTAACGGTATGTCTGGCGCTTTAGATCCGACGATTCAGGAAGAGATTATCGACCGGGATCTTTACGCTACGGCGGTACTTTCCGGTAACCGTAACTTTGACGGGCGCATTCACCCCTATGCCAAACAGGCGTTTTTGGCTTCACCGCCACTTGTGGTGGCCTATGCGATTGCGGGGACTATCCGTTTTGATATCGAGAAAGACGTGCTGGGTACCGACCAAGATGGCAATCCTGTAACGCTGAAAGATATCTGGCCCGACGATAGTGAAATCGATGCCATCGTTAAAGCCTCGGTGAAACCGGAGCAGTTCCGTCAAACCTATATTCCGATGTTTGATCTCGATAAGAGCGCCCGTACCCAGGTAAGCCCGCTATACGACTGGCGGCCTCAGAGCACCTATATTCGTCGCCCACCCTACTGGGAAGGCAATATGGCTGCCGAGCGTGACTTGAAAGGCATGCGCCCACTGGCGATTTTGCCTGACAACATCACCACGGATCATTTGTCGCCTTCTAACGCAATTATGATGGACAGTGCGGCAGGCGAGTACCTGCACAAAATGGGCCTGCCAGAGGAGGACTTTAACTCCTACGCGACCCATCGCGGCGACCATTTAACCGCCCAGCGGGCGACCTTGGCGAACCCCAAGCTGTTTAATGAAATGGTGCATGACGAGCAGGGCAATGTTGTGCAGGGGTCGTTGGCGCGTGTTGAGCCGGAAGGCACTGTAACGCGTATGTGGGAAGCAATTGAAACCTACATGGCGCGTAAGCAGCCGCTAATCATCATTGCCGGCGCTGATTATGGTCAAGGCTCCTCCCGTGACTGGGCGGCGAAAGGCGTTGCGCTGGCGGGTGTTGAAGCCATTGTGGCTGAAGGGTTTGAGCGTATTCACCGTACCAACCTAATTGGTATGGGGGTGATGCCGCTGCAGTTTGAAGAGGGCACCACACGGAAAACCCTAGCGCTGGACGGTACGGAAGTCTTCGACGTAGAAGGCGAGCCGCAGCCACGTGCCAAGCTAACATTGGTGATTCATCGTCAGAGTGGTACGACTGAGCGTGTGCCGGTGATCTGCCGCATTGATACTGCCGAAGAGGTCACGATCTACTCTGCCGGTGGGGTATTGCAGCGTTTCGCCCAGGATTTTCTTGAATCCACCACGGCGTAGCCAAGCAGGCGTTAACCTTTAGCGCCAAGGCGAGCACCCAAAGAGCCCGACGCTAAGCGCCGGGCTCTTTTTTCGGCATATTGTTATTGAGTATGGTTATTGAACATGGCTATTGAGCGCAGTCATTAAGAATAATCATTGAAAAAGGTTAGGGAGTGTTATTTATGTCTCATGCTGCACAAATCAGTATTCCTGCCACCTATATGCGTGGTGGTACCAGCAAAGGGGTTTTTTTCACGCTGAGCGATTTGCCTGAAGCAGCCCAGGTTCCCGGTGAAGCCCGGGATAAGCTGTTAATGCGTGTGATCGGCAGTCCAGACCCCTACGAAAAACAGATTGATGGCATGGGCGGGGCGACGTCCAGCACGAGTAAGACCGTGATTCTTTCCAAAAGTGAGTCGTCGGATCACGATGTCGATTATCTGTTTGGTCAAGTATCGATTGATAAACCCTTTGTAGATTGGAGCGGCAACTGCGGTAACTTATCCGCAGCCGTTGGGCCATACGCGATAGCTAACGGTTTGGTAGACCCCGCCAGGGTGCCAGAAAATGGCATGGCTGAAGTGCGTATTTGGCAGGTCAACATCGGTAAGACGATTGTGTCTCAAGTGCCGATTGTTAATGGCCAAGTACAGGAAACCGGTGATTTTGAGTTAGATGGCGTCACCTTTCCCGCCGCTGAGATCCCCGTGGCTTTTATGGATCCCGCTGATGGTGAAGGAGCGATTTTCCCAACGGGTAATTTAGTCGACGACTTAGAAGTACCTGGGGTAGGCGTTCTAAAGGCAACGCTGATTAATGCGGGTATTCCGACAGTGTTTATCAACGCCCAGGATATTGGCTATACCGGCTGTGAACTGCAAGAAGCAATTAACAGCGATGCCAACGCGCTGGCTATGTTCGAGACTATTCGCGCTCACGGTGCCGTACGTATGGGGTTAATTAAGAGCGTTGAGGAAGCATCAAGCCGGCAGCACACACCGAAAGTGGCGTTTGTGGCTCCCGCCGCCAGTTACACGTCTTCCAGCGGCAAAGCCGTTGATGCGAAAAATATTGATTTAGTGGTGCGGGCGCTTTCAATGGGTAAATTACATCACGCGATGATGGGCACTGCAGCGGTGGCGATTGGTGCGGCGGCGGCTATTCAGGGGACGTTGGTGAATCTGGCGGCAGGCGGCACTGAGCGGGAGGCGGTCACATTCGGGCATCCATCGGGTTCCCTGCGAGTTGGCGCAAAGGCAAGCTTAGTTGAAGGGCGATGGCAGATTGATCAAGCCGTTATGAGCCGAAGCGCGCGGGTATTAATGGAAGGTAAGGTGCGTATCCCCGGTGATACGTTTTAAAAGCCCCTGACTCATCACGGTGTTGATCAGACGCTTTTACGCTATCTATGTTATTACTTTCAACCGCTCGATGATGGCCGTCAAGCGGTTGAAAGTGTTGCTTTATTCGTCAACCGTTACTACGTGTTAAAAGTGACTACTCGTCAAAGGCTACTTGGTCGCGCATACGATCAACAGTGGCGGGACCAATGCCGTTAACGCGGGTTAGGTCATCTGCGTTTTCAAATGCGCCGTTGGTTTCCCGCTCTTCAATAATGGCAGCCGCACGGCTTGGGCCTACGCCCGGAAGCTCAGCCAGTAGCTCTTCATCTGCGGTATTTACATTGATGGGTGCCACTGCTTGGGCTAGGGCGGCACCTGATAGGCCTAAACTGAGGCTAAGCAGCAGTGCCGTTAGCAATCCTTTTAACGTTGTTTGCATGGATTAGCATCCTTTGAGTTGTTGGTTGGGCCGCCTATGCGCTTTTCACTAAGGCATGCTGCTTGCCTGGAAATAGCATTGCGGCCATGTGTTTTAAGCGGTGAAGTTTTATTAAGACGCCGCCCTGGTAAACTTAAGCGCTTCATCATGAAAATGCTGTAAGCCATGTACGACTGTTTTTGTAAGCATTTTGCTACGGGTTATGAGCAAATCGCTTACACAGCAAGGCTGGTTGGGCTGTTACAATGCGCCAAAATGAACATGGAGTACGCCCGTGGCTACTGATTCCCCCTTGATTATCGCCCTTGATTACCCCTCCCTAGATGCTGCTTTATGCATGGCCGATCAGTTAGATCCTTCGCGCTGCCGTGTAAAAGTGGGTAAAGAGTTATTTACGCGCAGTGGCCCAGCTGTGCTGGAAGCGCTGCATGGACGTGGGTTTGAAGTGTTTCTTGACCTGAAATTTCACGATATTCCTAATACGGTCGCAGGCGCGGTGCAAGCGGCGGCTGAGCAGGGTGTTTGGATGGTTAATGTGCATGCCTCAGGGGGCCGCCGCATGATGGAGGCTGCTGCTAAACGCTTAATAGACCACAACTTATCAACACATCTAATTGCAGTGACTGTATTGACCAGTATGCAGGCTGAGGATTTACATGAGGCAGGTGTGGCGGCCACGCCGCAGGATCAGGTTATGCGATTAGCAGCGCTCACCCAGCAAAGCGGTTTAAATGGAGTGGTTTGTTCTGCACAGGAGGCTGCTCAGATTAAAGCGCAGTGTGGTGCTGAGTTTTTGAAAGTAACCCCCGGTATTCGGCCAAGCTTTGCTGCTGCGAACGATCAACAGCGGATTATGACGCCTTCTGAGGCGATGCGGGTAGGCAGCACCCATTTGGTAGTGGGGCGGCCCGTTACCCAAGCCGAGGACCCTATGGCGGCGCTGGTGGCCATTGAAGCAGAGTTGGCGGCTTCTTAATGCTTGTTTGAGTCTTGCGCTATTCGCCTTCGACGCCAGTAATAGGCTTGATAGTGCCCCAGCGGCGGCAGCTGGGGCATTGCCATACTAGGCTGTCGCTGGTAAATCCACAGCGTCGGCAGCGGTGACGAGGCCTGCCTTCCATAAGTGCCTCGGTATGATGCTTTAAAAGTAGTAACCGCGTATCGGGTGGGGATTTGCCGCTAAGGCGTTGGCTTTCCGAATAGAGGTCGATCAGGTAATCAAGCCCGCCCAGGCTAGGGGCTTCACGAAGCCATTCTCCGGTGCGCTCTATCGCGCTATCAACACCGTCGCGGTGATGAATTAGCTCGCCTAGCGTGATAATCACACTGGTATAAGGTGCGTGGCCAAGCAATTGGTAGAGCTGGGTCTCAAAGCCATGTAAGTCGTTATTGCGCTCATAGGCGCGCTGGAGAGCTGGCAGCATCGTGGGGATATGAGCGATATCTTGGCGAGGTATGCGTTCAAGGCCGTCAATGGCGCGACGGTAGTGCCCGTTTTCCATTTCTAACTCAGCTAAAAGCAGGGTGGCGCGAACGCAGCGCTCGTCTAGCTGCAGCGCTTTTTTTAAGTGTTTTCGAGCCAGCGCACGGCTGGACTGTTGAATTTCTTCTAAAGCCAGTTCGCATAACCAATGAGCTGCCGGTCGGCGCATGCCGGGCTGTTGCTTTAAGAGAGGCTGAGCAATATCCAGTGCAGACTGCCACTCTTTCTCACGCTCTAGTATATCGATCAGTAAGCGTTTGGCTTCTTGATGGTAAGGGGAATTAACAGCGTTTTCTAAAAGGTCGCTTAGCAAACGCTGCGCGCGGTCATGGACGCCTAGCGCCATAAAATCACGGGCTAGTTCGAGCTGAATATGCTGGTTGGTAGACGCAGAGAGCGCTGGGCGAGCAAGTAAATTTTGGTGAATACTGACGGCTTTGTCGGCTTCGCCGCGTGCCCGAAACAGCTTGCCTAAGGCAATGTGAGTGCCCACGGTATCGCTGTTAACTTCCAGCGCATGGATAAAGGTATTGATTGCTTCGTCAGGCTGCTCATTCAGAAGATAGTTCAGCCCGACGAAGTACTCGCGCGATATGTCTGGAGCGCGCAAGTCTAGCGTGCGCTGCTTGCGGAGGGAGGCGTGTCGGTATCCCAGGCCAAAACCAATGGCGATGGCTGCCAATAGTACACCCAGCAGCGCGAGATCAAGCATTTACGCCACTTCCTTTAGCTCCTGGGTACGTAAACGGTCCAGCTCTTTGCGCTGCTGTTTACTGTGGCGCTCGCTGCGCGCCAGACGCGCTTTCAGCCGTACATAAACACCCAGCATAGCGAGCATGCCTAAAATAACGCCAAAGGCTAATGTGGCCAACAGCCATACAGAGAGAGAAACGGGAGGCAGTTCGACCCAAATCAGGTTTAAGGCTACGGTTTGCTGATTGTTGACGGCAAACAGAATGCCGATCAGCAGCACAACCAGCAAAATGACGGCCAGAATCAGCCCTTTTATCCAACGCATGAGAGTTTCCTAGTCTGTGACGTTCAAGGTGATGCTATTGTGTCTGAGTCTGGAAGCGACGTCATCCCGCAGAAGGTCTGATATGCATGTAAGAGCACGCGCGGCTCGGCTAGTAGCCCAGTGCACGGCTTGCATCTACCTGCTCGCGTAGCTCCTTACCCGGTTTGAAATGGGGGACATATTTACCCTCTAAGTCGACAGGGTCGCCGGTTTTAGGGTTACGCCCTACGCGTGGTTCCCGGTAGTGCAGCGAAAAGCTGCCAAAACCGCGGATCTCCACACGTCCGCCGCTAGCTAAAGCGTCCGTCATATCATCCAAGATAATACGCACCGCCGTTTCTACTTCTTTAGCGGATAGCTCCGGTTGCCGCATTGCGATTTGTTCGATTAATTCAGATTTGGTCATCGGTTGGCTCCCTGCGAACTTATATGGCGCGTTGATGCTTGCGACCTCGATAACATCGAATCCAGCATACTGCGCATGCCGATATAAAACAATTCAGATAAAACAAGGTACTAGGTTAATTAGTGTGTAACTGAATTACAGCATAGGCGAAGGTTGCCGCTGGCGCGACCCTGTGGCTTAGGTATACTGGCATTTCATTTCATCTATCCCGAGAGGCTGACGTTGAGCGACGATACTTCACCAGCAGCAATACTGCGCAAGCGACTTTACTGGCACTCTCGCCGCGGTATGTGGGAGCTGGATCTGCTACTTATTCCTTTCCTTGAAAAACGCTTTGATACGCTCAGTGAGGATGATCAATTAGCGTATGAGCGGTTAATCGAAGAAGAGGATCAAGACCTGTTTGTGTGGTTGATGCACCGTGAATGGCCTGAGGATCCTGCACTGCGTCGATTGGTACAAATGATTGTTGAACATGCTGAAACCACCGATAACTCTGCCTATCGCACGCTCTAAGTGTCAAAGCGCATGCCATGCAACGTTGGCGTTAGGGCTTTGTATGGTATTGAGCTGGGTAGTGCCCATAGGATGGGTGGCTGTATTGGTGCTATGCGTAGCGTATGTGGTTTGGCGCCAGTATCAGGCGCAGCCCAGCGGTGATTTGCAGTTGGTAAAGAGTGGTGCTCAGCTTTCTGGGCGTTGGCTGCTGGGAAATGGAGAACTGGGTGAAGAGCGGCCGGTGCGCTGCGATTATATTGGCCCGTGGCTGCTTGGACTTCACTTAGGGCCGCAGAGGGTGTGGCTATGGCCTGATAGCTTGCCAGCCCATAGACACCGGGAGCTGCGCCGATTATGTCACCGGGCAGGTCGTTAACTGCTGCAAGGTGAGCCTAGATGCAGTGGCATTACTCTGCTGTCCAGGCCAGTCGGTTGAGTAGTGTAGCCCTCGAGACTCCTGACGCTGCAGAGCCGCTAATACGGTTAGCTGGGCAAGCTTCAAGGACTGCTTGAAGCGTATGCTCTCAGGGTGCGCACGCCTCTCGTCCTCATTGCCTAGCGTACTGGCAAGAAACTCTTCTAGTTCTAGCTCAATTTCGACGAGCTTTTCCCGCGCTGTAGCAAGGCTTTGATTGCTACGCACAATCGATACGTAGTGGCTCATCACTTCGCGCATGGCGCTGCGCAGCATAAGAAGTTTTTCAACATCAATAATGCCAGCCTTGTGGCTGGTTTTTGCAGCGTTCCCTTTATCACTCGGCAGGGGGGTGTTGGGCTGGGCAAGTAAATGCTGCGCACAGCTTCGCGCGTATACTAAGCACTCTAAGAGTGAATTGCTTGCCATGCGGTTTGCGCCGTGTAGGCCGGTACAGGCGGTTTCGCCAATGGCATACAGGTTCGCTACGTGGGTGGCGCCTTTGTGATCGGTTGCGACGCCGCCACAGCTATAGTGCGCAGCTGGCACAACGGGGATCGGTTGGCGGGTAATGTCCAGTCCGCGGGTGGCGCAATGGGCTAAAATCGTTGGGAAGTGATGGGCAATAGCCGTCTCACCAAGATGACGAATATCGAGCCATACATGCCCTTGGCCGCTTTGCTGGATTTCTGCGTCGATCGCCCGAGCCACTACATCGCGAGGGGCAAGTTCTGCGCGTGGGTCAATGTCGGGCATGAACCGATGACCCGCTTCATTTAATAAATGGCCACCTTCACCGCGCACAGCTTCGCTGATTAAAAAGGCGGGGCCTTCTGGGTCGAATAAACAGGTAGGGTGAAACTGCTGGAACTCAAGGTTCATCAGCACGGCACCGAGCTCGGCTGCCATTATCATGCCTTCACCGCTGCTGGGAGAGGGCGTGGTTGTGTGGCGGTAAAGCCCGCTGGAGCCGCCAGTAGCTAACACTGTGTACCGGGCTAGGAGTGTTTTGTAGCGCTGCTGTGTGTCTGTCCCCGTGGCGCCAATGCACTGGCCAGTTTCATCGCTGAGCAGGTTTAAAACCGTTAGGTCACTGCGTTGGGTGATGTTCGGGTGGGCGCTGACTTTGTTCAGCAGCGTATCGACAACAGCGCGTCCCGTGGCGTCATCTGCATGGATAATGCGCCGGGCATTGTGGCCACCCTCTCTAGTAAGATGGTAAGGGTAGCGAGCGGCGGGGTCGGGATCGGGAGTAAACGGTACGCCGTTATCAATTAGCCATTGAATAGCGTCTGGGCCGTGGGTAACCGTGTGCCTTACCGCCTCTTCATTGCATAGCCCGTCGCCAGCAACTAACGTATCACGCATATGGGCTTCAAGATCGTCGTCGGGGGACAGTACGGCAGCAATGCCCCCCTGTGCCCACCGGCTGGCACCTTGGTCATCAACCGCTGGACGCACTAGCGTCACTGAGAGGTGGTCTGCAACCTCAAGCGCCAGGGTTAAACCGGCGACGCCGCCGCCGATGATTAGTACGTCGGATGTTGGCGTGCTCATGGGCCCGCTCCTTTTTCTCACGATCAAGCGCTGTGCGGTAATAAGGCAGGCATCATAGCGTGACCATAATCGCTTGGCGATGTGTGCGAATAAAAAATTGCACGCTAGTCTCGGGATAGATAAGTATTGCGCAAACAAAAAAGCCGCGTAGATCAATTGATCTCGCAGCTTAGTTCGTTTAACTAATAAATGGTGCCCGGAGCCGGACTTGAACCGGCACGGAGTTACCTCCGAGAGATTTTAAGTCTCTTGCGTCTACCAATTTCGCCATCCGGGCAGTGTATCGAAGACAAGGTCTGCCGCTACACTGAAAATGGAGGCTGGAGTCGGAATCGAACCGGCGTACACGGAGTTGCAGTCCGCTGCATAACCACTCTGCCATCCAGCCTAACAAGTCGTTGGAGCGGGAAAGGAGATTCGAACTCCCGACCCTCGCCTTGGCAAGGCGATGCTCTACCACTGAGCTATTCCCGCTCGACTCGAGGGCGAATTATACGCACCAGGGCGAGCTTGTCAATCAATGAATTTATCAGCAAGCACAAACAGATACTCTCTTTTTTACATTGAGCGGCTGAGGTGTGGCCATGCAGACTTTAGGTACTGAATCATCGACCAAAGGGTCAAGATAGCCGCTGCATAAAGCACCACGACGCCGAATAAGGCGATCTCGTGCCCTGGCGGAAAGGCTAATAAAATAAGGATGGCCACCATTTGCAGCGTGGTTTTGAGTTTTCCGATCCAAGAGACAGCCACCATGCCGCGTTTGCCCATTTCCGCCATCCATTCACGTAGTGCTGAAATGACGATCTCGCGGCCAATGATGACCAGCGCAGGCAGGGTTAATATCAGGGTGTCGAAGCGTTCGATAAGCAGCGCAAGCGCCACTGCCACCATGAGTTTGTCGGCCACAGGGTCCAGGAAAGCGCCAAACGGCGTTGACTGGTTCCAGCGACGAGCTAGGTAGCCATCTAGCCAGTCGGTTACTGCTGCCAAGGCAAACAGTCCTGCTGCAAGCGGCATGCTCCAGCTGAACGGTAGATAAAAAAGCACTACCATTAGCGGGATGAAGACGATTCTTGCCAGAGTCAGTATGTTGGGTATATTCATCGCAGGGCGCGATCCTTGCCGGAGAGTCATGAAAGACGGAGTGTTTGCTGAGGAAGTATTCTATCTCCCTTGGCTAACAGCATCCATGTTAAGCGTCGGTTTATCCATTAAGCGCATTGTAAATTGTTTCTGCAAGAGCAGCGTTAATGCCGGGCACTCGGGATAGTTCATCGCGGCTAGCCTTCTGTACGCCCTGTAGACCACCAAAAAACCGCAGTAGCTCACGCCTGCGTTTAGGGCCAATGCCAGGAATGTCTTGTAGCGTCGATGTGCGTCGCGCTTTATCCCGCTGAGCGCGGTGTCCGGCGATGGCAAAGCGGTGCGACTCGTCCCGAATGTGCTGGATCAAATGCAGGGCGGGCGAGGCGGGATCCAGCGGTAAAGGGTTGTCGGTGGTTTCTAAAAACAGAGTTTCAAGTCCCGCTTTACGCGTAGTGCCTTTGGCAACGCCGAGTAAAATAATATCCGTTACTTCCAGGTCAGTTAGCACACTGCGTGCCATATTTAGCTGCCCTTTGCCGCCATCAACAATCAAAATATCTGGGGCGATGGCTTCGCCGCTTTTTACACGTTTAAGGCGCCGGGTTAGCGCCTGCTGCATGGCGGCGTAGTCATCTCCTGCTGCCACCCCTTCGATGCGGAAATGACGATAATCGCTTTTACGCGGCCCTTGATGGTCAAATACCACGCAGGAGGCGACTGTCGCTTCGCCGTGGCTGTGGCTAATATCGAAGCACTCAAGGCGCTCGGGAATTTTATCGAGCGCTAGCGCTTTTTGCAGCGCTTCAAAGCGCTGGGTGAGCTGAGTTCTGTTAGCCAACTGAGAAGCAAGCTGCTGCTCCGCGTTAGTCATGGCCAAATGTTGCCACTGGGCGCGATGGCCGCGTACCTGGCTGGCAACGCGTATGCGCTTACCTGCTTGCTGGGATAAGGCGCTTGCGATCAGGCTGCTGTCTTCAAGCGGGTGGCTGGTGATCACTTCGCTGGGCACATTATGGGGTTGGCCAAAATAGTATTGGCTAACGACCTCGGTGAGTAGCATTTCCGGTGGCAGGTCCAGGTCATTTTTAGGCATGTGGTGTCGTGCGCCAAGCAGGCGCCCATCCCTCACGCTAAGCACGGATACTCCCAGTGCGCCCGGCCGCTGGGCCAGTGCAAAGATATCGGCATCGCCGCTTTCATTATCGACAAACTGACGCTGCTGCAGTTGCCTAAGCTGCTGTATTTGATCACGTAGGCGGGCAGCTTCTTCAAAATTTAGTGCGTGGCTGGCAGTTTCCATTTCGGCAGTGAGCGCTTGTGTGACGTGCTCGCTTTTGCCTTCCAGGCACATAACCGCGTGCTCGACGTCGCGGCGGTACTCTTCCTGAGAGATGTAGCCTACACAGGGGGCGCTGCAGCGCTGGATTTGGAACTGGAGGCAGGGGCGTGACCGGTGGGCAAAAACGCTATCCTCACAGTTGCGTATGCGAAAAATTTTCTGCATGAGTGCTAGGCTTTCTCGCACGGCGCCGCTACTAGGGTAGGGCCCTAAGTAGCGGCCGTCGTCACGCCGCTGACGTGCTCGCTTATACTCAAGTGCAGGATAAGAGTGGCGGTCGGTCACAAATACAAAGGGGTAGGACTTATCATCCCTCAATAGGATGTTATAGGGCGGCCGCAGCTCTTTGATCAGCGTTTGTTCCAGCAGTAGTGCTTCGGTTTCGCTGCGGGTAACGGTAATTTGAATATCGGCAATTCGTCCGACCATTGCCTGAGTTTTGGTGTTCAGCTGACCACGGAAGTAGCTGGCAAGACGCGCTTTTAAACGCTTGGCTTTGCCGACATAGAGGGTGTTTTGCTCCTCATCTAGCATTCTGTAAACCCCCGGAGAGGTACTTACAGAGCTCAGAAACTGCTTGGCATCAAAAGTCATAGCTGGGTGTCGGCGCTTCAAGACGGCAGAGCCTGCGATGGTAGGGCTATCCCAGGCTTGGGTCAAAGCCCTCAACTAGCCCGTGGCGCAGGGCGAGATGGGTTAGCTCAACGTCAGTGGCAACCTGTAGCTTATCAAATAGCCGATATCGGTAGGTATTAACGGTTTTCGGACTTAAATGTAGCCTATCGGATATATCCTGAACGCGCTGGCAATTAACGATCATCAGGGCGATTTGCAACTCGCGGTGCGATAGCTGGCTAAACGGATTATCTTCGTCCGTAAAGTGAGAGAGCGCTAGGCGTTGGGCAATCTCTTGGCTCACATAGCGGCGCCCATGAAAAACCTGGCGAATGGCATCGGTCATTTCTGCCGCATCAGCACCTTTGCTCAAAAAGCCCGAAGCGCCTGCCTCTAGCATTCGCCGCAGCACGCTATCTTCCATGTGGGCGGTCAGAATAATAACTTTGATATCTACTAAGGTGCGATGGATACGCCGCGTGGCTTCCAGCCCGCCAATGCCTGGCATGCGTATGTCCATAAGTACAATATCAGGTTTCATTACGCGACACTGAGTAACGGCATTTTCGCCATCGACAACTTCGCCGACGACCTTAATGTCGGCCTCTTCGTTCAGCAGGTGCGCAATACTGGTTCTCACCAGGTGGTGATCATCGGCGATTAAAACGTTGATCAAAAGGCAGTCTCCTGCATGGAAATCTTCTTGGACACGGGCGCTCGCCCTGTATGTTGAAGCATAGAGTGCCACAGCTCCTGGCAAAGGAGAATTAGAACATGGTTGTCTAAGCTTTGTCTTGACGATGGGCAGCTTCTAGCCTAGTATTTGCACCGCTGCTGCAACGGCAGCATGTGGGGCCTTAGCTCAGCTGGGAGAGCGCAACACTGGCAGTGTTGAGGTCAGCGGTTCGATCCCGCTAGGCTCCACCAAGATTCATAAAAAACGCCTCGCTAACACTAGCGAGGCGTTTTTTTATGCCTGTCATATTTTTATATCTGTCAGTTTTTATACCTGCAGTGCCTATGTATCAATGGTTTGAGACACTTTGCTTGGTCAAACCGTCACTGCAGGTTTACGGTAGTTTTTTGCTAATCGTTAACTTTGCCAAGTAGCAAGAACTCTATCAGTGCTTTTTGGGCATGCAGGCGATTGCCCGCTTCTTGCCAAACCACCGCGCGTGGATCGTCAAGCAGCGTATGGCTAATCTCTTCACCCCGGTGGGCAGGTAGGCAGTGTAAAAACAGGGCATCTGGTTTGGCGGTGTCGAGCATTGCCTCGGTGACCTGGAAACCAGCAAAATCTGCTTCGCGTTTGGCCTGTTCTTCTTCTTGCCCCATGGAAGCCCACACATCGGTGGTGATTAGATCGGCATCCTTGGCGGCGGCTTGTGGGTCATGGAGTAGTGTGATGCAGTCACCGGCAGCGGCCATAATATCGGCGCGGGGTTCATACCCTTTGGGGCAGCAAATGCGCAGTTGAAAGCCAAATTGGCGTGCCGCGTTAATCCACGAATGGCACATGTTGTTGCCGTCGCCTATCCATACCGCTGTGCGGCCTTGCACGCTTCCACGCAGCTCGGTCCAGGTCATAACGTCTGCTAACAGCTGGCAGGGGTGATAGTCGTCGCTCAAGGCGTTGATCACCGGCACGCTGCTGGCGCTGGCGTAGGTTTCCAAGCCTGCGTGAGAAAACGTACGGATCATGACTGCATCGACCATCTCTGAAAGCACGCGAGCGGTGTCTTCGATCGGTTCGCCACGGCCCAACTGGGTGTCGCGGGGAGAGAGAAACAGCGCGTGACCGCCAAACTGCGCCATGCCCGTTTCAAATGAGACGCGGGTACGGGTGGACGATTTTTCGAAAATCATCGCCAGCGTGCGGTTAGGCAGCGGCGTATAGACAGGGCCGTTGGCTTTCAAATCGGTTTTGATTTTGATGGCACGCTGAATCAAATACGCCAACTCATCGGGTGATAAATCCAGCAAGGTAAGGAAATGGCGTGTCGCCATGGTGGCTTCTCTCCGCGCAAAAACCCTATCCTAGCGATGCGGCAGGGGATGCGCAACGCGAGCAGCATGCGTAGAATGGCCTCTACAAGATATGGCTGAGTAGTTTGCTCAAGTATTGGCTAGCACAGCAAGGGGAGCAACACTTGGCCGTAGGGTTAAAGCCGGTGAGCGAATTGCGTAAACTGGCTTGGATCACATTATTGTTTTAGGAGCATACGATGAGCACGACAGCCGAAAATATTCAGCGCCAAATTAGCGAAAACCCGATTCTTATCTACATGAAAGGTTCTCCGCAGCTACCCCAGTGCGGTTTTTCCGCACAAACTGTTCAGGCACTGATGAGCTGTGGCGAGCGTTTTGCGTTTGTAAATATCTTGGATAACCCAGATATTCGCGCTGAGCTGCCAAAAATTGCTAACTGGCCGACGTTTCCGCAGCTGTGGGTGGAAGGTGAGTTAGTGGGCGGCTGCGATATCGTCATAGAGATGCATCAAAATGGCGAGCTTGAGAAGTTAGTGAAAGAGGCTGCTCAGCGTGCGGGTGCTGCCGAGAGTGGCGATAACGCATAATGTAACGCCGTGCCTAAGGGCTGTGCGGTTGGCGGGCGTAAGCCCAGCCGCTAGAATGGTGTTTCGTCACGCATAGACAGTCAGCCCGCCAAAGGAAGTTTTGCTCAATGAGCTATCAGGTTCTGGCCCGCAAATGGCGGCCGCGTACATTCCACGAGCTTGTGGGTCAGGCCCATGTTCAACGCGCCTTGGTCAATGCCCTTGACCAAGGCCGCTTACATCATGCCTACCTATTTACAGGTACTCGCGGTGTGGGTAAAACCACATTGGCGCGTATCTTGGCTAAGTGCCTTAATTGCACTGCCAGTGGGCGAGGTGATGAAGGTATCACGTCAACCCCTTGTGGCCAGTGCGACAGCTGCAAAGCGATTGACGAAGGCCGCTTTGTTGACCTAATCGAAGTCGATGCAGCGTCACGCACGAAAGTCGAAGACACCCGCGAACTGCTGGATAACGTTCAGTACGCGCCCACTCAAGGGCGCTACAAGGTGTACTTAATTGACGAAGTACACATGCTCTCTACCAGCAGCTTTAACGCACTGTTGAAAACGCTTGAAGAGCCACCGCCCCACGTCAAGTTTTTGTTGGCGACTACCGACCCGCAAAAGTTACCTGCCACTGTGCTATCGCGCTGTTTGCAGTTTACCTTAAAGCATATGCCCCCCGAGCGCGTGGTTGAGCATTTAACCTATGTGCTGGGTGAAGAGGGCGTGGCGTTTGATGAGAGTGCGTTGTGGCTGTTAGGTAAAGCGGCCGAGGGCTCAATGCGTGATGCTATGAGCCTGACGGATCAAGCCATTGCCTTTGGCCAAGGCGCGGTGCGTCATGCTGATGTAGCCGCCATGCTGGGTACGTTGGACCACCGGCATGTCCTAGCATTGGTAGAGGCGCTGGCGGATGTAGATGTGCAGCGGTTACTGGCAGAAGTCGCGCAGCTTTCAGAGCAAGGGCCTGATTTCGCGGCAGTGCTTGATGAACTAAGCGCCATTTTGCACCGCTTGGCGGTGGCGCAAATGGTGCCCGATGCGGTGGATAACAGCCACGGTGACCGCGCGCTTATTCAGCAGTTGGCAGGCCGCTTTACCGCTGAAGATATTCAGCTCTATTACCAAATTGGTATTCAAGGACGGGGCGATATGGTGCATGCCCCTGACTTACGCAGTGCCTTAGAAATGACACTGCTGCGTATGCTGGCGTTTCGCCCCCAAGGGGTGCCTAAGCCTCCCCGTACGCCGTTGCCGTTACGCCCAGAGCCAGCGGAAGACACTAATGGGGCAGCATTGCAACCAGCGTCAATGGGTGAACCAGCATCGTCAAAAAAGCCTGAACCTGCACCGGCAGTAGTGCAGGCTAGTCCGCCTGCTCAGGCCGTTGTGCAGGAGGCACCAACGCCTGAACCTCCCGTTGATAAAAGTGAGCAAGCCCCGCCCTGGTCGCTTGATGAAGTAGAAAGCGCCGCTATGCTCTCGCCAGAGCCAGAGCCAGAGCCAGAGCCAGAGCCAGAGCCAGAGCCAGAGCCAGAGCCAGAGCCAGAGCCAGAGCCAGAGCCAGAGCCAGAGCCAGAGCCAGAGCCAGAGCCAGAGCCAGAGCCTATGCCGGTGGCGCAGGCTTCGCCAGCACCAGAGTCACCTGTCCCTCAGGCTGATAGCGTGCTTGACCACCATCAGTGGCTGGCTCGATTTAATGCGCTAGGCTTGGGAGGCCTTACGCGTAATTTAGCGGCGCACTGCCAAGTCGAAAGCGATGATGGTCACACCCTCGTGCTTCGGCTAGATCCAGGGCAGGCCGCGATGAAGGCGGAGGTACATCAGACTCGCATCGAGAAAGCGCTTAAAGCGCAGGGCGTACCCCGTCGTATTGAATTTACGGTAGCTGAACTGGCGGCTGACGTGGAAACGCCGCGTCAGCAAGAAGAGCGGTTACACAAAGAGCGCCATGCTTTGGCTGTTGATCTACTGCACCGCGACCCCAATATACAGAAGCTTCAGCAAGCATTTGGGGCAACGCTTGTAGAGTCAACCGTTAAGCCAGCGTCTGACGTGCGTTCCTAGTCCGGCTGTTTGACTTGCTATGCATATTTTTTAGACCTTTCAGGAGATAGCCACATGTTTAAAGGTGGAATGGGCAACATAATGAAGCAAGCCCAAGAGATGCAGGAAAAAATGCAGCAGGTTCAAGAGGAAGTTGCTAAAGCTGAAGTTCAGGGGGAGGCGGGTGCCGGTATGGTGAAGGTCACCATGAATGGCCGCCACGACGTTAGCAACGTGACCATTGATCCTAGCGTACTGGAAGAAGACAAAGAGCTTTTGGAAGATTTGCTGGCCGCTGCAGTAAACGACGCTGTGCGTAAAGTCGAAATTAGTTCAAAGGCTAAAATGGAAGAAGCAACCGCCGGCCTGAACTTGCCGCCCGGTTTTAAGATGCCGTTTTAAGCTATGCGATTTTCTCCGCTGGTGGAGCAGCTCATGGACGCGTTTCGTGTGCTGCCAGGTGTTGGGCCGAAAACGGCCCAACGTATGGCTATGCACCTGCTAGAGCGAGAGCGTCCAGGCGGACAGCGGCTGGCTTCCATCATTCAGCAGGCCATCGAAGAGGTGGGGTATTGTCAGCGCTGCCGTACCCTGACAGAAGCGGATATCTGTGCTCTGTGCCAAAGCGCTCGGCGTGATGATGCGTTGTTGTGTGTGGTTGAGTCACCCGCTGACCAGCTTGCCATCGAAGAAGCCGGAGGGTTTCAGGGGCGCTATTTTGTGCTACATGGCCACCTGTCTCCTCTTGATGGAATTGGGCCTGATGCCATTGGCTTAGACTTGTTGGAAGCGCGAGTAGCGGAAGGTGCTATAAGCGAAGTCGTGCTAGCAACGAATCCCACGGTTGAGGGTGAAGCTACTGCACACTATATCGCGTCACAGCTAGCTCACTACGGCGTTAAATTCTCCCGATTGGCTTACGGTGTACCTATGGGTGGTGAGCTTGAGTACGTGGATGGCGGTACTCTGAGCCGCGCATTCAATGGTCGGCAACCCTTCGCCAGCGATTGACCACAATAAAATGCAAGCGCTACGGCGGTTGTACCAACCTGGAAGTGTCTCTTGTCCTCTTTAACTGCCCCTTTATATCAATGGATTGATAACGCCGAAGCGCTTGATGCGGCCTGCGCGCATGTGGCGGCTGCACCAGTCATCGCTTTAGATACCGAATTTTTCCGAGAAAATACCTTTTTTCCGGTACCTGCACTGCTTCAGTTTACCGCTGGAGAGCAGGCCTACTTGGTGGATCCGCTGACGACTCCCTGCACCGCGGCATTTCGCCAGTTATTGCAAAACGATGCAGTGAAACTGCTGCATGCGTGCAGTGAAGATCTGGAGGTTTTTCAGCACTGGGCAGGCGTGCTCCCATCGCCTCTGGCGGATACCCAGGTGGCGCAGGCGTTTTTGGGTGAAACCCCCGGCATGGGGTATCAGAAGTTGGTGGAGCTGTGGATGGGGGAGACGCTGCCCAAAGAAGAAACGCGCTCCAACTGGTTAGTGCGCCCGTTGACGCCCTCTCAGTGTGAATACGCGGCGCTTGACGTGATCTATCTGCTTAAAGTGTGGTCGCTACAGGCAGAAAAGCTTGAGGAGCTGGGGCGGCTCTCCTGGCTGAAGGAAGAGTGCGCGACGCTGATTGAGCAAGCGGGTAGGAGCGTAGAAAGCGATGGGCAGTGGTTCACCCGCCACCGCCAGCTTTGGCGCCTCTCACCGCGTCAGCTAGAAGCCTACCGTGTGATGACAATATGGCGTGAAGGTGAAACCCGCCGCCGGGATTTGCCGCGTAACTGGCTAATCAGCGATAAGCTCTTGTTCGCAATAGCGGAAGCGATGCCTAAAAATCGCTATGAGCTGGCGGATGTTGAGGGTGTGAAACCCATGTTGGTTAAAAAAGAGGGTGATGCACTGCTCGCTTTATTAAAACAGGCCCACCATTGTGATGAAGTTGACCTTCCAGCGCCGTGGCCAGACCCCATGCAGCCTGAGTTTAAGCGGCGTTTTAAAGCCGTTAAAAAGGTAGTCACCGATAAAGCGGTAGCGCTAGGAATTGCACCTGAGCTGCTGCTGCGTCGTCGTGATATTGAAGCGATGGTTATGCAGCAGCTCGCCGGTGAGTCGCCAGCACCCTTAAGTGGTTGGCGCGATGACTGTTTAACTGAAGGCTTACTCCACGCCTTGAAGGAGACCTCCCAGTGAGCGAAAAGATTCTCTGTGAAGTGTTTAAAAGCTCGCGTAAAGAAGAGATGTATCTTTATGTTGATAAGCGAAAAGGACTAGAACCGGTTCCTGAGCTACTGATGGAAACCTTTGGCAAGCCCATTGCGGTTTTTACGATGATCTTAACCGCTGATAAGGCGCTAGCGCGTGCCAGCGCAGCAGACATCATGGCATCGATTAATGAGAAGGGGTTTTATCTGCAAACACCCCCGGCCAAAGAAGCTTACTTATTGGATGTTCATCGCGCCCACGTTAATCGCCAGCAATGAATTTTCTCGCCCACGCTTGGCTTGCCCATCGCGGCAGTGACGCATTTCTGTATGGCAATTTAATTGCTGATGGTGTGAAGGGGGGCAATCTGCGCGCTTGGCCTGAAGCAGTAGCGAGTGGTATCCGTCATCATCGTCGGGTTGATGCCTGGGTAGATGCTCACCCTAGCGTATTAAACGCCAAGCAGCAGGCGCCGCATCTTCAGCGGCGTTATGTGGGCATCGCCCTGGATATTGTCTGGGATCACTTTTTAGCTCGGCGGCAGCTCGGTGATGACGATTACGAGGTTCTGGTGGAGCGCTGTTATCAGCTACTTTCGGCCAGACCTGCTCCTAACCGTCTCGCGACAATGATGCCGCTATTAGTGGAGCATGATTGGCTGAGGGGTTATGCGGATTTCGACTTTACCTGCCGAGCGATAGCAGGCGTTGGTAAACGTTTATCAGGGCCCAATCGCTTGGCTGAATTAGTCCCTTGGCTTAATGAGAATTACCGCTGGTTGGAAGATGATTTTGATACGCTATGGGCAGAGTGCATAGACACGCTGGGCCACCCTGGCACGCCAGGCAAGTGATATGAACGATTACTTAGAAAGGTACTACCAATGCAGCCCACAATGCGCGAACGCTTTTGGGAAAAATACGCCCTTGATGAACTCACGCCCCAAGAGTGGGAAGCGCTGTGTGATGGCTGTGGGCAGTGTTGTCTGTTAAAGCTACATGATGACGAAACGCAAGAGCTGGCTATTTTAAACGTTGCTTGCCGCTTGTTGGATATCCAGAGCTGCCAGTGTAGCGACTATGCGAACCGTTTTGACAGCGTGCCGGACTGTACTCAGTTAACCCCTGCGCTGGTTAAAGAATTTACCTGGCTACCTCAGACATGTGGCTATCGACGGGTAGCCGAAGGCCGCAAGCTTGCAGGCTGGCACCCTTTGCTCAGTAACGATGCCGAGCGGGTGCATAGAAAGGGTATTAGCGTTCGCGGCTTTGCAGTTTCGCAAGATAAGGTGCCAGAACGGCGCTTGGAAGAGCATATTATTGCCGTGCTTCCCATGTGATCTTGATATAGACCACATCTCCCTCAATAACGCGCCTCTCCGGCTTAGCCCTTAAACGGCTGGTTGACGCTTGGCGTTATCCCAAATCGTCAAGAAGGCTTCTTTAATAGGAGCAGCGGCCTTTTTTACGCTGCCAGTCGGTTGTGGGCGAGTGGATGCTTTTAAAGGTGCATCCCATATAGTGGGGAATTGTTCCTGGTTTTTCATTGCGCTCTCCTGGGGTTTGCTTAGTTGAATATCAATCTGATCTTTTAGACGTTGGTATATGCTACTAAGGAGTAGTATGGCGCAAAATTTTATTTATGGAAAGCATTTCCATAAATAAATTGTTGTCGGCATGCATGCCGAAAAAAAGCCCCGACGTTTGCTATTTACTGACAGGACGGGGCTTAGTACTTATTTAATCGGTCACGTTCGGATCAAGTCCCAGCGCCCAAAGAATAAAAGCATCTTGGCGGGCAGTGTCTCGCCAAGCTTTGAATCGGCCGGAGGCACCCCCGTGGCCGCTACTCATGTCGGTATGTAATAAAATGGGGGCTTCACCTTGTTGAGCCTGAGAAACACGGGCGTAGAATTTGGCCGGCTCCCAGTAGCTCACCCGCGTGTCAAACCAGCTGCCTTCGATCCATAGCGCCGGATAGCGTTGCTGAGTGATATTGTCGATAGGCGAATAGCTAGAAATGCGCTGCTCTACTTCTGGCTTCTCGGGATTGCCCCATTCGCTGTATTCAGCGGTGGTGAGCGGTAGCGCCGGGTTTTGCATGGTGCGCAGTACATCTAGGAACGGTACGTCGAGCACTGCCGCGCAGAACGCATGGGGGGCACGATTGAGGCAAGTGCCCACTAGCAGCCCACCCGCGCTGGCACCACAAGCGGCAATGCGCTGGGGGTCACTCACTCCTTTCGATACCAGCAGCTCCCGCGCAGCTAGAAAATCATTAAAGCTATTCTCTTTATGCGCCATTTTGCCCTGTAGGTACCAGGGTTCGCCGCGTTCTCCACCACCACGCACATGAGCAACGGCAAAAGCCACGCCGCGTTCCAGAAGCTCTAGCCGGGCGATGGAGAACCAAGGGTCTAACGCCTCACCGTAAGCCCCATAGCCATAAAGCAGTGTTGGCAGCGCTTGGTCAGCTAAATCTGCACGCATAACCACCGATACAGGAACCTCCTCGCCATCATTACTAGTGGCCCATAAGCGACGGCAAACCAGCTGTTCCGGTGAGAGGTTGCCAAAAACCGCAACACGTTTGAGCAGCGTGCGCGTGCCGCTTTGTAGATCTAGCGAAAACCAGCTGGGCGGCTGGGTGAACGACTCTTCCCTTAACCGTACCTCCTGCGTATCAAAGTGCGGCGAGTCCTCCAGCAGCTGTGAACAAGGTGTTTCAGGTAGCGCAATATAGTCATCCACGCGCGCTTGTTGATGTTCACCTAGTACCAGGCGTCGCAGCACTACCTGTGCTTCGCGATGGCTACGCTCAGCCACTATAAGGCCCCATGCAAACGCATCGACCCCTTCTAACGTAGCGTCATCTCGATGGTGAATTAACGCCTGCCACGAAGCGGTGTCTTTACCGAGCTGCTCTTCCGCCAGGTAGTCGAGTTGAAAATGGGGGCCGGTTTGATTTTGCAGTCGATAGAAGACGCCGGGGCGGTGATCAACACTGACTTCAATGCCGGGTTGGCGGGTATGTAGATATGCTAGTGTAGCTGCAGGATTAGCGGCGGGGAGTATGGCAATTTCCGTGGTGTCCTTGGAGCCACTATCAATCAGCAGCCACTCTCTAGAACGAGTTTTGCCAACTCCTAGCCAAAACTCAGGATCTTCTTCGCGGATAACCAGTGTGGGTGCTGGCAATTGATCTAGCGCGGTGAAGGGAACCCATAGCCGCCAAAGACTATCCGGGCGCTGGGTGTCGTCAAAACGGGTAAAAAGCAGCGTGGCGCCGAGCACTGTTTGGTCTTCTGCCCAGCAGAGGCTAGGGCCAATGTCGCTCAATAGCTGTTTCGGCTCGCCGTTAGGCAGCGCTTTTAGCCATAGCGTAAAGCGCTCATCTCCCTGGGTGTCTTCAGTCCATGCGAGCCACTGCTCATCGGGCGAAAGTGCCATGTCGCCCATGTCATAAAAAGGATGGCCGGCCGCGCGTTCCCTGACATCTAAAAACAGTTCGCGCTTTTGTGGTTGGCCGTTTGGGTAGCGCCACCAGCACGGGTAGTCATCCTCTGCGCCGGTTTCACTCCAGAACGTAAAGTGGTCTAGCGCTGTCTCAAGGCTGGTGACGGCAAGTTCGCGGCGGGCTAAATGGCTTTCATAAAGTGTATCTGCCAGCGGCGCTAGCGGCGCAAACCATTCGCCATGTTCCTGATTGGCGGCATTTAAAAACTCGGCCACTTCTGGCGCTTCGCGCGCTTCTAACCAGTGCCATTGTGGATCATTGGCGCGATAATAGCGCGCAATGGGTGAGCCTTGGTTAACGCCGGGCTGTGCTTTCATAAATTGATAGGTACCATAACGGGAAATCAACGTCGGGTGAGTCCACCCACATGAGGGGTATTATGCTGTTTGTGAACTCAATGTCACTGATGTGGCTAAGTTATTACGGCCTTTCACTGCTGGTACTTGTAGCCGTGTACTTTGCATTAGCGTGGTTGCCGCGCCTGCCGCGGTTAGTGTTGACATGGATAGTGGCGGGTGCAATGTGGATGCCTGCCAGCTTTCGTTTGCCGTTGGTTGAAGAGGGCGAGTTCTACACGGGCTTGGCCCCGGCGGCAATGGTCTCGGCGGTGGGCGTGTTAGAAGGTAGCGCCGCAGGGCTGCGTGGTGGGCTTTTATGGTTGATTTTAGGTATGGCGCTGGGCGCTTGTGTGGGCATAGCGCTTTGGTGGTGGCGTCGCCCACACAATATTGATGAAGCCCCACCGTCGCGTGAGGTGGAAGAGGACCCTACGCCTAACCGCCGCCGCGAACCGGTGATTAACTAATGGCTGGCCCGGCCCTCAAGGAGCCTCTTAATGTGTGAGTTGCTGGGCATGAGCGCCAACGTTCCCACGGATATCTGCTTTAGCTTTTCAGGTTTTTTACACCGTGGTGGGGGCACCGGCCCCCACCGTGACGGTTGGGGTATAGCGTTCTACGAGGAGGGAGGGTATCGCGAATTTCGAGACCCACACCCTTCTGTGGATTCACCCATTGCCCGATTAATTTGTGATTACCCCATCAAATCTAATGTGGTGATCAGCCATATTCGCCAAGCTAACGTGGGTGGCGTACGCCTTGCTAACACCCACCCCTTTACCCGGGAAATGTGGGGGCGGCCCTGGTGCTACGCCCATAATGGGCAGTTAAACGATTGGCAGCAGCTACCTTTGGGCGTTTATACCCCTGTCGGTACGACCGACAGCGAACATGCTTTTTGCTGGCTAATGGGGGAGTTGCGGCGCGCTTTTCCTACGCCACCGGCAGCCGCTGAACGTGTTTGGGAGCGTTTACATATGCTCTGCGAGCAGCTTCGCGGGTTAGGTGTATTTAATTTGCTGCTTTCTGACGGCGCCTATCTTTACTGTTACTGCTCAACAAAACTTGCTCACATCACTCGCCGTGCGCCCTTTGGAGAAGCGGAGCTTTCTGATGCGGAAATTACCGTAAACTTCATTGAGCACACCACCCCAAATGATGTTGTATCAGTGATGGCGACTGAGCCGCTGACCCAAAATGAAGCGTGGGAGCGGATGTTGCCAGGCGAGCTTTTGGTTTGGCGAGAAGGAGAAATTCAAGCTCGTTACTGTCCATAACTGTAACAATCGCTACAGTAGTAATAGTAGATAGACCAGTGGCCGCGCTGCTGATTTACGCACAGGGCTATAAGCTAAAGTTGAAACGTAAGTTTCAATCGATCGTTTTACAGCGGGGTGCTCGTCGTATATCGTTGGCCCTTTAACCTCGCGACAATAACAAGGTCGGTTATACCATCGACACGGATAGCGGAGATTGCCCCATGAGCGAATACGCCAATGCCCCCATTTTACGTGGCCCAGCGCTTGAAGGGTTGGATCAATATGATTCAGTCACTGACGTTTTTCATACGGCGGTAAAGCGCTTTAAAGATAAGCCAGCGTTTACCTGCATGGGAAAAACGCTCACTTTTGCCGACCTTGATCGCCTTTCGGCGGACTTTGCTGCATGGTTGCAGCATGAAACGGACCTTGAGCCTGGCGACCGGATTGCCATTCAACTGCCTAACGTTCTCCAGTTCCCTGTGGCTGTATTTGGTGCACTGAGAGCAGGTTTAGTCGTTGTTAATACCAACCCGCTTTACACCGAGCGGGAAATGGCGCACCAATTTAAAGACTCCAACGCCAAGGCCATTGTTATTTTGGCCAATATGGCTGATAAGCTGGAGAAGGTGCTCGATAAGACCGATATCAAGCACGTGTTGGTAACTCAGCTTGCAGATCTTCATGATGCGCCCAAGCGCTGGCTAATCAACGCCGTGGTTAAGCACGTTAAGAAAATGGTGCCTGCCTACTCGATACCCAGCGCTATTGGCTTCCGCGATGCTCTGAAAAAAGGCGCCTCTCTCAGCCACATTGACGTAAGCCGCACTCAGAATGATTTGGCCGCACTTCAGTACACCGGTGGTACGACGGGCATGCCCAAAGGCGCGATGCTGACTCACTGCAATCTTATCGCGAATATGCTCCAGGCACGCACGGCCATTGGTGAGCATCTTACGGACGGTGAAGAGCTTGTCGTGGCACCGCTGCCGGTCTATCACATCTACACCTTTACTGTTAACTGCTTGTTCCTAATGGAAACCGGTAACCATTCGCTGCTGATTACTAACCCCCGCGACCTGCCTAGTTTTGTTAAAGAGTTGAAAGGATTACCCTTTACCGGGTTTATCGGTTTGAACACGTTGTTCAATGCGCTGTGTAATCGGGATGACTTTAAGCAGTTAGATTTTTCCAAGCTCAAGCTGACTATTTCAGGCGGTATGGCGCTTACAAAGGCGGCTGCCCAGCGGTGGGAAGAAACCACCGGTTGCCCAATTGCAGAAGGCTATGGATTAACAGAAACATCACCCATCGTGAGCTTTAACCCAACGAATGCTATTCAATTGGGGAGTATCGGTAAGCCTGTGGCTGGCACATCGGTGAAAGCGGTGGATGCCGATGGCAATGATGTTGCATTAGGTGAGCCAGGCGAGCTTTGCGTTCAAGGCCCTCAGGTAATGAAAGGCTATTGGCAGCGCGAGGAAGAGACGCGCAATTCAATTGATGAAGATGGCTGGTTCCACACGGGTGACATCGCCGTCCTTCAAGAGGATGGTTATATCCGCATTGTCGACCGCAAAAAAGATATGATTCTCGTCTCAGGTTTCAATGTCTACCCTAACGAAATCGAAGACGTCGTTGCTGCTCATCCCGATGTGCTAGAAACCGCAGCGGTAGGGGTGCCCGATGAGAACGCCGGCGAAGCAATCAAGTTATTCGTCGTTTCGAAAAACAGTCAACTCGATGCGGAAACCCTGCGTAGCTGGTGTAAGAAAGAGCTGACCGGCTACAAAGTACCAAAGTACGTTGAATTCCGCGATGAGTTACCCAAAACCAACGTGGGTAAAGTACTGCGTCGTCAGTTGCGGGATGAGGAAACCAACGCAAGCTAACCGCTGTTAAGCTTGTAATGAGCGCGTGCGCAGCCGCTGTTAGGCGTCACGTTGCTGAAGGCGTTACAATAGTCGGCCTACTCAAAGAGTGGGCCGATTTTTTTAATGTGATGGAAGCCAAGCCAAACGTGACCACCGACACGCACTCCCCCCGCACAGATGCCCAGCAACTCACCGCGCTAAACGAGGCGTTGAGCCATTTGATGTTGCGTGATGCTCAGCGTCTAGAGCGTCGTGTCGCTGGTTTAAAGCGCCGACTACGGGAAAATAAGCCCATTGACCGTGGTTTATATGATGTACAGCGGGATTTAGATAAGGCGAGACACCTATTTCAACAGCGCGAAGCCCAGCCAGTGGTGTTGAATTACCCCGCCGAGCTGCCCGTTGTAGAGCGGCGGGAAGATATTCTTAACGCCATTCGCGACCACCAAGTGGTGGTAGTGGCGGGGGAGACGGGGTCGGGTAAAACCACCCAGTTACCTAAAATATGTTTAGAACTAGGGCGTGGTCGCCGTGGGTTAATTGGCCATACGCAGCCACGTCGGTTGGCTGCTCGCAGTGTTGCTACTCGTTTGGCAGAGGAACTTAACGTACCGCTGGGTGAGCAGGTGGGCTATCAGGTGCGCTTTACTGACCAAAGCACGCCCAATACGCTGGTTAAGCTGATGACCGACGGTATTTTGTTAGCCGAAACCCAGCACGATCCGCTGTTGCTGCGCTACGACACGCTGATTATTGATGAGGCTCATGAGCGCAGCTTAAACATCGATTTTCTGCTTGGTTATCTTAAACGGTTACTGCCTCAGCGCCCCGATCTTAAAGTCATCATCACCTCTGCAACCATTGATGTAACGCGTTTTGCGGCTCACTTTGGCAGCGTGGTTGCAAGCTCTGAAGGTCGTGCTGCTACGCCTGCGCCTGTGGTGGAGGTTTCCGGGCGAACGTTCCCCGTCGACCTGTTTTACCGTCCGCTGGTGCGGGATGAGGAGGATGAAGAGGACCGTACGCTGCAAGAAGGCATACTTCACGCGGTACAAGAAATTGATGTTATTGAGCGTGAAAAAGGCTGGCTGCATGGCCCCCGCGATGTGCTGGTATTTCTACCCGGCGAGCGGGAGATCCGTGAGACCGCCGATACTTTGCGGCGTGCTGACTTAAAAGGCACCGAGATACTGCCGCTCTATGCGCGGCTCTCAAATGAAGAGCAGAACCGAGTGTTCGCGCCTCATCGCGGGCGGCGTATTGTGTTGGCGACCAACGTGGCCGAAACCTCGCTAACGGTGCCTGGTATCCGCTATGTGATCGACCCTGGCTTAGTACGTATCAGCCGCTATAGCTATCGGTCAAAAATTCAGCGGTTGCCTGTAGAGCCCATCAGCCAAGCCAGCGCCAACCAACGTAAAGGGCGCTGTGGACGGGTGGCTGAAGGGGCCTGTATACGGCTTTACGATGAAGAGGATTTTCTCTCACGGCCTGCGTTTACCGACCCTGAAATTCAGCGCACTAACTTAGCCTCCGTGATTCTATCAATGCTGGCGCTGAAGCTTGGCCATATTGAAGATTTTCCGTTTGTTGACCCACCAGATAGTCGTTTTATCAAGGATGGCTTTCGCCTTTTGTTTGAGCTGGGCGCGGTAGACGAGCAGCAGCGCCTTAGCCCGTTGGGGCGCAAACTCGCCAAACTGCCCATTGACCCCCGGCTAGCGAGAATGGTGTTGGCGGGTGCTGAGCGAGGCAGCCTGCGCGATGTACTGATTGTTGTCTCTGCGCTGGCTATCCAAGACCCCCGCGACCGCCCGGCGGATAAGCGCCAAGCCGCTGATCAAGCCCATCAGCGCTGGCACGACCCTGATTCTGATTTTGTCGCGCTGTTAAACTTATGGCACGGCATTGAGAGTGCCCGAGAGGCGCTTTCCGGCAACCAGTTACGCCGTTGGTGCCGTGATCACTACATCAATTACCTGCGTGTGCGCGAATGGCATGACACCTTCCGGCAACTGCGCCAACTGCTGCGTGATATGGATATCGAGGTGCCTGCCCCGCTGCCCAATGACGAGAACGAAAGCGAAGAGCAGGCGCGGCAAATGCGCCGTAAAACGTCTGGCAAGCTGCACCAGGCACTGCTTTCGGGTCTGTTATCTAACGTTGCTACCTTGTTAGAAAACCGCGAATACCTTGGGGCGCGTAATCGCAAGTTGATGATTCACCCAGGTTCCGGACTTGCCAAGAAAACGCCCAAGTGGTTGATGGCGTTTGAGCTAGTGGAAACCACCAAGCTATTTGCACGCACGGTCGCTAAAATTGATCCGCTTTGGATTGAACCCCAGGCCGAGCACCTTGTGAAGCGAAGCTACAGCGAACCCCATTGGGAAATGAAGCGGGCACAGGTGGTCGCCTTTGAGCAGGTGACCCTATTTGGGCTGCCCATTGTGGCCCGCCGCCGAGTGCATTACGGCCCCATTGCCCCCCAGGAGTCGCGTGAGTTGTTTATACGCCGGGCGCTGGTAGAGGGAGAGTTTCAAACCAAGGGCGAATTTTTCATCCACAACCGCGCACTGATTGAGGAGGTCGAGGCGCTGGAGGATCGTGCCCGTCGTCGCGATATCCTAGTGGACGAAGAGACGCTATTTGCGTTTTATGATGAGCGCTTGCCAGAGGATGTTGTTAACGGCAAAGGGTTTGAACACTGGCGCAAGCAAGCCGAGCGCCAAGACCCTGGGCTGCTTAAATTCGATATTGAGGCGCTTAAGGCGCGGCAAGCGGAAGATATTACGCAGTCTCACTACCCGGATCATCTCATCCTGGCAGGGGTGGCTTACCCAGTGAGTTACCACTTCGACCCTGAAGCTGATGACGATGGAGTCACCATTACTGTACCCGCCGCCATGCTGCCCCAGTTACCCGTGCACGCCTTAGAGTGGCTGGTGCCTGGGTTACTGCGTGAAAAGTGTATTGCACTGCTTAAGTCGCTACCTAAAAGCATTCGACGGCAAGTCGTACCGATACCCGATTGGGTAGATGCCGCGCTGGAGATGCTGGTGCCTGACCAGCGCCCGCTAACCGAAGCGCTGGCTGAGTTTATTCGACGGCGCTCCGGCACCCGGGTGCATGCCGATGATTGGCGATTAGACTTACTTGAGCCACACCTAATAATGAATGTACGTGTGGTAGATCACTCAGGCGAGTTGTTGGGCCAAGGGCGCGACCTGCGAGCGCTTGAAAAACGCTTTGAAGCTGCGGCTAGCGCGGGTGCTCAAGCGCTCTCAGAACAAGCCAGCCAAGCGCCAGCGCTGGACGGCTTGCCTGACGAGCCACTGCCCGAATCACGAGTGACCACCCAGGCAGGTATCCGTGTTGAAGCCTATCCAGCATTAGTAGCAGCCGATGAGGACTTTAGGGTAGCGCTTTTCGACCACCCTGCGAAAGCGGCAGCGGCCCACCAAGAAGGTGTTGCCCGGCTGGCAATCGCGAACCGGCCGGAGCAGGTAAAGGCTATTAAGCGCTTGCCGGATGTGGAGAAATGCGCACTGCTATTTGCCAAAGTGGGTAGCAAGCAAGCGTTAATCGATGATCTACTGCTGGCGGTTTTTACTCAGGTGGTGGCGCAGCACCCCTTGCCCCGTTCAGCCAGTGCCCTTGAAGAGCGTTTAAACGCGACTGACGCAGTGCTTCTCGACCATGCAGGCGCGCTTCTTAAAACAGTGGAGGCTGCTCTAAAGGGCCATCTGGCGGTGAGTAAAGTGCTCAAAGGCAAGCTAAACTTCGCGTTAGCGCTGGTCTACAGTGATGTTAGCACTCAGGTGCAACGGTTGGTTTATCCTGGCTTCATTCGTGATTCGGGCGAGTGGCTTGTAGAGTACCCGCGTTATACGGAAGCTGCGCTAATTCGACTCGAAAAAGCAGCCCGTGAACGCGGACGCGACCAAATGATGATGCACGATGTCCAAGCACTAGAAGCGCGTTTTGACGCGCGTCGCAAAAGCGAGCGCCGGGGCGACGTAGAAGACCCAGCGCTAGTGGCGTTTGGCTGGTGGATTCAAGAGCTTAGGGTTTCGTTATTTGCTCAGCAGTTGGGCACTAAACTACCGGTATCAGTAAAGCGTCTTGAAAAACGCTGGGAAGAGATAATTAGCGTTTAGAACCCGGCTGGTACAGCGCGCTTTTTACGCACACAGTAATATACTAGTAAGCTTGCGCTTACGGTCGCCGACAGCCAGTGATCGCAGGCTGCTTTAAGGAGAGTTGCATGACAAATGTGGTGATAACCGGTACAGGGCTTTATACGCCGGAACACGCCATTGATAATGAGGCGCTGGTCGCCGCATTTAATGCCTGGGTAGATAACCAGAATACTCATAATGCTGATGCCATTGCGCGTGGGGAGCAGCCGCCGCTAGCCCACTCCAGTAGCGAGTTTATTGAAAAAGCATCCGGTATTAAAAGCCGCTATGTGTTAGACGCCTCCGGTATTCTTGACCCTGAGCGTATGCGGCCTAAACTGCCTCAACGTAATAATGACGAGTCATCAATTCAGTGCGAGATGGCGACTAATGCAGCGCGCCAAGCATTGGCGGCAGCCCAAGTGGTGCCAAGTGATATCGAACTGGTCATTGTTGCGTGTTCTAATCTAGAGCGTGCCTACCCGGCGGTGGCGGTAGAGGTTCAGCAAGCACTAGGCACGAGTGGCTATGGCTTTGATATGAATGTCGCCTGCAGCTCAGCTACGTTTGCGCTTGAAATGGCAGCCAATGCAATTGCCTCTGGCAGCGTCAAACGAGCCCTGGTGGTTAATCCTGAAATTTGCTCAGCGCATCTAAATTTCACAGACCGTGATAGCCACTTTATTTTTGGCGATGCGTGTACTGCAATGGTGCTGGAAAATAGTGCCAGTGCAGTAGCTGAGCTGCGCTATGAAATTCTCGGTACTCGGCTGGTAACCAAGTTCTCGAACGCCATCCGTAACAACGCTGGCTTTTTAAACCGCACTACCGATAGTGACCCATTGGCTCTAGATAAGCTGTTTGTACAAGAGGGCCGACGGGTATTCAGAGAGGTCTGCCCGATGGTGGCGCAGTTAATCACTGATCATCTGGCTTCGTTAGAACTTGCTGGCAGCGACTTAACGCGCATGTGGTTACATCAGGCTAATCGCCATATGAACGACCTCATTGCGCGAAAAGTGCTGGGTCGGGATCCCAGCGAAGAGCAAGCGCCAATCATTCTGGATCGTTACGCAAATACCAGTTCGGCAGGTTCGATCATTGCCTTTCACCTTCATCGCGACAACTTTGCATCCGGTGATATTGGCGTTATTTGTTCGTTTGGTGCAGGCTACAGCGCCGGTAGCGTGGTTATTCGCCGTCAGTAATCGCCTATAGGCTCACGCTTCGTCGTAGAGGCGTTAGTAAAAAGGCACGAGAAAGAGCGGTGATAAAAGGGGCGTTAAAACGTTGAGAGAGGAATTGTCATGCTGAGGTTGTTAGCCAAGCAAGCGCCTGGAAGCCGCGTGCGCCAGGGATTGCTGCCTATATTGCTGCTAGCCACGCTAGGCATGGGGGGCTGCGCCAGTACCAGCGCAACTATGGCAGAGGAAGCCCATCCAGAAGACCCATGGGAAGGCTTTAATCGTCGTGTATTTGCCTTTAACGACGTGCTGGATCGCTATGCGCTCAAGCCGGTGGCGACAGGTTATCGCAATGTCACGCCTGAACCTGTGCAAACAGGGGTAGGTAATTTTTTCTCCAACCTGGGGGAAGTGCGTACCGCGATTAACAGTCTACTGCAGGGTAAGCCTGCTAACGCTGGCTTAGCGACCTCACGGTTTTTGATTAATTCAACGTTTGGTGTAGGCGGTTTGTTGGATTATGCAACTCACATGCAAATTACCGCTGATGAAGAAGACTTCGGCCAAACGCTGGCGGTGTGGGGGTGGGAAGATTCGCGTTACTTAATGCTGCCGCTGTTAGGCCCCAGTACGTTAAGAGACACTGCAGGTCTACCCGCTGATATAGCGACTAATCCTTTGTTTTATATAGAGGATGATGTTGTAGAGGTTAGCTTATTGGCGCTTAATATTGTGGATATGCGCGCAGGTCTATTAGACCAAGAAGAGCTTATTCGTGGCGATCGCTACCGATTTATTCGCGATGCTTATTTGCAGCGCCGTCAATTCTTGATTAACGATGGCGAATTAGGTGATGACCCTTTCGCCATGGACGATTTTGAGTTTGGTGACGACGATTTCGCCGATTGAGGCTTAACATGGATCATTCCAAACAGTTGATCGCGGTAATTGATGAGCCAGGGCCAGAACGCGACGCGCTGGCACGAGCGATTACCTGTGACGGTATGTCGGTGTTTGCAGCAGACAATATCGAGTACTTGCCTGCAGGAACCTCACTGATTGTGGCGCATGCACGTGCGGTGCCGCGTCAGCAGTGGTCGAAACTAATCCTCCGGTTGCCTACGCTAGTGGTCAGCGATACCCGACAAGATGCCGATCTAATTAAAGCGATTGATGTAGGGTTAGTGGATTATATTGTCCATCCACTGCGTCATGCAGAGCTTCTGCGGCGCATGATTCGGAAAGCAATAGAGCTGCACGAGCTTGCGTTAGAGCGCGACCGTGATCGGGAGCGTTTAGCAGAGCTCAATGAGAGCCTTGAGACGCATTTGGCCTTACTCCGCATGGATCAGCAGAGCGGCGGGCATATTCAGCGGCGCCTTTTGCCTACTCATCCTAAAGTAATTAACGGGGTCTATTACGATTACTGGTTTGCTCCTTCGCTCTATTTGTCAGGCGATTTTCTTGATTACCAGCGCTACAACGAACGCTATAGCACCTTCTATTTTGCTGATGTGTCGGGGCACGGCGCGTCCTCTGCGTTTGTTACGGTGTTGTTAAAATACCTGTGTAATCGGTGGCTTAGCGAGTGGGATGGGCAGCAGCCTGAGCAGCTGGCCCCTAACTGGCTGGCGGCCTTGAACCGGGAATTGCAGGATACTGACATCGGCAAGCACGCGACCTTATTCGTGGGGGTTATTGACCATGAGGACAAGACTCTGCACTATTCGCTCGGGGCGCAGCTGCCTATGCCATTATTGGTAACGAACGGTTCTCTTGTGCGCTTAGCCGGGGAGGGGATGCCGGTAGGTCTTTTCCCTGATGTGGAGTATCCTTCACTCAGCTGTGCGCTACCCTCTGAGTTTCAGCTATGGCTATGTTCAGATGGGATATTGGAATGCTTGCCGGGTAAAACGCTCGACACGCGGCTCAAGGAGCTTGAGCAATTAGTAAGCGAAAGTGTCACGCTTGAGCAGTTGCGCGACCGGCTAGCCCAAATGAATGTGCTCCTGTTAGAAGGAGATGCAGACGATGAGGCGAACCAAGACCGCGATGCTTTGCCCGATGATCTAACAATCATGATGGTGAGCGGATTTGGTCATGCTGATTGAAGAAGGCCGTATTAAGGCGGCGTTCGACTCCGGTGTTTTTGTTTTAAAACTGTGTGGCGATGTGCGTCTAACGCTATGCGCGACTCTTGATACTCAAGCACAGCGTCTTGCCGAAACCCCAGGATTGCAGGCGGTAATGATTGACCTGCGTGAAGCCACCAATGTGGACTCAACGGCGTTGGGCTTTCTTGCCAAAGTGGCGATGGCGGTGAAAGGGCGTTTAGAACAGCCGCCAACCATTATTGCCGACAATCCTGATGTTCGCCAAATGCTGGATGTGATGGGGTTTGCACGTTTTTTTTCATTAATGGAAGCGCCCTTGCAGCGGGAGGCGCCATTAAACAATGTGCTAGAGGAATTACCCGAAGTGCCCGCTGATGAAAAGGGCCTTCGCGATAGAATCTTGGAGGCGCATCGAATTCTTATGCATATGAATGAGCATAACCGTGAGCAATTTCAACCGTTGGTGGAAATGCTTGAAGCACAAGACACGGCTGCGCTTTAACGTCTCTTAATCACGGTGGGTTGGCTATTCGCTATTTTCTGGCAAGCCACTCACCGCATTTTTGATAAGCGCTTTTCCCTGAAGTAAACACATCCCCCCTATGGATCACTATTCATAGGGGGGATGTTCGTATAAAGGCGAGGGTCAAACAGGTGTGTTAACTGTTTGGGCGCGCGTTTATTAGCCGTTGCGCAGCGTGCTTAAAAGCTCTTCAAGCTTGTGCTGGTCGGCCATAAACTTGCGGATACCTTCGGCAAGTTTGTCACTGGCCATCTCATCTTCATTCATTGCCCAGCGAAAATCTGCCTGCGTCAACGCTTCATTAGATGAGCTGCTGGCGCCCAAAGGTGTCAATTGACGGGGCAGTTCGCCTTGGGCTTTGTCGAGTTCATTAAGCAGAGCAGGGGAGATTGTCAGCCGGTCACAGCCAGCCAGTGCCTCTATTTCACCTATATTACGAAAGCTTGCTCCCATCACAATGGTGGGGTAGCCGTGGCCTTTGTAATATTCGTAAATACGCTTAACCGACTGTACGCCGGGGTCATTGGCCCCGCTGAAATCAGCGTTGGGGTCTTTCGCTTTGTGCCAATCCAGAATGCGACCTACGAATGGCGAAATCAGCGTGGCGCCGGCATCAGCACACGCCTGGGCTTGGGCAAAGCCGAACAGCAACGTTAGATTGGTACGAATACCGTCACGCTCAAGCTGACGCGCTGCCTGAATGCCCTCCCAGGTTGAGGCCATCTTAATTAAAATGCGCTCTGCGCCAACGCCGTGCTTGGCATAGCGTTCAATCAGCGAGTGGGCTTTAGCAATGGTGGCTTCCCGGTCAAACGATAGGCGTGCACTCACCTCCGTGGAGACATAGCCGGGCACCAGCTTGCTAATTTCGCTGCCGATATCGACCGCCACGCGTTCAGCGGCGTCATCAAGGTCAGTACTCTCTTTGGCTATTTCGGCTAAGCGTGCACGGCGCTCCTCTTGTTGCGCTGCTTGGAGAATGAGCGATGGGTTAGTGGTGGCATCCTGCGGCTGAAAACGGCGAATAGCCTCAAGGTCGCCGGTATCAGCGACCACGGTGGTCATCTCTTTTAACTGGGTCAGTAGGCTAGTGGCCATGCGTAGCTCCTTGCGTTGAGTATTAGCTACTCTAACAAGGCTGGCACACGTTGAGTATGCTTTAGCGCCGAGGCGCCAGCAAAATCTGATGCTTGCCACTGATGAGCAGTGGGTCGCGCTTGATGTTTCACTTTAAAGCGAGCTGCATGCTCGCGCATGGCCTCTGCAGCGGTTTCTAGTGCCATGGCATCTTGCGCAGAGGCATCGACTTGCCGTGCATTGGCTTGGGTAACGTGCGCTTGCTCTTGTAGGGTGCTGTTAATTTCTTCAATGTGCTGGTGTTGAAGGTTGGCAGCATCAGCGATATCTGAGATAAGACGATTGGTCGATGTGATAGCGCTCACCACCTCTGCAATCTGCTGATTGGCCGTTTGTGAGAGCTGATTGCCACGCTCAATGCTGGTATTTGATGAGGCCAGCAGTGCATGAATTTGAGTGGCGGCCTCGGCACTACGGTTAGCCAGTGCGCGAACTTCTGCTGCTACAACAGCAAATCCACGGCCTTGCTCACCTGCGCGGGCAGCCTCTACAGAGGCATTTAAGGCGAGCAGGTTAGTTTGAAACGAAATACCATTAATGACATTGACGATCTCGTTGACCTGCTTTGACCGCGCATCAATGTCTTCCATGGTGGATACAAATGCCTCCATGGTGTGATGACTCTTCTGGGCTTGGTTTGTAGCGCTTTCGGTCAGGTCTTTTGCTTTTAAGGCATGTTGAGCAGTATGCGCAACGCTCTCAGTGAGTGTGTGTACATTCGTAGCCGTACTGTCGAGCGACGTGGTTTGCTGGTGAGTGCGAGTGGCAAGGTCTTCATTGCCTAACGCAAGGCGCTGCGCGCTTTGAAAAACGTCCTGGCTATTAAGGTGCAACTGTTGCACGGTATTGATCAGTGCACTCTGCATGCTAGAAAGCGCCTTATAGAGCTGGCCGATTTCATTGTTGCCTTTGGTTGGCACCGCTACGCTTAAATCTCCTGCGCTCATATGGCGAAAGTGGCTGATCAAATGCCGAATCGGTTTTAGAAGCTGCGTATGGCCCAGCCAAATCAGTGACCCCATCAGCCCAAGAGAGACAGCTACGCCGGCAGCGAGTCCAGTAGCCACCCACCCTGCGCGCGCTTGAGCAGCCTCCATCAAGCTGACTCCTTCTTGATCAGCTACCTGATAAAACGCACGGGCTTGATTGGCCAATGCTTCGCTATGACTCATAGCGTCTAGGGTGATCTGGCGGTAGCCACTGCGGTCGCCTGTGGTGATCGCCTGACGCTGCGCGCTCATACTTATAAGCAGCTGATTAGCCTGCTCGCCAATGGCATCGCGCAGCGCTAAATAGGGACTATTTTGTGTGGCGTGCATAAAGCTTTCGAGCGCCCGTTCCATGGCGTGTAACTCATACTCAACGGCCTCTAAGGCGGCAATCGGGTCACCTAACGAGGGGCGCAGCTGTCGTTCCAGCGCGCGATCCATGCGGTTTAAACCTTCTAGACTGGCGATGTGTAGCTGGTTTAACGAAGAGGCTTGCTGAACGTTAATTTGTTCAAGCGACGCTAAGTCGCGTTGGCTCTGCTGCATAATATGCCACGCAAGTCCTGCAAAACTTAGCAAGCAGCACACCATTAATAGCAGAGCAGCCAAACTAAGGTGGCGTAGAGAAATGTTTTCTAGCGTTTTGAAGGTCATGAAAGCTTCCTAAAGCAGCTGCCAGTGGGTTTATGAGACGCACCTTAATAGGCAAATGTTGCAGTAATGCGAATCGATGCGAGATCGTCAGGGAGAGTGTATAATTAGCGGCCTATCTAAATGGCAGCGCATTGCCATTCTGTAAATATAAAAAAGAGGCACTATGGAACTCCATCCGCAGCGCGTGGCCCTTCTGGTTGCGGCCAATACAGCACTTGCGCCTTTTGCTATCGACGCTTACTTGCCTGCCATGGGTATAATTGCCGAAAACATCGGCGCCAGCATTCACCGTACAGAACTCTCCATTAGCGTGTTTTTATTTGGCTTTGCACTGGGCCAGCTGTGCTTTGGGCCACTTTCTGACCGTATCGGTAGAAAGCCAGTGCTACTGGGTGGGCTGGTGGTGTTTATGTTGGCTAGCCTTGCCATTACGTCGGTGGACAGTTTGTCTACGTTACTGGCTTGGCGTTTTTTACAAGCTTTGGGCGGCGGCGCCTGCGTGGTTAACTCGGCGGCGATTGTGCGTGACTGCTTTAGCGGGCGAGAAGCTGCCAAAGTGATGTCTACCATGGCGATGATTATGATGTTGGCGCCGCTAGTTGCGCCTGCTGTGGGGAGCTTGTTGCTGTATATAGCGGGTTGGTGGTTAATTTTTGTATTCTTGGCCGTGTATGCAGGGTTTTTATTGTGGCTGCTGGGAACGCGCTTACCGGAAACCCGCGATATGTCGTTGCCAGCAGCGTCTCCTCGCCAAGTGATACGCAACTATGCCAGCGTGCTTAAGCATCGCGAAGGCATGGGCTATATCTGTGCGGTAGCCGCGTCATTTGCCGGCTTGTTTGCGTTTGTGACCGCTTCCCCGTTTCTGTATCTCGATTATTTTGGGCTCTCTCCAGCCACGTATCCGCTCGTTTTCGGCGTTAACGTGCTGGTCATAGCGCTTTCCAATCGGGTCAATATTCACCTGTTAAGAAAACGCTCCCCGCAACAAAATTTACGTTTAGGCTTACTGATACAGCTAGTGGCAGCGATAGCGCTAGTCGTCATGACGGCATTGAATATGGCCTCGCTTATGGTTGTTGTGCCACTCATCATGCTGTTCACGGGCATGATTGGACTGATTACACCCAATGCGATTTCAGCGTTGCTAGATCATTTTGGGCATATCAGTGCGACGGCGACGGCGCTACTGGGAGGAATTCAATTCACCTGTGGGGCCATCGCTGGGGTCATGGTGGGCTGGTTTGAAGTTGAGCATCTATGGCCGATGGTACTTACCATGCTGGGCGCTGCTGTATTGGGCAATATCGGGGTGCGCAAGCTAACAACAAAGCCTCTGCCAAATGGATAGCATGCTCACCTGGATCAACTTACCGCTAAATACTTGGTTAGGCTGCGCAGCGGTGCTCATGCTAGGTGCCTTTGTACAGCGTGCCACAGGCTTTGGTTTGGCTGTCATTGGCGCGCCGCTACTGCTGATGCTTGAACCGCGTTTAGTGCCGGTCATTCTGGTGCTGTTTGGTTTTACAGTGTCTTTGATGATGGTGCGTCACTACTGGCATGAAGTACGCCTGGATTCAATCGGCATGGCGCTAGTAGGGCGCTTGCCTGGCAACGCTTTGGGTATTTGGTTGCTGCTCGCGGCGCCCATGTTTGTGTTGGAAAAGCTGATTGCGGTGATCGTGCTATTTGCTGTGTTAGTCACCCTGTGCCGTTTTCAACTGCCGGTAAATCGGCTAACGCTGTTTGGTGCGGGCATTCTATCCGGCATCTTTGGTACCGTTGCAGCCATTGGCGGCCCACCCATCGTGCTGCTCATGCACGGCTTACCGGCCGACCGTGTGCGGGGTAATTTAGCAGCATTTTTTATTTTAACGTCCATATTGACGCTGATCACTCTCGCCTTAGCCAAGCAGATTCAGCTCTGGCACTTTCAGGTTGCGCTTACCTTACTACCTGCCGTGCTAGTCGGTAATGCTTTGGCGGATGCCATTGCCCATCGAATGGATCGGCGCTTTCTGCAAGGGGCGTCACTGGCGCTGTGTACATTAGCGGCGCTTGGCCTTCTGTTTTAATTCCTCCAAAAAATTCAAAGAAAGTTGCGCTGTCATATTTCTGCAATCGAAAGTGTGCAGACTTCTCGTTGTGAAAGGCCAAGCAGGCCAACTCTACCGGGATGCGCTTGCTAACCGGATATCAAACCATAGGGGAACACGACGATGAACGTAACAAAGCATACTTTAGGTGTTGCAGTAGTAGCCGCCCTGGCAGCCGGTGTTTCAACAGCCTCAATGGCTCGTGAAACGGTACAAATCGCGGGTTCTTCTACTGTTTTACCGTTCGCCAGTATCGTCGCAGAAGAGTTCGGTAATACCTACGCTCAGTTCAATACTCCCGTTGTTGGCTCCGGTGGTTCAGGTGGCGGTTTGCGTCAGTTCTGTCAGGGCGTTGGTGAGAACACTATCGATATCGCCAACTCTTCACGTGCTATTCGCAGCGGCGAAGTTGCCAACTGTAACGAAAATGGCGTGAATGATATTCTGGAAGTAATGTTCGGCTATGACGGCATTGTTTTCGCCTCACGTATTGACCGTGCTGAATTCGAACTAACGCCTGAGCACGTGTTTAAAGCCGCCGCTGCACAAGTAACGGTCGATGGTGAGTTGGTGGATAATCCTTATACACGCTGGTCTGACGTTGATAGTAGCCTGCCTGACCAAGAGATCGTGCTGGTAATTCCTGCCTCAAATCACGGTACTCGCGAAGTCTTCGAAGAAAAAGTAATCCACATTGGCTGTGAAAGCGTTGATGAAGTTGAAGGCGATGCCTGTAACAACCTTCGTGGCGACGGGCGTATCGTTGAAATAGCCGGTGACTACACCGAAACACTAGCGCGTTTGGACGCGCAGGCTGATGCAGTAGGCGTGTTTGGTCTGAGCTTCTACGATCAAAACCGTGACCGTCTACAAGTTGCCACTGTCGACGGCGTAGAGCCAAGCCTAGAAACAATTGGTTCCGGTGAATACCCCGTTTCTCGTCCGCTGTTTTTCTACGTGAAAGGCGAGCACCTCGATGTGATTCCTGGCCTTGCTGAATACACCGAGTTTTTCCTGAACGATATGGTTTCTGGCTTTGGTAGCCCGCTGGAAGATGCCGGTCTGATTCCGATGGATGAAGAAGAGCGCGCTGCTGCACTTGAGCAATTCCAGGCACGTACCGTTGTAAGCCCTGCCGAATAAGCGTGGCGCTGCTTGCGCAGTCCCAGAATATTGATTAGGGCTGCTACTGCGCCGGCATCGGAACTTGATGCCGGCGTTTAAATGTAGGTAATCAAAGGCGGAGAGATAATGACGAACCTTGCCTTGATAGCCACACTGCTGATGATTATGGCCCTTGCATACCACTTGGGCTTGACTCGCAGTCGTGCGGTTGCGGCAGAGCACGATGTAAGAATGCACTCGCGCCCCGGCTATTACGGAGCGCTAGTGGCGTTGTGGTGCGGCCTGCCTGCACTAGCGTTATTTTTATTGTGGTCTTTTTTAGCCCCTCAATTAATTGACATGCTGGTCACGCAACAGCTACCCGCTGACTTGGTGGCTGGAATGAGTGATCGCGAGTTAGTGACGTTTTTACGTCGAGTGACGGCGCTAGCGAATGAACGAAGTGTATCGGGCGGTGGGTCACCAGAAGAACTGGCAGCAGCAGCGCACATGGCGCGGCTACAAACATTTGAGAATTTAAGTTTAGTTGCTCTAATGGCTGTCTTCGCTGTGGCGGGGTTGGTCTTTGCGCGACGCAACATCTCGCCACAATGGCGCGCACGTAATCAAGTAGAACGTGTTATTACCATTGCATTGGCAGCAAGTTCTGGCATCGCGATTTTCACTACGGTGGGTATTGTGCTGTCGATGTTGGGTGAAACGCTTAAGTTTTTCACCTTTATAAGCCCAGCAGAGTTCTTTCTGGGTACTACTTGGAATCCTCGTTTTAGTACTTCCGGCACAGATGCTCAGGGAGAGTTCGGCTTATTACCGTTACTCTGGGGCACCATGATGGTCAGCGCCATTGCGCTGTTGATCGCTATTCCCGTTGGGCTGATGACCGCAATTTATATGGCGGAGTACGCACCACCTTGGTTGCGTAACGTGGCTAAACCCATCATCGAAATTTTGGCGGGCATCCCGACCATCGTTTACGGCTTTTTTGCCTTAATCGTCATTGGCCCATTCTTATCCAGCGTTGGCGATATGATTGGTATTAATATCCGCACTACCAGTGCTCTAACCGCAGGGCTGGTAATGGGGATTATGATTATTCCATTTGTCTCCTCGCTTTCTGACGACATTATTACTCAGGTGCCTAAATCATTACGCGACGGGGCATTAGGACTAGGCGCTACCAAGTCAGAAACGATCCGTCAGGTGGTTTTGCCCGCAGCATTGCCAGGCATAGTGGGGGCCTTCTTATTGGCCGCAAGCCGCGCAATCGGAGAAACCATGATTGTGGTGCTCGCCGCAGGCAATAACCCTGTACTGCATGCCAATCCCTTTGAAGCTGTGTCGACGATTACTGTAACGATTGTTAACCAACTGACCGGTGATATGGACTTTGCCAGCCCACAATCGTTAGTGGCATTCGCACTAGGCCTTACACTCTTTGTGATTACGCTAGGGCTAAATGTCATCGCACTGGTTGTAGTGCGCAAATTCCGCCAGCAATACGAGTAAGCGACTATGTCTATGACAATTGAACAGCGTCGCCAGCATCGACTTATGACGATTGAAAAATCGCTGGCGAAACGGCATCGCAAAGAAAATCGCTTTCGCCGTCTAGGCTTGGCAGCAGTGATGACGGGCATGACCCTAGTTGCCATTCTGTTTGCCAGCATTTTAATGCGCGGTGTACCTGCATTTTGGCAAGCAACGTTCTTTATGGAACTCTACTTTGACCCGGAAGTTATTCAGCTTGAAGAAAAGCCTGAGCGGGCAAGTGGCGAAAGTCAGTCAGAATTTAACGAGCGTTTTTCTGCGTGGCAAACGCAAGCAGGACTGGTGAACTGGCAGTCCTTAATTGATAGGGCGTTAGAAGATAATCTTGAAGAGGATATCGAGCCAAGCCAACTAAGAGATCTGCGCGCACTACTTGCTTCGAATGAGCGGTTTACACTGCGCAATAAATTTATGGAAGACCCGTCAGTGCTTGGCCAAACAGTTGAAGTGAAAATGCTGGCCAGTGCTAATGTCGATGTATGGATCAAGGGCAACATAAATCGAGATTTGGCCGATGCTCGGCAACAGTTGAGTGCTCAAACGCGAGCTTGGGCTGACCAGCTTTATGATGAAGGGATTATTCGTAACGCGTTCAGCACGGCACTGTTTTTAAATATGGATTCTCGTAGCTCTCCGGCATCAGCGGGTCTTGCGGGTGCATTCATGGGCTCACTGTTCATGATGATCATCGTTATCATGCTGTCGGTGCCTTTGGGTGTCGCAAGTGCGGTCTATTTAGAAGAGTTTGCTCCCAAGAACCGCTTAACGGATATTATTGAAATAAATATCAATAACTTGGCGGCTGTTCCTTCTATCGTATTTGGTTTGTTAGGGGCGTCAATTTTTATCGGCTATTTAGGACTGCCGCTCTCCGCGCCGCTCGTTGGTGGCTTGGTGCTAACATTAATGACCTTACCCACGATTATTATTGCAACACGCGCCTCGCTTCGCTCAATTCCTCCCTCTATCCGCCAAGCAGCACTAGGTATTGGCGCATCGAAAGTGCAAACGGTATTCCACCATGTGTTGCCAATCGCGTTACCGGGGATTCTAACGGGATCAATACTGGGGGTTGCTCAGGCGTTAGGCGAGACTGCACCTCTATTATTGATAGGGATGAATGCTTTTGTCGCCAATGTGCCCAGTACGCCGTTTGAGCAATCCGCTGCGCTGCCAGTGCAAATATATTTATGGCAAGGCAACGAGCTACGTAATTTCTTCGAGGCACGTACATCAGCAGCCATAATTGTGCTGTTAGCGTTAATGCTGAGCTTGAATGCATTAGCAATTTGGTTGCGTAAAAAATTCGAGACGAGGTGGTAAGTGAATACTTCTGCACAGACCAATATGCCCGCATCCATGGTGAGCGTTGGTGGCGGTGAGAGCCGCACAAGTAAATCGACCGGCAACGTCAAGATGAGTGCCAAAGATGTCAAAGTTTTTTATGGCGATGCGCAGGCGATTAATGGTATCGACATTGATATCTATGAAAACGAAGTGCTGGCATTTATCGGTCCGTCAGGTTGCGGTAAGTCAACATTCTTGCGTTGTTTGAATCGAATGAATGACACCATCGATATATGCCGTGTTGAAGGGCAGATTACGTTAGATCAAAAGGATATTTATGCCCCAGATCGTGACGTAGTTCTGTTGCGTGCTCAGGTAGGCATTGTGTTCCAGAAACCTAATCCTTTCCCTAAGTCGATCTACGAGAATATTGCCTATGGGCCGCGTCTCCATGGTTTAGCTAAGCGTAAAGCTGAGCTAGACGACATTGTGGAGAGCAGTTTACGCCGTGCGGGGCTATGGGATGAAGTGAAAGATCGCTTAGGTCAGCCAGGCACAGGCCTCTCTGGTGGGCAGCAGCAGCGCCTGTGTATCGCCAGAACTATTGCAGTAAGCCCCGATATCATTTTGATGGATGAGCCTTGTTCGGCGCTTGACCCCATTGCAACGGGTAAAGTTGAGCAGTTGATAGACGAGCTGAGCGAGAGTTATACCATCGTCATGGTGACGCACAATATGCAAGAGGCGGCACGTGTTGCTGATCGTACGGCATTTTTCCATATGGGCGATCTGATAGAAGTGGATAGAACAGATACTATATTTACTAATCCTCACAATCAGAGAACCCATGACTATATTACTGGGCGCTATGGATAAGTCTTGAAATCAAGTAGACAGATCCTTATTTGTTAGTATCTGTTTGCAAGAGCTGTATGGTGGGTAAAGCACCGAAGGCGCTAGCTTTTACCTTCGGTGTCTTTTGAAATCTTTTTTTTGACTTTTTGCATATGATTTTTCGTATATGACGTATCGGTAAAGGGGTGGCAAAGATGACACTACGCATTGGCATCAATGGTTTTGGTCGTATTGGACGCTTGGCACTGCGCAGCCTGTGGGCTGAGGTTGAAGCAGGGGCCGTTGAGCTTATTCGCATTAATGATCCAGGTGGTGATGCGGCAACGTTTGCCCACTTATTAGAGTTTGACTCAGTACACGGTCACTGGTCGCCAGGCAAAGGGATTACCGCTTCCAGCGATGGAATTGTCTTGGATGGTAACTCTGTCGCCTTTAGCGCTAATACAAGGATTACCGATAGCGATTGGTCTGGCTGCGATGTGGTCATTGAGTGCTCGGGCAAGATAAAAACCACTGAAAAACTTCAGGCCTACCTGGATCAAGGCGTTGCCCGGGTGGTGGTCAGCGCACCTATAAAAGAAGCGAGTGTGCTGAACGTGGTAGTAGGCGTTAATGACCATCTTTACGACCCTGCACAGCATAAGATTGTGACCGCTGCCAGTTGCACCACCAACTGCTTGGCACCCGTGGTGAAAGTGATTCAAGAAACCTTTGGTATTCGCCATGGCTCAATGACCACGGTACACGACATTACCAATACCCAAACCATTCTAGACGCCCCTCATAAAGATCTACGCCGTGCCCGCGCCTGTGGCATGAGCTTAATACCAACAACAACGGGCTCCGCGAAAGCGATCACTGCAATTTTCCCTGAACTGGAAGGCAAGCTGAATGGCCACGCCATTCGCGTCCCGCTAGCTAACGCATCGCTCACCGATATGGTGTTTGAGCTTGAGCGCGAAGTTACAGAGGAAGAGGTTAATCAGGCGCTGAAAGCAGCTGCAGAGGGAGAGCTTGCCGGTATTTTAGGTTATGAGGAGCGCCCACTGGTATCGATTGATTATCGCACCGACCCACGCAGCTCCATTATCGATGCGCTCTCCACCATGGTCGTCAACGGCACCCAGCTTAAGCTTTACGCTTGGTATGACAACGAGTGGGGTTACGCCAACCGTACTGCTGAGCTGGCTTTGAAAGTTGGTCGTGAACAGGTGGGCCGTGGTTGATTCGTCGTTGTTGAAAATGCGAGCGCGTGTAAAGGCGCTACCTTTCGAGGTGCGCCAATACATGCTGATCACCGGTAACTACTGGGCATTTACCATTACCGATGGCGCGCTGCGCATGCTGGTAGTGATGTATTTCCACCAGCTAGGTTACTCGCCGCTGCAAATCGCCATGCTGTTCCTGTTCTACGAAGCCTTTGGCGTAGTGACCAATTTGGTGGGCGGCTGGCTGGGCGCGCGGTTAGGCTTGAATCGCACGATGAACGTGGGGCTGGGGCTACAGATCGTGGCGCTCGCGATGCTCATGGTGCCTGCTGGGATGCTCACGGTGGTCTGGGTGATGGCGGCGCAGGCGCTGTCCGGCATCGCCAAAGACTTAAACAAAATGAGCGCTAAAAGTGCCGTCAAAGTGCTGGTACCTAAACAGAGCGCCAACGCCAATAGCGCGCTTTACCGCTGGGTAGCGATGCTGACCGGCTCTAAAAACGCACTGAAAGGCTTGGGCTTTTTCGTTGGTGGGGTGCTGTTAACGCTGATTGGTTTCCGTGGTGCGGTCATTGCCATGGCGGTGATGCTTGGCGCAGTGCTGATGCTCTCTCTGTGGCGCTTAAAGGCAGATTTAGGGCGCCAGAAGGTAAAGCCTAAGTTTTCGGAGATTTTTTCGAAATCCCGTGCCATCAATGTGCTTTCGGCGGCGCGCTTTTGCCTATTTGCATCAAGGGATGTTTGGTTCGTAGTGGCGTTGCCGGTGTTTTTATATGACCAGCATGGCTGGACTCACTGGACGGTAGGCGGATTGCTGGCAGCGTGGATTATTGGCTATGGCGGCGTACAAACCCAGGCACCTAAGCTGACTCGGTTGATTAAAGGGGATGCCCGCGCGCTAACCGCCGGATGGGCAGCTGCTTTGGCAGTTTTGGCCATTTTGCTGGCGATGCTGCCGCTTGCACAAGTGGGCTGGCTGGTGGTCGGGCTTTTAGCGTTTGGTGTTCTCTTTGCGATTAACTCTAGCTGGCACAGCTACCTGATCGTTCACTACGCGCGCGCCGATGGCGTCTCGATGGATGTCGGCTTTTACTACATGGCCAACGCTATGGGGCGGTTGGTGGGAACGTTGCTGTCAGGCTGGCTATATATGACGTATGGGCTGAGTGCCTGTCTTTGGGTATCGGCGGCCTTAGTGGCGGCCAGTTCAGTGATGGCACTGGCACTGCCTAGACAAGTCGCATGATTCGTTCGCCCAGGTTTGGTTTAACGCTCACCTTAGGCAGTGCACAAACCCTTGCCTGGGCTTCCAGCTATTATTTGCCCGCCATTCTTGCAGTGCCGATAGCACAAGAGTTAGGCATCTCATCCAGCTGGGTATTTGGCGCGTTTTCGGCAGCCTTGCTGCTGACAGCAATGCTCGGGCCTTCCGTTGGCCGATGGATCGACAGGCAAGGCGGGCGAGGCGTGTTGATGGCCTCTAATGGGGTAATGGCACTGGGTCTTGGCATAATGGCCGTGTCTCAGGGGTTGCCCTCGCTAATCCTTGCTTGGCTGGTGATGGGGATTGGGATGGCGATGGGGCTATACGATGCTGCTTTTGCCACCTTAGGCCGATTATTAGGGCGTCAAGCCAGGGCATCGATTACCGGTGTTACGCTGGTCGCTGGATTTGCCAGCACAGTGGGTTGGCCGCTTACCGCGTGGTTGGAAAACGAATGGGGCTGGCGTGTGGCCTGTGCTAGCTGGGTATTAGCGCATGTGTTGATCGGTATGCCCTTAAATTTTCGCCTGCCTAACGCGGCCAGCAACGCCGTTTTTAGTGAGGCTGATCAACGAGCGCCAATGCCTGGCCGTCCCCGCTTAACTATGCTGCTACTAGCCCATGTGTTTGCGGCTGGATGGTTTGTATCGACGGCGATGGCGGCGCATCTGCCCAGGCTATTACAAGAGAGTGGTGTGTCACTTTCAGTCGCAATTGCTGCCGCCGCGCTTGTGGGGCCTGCCCAGGTAGCGGCGCGCATGGGTGAGTTTATACTGCTTAGGCACTGCCATCCTTTGGTGGCGGCACGCGTGGCAACAACGCTGCATCCGTTAGGCGCCGCATTGTTAACAGCCGTTGGTATGCCCGCTGCCGGTTTTGCGTTACTGCATGGTGCGGGTAACGGCATGATGACCATTGCGTCTGGTACATTACCGCTGGCGCTATTTGGCCCCAAAGGATTCGGGCGTCGGCAAGGGCTCATTATTGCCCCCGCACGTGCGTCTCAAGCACTCGCACCACTGCTATTCGGCCTGCTGATAGAGCAAAGTGGTGCCAGTGCGCTGTGGCTAACGGCTCTGTTAATGCTGGGCGCGACGCTAGTGTTGCTATGTATTCGCGTGCCCCAGCTGCAGGGGTGAGCCATCCACATACAGGTGGCGTAACTTCCACCAGCCTTCGACACCAATGCGCAGTCCCTGAGCAGCCAGTTCGGGGGCAATATAGATCGAAATACCATCTTGAGTATGGTGCTGATAGTCGTGGACATCATCTGGTAGCCGCGTTTCAGCCACTGCCAGATTCGCGAGGCCACCGCAGCAGCCATGACGGGGGGAGAGGCGGACAGTGACGACGCCGCCTTGCTGTTTAATGAACTCCATGGCGTTGCTATCGATATCAATGACATCTTTCATGGCCCACTCCGCAAGTTTTTTCAGTCTGAGCGCGTTGGCTAAGGTCTGCTGGGATGTCAAGTTGCCAATAGGCCGTTGTTAAGCGTATCAGTCGCGTGGGGCATTGCGCTGAGCGGGCGATTGTTTAAACGCTGGAGATAGCGTTTTGGGGTCTTGCTCAGCTTTGTGCGCTTTAGCCGCGTCTGCCCACCATGTTAGTTGGCCTAGCGTGCGGCCAAAATAGCTTTCCCAGCGCTCTTGCTCCTGGGCGAATTGCCCATTGTCACTCAGCGCTTCTTGCGCTTTGGGTATATGGACCATGGCTGATACTGGCAGGCAGCCCAGCTCCGATAGAAATGCACGCATGCTAACCGCGGCGCGAGCGCCTCCCCATTGCCCCATGGAGTAAGTGACGATGGCGCTGGGCTTAAACGCAAACAGGGACGCGCCAAAATGATTTAGCAAATGGCTTAAAGCTGGGCTCATGGAGTGATTATATTCTGGGCTGACCATCACGTAGCCATCGGCTTGTTCAATTTTGCCGGCAAGGGCTTCGAGGTCATCGGGAACCTCTTTTTTTGCATAGGCAAAATGCGGCTTGAATGCTGCGGGTAGCGATAGTGTCAGCGGATCAATAATTTCTGCCGTGGTATCAGGCAGTGAAGAGAGCAAACGCTCACAGGCTTTTGCTACCCGTTCGCCTAAGCGAGCAGGGGCAGGCGGCGTAGAAGTGCGTGTTGAGCCAAGAAAAATAAGATAATGCGCCATAGATAACGCTCCTTGTTATGCGTTTTCGGGAAAATGCTGGCGGGTTTTGTTAGCAATGCGGACCAGCGCGAGCATCAGCGGTACTTCGACGAGGACACCAACGACTGTAGCGAGCGCGGCACCTGACTGTAGGCCAAACAGCGCAATGGCTGCTGCGACCGCCAATTCAAAAAAGTTGCTGGCGCCGATCATGGCGCCGGGGGCCGCGATGTTATGCGGCACGCGCCACGCTTTGGCCCAGCCATAGGCGATAAAGAAGATTAAAAACGTTTGAATAATCAGCGGAATGGCGATCAATACGATATGCAGCGGATTGTTCAGAATCACCTCGCCCTGGAAGGCGAAGAGTAGCACCAGCGTGATAATCAACCCAATCGGCGTAATGGGGCCGACACGTTTCATAAACACGTTGTCGTACCATTCAGTGCCATACTTTGCGATCAGTGTTTTACGGGTGAAATAGCCCGCCGCAAGCGGAATCACGATGTACAGCACCACGGATAAAATAACCGTGTCCCAAGGTACCTGGATGTTCGAGATGCCGAGTAAAAAAACCACCAGCGGTGCAAAGGCAAACAGCATAATCAAGTCATTCAACGCCACTTGAACAAGGGTGTAGGCCGCGTCACCTCGGGTTAGGTAGCTCCATACAAATACCATCGCTGTACAAGGCGCTGCCCCCAGAAGTATGGCGCCCGCTAGATATTGGCTGGCCAGTTCTTCAGGAATGAAGGGCTTGAATATCACCATGAAAAATAGCCATGCAAGCGCAAACATCGTAAACGGCTTGATCAGCCAGTTGACCGTGGTGGTAATGGTCAGGCCTTTTGGCTGGCGGCGTACCCCTGCGATAGCACTGAAGTCAATCTGCGCCATCATGGGGAAAATCATCGCCCAGATTAATACCGCAATGGGTATAGAGACCTGGGCATACTCAAACCGTGATAGCACCTCTGGTACGGCAGGGGCGAACTGCCCAAGTGCAATTCCAGCGACAATGGCAATCGCTACCCATACGGAAAGGTAGCGTTCAAAAAGTCCCATGTCGGCGCTGGTAGGCGGTGAGTTGCTTTGGGTCTTCATAACATCACTCCCTGATTAAATAGCACGTTGATTAACGCGTTTAGCAACTTCTTCAGCGCTCTCTTTCCGTTCAGAGTAGCGGTCGGTAAGTAGATCACTGCGCTCACGAACCAGCAGGGTGAATTTCACCAGTTCTTCCATGACATCCACAATGCGGTCATAAAACGGCGAAGGTTTCATTCGGCCGTTGTCGTCGAACTCCATAAAAGCTTTGGGCACTGACGACTGGTTGGGAATCGTCACCATACGCATCCAGCGGCCTAAAATACGCAGCTGATTTACCGTGTTGAATGACTGGGAGCCGCCGCACACTTGCATCACGGCAAGGGTTTTACCCTGAGTAGGGCGAACGCCGCCTAGTGCCAGAGGAATCCAGTCAATTTGTGCTTTCATAATGCCGGTCATCGCGCCGTGGCGTTCAGGTGAGCACCACACCATGCCATCGGCCCACTGCGCCAGTGTACGCAGCTCATCCACTTTAGGGTGGCTTGCATCTTCCGCATCGGGCAAGGGTAAACCGCGTGGGTCAAAAATCGTTGTATCAGCTCCCATTGCATTGAGTAGTCTAGCGGCTTCTTCAACTGCTAATCGGCTGAAAGAGCGTTCACGCAGAGAGCCGTAAAGCAGCAAAATCTTTGGTGCTGGCTGGTCGCTAGGCGGAAGCATCAGCGTTTCATGGTTAGGCACAGTGAAGATGTTGGGGGCTACGTTAGGTAAATCATTTAGCAAAGTCATAGAAGCTCCTAGTTAGGCCAATGTATTTATTAGTCTCTATGATATATGATTTACCATATATTGATAGTCGACCAAAAAGACTCGATTAACAAGCCGCCATGTCGACTGCGCCTTATGTGGCTAGGAATACTAAAGGTAAAGGGCTAGGCGGCTCGCAAGTGTTGAGGGGGGGGGGCAATGTTACGCTTAAGTATGCTGGGAAGGCACCAGAATCACGGGGCAAGCAGCGCCTTCTAACAGTGCCTTAGCGGTGCTGCCTAGCAGGCGTTCACGTAACCGGCTATGGCCCTGTTGGCCCACGATGATGAGATCTGCATGCCAAGCGTTAGCCTCGTTAATGATGGCCTGTTTAAACTCGCCAGCAACAATGACGGTATCAAGTTTGGGGATGCGAGCTGCCAGAGCGGTAAGGTGTAGCTGTGCCTCTTCAAATCCGTACCCATCGGTTTCGAGTAGACTTTCAGCGATAATGGCAACGCGATGCTGAAAGTGGAGTGCCAAACTATGAAAAAGGCGTTCGGCTTTGCTCGCTGCGGCAGACATATCCGTGGCGAGCACGACCGTCGTATAGCTGCTGCCATGCTTTACGTTAGTTACTGGCTCTAGCCATAGCGGTACTCGCGTGAGGTGGGCGAGGTTAAGTGCAGTACTGCCAAGTAACATTTCTTGCCAGCGTCCTTGTCCTTGGCAGCCAATGAGAATTAAGTCCACGTCATGGTGTTCGGCGTAGTCCGCCAGCAGCTCGCTGGGCTTGCCAGCGTCTACATGATACGTGATGTCCAGGCCTAAATCGTTGAGCGGCTGGGCGTGAGCGAGTAGCTGTGCGTAAAGTTGTTCAATATTTTGCTCCGTAGAGGGCGCTGCACTTTTGGGGCTAATAATATGAACAAGACTAACGCGTTTAACACCTTTGGAGCGCAGGCGAATTAAGCGTTGTTCTAAAAGCGGCCAAGCGGGTGAAAAGTCCATGGCAATCATGACATGAGGGAACATATAGCCTCCTAACACCGCTTACCCGTAGTGAACAAGTAGTGAACGAAACGTCGATATGTGGCATTAACTTAATGATAGCGTGGCGCGCTGAGTAGCGCACCACGCATACGGGCTTAGTCGATCAGCTCAACAGCAACCGCTGTGGCTTCGCCACCGCCAATGCAAAGGCTGGCAATGCCGCGTTTGCCGCCCTTCGTGCGTAGGGCGTGGATAAGCGTTGCAATCACCCGTGAACCTGTTGAGCCAATCGGATGCCCCTGGGCGCAAGCGCCGCCAAATACATTCACTTTATCGTGAGGCAAGCCAAGGTCATCCATAGCCATCAGCGTAACGACCGCGAATGCTTCGTTAATCTCAAAGAGATCAACGTCGTTAACGCCCCAGCCAAGCTTTTTCATCAGCTTTTCAATCGCACCTACTGGCGCAATGGTGAATTCGCTTGGATGGCGGGAGTGGGTGGTATGGCCGAGCATTTTAGCCAGCGGCTTCACGCCATGACGCTTAGCGGCGTCATGGCTGGCCAAAATAAGGGCTGATGCGCCGTCGGAAATTGAGCTGGCGTTGGCGGCAGTAATGGTGCCGTCTTTGGCAAACGCTGGGCGCAGCTGGCGGATTTTATCCAGCTTGGCCTGGAAGGGCTGTTCGTCATGCTCGACCAGCGTTTCACCTTGGCGGGTGGTTACTGTTACTGGTGCCATTTCGGCATTTAAGTGGCCACTGTTGGTGGCGTCCATTGCACGTTCAAGAGAGGCAATCGCGAAATCATCTAACCGTTCGCGGGTGTAGCCGCGCTCAGATGCCACGTCCTGGGCGAAAACGCCCATCAATTTCCCGGTTTCGGCATCTTCTAGGCCATCCAGGAACATATGATCTTTTAGTTCGCCATGCCCTAAACGGTAACCGCCACGCGCTTTAGTGAGTACGTGGGGGGCGTTGGACATGGACTCCATGCCGCCTGCTAGAAGCACTTCTCCGGTGCCCGCTTTGATCAAATCGTGGGCTAGCATGGTGGCTTTCATGCCAGAACCACATAGTTTATTGATAGTGGTTGCGCCATTAGCGTCGGGAATGCCGGCCTGTCGCATGGCTTGGCGGGCTGGCCCTTGTTTTACACCGGCGGGCAGTACACACCCCATGATGCCCTCTTCGATAGCGGATGCTTCGATGCCCGCTCGTTCTATGGCGGCTCGTATCGCCACTGCCGCAAGCTCTGGGGCCGTCATACTTGATAGGCTACCCATCATGCCGCCCATGGGTGTGCGGGTAGCAGATAAAAATACAACCTCGGTGGCATTGCTCATTTGTTCATCTCCTAACAGCATTATTATGGTTGTCTTGCGTTTGAATAATTAACTAAGTGCTAAGCGGTGCGTTGACCCATTAGCGGGGCTGTGGTCTTCTCCCCACTAACCAAGCAAGCGCTAGTGTGAGTGACATGAATGTAATGAATGCATCTCCCCGCCGCAAGGAATTGACACGTTTAGCGGCTCAGCTATTCGTCCAAGAGGGCTTTGATCGCACTACGGTGCGTATGCTGGCACAAGAAATGGGTATCAAGTCTGGCAGCCTGTTTCATCATTTTAAGGATAAGCAAGAAATTCTCGCCGCGGTAATAGAAGAGGGCACGCAAAATGCGTTAATCATCGCTAAAGCGGCCCTTAAGCAGTGCGAGGATGACCCCGAGGCGCGCTTACATGCCATGGCAAGGGCCCATTTGGAAACGCTTTTTGCTGACCGTAATGCACACGTTGTGGCGTTATTTGAGTGGCGGCGCTTAGACGCTGATTCACGGGCACATTTGAGCCATCTGCGTGATGCCTATGAGGAGCTATGGGTTGAAGTGATTGACGAAGCGCTGGCAGTGGGGCTTATCCATGGCGACCGCTTCTTTGTTTCTCGGTTTATTTTAGGAGCGCTGAACTGGACGGTGCGTTGGTACGACCCTGCCGGCCCGCGTACACCCGATGATTTAGCGGATGAATTGGTCGCGATGATTACGGCGCGTTAAGCGGTAAAACGCATAAACGGCGGTTAATACACTTCCAATCGACCAACGTCTAACCTGTTTGCGACGCTGATTGCTTGCGCTCCCGCGCAAATGCTTTTAGCGTTAGTTTAATTGCAAGGTTTCCGTTAACGTAAACGGACAATAATAACGCGTAAAATTGGAACCCTGGCCTGTCTGTTTGCGAACAACTGCTCACGACTAACAACATAAGAGAGCCACCATGACAGCACCATCAGCCTCATTACCAACATATTCGACATTCCTGGAAAGCTTTTCGGTCGATGACATGATTGCCAGGCTAGATGACCAGCAAGATGGTCATTTTAATGCCTTTGAAGCCTGCTGTGGGCGGCACGTGCGCGCCGGGCGAGGAGACGTCTTAGCCCTTGTTCACGAGGACACTCAAGGGAGCACGCACACGCTAAGCTATGCAGAGCTAGATGAGCAGAGTAGTCAGCTTGCTGGTTGGTTTCTCTCTCAGGGGTTGGGTGAAGGCGATCGTATCGCGTGTATGCTACCGCGCTCTGGGGCGCTGCTTGTGGCAGTGCTAGCTACATGGAGAATCGGTGCGGTCTATCAGCCGCTGTTTACCGCATTTGGCCCTGATGCGGTGGATTACCGCTTGGGCCGTGCCGATACCAAGCTGGTGATTACTGATCACGCTAACCGCTATAAGTTTGATGGGCTAAGCCAGTGTCCACCTGTGCTAGCCGTGGGCGGGGCCACCAATGAGCACGCTAATGACCATGATTGGCAGGCTGCGTTGACGCATACGTCAATGAGCGATAAGCCGCCTCGACTTGCTCCTGAAAAACCTTTTCTGCAGATGTTTACCTCGGGCACGGTGGGCAAGCCAAAGGGCGTGGCGGTGCCGCTTTCGGGTATGACGGCCTTCGCTCTGTATATGGAGCTTGCCGTTGACCTTCGTGAAGACGACCGTTTTTGGAATATGGCAGACCCCGGCTGGGCATACGGGCTTTACTACGCCATTGCCGGACCGTTACTGCTAGGTGTTACTACGCATTTCTGCGAGGCGGGCTTCAGTGCGGAGGGAGCCTTGGCGTTTATGAAGCGCCACCATATTACCAACTTTGCGGCTGCACCTACCGCTTACCGCCTAATGAAAGCATCAGGACTGTTTGATAATGCTCATGAAACGCTGGAGCTTCGCGCGGCTAGCTCTGCCGGTGAGCCTCTTAATACCGAAGTCGTTACCTGGGTTGAAAAATCCTTAGGTTGCCCGGTGATGGATCATTATGGTCAAACCGAAACAGGTATGACCTGTAATAACCACCACTCCCTTGATCATCCCAAGCATGTAGGGGCGATGGGCGTGCCAATGCCGGGCTACCGGCTGGCCATTTTGGATGCTGAGTATAACGAGCTCCCCGCGGGTGAGCCGGGGGTGCTAGCGGTCGATATCGCAAACTCACCGGCGCACTTCTTTCAGGGTTACACCTGGCAAGAAAAAGATCCCTTTGTGAACGGTTACTACCTGACGGGGGATGTCGTTATCCGTAATGAAGACGGCTCGTTTCAGTTCGCGGGGCGCGATGACGACATTATTACCACCGCCGGATATCGGGTTGGCCCCACGGATGTGGAAAACAGCGTGATGACCCACCCTGCAGTGGCTGAATCAGCGGCGGTTGGGCAGCCTGATGAAATCCGCGGTGAGGTGATTAAGTCTTTTATCGTGCTGCGTGAGGGGTATGAGGCGAGTGACTCCCTAGCCGAGGAGATTCGACAGCAAGTGCGTGATCGGTTATCGACCCACGCCTTTCCCCGGGTGATCGAGTTTGTCGATGAGCTACCTAAAACACCCAGTGGCAAAATTCAGCGCTTTAAACTTCGTGCTCAGGCTGCTGAGCAAACGCAGGCCGATAAATAATTAGAAGGAAATGCGTAATGCAGGTAAAGGATCGTACGTTTTTAATTACCGGGGCGGCGTCCGGCCTTGGGTCAGCCACTGCGGAGCGTCTGGTGGCCGCTGGGGCAAGCGTCGTGCTGTGTGATTTAAGTGATAGTGTTAATGCCCATGCTGAGCGACTAGGCAAAGGGGCCAAGGCTTGTTTGGCTGACATTACGTCTGCTGACCAGATGCAGAAGGCGATAGACGAAGCAGTGGCGCTAGGCGGCGAAAGCGGGCTTTCGGGTGTTATTCACTGCGCTGGCGTCGTAAGTGTAGCCAAGCTGGTTGACCGAGAAGGAAACCCTGCAAATCTAGAAGGCTATGCGAAAACCATCAATATTAATTTGGTGGGTACGTTTAACGTAATGCGATTGGCTGCGGCCGCTATGGCTAAAAACACGCCCAATGAGAGCGGTGAGCGTGGTGTTATTATCAATACAGCTTCCGTAGCCGCGTTTGATGGCCAGGTGGGTCAGTGTGCGTATAGTGCTTCTAAAGCGGGCGTAGTAGGGATGAGCCTACCTGCGGCAAGAGAGCTTTCGCGCCACGCTATACGGGTGATGGCAATTGCGCCAGGTGTTTTTGAAACACCGATGATGAGTGAAATCCCTGAAGAAGCAGCAAAATCGTTGGCAGCGGCGGTGCCTTTCCCCAAACGGTTAGGTAAACCTGATGAATTTGCTCAGCTTGCCGAGCAGATCATTACCAACTCGATGCTGAATGGGGAGGTTATTCGGTTAGACGGTGGTATACGCATGCAATAGTTTTTATCGGTTTTTAAGCCGTTTTAAAGCCTGCCAGCGCTCTGTTGGCAGGCTTTTCTTTTTTTATTATCAACCGGTTAAATATGGGGCTACCAAAGTTGTAGGGGGTTTAGGGGTTAAATTCAAACGACCGCTTGACTATACGGGGCGCGCGCGCTAACTTTCAAACATGTGTTTGAAAGCGGTTTTTGAAGCTTGTTGTTATTAAGGCTTTAAGTTGCTTTCAACCCCCTTGTTTAGGAGAAGTGATATGCCCAGCTATCAGGCACCCCTGCGTGATATACGTTTCGTTGCAGACGAAATGTTTGATTACCCTGCCCATTATGCAGCACTGAAAAACGGTGATGATGCCTCTCCGGATGTAGTGAATGCTATTTTGGAAGAGGGTGCGCGCTTTGCCCGTGAGGTGCTATTACCGCTTAACCAAAGTGGTGATGAAGAGGGGTGCTTGTTAGAGGGTGGCGAAGTTAAAGCGCCCAACGGTTTTAAAGAGGCTTATCAGCAGTACGTAGAAGGCGGCTGGCCTAGCTTAGCGGCTGACCCAGAGCAGGGTGGCCAAGGCTTGCCCCACTCACTGGCTATGATGCTCTCTGAAATGATTTGTGCCACTAATTTGGCATGGGGTATGTATCCAGGGCTTTCTCACGGTGCGGCTGATGCTCTTAGGCACCACGGTACGGATGAGCAAAAAGCAACGTACCTAACCAAGCTGGTGGAAGGTGTCTGGACAGGCACTATGTGTCTTACCGAGCCGCACTGCGGTACCGACCTTGGGCTAATCAAAACGCGTGCTGTTCCCGCTGATAACGATGCCTACACAATTACCGGCACTAAAATTTTTATATCAGCTGGTGATCACAACCTAGCTGAAAACATTGTCCACCTTGTGCTGGCTAAGCTTCCTGACGCACCCGAAGGTTCAAAAGGCATTTCTCTGTTTGTGGTGCCGAAGTTCCTTCCCGATGCTCAGAATAATCCTGGTGAGCGCAACGGTGTCAGCTGCGGCTCCCTTGAGCACAAAATGGGGATTCACGGTAACGCTACCTGTGTCATGAACTTTGATAGCGCCATCGGCTACTTAGTGGGGCCGCCTAATAAAGGCCTGGCGTGCATGTTCACCATGATGAACGCTGCTCGTCTTGGGGTGGGGATTCAGGGGCTAGGCCTGATGGAAGCCAGTTTCCAGAACTCACTAAGCTACGCTCGCGATCGTCTGCAAATGCGTGCGTTGTCTGGTGCTAAGGCGCCGGAAAAAGCAGCAGACCCGATTATCGTGCATCCCGATGTGCGTCGCATGCTCCTTACCCAGAAAGCCTTTTCTGAGGGCGGGCGTATGCTGGTGCTCTACACCGCGCAAATGCTCGATATCGTTGAGCATGGACAGCCGGGTGAAGAGCGTGATCGTGCCGAAACGTTGCTTGGGCTATTAACCCCTATTGTTAAAGCCTTCCTCACTGAAGTTGGTTTTGAGTGCACTAATGAGGGCGTTCAGGTATTTGGTGGTCACGGCTTCATTAAAGAGTGGGGCATGGAGCAGCTAGTGCGCGATGCCCGCATTACACGCCTTTATGAAGGTACCACGGGTATTCAGGCATTGGATCTGCTGGGTCGTAAAGTGCTGATGAGTCAGGGTGAGACGCTTAAAGTGTTCACCAAAGAGATCCATAAGTTCTGCAAGACCGAGGCGGACAATCCAGCCCTTAAAGAGTTTGTTGAGCCGTTGGCCAAGCTAAATGTCGAGTGGGGCGAGCTGACGATGGGCGTGGGCATGAAGGCGATGCAGGATCGTGAGGAAGTAGGCGCGGCAAGCGTTGATTACCTGATGTACTCAGGCTACGTCACATTGGCCTACCTGTTTGCCCTTGCCGCTAAAAAAGCCTCCTCTTCTTTAGAGGGTGAAGACAAAGCGTTTTACGCGGCAAAGATGAATACCGCGCGCTTCTACTACCAGCGTCTGTTGCCGCGCACTAAGGCCCATGCGCAGATGATTCAATCAGGTGCGGGCAGTTTAATGGCTATCTCCAGTAATGACTTTGGCCTGGGGTTTGAAATTTAGCGGTTTCCTTGGGCCACTTTAGCGTTTATCAGCCGGTGTTTTGTGGGCTGTTTTGAGTAGGCAAACATTTAGCATCGGTAACTGAGCACTCTCTGGTCAGGCGTTCTGATCGGTGGTTTGCGGTAGGCATTGTTTTTGAGCGTCGTTCTTAAGCGTCGTTCTTGAACATTGTCTGCCGCTTTTTTATTTCAGCTTATTTTCTA